>NZ_LXER01000019.1 GCF_001654925.1 Buttiauxella brennerae ATCC 51605
GGTCTATAAATGGTTCGTGTTTCCGGGATAATTACTCGGTTCCTACCTGCTTGTCGCCTTTCGCAAACCAAACGTCCAGCCAAGAATGTCTGAACGTTTGGTTTTTATGCGAGAAAGTGTATTAACTAGCGAATTGATTGTAAGGTTAAGCTCAGAGATTCATCATGAAGTTCTTGCATATAATGTGTCCATAAATTCCGCATCTGCATGGATTCTCTAAGATGAGCATATTCTACTGAACGATGAAGCATTGTTGCCGACACAGCAGAAAAGGGAGATTTTTTCTGACACTCATCTAAAATTGCCTCGACTAAATTCATAAGAATGTTTTTACGCCTCGTGCTTGGATTTTCAAGAAACCAATTAAGCTTTTCAATTGCATCGTCAATACTGCTATCAATAACCTCCCCTGCTTTACAGCGTGGGATGAATTTATGTTCCCTGTGATTAAAGTTTAAAACATCGACTGTTGTAGTACCTAAATCTGTTTTACCTTTAATTCGATAACCTCTCATGTAAAGATGTTCCGAAGGTAAATCATTGCATGGATTCATAATAGGATTCATTACTACATTATGACGTTGTTTTGAACCATTACAGTGACGGCATGAAGGTAGGAGGTTTTCCCATCTGATAACATCATCAGGAAAAGTATTCTTGTCCTTAAAGTGCTCGATTTCATTATAAGTACTAGCCTCTTCAAGCTTTACTTCACAAAATGAGCATTTACCATCACTTAATTTCATGCATGCCGATTTTACTTCCGGATGCTGCCATACAGCTGTTCCTTTATCTTTAAACTCCTGAGTTAATGATTGAAGATCCATACGAGTAAAAAAATCAGGAATAAAATTTCGTTCAAGCTTAATCATTTTACTCTTCTCTCTCCCGAATTGACATCAGGCTTATTCTAAGAGATTTACGAAGAACACTATTTTGATGCAACGCTATATCCAAATAATCATAAATTTCTTTAGCTTTGTCGAAATTTTCTTCATCAACTAAACGTTCGAAATTATCAAGTAGTTCTTGTAATTTTCTGCTGAGAGTGCTTTCCATTCCCATTACATCCAACAAAACCTCTTCGACTGTCCAAGCCGAATAGCCCAAGCCATTTTCAGGAAGTTCTTTTACTCTTACTGTGCCATTACTATCTGGTACTAACGCAATTATCTGATTTGATTTTGCATTCTGTACTACATGCGGGCTATGAGTTGTGACGATAAATTGTGCTGATGGAAATGTTGTCGTTAGGGCTTCGGTGATTCTTGCTTGCCACTCAGGGTGTAAATGGATCTCAATTTCATCGATAAGAATCACTCCATCAAATTCTTGGGCAAAAAGATCTTGCTCCGGATAACGCAGTTCGATCTCTTTGATAATACCAAGAAGGAGGCTCATACAAGATTTGAATCCCGAGGAGAGGTATTCATACCAAATTACCCCGGTTGGTGTATTTACAAAAATATCGTAAGTTTTAGGATCGACTCTGTTGAAGGAAAACTGAGGGTTCAATATTGATATACATTCTCTTGCAAGGTGTATGTTTTTTATCGTATTAGGTCCATAGCCATTTTTTACATTTTCAAACAGGTCTCGCTTGGCAAACCAATCTTTGATATCGTTTAAATTGACACCTGAATTAAGCTGTTGCGAAATTTGATCATTGGATAGTGATTTATCTGCATTCAAAGCGTTAAGATGCTTATAATCGAAGTTACGCATAATTTCGAACTTTATGAGTTTTCTCTTATCGAACCCATCATCATTAAAATAATGAGCCGATTCCGTAGGCAAATGAACTGTAATATCTGCCACTGGGTTAAAGTTAGCAGAATTAGCTTCAACTTTTAAACTGATACTCCCTCTTTCAGAAGTGATGTTGCGCTTTATTTTTTGAGTATGCCCATGAAAAAAAGGAAATGAGGCAGCAAGCAGAAGAGTGGATTTCCCAATTCCGTTAGGCCCACATATAATATTCATGTCAGGCCTAAATGTTACATGTAGGAACTTTATCCCCCCTACACCGTTGATAGTCAGTTCAGTCAGTTTCATATATTTCCTTGTATTTGTTATTAACCAGAACTCCGGATTAGCTCGATATTAAGTAACAAGCCAAGTATTGTAAATATGACCCATTAATTTATATTCGAGTTAAACAACGTGGTTTACGTAATCTCCGCTCATGGCACAGGCTGTGTAAAAACTCGGTTTTTGCAGTATCTGAGTACTATCCTCAGTCAGGGATGCAAGATATTCCTGATATTGACTGTATTCGCTGTGATTTGTATGTAGAGGTAGAACGAGGCTTTTGTGGCTTGATATGGAGTGCTAATGGCTTGTTATTAGGGGTTAAAGCGGCCACTCCCGCTAGTTGCATTGTTCTCGCAGCTTAATGGCCAATCCTTCGGTACCCCAGATGGACATCATCCTTTTCAGGTTATAAGCCAGCACATGCAGACTGATTTCTGTGCTGACGTTTTTAAACCGTTGCGTCAGGAAGTGAGTCGCTCCCATCCACATTTTAATTGTCCCGAACGGATGCTCTACCGTTTGCTTTCGCACGACAGCTGTTTGTGGCAATGCGTTAAGCCTGGCTTGCATGTCTTCCATTTCTGCTTCATGAACCCAGCGCCTTATACGTCTCGGATCGCGTTTTGATGTGGTGCACCTTGACCGCTGACTGCAATCGCGACAAGCAATATTGTTAAAGTACATTTGCTGCTCTAAACCATCCTCAACCACCGTAAATCGGTTCTGAAGCTCGCTACCCATCGGACAAACATAAATATCTTTTTCCTGGTCATATTTGAACAATGAACGATTGAAAAGACCTTTGCGGTCAGCGCCAGAGGTATCGCCTTTTGGTACTAAGGCTACGGCACCTAAGTCCTGCGTTGCTTTAATATCACTCCGGCTGTAGTAACCTTTATCAGCCAGTACGGTAATATCCGCTTTGCCAACAGCGTCTTGCGCTAATTTTGTCACCGCTGTTAGCTGCCCACGGTCTGGTGTATTCGTTACTTCATGCGCAACAATCAGGTGATATTTAGCATCAACGGCAGTCTGAACGTTATAGCTAACCTGGCGGTTAACATTGTTTATCTTCATTAGCCGGGAATCAGGATCCGTCAGTGACAGCTGCTTATCAGGGTGCTGCACAACGGCCTGCTGGATTTGCTTGAGTTCTTTCAAACGCTTTTGCAGCCATGCCAGTTTTACAGCGGTTAAACCTGCATTTTTTTCGGGCCCCGCAGCCTTGTCAGCTTCATCGAGCTTATTCAAGTAAAGAGCGATACTTTGCTCAACCCTTTCGATGTGGCCTTTTGTTTTCTGGGGCGTGAAGTTGTTCGATTTGCTGTTTACCGCCTTGAACTTACTACCGTCAATGGCAACCACCACATCGGTGAACATCTGCATCTGCCGACACAGATCAATGAAAGCCCGGCAAGCATTTTTGATGCCTTTACCATTGTTTTTTCTGAAGTCTGCAATGGTTTTAAAATCAGGTGTTAATCGCTCAAGTAACCACATCAATTCAACGTTACGATGGGCTTCTTTTTCTAACCTGCGGGATGACTGAATGCGGTTCAGGTATCCATAAATGTACAGCTTCAGCATGGTTGCGGGGTGATATCCTGGCCGCCCGGTTTGTTTTGCATTAACACGCTCAAAGCCAAGTGTATCAAGCTGTAATTCATCAACAAAGACATCAATAACCCTGACAGGGTTATCTTCTGTGACAAAATCATCCAGCACTTCAGGGAGCAACGTCACCTGATGTCTGCCTTGACCTTTAATGTGGTGAGTCATATCTTCACCCGCAATATTTAATCGTATGCTTTTAATTTTATTAAATAAAGTAGGTTACCGCACGGGTTTATCAAGAATGGTTGATCATATAAAGCCACTGCTTAGACCAAAAAGTGATCAGCAGTTTTCACACAGCCTGGCACAAAGCAGACCGTCGAAAACAGCAGAACCCCCACGCAATACCCCTTCTTTCTGTAAAGTTTTGCATATCCTTTTGACCCTCCCCTTACGGGAAGGTTTAGAGTTTGCCACAGCTTAACTCTCTCTTTAGAAAGGAATCATTGATGAAACGAAATATGCTGTTCGCATTGCTGGCACTGAGTATCAGTGGCTGTGCAATCGCCGCTCAATCTGATGCAGAATTTCTCGCAGCACACGGTTTAGCGGGTAAGACGACCGAGCAAATGGTGGAAGCGATTGATAGCTCACCGCAGGCACGCCCGCTGCCGTATAACGCAGGAATCACCAGCACCGAATTGAAATTGTCTGATGGCACGCAACAGTTCAGCTATCCGCTGGGCGATAAGTTCTATTTGTCTTTCGCACCTTATTTGACGCAAACCCATCCGTGCTTTAACCACAGCCTTTCCGGCTGCCGTGGCGAGCTTGCGAATACGCCGTTTGATGTGAAAGTAACGGATAAAAGCGGCAAGGTGTTGATACAGAAACAGATGACCAGCCATGCGAATGGTTTTGTGGGTATCTGGTTGCCACGTGATATCGAAGGCACGATTGAAGTGAGTTATCAGGGGAAAAAGGCCACCGCGCCGATTGCGACGCATACCAGTAGCCAGACCTGTTTAACCACACTGCCGCTTCTGGGCTAATAGGGACGTTAATATCGGATTGAGTTGTCGCATGTCGCTTGTGCTAATCCGACATCCACCGTTATCGCCCCGCCCAAAATACCTGCTGCATCGCCCTTGTCTCTTCGATAATTTCTTCTACCGGGCCAATCAACTCCACTGGTTTCTGGCAATGCTCGAAGACGTATTTCGACGACACGCTCATGGTCGGGTTTTCTTGATGGCTACCGGTCGCTTCCAGTAACTGGCTTTCATACATACCGAAAACCACGCGCCCGATATTCGCCCAGTACGCCGTTCCCGCACACATGCAGCAAGGTTCGACAGCGGTATACAGCGTGCATTGCCATAAATATTCGGCGGTGTAATTGGTCGCCGCAATGCGCGCAAGTGTTGATTCCGCATGGTTTACCGTGTCGATATTGCACTGTTCAAGCAACACCGTTTCGTTATCCGGCGCGACTAATAGCGCACCAAACGGATGGTGCCCAAGCAAAATCGCCCGTTCTGCCACCGCATTGGAGCGGCGCAGGTGGCGTAGGATCTGTTCTTTACTTGGTGCAGGCCCACGTTTTAGTGACATGTTTTTCCTTCCTTATTTTGTATCGAGGCTCCACGGGAACAGCCGTTTTTGCAGCCAGCTCACCAGCCCGTAAAGCGTCAGGCTACACACCACCAGCAAGAACAAACTGGCGAAAGCCAAGGGGATTTTGAACGATGACGTGCTGAATAAAATCAGGTAACCCAGGCCTTGATCTGCTGCGACAAACTCCGCGACTACCGCCCCGATAATCGACAACGTAATCGCTACTTTTAATGCGCTGAAAATATACGGCACCGCGTAAGGCATGCGGATTTGCCAGTATTCGCGGTTGCGTGGCGCACGTAATGTTTTAGACAGCTCAAGCAATTCGGACGGCACGGAGTTCATCCCTGTCGCCGTGGAAATCACCAGTGGGAAGAAGGAGATAAGTGTGGTGATCACCACGCGCGGCAGCATGCCGGAACCGAGGGTCACGACAATAATGGGTGCAATCGCCACCACCGGTGTGGACTGAATCACAATCAGCCACGGCAGTACCAGGCGGGCGAGCAATTTAGAGCTGACAATCGCAATGGCCAGCGGCAATGCAATCACGATCGCCAGTAGGAAACCGCTCAGCGCCACACTTAACGTCGCCAGAATATGCGTAGCCCAACGCCCGGCATCCAGCGTGCTCACTGAGGCGAAAATGGCCGATGGCGAAGGCAGAATAAACACCGGGATGGCGAATAATTTACACGCCCCTTCCCACAGCAAAACCGCCACCACCAGCGCCAGCAGCGCGATGTACCTTTCCAGAAACGCTTTCATGCAGGCTCCTTGCGGCGGCTGAAGACTTTGTGGCGGATGTTCGCCGTTAGCTCATGGAATAGCGGATGGTTGAGTGTTTCCTCATCTCTTGGGCGTGCCAGCGGCACATCTATAATTTCACTCACGCGGCCCGGGCGAGCGCTCATCACCACGATGCGGTCAGAAAGCAGCAGCGCCTCCTGAATCGAGTGGGTGACGAACAGCACCGTTTTCGGGCGTTCGTTCCAGATACGCATGAGCTCGAAACTCATTTCATCGCGGGTCAGCGAGTCGAGGGCGGAAAACGGTTCGTCCATCAGCAAAATATCCGGGTCATGCAGTAACGAACGGGCGATGGAAACGCGCTGCTGCATGCCGCCCGACAGCTCCGCCGGGCGTTTATTGGCAAACTGCGTCAGGCCGGTCATTTCCAGCAGTTCATGCCCGCGCGCCATATCTTTAGCATCCACGCGGCCATACTTGTGTTTCATCGGAAACGTGATGTTATCGAGCACGGTGAGCCACGGAAGCAGCGTCGGTTTCTGGAACACAAACCCCATTTCATCGCGTGGTTCGGTCACGGGTTTGCCATACACCGAAATGGTGCCGCTGCTCGGTTTCAAAAGCCCGGCAATCAGGCGCAAAATGGTCGATTTCCCGCAGCCTGACGGGCCAATAAACGAGACAAATTCATGGCGGCGTAGCGTCAGATTGACCTCGTCCAGCGCGGTGACCTGCGTGCCATCTGCGGATATAAATGTCTGATTAACATGACTCAACTCTATTACAGGCTGCATGGCATTCCCTTATTTGGCGAGATAACTGCGGTCGACCAGCGTTTCCGGGTTCACTTTATCGAGTGGATATTTCATTGATTTCGCCACCCACTCCCAGGTGTGTTTCAGAAGCGTCGGGTCGAATTGCCCCAGCCCATCGCGCTGGCTGATTTCGTTGTTAATCAGCGGTTTTGTTACGTTAAAGTCAGCTTCCAGCATTGCGACGTCGGCTTCAGGCACCATCGCTTTTTGGTCAGCAGCCGCTTTGTCCGGGTGGGCGAGGCTAAACTCGATAGACTTTTTGGAAGCACGCACAAAGCGCGCGACAACATCCGGCTTTTCTTTGATGAGTTTGTCGGAGGCAAAGAACGACAGGCCATATCCATCGAGACCGTAATCGGTCCATGCCAGTTCGAGCGGTTTTTTACCGACCTGAGTCAGCGTCGCTTCTATACTCGGGCGGTTAGTTGACCACACCACCACACCATCAACACGCCCCTGCGCCAGCATTGGTACCAGCGTGCCCGGATCTGCTTTGATCTGTTTTACGCTATCGGGATCAACGCCATTGTTTTCCAGCATGATGGGCAACAACGCATTAGAAGCAGAGAACGTCGGGATGCCCAGCGTTTTGCCTTTCAGGCTTTTCATATCGGTCACGCCGCTGCCCTGCCAGGAGTAAATCGCATCCGGCTGTTTTGAGTAGATGCTCATGATTGCCTTCACCGGAATACCGCCTTCGGCCTGCGCCATCATTAATGAGGCGATACCACCTGTGCCGACATCGGCGGCGCCGGAGGCAATTTTGGTTAGCGTGTCGCTGCTGCCACGGCCTGGCAGAATGGTGACATCCAGCCCTTCCGCTGCGTAAAACCCTTCCTGCACGCCAACAAAGACAAAGGCTTTGTCACCGCCGTTCGGCATCCAGTCGAGTTGCAGTTTTAATTTATCCGCAGCGGCGGCATGCGCACTTATCAGTGCCAGAGCTACAGCAGTTGTCAGTCGAATCACACGCATGCGTTTATCCTCAAAATTGATCAAATTGGCCCGGCGGGCAGATGTGAAACATTTGTCACAACGGTTAGAAACTTTTGTTTCAAACATACGAGTTGCATGGTCAAAAGTTAAAATAGGAAAATCTTATAACCAGCTAAAAAGCAGGCATTTAGCCACCAAATAGAGCTGTCTTCTTTATTCTCAGGCCAGAGGGGTATACCGTGTTGAGCATTAGAAACATCTCAACCGAAACACTCGGTTCAAAGAATGAGGATTGATTATGAAAGCGGTAGTACTTGAACAAGTTGAAGGTCAGACGCAAGCCGAAGTGAAGCAATTTTCAGCTCCGGCGGCAGAGTTGGGCAATGTGCTGGTCGATGTTGAGTGGTCAAGCCTGAACTATAAAGATGCGCTGGCGATTACCGGCAAAGGCAAAATTATCCGTAACTTCCCGATGGTGCCTGGCATTGATTTCGCAGGCCGTGTGGCGAGCAGCGATGATGCGGCTTTCAGCGCAGGTCAGGAAGTGGTGTTGACCGGCTGGGGCGTGGGCGAAAACCATTGGGGCGGCCTTGCCGAGCAAGCGCGTGTTAAGTCTGAGTGGCTGGTTGCGCTGCCTGCGGGTTTAACCGCACGCAAAGCGATGATCGTCGGCACCGCAGGCTTTACCGCGATGCTGTGCGTGATGGCGCTGGAAGAAGCCGGTGTGACGCCAGAAAGTGGCGAAGTCGTGGTGACCGGTGCCAGCGGCGGTGTGGGTAGTACCGCAATCGCCCTGCTGCATGCGTTGGGCTACCAGGTTGTCGCGGTTTCTGGCCGTGAATCAACGCATGACTACCTGCGCCAGTTGGGTGCCAGCCGCATTCTGCCGCGCAGTGAATTTGCTGAGACTCGCCCGCTGGAGAAACAAGTGTGGGCCGGTGCGGTGGATACCGTGGGTGGCAACGTGCTTGCCAAATTGCTGGCACAGATGAACTACTCCGGCTGTGTTGCGGCCTGTGGTCTGGCGGGTGGTTTCTCGCTGCCAACCACTGTGATGCCATTTATTCTGCGTAATGTGCGCCTGCAAGGTGTGGATTCAGTGAGTGCGCCGATTGAACGCCGAGTTGCCGCGTGGGAGCGTCTGGCCAAATTGCTGCCAGAGAGTTTCTATGAGACGGCGACGACCGAGATTAGTCTGGAGCAGGCACCGAAATTTGCCGATGATATTATGAATAATGCGGTTCAGGGGCGGACGCTGGTGAAGGTGAAGTAAGCTCTCACCTCTTTCACAAACTATCTCAATAAGGATAAAAATTGAGATAGTTTGTTGTAGTTATCCCTTGCCCCGACCAACCCTGGAGACACTCCATTGGTCGGGATTTTTCATCAGTCATCAATTAGCTGGGTAACGCGACATCTATACAATTCAGCGAGTTTTTCTAACGTGGAACGCTGAGGTTTAGCGCGTTTCTCCATGTTTGCTACACCCGCTTGAGAGATGCCAAGCACTTCCGCAACAGCCTCTTGAGATAGACCGCGATACATGCGCCAGGCGGCATGTAAAGTCGCGCCCTTTCTCATTTGGTAACCTACGACTTCATGTGGGATTGTCTCATCGTCGTTAGGGCCAGGAGCATAGGGAACCGATTCGTAAAAATCATCCAAGTCTGCGGCTTCTACTAGTTTATTAAACAGGTCAATAGGTATCACAGCAGATTGACGTGCACCATTTTCATCGGTCAAAAATTGTATGTTTTTCATTCTCACGGGTCTCGCAAATATTGGAGAAAAGTCGAGCTTTCTCACTGGTTGAAGCGGGTTTCCTCGCCTCCACTTAGTATGTATTTGATTGTCTGCGCATTACCTCTTCAATCTGGATTATGGTTGGATTTCCATCTATTACCGTAAACAGCACCCGATAAACACCCACTCTTACCCGATATTCTTTCCCTTTACTGCCTTGCAGCTTCTTTAAATCTAGCTGCACATCAGGGAATTCTTCTAGCTCACTTATCCGGGCATATATCGCTTCACGGTAGCGGCTATCTATGCGGAGAAGCTGTTTCATTGCAGTCTTACTCCATTCAACATTCGGCACTTTGGCTTCCTTATGTCGATCCGTGATAATTATCATAACTAAATGTAGTGATAAATAAAGTAATTTAGTGATAATTGAACTTAAAAATAGTTAAGCTTGAGCGTCCGGACTACAAGACATCTTCTTACCGGGAACAAGGTCAAAATCGGTTTAATTTTTGACCTTTGACCCGGTATAAACTGCACTGAAAAGTTAGTGAGCGGAATTATCACGATCCCGGCAAATTCAGATTAGTGATCCGAGAAGATCACCCAGGCAACACAATATTACTCTCAGCCAGCGACCCCATATTGTTATGCATCGCACACGCCGCATCGACAATATGCATCGCCAACGCAGCACCACTGCCCTCGCCCAAGCGCATCCCCATCTGCAAATACGGCTCCAGACCTAACTTGTTCATCGCAATCACCGCGCCTTTTTCCGCCGATAAATGCGAAGGAATCAGGTAATCGCGCACACCTGGCGCAATCTGGCAGGCGGCTAGTGCTGAGGCATACGACAGGAAACCATCGAGCACAACCGGCAGGCCAGCTGCTGCCGCGCCGAGCATCACTCCGGTCATTCCGACCAGGTCAAAACCACCGACTTTTGCCAGTACGTCGATACCGTCCGCCGCATCTGGCTGATTGGTTTCGATAGCTTTGCGTACCACCGCAATCTTGTGGTGCAGTTTGTCACTCGGGAAGTTAGCCCCCATGCCCACCACATCATCGGGTGAGCTGTCGGTTAACACGCTGACCATCGCCGCCGCTGGGGTGGTATTTGCCATGCCTAGTTCACCCACACCAAACAGCGTGACACCTTCCGCGGCTTTCTGCAGGGTGATTTGCATGCTTGTCAGCAGCAAGTTTTCAGCCTGCTCACGGCTCATCGCCGGGCCATGCGCAATGTTGCCACTGCCACGCGCCACTTTCATGTCCAGCACACCAGGCAGTGCATCGCTGTCGATGCCGACATCTACCACGTGAATTTCCGCGCCGACGGTCGCGCCCAATACGCAAACGCCAGTGTTATGGCGCGTCATATTCATCGCCTGAATTGCGGTGACGATTTGCGGGGAAATCGCCACACCTTCTGCGTACACACCGTGGTCAGCACACATCACAAGAATGGCTTTGCGTTCGGTGTTCAGGCCATTTTTCATGCCCGGCATTCCCGCCAGTTGCACCGCTAACGCTTCGAGGCGCCCAAGGCTGCCAAACGGTTTAAGCAGGCCGTCGATGTGTTGTTGTGCGCGAGCCATTGCATCGCTATCAAGCGGGGAAATTGTTGCCAAAAGGGAGTTCAGTGTTTGCATTTTTTATTCTCAGATTCACATGGGTAATAATTATTTGGGTGAAGACAATCAACGTAGCAGCGCCAGCAAAAACACCACTTCGCCCAGCTCAATCGCCGCACCGAGCGTGTCACCGGTCTGCCCGCCAAGCGTGCGCTTAAGCATCAGGCCAAGGCCGTACATCGCCAGTATTGTGATGACCAGCGCCAGCAGCCCTGAAGCGGGCAGCAGAACCGTGCACAGCACCGCGCCACCGATCAGCGTCAGCAATGCCTGCGTACCGGTCACTTTGCCGATAAACAGATTGCCCAGCCCTTGCTCACGCGCATATTTATGGTTGTACATCAGCAACACACAAGCACTGCGCCCGGCAACAGAAGCCGCCGCCAGCACCATCAACATATTGTTGCCGCGCAGCGAAAGTTCGCTGACGACCAGCACTTTGGTGACAATCACAAAGATCAGCGCCAGCCCGCCGTGCGTGCCAAGGCGGCTATCACGCATGATTTCCAGCATCCGGTCACGGGTCCGCGCTGAGAAAATGCCATCACACGTATCGGCCAGGCCATCGAGATGAAAACCACCGGTCAAAAGCGCCAGCGCCAGCACATAACCCATTGCGGCTAAAGGTAAACCCGCCCAGGGTTGCAGCAGCGTAAACACGCCTCCAGCCAAAGCGCCCAGCAGCAGGCCAACAAACGGAAACGTCACGATACCGCGCACGTACTGGTGCGTTTCGATACCATCCGCCCAGCGCGCGCGCACCGGAATACGGCTCATAAACTGCAAAGTGGCGAAGAACAAACGGAAGATCATTTAATTTTTACTCCAATCCCTGAAACAACCAGCCAGACCTCGTCGGCACGCTGGGCCAGCCGCTGGTTAACACGCCCGGCGATATCGCGGAAATGCCGCGCCAGGCGGTTTTCCGGCACAATGCCCATCCCTACTTCGTTGGTGACCAGAATCACCTCCGCAGGGCTTGATTCACAGGCGGCCAGCAAAATGTCGATCTGCTGATTCACCACCTGTTCCATCGACTCAAAATCCCAGTCGTCTTCAGGTTTATCGCCCGCCGCGTCATACATAACGTTGGTGATAAGCGTAGTGATGCACTCCAGCAGTACGGCTTCTTGCGCCGGGTTTTGCGCGTTAATCACGCTGTTTAAATCGCGATATTGTTCAACGGTGCGCCAGTGCGCCGGGCGGCTGTCGCGGTGGTGCGCAATTCGCTGTTCCATTTCAGCGTCGAAAATTTTCGACGTGGCGATATACAGCACACGTTCAAAGTTCGCCGCCAGTTGTTCGGCATGGCGGCTTTTCCCGCTGCGTGCGCCGCCTGTGACTAATTTCATACCGCTTGCTCCTGGTGCTCGCGCATAATCTGGTAAATCTTTTCGATATCAATGTGTTCGCGCATAGCGTCGGCCAGAATAGTAAACTGTTGGTCTTTGTGAGCTTGATAGTCGAACACCTCACCTTCCCAGGCCTGCAACCCTTTGCGCTGACGCAAGCTGTCGAGCAGGCTGCGGGTAAACTCGCCGCTATCAAATAAGCCATGCAGGTAAGTGCCCAACACGCGGCCATCTTCACTTATTGCACCGTCAAGATTGTGATAAGGCTGAGTATTACATTCGGTGAAGGTGGCAAACGGAGTGGTATTTTCGCCGCGCTGCGTTTCGCCCATGTGGATTTCATAGCCCTGCAAAGGAGTACCTGAACTGGCAGCGAAAATACCCGGCAGTTGCACCTGAACCTGACCTGCTACGCGGGTCGTGGTTTTTTCACTGGCAAAACGGGTGACCACATCCAGCAGGCCGATACCCGGCATTTCGCCAAGCCCGGATTCCACTTCATCGTAAATATGCTGTCCGAGCATCTGGTAGCCGCCGCAAATCCCCAGCACCGCACCGTGATTACGATGATGCGCCAGCAGCGCCTGTTCCAGGCCGTTTTCACGCAGCCAGCGCAGGTCGCCGAGGGTATTTTTACTGCCCGGCACAATCACCAGGTCACTGTTTTGCAGTTCATCAGGTTTGGCTACATAACGCAGGCGTACATCAGGCTGTGCGGCCAGCGCGTTGAAATCAGTGAAGTTCGACATGTACGGCAGTTTTAGCACCGCGATATCCAGCTCTTTCGCCGTGACTTCGTCGTATTTCCCGCGCTGCAACACCACGCTATCTTCGTCTTCCAGATCGACATTCAGCCACGGCATCACGCCCAAAACCGGCACGCCGGTTAACGCTTCAATCTGTTCGATACCGGAATAAAGCAGCGCAACATCACCGCGAAATTTGTTGATGATAACGCCTTTGACGCGCCATTTTTCGTGCTCGAGCAGCAGCGCGATGGTGCCGTAAATTGCCGCAAACACGCCGCCACGGTCGATATCGGCCACCAGAATCACCGGGCATTGCGCCAGTTCTGCCATGCCCATATTGACGATATCGCGGTCGCGTAGGTTGATTTCAGCCGGGCTACCCGCCCCTTCAAGCACCATCACATCATGTTCTGACGCAAGGCTTTGGTATACCTCGCGGATTTGCGCTTTTAATTGCGGTTTGTAGTTGTGGTAGGTCACAGCATCCATATTGGTGGCGACTTTACCCATCAATACCACCTGCGCTTTGCAGTCGCTGGTGGGTTTGAGTAGCACGGGGTTCATGCGCACATCAGGGGCAATTCCAGCCGCTTCGGCCTGGAAAATTTGTGCGCGCCCCATCTCTTTGCCGTCAGGCGTAATGCCGGAGTTGAGCGCCATATTCTGCGATTTAAACGGCGCGGTACGGTGGCCATCCTGGGCGAAAATCCGGCACAGCCCTGCCACCAGCATGCTTTTGCCCACATCAGAGGCGGTGCCCTGAACCATGATTGAAAGGCTCATCCTGCATCCTTTGAAACGCGCAAGGCGTTAAACAATTGAGTTTCGGTTTTACACAACGGGAAACCGAGTTCGCTGTGCAGTTTGACCAGCCACGGCTGCACCAGCCCGGCTTCACGCAGCATGTCTGGCTGGCTAAAGACAACGCCTGGCTCGCCTGCCGCCACGACTTTTCCGCCGTTCATCACATACACGCTGTCGCAGACTTCATAAATCAAATCAATGTCGTGGCTTGAGATAACCACATGTTTACCCTGAGCGGTAATACGGGCGATGATTTCAATCATCTGCTGGCGGCCCGAAGGGTCAAGACCGGCGGTCGGTTCATCGAGCAATAAATAGTCGGCTTCCATCACCAGCGCCCCGGCAATCGCCACGCGTTTCTTTTGCCCGTGGCTTAAATACTGAATCGGTTTGTGGCGAAAAGATTGCGCATCTACCAGCTGAATCGCGTGTTCGACACGGCGGGCGATTTCGGCTTCATTCACGCCAAGGTTGCGCAAGCTAAACGCGATATCGCTGTCGATATCGGTATAGAAGATTTGTTGTTCCGGATCCTGAAACACGGTGGTGACGCGCTGGCGGTGCTCAATCAACCCGGCTTTACTGTAATTTATCGCTTTGCCCTGCCACAAAACTGCGCCGTTCTTCGGGCGCAAAACACCGTTGAGGTTCATAAACAGCGTGGATTTTCCACAGCCGTTTGCACCGACGATTCCCGTTACCGGGTGCGCCCCAAAATCAAAGGTTAAATCGTGCAGAACGGTATCGTCCTGATAGCAAAAAGATAAATTTTGGGTTGCCAGCATCGGTGCGGTTCTCACAGGTGGAAATCACCCTGGTAAAGTTTAACATCCAGCGTCGTGACCATTTGTTGGTAACGCAGCAGCACGCGCGAAAAAAGCATGCTGACTAACATGGCAAGCGAACGGTAGCCACCAGGCAACGTACGATAACCGAAACGCAATGTCTGAGCACGGTGAATGGCCTGCGCTTCGTCCAACAGGATAAAAATAAAACGCCAGGTGAGCAGGATTTGCTCGGTGAGCAAGCGCGGAACACGCAGGCGTTGTAGCAAGATGATCAATTGCGGAAACGGCAGATTTAGCACCAGCCAGTAAGTTGCGGCAAGTGCTGCAAAGCTGCGCCAGAACGTCTGGTTTGCCATCACCAGGCCCTGCGCATCAATGCCGATATAAAACGAGCCCAGCGGCACACTCCACAGCAAAGCCTGCGCGTGGTGCGCGGCACTGAAGATTATCGTCACCACGCCGACCAGCAAAAAGCCCAGCGGCACCGCCAGCCAGCGCAAATAACGCACTGGCCCAACGCGCAGCAGCCAACAGGTCAATATTGCAATCACCAGCAGCAAAGCCGCCTGTCCGACAGGCGGCAGTGCGAACGCCAGCACCATCATCACCAGATACAACGCAAATTTGCGCAGCGGCGAAACACGGCACCAGCGGCTTTGGTAACTGAGCTTATCAATCCCCAGCATGGTCTTCGCGTCGGCCCCGGTAATAGCCCAGAATGTAGAAAATGACCGCCGTACCGATTGAACCTTGCAGGGTAAACAGCAGGCTTTCAATTTCACTGCTCGCCGGTTCATAAAGCGGCTTGAACCAGGGTTTGTAGTGCGGCGCGACAACCAGAATCTGGCCTTCCGCCTGGTCATCAGAACCGCCGTATTCTCCACCGTGGGAAACGAAGAACGGCACAATCATTAGCCCCACAACCAGGGCGAGTAAGATCAGCGTCTTTTTCATATTATTGGCTCCGGGCGGGAAGCAGGTGGCGCTTCGTCAGTTGGTCGTAAATCATCACGGTGAGCAAGCCTTCGGCGATGGCAATCGGGATCTGCGTCAGGCAGAAGATGCCCATGAATTTCATCGAAGAACCGGTGATGCCAAAGTGCGGGTCGGGAAAAGCCACACCAAGCTGTATGGAGGTCACAAAATAGGTGGTTAAGTCAGCAAGCATCGCGCACAAGAACACGCCGACATCACGGCGAAAACCCGCTTTACACGCCAGTTTCCACACCAGGTAGCCGACAATCGGGCCAATGACCGCCATCGACATGCCGTTGGCGCCAAGCGTGGTCAGGCCGCCGTGTGCCAGTAACAGTGCCTGGAACAGCAGCACAATGGCACCCAAAACCGCAACCACACCCGGGCCAAACAGAATGACCGCCAGGCCAACGCCCGTTGGGTGCGAGCAGCTTCCGGTAACCGAAGGGATTTTTAGCGCCGAAAGCACAAAGATAAACGCGCCGCAGAGCGCCAGCAGCACTTTCTGGTTGCTGTCATCGGCAACGATTTGGCGCAGGCGAACCAGGCCGACGTACAAACATGGCAGAAACAGAACCCACCACGCCAGCGCCCACACGGGTGGAAGGAAGCCTTCCATAATGTGCATCGCGAAGGCTTCTTGCGGCACGATGAGCAATAAGATCCCCATGCCCAGCCCACTGAGCGAGAGTTTTTTAAGTAACGATTCCATGAATTAGCCCCGATTACGCCATTGCTTGTTAACTAAAATGGTCGAGAAATACGGCAGTTTCTGGTCATCAGGCACTTCGTTAAGGTTTCGCCAACATTGCTCGCCCGGTAATGTCGCTTCAGCCATTAACACGGCATGGTCGATAAGCCCGAGGTGTTGCAGCAGCGCTTTGATTTGCGCAAAACGCCCGTAGACTTTCATCAATACCACGCTGTCGTGCGCACGCAATGCTTCTGACAGTGCCTGATGTGATGCGGTGCAAGACATCACCGCCAGCGATTGCTGCTCCATTGCCAGCGGCAATTGTGCGCGGGAGGCGATAGCAGCAAAAGATGTCACGCCAGGGACGATTTCCAGCCACTCCGGGTTGCCGATACGGGCCAGCAAAAACACCCAGGTGCTGAACAACATTGAATCACCGAGCGTGATAAACCCAACCTGTTTACCCTGCTCCACTTCGTGTTGCAGGGCGGCGGCGGTTTCATCCCACACCACGGCTTTTTCGTCGTTATCCGCACTCATCGGGAAGTGGCAGGTGCGAATTTCGGTGGTGTCGCTTAAGTATTCACGCACAATGGACAGCGCCAGGCTGTCGCCGCCTTTGCGGCCTGCTGGCGCGAACAGTACATCAAGCTTGCCAATGATGCGCGCCGCGCGAACGGTTATCAGGTCACTGGCACCAGGGCCAGTGCCAAGGGCGTATAAACGGCCGGTCATGCTGCCACCTCCGCTGATTGTTCCAGCGCACGCTGCAGGTGGTTCACGAACATGGCGCGAATTTGCGGGTTTTCGCCCAGTCCCTGCAACCAGGGCTGCGCCTCAATGCCCGCTTCCTGCAATTGCGTTTTCCACGAATCTTCTTCGTCAGACGCCATGTCGTTAATTGCATGGTCACCCGCCACTAACATCAGCGGCATCAGGTGGACTTTACGTACCTTTTCTTGCAGCAAGCCGCGCACGATAAGGTCGATTTCCGGGTAGCTTTCCACCGCACCGACACGCGCCGGGATCTGGCGAGCAGCCATTAAATGATCGAGGCAGGCATAGGCCGAAAACGCATGATGGCTGGCACCGTGGCCCATAAACACCACGCGTTCGTCAGCTTCAAGGGCGGGCATCTGGCTTTGCAGTGCACTCATCAGCAGCTCGTAATCGTTGAAGTCGCTGAGCAACGCTTTACCCAAAACCAGGCGCTGGAACAGATGGCTGTGCGCCTGCACTTCACGGGAAATTTTTTCGTATTCGTCGCCGTTAATCACATGCAGCGATTGCACCGCCACATCCTGATAACCGAGTTTTGCCAGGCGAAGTAACGCCTGCGCCGGGGAGTCGATTTCCAGGTTATCGCGGTTTTTTAATTTGCGAATAATCATCCCGGAGGTAAATGCGCGGAACCGGTCGCGGTCGGCAAAGGTGCGGCCAAGCTGCTCTTCACAGGCAACAATATTTTTGGTGCAGGTGTCGTGGTAACTGGTACCGAAACTGATAACTAACAGGGCTTTCTTCATGATTTTCTCTCTTGCAGCCAGCGTGTGACACGGCGGCTCACATCTTCACGGCTTTCCAGTAATTCAGAGCCACTAACCAACGGTTGCGGGCGAGTGACCACCACACAGGGAATGTTTCGCGCCAGCGCCGGGGTCACTTTGTCGAGATACCCCCCTTCGGCACCGGACTCTTTGGTCATCACCACATCGGGCGCACAGAAGTCATAGGTTGCGGCGTTAAACTCAGCGCTGAACGGGCCGCGCAGGGCAATAATATTGTCAACGCCCAACCCCAGCGCTTCGCACTCGGCAATCACTTCGCTGGTCGGTAACACCCTCACCAGCAACGTTTTCCCCGGTAAACCTTGCTGATACGCCGCCAGCTCTTTGCTGCCGGTGGTCAACAGCACGCGTGGGCCGAATGCTTGCGCCACAACACAGGCGGCTTGCAGGCTGGCCACTTTGTGCAGCAACGGGTGTTCCAGATCATTGAGTTCACTACGGCGTTGGTAACGGCTAAGGGTGACCCCTGCCGTTTCGCAGGCGCGGGTAATGTTGTGGCTAAGCAGTTCGGCATACGGGTGCGAGGCATCAATCACCCATTGCACCGCATGGTTCACCAGCCAGTCAGCAATTTCATCGCTATCAATACGCCCGACGCGAATCTGCCCGCCAATGTTGCCTGCCAGCGATTCCCCGACCGCCGTCGCCACCGAAAGCGTGTACGAAATGCGGTGTTCATCGAGGATCTGGCAAATAAACCGGGCATCGCTGGTGCCACCAAACACCAGTACCTGCTTCATAACATCGGGTGTCGCTTCGCTATTGCGACCTACGAGAGACAGCGTTTCACTCACAGCTCGTAACCTCGGGGGGTAACCATTAAGCCGTTGCGAACAAAGGTCGTTTTGTTGCCGACGATAACAAGGCTCGTCATATCAACCGGTTCAAAGTCCATCTCGCCAAAGGTGGTCAGCCATTTTTGTTCTTTCTTGCGACCGGCGGCTTTCACGACACCCACCGGGGTTTGCGGGCGGGTAAACTCGCGCATTAATTCAAATGCCCGTGCCAGATGCGCTTCGCGGCCACGGCTGCGCGGGTTGTAGAAGCAGATAACAAAATCAGCGGAAGCGGCGGCGATAATGCGCTTTTCGATAACCGGCCACGGCGTGAGTAAATCGCTCAGGCTGATATGGCAGAAATCGTGCATCAGTGGCGCACCCAACAACGATGCGGCGGCGATACTGGCGGTAATCCCTGCCACGAGGCGCACTTCAATATCCAGCTGTTGTGAAGTCACCAGTTCCAGCACCAGCCCCGCCATACCGTAAATTCCGGCATCACCGCTGCTGATTAACGCCACTTTATGCCCGGCTTGCGCCAGTTCGATGGCGGTCTGGCAGCGTTCGATTTCTTTGCACATGCCGGTTTTGATCACCTGTTTGTCGCCGGTTAATGGCTTCACAAGGTGGGTATACGTTTTATAGCCGACAACAATTTCCGCTTCTTGCAGGGCAGCAATGGCTTCCTGAGTCATCATGGCTTCACTGCCAGGGCCAATGCCGATTACTGTTAACATCTGTCTGAAACTCCTAAAGTTATGGTGACGCCCTGCTCTCGCACAGTGCGGCCGACCAGGTTTCCGTTGCTCATCAGCCATGCTGCTGGCTGTGACACGCTGCCAACACCCAGGGTCTGGCGCACAAATTCCGATGCCGGAAAGCGGTGCTCATGTTGGGAAAGTTGATCAACGCTAAATAGTTCAAAAGGGATTTGATGCTGCTGTGTCAGTTCCAGCAGTGCAGGCTCATCTTGCTTGAGCATCACACTGCCGATGGCGCGCAACGCCAGCGGGTCAAAATGGTTTTCCACCAGTTGCTGACGGAGCAGTGCGGCCACGGTTTGTAGCGGCGTGTCACGGCGGCAGCCGATGCCTGCGACGATGCGCTTTGGCACCAGTTTATAAACAGGAATGGTTAACGCAGGCTGCGAATCACGCAGCGTGACGCACACCAGCGCATCAAGCTCTGGCAGGGCATCCAGGCTTTCGACCGGGATAAAGCCGCGCGTGTCGTAACGCTCAGCATGTGGCGCAAATTCGCTGTCCCACCACAGGCCAACGCGCTGCTGGCTGACCAGCATTTGGTTGACCGTTTTCACCGCCAGGCGAAACCCCTGCATGGTGGCGTCAAGTTTTGCGGCCAGCGTATCGAGTGCTGCCAGTTGGTTAACGTCTGTGGCGGTGGTGATGACCGGGTCGGCACCCAGAATTGCAGCCAGTTCACGGGTGAGTTCATTGGCTCCACCCATGTGGCCGGAAAGCAGGCTGATCACGTGTTCTGCACGTTCGTCCATCACTACCACCGCCGGGTCTTGCAGTTTGTCGCTCAGCATTGGCGCAATCACCCGCACCACAATTCCCGTCGCGGCGATAAACACCAGTGCGGAATACTGGCTAAACGCCTGCTGTACCGTTTGGGCAAAGCTGCCGCCGAACGGGATGAAACCCGGTTGCAGCAGCTTTTCACTGGTAAAGCAGGTCACGGGTAACGCATCACGCAGACGTTGCGCTAATGCCACGCCACCGGGCGTCAGGCAAAACAGCGCAATCGACTCAGGCTTTGCGGTATTCATGGCTGAACCCTGCGTCGTAAAGTTTCGAGTAGTGATACTCCTCACCCAAAAACGCCCCAACCATAATCAGCGCGGTTTTACGGATCCCGGCCTCACGCACTTTTTCGGCAATATCGCTCAGTGTGCCGCGCAATTCCTGGCAGTCCGGCCAGGTGGCTTTATACACCACTGCAACGGGTGTATCAGACGGGTAACCGCCTTCAATCAGGCGCTCTGCCACGCGGTTGATGCGCTGTACCGAGAGGAAAATCGCCATCGAGGTCTGGTGTCTGGCGAAGGATTCAAGTTGTTCGAGCGGCGGCATCGGCGTGCGGCCTTCGATACGCGTGATGATCAGGCTCTGGGAGACTTCCGGCACGGTGTATTCCACGCCAAGTTGCGCGGCTGCGCCCAGAAATGCGCTCACCCCTGGCACTGAAACGTAGCCGATGCCAAGTTTGGTGAGGGTTTCACCCTGTTCGCGAATTGAGCCATACAGCGAGAGATCACCCGTTTGCAGGCGCACCACCAGCTTGCCCGCTTTGACACCGTTTTCCATCAGCTCGATAATTTCTTCGAGATTGAGCGCGGCACTGTCGTGGCATTCCGCACCAGGCTGGCAGTAATCCAACAGTTCCGGGTTGATCAGCGAACCGGCATAAATCACCACTTCGGCCTGTTGCAAGATGCGGTAGCCTTTCAGCGTAATCAGCTCTTTGTCGCCCGGACCTGCACCAACGAACCAGACTTTGCGGGTATCAAATAACTCAGTCATTGCTTCCTTCCTTGCGACAAGAGATCAAATAAGTGGGATTGTTCGGTTTGAAGTAGTGCCCGCTGCCAAGCGTTGCGAGGTTTGCCACCTGCAATTGCAGGCAGTCGAAATCGCTCACCGCGCACTGTTCAAGGTGAGTGAGCGCACAGGTTAAGTTTTCGAGCAGGATGAAGGTCATCACCAGCCGTCCGCCGGGCTGTAAATGCGCCAGCGACCAGTCGATAAGTTCGGTTAGCTGCCCGCCGCTGCCGCCGATAAACACAGCATCGGCCATCACGTTCAGCGCAATCGGCGCGTAGCCACTGATAATCTCAACGTTCGGGCAGGCAAAAAGCTCGCGGTTTTCCGCCATCAGCGCCAGCGCGTCGGGGTTGCGTTCAATCGCACTCACCTGCAATTGCGGGTAACGCATCGCCGCTTCAAGCGACACGCTGCCGGTACCTGCGCCAATGTCGATAAACCGTTTAGCGTTGTGAAGTTGCAAGCGGTCGAGCGCCTGAGTGCGCACCACTTCTTTGGTCATCGGCACGCGTGCGCCACGTAAAAACAGATCATCTTTCATTGAGAATTATCACCACATTCATCGCGTAGCTTTGCGCCACATCAGCGGCTCGCAGGCGATGGATTCGTTCATCTGCTGACGAAAGTTTCTCGCCAATAATGAGAATAGGATTGAAGCCGCGCATCAGAAATGCCTGGGCGATGGCATACGGCCCGATAATGGTGTCGGTCACCATTGCCACTTTTTGGTGCGCCACAATCGCTTTGAAATCGGGTTCACGCCCATGGCTGCTGGTGATCCATAAGTCGTTCATATCGACGGCGGCTTTGGCGCACAGATATTGAACCGAACTTATACCGGGAATGATGCGCAGCTGTTCTGACGGGAAACTTGCTGACAGGCGTTTGCCAATGCCATAAACCAGCGGGTCGCCGGAGGCCAGCACCACGACTCGAAGATCGATTCGTGCACGAAGCCAGTCGATTAAGGCGTCGAGGTCGCTATCCAGCAGGCGCGTTTCACCGCTGAACTCAGGGAAAAGTGCCAGCTGGCGTGCACCGCCGACGAGTATTTGCGCCTCACTGATGGCGTTGTGTGCCTGGAAGGTCAAATATTCACGGGCGCCAGGGCCAATGCCTGCGACGGTCAGCATCGCTTTTCTCCAGCCAAATCCTGCGCAATCTCAGCCACCGGGCGGCTACTGCCTAAAACCTGGTTATCGAACGAGAACAAAATGGCATCGCATTTTGGCGGGAATTGGGTAAAACGCAGCATCTCTTCCACGCGTTCGCAAATGCGAATCGCCAGCCGTTCGAACACGCTTTGCCAGCCCTGTTCGCTGATAATTTCGAGTGCCGCTTCTGTGGTGTCGCAGCGGCTTACGGCTTCCAGCAACGCAAACGGCGCACCCATTAATGCCAGGTGCGCAACCAGCGTTTCCATGCGCCCGTCGGCAATGTGGCTGTGGGTGTGGAAAATCCCGGCGGCAACTTTCACCAGCTTTCCAGGATGGCCAATCAAGACGATGTGGCGATACTCAAGGCGCACCGCTTCCTGAATCATGTAGCCGACGAAATTGCTCATCGTCACCACGCATTCGCAGTCCAGCCCCAGTTGCTCACGAACAAAACGCTCGCCGTGGTTTCCCGGCACCAGAATGACTCTGTCCAGCCCGGCGGCGCGTTTCATTTCCAGCTCGAGTGCCAGCGAACGTTTCCAGCTCTCTTCGGACATCGGCATCACAATACCGGTGGTGCCGATTATCGAAATGCCGCCCAAAATCCCGAGGCGATGGTTGTAGGTTTTCTTTGCCCGCTCTTCACCTTCCGGCGCAAAAATTTCAATTTCGGCGCCACGTTCAGCACCGATCACTTCACGCACCGCCGCTTCAATAGTCTGGCGCGGCGTGCGGTTAATCGCTGATTCACCAATCGGCAAGCCGATCCCTTTGCGCGTGACTTTGCCGACCCCGGTGCCCCCCCGCAGTGTGATAGCGCCGCTGTCATTAAGCTGCACGCGGGCGAAAATCAGCATGCCGTGCGTGGCGTCGACATCATCGCCGCCGTCTTTACGGATTGCCGCCGTCGCCTGCTGGCCTTCGATAATCGGCATTTCAACGTTGAGATGCAGTGTGACGCCCGAAGGGGTGACGATAGAAACCTGGTCGATCACGTGCTGGCGCAAGACCATCAGGGCCGCGACTTTTGCCGCGGCAGTGGCGCATGAACCGGTGGTATAACCTTTCCGGTATGCCTTGCCTTTATGCCAGACGCAATCGGCGGTTTGCTCGCTCACTGAGCCTCCCGCAACCGGTAAAGCAGCGCATTCACAATGGCTGCGGCGACGTTACTGCCGCCTTTGCGCCCACGGGCGGCAATGGCGGGTAAGCCGCTTTCAACCAGCGCTTCTTTAGACTCTTCAGCCCCGACAAACCCGACGGGCACGCCGATAACGGCTGAAGGTTTGGCTCCTAACTCTAACAAGCGGAACAGCGCAGTCGGCGCGTTACCAAAGACGAAGACCTTCTCGCCTTCTTCCTGCAAGGCGAGATCCACCGCCGCCATTGAGCGCGTCACGCCTTGTTCTTTGGCATGTGCCACTACGCGCGGGTCGCTAATAAAACAACGGCAGCTGCAACCAAACTCCGCCAGCAGGTTTTTGTTGATGCCCGAAAGGGCCATCGTGGTATCGGTATATAAAATGCAACCACGCTGCAAACTGGCGGTCAGTTTTTCGATAACATCGGGTGAAAACCACAGAATATCCAGCCACTCAAAATCGGCGGTGGTGTGAATAACGCGCTTGATCATCGCCTCCTGAGTGGCATCGTTAAAACGATATTCCGGGCGCTCAGCGGCAATAATCTCACTGATAATTGCAAAGCTGTTTTGCTCGATAAGCTGCGGTTGTTGCAAGTAGTTCATTGGGTGTCCTTAAGCGGTGCCAAGCGCGAGTGCGCGCAATGCGGCGAACAGCAGCAAAGCCTGCAGTGAGGCCAACATCATGAGTTGAATGGTGCGGGTAATATCGTCGAGCGCGATACCGCGCCGTTCATCACCCATCCAGGGTTTTTCTACCCGTTCGCCAAAATAGGTGTTCGGCCCGCCCAGGCGGATACCCAGCGCACCGGCAACCGTGGCCTCAGGCCAGGCGCAGTTCGGGCTGCTGTGCTGATAGCGGTCGCGCCAGCCGATGTGCAATGCGCGTCTAAAATCAGCCCGCACGCACCAGGCCGAGATGCTTAACAGCAGCCAGCTCAGGCGCGCCGGAATAAAGTTGGCGACGTCGTCAAGGCGAGCGCTGACCATACCGATAGCGCGGTATTTTTCGGTTTTGTAACCCACCATTGAATCAAGGGTGTTAACCGCTTTGTAGGCCATGGCCAGCGGTGCGCCGCCCAACATTAAGAAAAACAGCGGAGCAATCACGCCATCAACACTGTTTTCAGCGACGGTTTCTACCACTGCGCGGGTGATTTGCGGGCGCTCAAGTTGCGAGGTGTCGCGCCCGACTATCCAGGATAATTTCTCGCGGCTTTCAGCCAGCGTGCCGTCTTTTAAGGCGCGGTAAACCTCCATTGCTGCATCCCCCAGGCAACGGGCGGCAAGCACGGTGTAAATCATCCACACTTCCACCAGCCAACCCAGCCATGGAGAGACCAGGTTTGCGATGTGCAACAATCCCCAACTCACGCCCCAGGTCGTGCCAACCACCACCAGCCACAGCACGCCACCACCGATTTTCAGTGCCAGCTCAGTTTTGCAGCAATGGCGAATGGCTCGCTGCGCTACGCTGATGAGATTGCCAATCCAGCGAACAGGATGTGGCCAGTGCGGCGGGTCGCCGAACCAATAATCCAACAACCATGCCGCTCCCCAGGCAAGTAATGTCATAGGTGATTCCTCGCAAGTTTGAGCCAGTTAGAAAGCAAGCCAGGACGTTGGGCAAAATGAATGTGCAGATAGCTGGCAAAAGTCGCGTGTTGCTGAACTCCACCCTGCCAGCGTGAAATAGCGACACCATCGCGCCATTTGCAGCAATCGAGTGCAGCAGGTAACGAGCCGCTGAAATCCGAGTAATGGAACTCGTGGCCACGCAGGGTTTCACCTTTTCTGGCAAGCAAAGTGTCGTGCAGCGCGGTGGCTTCGCAGTAGCCGAAACGTGTTAGCCGTTTACCCATCTGGCTGTGGCCTGGCAGCACGCCGCACATTGCATGAGTTTCGCCATTGCCATCGGTCAGAGATTCCCCCAGATACATCAACCCACCGCATTCGGCGTACAGCGGAATATGGCGTTGATGCGCTTCACGCAAGGACTCACGCATGGCGGAATTGGCGGCGAGTTTTGCGGCATGGACTTCGGGGTAACCGCCACCGAGCCAGATCATCTGGCAGTCGGGGAGTCGAGAATCATGCAACGGGCTGAAACGCTGGATTTTCACCCCGGCCTGCTCGAGCATGTCGAGGTTATCCGGGTAGTAAAAGTTGAAGGCTTCGTCTTCGGCAACGGCAACGGTTAGCCCATGCGCTAAGGCTTCGTCAGCAATCGCGGGGGCTTCGCCGTGCGGCAGAGAATTTAGGTGAGATAACGCCAGCAGGTGGTCGATATCAACGGTTTCTTCAAGCTGCTGCGCCAGGCGCTGCCAGCGTTCATCTTGCGGGGAGTGTTCTTGCCGTGAATGCTCTTGCGCCGGAACAAGTCCGAGGTGGCGCGAGGGTAAAGTCACATCAGCCATAACGGGTACTCGCCCCAACACCGGTAGCCCGCAATATCGGGTAATCGCATCGGCAAGCAACTGATAATGGCTATCGCTGTTGACGCGATTAAGTATGACTCCGGCAATGTTCAGCGTGGGGTCAAAGCGCTGAAACCCCATGACTGTAGCCGCAATGGACGTGGACACGGCTTTGCCATCGACCAGCAAAATCACCGGGCAACCAAGCTGTTTTGCCATCGCCGCGCTGCTGCAATAGTTGGGGTCCGTTCCGTAACCGTCGTACAGCCCCATCACGCCTTCGATAACGGCGACATCAGCGTGCTGCATTTGTTTTGCAAACAGACCGTTAAGGGTTGACGTGGGCAGCATGAATGCATCGAGATTACGCGAAGATATGCCGGTCACGGCACTGTGCCAGCCGCTGTCGAGGTAATCGGGGCCGATTTTGAAGGGTTGAACGCGCAGGCCGCGCAGCATGAGGGCACGGAGCAGCCCGAGCGTGACGGTAGTTTTACCGCAGCCACTGCTGGTTCCTGCAATAACGAATGCT
The DNA here is from genome assembly GCF_001654925.1 of Buttiauxella brennerae ATCC 51605. Taxonomy (GTDB): domain Bacteria; phylum Pseudomonadota; class Gammaproteobacteria; order Enterobacterales; family Enterobacteriaceae; genus Buttiauxella; species Buttiauxella brennerae. The sequence continues at coordinate 26,610 of NZ_LXER01000019.1, forward strand.
TGTTTCGCTGCCCCTGCCATAATTGCCTTTTTACTTACTTCAGCAAAATGCGGATGTCAGCACGTGCGCGCACCTTGCGGCTGCACGCATCTGATGACAACTGGCTTCCCACCGAAGGAGTTGTTGTGAGTCCAGATAATTCGCAGTGCAGGCAAGGCTCTGCAACTTGAAGTATCAAAAGTATTCTGACGAGTCGGTCTTCTGGCTTAGCTTCATCCTCATCCGCCCTTCCCAATCAAAGATCAGTGGTTACGCGGGTTCGTCGGCATCACAGCAGCGGGGGCTGCGGGGGAGTTTCACCCCCTTCCCAGCCATGTGTCACACATGGCATAAACGAGTCAGTTGTATCGTGCATGATTCTCAAATTATCATGCACGTGAATATGTAAAAGCTGGCACAGTGTAAAAGCTAATAGATATTGAGTGTTGCGCTATAACAATTTTTACTGATTTTTTAAGCCCTGAGGTAATGAAATAATGAATCCCAGCATGAATGAGCGTTGCCCAAAAGATGGCTGAAGCGAGGTGCCCGGCATCTTGTGGGGAATTTATTCAGGGATGGATTAGCGGCAGCGAAAAACTGGTGTCCTGCCCGATAGACTGGTTTAGCACCGTTGAAGTGCGTGATGGTGCAAAAAAACCAACTGAGCGCCCGCGTATGCGCCAGATGCTGGAACAGGTGGTGGCGTATTTCGGCTACCCCGCTGCATTATCAGAGAGCCTGAGCACGGCTCTGGAGTCCACGATCCCCGTAGGTAAAGGCCTTGCGAGCAGCACCGCAGATATTGCCGCAACGGCAGTGGCGACCGCCCGGTATTTGGGTGAAACGCTCAGCGAATCCACCCTTGCGGCTTTATGTGTAAACATTGAACCGACCGACAGCACGATTTTTGTTTTGCCGACGCTGTTCTCCCATCTGAATGCGCAAACTCAGTTTAGCTGCCAGGCCGCGCCAGCTATGGATATCCTGTTGCTTGAAAGTGATACCACGATTCTGACTGAGGACTACCGTCGTCATCAGCGCGAATCTGCGTTAATTAGCCATGCCGCAGTACTTGATGACGCGTGGCTTCGCTTGCAACAAAGTTGCAGGATGCAAGATCCCCGCTTGTTGGGAGAAGCCGCCACACAAAGCGCGATCGCCAGCCAGGCGTTACTGCCAAAACCGATGTTTTCGCAGCTGTTAGCGCTAGTTGAAGAGTTTGATTTATTCGGTGTGAACGTGGCGCACAGCGGGAGCGCTGTGGGGTTGATGCTTGATACCAGTAAGCATGATGTTGGGAAATTACTCTGGCAGATTAATCAGTTCGCTATTGATGTGCCTTATCCGCAGCAACATCTGGTGAAGACGATTGAAGGTGGCGTGCGTTAAGTTCTTGCGAAAAAAAACCGCCGAATCGGCGGTTATCAAAATCAACACTATTTACCCTAAATAATTCGAGTTGCATCAAGGCGGCGACGCAATCAATCCCCTGGAGCTTACATCAGTAAGTGACAAGGGTGAGCGAGGAAAGCCAACGCAGAGGCCGCTCGAAGTATGACGGGTAAATTTACTCAGGCTTGGTTTCGCCCATCACTTTCAACTTTTTGGAAATTTCACGACGTTCTTTAGACAGCTCAGCATTCTTGATGATGTAGTCATCAACACGGTCTTCATAGTCGGTTTTCATGCTGGCGATGATGCCTTGAATAGCTTCAATGCTCATACCTGGTTTGATGTAATCGCTCAGGTTATCAAGCAGCAGAACGCGTTTTGAGTTATCACGGATCTTTTTCTGTACGTCCTGGATTTCACGTTGCAGTTTGTTTTTGCGACGGAACAGACGTACGAACTCAAGCACGTCCTGGAAAGATGGTTTGATTGGTTCCATTTTTATACCCCTGCTAATTTCATACTCGGATTCGTTAAGACAACCGCCATAAGATAACCTTAATGGTAGCGGCGGCCGCTGACAATTCTTTTATCCCCGTCCCGATTCGGGTGCAGGCTCGTTGGCTGCACTCCCTCACCCAGCCACTGACTCAAGCTGCGTGGCGCAGGGTGATATCCCGAACAGTACAGGCGATCAGTCTGTTTCGCTATCTTAACCTCAATTGATGCTGAATCGAAACCAGCAATTCGCCTCAGCCCTCGCAATTATTTGCGTAACGCGCGGCAGATCAACTGTGACAGCAATTCTAGCTGGCGAGCCAGCTCAAGACTTAACCACACATAGCCATGAATAGGCGTTTCCTGAAGTTCACCGTTTTGCCCTTCCTGCATCAGCTGGCGCAATTCTTTGACGGTTTCGGTCAGCTTTTCGTTATTTGCGGAAATCGGCGATGGGTTGCCGTCGAGCAAAGCATGCGCGATGGCGCTAAGCGTGCGCTGAGTCATCTGCTGTGTATCGCGCAACGTGTGTGCGTTGATCATCAGAAAATGGCTTTCACGAGAAGCCCAGTAAGCGTTTATCTGCAACTCGAGGGTGCAAACCATATTGCGACTCACGGTTTGTATGGCTTCCAGAATAGATTTTTGGATGTGCGTTTCTTTGCTGCTCGGGCCAATCAGTGCACGCATTCTCACCACATCGCTCAGCACTTGCTGCAAGTGTTTTTCAAGGCGCGGGCGGTCTAACAGATTGGGGGAAAAGCCTGCGTTATAGACTCGGCCAAAAGCGGTGACGAAATTCGCCATCTGGATGCGCCAGTGGATAAACGCGCGCTGCGGATAAATGCTGGTAAACAGCATCGCCAGCAATGAGCCGAAGATAACATCGCCACTTCGCCACATCGCAATTTCCATGTCGCCTGCAGGCGCACCCACCACGACAGCCAAAGTGATACCAATCAGCAGAGCCTGGTATGGGCGTTTGCCCAGTGCCAGATAACCACAAATAAACATGGCGATGGCACACCACACCAGCATCAGTGGCAATGAAAACAGTTCCAGTTTCAGGGCGACCAGACCCATTGCAGCACCGCAAATGGTGCCACCAATACGTTCAAAAGCCCGCGGTACCACGTTCCCCCAAAAGGAGATTGGCCCCATCACCACGACTAACGTGATTAACGGCCATGTGCCTTCTGGTACTTTCAGTAAATGAACGATAAGAAAAGTAAGGACGAAGGCCAGCGCAATGCGAACGCCATGAACAATTCGGTAATTGCGATAAACGCTGAGCTCAAAAGGACTTAGTGATTTGTCGGGACGCACACCCGGCTCTCCTGAAAACAAAAATGGGATTGTACCTGTTTTTTTGGAATGAACCTCACAAAGTTAGGGGGCTTGTGCCCCCTTTAGCATCAGACTTGATCTGCCACGGGAATATACATATCTATTTCCCAGACTCCGCTTTCTGATCCATCGTTAAGATAGTGTTCAAAGCAGGCTTTCGGTGCCATTTGATAGCGGTTGTCAGCCAGCAGGCTGTCAAAGAACAGGTTCCACGGCCTGGCAAAATCACCGTCATCAACACGGGCACGCGCCACCGCATACTGTCCGGCTTCTATTTTGGTGGTGATAACGCCTTCACTGTTTTCAGGCACGGTGAAGTTTTCAGCCACCGATACCACGGTATCGCAGCGCAGCTTTTCCGCAGGCACGACGTCCGGGTTATCGTAATAAACCGCCAGCCACTCTTCGCCGACAATTTTGTGTGTTTTCACCCACGCAGAAAGCTGTTCAAACCCTTGATGAACCGTTTTTTCCCACGGCCCTACCATATGAAAACCAGCTACTTTCCGCTCATGCACTTGTTGTACGTTAAATTCCATATGACCTCCTGACCCGATTAAAAGCACTGTATGTTTATACATCACTATATGACTGGGAAACAATCCTTTGTCAGGGTGATGTGGTTACTTTGCGAGCGTGATCGCTTTTAGCAAATCTTTCGCCTGTTGATCCGCCTGTTGATCGTAGTTCAGCCGCAGAGGACTGACGAAAAAAAAGCCGACATTGCTGTCGGCTCTTTTCACATTGAGTTCTCAGTTACAGTTTGTGGCTTAAATAGTCGCTAAACCGTGACCATGCACTGCCCTTTTTAACGTTTGCCAGCGTCACCAGTGGCCAGTGAGCAATAAGTTTGTCGCGGTCAAAGAGTTCGATTTCCCCAACCTGCTGGTTTGCAGCAATCGGCGCTTCAATTTCCTGGCTGTCGAGAACATATTTAGCTTTTATATTAGCCACTTCCGACTTCGGCAGCGCGAGGTAGAAATCCTGGTTGGTGCCAACGTCAACGCTCTTTTGATCGCCATACCAGATTGCTTCGGTGCCAATTTTTTTGCCTTTATGCAGCACCTGCACCGTATCAAAATTATCCTGGCCCCAGTGCAGTAATTTACGCGCCTGATCTTCACGTCCTTTCGGGCTTTCAGCCCCCATGACGACGGCAATTAAACGGCGCTCACCCACCACACTTGAAGCGATTAAGTTAAAGCCCGCACTGGCTGTATGCCCTGTTTTCAGGCCATCAACGTTCAGCTCCTTGTCCCACAGCAAGCCATTACGGTTCTGCTGAGTAATGCCATTCCATGTCAGACTGCGTTCGCTGTACATGTGATAGAAATCAGGTTCACCGTGAATAATGGCGCGGGAAAGAACGGCCAGATCGAAGGCTGAACTGTGCTGACCCGGCGCATCAAGGCCGTGCACCGTTTCGAAATGGGTATCGCGCAGGCGGAGTTGCTGCACGTATTTGTTCATCATCGCCACAAATTGTGGCTCGCCACCCGCAACATAATCAGCCAGGGCAACGCAGGCATCATTACCGGAATCAATAATCAGCCCACGGCTTAAATCATGTACCGTTAGTCGGTCGCCGGCTTTCAGGAACATCAGCGATGAACCTTCAAACACAGGATTCCCCTTCGCCCAGGCATCTTTACCGACGGTGACCATATCGTTTGCCGAGATACGCCCGCTATCAATGGCGCGATCGACCACGTAGCCGGTCATCAGCTTTGTCAGACTCGCCGGGTTACGTCGCACATGCTCATTTTGCGCAGTCAGGATTTGCCCGGTGGTGTAATCCATCAACACCCACGACCCCGCCTGAATTTGTGGTGGTGGTGGCGCATTAACGAAAGTATCGTTGGCAAAAACGGAGTGAGCAGATAAAGAAAGCAGTGAACAGACAGCAAACAGACGGATCTTCAACGATATACCCTCGGTAACAATAAATTCAGCCGCCTCTTTTACTGGAGTTTGCGACTTTTTTCGCGATTAAATTGCAAAAAGTTATGAATAATCAAATTTACTCGCCAGATTGGATACTTTTCCCGGTAGTGCAGGCGGCGGGTTAATGGTTTACCATGGCGTTATGCAGCACCAGCAAATAATGATGGATACATGGAGAGAGTTTTAGTGGGATTTCAGTTTAATAACAGTATGTTAAACATCACTCAAGGGCGGGGGTAAACCGTGGAAAATTCAACGCAACAACCGACCTTCCTCTTTCATGATTATGAAACCTTCGGCAAAAGCCCATCCCTTGCCGCGCCTGACTTCATGAAACGAAGCGGTGAGATTGGTACGCAATTTGGTACACTGCCTCGATTTCATCATTAATTAACATCTCTTCCTCTTCTTCTATATAGAAGGAAACCTTGATGGCAAGATTTCCAAGTCACATCACCGGCACATCGTCGAACTATCCGTTCCTAGCATCGTTGAGTATCCGCAGAGCCGCGCGGATAGCCAGTAGTCTACAAATTGGTAGTTGATCAATGGATGATCAGATTCCTCTTGGGTGCTAAACTCCCCGCCTACAAAAAACTACTCATACAGACAAATGCTTAAGCTATTTTCGAAATATTTTACAGTCGGTATTTTCAATACTGCTATCCACTGGGTTGTGTTTGCCGCTTGTTTGTATGCGCTCCACACTAACCAGGCTCTGGCTAACTTCGTAGCATTCTGCGTAGCTGTAACATTCTCATTCTTCGCTAATGCGAAATACACATTCAAAGCGCGAGCCACTTCTGGCCGGTATCTGATTTATCTCGGGTTTATGGGTGTGCTCAGTGCGACTACCGGTTGGTTTGCTGATGCCTGCGGGCTACCAGCCTTGTTCACGCTGATTGGATTCTCAGTCATCAGTCTCATTTGCGGTTTCTTCTATTCTAAATTCATCGTTTTCCGGAGTGAAAAAGCGTGAAAATATCTTTGGTTGTTCCTGTCTTCAATGAAGAGGACACGATTCCTATTTTTTATAAAACAGTTCGCGAATTTGATGAGCTGAAAGAACATGAAGTAGAAATCGTCTTTATCAATGACGGCAGCAAAGATTCCACTGAAGCCATTATAAACGCACTGGCTTTATCTGATAGCATGGTCAAGGCACTATCTTTCACGCGTAACTTTGGCAAAGAGCCTGCTTTATTTGCTGGCTTGGATAATGCCACTGGCGACGCAGTGATACCAATTGACGTTGACCTGCAAGATCCTATTGAAGTTATCCCTCATCTTATAGAAAAGTGGCAAGCTGGTGCAGATATTGTTCTCGCAAAACGCACTGACAGAAGCACAGACGGTCGCCTTAAGCGCAAGTCAGCTGAGATGTTTTACAAACTTCATAACAAAATCAGCAATCCAAAAATAGAAGAAAATGTTGGTGATTTCCGTCTGATGTCACGCGAAATTGTAGAAAACATCAAACTTATGCCTGAGCGAAATTTATTCATGAAAGGCATATTGAGTTGGGTTGGCGGCAAAGTTGATGTAGTTGAATATGCCAGAGCCGAACGTGTAGCTGGAAGTACGAAATTCAATGGGTGGAAGTTATGGAACCTGGCCCTTGAAGGGATTACATCCTTCTCTACCTTCCCGTTGAGAATCTGGAGCTACGTGGGCCTTTTCGTTGCAGGACTATCGTTTATATATGGCGTATGGATGATTGCAGATACTCTCGCCTTCGGAAATCCCGTACGCGGCTATCCATCACTACTTGTTTGTGTTTTGTTTTTGGGTGGCGTGCAATTAATAGGTATCGGGGTGCTAGGTGAATATATAGGTAGAATCTATTTAGAAACAAAAAAACGCCCTCGTTATATCCTTAGGAGTAAAAAATGATTAACAATATAAAAAAATATTTTTTTGCCGTTATGTTTTTCACTCTACCTATAATAATGGCGAACTTTTATTATATTGATGATAATGGCAGATCTATTGAGGGATATACCAATTGGGGGATTGATGGAAGACCTTTAGCGGACTTCATCATGCGCTCGATCAATCTTTCATCTAGACTCGTTGATATTTTTCCATTAAACATAATAGTTTCTGCTCTTTTACTTTCCCTGGCGCTTTCTGCCTTGAAAGCGGATTTAGAAAATAATAGAAACAAAAACTTCCTGACATTTATAATACCTCTACTAATGGTTTTCAATATTTTCTATTTAGAGGTTTTTTCGTATAGATTTGATTCAATTACAATATCAACGGCAGTAATGTGCTGTGTTTTTTTATCTAGAATATATAAATCCCCCAAAATTGATGCAATTATCACGTCGGCACTAACAGTTGCAGCAATGTCGCTGTATCAAACAACGATAAATGTAGCGATCATACTAATAATATTCAACCTCATATTGCTTGCAATCAATGAAAACAAACCTGATATTGTATTCAGAGGCATTGCAATAAAAGTAATTTCACTTATTTCTGGAGTGCTGATATATTATATCATTGTGCTTCCTGCATCACATAGTGGTGGCAACGGGACTGACCACCCAGGTGTGGATTTTTATTACGCTTTAGTAAATATTTTTATAAATATCGATGCCATGACAAGCATTGTATCAAATTTTATTTTAAACAATAACGGGAAGTACGTATTATTATTTTTATTCTTGCTTTCTCAGATATCATGCATAATCCTTGCAGTGAGCAGCAAAAAGAAATCCATAGTAATATCTATGTTGATGTTAATTTCTCCTCTTATTGTGTTCATATCCATGTTTGGAGTAATGCTTACTCTTGAAAACATTCTTTTCTCCCCTAGAATTTATATTTCATATGGCGCTTTTTCTTTCTTTTCTTTCGGTGTGGCTTTTCTTGCTATGCCCCCAAAAGCATCAAAGGCATGTTACTCATGCTTATTACCAATAACGTATTCTGTAGTGCTTTCATATGCATATGGCAACACTTTAAAATCTCAAGATCTAATAAACATGAATACCGCAACAAAAATAAATGGTGACATAGAGAGTATTTATCGAGGTAACGAAAATGTAATATTATCGTTCAATGGCATATACCCTACATCCCCCGTCATGAGTAACACAACCAGCGTTTTCCCTCAAATTAAAAGTATGATTCCAAATTATTTTGCTAACTGGTGGTGGAGTTTTCAATATATGAAAAGAATTGGATATACGTATACCTACCCTGGTCCCATGAGTGCAGAGGAAGCTATTTCTAAATATAACTTATGCAGCACAAGTAATTTTGTAAAAAAAAGCGACTATAGCATATTTATGCGTGGAAACTTTGCTTTAATAGATTTCTCAAACTCAATCTGTAATAAATAGCATGTATATTTAATGATAAACCTGAAATTTAATTAATTTAGAAATATGATAGGGGCGTCCTTGCCCTTATCATTATGAGTCCAGTATTGCCATCATTGGTGAGCCCCAACACTAGCGCAAACGATGCAAGTAGAACATTCCAACAACATTTAGGTGTCGTTAATGTTCATGTAAAATTCAGCTTTAGACAAAGTCCAAATTCATTTGGCGCAATTGCTGTAATAAATGTGCTGTCGTCATCAATGGTGGTAATGTTTGCACCTACAGCACCAGCAGACAGTCTTGTTTTTCTAGATTTCGACCCAACTGTAGCGGTTACCGAACCCAACACCGATGGATGGCGACTGTGAAAATGGTTTTACGTAGAAAATATTTCCAGCCTCTACTTTCACGATGATCGCCTCATAATAAACAATCCCATAGTAATTAATTAGCCGGCTGAGAATGAACTTTGCAACTCCGGAGTCTGAACAGACCCGGGCGCGTCGACTATTAGCCTTATCTTCCTGAACCCACTGCTTAACAGTAATCGAACTATAGTGGCCAAATTCAGAATGCCACTACAGTCATGCGGGATCCTCAATTCGGCAGTAATGCCTCTAGCCTCTTTGAGTTGTACGTCAGGAGATCGCCCGAGACTCAATCTTTGAGCTTTTGATTCCCTACTGTACCGGTACCGCACACTGAGTCCGTCAGCATCCGATACTTCTTGCGGGCTTGAAAATGGTTTACCATGTATTGAGCGAAGTTTAGTGTCACTGAGAGCCATAATAATATTTGGTACGCATCAGAAAGTGGGTTTGGTACACTTCTGGTACGCAATATCACATGGACTAAAGTGGACAGTAAAAAACAATTAGGGACGCAGATTGACGTATGAAGGGGTTATTTAGTGATATTTCAGTTTAATAACAGTATGTTAAACATCACTCAAGGGCGGGGGTAAACCGTGGAAAATTCAACGCAACAACCTACCTTCCTCTTTCATGATTATGAAACCTTCGGCAAAAGCCCATCCCTTGACCGCCCAGCGCAATTTGCGGCTATTCGTACCGATGAACAATTCAATGTCATCGGTGAGCCAGAAGTCTTTTACTGCAAGCCTGCGGATGACTATTTACCTCAGCCAGAAGCGGTGATGATTACCGGCATTACACCGCAGCAAGCCCTGGCGCGCGGTGTTAATGAAGCCGATTTTGCAAAGCGCATTCATAGCATCTTCACTGTGCCGAAAACCTGCGTGATCGGTTACAACAACGTGCGATTCGATGATGAAGTTACGCGTAATATTTTTTACCGTAATTTCTACGATCCTTATGGCTGGAGCTGGCAGAACGATAATTCGCGCTGGGATCTACTCGATGTCATGCGCGCCTGTTATGCCCTGCGCCCGGAAGGAATTATCTGGCCTGAAAACGAAGAGGGGCTGCCGAGTTTCCGCCTTGAACACCTGACCAAAGCCAATGGCATTGAACATGCGAATGCGCACGATGCGATGTCAGATGTGTACGCCACTATCGCCATGGCGCAATTAGTCAAAACACGCCAGCCGCGCTTGTTTGAGTACCTCTACAGCCATCGTTCTAAGCACAAGCTCAACACGCTGATTGATATTCCGCAGATGAAACCACTGGTGCATGTTTCCGGCATGTTCGGCGCATGGCGTGGTAACACCAGCTGGATTGCGCCGCTGGCCTGGCACCCGGATAACAAAAATGCGGTGATTATGGTCGATTTAGCGGGTGATATTTCGCCACTGCTGGAACTCGATGCCGATACGTTACGCGAACGCTTATACACGCCAAAAGCCGCGCTTGGCGATGCCGCAGCGGTGCCAATCAAACTGGTTCATTTGAATAAATGCCCGGTGTTAGCAGTGGCGAACACCTTGCGCCCGGAAGATGCTGAACGGTTAGGAATCGATCGTAAGCGTTGTCTGGATAACCTGAAGTTGTTGCGCGAGCATCCCGTAGTGCGTGAAAAGGCCGTTGCTATTTTTGCTGAAGCAGAGCCTTTTGTGCCATCTGATAACGTTGACGCGCAGCTTTATAATGGCTTTTTCAGCGATGCTGACCGCGCCGCAATGCGCATTGTGCTGCAAACCGACCCGCAAAATCTGCCGGCTCTGGATATTACGTTCGCTGATAAGCGCATTGAAAAACTGCTGTTTAACTACCGTGCCCGAAATTTCCCCGGCACGCTGGATGAAGCAGAGCAGCAGCGCTGGTTAGAACACCGTCGGGATGTGTTATCTCAGGAAGCATTGCAAGCCTACGCTCAGGAACTGGAAGCACTGTATAACCTGCATGAAGGGAATAAAGAGAAAACGGCGTTGCTTAAGGAGTTGTTTGAGTATGCGCAGTTTTTGGTAGGGTAATAGATAGCAAAAAGGCCGCTTTCGCGGCCTTTTTCGTATTTAGCTGTTACGCTAAATCTTCGTTGAACTGTGGAACCGGGTTACGGAAGCGACGAGTCACGAAGGCCAGATATGTTAAGCCGATGGCTGCCCAAATCAGACCCAGAATCATCGAGCTTTCTTCCAGGTTAATCCACAACGCACCCACTGTCAGCGCGCCACAAATTGGCAGCACCAAATAGTTGATGTGATCTTTGATGGACTTGTTGCGCCCTTCACGAATCCAGAACTGGGAAATCACTGACAGGTTAACGAAGGTAAACGCCACCAGCGCACCAAAGTTAATCAGCGCGGTTGCTGTTACCAGGTCAAACTTAATCGCAAACAGAGCAATGATACCGACCAGTACCACGTTCAGTGCCGGGGTACGCCATTTCGGGTGGATGTAGCCGAAGAAGCGCTCCGGGAACACACCGTCACGTCCCATCACGTACATCAGGCGAGAAACGCCCGCATGTGCCGCCATACCTGACGCCAGAACCGTTACACAGGAGAAAATCAGGATGCCAAACTGGAAGGTTTTACCTGCCACGAAGAGCATGATTTCTGGCTGTGACGCGTCCGGATCGTGGAAGCGGGAGATATCCGGGAAGTACAGTTGCAGGAAGTAGGACACCACAACGAAGATCACGCCGCCAATCAGGGCCGTCAGGAAAATCGCTTTCGGGATGACGCGGCCTGCATCTTTCGTTTCTTCAGACAACGAGCTAATGCCGTCAAAACCGAGGAACGAGAAGCACAGAATGGTCGCTCCGGTAATCATCGGCACGACGTTCGCGTGTTCCGACCAGAACGGACGAGTACTGGTTAATGTGCCCGCACCTTCACCATTTGCCACACCGTAAATAACCAGACCGGTGATGACCACCATGACGATCATTTGCAGCACAACAATAAGGCTGTTGAAGTTAGCCACTGTTTTGATGCCGCGCAGGTTGGAGATAGTCATAAAGCCAACCAGCAGCACCACGAAAATCCACGAAGGAATCGACGGCACCAGGGCTTCAAAATAGATTTTCGCCAACAGGATGTTGATCATCGGCATAAACAGATAATCAAGCAAGGCAGACCAACCCACCATAAAGCCAACCACCGGGTGGATTGCTTTTTGAGCGTAGGTATAGGCGGAACCCGCTGATGGGAAGCGGCGTACTAGCTTTCCATAACTTAACGCGGTGAACAAAATTGCCACAAGGGCAAACGCGTAAGCCGTAGCGACATGTCCGTCGGTAAGGCCAGATACAATACCAAATGTATCGAACAGGGTCATAGGCTGCATATAAGCCAGGCCCATCATAACAACCGGAATGAGCGTCAGGCTCTTACGGAGTTCAACACGAGATTTTGCACCTGCGGTGACGTTAAGCGACATGGCTATTCCCCCAAACGGCGAATACCTGCGCAAAAGCAAAAAGCTGCCCCATCTGAATTTCCTCGGCGACACGACTGTCGTTTTTTAAAAGCTAGTATCTATCCGGTACGAAGCCCGGCCTCTTGGTTTTTTTGGCGGATGCCTGTTTGACTACTAGAACTTAATGCAAAAAAATAACCGACGCGTTTAACGTCGGTTTTTTGTTCTCATTTAGTGAGGCGCGTATTTTGCACCAATTCGAGGCAGGATGACAAGATATTGAGGCCTTCATTAACAATTTCTTTTTCAGCAGTTAACGGGACGAGAAAACGAATGACATTCGCTCTCACTCCGCATGACAGTAATACCAGTCCTTTTTTACCCGCTTCTTTGACAAGTTCTTGTGTTAACTCTTTATTTGGACGGTGGCTGTCGCGCTCCTCCACCAGCTCCATTGCAATCATGGCGCCATAACCACGCACATCACCAATACAGTCAAATTGCTCGACCATCTCATGCAAACGATGGGTGATGAGCTCGCCAATTTCCTGTGCCTTTTGATTGAGGTTTTCTTTCTCAATAACATCAGTGACCGCCAGTGCCGCCGCAATGGCCACAGGCGAGCCCGCATAGGTGCCACCCAGACCGCCAGGCATCGCTTTTTCGAACAGCGATTTTTTGCCCACTAACGCAGAAAGTGGGAAGCCGCCCGCCAGGCTTTTCGCCATAGTGACGAGATCGGGCTCCACTTCACTGTGTTCAATCGCAAACGTTTTGCCAGTACGGCAAAAACCACTTTGGATTTCGTCGGCGATAAGCACAATGCCGTGTTTATCGCACAGCGCACGCAGTTGCTTCATGAAGGAAGGTGACGCGGCATAGAAACCCCCTTCCCCTTGCACTGGCTCAATAATGATGGCGGCGACCTCATCAGGTGAGACATCTGCGGCAAAAATCCCTGCCAGCGAGGCCAGAGCCTGAGTGTCACTCACGCCAAGATATGCAGCCGGGTAAGGCGCATGATAAATACCTGCAGGGAACGGACCATAGCCTTTTTTATACGGTTGCACTTTGCCCGTTAGCGCCATGCCCAATAAAGTCCGGCCATGGAAGGCGCCACGAAATGCAATGATGGCCGAACGCCCCGTCGCAATACGCGCCACTTTGATGGCATTTTCAACCGCCTCCGCCCCCGTAGTGAGGAACAGTGTCTGGCAAGGTTCACTTATCGGCGCCAGTTTGTTGAGCCGTTCGGCAAGCTCAATATAATTGCCGTAAGGGGTCACCTGGAAACAAGGATGGGTAAATTTTTCAAGCTGTTGACGCACCGCATCAATGACTGCGGGATGGTTATGCCCGGTATTAAGCACCGCAATACCCGAGGCAAAGTCAATGTAGCGTTTCCCTTCCACATCCCAGATTTCCGCATTTTTCGCTTTATCGATGTATACCGGAAATGCATTGCCGACTCCGTGTGGAACCGCCTGCTCACGCCGTGACTGCCATTGTTGATTGGTTTGCTTCATACAGACTCCTTGCGCACAAAAAAATATAATTTAAGGTTAAGGCCGTCAAAAGGAGCGAATTATATGGGTTGCTATACACAATTGAATATTCACAAAACAATGGTGAATCAAGATTTAAATCTTAGACTAACATGATGCTAAATCAACTATCTGATAGTTTAAATTACCTAAAATAAAAAAACGGGCTAAAAATAATAACCCGCCAAAATATTATCTAAAAATACAAGCGAAATGCAAAAGCACCACCAACATCTTTACCATCTACATAAGCATTACCTTTAGGATAAATGCCACCAACACCTGGACCAAACTTAGTTAGCAAAAAGATTGTTGACTCATACTCTTTTTTCACGGCCCACCAAGTAATAGCATTATCCTGCGTGCATTCATCACACTTTAAAATTAAATTATACTTTTGGTTCTTTGTTAAGGCCGCTTGATGAAAATCGAACCAGGCATACTTATTATCTTTAAGAGTTTCCAACCTCACTGTATTACTAGCAATTACCTTCCCTGCCTGATCGGATAACTCCAAGGTCAATACACCATAATTCCGCCGGGCGAATGTAGCAAGCATTAATTCAACACCTATAAGCGTGCTCGAATCAGCTTCAATTACCTGTTCGAATCTACGCCCTTTAGTAAGATAACCATAGCCAGTGTTATATAGTGGCTGTTCTACGATAGTTAGCGATTTCCAAGCGCGTAATTCGGAAAATTTAATTAAAGGCGGGTAAAGAGCTGTGATCAATCCTGACACAATAAGAGAAAATAAAATCACTCTAACTGCCTTGTTTTTTATAATAGCTATAATCTTTGCAATCACCAAAGAAAAAACCGGTAAAAAGCCAAAAAAATACCGAGCCTGCATAGCCCCTAAATAACCTGTGTTTATATGTAACTGCCTTATAGTAAATAAGTAGGTAATAATAAAGCATGCAAAAGCAATAACAAATGAAAAGGTAAGATTAAAACAAGAATTCGTTACCGATAGTTTTTTTACTATAACAAAAATAGTCATCCAGACTAACATGAGCAAGATAGTTTTCAATACTGTAATTCTAATGTCGTTATCACTAATTGCAGCATGGCCATACGGTATAGTAAGGGTAACTAAATTTGCTTGATAAAAATTAACTATAAATTCTGTAAGACCGAGTCTTTTGGCACCCGGATGATCAACAGCAAACCATAATGCTGGATTACCCTGAGGGGCAGGATAAAACCTCCCATACACAACGTATATATTTAAATAGTATATGGCTATAATTGCAAGTGATGAAATTATAATCACCCATTGTCTAAAAGTAATTTTTTTAATTACCTCAGACAACTTCGAAAAATTGAACAAACAAACAGATATTAATAAACATACTATAGCTAGTGATCCTGTTGCTTTACTCAATGCAGCAATAATACCGCCGATGCAGATAGTAATAACACTATAAGTAATTGATTTATTGTCTTTGTGAGTTTCTATTATATCTAACAACCCATGCAGGACTAGCGTACACCCCAAAACATTGATTTGATCATTACTTACAGCACTTCCAGAAACAACGAACATAGGAATAACAAGTAAAAAAGCGCCCCCACAAAAAGTAGATAATTTTGATTTGGTTGCAGAATACAACATCCTGCAAGTAAAAATTATTATCAAAATAGAAATAAGCATATTAACGTAACGACCTATCATTGCATACATACCTTGCAAGTCTAAGAAGTTAGCCAATCCACCAACAATGAGATAATATAATGCAGGGTGATTAAGGTAGTTTAGTTTTCCTCCTGGTAGAATAGTACCACTGCTATAATTTGGAAAACCCCTATCCATAACATTTCCGACATACGCCATATGTGCAAATTCATCAGGGAAGACTCCTGGACTATAGGAAAGAATATAGCCCATAGCCATTACAAGAAACAATAAAGAAAGTAATAGTGTTATAAACACAATACCACATTTTTGTTTATACATAGATTCCGTCTTATTTGAGAGAGAGAGAAAATAAGTAGAAAAAGCAATCACCAACAATAGTGATGAAACGACTTAGGACAACAGCCAAGATAATATCAATCTCAGCAAAAAATGGCTTTAACAATAATAGAAGTATAAACTCTCTGATACCTACCCCAGCTGGTGACCCTGGTGTTATGAGTCCCGCAAGCCAAGAGATGACATAGGCCCCAATTAGCGGTAATATAAATGTAGGAGCTACAGCCCAATTATCTACTATTGAATACAATACACTAAAAAAAACCCCTCCTGAAATAAACAAGAATAAAAAATATTTAGTCATGATTTTAGTTAAATTTCGCTTTCCTTGCATTTCAAATCCGAAAACAAGTGCCATTATGGCGAATGTAAACAGAGAGAAACCATAAATAAAATTGAACTCAGGGAATAATAGGGGTAGCATCCAAAAAATAAAAGTGGCGCCACTTACAATCAAAAGCAATAATTCCAGAACAGTACTTTTAGCAACCGCTTTTCCAGAAAATCCATATGACATTGTTAGTAATTGCCTGCCTGCAAATTGAAAAATGTTACCAGGTACATACTTCGCCAGTTGAGTTAAACCATAAATTCTGGTTGCAACTCGATGACTGATGGACTGGTGTAACCCTAACAATAACATTCGCCATGCAGAAGCAAGAATAATATTGGCTGCACCATAAACACAGGCTAACACCAAGATTAATAATAAAAATTTAAATGTGAAAGTATCATCGGGAACCCGCTTCCAATACTCGGCTATTCTATGCACAACAAATATTACGCTAAATAGTGCAATAATACTCCCTGCATAATTAAGTAACTTCCGTAGGCTACTTTTGTTCATAAGGGACACATAACAACATAGTCCAAGGAAATGGAGACGAAACTTCAATTACCTTGAAGTAACTCTGTATGAATTTTATAAAGGATTTTTTTGACCAATGTTGTATATGCCCAGGGGTATTGCCAAAATTCCGTATATACTTTCCTCGAGCCATATTGAGGGCGCACCATATAGGTTCACGTGGAACACTGATGATAAGATATTTATCAACCAGACTCTGCAATATCTTCATTGCTTTATCTGGCTCTTCTAGATGCTCCATAACTTCACAACATACAATTAAATCAGCACTATCAATTCCTTCCTTGAGATCATAGATACTCTTAACATTAAACACATCAGGCATAAGATTCGCGGCTGTCGCATTTTCCCTTGCAAGGGAAATAACATCATGTGAAAAATCACTACCAACAGCTTTAAGACCCTGACTATTCCATTTGTTTACCCAAAATCCTTCTCCACAACCAACTTCATGAATAGTTTCGGGATTTGCATGCACCACAAAATGTTCAAGAGAGGAGTCAAAACCGCTCATTATCCATTTAACAATAGGATTCTTGGAGCCATATTTATCAAAAGCATTGCCAAATACAATCCCATCTTCAATTTTTCCACCGGAAACTTTGAAACTCATAACCACCTCATCGATTTAGGTTATTATTAATTGTGATTATCTTTATTAATTGAATCGACATTTAACTGCGCGACTTTGAAGCGTAAATCTTCAAGTAATTTCCTATTTGCCGACAGAAGGTCCGTGACAAATGCAATCAAAATGGTTTGAAAACCCATACCCATCAATACAGAAGCTAGAATTAATGACTGCACATACCCATTGCCATCTCCAGTTAAGAACTTAAACAAGAATCGAATGCCAAGCAGAAAGCCGGCGAAAAACAGAACAGCTCCAATAGTGCCAAAAAAACGGAAAGGACGATAGATTACAAATATTCTAATAATTGTCACGATGCTACGTTTAATGTATGAAGTAATACTTTTAACTAAACGTGATGGTCGTAAATCATCATTAACACGAACTGGAACAGAAGTAATAGTAATATTTTTTTGTCCTGCCTGAATTATCGTTTCAAGGGTATAAGTATAATCATTAAAAACCATTAATTTTTGTGCTGTGGCACGGGACATCGCTCTAAAACCGCTAGGTGCATCAGGAACGTCTGTTTTACTTGCTACACGAACAACCCAACTACCTATTTTTTGAAGACATTTCTTTATGGGAGAGAAATGCTGTATTGCTGAAATTGGTCTCTCACCGATAACCATTTCTGCACGATGTTCAAGAATCGGAGCAACCAGTAATGGTATATCATCAGCACAATATTGATTGTCAGCATCAGTATTAATAATAACATCAGCATTCAGAGTTAGACATGCATCAAGTCCCGTCATAAAGGCTTTAGCCAGCCCTTTATTGGCTGTATGCTTTATTATGTGGTCAACACCATTCATCTTGGCTACGTTAATGGTATCATCAGTACTGCCATCATCAATAATTAACCACTCAACTTCATCAAATCCTGCAACATGCTTCGGTAGCGCATCAAGTGCGATAGCTAGCGTTTCTGCCTCATTGAAACAAGGGATTTGTATGATTAATTTCACTTTCAGTGCACCTTATCCTAACGCCAAAAATTTAGCTTTGAATTCTATAGCATCCTTTTGCTGATCGCTTTCAATTATTATCCTCAAATGCGCTTACAGTTTTGTGTCACAACCGAACAGTTAATGCCCACTCAGTCCGGTGCTGATTCATATATGCGTTTTATGGCGTAATTTGTAGTAATTTGTTCACGCCACCATTCACTGGCAAGCCCGACGGTCTGTTCGTTCCAGCCAATCCACACCGGCACAAAAGGCACATGGGACACCACCTGTTTTTCCACCAGTACGCCACTTTCGATAAAACGCTGCGCCATGTAACGGGGAACGTAACCGCAGCCGATGCCGCTAATTTGCAACTCGAGTTTGGTTTTGAAATCGAAAACGGTGATTGCGTCTTGTTCTTCGAGTAAATGCATCGAACGTGACGGTTCAAGTCGCGATGTGTCACCAACGACGACTGCACGACTGCGTTTGATTATCCGGCGAGTGAGGGGTTCTTCAGCTTCAGCAAGTGGGTGGTGAGGTGCAACAACAAAAATGCTTTCAAGTTGGCCAAGGAGCGTAAAACCAAAACCGCTCAGCGACGGCGGGTCACTCATGGCGCCGACAATAATATCCGCCCGCCCTTCGGTAAGGGCCTCCCAGGAGCCACCCAGCACGCCGTTGATGAATTTCAGGCGCGTCACGCTGTAGCTTTTGTAGAACGCTTCGATAAGCGGGGTCAGCAGCGAAAAGGGAAACGAATCGTCCACGCCGATCACCAGTTCGTTTTCCCACCCCTGGTGAAGTTTGATGGCCTGCTGTTCCAGTTCGCGCACGGTATGCAACACTTCGCGCCCTTTTTCCAGCAGAAGCTGGCCTGTTCGCGTAAAACGCGCCCGATGGCCTGAACGGTCGAGGATTTGAATGTTGAGATCGTTTTCGAGTTTTTGAACGGTGTAACTGAGTGCGGAAGGCGTTTTAAAGAGCTTTGTTGCCGCCGCAGCAAAGCTCCCTTCTTTATCGAGGGTATCGAGAATTATCAGCACATCCAGCAGTGGTTTCATACTCGTTCCCGGCAGTCACGAGCAATACCCCACAGCGGTTACTGCATGGGCATTACCAGCGGGTTTGGATACTGATATTCAAACCCAAGTTCATTGCAGATACGGTTGCCATCCACCAGCTTACCGTGGCCATTTTGCGTTTGGGTTCGAAAAACGGGTGCGTCTAAATTCATCTGGCGTGCCATCAAAGAGTAGAACTCAGCACGCGTTGGGTGAGCTGGCGCACATAAATTATAGATGTGTCCGCCTTTTGGAGCCTGCAACAACAGTGTAATTGCTGAAATAACATCTTCAAGGTGTACCAGATTGACTCCATGAGCGCCATTTGCGACATCGGTTTTTCCTGCCAGAAAACGCCCAGGATGGCGTTCCGGCCCAACCAAACCCGCAAGACGCAGAATATCTACTGAAGTGCCAGGCAAGTCATGCAGCCAGGTTTCCAGCTCTTTCAGCACCCGTCCGCTGGCCGTCACAGGTTCAAGCGGCGAGGTTTCTTTCACGCTGCCTTCTGTTTCGCCATACACCGACGTGGAGCTGGTAAAAATGATACGCGGGATATTATGAGCCAACGCGCTGTCGACAATTTCCTGCACCGCCTGCAGGTAAAAATCGTCGCCTTCGCCGGTACGGCGAGCAGGCAGCGTTATCACCAGCGCATCAGCATCCAGCAGTGCATCAAGATCGTCGCTGTCACAAACCAGTTCAGGAGTAAGCTGCAGTTGATAACCGTCAATGCCACACATTCGCGCGGCTTCCACACCATCGAGGGTCGTTTTACTTCCTGTCACTTGCCAGCCCCGCGCTGATAAAGACAGCGCCAATGGCATTCCCAGCCACCCTAACCCGACAATCGCAACCTTTTTCATGTCTTATCTCCTGGATTACAGCATATCTCTCTGCTGCTATTTTTAGCGTCTTATTAAGGCTACGCCACGTTACGACAACTGACAATCAGTGGCACTAAACAGAATATTAATTGAGGGGATAAAAAGCCCTTGCACAACGGACTAAATATGGTTTACGTTAAAGCACATCATGAATAAACATTCATACGAGAATTTTATGACACGCGTTCAAAATACCAATCACCATCATCACCATCATCCTGACTAGTCTTTCAGGCGATGTGTGCTGGGAGACAGAAAAATCTTCCAGTGGTGCATGAACGAGTCAATAAGCCCCCGGAAGATTTCTTCCGGGGGCTTTTTTTTGGACGTCAGACAAGAATTTACCAGGAGTATTTACCCATGTTAGACAACAACCGTTTACGCATAGCTATTCAGAAATCAGGCCGTTTAAGCGATGATTCACGCGAATTGCTCGCGCGCTGTGGCATAAAAATCAACCTGCATACTCAGCGCCTGATTGCGTTAGCTGAAAACATGCCGATCGATATTCTGCGTGTTCGTGATGACGATATTCCTGGGCTGATTATGGACGGTGTAGTAGACCTGGGCATTATCGGCGAGAACGTGCTGGAAGAAGAGTTACTGACGCGTCGCGCTCAGGGTGAAGACCCACGTTATTTCACGCTGCGTCGTCTGGATTTCGGTGGCTGCCGCTTCTCTCTGGCGATTTCTGTTGATGAACCCTGGGATGGCCCAGCCAGCCTGAATAATAAGCGTATCGCGACTTCTTACCCTCACCTGTTGAAGCGTTACCTTGATGGCAAAGGTGTGCAGTTCAAATCCTGCCTGTTGAACGGTTCTGTTGAAGTGGCTCCACGTGCGGGTCTGGCGGATGCCATTTGTGACCTGGTTTCCACTGGCGCAACGCTTGAAGCCAACGGCCTGCGTGAAGTTGAAGTGATTTACCGCTCCAAAGCCTGCCTGATCCAACGCGACGGTGAAATGCCTGAAGCCAAGCAACAGCTCATCGACAAACTGATGACCCGTATTCAGGGCGTGATTCAGGCGCGTGAATCGAAATACATTATGTTGCATGCACCAAGCGAGCGTCTGGATGAGATTATTTCTCTGCTGCCAGGCGCTGAACGCCCAACCATTCTGCCGCTGGCAGGGGACCAACAGCGTGTAGCAATGCACATGGTGAGCAGCGAAACGCTGTTCTGGGAAACCATGGAGAAACTGAAAGCGCTGGGTGCCAGTTCGATTCTGGTGTTACCAATTGAGAAGATGATGGAGTAACACCATGGCAAACTTCAATACGTTGATTAACTGGAATGAGTGCGATGAAACCGCACAGCAGACTTTGCTGACCCGTCCGGCGATTTCTGCATCGGAAAGCATTACCCGCACAGTCGCTGACATCCTGAATAATGTGAAAGCTAACGGTGATGCGGCGTTGCGCGAATACAGCGCAAAGTTCGATAAAACCGATGTGCAGCAACTGAAAGTCAGCGAGCAGGAAATTACCGCTGCCGTCGCGCGCCTTGGGACAGAGATAAAAGAGGCGATGGCCGTAGCTGTTGCGAATATCGAAAAATTCCACGTTGCTCAGCAACTGCCAACTGTTGATATCGAAACGATGCCTGGCGTGCGCTGCCAGCAAGTTACGCGCCCGGTTGCCTCTGTTGGCCTTTATATTCCAGGCGGTTCCGCACCGCTGTTTTCAACCGTATTGATGCTTGCCACGCCTGCTCGTATCGCAGGCTGCAAAAAAGTAGTGCTGTGCTCACCGCCACCGATTGCCGATGAAATTCTGTATGCCGCGCAACTGTGTGGCGTGCAGGAAGTGTTTCAGGTCGGCGGTGCGCAGGCCATTGCCGCACTGGCGCTGGGCACCGAAAGCATCCCGAAAGTGGATAAGATCTTCGGGCCGGGCAACGCGTTTGTTACCGAAGCGAAACGCCAGGTCAGCCAACGCCTTGATGGTGCGGCCATCGACATGCCAGCTGGTCCATCAGAAGTGTTAGTGATTGCCGATAGCGGTGCAACGCCTGACTTTGTGGCATCTGACCTGCTTTCACAGGCCGAACACGGCCCGGACTCACAAGTGATTCTGTTGACGCCGGATGTAGGTATGGCGCAAGCCGTCGCCGAAGCTGTTGAGCGCCAGTTAGCCGCTCTGCCGCGTGCTGAAACCGCTCGCAAAGCGCTGGAAAGCAGCCGCCTGATTGTTGCTCGCGACCTCGAGCAATGCATTGAAATCTCCAACCAGTACGGTCCGGAACACCTGATTATTCAGACGCGTAACGCCCGTGAGCTGGTCGATAGCATCACCAGTGCAGGTTCCGTGTTCCTCGGTGACTGGTCACCGGAATCCGCTGGCGACTACGCTTCGGGTACGAACCACGTACTGCCGACGTACGGATATACCTCAACGTGTTCAAGCCTTGGACTGGCTGATTTCCAGAAACGCATGACGGTTCAGGAACTCTCCCCACAAGGCTTCGCAAGCCTTGCGAAAACGATTGAAACGCTGGCCGCCGCCGAGCTGCTGGACGCCCACAAAAACGCCGTTACCCTGCGTGTTGCAGCACTTAAGGAGCAAGCATGAGCATTGAAGAGTTAGCCCGTGAGAACGTTCGCGCCCTGACCCCTTACCAGTCGGCTCGCCGCCTGGGTGGCAATGGTGATGTGTGGCTGAACGCCAACGAATATCCAACTGCGGTTGAGTACGAACTGACGCAACAGACGCTGAACCGTTACCCGGAATGCCAGCCAAAACGGGTCATCGAGCGTTATGCCGAATATGCAGGCGTGAAACCTGAGCAAGTACTGGTCAGCCGTGGCGCAGACGAAGGTATCGAACTGTTGATCCGCGCATTCTGTGAGCCGGGCAAAGACGCAGTACTTTATTGCCCACCGACTTACGGTATGTACAGCGTGAGCTGCGAAGCCTTCAACGTGGAATGCCGCGTTGTACCGACACTTGCCGACTGGCAGCTCGATTTACCGGCCATTGCAGAGAATCTTGAAGGCGTAAAAGTGATTTACGTTTGCAGCCCGAACAACCCAACGGGGCAGTTAATCAATCCGCAAGATTTCCGTGTGCTGCTGGAAATGGCGCGCGGAAAAGCACTGGTGGTTGCAGATGAAGCCTATATCGAGTTTTGCCCACAGGCGACGCTCGCTGGCTGGTTAAATGAATATCCACACCTCGTGGTACTGCGCACACTTTCCAAAGCCTTTGCGCTGGCTGGCCTGCGTTGTGGCTTCACGCTCGCCAATGAAGAAGTGATTAACTTGCTGATGAAGGTCATCGCCCCTTACCCGCTGTCGACCCCGGTTGCGGATATTGCCGCCCAGGCGTTAAGCCCACAGGGAATAAATGCAATGCGCGAGCGCGTGGCTGAAGTGCTGCTGAATCGCCAGTACCTGGTCACAGCACTTCAGGAAGTGGGTTGCGTAGAGCAAGTTTTCGACTCAGAAACCAACTATGTTCTGGCTCGCATCACCGCTTCAAGTGCAGTGTTTAAATCTTTGTGGGATCAAGGCATTATCCTACGTGATCAAAATAAACAACCATCATTAAGTGGCTGCCTGCGGATTACCGTCGGCACCCGTTTAGAATGCGAGCGCACTATTGCAGCGCTGCGTGAACAACCAGGCCTGACGGCCACGGAGGGCGTGTGAGCCAGAAAATTCTTTTTATCGACCGTGACGGCACGTTAATTTCTGAACCACCTTCAGATTACCAGGTGGACCGCATGGACAAACTGGCTTTTGAGCCAGCGGTGATCCCTGCCCTGCTGCAATTACAAAAAGCAGGCTACAAGCTAGTCATGATCACCAATCAGGACGGTTTAGGCACCGAGAGCTTCCCGCAAGCGGATTTCGACGGCCCGCACAACCTGATGATGCAAGTGTTTACCTCGCAGGGCGTCAACTTTGACGATGTGCTGATTTGCCCGCACTTGCCGGCTGACAACTGTGAATGCCGTAAGCCAAAAATTGCCATGGTGAACGGTTATCTGGAAGAAGGCGTTCTGGATAAACCCAATAGCTACGTGATTGGCGACCGTGCAACCGATATTGAACTGGCTGAAAATATGGGTATTCAGGGGCTGCGCTACCACGGTGAAACGCTGAACTGGTCTGCCATCAGTGAACAACTGACAAAACGTGACCGCTATGCCCACGTTGAACGCGCCACTAAAGAGACGCAAATCGACGTGCAAGTCTGGCTCGACCGTGAAGGTGGCAGCAAAATTAACACTGGCGTGGGTTTCTTCGACCATATGCTGGACCAGATTGCCACCCACGGCGGCTTCCGAATGGATATCAGCGTGAAAGGCGACCTCTACATCGACGACCACCACACAGTTGAAGACACGGGTCTGGCTCTGGGCGAAGCGCTGAAAATCGCGCTGGGCGACAAACGTGGGATTACACGTTTCGGCTTCACACTGCCGATGGACGAATGCCTGGCCCGTTGTGCGCTGGATATTTCTGGCCGCCCGCACCTTGAATACAAAGCCGAGTATAACTTCCAGCGTGTCGGCGATTTAAGCACCGAGATGGTTGAACACTTCTTCCGTTCGCTTTCTTACACCATGGGCGTGACGCTGCACCTGAAAACCAAAGGCAAAAACGACCACCACCGTGTCGAAAGCCTGTTTAAAGTCTTTGGCCGTACGTTACGCCAGGCTATCAAAGTTGAAGGCGACACGCTGCCCTCCTCAAAAGGAGTGTTGTAATGAACGTGGTGATTCTGGACACCGGATGCGCAAACCTGCACTCGGTGAAATCGGCCATCCAGCGCCATGGCTACGAGCCACTGGTGAGCCGCGATCCTGATGTGGTGCTACGCGCGGATAAGCTCTTTTTGCCAGGCGTTGGCACGGCGCAGGCGGCGATGGACCAGATTCGTGAACGTGAGCTTATCGATCTGATTAAAGCCTGTACTCAGCCGGTGCTGGGTATTTGCCTCGGTATGCAATTGCTGGGTTCACGCAGTGACGAAAGCAACGGTATAGAGATGCTCGGCATCATCGAGCAGCCGGTGCTAAAAATGGTCGACCATGGTTTGCCTTTGCCGCATATGGGCTGGAACCGCGTCTATCCCAAAGCCGGTGACCGCTTGTTCCGTGGCATTGACGATGGTGATTATTTTTACTTTGTGCACAGCTACGCGATGCCGGTTTGTGCAAACACCATCGCGCAGGCAAGCTACGGTGAAGCTTTCACCGCTGCCGTGCAAAAAGATAATTTCTTTGGCGTGCAGTTCCACCCGGAGCGCTCGGGTGCCGCTGGCGCGAAATTACTGAAAAACTTCCTGGAGATGTAAGCACCATGATTATTCCTGCTCTCGATTTAATTGACGGCACAGTGGTGCGCCTCCATCAGGGAGACTATGGCCAGCAACGCGATTACGGCAACGACCCGTTGCCGCGCCTGCAAGAGTACGAAGCGCAAGGTGCACAAGTGCTGCACTTAGTGGATTTAACCGGCGCGAAAGACCCTGCCAAACGCCAGATCCCACTGATTAAAACGCTGGTTGCAGGCGTGAAAGTTCCCGTGCAAGTGGGTGGTGGTGTACGTACAGAAGAAGATGTTGCCTCACTACTTGAAGCAGGTGTCGCGCGTGTGGTCGTCGGATCAACGGCGGTGAAATCACCCGAAGTTGTCAAAGGCTGGTTTACCCGCTTTGGTGCTGATGCACTGGTCTTAGCACTTGATGTGCGCATTGACGAACAAGGCAATAAACACGTCGCTGTCAGCGGCTGGCAAGAGAATTCTGGCGTAACGCTTGAAGAACTGGTGGAAACATACCTGCCCGTCGGGCTCAAACATGTGTTGTGCACCGATATTTCCCGCGACGGAACACTGGCAGGTTCTAACGTGTCGCTGTATGAAGAAGTTTGCGCACGTTTCCCACAGGTGGCGTTCCAGTCTTCCGGCGGCATTGGTGATATCGATGATATCGCCGCTTTACGCGGAACAGGCGTTCAGGGTGTGATTGTTGGGCGAGCACTGCTGGAAGGGAAGTTTAATGTAACGGAGGCGATTTCATGCTGGCAAAACGGATAATTCCTTGTCTGGACGTACGCGACGGGCAAGTCGTAAAAGGTGTGCAATTCCGCAACCATGAGATCATCGGTGATATCGTACCTCTCGCGCAACGTTACGCTGCCGAAGGTGCCGACGAGCTGGTGTTTTACGATATCACCGCCTCCAGCGATGGCCGTGTGGTCGATAAAAGCTGGGTGTCACGCGTGGCGGAAGTTATTGATATTCCTTTCTGCGTAGCGGGCGGCATTAAGTCGATTGACGATGCCGCACAAATTCTATCCTTCGGCGCAGACAAAATCTCCATTAACTCCCCTGCCCTGGCAGACCCGGAGCTGATCACTCGCCTGGCTGAACGCTTTGGCGTGCAGTGTATTGTGGTGGGTATTGATACCTGGTTTGATAGCGAAACCGGGAAATACCACGTCAATCAATATACTGGCGATGAAAGCCGCACGCGCGTAACCAAGTGGGAAACTGCGGACTGGGTGCAGGAAGTACAAAAGCGCGGTGCCGGGGAAATCGTTCTGAATATGATGAACCAGGATGGCGTGCGTAACGGTTACGACCTGGAGCAATTGAAGAAAATACGTGAAGTTTGCCACGTGCCACTGATTGCCTCAGGTGGCGCGGGAACCATGGAACACTTCCTCGAAGCATTCCGTGATACAGATGTTGATGGTGCGCTGGCAGCCTCAGTGTTCCACAAGCAAATTATTAATATTGGTGAGCTGAAACTTTTTCTGGCTCAGCAAGGTGTGGAGATAAGAGTGTGCTAACGACAGAACAACAAGCTCAACTGGACTGGGAAAAAACCGATGGCCTGATGCCAGTCATCGTCCAGCACGCCAAATCGGGTGAAGTTTTGATGCTGGGATATATGAACCCGGAAGCTCTGGCGCAAACCATCGAAAGCGGAAAAGTCACCTTCTTCTCTCGCACGAAACAGCGCCTGTGGACCAAAGGCGAAACCTCCGGCAACTTCCTCAACGTGGTGAATATTGCCCAGGACTGTGATAACGACACGCTTCTGATCCTGGTGAACCCGATTGGCCCAACCTGCCACCTCGGCACCTCAAGCTGCTTTGGTGAAACCCAGCACGACTGGCACTTCTTGTATCAGCTGGAGGAACTGCTGGCCTCGCGCAAAACTGCCGATCCGGAAAGCTCATATACCGCCAAGTTGTATGCGAGTGGGACTAAGCGTATTGCGCAGAAAGTCGGTGAAGAAGGCGTGGAAACTGCGCTGGCGGCAACGGTTAATGACCGCTTTGAGCTGAAGAATGAAGCATCAGATTTGGTGTATCACTTGCTGGTGTTACTGCAGGATCAGGATTTGGATTTGAGCGCGGTGATTGAGAATTTGCGCGAAAGACATAAGTAAAATTGTTTGGGTTTTAGATGTGAAAAAGGCCGCGATTGCGGCCTTTTTATTCATGTTTACACAGGATTCAGACGACGGGTTTGTAGTTACGCAGTGCATTACGTCCAAGAACAACACCAGAACCCAAAATCAAACCAACCAACGCACCCAGCACCAGTGTCAGACCTTTTTTCGGGCTATCACGACGGATAGGCAAGCTTGGCTTCATCACATAGCGGAAAGCGTATGTGGTGTCTGGTTTTGATTTCAATGCATTAATCGCTAACAACGTTTGGCGTGCACCGAAGTAAGACTCATCCAACGGTAGTGGACGCGTCGCTTCGTTCTTAATGGTTGCAGAAAGTGCATCACTACCCAATACAAACAGTGTGTCTTCAGAAAGCGTTTCAGCCTGCTGAACAAGCGTATTCTTGATGTTGGATTGCTGCGCAACTATCAATGCCTGATTCAAGATTTCCAGACGTTTATCTTTCTTCTCTTGAGCGATTTTTTCTTTAGTTGTCAAATCTACCTTCAGATCTTCAACTTTAGAATTAATGCTGGTTTGTAAGTCATCATCAAGCTCGGTAACAATGCGTTTGTTAATTTGCTGAATGTAGTTGGTAAGTGTTTTTTGTGCCTCACCTGCGGTGGTTGCAACATAGCTCACTTTCAGTGGGACTGGCTGTCCCTTAACCGACTCTTCAATGGTCAATTTTTCAGGTTTTTGCTGATTGTCTAATTGCTCTGACAATGCCGATAAAGCTGAATTGAAACGGCCAAAGAAACGTTGCTGGATATCGACAATCGTCGGAGCGCTAGCGCCATACAGAACGTCCATTGAGTTGTTATAATTCGCAATTTGTCCTGAGTCGGGCAACGTAATGATAGCCTCAGAGGTCCATTTCTCTTTAGCAACGAACAGGTAGATAACCGCAAGAATTACCGCTACAACTGCAAAAGCGATGATAGTGACTTTACCCTTCCATAACTGCAAAAAAATATCAATTAAATCAATTGGTTCTTCGTTATTATCTATGCGATTTTTTATCGCATCATTGCTATTTTGATTCATGTTTACCCTAATCGAAATTGTTCAGTGAGGTAATTGTTTACGGCGCTAGTATAACAAGGGGTTATAAAAATCATCGTTGAAAAGTATGTGTTTTTAAAAGTACAAAACAACCATTAAATGTTACTTAATTGTTACATTCAAAACCAGACACAAACTATACTCAGGAATTGAGAGGAAAACCATATGTCTTGTCTTAAAAAAACGGCCCCGAAAGGACCGTTGGATAAAACTTTTATGGACTGCTTTTAATCAAGCCATTCAGTGTGGAACACACCTTCTTTGTCTATGCGCTTATAAGTATGCGCACCAAAGTAGTCGCGTTGTGCCTGAATCAGGTTTGCAGGCAGAACCGCTGAGCGATAGCTATCATAGTATGAGATTGCAGCTGAGAAGGTTGGTGTTGGAATACCATTTTGTACTGCGTAAGAAACTACATCACGCAGTGCCTGCTGATATTCATCAGCAACCTGTTTGAAGTAAGGTGCTAACAGCAGGTTTGCAATAGCTGGGTTCTCAGCGTAAGCATCGGTGATTTTCTGCAGGAATTGCGCACGAATGATGCAGCCAGCACGGAAGATCTTAGCAATCTCACCGTAATTGAGATCCCAGTTATTCTCTTCCGATGCAGCACGAAGCTGTGAGAAGCCCTGAGCATAAGAGACGATCTTGCCCAGATACAGTGCACGACGCACTTTCTCAGAGAACTCAGTTTTATCACCAGCAAATGCTTTAGATTGAGGGCCGCTCAGTACTTTAGATGCAGCAACACGTTGCTCTTTGAGTGAGGAAATGTAGCGGGCGAAAACTGATTCTGTAATCAGCGACAGTGGTTCACCAAGATCCAGCGAGCTCTGGCTGGTCCACTTACCGGTACCTTTGTTCGCTGCTTCATCAAGAATCACATCAACAAGATATTTACCGTCTTCATCTTTTTTTGTGAAGATGTCTTTAGTGATATCGATGAGGTAGCTATTCAGCTCACCCTTATTCCACTCTGTGAAGGTTTCTGCCAGTTCTTCATTGGTCAGATTGAGGCCACCTTTCAGCAGTGAGTATGCTTCAGCGATCAACTGCATATCACCGTATTCGATACCGTTGTGAACCATCTTCACATAGTGACCAGCACCATCAGCACCAATATAGGTGACGCATGGTTCACCATCTTCTGCCACTGCTGCGATTTGCTTCAGAATGGGTGCAACCAGTTCGTAAGCTGCTTTCTGACCGCCAGGCATGATAGATGGGCCTTTCAATGCGCCCTCTTCACCACCAGAAACACCGGTACCGATAAAGTTAAAACCTTCCGCAGATAGTTCGCGGTTACGACGGATAGTATCGTGGTAGAACGTGTTACCGCCATCGATAAGAATGTCACCCTTATCAAGATAAGGTTTCAAAGAATCAATGGTTTTGTCCGTGGCTTCGCCTGCCTTAACCATTAATAAAATACGACGAGGAGTTTCAAGAGATTCAACAAATTCTTGCACTGTGTAATAAGGAACCAGCTTCTTGCCCGGATTCTCAGCGATAACTTCTTCAGTTTTATCGCCAGAACGGTTGAACACGGAAACGGTATAGCCACGGCTTTCGATGTTGAGCGCCAGGTTGCGCCCCATCACTGCCATACCAACGACGCCGATCTGTTGTTTGGACATTACAAACTCCTGTCTTTTGGAAGGTTAGTACGACTTCAACGCCGTACTAACTAATGTTGTCTTGATGTTAACTCAAATTTATCTTGCCTGGTATGGGTTCATTAAACCCATGCCGCACATCAAGCATTCATTTATGAATGCTTGATGTGCCATAATGTATTATCAATACATTACCAGAAAAATTCAGCTGACAATCTACGGGTCTACTAAACTAAAAATGACTGGAAATTATATAGCGATACAACTATGATTGGTTTTATACTTAATTCTGTCACATATTTTTCATACCAAGCAATACTCCATTATTATTTTCAAAGAGAATTTCTAAGACAGGATAATCCGCAATATTAATTTTTATAAAACTTTTTGAAACAACAATCATTCGACTGTTATAACTTAGCATTTTCTCTAATAGAGTTTTGCGGAATAACGGTACACTCAGCATTACACTCAGTCCAATCACTATATCTGACCAATCCAAATACCTCATCTATTGCAGTTCCATTAAATAACAAATAGCTTAACCTTCTAATGATTGACAAAAATAAAAAAATACTTTCTCTGTCATATTTCGATATAAAGGTATGTCTAGCGTTAACAAAAATGAAAACGTGCCGGCGGCAAAAAATCCCTGCCAGATTACTTATACCTTACTCCAATTTCAATAAATATTGGAACATAAAAAACGCCCCAATGAAGCAATGTATTAAATATGAAAATTAATAAATATTTAAAGAAGGAATTTCTTCATATTATCTTAATGAGTTTTTAATAGTCAATTCCTTCTCTAAAATGAAAAAGATTCATGACTAACAGTACAAATACACCATTCGGATACATTAATCTAAACTTTTACTTAATCGAGTTGTATTTTCCATGCTTATTAGAGATATACCAATAATATAAACACCCATTGGTGTATATAGGAAAGGATTAGTCATGGAAACTAGCGCGGAAAATAAAGCAATGCTGGACATTTGCAATGATATACAAGTGAGCTTATTATTTATAGATTTAAATATAATATATAACATCGGTATTAGAGAAAGAATAAGCCCCAATATGCCTATTTTATAAAATAACTCCAGCGGCACAACTTCTATTCTTGATCTACCTAAAATCTCGCTCCCGAATCCTTCACCAAAAAACATAGATATAGGGTTAATATTATTTATCACATAAGAGAAATCATTCAATCTTACAGCATCGGAATTGCCAGCTCTTGCACCTACAAATATAGCTAATGCTGCACCAAAAAAAACTGTAATAGAAATAAATGTTATGTTTTTTAACATTGAATTAATTCTTAAACTTGCAAACATCGCAGCTACGCAAGTAAATAAAAATACACCTCTAGTTTCAGTCAGAAATATGGCAAAAATGCACAATAAAAAATAACCAATCTTTCTTTCACAAAAAAAAGCAATAGCTCCAATACCAATAAAGAAGAATGATTTAGCAAAAAAGGCGCCTCCAGGCCTAAAGAAAAACTCTCCTGTTGAAGACAATAATCCATATACAAAATTAAAATTGAGGAAATTACTATGAAGCATAATAACATATGTTATATAAGACACTGAAGCTAAGACTGCATATATTTTTGAAGTTTTTATAAATGTAGAAATGGCATATTCTTTCACATCATATCTATTAACACAGACATATAGTAACATTATCATATAGATATATGGTTGAAGATCAAAATAAATCTTCTCAAAAAAATTACCCTGTATAACTCCAATTAGCGTCCCATATATTGGTAGTGATCCTAAAAGGATCATAATACCGAATGTTTGAATTGTTGTTTTTCCACCTTTTGTAACTACATTTATTAAAAATAAAATTATCGCAACAAAAAATAGAATGTACCTTAACGGAGGTATACCAAGCGGATCCAGTAGGCGCCCTCCTCCACCAAAAATAATCTCTATCGTTACAAGCAATATCAAGATCTTATTCAAAGTAATCATGTTTCTCACAAAGTATTATTACGCTCGAAGAGCATGTCTTTACATAACTATAATTTTATGTATTGATATGATTAGGAAAAAATAATGAACATTCTGAGTTTAGAATTAAATCCAGCGCAATAAGAAAAATACAATAAGAACAATACGGTCTCGATTTCTTCTTCTTAATTCTTTAATGTTTGAAAAAAGATATAACAGGCGCGAGAAATTATTTTTCTTTAACTCTTTAATTACTCGCAAATTATCTAAATTAAGTTCATGGCTTATTTTATAAACTTCATTTTTATACCATCCTTTTTTAGCAAGCGTAAAACGCTTAATAGCAGCTGCAATACTATTATTTGCACCAACCTGATTATTGGAATGCTGACGGTACATCATCCATGAATCATTATCGATCCACCACGAATAACCATTCCTCCTTGCAAAGGCATATAATATCCAGTCATGAAGGGCTATGTTTTGGACATCTAAATTATTAGTTAGGAATTCTTTAAAATGAATAGCCAACTTTTTACTAAATACATATGTACACCCGGGCCCTGCAGCTTCGAAAATATAGTCATACTTTCCTTGCGCTTGTGCTTTATTAATTAAAACTTGTCGACCATCTTCCCAGAAGGCTATGACATTACTTGAATAGGCTTCCACATTCTTTGATTTTAAAGAGTTAATCGCATGTTTTAATTTATTATAGGTCCATATATCATCTTGATCAGAAAATGATATATAGTCATAGTTTTCCAATGGACTATCCTGCAGTAGACGATAAAAATTTTTACCGGCTGAGCCAAATCTATTACCATATGGTAATAAAAAAACATTTGAATAGTGTGAGTATTTTTCAAGCAAGTATTCATAAGAACTATCACTTGATACATCTACACTGACATATATATCTAAATTTACGCCTTCTTGATTTAGTATAGAATTTATTTGTTCGTCTATCCATTCTCGGCCATTATAGACAGCGAGTAATACAGCTATTTTATTCATTTATTCAGTCTCTAATAATGACCATATGAAGTTATAATTACTCCACCTTTATCTCTTATAAGTACGAGGGTTTTCACCTTTAATATTTACAACTCCATCCCTCACACCATTGAGGAAGGATAAAACATATTCTAATTTATTTTTCTGTTTTATAATTAATAGGAAGCTATGTATTAGGCAAAAGATAATCTCACGGAGCGCAAGTATCTTCGGCACATGAGGGTAACGCAATAAATGGATTGAATTCCTTACACGGTAATATCTACGTTGTGCTGAATGGACTGGCACACAAAATCCAAATATATTAAAACTTTTATCTCCTATTGAATGGATCATTCTTGCAGAAGGAATAATATGAACTATAATTCCTTTACTAAAACATCTTAAACACCATTCAGTATCGACATAATCAATAAAAAGACTATCATCCATAAGCCCTACATTATCAAATATATCCGTACGGACAACAGTTCCTGAAGAAATTACAGTAGAGGTTGTAAATGGTTCAGTTTTTCCCTCTGAAAATATTTTTCTACGCTTACCATTTTTGTTGATATCAATAATTGCATATTCAAAACCCTTCGTTTCATCAAAAAAAATAGGGGCACAGATATTATATGAATTTTCGCATAGAGGTTGGAGAAGCGTACTAATAAATGTTGGATTGATACTGCTATCTTGATCGAAAAATATCACATATTTGTATTTTCTCGATAAACATTCCTCAATACCAATGTTCTGTGCTTTAGCAATACCGACATTTTTATGAAGGCACTTATATTTATTTGTGCATTCGTTAAGAAGTTCACTTGAATAGGTACTATTATCAACAATAATTGAATCGCAACCTTGTTGTTTCAGTTGCTCCACTAAATCCATTACTCTATTGACAACAGGATTATACGTAACAATAACCGCACAAATTTCATTAGTACTATTACTCATTGATAATTCCTGTTTTTCAAAGAACTCAGTTTTAAATCTCTCATTTCCTTAAAATCGCACGCATAAGAATACTATCTAGCAAATCGCTTAAAAACGATTTGATTGTTTTGTGTTTCAGATACTCGGAATTAAAGAAAATCATAAAAAAGGGTTTGTTGTTTTCATTATAATTAAAGCTGTTTGTTATCTGTCTGTCATATATTATATTCATACAATTAAGATAATCTTTAATTTTACTATATTCACTCTCCGATAACTTATCTCTTTCTACTAAAGCTTCGGTTAATTTAAATATTTGCCGATAAAATCCTAGTCTTTTCATTACTTTATTCTTGTCTGTAAAGTTAATTATTTTATTAATTAAAGAGGTTTTTTTTGCTCCAATCTGATTATTCTCATGTTGCCTATAATAAATTAGTTCTTTATCCGTACAATCAAGACAACCATCAATTACAGCATTACATGCTAACCAATAATCATGTGGGACATTCTCAGGGAAAGGTATTAAATCAATCAAAAAATCTCGTTTAACAGCCATAGTAGCGCCAGTAACGAAATTATTTTGCATTATTTTTTCCAACCGGAAATTTTCCTTTGTTGGAATAAAATTAATGAAACGCCATAATGTGCCAAGAGTCTGCTTTTGATTATTGATCAAAAGTGCATCAGAAAATACAACACTAATATCCTCGTTGCAATCGAATTTACCCATTAAAATCTCAGCTTTATTATCTACCCAGATATCATCCTGATCTGAGAAAAATACAATATCTGAAATTGTGAGAGATGATAAAGCTTGAAAATTTTTAATGTAGCCGACATTTTCCCCATCGGGGATAAAATGTATTTTTAATTCATTTGATCCTGAAGTAATGAAATCATTAATGATTTTTACTGTATCATCACTTGAGCCATCATCTCTAATGAAAATGTTATTGGGTTTAACCGTTTGTCTGATAATGCTTTCCAGTTGCTCAATAATATATTTTTCACCATTATAAGTAGCTATAATTACGTCGTAATTCATAAATGGCCTTATTACCTGCTAGAGTATTTATTCGAAAAAAATATTAATAGCAGACTATCTACAATGACTCTGATTGTCCAAGCATATGCTGCTCCCATAATCCCATAATTACTTACACAGAGGTATAACATCACTAAATATGGTATAATTTCGAAGCAATGTAATAAGGCTGTTATTTTTGCTTTACCAACTGATTGAATAATAGTAAAAGGGATTTGAGCAATAGAATTAAAAAAGAAACCGATAAGTAAAATATTTAAAATAATTGCCGAATGTGCTGCATACTCCACTCCCAACCATAAGTTAAGAATCTTTTCTGAAAACAAAATACCTATAAGTACTATAGGTAGACATCCACTTATCATTAATGCATATGAAAATTTAACTTGCCTGTTAAAATCTTTTTTATCAGTAATATTACTTAGCCTTGGAAATACAGCTCTCGATAACGCTCCAGGAAGTAGGCCAAGACGCGAAACAGCTTCTGACGGCGCAGTATAAAAACCAACTAGTTTTGCCCCCAGAATACTTGAAATTACAAATCTATCGAAATAGACCATAACAGGACTTATAATATTACTAACTGTAATCCAGCCACCAAAGAATATCAACCGTTTAAAAGTCATCATATTAAATTGAAACTTTGAACCGATAATCTCTTTGCGGACAACCATATAAGCTATCATTACGGATGCAATTCGTCCAATAACTAACCCAGTTATTGCTGATACTAATCCATTTTGGAGCAATACACATAAAGCAGGAAGTCCAGCAATAATAGAACTACCGATACTTCTTTGTATATTCACAATAAAAAATCGTTCATCACCTTCTAATATAGACATCCATACTTGATTAAGAAGAAACAATGGAATAGAAAAAACAAGTATTCTTAGAGATGTTTCAACTTCTTCGACATGCGAAAGTGATATTTTTAAAAGAGTAACAATATTAGGTATTAGCAAAAAAATGGCAACAACCCCTAGTGAACTAAAAATAGCTATAAAAATTGTTGTAGTTGATATTATTTTTTTTCTTTCCTCAGCATCATCCCTATATAATGCAATTTCACGAACAATGGCCCTTGTCAAACCGACATCAAAAATCCCCGCATATCCAACAATAGCAATGGCAAGAGTGTAAATTCCAAATAACTCTATTCCTAATGTCCTTGCCAGATATCCTAAAGCTGGTATCGCTATTATTGTTGGGATTATATAACCACCAAGATTCCATACACTATTTTTAATTAAACTCATGTTTTAACCTAATATAGCCTCTACTAATCCAAGAGCAAATCATGAGCGCCATCCATGGCCCTCAAATTAAATTGGAGTTAGGTTTTCTAAATCGCGTTGAATATTTCGGCAGAGGTCAAATGTTTTGCATTTTTATCTTTTTCTGAAAGAATTGGTGTACATTTCAATTGCCAGTCAATTTTTAATTTATCATCATCCCATACTATTCCACGGTCATGCGTTTGAGAATAATAATTTGTAGTTTTATATACAAACTCTGCAGTTTCACTTAATACTAAAAAACCATGAGCAAACCCTTCAGGAATCCATAATTGTCGTTTATTTTCTGCTGAAAGATTTACACCTACCCACTTACCAAAGCTAGCTGAGCCTTTACGAATATCTACCGCTACATCAAGAACCTCACCTACAATACACCGCACTAATTTAGCTTGCGCAAACGGGGGAAGTTGGTAATGAAGACCTCTCAAAACACCTTTAGTCGACTTTGAATGATTATCTTGTACAAAATCTACCTTACGCCCGACGGCCTCTTCAAATTCTTTTTGGTTAAAACTTTCCATGAAGAAACCGCGGTCATCACCAAAGACTTTTGGCTCGAAAATTAATACATCCGGAATTTCGGTTTTAATAACATTCATTTTTAATAGCCTTTAATCATCTTAAGTAAATACTGACCATAATCATTCTTCACTAATGGTGCAGCCAGTTTCTTAACCTGCTCCGCATCAATAAAACCTTTACGGAATGCAATCTCTTCAGGACAAGCCACTTTAAGTCCCTGACGCAATTCAATGGTTTGAATAAAATTACTGGCTTCAATTAAACTTTGATGTGTACCAGTATCCAACCAAGCATATCCGCGACCCATCATAGCGACTGACATATGCCCTTGTTCCATATAGATACGGTTAATATCAGTAATTTCTAATTCACCACGAGGTGATGGTTTCAAGGTTTTTGCCATTTCGACAACACTATTATCGTAGAAGTACAAACCAGTTACAGCATAATTACTTTTCGGTTCAAGTGGTTTTTCTTCAAGAGATATGGCCTTACCTTCTTTATCAAATTCAACCACACCGTAACGCTCTGGGTCGTGAACATGATACGCAAATACTGTTGCCCCTGACTCTTTAGCGACTGCATTTTCAAGTTGTTTTTGGAGATCGTGTCCGTAGAAAATATTGTCGCCGAGAACCAATGCACAATCATCATTACCGATGAATTCTTCACCGATAATAAATGCTTGAGCAAGGCCATCAGGACTTTCCTGCACTTTGTATTGCAAATTCAAGCCCCATTGAGAACCATCGCCAAGCAATTGTTCAAAGCGTGGTGTATCCTGAGGTGTGCTGATAATAAGAATATCCCGAATACCTGCCAGCATTAAAGTGCTAAGCGGGTAATAAATCATAGGCTTATCATAAATAGGCAAGAGTTGCTTACTAACTGCCATAGTTACTGGATATAAACGAGTACCAGAACCACCAGCAAGAATAATACCTTTACGTGAAGTCATTTTAATATTCCAATAATTTAAAGCGGCTCGTATTCAAGCCACTGATATAGCGTGATTGTTATGCGTTTGCAGAAGCAAAAAGTTCGGCCAACATCCGTTTAACACCGATTTCCCATGAAGGTAATGTTAACCCAAATGATTGCTGGAATTTATTTGTATTGAGGCGTGAATTTTGAGGACGAAGCGCAGGAGTAGGATAAGCGCTAGTTGGAACCGGATTAATTTTATTTACTGCCAGTACCATACCTGCAATCTTAGCTTCAGCAAATACCAAATTCGCATAATCAAACCAGGTTGTGGTTCCTGATGCGACCAGATGATACAAACCAGCCACTTCAGGTTTACGCAATGCGGTCGTAATCGCATGAGCAGTGCAATCAGCAAGCAACTCAGCACCAGTAGGTGCACCAAATTGATCATTGATGATAGATAGCTCTTCTCGATCTTTTGCTAAACGCAGCATAGTTTTTGCGAAGTTATTACCCTTTCCTGCATATACCCAGCTAGTACGGAAAATGAGGTGTTTCGAGCAATATTGCTGCACCGCAATTTCACCAGCAAGTTTCGTTTCACCGTAAGTATTAAGTGGCGAGGTTACATCGGTTTCAAGCCAAGGACTTTCGCCATTTCCCGGAAAGACATAATCCGTCGAATAGTGTACCAGCCAGGCATTGATTTTTTCTGCTTCTTTTGCGATCGCTTCAACACTTGTTGCATTAAGCAACTGTGCAAATTCGCGTTCACTTTCAGCTTTATCAACGGCGGTATGGGCAGCAGCATTGACAATAACATCAGGCTTCACGCGACGAACAGTTTCAGCAACTCCCTCTGGATTACTGAAATCACCGCAGTATTCAGTGGATTGAACATCGACGGCAATAATATTGCCTAATGGCGCAAGGGAGCGTTGTAACTCCCAGCCAACTTGCCCAGTTTTGCCAAATAATAAAATATTCATTTGCGCTCACCGTAATTCTGTTCAATCCAGGATTTATAGGCACCACTTTTAATGTTATCCACCCACAGCTGATTTGTTAAATACCATTCAACCGTTTTGCGAATACCACTTTCAAACGTTTCTTGTGGTTTCCAGTTCAAATCGTGACTAATTTTGCTGGCGTCAATAGCATAACGACGGTCATGACCAGGACGGTCAGCAACATAGGTAATTTGTTCACGGTAAGAGGTATTCTTTGGAACCAGTTCGTCCAGCAGATCGCAAATAGTCAAAACAACGTCGAGGTTTTTCTTCTCATTATGACCACCAATGTTGTAAGTCTCGCCGAGAGAACCTTGAGTCACCACTGTATAAAGTGCACGAGCGTGATCTTCAACATATAGCCAGTCACGGATCTGATCGCCTTTGCCATATACAGGCAAGTTCTTGCCTTCAAGTGCGTTGAGGATAACCAATGGAATCAATTTTTCCGGGAAGTGATATGGGCCGTAGTTATTTGAGCAGTTTGTTACGATGCAAGGTAAACCATAAGTACGCTGCCAGGCACGAACTAAGTGATCGCTGGATGCTTTAGATGCGGAATAGGGGCTACTTGGAGCGTAAGAGGTTGTTTCGGTGAATAAAGGTAGAGCCGTCCCTTCCGGGCACTCATCTGGATGCGGCAAATCACCGTATACTTCATCAGTAGAAATATGGTGGAAACGGAAACCCGCTTTACGCTCTTCGCTTAATTGTGACCAATATGCTCGTGTTGCTTCCAGCAAGGTATAAGTGCCAACAATATTGGTTTCAATAAATTCAGCAGGTCCTGTGATAGAACGATCAACATGGCTTTCCGCAGCCAGATGCATCACAGCATCTGGCTGGTGTTCGACAAAAATTTTATCCAGAGCATTTCTGTCGCAAATATCTGCTTGCACAAAAGCATAGCGATCATTGCCAGAAACTTCTGCCAATGATTCAAGATTTCCTGCATAGGTTAATTTATCAACGTTAACGACGCTGTCTTGAGTATTATTTATGATATGACGAACGACCGCAGAGCCAATAAAGCCGGCACCACCAGTAACAAGAATTTTCACGGATGCAATCTCTCTTTAATCTTGTAGTAATTTTCTTCGATAAATGAATATCGGACGTTTGAATTAATTCAGGTAATAATGGTTAATACAAAAGGGAAATAATTTACATCAGCCATGCTACCGCCCCTGGCTTAACAGCTACCAATGGACTGAATTTGTTCTCTTACCACTCTGTTCAACGAATAGATGGCTAAATGTTGGTACTCATTCGAATGGTCACGTTGATGAATATTCGAATATGCACTATTTCATCGGAAAAATCTTATATCTGATTTTACCCCAAAAAAAACGGCAGTCAGCTCTAGTAAAGTTACAAAAATGTAACCCCACCGCCACTATCGACTGCCGTTCTTCGCATCAAACGCTTATCACTGTCTTTCCCAAAACGCTTAGCGAGCCAGCAACTTCTGAATGCTGTCCCTGAACTTCTGACCTTCTTTATGGTTACGCAGACCATATTGTACAAATGCCTGCATATAACCCATTTTCTTGCCGCAGTCGTAGCTTTCGCCAGTCATTAACGCAGCTTCTACCGCTTGCTTTTGATTAAGCGCTGCGATGGCATCAGTCAACTGGATACGTCCCCAGGCACCTGGTTCGGTTTTCTCAAGCTCCGGCCAGATGTCAGCGGACAATACATAACGCCCTACTGCCGCAATGTCAGAATCCAAAATCTGTGGTTGATCTGGTTTTTCAACGAAATCGACAATGCGGCCAATCTGCCCGTCATTTTGCAGTGGCTCTTCAGTGGTAATCACTGAGTACTCAGACAGATCTACATCAGGCATGCGTTTTGCCAGAACCTGGCTGCGCCCTGTCTCTTTGAAACGCTCAACAATGGCAGCTAAATTATAACGCAATGGGTCAGCGCTGGCGCCATCAAGGATGACGTCAGGCAGCACAACAACAAATGGGTTATCACCAATGATTGGATGAGCGCACAAGATGGAGTGGCCAAGGCCAAGAGGCTGCGCCTGACGAACGTTCATGATGGTCACGCCCGGTGGGCAGATAGACTGGACCTCTGCAAGTAACTGGCGTTTAACGCGCTGCTCAAGCAGAGCTTCGAGTTCGTAAGAGGTGTCGAAGTGGTTTTCAACTGCATTCTTGGAAGAATGCGTCACCAGCACGATTTCTTTGATACCAGCAGCGACGATTTCATCGACAATATACTGAATCATCGGTTTATCGACTATCGGCAGCATCTCTTTTGGAATCGCTTTTGTGGCAGGCAACATGTGCATACCTAAGCCTGCTACCGGAATAACTGCTTTCAAATTAATCATATTCAAACCCACCTCGAAATGGTTGGGGGATTATAGTCTTTTCGTGCGTTGATGCCAGCATGAATTGATCCCCATAATTAGTATCTCATCTTAACGTTCTCAACAAACTACGTAAAACCAAAACCTTGATTTATGCATTGCAAAAGCTCAGATTAATCGCAATGTGATTTGACAGCCTACTTGACTGTTGTTGGAAGCACAAAATTCAACCTATTGGTATTCACGTGCTGATGGTCAACCCTGTCAATATCCACCGAACTGTCCCCTTTCTCGTTCACAGCGCGCACATTGGCCAGCGACAGCAGCGTATCGTTTTTTGCCATAAAGCGGCCACGCACGTCTTTGCGCAGGTCGAAATTGAGCTTCAGCGCAGGTCCGGCGTCAGCGTATTGCATGACATCAACGTTTCGCAGAAACAAGTGTTGCGGTTTGTTATGCACCTCAAGGGTCGCGCGCTTCATCTTGACGTTTGTGATAGCAACAAACGACGTCGCGTTACCCGAAGAGATCTGAATCCCGCGGCTTTTATACTGCATATTGGTATTATCTAGTTCAATATCGTTCAATTTAAAATTTTGCGGAATAGACAGATATTTACCTTTAATGACACCATAACCAATTAGAAAGCCAGCACTCTGTTTCATATCGACATTATCAATGACGAAATTATCACAGCCATAAATTGCTATAGTGGCATTATCAATTCCCGCTTTTTGACTAAATGTATGGTTAATATTGCGCGCCTTAATATTGCGGATAACAAAGTGTTTGCCATTCTCCACATGTATTAATTGCCGACAATTGCTGCCAGTGATATTCGCCACCACAAAGTTCTTCACTGCTTGATCTTCCGGGTACTCGTTGTCGTAAGTACTGCCCGCGAGTCCAATACCGATGCCCCAGTTGATCTTCCCATTGGTGCAGTCAATGTTTTCAATCACATGGTCGGAGATAAGCAAGTTGTGGTCGTTGATTGCCACATTCCATTCGATCGCATCACCTTGCAAGTGGCTAAAATGCCCGTTGGTGATCTTCACGTTTTCCATTCGGTTATGGAACCCTTGCCGCAAAATGGCGTAGTTCGCATCGTGCACCTTTATCTGATCGATCACCAGATTGCGCATGGTGCGTTTCTCTTTGCCACCAATATAGATCTGCGTGACCGGCACAAAGCCGCTCATCTCAATCCCTTTAATAGTGCAGTCCGAGCCACGCACGTCAAGGGTGATATTATTAAACCGCCCACCCTTCTCGCCCAGCACCTGGCAGCCATCCTGCAATACAAAACGCCCTTTACCGTTGCCCTTTAAGCCGCCAGCGACGTGCAAAGTTTTGCCTTCCGGCATAAAAATGGCGGTATTGATGTTGTCGCAAACCAAATCGGCAGGAACGGATACGATATCAGCCGCTGAGAAAGCCTGTTTGAAAGCGGCAATCCAGTCACCGCTATAGAATTTTTGCACGTTGACCTCGCTTTGAAGGCCAGTGGCATACAGGCTACGAGGTAAGATGAATGGCACCGCGGCCAGCACAGAGCTGGCTTTGAGCAATTTGCGGCGGGAGGAGGAAAACGAAGGGTGAGTCGATTCAAATCTTTTGCGCATACATCCTCGTGAGGTTTCACTCGGTGGGTTTACAGCGTTTGTAGCTGACGGGCTAATTCTCGGTAGATAACTTGCTGGTTGAATTCAGTTTCAACTTTTTCGCGAGCCTGGTTCAGCATCGGTTTCAGTTCACTGGTCTCGATATTGCCGAAAGCTTGTAAGCAATCTGCGAGTGCTGTCGCATCTTTTTCAGGCACCAACCAGCCTGAGCGCCCGGCATCAATCAGTTCCGGAATGCCGCTATGAACAGTCGATATAACCGGGATACCCACCGCCATCGCTTCCATTAATGCCACGGGGATGCCTTCCATATCGCCATCTTCACCGGTTATCGACGGCAACAAGAACACATCGGCCTCATCGAGCATTGTTTTCACTTCATGGTTCGGTTTAAAGCCAGGCATAAACACTACGTCGTCGAGCTGATATTGCTCAATCAGCGTACGCAGGCGTGTTTCCCACGGGCCAATGCCGAGAATGTTGTAGCGGAATTTAACACCGCGCTCTTTTAATAACAGGCAGGCTTCAATCGCCACATGCAGACCTTTCTTCTCAGTAAGGCGAGCGACCGAAATAATCTCCAGCGTTTTGGCAGGGGCTTTAACCGCGCGCTGCGAAAACCTCTCCATATCCACGCCCATCCGCGAAACACTGATTTTATCCGCCGGGCAGCCCATTTTTTGCAGGCGCCCTGCCCACAAGTTGCTTATCGGCAGCATCAGGTCGCCGCGCACAAACAACTTTTGGTATTCCGGCGTGTAGTGCGCAAGCGCCTCGCGCCCTGAAATATCAATGCCGTGGAAAACCGTGGCAATTTTTCCCTTTAACAGGCCCAGTTCACGAAGTTTGGCTGCCGTCACGCCCGCCGGGCCGAAGTGGGCGATAAACACATCGGCCTGCACGGTTTGCGGGTTACGGCCGCAAATGGATGAGAGGATCAGATTGCGTGCCTCCTCGCCATAGCGTGCTGAATTTAGCGCACGCCAGGTCTGTGGGCGAAGTGATCCACGCAGCGTATTCCAGGCCCGGTTTTGCAGTTTCGCCACTTTGCCATGTGGTTCGTCCATCAGCCAGGTGGTTTTCTCCGCCAGGTTGTACTCTTTAAATGCCGAGTGCGTATTGGTCAAATCACCCTTCTGGATGGCGACAATTTCCACCTCATAGCCCATATCGATAAATGCCGTTATCTGGTTGAGCACAAAGGTTTCCGATGCCACAGGGAATTTAAGCAGGAAGAAACCAACTTTCATTTTTCCCCCTTCACACGCTTGATTACCGATTCCACCATCCGCAGGCCATCTTCACGTTCTGCGCGGACCGCATGAGCCAGGCGTTCTTTAATTGCCGGTATCTGACCAAGCACATCTGCCACCACGCTCTGTAAAGATCCATTCAGCAACTGGCGGATTTCAATCGCCATTTCCGGCATGCCGAGCTGCTTCATAATGCCTGCTGATTTGTGTTCATAGTTGA
This sequence comes from Buttiauxella brennerae ATCC 51605, assembly GCF_001654925.1. Classification (GTDB taxonomy): domain Bacteria; phylum Pseudomonadota; class Gammaproteobacteria; order Enterobacterales; family Enterobacteriaceae; genus Buttiauxella; species Buttiauxella brennerae. The sequence goes on from NZ_LXER01000019.1 coordinate 71,057, forward strand.
TGGCAATGGCTGGCGTGCCAAAGTTCATGGAAATAATGGCGGAGTGCAGGCGTGTGCCAACCGTCAGCTCGCATTCGCCGAGAATCTTGCCCATCTCCAGATCGTTAAGCTCATCCATCACCACATGGTATTGATCCGGGTCATTCACATACTGCTTCAGGTTGAGCGCCACCATGCGGTCATCTTTGTTGTAGCTGTCGATACCCGTACAGGTCGACAACGCCAGAACCTGGTAACCCTGTTCAATTACGCGATTAACTACCGAGGCAAACGCCTGCTCATAGGCTTGCTGCGTGGTCCCCAGGCGCTTGTCGAACGGTGCCAGTTCACGCAGCGTGATAGCGACGGTCTTCTTACGCTTGATGGTGTCGAGCCAATGCTGTACCGCATAGCTCGGTACAAAGCTGTCATTGTGATGATCGACAAGCCAGGCGGTGTCGACGCCCTGCTCCACTTTGCTGCTGTCAATATTGCTTTGTTTCATCAAGTCGAGACTGACGGACTCACGCAAAATCAGCGACTCAGCATTACCGAAAACATAACTCGCCAGGTGATTAAACTGCGGGTCCTGGAATGGCCCAACGCTATGGCCAATCATGTACACCGGTTTTTTCGCCATAAAGCTACACAGCGCGTGCTCGAACTGAGAAACGCCGTAGAGATCGACAAAAAATGAGCCGCCGACCTGAATAATCGCGTCATATTTTTGCAGCGATTTCACAAAATCAATAAAGCCCTGCGGGATGGAAATATTGCGCAGGCGTCCGTTATCCGTGGCTTTCGCCAGCAAAACCTGGTGCTGATATTTGCGGCGCAGCACTTTTTTTACCCGCCCCATCAGCCCAACCGCATTGTTATGCTGCTTCATCTGCTTATAAAGACCGTCACCCATCACCGGGCGGCCCAGCAGCCATGCAGAACTCACCGGATAACGGCTCATTACATCAACCTGCACGGTTTCATCAATGGTAGTAATCGCATCGATCAGTCCGCGCAAAATGGCGCTGTCACCGCGGTTGCCGCAAGTGTGGTTGCCAAGAATCAATAATTTCATATAGACCTCTTTTTCAAATGGGGTTCTCTTGTTCCCTCTCCCTTGAGGGTTAGGGTTAGGGTTAGGGTTAGGGGGAAATTAGCCATGGCCCTCACCCCGGCCCTCTCCCACGGGGAGAGGGGGAATTCTTATAAACTGGCGCTTCATCTCAACCACCAGCGCATTGCGGGAAAGCACCAGCATGACGATAAAGGCCAATGCGCCTGCTGCGATTTGTATACCCACCAGCAAACCGAGCGCCAGATGGCCTTTCAGGGCAATTCCCAGCGCACTACTCACCACAATGGTTGGAATCGAAAGGTAAAACGGTAGCCAGATGCTCTGAATGTACTGGCGATAACTTGACCCCAGCACCGGTTTAATCATGATGAAATAACTCAGAACGGTGTTCACCACCTGCACGAACAGGAAGCCGAGCGTCACGCCCAGTGCGCCAGCAAGATGGCCGCCGACAATAATCGCTGGGATAAACAGGCAGGTTTTGAAGACGTTGAACTTAAAGCTGATATCCACTCGCGCTTTTGCCATCAGTAATGACCCAATCGGGTTACCGATAGAACGCAGCAGCCCCACCACGCACAGCAATTGCAGAATTGGGGTAATAAACTGCCACTTCTCACCAAACACCAGCGGCACAAAGTTGTTCGATACCACCAGCAGACCCAGCAGCGCCGGGAAGTTGATAATTCCGACAATCGACAGCAACTTGTAGAAATTGAGGCGTAACTTGTCGGTGTCGTCCTGAATCTTGGCAAATGCCGGGAATAATACGCGAGTGATGATCGGGTTGAGCTTCATCGGTGGCACCACCGCCACGTTATAAGCAAGGTTGTAGCCACCGGCGATACTCGCGCCAAGGATACGCGCCAGCACCAGCGTAGAAAGGTTGGTATTCACATAATTGATGATGCTGTCAGCAGTCAGCCACGCGCCAAACTTCAGGTTAGAGCCGACGGACTTGAGTGAAAAATGCAGGCCCGGGCGATAAATTTTGCGGCCAAAGAAGCCAAACAGAGAGGTGCGCACCACGGTGTTCACCAGGTAGCCGACGATGGCGGTCATGGCGAACGGGTAATACATCGCCGCACCCACGGTCACGGTAAAACCCGCCATCACCGACACCGTTTCAATCGAGCCGATTTTTGAGAACTCGAGCTCCTTTTGCATCAACGCGCGGAACTGCTGGCCGTGCGGGATGACAATAAAAGCAAACGACAGGGTTTTGATAAGCGGTGCAAGCTTGGGTGCGTGCAGTACCGAGGCGATAAAATCACTCAGCAAAAACACCAGCGCAAACACCACCAGACCCAGGCCAACATTCAGCCAGTAGAGCGTGGTTAACTCCAGATGGCTGATTTCTTTGCGCTGGATAATCGAGTTGGCGATACCAAAATCCGACAGCGTATCGGCCAGGGCGATAATCACCAGTGAAATGGTCAGCAGGCCAAACTCGTGGTTATCGACAATGCGTGCCAGCACCGTCATCTGCACCAGACCCAGGCTAATAATAATCACCGTGGCGATAGCAGACCATTTGGCACCGCTGATGGTTTTTTCTCTCAGGCTCATTGAAGACTCACTTAATACGCAGCTTTATTAACAAAGCCTTTGAAAATAGTCAGGAAAACGATTTTTATGTCAAACCACAGGCTCCATTCACGGATGTATTCCAGGTCGAACTCAACGCGTTTTTCCATTTTTTCCAGCGTGTCAGTTTCGCCGCGCCAGCCATTGATTTGCGCCCAGCCGGTAATGCCCGGTTTCACTTTATGGCGCAGCATGTAGCCTTCAATCAGCAAGCGATATTGCTCGTTGTGCGCAACCGCATGGGGGCGAGGACCGACAATCGACATCTCTCCCATCAGCACATTAATAAACTGCGGCAGTTCGTCGAGTGATGTGCGACGCAGGAAATTCCCCACCGGCGTAATACGCTTATCGCCTTTAGTGGCCTGCGTGACCACGGCGTCATTTTCCATCACCTTCATAGAGCGGAATTTCCACACTTTGATTGGCTTACCGTCCATGCCGTAGCGCGTCTGGCGGAAGATAACCGGCCCTGGCGAGGTCAGTTTCACCGCAGCACTAATGCACAGCAATACCGGGGAAATAAACAGCAAGATCATCGCCGCCAACACGATATCTTCGAGGCGTTTGAGCACACGGTTAATACCGTTCAGCGGGGTAGCAAACAGCGGTACGACTGGCACACCGTTAACTTCTTCGGTGCGTGAGTTAAGAATATTAAAAGTGAAAACATCGGGGATCAGCATCACTGAACAAGTGGTATCCGTCAGTTCCCGTACCAACGATTTAATCCGCGCTTCTTCACTCATCGCCATGGCGATGTAGATGTTGTCGATTTGCCCGGCACGCGCTTGCTCAACCAAATCTGCGAAGCAGCCCGCATAATCACCATGTGGGGATTCAGGCTGCTGGTCGTCATAAACGCCCGTGACATCAAAGCCCAGCCAGGGTTCATTACGGAAACTTTCTGCCAGTGTGTAACCTACCGGCAGCGAACCCGCGATCGCGATACGGCGGGTGTTGTAGCCCATATTGCGCAGCCAACCGGCACCGAAGCGAATAAACGAGCGACACATCACCATGCCGAAACTGGTCAACACATACCAGGCCAGATACACCCAGAATGAACCATCAAAGTCAGGGTTAAACGCCAGCAGGCCAGCGCTGAAAATCAGGCTCAGCGTCCAGTTTTGCAGCAGCAACATCAGTTCGCTGGAAATTCTCACTCCACGCCAGGAGCGATAAAAATCGGTCATTCCGCCAATCATCTGGAAGACCACGAGGGCAAGCAACGCCATCAGTAAATGCATATACAAAAACGGTAACGCGTTGACCTTACACACCACCCACAACCCAACAAACATGATGGTTATGTCGGAAAAACGTTGCACCATAGAAATTAACGATGCGTTCGTTTTTGGTAGCTCGCGCTTTTTTAGGTTTGTCATCGTTTTACCTTTATTAAAATCACCCTCACCCCGACCCTCTCCCTCAGGAGAGGGAGCAAAGAATATCCCCTCTCCTGGGGGAGAGGGCTCGGGTGAGGGCGACCTATGCCTGGTCAAATCACTGATTCAACAGTTCCATAATTTCCTGCGTTCGCGCCTGCATCAGCTGCTCGTTGCTACGCGACTCCACATTCAGACGCACCACCGGCTCGGTATTTGAGCTGCGCAGGTTAAAGCGCCAGTCCGCAAACGCCATGCTCACGCCGTCGGTGTGGTCCACTTCCTGCGCGTGCGGTGCAAAGTGCTGCTGCACACGCGCAATCGCCACTTGCGGGTCTGCCAGTTTGCTGTTGATTTCGCCGCTCGCCGGCCACGCCGCCATACGGTCACGCACCAGCTCGCCGAGGGTTTTCCCTTTCAGACACAGCAACTCAGTCACCAGCAGCCACGGGATCATCCCGCTGTCGCAGTAAGCAAAATCACGGAAATAGTGGTGGGCGCTCATTTCGCCGCCATAGATGGCGTCTTCCTGGCGCATACGCTCTTTGATAAACGCATGACCGGTTTTCGACATCACCGGCGTACCGCCTGCGCGCTCAACGATATCCACCGTGTTCCACGACAGGCGCGGGTCATGAATAATCTTCGCCCCCGGCTGTTTTTCGAGGAATGCCGCTGCCAGCAGGCCAACGATGTAATAGCCCTCGATAAACTGCCCTTTCTCGTCGAACAGGAAGCAGCGGTCGAAATCACCGTCAAAGGCGATACCCATATCCGCGCCGTGTTCAATCACCGCGTTGCGGGTGTCGTCGCGGCACTCCGGTAGCAGCGGGTTCGGGATACCGTTCGGGAAGTTGCCATCAGGTTGGTTGTGTACTTTGATGAACGTCAGCGGTACGTTGAATGCCTTAAAGCGTGCTTCGATGGCATCGACAATCGGGCCCGCCGCACCGTTACCGGAGTTAATCACCAGTTTCAGCGGCTTGATGTTTTCCACATTGATGTAGGAGACCAGATGGTCGATGTACGCCTCAACCACCGAAACTTTCTGGTAGCTGCCGCGTTTTACCGCATCCACCGGCGGGAAGTCTTTGGCTTCCGCCAGGCGCTGCACGTCGCGCAGGCCCGTGTCGCCGCTAATCGGGCGAGCCCCTTCGCGCACCAGTTTCATGCCGTTGTAGTCCATCGGGTTATGGCTGGCGGTGACTTCAATGCCACCGTCCACATCCAGATGCCAGGTGGCAAAATAGATTTCTTCGGTGCCGGACAGGCCGATATCCAGCACATCCACGCCCGCATCCTGCAACCCTTTTGCCAGCGCCAGCTTGAGCGCTTCGCTGGTCAGTCGCACGTCGCCGCCCAGTACGATAGTTTTCGGTTTCAGGTATTCGCCATACGCACGGCCAATACGTTCAGCAATATCTTCATTCAGCTCTTCGCCCAGCTTGCCGCGAATGTCGTAAGCTTTAAAACAGGTCAATTCAGTCATGTTTTACCTCTTTTCAGGCAACAGTCAGCCCTCTCCAGTACGGAGATAACTTTTTCTAAAATGTATAACCATTAGATTTCGCGTTGCAGGAAGGCGGCAACAGCGTGCATCGCCGGGAGCTTAGTTAACTAAGTGACCGGTGTGCGCAAAGGAAGCCAACGCATCTGCAGCGTGAAATATGATGGTTAGATGCGTCCGTAGCGATCCTCGAAACGCACAATGTCGTCTTCTTCGAGGTAGGTGCCGGAACGCACTTCAATCAGGTCGAGCGGGATTTTCCCCGGGTTTTCCAGGCAGTGCGTCACGCCCAGCGGAATGTAGATGGACTCGTTTTCGCCCAGCAGTTTCACTTCCTCACCCAGCGTCACTTTCGCGGTGCCCGCCACCACAATCCAGTGCTCGGCGCGGTGGTGGTGCATCTGCAAAGACAGACCTTCGCCTGGTTTCACGGTGATGCGTTTCACCTGGTAGCGTTCGCCTTCGTCGATAGAGTCGTACTTGCCCCACGGGCGGTACACTTCGCGGTGGTTGTGGTGTTCGTGGCGGCCATCGAATTTGATTTGCTCAACCACTTTCTTCACGCTCTGGACGTGGTCGCGGTCGGCAATCAGCACGGCATCTTTGGTCTGCACAACAATCAGGTCTTTCACGCCCACTGTCGTGACCAGGCCGGATTCGGCATAGATGTAACTGTTCTCGGTAGAGTGGCTGATCACATCGCCGTGATGCACATTACCATGCTGGTTTTTGGTGCTGATTTCCCACAACGAAGACCATGACCCGACATCGCTCCAGCCCGCATCCATCGGCACAACAACCGCATCAGCAGTTTTTTCCATCACGGCGTAGTCGATAGATTCATCCGGGCAGGCCAGAAATGCAGCTTCATCAACACGCACAAAATCGAGATCCGGGTCGATGTTCGCCATGGCTTTTTCGCAGGCGCTGAGAATATCCGGGCGGAATTTTTTCAGCTCTTCCAGGTAGCGCCCGGCGCGGAACAGGAACATGCCGCTGTTCCAGTAATATTCGCCGCTGGCAACGTACGCCTGAGCCGTAGCGATATCCGGTTTTTCCACAAACTGCGCCACACCAAATGCAACGGCATCGACGTCTGGCGTATTGAGGTTTGAAACTTCGCCACGGCGAATGTAGCCGTAGCCCGTTTCTGGCAAGTCGGGCACGATGCCGAAAGTCACCAGTTTGCCCGCTTCGGCATACGGCAGCGCATTACGCACCGCGCTTCGGAATGCTTCTTCGTCCTGGATAACATGGTCAGCGGCCAGAATTAGCATCAGCGGGTCGTTTTCTGGCTGGTTGCGGATTGCCGCCAGCGCTGCCAGCGCAATAGCCGGAGCGGTGTTGCGACCAGCAGGCTCCAGCACAATATTTTCCGTCAGCTTGTTCAGCTCACGTAACTGTTCAGCGACGATAAAACGGTGTTCTTCATTGCAAATCACCACCGGGCTTTCGCACTCGACGCCGTTTAAACGGCTGACGGTAGTCTGCAACATCGTCAGTTCCCCTTTCAGGCACAGGAACTGTTTCGGGTAAAGCACGCGGGACAACGGCCACAAGCGGCTACCGTTTCCTCCAGCCATGATGACCGGATAGAGTCTGGAATTAGTCATAATTAACCCTGAATGTCCGCAATAAATTGATTCAACACGCTGTTTTTCTCGAGCGTGCGCTCGGCATATTCACATGCCACGATGTTATGTTCCGGCAGTTGCAGGCAGCGCTGAATGGCATCGGCCAGCGCATCAACCGATTCCGGCTCAACACACACCGCGATACCGGAAAACGCATCGCAAAGTTGGCCGAGTTCGGTGTCTGCTTCTGCGGTAATCACCGCATTACCGCCCACCGCAAGAATGTTGGTCAGTTTTGATGGCAGAACCGCGTCTGCAGCACCTCTGCGCTGAATGACCAAATGGCAATCGGCAAGCTTAAGTAACGCTGGCAGCGCGTCGTAAGGCTGCAACGGATGGAACACCACGTTGTGCAGCCCTTTGTCCTGCGCCAGTTTTTGCAGCCGTGCCTTGCCACCACCCTGGCCGACAATCACGAATACATACGGCTGGAGGGCAAAACGCTCCGCCACTTCAATGACCGTTTCCAGCCCCTGTTTTTCACCGATATTGCCGGAATAGAGGATGATTTTTTTATCGTCTGGCAATTGCAGGCTGTCACGAACCGCCAGAATTTCTTCACGGGAAATACCGCGAAAACGCTCTACTTCCGACCAGTTTGGGAAGAAGATCACTTTCTTCGGATCCACACCCTTTTCGGCCGCTTTGTTCATCATCGAACGGGAAATGGTCGAAACATTGTCAACGTTGTGCAGGCCGCTTTGCTCAAAACGGCTGGCCAGACGGGCTACTTTGCCCTGCTTCTTACCTGCCATTCCGAGGCCAAGCATGGCGTCGACTTCGTAATCTTGAATGTGAAGCAACGTGCGCGCGCCGCTCAATTTTGCGAGCAGGCGCATGCCCGGTACACAAAATAGCGTCGGCACCACACCGATAATGCGGTCCGGCTTCCAGCGGCGTTGCGCCAGCAGCGGGAATAAAGAACTCAGTGCAAAGCTGCCCAAATGAATCAGACGCTTTATCGTTGAAGGCTGCTTTGGTACATACAGCGGGCAACGCCAGACAGTGGCGGCCCCCACTTCCTTCTTGTACTTCCAGGCGGAATAATCGGGATGCACTTCCCAAACCGGATAGTAAGGTGGTGCGGTGATAACACGCACCTCATGGCCCTGACGCGTCATCCATTCAACCATCTCGCCGGTATATTTGCCGATGCCAGTTAATTCCGGGGAGTAATTAATGCCGTAGACCAGGATTTTCATAATCCGATGACCTTATCTGCCTTGTCGGTCAGAAAATAAGCGCGACTGTTGTCGTGCACATCGTCACGAGCCAGCAATTCTTCAGGCGTTAACCAGCGATAAGCACTGTGTTGCGCATCCGGCAGTTGCAGCGCACTGGCATCAACACGCAGGCGGAAACCCAGCACGACATAGTGCGTGGAGAAATCCGTGCCGGAGAAGTTGTCGTCATAGAAGTGCTGCCACACGCCGTAAAACTCGCCATCCTGCAAGGTGAACGCCGTACCTAATTCAGCCTCGGTTAAGCGCGCAAAAGCACGCTCCAGCGTTTCGTCTTTCTGTACCCGGCCTCCCGGCACGAACCAAAAGTTCTGCGCCGGGCGCTGAGTGCGTTGCCCCAGCAGGAACTCTCCTGCCTGATTTTCAACGATCAGATCGATTGAGATCAGCGGTGTGGAGCGGACAACGGTTGAGAAGTCTTCAGCACTCAGAAACATATTTACCCCCGGAACCGTTGCTGGTTTTCGAGGAACCACTGGTAGGTGCTGGCAAGGCCAGGCTCCAGGGTGATTTCCGGATACCAGCCCAGACGGCGCAGGCGTGTCACGTCGAGCAATTTACGTGGCGTGCCATCAGGCTTAGAGGCATCAAACACTACGCGCCCACGGTAACCCGTGACTTTGGCGATGGTTTGCGCCAGTTCGCGAATGGTGCAATCCACACCCGTGCCGACGTTAATGTGCGACAGCATCGGCTGGGTGTTTTCCTGCCACACTTCGCTGGCCATTTCCATAATGTGAATGCTGGCTGCCGCCATATCATCAACATGCAGGAATTCACGCATTGGCGTACCGCTGCCCCACACCACCACATCCGGTGAGTTTTGCTGTGTCGCTTCGTGGAAACGGCGCAGCAACGCAGGGATTACGTGCGAATTGCTTGGGTGGAAGTTATCGTTCGGGCCATACAAATTGGTCGGCATTACCGAACGATAATCACGACCGTACTGGCGGTTATACGACTCGCACAGTTTAATACCGGCGATTTTGGCAATCGCATACGGCTCGTTAGTCGCTTCAAGCGTGCCTTGCAGCAGCTCGCTTTCCGCCATTGGCTGGTGAGCCATTTTCGGGTAAATGCACGATGAGCCGAGGAACAACAGCTTATTCACATTGTGCGTATGCGCGCTGTGAATAATGTTGCTCTCGATAATCAGATTTTCGTAGATGAAGTCTGCCGGATAAGTGTTGTTAGCAACAATTCCGCCCACTTTTGCCGCGGCCAGGTAAACCTGGTCAATGCGCTCCTCGGCAAAGAAGGCATTCACCGCTGCACCATCTAACAGGTTCAGTTCATCGCGATTACGCAGCACCAGTTCGACATCAGCGCGTTGTTCAAGCTGACGGACAATGGCTGAACCGACCATCCCCCGATGGCCGGCAACAAAGATACGATGTTTATTCATGCTCAGGACTCCAGCGCGATGGCAACCTCGTAACCGTGGGACTTAAGCAACGAGTGTTTTTTCGCCGCTTCCAGATCTTTAGCGACCATTTCGCCAACCATCTCTTTAAGCGTGATTTCTGGTTTCCAGCCCAGTTTTTCGTGTGCTTTAGTTGGGTCACCCAGCAGGGTTTCCACTTCAGCAGGACGGAAGTAACGTGGGTCAACAGAGACAATCACATCACCTGGTTTCACACCCGGCGCATCGTGGCCCGTAACAGAAACAACAATGCCCTTCTCTTCCACACCCGTGCCTTCAAAGCGCAGTTTGATACCCAGCTGTGCCGCTGACATTTCCACGAACTGACGCACGGAATACTGCACACCGGTCGCAATCACGAAATCTTCTGGAGTCTCTTGTTGCAGCATCATCCACTGCATTTTCACGTAGTCTTTCGCATGGCCCCAGTCACGCAGGGAGTCCATGTTGCCCAGATACAGGCATTTTTCCAGGCCCTGAGAAATGTTGGCGATGGCGCGGGTAATTTTGCGGGTCACGAAGGTTTCGCCACGGCGTGGGGATTCGTGGTTAAACAAAATCCCGTTACAGGCGTACATGCCGTAGGATTCGCGGTAGTTGACGGTGATCCAGTAGGCGTAAAGTTTGGCAACGGCATAAGGAGAGCGCGGATAGAAAGGTGTGGTTTCTTTCTGCGGGGTTTCTTGTACCAGGCCATAGAGCTCGGAAGTGGATGCCTGGTAGAAACGGGTTTTCTTCTCTAATCCTAAGAAACGAATTGCTTCGAGCAGGCGCAGCGTGCCCATGGCATCAACGTCTGCAGTGTATTCCGGGGATTCGAAAGAAACCGCTACGTGGCTCATTGCGCCCAGGTTATACACTTCATCCGGCTGCACTTCGGAAAGAATACGGGTCAGGTTTGAGCTGTCCGTCAGATCACCGTAGTGCAGATGGAATTTTGGGTTGCTGGTATGCGGATCCTGGTAAATATGATCAACACGTTCGGTGTTGAAAGAAGAAGCACGGCGCTTAATACCATGAACTTCATAACCTTTTTCCAGCAGCAGTTCCGCCAGATAGGAGCCGTCTTGCCCGGTTACACCCGTGATGAGAGCTACTTTAGTCATAATGGATTTTCCTCTGTTAAAATTTTGTATCCCCTCACCCCAACCCTCTCCCTTAGGGAGAGGGAGAAAACCGAGCGGTCCCCTCTCCTGGGGGAGAGGGCTAGGGTGAGGGCTTAAATACGATCGCGTATTTTTACTGCTGGGTTACCCCGGCAAACGGCATTCGCCGGTAATGATTTATAAATACTGCTGCGCGCACCCACGACGGTACCATTGCCAATATTCACGCCAGGTGAAACAAAAACATCTGTTGCCAGCCAGCATTTCTCACCGATGACAATTGGCGTGGCGGTAATATCGAAATGCTTGCTCATATAATCGTGGCTACCAGTACACAAATAACACTTTTGTGACACCACAGAATTTGCGCCTATCGTGATATCGCCCAGCGTATATAACACGGCGTCATCACCTACCCAGGCATAATCACCCAGCGTTAATTTCCACGGATAAGTAATTTTTACTGACGGACGAATCACAACACCTTTACCAATTCGTGCACCAAACAGGCGTAATAAAAAGGCACGCCAGCGATAAAATATTTGTGGCGACCAGGCAAATAATGTTGCCTGTACCCCCCACCACAGTTGAACCTTAATAGGGTGCCCGCCACGAAAACCTTTCGGTACCGTGAAGCCATTTAATTCCTGCATAATATTTCCTACATTTTTGTCGGATGTCGCTGACGCTAATCCGACCTACAGAATCAGGCTTTGTTATAAAGTGCTTTTGCTTTTCCGGTGGTACGCAAACGTAGCTTATAAGATAATTCTGCAATAAAGCCCGGTACACCTAATATTTTGCGCTGAACATTTTTTGCATCCCGACACAATTCAATATTATTTGAAGTCGACACTCCACCCATGGAAAATTCAGACACCAGCCCCTTGACGCGTTTAAATGCATAACCTTTTTTATACATCCGTGCGGCAAGCGCGTAATCCGATGAAACTTTATATTGCAGATCGTAAGGGTATTTACGTAGTCCGGAAACCGGGAAAAATATCGCCTGATGGCTGGCAGGTAGACTGTGGTAGATATACCAGCCCTGTTTTGCACGGCGTTCTATTTTTGTACCGTCACCGAAATCTAATAATGCATCACCAATGGCCATTGCATTATCGGTAGCGGGCATAGCAGCGAGCTGCGGCATGATTTTTGCGATGTCCTGGTGGAAAATATCACCAGAATTAAGGAACAACGCAAAGCGGCCCTGGGCCATCGCAATGCCTTTATTCATCGCATCATAAATGCCGTTATCTTTCTCGCTGACATAACGTAAACAGTACTCACCATTCAGGTTTTCCAGAAATTCCGCTGTGCCGTCATTTGAGGCGCCATCTACAACAATCCACTCAAATGTGATGCCTGGTGCCTTCGCTAAGTGAGCCAGCGACTGCCAGGTTTTTTCTATTCCGGCGAGATTTTTATAAGCAACCGTGATGACACTTAGCAGCATTGTTATTGACCTCAGGTGTTCGTAATTTTGAGTGCCTTACGTAAAATAAATGGGCACACAATCAAGAACGCATATTCAGGGCTAAAAATTGAACCGGTAAAAAATAACGACACCGGAGTAAAAAGCCATAATTGAACGCGATAATTCTCATTATTACCAAACGCCGTTCGCATCATTTTAATGACTTTCCACATATACCAGGCTGTCAGTAATATCGCGAACCACGAGAAATAAATAATTAGCAGATACAAACCATTGTCTACTGTTTTACCGACATCCGCACCGTTAAAGATTCCGAATGATGCAACATATTCATATAAAGATCCGAAACGCACTACCCCATCAATGTTGGTTAATGAATACCCAACCATGGCTAATGGGCCAATAATACGGTAATACGATGACGAACCTTCCGTTCCCAAATCGCCAAGACGTGTTGCAATATAAGGGAATGCGAATATTAACCCTACTAAGAACACGGAAAGAGAAATAATTGCCAATGGCAACTTCTTCTTTATGGCATTTTTATTAAGGTACTGGAATGCCCATTCAAGAAGATAGAACAGGATAAAAGTCATCACCCCTGAAAACGATCCTGAAAGGACTATCCCTAAAAGAATCATACCATCTGTTTTCGGTGTTTTGATACCAAACTGTTTGATACTGAGCCAAATTGAGATTAACGCCAGAGCAAAGAACGCCGGTTCAAAATAAAGTGCCGTGGTGCGCTTGCCGCCGAAGCTAATAAAGTTCAGAACATAGCTATTACTGTATATAAGAAACTTCGAAATTTTCTCAATCAGGCTACTGCCACCAGTCAGAATAATCTGAGCCATTTCCGCCGCAGCGAGCATCACAATAATACCCACCACACCATAAAATAACCGTAGAATCTTTCGGTGATTACGCTGCGAAATAGTTTTGAACCGGCAACTCCAGGTCATCGCCATAATCAGCACGATATAAACGAACAATAATGTCGAGGTGACGTATTTGCTGGCATCAAGCGATTGGCCAAAGATGTAGTTAAATGCAGTCAGTCCGGCACCAATACCCAGCGCTATCATCAATTTTTTGATGCTAATTCGTTCAATATACAAAAATAGGATGGCGGGTAAGAAGGTGACTATCGTTATCGGGAAACTTTCCCCCAATGAGGCCAACTTCACGTTGACCACCAGATAGATAAAGGGTAACAGCAGATAACTACAGATTCTGATAGAACGAGACATACTCCTCCAGCATCTGTTGCCCACTAAACGCCTGGCGGCTTGCAGCTTTAAATACCTGCAACTCTTTGCCAAACACCTGCTGCGCTAACTGTTCTTTTGGCATTTTCACCAGTTCAAGCACGCGCTCATCGCAAAAGGTTTTGCCACCGACTTTGCGCAGCACTTCGTCAGCGGCTTCACTTTGCGTGGCGATAACCGGCACGCCAATCGACAGCGCTTCGCACAAAATCAGCGGGTAGTTATCTACCTGCGAGCTGAACACCAGCGAGTCCATTTCGTTAAGCTCGCTCATCAGCGCTTTTTTATCGGTCATATAACCGTGATTCACCACGTTCGGGCCGTTAAACGGTGAGAACTTACCAAAAGTGTGCAACTCGATTTCGTCGCCCAGCGCCATAATTGCCTGCACCAACTGCTGATTGGTTTTGCCGTCATAACGTAAATCATGTGCCACCACCGCGACTTTTGGCTTAGCACCCGCGGCTTGCGTGAGCGGTAATTCAGCCAGAATCGCTTCGGTTGCCACATCAATTCCGTTATTGATAATTTTGCAGCGCCCTGCCCCGTAAATTCGGTTAAAGGCATCGGCTACGTGCTGGCTTGGCGAAATAAACTGGCAGCCCAGCGCGAGCATTTCACGGAACAGCTGGCGTTTAGTGTCCACCAGCAGATGCGCACGATCCTTTTTTACAGGCGGGTAGTTGTTGAGCGTCGGGCATTTCTGGCAGCCGGTTTTCCAGCCATCGCAACCATCCAGAAACGCGCAGCGCCCGGTAATGCTCCAGTGATCGTGCAACGTCCAGACAAAATTCACATCTGATTTATGGGCTTTTACGCGCTGGCAGAATGTCACCATCTCTTCGAGACTCAGCCAGTAACTGTGAACCACATGGAAATGCAGTACCACCGGGCCTTGGGCGCGAGTCACTTTGCGATACAGGTTATTCAGGTTGCCGAACGGGTCGCGGTTGAAAAAGCGAAACAGAATAATGTTGGCGATAGACGTCAGGCGCGGGGTGTGTTTTTCCACCCCCTGGAACTTGTCATGACTGGCGCTTTTCTTGCCGCCTTTACCGTAGCCGTAAATAAAGCGTGAGCTAAAACCTGCGGCATTTGCGCGCTGGTGAAGATCCAGCGCGACACCCGCCGCACCGCCTTCTGCCAGGCGCACGTTGAATTGTAAGATATTCATTTTATAACCTTTACTTGCGCTTTCTGACCGACGACCAGCGCATTGTCCGGCACGTTGTCCAGCACCACACTACCCGCGCCGACCACCACGTTATTACCCACGGTGATGCCACCAATAATCACTACATTCGCGCCTAGCTCGACACTGTTGCCAATCACCGGGCAATCATTGCTTTTGCTGCGATTACCAATAGTGACGCCGTGGCGAATGGTGAAATCATCTCCGGCGACCACGAATTTATTGATGACAATGGCATAACCGTGGTGGATGGTGAAACGGCGGCCAATGGTCGCGCCCGCCTGGATTTCATAGCCAAACAGACACTCGCTAACAAAGCGGTAAAGCAGGATTATGGGTGCCGCCCAAAGATTGTTGATGACGCTTTTTTTACGCCATACCGAGCAAAAATGAGCGATGCGATAGGCCATCACCATGCAGCAAGGGCGAAGGCTCCAGGAGTTTGCGCGCAGATCTTCAAGCACCGTTATTTCCCCCGCAATCCATCAGCCAGACGCTTAGTATTACGCACGCTCAAGAGCGCTAATAATGTGCGTAAAGACATACGCTTGTTGCGGATCTGGTAGAGGGTAAACAGCTGGTATTTCTTGCTGGCCCGGTCGAATTTGTCTTTGTGCTTTTGATAGAAATGGAAGTAACCGGCAAACTTTTTCGGTGATTTGGTGATCTGCATTTCGCCATGGTTAATGTGCAGAATTTGCGTGGCCTCTTCCACTTTCCACGGCTGGCCATACTCCACCACCATGCGCAGGAAAATATCGTAGTCCTGGGCCGCGGCAAGGGTTGTATCGAACAGGCAGGCCTTGAAGCGGTCGGCATAGGTAAAGACCTGGTTGCCGATAATATTGCGCTTATAAAACAGCTTTAATGAAAAAGGTGATTTCGGGTAAAGCGGCAAACTCGCGGGCTGTGAATAGACCTGGCCTTCGCAGACATAGTCATTGGCGTAGAGAAATGCATGAGTCACCAGTTGATGTTTCTGCTCCAGGAATACCGACAGGCGGTTTGGCGTCCACTCATCATCGTCATCAATACCCGTAATTAATTCACCCGTGGCATTACTGATGGCCTGGTTGCGCACTGAGCAGGCACCCGAGTTGAAATCATTGCGGGTATAACGCACGCGTGGGTCACCCAGCTCATCAACAAAGTGCTGAAGCTGCTCGAAAGAGGACGAGCAGTCATCAACGATTAACATTTCCCAGTGTTCATAATCCTGGCGCAGCACTGATTTGATGGCGCGAATCGCCAGCTGCTGGCGGTTCCATGTCGGCATATAAATAGAGATAAGTGGGCGTTTCATGGCGCTCCCCTTGAAATTGTTTTATGACAAGTCAGCATGCAACCACCCTCATCCCGGCCTTCTCCCTTAGGGAGAAGGGGCAATAGATTCCCTCTCCTGGGGAGAGGGTTAGGTGAGGGCGAACAACTCAATTATTTCGCATCGGATTTATATTCGTACTCGTAATAACCGTAATCCTCGTACCCTGCCGCACGGCGGAAGATGGAGTTGAGAATTACGCCGCGTACGGTGACGCCATTTTGTTCAAAGCGGCTGAGACTGGTTTCGACTTCTTTCAGCGTGTTGACTGCATAACGCGCCACCATCAGCGTGGTGCCCGCATGGCGGCCCACAACCGCGGCGTCGGTAACCGCGAGAATCGGCGGGGTATCAATCAACACCAGGTCATAACTTTTGCTTGCCCATGCGATTAACTCCGCAAAGCGCTCGCTCATCAGCAATTCGGAAGGGTTCGACGGCACGACACCGCGCGGCACAAGGTCAAAATTGGGTACTGAGGTTTTTTGCGCACAACGGGTAATTTCCGCCTGGCCTGAGAGCACTTCTGCCAGACCGTTGGTGTTGGTGGTGCCTAGCAGTTCGTGGGTATAGCCTTTGCGCATATCGCAGTCGATAAGCAACACGCGCTTATTGGTCTGGCTGATGACTGCAGCAAGGTTGGCGCAGACAAACGTTTTACCAATCGACGGGCTAACACCTGTCAGCATCAGAACGTTATTCGATGCCTGCATCATGGCGAAATGAAGGCTGGTACGCAGGCTGCGAATCGCTTCAATGGCCAGATCCGTCGGGTTACCCACCGCCAGCAGTTGGCTTTGCTTATTACGCTTCGCCGCTTTGACGCTACGCACGGTGGCGTTATCGCGGGATTTCTGCCATTCAGAAAGTGGGATGCTGGCGTAAACACCAATCCCGGCTTCTTCGAGTACCGCCGGGCTTTCAATACCACGGTTGAACAAGGAGCGTAACAGCACGCCCATGATGGACAACATCAGGCCAAGAATAATGCTGCCGAGAATAATCAGGGCACGCTGCGGTTTCACCATGCCCGGTTGCGCAATGGCCGCATCGACGATACGCACATCACCCACGGTACTGGCTTCGGTGATTTTCAACTCTTGCTGTTTGTTCAACAGCTGCATGTAAACCTGTTGGCCGGACTCCACATCACGCGTTAAACGCACGATCTCTTGCTGTGTTTTCGGCATCGCGGTGACACGCCCATTCAGACGCTTTTTCTCGTCTTCGAGAGTCTGGCGTTTTTCCAGCAGCGTGCGGTAAGCCGGGTGAACCTTGGTATAAAGCTTGGAAATCTCCGCCTCTTTGAAGGTCAATTCATTGAGCTGCGCATCGATGTTAACCATGGTGTCGAGGACGGATTTAGCTTCCAGCGACAAATCAACCGAGTCCTGTTGTTGGCGATAAGCGTTCAATTTATTTTCGGCAGCATCGAGACGGCTGCGGACTTCCGGAAGCTGTTGCGCTAAGAATTGCAGGCTTTTGGCCGCTTCTTCCGATTTACGCTGCACGTTCTGCGCAAGATAGTTACGCGTGATGCTGTCGAGAATGGCGCGGATTTGGTCTTTGTCTTCGCCAGTATAAGAAAGGCTTAACACGCCGGTATCTTTGCCGTTTTCAGCCACCGTCAGGTTGCCCTGAAGCTGATTTATCATGCCAAGCGTTGAGTATTTGTTGACGGTAAACGTGTCGCCCACTTGCGCTTTAATGGCGCTCACTAACAGGGTGATGCCGCCCTGACTCAGTGGCTGACCCACCTGCCCTTTGGCGCTAAATCCATTATCGCTGGTCAGTAGATACTGCTGCGGGCTTAGCACTTCAATGGTAAACACATTTTTGGCCTGCCCTGCCGGGAGGTTAAAAGTATCGACAATGACAGTGTCGTTCTGGCGGCCCTGAAGCCTGTCCCAGCCCGCGCCTAACAGCCAGAAGCTGTTCTTTTCGACGGCGATATCCAGGTTAAGATCGTCAACTGTTTTGCCCAATACCAGGCGCGACTGAATCAACTGCATTTCAGCGGCAGAAGCAGGCGGCTTATTAGATAGCGCGGAGCTGATGTCGTTGACTAACGAATTACCGGCGTTTTGTTCGATTTGCACCAGTGCATCGGCTTTATAAATTGGCGTGGCGAACATGGCATAAATAGTGGCAAGTATCGCGAAGATGGCGGTGATCCCCAGAACCCACCAACGGGCTTCAAGGACCGTACCGAACAATCGGCCAATATCAATTTCGTCATTGCCCTCAGCCGGGGCGCTCGAACGGCGTGCTTTGTCTGTCATTGTTATCCCTGATGAGCGTTGAGTGCGTTAGCCCATTTTTGGGCGTTCTGGTCCAGAAGACCGTAAACCGCTTCAAAAGCGTCGTGGCTTTTGCGATACGGATCGGGAATTTCCCGTTCCGCATCCCAGTGACCAAACAGCATCACTTTGCCGCGCATCTCTGGAGCCATTTCGCAAAGTGCGGAGATATGGCGTTTTTCCATGGCGAGGATCAGGTCGTATTCGCGGCACATTTTGCCGGAAACTTGTTTTGCGCAGTGCCCCTCAAGGGAGAGGTTATGCTGTTCGGCGACACGAATGGCGCCAGCGTCAGCCCCCTTCCCCACCAAAGCCCCCAGCCCCGCCGAGGTCACGGTCAGCTCCGGGTGATAGCTTTTGAGTAACCGCTCAGCGGTTGGGGAACGGCAAATATTCCCCACACAGACAACCAAAATTTTGTTGAACATAGCGCGTTACCAGGTATGGATATCTTTGGCGGTATCCGTCATATAACGAACGCCACTGATCGTCGGCAGCAGTTGGTTGATCAGACGATTCCAACGCGTGACAGGTGCTGTGGTCACATACACCACATCGTAAGGTTGCAACTGGAATTCAGTGCCCATAACCAGCGACGTCGCATCCGACATATCAAGCTGATAAATGTTGGCGATTTTGCCGCCCTGTTTCTCTTTGATTGGGCGAATCACGAAGATCCCGCTGGCATTTGAAGCCGTCATATCCAGACCTTCGGCCTGGCCGAGCGCTTCGGTCAGCGTCATGCCGCTAAAGTCCATTTTCAGGGTGGTTTGTTTCTTCACTTCGCCCATCACGAACACTTTCAGATCGTCATTGCGCGGCACGAATAAGATGTCACCGGGATAAAGCAGGTGGTTCTGGCTCAGGTCGCCGTTTTGCATCAGCGCCTGTAGGGAAATGCGTTGTTCCTTACCGTTGTGCGTCAGCACCACGTTGCGCCAGTCGGCAGCATCAGTCAGGCCGCCTGCGGCGTTGATGGCATCCAGAACGGTGAGCGGGACGTTGGTAATCGCCTGCTGCCCTGATTTATTCACCTGGCCTGAGACATAGGCTTTTTGGGAGCGGAAGCCAGCGATATTAACGTCCACCTGCGGGTCAGCGATGTACGTCGCAAGGCGGCTGGTAATATCACTGCGAATTTCAGAAAGGGTTTTACCGGTGACTTTTACTTTGCCGACATACGGATAGAACATGGTGCCGTCTGACTGTACCCAGTTACCCGCATCGCTTGAGCTACGGTATTGGCCCGCTGGGGTGGTGAGTTCAGGGTGGTCCCAAACCGTGACATTCAGAACATCGCCTGGCCCCACACGGTATTGGTAAGCAGAGATCTCCTGGTCGAGAGACATATTTGGCTGTGCGACCGCTGGGCGGACACGTAATTGCTCAACCAGGCGCGGTGTTAACGGATACACATTGACCATGCGGTCCAGATCAAAATCTGAATCCTGTTGCTTGATAACGTCTTTCCCCATCGTAGACATATTGCTACCGGGGAGTACTGTGCAACCACTCATAAGGGCTACCGACACCAATAAAGGCATCAATTTAAGTTTGTATTTAATCATTGAGTATTTATCACTATGGCAGAGTAATTATCCTGAGCGAACATACCCTTCAGAATTCAAGTTACAGGGGTGTTGGCTGCACTAGAATTATTTTGGGTATAAAATAAGTGACTCGTTAGGGTTTTGAATAAGGCCTAAATTGAAACCTGGTTGATGCAGAAAATAACTGGCATCAATCCTAAAAAATCGCTTATTTCCCGACATCCTATTGACAGAATAATTGAGGCTTATTCTCTGGCCTTCGGGCATGCTACCGCCCCTGGCTTACAGTCACCAACCTACTGAAAAAAGACAATTTATAAGAAGTAACGAGTATAATAATTAACACCAAAGAACACGTCTTTGGAGATAAACCTTTGGGTGCCCGGTTAAATATCACGGATTCAGTGAATATAAAAAATACAACCGATATCAGTCACCGATATCGATTGTTGCAGCTAACCCTATTTCAGGCAAGGCACCGCCAGACAATAGCGCGGCTTTTAAGAATAGTATTAACAACACAATTACATGCCTTTAGGATTTTCTTTATATTGACAGAAAATTAATAAATGATAAGGCGTAACTTAATATACAGATATATCTCATGTGAATTTTACAATAAGAAAAAACAATACATCACTATTTGGCGAATAATTAATTATTTACCTTAGTGACTAAGTGGAATTAACCGGGAGATATTTAACATTTAAACCCTGCAAGATTTATCCCGACCAGCAACATTGCAATTTTTCGCGCGGTTAACCATCATTTGATAGTGGCGTTTGCCATCTAACAAAAGGTTTACTACGGGATATGGAATGGATTGCCGACCCCTCAATCTGGGCTGGTCTCATTACACTGGTCGTTATTGAACTGGTCCTGGGTATCGATAACCTGGTGTTTATCGCTATCCTTGCCGAAAAACTTCCCCCTGCCCAACGCGACAAAGCACGCGTCACCGGGCTCGTTCTTGCGATGCTAATGCGCTTGTTGCTGCTGGCCTCCATTTCCTGGCTGGTCACGTTAACCCGCCCGCTGTTCAGGTTCGGTGAACTTGGTTTTAGCGCCCGGGATCTGATCATGCTCTTTGGTGGGTTATTCCTTTTATTTAAGGCGACCGTTGAGCTCAACGAACGGCTTGAGGGCAAAGATAGCGAAAACCACACTCAGCGGCGCGGTGCACGGTTCTGGCCCGTGGTCGCACAAATCGTCATTCTGGATGCAGTTTTTTCCCTCGATTCGGTGATAACCGCCGTGGGCATGGTCGACCATCTGCCCGTGATGATGGCCGCAGTGATAATCGCAATTTGCCTGATGCTGCTTGCCAGCAAAGCCTTAACCCGCTTTGTGAATAACCACCCAACTATTGTGATTCTCTGCCTGAGCTTCCTGCTGATGATAGGCTTTAGCCTGGTCGCAGACGGTTTTGGTTACCATATCCCGAAAGGCTATTTATATGCCGCTATCGGCTTCTCGGTGATGATTGAAAGTTTAAACCAGCTGGCGATATTCAACCGCCGCCGTTTCCTTTCTGCTGATCAATCGTTGCGCCAGCGCACCGCTGAAGCCGTGCTGCGCTTATTGAATGGTAAGAAGGAAGAGGCTGAACTGGATGCACAAACCGCTTCGCTGATTGCCGACCACGCCCGGCAAGATGAGATATTTGAGCCACAGGAACGCCTGATGATTGAACGCGTACTCAATCTTAACCAGCGTACCGTGAGCAGTATCATGACTTCACGCCATGATGTTGAACACATCAAACTCACCGACCCCGAGCCACAAATCCGCACATTGCTGGATAAAAACCAGCATACACGCGTGGTAATAACCGGTGATGGCGATGAAATTTTAGGTGTGGTTCACGTTATTGATTTGCTACAGCAATCGCTGAAGGGCGAACCGCTCAACCTTGAAGTATTAATTCGCCAGCCGCTTATCTTCCCGGAAACGCTGCCACTGCTGGCTGCACTCGAGCAGTTCCGCAATGCCAGAACGCACTTTGCCTTTGTGGTGGATGAGTTTGGTTCAGTTGAGGGCGTTGTGACGTTAAGTGACGTGATGGAAACCATCGCCGGTAATTTGCCCAATGAAGTCGAAGAAATAGATGCGCGCCATGATATCCAGAAAAACCCGGACGGCACATGGACGGCGAACGGGCATATGCCGCTTGAGGATTTGGTCCAGTACGTGCAATTACCACTTGATGACAAACGCAACTATCACACCATCGCCGGGTTATTGATGGAGGCGTTGCAGCATATTCCGGTGAGGGGAGAAACGGTTGAAGTGGGGGATTTTCTGTTGCGAACTTTACAGGTGGAAAGCCATCGCGTTCAGAAGGTGCAAATTGTACCGAAGACCCGCGATGAGGATGCAGATTACGAGGTGTGAATTGTCCCGGGGGATTAGCGCTGCGACATCCACTATTCCCCCGATTTGAGATGATTACATCTTATCCAGCAACTCTTTAACGTCTTTCGATTTACTGCTGTCTTTATGGCGCTCGAGCCAATCGTTAAGGCGGCGCTTCGCCTCGCCTTGCAACTGTTTACGCAGCACCTGGTCAACTTGCAATGAGTAATTCAGCTTCTGCCATGGTCCATAAACGCGCAGTGGGATTGGCGTGGTTTTCAGCATTTCAACGAGTTGAGTATTCCCTTTCCAGCCGCCCAGTACGGTGACGTTAAATCGGGTATCACATTGTTGCTTAACCAAATCAAGCGTCCCCTGCCCGGTGAGTTCAAGCACGGAAGATTTACCCGCCATTTGCTTGAGCGTCAGCTCGCCGGTATCGAGGCTAGCCTGAGCGGAGAAACTATCGAGTGTGGTAACGTTATCGTAGTTATCCTGAGCCTCGACATCACCATTACTACGGGTGACGGCTTGCTGAATCAACTGCTGGAAGTTCATGCCCTGCATTGAGGTGTGCGACATTGTTACGCTCGCATCCCCTTCCCAGCTGCGGCGGAACGCTTCGGCATTGAGCCTGTCGCCACTAAACTCCCCTTCCATCGACAACAATCCAGTCAGTGCAATGGGGTAGTCGAATGCGGTAAGAATCGGGCCAATTTCAATATCATCGATTTTTGGGTTGAAGGTTAACTGCGGCTCATTCTTGCGTGCATCAAGAACGCCAGGGAATGACATGCTGCCCTTGCCGAATTTCCCCATCAGTTCAGAGACCGTCAACAGACCATACTGGTTCGTCATTGCCGTCTGGACATCGGTAAATTCCAGACCGCGCCAGTGCACACTTGAAGCGGCAATTTTGACTTGAGCGCTATAACTACGCAGGTTCTGATAGTTGGTGTCTTCAATACCCGAAGCAATGATTGGGCGCGGTAAAGTACTTTGCAACTGGGCTTGCTGAGCCGGTTTAGTCGCCGTCACAGCGTTGATATTACCCGCAACCAGACCGTCGAGGTTTAACTTACTGGAATGGAGGTCGAACACCCACTGAGGTTTTTCTTCCAGCACGACATTCGCATTGCCTTGCAGGTCGCTGTCGTTAGCGGTGAATTGCAACTGATTAAGCTCAAGGCGGCGCTGTGGTTCAAGCCAGTTGGCCACAAAAGTGCTGTTGCCTGAAATCCCTTTCGACGGGAGGTCTGCACCCTGAAGCTGGTAATCAAGTTTGGAAATATTGGCACTGAGTTGCTGCGGATAATTACTGGCATCAAGATCGGCCACCAGCGATAAACTCAGGTCTCGCTGGTCGCGATTAATGCGGCTGCTCAGTTCGATATGCGCTTGTTTTTTATCATTCTGTTCCATGTGCAGATTGATATTACGCACCGTAATTTGTTCGTTACCGTCATGCTGGAAGACCAGCACGCTGTCAGCAACTTTTAATTTGCCGATATCGAACGTCCAGCCACGCTCTTCTTCAGGTGGGGAAATGCGGCTTGATGGACCCACCGGCGCGTCTTTTGGACGGCGCTCTTCAGACTGCGGAGTGAGTTGAATCACAGCACCCTTGAGCATCACCTGCTGAACCTGGAGTTGGTGTGACAATAGCGGTATAAGCGCAACATCAAGGCGCATATTGTCCGCGCTCACCAGCGGTTGAGAAGCGCCGGGTGCGGTCAGCGACATACGCCCTGATAAAATACTGAGCTGGGGCCAGACGTGCCAACGCAATGGTCCACTTAAATCCAGCTGGTAACCACTGCGAGCTTCAACCTGGCGCACCATATATGCACGAAAATCATTGGGATTAACCAATAACACCAACGCAGAAAGGCCGGCAACCAGGACAACCAGCAAGATCATCAGCGTGGTTAATAATCGTCTCATACAATCCCCATACAGATGGAATCTCAGTCCTTATCAATACGGCTCGCAACAGCCCCTTGCTGATCGCGATATTTCGCGTCCTGGCGGCTGTTATACGGACGAGCAGCGGGACCTGAAAGCGGCTCGAAACTCAACGCACCAATCATCATGCCTGGGCGTAATGCTAATGGCAACTTACCGGAATTATAGAACTCAAGCACGATACAACCATGCCAGCCCGGATCGATACGGTGTGCGGTAACGTGAACCATCAGACCCAAACGTGCTAAAGATGAACGCCCATCTAACCAGCCGACTAAATTATCAGGCAGCGTGACGGACTCCAGCGTGACAGCCAGCGCCAGTTCACCAGGGTGCAGGTAGAATGCGTCGCCCTCCTTGAGGACAATTTCGTCACTCATCACTCTTTCCAGCGCTTCACTTACTTCATCTTTAGGGCCGCTCAAATCAATAAACGGTGCGGTATGGCCGCTGAAGGTACGGAATTTGTTCCCCAAACGAACATCAACGGTTGCTCCGCTAATGCGTTCAACTGGCGGACGAGGGGTAATCGTTAAGCGCCCGTCATCAAGCCAGGCTTCTATATCGCGGTCACACAAACGCATCAGTGATGCTCCTTATCTCATGCTCAGTTTTGTTTACCCTGCCACAGCGGGGCTGAGATAGCCATGCTGTGGCAGGGTAAACACCGGGATTTCATTATTTTTTGCGAGCAAGCTGCAAGAACAGACTTGCTACAGGCGCGTTAACCGGAGTGGTTATTCAAAGAACTGACTGATTTTTGCTTTGAGGATATCAATGGCAATACGGTTTTTACCCCCGCGCGGCACGATGATATCGGCATACTGCTTAGAAGGTTCGATGAATTGTAAGAACATAGGACGAACGGTTTTCTGGTATTGGGCCATTACAGAGTCCATTGAACGGCCACGTTCGTTTACATCACGTTTCATACGACGCATCAGGCAAATATCCAGCGGCGTATCAACAAAGATAGAAAAGTTCATCTCTTCGCGCAGACGGGCATCCGTCAGCAACAAAATCCCTTCCAGAATGATGACTTTCTTCGGCATTAAATGAACAGTGTTACCGGTACGGGTGTGCTCCACATAGCTGTAGACAGGCAGTTCAATGGGGTTACCGGATTTAAGCGTTTGTAAATGCTGGAACAGCAGATTGTGGTCCATCGCATTAGGATGGTCGTAGTTGGTCTTAACTCGTTCTTCCATCGAAAGATGGCTTTGGTCTTTGTAATAACTGTCTTCTGGAATGACACCAATGTGTTCATCACCAACCTGATCACGCAATTCGCGATACAGTGTGCTGGCAATAAGACTTTTTCCTGAAGCCGACGCACCGGCTATCCCGATGATGACGCATTGATGGGACTTGTCAGTCATGTTGTAACGAGCCTTGTTGACTTAAATGTTGAGGAAGGGCGACGCTACATGCGTCAAACGCGGCAATTATAGGGAGATCCGCCCGCTGATACCAGAGTAATGCGCTCTCAAGGGCGATTTTAGCTGCTGAAGGGGAAGGCAATAATGTCCTTTCAATAAATATGACTATTATCAAGAGGTGAAAATAAGTCTGTCAAATATCACTTTTTATGACTTCTTGATGTTAAATTATGACCGCACTGCATAGGAATTGTAAATTGTTTGTACTAGCATAAACCGACACTTATCTTTTTTATTTGCATCCGGGCATGGCACCTGGCGGCACGCCTTAACGGATTTGCGGTAATGATCAAACAAAGCACAAAAGAGTTAATCGCAATGCCTTCCTTCGTACTGCCGGTGGGATTAGGGGTTCTAAGCTTTGTATTTACCTATTACTCCCTGGAATTATCACTAGTCGGTACTGTTTTAGCGCCATTATGGTTCCCAACGTCCATCATGATGGTGGCATTATTTCGCCATTCTTTTCGCCAGTGGCCAATGGTCATTGTGGTTTGTGCTCTCGGCAGTTTGTGCGCATCGGCTGTTGTATTTCCCATAAATGAAATTA
The DNA here is from genome assembly GCF_001654925.1 of Buttiauxella brennerae ATCC 51605. Classification (GTDB taxonomy): domain Bacteria; phylum Pseudomonadota; class Gammaproteobacteria; order Enterobacterales; family Enterobacteriaceae; genus Buttiauxella; species Buttiauxella brennerae. Next base: position 97,378 of record NZ_LXER01000019.1, read on the forward strand.
ATCTCGGCTATTCCGCTATCAATATTATTGAGGCGTTGCTCGGCGCATCTTTATTGCGCCGTCTGTTGCCACAGCATAATCCACTGCAAAATCTTAATAGCTGGGTGCGGCTGGTCGTCGGCAGCGCCGTAATCCCCCCGCTGGTTGGAGGGTTGCTGGCGGTTTGGCTGGAAGGCTTGAGTGGCGCAAATGTCGCAAAAACCTTTTTTGTCTGGGTTCTGTCAGAAACGATCGGTAGCCTGGCATTGGTTCCAACAGCATTATTGTTTAAACCTGCCTATTTATTACGCTATAAGAACCCAAAACTATTAGTAGAAACGATATTCACTTTTGTTATCACTCTGACCCTGAGCTATCTCGCCCTGCTTTATATGCCATGGCCTTTTACTTTTATTATTGTTTTTCTGATGTGGAGTGCAATCCGCCTGCCCCGCCTGGAAGCCTTTATTGTTTTCCTTGGGACACTCATGGTTGTCTCATTAATGATGGCCACCACCAATCAAACCGGCCTGCAACAGCCCCACACAGCAATCATGAACAATGCGCCCTGGCTGCCGTTTCTGATGATTTTGCTGCCGGCAAACGTCATGACGATGGTGATGTATTCATTTCGTGAAGAGCGTAAGCACATCACCGAAAGTGAAGCACGTTTCCGTAACGCCATGGAGTACTCAGCCATTGGTATGGCGCTGGTTTCGACCGACGGGCAGTGGTTGCAGGTTAATAAATCACTGAGCAAATTCCTTGGCTATACCCCGGAGCAGCTTCGCTCACTCACCTTCCAGCAAATTACGCATCCGGAAGATTTACATGCTGATTTGCAGCAACTCAATATGCTGGTTAGCGGTAGTATCAACAGCTATTCGATGGAAAAGCGCTACTACACCAGTAAGGGTGATGTGGTGTGGGCACTGCTTGCGGTATCTATCGTGCGCGATATTGACGGTTCCCCGCTCTATTTAATCGCGCAAATCGAAGACATCAACGACCTCAAGCATACCGAATGGGTGAATAAGCGGTTGATGGAGCGCATTACGCTGGCTAATGAAGCGGGCGGAATTGGGATTTGGGAGTGGGATCTTGTCAGCGATGTGATTAGCTGGGATAAACGCATGTTTGATCTCTACGAAGTCCCGGCCCATATGAAACCCACCTACGCTTTATGGCTGGAATGTATTGTTCCTGATGACGCCGCTGCGGCTGAGAAAACAGTTCGCGAAGCCTTGCATGATCGTGTGCCATTTAAAATGGAATACCGCATTAATGTCAAAGAGGGTATTCGCCATATTCGCTCGCTGGCGAACCGCGTACTGAATAAGAATGGTGATGTTGAGCGTTTGCTCGGTATCAACATGGATATGACGGAAGTCAAACAGCTTAACGAAGCGCTGTACCAGGAAAAAGAGCGACTGCACATCACGCTGGACTCAATTGGGGAAGCGGTGATCTGTACCGACGTGGATATGAATATCACCTTTATGAACCCGATTGCCGAAAAGCTCAGCGGCTGGCCGCAACAGCAGGCGATTGGCCAGCATATTCTGGCGATTTTACACATCACGTTTGGCGACACCGGTCCGGTGATGGAAAACATTCACAGCGGTGATTATTCACGCACAACTATCGAGCATGATGTGGTTCTGCATTGCCGCAACGGCGGCAGTTACGACATTCATTATAGCATTACCCCGTTAACCACACTTGATGGGCAAAGTATCGGCTCGGTTTTGGTTATTCAGGATGTCACTGAATCGCGGAAAATGCTCAAACAACTGAGCTACAGCGCTTCACACGATGGCCTGACGCACCTGGCAAACCGGGTGAGTTTCGAAAATCATCTCAAGCGTTTACTGCAAAGCGCCGGGGAAAACCGCCAACGCCACGCTCTGGTATTTATCGATCTCGACCGGTTTAAAGCGGTGAACGACACTGCGGGGCACGCGGCGGGCGATGCGCTGCTGCGCGAACTGGCTTCCTTAATGCTTAGCATGTTGCGCACTGGAGACTTCCTGGCTCGTCTGGGTGGCGATGAGTTTGGCCTGCTCCTCCCGGACTGTTCAGCAGACAACGCACGTCATATTTCTGAACGTATTATTCAGAGTATCAATGACTACCACTTTACCTGGAACGGGCGTCTGCATCGTATTGGTGCCAGTGCCGGGATCACGCAAATTGACGCCGATAACCGAATAGCCTCGGAAGTGCTGTCTCAAGCGGATATAGCCTGTTACGCCTCGAAAAATGGCGGCCGTGGCCGGGTAACGGTGTTTGAATCTTCCCAGCACGATATTCACACCAACGATCAGAATTTTTCTGTCGATGAACAAAAACGCATTATCAATGACAACCCTATTCTGATGGTCGCCCAGGGTGTTGCCCCACCACGCATCCCGGAGACAACCAGCTTCTATGTCATGTCGCTGCGCTTGTGGGGAAGTGACGATATGGTGATTAATGAGTCCGTTTTCCGTGCCGCAGTGACCGATAAAAATCTGCAATGTGCACTCGACCTGCGGATTTTTAATGAATTCTTCAGCAAGTTTGCCCTGCAAGTGGCCAACAAAGGCTTTGGGGTTGCATTCACCCTTTCCTCTGCTGGCCTCGCAAGCGATAACGTCGTCGATGAAATACTGGCGCAATTATCACGTAGCCCCCTCCCCGCACGCTTGTTGCACCTGATGATCCATTGCGAAGCGTTGCAACATGAAGATGAAAGAATCGACCGCAACCTGCAACGGCTTCGCGACAGCGGCTGCCAGCTAATTTTGAGTCATGTGGGCCGCGATCTGGATATCTTTAAAGACATATCACGCCAGCATTTCAGTTACATCATTGTGGACAGCGAACTGATTCAGAACGTGCATTGCAACCTGATGGACGAAATGATGGTGACCATAATTCATGGCCACGCACAGCGCCAGTCATTACAAACCATCGCTGGCCCGGCGGATATCCCGATGGTGTTGGATACGCTTTCCGGCATTGGTGTAGAGCTGATTTATGGTGAAGCGGTGACACAACCAACCCCGCTGGAAATGCTGCTTAACTCCAGTTATTTTGCGATTAACTGAGGCTCGGGTTCAACTGCCGGAAACCAGCCTTCGCTATACCAGATGTGCAATAGCGCGTAGGAGCGCCAGGGTTTCCAGCGTTCTGCGTAATGGCGGATTTGTGCAGGCGTCATGCCGGGGAAACGCTGCTTTATCAAATAATCATCAGGCAAGAATACATCGCTTGCCTGCCAGCCACGCAAAGCGATGTAGTTTGCTGTCCAGCGGCCAATTCCTGGATACGTTGTCAGCATTTTCACGCCTTGTTCCACATCCGCAGGGCTGTGTAGCGGGAACTCACCCTCGACCATCAAACGCGCCAGATGAATAATCGCCTCACCGCGTTTTAGCGGCATACCAAGCGCTTTTAGCTGTTCAGGCACCAACGATGCCAACTCCTCAGGGCGTGGGAAAATAACCCATTCTGGGTGTTCCACCAGCTGCTCACCAAAGGTGAGCGCCAGTTTACTGGCCAGTTTTGCAGCCATCGCCACGCTCACCAGTTGCCCTAAAATTGCGCGAATAGCTTGCTCAAAAGTATCCATACAGCCGGGTAGGCGCAGGCCCGGACGCGCCACCGACAATTCACCGAGGCTTTCAAGAATGGTATGCGGCTGGCAATCCAAATCCAGCAACTGCTTTATTCGCGCTAACACTTCGCTGGCAACTGGCTGCAAACCTTCACTTAGCGTCACGTTTAGCCGGCAGGCTGCTTCATCCGCTTCAAGCGTCAGTAACCCCTGATGGTTCCCCAGTGCAAAACTGCGGCAATAACGATCCTCTGAGACAATCTCAATGCCACTGACCGCACGTCCGGCCAGAAATCCAAACATCCACTTCCAGTCATAAGGCGGGTTGTAGTCTAGTTGGTACATACTTTCATCTCTGCTGTTGAGTATCGGCGGCACAGAAGTATATTTTATTGCTCAGTGCTTCACATTCCGCTAAAGTCGCCCCCCTTCTTCACCGGCATGGGGGATGTTATGCAATTTATAGGCTTTGATTATGGTACTGCAAACTGCTCTGTAGCAGTGATGCGCGATGGCGTTCCACAGGCGCTGGAGATGGAAAACGGTTCGACATTGCTTCCGTCAATGTTGTGCGCACCGACACGTGAATCAGTGAGTGAGTGGCTTTATCGTCATCACGAAGTCCCGGCTACCGGTACTGAAACCCAGGCATTGCTGCGTCGAGCGGTCTCTTTTAACCGCGAAGAAGATATTGATGTGTTGCCTGGCAGCGTGCAGTTTGGGCTCAGCTCCCTGCAGCAGTATATGGAAGATCCCGAAGAAGTTTACTTCGTTAAATCACCAAAATCATTCCTCGGCGCCAACGGATTAAAACCACAACAAGTCGCGCTGTTCGAAGATTTAGTTTGCGCCATGATGCTGCATATTCGCAATCAAGCGCAAAGCCAGGTCGCAGAACCCATCACTCAAGCCGTGATTGGTCGCCCGATCAACTTCCAGGGCTCAGGCGGCGATGAAGCAAACCAGCAGGCGCAAGGTATTCTTGACCGCGCAGCTCATCGCGCGGGCTTTAAAGACGTGGTGTTTCAGTTTGAGCCGGTCGCGGCAGGCCTCGATTTTGAAGCGACGCTAACGGAAGAAAAACAGGTGCTCGTCGTGGATATCGGCGGCGGGACTACCGACTGCTCGGTGTTACTGATGGGCCCACAATGGCGCGCCCGACGTGACCGCGAGCAAAGTCTGCTCGGCCATAGCGGCTGCCGTGTTGGCGGTAACGATCTGGATATCATGCTGGCTTTCAAACAGCTCTCCCCCTTACTGGGCATGGGCGGCCAAACGGAGAAAGGCATCGCGCTGCCGGTACTGCCGTGGTGGAATGCGGTTGCGATAAACGATGTCCCGGCGCAAAACGATTTTTACAGCAGTGCCAATGGCCGCATGCTAAACGAGTTGGTACGCGATTCGCGTGAGCCTGAGAAAGTCGCATTCCTGCAAAAAGTCTGGCGCCAGCGTCTTAGCTATCGCCTGGTGCGCGCAGCTGAAGAGAGCAAAATTGCGCTTTCAGACAGCCAGCAAGTCGCGACCATGCTGCCGTTTATCAGTAAAGAACTGGGCTGCGAGATTACTCAAACAGAGCTGGAAAGTGCTATCAGCCAGCCGCTGCAACGTATTCTCGAGCAAGTCACACTGGCGCTGGAAAACAGTGCGGTAAAACCTGATGTGATTTATCTCACCGGCGGGAGTGCCCGTTCGCCATTGCTCAAGCATGCACTTGCGCAGCAATTACCGGGTATTCCGTTGGCAGGAGGCGATGATTTCGGCTCCGTCACCGCAGGCCTTGCCCGTTGGGCTGATGTGGTGTTCCGCTAATTAAAAACCACGCCGTGGGGGAACCTGCGGCGTTTTAAATTTTCATCTGTTTAACACCATCCGGAAACTCAATTTGCAGCGAGAGTTTGCCACCCAACGCTTCGATATAACGCTTTAACGTCCCCAGTTTGACTTCATTGCCGCGTTTTTCAATGGCCGTCACCGCCGGTTGGCTGATACCCATCGCTTCTGCCAGTTGTTGTTGCGACCAGCCCATTTGCTCGCGAACCATTGACAGACAGCTTTCCAGAATCAGTTCCTGAGTCGCTTCAGCTATTCGTTTCTGACTTTCAGGTGAACGACGAGCAATTAACTCTTCTAATGTGCTGTAACCTTTCGGATTGTTTTTCATATTATTTTTCCTGTGACTTCAACCAAGCTATAAACTCTTTGTCCGCAATAGCGATCATCGATTCGTAGAACCGTTTAGTTTTCGACTTATCACCTGCGCACAACAGAACAGCATTTCGGCGGTAATCAAAAATATAAAATGCCCGAACGGGCTTACCCTGGTGCTGAACTCTCAACTCTTTCATGTTGGCAAAACGTGAACCATTTACAGTGTCGGCATAGGGACGAGGCAAATAAGGCCCCCAAAACCGTAAATGCCCCATCACTGCAAGCATCTTTTCCTGAAGGTCATTGTGTTGCTCATCAAACCATTCTTCATACCGTTTTGTAGTCAATATCTTCCATGTCATAGCGTTGCCTTATAAACTATAGTTTATATTAAATGTATAAACCACAGTTTATTGCCCAAAATTCAAACAGGATACTATTCAACCGTTTTCTTCCGAGGCGCTACGCAAAAAACCATCCCCCTTGATGGATCCATACAGTACTTCATAATTCCTCCATTTTTCCGCTGCCTTATCTCACTACACTAGTATCATTAGGCCTAACCCCTGAGCATGACGGGGATAATCGTTTCAGGAAGAGAATACGTACATCTATGAAAGGCACATTCACCGCTCGTTGGTTTTGGATTGCAGCAGCAGTCATTGTCGTTATCGCCGCCATTTTCTTCTGGCGTAACATGAATGCCGGTAACGACACCGCAGGTTCGCAATCGACACAACAACGCCCTGCTGGCGGTCGCCACGGGATGCGCGGTGGCGCGTTAGCCCCGGTGCAAGCCGCAACGGCAACCAGCGAATCTGTGCCGCGTTACCTGACGGGTCTCGGCACCATTACTGCGGCCAATACTGTCACGGTGCGCAGCCGGGTAGACGGGCAATTGCTGGCCATTCACTTCCAGGAAGGGCAACAGGTTAAAGCCGGTGATTTGCTGGCAGAAATTGACCCAAGCCAGTTCAAAATCGCCCTCGCCCAGGCTCAAGGGCAGCTGGCAAAAGATCAGGCAACACTTGCCAATGCACGCCGTGACCTGGCACGTTATCAGCAACTGGTTAAAACCAATCTGGTTTCCCGCCAGGAGATGGACGCCCAACAAGCGCTGGTCAATGAATCTGTCGGGACGATAAAAGCCGATGAAGCCGCTGTCGCCAGCGCACAATTGCAACTCGACTGGAGCCGCATCACCGCGCCGATTGATGGCCGCGTGGGGCTAAAACAGGTCGATGTCGGCAATCAGATCTCCAGCAGCGACACCGCAGGTATTGTGGTGCTGACCCAAACGCATCCTATTGACCTGATCTTTACCCTGCCGGAAGGTGATATTGCGACCGTTGTCAAAGCGCAAAAAGCGGGAGCCACGCTTAGCGTTGAGGCCTGGGATCGCACCAACAAACTCAAGCTGAGCACCGGCGCATTACTGAGCCTGGATAACCAAATTGATGCCACAACCGGCACCATCAAACTCAAAGCTCGTTTTAATAATGAAGACGATGCGCTTTTCCCTAACCAGTTCGTCAACGCGCGAATGCTGGTTGATACCCAGCAAAATGCGGTAGTCATTCCAACGGCTGCCCTGCAAATGGGTAACGAAGGCAACTTTGTCTGGGTGCTTAATAGTGATGATAAAGTCAGTAAACACCTGGTCACGACCGGCATTCAGGACAGCCAAAAAGTGGTGATTGCCGCCGGGCTTTCTGCCGGAGATCGTGTTGTGACTGACGGAATTGATCGCCTGACAGAAGGCGCGAAAGTTGAAGTAGTTGAGGCGCAATCAGCGACAGCTGCTTCCCCACCGAAAGAGGTCGAACACCCGCAAAAACACAAACGTAACGGAGCGACTTCCTGATGCAGGTGTTACCACCGAGCTCCACAGGTGGCCCATCGCGCCTGTTCATCCTGCGGCCTGTCGCTACCACACTTTTGATGGTGGCGATCTTACTTGCCGGGATTATCGGTTATCGCTTCCTGCCCGTTTCTGCACTACCCGAAGTGGATTACCCCACTATTCAGGTTGTGACGCTCTACCCAGGCGCGAGCCCGGATGTCGTCACCTCGGCGATTACCGCCCCGCTTGAGCGCCAGTTCGGGCAAATGTCCGGCCTGAAACAAATGTCTTCACAAAGTGCTGGTGGCGCATCGGTGGTGACGCTGCAATTCCAGCTCTCTCTGCCGCTGGATGTTGCCGAGCAAGAAGTGCAGGCTGCGATTAACGCCGCGACAAACTTGTTGCCATCCGATCTCCCCAACCCGCCGGTGTACAGCAAAGTTAACCCGGCCGATCCGCCGATTATGACGCTCGCCGTGACCTCAACCGCCATGCCAATGACGCAAGTTGAAGACATGGTGGAAACGCGCGTCGCGCAGAAAATTTCTCAGGTGTCCGGCGTCGGTCTGGTGACGCTTTCCGGCGGCCAACGCCCTGCGGTGCGCGTGAAACTTAACGCTCCGGCGATTGCAGCATTTGGCTTGACCAGCGAAACCGTGCGCACAGCCATCACCAGTGCCAACGTTAACTCGGCAAAAGGTAGCCTTGACGGCCCGGAGCGCGCCGTCACGCTTTCAGCCAACGACCAAATGCAGTCGGCTGAAGAGTATCGCAACCTGATTATTGCTTATCAGAACGGTGCACCAATTCGTCTTGGTGATGTGGCAACCGTTGAACAAGGGGCGGAAAACGCCTGGCTTGGTGCCTGGGCAAACAAACAACCGGCGATCGTGATGAACGTGCAGCGCCAGCCGGGTGCCAATATTATCGATACTGCCGACAGCGTTCGTGCAATGTTGCCCGCGCTAACCAAAAGCCTGCCGAAATCGGTTGAAGTCAAACTGCTTAGCGACCGCACCACCAATATCCGCGCCTCCGTTACCGACACCCAGTACGAACTGATGCTCGCCATCGCGCTGGTGGTGATGATTATTTACCTGTTCCTGCGCAACGTTCCGGCAACGATTATCCCGGCGGTTGCCGTTCCGCTATCGCTGATCGGGACTTTTGCCGTGATGGTTTTTCTCGACTTCTCGATAAACAACCTGACGCTGATGGCGTTAACCATCGCCACCGGTTTCGTGGTCGACGATGCGATTGTGGTTATCGAAAACATCTCGCGTTATATCGAAAAAGGTGAAAAACCGCTCGCCGCCTCGCTGAAAGGTGCCGGTGAAATTGGCTTCACCATTATCTCGCTAACCTTTTCGCTGATCGCCGTGCTTATCCCACTGCTGTTTATGGGCGATATCGTTGGCCGCCTGTTCCGCGAATTTGCCGTCACTTTGGCTATTGCGATTCTGATCTCTGCGGTGGTGTCACTGACGCTAACGCCGATGATGTGCGCACGCATGTTGAGCCACGAATCATTACGCAAGCAGAACCGTTTCTCCCGAGCCAGCGAGCGCTTTTTCGAGCGTGTCATTGCCGGTTATGGCCGTATTTTGACGCGCGTGCTGCACCACCCGTGGCTAACGCTGGGCGTCGCTTTTGGCACTCTGGCCCTCACCGTGGTGCTGTGGATGTTTATCCCGAAAGGCTTCTTCCCGATTCAGGACAACGGCATTATTCAGGGCACCTTACAAGCGCCACAATCTGTCTCCTTCTCCAGTATGGCTTCCCGCCAACAGCAGGTGGCAGATGTGATAATGAAAGATCCGGCGGTAGAAAGCCTGACCTCATTTGTTGGCGTGGATGGTACCAATCCGTCACTGAACAGTGCGCGTTTGCAAATTAACCTCAAGCCGTTGAGCGACCGTGACGACCGCATTCCGGTGGTCATCGAGCGGTTACAAGCTGACGTGGCGAAAGTACCTGGCGTCGAACTTTATTTGCAACCGGTGCAGGATTTGACCATCGACACCACCGTCAGCCGCACCCAGTACCAGTTCAGCTTACAGGCGATGTCCCTTGATGAACTGAGCACCTGGGTTCCACAACTCACCGAAAAGCTGCGCACATTGCCGCAATTGTCGGATGTCAGCAGCGACTGGCAGGATCAAGGTCTGGTGGCGTATGTCAATGTCGACCGCGCCAGTGCCAGTCGTTTGGGCATCTCAATGTCTGATGTCGACAATGCGTTGTATAACGCGTTTGGCCAGCGCCTGATTTCCACCATTTACACCCAGGCTAACCAGTATCGCGTGGTACTGGAACACGACACCAGCACGACACCGGGCCTGAGCGCGCTGGATAATATCCGCCTTGCCAGCACCGATGGCGGGAGCGTGCCGCTAAACAGCATTGCAAAAATAGAGCAGCGTTTTGCGCCGCTGACGGTCAATCATCTCGACCAGTTCCCGTCGACCACTTTCTCGTTTAACGTCACAAACGATCACTCCCTGGAAGAGGCCGTCAAAGCGATTACCGCGGCGGAAAAAGAGCTCGCCATGCCTGCGGATATCACCACGCAGTTCCAGGGCAGCACCCTCGCCTTCCAGGCTGCACTCGGCAGCACCATCTGGCTTATCGTGGCGTCAGTGGTGGCGATGTATATCGTGCTCGGCGTGCTATACGAAAGTTTTATCCACCCGATAACTATCCTTTCGACCCTTCCAACCGCGGGTGTCGGCGCATTAATGGCGTTGATGCTGGCAGGGGCTGAGCTGGATGTGATTGCGATAATCGGCATTATTTTGCTCATCGGGATCGTGAAGAAAAACGCCATCATGATGATCGACTTCGCCCTGGCGGCGGAGCGCGAGCAAGGAATGAAGCCGTACGATGCCATTTATCAGGCTTGTTTGCTGCGTTTTCGCCCGATTCTGATGACCACACTTGCCGCCCTTCTGGGGGCATTGCCGCTGATGCTCTCAACCGGCGTCGGTGCAGAACTGCGCCGCCCGTTGGGTATCGGCATGGTCGGCGGTTTGCTGGTGAGCCAGGTACTGACGCTGTTCACCACTCCGGTGATTTACTTGCTATTTGATAACCTGTCGCATGCAGTAAGTCGCCGTTTTGGTCGTCGCGATGAGGAAGTGCTGTGAAATTCTTCGCACTGTTCATCTACCGGCCCGTCGCCACCATTTTGCTGACCGCCGCCATTACATTGTGTGGCGTGCTGGGCTTTCGTTTGCTGCCTGTGGCCCCGCTGCCACAGGTGGATTTCCCGGTGATTATGGTCAGCGCATCACTGCCGGGTGCCTCCCCTGAAACCATGGCGTCGTCAGTGGCTACGCCGCTTGAACGGGCGCTCGGGCGTATTGCCGGGGTAAATGAGATGACGTCGTCGAGTTCGCTCGGCAGCACGCGCATCATTCTGGAGTTTACCTTTGATCGCGATATCAACGGTGCGGCGCGTGATGTGCAGGCTGCAATCAACGCCGCACAAAGCCTGTTGCCAAGCGGTATGCCAAGCCGCCCGACCTATCGCAAAGCCAACCCGTCTGATGCGCCCATTATCATTCTGACACTGACTTCAGACACGCTTTCCCAAGGCCAGCTTTATGATTTCGCCTCCACGCAACTGGCGCAAACCGTGGCACAGATTGATGGCGTGGGTGATGTGGATGTCGGCGGCAGTTCGCTCCCCGCCGTTCGCGTCGGCCTGAATCCTCAGGCGCTGTTTAACCAGGGCGTTTCGCTTGATGCCGTTCGTACGGCAATCGACAACGCCAACGTGCGCCGCCCGCAAGGTGCACTGGAAGACGGCGCACGCCGCTGGCAGCTGCAAACCAATGATGAACTCAAAACCGCTGCGGAATATCAGCCGTTAATTATTCATTACAACAATGGTGGTGCGGTGCATTTAAGCGATGTCGCCACCGTCACCGACTCCGTTCAAGATGTGCGCAACGCCGGGATGACCAACGCGAAGCCCGCGATTTTGCTGATGATTCGTAAATCCCAGGAAGCGAATATCATCGAAACGGTGGACAGGATCCGGGCAAAAATCCCCGAGCTGCGTGAAACGATTCCGGCGTCGATTGATTTGCAGATAGCTCAGGATCGCTCACCCACCATTCGTGCATCACTTGCCGAAGTCGAACAATCGCTGATTATCTCCGTTGCGCTGGTCATTCTGGTGGTGTTCCTGTTCCTGCGCTCCGGCCGGGCAACTCTGATTCCCGCAGTAGCGGTACCGGTGTCCCTGATTGGTACGTTCATCGCCATGTATTTGTGCGGCTTTAGCCTGAATAACTTGTCGTTGATGGCGCTGACCATCGCCACCGGTTTTGTGGTAGATGACGCGATAGTGGTGCTGGAAAATATTTCCCGCCACCTCGAAGCGGGCGTCAAACCCTTACAGGCGGCACTTCAGGGCGTGCGCGAAGTGGGCTTTACCGTGTTGTCGATGAGTCTGTCGCTGGTCGCGGTTTTCCTGCCGTTACTGTTAATGGGCGGCTTACCGGGTCGGTTATTCAAGGAGTTTGCCGTCACGCTTTCCGTTGCCATCGGGATTTCACTGGTGGTGTCGATTACGCTTACGCCAATGATGTGCGGGTGGCTGTTAAAGAACAAACCGCCACATAGCCCGACCCGCAAACGCGGCTTTGGGCGTGTACTGATTGCGATGCAAGAGGGCTACGGGCGCTCGCTTAAGTGGGTGCTGAACCACACTAAACTGGTGGGCGTTGTGCTACTGGCGACCATCGCACTGAACGTCTGGCTGTATATTGCGATCCCGAAAACCTTCTTCCCGGAACAAGATACCGGGCGTTTAATGGGCAACATTCAGGCCGACCAGAGCATTTCCTTCCAGGCGATGCGCGGCAAATTGCAGGACTTTATGAAAATCGTCCGTGACGATCCTGCCGTCGATAACGTCACGGGTTTTACCGGGGGTTCACGGGTCAACAGCGGCATGATGTTTATCTCGTTAAAGCCACTTTCTGAGCGTAAAGAAACCGCGCAACAGGTTATCGATCGTTTACGTCAGTCGCTGGCAAAAGAGCCGGGCGCGAGCCTGTTCTTAATGGCTGTGCAGGATATCCGTGTTGGCGGCCGCCAGGCCAATGCCAGTTACCAGTACACGCTACTTTCCGATAATTTAGCCGACTTGCGTACCTGGGAGCCGAAAATTCGCCAGGCGCTCGCCAAACTACCGCAGCTGGCTGACGTAAACTCCGACAGCCAGGACAACGGTGCGGAAATGGACTTGATTTATGACCGTGAAACCATGGCACGGTTGGGGATCAGCGTCTCAGATGCCAATAACCTGCTAAATAACGCCTTTGGCCAGCGGCAGATTTCGACCATTTATCAGCCGCTAAACCAGTACAAAGTGGTGATGGAAGTCGACCCACGTTATACGCAGGACATCAGCGCGCTGGACCAAATGTTTGTCATGAATAAAGAGGGCAAGCCGATCCCGCTTTCTTACTTTGCCAAATGGCAACCGGCGAACGCCCCGCTATCAGTCAACCACCAGGGGTTATCCGCCGCGTCTACGGTGTCCTTTAACCTGCCAACCGGCGTGTCGTTATCGGAAGCAAGCGAGGCCATCGACCGCACTATGACGGCATTAGGCGTGCCTTCCACTGTGCGCGGGATGTACGCCGGAACCGCGCAGGTGTTCCAGGACACCATGAAATCCCAGGTGTTGCTGATTATCGCTGCCATCGCCACGGTGTATATCGTGCTGGGGATTTTGTATGAGAGCTACGTTCACCCGCTGACAATCCTCTCTACCCTGCCCTCTGCGGGCGTCGGAGCTTTGCTGGCACTGGAACTATTTGGTGCGCCGTTTAGCTTAATTGCGCTTATCGGCATCATGCTCTTAATTGGTATTGTGAAGAAGAACGCCATCATGATGGTGGACTTCGCGATAGACGCGCAGCGTATCGGTAACCTGCAACCCGAAGAGGCGATTTTCCAGGCCTGCTTGTTGCGTTTTCGCCCGATTATGATGACTACGCTGGCGGCGCTGTTTGGCGCATTGCCGTTGGTGCTGACCAGCGGTGACGGCGCGGAACTGCGCCAGCCGCTGGGGATCACCATCGTTGGCGGTTTAGTCGTCAGCCAGTTGCTGACGCTGTACACCACCCCGGTGGTGTATCTGTTCTTTGACCGCCTGCGGATGCGCTTTGCGCGTAAAAATGATCGTCTTGCGACAACGGATTAATCATCCGATGGCACTGGAATATCCAAAATAATTGGAGTTGCAGCAAGGCCGCAAGTGAATGAGTCCCGATGAGCTTACTTGAGTAAGTGATTTGGGCGAAAGAGCGCAGCAACGCTGCTGCAGCTTCAAGTATGAAGGATATTTAAATGACTGAACTGCCTGCCGCCGTCCGCTGGCAACTATGGATTGTCGCCTTTGGCTTCTTCATGCAGTCGCTCGACACCACCATCGTCAACACTGCCCTGCCCTCCATGGCGGCGAGCCTTGGGGAAAGCCCGTTGCACATGCACTCGGTTATCGTGTCGTATGTGTTGACGGTCGCGGTGATGTTGCCCGCAAGCGGCTGGCTGGCGGACCGCATTGGCGTGCGCAATATCTTTTTCACCGCCATCGTGCTGTTTACCATCGGCTCGTTATTATGCGCGCACGCTTCCACGCTGAATGAACTGGTGATGGCGCGAGTGGTGCAAGGGGTTGGCGGGGCCATGATGGTGCCCGTCGGGCGCTTAACGGTGATGAAAATTGTCCCGCGTGAGCAATATATGGCGGCAATGACCTTTGTGACTTTGCCCGGGCAAATCGGCCCACTGCTTGGCCCGGCACTCGGGGGCGTGCTGGTGGAATATGCGTCATGGCACTGGATTTTCCTGATTAACCTGCCGGTTGGCATTATCGGCGCCATCGCCACGCTGTGGCTAATGCCGAACTACACCATGCAGACGCGCAAATTCGACATGATGGGCTTTGTCTATCTGGCGTTTGGTATGGCGGCGCTGACTATTGCACTTGATGGCGCAAAAGGTTTAGGCGTGAGCCCATCCACGGTGTGGTTGTTAGTGGGTGGCGGAGCTGCAGCAATGGCGCTCTATTTGTGGCACGCCAAAGCCAATGACAACGCCCTGTTCAACCTCAATCTTTTTAAGACGCAGACTTTCTCGCTCGGCCTGTTAGGCAGTTTTTGTGGCCGTATCGGCAGCGGAATGATCCCGTTTATGACACCGGTATTCCTGCAAATCGGCCTTGGCTTTTCGCCTTTCCACGCGGGCCTGATGATGATCCCGATGGTGCTCGGCAGTATGGGCATGAAACGCATTGTGGTGCAGGTGGTTAACCGCTTCGGCTACCGCAACGTTTTGGTCGCCACCACCTTAGGGTTATCGCTGGTTATCCTGTTATTTATGGCGACAGCTCTGCTGGGCTGGTACTACCTGCTGCCAGTGGTGTTGTTCCTGCTCGGCATGGTCAATTCCACGCGCTTCTCGTCTATGAACACGCTGACGCTGAAAGATTTGCCTGACGATCTGGCCAGCGGCGGCAACAGCATGCTTTCGATGGTGATGCAGCTTTCGATGAGTATCGGCGTCACCATCGCCGGGCTGCTGCTCGGCATGTACGGGCATCATCAACTGACGGCGGACAGCGCCGTCGTCCATAGCGTGTTTATGTATACGTATCTCAGCATGGCGGTGGTTATCGCCCTCCCCGCGCTGATTTTTGCTCGCGTCCCGAAAGACACCACCAAAAATGTCGTGATTGCGCGACGCAAAAGGAGGAACCCATGAAGCTCTGGCGGCCAGGTATCACTGGCAAATTGTTCCTCGCGATTTTCTCGACCTGCCTGCTGGTGCTGGCAATCATGCATTGGGGCGTGCGGCTGAGCTTCGAACATGGGTTTATTGATTACATTAAACGCGGCAATGAACAGCGCCTCGAGATGTTAAGCGACGCGCTGGGCGAGCAATACGAGCAGCACGGCAACTGGCAGTTCCTGCGCAACAACGACCGCTTTATGTTCAAGCTGCTGCGCTCATTCGAGCATGGCGATGTGGAAAACGCTAACCTACCGCCACACGGCTGGCGCACGCAATTCTGGGTCATTGACCAGGATTACAAAGTGCTGGTTGGCCCACGCGGCCCGGTTCCGACCGACGGTACGCGCCGGGCGATTAACGTCAATGGCCGCGATGCCGGCTGGGTGGTCGCCTCGCCGGTCGAGCGCCTGACGCGCAACACCGATATTAATTTCGATCGCCAACAACGGCGCACCAGCTGGATTATCGTCGGCCTCGCCACACTGCTTGCTGCGGCCGCCACTTTCTTGCTGGCACGAGGGTTGTTAGCCCCGGTGAAACGATTAGTTGAAGGGACGCACAAACTCGCCGCCGGGGATTTCTCCACCCGCGTGGACTCCACCAGCCAGGACGAACTCGGCAAACTGGCGCAGGACTTCAACCAGCTCGCCAGTACGCTTGAGAAAAACCACAATATGCGCCGCGCTTACATGGCCGATATTTCCCATGAATTGCGCACCCCGCTGGCGATTTTACGCGGTGAGCTGGAGGCAATTCAGGATGGCGTGCGCAAATTCACCCCGGAGTCGGTCGCCTCGCTACAAATGGAAGTCGCCACCCTGACCAAACTGGTTGATGACCTGCACCAATTGTCGATGTCCGACGAAGGGGCACTGGCCTACCAGAAGCAATCTCTGGATATCATTAACCTGCTGGAGATTGTGGCGGGCGCATTCCGCGAGCGCTTTAACTCACGTGGTTTAAGCATCAGCCTTGCCCTGCCAGATAGTGCGACCATTTTCGGTGACAGCGACCGCTTGATGCAGTTATTCAATAACCTGCTGGAAAACAGCCTGCGCTACACGGATGCGGGCGGCCAGTTAGTTATCTCAGGTGAAGTGGTAAATCAACGTTTCGTCATGCACTTTGCCGACAGCGCACCGGGTGTGAGCGACGAGCAGTTAACCATGCTGTTCGAGCGTTTTTACCGTGCCGAAGGCTCCCGCAACCGCGCCAGTGGCGGCTCCGGGCTTGGCCTATCCATCTGCCAGAATATTGTTGCCGCCCATAACGGCAAGCTTTACGCCACGCATTCGCCTTTCGGCGGGGTTAGCATTACAGTAGAGTTACCGCTGGAGCCAGAATCGTTGAGACCTGTATGACTGAGTTACCGATTGACGAAAACACACCGCGTATTTTAATTGTTGAAGACGAGCCGAAGCTCGGCCAACTGTTAATTGATTACTTACGTGCTGCGGGATATGCGCCAGAGTTGATTACCCATGGCGACAAAGTACTGCCTTTCGTGCGCCAGACGCCGCCAGATTTGATCCTGCTTGATTTAATGCTGCCAGGCACCGATGGCCTGACGCTGTGCCGTGAAATTCGTCGTTTCTCTGAAATTCCGATTGTCATGGTGACCGCTAAAATCGAGGAAATCGACCGCCTGCTTGGTCTGGAAATTGGTGCAGATGATTACATCTGCAAGCCTTACAGTCCTCGGGAAGTGGTGGCTCGCGTCAAAACCATTTTGCGCCGCTGCAAACGCCAGCGCGACCCGGTTGCAGCCGATGAAATCAGCCCGTTAATCATTGACGAAGGTCGTTTTCAGGCGAGCTGGCGCGACAAACTTTTGGATTTAACTCCAGCTGAATTCCGCCTGCTGAAAACGCTGTCTCACGAGCCGGGCAAAGTCTTTTCACGCGAACAGTTACTCAACCAGCTTTATGATGATTATCGCGTAGTGACTGACCGCACCATCGACAGTCATATCAAAAACCTGCGCCGTAAACTCGAAGCGCTGGATGAAGAACAGTCGTTTATCCGTGCGGTCTACGGCGTGGGTTACCGCTGGGAAGCGGACGAGTGCAGGATTGCGTGAGGGTAGTTTCTGGAAGAAATATGCTCAAAATAATTCGAGTTTCAGGTAGGCGGCAAGGGAATTTATCCCGATGAGCTTACTTATGTAAGTGATTCGGGTAAGTGAGCGCAGCCAACGCCCCTGCAACTTGAAGTATGAAGAGCATTAGCGCTACAATTCCCGCCCTAAAACTGTGCCTTATGCACACGCTTTCAAACCACCGCACCATATGCGGTGGTTTCTGACCTGAAATCAGACGAGAACCCCATGTTTAAACCAGAACTTCTATCCCCGGCCGGAACGCTGAAAAATATGCGTTACGCATTCGCCTATGGCGCAGATGCTGTCTACGCGGGCCAACCGCGTTACAGCCTGCGTGTACGCAACAACGAATTCAATCACGAAAACCTCCAGCTCGGCATCAACGAAGCCCATGAGCTTGGCAAAAAATTCTACGTGGTTGTCAACATTGCCCCGCATAACGCCAAGCTGAAAACCTTTATCCGTGACCTGAAACCGGTTATCGATATGGGCCCGGATGCGCTGATCATGTCTGACCCTGGTCTTATCATGATGGTGCGTGAAGCATTCCCGGAAATGGACGTTCACCTGTCGGTACAGGCGAATGCCGTGAACTGGGCGACCGTGAAATTCTGGAAACAAATGGGCCTGACCCGCGTGATTTTGTCCCGCGAACTGTCGCTGGAAGAGATTGCTGAAGTGCGTGAGCAAGTGCCGGACATGGAACTGGAAATCTTTGTTCATGGCGCACTGTGCATGGCCTATTCTGGCCGCTGCCTGCTGTCGGGTTACATCAACAAGCGTGACCCGAATCAGGGTACCTGCACCAACGCCTGCCGTTGGGAATACAAAGTTGAAGAAGGCAAAGAAGATGATGTCGGTAATATCGTGCATCTTCATGAGCCGATTCCGGTACAAAACATTGAGCCGACTTTGGGCGCGGGCGCACCAACCGATAAAGTGTTTTTGATGGAAGAAGGCAAACGCCCTGGCGAATACATGACGGCGTTCGAAGACGAACACGGCACCTACATCATGAACTCGAAAGATCTGCGCGCCATCGAACACGTTGAACGCCTGACCAAAATGGGCGTGCACTCGCTGAAAATCGAAGGCCGCACCAAATCCTATTACTACTGTGCGCGTACCGCTCAGGTTTATCGCCGTGCAATCGACGATGCCGCAGCAGGCAAACCGTTCGACCCAACGCTTCTGACCACGCTGGAAGGTCTGGCACACCGTGGCTACACCGAAGGTTTCTTGCGTCGTCATAATCATGATTCTTATCAGAATTACGAGTACAGCCACTCGGTTTCTGAAAGTCAGCAATTTGTCGGTGAATTTACCGGTGAACGCCGTGGCGGTCTGGCAGAAGTGAAAGTGAAGAACAAATTCCTGCTCGGCGACAGCCTGGAATTAATGACACCGCAAGGTAACGTCACCTTCACGCTTGAAGTGCTGGAAAATACCAAATCGCAGCCGATTGAAGTCGCACCTGGCGATGGCCATATTGTATGGATGCCGGTGCCAGAAGATGTGTCGCTGGATTATGCGTTGCTGATGCGCAATTTGGCAGGTCAAACGGCACGCGATCCACAAGCTAAATAGTTAATTTACGTTATTTTTTCACGCCAGGAGATTTCTTAGAAACCGATCACACACCGCTTCGTTTGATGCGGTTATTATCGTCGGGCTGAAAAACATAACCCATAAATGCTAGTTGTACCAGGAACCACCTCATTGGCCTGTGGAATCTCCCTTCCGCAGGCCTTCTTTTTTGTCGTTACCGATTCAACATTTGCAAACACCGTTGCGCCAGTTTCAATCCAGAAACATTAATTGCCTTTATTAACCTGCCCCATTAATTCGCTGAATAAATCCAGGATTTGAACATCACTCATCTGCAACAAGCTGTCACCTATATAGAACTCAGTTTTGCACCATCCGGGCACTTCGGTCCCTTCCAGATTATTGAACAACCAATAACCATGCTGCCTGGCGATATTATCCCGGGCATTGAGTAATGCGGGGATATCCGCGTCAAAATACGCATGAAACATATTTACCTGAGGAGTGCGCGGCAAAATTCGAATGCCCGGTATTGTTTGAAGGCAAGCGGCCAGGCTCAATGTCCGCTGATAACAAGCCTCAAGTATGGCTAATTGCTTATCAAAACGCATAGCCGTTGATACCACCATTGGCGTTTGTGAAACCAGGTTGCCGCCTAATCGCCTGAGCCAGAGACGTGCCTGTTGGATGAAGTCGGTATCGCCTGCCAGCAGTGCTCCAGCAATGCCGCCGAGACCTTTGTAGGCTGAGACATAAACTGACGAGAAACCATCAGCAATTTCGGCATATGACCGTTGGTAATAGGCTTTGGTTTCCCACAGGCGCGCCCCATCCATATGCAAAGGTGTACCTGACTGCGCGGCACTCTTTTTCAGCGCCTCCAGTTCTTCCCACTCCGGTAGTTGCCCGCCAAGTTCCCGGGCCGGTAACTCAACGGCCAGGCAGCCCAGCGGTTCAGCAACAGCGGATAAGTCTTCCTCCACAATAGGCCGAAGTCGATGTCCTACCGTCACGCCGTGCAACTGCATTAAGGCCTGATAGGATTGCTTTTCGTGAAGCAGTAAATGTGAAGATGCATGCACCCCAAAGCGTTGCAGTCGCTTTCGCTCGCACCAGATATTTACTGCTATCAACTGCGCCATAACCCCGCTGGGCATGAATACGGCCGATTGCTTGCCCAGCAGTTTTGCCACTTTCTCTTCAAAGTGTTGAATGAATGCACCTTCACCATAAACGTCGTGGGTTACATCATTAGACTGCGCCCAGTCAGCCATTTCCTGAAACGTCTGCGCTGGAGTCGCTTGAGAAAATCCCTTTAATTCGACACTGCAGGACGTTCTAAGACGCCCACGTTCTTCTTCAATGTTGTTCATCATCATATTTCTTTTTTATTAAGTGAATGTTGTTGTGTATTTTTAGTTATTCAATGCGTTGAAAGCCGTCAGATATAATACTCACGCATAAAACTGTATGTATGTCATTTATCAATAATATGCTTCGCGTGTAACTATTCTTCGCTAAACCCCGCAGACTCAGCCTGTTCTTACCCGTAAATCCCTCACATAAGATACACTCAGAAATCAACTACATTTCCAGAGGTATGCCATGGAGCAGTTTCCTGTAACGTTCGTCATCCTGAACGGCAAAGGTGCCGAAAACGACATTTTGCGCAGTGCCGTCAACGTGATGCGTGATGAGGGATACATGTTACATATCCGTGTTACCTGGGAAAAAGGTGATGCCATACGCTATGTTGAAGAAGCCTCGCGAATGGGCGCTGATACCGTGGTTGCGGGTGGTGGCGATGGCACAATAAACGAAGTGGCGACGGCGCTGGCAAAGCTTGCACCGGAACAACGCCCGGTGCTTGGGATCTTACCCCTCGGCACAGCGAACGATTTTGCCACCAGCATCGGCATTCCTCAGGAGCTGGACAAAGCATTACAGCTGGCGATAGTCGGCAAAGGCGTGCCTATCGACCTGGTGCAAGTGAACGAGTCGGCCTGGTTTATCAATATGGCGACCGGCGGTTTTGGTACACGCATCACCACTGAAACACCGGAAAAACTGAAAGCGGCATTAGGCGGCATTGCCTATTTCGTGCATGGTTTGATTCGCCTCGATACGCTTAAACCCGACCGCTGCGAAATTCGCGGGCAAGATTTTGAGTGGCAAGGTGACGCGCTGGTGATTGGTATAGGTAATGGCCGCCAGGCGGGCGGTGGGCAGGAACTTTGCCCGCAGGCGTTGATTAATGATGGTTTATTAGAGTTGCGTATTTTTACTGGCGAAGAGTTGCTACCGGCAATTTTTAAAACGCTGACGCAACCAGACGACAACCCCAATATTATTGATGGGCGTTCATCCTGGTTTGAGATAACCGCCCCACACGACATCACTTTTAACCTTGATGGCGAGCCGCTGACCAGCCAAAAGTTCCGCATTGATATCCATCCGAATGCGATAAGCTGCCGCCTGCCGCCAAACTGCCCGCTGCTGGGTTAACAACCGCGGGCGAGTTTGTTTTGCGCGAAAAGCAGGTCAGAACTGCGCCACCTGCTGAGCCATTTCACGGCTGTACTGGCGGCTGGCGTTTACCAGCATTTGGGTATAAGGATTTTGTGCCGCACCGCTAATTAAATTATCGGTGCTAAGTGACTCAAGAATCTTCCCATGCTGCATGACACCGACGCGATGGCACAAATGTGCAATTACGCCTAAATCGTGCGTCACCATCAAATAGGTGAGTTTCGACTCTTGCTGCAAATCCGCCAGCAAGTTGAGAATTTCCGCCTGCACCGAAACATCCAGCGCTGACGTCGGCTCATCAAGGAGCAAGACCTCCGGCTCAAGAATCAGCGCACGCGCGATGGCGACACGCTGACGTTGCCCGCCGGAAAGCTGATGCGGATAACGGCTGCGAAACGCGCGGTTAAGACCGACTTTATCGAGCATCATATTGATGCGGCGGTCACGATCGGTGAAACCCTGAATTTGCAGCGGTTCTTCCAGAATGTCGCCGATGGTATGGCGCGGATGGAGCGAACCGTAGGGATCCTGAAACACCATTTGCACCATGCGGCACCGCTCGCGGCTGATTTTGTGCTCGAGTTCGGTTCCGTCAATCACCAGTTTGCCCTGCCAGTGCGTAAACAACCCGGCGAGGCATTTCAGCACCGTGGTTTTCCCGGAACCCGACTCCCCCACCAGGCCAAAAATTTCACCATGTCCGACGTTAAAATTCACGTCAAACAGCACCTGGTTGGTTTTCACCCCTTCGCCAAAGGTTAAATTGAGCTGGCTGACTTCAATCATAGATGACATGCGTTGCTCCTTTATTCGGTTAGCCAACTAGCCTGGCGCTGCAGAACCGGCAGATGCACCCGGCGCTTGTCCATATCCGGCAAGGCGCTAATTAGCCCCTGCGTATAAGGGTGCTGCGCGTTATCGAGGTCTTTCGCTGCTATCGATTCCACCACCCGCCCGGCGTACATCACCAGCACTCGGTCGCAGAAACTGCGCACCAGGTTGATGTCGTGGCTGATGAAAATCAGCCCTAGCCCGCGCGACTGTACCAAATCGTCGAGCAGCGCCAACACTTGCAGGCGCACCGAAACATCAAGTGCTGAAGTCGGTTCATCAGCAATTACCATTTCAGGATCAGTGATAAGCATCATGGCAATCATGATGCGCTGCCCCTGGCCGCCAGAAACTTCATGCGGATAGAGGTTATAAACGCGCTCCGGCTGGCGAATGCGCACCACTTCCAGCATCTCCAGCACTTTCTGCTTCGCTTCTTTATGGCCGACGCGGTGGTGCGTCAGCCAGGCTTCAGCGATTTGATCCCCCACGCACATCACCGGGTTCAGTGAGTATTTCGGGTCCTGCATAATCATTGAGATACGTTTGCCGCGCACGTCGCGCATTTGCGCATCGCTGGCACGCAGCAGGTCAACGTCGCCGAACTGCATACGATCGGCGGTGATCTGCGCTTTTTTCGGGTGAAGCTGCAATAACGCACGGCCCACGGTGGATTTCCCGGAACCGGACTCGCCAACGATGGCCAGCTTTTCACGCCCAAGCTGGAATGAAACGCCACGCACCGCGTGGGTTTGCTGGCGACCGTTCACAAAGGTGACATTCAGGTCGCGTACATCAAGCAGTTGTGGCGCGTTATTCGCTACGAGGATCGAGGATGTCACGTAGGCCATCTCCCAAGAAGTTGAATGCCAGACTGTTGATTAAAATCGCCAGCCCCGGAATTGTGACCACCCACCAGCACTCCATCATGTAAGTGCGCCCGCTGGAGATCATCGCTCCCCATTCAGGCTCAGGCGGTTGTGCGCCAAGGCCCAGGAAGCCCAGACCTGCGGCAGTCAGGATGATGCCCGCCATATTCATCGTGATGCGGATAATCACCGATGGCATGCACAGCGGCACAATGTGGCGCCACAACACACGTACTGGCGACGCCCCTTGTAAACGTACCGCAGAGATAAAATCGGCCTGGCGTAAAGAGAGGGTTTCTGCACGCGCCAGGCGAGCAATCGGCGGCCAGGCGGTAAGCGTAATCGCAATCACCACATGCTCAAGGCCGGGGCCGAGTGCCGCAACAAATGCCAGCGCCAGTACCAGGCTTGGGAACGAGATGAAAATATCGGTGATACGCATCAGCACCATATCGACCTTGCCGCCGAAATAACCGGCTGTGACACCGAGCAGCAAACCAATGGGGCCAACGGTTATCGACACTAGCAACACAATGTAGAGCGTGATGCGCGAGCCATAAACCAGGCGACTGAAAATATCGCGGCCAAACTCATCGGTGCCAAACCAGTGTGTGGCATTTGGCGCGGTCAGTGCATTATTCAAATCCTGCACCAGCGGTTTAAATGGTGCTATCCACGGCGCGAAAACCGCTACCATCAACAGCAGGAAGACAATCCCACCGCCAATGGCGGTCAGCGGGTTACGTGCCATTTTGCCGATAAACCCAACCGCCCGCAGACCCGCGCGTTTAACGCGCAGCGAGCGCTCGTCAGCGGCGGTGAGTTGTGGTGTTCCAAAGGAAACCGTCATGATTTTGTCCTCGGATCAAAGAGTTGGTAAAGCATGTCGGACAGCAGGTTTAGCAACACAAAAATAACCCCCACCACCAGCACGCAACCCATCACCGCATTCATATCGCCAAGCAACAGACTACCGGTGAGATAAGAACCAAAACCCGGCCACGAAAACACAGTTTCAATCAATACCGCACCTTCGAGCAGCGAGCCGTACGCCAGCGCAACTACCGTCAGCAACTGCACCAGAATGTTGCGGAACGCGTGGTTCCAGATAACCTGGCGCTCGGTCAGCCCTTTGACGCGTGCGGTGATAATGAATTCCTGCGAAAGCTGCGCCAGCATAAAGCTGCGCGTCATACGGCTGATGTAGGCCAGCGAATGGAAGCCCAGAAGAGAAGCCGGAAGAATCAGGTGGTTTAGCGCGTTAAAGAACACCGCGCTGTTTCCCGCCAGCAACGCATCCACTAACAGCAAACCTGTGCGACGCGGCACAATGCCATCGAGGCCTAAATCCACCCGCCCTGCACCACCGACCCAACCAAGCCAGGCGTAGAACAGCAGCAGTCCCATCATCCCGACCCAGAAAATCGGCGTCGAATAACCCGCGAGGCTGATGATACGTACCGCGTAATCCACCACGCTGTTACGGCGAGCCGCCGCCCAGACGCCAAGTGGGATACCGAGGCCCGCGCCGACGATAATCGCCACCGTCGCCAGTTCAAGCGTTGCCGGGAAGACACGCAGAATGTCGTCCACCACCGGTTTGCCGGTCAGCAACGCATTGCCTAAGTCGCCGTGCAGCAGACCGCCGAGGTAAATCCAGAACTGAGTAGCCAGCGATTGATCAAACCCTAACTGGTGGTAAACCTGCTGATAGGTGCTTTGGTCCGCATCCGGGCCAACAATCGCCAGCACCGGGTCAATTGGCATCACGCGGCCAATAAAGAAAGTCAGCAGCAGCAACCCAAACAGGGTGACCAGCACCTGGCTCAGACGCTTTGAGAAACGCCGGGCGCGACCGCCCGGTGCCAGTAGAATCATGCTCATCCTTTATTCTCCCCATTCTCAGCTGGCGTTTTATAGACATCACGCAGGAAGGTCGTCGCCGACGGGTGCGGCTGGTAGTTCTGCACTTCTTTGCGCACCACCACCGAGTCCACCATTTGCGAAAGCGGTAATAAAGCGGGGATCAGCTCGTCATAACGCGTCTGGATCGCCTGATATTCAGCAAGCTGTTTCGCGGGGTCACGTTCAACCAACGCGTTGTCGATTTGCTGATTGAGCGTTTTGTCGTAGAAACTGGTGCGCCAGCCCTGGAAGTTTGTCAGACGAGCCGCGTCGCTATTGTCCGGGTTGTAGACCAGCGAACGCAGGCTTGAATGCGGATGCGGTTCTACCCCGCTGCCGCCGCGGCCCACCAGCATGTCGAACTTGCGTTCACGCATCGCACCGTAGATCTGGTTACCCGTGCCGGTCACGATTTTCGCGTTGATCCCCGCCTGCATCAGCGTGGATTGCACCGCAATCGCGATATTCAGGAAGGGTTGGTCCGCCAGCACGCGCAGCGTGGTGTCGAAGCCGTCCGGGTAGCCAGCTTCAGCCAACAGTTTTTTGGCCCGTGGAATATCCAGCGAGTAGCCTGGGTTCGGCAGTGTTGCGGGCATTCCGGACTGAATCGGGCGCTGGTGCAGCACGCCATAGCCAGGCATCAGCGCTTTGTTGATGCCCTGATAATCAATTAAATAACGTACCGCTTCGCGCACTTTAGGGTTGGCGAAATGCGGTTCTTTCATGCTCATAGCGACGTAGTAAATGGTGCCTTTTTTAACCGCATCGACCGTCATATCCGGGTCTTTTCGCAGCGCGTTAACGTCAGATACTGCCATGTTGCTGGCAATGTCCAGGTCGCCCTTGGCAATCATCAGGCGCAACGTTTGTGACTCCTGGAAGTGACGGAACACCACGCGTGCCAGTTTCGGCTCACCGCGCCAGTATTCCGGGTTGCGCTGCATACGCAGCACATCTTTCGCCTGCCACACTTCAAGGCTGAATGGCCCGGAACCCGCTTCGTTGGTCGTCAGCCAGCGATTGCCCCAGTCATCGTTTTGCACATGCTGCTCAACCGTTTTGCTGTCGAGCACCACGACGCTACCGAGAGCGGCCAGCGAATAGATAACCAGTTGCGGGTCGTTGGCTTTCGGCAGCGTGATTTCTACTGTTGAGCTATCCAGCGCTTTGACATGTTCATCGACGTTCTTTTTGCTAAAACCGTAGGATTTCCACACCGATGCCTGTGCCAGGTTAAGGTGCAAAATGCGGCGCATCGACCACACCACGTCATCGGCGGTGAGTGAGTTGCCAGAGTGGAATTTCACGCCATCGCGCAGGTGGAAGGTCAGGCGATTGCCGTCCTCAGAAACTTCCCAGGACTTTGCCAGCGCCGGGCGCACGTTGGTGAGTTTCGCCGGGTCCAGTTCCACCAGCGAGTCATAGAGGTTTACCACCAGCCCGACCACTTCGTTGCCGGTCATCGCCGCCGGGTCGAGGGTGAGCAGGTTGTTCATATTCATGCCGATAATCAGCTGGTCAGGTGGCGTTTTCGCCATCGTCGAGCCGCTGCCGAACATGAACAGGAGCGTGAGCAACCACGCCCCCAGTCGGGAGCTTCGATTCATGATAGATACCGTTTTTGTAGGGTGGAGATTGCCCGGCGTCTTTCGCGCCGGGATTATTATTTTTACGGCTGTTAGTCTTTGCTTACGGTATGTGTTTCGATATACGAGAAATTAATGTCTTCACCCAGGCCCGGGCGTTGTGGCAGATGCACAAAGCCATCGGCATCCATCGGGTCAACAATGCTGTTCAGGTACGCTGCTGGCTCATCGTATTCGAGGAACGGGTGCAGTAAACCGCGCTCGTACCAGCGGCAATTACGAATTGCGCCCACTACTGCGAGGCTTGCCGCACCATTGCCATGAACTTCGCAGTCCATGCCGAAGGACTCAGCAAGTGCAGCCACTTTCATGGTTGGCGAAATCCCGCCCACGCCATTGGCACCCGCACGCAGGATGTCACACGCGCCAGCCTTCACCCAGTCTGCGCGGCTATGGTGTTTACCACCGAGGCTTTCCGGCCCGACTACATCAATGGATAAGTTTTCTGAAAGCCAGACGTAAGACGCCATGCTCTCTTCTTCCATCGGCTCTTCGAACCACGCAAAGTTGAGTTTTTCCAGCGCTTTGCCGATGTACAACGCCTGACTACGGCTGTACCAGTGGTAGCCATCAAGCATTAAATCGATGTCCGGACCGACGGCTTCGCGCACGGCAGCGCACGCTTTGACATCCATTTTCGGGTCTGGCGCGAAGGCAACCGGTGGCATCCAGGTATGGAGTTTTATAGCTTTGTAACCACGAGCGACCAGCTTTTCAGCGAATTGGCCGAACTCGTCCGGGGTGGATAAACCGCCTTCCAGTTCATCGCCGCACATGGTGCTGCCATAGGCCGGGACTTTGTCGCGGAAGCCACCGAGTAACTTGTAAACCGGCACTTTTAGTTTGCGGCCAATCAAGTCCCACAGCGCTTGTTCAACAAATGAGAGTGCGCGTTCAGTGAGTTGGTGTGCGCTGCCGCGCTGCCAGTGCACCAGGTCTTGCCAGATGCGCTCGCGGTTAAACGGGTCTTGCCCGACCAGCACTTTACGGAAGAAGGCATTGACCACATAAGGGCGCACCACTTCCGGCGGCGCGAAAGAGTAACCGCAATCACCTTCATCGGTGGTGATCGTCAGCATCGCCATTTTTGCAAGGCTCTCCGGCCCTGGGTGAGAATGGCCTGCGCTGTCAGAAACGCGGCGGGTTGGGTAAGTAAAAACGGTTACGTTTACGGATTCTATTTTCACGGCTGTTAGTGTCCTTTTGTGATTTTAAAACAGCGTTTCACCATCTACTGTATGCGTAAAAAAGCACCTTCGCCTCGTTCAAAGGTGCCTAAATGGGGGTGATTTTTTGGTCATATGCACAAGGTGGCGTGATGTTTTTCACAAATTGTTATGAAATTGTGACGGGGATAACGAGGGGGGTGAGTGGTATTGCGTGAGTCTAACCTAGTCCGGTCTGGTGATTTTCCGTTCACCCTAGTGTGCGGTTCCTATGACGGAACGGTGATTTTCCGTTCACCTGAACGTTATTCGATCCCACATCTATCGGTGAACGGTGAACGTGCCAAGGAGAGAACGCCCTCTCCTTGGCAATCCTGGCGCCCGGCAAGTCAATCGCCGCTTTGCGGTAAACACCGTTTTTTACCCAACATTCGCGGTCGTTCGCGATTCGGTTATTCGGCACATCCGTGTGCCGAACCACTTCGTGGCCAACGCAAGCGTTGTTCAAAAATGTTCCTGACATTTTTGTCCGGCGATCGCTCTCTCACGTGGTTCCCGACCACGTGACCACGACTGAAGGGTAAAAACCGGCGCGGTTGAAGCCGGGAACAAGGGCAACGTCAAAACCTAAAGTCAAAAGCCGAATCGATTTTGACCTTGAGTCCCGGTATAAATTGCCCCAGCGTTGCCCATAAGTAAGGGTTGAGCTGCCGGGAGCAGCGAAAGAGAGCGATCGCCGGGAGCGAGTCGCGAACGACCCTGAACGTTGGGGATAAGCTGGGGTTTACCGCGTAGCGGCAATTTAATCACCGGGCGACGGGGTCGCCAGGGGGATGTCGTTATCCACCTGGCACGTTCACCGTTCACTGATATCTGTGGGAACGAAGAACTCTCAGGTGAACGGAACATCACCGCACTCCCATAACCTTAAACGTTCCGGCGAACGGAAAACAGCCAGGCTTGCAGACTCAAGCCCCCTCATCACGCTATCCCCACCTTCCCATCCAGATACACATCCTGCACCGCATTAATCAACTTCACCCCCTCAGACATGGATCTCTTGAAGGCTTTGCGCCCCAGAATCAGCCCCATGCCACCCGCACGCTTGTTAATGACAGCGGTACGCACTGCATCTGTCAGGTCAGTTTCCCCGCCTGCGGCACCACCGGAGTTAATCAGCCCTGCGCGGCCCATATAGCAGTTCGCAAGTTGATAACGCACCAGGTCTATCGGGTTATCACTGGTCAATTTGGTGTACACGCGATCATCGGTATAACCAAAATTCACCGCTTTGTAGCCACCGTTATTTTCAGCCATTTTCTGCTTCACGATATCGGCACCAATGGTCGCCGCCAGGTGGTTGGCCTGCCCGGTGAGATCGGCGCTAACGTGGTAATCCACGCCATCTTTTTTGAAATCAGGGTTACGCAGATACGCCCAGAGAACGGTGACTAACCCCAGTTCATGCGCACGCTCAAACGCCACAGAGATCTCTTCAATCTGGCGGCGTGACTCTGGTGAACCGAAGTAAATCGTCGCGCCTACCGCCACCGCCCCCATGTTGAAAGCCTGCTCGACGCTTGCGTACAGCGTCTGGTCAAAAGTGTTTGGGTAGCTGAGGGTTTCGTTATGGTTAAGTTTGACGAGGAAAGGAATGCGGTGAGCATAACGGCGCGACACCGACGCCAGCACGCCATAGGTTGAAGCAACACAGTTACAGCCCGCTTCAATCGCCAGTTCAACAATATTCTTCGGGTCAAAATAGAGTGGGTTTGCCGCAAACGATGCCCCGGCGGAGTGCTCCACACCCTGGTCGACAGGTAAAATAGAAAGGTAACCGGTGCCGGCCAGTCGCCCGGTGTTATACAGCGTCTGCATATTTCGTAGCACCGCTGGTGGGCGGTTGTTATCCACCATCACGCGGTCTACATAATCTGAGCCTGGCAGATACAGCTGGTCTGCCGGAATAGTCATACAACGATGCTGTAACAAGCTGTCGGCGTCTTTGCCAAGCAACTGTGCAATATCAGTCATAATACGCTCCCATAAGTTCAGCGAGCACCCTGCCCGCCGAGGATGGATTCTCCTGGCCTGCTTTCGGTGAAAACAGGCAGTCCTAATCCTGGTCGTGAGTGGCGTCCTTTGCCACTCCGGGAGCACTTTTGGTTGCTTTTGCGCTGTAACGCTTTCCAGACGCGTGCTTAAGCCACTACCACCACTCGTGAAAATGGTGCACCGGCCCAATCCCGTTTCCTACTTCCAGTGAATCTGCCTGTTCTAACGCCTGAGATAACCACTTTTTCGCCGCATTGATGGTTTGCGGCCAGTCGTTATAACGTGGATACAGTGCGGCAAGCGCGGCGGAAAGCGTGCAACCGGTGCCGTGGGTATGGCGGGTTTGCACACGCGGCGCAGTAAAACGTTGTGCGCCATCGCGGGTAAACAGCCAGTCTGGGCTTTGTGCATTATCCAGATGCCCGCCTTTCATCAGCACGGCTTTGCAGCCCATACCTAAAAGCGCTTCACCCTGCTCTTTCATCTCATGTTCATTACGAGCATGTGACGCACCCAGCAACGCTGCGGCTTCCGGCAAATTCGGGGTAATCAGCGCGACCTGTGGCAACAACTGGCGCCGTAAACTTTCCACCGCTGAAGGGGCTAACAGTGCATCACCACTTTTTGCCAGCATCACGGTATCCAGCACCACGTTATGCGCCTTGTAAAATGCCAGCCCGTCAGCCACAGCCTCGACAATATCCGTTTCCGCCAGCATACCGATTTTAATGGTGTCGATACGTACGTCGCTCAACACCGATTCCAGTTGCGCGACAACAAACGCTGGTTCTATGCGATAAACAGACTGCACACCGCGTGTGTTTTGTGCCACCAGCGCGGTGATCACGCTGGTGCCGTACGCACCCAGCGCGGAGAAAGTTTTCAGGTCAGCCTGAATACCCGCGCCGCCACTTGGATCAGTGCCAGCAATGGTGAGGGCGTTAATGCGTTTAAGCGTTTTCATGCCAGCTCCCCCGCATTAAGTAAGTAGAGTTCGTCGAGAAATGCCGGAATAAAACTCCCTGGTCCCCGGCTGGCGGCAATAGCCTGCTCGCCTGCACGTTTCATAAACCGGCAAGCTGCCGCGACGTTATCAAGGCGCTCACCGGGCAATGAACAGCAGGCAGCAACCACGGCGGAAAGCGCACAACCGGTGCCGACCACGCGCGTCATCAACAGACCACCACCGTCAACACGCCATGCGTTTTCACCGTCGGTGATGTAATCGCGCTCGCCTGTCACGGCGACAACTGCGCCAGTAAGTTGCGCGAGTCTGACCGCCGCCGGGAGTGCGGAAAGCACATCATCCGCGCTATCCACACCACGCCCCGCAGAGTGCTCACCCGCCAGCGCCAGAATTTCCGAAGCATTGCCACGGATAGCAGCAGGTTTAAGCGCGAGAACATCAAAAGCAAATTGTGTGCGAAATGCCAGGCCACCCACCGCTACCGGGTCGAGTACCCAGGGTGTGAAAGATTCATTGGCAGCATGAATGGCGGCAAGCATTGCGCCACGGCGTTCGGCCGTCAGCGTGCCAATATTAACCAGCAGTGCGCTGGCAACGGGGCTAAATTGCGCGGCTTCTTCGGTTTCAATCACCATTGCAGGGGACGCGCCAAGGGCTAGCAAAACGTTGGCCGTAAAACTCTGTACGACATCGTTTGTCATGCAGTGAACAAGTGGGGAATGGTGGCGTAAATTCTGTAAAACCGAGGCGGCACGCGTGCCGGGTAGCAGGTCAGGTTGCATCTTAAAAGCTCCTGCCCGGCGTGAAGAAGGGATGACCTGGCAGGCATCTGACTTCCCTACGCTGGCATTATCCAGATCAGGTGGTACGGGTATTTCTCAGCCTTCACAAAGAAGGGCACCCCGAGTCATGTGGTACTTATTAGCTTACTTTTGCCAGAGTAGGGGAAGTGACATGCCCGTGCAAGCCTGTCGTCCCTTTGGCTACCCTCGAGTACATAACAAAGACTACAACGCTCCTAATTTCCATTTTCGCGCTTTTATATGCCATTGGTTATTTTACCACTGGTGAAAACAATAACAGATCGTATTTATTAACTTAGTTCTTACTGAATGACTTAAAGGCCCGATGTTATATAACCATTCATCTTTAGAAGATACAGGTTGAACCAGTGGCGATGAGTTTTAAGATATAACAGAATTGGCAACCGCAGGCTTTATGTGTATAACTAGCCACGACGACAAAATCTAAATAGATTTAGTTAAAGAACACATAAACTCAACATCTTATCTAAAAAGAAAAAACAAAATCACGCGCGGAACAGACAGAATGACAAAAACAGTTAACTGGTTAAGCATATGTGTTTTTTTTGTTTCAGGTCTGTTTGTACAGACCGTTGAAGCTCAAGCATCAAAAACGATCGAAAGCATAACAAATTCGCATCAAATTAATATCGCCTACCGCGACGCCCCTCCTTTTTCTTATAAAACAGCAGATGGAAAAGTCGTTGGTTACGTCATTGATTTATGCAATGTCATTGTCAGTGATATAAGTAAACACCTTAACATTCGCGATCTGAAAGTTAATTATATTGATAATAAATACTTGCCAGAAAGAGATGAGTTATTGCGTGATCAAAAAGTTGACATGATCTGTTCAGTCAATGCAAATGTTGCCGAATGGAAGAATCTGGCTGATTACTCTATTCCGTATACCTATTCCTGGACCCGATTCGCGACATTAAAAGATAAAAAAATCACCAATATTGAACAATTAGCCGGACATACCGTTAGTGTTACCGCAGGTTCAGTTGATTCGATTGCGCTCAACAAAGCGAACCGTGAGCTTGGCCTGAATATCCTGGTGATAACCACTCCGACCATGGAGAAGGCTTTTGAGCTAATGCATGACGGCACAACATCCGCAGCCTTCATTAATGACATCTCTTTAAAAGAGATTGTTGAGGGGCAAACCGATAAATCATCATTTTACATTAGTGCAAAAGGTGTCGGGAAACCGCAGTTTTTCGTTATCCTGTTACCGAATGGTGATAATGAATTTAAGTCGCTAGTCAATCAAAGCCTGTGTAAAATTCGTAATTCACATGATTTCGCAAAAATTCACGACATCTGGTTCAATAGCCCGATTCCTTATTTAAAACTAAACCTGCAAAGCCCTTTTTCAGAAGAGATGGAGCAGGAACTTGCCCTCAATGGCAATTGCAACCCGGTCACAAAAATCACTACTAATGAGTAAGTATTCAGGAGTGAATTAGAACAAATGAAACCCTAAAGTTTAGGTTCTATACAACCTGATTTGGTTTAATGTTCATTTACGGGCAGCCTGCTATTATATAATGCCGGATTATAATTATTGAAATAGTGTAATTAATATCGGTTGGAAATTAACGGCATGTTATAAACATTGTTATGAGAATGTATATCGCAGCTTAAGGAAAAGCGTGCAAAAATACATACTCCAGAAATTACGGATGTCCAGTTGAGCAAAAAAAATCACAATACCGGGAACAGCGTCTCCCTTCACGATAGGGGACATATGCCACTGACAATTATGGCTTTGCCTGGTGGTATAAAAAAACATTTTGTACTCTGTATTTCATTTTTTCTGCTTTACCTGCTTGCTGATACATTGAGTAGCAGCATTCAGATCATCGGTGTTTCGCTCAAGCTCTATGATCTCACCCTACCCGTGATTTCAGCCCTGCTCGTTTTATACAGCTTCAGAGCCCTTCCTACGTTAGGCCTGTTTGCACTTTACTCTTTCTGTAGTCACCCGCTGTCACATTTTCTGTATACCATTGCTCAACTCATGGCTGCTTTAACCAGCTATACGATCTATTTTTATGCCGCAGGGAAAAGAAGCATCGTGAGTTTTGGCCGCAGCCAACTCAGTGCGCAACGCATTATTTGGATGATATGTGTTAATACCATTGTGTTCACACTGCTCCACCAACTCATACTGCAAAAAAGCCATTTTTTCGCCACTTTTGATGAAAAAATCTGGAGCATACCGACCCTGATCAGCATGCAATGGATGATGACTTCATGCCTGACAGGTATTCCATTCTGTTATCTTATTCTCCGCGCCTGTTACAAACCTGTTTGGTTTTTCAGCTACCTGAAACAATTAAAAGAGATTATTATTTTCGGGCCGAAGGCGGTCTACCAGATCGTGTGGATATTGCTGTTAGTCGGGCTAATGTGTTGCCTGGTTTACATAAAACGAGATGACATTATTTTCACAGATTACTCTCTGGTGTGGCTTCTACCCGTGATGCTTTGGGGGGCAATATGCCTCGGGCATGCTTTGATCGCCCCCCTTTGGGTGCTGATGCTTATTCTGCTGAGTGATTCTATTGATAATTATATCACTCTGGAACGCACATTTACGGTTGACCACTATATTTTCCACCTGGCACTGGCATCATCAGTCATATTTGTATTTTCGCTGACGATAGTGATCGTTGGGGTAATGACGACACGTATTCGAAAATATATTCGCCACCTTAAACGTATCTCTTTATCTGAGCCGCATACCGGGCTACCCAATTTACAAGCACTGAAAAATGATATTATCCGCCTTAACAGTGTAAGGTTATGCATGCTCCAGTGCCCGGAGTTAAATACTCTGACACAGAATCATGGGATTGCATTCCGTTTTGAATTTGTTAAAGCCGTTGTACGCTATTTAAACCCATTATTGTCGGACAACGAGAAAATATATTACAGCCCGGGTTATGGGATACTTTTGCGCCTGGACAGTATCAATGTTGACCGCATTGATTCCTACTATCAAGCCATGTCAGCGTTCCGCTTCTCATGGGAGGAGATGAAGCTAGGCCTGAACTTTGGCATAGCGCACACGGTTTATGACCAAAGTGTGAATAATCTATCGCATATGGTCGGGCTACTTAATGCCAGTACCTTCATCTCTCTACAGCAAGGCAAGCCTGAAGCGTTAAATCTCACTTCAAGTGGAGATGATGCAATGAGTATCGGCGTCATACGCCATTATCTGCAAAAGTCGATAGACCGCCAAAGTTTCGTACTGGTTGCCCAGCCAATTGTTTCGACAAAGGGGCATGAGAAGTACCATGAAGTACTGATACGAATGAAGATGGCGGGTAATAAATTGTGTTTCCCCAATACATTTTTACCTCTTGCGTATGATGCAGGCCTGCTCGCAGAAGTTGATATGGCAGTCATTGAACAAACATTCCGCTTTATTAATTCGCTTGATGAAGAACATGCAAGCAGCCGCTTCTCAATAAACCTTACCCCACAGTCTTTGATAAAAAATGATTTCCAGGACAGGTTGTATGCGCTATTTAAGGCCTACTCCATTCGCCCAGACCGCATCATCTTCGAAATCATTGAGTCTGATATCATTGATAGTATTAACGCATCACGGGTGTTACGTGAACTCCGTAAACTGGGCTGTAAAATTGCTATTGATGATTTTGGTACAGGTGAGTCCAGTTATTTGCGCCTTAAAAATTTAGAAGCTGACATTCTCAAAATAGATGGTTCATTTATCAGAAATGTTGTTGAGAATGAATTCGATCGTTTTACCGTCATGTCATTTTGTGAAGCGGCGAATTTTAAAAACCTGGAAGTCGTGGCCGAGTTTGTTGAGAATGAAGAGATTGAAAAGATGTTGGTAACCATGGGGGTCGGTTGGCTTCAGGGCTATCATACCGGGAAACCTGCGCCCATCGAATCTCTGTTTTAGTGTAAATAGAGACCCATGTACAAGTGTGTTATTGAGCTACTAACGATTTGTGTAAATTAAGTGCCCCCATAAGAAATGGACAGATTATGATACGTTCTCTTCAATATTTTTCTTGCAAGCGTTACCCACTGGTGACTTTATTTGTAGCTAATGTGGTCACAGCAATTATTGGTATTTTAGAGAGATTAGAAGGTCCATTTTCCCTGGTGTGGGTGACAAATGCGGTCTCAATTGGCTTATTGCTGCGTTTTTATCCGCGCGTAAGCTGGCATCATTTTGCTGTTTGCGCGGTGGGGATGGTGGTTCCCGACTTGCTGGCGGGGACGGCTTATCACCAGGTTTTAATAATGACAAGTGCGAATGTGCTCACCATCTGGTTAGGTTGGCTGTTTTTGAACCGCTTCGCATCGCGTTCTGAAAACTCCGAATGGCTCTCGACACTTTACTGTGTTCCCCAGTGGTTATTACTTTGCCAACCTTCCCTTATCATTGGCTCTTTATTGGGTGCCGGTGGGTTGTTCTTTATGTTTGATAAGCCTTACTTACAATCGGCTATTTTTTGGTATCTTAACGAATCACTTAATTTCATTGTTTTCTTACCCGTTATCCTGGCGATCCCAAAAGTCATTAAATCGTCTGAGGGTGACCTTTTAAGTATTTTCCTGCATATCCTTCCTTCAGCCTTACTTCTGTTCGTTTTCATTTTCATAAAAAATGAAATGTACTTTTTGATGGCGTCAATATTGATTATCCCTACCATTGTCTGGCTGGCACTGTCAGGGAACTTATTCCTCACTACTTTTGGTATCAGTATGAATGGTGCCTTCTTCTTCATGTGGATTGTTCATTCATCTCATCGGCACTTACATTTTTCCGAAAACATCTATGTGGCGATTGTGAGAATTGTTGTCACGGTGCTTGCGCTGTGCGCATTGACCATTGCTGTGGCGATTTCTGAGCGCGATAAACTTTATTCAAAAATATCTGAACTGGCTGATAACGATGATTTGACCGGTATTCTCAATCGTCGAGCATTTATGAATGCGGCAGAGCACACCATAGCGTCACTGAACAAAGACCAACGCTGCGCGATGATTTTAATTGATCTCGATTACTTCAAAAAAGTGAATGATGAGTTAGGCCACCAAAAAGGCGATAAAGTCTTAATCGAATTTTGCCGTTTGGTAAAACTCTGTTTACCCGCTAAACAATTGTTTGGCCGGGTCGGCGGTGAAGAGTTCGCGCTACTACTGTCGAATGAGTCTGATAAAAGCCATGAAGCGCTGACAGATTTAATTGTTACTGAAATTGGCAAAAAGCCGCTGATCATTGATAACGAGCCATTACCTTTAACCATCAGCGCCGGTATGGCGAAGTGGGTTGAGGGGCAAAAATATGAAATATTGTTTAAACATGCCGATCAGGCGCTGTACCAGGCAAAAAACAATGGCCGCAACCAATGGCAGGAGTATCAACATAACGAAACGCTTCAGGCACCTGCCAGCCTGATACCATCGGTAACATAAACAGATTAACCCTGGTTGGTTTCCGGCGAATAACGCGTATCCTTAGCGGATTATTTTTACGATTCGATTTATCGGAAACAACCTTCTATGCGTAAAACGTTAAGAATGCCGCTGCTATTGCTGGCATTGTTGTCCTGTTTAATGATGGCACCCTTCCTGTCTCAGGCAGACGAGTCCACCGGGCAATCTGCCACTGAAGAGCCGGCAAAGGTTAATGCCAACACGGCACTTCCGGCGCTGCAAAAGCGACTGGACTCACTTAAACAGCGCGTATCCGCGGCAAAAACCGATAAACAATTCACCAGCCTGAACGATGATTCGCAAAAGTTGGTGGCCGAAGCCGACAAACTTGCCGTTGCGCTGGCACCGCAATTAACTCAAGTTCAGGCGCAGCTGGATGTTCTGGGACCGGCTCCAGCCCCGGGAACGCTGACTGAAACGCCACAGGTTGTTAGCCAGCGCAAACAACTCAACAACAGCAAAACATTGCTCACGACCCAAATTGAGCAAACTAAAGCGATTGCGGTAGGCGCGCAAAACCTCTCGTCACAAATTTCCGGCTTGCGCCGCGACGCGCTGAAAACACAAATCGCGCTGAACACCGGCAGCATTCTTGGTGAAAAATTTTGGTCCCCCGTCTTTCAACCCAACGATAAAGATGCGGCTCGTTTTGGCGAGTTCGGCGCTCAGGTTGGAAGCGCCTGGGATGAGGCCTGGAGCGAAGAATGGCGCCTGGGCACCGGCATCTATCTTCTCTTAGCATTAGGCATTGGGCTGTTTGGCCGCCACGCGTTGGATAAACCCATGAACTGGGTGCTACCACGCTGGCTACCACAAGGTCGTTTCCGTCGCAGCTTCCTGGCCTGTTTCACCACGTTAAGCACCACGCTGACGCTGGGTATTTGCATGCAGCTGTTGTGCTATATCTTTACGCGCCTGCCCGATACCTCCCCATGGATCCTTGAATTTGCCGATCAACTGGTCGAGCTGACCTATTTTTCCGCCGTGATCGCAGGCCTGGGTATCGCCCTGCTGTCGAATAACCACCCTTCCTGGCGTTTGCCGGGGATTGCCGATCCGCTGGCAAAAACCCTCGCAACCTTCCCGATTTTACTGGCAACGTTCATCTTTCTTTTCGGCATCATTGAACAGTTGAACGCGCTGGTTGGCGCAAGTATCGACGCCACGCTATTTGGCAACGGCCTTTCTGCACTATTAGTGGCGCTAAACTGCCTGGTCGCTCCACTTCGTGTGAACCGTATACGCCGGAAAATGCGCGCTGAAGGGGAACAAACCGAAGCGCGTTCCACTGTTGCGGGTCTGATTCACCTGGTCATCAGCCTGACCGCTTTCGTTATTCTGCTGGCGCTGTTGATTGGCTACATTCCGCTGGCCCGTTTCGTCACCTTCGAATTGTTGTGGATTGGCCTGGTGGTGTGCAGTCTGTATCTGCTGATTCATTTCGTGGTGGACTTGTGTGAAGCCGTGTTTTCACCGTCAACGCACAGCGGGAAAATCCTCAAAAGTACACTTAGCCTGAATGACCGCTACCTCTCGCTTGCGGCGACACTTTTCTCCGCACTGGGTAAAACGTCACTGCTGTTAATGGCAGCGGTTGCGCTGCTTAACGGTACCTTCGGTACCACGACGCCGATGGAACTGCTGGCCAAAATCGCCGATATGTGGGGCGGCAAAGGCCTTGAAGGGATGAACATCATCCCGGCACACGCCCTTAATGCGGTTCTGTGTCTGGTGGTTGGTTGGTATGTCCTGCGCTCCACGCGCCGCTGGCTGGATAACGATTTCCTGCCAAAAACCAATATGGACCGTGGTCTGCGCGCGTCCCTGGTGACACTGTTCACCAACGTCGGCTACGTGCTGATTATCATGCTAACCCTATCCATGTTGGGTATTGAATGGAACAAACTGGCGTGGATAGTCAGTGCCTTATCGGTGGGTATCGGTTTTGGCTTGCAGGAGATTGTGAAGAACTTTATCTCCGGCCTGATTCTGTTGACCGAGCGCCCGGTAAAAGTGGGTGACCTGGTGAGTATCAGTGGCGTTGAAGGTGATATTCGCCGCATCAATGTGCGTGCCACCGAGATTCAACTGGGCGACAAATCCACGGTTATTGTGCCGAACTCGCAGCTAATTTCGCAGAACGTGCGTAACGCAACGATGGGGAATGCACAAGGTGTCGCCACGATTACGCTGACCTTCCCGCTGGATATCGACCCTGAACAGGTGCGCAACTTGTTGCTCGAAGCCTATAACCTGCATGAGTCGATTCTGGAAAACCCAGCGCCATCAGTCAGCTTTAAAGAGCTGGGGCCAACCGGGATTGTGTTAAGCGTAACCGGCTATGTGAACAGCCCACGTATGGTGAGTTCAACGCGCAGCGATTTGTTATATGAAATTCTTAAGATGCTGCGCGCGGCAGGTATCAGCCTGAGCCAGACGCAAACCATGATCCTTGAGCAGCCGGCAAATAAAGCTGTCACTGTGGAATAATCAGCAAAGCCGCTGGCGTCTGTGCGCCAGTGGCCTTTCGAATGTAAGAGCTAAAAACAACTCTCACCGGCTAATCATTATTTTTAAGAATACTTACCGAAATCACATTCATCAATTTGATTTATATCAACAACGGCAGACGCACTCAGCAGCATTATCTCGCCACGCAAATACATTCCACTTCTTAAACTTTCCCTATGGGCAATAATTAAGAATACCTAATATATAAGAGAGTTAATGATGAACAAATTTAACGTAGTAGTTGCAGCCCTGGTGGGCGGATTAGTGTTATCTCCAGCAGCAATGGCACTGGATTTAGCTAACGGTAGCTGGAAAGGTGCGGGTGATTCAGTAAAAGTCGTGGTGAACAACAAAGCCGTAACCATCAACGGTAAAAAAGCGACCCGAACCATTAACAATCCTGATTTTGCAGAATGGAAAGGCGCGGGCTACACCCTGAGTTTCACCCGTAGCGGTGATGAAATGAGTGGCGAATGGTCTGCACCGCATAAACATGGCGCACTGCAACAAGTTAGCAGCACCAGCACCAGCACCACCAGTGCGAAGAAACTCGAGAAGAAAGATCTGATGGACTTAACGACCAGCCAGGTAGAAGCAAAACTTAAAGCGGCAGGCTGGAAAGAAGTGTACCCGTATACCGAATACACCCTGAACGGCCAGCGCGTGAAGATTCAATATCGCGCCGATCACGCTAATTCTGTCATTTTTCAGTAAGTAAAAAGGCCGGTCACGGATGACCAGCCTCAAGTTTAGCTATCAGGAAAGCAATTCAATCGGCTCCGAATTCCCGCGGGCACGCCACAGCACGAACCAGCGTTGAACCGACGCCACCATAATCACCAGCCCAAGCGCTACCATCACAATCGAAATCGTACCGTTGAAGATGTTGAAACCTTTGGCAGCACTGTTGAAGTAGACGTTCTTCACCATCCAGTACGCCGCGTAGTTTACCGTGACATACAGGTATGACAGCGGTACCAGGCAAGTCAGCACGTACCAGCGTTTTTCAGACATCCGCAGGATAATGGTCGCGCCAATCATCAGGCCGATAGAGGCCATTAACTGGTTGGATACACCAAACAATGCCCAAACTGAGTTGATGTCGCCCGAGTTCAACAGGTAACCCCACAGCACACAGGCAACGATGCTGCAACCAATCGCGCCCGGCATCCAGTTAGTGCGTTTGAGCGGTGCCCAAATGTCGCCGAGGAAATCTTGCAGCAAATAACGTGCAACGCGGGTACCGGAATCTACTGCCGTCAGAATAAATACCGCTTCAAACATCACCACGAACTGGAAGAAGTAAGACGCAAGGTGGCTGAACCATGGAATGCGGGTGAAGATATCTGCCATGCCGACTGCAAGCGTCACTGCCCCGCCGGTACGCCCGTATAAATCCAGGCCGATAGACTCGCTAAGCTGCGGCAAATTCACCACGCTCATCCCCAAGCCAGCAAACACTTCAGGTGAGGAGTTAATCGCAAAGTAGTCTGCCGGGTGCAGCGCGGTTGCGGCGATTAACGCCATCACACCGACGACACACTCCGCAAGCATCGCGCCAAAAGCGACAGGCAGAATATCGTTCCACTTATCAATTTGCTTAGGCGTGGTGCCGGAACCGATAAACGCATGGAAACCAGAGATTGCGCCACAGGCGATGGTGATTGAGATAAATGGCCAGACCGGACCGGCCAGTACCGGACCATTACCGTGGATAAATTGCGTCACCGCCGGGAATTGAATTTCCGGGTTGATAAACACCACGCCAATGACCAGCGCACCGAACACGCCGATTTTCATAAAGCTTGAGAGATAGCCACGCGGCGTCAGCAGCATCCACACCGGCAGCGCCGTGGCGAAGAAAGCATAGAATGGCAGCACCAGGCTCACCGTTGAAGCACGCAGGCTCAGCCACTCCCCGAAAGAGGATTCCTGAATATAGGGGCCAATCACCACGCAGGCGAAAATCACGATAATGCCAACCCAGGTCGCACCGCGCATGCTACCGGTATACCGCTCCCACAAGCCGACGCAAATCGCGACTGGAATCGTCATGAAGACCGCGAAGGTTCCCCATGGGTTACGTTCCAGAGCGTGAACCACCACCATCGACAAACCCGCCATGGTAATAGTGATAATGAACAACATGGCAAGACCGGTACACCAGCCAGCCACCGGGCCGAGTTCCGCTTTTGCCACTTCTGAGAGTGACTTACCACGGTGTTTCATCGACGCGAAAAGCACCACGGTGTCATGCACCGCGCCGCCTACCACACAACCAATCAGCAGCCATAAGAAACTTGGCAGGTAACCGTATTGCGCCGCAAGTACCGGGCCGACCAGTGGGCCCGCTGCGGCGATTGCCGCAAAGTGGCTGCCAAAGTTAACCCATTTTTTAGTTGGGACGTAGTCTTTGCCGTCCTCAAGAATATGTGACGGTGTGATTTCAGAGTCATCAGCGTTCAGCACTTTACGGACGAAAAACACCCCGTAAAGGCGATAGCAGATGGCAAGAATGCACAAAGTCGCGATAACAAAAGTTAGTGCGTGTTGCATAACCCACTCCAGAGCCAAAGATAAAAAGTTCAGCGCTATGCTGGCATGGGTTGGATACGCAATAAGCGGGAGTTTTGGTGAGCGGTTGTATTGGTGTTTGAGCGGTTAGAAATGGGGGGGGGAGTGGTATTTCGTTCACCCTAGTGTGCGTTTCCTATGACGGAGCGGTGATTTTCCGTTCACCTAAACGTTATTCG
This sequence comes from Buttiauxella brennerae ATCC 51605, assembly GCF_001654925.1. Lineage (GTDB taxonomy): Bacteria > Pseudomonadota > Gammaproteobacteria > Enterobacterales > Enterobacteriaceae > Buttiauxella > Buttiauxella brennerae. The sequence continues at coordinate 139,944 of NZ_LXER01000019.1, forward strand.
ATCCCACATCTTTCAGTGAACGGTGAACGTGCCAAGGAGAGAACGCCCTCTCCTTGGCAATCCTGGCGCCCGGCAAGTCAATCGCCGCTTCGCGGTAAACACCGTTTTTTACCCAACATTCGCGGTCGTTCGCGATTCGCTCCCGGCGATCGCTCTCTCACGTGGTTCCCGACCACGTGACCACGACTGAAGGGTAAAAACCGGCGCGATTGAAGCCGGGGACAAGGGCAACGTCAAAAGCTAAAGTCAAAAGCCTGGCTGGTTTGGGCTTTGACCTTAGTCCCGGTATAAATTGCCCCAGCGTTGCCCATAAGTCAGGGTTGAGCTGCCGGGAGCAGCGAAAGAGAGCGACCGCCGGACAAAAATGTCAGGAACATTTTTGAACAACGCTTGCGTTGGCCACGAAGTGGTTCGGCACACGGATGTGCCGAATAACCGAGTCGCGAACGCCCCTGAACGTTGGGGATAAGCTGGGGTTTACCGCGCAGCGGCAATTTAATCACCGGGCGACGGGGTCGCCAGGGGGATGTCGTTATCCACCTGGCACGTTCACCGTTCACTAACCTATGTGGGATCAGTGAACTTTCAGGTGAACGGAACAATCACCCTTCTGGCATAAGCACCCAGTTTACTTCTCCACCCTCAGCGCCTTCACCTGCTCCGCCGTCACATCCCCCGGCAAACCACCCCACGTCACGCGCAGATAATTCACCAGCTCCGCGACTTGATCATCGTTCAGACGCTCACCGAAGCCCGGCATACTTTGCATGCTTTCGCCGTTCGGGAAGTTCTGTGCAGGCAGGCCATCGAGCACCGAAACAATCAGGTTTTTGGCATCCGGCTGGCGCAGCGTCGCATTGTTCAGCATCGACACCGCAACGTGCGGTTTGCCCTCACCTTCACGGGCATGGCATCCAGCGCACTGGTCGAGATATGTCATCCGCCCGGATTCGTTACCGTTGCCGAGTGTTGCAGGCACCGCGGCTGGCGGCGCTTTGCCCATCAAATACGTTGCCATCGCTTTCTGATCGGCAGGCGTCAAATGCTGAGTACTGAGGTCAACCACCATATGCATTTCGCTAAACGCGCTACCTTGCGGGGCAATCCCAGTAGTCAGGAATTGCTGTACATCCTGCGGTGTCCAGCCACGTTGCGCTAACGCTTTTGGCGTGATGTCAGGTGCCATAAAGCGCCCTAACTCCCCTCCCTGCATCGCTTTATCGAGCTTCATTTGGCCCAATAATCCGCGTTCAGTATGGCATTCGCCGCAGTGCCCAAGCACATCCGCCAGATAACGCCCACGATGCCAGTCAGCAGAATTACCCGTTGAAATGGCAGGTAAAGGATCTTTATCGTGGAACATAATATTCCAGCCAATCAACGCAATACGCTGGTTGAACGGGAAGGCCATTTCGTTATCCGGCGTTGCCACATCCACCGCCGGGCGCGTCATCAGGTACGCATAAATATCATCTGAATCCTGGCGCGAGATGTTTTTATACGAGGTATAAGGCATCGCCGGGAACAGATGACGCCCGGTTGGGGTAACGCCTTCGGTCAGCGCTTTGTAGAAATCATCTTTCGTCCAGCGGCCAATACCGTAATCAGCAGAAGGTGTCAGGTTGCTGCCGTAAATCGTGCCGTATGGGGATTCCAGCGGGTAGCCGCCAGCTAATGGAGCACCGCCAGAAGCTGTGTGGCAAGCCGCACAGTCAGCCGCTTTAGCCAGATAACTACCGCGTTCGATTTGCTCTTTGCTGGCGGTGACTTTCTGCACCGGGCCGTCATACGTACGGTACTCCCGCCAGTACAAAATCGCCACAACAATGGCGACCACCGCCAGCACAATGAGTGCGAGACGTTTTTTCATTTCACCGCCTCCTTCACCAGCCCCGGCGTTTTCAGCACCACATCGCGCACCGCTTCGTAGTAACGCACATAACCGGTACAGCGGCAGATGTGGTTCTCCAGCGCAGTAGAAATCGCCCCTTCAAGCTCTTCACGTGCAATCGGTTCACGTTTCAGCTTCTCAACAAAAATCGTTGCGGCGTTCACAAAGCCCGGCGTGCAGTAGCCACACTGGAAACTGTAGTGATCGAGAAATGACTGCTGAATGGGCGACAGTTCCACCACTTCGCCCTGCTCATCGACTTTAGCGTGGCCTTCCACGGTGCGGACTTTTTTGCCGTTAAAGAAATGAGCGCCCGTAATGCAGGTGCGCACTTCTTCACTGGTGCCGCTTGGGTTGTCGACAATCGCCACACAGGCGTGGCAAATGCCCTGCCCGCAGCCCAGGCGTGAACCGGTCAGATAGACATATTCGTGCAGGAAATCGATCATCATCAACCCTTCCGGCACATCAATCGGGCCGTAGGGTTTGTTGTTGATGGTCAGGTTCATTGGTTTAGTTGTGATGCTCATGGTAATACCTCACGAATATTTTCAGCACGGACGGGCAAATCACGGAAACGGTGGCCGGTGGCATCGGCAATCGCATTCACAATCGCGGCGACAACCGGGATCATCACGACTTCAGCCATGCCTTTTGGTGGGTCAGTTTCCGAAAGCGCGGGGAGGATATCGCCAGTCTGTTTCCAGACCGCCACATCGCTGGCACGCGGCAGGTGATAACGGTTGAAGTTCCATGTCCCGTTGCCTGGTCCGTCTTCATAGAGAGGTAAATATTCGTGTAGTGCGTGGCCAATACCCATCGCCAGGCCGCCCTGCAGCTGCCCGGAAACCAGTTCCGGGACGATTAGATTGCCGCACTCCATAATCGAGTGGTGGTTCAGCAGTTCGACATCGCCGGTTGCGAGACTGACCGCCACTTCCGCCAGCGTGCCGACGGCGCTGTAATAGGTCACCGCCGCGTTGTTACGCTGCGTTGGCGGGTAGTAAACATGTTCCCGGGCAAGGGTGGTGAACTCTCCGGTGCCGTTACGCACGGAAAGCCCGTCCACAGGCAGGCGTTTGCTTTGTTCACCGATTTTAAAGTCCGCTTCTGCCCACTGCCAGCGGTTAAAGACGTGCACCGCAGCACCGGTCATCAGGTTCATTTCGTGGGCTTTTTTAGCCAGCAATTCGAGGCTTAAGATTTCCATTCCGGCGGCGGTTAAACCACCTTCCACCCAACGGGCGTCTTCGATGCGCACCACCAGCGGTGCGGCCTGACCACCACCGATTCCGGTGGACCAGATAGCCATTGCCGCAGGCCACAAACCATGCTCAAACACTAAACGCGCCGCTTCACGCGTGCTGTGTGAGAAGTAATACGCCGAGTTACTGGCACTTGATGGCGAGCAATAAGACGGCGACCAGGAAGGATTGGCAGACAGTTTGTCTTGATCTTCCTGAGACATAATGTACGGGTCGCCGCTGGTAACAACCGGCAGAGAACTCCAGTCGGTTACCGAGAAATGCGCTTCGTCTGCCGGTTTGCCCAGCCATTGGGCGCACAGCACGGATTGTGATGTCGACATGCCGGTGCCCATTTCCGCACCACTGTGATGCAAGGCAATACGCCCATCGGCACCGACTTCCACGCGCGCAAAGGAGGTTTCCGCCCCGGTACCAAAGTCTTTTTGTACGCAGCCAAAGCCCACGCCATAACGTTTGCCTGGGTTCTTCATTTCAAATTCGGCTTTGCGTTCGGCACGTTTCAGCCAGATTTCATGTTTTGCCGCTTTCGCCAGCACTTCATCAACCCGAATCGCCCCGGCAGGGATCGCGCCCTGGGTGTTTTTCATGCCTGATTTCAGCGCGTTGCGCATCCGGAATTCAATCGGGTCGATATTCAGTTGCGCAGCAATTTCATCCACCATCATTTCAGTGGCGGCCATACTTTGCAGCGTGCCATAACCACGAGCGGAACCCGCGTCGATGGCACGAGAAGCCACGCCCACTGCCGATAAATCACTTTTCGGGAAGTAATAAATAGATTGTGCCGCCGTGGCACCCACCATCGAAACTGACGGGGTAAAGTTGCTGCGCCCGCCGCCGTTGGCGGTCATGTCGCCCAAAAATGATTGCAGGATGCCGGTCTTTTTATTCACCGCGATGGTGTAATTCATATCGAACGCGTGGCGTTTGAGTGCGCTCTGGAACTGCTCGTAACGGTCGTTCGCCAGGCGCACCGGGTGACCGTCGCCATACATTGCGGCAACCGCACCGTAATACGGGAAGTTGTAGTGATCTTTTGAGCCATAACCCACGGTGTAACACGGGTGCAGAATCAGCTGTTTTACCGGCTGCGTGCGTTTTGCCAGCATGCGTGGCATTTCGTCTGCCACTTCCTGTGGGGATTGCGTCGGCACCACCATATGCAGTGTTTGCGTCGCTTCATCGAACCAGCCGTTGGCGTTATCCGGCTCAAGTGCTGCGGTGTCGATAGATTGTGTGGTGTAGCGGCGTGACAGCACCAGCCAGTCTTCCGGCGGGTTCTTCAGTTCATCGGCAATCATGCCTGCGTAATACATGCCTTCCTGATCCAGCTTGCCGCCTTCGCGCCCTTCAGGCCAGACCGGCAGATGCTTTTTCATCGACACCGGGAAGATAGGCATGTCTTTCAGGCTGGAGAAGTGATCGTCGTCCTGCGAAGTGGCACCACCGACGCGCACAAAGCGGAAGGTGCCCCACGGGTCACGCTCAAGCGGGCCGGTTTCGGCACCGTACTGGATAACTTCGTCTTTAAATTTCAGTTTGTCTTTGGCAAAGCGGAAACGGGCAAAATCGTGGTAAATCAGGATGGCAACAGCTTGCCCAAGATATGCCGGCGTTTTGCCGGTCGGCAGCAGCATGTCTTCACCATAGAACGCCGGAAATGCCAGGCCATCACGCGCCAGATCTTCGGCGGTCACCAGACGATCGGGTTTCAGATCATCACCCAATAAAGCCAGATTGATACCGCTAAACAACCTGTCGGCTTTGGTGGTGCGCAAAATAAAAGCATGTGCCTGTTTCTGCGGCCAGTGCGGCATGTCTACCGCGCGAATATCGCGGGCAAAGACTTTCTGCCCCATCACTTTTGATTTCCCGTCAATTCGGAAACGGATGCGCTTGTTTTTGGCATCCCAGTTCGGCGAATGAAGGATTTTTTGTTCAAATAGCGCGGCATAAGCACGGCTATAGAGAGGGGCAAGATACACCGCGACTCCGGCAACCACCGCGCGTTTAATAAAACTGCGCCGTGATGGATTAAAATTGCTCATAAAACGTCCCGTTTAAAATTATTATTGTCTTTTTTTCAAACAATTATGCGTAGATCTTATACATTTCCGTAGTGAATATAAGTATATATATTTAAGCTAAATCATGTGAGAATTAACATCTCATTTTCATAAAAAAAACATTGTTGCGCAAATTACTCATGGTATTGCGTAATCAGAAAGGCAGTGAGGAATAAGCCTTGAATATGAAAGCAGGCATTCTTATTGCCGCTGCAGGGTGTGCTGAACGCTTCAGAAAAGCGGGGGGAGAAGGTAACAAACTGAATGCGTTGCTCAACAACGACAGTGTGTTTGCGCAAACGCTACGCCATGCGCAAGCATCTGGTCTGGAAGTGCATGTTGTGACTCGCCCGGAAAATACTCATATTCAAGCGTTGTGCCATGCGCAACAGGTTCCCGTGACACTCATTGCCAGTGCCGGTTTGGGTGAGTCGATTGCCGCGGGTGTTTGCGCCACTGCGCACTGGCAAGGCTGGCTGATTCATCTGGCCGATATGCCTTTTGTAGCGCCAGCTTTGTTTATCGAGGTCGCAGACGCGCTGGAGTTTCACACGCTTGCACGACCATGTGTGGGTGAACACCCCGGTCATCCAGTCGGTTTCGCACGCCAGTGGTTTGAAAAACTGAGCCAGCTTTCAGGCGACAACGGTGCCCGTGAATTGTTACGCGCTGAAGCTGTGCATCTCATCGCGGCTGGCGATGCCGACTCGCAACGTGATATCGACCTTCCATCACATCTGGCTCAAAGGAGTGAAAATAATCATGCAGCATCTTGATATCAGTGTGGTTCACCAGGCTTGTCGCTGGCTTGAGCAACAACCTGTCTGGCTCTGTACGGTATTAAACACCTTTGGTTCATCGCCCCGTTCACCGGGTGCGCTAATGGTTGCCACTGCCGACGGTCGCTTTTGTGGCTCGCTTTCGGGTGGTTGTGTCGAAGAGGATTTTTTACAACGAATCGCGCAGGGTGAGTACCAGCAAAGCAGCCAGGTTGTGCGTTACGGTGAAGGTGGGCTTGAGCCAGGCATCGCACTGCCCTGCGGCGGCGTGCTAGATATTCTGGTGGAGTATCTGCCTGCTCACTCAGGAAATGTGCAGTATCTCGAAAAGATGGCAGCTGCGCTAAATGGCCATTTTGCCTTGCAAAAACGTCTGACGCTCCCTGAGCCTTGCCGCCATCTGGAAGCCACCGAATTTGCCGATATCACTCAGGTTGAACGCAACGGGCAGCAAATTACCGTGCATGTTGCCGCCGCCCCACGTTTGCTGATTGCCGGGCTGTCGAGTGTGGCGCTCTATTGTGCTGACTTTGCCAGCTCGCTGGGTTTTGAAGTGTTAGTTTGCGAGAATCGCCCGGAAGCGCTGGAAAACTTTGCCGCTCTTCTGAAATCTGAAATCACGTTAATTAAACACTTCCCGGCGAACTATCTCGAACAGCACAGTTGCCACGCCAACACAGCGATTGTCGCACTCACCCACGATCCGCGTATGGATGACCTGACTTTAATGGAAGCGGTGAATACACCCGCATTTTACATTGGTGCAATGGGTTCGCAGAAGAACAGCGCCCGCAGGCTTGAGCGTTTGCAGACTATTGCGGAGTTTAGCCGGGAGGAACTGCAACGCATTCATGCGCCGATTGGTTTGCCGCTGGGAAGTAAAACTCCGGCAGAAATTGCGCTGGCGGTGATGGCTGATATCGTGAAGCGGAAGAACGAAGCGCGGGGATAGTTTGGAGGTCACAGCTTTATATCGGATGCCGCTGCGCGAATCTGACCTACAGCAGGGTGGATGTGCGCGAGCACCATCCACCGCAATAAATCTTATTTTTTCGCGACGTGTACGCGTGAAGTCAAACCGCGCAGGAAGTAACGCAGGAACTGGTCGCCGCACTCGCGGAAGTTTTTGTTCTCTGGTGCACGCATCATGGCGGTGATTTCTGGCATCGAGATACGGAATTCCTGCGAGGTCAGAATTTCCAGCACGTCATCAGTTTTCAAATCAAACGCAATACGCAGTTTTTTCAGGATGATGTTATTGGTCATCTTGCGTTCGATTTTTGGCGCAGGTTTGCTTTCGTCTTTGCCACGTTTGAAGTAAATCAGGCCGTTAAGGAAGTTAGCCATCAGAATGTCAGGGCAAAGTTTGAAGTTCTCTTCGTCTTCTTTTTTAGTCCAGCTAACAATTTGCTCAGCAGTCACGGCAGTGTCGGTCAGGGCGAAAATTTTCACCATATCGTCATTGCCCAAATTCAGCATGTAACGCACGCTGCGTAGTACATCGTTATTCATCATAGTTGGTGGTTCTCTCGTTCAAAATCTTGCAAAGCGGGCAGTATATCGGCATGACCGCATATACCCTACATAAAACTATATCCTTTTAAACTAGACCGCTTTCAACCCCAGCGCTTCTTTCAGGCTCTTTAAATAACGCCTGCTCACCGGGACAGACTGCCCGTCGCGCAGCATCAGTTCGGCTTGCCCACCCTCTTCAAAGCGGATCTCTTTGAGGTGCGCCATATTAACCAGATATTGCCGATGGCAGCGAACCAGCGGCGTGCGGCTTTCGAGCGTGCGTAACGTCAGTTCGGTAAACCCTTCACCCCCCTGCGCATGGGTCACATACACGCCACTCATGCGGCTGCTGGCGTACATCACCTCTTCCATTTGCAGCAGATAGATGCGGCTGCGCCCGGTACAAGGAATGAATTTGAGATCTTCCTGGTTTGGCGCAAGCAACGTCATATCCTGGTCAACGCGTTCATGGCGCAGGCGGTGCAGGGTTTTCTCGAGCCGTTTGCTGTCTATCGGTTTGAGCAAATAGTCAAAAGCGTGCTCCTCAAATGCCTGCACCGCGTACTCGTCAAAGGCGGTGAGGAACACGATGTAAGGGCGCTGTTCAGGATCGAGCATACTCGCCATTTCCAGCCCGCTGATGCGCGGCATCTGGATATCGAGAAACAGCACGTCCGGATGCAAGCGGTGTACCGCGCCAATCGCTTCCACCGCGTTACCACACTCCCCCACGACGTCAATGTCTGGCTCGTTTTGCAGCATGATGCGCAAATTCTCACGCGCCAATGGTTCGTCATCGACAATCAGCACTTTTAACATGGGGTTTCCTCCAGAGGTAAACGTAGGGTAATGCGGGTAAATCGGTCGGGTTCAACATCCACTTTAATGCCGCAGTCATCGCCATAACGAGCGCGTAGCCGTTTATCCACCAGACTCATGCCAAGCCCGCTGGCGCTGGTGTTTTCCTGATATAAACCGGCATTGTCTTCAATAGACAGATCCAAATGGTCACCCCACAGACAGGCATTAACGGTGATTTCACCCACGCCGAGCAACTGCGACGTACCGTGTTTAATGGCATTTTCGACAATCGGTTGCAGGGTAAAAGCGGGTAACCGAATTTGTGCCAGCTGGGGTGGCACATTCAGTTGTACTTTCAGGCGTGACTGAAAACGTGCCTGCTCAATTTGCAGATAGGCGTTCACATGTTCTATTTCATCCGCAAGGGTGACGATTTCGCTCGGGCGTTTTAAGTTTTTACGAAAGAAAGTTGAGAGATATTGCACCAGTTGGCATGCCTGCTCATTGTCACGGCGAATAACAGCGACCAGCGTATTTAAGGCGTTAAACAGGAAATGCGGATTCACCTGGGCATGCAGCAGTTTGATTTCAGACTGCGTTAGCATCTGCTTCTGGCGTTCATACTGCCCCGCCAGAATCTGGGCTGAGAGCAGCTGCGCGATGCCTTCGCCCAGCGTGCGGTTAATCGAACTGAACAAACGGTTTTTCGCTTCATACAGTTTGATGGTGCCAATCACCCGGCTGTTTTCGCCATACAGTGGGATAACCAGCGTGGAGCCGAGTTTGCAATGCGGGTGTAGCGAGCAGCGGTATGGCACCTCATTCCCATCAGCATAAACCACCTCCCCACGCTCAATGGCCTGCCAGGTATATTCAGAAGAGATGGGCCGACCTGGAAGATGGTGGTCCGCACCGATACCGGTAAACGCCAGCAGCTTTTCATTATCGGTGATAGCGACCGCGCCAATATCCAGCTCCTGATGCAGCACTTGCGCTACCTTCATGCTGTTTTCCTGGTTAAAACCCTGGCGCAAAATCCCTTCGGTGGAGGCCGCCACTTTCAGCGCGGTGGCCGAAAACGCCGAGGTGTATTTCTCAAGCATCGCCCGTTTATCGAGCAGAATACGCATAAACAGCGCGGCACCCACGGTGTTGGTCACCATCATCGGCGCAGCAATACTTTTCACCAGGTTCAACGCATCGGCAAACGGGCGGGCTATCAGCAAAATAATGCCCATCTGGAAAAATTCAGCCAGCAGCGTAATGCCACCTGCGGTCAGCGGGTTAAACAGCAAATCGCTACGGCCACGGCGAATCAGCAAACGGTGCAGCAGCCCACCAAGTAGCCCTTCTACAATGGTGGAAACCATGCAACTTAGCGCGGTCATGCCTCCCATCGAATAACGATGCAGCCCGCCGGTTAAACCCACCAGCCCGCCTACCAGCGGCCCACCGAGCAACCCGCCCATTACCGCACCAATCGCCCGTGTGTTAGCGATGGAGTCGTCGATATGCAGGCCAAAATAGGTGCCCATAATGCAGAAGATAGAGAACGTGACGTAGCAGAGTAATTTATGCGGCAAGCGTACAGTGACCTGCATCAGCGGGATAAACAGACGCGTTTTACTCATCAACCAGGCGATAACCAGGTAGACGCACATCTGCTGAAGGAGCAGTAACACCAGGTTAAACTCGTACATTACGTCCGCCATTGCGTGTTAAACGGCGCGTAACATACAACGATGTGGCTTAACTTTCTTTGAAGGGATTCAATAATTTTTGATTTTGGGAATAAATATCCCTCTCCCCCAGGCTGTCTCTTAGTCACATCTTTGTGAGAAGGGAGACAGTTCCGTTCACCCGATGTTCATTGTTTCATATAGCCACTGAACTGGTGAACGTCTTAGGGTGACCACCGTCGTCACCCTAAGAACCCGGACTCCCGGCAAATCAATCGCCGCAAGCGGTAAACACCGTTTTTCACCCAACATTCGCGGTCGTTCGCGACTCGTTCCAGACGATCGCTCACTCACGTGGCTCCCGGCCACGTGACCCCGACTGAAGGGTAAAAAACGGTGCGATTGAAGCCGGAACACAAGGTCAACGTCAAAACCTAAAGACCACACCGAGCCGGTTTTGACCTTGTACCCGGTATAAATTGCCCCAGTGTTCCCCATAAG
>NZ_LXER01000020.1 GCF_001654925.1 Buttiauxella brennerae ATCC 51605
ACAGATCTCACCCTGACAAAATTGCCTGGGTGAGTTGTGTATAAGAGACAGCCCCCAGGAGAGGGAACTCAGTTTTCTCCTTCTCCCTCAGGGAGAAGGTCGGGATGAGGGTGGTTTTAAATTACACCGCTCTGAACGCGATATCCGCTGGAATCACTTCCCCGCCCCAGTAAAGCTGGGCTGCAACGCTCCCCGCCAACTGGCGGTAGATCGCCGTAAATTCACTTTCCGGGCGGCTAATCACCGTCGGTTTACCGGCATCGAGATCTTCACGCAGCGTAATGTGCAGCGGCATCTGCCCCAGCAGTGTGGTGTGGTACTGATCCGCGAGCTTCTGCGCGCCGCCGGTGCCGAAAATCGGCTCGTGGTGACCGCAGTTGCTGCAAATATGCATGCTCATGTTTTCGACGATGCCCAATACCGGCACATCCACTTTCTCAAACATCACAATGCCTTTACGTGCATCAATCAGCGCAATATCCTGCGGCGTGGTGACCACGACGGCCCCGGTTACCGGAATATTTTGTGCCAGCGTCAGCTGAATATCACCCGTGCCCGGCGGCATATCCAGCACCAGATAATCTAAATCAGGCCACATGGTTTCTTGCAGCATCTGCAACAACGCTTTGCTGGCCATCGGGCCGCGCCACACCATGGCGTTCTCGTCGGTCACCAGATAACCAATGGAGTTGGTTGCCAGGCCATACGCCATAATTGGCGTCATGTGCGTACCGTCCGGTGAGGTTGGGCGTTCATGCTCAGCGCCCAGCATGTTTGGGATAGACGGGCCGTAGATATCCGCATCCAGAATCCCGACTTTCGCCCCTTCGGCAATCAGCGCCAGCGCCAGGTTAACGGCCGTGCTCGACTTCCCGACCCCGCCTTTACCAGAACTGATGGCGATAATGTTCTTCACGCCGTTAATGCCGGGGTGATTTTTCACACGTTTTAACGTGGCAATGTTGTGGCTGAGTTTCCAGTCCACCGCTTTTGCACCGGTAATACGCAGCAAATCCGAACTGCACTGTTCTTGCAGCGCTTCAAAACCGCTGCGCCAGACGAATGGCATCAGCAGCTCGACATGCAGCGTGTCGTCTAACATCGCGACATGGTGCAGCGCCTTAAGTGCGGTCAGATTATGTTTGAGGGTGGGGTGCTGAAAATTGGCCAGTGTCCCGGCGACCATAGCGCGCAGCTGCTCGGGGGAACGACTTGACGGGGATTGCGAATTCATCCCGGCTCCTTATGTTTTTATTGTCGGACATTGCAGTTTGTTAAGCATACCAGAACCCGCCAGGCGCGATAAAATTTCCTTGTTCAGCTTGTGTGGTTTACCACAAGGCGGCTCTCAGTTAACATCTAAGGCCCTTTTCTATTTAGAAGATGCAATTTCTACTATGGCTCATACCGCGAAAAAATTATTGGTAACGTGCGCACTTCCGTACGCTAACGGCTCAATCCACCTTGGTCACATGCTGGAGCACATCCAGGCTGACGTCTGGGTCCGTTACCAACGAATGCGCGGAAACACGGTCAACTTCATCTGCGCGGACGATGCACACGGTACACCTATCATGCTGAAAGCACAGCAGTTAGGTATCACACCAGAGCAGATGATTGCCGAAATGAGTCAGGAGCATCAGACTGATTTTGCTGGCTTTAACATCAGCTATGATAACTATCATTCGACGCATAGCGATGAAAACCGCGAGCTGGCAACGCTGATTTATGGCCGTCTGAAAGAGAACGGTTTCATTAAAAACCGTACCATTTCTCAGCTTTTCGACCCGGAAAAAGGCATGTTCCTGCCTGACCGTTTCGTAAAAGGCACCTGCCCGAAATGTAAAGCACCGGACCAGTACGGCGATAACTGCGAAGTTTGTGGCGCAACTTACAGCCCAACCGAGCTGATTAACCCGCAGTCTGTGGTTTCAGGCGCAACTCCGGTGATGCGTGATTCCGAGCACTTCTTCTTTGATTTGCCATCGTTTAGCGAAATGCTGCAAGCCTGGACACGTTCTGGCGCTCTGCAAGAGCAAGTGGCGAACAAAATGCAGGAGTGGTTCGAGTCTGGTCTGCAACAGTGGGATATCTCCCGCGATGCGCCTTACTTCGGCTTCGAAATTCCTGATGCACCGGGCAAATATTTCTACGTCTGGCTGGACGCGCCAATTGGTTACATGGGTTCATTCAAAAACCTGTGCGACAAACGCGGCGACACCACAAGCTTTGACGAATACTGGAAGCAAGATTCCACCACCGAGCTGTATCACTTCATCGGTAAAGACATCGTTTACTTCCACAGCCTGTTCTGGCCTGCGATGCTGGAAGGCAGCGGTTTCCGCAAACCAACCAACTTGTTCGTTCACGGCTATGTGACAGTGAATGGCGCGAAGATGTCCAAATCTCGCGGTACGTTCATTAAAGCCAGCACCTGGTTGAACCATTTTGACGCCGATAGCCTGCGTTATTACTACACCGCGAAACTCTCTTCACGTATCGACGATATCGACCTGAACCTGGAAGATTTCGTGCAGCGCGTGAACAGCGACATCGTCAACAAAGTGGTTAACCTGGCATCGCGTAACGCCGGCTTTATCGCCAAGCGTTTTGATGGCCAGCTGTCTGCTGAAATCGCTGACCCGGCGTTGTACAAAACCTTTACCGACGCGGCACAGACCATCGGTGAAGCGTGGGAAAGTCGTGAGTTTGGTAAAGCCGTGCGTGAAATTATGGCGCTGGCAGACGTGGCAAACCGCTATGTCGACGAACAAGCGCCGTGGGTTGTAGCAAAACAGGAAGGCCGCGATGCTGACCTGCAAGCCATCTGCACCATGGGTATTAACCTGTTCCGCGTACTGATGACCTGGCTGAAACCGGTTATTCCAACGCTTGCTGAACGTGCTGAAGCCTTCCTGAACTGCGAACTGAGCTGGGATGCTATCCAGCAGCCGCTGCTCGACCACAAAGTAAATAATTTCAAAGCGCTGTATAACCGCATTGAAATGAAACAGGTTGAGTCTCTGGTTGAAGCATCAAAAGAAGAAGTGAAAGCGGCTGCCGCTCCGGTAACCGGCCCACTGGCTGACGACCCGATTGGCGAAACCATCGCGTTTGATGATTTCGCTAAAGTGGACCTGCGCGTTGCACTGATTGAGAAAGCGGAATTTGTTGAAGGCTCTGACAAGCTGTTGCGTCTGACGCTGGACCTTGGTGGTGAGAAACGTAACGTGTTCTCCGGTATCCGTTCAGCTTACCCGGACCCAGCCGCACTGGAAGGCCGTTTGACCATCATGGTGGCAAACCTGGCACCGCGTAAAATGCGCTTTGGCATCTCGGAAGGGATGGTGATGGCGGCAGGTCCTGGCGGGAAAGATATATTCCTGTTAAGCCCAGACAGCGGCGCTCAAGCGGGTATGGCAGTTAAGTAATCGTATATCAGTAAAATCTTTAATGGCTCCCCTAACCGGGAGCCATTTTTATTTCCCGCCAATAATGCCCCCTTCTGCCTATATACGTAAATTAACTTAGCTTTGCCACCAGCAAATCTTTAAGTTATGCAGAATAGTTCTTTTAGTTATCAATTTGTAATTTTTATACTGCGAACTCACTTCACCATTAATGGTCCGCTCCTATGACAATTCATTCTTCACATTCTGACGTTGAATTTAAAAACCTGACTATACGCCGTGTCTCCGGGAATATTGGCGCTGAGATTGTTGACTTTAAAATAACACCTGACATCGATGAAAATATATTTTCACAAATAGAAGCCGCACTGGTGAAATATAAAGTTCTCTTTTTCCGTAAGCAGACACAATTAAATGACGAATCTCACCAGGCCTTTGGTGCACGATTTGGCAAAGTGGTTGCCCACCCTACCGTTCCAGCGCCCACCGGTACCAAACTCTTCGAACTCGATGCTTCGAAAGGCGGCGGCAGAGCGGATTCCTGGCATACCGATGTCACCTTCGTTGAGGCTTTCCCCAAAATTTCTATTTTGCGTGGCGTGAAAATTCCTGAATACGGCGGCGATACCGTGTGGGCAAATACCGCGACGGCTTATGAAAACCTGCCTGAAGAGTTAAAGCGCTTTGCTGAAAGCCTGCGAGCGGTTCACAGCAATGATTATGACTATGGTGCAGACCGCATTGTGGCCGAACAGCAGCGCCTGGATCATCACCGTAAAGTCTTTGTTTCTGCGGTTTATGAGGCAGAGCATCCGGTGGTCCATGTGCATCCGGTCAGTGGCGAAAAGGCACTGCTGCTCGGACATTTCTTCAAACGCTTATCTGGCTTTAGCAGCCGTGAATCAGCACGCCTGTTTGAGCTGCTGCAAAACCGTGTCATCCAACTGGAAAACACCGTGCGCTGGCAGTGGCAGCAAGATGACGTGGTGATTTGGGATAACCGGGCGACACAGCATTACGCGGTCAATGATTACGGTACACAACCGCGCCTCGTACGCCGCGTCACCATTGAGGGCGATGCCGCCGTGGCCGTTGATGGCAGCCGTAGCCGCACCTTGAGCCGCCCGGATACGCAATCTCCCGTCAGCGAAGTGGCCTGAGCCGCGAATAAAAAAGGAAGAGAATGATGCAACGTCGGGATTTATTGAAAGCGATGGCGGCCTTCGGGGTGTATGCGATGGTACCGTCTTTTGCACGCGGCGCTAATGGTGCCAAAAAGTATGATGGCGTGACGCTGAATGTCTCGACGTTTAGCACCGCTTACCCCACTTTACTGCGCCAGTGGCTACCGGAATTTGAAGCGTTGACCGGGGCGAAAGTGAACTTCGATACGCCCGCATTTCCGGTTTATAACCAGCGAGCCGATCTCGAGCTGTCCACCAAAGGTTCCGCCTACGACGTAGTCAACGTAACGTTTATCTACACCAGTCGCTGGATAAACTCCGGCTGGTTAACACCGCTGGATGAATTCATCGCCAACCCAAATCTGACCAGTGCCGAGTGGGACGTGCATGACTTTCTGCAAGGCGGGCTGGCACCGGAAACCGGGCGGGATGGCAAACTGTACGGCATTCCCTGGGTAGTCGAAGGGATGATTTCAGGCGCCTCGCGCTTTGATTTGGTGACACAAGCCGGGCTCAAATACCCTGACACCACCGACGATCTGGTTAAGGTTTTCCAGGCCGTCAATAAAAAGGAACGTGTGGCGGCTTATGTGACCGATAGCCATTACGGCTGGACGTTCATTCCTTATCTGCAAGCGTTTGGCGGCAACGTATTCCGCAATCCGCCTGACGACCTGTTCCCGACACTTGATACCCCAGAGGCTATCGCCGCAGCGGACTATTTTGCACGACTTATCCGCGAGTTTGGCCCGAACGGAGGCCTGACTTATACCGCTGATCAATCGACTCAGGCACTAAAATTAGGGCGCGTTAATTTCTCCGACTCAAGCCAGCCCTACCTGGCGCAGCTTGGCGACCCGGCATCTTCACGCACATTAAAGACTGTGAATTTCGGTCAACTGGTACAAGGGCCAGCAGGACGCTTCCCTGGGATGGCGGTACACGCGCTGGGGATCCCTGCGGGTTCGAAAAATAAAGAGGCGGCGTGGGCATTTATTCAGTGGGCGCTTTCTAAGCAAACCACGCAGCGGGCGGTTCAGGCGGGGTACGGTTCCCCAACACGCCGGAGCGATATTGATTCCCAGGCCTATCGCAGTAAGCAAATTATCAACGGTGTCGATTTGGCTCAGCTTTCGCTCAGCGCCATTGAACGTGCAGCCCAGGGTGGCTACATGAAATACCGCACCGTGGATGTTTATCCTCAGGTTGACCAGCAGCTCAACAAGGCTATCGCGTTGATTATTTCGGGTCAGCTTTCAGCGAAACAGGCGATGCAGCAGGCTCAAACCGCGTCGATTGCCGATCTCAGACGCTCAGGTGCGAAGATCTAAGGAGCCTTGATGAAGGGTAAAACCAACTGGCGTAGCCAACAGCGCAACGCCTGGCTGGCCGGGTTAATGCCGTCGATTATTTTGCTGGTGGTGATTACGTTACTACCCGCAATGGCATTAATCATTACCAGCCTGACACCGTTAAGCCTGACTAATCCCCAGGAAACATTTAATTTTAGCGACCCGTTAATTAATTACCGGCAACTTCTCGAGGACCCACGTTTTCTTAATTCTATTATTACGCAAATAAAATTATCGTTAGTCAGCGTGTTATTCCAGGTGATTATTGGGCTGGGTTTAGCGTTGCTATTAAATGGCACATCAGCGTGGCTGCATACCGCCAGAACATTATTTTTGATCCCCATGGTGCTCCCACCTATTATCGTGGCGCTTATCTGGAAAATCATTTACACACCGGATATTAGCCCGCTGCATCAAGTGTTAGAGCTTTGGGGGATCACCCTCAATTCGCTGATTGCCAATCCAGCGACCGCTTTATGGGCGATTGCGGTGGCGGATATCTGGCAGTGGTTCCCGTTTACCATGTTAATGGTGCTCGCGGCTTTGCAGATGATCCCGCGTGACCCGCTGGAAGCCGCCAGTCTGGACGGCGCGAGTGCACGTAATATCTTCCGCTATATCGTGTTGCCCTATATTAAACCGGTGTTGGTGGTCTGCGCCCTCTTCCGGCTTATCGACAGCTTTAAAGCGTTCCCGCTGATTTATATTTTGACCGATGGCGGGCCGGGCACGGTCACTGAAGTCACCAACTATTACGGCTTCATTCAGGCGTTTAATTTCTCGTATTGGGGCTACGGCAGCGCGATCGCGGTGGTGATTCTGGTTGGGGTATTTGTACTGAGCTATATCATTGGCAAAGCGGGGTGGAGCGATGAGCGAAAAGCTAGCGCTTGAACACGTGTCTGGCAACGCAAGACGCAGAAAGCCTTTTCGTCTGCGCGGCAGTCGGGAAGTCGCAACCTGGCTATTGCTGTTGGCCGTGCTTTCCCCGTTCCTGTGGATGGTGGTGATGGCCTTTCGCCCGGCCATCGAAGTGTTTGACCTCACGCTGTGGTTCACCCCGACGCTTGATGCCTTTCGCGCGCTCTGGCAAGGGAATTTTCTCCACTCGTTCGGAAATAGTCTGCTGGTGAGTACGCTATCAACCGGGCTTTCACTGGCGATCGGCGTTCCCGCGGCGTGGGTATTAACCCGCTGGCAATTCCCCGGGCGCAGATACGTTGCACTCTGGATTCTGGTGACCCGCATGGCACCGCCCATCGCGTTCACTATTCCGTTTTATCTCGCCTGGCGCTGGTTAGGTTTGCAGGACACGGTCATCGGGCTGGCGATTGTCTATCTCACCTTCAACCTGGCGATTGTTATCTGGCTGATGCAGACCTTTTTTGCAGCCGTCCCTACAGCTTTAGAAGAGGCGGCCTGGCTTGATGGCTGTTCTATATGGCGAACATTCTGGACCATTACGCTACCACTTGTGGCGCCAGGCCTGGCGGCTACCGCCATACTGTGTTTTATTTTTTCGTGGAACGATTTCTTCTATGCCTTGATCCTGACTCGCACGCAGGCCGTCACGGCACCGGTGGCTATCGTCAATTTTCTCCAGTACGAAGGATGGGAGTGGAGCAAAATAGCTGCCAGCGGCACGCTGGTGATGCTTCCGGTAGTGGCATTTACACTACTGGTGCGCCGCTATCTCGTTCATGGCCTGACTGCTGGCGGTCTCAAGGACTAAATCATGGCAACGATTACGTTAAGCAATATTCATAAACGTTATGAAGATAACGTGATAATCAACGGGCTGGAATTAACCATTCGTGAAGGCGAGTTTGTCGCGCTGGTTGGCCCTTCTGGATGCGGGAAATCCACTCTGCTGCGCATGATTGCCGGGCTTGAAAGCATTACCGACGGTGAGATAGCGCTCGATGGTGAAATCGTTAACGATATTTCTCCACAAGAGCGAAATATCGCGATGGTGTTCCAGAACTATGCGTTATATCCGCATATGACCGTGGCAGAGAATCTGGGGTTTTCGCTCAAGATGCAGGGCGTGGCAAAACTGCTGATTGATGAACGCGTCGCTCAGGTGGCACAAACGCTGGGTTTATCCTCGTTGCTTAAGCGAAAACCTGGCCAGCTTTCTGGCGGTCAGCGTCAGCGTGTGGCCATGGGGCGAGCTATTTTGCGCAACCCGCGCGTGTTCCTTTTTGACGAACCGCTGTCAAACCTTGACGCCAAGCTGCGGGTCGAGATGCGAACCGAAATTAAAGCGCTGCACCAGCGCCTGAACGCCACCATGGTTTATGTAACTCATGATCAAGTCGAAGCGATGACGATGGCCGACAGGATTGTGGTGCTCAAAGACGGGGTCATCGAGCAAGTCGGGACGCCACTTGAGCTGTACGACCGCCCGCGCAATGCGTTTGTCGCCGGGTTTATTGGCTCCCCTTCCATGAATTTACTAAGCGGCAAAGTCGACCGTGAATCGGTGGTCACCGATGATGGTTTGCGTCTGCCGTTAGCCAACGTGCCTGCCGGCGTGCAGGGGCAACGAGTCTTGTACGGCGTGCGACCAGAGCATTTCTCTCAGGTTTCACAAGGAGGCGTGGTGGCAGAAGTGAATGTCGTAGAACCCACCGGTGCGGAAACACAGATTGCCCTTAATATCGGCAATCAAAAGGCGATTGCCGTCTTCAGAGACAGGATACAAACAAAACCGGGGAGTGAAATGCGCTTACTGCCAAACGTTCAGCTAACGCATCTGTTTGATGAGCACAGCGGCACACGGATTAAGTAGCGCTGGCGTTCAGGGGACAATACAGAACCATTCCCCTGAACGTGACGAATCCTCAATGGCCCTTTACCGCATGCGGGGAAAATTACGCATCCGTTCTGTTGCCGACGGTCTTATCTTTTAAGAATACAAACATCAAACCCAGCCACAGCACGCCGCCCAGCAAATTCAGCAGGCTGAACAGACCGTTGCCACCGAACAGATAAGCGTGTTTGCTCACCTCAATGCCGACGGTGAATATCAGCATCTGCAACATGCCCATTGCCGCCGAAACCGTGCCTTTACTCATCTCGCTGGAAAACAGCGTCAGACGCACTAATCCGGCGTTAGCCAGGCCAATACCGAAAGCGTAGAGACTTAGCCCGGCCGTCATCCACAAATAAGCATGCGATGAAGCAACGGTCGCCACAGCCGCAACCACCAGCCCCGGTACAATCCACCAGCCACCCAGAATAATCAGCGAACGCACGCTACGGCGTGAGGTTAAACGCGCCAGCACCAGGTTGCCCATAATCAATGCGCCAAAGATGGGCACTTGCAGCAAACCGTATTCATAGGTCGACAGTTTTTCACCGCTGATAATAATAATCGGTGATTGGGCAATCCACGCCAGCAGCGGCAGGCTGACAAAACCAATCGCCAGCGCACCGGCAACAAAGCGCCCGTTTTTCAGCACCAGTTTGTAGTCATGGCCTAAGTCGCGCAGCGAGAGTTTCTCGCCCAGACGCGTTGCGGTTTCCGGCATCGCGCGATGCAAACCAAAGAAGGAGAACGCCGCCAGTACCGCAAACAGCACGAACATCGTTTCCCACGGTGCGTAGTGGATCCACGCAGCACCCACCAACGGGCCAAGTAGCGGCGCAATCAACGCCACGTTTGCCATTAGCGCCGTGATTTTAATACACACCGCTTCTTCGAATGATTCCTGTATCGACGCATACCCCACCGCACCAATAAAGCACAGGCTAATGCCCTGCAAGAATCGCAGAATGGTAAATTGCTCAATGTTTTGCGCCAGCAAGGTCGCAAGGCAGGTGACGATAAACCACACCACACCAGTCAGCATCACCGGGCGGCGACCAATGCGGTCCGACAGCGGCCCAAGCAGCCACTGTAAAAACATACCGCCTGCCAGATAGGCAGTCATGGACGTTGGCACCCATTCAATGCCTGCGTTGTATTGTTCGACAACCGCCAGCATGCCGGGCTGGATCATGTCATTGCCGATATACGTAGAAAATTCATAGAGCACCAGACACAGCGGGAAAAGCAGTGCCTGGCGACCCAGTCGTTTATTATTTTGCATGAATAACTCAAAAGAGAAGAAAAACGAACGAAGTGTAATAAATTGGCTTCGAGGTAGATAGTGAATTGTTATTTAACCAGAACAATCGTTCAGTTGTTTAAGGTTTTCTTAAGAAGCTCAAAGTAGGCTGTCGTCCTATGGTCACGATGCAGGGTGTACGGCATCATCTTCATTTGACGGGATAAGGAACTCATAACGTTATGATTGAACAATTGAATCAGTCTCTTTTTTTGCTGATTAATGCCACACCTGATTCACCTGAATGGCTGATTAAATTTGCCATTTTTATTGCCAAAGATCTGATTAGCATCGTGCCATTGCTGATTGCCATTCTGTGGTTGTGGGGGCAACGCCGCCAGATGACCGCACAACGTGTCGTCGTGATTAAGACCGCACTGGCTATTATCGTCAGCGTGTCTCTATCGTGGATTATCGGCCATGCTTTCCCGCACGACAGGCCGTTTGTCAGCGGGTTTGGCTATAACTTCCTGCATCACGCGCCGGATGATTCTTTCCCAAGCGACCACGGCACGGTGATTTTCACCTTCGCGCTGGCATTTTTGTACTGGCATCGGGTTTGGTCAGGCGTGGTGCTTTTTGCTATCGCCTGCGCGATTGCCTGGTCACGCGTTTATCTTGGCGTGCACTGGCCGTTGGATATGCTCGGCGGTTTGCTGGTGGGCTTGTGTTCTTGCCTGTTGGCGCAAATGGTCTGGAACCTGCTTGGCGAGTCGCTTTATGCTCGCTTGCATCAGGCATATCGTTTCTGTTTTGCCCTGCCCATCCGCAAAGGCTGGGTGCGTGACTAAGCCGTTGTGCAAAGGTAAGATGCGTTAACTCACGCTCTCACCCTATCCCTGTTGAGGGAACACAATAAGGTTTAGCTGCTCACCATGGAAACCCGACGCGACGAACGCATTAATCGCCTGATTCAGGCGCTTAAACGCAGCGACAAAATTCACCTTAAAGAGGCATCAGCTTTACTCGGTGTCTCTGAAATGACCATTCGCCGCGACCTCAGCAGCGAACCCGGCCCCGTGGTGCTGTTGGGCGGATATGTGGTGCTTGAGCCTCGTAGCGTTACCGCTAACCATTATTTGCTCAGCGATCAGAAAACCCGTCGCATTGAAGAAAAACGCCATGCTGCACGCCTTGCGGCAGCACTGGTTCGTCCGCATCAAACGGTGTTTTTTGACTGTGGCACGACCACGCCTTACATCATTGAAGCGCTGGATGATGAACTGCAATTTACCGGGATTTGTTATTCGTTAAATACTTTTCTGGCGTTACAAGATAAACCCGGCTGCCGCGTGATTTTGAGCGGCGGCGAGTTTCATGCCAGCAATGCGATTTTCAAGCCGATTAACTTCCAGGAGTGCCTGAACAATTTTTGCCCGGATATCGCCTTTTTCTCGGCGGCAGGCATTCATATCCGCCATGGGGCAACCTGTTTTAATCTCGATGAGTTGCCGGTGAAACATTGGGCATTAGAAATGGCACAACAGCGTGTGCTGGTGGTAGATGACAGCAAATTTGGCAAAGTGCGTTCAGCCTGTATGGGGCCACTTTCTGCTTTTGATTTGATTATCAGTAACGAAGAACCTGACGCGGCGTTTGTTGAATTTGCCGCGTCGGAGAATATTCATCTCGAGTGGTAATAAATAAGCTATACCCAAAATAGTTTGAGATTGCAGGTAGGCGGCAAGGACGTGAATCCCCAGGAGCTTACATAAGTAAGTGACTGGGGTGAATGGCCGTAGCCAACACCCCTGCAACTCAAAATATGAAGGGTATTAGAACCAGGAGCCGAACCAAGAATGGAACTTCATCAACACAAAATCCCACATCCGACTAAAGAAACCACCTTCTTCCACCGCCTGCATCACCATCAGCGGGCGCTGTTCAATTGATTTACCGTTAAGCTGGAAATCAATCGTCCCTACAACCTGGCCTTTCTTAAGCGGCGCGGTAAGCTGCGGTTCGGTCAGCGAGAAACTCGCTTTCAGGTTCTTCAACTGACCACGTGGAATAGTGACAGAGCCACCCTCACCAGCCCCCAGATTCACTTCGCTTTTATCCCCAAACCACACACGTTGAGTCACGAAAGTGGCATCCGGTTTAATCGGTGTCACGGTTTCAAAGAAGCGGAAACCCCACGTCAGCAATTTTTCACTTTCATTGAAACGAACACGGTCGGTTTTGGTACCTAACACCACGGAAATCAGACGCATATCACCAGACGTTGCCGATGCGACCAGGTTATAGCCTGCGCCTTCGGTGGTGCCGGTTTTCATCCCGTCAACGTTGAGATTGGAGCTCCACAGCAAGCGGTTACGGTTCGGCTGTTTGATGTTGTTAAAGGTGAACTCTTTCTCTTTGTGGATGGCGTACTCTTCCGGCACGTCATGAATCAACGCTCTGCCCAGCAGCGCCATATCACGCGCGGTACTGAACTGCCCTGGTGCGTCCAGGCCATGTACCGTTTTAAAAGTGGTATTGGTCAGATTGAGTTTCTGCGCATAGTTGTTCATCAGGCTGACGAACGAATCCTGGCTGCCGGCAACGTAATCGGCAATCGCGATGCTGGCATCGTTACCTGACTGGATGATCACGCCTTTGTTCAAATCTTCAACTGAGACTTTATCGCCCGGTTTTAAGAACATTAGCGACGAGCCGCGCAGCGCCGGGTTACCGGTTGCCCAGGCATCTTTGCCGATGGTAACCATATCCGTCAGCTTAATCTTTTCAGCCTTGATAGCCTGCCCAACCACATAGCTGGTCATCAGTTTTGTCAGGCTCGCCGGGTCAAGCTGTGAATCGGCGTTTCCTTCTGCCAATACTTTGCCACTGGCATAATCCATTAAGATCCATGCTTTAGCATCAACTTGCGGTGCATCAGCAGTCTGTTGTTCCGCACTAACCGCAGGTGCGGCCACCAACAGCAGGGTTGTACCCGCCAGTAATGCTCGAAGCGAAGCAGGGATTTGCAAAGTTTTCATAACACCACCCAGTATCCATTCTATAAAAGTTACGACGCGCGCCGTGACTTAATGTTTCAAGTTGCCAGTAAGCTATCGCGGGAAACATCTTAATGAAACATAACGTTGGTAAAGTTTTTTAAGTTTATTCGATAACTGCGCGACTTGCCGCCACGTTGATGAGTTTTTTACCTGCCGTTGATGTTCACTGCTGTTTTCTTCATCAGCCCACGGCATACTGGGGTGCAAACCCACATACAGAGGAAACAAAATGATCACAGTTTGGGGCAGAGATAATTCGACGAATGTGAAAAAAGTGTTGTGGTGTCTGGAAGAATTAGGCGTGGCGTATCAATCGGTTCCGGCTGGCGGGAAATTTGGTAAAACCCACGA
The DNA here is from genome assembly GCF_001654925.1 of Buttiauxella brennerae ATCC 51605. Classification (GTDB taxonomy): domain Bacteria; phylum Pseudomonadota; class Gammaproteobacteria; order Enterobacterales; family Enterobacteriaceae; genus Buttiauxella; species Buttiauxella brennerae. The sequence continues at coordinate 13,415 of NZ_LXER01000020.1, forward strand.
TGCTGAATATCTGGCAATGAACCCCAACGCGCTGGTGCCATGTATTCACGACGACGCCACCGACCTGACGCTTTGGGAGTCCAATACTATCGTACGCTATCTGGCGGCGCAGTATGGTAAAGACTCACTTTGGGTAGCAGAACCTGCCGCCCGGGCACGCGGTGAAAAGTGGATGGACTGGGCAGGAACCGCCCTTGCAGGCCCGCATCGTGGTGTGTTTTTCAGCCTGGTACGCATCGCACCGGAAGATCGCAGTCAAAAACTTATCGATGAGAGCATTGAGCAATGCAACACGCTGTTTGCCATGGTTGAAGCGGAACTGGCGAAGCAAAAATGGCTGGGAGGCGATGCGTTCAGCGTGGCGGATATCGCCCTTGCCCCAAGCGTTTACAACCTGCTCAATCTTGATGTGCAATGGAATGATTTTCCCAATCTGCAGCGCTGGTATCAGCAATTGACCCAGCGCCCGGCATTCAAGAAAGTCGTGATGATTCCGTTAAGTTAATACCTTAGGCTGATGGGCTAATTTTCAGTAATTGCCCGTCAGATTCGTCGGTCAGGACGTACAGATAACCATCCGGGCCGACGCGCACATCACGAATACGCGCACCATGGTCGTCCAGCAAACGCTTTTGCTCTGTGACTTTATCGCCCGCAAGCGTCAGCTCAATCAGGTTTTTCTCTTTTAACGCACCCACGAATAACTTCCCTTTCCACTGCGGGAATTTGTCAGCGTGATAAAACGCCATACCGCTCACAGCCGGGGAAACCTTCCAGTAATAAACAGGTTGTTCGGTGCCTGCCACAATTTCGCCTTTCGCTTCAGGGATCGGCAACCCGCTGTAATTAATACCCCACGTCGCTAGCGGCCAGCCGTAGTTTTTTCCCGGCTGCGCGACGTTAATTTCATCACCGCCTTTCGGCCCGTGTTCATTAAGCCACAACTCGCCGTTGGCTGGGTTAAATGCCATACCCTGAGGGTTACGGTGTCCGTAAGACCAGATTTCGCTACGGGTGCCCTGCTTGCCGACAAATGGGTTATCCGGTGGCACCTCGCCGTCCTGCGTCAGGCGCACGACTTTCCCTTGCAGCTTGTCCAAATCCTGCGCGGTCGAACGTTGGTTATTTTCACCCAACGCGATAAACAAATAACCTTTGCCATCGAACGCCATGCGCCCGCCAAAATGGTTGCCCGTCGAGAGTTTTGGCGTCTGGCGGAAAACCACTTTGAAGTTTTCCAGCCGCTGCATATTACTGCTTAGCGTGCCAAAGCCCACGGCTGTTCCGGCTTTATCATCGCTATTACCCTCAGAAAAACTCAGCCAGACGCGGCGGCTTTTGTCGAAATCCGGAGCCAGAACCACATCCAGCAAGCCCCCTTGCCCATGCGCCCAGACTTTTGGCACACCAACAATCGGGTCACCTAAGCCTTCTCCGGGCTGCCAGCGGCGCAGTTGTCCGTCACGCAGCGTAATGAGCATGCCCTGGTTACCCGGTAAAAATGCCAGCGACCAGGGGTGATCGAGCTTACTTTGCAGGACATCAATTTTGACGTCGGCGGCACAGGCAACGCTTGCTGAAAGCAGCAGCGTGGCGGCAATGAGTGAATGGAATGACGGGCGCGGCATAGCCTTCTCCTGATTGGCAATATTTGAGTAAGGTTAGCCGCACAGATTTTCACAGTGGGTAATTTTACAAAAACTTAAGATAGGGGGAGTGGCCTCCCCCCAGAATCACGATTCAACAGCAAGTTGGTGGCTCATCATCTCTTTCAGGCTGGCAGAAAGCCCGGACAGGCAACTTTCCAGTTTTTGGGCATCAATGGCGATATATTGCGGGCAATCGTGGCGCCCGGTCATCAGGCAAACGGCGGCAGAACAAACCGCATTCATTCCCTGGTTAATACTGTCCATTTCATGCGCTGCAAGATGGGATTTGAGGCGTAAAGAGTTCTCACGGTACTCAGCAGACAGGTCGAACAAGTTATCGCGCAGATGCTCAGTTTCAATGACAGACATATAGCCTTTCGCTTTTCTCAGAGCAAGATAAGCGGCAAGGTCTATTTTGGCGATAATCATCTTTTTCAAGAGATCACGTTTGAGTGGCTCCCCGGTCATACATTTACCCTCCGTGTGGTTTCAATCAGTAACACACACTTATAGTATGGATAAATTTTAACCGATTCTGGTTTTTTTGCCGAGTTTTTTGATCCACGGCAACAAGTTTTACAATGACTAACATTTGTAATGAAACAAGGGATTACGCAGCGGTTGTGACCCGGCAAGTGGCTGCGTTGCGCTGCTCCTCAAGCATCTGTCGTAACACACTGTGCCCAAGGTTATTTTGCCAGGTGAAACTGTTTTGTAGCACCACCACCGCAAAGTGATTCGCCCGATCAATACCAATATAGCTGGAGTAACCACCGATATATCCCACCTGATAAGTGATCGACTGCTCGCCATAGGTATCTGTTACCCAGGCAATATTGGCGGCTTCTTTATCCCGTGGATAATAGGTTTGCATCGTATCGTGAATCGCTTTATCCAACGTTGCATCACCCGTGCTGGCAAGGTGTACTGCGGCAAAAGTCAGTAAATCGGCCGTGTTGGTATACAAACCACCTGCACCGACCATATTGCCGCTGAACTGCCAGTCAGGCACCACTTGCCCGCGCGGGATAAATTTCGGCTGGCTTCCCGCATGGCCAATGGCGCGTAGCGGGTAACTTTTTAGTTTTTGCGGGGTAAAGCTGCTGCTGTGCATCCCGAGGGGATCAAAGATCAGCGATTGCACCAGTTGATCCGCTCGCTGGCCGGTCTGGTAGCGCAGCACGTAATCCAGCACCGCATAACCCAGATTTGAGTAACGCGGTTCGGCATTGCCCGGTTTGCTGAAGTCAGCCAGGTCTGCGACAACATCGTCACTATCAAGATGCGAATAGAAATTCTCACCGTTGCCAAGATAACGAATAAAGGCTGTCAACATTGGCAAATCCATGTTTTGCCGTGGCAAACCGGAGGTATGTGTCACCAGTTGCAGCAGAGTGATTTTTTTCGCATCGCGGCTTAACGCCACCGATGGTGGTAACAATGTTTCGAGCGTATCTGACCAGTGCAGGCGCCCCTGCGCCACTAACACCGCCGCTGCCTCAGCAGTCATGCCTTTACTGAGCGAACCCACGGCAAACAAAGTGTGTTCATTGACCGGATAACGGTGTTCGGTATCGGTGACGCCAAAATGCCAGAAGTGCCGCTGATTGCGGGCGTCAATCACTCCCACCACCATGCCGGGTGATTGCTCCTCAACCATGGCAGGCAACCATTGGCCGATATCGCGATTTGCCGGGTCCCCGCAGGCTCGCTGCGCTTTTTGCGGAACTTCGGCCTCAGGTGCGACGTTAGACAGCGTTCCACACCCCGCCAGCATAAAACCGAGCAGCAGCGTACTCAGGCGACGGGGCGCATTCATCAATTAGTTTGCCGCCACACAAGGTTTAGCATCAAGACCGACAAGCATGGTGCGGTTTTCACCGACTTTTTTCAGGCCGAAGTTACTGCTGTGATAGCGATAAAACGCCTGCCCACCGCTCATGCTTTGATAAGAGTAACGATCGCCGTTATACCAGGCATAGTCGCCATCAATCGCGAGCTTCTCACCGCCACAAACAAATTTTTGCGCCGTCGCAGGGGGTGTGTTGAGAGGGGTTGGGATCACATTACAGGCAGAAAGCAATGCAACCGCAGTCAGCATACCGGTAAGGGCTAAAATCTTGCGCATTAAGTAGTATCTCTATTAGTGGGATATGACGTTTAAGCCGGGCGGGAAGATAATAGAACCAGCTTCTCAGGTAAGCAAAAACTAAGGCACTTCAATGATTCTGAAATTTCATCTTGTGCGCTGAAAAAAACAACCAGTAGAGCCACACCCAAAACCCGTGTAGAATCGCCCGGCTTTTCTTTTATTGATTACTTTGTGAGCGTGACCTGTATGCAACAACCCCGTATTGGCTTTGTCTCCCTCGGCTGCCCAAAAAACCTCGTCGATTCTGAACGAATTCTGACTGAGCTGCGCACCGAAGGTTACGATGTAGTGCCTAGTTATGATGATGCCGATATGGTTATCGTTAACACCTGTGGCTTTATCGACAGTGCCGTACAAGAGTCGCTCGAAGCGATCGGCGAAGCGCTGAACGAAAATGGCAAAGTGATTGTAACCGGCTGTTTAGGGGCCAAAGAAGATCAAATCCGCCAGGTGCACCCTAAAGTTCTGGAAATCACCGGCCCGCATAGCTACGAGCAAGTTTTGCAGCACGTTCACCACTATGTGCCGAAACCAAAACATAACCCGTTCCTGAGCCTGGTGCCGGAACAAGGTGTGAAGCTGACGCCACGTCACTACGCTTACCTGAAAATTTCCGAAGGCTGTAACCACCGTTGCACCTTCTGCATCATCCCTTCAATGCGTGGCGATCTGGACAGCCGTCCGATTGGCGATGTGTTGTCTGAAGCGAAACGTCTGGTTGATGCAGGCGTGAAAGAGCTGCTGGTGATTTCGCAAGATACCTCGGCTTACGGCGTGGATGTTAAGCACCGCACCGGTTTCTACAACGGCGAGCCGGTGAAAACCAGCATGGTTAGCCTGTGTGAGCAACTGGCGAAACTCGGCGTCTGGACGCGTCTGCACTACGTTTACCCATATCCGCACGTTGACGATGTGATTCCATTAATGGCGGAAGGTAAAATCCTGCCGTATCTGGATATCCCTCTGCAGCACGCCAGCCCACGTATTCTGAAGTTGATGAAGCGCCCAGGCAGCGTTGATCGCCAGTTGCAGCGCATTAAGCAATGGCGCGAGATCTGCCCGGATCTGACGCTGCGTTCTACCTTCATCGTTGGCTTCCCTGGCGAAACCGAAGAAGATTTCCAGATGCTGCTCGACTTCCTGAAAGAAGCTCGTCTGGATCGCGTCGGTTGCTTCAAGTTCAGCCCGGTTGAAGGTGCTACCGCCAACGAACTGGCTGATCCTGTGCCAGAAGAAGTAAAAGAAGAGCGCTGGAACCGCTTTATGCAGCTGCAACAGCAGATTTCTGCTGAACGTCTGCAAGAAAAAGTGGGTCGCGAAATTCTGGTTATCGTTGATGAAGTTGACGAAGAAGGCGCGATTGGCCGCAGTATGGCTGATGCTCCAGAAATCGACGGCGCGGTTTATCTCAATGGCGAAACTAAATTGAAACCTGGTGATGTGGTGCGCGTGAAAGTTGAAAACGCGGACGAATATGACCTGTGGGGCTCAGTGGTTTAATTCTGCTTTAGCGGATTTACCCCCTCACCCTGGCCCTGGCCCTCTCCCCCAGAGAGGGAATTGTACGGTTTCCCCCTCTCCCTTTGGGAGAGGGCCGGGGTGAGGGTTGTTTTAACTACCCTTTTATCTTCGGATCCAACGCATCCCGCAGCCCATCCCCCAGCAAATTAAACGCCAACACCGTCAGGAAAATCGCCAGACTCGGGAAAAGTGCCACATGTGGCGCAATCACCATATCGGCACGCGCTTCGTTTAACATCGCCCCCCACTCCGGCGTTGGCGGTTGCGCACCTAACCCCAAAAATGACAGACTCGCCGCCGAAATAATCGACGTGCCGATACGCATCGTGAAATAGACCACAATCGACGAAACCGTGCCCGGCAAAATATGGCGGAAGATAATCGTCGCATCCGATGCGCCGATACTGCGCGCCGATTCAATAAAGGTCTGATGTTTCAGCACCAGCGTGTTGCCGCGCACCAGGCGGGCAAACGCGGGAATGCTAAAAATGGCGACCGCGATAATCACATTCGACATACCGCTGCCCATCACCGCTACCACGGCAATCGCCAGCAAAATACCCGGGAAGGCAAACAGCACATCGCAAATGCGCATAATGATGCGGTCCCACCAACCTTCGTAATAACCCGCCAGTAAACCGAAGAACGTGCCAATCAACGCGCCGATTAACACCGAGAAAACACCCGCCGCCAGCGAGATTTGCGCGCCCACCAATACACGGCTGAAAATATCACGCCCGAGTGAATCCACACCAAACCAGTGCATCATCGACGGGCCGTCGTTAAGCCGGTCGTAGTCAAAATAGTTTTCCGCATCGAACGGGGAAATCCACGGTGCAATTAGAGCAATAACAATCAAAAATAGTACGAACATCCCAGCAAACATTGCCACAGGTTGCTTACGCAAACGGCGCAAAAATTCGTGCCATGGCGTGCGCACCTGGTCTGGCCGAACAATCGGCATCGCATTCAGTACCGCCTGGCGTCGCCAGTTAAAGAGTCGCATCCTTACTTGTACCTGATAGCTGGGTTAATGGCGGCGTACAGCAAATCCACCACTAAGTTGATAACAATAAATTCCAGCGAGAACAGCAGCACTTCCGCCTGAATCACCGGGTAATCACGCATCTCGACCGAATCCACCAGCAAGCGCCCAAGCCCCGGCCAGTTAAACACTTTTTCGACCACGATTGAGCCGCCAAGCAGGAAGCCGAACTGTAGCCCCATCATGGTGACGACCGGGATCATCGCGTTGCGCAGCCCATGTTTGATGACAACCAGTGTTTCACTTACCCCTTTGGCGCGCGCGGTGCGCATGTAATCTTCCTGCAGCACATCAACAAACGAGGCGCGGGTAAAACGCGCCATCACTGCCGCCACAGCCGCGCCAAGCGTGACTGACGGCAGAATGTAATGCTGCCAGCTATCGGCTCCCACCGTCGGCAACCAGCCCAATTCGACTGAGAAAACCTGCATCATCAACATGCCGAGTGCAAACGCGGGAAATGAAATACCGGATACCGCAATCGTCATGCTCAGCCGGTCCGGCCAGCGATTGCGCCAGACGGCGGCAATAATGCCGGTGAACAGGCCGAATATCACCGCCCAAACCATGCTGGTTATGGTCAGCCAGAAGGTCGGCATAAAGCGGCTGGCGATCTCTTCAGAAACAGGGCGGCGCGAGACCATCGAGGTGCCGAAATCGCCCTGCAAAATATTGCCGATATAGTGCAGAAACTGCTGCCACAACGGTAAGTCCAGGCCGAGCTGTTTGCGCACCATCTCGATAACGGTGGCATCGGCTTCCGGTCCGGCAATCAGGCGTGCCGGGTCACCCGGCAGCATATGGACGAACAGAAACACCAGCACCGCCACGATGAGCAGTGTGGGGATAAGGCCCAGTAAGCGTTTGAGGAAGTAGTTAAACATGGATCCCCCTCACCCCGGCCCTCTCCCTAAGGGAGAGGGGGAAAAGAAGACAACCAGACAGCTCCCTCTCCAGGGAAAGAGGGAAAGATACTCGATCCAGTCCCCTCTCCTGTGGGAGAGGGTTAGGGTGAGGGCAAATCATCACTCTTTCAAATCCGCATCATCAAAACTAAACCCGGTATCTGGCATCACATAAAAACCACTGAGGTTTTTGCTGTGCGCGGAAACCAGCTTTTCAACTACCAGCGGCACCCACGGTGACTCTTTCCAGATGGTATCTTGCGCGTCTTTGTACAGCTTCGCTTTATCATCACGATTGGTGGTTTTCAGCGCCTCAGTCAAATCTTTATCAACTTGTGGATTGCTGTAGAAAGCCGTGTTAAACAGCGTTGGCGGCCAGTTTGATGAAGCAAACAGCGGCGACAATGCCCAGTCAGCTTCGCCCGTCGAGGCCGACCAGCCGGTGTAGAACATTCTCACGCCGCTCTCTTTCTGGCCTTTGCCTTCCACTTCCGCAGCACGTTGCCCGGCATCCATCGCCGTGACTTTCACTTTAATGCCAACCTGTGCCAGTTGCTGCTGAGTAAACTGCAACACTTTCTGCGCGGTGCTGTGGTTGTGGGATGACCACAACGTGGTTTCGAAGCCATTCGGGAAGCCTGCTTCTTTCAACAGTTCGCGGGCTTTTGCCGGATCATATGGCCAGGGTTTATAAATTTGTGCGAAGTCGATTGATGGCGGCACAACGCCTTCTGCTGGTGTCGCGTAACCGGCAAACGCCACTTTCACCAGCGCCTGGCGGTTAATGGCATAGTTGATGGCTTCACGCACTTTCGGGTTATCAAACGGCTTTTGCGTCACGTTCATGCTGAGATAACGCTGCATGATGGAAGGTGATGCCACCAGCTCCAGCTTGTCGTTTTTCTCGAGCACACCAGCCTGTTCGTAAGGGATCGGGAAGGCAAACTGCGCTTCACCGGTTTGCAGCATAGCCGCACGGGTGTTGTTATCGACCACCGGACGCCAGGTAATGGTGTCGAGTTTCGGCAGGCCTTGTTTCCAGTAACCGTCGAATTTCTTCACTTTCACAAAATCGGTCTGGTTCCAGGTATCCAGCTGATACGGGCCGGTGCCCACCGGGTGGAAGCCAATTTCTTTGCCGTATTTTTTCAACGCCGCCGGGGAGATCATCGCCGTTGCCGGGTGGGCCAGGATATTAATAAACGCCGAGAACGGCTGTTTAAGGGTGATTTTTACCGTGTTGGCATCCACCGCTTCTGTTTTGGCAATCGCCTTGTAGAGGTTATAGCGCTTGAGGTGGTTTTCCGGGTTACTGGCGCGATCAAGGTTTACTTTCACCGCTTCTGCGTTGAAGTCAGTGCCATCCTGGAATTTAACGCCAGGATGCAGTTTGATAGTGTAAACCAGCCCGTCGCTTGAAACGGTGTAGCTTTCTGCCAGCACATTTTGCAATTTCATCTCTTTATCCAGGCCGAACAGCCCCTGATAAAACGATTTTGCTACCGCCTGCGAAAGCGTGTCATTGGCATCATATGGGTCAAGCGTGGTGAAATTGGATGCTACAGCGACGACGACATCTTTTGCAGCAAATGCCGGTGAGGCGATGACGCTGGTCGCAAGACCTGCGGCCAACAGCCACTTTTTATTTTTTAATGCTGTCATGGTGTTCTCCTGATTATCCCTTGCCTAAATATGATTATCACTGTGGTCGGGCAACAAAATGCCCCGGCCCAACATTCACAAGCGTTGCGACGTGCGGTTCAAACCCCAGTTTGTGCGTGGTACTGGGGATCTCATCAGAAAGCAAAACAGGTTTTGGGCGACGGTGCGTGGGGTCAGCCACCGGCACTGCCGTCATTAATTTGCGGGTATACGGGTGCTGTGGATTTTCAAACACCGCGCGGCGTGGGCCAATCTCAACAATTTGCCCGAGATACATCACCGCCACACGGTGGCAAATACGCTCCACCACTGCCATATCATGGGAAATAAACAAAAAGGCGATGCCAAATTCACGCTGCAAATCGAGCAATAAATTGATGATTTGCGCGCGGATAGAAACGTCGAGCGCCGAGACAGACTCATCGGCGATCACCACTTTTGGATTGAGTGCCAGTGCGCGGGCAATGCAAATGCGCTGGCGCTGGCCGCCGGAAAACTCATGCGGATAACGCCACGCATGTTCAGGAAGCAACCCGACTCGCTCAAGCAGCCACGCCACACGCTGCTGCGCCTGCTCTTTGGGCATCACGTTATGCACCAGCAACGGTTCCATAATCGAATAGCCAACGGTCAGACGCGGGTCGAGTGAGGCGTACGGGTCCTGGAAGATAAACTGGATGTCTTTACGCACATGCTGCATGTCGGCATTGGAGAGCGTGTCGATACGCTGGCCGTTGAAGTGAATACTGCCGCCCTGAGTTTCTACCAGCCGCAGCAGGGCTCGCCCGGTGGTGGATTTGCCGCTGCCCGACTCCCCCACCAGCCCCAGCGTTTCACCTGGCCATAAATCAAAACTGACATTTTCTACTGCATGTACCCGGCTGGTAACCCGGTTAAAAATACCGCTGCGAATATCGAACCGCGTAACCAAATCACGGACTTGCAGTACCGGTGTTGAGCCAGGTTTGATGGTGTCCTGCTCCGTTTCCGGCTCGGGGTTATTAAGGTTTTCGGGGTCAATGAGCGGAAACTTGCAGGGTAAATCGCGGCCATTCATGGCGCCAAGGCGGGGTACTGCGGCCAGCAATATTTTGGTGTAAGGGTGCGTTGGGGCATTGAAAATTTGGTCAACCGTGCCGCTTTCAACCGCTTTGCCGCGATACATCACCAGCACACGGTCGGCGATATCCGCCACCACGCCCATATCGTGAGTGATAAAAATCACCCCCATTTGCATTTCATCTTGCAGGACGCGAATCAGCTGGAGGATTTGCGCCTGGATAGTCACATCCAGCGCGGTAGTCGGTTCATCGGCAATCAGTACGGCCGGGCGGCATGAGAGCGCCATGGCAATCATGACACGCTGGCGCATGCCACCTGAAAGCTGGTGCGGATAACGCCCTAAGATGGCTTTCGCCTCGGGGATACGCACCCGTTCAAGCATGCGCTGCGCCTCTAGCATCGCCTCACGCTGACCGAGGCCCTGGTGCAAGCGGATGGACTCGGCGATTTGCTCGCCAACCGGAAACACCGGGTTGAGCGAGGTCATCGGCTCCTGGAAAATCATCGCGATATCAGCGCCGCGCACATGACGCATTTGCGATGAGCTCAGTACTGCGGGTTCAATCACCTGGCCATTGCGGCGGCGTAGCAGAATTTGATGGCTTTCGACGGTACTTGCAGAGCTTTCCAGCAGGCGCATTAATGCCAGTGCTGTGACCGATTTCCCCGAACCGGACTCCCCGACAATCGCCAGTGTTTCACCACGCTTAAGCGTAAACGACAGGTCAGACACCGCCTGGGTATCCACCCTCTCCTGGCGAAAAGAGACGTTCAGCGCGTTCACGCAGAGCACTTCGTCATCGGGCAGTTCGTGACTATGGGGCATCAATGCTCCTGGCTGTTATAGATTCCGACGCTTGGGGCATCACCCACGTAACCGTAGCCGCGGTACATCCCTTCGCTGTTAAAAGGCATCGCCACATTGCCTTCGTTGTCGACAGCAATCACCCCGCCGCTGCCCTGCAGCACGGGAAGTTTTTCCATCACCACACGTTCGGTTGCCTGGTGCAGGCTGAGCCCGCCGTATTCCATCAGGGCCGCAATGTCATATGCCGCGAGAGTTTTCATAAACACTTCCCCGGTTCCGGTGCATGACACCGCGACATTGGCGTTATTGGCATAGCAACCCGCGCCAATAATTGGGGAATCGCCCACCCGGCCCGGCAGTTTGTTGGTCATGCCGCCCGTTGAAGTGGCGGCGGCCAGATTGCCAGACTGGTCAAGCGCAACAGCACCGACGGTGCCAAATTTAGTGTCCGGATGAATAGGCTCGCCGCCATCATGATCCAATACGGTTTGCTGGTTTGCGCGGGCACGCTGTAGTTGGTCCCAACGTTCCTGCGTGAAAAAAATGTCCGGTGACACCGGTTCAAGCCCATGCTGTTCGGCAAAATTTTCCGCCCCGCGCCCGATGAGCAGCACGTGCGGGCTGTGTTCCAGCACCTGGCGAGCAGCCAGCACGGGATTGCGAATATGGCTGACACCCGCCACCGCTCCGGCTTCGAGGGTATTGCCGTCCATGATGCAGGCATCCAGCTCGTGCGTGTCGTCGTGAGTAAACACCGCACCGGTTCCTGCATTGAACAACGGGCATTCTTCGAGTAAGCGCACGGCTTCCGTAACGGCATCAAGCGCACTGCCGCCAGCGGCCAGCAATGCCTGGCCCGCCTCAACGATTTCCGACAGCGCTTTAATGTAGAGCAGCTCTTTTTCCGGGCTGAGTTGTGCACGAGTGATGGCTCCCGCGCCACCGTGAATCGCGATTACTGCTTTGCTCATTGCGACGTAACCCTGTCATGTTTATCCGGTTTTATTTTCTCTATAGATATCAGATTAATTGAACCGGTATGAGACGATTTTTGAATATAGAAAGATGTAAATGTGATGTAAAGGAAAATGGCGCTCTGGGTTACTCCTCTTACCCTAAATAATTCGAGTTGTGGGTAGGCGGCAAGGGAGCTTATCCCCAGGAGCTTACTTAAGTAAGTGACTGGGGTAAGTAAGCGCAGCCAACACCCCCACAACTTGAAGTATGACGGGTATATCAGCCAGCGGCGTTTCTCTGCCATAATGTCCGACATATTTTTCCCGCGCCGCAGGAGCTTTCATGGAATTTACCGCCGGGCTTATCCCCCTTGAAACCGCAATGGAACAGATGTTGTCGCGTATTGTTCCTGTCACTGAATCTGAGTCCATCCCTTTGCTGACGGCTTGTGGGCGCATTACCTCCCACCCTGTCACGTCGCCAATCGATGTACCGGGGTTTGATAACTCAGCAATGGACGGTTACGCGGTGCGCCTGAAAGATATCGCGCTGGGCACGGCGTTGCCTGTCGCGGGGAAAGCCTTTGCCGGGCAGCCGTTTGCAGGCGTCTGGCCTGAAGGCACCTGCATCCGCATTATGACCGGCGCGCCTGTACCGCCAGAAACCGACGCCGTGGTGATGCAAGAAGAAGCCACAGTGACCGAAAGCGGTGTGCGTCTTAACGAAGCAGTGAAAAACGGGCAAAACGTTCGCCTGCGTGGGGAAGATATTCGCCAGGGTGCGAGTGTGTTGCCCGCAGGTAAAAAACTAACGGCGGCCGAATTGCCGCTGATTGCCTCGTTAGGTATTCCAGAGGTCACTGTGCTGCGCAAAGTGCGTGCGGCGGTGTTCTCCACGGGCGATGAGTTGCAACTGCCAGGAACACCGCTTGGCGAAGGCCAAATCTACGATACCAACCGCCTGGCGGTACATATCATGCTTGAGCAGTTGGGCTGTGAGGTGATTGATTTAGGGATTATCCGTGATGACCCTGAAGCCCTGCGCGCTGCATTTGTTGAAGCGGACAGTCAGGCCGATGTGGTGATCAGCAGCGGCGGCGTTTCCGTCGGTGAAGCGGATTACACCAAACAGCTGCTCGAAGAGTTGGGTGAAGTCGGTTTCTGGAAACTGGCGATTAAACCGGGCAAACCTTTTGCCTTTGGCCGCCTAAAAAACAGCTGGTTCTGCGGCCTGCCGGGCAACCCGGTTTCTGCGGCACTCACTTTCTATCAACTGGTTCAGCCGTTGCTCGCCAAACTGAGCGGCCAACAGGGTAATGCCCTGCCGCCACGTCAACGCGCTCGCACCGTTGGGCGCTTGAAAAAATCACCGGGCCGCCTCGATTTCCAGCGCGGAATACTGCGTACCGGCGAAGACGGGCAATTAGAAGTGCTGAGCACCGGCCACCAGGGTTCGCATATTTTCAGCTCATTTAGCCAGGCCAACTGTTTTATTGTGCTGGAGCGTGAGCGCGGCAATGTTGAAGCGGGCGACTGGGTTGAGGTTGAGCCATTCAACCACCTGTTCGGGGGCTGATGATGAGCGCTGAACTGAGCAATCAGGAAATGCTGCGTTATAACCGCCAGATTATTCTGCGCGGTTTTGATTTTGACGGGCAGGAAGCGTTGAAAGCCGCGCGAGTATTGGTGGTTGGGCTTGGCGGCCTGGGTTGTGCTGCTGCCCCGTACCTTGCCGCGGCAGGTGTGGGGCACCTGACGTTGCTGGATTTTGACACCGTGGCGCTGTCCAATTTGCAGCGCCAGACACTGCATCGTGATGCCACTATCGGGCAGCCGAAAGTGGACTCCGCCCGGGATATGCTGGCGGCGATCAATCCCCATATTCAGATTGAAACGGTGAATGCGCTGTTAGACGAAGCGCAACTGCTGGAGCTAACCGCACAGCACGACCTGGTGCTCGACTGCACTGATAACGTGGCGATTCGCAATCAGCTTAATCAGTGCTGTTTCACCAGCCAAAAACCGCTGGTTTCCGGTGCGGCGATTCGTATGGAAGGGCAAATCAGCGTGTTCACTTTTCAGGATGGCGAACCTTGTTATCGCTGCCTGAGCCGCCTGTTTGGCGACAATGCGCTGACCTGTGTTGAAGCGGGTGTCATGGCCCCGTTAGTGGGTGTGATTGGCTCATTGCAGGCGATGGAAGCCATCAAACTGCTGGCAAATTACGGCACACCGGCAAGCGGGAAAATCGTCATGTACGATGCGATGACCTGCCAGTTCCGCGAAATGAAACTGCCGCGAAATTCGCAGTGTGAGGTTTGCGGTACTCACTCATCATAAAGCCCCACGCTACTGACCGCCGTATGGCTCTTGTTTGGGCGAATACGGCGCACCGAATCACGCACCACCAGCATGCCGTTAAGCAGTAAATTGCCGACCGGCGCTTCCGGGCGAATTAAGCGTTGCTGCAAAATATGGATTGCCTCTTCGCCCAGTTGGTCACGCGGCACATGCACTGATGTCAGTGGCACATCGTGAATTGCAGCAAGGTTAAAGCCATCAATGCTCATCACTGAAATGTCGTGCGGTACGCGTAGCCCGGCGTTTTGCAACGCCTTCACCACCCCTGCCGCCATGAAATCGCCACCGACCAAAAAAGCGGTGGGAAGCAAGTGGCGTGGAGTGGCCGCCAGAAACTCGTCTATCAGTTTTTCACTCTCTTTCGCACTAAAGCTCTGCGCGGTGATGAGGTGGCGAGCGTCATCAAATTGCAGGTTGCTGGCATCCCAGGCGTCACGAATTCCGGCCAGACGCAACTCCATGGTATAACGCCGCAGGCACAGCAAGGTGACGACTGATTTATGGCCTTGTTCGAACAAATAGCTCGCGGCAAAGTCGCCAATTAACTGGTGATCCGGTGCCACACCGGGCAGGCGCATTTTACGGTCACGACAGTTGATCAACACGCATGGCTTGCCAAGATCCACCGCCAGATCGTGAATATGCGGATCGTCAATGCCGAGCAGGATCGCCGCCTCGGTTTCTGGTTCATTCATTTTGCTCAAAAACAGATTGGCATCGCTGTCATTTTCTTCAAGTGCGCAATAGCGCAGCCGGACTTCGTGCGGTGCCAGCGCCTGACTTAGCCCCTGCGTGACACGATAATAAAAGACGTCAGATCGCTCATCAAAAGCACGCTGCGGCGCGAAAACGACCAGACTGTTAAGTAACATGCGCCCCGCCGCCATTCCCGCGAGTACACCTTTTTGCCCGGCGCAGTTCAGCACCTGCAGGCGCGCCTGTTCACTGGTATTCGATTTTCCTGCAAGGACGCGTGAAACCGTGCTGATAGACAGCCCCGTTTCCGCAGCAATTTCGGCGATTTTTAGCTTTTTACTCATTTTGTGATCTGTGCCCATTTCGGCCATGAAAAATTTTTCACGATAAAGTGTATGGCTTTATCACGGGGATTTTCGTTAACGAACGCACGTATTTATCTTTCATATGAAAATTTTTGCATCAAAGTCACTATTGAGCCGTTTCTAACTGTTTTACGCTCTCTCCATTGCCGCGATTGAACCTGCCATCATGCGGTGAGAAATTAAAAAAATAATTATTAATCAATTAGATAACAATTCATTCAATCAGTGAATTGATAAATTTTTCCGATAGATACATCTGTTCGTGGAGAACGACATGAGTCATGGCATAAATCCGGGTGTCACCGCCGTAAAGGCAAAGCGCACCGTCCGCAACCTGCGCTGGTGGGTTCTGGTCCTGTTTTTGTTAGGCGTTACCGTTAACTACATTACCCGCAACTCATTGGGTATTTTGGCCCCTGAGCTGAAAACCAGCCTGGGGATTACTACCGAACAATACTCGTGGATTGTGGGTGCGTTTCAACTGGCTTACACCTTATTCCAGCCTATCTGCGGCTGGTTAATTGACGTTATCGGTCTCAAGCTCGGCTTTTTAGTGTGTGCCGGGGTATGGGCGATTGTCTGTGTGATGCACGCAGGTGCCGGAAGCTGGCTACAACTGGCAATTTTACGCTTCTTTATGGGTGGAGCTGAAGCGGCGGCAACACCTGCTAACGCCAAAACTATCGGTGAATGGTTCCCGAAAAAAGAACGCCCGATTGCCGCAGGTTGGGCAGGCGTTGGCTTCTCAATTGGTGCCATGCTGGCACCGCCAATCATCTACTTTGCCCACGCCTCTTTTGGCTGGCAGGGCGCGTTTATGTTTACCGGCGTGCTGGCGATGCTGTGGGTTATTTTGTGGTGGTTGTTCTATCACAACCCTGAGCAGCACCCGAACCTGAGCAAAGAAGAGCTGGCTTTCATTAAGCAGGATAACGAACCTGAAGCGGTGAAACTGCCGTTCCTGACCGCACTGAAAACCGTGGGCAAAAACAAGCGTTTCTACGGTATCGCCATTCCGGCGTTTATGGCTGAGCCGGCCTGGGCCGTGCTGAGCTTCTGGGTTCCGCTCTACCTTGCTTCCGAACGTGGAATGGATCTCAAACAGATAGCGATGTTTGCCTGGCTGCCGTTCCTTGCCGCAGACCTCGGCAGTATCGCAAGTGGCTATCTGACGAAAATCTATACCCGCTGGTTTGGTTGCTCACGCACTAATTCCATTGTGGCAAGTTCGGTGACTGGCGCATTCCTGATGATTTCGCTGGCGCTGGTTGCCATCACAAAAGACCCGTACATCACCATCGCCCTGATTTCCGTCGGTGGCTTCGGGCACCAGATTATCTCCTGCATGTTAAGTGCGCTGGTTGTTGATTCCTTCGATAAAGGCCAGATGGCGACAGTCAACGGCATGCGTGGTTCTGCAGCCTGGATTGCCAGTTTCCTGTTCTCACTGTTGATTGGCGTCACCGCCGACAAGATTGGCTACAACCCTTTATTTATCGCCATGGGCTTCTTTGACCTGATTGGCGCTGTATTCCTGGTTTCTTTTATTGCTGAACGCCGCACCAAGCGTGCCTGATATATGGATTGTGAACGATGAAAACGTTGAAAAATTGGACACTGTTAAAATCTGATGCCAACCACGTTGAGCTAAGCGTGGATGGGAAACATCGCCTGAACCTGTTTGTACTAGAACAAGGCATGTTCCGTGTGCTGATTAAGCGCGAAAACAAACTGGCGCTCAACCGCACCTGGAGCATCGCGCCAGAAAATGATGTGCCATGGGAAGGCCGTAATCGTGAAAGCCTGGAAGGTTTTGCATTGCCGGGTTTCACCATGGAAGAACTCGGTGACACACTTCGCATCAGCAGCGATAAACTGCGTGTAACTGTTCACCAGCCGTTGTGGCTTGCGTGGGAATATCTCAACGAAGCTGGCGAGTGGCAATTCCTGGCAAGCGACCGCCCAACCAGCGCTTATTTACTCAACGCACATGGCGATGGCGTGGCGCATTATCAGCGCCGCTATAAAGAAGAACAATATTACGGTTTAGGCGAAAAAGCGGGTCCACTTCAACGTACCGGTAAGCGTTATGAAATGCGTAACCTGGACGCAATGGGCTATAACGCGCAATCAACTGATCCGCTGTACAAACATATTCCGTTTACCATCACACGCCGCCCGGATGTCAGCTTTGGGATGTTTTACGACAACCTGAGCAGCTGCTGGCTGGATTTAGGTAATGAAATTGACAACTATCACCTGCCCTACCGCCGCTGGCAGGCAGAGTCTGGCGATGTCGATTATTACCTGTTCCTCGGCCCGCAGGTTTTAGATGTCACCAAAGCCTTTGTGCGCCTGACCGGTAAAACGCTGTTTGGCCCGAAATGGAGCCTCGGTTATAGCGGTTCAACCATGCATTACACCGATGCACCTGACGCGCAAAACCAGCTGATGAGCTTTATCAAACTGTGTGAAGAGCATGCAATCCCTTGCGATTCGTTCCAGCTGTCGTCGGGCTATACCTCGATTAACAACAAGCGCTATGTGTTCAACTGGAACTACGACAAAGTGCCGCAGCCGAAAGTGATGAGCCAGGCGTTCCACGATGCCGGTATCAAACTGGCGGCGAATATTAAGCCGTGCCTGTTGCAGGATCACCCGCGCTACCAGGAAGTGGTTGAGCAAGGGCTGTTTATTCAAGATTCAGAGCAGGATACCCCGGAGCGCTCAATCTTCTGGGACGATGAAGGTTCACATCTCGACTTCACCAACCCGGCGACGGTGAAATGGTGGCAAAACGGCGTCACCACGCAGCTGCTGGAAATGGGTATCGACTCAACGTGGAACGATAACAACGAGTACGAAGTGTGGGATGGCGAAGCGCGCTGCTACGGTTTTGGTGAAGAGATTGCCATCAAAAATATCCGCCCGGTCATGCCACTGTTGATGATGCGTGCCTCCCTTGAAGCACAGCAGGCCTTTGCACCAGAAAAACGCCCGTATCTGATTTCTCGTTCCGGCTGCGCCGGGATGCAACGTTACGTGCAAACCTGGAGCGGCGATAACCGCACCAACTGGAATACTCTGCGCTATAACACCCGCATGGGCGTGGGCATGAGCCTGTCTGGTTTGTATAACGTTGGGCACGACGTTGGCGGTTTCTCTGGCGACAAACCAGAAGCCGAGCTGTTTGTACGCTGGGTTCAAAACGGCGTGATGCACCCGCGCTTTACTATTCACTCATGGAATGACGACCAGACCGTGAATGAGCCGTGGATGTACGCAAGCGTCACGCCGGCAATTCGCAGCGCGATTGAAACACGCTATCGCCTGTTGCCGTACTTCTACACACTGCTGTGGCAGGCCCATGCCGACGACGAGCCGATGCTGCGCCCGACGTTCCTCGACCACGAACACGACGCGAAAACCTTCGAAGAGTGCGACGATTTTATGCTGGGCCGTGATCTACTGGTGGCAAGTGTTGTGGAAGAAGGCCAGCGTGAGCGCGAAGTCTGGTTGCCGGAAAATGGCGCGGGCTGGTACGACTATTACACTGGCCAATGGTATAGCAGCGGCCAGACGATTGTTGTCGACGCACCGCTTGAGCGCCTGCCACTTCTGGTTCGCGCCGGAGCCGCACTGCCACATTCCGCGCGTATTACTCATGTGAAAGCGAGTGCTGACAATGTACGCGAGCTAAAAGTGTATCCGTTACAAGGCACTGGCGTTTCACACGGCAGTCTGTTTGAAGATGATGGCGAGTCGTGGGGTTATCAGCAGGGCAACGCACTGTGGCTTGACTGGGAAATTCGCTGCACAGCGGATGAAATCCACGTGATGTTCACGCGTAAAGGCGATTATCAGCCAGCCTGGAAAGAGATTGCGTTGACGTTGCCTGTGGGCGAGAAACGCCGCTTGATGGTTGACGGGAAAGAACAGGTTAGCTGGAAGATTTAAGTTGTAACCCTCACCCCGGCCCTCTCCCTCAGGGAGAGGGGGAAAACCGTCAGTTCCCTCTCCTGGGGGAGAGGGCTAGGGTGAGGGCGTTCTAAGCTAAAACTTAGTTATCAATGCCTTTACTGCGCAGGTAATCTTCGTACCCACCGGTAAAGTCAATCAAGCGCTCTGGTGTAATCTCAATCACGCGGGTTGCCAGCGAGCTAACAAATTCACGGTCATGAGAAACGAAGATCAGCGTGCCTGGGTACATTTCCAGCGCCATGTTCAGCGATTCAATGGATTCCATATCCAGGTGGTTTGTTGGTTCATCCATGACCAGAACGTTAGGGCGTTCCATCATTAATTTACCAAACAACATGCGACCTTTTTCACCACCAGACAGCACCTTCGCAGGCTTTTTGATATCGTCCTGGCTGAACAGCAGACGGCCAAGAATGCTGCGCACCGCTTGCTCGTCGTCACCTTCTTGCATCCACTGGCTCATCCAGTCGAACACAGTCAGGTCATTTTCGAATTCGTATTCGTGATCCTGTGCGTAATAGCCGATTTGCACATTCTCAGACCACTTCACAGTACCTGCATCTGGAGTCAGTTCAGCGACCAGCGTTTTAAGCAAAGTCGTTTTACCCACGCCGTTGGTACCCAGAATGGCGAGTTTCTCACCCACTTCCAGCAGCATGTTAACGTCTTTGAACAGCGGGCCGTTATCAAAGCCTTTAGACAGAGCTTCAACTTCAAGCGCATTACGGAACAGTTTCTTGTCCTGCTCGAAGCGAATGAACGGGTTCTGACGGCTGGATGCTTTCACTTCGTCGAGTTTGATTTTATCAATCTGACGAGCACGAGAAGTCGCCTGGCGAGATTTAGAGGCGTTGGCACTAAAACGGCTTACGAAGGATTGCAGGTCTGCAATTTGCGCTTTTTTCTTCGCGTTATCAGACAACAGGCGTTCACGCACTTGTGTTGCCGCCGTCATGTATTCGTCGTAGTTGCCTGGATAAACACGCAGTTCGCCGTAGTCCAGATCCGCCATGTGAGTACACACCATGTTCAGGAAGTGACGGTCGTGCGAAATGATGATCATGGTGCTGTTACGTTCGTTCAGCACGGTTTCCAGCCAACGAATGGTGTCGATGTCCAGGTTGTTCGTCGGTTCATCAAGCAGCAGAATTTCTGGGTTTGAGAACAGTGCCTGCGCCAGCAGCACACGCAGTTTCCAGCCTGGAGCGACTTCGCTCATCGGGCCGTAATGTTGTTCTACAGGAATGCCTACACCTAACAGCAGTTCACCCGCGCGAGCTTCAGCGGTGTAACCGTCCATTTCGCCGTACAGCACTTCCAGGTCAGCGACTTTGTAGCCGTCTTCTTCGCTCATCTCTGGTAACGCGTAAATGCGGTCGCGCTCTTCTTTTACTTCCCAGAGTTCAGCGTGGCCCATGATCACGGTGTCGAGCACGGTGAATTTTTCAAAGGCGAATTGATCCTGACGCAACTTACCGAGGCGTTCGTTCGGATCAAGTGAAACGTTACCCAGCGTTGGCTCTAAATCACCACCGAGGATTTTCATAAAGGTAGACTTGCCGCTACCGTTAGCGCCGATCAAGCCGTAACGGTTGCCGCCGCCAAATTTGACAGAAATATTTTCAAACAACGGCTTACTGCCGAACTGCATTGTGACGTTACTGGAAACTAGCACAGAGATGTCCTGGTAAAAGAAGGTTTGTAATATGTGAGATCGTGCACATTATGCCATAACTCAACGTGCAGATCGCTCTGCTTATGCAGTGGTGATAAAATAATCAAATAACAAAAAAGTGTGATTTAATCCACATCCGATTTCCCAGGCCGATGTAATGCACATATAATGCGCGCTCAAATCGCTCCGTTTCTTCACTAACTCGCCTGCAGGGCCGTAAATACTTCACATAACATGAATATGAAACTACGCACAATTTTACTGGCATTTGTAGCTGTTGTGTCTTTCAGTAAGACAGCTTCTGCCGTGACCTATCCACTGCCTACTGATGGCAGCCGTCTGATTGGTCAAAACCAGGTCGTTACTATTCCTGAAGGTAGCACTGCACCGCTGGAAGAGTATGCGGCGCGTTATCAGATGGGCCTTTCCAACATGCTGGAAGCAAACCCAGGCGTTGACCCGTATTTGCCAAAACCTGGTACCATCCTGAACATTCCTCAGCAGTTAATTCTGCCGGATACCGTTCATGAAGGCATTGTGATCAACAGTGCTGAAATGCGCCTCTACTACTACCCGGCGGGTACTAACACGGTCATCGTGTTGCCAATCGGTATCGGCCAGTTGGGTAAAGACACCCCGCTGAACTGGACGACAAAAGTCGAACGTAAAAAAGCAGGCCCGACCTGGACGCCAACGGCGAAAATGCACGCGGAATACATCGCTGCGGGTACACCATTGCCAGCCGTTGTGCCAGCCGGTCCGGACAACCCTATGGGTCTGTACGCGCTGTACATTGGCCGCCTGTATGCCATCCACGGCACTAACGCAAACTTTGGTATTGGTCTGCGTGTGAGCCACGGTTGTGTGCGTCTGCGTAACGAAGACATCAAGTTCCTGTTCGAGAAAGTGCCGGTCGGAACTCGCGTTCAGTTCATCAACGAACCTGTGAAAGCAACCGTTGAGCCAGATGGTGCGCGCTACATTGAAGTGCATAACCCACTGTCTACAACTGAAGAACAGTTCAACTCAACTGAGATCGTGCCAATCACGCTGAAAAGCAATGTGACTGCGATTACCGCTCAGCCTGATGTTGACACCGCTGTGGTCGATCAAGCTGTTCTGGGCCGTTCCGGTATGCCAGTACGCCTGAACTAATCAAGCGTTTGAGTTAAAAAGCGACCTTCGGTCGCTTTTTTTATGCCTGTCACCTTCGTCACACCCTGCCTGATGCCCGGTTTCCCTCGTCCCGACTGTCTTCGCCAGAAAGAGAAAACAAATGAGGAAAAGTTCCAGACAGGAATATTTGGTATGCTCATAATTCATGATGTGATCGGTAGCACATTTTAAAGTTTAATTGTATGATGAATGCGTTTATTAAAGGGTAATCACCATGCGTAATTCGCTCACCGTAATTTGGCAGTACCTGCGTTCTTTTGTATTAATTTACATATGCTTATATGCAGGCATTGCCATTGCATCACTGCTCCCCATTACCATTCCCGGCAGTATTATCGGCATGTTAATTCTGTTCGTTTTGCTGTCATTGCAAATCCTGCCAGCCAAATGGGTCAAGCCAAGCTGCCATTTGCTTATCCGCTACATGGCGCTGTTATTTGTGCCGATTGGCGTGGGCGTAATGCAGTATGTCGATGTGATAAAACAGCAATTTGGCCCGGTGGTGGTGTCATGTTTTATCAGTACGCTGGTGGTATTAGTGGTGGTGAGCCTGAGTTCCCAACTGGTGCACGGTGAACGCAAAGTGATTGGCGAAAGCGAGGGCGAAACAAAATGATGCATCATATCTGGTGGTCTTTACCCTTAACCCTGGTGACTTTTTTCCTTGCGCGCCAAATCGGTTCTCGTTTTAAGACACCATTGCTGAACCCATTACTGGTTTCAATGATTGTCATTATTCCCATTCTGGTGTTTACCGGCACGCCATACGACCACTATTTCCAGGGCAGCAAAGTGTTGAATGACTTACTTCAACCTGCGGTGGTTGCCCTCGCCTTCCCGCTTTACGAACAACTTCATCAGATTCGTGCGCGCTGGAAGTCCATTATCACTATCTGCTTTATTGGCAGCATGGTAGCGATGATCACCGGCACATCTGTTGCACTGCTGATGGGTGCAACTCCTGAAATTGCGGCTTCAGTGTTACCGAAATCCGTCACTACGCCGATTGCGATGGCGGTGGGTGGAAGCATCGGTGGTATTCCGGCAATCAGCGCAGTTTGTGTGATTTTTGTAGGGATTTTGGGTGCTGTTTTTGGCCATGCATTGCTGAACCTGATGAAAATCACTACCAAAGCCTCGCGTGGGCTGGCGATGGGGACAGCTTCACATGCGCTGGGCACCGCTCGCTGTGCCGAACTGGACTTCCAGGAAGGGGCATTTAGCTCACTGGCGCTGGTCATTTGCGGCATAATCACATCACTGATTGCCCCTTTCCTTTTCCCGATAATTCTGGCGGTTTTCCGTTAAAACTTGCGAGAGATCGCGCATTTTCATTTTTTATTTCATAAGTTGCATTTGTAATTAGATAAAGATCACATATAAAGCCCATACAGACCCGTAAACTACGGTTCAATTACTTGTTATGAGGCTACTACTTATGCGCTCACGTTTTCAGGCTGCTCTCGCACAACTCCCGGCTTCTCTGCAAGCCGCTTTGCAACCCTTGCTTGCTGATGACCACTTCTCAGCGATGTTTAGTGCAGCGGAAGTGGAATCACTGAAAGGCCAGACTGGCCTTGATGACGATGCGTTGGCATTTGCTTTGCTGCCGCTTGCAGCCTCCTGCGCGCGTGCCGATTTATCTCAATTCTATGTGGGTGCTGTGGCGCGTGGCGTCAGCGGTAATCTCTATTTTGGCGGCAACATGGAGTTCCTCGGCTCCACCATGCAACAAACCGTTCATGCTGAACAAAGCGCGATTACTCACGCGTGGATGCGCGGTGAAAAAGTCCTCGCAGCCATTACCGTTAACTACACGCCATGCGGGCATTGCCGCCAGTTTATGAACGAACTGAACAGCGGTGTTGCATTACGTATTAATCTGCCTGGCCGCAAACCTGCAACACTTGGCGACTATTTGCCAGATGCGTTTGGCCCGCGTGACTTAGAAATTAAGACGCTGTTACTGGATGAAATGGATCATGGTTTTGAGTTGCAGGGTGATGAACTGAGCCAGGCCGCGATTGCGGCGGCAAACCGCAGCCACGCGCCATACAGTAATGCGCCATCAGGTGTTGCACTGGAAATGCGTGACGGCTCTATTTTCAAAGGCAGCTATGCCGAAAACGCCGCATTCAACCCTTCCCTGCCTCCGCTGCAAGCGGCATTGAATCTGCTGAGCCTTTCGGGTTATGACTACAATGAAATCCAGCGCGCAATTCTGGCGGAAAAAGCCGATGCACCACTGACACAGTGGGATGCAACTGCTGCGACATTAAAAGCGCTGGGCTGCTCAAATATCGATCGCGCACTTTTAAGCTAAGACTCGCACTAAGGGCGCAAGCACGCCCTTAGTGATGAAAAATGCTTCAACCAACACCTCGAATCTTGCTCTTCACCACCAGGTAAAGTAGCCTTGGATAAAATTTCATCCCATTATTGAGTCGCAAGTCCATGTTGAAGCGCGTGTTTTATGGCCTGTTGGTTATCATCGGCTTGGCTGTGGTCACTGCGCTGTGCCTTGACCGCTGGATAAGCTGGAAAACTGCGCCTTACGTCTACGATGAGCTGCAAGATTTGCCCTATCGCCAGGTCGGCGTGGTGCTGGGAACCGCCAAATATTACCGCACCGGTGTTATCAATCAGTATTATCAATTCCGCATTCAGGGTGCATTAAACGCGTATAACAGCGGGAAAGTGAACTACCTGTTGTTAAGCGGTGACAATGCCATGCAAAGCTACAACGAACCGATGACCATGCGCAAAGACCTGATTGCCGGTGGCGTTGACCCTGCCGATATCGTGCTGGATTACGCAGGTTTTCGTACCCTCGACTCCATCGTTCGTACTCGTAAAGTCTTTGATACCAACGATTTTATTATCATCACTCAGCGTTTCCATTGTGAGCGTGCGTTGTTTATCGCGCTGCATATGGGCATTCAGGCGCAGTGCTACGCAGTACCTTCACCAAAAAATATGATGACGGTGCGTATCAGGGAATTTGGTGCGCGTTTGGGTGCGCTGGCAGATTTGTATCTCTTCAAACGTGAGCCACGTTTCCTTGGGCCGCTGGTACCAATCCCCGCCATGCACGAAGTCCCCGAAGATGCGCAGGCTTATCCTGCAGTCACACCAGAGCAGTTGCTGGAATTGCAGAAGAAAGATAAGAAGTAGAATGCATAAAAAAACCCGCACATATCTTCCTGTGCGGGTCTTGGTAAAACCGTAGAGATTACTTCTTACGAGCGTATTTCAGGGAATCAAGCGCTACTGCGAAGATAATAATCGCGCCCTTGATAATGTACTGCCAGTAAGGGTTCACGCCGATATAAGTCAAACCGTAGTTGATAACCGTAAAGATGATAACACCGGTCACCACACCAACTACCGTACCCACACCGCCGCTAAATGACACGCCGCCTACCACACACGCCGCAATCGCATCGAGTTCGTACATAAAGCCGAGGTTGTTGGTTGCAGAACCGATACGCCCCGCTTCCAGCATCCCACCGAAGGCGTAGAACACACCAGACAGCGCATAAATCATGATCAGGTTCAGCGCAACGTTAACGCCTGAAACTTTAGCCGCTTCCGGGTTACCACCGATGGCGAAGATGTTCTTACCAAAGCGAGTTTTGTTCCAGAGGATCCAGACAAAGCCAATCGCAATCAACGCATAGAACGTGATGTACGAGAGCTTAAAGTTACCCATTTTGATAAAGCCCTGGGTAAAGGTCGAGAACCCGCTGTCGAACCCGGCAATTGGCGACGCCCCCACAAAGTCGTAATACAGGGAGTTGATACCGTAAACGATGATCATGGTGCCCAAAGTGGTGATAAACGGCGTCACATTCAGGTAAGCAATGATAATACCGTTAACCAAACCAATGATGGCGCCAATCGCACAAACGATCAGGATAACCACCGGAATAGGCATGGTGCTCATTTCAGGGAAAACTTTGTTCACGTTTTCCATGGACTGCAAAAGCGTTGCCGCAACGACCGCCGCCAGGCCAACTTGGCGACCAGCCGAAAGGTCAGTACCCTGGGTCACAATCAGCCCCGCCACACCCAGTGCAATAATAATACGCACCGAGGATTGGGTCAGAATGTTACTTAAGTTCATCAAGCTTAAAAACGTGGGATCCTGGAAAATAATAATCGCCAGTAGCACCAGCAATACGACATAAATGCCGCCTTCTTTCAGATAAGTTAGAAAACTTTTCTTATTTAACGCACTCATTTTTAATAGCCCCTAAATTATCAAAGGTGCACAGACGCAAGACGTAATATTTCGTTCTGTGTGGTTGTTTTAGTGTCTACAATTCCGGCAACAAGACCATTGCTCATGACCAGAATACGATCTGTAATCCCTAACAACTCCGGCATTTCGGACGAAATAATGATGATTCCTTTCCCTTTTTTGGCCAACTCAGCGATTAACTGATAAATTTCAAATTTAGCGCCGACATCAATCCCACGGGTGGGTTCATCTAACATTAAAATTTCTGGCTGGGTTAACAACCAACGGCCAATAATAACTTTCTGCTGGTTACCACCGGACAGCGAACCAATAGAGGTGCGATGGCCTGGTGTTTTTACACGCATTGAGTCGATAACCCACTGGGTGTCGCTTTTCATACGCGAGTTATCCAGCAAGCCGACTTTATTTTTATAATTGCGAATATTAGAAATCAGCGAGTTAAAACCAATATCGAGATAAGCGTAAATACCCGTAGAGCGGCGCTCTTCGGTGACTAACGCAAAACCGTGGTTAATGGCTTCATTCGCCGAGTGGTTATTAATTTTTTTGCCGTGTAGCATAATGGTACCGCCTGATTTCTCGCGGATACCAAAAAGCGTTTCAACAATATCAGTACGTTTCGCACCCACCAGACCTGCAATGCCAAGGATTTCACCTTTATGCAAATCGAAGGAAACATCACGAATAGACGGCTGGCGTAAAGAAGTCAGGTTACGGACTTCCATAATCACTTCGCCCGGGACGTTTTCTTTTGTCGGGAAACGCTGGTTCAGAGAGCGGCCAACCATCATGGAGATAATTTTATCCATGTCCAACCCTTCTAAAGGCTGGGTGGCAATCCACTGTCCGTCACGCAAGATGGTGATTTCATCACACAACTGGAAGATCTCTTCCATTTTGTGAGAGATATAAACAATGCCGCAGCCACGCTCTTTTAACTTACGAATGATTTTGAAAAGGTGATTAACTTCCTTTTCCGTCAGTGAGGATGTTGGCTCATCCATAATGACGATTTTGGCATTGTAAGAAAACGCTTTAGCGATTTCGATCATCTGCATTTGCGATACTGACAAAGTGCCCACACGAGCTTTAGGGTCAATATCAATATCCAGTTCATCGAAGATGTGTTTGGTATCGCGGTACATTTTGTCTTGATCGACAAATACACCTTTGGTTGGGTAACGCCCCAGCCACATGTTATCCATTACGGTGCGTTGTAAAACCAGATTTAATTCCTGATGCACCATGGAGATACCGTTTTCCAGCGCTTCTTTGGTGCTGGAAAAATTAACTTCTTGTCCCTGAAAAAGAATGCTGCCGGAATCTTTGCTGTAGATCCCAAAAAGACATTTTAATAATGTTGATTTACCTGCGCCGTTCTCACCCATTAATGCGTGAATGGAATGAGGACGAACTTTTAAATTAACATTATCCAGTGCCTTAACGCCGGGGAATGATTTATTAATGTTGGTCATTTCCAACAAATATTCCGACGACTGATTTGTATTAGTGTCAACCATAGTTATACCTGTGTGGCTGATTATCAGGCCTGATACCGGGCGAAAATTCGCCCGGATTCGACACACTTAAAACCCTATCCTGGACGCGATACTTATTTACCGACGAACTGAGCCAGGTTGTCTTTATCAACGCCGACATAAGGAATACGGACAATTTTGTCTTCGATTTTCCAGTTAGTGCCTTCTGCTGCTGGTTTGCCAGCGGCCAGGTTTTTCACCAGATCGAAGGTTGCTTTAGCCTGGTTGTTCGCATCGTTCAGAACAGTACCGGCCATTGCGCCAGATTTAACCATTGCCAACGCTTCTGGCAGGGCATCCACACCGAAGACTGGAATAGACGATTTGTTGTGTGCTTTCAGAGCTTCTACAGCACCCATTGCCATCGCATCGTTGTTGGCGATAACCACTTCGATTTTGTTAGCGTTCGGGCCGGACAACCATGCGTCCATTTTATCTTTCGCCTGAGCGGTGTCCCACATTGCAGTATCTAACTGCAGCTGTTGGGTTTTCAGGCCTTTGTTGTTCAGCTCTTTGATAACGTAAGTTGTACGAGCTTCAGCATCCGGGTGGCCTGGCTCACCTTTCAGCAGAACGAACTGAACCTGACCATCTTTGTTCAGATCCCACGCCGGGTTTGCTGCCCAATGTTTAGCAATCAAGTCGCCCTGAATCACACCGGATTCTTTAGAGTCGGTACCAACGTAGTAAGCTTTGTCGTAGCTATCCAGCGCTTTACGAGAAGGCTCTTTGTTGTAGAACACGATTGGAATGTTCTGGCCACGGGCTTTTTCGATAACGGTGCCAGCAGCAGCAGGGTCAACCAGGTTGATTGCCAGACCTTTCACGCCTTTTGCCAACAGCACGTCAATCTGATCGTTCTGCTTGGACTGGTCGTTCTGGGAGTCGTTCATCAGCAGTTCTACGTCTGGAGATGCTTTTGCGTCTTTTTCGATTGCCTTGCGCACGACCGACATGAAGTTATCGTCGTATTTATAAATGGTCACGCCAATACGGGTATCAGCTGCATGAGCGGCTGCGCCAAACAACATGCAAGACATAACGGCGGACAGGGTCAAAACCTTCTTATTCATGGTATCTCCGGTTTTTTTGCAGGGTAGTTCAGTGGTATTCAGGCAGGCAGCATTGTTAATAAAACGTTACTGAATGCCGAAAATTTTTCTATAGTAAAAAACTCTTCCGTGTTCTGTAACGATCCATAACTGCTTTTATTGATATCCCCGTCATACTTCAAGTTGCTGATGCGTTGGCTGCGTTTGTTCGCCCGAATCTCTTACCAGAGTAAGCTCATCGGGACTCACGCTCTTGCCGCCTTTCTTCAACTTGAATTATTTGGGTATAATTTTTTTGGCTGAATACCTATAGGTAAACTGATTAGTCACCGTTACATATAGTTTCAGCTGATAAGACGCTGACATCATAGTCATCGCAATGTTAATTAACTGTGAATTTACTCACAAATTGAAACCGGTTACATAAAAGACTTTATTCAGAGAGTGATCGGTGCCGCAATTTGCCGCGGAGCCACAGAATGGCGACGAACTAAAGTCGGCATAAAACAGTGTGTTGCACCATTATCGAGCGTGCCTGCGGCCCCTTGTAACGCCAGTTCAGTCGCCAGTCGCGCCATTGAAACAATGGGGTAACGCACCGTTGTTAACTGCGGGTCGGTGTAACGCGCTATCGGAATATCATCAAAACCAATCACTGACACATGGTGCGGAACGATAATCCCGTTATCTTTCAGGGCGGTTAACGCTCCAGCCGCCATGCTGTCGTTATAGGCGAACACCGCACTGAGTTGCAGGTTGCGGCCAAGCAGTTCCACCATTGCGGCTTCGCCGCCTTGCATATCGGGCGAACCCACGCCTACCCAGCTTTCCGGCGGGGTAATCCCCTGCTCCGTCATGCCGCGCATCCACCCTTCCCGGCGATGGGCGTTATCTTCAATGGCATGGCTGGAAGCCAGATAACCAATGCGTTGATGGCCCTGATTAAACAGCATTCGGGTCGCCATTAACGCACCACTGACGTTATCAAGCCCGACGCATCGGTGCTCGTAACCCGGCACAATGCGGTTGACCAACACCATGCCAGGAATGTCTTCGAGGAATGCGCCTAACTCCTGATCGCTTAATGCTTTCGCATGAACAATCAATGCATTACAGCGCTGACGAATCAGCACTTCGATAGCATGACGTTCTTTTTCTTCCTGGTGATAGCTGTTACCGATGAGCACGTATTTATTGTGAAGCTGTGCCACAACATCCACTGCTTTCACCAGCGCACCAAAGAAGGGATCGGAGACATCCATCACCACCACACCGATGGTGTCGCTGACCTGAGTGGCCAGCGCCTGGGCGTTGGCATTTGGACGATAGCCTAGTTGTGCCACCGCCTGCATGACACTTTCACGGGTATCAGCACTGACCAGCGCACTGTTATTGAGTACACGGGATACCGTCGCCACGGAGACGCCGGCGATGCGAGCAACGTCACGAATGGTGATCATAGGTATCACCAGGCGAAGGAAGAGTTAGTCTCATGAATGCACCCTGTATTTGGCAAGGTGGCTATTCTGGCAGCGAGTTGGGAATGACTACGTGAGGATGATCACATCAATGAAAACGGTTACATACAAATCGTTAACGTTTGTGATGTATATCATTATCTTGCTGGATGTTTCAGGGAAACCCCTGCGGCTCGTGCGGTGAGCTGTCTCCAGAGCCATTCAACGGGTCCCTGGCGGAAATAACGCAGCCAAATCATAGAGAAAAGAATATTGATAACCCAGATAACCGGCACAATACCGAGCAATGCAAGGCGGTCAAATTTCATAAACCACCCCATATGGAAGAAGAAGGTGGTACAAAGCAGCGTTTGCAGCAAATAGTTCGACAGCGCCATACGCCCGACATGCGCGACAGCATTCACTATGCGTAAACGCGAAAGCTGCGGCCAGTAGCCAAATGCGAGGGCCGCGTAGCCGATGGTTTGAAACGGAGCACTCAATTCACGCGGTGCCTGCAGCAAGAAAGCACACCAGCGATACATCCAGCCAACGTGCCACTGGGCATAAATCGCAGGAATGTTAATCAGCATCCCGACCACAATCAGCCACAACCCAATGCGGCGATAATGATGCAGACTAAACTCGCCTCGCAGCCAGCCGCTGCGCATTAATGACGCGCCCACTAACATCATGCCAGCCAGCTGCCAGCCGTATTGTGCGCCTAATGCCACTAAGTTTGAGGAGAGCAGATCAATACGATTACTGATGGCTTCGCTGCCACCACCCAGCTTCCACCACTGCTCGTACTGCAAATTGGCAGCATCCGGAACCCAGGAACGGTTTGGCGCATCACCTGAAATAAAGCCTAACAGCAGCAGCACGCCGATGCCGGTGAGATAAAGCATCACGCCAGTATTGAACAGCGAGCGGTTTCCCGGCGCGTCACGAATCAAGCGCCAGCACACCAGCCCAACTAAACCGTAGGCCAGCAAAATATCGCCATCCCAAAAGAAGATAGCGTGCATAAAACCGAGCAGGACGAGTAGCGTCAGACGTGACTGAATCCAGCGTTTGCCGCGATGTAACAACATCTGCAAGCCCGCGCCAAATAACAGAGCAAATAAGGTGAGGAATTTTACCTGAGCGAAGAGATCTAAAATCGCCCATGTCCAGGCATCCCTTTCGGTAATCGTACCGGACCATGCTGGATTGAGGTACGCCGCCTTCGGTAAACCGAAGGCCACGATATTAAGTAGCAGGATGCCGAGAATAGCGACGCCACGGACAAAATCCAGCGTGACATTTCTCTCCATAAACCCTGCTCGCTTAATGATTAGTTATGACGCACAGCGCGCAGGAATTCCTGGCGTGTATTCTGGCTCGATTTAAACAATCCACCCAACGACGTGGTTGTCGTCGCACTGGTTGCATCCTGCACGCCACGGGCTTTCACACAATAATGGACTGCATCAATAGAGACCGCCACATTGTTGGTGCCAAGCAAGGTTTGCAGTGCAATCAGGATTTGCTGGGTTAAGCGTTCCTGAACCTGCGGGCGCTGTGCAAAGAATTGCACAATGCGGTTAATTTTCGACAAGCCAATCACGGTATCTTTCGGCAGATAAGACACTGTCGCTTTACCGTCGATCGTCACGAAATGGTGTTCACAAGTGCTGGTGAGCGTAATGTTGCGCACGGTGACCATCTCATCAACCTTCATCTTATTCTCAATGACGGTGATTTTCGGGAAGTTAGCGTAATCAAGGCCGGAGAAAATCTCATCGACATACATTTTAGCAATGCGATGCGGGGTTTCCATCAAGCTATCGTCGCTGAGATCAAGATTCAGCAACTGCATGATTTCCGTCATATGCCCGGCAATCTCGCGTTTGCGGGTTTCGTTATCAAGCTCACGCAATTGTGGGCGCAGTGGCGTTTCCAGGCCGCGTGCAACCAATGCTTCATGAACCAATGCGGCTTCTGGACTTAGTGATGACATGTTTTTTCTCCTGCAGGTGTGACTGACCTCGGCCCTACGTGGGGCAAAGTGTGCGCTCATTGTGCGTGAGCGCGGTCGCATAATCCAGTAGTGCGAACGATAATTGCGCTAAATAATCATAGAAATCGTCAATACCTTCGCCAGACCAAACCGCCTGCGACTAACAAGGCAAAACCCGCAACATATAGCGCAGGCTCAAGTTGCCCGGTAAGCGAAGTCGATAATGCTGACAGCATCGGTCCGACTAATTGCCCCATGGCGTAACCGGTAGTGAGTAACCCTGCCATGTAACGGGTATGCTTTGGCGCCAGTTCACGACCATATTGCAACGATAATTGCACCGCACATAAGAAGCCACCGCCCACCAGCAACGAACCTAAAACTAGCCCGACCATACCGGGAATCATATCTGAGGCGAATACCCCAAGCGCTTGTAACCACAAAACCAGCGCCAGGCGCTGATGACTTTGTAGCTTTTGACGGGCGGCAATGCCGAGCAAAATACCGCAAACCGCCGCACCGCCAAATATCGGCCAGACAAACTGCGCAAACGCGCTACCAGGGAAACGTGCGCTCGCCATCTGCGATAAAAATGTGGCGGGCAGAATATAACCAAACCCGGCCAGGCTGTAACTCCACACCAGGCGTTTGAGTTGTGGCGTTAACACCAGCGGCTCGGGTGCCGTTTCCGGGCGGTGCAACTCCCCTTTGCGTGGCAAATTTCGGGCGATTAACAGGATAAAAAGCAGCGCCAAAGTGCCATAAACCAGCCAGGCACTGCTTGCTGACAACCCGTAACTGTGGATTGCCACCGCCAACAAACCGCTGATAAATATTCCCGCCCCCGGCCCTGCGAACACCGCCGCACTTAACCCCGGCTTACCTAAATGTGCCAGCTGCTCATTGCTCCATGCGGCAATTAACACCATCGCCCAGCCACTGGCGCAACCAATCATAAAACGGATCAACGCATGCCACAGGGCTGCATCCACGGTAGCAGAAAGCAGCGTAAGAATGACCGCTCCCCAGACTCCGGCGTGCAGGCGCAGCTCTACCCGCCGATGGGCTCGCATGGCATCCCACGCACCAACCAGATAACCAAGGTAGTTAATCGCCGCTACCAAACCCGCACGGGTTAAGGTAAGTTGCCCTTCCGTGATCATCAGCGGGACTTGCGGCGTGAAAGCAAAGCGGCCAATGCCCATTGCCACCACCAGCACTAAAAAACCCGTCAATGCTATACGTGCAGCCACAGCCACCCCAAATGTTGCGATTTCGTTGCCAGCATGATGCCGCATGGCTAGACTGGGGTGAAGTGAAAGTTATTCATTGATATTGAATATATTTGAGGAACCTCTGGATGGAACTGCTTGAAGAACACCGATGCTTTGAAGGCTGGCAGCAGCGCTGGCGCCATGATTCCGCGGTACTGAAATGCCCAATGACGTTCAGTATTTTTCTGCCAACGCCACGTACGACTCCCCCACCGGTGCTCTATTGGCTCTCCGGTTTGACCTGTAATGACGAAAATTTCACCACCAAAGCGGGCGCGCAACGAGTCGCTTCTGAGTTGGGAATTGTTTTGGTCATGCCTGACACCAGCCCGCGCGGCGAAAATGTGCCTAATAATGAAAGTTACGATCTCGGCCAGGGTGCAAGTTTTTACCTGAACGCCACCGAACAGCCGTGGGCCGACCATTTCCGTATGTACGACTACATTAATGATGAGTTGCCAGCGTTGATTGCTGATAACTTCAGCATCAGTGAGAAAGCCTCTATTTTCGGGCACTCTATGGGCGGCCACGGTGCACTTAGTATCGCGTTGAAAAACCCGGGCCGTTACTGCTCTGTTTCTGCTTTTGCGCCGATTGTGAACCCAACCCGCGTGCCGTGGGGGCAAAAAGCCTTTAATGCTTATTTAGGTGCTGACGAAGGGAAATGGCGCGAGTGGGATAGCTGCTGCTTGCTGATGCAGGCCGATACTACCCATGCCATTCCTGTGCTTATCGATCAGGGTGATGCCGATCAGTTCCTGGCAGACCAGCTACAACCGGCGCAGTTTGCTGAGGTTGCCCGGCAAAAAAGCTGGCCGCTGACCCTGCGCGTGCAGCCGGGTTACGACCATAGTTATTACTTTATTGCTTCGTTTATCGAAGACCATTTGCGGTTCCACGCGGAGCATTTGGCTTAACCGTTGGGTTTGCCCTCACCCCGGCCCTCTCCCCCTGGAGAGGGAGAAAACCGGATGTCCCCTCTCCCGTGGGAGAGGGTTAGGGTGAGGGCAAAAGCTCAAATCAGAACGTGTAATCCACCGCCATAAAGTAGCGACGACCATCCTCATTGTAACTGTAATCGTCACGACTCAGATCTTTATCACCCAGGTTCATTACCCCGGCACGTAACTTAACGCTCTTCGTTGCCTTCCACGCTGCACCCGTATTCCACACCACGTAGCCACCAGGCGTTGGCGAGCCGTCGGTTGTCGCACGTTGCTCACCGGTGTAGTTCGCCGAAACGTAGAACGACCAGTCATCCAATGGCACCCAATCCACCGTACCGTTAGCGGTGTGGAATGGTAGCGACGCCAGCGGTTTGTTGCCACCGCCACTCAAATCACGGCCATCGTTATAGGTGTAGTTCAGGGTGAGTTTCCACTGCTCGCTGAACGGTACTTTCAACTCGGTTTCCACACCCCGTACACGCGCTTTGTTAACGTTGTAGTATTTGAAGATCGGGCGGCCCGCGCTGTCAAAACCAACAAAGTTAGGGTAGGACGGAGCCTGGCTGATGCTCGAAGTACGATTAATATCAATCATATCGTCGAGATTGTTCTGGAAGGTGGTGATGCTACCTGAAACCCCTTCCAGCAAGCCTTCGTCACCTGCGTAGTACAGACCCAGCTCGAAACTTTCACTGGTTTCCGGTTTCAAATCCGGGCTACCGACAATCTTACAAGAGCCACGGCAGGAGTTACTGGTCCAGTCCGGGCTAAGTTGCAGTAATGAAGGGGCTTTGAATGCCGTTGCCCAGCCACCTTTCATGGTGATGGTATCCGTCGCGCTATACACCAGATAGGCACGCGGGCTCCAGTGGTCACCATAGGTTTCGTGGTCATCCATACGCACGCCGGTGGTCAATGCCAGTGGTTCGAAAATCCGCCATTCATCTTCCAAAAATAGCGCGTACTGGCTGGCGGATGTTTCTGAGCTGTTGCCGCCCGTTAAGTTCACCGGATCTGTCAGCTTGTCGTGTCGCCACTCTCCACCGAAGGTCAGCAACTGGTTGATTTCACCTAATGGCAGAACCAGTTTGCCGTCGAGGCTGTTATTGCGTGAAGTGATAGGCGAGCTGTTGCCTGGATTGAGGTTATCAATCTTATCGCCATAGAAACGCAGTTCGGTATTACCGTAATCCCAACGTCCATTGTGGGAAATCGAGTAATCCTGGCGCTCCATGCGGTTTTGATTCAGCGAATCTGAATCACGGTCCTGGCGGTCAAACCCGTAGCCAAAACTCATGTCCTGGTTTTCGGCTGGTGTCAAAGCAAACTCAGCGCTGCCGCTACGCGTAGTAAAGCCTTCAATGCGTGGCGTTTCGCCCGTTGCGCTGGTGCTTGACGCTTCCTGTTTATCTTTCTCGCGCTTACCAAGGTTGCCGTAAACTTTCACCCCAAGCAGATCGTCAATGATCGGCCCACTGGCAAAGAAGTTACTGTTATAAGAATCGCCGCGATCGCGATCTTCCTGAATCGTGGTGTCCGCCGTCACGGTGCCATGCCAGGCTTTGCCTACTTTGCGCGTAATGATGTTCACCACGCCGCCTAACGCATCCGAGCCGTAGAGTGAAGACATCGGCCCACGCACTACTTCGATGCGCTCAATGGCATCGACCGGGATCCAGTTAAGGTCAAAATCATTGTGGCGGAACACGGCGTTGCGCGAGTTAACCCGCTTGCCATCCACCAGAATCAGCGTGTAGCTGCTACTCAGGCCACGGATACTGACGCCCTGGCGGTTATCCCCTTCGTTCGTGAGCTGCACGCCCGGGACTTCCTGCAAGACATCTTTCAGGTTCTGGATCGGTTTCCTTTTCAGGTCTTCCTGGGTGATAACGCTAATACTGGCGGGGGCATCTTTGAGGTTTTGCTCGGTAGCCGAAGCAGTAACCACCATGGTGTCTTCACGTTCTTCGGCAATAACCGGAAACGCAGCACTGATTATCGACGCGCAAAGTCCTCCCCGGACGATGGGATTCAACCTTAACATTCCTTTCTCCATGAGGTGAATGGCAAACATTACTGAATTAATTGCGCTCACATTCCTTGATGCGTTGCTGGCTACTTTGGCAAGCAACTGCGCGCCCTACTCACTACATCCAGCAGCGGTAAAGCGAGGCGACACCATAAATTAAACGAGAATGGTTATCAATCAAATTGTTAAAATTTGTAATGTATAGAAAGGGGATAATGCGAAAGGCTGATGCGAGAAGGGATAAAAAAGGGCGCGATAATCGCGCCCTTCTGACTTAGTTCTTAAACGTTTTTGGGAACGTCATTTCTTCATACTTCACGAAATGCGTGCCTTTGGTGATCTTGTAGCCCATCCAGATTGCCAGGAACAATGGAATACCAATATAGGTAGCCGTTACGCCTGCCCAGTCGATTTTATCGGCCAGGAACGCTTCATAGTTCTGACCAAGCGTAATGATCAGGCACAGGACGAAGGCGAAAATCGGCCCTACCGGGAAGAAACCGGACACATATGGCAGGTCTTTAAGATCAAGGCCTTGCTTGATATAGCCACGGCGGAAACGGTAGTGGCTAATCGCAATACCCA
This sequence comes from Buttiauxella brennerae ATCC 51605, assembly GCF_001654925.1. Taxonomy (GTDB): domain Bacteria; phylum Pseudomonadota; class Gammaproteobacteria; order Enterobacterales; family Enterobacteriaceae; genus Buttiauxella; species Buttiauxella brennerae. The sequence goes on from NZ_LXER01000020.1 coordinate 50,577, forward strand.
ACCAGGCGATAAAACCAGTCATCCCCGAGGTGTTCAGCAGCCACAGGTAAACTGTCTGGTTGCCATACATGGATGTCAGGAAGCACAAACCCGCTACAACGGTTGTCGCGTACAGCGCATTGCGCGGTACACCACCTTTGGACAGCTTAGAGAAAATGCGTGGTGCTTTGCCGTCGCATGCCAGGGTGTAGAGCATACGAGTGGAAGCGTACATCCCGGAGTTACCCGCAGACAGTACCGCAGTCAGAATTACCGCATTCATTACTGCTGCCGCAGACAACAGACCTGCATGTTCAAATACCAGGGTGAACGGGCTCACGCCGATGTCTTTTACATCATTACGCAGCAGGCTCGGATCGGTATAAGGAATGATCAGGCTGATAATCAGAATCGCGAACACATAGAACAGCAGGATACGCCAGAACACCTGACGCACAGCGCGTGGGATGTTTTTGCCTGGATCTTCAGATTCGCCCGCAGCCACACCGATAAGCTCAGTCCCCTGGAATGAGAAGCCGACTATCATCGCCACGCCAATCATGGCCGAGAACCCACCGGCAAATGGCGCATCACCAATCCCCCAGTTGCTCCAGCCTGCTGGTTGTGCACCTTTAAAGATGCCGAGGATCATCATCACACCGACAATGATAAAGATGACAACGGTGACCACTTTAATCAGCGAGAACCAATATTCTGCTTCACCAAAACCTTTTACGGAGATGTAGTTCAGCAAGAACATGATGCCCAAGAACAGCGCACTCCAGATCCAGCCTGGGGTATCAGGGAACCAGTAGTTCATCACCAATTGTGATGCAACCAGGTCAACGGCGATAGTCACCGCCCAGTTGTACCAGTAGTTCCAGCCCAGTGCGAAACCAAAACCTTCTTCTACGTATTGCTGCCCGTAGGTGGCGAATGAACCAGAAACCGGCATATATGCCGCAAGCTCACCCAGGCTTGTCATCAGGAAGTACACCATCAGACCAATCAGCATGTAAGAGAGCAGCGCGCCGCCAGGGCCCGCCTGAGAAATGGTTGCACCAGAGGCAACAAATAGCCCAGTCCCGATGGAACCGCCGATGGCGATCATCGTCAAGTGGCGCGCTTTTAGCTCACGACGTAAGCCAGGCGCTTGTGTTGTTTTATCTTGAGAAACCATAGAAAATTGTGGTCCGTCCTAAAAATGAGGCGAGATTGTAGCAAACCAAACTGAGACAGATAGTAGAAATACGCTGTTATAAGAGAGCTTCATAATCGGGGGCGAATTATAAGTAAAGCACTTATGGCAGGAGTCGATGTGAGCGTGGGAATCAATAAACGTGAGTGATGGGAATCCATTCCCCGGGGAATTTGAGGCTGTTACTTAAAATCGACTTTCATGAGTTCAGGAATGGTGAAATCGCGAGTGGTTTCCACGCAGCGGCTGATGTAATCAACAAAACGAGGTGGCGGTAACATCCCTAAATCCAACAGTTTTTTATTTGAAAAACGCACATTCAGCATCGAAAACTCGCCATACAAACGCATTGCTCTGAGCATCAGGCGTTCATTACATGGACCATAAATGGTTTTGAAATCTTTGCGATTTTTTACCAGTTCGCTGTAATCCACCTGCTGGTAAGTGGAGCGAATCGGTTTTTGATTTAATGCCGCGGCCATGGCTGCATCTATTTCAATAAACGGAGTGCTCCCGGCATCACCGGCCGATATGTGGTAAACCTTCTCGCTCAGCTCAGTGCTTTTGGTTAATAACAACAGGGCTTCAGCGCAATAATCGACCGGGATAACATCAATTTTATCTTCCATCGAACACATGAATTTCCCGAGCATCAGCGCCATGCGGAATACCCAAAAAATACTGCTGGATGGGCGACACCCTTCTTCACTGTGACCAACGACAATAGAAGGTCGCGCAATCACCAGCGGCAGCTGCGGGCAGTGTTCAATCATCAATTGTTCAATGGTGGATTTGGACCAGGTATATTGAACCAGGTGCTCTTCTTCAGGTTTGCGCTCCATGCTTTCGGTTACCAGCGTTCCCGCTTCCGGCACACATGACATTGCCGTTCCCACGTGAACAAAGCGAACCAGACCCGAAACCTCTGCCATTCGTTTCACAAACTTCAGCGTGCCTTCCACATTCACTTTCCAGATCAGCGCGTTATCGCCGAATGAAGCAACGGCCGCGGAATTGATCACATGCGTGATGGTTGAAAGCCTGGCGTCATCCAAAAAATCGTCTGAATAAGCTAAATCGCCCAGTAAGATATTATTTTCATTAATTTTATTCAGTAGGTGCTCGTGGCAACCAAACTTAGCCAGATTGTTTCTGACTCGTGTTACACCTTCGGCGGGAGAGTCAGCCCTCACCAGCAATAGAATTGAGCGAATTGAAGAGTCAGAAATAGCCCGTGCTAATACAGCACCGCCCAGAAAACCTGTTGATCCGGTTATCAGTAGATTGCTCATGATGAAATACTCTGAATGAAAAAACGCCATACTATGTGGCGATTTATAAACAGTGCATCAATAAAACAAATAACAAAAAACAGGGTTGAGTTTTATTTGTAACTTACTGTATTTATTGTTTTTTTATAAAACAAAAAAGTAATCTCGTTTAAGCATTGTATATTGATTTCATAAATTACAAGTGCATTATCAACCCAAGCAGCTAACTTTAATTTAACGAAAGTTATATAATTTATTTTATTAAAAAATCAGTTTATATATATAACCGCTAGAAATCATAGCCAAAAGAGTGCCAATTAATATAATTATTACGGTTGGTAGTACACGTGGCAGCGCAAGCCAAAATGAATTTAGCCCCTTTTTAATCCGCATAGACTGCACCGATTCAACATAACCCATGCAGAAAAAGGTGGAACTAATTAGCGTAAACCAAGGACTGATTTCAAACCCTTTCCAGGCAAAATAGGCATTAGAAAAGTGAAACTTTGCGAGCAAACAGGCTGAACAAAATCGAGGAAAGTAACTCCTCCCAATCAATAAAATTGTGGTGCCTACTGCGGCCCCTAACATCACCCACTGCATAGCAACGCCGTGTAATGTAACGATATGAAGCAGTAATAATCCCGTGCCAACAATGATGGTTAAAATTGCGGCACAGTTTGCGCATAGTCGATAAAGATTCAGGTTGTCGGTGTAGCGAGCGGGTGCAGTTTCTTTAACATCCATTGATTCATAATCTCTGACGTTTACAAAGCAGGTAACAGCCTGTTTGCGGAGCAGCAGGATACCCAAAACAGCAAAATCTTAATTGATTTTAAACAAGACCGCCCTGTAAACAACACCACTGAATCTAGCTATTCTGCTAATCGTCGCAATATTTCAAAAAACGCTGTAACGCATTGGAAATATGTTTCTGACGATGATGAATACGGTACAAAGTACGCACCAGGCGCGGCAAAGGTACTGGCACCTCCACCAGCGACCCCGTGTCGAGTTGTTCCGCAATCACCCTGCGCGACAGGCAACTAATGCCGAGCCCATGGCGCACCGCATGTTTAATCGCCTCGGAGTTTCCCAACTCCATACCGAGATGGAACTGCGGCAAATGCGAAAGCAGCAGGTAATCCACGATTTCACGCGTACCGGATCCTTTTTCACGCAGGATCCAATGCTGTTGCGCCAGGCTTTCCAGCGTAATTGGATGCTGCAATAAAGGTGCAGTTGGCGGCGCAAACACCACCAGTTCGTCTTCCAGCCACGGTTCGGTAACCAGCTCCGTCATATGGCTTGGGCCTTCAATCAGGCCGATATCGACCCGGAAATCCGCCACGGCGTTAATCACATCCTGGCTGTTTCCCACGCTCATCTCCAGCGGGAGCGTGGGGAAATCACGGCGATAGTGGGCAATCATTTCCGGCAGGATGTAGTTACCGATGGTGCTACTGGCATAAACGCGGATTGCCCCGTTATCTTCTTTAAACAGTTGTTCGACTTCGACCGCCTGCTCCAGTAAACCCACCACTCGCGGGTAGAGTAAACGGCCATGCTCGTTAACCACCAGGCGTTTACCTACCCGGTCAAATAGTTGCACACCCAGTTGCCCTTCGAGATCCGACAGCGCTGCACTCACCGCAGACTGCGACAGCGCCAGCATCTGTGAAGCCTGGGTGGTTGAACCGCTTTTGAGGACTTCAGCGAAGACTTCAAGTTGCCGCAGTGTAATATGCATGATGGATGCGCCTTAACACTTATTCAGATTGATTATAAATATATAATCAATTTTATTTTTAAGCCAGCAGGCCTTACTCTTTTGCCAACAGCCAGGATAGTTCGAGTTACAGGAAAGCTGCAGCTTGAACTATGACGGGTACATAAAGGAGAAGGTTATGGCTACGCTATCAATTCCCGATCATCGACATACATTGTGGCATTTTCTGCCAGGTCTTGCTCTTGCTGCCAGTATTACGGCTCTGGCGCTTTGGTTGGGTAACATTCCTTCCGTTGCGGGCCTCGGCCTGGGTGCATTAACACTCGCTATTCTGTGCGGCATGGTGATTGGCAACACGCTTTACCCAAAAATCTGGCAGCACTGCGATGGTGGTGTGTTATTCGCCAAACAGCATTTATTGCGCCTTGGCATCATTTTGTATGGCTTCCGCCTGACGTTCTCACAAATTGCGGACGTAGGGGCCAGCGGTGTCATTATTGATATTTTAACCTTAACCAGCACCTTTGCCCTCGCCTGCTGGCTGGGTCAGAAAGTGTTTGGGCTGGATAAGCAAACCAGCTGGTTAATCGGTGCGGGTAGCAGTATTTGTGGCGCCGCAGCCATTCTTGCAACTGAACCGGTGGTAAAAGCAGAAGCCAGCAAGGTCACGGTTGCCGTCGCAACGGTGGTTATTTTCGGTACACTTGCGATCTTCATTTACCCGATGATTTATCCCTATGTGACGCACTGGTTCACCCCGGAAACCTTTGGGATTTATACCGGCTCAACGATGCATGAAGTCGCTCAAGTGGTTGCCGCAGGGCATGCCATCAGCCCGGAAACTGAAAATGCGGCGGTGATTGCGAAAATGCTGCGCGTCATGATGCTGGCGCCGTTCCTGATTTTCCTGGCAGCCCGCGTTAAACAACTGGCGCCAGCCGGTCAGGCGCAGAAAAGCAAAATCACGATTCCATGGTTTGCCGTGCTGTTTATTGTGGTCGCGATGTTTAACTCGCTGCACCTGCTGCCTGCCTGGGCGGTCAATGCCTTGATAACGCTGGATACTTTCTTGCTGGCTATGGCGATGGCTGCACTGGGTTTAACCACCCACTTTAGCGCGCTGAAAAAAGCAGGTGTACGGCCACTGCTGATGGCGCTGGTGCTGTTTATCTGGCTGATTGTCGGCGGTGGCGCGATTAACCTGGGTATCCACCATTTAATGGCCTGATATTTACGCCTGAACCCGCTATCATTACCCGTTTCCCGATAGCGGGTTTTGACAGGAGTAAGAATGATGAAGTTTATTGGCGCACACGTCAGTGCTGCAGGTGGTCTGGAAAATGCCGCAATTCGTGCACACGAACTCGAAGCCACAGCTTTTGCCCTGTTTACCAAAAACCAACGCCAGTGGCGTGCCGCTCCGCTCACTGACGAAGTTATCAGTAATTTCAAACGTGCCTGTGAAAAGTATCATTACGGTCCAGGCCAAATCCTTCCGCATGACAGCTATCTGATTAACCTGGGCCATCCGGTTGAAGAAGCGCTGGAAAAATCCCGTGAAGCCTTCATTGACGAGATGGAACGCTGCATGCAGCTCGGTTTAACGCTGCTGAATTTCCACCCCGGCAGCCACCTGATGCAAATCCCCGAAGAAGAGTGCCTGGTTCGTATCGCACAGTCGATAAACATCGCGCTGGATAAAACCGAAGGCGTGACGGCAGTGATTGAAAACACCGCAGGCCAGGGCAGCAATCTTGGCTTTCGCTTTGAGCATCTCGCCGCCATCATTGACGGTGTAGAAGACAAATCCCGTGTAGGTGTTTGTATTGATACCTGCCACGCCTTTGCCGCAGGGTACGACCTGCGTACTGAAGCTAACTGCGAAGAGACGTTTGCAGACTTTGACCGTATCGTTGGGTTCGAGTATTTACGCGGTATGCATCTTAATGACGCCAAAAGCGCCTTTGGTAGCCGCGTTGACCGCCACAACAGCCTGGGCGAAGGTAACATCGGCCACACGCCGTTTGCCTGGATCATGCGCGATAACCGTTTCGATGGTATTCCATTGATTCTGGAAACCACGAACCCTGATATCTGGGCTGAAGAGATTGCGTGGCTGAAGGCTCAACAGCACGAAGAAGCGACTGTATAAACGAAAAAGCTCCCTGCAGATACCTGCAGGGAGCCTGAATAAATGTCGGATGTCGCTTCGCTAATCCGACCTTGAAGATTTGAATCGTATTAGGCCGCTTTCGCTACCGCAATATCTGTTTCTGAACGCTTCAGGAAGGCATAAGACAGACCCGCCAGCAGTGTTCCTGCAACGATGGCAATCAGGTAACCCACAACCGGGGTAATCGCACCTGGAATCAGCAGAACGAACAGACCACCGTGTGGCGCCATCAGTTTGGCACCCACTGCCATGGATATTGCGCCAGTCACCGCTCCGCCAATGATACAGCACGGTAATACACGCATTGGATCACGAGCCGCGAACGGGATTGCCCCTTCGGTGATAAAGCACAGGCCAAGAACCATCGCTGCTTTACCGCCCTCTTGCTGAGCTTTGTCGAATTTACGACGCGCAACCAGCGTTGCCAGACCCATTGCCAGCGGTGGCACCATGCCGGCGGCCATAATGGCGGCCATTGGAGCGTATGTTTGGGTACTCAGCAAACCGACACCAAACGCATAAGCCGCTTTGTTTACCGGCCCGCCCATGTCAGTACACATCATGCCACCGAGGATTGCACCCAGCAGGACCGCATTTGCTGTGCCCATGGTTTGCAGCCAGTGAGTCAACCCTTCGAGGATTTTCGAAACCGGCGTACCGATCAGGTAAATCATCGCCAGACCAACAATCAAGCTTGAGAACAGTGGAATGATGAGGATAGGTTTCAACGCTTCCATGCTGGAAGGCAGCTTCAGCTTGGTGCTGATCAACTTCGCAATATAACCTGCGAGGAAGCCCGCAATAATCCCGCCGATAAAACCAGAACCGGTGCTTACTGCCAACATACCGCCGATAAGACCCGGCGTCAGACCTGGACGGTCAGCGATAGAGAACGCGATATAACCTGCAAGAACTGGCACCATCAACGCAAAGGCGGAACCCCCACCGATTTGCATCAATGCCGCCGCCAGCGTACCTGGCTCTTTAAAGGCTTCGATACCGAAAGCGAACGACAGCGCGATACACAAACCACCCGCAACAACCATCGGCAGCATAAACGACACGCCGGTCAACAGGTGGCGATATGCACCAGCGCCTTCTTTCTTCCCTTCTTTAGCGCTGGCAGCACTCTGCCCTGTCGCTTCGAAAGGTTTCGCTTCAACCACGGCTTTATCGAGTTCTTGCGCTGTTTTCTTCAGTGCGAGACCCGTTGAAGTGCGGTACATCGGCTTGCCGGCAAATTTAGCCAGATCCACTTCGATATCAGCCGCCACAATCACCAGATCGGCTTGTGCAACTTCTTCTGGTGTAATCGCATTCCCTGCACCAACGGAACCGCGTGTTTCAACTTTTACCCACCAGCCGCGTTTTTTTGCTTCGGTTTCAATGGCTTCAGCAGCCATAAAAGTATGCGCGACACCCGTTGGGCAAGCGGTAACAGCAACAACACGTTTCGGCCCAGTGGCAACTGCCGCAGGTACCGCGTTGGCTGGTGCGGTGTAAGGTTTTGCTTTGCCCTTTGCTTCGCTTAAAAACAGCTCAGGGTGTTGTACCGCACGGTTAATATCGCCGAGGTAAACATTTTTGCCGTTCAGCGCGCTATCAGCAGGAATGGAAGTCCCCACCACAATCGCCATATCAGCATCGTTCGGGTTGTCGATAATCTGTAAATGCGCTTTTTGCGCAGCTGAACCCAGCAGCGTTTTCGCGAGATACGCGCGAGCTTGCCCAAGACCAGGTTCGATAATCAGCAGCGTTTTCATTGTTCCTCTCCTGCTGTCAGTTAAAAGGTTTCAGATCAACACGGGCCATCATCGCCGCCAGTTGAGGGCGGTCGGTGATACCAACATTGCTCTGGCTTACTGCCAAAGCGGCGACGGCGGTCGCAAGGCGTAAGGTATGTTCGCTGGACTCGCGCATTAACAGGCCGTAGATAAGTCCACCCACCATGGAATCCCCGGCACCTACGGTGCTGACGACTTCACAAGCTGGCGGTTTTGCAATCCATTCACCTGATGCGTTAACCCAAAGTGCGCCTTCTGCGCCCAGAGAAATCACCACATGAGCAATGCCCTGTTCACGCAGTGCGTGAGCAGCTTCAATGATATCTTTCATTTCCGGTAATTTACGACCGGCCCAGATTTCCAGCTCGCGACGGTTTGGTTTCACCAGCCATGGCGCCGCTTTCAGCCCCGCGACTAATGCTTCACGGCTGCTGTCGAAAATGATGCAAGGGCACTGACTACGCAGACGCTTCATCCAGTCAGTGAACGCTTCCGGGGAGACTCCCGCAGGTAAACTGCCGCTCACGCAGACCATGTCAAATTGACCAAGCCAGCTCAGGGAATCGGCAACAAAGCGCTCCCAGTCGGACTGCGTCACTTCAAAGCCAGAGAAGTTGAAGTCGGTAACTTCACCGTCTTTCTCAGTCAGCTTAACGTTGATGCGTGTACGGCCTTGTACAACCTGGAAACGGTTAGCAATGCCCAGTTCGCTGAACAGTTGCTGAAAACCGTCCTGGTTGTCTTTGCCAAGGAAGCCACCCACGGTGACGTCGATGCCCAGATCTTTCAGAACCTTAGCGACGTTAATCCCTTTGCCCGCAGCGTGCAGGCCGGTGGTACGCACCAGGTTAACTTCACCACGTTCAACTTCAGGGGTGTAACCGACAAGATCGTATGCCGGGTTTAGCGTGATGGTTGCGACGCGACGACTCATGCTGCCCCCTCGCCAAGACCGGCTGCGACAGCTTCACCAATGGCTTTCAGCGCCTGTTCAGCATCATCACCTTGTGCGGTAAAGCGCAGGTGGTGACCTTTTTTCACACCGAGCGCAACGACTTTCATCAGGCTGCGTCCATTGGCAGGCTTGCCAGTACCATCAAGGTTTGTCACGGTAATCTCACTATTAAATTGTTTGATGGTGTTCACCAGCACAGTGCCTGGACGCGCGTGCAGACCATGTTCGTTACGAATCTGGAACTCTGCGCTCAGGCTGTTTTGCTCGGGTGCTACATCGGTCGTCAGCAGCGTCAGCAACTCTGGTGCATCAGCGTTCAGCAAACGGTCAGCCGTGTTGCTGATCAGCATATCGCTCAGGCGATTCAGAACCTGCAGGGGTTGGTCATCGGCCACAGCAACCGTCATCAAAAGCGATACCGGTTGGCCTTCAGCTTCAAAAACAGAGGCTGGACGGCTAATCGCCACAGCGCTGGCAAGGTTACCTTCGGTGCTGTCGTTCAGCCAGATACCTTGCCCAAGATAGAGGGGTTTGCTGGAAACAACGTGGCTGACAAAGGCGGTATTTGCCGCACCTGCTTGTTTAATACGCCCGGCATTCAATGCTTGCAGCGTCATCAAGTCAGTTGCCGTGACATCCAGTGCCAGTAAAGAGTTATCAAACAGCAAAGATGCGGACTGTTTTTCGCCCATCAACAGCGCCCGCAGCTCTTCAGCTGAAGTTGCAGTTTTGAGTTGTTCAGCAACTTCGTCATCGCTGAGTACATGAGTCAGCTGACGCAGTAAAGCCAGGTGTTCGTCTGAGCGTGCGGCGATGCCAATCACGACATAGGCTTTTTGCCCTTCGCCCCACTCGATTCCTTGCGGGAACTGAAACACCTGAACGCCGGTTTTCAGCACCAGATCGCGGGTATCGGTGGTGCCATGTGGAATAGCAATACCGTTGCCCAGATAGGTAGAAGTTTGCAGCTCGCGGGCCAGCATGCCTTCAACGTAGCCAATGCTGACGTTGCCGGCCTGCGCGAGCGCCGTGGCAACCTGACGTATGGCTTCTTCTTTACTCCCGGCGCTTGCGCCTGGGTGGATGTCTTGTACAGATAACTGGAACATGGTTCTCCTCTCCTGCTGAATTGAAACGATTCAGCTGCAATGAGAAAAAATGCGCCATCCCACTCCTGATACAAAATAAGACGACGCTGAAACGTTTCAAGGAGTGTGCTTATTCCCCACGATTCAGGCAAGAGTTGTTGTGATTTCGTTACCGGAAGTTAGAGGTTACGCACATTTTCACTCCCATCGAAGCCGAAAAAGTGAGCAGCATCACGGTACGTTCAGCACACAATTCCGGAACTTCAGCTGTTGCTGAACACCACAGGAACAGCGTTTTATTTTTTTGGGCTGCTTTTGATTTGAACAACTGTTTATTTACTGACAAGGCGCGTAAAATCCGCGCGTTCATTGACCAGCCGACACTGAGAGCATGCAAAACTCCCCCATAGCAGCAACACGTAAGCCCCTTGATATCACGTCTAGTGCCTTTTTGATTGTAGCTTTTTTAACCGGAATTGCGGGCGCATTACAAACCCCGACGCTGAGTCTTTTTCTGACCGAAGAAGTCCATGCTCGCCCGGCGATGGTGGGTTTCTTTTTCACCGGCAGCGCAATCATCGGGATTTTGGTCAGCCAATTTTTAGCGGGGCGCTCTGACAGGAAAGGCGATCGTAAATCGTTGATTTTTGTCTGCTGCTTATTGGGTGCGTTAGCCTGCGTGTTGTTCGCCTGGAACCGTAACTACTTTGTACTGCTGTTCGTTGGGGTTTTCCTCAGCAGCTTTGGCTCCACCGCCAACCCGCAAATGTTTGCCCTTGCGCGTGAACACGCAGACCGTACGGGCCGTGAAGCGGTGATGTTCAGCTCAATTTTACGTGCTCAGGTTTCACTGGCTTGGGTGATTGGCCCGCCTATCGCCTACGCACTGGCGCTGGGTTTTGGCTTCACCGCCATGTACCTGTGTGCCGCTTTTGCGTTTGTCGTTTGCAGTGTGATGGTGAGAATGCTGTTGCCGTCGATGCGCAAAGAGGTCCAGACAAAAACCACCACGCTCGAAGCGCCCCGTCGTAACCGTCGTGACGCTCTGCTGCTGTTTGTCGCCTGTACCATGATGTGGGGCTGTAACAGCCTCTACATCATCAATATGCCGCTTTACATCATTAATGAATTACATCTGCCGGAAAAACTGGCGGGTGTGATGATGGGGACAGCAGCCGGTCTTGAGATCCCGACCATGCTTATCGCAGGCTACTATGCCAAACGCTTTGGTAAACGCTTCCTGATGCGCATTGCAGGCGTTGCGGGCCTGCTGTTTTACATTGGCATGCTCACGCTACATAACGAATTCATGCTGCTGGGCCTGCAACTGCTGAACGCTATTTTCATCGGCATTCTGGCGGGTATTGGGATGTTGTATTTTCAGGATTTAATGCCAGGACAGGCGGGAGCGGCTACCACGCTATATACCAATACGACGCGTGTCGGTTGGATTATTGCAGGTTCGATGGCCGGTGTAGTGGCTGAAATCTGGAACTACCACACCGTGTTTTATATCGCGCTGGGAATGATAGCCATCACGGCTTATTGCATGGTGAAAATTAAAGATATCTAGGGCGCAGTCGCAGCTTCCAGATAGATCAGGTAATCCATTGCCTGCTTGCGCGTTGTACCGCACATTTCCCGTGACGGTTGCAGGTTTGCGCAAACCTTTGGCCTGAGTGGCGAAAGAAAGATTTTACAGCGCATATCATCGCCAAGCTGAACACATAACGTATTGGCTGGTTTGCCATTTGGCATGCCAGGAATCGGGCTTGATACCGAAGGCGCAGTACAACATGCGCCGCAATCTGGACGACAGTCCATCAACAATACTCCAGTGGGCTGACAAGGATCAGGACTCTAGCAGTAGCAGTGCGGCTTTACTACGTAGATTTATGCACTATTTGCAATGAAATCCGCTTGCCTGAAAGACGCCTCCCGAGTAATTTGACGCAATATTTTCGCCCCTCAATTTTTTACAGGAAACACCGATGCCAAGAGCTAATGAAATCAAAAAGGGTATGGTACTTAATTACAACGGCAAGCTGCTGATTGTTAAAGATATCGATATCCAGGCACCCAGCGCCCGTGGCGCAGCAACGCTTTATAAAATGCGTTTTTCTGATGTCCGTTCTGGCCAGAAAGTTGAAGAGCGCTTCAAAGGTGATGATATTGTCGACACCATCACTCTGACCCGCCGTTACGTTGACTTCTCTTACATTGATGGCAACGAATACGTGTTCATGGATAAAGAAGATTACACACCGTATATCTTCACCAAAGATCAGATTGAAGAAGAGCTGCAATTCATTCCGGAAGGCGGCATGCCAGACATGCAAGTTCTGACCTGGGATGGCCAGTTGCTGGCGCTTGAACTGCCACAAACTGTGGACCTGGAAATTGTTGAAACCGCACCTGGCATTAAAGGCGCGTCAGCAAGCTCCCGTACTAAGCCTGCAACCTTATCTACTGGCCTGGTGATTCAGGTTCCAGAATATATGGTGACCGGTGAGAAAATCCGCATCCATATCGCTGAGAAGCGTTCTATGGGTCGCGCAGATTAAGAAACCTAAAACGAGCCTGTACGGTACGTTGCAAATTGAAGCAAGACCCCACGCTTTTGTGGGGTCCTTTTTTTGTAACGACACGACCAACTCAACAAGATTATGCTAAAAATCCTTTCATTTTTAATTATGCATTTTGCAAAACATTGATATTATGTATGCGCCGCTTTAATATATAAATAAAAACACTATTTCTAATTTTTTGAATTAAAAATCCACATAGTGATCCTTGTCTGTTTATTCTTTTGTTTTTTGCCACAAGTTTAATTGCGTGGCAAAAACAAAAAGGTTTAAATCTTCCCGCTTAAATAAAATCACCCGCACCACCTGAAAACCACTCCTTATTTACCTGCCTCATTTTTTGAATGGTGCAGGTTAAACGGGATATTATCTTATTTTTCATTCAAAGGGATTACCATGAAATATGGATATGCTTTATTACTGATTCCGTTATTAACAGCGACTGCTCATGCTGGCTATGTAGATTATAGACATGAATATTATGATGATGGCCGAAATTATGACCGTGTTTATATGTCTCACCGCTTCGCAACAGGATTTGGTGTGGCTGTGGAGGCTGTCTCACGCTCCGATGACTCGCAATCTAATGATGCACTCAATAACATGGAGAGTAACAGTAACGAGTACACAGCAAGCTACCAGTTTGGCTGGCAGAACCTGGTCTGGCAACCGGGTATCGCAGTGGAGATGGGTGATAACATAGCCATCTACAAACCTTATATTCGTGTGCAATATAATTTAAATGATAGTTGGTGGACCGCCTTCCGTTACCGCTTTGAGTATACCCGCCGCAATAGTGATGGGAAAGATGATCGCATGGTTTACCGCCCTGAAGCATGGCTTGGTTATAATATCAATAACTGGATGTTTGAACTCAATGGGATTTATAAGATTGCCGATAACGAGGAGTTGTACAATAACAAAAAAGAAGATTACGAATACAATTTCCGTGTAGCCTATAAAATAGGTTCCTGGGTTCCTTTTGTTGAAGTGGGTAATGTTTCCTCTGGTTATAACACGGCGACAACTTCCGATCGTCAAACCCGTTATCGTATGGGGCTGGGTTATAACTTCTGACCATTAATTATAAAAATTATGAATATTTTCTCTATCTTGATAGTCACTATCATCTGTATTAATTAACAGATCTGCTAATAAGAATGTATTGATAATAAAAACGCGCCGTTCGGCGCGTTTTTTATTACAGCGTGACGACTTACTTCAACAAGTCAGGGAACATGACTTGTTTCAGAGCCAGCTCCACACCGCGAACTTCAGCCAGACCTTTCAGACGGCCAATCGCTGAATAACCTGGGTTGGTTTTCTTGTGCAGATCGTCAAGCATCTGATGACCGTGATCCGGACGCATTGGAATCGGACGCACATCACCAGCATTTTTACGACGTTGCTCTTCAGTCAGAATCGCTTTCACTACCGCAACCATGTTCACATCACCTTGCAGGTGAGCGCCTTCATGGAAGGTTTTCGGGTTATCTTCGCGGCACGTTGCGCGCAGATGGGTAAAGTGAATGCGGTCGCCGAAGGTTTCAATCATGCGAACCAGGTCGTTGTCAGCGCGAACGCCGTAAGAACCGGTACACATGGTGAAGCCGTTATAAATACTATCAACAGTTTCTTTCAGCCATTGCATATCTTCAATGGTAGAAACGATGCGTGGCAGGCCGAGAATTGGACGCGGTGGATCATCCGGGTGAACCGCCAGACGAACACCGACTTCTTCCGCTACGGCAACAATCGCACGCAGGAAGTACGCCATATTTTCGCGCAGTTGATCTTTATTGATGCCGTCATATTCCGCAAGACGTGCACGGAACTGGTCGAGGGTGTAACCCTCTTCCGCGCCCGGCAAACCAGCGATGATATTGCGGGTCAGTTTTTCTTTTTCAGCATCAGACATATTGTTGAAGTAGCCCAGCGCCTGGCGCTGCTCTTCTTCGCTGTAGTCAGCTTCAGCACCTTCGCGCTTGAGGATGTGCAGCTCAAATGCTGCAAAAGCAATCTGGTCAAAACGCAGAGCGCGTGAACCATCTGGCAATTCATATTCCAGATCGGTACGTGTCCAGTCCAGAATTGGCATGAAGTTGTAGCACACGGTGTCGATGCCACATTCTGCCAGGTTACGAATGCTTTGCTGGTAGTTTGCGATATGCTTATCGAAGTCTCCGGAGTGAGTTTTAATTTCTTCGTGCACCGGAATACTTTCTACCACTGACCAGGTCAGCCCTTTTGCTGCCAACACGGCCTGACGCTCTTTAATGTCAGCAACCGGCCAGACTTCACCATTTGGGATGTGATGCAGAGCAGTAACGACACCGGTCGCGCCCGCCTGACGCACATCATCCAGAGATACCGGGTCTTTCGGGCCATACCAACGCCATGTTTGTTCCATCGACAGTTCCTCAGTTAAGTTGTCATACCAATTCTATAATGCTGTATTGACTACTACCATACCGGATTCTTCTTTCTGGTCAAATTTTGCGGTGACATTGGTTGATCCAGCTCACATTAAAGGGATAAAGACAGCAGACCAATTTAATTTGCTGTCATATAACTTTAGACTGAGCCATGTTACTAATTAGTTAACCAGGATTTGCATTTTATGAACACAATTGCTTCAGTCACGTTACCTGCCGATATTCAACAGCCTCTTTATGACCGCAAGGCTTTAAAAACTCGCATCGTCCATTTTGGTTTTGGGGCGTTCCATCGCGCGCACCAAGCGCTGTTGACCAATCGAGTACTGAATAAATTAGGGGGTGACTGGGGTATCTGCGAAATTAGCCTGTTTAGCGGCGATAAGCTGATGAGTTCGCTGCGTGCGCAGGATCATTTATACACCGTGCTGGAAAAAGGTCGCGACGGCAATCAGGCGATTATTGTTGGCGCGGTAAATGAATGCCTGAATGCAAAACTTGATGGCCTTGATGCCATTATTGAGAAATTTTGCGAGCCACAGGTCGCGATTGTCTCACTTACCGTAACGGAAAAGGGTTACTGCATCGACCCGGCAACGGGCAAACTCGACAACAACAACGAACGTATTATTCACGATCTGCAAAACCCGGCAGAGCCGCACTCCGCGCCAGGAATCCTGGTGGAAGCCCTGAATCGCCGCCGCGCACGCGGGCTGCGCCCGTTTACAGTTCTTTCATGTGACAACATTCCTGACAACGGCCATGTGGTGCGCAATGCTGTGATTGGCATGGCTGAAACCCGCAGCCATGAATTGGCCGACTGGATCCGCGAACATGTGACATTCCCGAGCACCATGGTCGACAGAATCGTGCCTGCGGCAACGCCAGAATCCTTGCAAGAGATCACCGATACATTAGGTGTTGAAGACCCGTGTGCTATTTCCGGCGAACCATTTATCCAGTGGGTGATTGAAGATAATTTCGTTGCAGGCCGCCCGGCGTGGGAAGAAGTGGGCGTCGAGATGGTTGACGATGTGATGCCCTGGGAACAAATGAAACTGCGCATGCTCAATGGCAGCCACTCATTCCTTGCTTATCTCGGCTACCTCGCAGGCTATCAACATATTAATGACTGCATGGCAGACGAGAATTTCCGCAAGGCAGCGCATCGTTTAATGATGCAAGAACAAGCGCCAACACTGCGCGTTACGGGCGTAAATCTACAGCAGTATGCCCACAACCTGCTCGAGCGTTTTGATAACCCGGCGCTGAAACACCGCACCTGGCAAATCGCCATGGACGGTAGCCAGAAGCTGCCGCAACGTATGCTTGAGAGTGTTCGCTGGCATCTGCAACAGGGTGATGAGTGGCCTTGCCTTGCTTTGGGCGTTGCCGGGTGGATGCGTTATGTCAGCGGCATTGACGACGCGGGCAACGAAATTGATATTCGCGACCCATTAGCTGGAAAAATTAAAACGCTGGTCGAAAGTAGCACCCTTAACGAACGTGTCCCTGCCCTGCTCAGCCTGCATGAAATCTTTGGCAGCGACTTACCCGCAGATGAGCTATTCGTCGAGCGTATCACTGCTGCCTGGAATGAGTTAGGCAAAAAAGGTGCACGTGCTGCGGTCGCAGATCTGGCCCGTTAATTTAACAATCAATGCCTTTAACCCGCTTCACAAGGATGTGAAGTGCGCTCAGGCTTCATTTTTTGGCAATTGTTGTTCAGGATAGTGATAATTAACCATCACGTAAGGTTCACTTAACCTGTCCGGAGCGCTTGTGACTAAAACCAATCTGATTACCGGTTTTCTCGGTAGCGGTAAAACCACCACCATTTTGCATTTGCTGGCAAATAAACCTGAACATGAAAAATGGGCCGTGCTGGTCAACGAATTCGGTGAGGTCGGAATCGACGGCGCATTGTTGGCCGACAGCGGTGCATTATTAAAAGAGATCCCCGGCGGTTGTATGTGTTGTGTCAACGGGCTGCCGATGCAAGTTGGTCTGAACACACTGCTGCGCCAGGGCAAGCCCGATCGCCTGCTCATTGAACCCACGGGCCTAGGCCACCCGAAACAAATCCTCGATATGCTGACCGCCGAAGTTTACCATCCGTGGATTGAACTCAATGCCACACTCTGCCTGCTGGACCCGCGCCAGTTGCTCGATGAGCGGGCTGTCAGTAATGATAATTTCCGCGATCAGCTCGCAGCTGCCGATATCATCATTGCGAATAAAGAAGACCGCGCAAGTGATGAAAGCCGCCTTGCGCTGGCGCAGTGGCAACAGCGTGAAGCTAGCGGGCGTGACATTATCGGTGCGCAAAACGGCAACATTGACATCACTCTTCTCGACCGACCACGTCAGAACCTGCGCGAGCTTCCTTCCAGCCCGGAACATAATCACAGTCATGCCGCAACACGTGGTCTTGCAGCATTAAGCCTGCCCGAACACCAGCGCTGGAGACGCAGCATTAACAGTGGTCAGGGTTATGTGGGTTGCGGTTGGATTTTTGACGCCGACACACTTTTCGACACAGTCGGGATCCTGGAATGGGCTAGACTGGCCCCCGTTGACCGCGTTAAAGGCGTGCTACGCATTAAAGAAGGTTTAGTGCGTATCAACCGCCAGGGCCATGATTTTCATATCGAAACGCAGAACGTAGCCCCACCTGACAGCCGCATTGAGTTAATTCATAGCGGTGACACTGACTGGAATGCGCTACAAAACTCGCTGTTGAAACTCCGTTTAAGTTTGTAAGCCTACCCTTTCACCTTTGTTAAAATATCTCGTGATTTTGTATGAATACTATTCGATTTACTCCAATCCTGGTGCTCAATGCACTGGGGTTAGCACTATTTTTTAGTTGGTTCCTACCCGAAGGGCATGGTTTCTGGTTTGCCCTGGACTCAGGGGTCTTCCATTTCTTTAACCGCGAGCTGGTGAAGAGCCACGCCTTCCTGGTGTTTGTTGCCGTGACCAACAACCGGGTGTTCGATGCCATTTCGCTATTAGCGATGGGCTCACTGTTTTTCTGTTACTGGCGCAAAGAGTCAGCAACCGGACGCCGACGCAGCGTTATCATGGGTATTGTGATGCTATTTTGCGCAATTATTATTAACCAGCTCGGCCATTTGATTCCGGAGTCTCACGTCAGCCCAACGCTGTATTTCACCGATATCCATCGCGTCAGTGAATTGCTGCATTTCCCTACGAAAGATGCTTCGAAAGACAGCTTTCCTGGCGATCACGGATTAATGCTGCTGATTTTCACTGGGTTCATGCTGCGCTATTTCGGCAAAAAAGCGTTCGTTATAGCCGTTATTATTTTCCTGATTTTCATCATGCCGCGCATGATGATCGGCGCACATTGGTTTACGGATATCTTTGTTGGCTCGTTATCTGTTGCGCTTGTTTGCTTACCGTGGGTGCTATTAACCACAATAAGCGATGGGTTAATTAATCTACTGGATCGCTATTTACCAGGCAAAAACAAACCCATTCATTAACATAAAATAAACATGGTTTAACGCTAATCATCAGGGATTGGAAACGATCCCTGATAATTCCGTTCCAACTGCCAAATTCCGTTCGATTTTTAACCCCTTCCATTCCCCAGGCAAATGAGTCACCTGCACAGATAAGCAACCGCTATGGTTAACAAACGCGCAATATTACTCATTAGATTTTAACATCACAATTTCTTATAAAAATTCAGTGAAAACCACTCGCCATGCCTGTGTTGATGAGGTAACCTCGAGAACGTTTTGTGCTTTTAGCCAATTCATTCGCAGTGTGAATAAATTTGTGCGTCATGCCACAGTTTTGCTCATAAGCAATTGTTTCATTACGTATAGATAATTAGTCTCGTCACGTTGGTATTTTGTATAACGATATTTATCGTTAAGGACATCAAGGGATAACAAACATAATGGTCAAGTCTCAGCCTATTTTGAGATATATCTTGCGGGTAATTCCCGCTGTTGCTGTGGCAGTATTGCTGTCAGCATGTAGTTCGACAAACACCGCAAATATGCATTCTGAGACGCATGCAGTCGGCAATAAAGATGGTTTTTTACTGCAAGCTTCTCAGGATGAATTCGAAGAGATGGTCCGTAATGTAGATGTGAAATCACGTCTTATGGATCAATATGCAAGTTGGAAAGGCGTGCGTTATCGCCTCGGTGGTAGTAATAAAAGCGGTATTGATTGTTCTGCATTCGTACAGCGCACATTCCGTGAACAATTTGGGTTAGAGTTGCCTCGTTCAACTTCTGAACAGCAGGATTCAGGTAAATCGATTTCACGTAGCAAATTACGTACTGGCGATTTAGTTCTGTTCCGCGCAGGTTCAACGGGTCGACATGTTGGTATTTATATCGGTAATAATCAGTTTGTACATGCTTCCACCAGCAGTGGTGTGACGATTTCAAGCATGGATGAGCCTTACTGGAAAAAGCGCTACAACGAAGCCCGACGTGTATTGAGTCGCAGTTAATGCGAACGTTGCAGACAGTTACTCCCTTGGCTGTACTGCAAAACAACAATATGACGAGACAAGAAACGCTGCTTAATGCAGCGTTTTTTATTGCTTAAAATTCACCCAATTAAACAATTATAAAATGATGGTGATTTTCGTTCGAAACTTTATGACGTATTGATAGTTTTTGCGTTATAGTCCAAAAAAACGCAAATAAACAATAAGTCTCTTGCGCCTGCAGGAACCATTCAGACATGTTTTCTAAAAATATTTTTTCACGTTACTTTACCTCTGTCCGGCAAATTGCCGCCTTCAGTATTTTGGCGGGCGTACTTGCCGCGCTGCTGATTGGTGGAATAACCAGCCTGACGCTCCACAGCAAACGTGAAGCAAGTTATGACACGTTCACGGAAGACATGCGCGAATATCTGGGCACCTTCTTCCGGGAGCTTCAGTCCACCACCAGCAGCATTCAGCCGTTGACCCTTGCTGATTGCCACCAGGTTTCAGGCGAACTCACTTCACTCGCAGCCTTCAATGCCAACGTCCGGGCCTTTGTGCTGGTGCGTGACGGCGACGCCTACTGCTCTTCGGCAACCGGCAGCATGTTGATGGACATGCACCAGCTTGTTCCTGATATCGACATTAATGAAAACATCGATCTGGTCATTTTGTCAGGAACACCTATGATGCCGGGAAAGCCAACCATCGCAGCGTGGTTTAAAAACCCGGTGATGGCCGAACGCGGTGTTTTTGCCACGCTGAATGTCAACCTCACTCCGTATTTACTCTTCTCAACTCGCCAGAGTAATATGGTTTCGATGGCGATAATCGCGGGTGATAAAGCACTCACCACGCTTTCCAGCAACGTGATGAATGTTTCCGAGCTGCCGCCACACCCTACGCGCGTTATCTCCCTTCAGGGTTACCCCATCAAGATTGCGCTGTATGGCAAAACCTGGCCTGCTGAAGATATTCAAATCTCAATCCTTACCGGGCTTATCTTCGGCATTCTGTGCTCTGCGCTGTGCGCTTATTTACTGACGATGCGTTTACGCTCTGGCAAAGAAATTCTGACCGGCATCAAACGCGGGCAATTTTATGTCGTCTATCAGCCCGTGGTGAATGCCAAAGATTTAAAGATGTCTGGCGTTGAAGTGTTAATGCGCTGGAACCATCCAATTGCCGGCCCCATTCCTCCGGATGCGTTTATCGCTTTCGCAGAAGCTCAACAGCTGATTGTTCCCCTCACTCGCCATTTGTTTGAATTGATCGCGCGTGATGCTAAAAAACTCCAGCATGTTTTACCACCTGGTGCCCGACTCGGTGTGAACCTGGCGCCCAGCCACCTGCACTCCCCGACCTTTAAAGAAGATATTCAAGCTTTTGCAGCCTCGTTACCTCCTCATCATTTCCAGCTTATTTTCGAAATTACCGAACGCGATATGATTAAAGAAAACGAAGCCAGTTGCCTGTTTACCTGGATGCATGAGCAAGGGTATGAAATCGCAGTGGATGATTTTGGTACCGGGCACAGTGCGCTTATCTATCTCGAGCGTTTCAACCTGGATTATTTGAAGATAGATCGCGGCTTTGTTAACTCTATCGGCTTTGAAACCGTCACCTCTCCGGTTCTTGATGCGGTGCTTACGCTTGCACGCAAGCTGAGTATGACAACGGTTGCTGAAGGCGTGGAAACGCCTGAACAGGCCAGATGGTTGATTGACCAGGGTGTAAATTACTTACAAGGCTATTATTTCTCACGCCCTCTCACCCTTGAACAATTGCAGCATTGGGAAGACCAGCAAAAAACGTACGATGAGCTGGTTATCCGCCAGTAATGTCAAACTCCCTGCCAGCAATATCCATGGCCCAGAAGATGCAGCTTGAAGTATCACAGGCATAACTTATGATTTACCATCATGATGTTATAATGCGGTGGTGCATTACCTGGGTATTGATATTGTTTCGGGATGAAATGATAAGGTAATCTCCCCCCTAACAAGGATTGGCCAATACGATGTTTGCCCGCACCCTCGCCCTGCTGAGCCTTTGCCTGATTGCAGCCCCAGGCCTTGCTGAAAACATCAAGGAAAGCTATTCCTTTGCCGTTTTAGGTGAGCCTAAATACGCCATCAACTTCACTCACTTTGATTACGTAAACCCTGCGGCACCTAAAGGCGGAAACATCACGCTGTCAGCGATTGGTACTTTTGATAACTTCAATCGTTATGCCCTGCGTGGCAATCCAGGCGTGCGCACCGAATCCTTGTATGACTCGCTGTTTGCCACCTCAGATGATGAGCCCGGAAGTTACTACCCATTGGTCGGTGAAATGGCGCGCTACCCAGGTAACTTTGCGTGGGCCGAAATCGAAATTAATCCGCAAGCGCGTTTTCATGACGGAACCCCCATTAAGGCCAGCGATGTCGCTTTTACCTTCAATAAGTTTATGACTGAAGGTGTGCCGCAGTTTCGCCTGGTTTATAAGGGCGCGACCGTGAAAGCCATCGCGCCATTAACGGTGCGAATCGAACTTGCACAACCCAGTAAAGAACGGATGTTAGGGCTGTTCTCGCTGCCAGTGTTCCCTGAAAAGTTCTGGAAAGACCACAAACTCAGTGACCCACTTTCTGCTCCCCCACCGGCCAGCGGCCCTTATAAAATTACGGCGTGGCGCATGGGGCAGTACATCACCTATTCCCGCGTTAAGGATTACTGGGCGGCAAACTTGCCCATAAACCGTGGCCGCTGGAATTTTGACTCCATCCGCTATGATTATTACCTCGACGACAACGTCGCCTTCGAAGCTTTCAAAGCAGGTGCGTTCGATTATCGTAGCGAAGTGTCAGCCAAAAATTGGGCCACGCGTTATATCGGTAAAAACTTTGCCAACCATTTCATCGTAAAAGAAGAACGGCCAAACGATGCGGCACAAGATGCACGCTGGCTGGCGTTTAACATTCAGCGCCCCATTTTTGAAGACCGAAAAGTGCGTGAAGCCATTGGCCTGGCTTTTGATTTTGAATGGATGAATAAAGCGCTTTTCTATGGGGCATACAGCCGGGCGAACAGTTATTTCCAGAATACGGAATATGCCGCTCGTGATTTTCCGAATGCGGATGAACTCACGCTACTGGCTCCGATGAAAAAAGATTTGCCGCCAGAGGTCTTCACGACTGTCTACAACCCGCCGAAAACCAACGGCAATGGTTTTGATCGTGCCAATCTGCTTAAAGCACTGTCGATGCTAAAAGAGACCGGGTGGGAGCTTAAAGACCAGAAGCTCATCAACGTTAAAACGGGAAAACCCTTTACCTTTGAATTATTGATTCCCTCCACGGGCAACACGCAGTGGGTGCTCCCTTTCCAGCATAATTTGCAGCGCCTGGGCATCACGATGGACATTCGCCAGGTTGATAACTCACAACTGACTAACCGCCTGCGCAGTCGTGACTACGATATGATGCCAACGGTTTACAGCGCCATGCCTTATCCCAGCGCTGACGTGCAAATCTCATGGGCCTCAGAATATGTCGACTCCACGTATAATGCGCCCGGGGTGAAAAGCCCGGTAGTCGACAAACTGATTAATCAGATTGTCGCTAACCAGGGCGATAAACAAAAATTGTTACCCTTGGGGCGAGCGCTGGACCGCGTACTAACCTGGAATAATTACATGATTCCGATGTGGTACATGGCCTCAGACCGCTTCGCCTGGTGGAACAAATTCTCAAAACCGGCTATTCATCCGCTATACACAACCGGGTTTGACACCTGGTGGTATGACGTTAATAAAGCCGCTCAACTACCTGAAAACCGGCGTTAAGGGAACATATGGGAAGTTATCTGTTACGCCGCTTGCTGCTGATAATCCCTACGCTGTGGGCGATTATCACCATCAATTTTTTCATCGTGCAGATAGCACCTGGTGGGCCAGTTGATCAGGCGATCGCCGCGATACAATTTGGCCATGGCTCAGGGATGCCGGGAATGGCGACAGACTCGATGGGAAGCGGGCATGCGCGGGTTGGTGTGGGTAATGTTGGCGACAGCCAGTACCGTGGCGCACGCGGCCTTGATCCGGAAGTGATCGCCGAAATCACGCACCGATACGGTTTTGATAAACCGATTCATGAGCGCTATTTCAAAATGCTTGGCGATTACCTGCGTTTCGACTTCGGCGATAGCCTGTTTCGCAGCGCATCTGTTCTCAATCTGATTAAAGACAGCCTGCCCGTTTCAATCTCAATTGGCCTGTGGAGCACATTGATCATCTACATCGTGTCGATTCCACTGGGCATACGCAAAGCCGTCAGCAACGGCAGCAGTTTTGATATCTGGAGCAGCACGTTCATTATTATTGGCTATGCCATCCCTGCCTTCCTGTTCGCTATTTTGCTGATTGTATTATTTGCCGGTGGCAGTTACCTGGACTGGTTCCCCCTGCGCGGCCTGGTCTCGACCAATTTCGATAGCTTGCCGTGGTACGGCAAGATCTTTGATTATCTGTGGCACATCACGCTACCGGTGCTGGCAACGGTGGTGGGTGGTTTCGCGACATTAACCATGCTGACCAAAAACTCATTTCTCGATGAGATTCGTAAACAATACGTGGTTACGGCGCGAGCCAAAGGGCTGGATGAAAAGAAAATCCTCTATCGCCATGTATTTCGCAATGCCATGCTGCTGGTGATAGCTGGTTTTCCTGCCACGTTCATCAGTATGTTTTTTACCGGCTCATTACTCATTGAAGTGATGTTCTCGCTTAACGGTTTAGGTTTGCTGGGTTACGACTCAACTATTTCTCGCGACTATCCGGTGATGTTTGGCACGCTCTACATCTTCACCCTGATTGGCCTGTTGCTGAATATTTTGAGTGATATTACCTACACGCTGGTTGATCCGCGTATTGATTTTGAGGGCCGGGGATGAAGCAGTTAAATCCAGTCAATCAGGCTCGCTGGGCCAGGTTTCGGCAAAATAAACGTGGCTACTGGTCGTTATGGATCTTCGGCATTCTGTTTCTCTTTAGCCTCGGTTCGGAACTGATCGCCAACGATCGGCCGTTAATCGTGCACTACCAGGAGCGGCTGTATTTCCCGTTTATGGCCAATTATAGCGAGAGCGATTTTGGCGGCCCACTGGCGACTCCCGCTGATTACCAGGACCCATGGCTTGCCAACCGCCTGAGCCAAAATGGTTGGGTGTTGTGGGCACCGATTCGCTTTGGTGCGAATGCCGTTAACTTCGCCACCACGGTCCCCTTCCCTTCGCCGCCAAGCCAGCAAAACTGGTTAGGGACTGATGCCAATGGTGGCGATGTACTGGCACGCATTCTTTATGGCACGCGTATTTCGGTGCTGTTCGGCCTGATGCTAACGCTATTTTCCAGCGTGATTGGCGTGCTGGCGGGAGCCGTGCAAGGTTATTACGGTGGTCGTGTGGATTTATGGGGCCAGCGTTTTATCGAAGTGTGGTCCGGCATGCCGACGCTGTTTTTGATAATCCTGCTGTCGAGCGTTATCCAGCCCAACTTCTGGTGGTTGCTTGGTATCACGGTTTTATTTGGTTGGATGAGCCTGGTGGGTGTCGTTCGCGCGGAGTTTCTTCGCACGCGTAACTTCGACTATATTCGCGCCGCTCAGGCGATGGGCGTCAGTGACTGGTCGATAATGACCCGTCATATGCTGCCAAATGCCATGGTTGCCACGCTCACATTCCTGCCATTTATTCTTTGTGGCTCGATTACCACCCTTACCTCACTGGATTTTCTGGGCTTTGGGTTGCCGCTTGGCTCACCGTCACTGGGTGAACTGCTGCTGCAAGGTAAGAACAATTTGCAAGCTCCGTGGCTTGGCATCACCGCATTTCTCTCGCTGGCAATATTGCTGACGTTACTTATTTTTATTGGCGAAGCAGTGCGCGACGCCTTCGATCCGAGCAAGGCGCACTGATATGACAACTCCACTGCTTTCCATTAATCATCTGTCTGTGGCTTTTCGCAGCGGCGACACGCTACGGCAAGTGGTCGATGATTTATCGCTTGAAGTGAATGCCGGTGAAACGCTGGCGTTGGTTGGTGAGTCCGGTTCGGGGAAAAGCGTGACGGCATTATCAGTGCTGCGTTTATTGCCAGCGCCCCCGGTTGTCTATCCGTCGGGTGAAATTTACTTTAAAGGCCAGGAGTTGTTACATGCTCCCGAGCGCACACTGCGCACCGTGCGCGGTAATAAAATCGCCATGATTTTTCAGGAGCCGATGGTTTCTCTGAACCCGCTACACAATATCGAAAAGCAGCTCTACGAAGTGTTATCACTGCATCGCGGCATGCGCCGGGAAGCGGCACGAGCTGAAATGCTGACCTGCCTGGATAGAGTCGGGATTCGTAATGCCGCAAGTCGTTTAACTGACTTCCCGCACCAGCTTTCCGGTGGTGAACGCCAGCGCGTGATGATTGCTATGGCGCTGCTCACACGCCCGGAACTGCTGATTGCCGATGAGCCTACAACTGCACTGGATGTCACGGTGCAGGCGCAGATTTTGCAACTGCTCAACGAGCTCAAACAAGAGCTCAATATGGGACTGTTGTTCATCACCCATAATCTGAATATCGTCAAAAAGCTGGCGGATAACGTGGCGGTAATGCGCCACGGAAAATGTGTCGAGCAAAACTCGACGGCTAAATTGTTATCCGCCCCCGAACACCCTTACACGCAACAATTGCTGGCCGCCGAACCAACGGGCAGCCCACGCCCGGTCGATGAAACCACGGCACCGCTTCTGAGCGTAAAAGGGTTACAAGTCTCCTTCCCTATTCGCCGAGGGCTACTTAAAAAAACGGTGGGTTATCACTACGGAATCAAAGGTCTGAGTTTTACCCTGCGGGCAGGTGAAAGCATCGGGTTGGTTGGGGAGTCTGGTTCCGGGAAAAGTACCACTGGTCTTGCGCTACTCCGGCTTATTCATTCCAGCGGTGAGATTTGGTTCGACGGGGTTGGCCTACATGGGCTTACCCGCAAAAAGTTGTTGCCCGTGCGCCATCGTATTCAGGTGGTTTTCCAGGATCCAAACTCGTCGTTAAACCCAAGACTGGACGTTTTGCAGATTATTGAAGAAGGGTTGCGTGTCCATCAGCCCGCATTAAGTGCGGCAGAACGTGAGCAAAAAGTTATCGTGGCCATGCAGGAAGTAGGATTAGATCCGCAAACAATGCACCGATATCCGGCGGAGTTTTCTGGTGGTCAGAGGCAGCGTATTGCTATTGCCAGGGCGCTCATTTTGCAGCCGGAATTGATTATTCTTGATGAGCCCACCTCTTCGCTCGACCGTTCCGTACAAGCGCAAATTCTTGCGTTGCTGAAGTCGTTACAGGAAAAGCATCAGCTGGCCTACATTTTTATCAGCCATGACTTGCGGGTGGTGAAGTCGTTATGCCATCAGGTGGTCGTATTACGACAGGGAGAAGTGGTTGAGCAAGGGGCATGTCAGCAGATTTTTGCCGCGCCTCAGGCGGAATATACACGCCAGTTACTGTCACTCGCCTGATGTATAAACCGGGGAGTCAAAAGGGATTTGTGCTGGAAAACGACTCCGCAATCGCGACGCCAAAGTTTTTCAGGCGGCAGGTGGCTGCAAGTTCGTCCTGACGGTTTACAAACAGGCATGGCTCGCCTTCGCATTCAACAATGGATGAGTCCACTTCAATATCGCGCAACGCCAGGCTCAGCTTTTGCATAGTCGGCCATGCTGCTTCGCTGTTGTCGCTCAGTAATTTCAGCCCAACCAGACAATTTTCAGCGCTCTGCCCATTTTGCGGAATCGGTTCAACTCTGGAACCTGCAAAGCCCGCCAGCCAACGATAGCGCTGTGGTAAGCGATGAACGATGGAAAGTTGTAACGTATTCACTGTGGTGTCCCCAAAAAAATCCAAAATTATTTCACAAACGATTTACATAAAGGTTAACACAATGTTGATGTTTTGTGTGTAAACAACCTGGAAACCGCTTACATCCGTTGTAATTATTTGTCTACCATTTCATATTTAACGTTTTATTTTTGTGGTGCTGCACACGTTTCGGCGCTATATGTAACGCTTTCTGCGATGTAACTCAACCTTTTTAACTACAAGAATGTGACTTTTTGTTGTTGATGCGTTTACATTTAAGAAACAAAGTGTAGGCGTTTGTGAGAGAATTTCGTTGATTTGGATTAAAGAACGGGCACCTGGCGATACCCGTTTTCATACTTTAGGATTTTTTAGTGGTTAAGCGCGGGCGGCTGGCGTAGAGATAGAACACAATGGAGCAAGTCGCACACACGGCAATCGACCAAATCATTGGCCATGCTGAATTAAATGTGGCGATGGATAACAGCGCGCCGGTTAACGCACCGATACCAAAACGGAACGTGCCCGCTAACGAAGATGCTGTTCCTGCCATGTGAGGGAATTCATCGAGAATAACCGCCATTGCATTTGACGACACCATCGACACGCACCCGACAAACACTGCAATCCCCAGCACCATTGACCAAAAGCCTAAATCCAGCCCGGTACTGACCACCAGCCAAATTGCCATCGCAAACTGCACGAATAACCCGAAGCGGAACATCGCCAGTGGGCCAAAGTGACGCACAAAACGGCTGTTAATCAGCGTCATCACAATCAAGAAGACAATGTTAAGCGCGAAGTAGTAGCCAAAGTGTTGCGGTGCAACGTGGTTCAGTTCGATGTACACAAACGGCCCGGCACTCAAAAATGAGAACATTGCCGCGAAGCTAAAACCACTCGCCAGCATGTAACTCAGCACGCGTTTATGGCGGAACAGCGTCGCAAAGTTGCCTATCGTGGTTCGTAAGTGAAACTTCTGACGGCGTTCAACAGGTAGCGTTTCGTGGATCAGGAAGAAAATCATCGCTGATGCAAGCAGTGCTGCCAGTGCCAGGATCCAGAAGATTGCATGCCAGCTAAACCACACCAGCACTGCCCCGCCAACCATCGGCGCAACAAGCGGTGCAATGGTGGTGATCAGCATGACAAACGACATCATGCGCGAGAACTCTTCTTTTGGATAAATATCGCGCATCAAGGCGTTGATCACCACGCTTGCCGCTGCAGCAGAAAGGCCATGCAGAAAACGCATTGCAATCAGGTGATCAATCGTTTGTGAGAGCGCGCAAGCAATTGCCGCCGCAGCAAAGACAAGCGTACCACCCAGCACCACTGGCTTACGGCCAATGCTGTCTGCCATCGGACCATAAAATAGCTGCCCAATAGCAAAGCCAAGAATATAGGTACTTAACGTCATTTGTGCGCTGCCCGCTGGCACGCCAAATTCCGAGGCAATAACCGGCAGGGCCGGTAAATACATATCTATTGATAACGGCATTAACATGGCCAGCAGGCCAAGTATCACCACAATACCAATTGACGAGTTTTGCTTACTGCTCAAGCTTCCTCCTGGAATTAACGTGGTGGCATGCCAACGCTGGCAACTTCTTCTTCGGTTAATGTGCGGTATTCGCCGGGTGCGAGATCTGCATCCATAGCAATTGCGCCAATGCGTTCACGATGCAAGCCAACCACATGGTTGCCTACCGCCGCAAACATACGTTTTACCTGGTGGTAACGGCCTTCGCTGATGGTCAAACGCACTTCAAGCGGAGTAATCACTTCAAGTGTTGCAGGCAGCGTCAGATCTTTTTCATTATGCAATTGAACGCCAGCGGTGAATTGTTCTGCTGTGTCATCGGAGATCGGATTCTCAAGTGTCACCAGATAAGTTTTTTCACAATGGTGACGCGGAGAAGTAATACGGTGTGACCATTGACCATCATCAGTCATCAATACCAGACCGGTGGTGTCGATATCCAGACGCCCAGCAGCATGCAGTTTGTGCGCCATTGGTTCGTCGAGGAAATAGAGCACGGTTGGGTGATCCGGGTCTTCCGTTGAGCAGACGTAACCTTGTGGCTTATTAAGCATAAAGTAACGCGGGCCAACTTGCTGAGTCAGTGAACGACCATCAAACTCCACCTGGTGCTCAGGGTTCAGTTTAAAAGAAGCATCACGCACCACTTCACCGTCAATCGTGACACGGCTTGCGCGGATTTCACGGCCAGAGATAGCACGGCTCACACCGAGCTGCTGAGAGATAAATTTATCGAGTCGCATTAAATATTGCCTGTTTCTAAGAGGTACCAGGACAAAACCGCTGGCCGGGCATCAGCCCGTTTATATGGGTAAAATTCGTTTGCCTGTTAATTAGTTTGCCAGTATAGCGAGATAGAAAAGTCTCTCAAGCTAAAACCCCGTTTCATGCCATAATCCCGCCATCGTTATCATGTACGAAAATTTTTATACCCTTTAGATTTCGAGTTACAGCCAACATCCCCGTGGCTCGAAAGATGAAGGCCAGGAATGCCGATGTCTTTTACCTTACGCCCCTACCAACAAGAAGCAGTAGACGCCACGCTGCACTATTTCCGTAAAAACATTACCCCAGCGGTGATTGTGCTGCCCACGGGCGCGGGAAAAAGCCTGGTGATTGCCGAACTTGCCCGTGTGGCGCGAGGGCGAGTGATAGTACTTGCACACGTTAAAGAGCTGGTCGCGCAAAACCATGCAAAATATTGCGCGCTTGGCCTGGAAGCCGATATTTTCGCCGCCGGTCTACAACGCAAAGAGAGCAACGGCAAAGTCGTTTTCGGTAGCGTCCAGTCCGTAGCCCGCAATCTAGAGCAATTCCACGGCGAGTTTTCGTTGCTGATTGTCGATGAATGCCACCGTATCGGTGATTCTGACGACAGCCAGTATCAGCAAATCCTCGCCCATTTACGCACCTCGAACCCTAAACTGCGTCTGCTTGGCCTGACCGCAACACCCTATCGGCTGGGGAAAGGCTGGATCTACCATTTTCACTATCACGGCATGGTTCGTGGCAATGAAAATGCCCTTTTCCGCGACTGCATTTACGAATTACCGCTGCGTTACATGATTAAGCACGGCTATTTAACGCCACCCGAGCGCCTCGATATGCCCGTGGTGCAGTACGATTTTAGCCGATTGCAGGCACAATCGAACGGTTTATTCAGCGAAGCCGACCTTAACCGTGAACTGAAACAGCAAAAGCGTATCACCCCACATATCGTCAGCCAGATTGTTGAGTTTGCCGCCGACAGGCATGGCGTGATGGTTTTTGCCTCAACCGTTGAGCACGCCAAAGAAGTCACCGCGCTGCTGCCCGCAAACGATGCGGCTCTGATTACCGCAGATACCCCAAGCCCTGCCCGCGATACATTAATCGAAGCGTTTAAAAACCAGCAATTCCGTTTTCTGGTGAACGTGTCGGTACTTACCACGGGTTTTGACGCGCCCCATGTCGATTTAATCGCCATTTTGCGCCCGACAGAATCCGTCAGCTTGTATCAGCAAATTGTGGGCCGAGGCCTGCGCCTGGCTCCCGGCAAGAAAGATTGTTTGATTCTCGATTACGCCGGGAACCCTCATGACCTGTTCACCCCAGAGGTCGGTGCGGCAAAAGGCAAAAGTGACAATGTGCCCGTTCAGGTTTTTTGCCCTTCATGCGGTTTTGCCAACACGTTCTGGGGCAAAACCACCAGCGACGGCAAGTTAATTGAGCACTTTGGCCGCCGCTGCCAGGGCTGGTTTGAAGATGATGACGGAACCCGCGAGCAGTGCGATTACCGCTTCCGCTTTAAAAATTGCCCACAATGCCATGCTGAAAACGATATCGCTGCACGACGCTGCCATCAGTGTGACCACGTTCTGGTCGATCCCGACGATATGCTAAAAGCGGCGCTGAAATTAAAAGATGCGCTGGTGCTGCGTT
Organism: Buttiauxella brennerae ATCC 51605; assembly: GCF_001654925.1. GTDB lineage: Bacteria > Pseudomonadota > Gammaproteobacteria > Enterobacterales > Enterobacteriaceae > Buttiauxella > Buttiauxella brennerae. Next base: position 82,109 of record NZ_LXER01000020.1, read on the forward strand.
GCGGTGGAATGACGCTACAACACGGTGGCGATGAAAAAGGTGACTGGCTGAAGATCACCTATTTTGATGAAGATGGGGCTGATGTTAGTGAGCGCTTCCGCCTGCAAACACCTGCCCAACGTATGGCCTTCGAGCAGCTATTTATACGCCCACACAGCAAAGCACCTGGTGTGCCGCTGCGCTGGATCAATGCCGCCGATGTGGTGGCCCAGCAATCAGCGCTTCGCCACCCGGATTTTGTCGTCGCCCGCAAGAACGGCAACTTCTGGAACGTGCGTGAAAAGGTATTTGATTACGAAGGTCGATTCCGCCGGGCAAATGAATTACGTGGCTAAAGGTTCTTTTAATTGCTGATGTCGCGTGAAATGGCTATAATGCGCCCGCTTTTGCATCCGCAAAGCAGATCACTTACCTGTTGCTGGGTCGCCTGTAACAGGAATATTTAAGAGAGAAACAGTTAATGTTTACTATCAATGCAGTAGAACGCAAAGAGCAGGGCAAGGGTGCGAGCCGCCGCCTGCGTGCAGCTAACAAATTCCCGGCAATCATCTATGGTGGTTCCGAAGCTGCGATCTCTATCGAACTGGATCACGACAACGTAATGAACCTGCAAGCTAAACCAGGTTTCTACGAAGAAGTTCTGACTCTGGTTGTAGACGGTAAAGAAGTTAAGGTTAAAGTTCAGGCTGTTCAGCGTCACCCGTTCAAGCCAAAACTGAGCCACATCGACTTCGTTCGCGCTTAATCGCGAATTTAGCTCGAAAAAAACCCGCTTCGGCGGGTTTTTTGCATTCTGCTCAAGGGATTGTCAGATGTCGCTACACTAATCCGACCTACACGCAATTAAATTGTAGGGTGAATTAGCGCAAGCGACATACACCGTGCAGTTTATTTCCCCGAACTACGGCGCTGTAACTGATCGCGCAGATTCGGTGGCGTGCCTTTAATGGTCAGCGTATCGGTCGCCGGGTCCCAGTAAATACGCTCGCCAAGTAACATCGCATCAAAACTGATCGTCAACCCGCCACCGCTACCGGAAAATTTAGTTAACTGGCGCAATGTGCCACGGTCAGCCGGGAAACTTTCTTCAAGTTCATAGCCTTTGTCAGCGGTAAATTCGTGGAAGTTTTTGTCGTCTACGGCCCACGGAAGCTCATCGGCAAGCGAGGAAAGCTCAATCTCTTCTCCCGCCTGGAGTTGCTCGTTGCAGTAAGCATAAACCTGCTGGCGCGCAGCCTGACGCTCGTTTTTATCCAGTTGAGCTTCGTTGGTGAAATCATCCAGCGCTTGCAACAAACCTTTGTTCTGCACTTTCGCGTTCAAGCCTTCGCTTGCGCCCAGGAAATCCATAAAGAAATCGGCAACTTTACGCCCTACTCGCCCTTTCAGGAACGTCAGGTAACGGGTCGATTCCGGGTTGGTTTCCCACTCGGTTAGATCGATACGCGCCACGATATCGGCATGGTTGATATCCAGGTGGTGCGTTGAACTGATATCCAGCTCTTCGTTAACGCGCATGCTGCTTAAATTATTCAGCACGGCGACCAGTAAATATTCCACCGCCAGATAGCGATACTGGCAAAACAGAACAATGCCGCCATCAGCAAACGGATATTTCGCCAGTTCATCACGCAAGCGACCTGTCGCAGCACGGCTGAACGCGAGGAAATCCTCATCGCCTTTACGCTGCGAACGTAACGCTTGCGCTAATTCACTCTCTTCGCTGAACAGACCATATGCTTTATTTTTTGCACTGTAGACACGGTGCAATTCGGCCATCATTTCTTCTACGGCGCCGTTCGTTGCCAACAGAGAATCGCGCAGCACGACTTCAAGTGTCTGCTCGCCGCGCTTGATCAACTGGTGTAAGGCAATCTGGTCGATATCCAGACTCATGATAAACTCTCCTTTTAGACTCGGCGGTATTCAACCATTGCCAGAAGCCTTACGCAATATCCGCTCAATAATTCAAGCGGCAGAAGGCAGCCAACGCATGTGCAGCTTGAAGTATGCAGGGGAAAGATAAAAAAGCAGAAAAATAGGTCCTGCTACGGTAAGATAACGCCCTTTCCTGAATCTAATTGATTGTTAATTTATGCCACAAATATCCCGTTATAGTGACGAACGCGTCGAAGAACTGTTGAGTGAACTGGCGAACGTGCTGGAAAAGCACCAAACGCCTACCGATCTTTCCCTGATGGTTCTGGGAAATATGGTCACCAACCTGATTAATACCAGTGTGGCTTCTGCTCAACGCCGCTCGCTGGCTAGCTCATTCGCGCAGGCGCTGCAAGCCTCCGTGAGCGAAGACTAAGCTCATTAAGGGATTGTAGTTACACGTTATGGTGACTAACCGTCAGCGCTACCGCGAAAAAGTTTCCCAGATGGTCAGTTGGGGACATTGGTTCGCCCTGTTCAATATCCTGCTGGCAACGCTGCTGGGTAGCCGCTATCTGTTTGTCGCTGACTGGCCGGCAACGCTCACGGGTCGTATCTATTCCTGGTTGAGTGTTATCGGCCATTTCAGCTTTGTGGTTTTCGCCACTTACTTGCTGATCCTCTTCCCGCTGACCTTCGTTGTCATGTCGCAACGCCTGATGCGCTTTATTTCGGCGACGCTGGCTACCGCAGGTATGACGCTCCTGCTTATCGACAGTGAAGTCTTTACTCGCTTCCATCTCCATCTTAATCCGATCGTCTGGGAACTGGTGATTAACCCTGACCAGAGTGAAATGGCGCGAGACTGGCAGCTGATGTTTATCAGCGTGCCAGTCATTTTATTGATTGAAATGCTGTTTGCGACCTGGAGTTGGCAGAAATTGCGCAGCCTGGGGCGCCGAAAGCACTACGCAAAACCTGTCGTTGTGCTGTTCTTCGTCGCGTTTTTCAGCAGCCATATTATGTATATCTGGGCCGATGCGAATTTCTATCGCCCGATTACTATGCAGCGCGCCAACCTGCCGCTCTCCTACCCGATGACGGCTCGCCGCTTCCTCGAAAAACATGGCCTGCTGGATGCGAAAGATTATCAACGCCGCCTTGTGGAACAGGGGAATCCTGAAGCCGTATCCGTGCAGTACCCGCTCAGCGACTTACAATTCCGCGATATGGGTACCGGGCATAATGTATTACTGATTACTGTTGATGGCCTGAATGCCGACAGTGCGCAGAAAGATCTGCCAAACCTTAGCCAATTTGCGTCCAGCAATATTAACTTTACCCAGCATATGAGCGCGGGTAACGGCACTGATAACGGTATCTTTGGCCTGTTCTACGGTATTTCACCGGCTTATATGGATGGCGTGTTGTCTGCCCGAATTCCAGCGGCATTAATTACCGCATTAAACCAGCAAGGCTATCAATTAGGGCTATTTGCTTCCGATGGTTTTGACTCGTCAATGTACCGCCAGGCTCTGCTTTCTGACTTCTCTTTGCCATCGGCACAGAGCCAGTCTGACGGGCAAACGGCATCGCAATGGATTAACTGGCTGACACAGTACGCCTCTGATGATAACCGCTGGTTCTCATGGGTTGCCTTTAATGGCACATCTATTACCCAGGACAGCAATCAGCAGGCCTTTAATCGCCGTTATGCCCGTGCAGCAAATAATGTTGATGAGCAAATCAAGCGTGTGCTCGATGCGCTGGATGCTTCCGGGAAACTCCAGAATACGGTTGTGATTATTACCGCAGGCCATGGTGTGCCGCTTGGCAAAGAGCAAGGGTCGTTCGCATGGTCACGCTCACGTATTCAGGTACCGCTGGTCATCCACTGGCCTGGTACTCCTGCGCAAACCATCACCAAGCTTACCGATCATCAGGATGTCATGACGACGCTGATGCAGCGCCTGCTGCATGTTAAAAATCCAGCAAATGAGTATTCGCAGGGTGAAGATCTGTTCGCAGCAACGCGCCGCAATAACTGGGTGGTGGGCGCTGATAACAACAGCCTCGCGATTACCTTGCCAACCATGACTCTGGTGCTTGATAACAACGGCAACTATCGAATGTACGATTTGAAAGGTGAAAGCATCAAAGAAACCAAGCCGCAGCTTGGGTTATTACTGCAAGTGCTGACTGATGAAAAACGTTTCATCGCCAATTGATTGTATATTTATGATGCAGTTAGCAAGAACCCATCTTGCAAACGACCGCCAGATAAGTAGTATTATTTTTTATGCGTCGGCACGTAGCGCAGCCTGGTAGCGCATCGTCATGGGGTGGCGAGGGTCGAGAGTTCAAATCTCTCCGTGCCGACCAAAATCCTTTAGAAAGCAGCCTTTTATGGCTGCTTTTTTAATGTCTGCAATTTGGGTGGAGTGATTAAACTTTCGCAAAGTTCGCCTGAATGCGCTGCTGCAAATAATCTTCGGCACTGATGGCCGGATACTTCGCCTGCGGGCCCAGAATTTCGACGTCTTTATTGGCCTGACAGAAAAACGCCAGGCTGTAGCGCGCCCCCTGATATTCACCGGGCAACGGGCTTCTGACACGATGGAAGTTTGATGGCAACTGGTCGTCGCTCCAGCGCATCAGCATGTCGCCGATGTTGCAGGTGATCACCTCTTCGCGCGGCTCAATGCTGGTCCATCGCTGGCTTTCGAGGTCTTTGCCCGGACAAACCTGCAATCCGCCCTGACCAGGACGCTGGAAAAGCAGCGTCAGGCAGTCGAAATCCGTATGCGCACCGGCGCGCCACATGCCCTGCTCCGACTGTTCGGTGGCATAGTAGTGCAGCATACGCAGCGTGCTCTGGTAGGTTTGCTGATCCGGATTATGTGCCTGCTCGAAAAAGTGTTCCGGGAAGCCCAGTTTCATAGCAAAACAGGAAAGCAATTTCATGCCCAGTTGCCAGCATTGCGATTCAAAACTCAGCATAGTGTCTTTAAACGCCGGCAGTTCCTCTTCGCCCGGCCACAGCGGTGCCATCAGCGGGCGGGTGATCTGATAGGACTCTTTCTGATCCGGCGTTTTGGTTGACGGCCGCACCTGCGATTTATTCTCCCAGCCAGCGTTACGCGCCAGCGGATACTGCGCTTTTACCTCGTCGGGCAGCGAGAAGAAATCTTCCGTCATGCTGAATGCCTGACGGATATCGCTCAGCGCGATACCGTGATGGCTGACCTGAAAGAAGCCGATTTCGACAGCTGCACGCCAGAGTTCGTCGGCAATCTCACTTTTACGATTTTCGAAATCTGACAGGTCTATGCAACGGACTTCACGGGCAAACGTCTCTTCGCCCATCGCGCCCATTCCCGCTTCTTTTTCCAGTTCCTGTAATGCATAACCTGCTGTTTGAGCAGACTGTGTTTGAGGTGATTGCGTCATTATTCTTATCCTTCTTAATCAATTGGGTTAGCGCGCAGCGCGCTGTTGCATGGTACGGACGGCAGACATCGCGTCATGGCGCATTGCGTCCAGATCCAGGCCGGGGATGACATCGTTCTCAACGATAACGCGGCCGTTGATCATCAGCGCCTTCAACGCAGCACGACCACCACACGCCACCGGGCCGATAGCCATGTCATGCAGGCCGAAATAGCGCGGATCGTCAAGCCGGTAAATCGCAATATCAGCGAGCATGCCCACCTGCACGGTACCGCTCTGTTGCAGGCCGAGGATCTGCGCGCCGCCCGCGCTGCCCCAGCGCACCACGTCTTCGATAGATGCCGCGTCACCGCCGCCTTCGAAAGAGCCCCCGTCATAGCGCGGCTTCGCCAGCATGCCTTTTCTGGCGCGCTGTAAAAGCCACGCGGCATGTGCCTCACTCTGCATATCAGCGGCCTCATTCGATGCCGCGCCGTCAACGCCCAGCGAAACCGGAACGCCCGCCTTTTCCAGCGCCAGCAGGTCGGCAATGCCGCTGCCCAGACGTCCGTTACTTTGCGGACAATGCGCAATGCCGGTTCGCGTCTGCCCCAGTATCGCAATCTCCTGTGGCAGCAGCTTGACCAGATGCGCAAACCACACGTCGTCGCCCAGCCAGTCGTGTTCGGCGCAAAACTGTACCGGCGTCATGTCGAATTTAGCGCGCGCCGCATCGAGATAATCCACCGTTTCCGACAGATGACTGTGCAGCCGGATACCTAAACTGCGCGCCAGTTTCGCCATTTCGCGCAGTTGTGCGCCAGGTGCTGAATGCAACAGCGTCGTCGGTGCCATTACCACGCGGCGCAGCGACGTCGGTTTCGGATCGTGATAGCGCCGCACCAGCCGTTCCATATCCGCCATATAGTGGTCGAAGTTCTCCGGACGCAGTGCCTGCGGCAAATCTTTCTCAATCACCCGCCCCTGCGTCGCACCGCCGCGGCACAAGACAATGCGCATTCCCAGCGCCTCCCCTTCACTGAACAGAATGTCTGAGGCATCGAACGGCATATCCGGCCAGTAGAGATAGTTGTGGTCGGCCACGGTGGCGCAGCCGGAACGTAGCAACTCGATCAGTCCGATGCGCACCGCGAGGCGAAAGGTGGATTCGTCAAACGTGGCGCGAAAGCGATACGGCGTGGCACTTAACCACGCCGTCAGACTTTTGTTCAGCCCCTGCGGTTCGCCTTTGAGCAATGATTGAAACAGATGATGGTGCGTATTAACCCAGGCCGGATAGACCACGCAGTCGCGGGCATCAATCAGCCGCTCGTCGGGCAATGCCGTCAGGGAGCCCATCGCTTCGATCACGCCGTTACGGACGCGAATATCCGGCCCGGCATGACGCGCCGCATCCCCCGGCAGGCCGGTCATGATCGCGTGCGCATTTTTAATCAATAAAGAGTCAGATGACATCACAGCGCTCCTCAAGGTTTAACCTGCATGTGCTCAGTAAATTCAGTGGTATAAGCCTGCTTCCAGTCGGTATCCGCATTCAGCAGTTTGGCGTTCACCATGAAATCACGGGTTTTCTGCCAGCGTGCTTCAGTCATGGTGCCCCAGCCCTGCGTCGTTGCATCGCCGCCATCAATCAGGTGATGTTCATTGATTTGCTGAACGCCCCAGGCCAGCAGATCATCAGTCATCTTCGGGTTATCCTTTTTAATCAGCGCGTTACCCGGTGCCGGATTTTGCAGATAACTCACCCAGCCTTCCATGGATGCCCGCACAAACTTCGCCATAGCCTCTTTACGAGTATTGATAAGGTCAGGACGGGTGATCAGGATCCCGCCGTAAGGCGGATACCCGTGCTCCGAGAAGAGGAAGAAATTGGATTTCACACCTGCCTTTTGCGCCTGAAAAACTTCCGAGCTGACATACGCCTGCTGGGCCACATTATCATCGGCGACAAAAGGCTGGATGTTGAAGGTATACGGGCGAACCTGAGAATCACTGAGCTGATAACGCGCCTTGAGCCATGGCCACCAGGTCGATTGGCCGGAGCTGGAGACCAGAATGGTTTTGTCTTTCAAGCCGTCGAGGGACGTAACGGAGGCATGCGTCAGCAGCCCCTGTGGATCGAACTGGAAGGGAGCGGCAATGGCTTTAGCCTGGAAACCGCGCTGCACCGACTCGAGCAGCTGCAGGTCATAACCGATGATCACGTCGGCGCGTTTTGATAACAGCAACTGCATGCCGTTGATCTGTGGGCCGCCGGACTGAATGCTGACATCCAGCCCGTAACGTTTGTAAATACCTGTGGCCAGCGCCTGATAATAACCACCCTGCTCTGCCTGGGCGTACCAGGACGTGAGTAACGCGATTTTCTCTTCGGCATGCGCTGAGACAGAAAATGATCCAAGAATCAGCGTGCTCAGCACGCAGCAAGACAGGGGAATGCGGGATATTGACTTCATTGCTCCTCTCCTAATCATCGCTGGAAGGAGGACGAGCAAGCGCTGCTCAGCCCCCCTTACCGGCTCAAAATGAACCAACAAATGGTTGCTGAGCAATGTCCCGCGCAGTTGCCTGCACTGACCGCTTATACTCACGTTTAGCTATACAAAAAGGATGCCAACTTCGCTGATCCGATTCCTATGGGCTTTGCAGGGGAATCAAGCTGCTATGTTCTGCAACTTTTGATTCACTATAGAGCATGAAGCACTATCTTAGTGCATATCAGGGTTGGTCATGCCCCTGGTTTGAATCTGACTGAATAACATCTCCAGCTGTTTGAGCATCATCGAGGCGGCGAGAGAAAGCTGCCTTGTAGGGGCAACGCACAGGGAAAGCGTGAAAGTCTTTAACTGCGGATCGGTCAGCGGAATAAACTGCAGCTCGCCGCTTTCCACCTCATCCATGATATCGAGCCAGCACAGAATACCGATGCCCATTTTCTCTTTAATCAGCGAGCGGATCATATGGATGTTATTTGATACCGCGACTTCGTGGATCATGTCGCCGTTGATATTCATCAGCGCCTGAAACGGCTCGGCCAGCATCAGCGGTGCGGCGGGCAGGATAAATGGATATTCCATGCACTGATTAAAACGCACGCCGTTTCTGCCGCTAAGCGGATGCCCTTCCGGCACCACAACACCCAGTTCAATTTCAGCAAAGGCGCGTACCTGTAATTCTCTGGAACTTTGCGGATTGAGCATCAGTCCGAAGTCGGCATCGCCCGACATCAGCGCCTGTTGAATATCCACGTTATTCATGGTCGTCAGCGTGAATGAGATGTTCGGATAATCGAGATGCACTTTTTTGAGCATAGAGGAAAAAAATTGCCGGTTGATGGCGTCGATGGTGGCAATCCGCACGTGCCCGCGCCGCAACCCGCGCAGATCATCGAGCTGTTCGCAGACACGCGAGAAATCCTTTTTCCAATTATTGGCGGCATGCAGCAACAGCTCACCGGCCGCCGTCAGGCGCAACCCGGTGGGATGCCGCTCAAACAACGGCATCGCCAATTCTTTTTCGACCCGCAGTATCTGCCGGTCAATCGACGAAGCTGCGACATGCAGGGTTTCGGAGGCCTTACGGAACGATCCCTGGCGGGCAACCTCGGTGAAGTACAGCAGAAATCGGGAGAATGCGAACATAGGGAGTGCTCTCTTTTATGCAACGGGATGTGCGAATCAAAGCGCTGGACGCAACAGTTTTATAACAATAACGTAGCTTTCATTGCAACGGGAACAATCGTTTCACAGCATATCGGGCCGGCTCTGCAAGGGAATGTGCGTTAAGACAGCGGGTTATGCGGCGAATGAGAGGATCCCCTTTTTATAAATGACTCATCTAAATAAATACGGTAAATAATGATGAAAGATGCCGGATTAATTCCAGTCACGATAAAATCGATAAATCCCAATGGTACTGGAAATATTTCAGTGCAGCTTGTCGCACAGCAAGGGGGGGTATTACCGGCTTATTTACCCGGCGCACACATTGACGTTTTTATTCCGGAACTCGGCCCGCGGCAATATTCTCTTTGCGGTGAAAACGACAACGGAGAATATTACGAAATCTGCGTGAAACTCGCGGAAAACTCAACCGGCGGTTCACATTTTATTCATCATCATTTCCGCCCCAGCAACAGCCTGACCATTTCGGCGCCGCGCAATCATTTTCCTTTGCCCGACGCAGGTAAATATCTTTTATTTGCCGGCGGTATTGGCATCACGCCGCTGCTGGCAATGGCGGAACACATTGCAAAGCAACAGATTGAGTTTGAACTGCATTACTCGGTTTCAGACAGTGAGCACATCGCGTTTCTGCCGCGCTTAACTACGCCTGTCTTAGCGAAAAATGTCTTTATACATGACAGCAGCGCAAACGATTCCCTGCGCCATAACACGCCGCTGAGTTTATGTCAGCCGGATGAAAATACGCGGGTACTGGCCTGTGGTCCGAACGGATTTATTCAGCGTCTTGAACACATTATGCGCAGCCATCACTGGCAGGAAAATCAATTATCTTTCGAGCGCTTCAGTAATGCGAATATTGATAAGAATGCAGATAATCAGGCATTTCATATCCAGCTTAACTCCACCGGACAACGTTATTTAGTTGGTCCGAAACAGAGCATTGCCGAAGTCTTATTAAGCGCCAAAGTCGATATTATGCTGTCGTGTGAACAAGGTATTTGCGGTTCCTGCATTACCGACGTGATCGACGGAATTCCCGATCACCGCGACTGCGTGCTGACAGAAGAAGAGAAAGCGGAGAACACGCAAATAACGCTGTGCTGTTCGCGCTCCAAAAGTCCCGTTCTGGTGCTCGACCTGTAATGTCAACGCGGAGCGACATAATGAACCTACCCGATCCCACCACACCGCTAAACGGCATTGCCAACGCTCGTCTGCCCGCGTGGCTGCTTCCCGCCGGATGGCCTTTGCAGGCAGGCGAACCGGTTACGGCAGATCTGCATTTTGACGCAGGCAAAATTACATCCGTGACGCCTTATCAGCCAGAACAAAATAATTTCTGGAACACACACGGCGCGTTGGCTCTGCCGGGGCTGATTGAACCCCACGCGCATCTCGATAAAACCTTCACCATTGCCCGCAGCCGCCCGTCCAAACCCGGGCTGCTGGCGGCTATTGAAACTCTGCATCAGGATCGTCAGCACTGGACAGCGGATGATTTGCGTCAGCGTGCCCGCAAGGGATTGACGTGGGCGGCCGCTAACGGCGTAACCCGGTTGCGTACCCACATTGACTGGTTCGACGTGGTTCCGCCGCTGGCCTGGTCTGAGCTGGCTGACATGGAACAACCGGGGATTACGCTTGAGCGGGTGGCGCTGGTACCGCTGAGCTTTTTCGCCGATACCGACGCGGCTGACCGCATCGCCCGCGCGGTCGCACACAGCGGAAAACACTGCCTGCTGGGCGGATTTATCCACTCCTCAAACTGGGATCCGGCGGCGATGACCCACCTAATGCAAAGCGCTTCACGCTGGCAGTTGAGTCTGGATCTGCACATCGACGAAGAACTTTCTCCGTTGGCACACGGCCTGAGCTGGCTTGCGCACTATTTATCCCACAATAAATTCAACGGTCATATCTTTTGCAGCCACGGCTGTGCCCTGTCCTCCAGCAGTGAACAACAGGCGCAGGACGTGCTGCGTTTGCTGTCGGCGCAGCGCGTCACGCTGATTGCACTGCCGATGACCAACCTGCTGTTGCAGGACGCCGTCACCGGTCGTACGCCCCGCCAGCGCGGCATCACTCTGCTCAAAGAAGCACAGGCGGCAGGCATTCCGCTGCTGCTCGGCTGCGATAACGTGCAGGATGCCTTTTGTCCGGCAGGCAGTTATGACCCGCTGGATACGCTGAGCTGCGCCCTGTTTGCGCTTCAGCTTGATAACGTTTTTGACCGGCAGTCGCGGCTTATCTGCGATGTCGCCGCACTGACCGGTGATGCTCACAGCGGCATGCCGCTCGCGCCCGGTGCAGATGCCAGTCTGGTTCTCTTCCCGGGCAGCGACAGCATGACCTGGCCTTTACAAAGCGCGGCCCGTGTGGTTATCCACCATGGCAGGCTGACCCATAAACGCACCTGGAATCAGGAGTTATCCCATGAGTCTTGAAGCGGGAGCGGGTAAACCGCTTGCCAAATATGCCGCGTGGCGGCGTGCCGGTGATTTCGTTTTTCTCTCCGGCATTATTCCCGTTAACCCGCAGACTGCGACGATCGTGCGTGGTTTTCAGGATATTCCCGCCGACGCGCGCCTGCTGCTGGGCGAAACCGGCGAGTTCTCAACCGACGCCAAACAGGGGCCGATCCTCGCCCAGAGCTGGTATGTGCTCGAAAGCATTCGCCACACGATTGAAGACGCTGGCGGGCAAATGAGCGATGTGATCAAGCTGGTGCAGTATTTTCGCAATCTCGATCATTTTCCGTATTACAGCCAAGTCAGAAAACTTTTTTATCCCGGACAACCGCCGGTTTCCACCGTGGTGCAGGTCAGCGAAATGCTGCCAGATGCCGGGGTGCTGATTGAAGTCGAAGCCACCGCCTGGTTACCGCAATCCCGCTCAACCCAATAATGTCAGACCACGAGGCACAGCATGATTAACGGTTATATTCCTGCAAATCGTTTTCTCCCTTTTCTGAGCTGGACAGCCATTGCTGCCCTGCCTGATAAAGCCAATACGGTGATCGTCCTGCCGACCGGTGCGATTGAGCAACACGGGCCGCATCTGCCGTGTTCGGTGGACAGCGTGATATCCTCCGGTGTGGCGGGTCACGCGCTGGCGCGGCTGCCGGAAGATATTCCGGCCTACGCCATTCCTCCGATCACCTACGGCAAATCTGACGAACATTTGAATTTCCCCGGCACGCTGACCTTAACCGGCGACACGCTGCTTCAAACCATTTTAGAAATTGCCGAATCGCTTTACCGCGCTGGTTTCCGCAAGCTGCTGATGATTAATGGTCACGGTGGACAGCCGCAGGTACTGCAAATGGCATCGCGAGAAATGCGCCTGCGTCATGGCGATATGATCATGATCCCTCACGATGTATTTCGTGTGCCCAATGTGGAAAACCAGTTCCTGAGTCCGCTGGAGCAAAAAATGGCGATGCACGCCGGTCACAGCGAAACCGCGGTGATGCTGGCGCTGGCGCCGGAATGTGTCCACATCGAACACGCGGTCGCCAACTATCCGCCGGAATTCCCGTGTCCGACGCTGTCATCAGGCCGCCCTGCCGCCGCCTGGGCTTCCTATGATTTTGGCCCGAGTGGCGTGATCGGCGACCCGACCGGCGCGACCGCTGAACAGGGCCACGCGATCCTTGATTCGCTTGCGGCGAGCTGGGCGCAGGCGATCATCGAAATCCATCACATGCAATGGAAAGCCCGCAGTGAGCCCACCTGGGGAAAACACCACTGGAACGGCTTTGTGCAAACCAGCTTCACTCCTCCTTCGTCTTCTCTGGCCTCTGAATAAAGGAATTCTCACGATGAAAACACAGCGTCCCTTCACTTACAGCCTGCTGACCGTGCTGCTGGCCGGGGTTTCCACCTCCAGCAGGGCGGAAGAGAAATTTACCTTTCTGACCAACTGGTACGCGCAGGCGGAGCATGGTGGTTTTTACGAGGCGCAGGCCAAAGGGTTGTACAAAACCGCCGGTATGGATGTCAGCATCAAGATGGGTGGCCCGCAGGTCAACGTGATGCAACTGATGGCCGCCGGACAGGCTGACTGTACGCTCGGCGACAACGGACAGGCGCTGGAAACCTGGCAGGCGGGCGTGCACGCGGTGACCGTGGCGACAGTGTTCCAGCATTCGCCGACGGTATTTATCAGCCATGACAAAGTGGAGAAAGGTCAGGAGCTGAAAGACAAAACCTTCCTGCTGGCGACCGAGGCTTATACCTCTTTCTGGCCGTGGGCGAAGAGTGAACTGGGGCTGGGGAGCGCCAAAATCCGCCCTTACACCTTCAGCGTGCAGCCATTCCTGGCGGACAATAATCTGGTGCAACAGGGTTATGTCACCTCCGAGCCTTTCTCGATCGAAAAAGGCGGCAAACCATTCTACGTCTACATGCTCAGCGACTGGGGTTATCCGCCGTACGGTAACTCAATTATCTGTATGGCTGACACCGTTAAAAAACGCCCGGCGGCAGTGGCTGCTTTCGTGAAGGCCTCAATGCAGGGCTGGAAGGAGTACTTGCAGGATCCGACCGCGGGCAACCAGCTTATCACTCAGGCCAACCCACGTATGGGTGCTGACCAGATCGCTTTCGGTATCGCACAGATGAAGAAGTATGAGCTGGTGACTGGCGGCGACGCGCAAATCAACGGTATCGGTATCATCACTGAAACGCGTCTGAAAAAGACCTGGGACATGCTGGTGAAAAACAAGCTGATCGATGCGGACAAAGTACCGTTTGAGCAGACTTATACCCTCGACATGATCAAAGACGCGAAGGTAATGCCATGAATTCATCCCTCAAACTGACCGTGATGAGCGATGTCCGCTCAGCCAATCCCCCGCCCGTGCCCGCCATCGAAGTGTTGTCGGCAGAGAAAATTTACAGCAACGGCACGCGCGCTCTGCTGCCGGTCAATCTGACCATTAATCAGGGAGAATTCGTGACCCTGCTTGGTCCGTCGGGCTGTGGCAAAAGCACGTTGCTAAAAATGGTCGCTGGGCTGACAGAATCCAGCGATGGAAAACTGTTGCTATGGCGGCGCGACAGCCGTGAAAAAGCGCAGGTTCCGCTGTCTTTTGTATTCCAGGAAGCCACGCTGATGCCGTGGAGCGATGTGCAAAATAACGTGCGTTTGCCGCTGGATCTTGCGGGCGTGCCGCGTGCCGAAGCCAATACCCGCGTCAGTGAAGCACTGGAACTGGTCGGGCTGAGCAAATTTGCCAAAGTCCTGCCACGTGAACTGTCGGGCGGCATGCAGATGCGCGTTTCGATTGCCCGCGGTCTGGTGACCCGTCCGAAACTGTTGCTGATGGATGAACCCTTTGGCGCACTCGATGAAATAACCCGCAACAAGCTCGACAGCGATCTGCTACGTCTGTGGCGGGAACAGGGCCTGACGGTGGTGTTCGTCACCCACTCGATCCACGAAGCGGTATTTCTCTCACAACGGGTGATCATGATGGCCGCCCGTCCGGGACGTGTCGTGGAGGATATCGCCATTACCGAGCCTTTCCCGCGCAACGAAGATTTCCGTGTCACTCCGGCGTTCTCACGTTATGCGAAACAGTTGCAGGACAGCCTGCTGCAAGCCAGTCAATCGGGTATGGAGTAACGTTATGCAAACTCAAAAATCTTCTCCGTGGATCAATAACCAAACCTTCCGCAAAGTGCTGTATCCGGCAATCGTGGCCGTGGTGGTGATTTTGCTATGGCAAGGCTGGGTGAGCTATTTCAAAATCCCTCAGTTTCTCGTGCCGTCACCGGGTGTGATGTTACAAAGCCTGTGGACCAACTTCGGCTCGCTGATGATGTCGCTACTGTTTACGCTGAAAATCACTCTGATTTCGTTTTTACTGTCGATTGTTATCGGCGCGGCGGTGGCTTTCGTGCTGGTGCAAAACCGCTTTGTTGAAACCGCGCTGTTCCCTTACATCGTGTTTCTACAAGTGACGCCGATTGTCGCCATCGCGCCGCTGATTATCATCTGGGTCAAAGACACCACGCTGTCGCTGGTGGTGTGTGCGACGCTGATGGCGGTGTTCCCGATCATTTCCAATACCACACAGGGGCTGCGCAGTGTGTCGCCCGGCCTGCTGAGTTACTTCAAGCTAAACCGAGCCAGCCGCCTGCAGATACTCATTCGCTTACGTATTCCTTCTGCCCTGCCGTATTTTTTTGGCGCACTGCGTATTTCCAGCGGCCTGTCGCTGATTGGGGCTGTGGTCGCTGAGTTTGTTGCCGGTACGGGTGGCACTAACACCGGCCTGGCTTACCAGATACTGCAGGCAGGTTACCAGTTGGATATCCCGCTGATGTTTGCCGCCCTGCTGTTAATTTCACTCACCGGTATTGCGCTGTTCGGCGTGATGTCGTGGATTTCGCGGCGCGCCCTGAGCACCTGGCATGAAAGCGAAGCCGTACAATCTCATTAACCCCATTGATTTTCAGGCGGGAAAAATATGGACAGTGAACAACGTAAACATGCGCTTGCTCTGATACAGCAGGCGCTCCCTGAGCTTGACTGGACTTTGCATGCACCGAAAGTCAAACGTCTTTCGCGCGATTTTCACTGGTTCAGTCCGGTGCTGAAACGGCTGCTGGAAGACAAACAGGCCGATGCAGTGGTCCGGCCGCGCAGCGAGGAAGAACTGAGATTACTGGTGAAGACCTGTGTTCAGCATCAGTTACCGCTGATCCTTCGCGGTGGGGCGACCGGCAACTATGGCCAGTTGGTGCCGCTGGAAGGCGGAATTCTGGTGGATATGACCGGATTCAATCAGATCTGCGAACTGGTTAGCGGCGTGGTGCGTGCACAGGCGGGGATCCGCCTGGCCGAGATCGAAATGCTGACCCGTCCGTCAGGCTGGGAGCTGCGCTGCATGCCATCAACTTACCGGCTTGCCAGCCTGGGCGGCCTTTACGGCGGCGGCTTTGGCGGCATCGGATCGATCAATTACGGTCCGCTCGGCGCGCCAGGCAATGTGCTCAGCGTCAAAGTCATGACCATGGAAGCCGAACCGCGCATTCTGCATATTCCAGCCCCACAGGCGTTGCTGTTGCATCATGCCTACGGTAGCAATGGCATTGTGCTCGAAGTCGAACTGGCGCTGGCTCCGGTTCATCAGTGGATTGAACGACTGGACGTGTTCGACGATTTTACCGATGCACTGGATTATGCCGACGCCTTTGCACGTTCGCCAGGCCTGGTCAAACGCCAGCTAGCACTTTTCGCCGCACCGATCCCGTCATATTTCAGCCATCTGAACGGGAATTATCAGGCCAGTCAGCATGCGGTAATCAGCGTGATTGCGCAGGAAAGCGAAGGCTTTTGTTCCCATCTGCTGGAAAAATATCGCGGACACAGCGCGGTACGTCAGTCCGCTGAAGAAGCATGCGAGGCCAATGCGTCACTGATGGAATATTGCTGGAATCACACTACGCTTCACGCGCTGAAAATTGACAGCACCTTGACGTATTTACAGACGGCGTTTAATTATACGAATTATCGTCAGCAGATTATCGATATGGCCGATTTATTTGGCGACGAGGTTATTTCGCATATTGAATTCCTGCGGGACAATGACGGAAATATAACCACCAGCGGTTTACAGTTAGTCCGTTATTCCACCGAAGAAAGATTGAACGAAATAATGGATACCTTTCGTAATAATGATGTAAAAATAAATAACCCTCACGTCTATCAGATTGAAGATGGCAAACAGGGGGAGATTAAACCTGAGGTAGTGTCTGTCAAAAAGTGTCTTGATCCCAAAGGTTTACTCAACCCAGGCAAACTCAGGGGCTGGGATGTCCGCGACACACTGGTATTAGATAACGATCCCCTTTTATTGACTGACCGGTATCAATAACCATTAGCCACCCCGCGAGTAAACAAGCGTGGTGGCAACCTTTTCCTGTGCCCCGATAAAAGATTATCGATAGTTTTGCTGCCGGAGAAATATATTACATTTTGACAAGGTGGTATTAATAAAAATATTGACCAGATTTGTCTACGGGCTCAGGGGCACTCCTCCAGGGAAAACACAAATTAAAAGACGCGAAAAATTTAGCTGGCCGGAAGTAGCACACGCCAACACAGGATTCATCTCAACGTAAATTTGCCCTACCGCTTCAGTCCTCGTCGTTCTATGCTTAGCTGATGGAGAAAATGACTGAACTGAAACGAGCCAAGCGCCTTGCGCTTTCCTTGCTGCTGATTGCAGCTGTCACTTTTGTGATCACCCTCTTTTTGCCACCCAACTTCTGGGTTAGCGGCATAAAAGCAATTGCCGAAGCCGCTATGGTCGGTGCGCTCGCTGACTGGTTTGCCGTTACCGCGTTGTTTCATCGCGTACCCATTCCTTTTATTTCCCGCCATACGGCGATTATTCCGCGTAACAAAGACCGCATTGGTGAAAACCTTGGCATCTTTGTGCAGGAGAAGTTTCTTGATACTCAATCACTCATAGCGCTGATTCGCCGCCACGAACCGGCACATATGATTGGCCAGTGGTTCAGCAAGCCCGATAACGCCCAGCGCGTTGGCCAGCATCTGTTGCAAGTGATGAGCGCATTTTTGGATCTGACAGACGATACGCGTATTCAGCGGTTGATCCGCCAGGCGGTACACAAAGCGATTGATAAAGTCGATTTAACGCATTCAAGCGCCCTATTGCTGGAAAGCCTGACCAAAAATAACCGCCACCAGGAATTGCTCGATTCCGTGATTGCTCAAATGCTCACGCTGATTAAGCGTGACAGTACGCGGGCGTTTATTGCCCACCAGATTGTGCGCTGGCTGGAAACGGAGCACCCACGTAAAGCCAGCATTCTGCCGACAGAATGGCTAGGGGAACATAGCGCCCAGCTGGTTTCCAATGCGGTCAATTCGTTCCTTGATGATGTCAGCCATGACCAGGGCCACCAGATCCGACAGGCGTTTGATCGCGCTACATTAAAGCTCATCGAGGATCTTAAGCACTCCCCGCAAATGGCAGAAAAAGCAGACAGCATTAAAAGCTATTTGAAGGAAGATGAGGCGTTCAACCGCTATTTGGGTGAACTGTGGGGGGATTTACGGCAATGGCTGAAAGTGGATGTCAATTCTGAAGATTCGCGCCTGAAACAACGTATTGCAGAAGCCGGGCAGTGGCTCGGGGAAACGCTGGTTGCCGATAGCGCGCTGCGCACCTCTCTGAATGAGCATCTGGAGCAAGCAGTGCAGAAAATGGCGCCGGAATTTGCCACGTTTTTAACCCGCCATATCAGTGACACGGTAAAAAGCTGGGATGCGCAGGATATGTCGCGGCAAATCGAGCTGAATATCGGCAAGGATTTGCAGTTTATTCGTATTAACGGCACGTTGGTGGGTGGCTCCATCGGGCTGGTGCTTTACCTGTTGTCGCAGATACCTGCGGCGCTGCCGTTGCTGAATTTATGAAGGGAAGATAAAAAAGCAAACGCCCGCATTAGCGGGCGTTCGGGAAATCTTAGGGAATCAATGGTTTTGTTTCGGTTGGTCGTTGTGACCGACTTTTGAGAAGACGTTAAAGACTTCACCCAATCCATAGATAAGACCGAGAATCACTGCCATAACGATTGGCACCATGATCACGGCAAACACCAAGCTTTTTAATAACTCTAACATGGATGCCTCCAACAAAAGTGAGAGTTGTTATTCTAACGACCTGACAGAAAAACGCACTCTCCTTTTGTGCCATTTGCCCATCCCGTCGCAATAGAGGAAAATGGCGTTTTCATTATTGCGGAGCGGTTATGCAGGCTGAAATTTTACTCACGCTGAAACTCCAACAGCGGCTGTTCGCCGATCCACGTCGTATCGCGCTACTTAAACAAATACAACATACCGGATCAATTAGCCAGGGCGCGAAACTTGCAGGCATCAGCTATAAAAGCGCCTGGGATGCCATCAATGAGATGAATCAGTTAAGTGATGAGACATTAGTTGAACGGGCAACTGGCGGCAAAGGCGGCGGCGGCGCAGTGCTTACACGCTATGGCGAACGCCTGATTCAGCTGTATGAATTGCTGGCACAAATCCAACAAAAAGCCTTTGATGTTCTGCGTGATGACGCGTTGCCACTCGATAGCCTGCTCGCTGCCATTTCACGTTTTTCATTGCAAACCAGCGCCCGTAATCAGCTTTTCGGTACGGTATTACATCGGGATGGCGAACAAGTCCAACAGCACGTTGATATTCTACTGGCTGACGGCTCAACGCGTTTGCAGGCGGCGATTACACGCCAGAGCGCCGAGCGCCTGGGTTTAAGCGCAGGCAAAGAAGTCCTGGTGCTGATTAAAGCACCGTGGGTAGAAATCACCACCGATGCAAAACGAGCCAGTGGCGCAGACAACCAACTCACCGGCACTATCAGTAATATTCAGCAAGGCGCCGAGCAAAGCGAAGTGCTGGTGCAATTGCCTGACGGGCAAACACTGTGTGCGACCGTTCCGAATAACGTGGTAGAAATCCAGAAACTGGTAGAAGGTGCTGAAGTCATAGCATTTTTTAATGCCGATCGCGTGATTGTCGCCACTCTGTGCTAAAACGGCCAGGCGAATTGACAACAACACAGGCAATCCGTAAATCTGAGTTTAATGACGGCAAAAGATGGTGATGATTCATGTCTGTGTTACACATTTCGCAAGGTACTTTTCACCTTAGCGACACCAAAGTTCTGACTCTCAATGATTTAACCATTAACGCCGGTGAAAGCTGGGCGTTTGTGGGGGCGAATGGTAGCGGGAAATCGGCCCTTGCCCGTGCACTGGCCGGTACGCTGGCGCTACAAAAAGGCGAGCGCCAGTGCACGTTTCCACGCATTGCTCACCTCTCTTTTGAACAACTGCAAAAATTAGTCAGCGATGAATGGCAGCGCAATAACACTGACTTATTGAGCCCTGATGAAGACGATACTGGCCGCACAACGGCGGAAATCATTCAGGATGAAATCAAAGATGAAGTCCGCAGCCAGCAGTTGGCAGACCTTTTCGGTATCACACCGTTACTCACACGCCGTTTTAAATATCTTTCGACTGGTGAAACGCGCAAAACCCTGCTGTGCCAGGCGCTGATGCCAAAACCTGATTTGCTTATTCTTGATGAGCCATTTGACGGACTGGATGTGGCATCTCGTGAACAACTGGCCGGTTTATTGGGCGCGCTGAGCATTCAGGGTTATACCCTGGTGCTGGTGCTTAACCGCTTTGATGAAATTCCTGATTTTGTACAGCATGCTGGCGTACTGGCAGATTGTGCGTTGATTGAAGTCGGCGAAAAGCACAAGCTGCTCGAACAGGCGTTAATCGCACAACTTGCCCACAGCGAAAAACTGGCGGGCGTTGCGCTGCCGGAAGCCGACGATCCCAGCGCTCGCCACACTTTGCCTGCGGATGAACCGCGCATTATTCTGCGTGATGGCGTGGTGGAATATAATGACCGCCCTATTCTTCATAAACTCTCCTGGACGGTAAGCCCAGGTGAACACTGGCAAATCGTGGGCCCGAACGGCGCAGGAAAATCGACATTATTAAGTCTGGTGACTGGCGATCATCCTCAAGGGTACAGTAACGATCTGACGCTATTTGGCCGCCGTCGCGGCAGCGGTGAAACCATCTGGGATATCAAGAAGCATATCGGTTACGTCAGCAGTAATTTGCATCTTGATTACCGGGTCAGCACGACTGTGCGAAACGTTATCTTGTCCGGGTATTTTGATTCGATTGGTATTTATCAGGCTGTTTCGGACCGCCAACATAAACTTGCCCGCGAATGGTTGAACATGCTCGGCATGGATAACGCTATCGCTGATGCGCCATTCCATAGTCTGTCATGGGGCCAGCAGCGTCTCGCGTTGATTGCCCGCGCGTTGGTTAAACACCCAACGATATTGATTCTGGATGAACCACTACAAGGGCTCGATCCATTAAACCGTCAGCTAGTGCGTCGTTTCATTGATATTTTGATTGGTGAAGGCGAAACGCAATTACTGTTTGTCTCTCACCATGCCGAAGACGCGCCAGAATGTATCACCAGACGGCTGAGTTTTGTGGCAGATGGCGAGGCTTATCGCTACCAGTTTGACGATTTATCCCCAGCTCTTTAGCACGTCAGCATACGACATGCGCCTGCTATTTAAGACAGGCGCAACTTTCGGATAACCTGCAGCACCGTCATCACACTCATTTGTTTTATAATCATTTTTTTGAATGATAATAGCTATTGAAACATTAGTGTAAGCGATTCCACTAATTTAGCCCATGTCACACTTTTGACATCTCTGGTATGCTATGTTTATTACATACCAGACGCGTAACGGAGCAAAAAATGAGAGTATTGGTAACGGGTGGTAGCGGTTACATTGGCAGTCATACCTGTGTGCAATTACTACAGAATGGTCATGACGTCGTCATCCTGGATAACCTATGCAACAGTAAGCGTAGTGTATTGCCAGTCATTGAGCGCCTTGGGGGCAAACACCCGCTGTTCATTGATGGCGATATTCGTGACGAAGCGCTACTGGCTGAAATTTTCCACGATCACCAGGTTGATGCGGTTATCCATTTTGCCGGGCTGAAAGCCGTTGGTGAATCCGTTAGCAAACCGCTGGAATATTACGACAACAATGTTACCGGCACTTTGCGCTTAATCTCCGCTATGCGCGCCGCGAATGTCACCAATTTCATCTTCAGTTCTTCCGCTACAGTTTATGGCGACCAGCCGCAAATTCCATACGTTGAAAGCTTCCCAACCGGCACGCCTGCAAGCCCATATGGCCGCAGTAAGTTAATGGTTGAACAGATTCTGGCTGACTTGCAAAAAGCCCAGCCGAACTGGAGCGTGGCGCTGCTGCGTTATTTCAACCCGGTTGGCGCACATC
Organism: Buttiauxella brennerae ATCC 51605; assembly: GCF_001654925.1. Taxonomy (GTDB): domain Bacteria; phylum Pseudomonadota; class Gammaproteobacteria; order Enterobacterales; family Enterobacteriaceae; genus Buttiauxella; species Buttiauxella brennerae. Next base: position 104,039 of record NZ_LXER01000020.1, read on the forward strand.
CGTCAGGCGATATGGGCGAAGACCCGCAAGGCATTCCCAACAACCTGATGCCTTATATCGCGCAGGTTGCTGTGGGCCGCCGTGATTCACTGGCAGTTTTTGGTAATGATTACCCGACCGAAGACGGAACGGGTGTGCGTGACTACATTCACGTGATGGATCTCGCCGATGGCCACGTTGCCGCAATGCAAACGCTGCAAGGCAAGCCAGGCGTGCATATCTATAACCTCGGTGCAGGCATTGGTAGCAGCGTACTGGACGTGATTAACGCCTTCAGTTCCGCATGCGGTAAGCCGGTCAATTATCACTTCGCCCCGCGTCGTGATGGCGATCTCCCTGCTTATTGGGCTGATGCAAGCAAAGCCGACCAGGAACTTAACTGGCGTGTCAGCCGGACTCTGCAAGAAATGGCAGATGATACCTGGCGCTGGCAGTCTCGCCACCCTCAAGGTTATCCAGACTAAGGAAATGTGATGGAGCAGTTTAACCCGGTGGATCATCCACATCGCCGTTTTAACCCACTGACAGGACAATGGATTCTGGTTTCTCCGCATCGGGCTAAGCGCCCGTGGCAAGGAGCACAGGAAACACCAGCACAGGAAACATTACCGGCGCACGACCCGGATTGCTTCTTGTGTCCTGGCAATACGCGCGTCACTGGCGATAAAAATCCGCAATATACCGGCACGTTTGTTTTTACGAACGATTTTGCCGCGCTAATGACGGATACCCCCGATGCGCCTGAAAGCAGCGATCCGCTTCTTCGTTGTGAAAGCGCACGCGGCACCAGCCGGGTTATCTGTTTTTCACCCGACCACAGTAAAACGCTGCCGCAACTTTCTGTCGCGGCGTTAGAAGAAGTGGTTAAAACCTGGCAAGAACAGACTGCGGATTTGGGTAAAACTTACCCGTGGGTGCAGGTTTTTGAAAATAAAGGCGCAGCAATGGGCTGCTCCAACCCGCATCCACACGGCCAGGTTTGGGCAAATAGCTTCCTGCCAAACGAAGTGGCGCGTGAAGATGTTCTGCAGCGCGAATACTTTGCCGAAACAGGCTCGCCGATGCTGGTCGATTACGCACAGCGCGAGCTTAAAGACGGCAGCCGTACAGTGGTAGAAACCGAACACTGGATTGCCGTAGTGCCTTACTGGGCTGCATGGCCGTTCGAAACGCTGCTGCTGCCAAAAACACATATTCTGCGTATTACCGATCTTAGCGCCGAACAGAGCAGTGATTTGGCGCTGGCATTGAAAAAACTGACCAGCCGTTACGACAACCTTTTCCAGTGCTCATTCCCATATTCCATGGGTTGGCACGGTGCACCGTTTAACGGTGAGGAAAATGGTCACTGGCAGTTACACGCCCATTTCTATCCGCCACTGCTGCGTAGCGCAACAGTGCGTAAATTCATGGTCGGCTATGAAATGCTGGCTGAAACGCAACGTGATTTAACCGCAGAGCAAGCCGCAGAACGCTTGCGTGCCGTATCCGATATTCACTTTCGCCAATCCGGAGAATAAAAAATGAGTCTGAAAGATAAAACCCAACACATCTTTGCCGAACAATTTGGTTATCCGGCGACCCACACAATCCAGGCTCCGGGCCGGGTTAACCTGATTGGCGAGCACACTGATTACAATGATGGCTTTGTTCTGCCGTGCGCTATCGACTACCAGACGGTTATCAGTTGCGCGAAGCGTGATGACCGCATGGTGCGTGTTATCGCAGCCGATTACGATAACCAGACAGATGAGTTTTCGCTCGATAAACCCATCATGAGCCACGACACCCAGCAGTGGTCCAACTATGTTCGCGGTGTGGTTAAACATCTGCAAAAGCGCGATAAAAACTTCGGCGGCGCAGATTTAGTGATTAGCGGTAACGTGCCACAAGGTGCAGGCCTGAGTTCATCGGCATCGCTGGAAGTGGCGGTGGGCACCGTGTTCCAGAAGTTATATCACCTGGCACTTGATGGCTCGCAAATTGCCCTGAATGGCCAGGAAGCAGAGAACCAGTTTGTCGGCTGTAACTGCGGCATTATGGATCAGCTGATTTCGGCATTAGGCAAAAAAGATCATGCGTTGCTGATCGACTGCCGCACGCTCGGCACCAAAGCCGTTTCAATGCCAAAAGGCGTGGCCGTGGTCATCATCAACAGTAACTTCAAACGCACTCTGGTTGGCAGTGAATACAATACTCGTCGCGAGCAATGCGAAACAGGTGCGCGTTTCTTCACTCAGAAAGCGCTGCGCGATGTTGAATTATCCCGCTTTAACACAGTGGCTCATGAACTTGACCCGATTGTCGCAAAACGTGTTCGCCACGTGCTGACTGAAAACATCCGCACCGTTGAAGCCGCAGATGCGCTGGCCAAAGGCGATTTGCAGCGTATGGGAGAACTGATGGCTGAATCTCATGCATCAATGCGCGACGATTTCGAAATCACCGTGCCGCAAATCGACACCTTAGTTGAAATCGTCAAAGCTACTATCGGTGACAAAGGCGGCGTGCGTATGACCGGCGGCGGCTTCGGCGGCTGTATCGTGGCATTGATTCCGGAGGGGTTGGTTCCAGCCGTTCAGCAGGCGGTCGAGAAACAGTACGAAGCTAAAACCGGTATCAAAGAAACCTTCTATGTATGCAAACCTTCGGAGGGCGCAGGCCAATGCTAAAAGAGACACCACAGCTCGCGCCTGACGGGCAACCCTTCCGCATCTCCACCCTGCGCAATAGTGCGGGGATTGTGGTCACCGTGATGGACTGGGGCGCTACGCTGCTGTCATGCCGTGTGCCGATGAAAGATGGAACGGTGCGTGAAACGCTGCTTGGCTGTGAAACGCCGGAAGACTATCTGAATCAGGCCGCTTATCTGGGTGCAACAGTTGGCCGTTACGCTAACCGGATTGCAAACAGCCAGTTTGAACGCGATGGTGTCACCGTAAAAGTAACGGCAAACCAGGGTGCGCATCAGTTGCATGGCGGGCCAGATGGCTTCGACAAACGTCGCTGGCGTATTGTGCGTCAGAACGAAAACGAAGTGCTTTATACCCTTGATTCTCAGGATGGCGATCAAGGCTTCCCTGGCGAATTGCGGGCAACGGCACGTTATGCATTAACCGAAGATAACTGCATTACCGTTGAGTTCCGTGCCAAAACCAGTAAGCCGTGTCCGGTGAACTTGACCAACCACGCCTATTTCAATCTTGATGGTCAACAAAACGATATTCGCCAGCATCGCCTGCAATTGCTGGCAGATAGCTATTTGCCTGTCGACAGCGATGGAATTCCCCAAGCCGGGCTTGCCGATGTTGCGAACACCGGCTTTGATTTCCGCACACCAAAAACGATCGCGGCTGATTTCCTGCGCGATAACGACCAGGTACTGGTGAAAGGCTACGACCACGCCTTCTTGTTGCAGACACAAGGTGATGCCAGCCAACCAGCGGCACATGTCTGGTCGAGCGATAACAAGCTGCAAATGACGGTCTACACGACGGCCCCTGCCCTGCAGTTTTATAGCGGCAATTATCTGGAGGGGACGGCTGCAAGGGAACAAGGTACTTACAGCGCTTATCAAGGCCTGGCGCTGGAAAGTGAGTTCCTGCCAGACAGTCCAAATCACCCGGAATGGCCACAACCCGATTGCTGGTTACAGCCTGAAGATGAGTACCTGAGCATTACAGAATACGAATTCACCCCGCTCTAAATTTCCCGGCCCTCCATCCGGAGGGCAATTCTTCTTCGAATCGCTGGATTTCGCGCCATTTAGCGACAAAAATATAACAACCATTCACATCCACCTTACACTCCACACTCTTTTTCGCTATGTTAAACGTTTGGCATTGCCGCTGGCCCCTTTGCGGCAATATAATGATAATCGTTATCATTAATCGCAGACTTATTAAGGAGTAAACTATGGCTGTTACTAAGCTGGTTCTGGTTCGTCACGGTGAAAGCCAGTGGAACAACGAAAACCGCTTCACCGGTTGGTATGACGTTGATCTGTCTGAGAAAGGTCAAACTGAAGCAAAAGCTGCAGGTAAATTGCTGAAAGATGAAGGCTACTCCTTCGATTTTGCTTACACCTCAGTGCTGAAACGTGCCATCCATACACTGTGGAATATCCTCGATGAACTGGACCAGGCCTGGTTGCCGGTTGAGAAATCCTGGAAGCTGAATGAGCGCCACTACGGTGCACTTCAGGGTCTGAACAAAGCTGAAACCGCAGAAAAATACGGTGATGAGCAAGTTAAGCAATGGCGCCGTGGCTTTGCTATCACGCCTCCAGAACTGACGCGTGATGACGAACGTTTCCCAGGCCATGACCCACGTTATGCAAGCCTGACCGATAAAGAGCTGCCAGTAACAGAAAGCCTGGCGCTGACTATCGATCGCGTTATCCCTTACTGGAATGAAACCATTCTGCCACGCATGAAAAGCGGCGAGCGCGTGATTGTTGCCGCTCACGGTAACTCTCTGCGTGCACTGGTGAAATTCCTCGACAACCTGAGCGAAGACGAAATTCTTGAGCTGAATATCCCAACAGGTGTGCCGTTGGTGTATGAGTTTGACGAGAACTTCAAACCGCTGAAGCGTTACTATCTGGGCAATGCTGATGAAATCGCAGCAAAAGCCGCTGCGGTAGCAAACCAGGGTAAAGCGAAGTAATTCGTTAGATGTGAAAAAGGCGTGGTTTTCACCACGCCTTTTTTATTTGTGTCGCGTAAAACTTAACCGCGGCGTGTTTTAACGGCATCTGCCAGTTGGCGCAGTACAGTTTCAGTATCTTCCCAACCGATACACGCATCAGTGACGCTCTTGCCATAAACCAGCGGCTCGCCACCTTCCAGGTTCTGGTTGCCCTCTACAAGGTGACTTTCAATCATCACACCGGTAATCGCGGCATCGCCACTCGTAATTTGCTGGCAAACATCTGTGCACACTTCCATTTGCTTCTTAAACTGCTTGCTGCTGTTCGCATGGCTAAAGTCGATCATCACTTGAGCAGGCAGGCCCGCTTTTTCCAGATCGGTTTTCACCTGAGCAACATGAGCGGCGCTGTAGTTTGGCTCTTTGCCACCACGCAGGATGATATGACAATCACCATTCCCGCTAGTGTTTACGATGGCTGAATGGCCCCACTTGGTCACAGACAAGAAGCAGTGCGGCGCACCCGCGGCGTTGATCGCATCAATCGCCACTTTCATTGTGCCGTCAGTACCATTTTTGAAACCGACCGGGCATGACAGGCCAGACGCCAGTTCACGGTGCACCTGAGATTCTGTAGTACGTGCACCAATGGCACCCCAGCTCATCAGATCCGCCAGATATTGCGGGGTGATCATATCTAAGAACTCACCTGCCGCAGGCAAACCTGAGTCGTTGATATCTAACAACAGCTTACGGGCAATACGCAGGCCATCGTTGATTTGGTAGCTGCTGTCCATATGCGGGTCGTTAATCAGCCCTTTCCAGCCAACTGTGGTACGCGGTTTTTCAAAATAAACACGCATCACAATTTCCAGCTCACCTTGCAACTCTTCACGCAGTGTTAGCAAGCGCGCGCCGTACTCTTTCGCCGCTTTAACATCGTGAATGGAGCAAGGCCCAATGACAACCAGCAGACGATCGTCATTTCCTTTCAGAATTTTATGAATCGCTTTGCGCGCGCCAGAGACGGTGGCAGCGGCTTTTTCAGTGGCGGGGAATTTCTCGAGCAGCGCTACTGGCGGTAAAAGTTCGTTGATTTCTTTAATGCGTAAGTCGTCGTTCTGATAATTCATGATATTTCCGGGAATGGCCTTGAGTTTTAACCTAGTTGCAATCCCTTCAATCTATCGCTTCAAGCCTGAAGTGTAAACGGGCTTTTACACTTCAGGCAGAATATTCCTGGAAACGGCCTAAAAGGCGTCAAAAAATGGCAAAACTCCCGTTTGCCACTACAATTTTTAATTGTTAACACTAAAAAGTAAGCATTTATCAAAATTGTATTCTGACATGGGTTTAGTTAGTGGCATGTTTAACCGACCAAATCTCCAGAATCAGAATAAGTAAGTGCACTGTTGGAAGAAGTTATCCAGCAATAACGACCAGAACAGGAGCATTAAGATGAAAAAATTAACCGCACTTTTCCTGACAGCAACCCTTTCCGTCGCGAGTAGTCTGGCTATGGCAGCAGACACCAGTGGCGACAATAACGGCCAGGCGAACGCCGCTGCATCAGCAGGACAGGTAGCGCCGGATGCGAATCAGAACCTCGCGCCGAAAGGCGTTGATAATGGCAACATTAACAATGGCGGCACAATGCTTCACCCAAACGGCACCACCAGTAACAGCAGTATGACGGGTGAAGGTATGACGAGTGACGAGATTCATAAGAACTCGATGTGTAAAGACGGTAAATGCCCGGATACCAATAAAAAGGTTGAAACTGGTAGCGGCGATGACGTAAACACGAAAGTGGACGGCACCTCGCAGTAATTGAGAATCGGTTAAACCAGAGGGGAGCTTAGGCTCTCCTTTTTTATGTGTTTTATTCAACAAGTTAATCAGCGTTAGTGGTTATAATTAGCGCATTATCGCTTTCGAATGCAGAGAAACCATGGCACATACACATCAACATTCTTCGGGTGATTCTAACTCCAGACGCCTGTTTTGGGCCTTTGCCGTTACGGCTCTCTTTATGGTGGCTGAGGTTATCGGTGGGGTGATTTCAGGCTCACTTGCCCTACTTGCCGACGCAGGCCATATGCTGACTGACGCAGCTGCTCTGTTGGTTGCTTTACTGGCGGTACAATTTGCCCGTCGCCCACCCAACGCCCGCCACACTTTTGGCTGGCTAAGGCTTACCACTCTTGCGGCATTTGTGAATGCGATTGCTCTGGTGGTAATAACGATTCTGATTGTCTGGGAAGCGATTACTCGTTTTTATCATCCACAACCCATTCAAGGTTGGACGATGCTGATTATTGCCTTCGCCGGACTGTTAGCGAACCTGTTTTCGTTCTGGGTTTTGCATCGCGGGAATGAAGAAAAGAACATTAACGTGCGTGCTGCTGCACTGCACGTGCTGGGGGATTTGTTAGGTTCGGTGGGCGCTATCGCTGCTGCGCTGGTCATTCTATGGACGGGCTGGACACCGATTGACCCGATCCTTTCAATCCTGGTCTCCTGCCTGGTGTTACGCAGTGCGTGGAATTTACTTAAAGAAAGCCTCAATGAATTGCTGGAAGGCGCGCCCCACAGCATTGATATCGCAGTGCTGAAACGCAAGTTAACCAGAACGATTCCCGAGGTGCGTAACGTGCACCATGTGCATATCTGGTTAGTGGGTGAGAAACCTTTAATGACGCTGCATGCTCAGGTGGTGCCACCGCACGATCACGATGCCTTGCTTGCGCGCATCCACCATTTTCTGAAAGAAGAGTATCAAATCGAACATGCCACAGTGCAAATGGAGTACCAGATTTGCCATGGCCTGGATTGTGATTTAAATGAGCATGACCATCACGATCATGCTCATCACCACCACTGATTAAGACAACGCGCGTGAGCCACGTTCACGCGCACTGTTGATCCACATACGGCTACCGTTGAGCGCAATAAATGTCAGGATCAAATATTCGAGTGACATCGCATAAACGCCCTGCAAAGCAAAGACCACAACGCTGATAATGTTGATGATCACCCATAACAGCCAGTTTTCGACGTATTTGCGAGTCATCAGAATCATCGCCACAATCGACAGTACCATCATGCAAGAGTCCCAGAACGGGAATGCATCAGGCTGAAGTTCTGGCATCGTGACATTCAGGCCCAGAGCCTGCATAACAGCGACCGCCGTACGGGTCAGGAATGCGAAGACCGGGTCAATAAAGACGGTCATCAGACCTATAGCCCCTACGCAAACCGAAATCCAAGCCAACGCTTTAGGCAAGGGTAACCAGCGAATATGAAGTGCCGCCCCATTTTCACTGTTCTGCCGCGACCAGGCATACCAACCATAAATATTGGCCGCAAAGAAGAACAGCTGTAGCAACAGGCTCGCATACAGTTGGATTTGAAAGAAAATGATCGCAAATAGCGTGACGTTAATTAAACCGAATGCGTAATTGCTGATCTTTTCCAGACTCGCAAGCCAGATACATAACAACCCGGCGATGGTACCAACCGCTTCAATCCATGATAAATCATACCCGCCCGCCCCGATGGGGATGTGGACCAGAATGTTCTGCGTGCTAAAAAAATCCATATTCGCTCCTGTGATGTATTCCCTACGCGTTACCCTTAATATTGCGTCGTAAATCAGCCGCAAAATCTAACATTCGATTTAAAGGCACCAGCGCGCCTTCACGCAGCGCAGCATCAACATGAATCTCATGTGCCGCCCCGCCCTCTTCCAATCCCTCAGCGATGGCTTTAAGGCCGTTCATCGCCATCCACGGGCAATGAGCGCAGGTGCGACAGGTTGCACCCTCGCCTGCAGTCGGTGCTTCAAACAACTCTTTATCCGGGCACGCCTGCTGCATTTTGTAAAAGATACCGCGGTCTGTGGCCACGATAAGTTGCTTGTTAGGCAATGTCTGAGCCGCTGCAATCAGTTGGCTGGTCGAACCGACAGCATCAGCCAAATCTACCACTGCCTGCGGCGACTCTGGATGGACAAGTACCGCGGCATCAGGGTAAAGCGCCTTCATGCGCGTCAACGCCTGAGTTTTAAACTCGTCATGCACGATACATGCGCCCTGCCAGCACAGCACATCAGCACCGGTTTGCTTTTGTACATAGCTCCCCAGATGGCGATCCGGCGCCCAGATGATCTTCTCGCCAAGACTATCGAGATGTTCAATTAATTCAACGGCAATACTTGAGGTCACAACCCAATCCGCCCGCGCTTTTACCGCTGCGGAAGTATTAGCATAGACCACGACTGTGCGGTCAGGGTGCTGATCGCAGAAAGCGTTAAATGCATCGATTGGACAACCGAGATCCAAAGAACACTCTGCATTAAGTGTTGGCATCAGAATGGTTTTTTCCGGGCTCAGAATTTTTGCGGTTTCGCCCATAAAGCGAACCCCGGCCACCAATAGCGTTGATGCAGGATGGTTAGCTCCGAAGCGGGCCATCTCAAGGGAATCAGAGATACAACCGCCCGTTTCTTCGGCCAGAGCCTGGATTTCAGGGTCGGTGTAGTAATGTGCCACCATCACAGCATTCCGCTCTTTCAGCAGACGCTTGATTTTCTCACGGTAAAATTGCTTTTCATCCGCGCTCAAAGGCTGTGGTTTAGGTGGGAAAGGGTAAATCGCTGTTTCTGGATCGAACATTACGCTCATAGTGCTTTCTCGTTTGCCTGACTTAACCAAATTAGCACTATTCTGATGAAGACTGACCAGAAATGGCTAAGGTTGTTTTGTATGCTAAACAAGATAGCGAATTATGACTGTATTGTCGTGGGGAATTTAATTTCAACTCGGAAGAATTGCAGATAGCAAAAAGGCGCCTTTAGGGCGCCTTTTTACATTGGTGGGGCGTGCAGGATTCGAACCTGCGACCAATTGATTAAAAGTCAACTGCTCTACCAACTGAGCTAACGCCCCGAATGGTGGGTGATGACGGGCTCGAACCGCCGACCCCCTCCGTGTAAAGGAGGTGCTCTACCAACTGAGCTAATCACCCAAACTTCGGTACTGCTTTAAAAATTGGTGGGGCGTGCAGGATGATTCGGCCTTTGGCCTCACCCTTCGGGTTGTTGCTATGCAACGCTGTTTCGCTTTCGCTCAACTCGAACCTGCTGCAGGTTCAAACCCTTCACGACTCACTTACTTCGCACTACTTAAAAATTGGTGGGGCGTGCAGGATTCGAACCTGCGACCAATTGATTAAAAGTCAACTGCTCTACCAACTGAGCTAACGCCCCGCAATGCGGTTTACTACTTATTCAAATACTCACTACAACTAATTTGGTGGGGCGTGCAGGATTCGAACCTGCGACCAATTGATTAAAAGTCAACTGCTCTACCAACTGAGCTAACGCCCCGCAATGCGGTTTACTGCTTCTTCAAATACTTACTACATCGAAATTGGTGGGGCGTGCAGGATGACTCGGCCTTTGGCCTCACCCTCCGGGTCGTTGCTACGCAACGCTGTTTCGCTTTCGCTCAACTCGAACCTGCTGCAGGTTCAAACCCTTCACGATTCACTGACTTCGTACTACATCGAAATTGGTGGGGCGTGCAGGATTCGAACCTGCGACCAATTGATTAAAAGTCAACTGCTCTACCAACTGAGCTAACGCCCCAATTTCGTGTCACTTTCGGTTTGTTTGATATCCCTTGGCAACGGCGGCATATATTACTGATTTAAGATTTTGACGCAACAAGAATTTCGATCAAGATCACCTAATGGCTTGTGTTTTGTTCGGCTTGACCAGAAAAGCAGCGATATCTGGTCAGGCCGCACTCATTACATTGCATTCAGACGTTTTTGCGCCTGCTGTGCACCATCGGTATTTGGGAACTGTTTGATCACTTGTTGATAGACAGCTTTCGCTTTGGCGGTATCGCCTTTGTCTTGCATGATCACACCGACTTTAAACATTGCGTCCGGTGCCTTAGGTGATTTCGGGTAATTTTTCACCACGGAGGCAAAATAAAACGCCGCATCATCCTTTTTCCCTTTGTTGTAATTCAACTGACCCAACCAATAATTTGCATTTGGTTGGTAAGTTGAATCTGGGTACTTCTTAACAAAACTCTGAAATGCAGCAATGGCTTCGTCCTGACGGGACTTATCCTGCACCATGGCAATAGCCGCATTGTAGTCGCTGTTAGCATCACCACCCTGCGCAGGGGCTGCTGCTGCAGGTGTCTGAGCTGCCGCACCGGCATCAGGTGTTGCCGCTGCAGCGGCACCCTGATCGGTACTGCCTGCCGCCTGGCCTGCTGCTGCACCACTACCAAGGCTGTCTATCTGCAAGAGAATCTGCTTCTGACGCTCAACAACCTGATTCAATTGGTATTGGCTTTCCTGAATTTGACCACGCAGGGAATCAATATCATTTTGATTATCAGAGAGTTGTTGTTGGAGTTGGGTTAAAAGTTGACTATGAGCGTTAGAAATACGCTCGAGTTGAGTGACACGGTCTTCGACCGAGCCTGAGCCGACACTACTGATTGGCGCCTGAGCAGTAGCGGCCCAGGGGGCCGCTATGCCAACCAGTAACGACAGACTCAACAAGTGATGTCTGAGGTTACTGTTCATGCAATTCTCTTAGTAAACCAGTACGGCACGACGGTTTTTAGCGTAAGCCGCTTCGTCATGACCCAGTACTGCTGGTTTTTCTTTACCGTAAGAAACGATGGAGATCTGATCTGCAGAAACGCCTTTACCTTGCAGGTACATCTTAACAGCGCTAGCACGACGCTCACCCAGGGAGATGTTGTATTCCGGGGTACCACGTTCGTCCGCATGACCTTCAACAGTCACTTTGTAAGATGGGTTGCTACGCAGGAAGTTAGCGTGCGCGTCCAGCATTGCAGCGAAATCAGAAGAAACATCATACTTGTCCAGACCGAAGTATACGATGTTGTTCTGTTGCAGCTGTTGCATCTGCAGGCGAGCCTGTTCTTCAGATGACACGTTACCATTGCTACCGTTAGCGTCCATACCAGTGCCGGCGCCCAGCATACCTTCGCCGCTCTCGTTGTTGGCGCTCTTGTTAGAACTACACGCAGCGATTGCCATAACAGGCAGTGCCAGCATCAGCCCTTTCAGCACTTTGTTCAGTTGCATTTCTTTGATCCTTTATATTTTATTATCACAGATACGGCGACCAGGCAGGGAATTTAACCTGACCATCGGTTGCCGGAAGACGCGCTTTGAAACGCCCATCTGTTGAGACCAGATTCAGCACAGATCCCATCCCCTGAGAAGAGCTGTAGATTACCATCGTGCCGTTAGGTGCCAGACTTGGCGTTTCATCCAGGAACGTTGACGATAAAGTTTGTACGCCACCCGCTACCAGATCTTGTTTGGCAATGTGTTGCTGCCCACCATTGGAGCTCACCATTACCATAAACTTGCCGTCAGAACTCACATCGGAATCCTGGTTCTGAGAACCTTCCCAGGAGATACGTTGTGGAGCGCCGCCGTTAACATTCACTTTATAAATCTGTGGACGACCAGCCTGGTCGGAGGTGTAAGCCAGGTTCTGGCTATCCGGGAACCAGGTTGGTTCGGTGTTGTTGCTACGTCCATCAGTGACCTGACGAATCTGGCCTGAGCCAATATCCATCACATACAGGTTCAAGCTACCGGTTTTCGACAATGCGAATGCCAGTTTGCTGCCGTCTGGAGAGAAGGTTGGCGCGCCGTTATGACGTGGGAAAGAAGCCACCTGCTGCACCGCGCCATTCGCCAGAGTCTGGATAACCAGCGCTGAACGACCGCTTTCAAACGTTACGTAAGCCAGTTTGCTACCGTCTGGTGACCAGGCTGGTGACATCAATGGCTGCGGAGAACGGTGAACCACAAACTGGTTGTAGCCATCGTAATCGGATACGCGCAGTTCATACGGGAACTGACCGCCATTGGTCTGCACAACGTAAGCAATACGCGTACGGAACGCACCTTTAATACCTGTCAGCTTCTCAAACACTTCGTCGCTGGCGGTATGACCGGCATAACGAAGCCACTGTTTGTTCACTTTGTAGGAGTTCTGTGCCAGCACAGTACCCGGTGCGCCAGAGGTATCAACCAACTGGTAAGCCACGGTATAGCTGCCGTCACCGTTTGGTGTGACCTGGCCTACCACAACAGCATCAATACCCAGAGCAGTCCACGCGGCCGGTTGCACTTCCTGAGCGGAGCCAGGTTGCTGCGGTAAACGTGAGCGATCCAATGGATTGAATTTGCCACTGTTACGTAAGTCAGCAGCAACGATGCCACCAATATCTTCCGGTGCCGCACCTGGGCCAGCCCATTTGAACGGCGCCACACCAATTGGACGTGCTGAGTCCACCCCTTGGGTGATCTCAATACGAACTTCTGCGTGCAGTACTGCTGCCCACAGCATTAAAAAACTTAATGCAACTCGAAATGCCTGCTTCATCATATCTCCCTTATCTGGACCCACAGCCCACGATAATTTAGCAGAATGTTAACAAACTCAAATACACAAAACTACCAAAACTCTGTGACACAGCCTGGTTAGTTTTCCCCACTTTCGCGAGGAAAATTTTACTATGGCTTAAAGTCGATAGGTGCGTTTTTGAAAACTTCATAAACGTCCTGGCTAGGCGGTTTCGGAATCTTCGCCAGTCGTGCCGCCGCAATGGCTGCCTGACAAAGTGCCGGATCGCCACCTTCTGATTTGATATCAAGTAATAGGCCATCAGGAGCCAGTTTTATGCGCAATGTACAGGTCTTACCGCTAAAAGCAGGATCCTGGTAAAACTTACTTTCGATTGCTGCTTTTATCTGTCCTGCGTAACCATTGATCTCGGCACCAGAAGCGCCATTATTTTTAGTATTCCCTTTTCCGGCAGCAGCTGCGCTATTACCTTTCGCCCCAGCACCCGTTTTCGGTGCATTCTTACCTGAGCTCAGGTCGCCAAAGAGATCGTCAACGCCTGCAGCGGCGGCCTTATCGGCAGCAGCTTTATCAGCAGCAGCCTTTTTCTTAGCATCTGCTGCGGCTTTCTTCTCTCCGGCAGCTTTTGCAGCAGCAGCCTTATCGGCAGCCGCTTTTTCAGAAGCCGCTTTTTCTGCCGCAGCAGCTTCAGCAGCTGCTTTTTTCTCAGCATCAGCAGCCTTTTTGGCAGCTTCAGCCGCAGCTTTCTTGGCTGCAGTATCTGCGGCTTTCCTCTCCGCATCTTGCTGAGCTTTCTTGGCAGCAGCAGCGGCCTCAGCAGCCGCTTTTTTCTCTGCGTCAGCGGCTTTTTTAGCCGCTTCTTCAGTCGCTTTCTTTTGTGCATCCGCAGCAGCTTTCTTCGCCGCTTCATCCGCAGCCTTCGCCTGAGCGTCAGCCTGAGATTTTGCCTGAGCATCCGCTTGCGTTTTAGCATCTGCTTTGGCTTTCGCCGCGGCCGCTTCAGCTTGCTTTTGTTGCTCTTGCGCTTCTTTAGCTGCTTCTTGCGCTTGTTTCTGCTGGTCTGCTTGTTGCTTCGCTTGTTCCTGCGCTTCCAGGCGTTCTTTCTCCAGTGCTTTCAGACGCTGTTGTTCAGCAGCCTGTTTTTCCTGAAGTTCTTCAGCCTGTTGTTGCGCTTGTTTCTCGCGTTGCTCCGCCGCACGTTTGCTGCTCGACTGCTGTTGCTGCTGGCGATTGTACTGTTGAACAACTGCACCAGGGTCGACCATGACCGCGTCAATAGCCGAACCCCCACCGCCGCCAGCACTGGCGTCGATGTGCTCGTCAAACGAACTCCAAATCAGGACTGCAATCAAAATGATATGCAGGATCACTGAGACGATTATCGCGCGCTTGAGCTTATCGTTTTCTATGGTTGCCTTTGACACTATCGGTTCCCAAATATCGCGAGATGGATCAGATTGGCTGCGTCATCAGACCGACGGATTTCACACCTGCACTATGCAGCATGTTAAGTGCTTTGATGATTTCCTCATAAGGAACATCTTTAGCACCACCGATCAAAAAGACCGTTTTCGGATTGGCCTGCAAACGACGTTGTGCTTCCGCAACAACCTGTTCAGACGGCAACTGGTCCATACGATCTTTCTCTACCACCACGCTGTACTGCCCTACCCCGGACACTTCAATAATGACCGGCGGTTCATCGTTACTGCTCACCGTCTGCGAATCTGTCGCATCTGGCAAATCAACCTCAACGCTCTGAGTAATGATTGGAGCGGTTGCCATAAAAATAAGCAACAACACCAACAGTACATCCAGCAGAGGTACGATATTAATTTCGGACTTTAATTCCCGACGACCACGCCCACGTCCACGTCTGGCCATGACTTACCCCTTACTGCTTATCGCTGCTGGTAAAAGCCTGACGGTGCAGGATAGCCGTGAACTCTTCCATGAAGTTGTCGTAATTCAATTCCAGTTTGTTCACACGTTGGTTCAGGCGGTTATACGCCATAACCGCAGGGATTGCAGCGAACAGGCCGATTGCAGTTGCAATCAGTGCTTCTGCGATACCTGGCGCAACCATCTGCAATGTCGCTTGTTTCACCGCACCTAGTGCGATAAAGGCGTGCATGATCCCCCAGACCGTACCAAACAGACCAATATATGGACTGATGGAACCCACGGTCCCGAGGAAAGGAATGTGCGTTTCAAGCGTTTCCAGCTCACGGCTCATGGAAATACGCATGGCTCGAGAAGCCCCTTCAACAACTGCTTCAGGTGCGTGTGTGTTAGCACGATGCAGTCGGGCAAACTCTTTAAAGCCTGAATAGAAAATTTGTTCAGAGCCAGCAAGATTGTCACGGCGGCCCTGGCTTTCTTGATAGAGACGGGACAATTCAATGCCCGACCAGAACTTATCTTCAAATGCTTCTGCTTCACGAGTAGCAGCATTGAGGATTCGCGTTCGCTGAATAATGATTGCCCATGATGCAATGGAAAAACCAATCAAAATCAACATGATAAATTTGACCAGAAGGCTTGCCTTCAGGAACAAATCAAGGATATTCATGTCAGTCACTGCTTGAACTCCGCGACAATAGACTTGGGAAGCGCACGAGGCTTCATTAGGTGTGGATCAACACAGACGATCAGGACCTCAGCTTCGTTGAGTACCTGGTTATCGGCATTGACGATTCGCTGTGTAAATACCATAGAGGTACCACGCATCGATGTAATTTCACTTTGGATTTCGAGTAAATCGTCGAGTCGGGCTGGCGCCAGATAATCCACTGTCATTCTGCGGACAACAAAGGCGACGCGCTCTGCCAACAAATCTTGCTGGCTAAAATGGTGATGGCGCAACATTTCAGTGCGTGCTCTTTCATAGAAAGCAACATAACTGGCGTGGTATACCACACCACCGGCGTCAGTGTCTTCGTAATAGACACGAACCGGCCATCGAAACAGCGTTGTACTCACTTTACATCCCGGTAATGCAATTAAACGTTGCTACTATACGCAAGAGGATGGGGGTTGGGAATGGGTAGCATTAAACGTTAGGTAAATATTTATGGGCTTGTTAAAGCCCATAAATTTTATGTGAAATGCGCTGAGGTTAAAGAAGCATCAGAAGAAGAAAATAGCCAGTCCTGCCAGCAGAACTAATTGCGCGGGTAACGGGCTAAAAACGCCCTGCCACAACACTTTACGAGGGCGAAAGCCCACGCCATGAATCACACCTGTACACACTGCCCACATCAGCAGAAAACCGTGCCAGATTGCCAGGTCACTGGTTTTCGCTGCGAAGCGGGTCGGGTCCCAAAACATACACCCGGCCAGTATGAGTGCCATGATCAAGGAAAGAGCCCTTAACGGGCTCTTATCCATTACCGCATACAGCTTTGCGATAATTCCTTCCATCAATGTTCTTCTTTACCAGCTTTAGCAGCTTCTACGTGCTCAAGTGCCAGGGCGGTAATGATGCCGAAAGCACAGGCAAGAAGCGTCCCCAGAATCCATGCAAAGTACCACATAATCAGCTCCTTACTTAGTACAGAGAGTGGGTGTTGCTTTCGATATGTTCTTTAGTGATTCGACCGAACATTTTCCAGTAACACCAGATGGTGTAGATGAGAACGATCGGCACGAACACCGCAGCAACAAAGGTCATCACATTCAGCGTCAGCTGGCTGGATGTTGCATCCCACATGGTCAGGCTAGCGTTCAGCATGGTGCTGGAAGGCATCACGAACGGGAACATCGCCACACCAGCAGTCAGAATGACACAAGCCAGAGTCAGTGAAGAGAACACGAATGCCATTGCACCTTTTTCAAGACGCGACATCAGCACAGTCAGCAGTGGCAGAACCACACCTAACGCAGGGATGAGCCACAGAATCGGCATATTATTGAAGTTCACCATCCAGGCACCGGCCTGACGAGCGACTTCTTTAGTCAACGGATTCGATGCTGCATGGTGGTTCAGCTCTGAAGTCACAACGTAACCATCAATGCCGTAAATCACCCAGACACCGGCCAGTGCGAAGCACACCATCATCACCAGCGCCGAGATTTGCGCCGCCGCTTTGGCGCGCAGATGCAGTTCACCCACAGTACGCATTTGCAAGTAAGTGGCACCCTGAGCAAGGATCATGGATACGCTCACGACACCAGCCAACAGCCCAAACGGGTTCAGCAGCTGGAAGAAGTTGCCGGTGTAGTACAGACGCAGATATTCATCAACATGGAACGGTACGCCCTGCAGCAGGTTGCCGAATGCCACACCGATAACCAACGGTGGCACAAAGCTCCCGATGAAGATGCCCCAGTCCCACATGTTGCGCCAGCGCATGTCTTCAATCTTCGAGCGGTAGTCAAAACCTACCGGACGGAAGAACAATGAAGCCAGCACCAGAATCATCGCCACATAGAAGCCGGAGAACGCCGCAGCATAAACCATCGGCCAGGCAGCAAACAACGCACCACCAGCAGTGATAAGCCATACCTGGTTACCGTCCCAGTGCGGGGCGATGGAGTTCACCATAATGCGGCGTTCAACGTCAGATTTGCCAATGATGCGAGACAACATGCCCACACCCATGTCAAAGCCGTCGGTGACCGCAAAACCAATCAGCAAAATGCCAACCAGCAGCCACCAGATAAAACGCAATACTTCATAATCGATCATTTGACGACTCCTGTCTTAGCGTGCCGGCTGAGAAGCCACATTGGACTGCTCAAAGTGATAGCGACCTGTTTTCAGACTGCTCGGCCCAAGGCGAGCAAATTTGAACATCAGGAACAGTTCCGCCACCATAAACAGCGTGTAAAGGCCGCAAATCAGTACCATGGAGAAGATCAGATCACCCACAGTCAGCGAGGAGTTGGCAACCGCAGTTGGCAATACCTCACCAACGGCCCATGGCTGACGACCGTATTCGGCAACAAACCAACCGGATTCAATCGCAATCCACGGCAGCGGGATACCATAGAGCGCCGCACGCAACAGCCATTTTTTCGAGCCGATGGCATTACGCGTCACGGTCCAGAACGAAGCGGCGATGATGAACAGCATCAGGAAGCCACAGCCCACCATGATACGGAATGCAAAGTACAGCGGAGCAACGCGTGGGATTGAGTCTTTGGTTGCTTTCTGAATCTGCTCTTCCGTCGCATCAGCAACGTTCGGGGTATAGCGCTTCAGCAGCAGGCCATAACCCAAGTCTTTCTTGACGGACTCAAAGTTATCGCGAACTGCCTGGTCTTTTGAACCAGCACGTAACTGTTCCAGCAGGCTATAAGCCTTCATGCCGTTACGAATACGTTCTTCGTGTTGCACCATCAGGTCTTTCAGACCAATAACTTGCTTATCCACAGAGCGGGTGGCGATGATGCCAAGCGCATATGGGATTTGAATCGCATAGCTATTTTCTTGTTTATCCTGGTCAGGAATACCAAACAGGGTAAAGGCAGCAGGAGCAGGTTGTGTCTCCCACTCAGCTTCAATAGCAGCCAGTTTGGTTTTCTGTACGTCACCCATTTCGTAACCGGATTCATCACCCAGCACGATGACAGACAGGATAGCCGCCATACCGAAGCTTGCAGCGATTGCAAAAGAGCGCTTCGCAAATGCGACGTCACGGCCTTTAAGCAGGTAGTAGGAGCTAACACCGAGGATGAACATCGCACCACATACGTAGCCAGAAGCCACGGTGTGAACGAATTTCACCTGTGCAACGGGGTTCAGTACCAGTTCAGAGAAGCTCACCATCTCCATACGCATGGTTTCGAAGTTGAAGTCGGAAGCAATCGGGTTCTGCATCCAGCCGTTCGCCACCAGAATCCACAGAGCAGAAAGGTTGGAGCCAAGAGCCACCAGCCAGGTTACCGCCATGTGTTGAACTTTACCCAGGCGATCCCAACCGAAGAAGAACAGACCTACAAAGGTGGATTCAAGGAAGAATGCCATCAGGCCTTCGATGGCCAGAGGAGCACCAAAAATATCACCCACGTAGTGTGAATAGTAAGACCAGTTTGTGCCGAACTGGAATTCCATGGTTAAACCAGTTGCCACGCCCAAAGCAAAGTTGATACCAAACAACTTGCCCCAGAACTTGGTCATATCTTTATAAATTTGCTTACCTGACAGAACGTACACGGTTTCCATAATGGCCAACAAAAACGCCATACCCAGCGTCAGTGGCACAAACAGAAAGTGGTACATCGCGGTCAAGGCAAACTGTAAGCGCGACAGTTCGACAATATCAAACATCTTGACTCCTTGCTCTTCGCATAAAGACTCCGACCGTGGTTCGCCGTATGGAAAACCACAACGCATGCCCTAATACAAAAACATTCGCTTCCAAACTCCACCTTTTCGTCGGTTATTTACATGTAACGAAAAAAGATGAAAGGTTACAAACACGTTAATAAAAACCAAAAATAATCCGCAAATATATTACCCTGCAATTTCCCTACAATAAACAGGTAATTGCTTAGTGTTATTTACGTTTCTCGACAGTGATCAATTTATAGCGAAAATGTCGCTTCACAGCCAGTTTGATCTGCAACAATTTACGCTGCATTGCCTACTACTTGCCAGCTTTAGATATTGATCCAGCGCAATTAATTCACCGTTTGTTAATTTAGTTTCTCATTACAATTAATGGTGAACCGATTGTTAATCATATGTTTTGCAAATGACAATAACGTTAATGCAAGAATGATATCTATAATTAAAAGTTATTTATTTGAAGCGGGGTTAAAAAATAAAAATCCAGCTATCAGTACCGCTTTGTTTTAATCACCATGCGGTATTTTATTGTTTCTGATCCTTCCCCTTGATGTAATTAACAATTAATTCACTTTTAACAACAATGAAATTAACAAATCATTGCTTTTGATGTGCTTAGTCACTGTGCGAGTTATTTAAAAAAACAAAATGGCCATGCAAGTGCATGACTTCTTAAGCTCTATCACGCCTGTCAATTCATCTTGAACGGCGTTTCTTCGAGTGGGTCATGCCCGACAGACAAAGGCGCTATTCAACCAACTCCCCTGCCCTTTCTGATTGTTGTTGAAGTGGATTTTTATCCACGGCTATCTCCAGTCAGACCCTGAACAGCCGTCTACCCCCTCACCGTATTGCTGTTCTGCCGGATGGTAGATACCGTTTTCAGCTCGTCACCATCCTGGGCCTTTTTAAGGCGACTGAGCATACATCTGGCCGAAGGCTTCGTAAGCAGGCTAAATGTGCCATGTAATGCCGTCAGAAGCGCCCGGTAAACACCAGATAAAAAAAAGGCCACCCAAACGGGCGGCCAACCATGTCGAACATTCATCCCCTTCACATATGCTTAGGGAACTTACTCTTATCTCGCGGCTTACTGAGGTAAAATAGCTTTCAATGCATCACCGATGTCTGCCAGGCTGCGCACGGTTTTCACGCCTGCGGCTTCCAGTGCTGCGAATTTCTCATCCGCGGTACCTTTACCACCGGCAATGATTGCACCTGCGTGACCCATACGTTTGCCTTTCGGCGCAGTCACACCTGCGATGTAACCCACTACTGGCTTGGTGACATGCTCTTTGATGTAAGCTGCGGCTTCTTCTTCAGCACTGCCGCCGATCTCACCGATCATCACGATAGCTTCAGTTTTCGGATCTTCCTGGAACATCTTCAGAATATCGATGAAGTTAGAACCCGGGATTGGGTCACCGCCGATACCTACGCAAGTAGACTGGCCCAAACCGATATCAGTGGTCTGTTTAACCGCTTCATAGGTCAGCGTACCAGAGCGGGAAACGATACCCACTTTGCCTGGCAGGTGAATGTGGCCTGGCATGATACCGATTTTGCACTCGCCCGGGGTGATAACGCCTGGGCAGTTTGGCCCAATCATGCGCACGCCAGCTTCGTCCAGTTTCACTTTCACAGTCAGCATATCCAGGGTCGGGATGCCTTCGGTGATGGTGATAATCAGTTTAATGCCTGCATCGATAGCTTCCAGAATGGAGTCTTTGCAGAACGGGGCCGGAACGTAGATAACAGATGCAGTCGCACCGGTTGCTTCTACGGCTTCACGCACAGTGTTAAATACTGGCAGGCCGAGGTGCTCAGTGCCGCCTTTGCCTGGCGTCACACCGCCAACCATTTGTGTACCGTATGCAATCGCCTGCTCGGAGTGGAAAGTCCCCTGGCTGCCGGTGAAACCCTGGCAAATAACCTTGGTATTTTTATCGATCAAAATGGACATTATTTCCCCTCCACTGCAGCAACAACCTGCTGCGCTGCGTCCGTCAGACTTTTCGCTGCAATAATATTCAGGCCACTATCTGCCAGTTTCTTCGCACCCAGTTCAGCGTTGTTACCTTCCAGACGTACAACCACTGGAACGTTAACACCCACTTCGGCAACCGCACCGATGATACCGTCTGCGATCAGGTCGCAACGCACGATACCGCCGAAGATGTTCACCAGAACCGCTTTCACTTTGTCGTCAGACAGAATGATTTTGAATGCTTCTGTTACGCGTTCTTTGGTTGCGCCGCCGCCAACGTCCAGGAAGTTCGCTGGTTCGCCGCCGTGCAGTTTAACGATGTCCATGGTGCCCATTGCCAGGCCCGCACCGTTAACCATGCAACCGATATTGCCATCAAGGGCAACGTAGTTCAGTTCCCACTGTGCAGCCTGAGATTCACGCGCATCTTCCTGGCTTGGGTCACGCATTTCGCGCAACTCTGGTTGACGGAACAGTGCGTTGCCGTCAGCACCCAGTTTGCCATCAAGGCACACCAGGTCGCCCTGCTTAGTGATCACCAGCGGGTTGATTTCGATAAGCGCCAGATCGCGATCAAGGAAGATCTTCGCCAGACCCATGAAGATCTTGGTGAACTGCTGAACCTGTTTACCTTCCAGACCCAGTTTGAATGCCAGTTCACGGCCCTGGTAAGGCATTGGGCCTGCCAGCGGATCCAGTGCAACTTTGTGGATCAGATGCGGGGTTTCTTCCGCAACTTTCTCAATTTCAACGCCACCTTCGGTAGACGCCATAAACACAACGCGACGGGAGCTACGATCAACCACCGCGCCAAGATACAGTTCTTTATCAATGTCAGTCGCAGCTTCAACCAGAATCTGGTGAACCGGTTGGCCATTTGCGTCTGTCTGATAGGTGACCAGGCGTTTGCCCAGCCAGTGTTCAGCAAAAGCACGGATGTCTTCTTTGCTGTTAACCACTTTCACGCCGCCCGCTTTACCGCGGCCACCAGCATGAACCTGACATTTTACCACCCACGGACCTGCACCAATTTTTGATGCCGCTTCTTCCGCTTCACGCGGTGTATTACAGGCGTAACCGACTGGAGCCGGCAGGCCATATCGAGCAAACAACTGTTTCGCCTGATACTCGTGTAAGTTCATGAGTTCTATCCATCCTTCAGGGTAATCGTTATAAACCTGTAGGCCGGTGCGCTATTCATGCCAGATGGTGCGCAGCTTTCGGCCTACAGTGCAGGTGATGCTTTAAAACTAAACGTCCAGCAGCAGACGAGTCGGGTCTTCGAGCAATTCTTTGATTGCTACCAGATAACCCACTGACTCACGGCCATCGATCAAACGGTGATCGTAAGACAGCGCCAGATACATCATTGGCAGGATCTCAACTTTACCGTCAACCGCCATAGGACGATCTTTGATAGCGTGCATGCCGAGGATCGCGCTCTGCGGCGGGTTGATGATCGGCGTTGACATCAGGGAACCAAACACACCACCGTTGGTGATGGTGAAGTTACCGCCAGTCAGGTCTTCAACTGTCAGTTTGCCGTCACGGCCTTTCACTGCCAGTTCTTTGATGCGTTTTTCGATGTCAGCCATACCCAGGGTGTCAACATCACGCAGTACTGGCGTTACCAGGCCACGTGGAGTAGAAACCGCGATGCTCACGTCGAAGTAGTTGTGGTAAACCACGTCTTCGCCATCGATAGAAGCGTTCACTTCTGGATAGCGTTTCAGCGCTTCAACCACCGCTTTGATGTAGAAGGACATGAAGCCCAGACGTACACCGTGGCGTTTTTCGAAAGAATCACCGTACTGCTTACGCAGATCCATGATTGGCTTCATGTTTACTTCGTTAAACGTAGTAAGCATGGCGGTGGAGTTTTTCGCTTCCAGCAGGCGCTCTGCAACACGTTTGCGCAGGCGAGTCATTGGAACGCGTTTTTCGCTACGGCCAGCAATAGGTGCAACCGGCGCTTTAGTTTCTTCTGCCGCTTTAGCTTGAGCAGGTTGCGCCGCTTTCGCCTGAGTCAGATGTTTATCAACATCTTCACGGGTGATTCGACCACCAACGCCGCTGCCTTTAATGGCGTTAGCATCCAGAGAATGTTCTGCAATCAGGCGGCGAATAGCCGGGCTGAGTGCGTCATTGCTCTGCTCTTCCAAAGAAGCCTGCTGGCGCTGCGCTGGTGTTGACTCTTTGCTTTCTGATTTCGCAGAAGTCTCTTTACCCGCGCTGTTGCCTTCACGCAGGCGGCCCAAAATTTGACGAGAAGTGACAGTCGTACCTTCATCTTCCAGTACAGCATCCAGAACACCATCTGCAGACGCCGGTACTTCCAGTACCACTTTGTCAGTTTCGATTTCCACCAGCACTTCGTCACGGGTCACAGTGTCACCCGGTTTTTTATGCCAGGTGGCAACGGTCGCATCGGCAACGGACTCAGGCAGGTCAGGAACTAGAATATCTACGCTACTCATTTTTTATCCTTTAATTAATCGACGTTCAGCGCGTCATTAACCAGATCTTGCTGCTGTTTCTGGTGAACGGACAAGTACCCTACCGCAGGTGATGCGGAGGCCGGACGACCTGCATAACGCAGACCTGATCCAAATGGAACTACTTCACGGAAATGGTGCTGACTGCAATACCATGCGCCCTGGTTAAGCGGCTCTTCCTGGCACCAGACAAAATCATGTACGTGGGCAAATGGTTTTAATGCTTCCTGCATCGCCTGATGCGGGAATGGGTAAAGTTGTTCGATGCGCACAATCGCGACATCTTTTTGGTCGTTCTTACGACGCTGTTCCAGCAAATCGTAATAAACCTTACCAGAACACATTACCACGCGTTTCACGCCAGCTGGATCCAGCTCGTCAACTTCGCCAATTGCAGGCAGGAAGGTGCCGTTAGCCAGTTCATCCATAGTGGAAACTGCCAGTGGGTGGCGCAGTAAGGATTTAGGTGACATCACCACCAGCGGACGGCGCATACCGCGCAGTGCCTGGCGACGCAGCATGTGGTAAACCTGAGCCGGAGTAGAAGGCACGCAAACCTGCATGTTCTGCTCGGCACACAACTGGAGATAACGTTCCAGACGCGCAGAGGAGTGCTCCGGGCCCTGGCCTTCGTAACCATGTGGCAATAACATGACCAGGCCACACATACGACCCCATTTCTGCTCGCCAGAACTGATGAACTGGTCGATAACAACCTGAGCGCCGTTGGCAAAATCGCCGAACTGAGCTTCCCAGATGGTCAATGTGCGCGGTTCAGCCGTCGCATAACCGTATTCGAATGCCAGTACCGCTTCTTCAGACAGCACGGAGTCCCATACTTTGAACTCGCCCTGGCTGTTGTGAACGTGTTGCAGCGGCGTGTAAGTCGAACCATTTGTCTGGTTGTGAATCACAGCGTGGCGGTGGAAGAAGGTGCCACGGCCCACATCTTCACCGGACAGACGCACTGAAACGCCTTCATCTACCAGTGTTGCGTACGCCAGGTTTTCAGCAGCACCCCAGTCGAATTTCTTCGCGCCGTTCGCCATTTCAGTACGGTCGCTATAGATTTTCGCCACCCGTGACTGCATTTCTACGGTTTCAGGTGCGCTGCTAATACGCTTAGCCAGCTCCTGCAAACGCTTCATTTCTACCTTGTTCGGATAGCTCTCATCCCACTCGTGGTTGAGGTATGGCGACCAGGTAAAGGAATGCATGTTCATTGGGCGATATTCTTCAACCACACACTCGCCAGCATCCAGCGCATCACGGTAGAGATTCACCATTTCGGTGGCATCTTCAAGCGTTGCCAGCTTTTGCTGTTCCATGCGGTCTGCATAGATCTTACGCGGCGTCGGGTGCTTCTTGATTTTCTGGTACATCACAGGCTGCGTTGCACTTGGCTCATCAGCTTCGTTATGACCATGGCGACGGTAGCAAACCAGATCGATAAACACGTCGCGTTTAAAGGTGTTACGGAAATCCAGTGCCAGGCGGGTTACAAACGCAACCGCTTCCGGGTCATCCGCATTCACGTGGAAAATCGGCGCCATCACCATCTTACCGATATCGGTACAGTACGGTGTAGAACGCGCATCCAGTGGGTTGGATGTGGTGAAACCAATCTGGTTGTTGATAACGATGCGAACCGTACCGCCCACTTCGTAACCACGCGCTTTGGACATGTTCAGGGTTTCCTGAACCACGCCCTGCCCGGCAACCGCTGCGTCACCATGAATGGTGATTGGCAGAACCTGGTTAATGCCTGGTTTTTCCAGACGGTCCAGGCGCGCACGCACAGAACCGATAACCACCGGGCTGACGATTTCAAGGTGCGAAGGGTTAAACGCCAGCGCCAGGTGAACCAGGCCGCCTTCGGTTTCAACGTCAGATGAGAAGCCCATGTGGTACTTCACATCACCGGTGCCGAGGTGTTCTTTATGCTTACCGGCGAACTCGTCGAACAGTTCCTGCGGTTTCTTACCTAATACGTTGATCAGTACGTTCAGGCGGCCACGGTGCGCCATGCCCAGAACCACTTCACGTGTGCCGCTCTTACCCGCATGGCGGATCATCTCTTTGAGCATTGGCACCAGTGCGTCACCGCCTTCCAGCGAGAAGCGTTTTGCGCCCGGGAATTTCGCACCCAGGTAACGCTCAAGGCCTTCGGCTGCGGTCAGCTCACGCAGGAAACGTTTTTTCTCTTCAACAGTAAACGTTGAATGCCCAACGACCGATTCGATACGCTGCTGGATCCAGCGTTTTTCTTCGGTATTGGTGATGTGCATATATTCCGCACCGATTGAACCGCCATACGTCTGCTTCAGCGCATCAATCAGATCAGCAAGCTTCATGGTTTCTTTGCCGCTGGCAAAAGAACCCACATTGAAGGTTTCCTGGAGATCGGCTTCAGTCAGATTGTGGAATGCAGGGTCAAGATCGGGAACCGCATCCTGTTTCCACAGGCCAAGTGGGTCAAGGTTTGCTGCCTGATGACCACGGAAACGCCATGCGTTGATCAGCTGCAACACTTTGACTTGCTTAACGTCGGTGTCAGGGTCGGTAATTGCGGTGGAATAACGTGAGGCATCCTTCGCCAGACGACGGAAATAATCACGTGTTTTGGAATGGAATTGATCCGGTCTGGCCCCGGTTCCAGGTAATTGCTGGAACATTGAGCGCCAGTGCGCATCAACAGAGTCAGGATCGGTTAAGAAGTCTTCATAGAGCTGCTCTATCCAGGACTGGTTTGCACCTGCCAGGTAAGAGGAATCCAGCCAGGCTTTCATTTCGCCGTTCTGCATCGTGATCCCTTAAGCATTTATATGCTTATTTCGCCGTGAATAACTATTGCGTACACATGTGGTACACATTACCGGGGTTCACAACTACGAGCCTTTTTCCTTTCCAGGCGGCTCGAGAAGGAACCTTTAAAAACTGTCGCAATAGGGCAGTTTTTAAAGGTTTCCTGCATTTATTCCCCTCTCCCTCAGGGAGAGGGTCGGGGTGAGGGTTGTGTCCAGCATCGGTCGCCCTCACCCTAACCCTCTCCCCCAGGAGAGGGAACTATCAGGCACTCTTTTGCAACAGCATCGACTTAATGTGGCCGATGGCTTTCGTCGGGTTCAATCCCTTAGGACAAACACTGACGCAATTCATAATGCTATGGCAGCGGAATACGCTGAAAGCATCACTGATTCCGTCAAGACGACTTGCGGTTTCAGTATCACGGCTGTCAATCAAGAAGCGGTATGCAGCCAGTAAACCTGCCGGACCAATGAATTTGTCCGGGTTCCACCAGAACGATGGGCAGGATGTCGAGCAGCACGCACACAGAATACACTCGTACAAACCATCCAACTTCTCACGCTGCTCAGGTGATTGCAAATGCTCACGAGCCGGTGGATTTTGCCCATTATTCAACAGGTAAGGTTTAATCTTCTCATATTGAGCATAGAATTGCCCCATGTCTACAACCAGATCGCGCACAACCGGTAATCCAGGCAGTGGACGGATGACAATCTTCTGCTTTCCGTTACCCAACGCGGAGACTGGCGTGATACAAGCCAGGCCATTCTTACCGTTCATGTTCACGCCATCGGAGCCACAAACCCCTTCACGGCACGAGCGACGGAACGATAGCGTTGGGTCTTTTTCTTTCAGTTGCATCAGCGCGTCAAGCAACATCATGTCGCGCCCTTCTTCCCCTTCCAGGGTGTACTCCTGCATACGCGGAGCATCGTCAACATCCGGGTTGTAGCGATAAATAGAGAATTCGAGTTTCATCACTTTGCTCCGCTATTAATAAGTACGCACTTTCGGCGGGAATGCCGGACGCAGTTTCGGCTGCATGTTCACCTCACGGCGCGTCATGCTTTCCGACTCAGGCAGATACAGGCTGTGGCACAACCAGTTTGCATCGTCACGGTCCGGATAGTCGAAGCGGCTATGTGCGCCACGGCTTTCGGTGCGGAAGTTAGCGGAAACAGCGGTAGCAAAAGCGGTTTCCATCAGGTTATCAAGCTCCAGGCACTCAACACGCTGGGTGTTGAACTCGCTTGAAGTATCATCCAGACGGGCATTTTTCAGGCGTTCGCGGATTTGTTTCAGTTGCTCAAGGCCTTTAGCCATGGCGTCACCTTCACGGAATACCGAGAAGTTGTGCTGCATACATTCCTGAAGCGCTTTACGGATTAGTACCGGGTCTTCGCCGTTACGGTTGCCGTTCCAGCGGTTCAGGCGTTCCAGCGCGGCATTAATTTCGTCTTCGGTCGCATCACGCAGTTCGCCTTGCTCGGCGATAGACTCCAGCAGATGCATGCCCGCAGCACGACCAAACACTACCAGGTCGAGCAGTGAGTTACCGCCCAGACGGTTGGCACCGTGAACGGATACGCAGGCGATTTCGCCGACGGCAAACAGACCAGGAATCAGAACGTCTTCGCCCTGCGCATTCACGGTCAGCGCCTGGCCGGTCACTTTGGTCGGAATACCGCCCATCATATAGTGGCAAGTTGGGATAACCGGAATAGGCTCTTTAATTGGGTCGACGTGCGCAAAGGTACGAGACAGCTCAAGGATGCCCGGCAGGCGGGATTCGAGAACTTCTTTGCCCAGGTGGTCGAGTTTCAGTTTAGCGTGTGGGCCCCATGGGCCGTCACAACCGCGACCTTCGCGGATTTCAATCATGATGGAGCGAGCAACAACATCGCGTCCAGCAAGGTCTTTAGCGTTTGGCGCATAACGCTCCATGAAACGCTCGCCATGTTTGTTCAGCAGATAACCGCCTTCACCACGACAACCTTCTGTGACCAGAACCCCTGCCCCGGCGATACCGGTTGGGTGGAACTGCCACATTTCCATATCCTGCACCGGAACACCCGCACGCAGCGCCATACCAACACCGTCGCCGGTATTAATGTGGGCGTTAGTGGTGGACTGGTAAATACGGCCTGCACCGCCGGTTGCCAGAATGGTTGCTTTCGCTTTGAAGTAAACCACTTCGCCCGTTTCGATACACAGCGCGGTCGTCCCCACCACTGCGCCATCGGCATTTTTCACCAGATCCAGCGCATACCATTCGGAGAAGATCGTGGTTTTGTTTTTCAGGTTTTGCTGATAAAGCGTGTGCAGCAATGCGTGACCGGTACGGTCAGCCGCTGCCGCAGTACGTGCCGCTTGCTCGCCGCCGAAGTTTTTCGACTGGCCGCCAAACGGACGCTGATAAATAGTGCCATCATCAAGACGGGAGAACGGCAGCCCCATGTGCTCCAGTTCCAGAATCGCTTCCGGGCCGGTTTTGCACATATATTCAATGGCGTCCTGGTCACCGATATAGTCGGAACCTTTTACCGTGTCATACATATGCCATTCCCAGTTGTCTTCGTGAGTATTACCCAGTGCTACGGTAATGCCACCCTGCGCAGACACGGTATGGGAACGGGTTGGGAAAACTTTTGATAACAAGGCGCAGGTCTGGCCGCCTTGTGAAATTTGCAGTGCGGCGCGCATACCTGCACCACCAGCACCGATCACAACTGCATCAAATTCTCTGACTGGTAAACTCATTACACACCCCACACCACAACGAATCCATAAATGACGTAAACCAGCAGTGCCACAACAATCACGAGTTGCAGCCCAAGACGAATCGCCACTGGTTTAACGTAGTCGGTCAACACCTGCCACATGCCAATCCAGGCATGGATCAAAATTGAGAACAATGTCAGCAGGGTGAACACTTTGGTGAAGGCGGAGCCGAAGAAACCACTCCAGACCTCGTAGGTTAAATCGCCGGTTACAGCGAAGAACCCGATCATATAAATGATGTACAGGGTGATTACGATGGCGGAGGCACGAACCAATATATAGTCATGCACACCATTGCGACCTAATGCGGAGGCATTGCTTACCATACGAGGACTCCTGCGAGAAGTGAAAGCACGACAGTAATAACAAATGAAATCATCGCGGATCGTTTGCCCGCTATCAGGGTTTCTTCCAGCAAACCGGTGTCCATCATGATGTGGCGAATGCCCACAACCACGTGATAAGCCAGTGCTGTGAGGATGCCCCACATAATGAATTTAACAAAGAAGCTACTCATTATTGCTGACGCAACAAGGAAGCCTTCTGGAGATGAGAGTGACTGGCCCAATAACCAAAGTAGGATGCCTACAGCCACAAAGGTGATCACGCCGGATACACGATGGAGGATGGAAGCGATTGCAGTGACAGGGAACCTCATCGTTGTGAGATCGAGGTTTACAGGTCTTTGTTTTTTCGCATTTTTTATCATGAATAGCGCCCACATGCTGTTCTTATAGTTTCCTTCCTCCGGGCCTGCAGGCGGGGTCAGACAGCGTGAACTTTCTATAACTGTGCGTCATGCAAAAACAGCTACATCCAGATGCCAAAAAGCTGGCTACAACGCTGGGTGGCGCCCGGTGGCAGGGTATTCCGGAGACCTGGCGGCAGTATAGGCGCTTCACAAATTCATTACAATTAACCTACATATAGTTTGAAGGGCTTTTGGTCTGAACAGTGAGCAGGATCACGATAACAACATTATTTTAAATTTTAATCATCTGATTTGACAAAACTTAAACATTCTTGTTACAAACAGAGCCAGAAAAGCCGTATAGTTCGTAAAAGTTATAGGGTCAGCCTTTCACCTGAGAATAAGTTATGTAACAGTGTGTCGGTATTGACCCCATCAATCAGGACAGTTATTAGTGGTACATGAATTTGAATAATGTGGATTGCTACCGCTTTGATTTGCTGATTTTTCGCCTGCGTGACTCGTGTTACCTGCAAGCGCCCATCGCTCTGTACCCTGCGTTACACTGATACCAAAACAGAGCTGAGAGCCAAATAAAAAACTGGTAAGAGTCGCGGTCGGTTTGAAAGCAAGTCGGGCATCCGGCAGTCTGATGAAATAAGGCGCTAAGGAGACCGTAAATGTCTGATAAAAAAGCAACCCTCACCTACAACGGTGATGATGCTCTGCAACTGGATGTGTTAAAAGGCACACTCGGGCAAGATGTAATTGATATCCGCAGTCTTGGTTCTAAAGGTGTATTTACTTTTGACCCGGGTTTTACCTCCACCGCATCTTGCGAATCAAAAATCACCTTTATCGACGGTGATGAAGGCATTCTGTTGCACCGTGGTTTCCCGATTGATCAACTGGCAACCCACTCTAACTATCTTGAAGTTTGCTATATCCTGCTGAACGGCGAAAAGCCGACCCAGGAACAATACGAAGAATTTAAAACCACCGTGACCCGTCACACCATGATCCACGAACAAATCACCCGTTTGTTCCACGGTTTCCGTCGTGACTCCCACCCAATGGCCGTAATGTGCGGTGTAACAGGTGCGCTGGCTGCGTTTTATCATGACTCCATGGACGTGAATAACCCACGTCACCGCGAGATTGCAGCGTTCCGTCTGCTGTCCAAAATGCCGACCATGGCAGCCATGTGTTACAAATATTCTATTGGTCAGCCGTTCGTTTACCCACGCAATGACCTGTCCTACGCCGGTAACTTCCTGAACATGATGTTCTCCACTCCGTGTGAGAAATACGAAGTTAACCCAATTCTGGAACGCGCAATGGACCGCATTCTGATCCTGCACGCGGACCACGAGCAAAATGCTTCCACATCAACCGTTCGTACTGCCGGCTCAAGCGGCGCGAACCCATTCGCGTGTATCGCAGCGGGTATCGCATCCCTGTGGGGACCTGCGCACGGTGGTGCTAACGAAGCTGCACTGAAGATGCTTGAAGAAATCAGCAGCGTTGAACACATTCCTGAATTCGTTCGTCGTGCTAAAGACAAGAATGACTCTTTCCGCCTGATGGGCTTTGGCCACCGCGTGTACAAAAATTACGACCCGCGCGCCACAGTAATGCGTGAAACCTGCCATGAAGTTCTGAAAGAACTGAATCTGAAAGATAACAACCTGCTTGAAGTGGCGATGGAACTTGAGCATATCGCGCTTAACGACCCGTACTTCATTGAGAAGAAACTCTACCCGAACGTGGACTTCTACTCAGGTATCATTCTGAAAGCAATGGGGATCCCTTCTTCCATGTTTACCGTTATCTTCGCGATGGCGCGTACTGTTGGTTGGATTGCTCACTGGAATGAAATGCACGACGACGGCATTAAAATTGCCCGTCCGCGTCAGTTGTATACTGGCTACGAACAGCGTGATTTCAAATCCGATTTGAAATAAATAAGTTCGTTTCTGGAAAGTAAAAACGCGCCAAATGGCGCGTTTTTTTATATTTGAAACAGGTCCTGAACCCCGCGCATAGTTACGCCTGCGGGGTATCCGTCAGATTAGTAATGCTCACGCCCTGCGGTGTCGATGTTTGCGATTCAGTCGGCGCCTGAATGGTTGGCGTCAACTCGGTGACTTTCGGCGGTTCCTGTGTTTCCGGCGTTGTGACTGGCACGGCAGGTGCTTGAGTCTGAGTCTGCTCGGTGGCCGAAGGCTCAGGCTCTTCAATTTGCTTCGGTATCATCGGAATGGGTTCTGCCGGAATCGATTCTGACTTCGGTTTCGGAACTGGGGATGAAGCGCGGACGATAAATGTCGGCTTGCCGTTCGCCACAGAATAGGTCACATGGCTGATAACATCGCTCGATGTCGACACTTCGACAGGCGCGATGGTCACACGACCAATCAACGTCCGGGCATAGCCGCCGACTTTATGTTTACCCTCTGGCAGTTGAACCTCGAGACTCTCACTCGTCCCCAGCGTACCGGCATCCTTGCTATCAATAGTCACGTAAATTGCAGTGCCATCGTCAGTTTTAGTCGGGATATGCGTCACAGTCACCCGCGAGGAGCCGAAATCGAAAGCCGGTGCCTGGTCGGCAGTTTTCGATTTTGTGCATCCCGTGAGGGCTAAAACGGCTGCCATGGCAGTCAGGGCGAAACGATAACTCATAGTACAACGTCTTCCTTTAAGATTTTTTTGTGATCAGCATCACAATATACCCGATCTCTGCCAAATGAGATAAACGCATTGTTCAGGATTGTTTAATGCTGACAACCTGGGCACCAATAAAATGGTCTGGAGGAAAGCATTGTTTTCTCGATTATGCCGCCGCAGCGTTCGCACTTCTGCCCTGCACGATGAAACACCTTAAAGCTAAAAATCGCCCCATGATGCTTATTTTCATCGACATTCCCCCGCGTATTGTAGGAATGTCGCGGAATATCCAACAGCGCATGCGACAGTTTATCGAGTTGTTCGGGGGTTAAATCCTGCGCTTTATGCTGCGCCAGTAAACCCACCGCCCAAAGAATTTCAACGCGCAGATAGTTTCCTAATCCAGCCAGAAATGCCTGATCCAACAACAGACCGCTGAACTGCCGCTTGCGAAATCTTGCCGACAATAATCGTTCTTTCACCTGCTCGGCACTCAGAGTGAGATCTAACACATCCGGGCCAACGCGGAGCAAAAACGGATGGCTCGCCAACCCCTCCGCATCCAGCATTTCAATGTCCGAGGCGCTATAGAGCAAAATAGCTTTATCGGGTGTCTGCAATTTAACGCGTAACACACGGGTGGTTTCCGGCATTTCCCCTGCATTTACCACACGCCACACGCCGTAAAGCTGGTTGTGGCTGTAGAGTGTTAATCCGTCAGAAAAATGCGTCAGTAACGCTTTACCGCGCGTTTCGATGCGCTCGACGTGTTGGCCGACAAGTGCCTGTTCAAACGCTTTTAAAGCTGGAAAGGCAAACCAGGCCGCAGTGATAGGCTTACCTAAAACCGCGGCTTCGAGTTTATCTGCCGCTCGTCGTATTTCCGGGCCTTCTGGCATCACATTATCCCTGAAAATCAGTCTTCGTTATTCAACCGCCACGCCAATTGCTCGAGATAAATTTGCTGTTCCCGGCGTGCTTTAAGCGCTTCTTCCAGCGTGCACTGCACGAAATGGACGGGTTCGCCGAGTCGTAACTGTGCCAGATTAAACATATCCGCTTCGATAACACAGGCGATCCTTGGGTAACCGCCCGTGGTCTGCGCATCGTTCATCAGCACGATAGGTTGCCCGTTGTGCGGCACCTGAACCACACCCGGCAATAAACCATGGGACAGCAGCTCGCGGTCAGTGTTGCGCTCAAGATGCTGGCCCTGCAAGCGATAACCCATACGGTTACTTTGCGGGCTTAACTGCCACGGCAGACGCCAGAAAACATCTTGCGAGGTTTGGGTAAATTCATGGTATTCCGGCCCTGCCAGCGCCCTGACACGGTTGCCCCACAACAGTTGTTTCACACCCCGCGCTTCGCGGAAATGTCGGGTTGTGGGCAGCAGAGGGATTTCATCCCCATCTTTTAGCAAACGGCCCGCGAAACCACCAATTTGTGCTTTCAGGTCGGTACTAAAAGAGCCTAAAACCTCAGGAACATCCAGCCCACCCGCGACAGCAAGATAGCTGCGCATTCCGCGATCGGGTGCTTTAAGTTTTAATTGTTGACCCGCTTTCACGGGCAACCGCCAGCCAGTCCAGACGGCGTGGCCATCCAGTTCTGCGTGGCAGCCAGCGCCCGTTAACGCAAACCAGCCATCCTGGGTAAATTCAACAACACAGTGGCCGAGCGTGATTTCCAGCGCGGCGCTATCAGGCGCATTACCCACCAGTATATTGGCGATTTGCAACGCAGGGTTATCAAGCGCGCCGCAGCGGCTAACGCCCAACTGTCGGTATCCGTAACGCCCTGTGTCCTGCACTGACATGTGCATCCCGGCACGAATTATTTTCAGCACACGCCCTCCTTTTGAGGCACAAAACGGACGGTATCACCCGGCGCCAATAGCGTTGGTTTTTCATCTTTAGGGTTAAATAACTTAACGGATGTCTGGCCGATTATCTGCCAGCCGCCGGGGGTCGCCAGCGGGTAAATGCCCGTCTGACTGCCACCGATTCCAACGGAGCCCACGGGAACCATCAAACGTGGCTCAGCACGCCGCGGCGTAGCAAGCGTGGGTGCAAGCCCGGCGAGATAAGCAAACCCTGGCTGGAAGCCGAGGAAATAGACCACATAATCCGCCGCTGAATGCTGCTCCACGACCTGGCGTGGCGTTAACCCGCAATGTTCCGCGACTTCCCGTAAATCCGGGCCGCAATCGCCGCCGTAAGTCACAGGGATTTCAATGCGACGTGATTCAGCCACCATCGCCTCGCTTTCTTCCCACCAGCGCTGAATCCGTTCAATACCATCCAGCGCAAGACTTTGCGGCTCGCGTAACACGACTGTGATGTTGTTCATGCCGGGAATCACTTCTGAAACCGCAGGCGCTTCCATCAGTCGTTGGGTTAATCCCCAGATTCGTTGCTGGCTTTCCAGCGATAAAGGCGGTTCCAGCTCCAGAACCACTGCACTTTCACCTAACAAATAACACCGCGCTCTTTGCACTTTTGCTCCTTGGGCTGGCGTTATGCCGGATTAGGAATATCGATGAATGTCACGTCTAAATCGGTTTCAGAGTTCAGCCAGTCACTCAGTGCCTGGATACCACCACGTTCGGTAGCATGATGCCCGGCCGCATAGAAATGCAGGCCCTGCTCACGTGCCGAATGGATTGTCTGCTCTGAAACTTCGCCAGTAATAAATGCATCTACGCCGAATCGGGCTGCGCTATCAATAAAGTTTTGCCCACCACCGGTACACCAGGCCACACGGCGAATTTGTTCAGCGCCGGTATCACCACACCACAACGGCGTGCGCCCAAGGCGCATCTCAATCCATGAAGCCAGTTCTACGCCAGAAAGCGGTGTTGGAAACTCACCCCACGGCACCAGCGGCTCAACTTCCCCTTTGGTTTCAATGCCCAACAACGCACCAAGCTGCGCGTTATTACCCAGTTGTGGATGCGCATCAAGCGGCAAATGCCAGCCGAAGAGATTGATATCGTTAGCCAGCAGCGCTTTCAGGCGGTTACGTTTCATACCGCGAATCACCGGAGACTCACCTTTCCAGAAGTAGCCATGGTGAACAATCACTGCGTCTGCTTCCAGACGTATCGCCTCGTCAATGAGTGCCTGACTTGCAGTCACGCCGGTAACGATTTTGCGGACTTCTTCACGCCCTTCGACCTGTAAACCATTTGGCGCGTAATCGCTGATCGCAGCGCTGTTGAGTTTTTCGTTAATCAGGCGTTCCAGTTCGCTATTTTTCATCTTATTTCTCTTCAGATTTACGGGCCACTTCATAAGCGGCGAGTGTCGCAATACGTGCTTGTTTATGGTCAACAATGGGGCGTGGATAGTCCAGCGTCAGTGGCTGTTTATCCGCCCAAACCCACGGTGTGTGAATATATTTATCAGGCACAGAACTCAATTCAGGCAGCCACTGGCGGATAAACTCACCTTTCGCGTCAAAACGCTCACCCTGGGTGGTCGGGTTGAAAATACGAAAATATGGCGCGGCATCAGTTCCGGTAGATGCCGCCCATTGCCAGCCGCCATTGTTTGCGGCCAGATCCCCATCAATCAGTTGTGACATAAAGTAGCGTTCACCGCACCGCCAGTCGATTAATAAATCTTTCACCAAAAAGCTCGCCACCACCATGCGTAAGCGGTTGTGCATCCAGCCGGTTTTGTTCAGTTGCCGCATCGCCGCATCCACGATGGGAAAACCGGTACAGCCCTGCTGCCAGGCGATGAACTGTGTTTCATCTTGCCGCCAGGCAACGTTATCTGTCCATGGGATAAATGGCTGATGGCGACAAAGTTTTGGGTACGCCACCAGCAAATGGCGGTAGAACTCGCGCCAGATAAGCTCGTTTAGCCATATCGCCCCTGCACCACCTTCCAGCGCCTGCGGGTGTTCTTTCAGTAAGCGGTGTAAGCACTGTCGCGGCGACAGCACGCCAATCGCCAGATAAGCCGATAAACGGCTGGTTCCGTCGACGGCCGGGAAATCACGCAGCTCATGGTAATCGGCTACCGGTTGTCGGCAGAACTGGCGCAACTGGTTAATCGCCTGCTGTTCACCAATGGGGAACAGGCGTTCATCGACAGGCTGGCGGGGATAATCAAAGACCGTGAGTTTGTTCGTTTCCGGCAAGATAACCCCACGGATTTTCGGGGCCGTAACGCACTCTGGTAATGCTTCGCGCAGCCGCTTGATGAACGCTTTACTAAACGGCGTGAAGACTTTGTACATCTCGTGATTGCCGGTGGTTACGCTACCCGGCGGCAATAAAACGCTATCATCAAAGCCCTGGCAAATCACGTTGCTGCCAAATGCCTTTTCAACAGCCGCATCACGCCGCCGCTCATTGAGCTCATACTGATAGTTGTAAAACAGTGCGTCGACTTGCTGCGCTTCACAGAACGTATTCAGGCATTCGACTGACTCATCAAAACCATCAACCTGGTGGATAAACAGTTCGATACCGCGATCAGCAAGAGAGGTATGCAGACTTTGCAGATGCAACCAGATGAATTCAGCCTGGCGAGGCGACATTTCATGTTGCCGCCATTGATGCGCAGTTGCGATAAAAATGGCGACCACGCGCGCGTGAGGGTCACGACACGCCGCAGCCAGTGCCAGGTTGTCATTCACCCGTAAATCATTACGAAACCAGACCAGATGCGTGGCCATACAACTCCATATTTAATTACCTGGCGCAAGATAGACACCCGCACGTTTGAAAATGTTCACTTAAGTGTAGCAAGCCCATAAAACAAAAAGGGCCACCCTGTTGGGCAGCCCTTTCACAGGTCGGGTTGTAACTACATCATCGGTGTTGCCATACGCACCAGCGTGATGAGCGGTTGTGGGTAAACACCCAGCAACAACACCAGCACAGCAGAGATCAGAACCACAACACCGCCGGCAGTGAATGCCCAGTTAGTCGGTGCATCACGGCCAGGCTGTTGCGGTGCGTTCAGGTACAAACTCACCGTCACGCGCAGGTAGTAGTACAAACCAATCGCACTACCCAGCACCACAGCACCAGTCAGCCACCACAGGTGAGACTGAACACCCACCGCGATGATGTAGAACTTACCGATAAAGCCGAGCGTCATTGGGATACCTGCCAGTGACAGCATCATCACGGTCATGACCGCAGACAAAATGGGCTTGTGCCAGAACAGACCACGATAGGAGTACAGCGAATCTGCATCCGGGCCACGGTACGGGCTGGACATCAGGCTGACCACGCCGAACGCGCCGAGGCTGCTGAACAGGTAACCTGCCAGATAAACACCTACCGCTTCCATCGACATAGTGCCGCTTTGCAGCGCAATCAACGCCACCATCAAATAACCGAGGTGTGAGATAGACGAGTAACCAAGCAGACGCTTGATATTAGTCTGGCTCAGCGCCATCAGGTTTCCGAAGATAATGGAAACAAAGGCGATAATGCCCAGCACTACGCGAACAGCTTCGCTATCGCCGACTGGCGCATAGAGGAACAGACGCATCACCACACCAAAGATGGCGATTTTGCTGGCGGTTGCCAGGAAAGTGGAAACCGGAGCCGGTGCGCCCTGGTAAACATCTGGTGTCCACAAGTGGAATGGAACCAGTGACAGTTTAAAGCCAAGACCAACGATCATCAGACCCAGACCCGCCAGCAGCAGCGGTTCGTGCAGCATGTTGTCTGCAAGGCTCTTACCGAGGCTCACAAACGACAGGTCGCCAGACTCTGCATACACCAGCGCCATACCGAACAGCAGGAATGAAGAGGCTGCGGCAGACAAAATAGTGTATTTGATACTGGCTTCAAGCGAACGTTTCTGGCGGAAAGCGTAACCAATCAAACCGAATAACGGCAGAGAAATCAGCTCAATACCCAGGAACAATGCGGCCAGGTGGTTGGCGTTTGCCAGCAGAATACCGCCCAGTGCCGCGATCAGCACCAGCAGGTAAAACTCTTCGCGGTTATCGGTGTAACCCTGAAGCCACGGATAAGCAAACGTACAGGTTGCCAGACTCGCCAGCAGAACCAACCCGGTGTAGAGCATGGCAAAACCATCAACGCGCATCAACGGCGTGACGTCCATCGCTCCAGCCTGACCCACAAACCACAGTGAAACGAGTGCGGCGTTAAGGCCAATTACTGCCAGTGTTGCATTGACAAAATGGTCGCGTCGCCACGCTATGGAGAGCATCACAACCACCACCGTCAATCCGACGACGAGCAGCGGTAGCAGCGCGATCAATTGTTGAGGAGTTATAGTCATGGCGAATTACGGCCTTGTAGTTGGAATTGAACTGGTAAACCACTGCTGAATATTGCTCATCGCGGCGTGCGAAGTATCCAGAATTGGCTGCGGGTAGAAGCCCAGCAGGACTAACAACACCACCAGCAACAGGATGATAAAGAACTCGCGCAGCGACATGCCTGCCAGTTGTTTATCACTGATTTCGCTTTTTGCTTTCCCGAAGTACGCACGATGTATCATCGCCAGAGAATAAACAGAGGCAAAGACCAGCCCGAAAGTAGAGATAATGGTAATCATTGGTACGACATGGAAGCTGCCGAACAGAATCATAAATTCGCCAACAAAGTTACCAGTGCCCGGCATACCCAATGTTGCCACCGCGAAGAACAGCGACAAACCTGGCAGCCATTTGATTTTATTCCACAGACCGCCCATCAGACGCATATCACGAGTGTGCAGACGCTCGTAAATCTGGCCGCAGATGATGAACATACCGGCCGCAGACAGACCGTGAGCAATCATCTGAATCACCGCACCCTGGTACGCCAGTTGGCTGCCGGTATAAATGGCAATCAACACGAAGCCCATGTGGGAAACAGAAGTGTAAGCAATCAGGCGTTTGATATCAGTTTGTGCGAAGGCCATCCACGCACCGTAGAAGATGCCGATAACACCCAACCACATAGCGATTGGTGCAAATTCAGCGGAAGCTTCCGGGAACAGTGGCAGCGCAAAACGCAGCAGGCCGTAGGCCGCAGTTTTCAGCAAGATACCTGCGAGGTCAACAGAACCCGCCGTTGGTGCCTGGGAGTGCGCGTCTGGCAACCAGCCGTGCAATGGCACCACTGGCATTTTCACCGCAAACGCGATAAAGAAGCCCAGCATCAGCAACCATTGAACACCGTGGGACATTGGGGTGTGCAGCAACAGTTCGTAGTTAAACGTCCACACGCCTGTTGCGTTGTAGTGCACGAATACCAAGCCAAGAATCGCAATCAACATCACCAGGCCGCTTGCCTGGGTATAGATGAAGAACTTGGTTGCAGCGGTAATACGCGTCTTCCCGTCGGAGGCTTTGTGGCCCCACAGTGCAATCAGGAAGTACATCGGCACCAGCATCATTTCCCAGAAGAAGAAGAACAGGAACATGTCGATGGCAAGGAACACGCCGATAACGCCACCGAGGATCCACATCAGGTTGAGGTGGAAGAAGCCCTGATATTTTTCGATTTCATTCCAGGAACAGAGTACCGCCAGCACACCAAGCAGACCGGTCAATACGACCATCAGCAGTGACAGGCCATCCAGCGCCAGATGGATTTCAATCCCAAAGCGTGGGATCCACGGCAAAACAAATTCAGACTGCCACTGCGGCAAACCTGCGGATTGCGTCAGTGTGTAGCCACCGGCTAACCACAGTTGCAAAGAGAGAGCCAGTGTCAGTCCCATCGTTACCAACGCAATCCAACGCGGCACTTTTACGCCGAAGCGTTCAGTCTGCCAGCAGAGGAAGCCGCCAATAAACGGGATTAGTATCAGCCAGGGTAATAGCATGGCAATAAATATCCTTGTTAAAGTCCAGTTCAGGCTATCTTGCTCGTCATACCGAACCCCGGCAGTGCTCGCAATCCTCACGTACTCAAGTACGATCCGGTTGCTCCGCGCTGGCGGTGTTCAGTCTGACTTCGCCGATGACGCCTGTTTTTCAGGACCTAATTTTCAACGAATTCTCAGAGAAAATTCACTTAACTCTTAAATACTTAGCGCAAGACCAGCAGCAGGCCCAATACGACCACCGCACCGATACTCATTGATGCCACATACCAGCGCAGATAACCGTTTTCACTCACCAACAGGCCACGACCTGCAAAGCGGGAAAGTACTGCCGGAATGTTCATCAGTGAATTCAGCGGATCGCTCTTAATCAACCAGGCGATACCCAGGAATGGCTTAACAAAGACTTTATCGTACAGCCAGTCGAAGCCCCAGGCATGGAACCACCAGGTACCGAAGAAGCGGCCCGGAGCGCTGTTGGCAATCGCTGTTACTAGCGTACGTTTGCCCAGCCACAGCCATGCTGCAATCAGAATCCCGGCGATAGCCACAATGCCTGAAGTGATCTCCAGGGTCAGCACGCTACCGTGCGCAAGCTCAGTGGTTGCTGGCAGGACGCCCGCTAATGGCGGAACAATCATGGCCCCCACGAAAGTGGACAACACCAGCAGCACAATCAGCGGCAGGTTGTGAGTAATGCCTTTGAGCGCATGCGCGTGAATCTGCTCTTTACCGTGGAAGACGATGAAGATCATACGGAAGGTGTACAGTGAGGTCATAAACGCACCGACCAGACCTGCAACCATCAGGTTCACATGACCATTCGCCATCGCACCGGCCAGAATCTCATCTTTACTGAAGAAGCCAGCAGTAATGAGTGGCAACGCAGACAAGGCTGCACCACCGACCAGGAAGCAGATATACACCAGTGGAATGGACTTACGCAGACCACCCATTTTGAAAATGTTTTGTTCGTGGTGGCAGGCAAGAATCACCGAGCCTGATGACAGGAACAGCAACGCTTTGAAGAAGGCGTGTGTCATCAGGTGGAAAATCGCCGCATCCCAAGCTTGTACGCCCAGCGCCAGGAACATGTAGCCAATCTGGCTCATGGTCGAGTACGCAAGCACACGTTTGATATCGGTTTGCACCAGAGCAGCAAAACCCGCCATTACCAGCGTGACAGCACCGACAATGCCCACTAAATGCAGCACTTCCGGCGTTAACAGGAACAGGCCGTGAGTACGAGCAATCAGGTAGACACCGGCGGTAACCATGGTCGCTGCGTGGATCAGCGCTGAAACAGGCGTTGGGCCTGCCATCGCATCCGCAAGCCAGGTCTGCAACGGCAACTGAGCAGATTTACCTACCGCGCCGCCTAACAGCATCAGGGTTGCCCACATCAGCATTTGGTTGCCAGCCGCAAAGTGCTGCGGTGCCAGCTCAACCATTTCGCGGAAGTTCAGCGTGCCCAGTTCGTTGTAAAGAATGAACAGTGCGAAAGCGAGGAACACGTCGCCCACGCGGGTTACAACAAACGCTTTCATGGCCGCTGCGCCGTTCTTCGGATCGGTATAGTAGAAACCAATCAGCAGATACGAGCACAGACCTACGCCTTCCCAACCCAGATACATCAACAGCAGGTTATCGCCAAGCACCAGCACGACCATGCTGGCAATAAACAGGTTGGTGTAAGCGAAGAAGCGGGAGTAGCCCTCTTCCCCACGCATATACCAGGAAGCGTACATGTGGATCAGGAAACCAACGCCAGTCACCACCGACAGCATGGTCAATGACAAACCGTCGAGGATCAGGTTGAAGCCGATATTAAAATCACCAACTGACATCCAAGTCCATAACGGCTGGGTAAACGCTTCTCTTCCATTGTTAAAGAAATCAACCCCGACAATTGCAGTCACTAAGGCTGCAAGACCGATTGAGCCGACCCCAACCGTGGCAGAAAGGTTTTCTGACCAACGACCGCGAGAGAACGCCAACAATAAAAAGCCAATAAAAGGCAAAAGAATGGTTAACCAGAGAAGGTTCATCCACGCATCTCACTTACTGAATCGATATTCAGGCTCTGGCGACGACGATGGAGCTGCAATAACAGTGCGAGGCCAATACTGGCTTCGGCGGCAGCTAAGCTAATCGCAAGAATATACATCACCTGGCCATCAGCCTGGCCCCAGTAACTGCCAGCGACCACAAATGCAAGGGCCGCGGCGTTAATCATCACTTCCAGGCTAATCAGCATGAAAAGCAGGTTGCGACGAATCACAAGCCCCGTCAGCCCCAGTACGAACAAGATAGCCGCGAGGATAAGTCCATGTTGCAGCGGAATCATACGTGCTCCTCCGTTTTTCTTTTCACAGCCTGGTCAGCCTGACGGTTGCTCAGCACTTCACCTGGGCGATCTTCACGACCAAGGTGGAATGCCACAACCAGACCCGCCAACAGCAGCATTGAGGCTAATTCCACTGCCAGAACGTACGGCCCAAACAGTGCGATACCCACTTGTTTAGCGCTGATAGATGTTCCGTCGATACCCTGGTCATTCAGACCCATGATCGCGTACACCAGCACCGCAAGCAGCACGGCAGACAAAACACCAGGGCCAATCCACAACTGCGGTTTCAGCCACTGACGCTCTTGCTCAACAACCGCGCCGCCAAGGTTTAGCATCATGACCACAAAGACGAACAACACCATGATGGCGCCGGCGTAAACGATAATCTCAAGCGCTGCGGCAAAGTAAGCCCCCAGGGAGAAGAACACCCCGGAGATAGCCAGCAGTGAGATGATCAGATACAGCAAGGCATGCACCGGGTTGGTATGCGTGATCACCCTTAAGGTGGTCCCAACCGCGATGATTGCGCAAATATAAAAAGCGAATTCCATTGCCTTGCTCCTTTAAGGTAATAGGCCTTTGACGTCGATAGGCTTAGCTTCGTTTTCTGCTTCGCCCTTATCTTTGCCGTCGATTGCCATACCTGCCATCCGGTAGAAGTTATATTCCGGGTATTTGCCCGGACCGGAGATCAACAGGTCCTCTTTTTCGTACACCAAATCCTGGCGCTTAAACTCGCCCAGTTCGAAATCTGGAGTGAGCTGAATGGCCGTGGTCGGGCACGCTTCTTCGCACAAGCCACAGAAAATGCAGCGCGAGAAGTTGATGCGGAAGAATTCTGGATACCAGCGGCCATCTTTCGTTTCTGCTTTTTGCAGCGAAATACAACCAACCGGGCAGGCAACCGCACACAGGTTACAAGCAACACAGCGCTCTGAACCGTCCGGATCGCGCGTCAGCACAATACGGCCACGGTAGCGCGGCGGTAAATAGACTGGCTCTTCCGGATACATCTGCGTTTCACGTTTGGCAAACGCGTGCAGACCAATCATCCAGATACTGCGTACCTGGGTGCCGAAACCAACCGCTAACTCTTTCAATGTCATGGTTTTTTCACCCCTTATGGTGCCTGATAGAGAATGACCGCGGCGGTCACCAGCAGATTGATCAGTGTCAGCGGCAGGCAAATTTTCCAGCCAAACGACATCACCTGGTCATAACGCGGACGAGGCAACGATGCACGAATCAAAATGAACATCATCATGAAGAACGCAGTTTTCAGCGCAAACCAGATGAACGGTGGTAACCACGGGCCATGCCAGCCACCAAAGAACAGGGTGACAATCAGAGCTGAAACGGTAACGATGCCGATGTACTCACCCACGAAGAACAGGCCGAATTTCATGCCTGAGTATTCGATGTGGTAACCATCTGCCAGTTCTTGTTCCGCTTCAGGTTGGTCAAATGGGTGACGGTGACAAACCGCAACGCCTGCGATGGCGAAGGTAACAAAGCCGAAGAACTGCGGAATCACGTTCCACAGGTTAGCCTGGTTA
Organism: Buttiauxella brennerae ATCC 51605; assembly: GCF_001654925.1. Lineage (GTDB taxonomy): Bacteria > Pseudomonadota > Gammaproteobacteria > Enterobacterales > Enterobacteriaceae > Buttiauxella > Buttiauxella brennerae. Next base: position 148,582 of record NZ_LXER01000020.1, read on the forward strand.
TCAACGATATCGCCCATATTAAACGAACCCGCCTGCGCAACAACGCCCATCAGGGAAAGACCGAGGAACACTTCGTAGCTGAGTGTCTGCGCGGAAGCACGCATCGCACCCAACAGCGAGTATTTGTTGTTACTTGACCAGCCAGCGAACAACACCGCGTAAACCGCGAGGCCAGCCAGCATCAGGAAGAACAAAATACCAATGTTCAGGTCGGCAACCACCCAGTTCGGGCTAACTGGCACAATCGCAAAGGCCAGCAGCATCGAGGTGAAGGCAATCATCGGTGCCAGGGTAAAGATGACGCGGTCCGCAAAGCGCGGGGTCCAGTCTTCTTTAAAGAACATTTTGATCATGTCCGCGACTAACTGGAGCGAGCCGCCCCAGCCAACACGGTTAGGTCCGTAACGGTTCTGGAACAGGCCCAGCAAACGACGCTCACCGAAACTCATGAACGCGCCGCATGTCACCACGACCAGCAAGATAACGACAGCCTTGAGAATGCTCAGCAGAATGTCGATAACATCCGGTGTTAACCAACTCATTGGCCAGCCTCCTGAAGATTTTCAAGACGAGCACCCGCCAGTACCGGAGCAATGCCAGGCATCCCCATCGGTAAACCAACCTGCCCTGCCGCCAGACCTTCGGAAAGTTGCAGCGGCAGACTCAGCGTCTGGCCTTCATAGCTAAACGAAATCAGGCTTCCGGCGTTCACGCCCAGTTTTGCAGCATCAGCCGGGTTCAGCTTGATATACGGCTCAGCCATACGGCTCTGGAAGACCGGAGAACGTTGTGACATTTCATCGCTACCAAACAGATGGTAATAAGGCGCAATACGCCACTTCCCGTCTTCCGCCTGGAAGGTTTCTGGCACGTCGGTGAAGAAATCAATCCCCGTTTCGGAGGCTTCAATCAGACGCACACCCGGGTCACCATGGCGCAGGTTGCCACCCACTTCGGCCTGGAATTTGTTCCATGCCTGCGGTGAGTTCCAGCCTGGTGCCCATGCAAATGGAATTTGCTGGCGGTTCGCAAGTGGGCTGTTGTTCCCTTCCATTGAGAAGGCGAACATCGTGTCTTTATCCTGCGGCTGGCGTGGTTCGTGCACGCTGATGTTAGCGCGCATAGCCGTACGGCCACTGGAGCGGATTGGAGAACGCGACAGTTTCTGACCACGGATACGGAAGCTGGCATCAGGTGCCGCATCTTTAATCCCGGCCAGTTGCGGCAGCGCTTTCACACAAGCATCGATAACATCGTCAAGCTGCGTCCAGTCCACTTCACGGCTTTGAACGGTGCTGTGCAGAGAATGCAACCAGCGCCAGCTTTCCAGCATCACAATGGACTGGTCATAGTAAGACGGGTCATAAACCTGGAAGAAGCGCTGTGCGCGGCCTTCGTTGTTAATCACCGTACCGTCGCTTTCGGCAAAGCTTGCGGTGGAAAGCACCAGGTGTGCTTTGTCCATAATAGCCGTGCGTTGATGGTCGATAACCATCACCAGCGGCGCTTTAGAAAGTGCTGCGTCAACACGTGCAGCAGAGGCATGGCGATGCAGATCGTTTTCCAGCACGACTACCGCATCGGCAGAACCGCTTTCCAGTTCGCTCAGTGCTTCTTCAAGAGAACCACCGCCGATAAGGCCTAGCCCAACACTGTTGACTGCGCGAGCAACCATAGTGATACCAACATCGGCACCACGGCCTTTCAGTGCTTTAGCCACGTTTGCCGCAGCCTGAATCACCGCTTCGCTTCCGGCGTTAGTACCGGATACGATCAATGGTTTTTTCGCACCCGCCAGCGCTTGAACAATCACGTCGACTTTATTTTTCAGGTCACGATCAAGTTCAACAGCTGGGGAACTGCTATCCAACGCGTGAGCAACCGCAAAGCCCAGACGTGCCTGATCTTCAACCGGCGCACGGTAAGTCCATGCGGCGATATCATCCAGACGAGTGCTGTCGATATTGGTGACAAACAGCGGGTGTTTCGCGTGCTGGCCAATGTTCATGATCGCCGCAATCTGCCAGTCAGCGACTTTCTGTGCTGCTGCCATTTCACGTGATTTGCCTTTAACAGCCTGACGCACAGCCAGTGCAACGCGCGCACCTGTTTGTGTAATGTCTTCGCCTAAAACCAGAACCGCATCGTAGGTTTCGATTTCACGCAGTGCCGGAGTGTGAATGCCACTTTCTTGCAGCACTTTCAGCATCAGTTGCAGACGCGCTTGTTCGCCCGTTGCGATACCGGTGTAGAAGTTATCCGCACCCACCAGCTCACGCAGCGCGAAGTTGCTTTCGACGCTGGCACGTGGGGATCCGATACCGATCACTTTCTTCGACTGGCGCAGAATATCTGCCGCGCCCTGCATCGCTTGTTCAGCGTTCAGCGTGATCAGATCGTCGCCACGGCGCTGGATCGGCTGGCGTGGACGATCCTTCAGGTTGACGTAGCCATAACCGAAGCGGCCACGGTCACATAGGAAGTAGTGGTTCACGGTGCCGTTGTAACGGTTTTCGATACGACGCAATTCACCGTAACGCTCACCAGGGCTTGTGTTACAGCCGATGCTGCACTGCTGGCAAATGCTTGGGGCGAACTGCATATCCCACTTACGGTTATAACGCTCGGAGTGAGTTTTATCAGTGAATACACCGGTCGGGCAGATTTCTACCAGGTTACCGGAGAATTCGCTCTCAAGCGTGCCGTCTTCAGGGCGGCCGAAGTAGACGTTGTCGTGAGCGCCGTAAACACCCAAATCGGTGCCGTCAGCATAATCTTTGTAGTAACGCACACAGCGGTAACAAGCGATGCAGCGGTTCATTTCGTGAGAGATGAACGGGCCGAGGTCCTGATTACGGTGAGTACGCTTGGTGAAACGGTAGCGACGGAAGCTATGACCGGTCATTACCGTCATATCTTGCAGGTGGCAGTTGCCGCCTTCTTCACATACCGGGCAGTCGTGTGGGTGGTTAGTCATCAACCATTCCACGACGCTTTCACGGAACTCTTTTGCTTCGCTGTCATCAATAGAGATGAACGTACCGTCAGAGGCAGGTGTCATACATGACATCACCAGGCGGCCACGAAGATCTTCTGCGTTCTGATATTGCTTCACCGCGCACTGGCGGCAAGCACCGACGCTACCAAGCGCCGGGTGCCAGCAAAAATAAGGAATATCAAGGCCGAGCGACAGACATGCTTGCAGCAGGTTGTCTGACCCGTTTACCTCATATTCTTTGCCGTCTACATGTATCGTAGCCATAGTCAGCATGCTTCCAGTTGGCCCGAATAATCTTCGTCTTTCACACTGCGGTTGCGTTGGCTGCTCTCGCTCACCCTGGTCATTTAGTTAACTAAACTCCCAAGGATTCACTCCTTTGCCGCCTTGCCTCAGCACGAAATTCTTGATTACTCTTTAGGCATTAATTATAAAATTTTTAACCTGCAAACTCAGTATTGCCAGGTGTTACCAGCGCGCTTTTAATAAGTTCGGTTGGATGCCAGCAATGGCACGCGTGTTACCGAAATCTTGTTTGGCAATGCCTGCTTCGAATTCGTCGCGGAAATATTTAATCGCACTCTGTAATGGCTCAACCGCACCTGGCGCATGCGCACAGAAGGTTTTACCCGGACCGAGGAAACGACACAGTTGCTCAAGTGTCTCGATATCCCCAGGCTGGCCTTCGCCACGCTCCAGCGCACGCAGAATTTTCACACTCCACGGCAGGCCATCACGGCAAGGTGTACACCAGCCGCAAGATTCACGGGAAAAGAACTCTTCCAGATTGCGCACCAACGGAACCATACCAATTTCATGGTCAACCGCCATCGCCAGCGCCGTACCTAAACGACTTCCCGCTTTACCGATGCTTTCGAATTCCATCGGCAGGTCAAGATGCGATTCGGTCAGGAAGTCTGTCCCTGCCCCGCCCGGCTGCCAGGCTTTGAATTTCAGGCCATCACGCATACCACCGGCATATTCTTCAAGAATCTCACGTGCGGTGGTACCGAACGGTAATTCCCAGACACCTGGGTTTTTCACACGCCCGGAGAAGCCCATCAGCTTGGTGCCAGCATCTTTGCTGGTCGAAATGCCCTGATACCATTCCACGCCGTTGGCCAGAATCGCTGGCACGTTGCACAGAGTTTCAACGTTATTAACACACGTTGGTTTACCCCACACGCCGCTTGAGGCCGGGAATGGTGGTTTTGAACGAGGGTTAGCGCGGCGGCCTTCCAGGGAGTTAATCAATGCGGTTTCTTCACCACAGATATAACGCCCAGCACCGGTGTGCACGATAAGCTCAAAATCAAAACCAGAACCGAGAATGTTTTTGCCCAGCAAACCTGCTTCGGTTGCTTCAGCAATCGCGCGGCGCAAATGCACAGCAGCTTCGATGTACTCACCGCGCAGGAAGATGTAACCGCGGTAGGCTTTCAGCGCGAATGCAGAAATCAGCATGCCTTCCACCAAAAGGTGCGGCAGTTGCTCCATCAGCAAACGGTCTTTATAGGTGCCGGGTTCCATTTCATCGGCGTTACACAGCAGGTAACGGATGTTCATGGACTCGTCTTTCGGCATCAGGCTCCACTTCAAACCAGTGGAAAAGCCCGCACCGCCGCGCCCTTTCAGGCCGGAGTCTTTAACGCGATTCACGACTTCGTCTGGTGCCAGGCCTGTCAACGCAAGACGCGCCCCTTCGTAGCCGTTTTTGCTGCGATATTCATCCAGCCAGACAGGCTGTTTGTCATCACGCAACCGCCAGGTCAGCGGATGGGTTTCGGCAGTACGAATAATCGTCTTCATTTATACTGCTCCAGCAAATCAGGGATTGCTTCCGGCGTCAGATAGCTGTGAGTGTCCTCATCAATCATCATGGTCGGCCCTTTGTCGCAGTTACCCAGACAGCAGGTTGGCAGCAGGGTAAAGCGACCATCAAACGTGGTTTGACCCGGTTTGATGTCCAGTTTTGCTTCAATAGCAGACTGAATGCCCTGATAGCCAGTAATGTGGCAAACCACGCTGTCGCAATAGCGAATCACGTGGCGACCAACCGGCTGGCGGAAGATCTGACTATAGAATGTGGCAACACCTTCTACGTCGCTGGCTGGAATGCCCAGAACTTCAGCGATGGCATAAATAGCGCCGTCAGGCACCCAGCCACGCTGTTTCTGAACAATTTTCAGCGCTTCAATAGAAGCTGCGCGAGCATCTTCGTAATGATGTTTTTCGTGCTCAATCGCATCACGCTCGACTTGACTCAGCTCAAAGGCTTCTGCCTGGGGTTGTTGTTTATCGTGCATAGTTAGCGATCCACATCAGACATTACAAAATCGATACTACCCAGATAGACAATCAGGTCAGAAACCAGACTGCCGCGGATCGCCGACGGGATTTGCTGCAAGTGCGCAAAGCTCGGGGTACGAATACGGGTACGGTAGCTCATAGTGCTGCCGTCGCTGGTCAGGTAGTAACTGTTAATCCCTTTGGTCGCCTCAATCATCTGGAAGGATTCGTTAGCCGGCATAACCGGGCCCCACGAAACCTGCAGGAAGTGAGTGATCAGGGTCTCGATATGTTGCAGCGTGCGCTCTTTCGGCGGCGGCGTTGTCAGCGGGTGGTCAGCTTTGAACGGGCCAGCAGGCATGTTTTTCAGGCACTGCTCAAGAATGCGCAAACTCTGGCGAAGCTCTTCAACTTTCAGCATCACACGGGTGTAGCAGTCACTGATGCCACCGCCGACCGGGATTTCGAAGTCGAAGTTTTCATAACCAGAGTAAGGACGAGCTTTACGGATATCGAAATCAACACCCGTTGCGCGCAGGCCAGCACCGGTAGTGCCCCACTCTAGCGCTTCTTTCTTACCGTAAGCAGCAACGCCCTGTGAACGACCTTTCAAAATGGTGTTACGCAGTGCTGCTTTCTCGTAGGAATCCAGACGTTTTGGCATCCAGTCGAGGAACTCTTTTAGCAAGCGCTCCCAGCCGTTTGGCAAGTCATGTGCCACACCGCCGATACGGAACCAGGCCGGGTGCATACGGAAACCGGTAATCGCTTCGACCAGGTCATAGATTTTCTGACGGTCGGTAAAGGCGAAGAACACCGGAGTCATCGCGCCCACGTCCTGAATAAACGTAGAGATGTACAGCAAGTGGCTGTTAATACGGAACAGTTCGGACAACATGACGCGAATAACGTCTACACGTTCAGGAACCTTGATACCCGCCAGTTTTTCAACCGCCAGCACGTATGGCATTTCGTTTACGCAGCCGCCGAGGTATTCGATACGGTCGGTATACGGAATGTAGCTGTGCCAGGACTGACGCTCACCCATTTTCTCAGCGCCACGGTGGTGGTAACCGATGTCCGGTACGCAATCGACAATCTCTTCACCGTCGAGTTGCAGAACGATACGGAATGCACCATGCGCGGATGGGTGGTTTGGACCGAGGTTTAGGAACATGAAATCTTCATGCTCGCTGCTGCGCTTCATGCCCCACTCTTCAGGCTTGAAGGTCAACGCTTCCATCTCGAGGTCTTCTTTCTGTTTGGTCAATTCAAACGGATCGAACTCGGTGGCACGCGCCGGGTAGTCTTTACGCAGCGGATGGCCTTCCCACGTTGATGGCATCATGATGCGCGTCAGGTGCGGGTGACCATTAAAGGTGATGCCAAACATTTCCCAGGTTTCACGCTCATACCAGTTAGCGTTCGGGAACAGTTTGGTAATTGTTGGCACGTTCAGGTCGTTTTCAGACAGCGCCACCTTGAGCATGATATCGCGGTTGCGATCGATGGAAATCAGGTGGTAGAAAACGGAAAAATCCGCAGCCGGTAAACCGTTGCGGTGAGTGCGAAGACGTTCGTCCATGCCATGCAGGTCAAACAACATGACGAAGGGTTTCGGTAGTCTTTTTAAGAAGTCGACAATTTCCAGTAACTGTTCGCGCTTAACCCAGACCACCGGAACACCGGTACGGGTTGGCTGAACAGTAAAGGCATCCGGCCCAAAACGGTTACGCAGTTCGCCAATAACCGGATCATCTAAATGGTCACGGGTTTGCCAGGCTTCCTGGTTGGCATCATGCGCGGTTAAATCGGTCATAATTCTCACCATTGCAAATGGTACGTGGTGACTGTCGGTCAGCGGCTTCGCGCTAATATTATTGATATGCGAAGTAAACTCACGCGGACCACAGGCGCAAATTAAATCTCGTCTGGCGACCTAAGATTAGTGACTGCAATACGCTCGCCGCGTTTACGCTCGCGCTCTGATTGCATGTTGGCGCGATACACGCCCTGATCACCAACCACCCAAGACAGTGGACGACGCTCTTTACCAATGGATTCTTGCAGCAGCATCAGAGCCTGCATGTAAGCTTCCGGACGCGGTGGACAACCTGGGATGTAAACATCGACAGGCAGGAATTTATCCACACCCTGCACGACGGAATAGATGTCGTACATGCCGCCTGAGTTGGCGCAGGCACCCATCGAGATAACCCATTTTGGCTCAAGCATTTGGTCATAAAGGCGCTGAATGACGGGAGCCATTTTGGTAAAGCAGGTCCCTGCAATAACCATCAGATCGGCCTGACGCGGAGAAGCACGCAGTACTTCGGCACCAAAACGTGCCACGTCATGTACGGCGGTAAACGAGGTCACCATCTCAACGTAGCAGCAAGAAAGGCCAAAGTTATAAGGCCAAATTGAGTTTTTACGCCCCCAGTTCACCATATCGTGCATGGCATGTTCGAGCTTGCCCATGTACACACTACGGTTGATTTCTTGATCAAGAGGATCGGTTACGATCTCCTGTTTTTGCAGGGGGTAACGGTCGTTCTCACCGTCGGGGTCTATGCGGGTGAGCGTATAGTCCATCTTATTGCCTCATTTTATGCTCGTTATAATTCAATTTACAGCGGTGTTGGCTGCGTTCATAAACCCCAATTACTTACCTAAGTAAGCTCATGGGATTTACTCGCTTGCCGCCTTGCTGTAATCCGAATTCTTTAGAGCATCTTGCGTATGACGGTTAGTAATACTGTCGGTTTCCGGGTTGATTTGGGCACGGCGCGAACGCGCAGGAGTCCAATCAAGCGCGCCAATACGCACCAGATACACCAGGCCTGCCAGTAGCACTAAAATGAAAATTGCGGCCTCAACGAAACCTACCCATCCGCTTTCACGGATAGAAACTGACCACGCATAGAGATACAAGGCTTCCACGTCAAAAATAACGAAGAACATGGCAACCAGGTAAAACTTGGCAGATAGGCGTAAGCGCGCTGTACCAACTGAGTCAATACCTGACTCGAAGGGAGTGTTTTTGTGCCGACCCTTAGCTCTCCCGCCAAGGAACCAGGCCCCGAGAAGCATTACGCAACACAGGCCTATGGCAACAATAAGAAAGACTGCGAACGCCCAATGGTGAGCGATAACTTCAGTGGATGTTGACATACTCATTGCTTACTCATCAAAAGTGGCGCCAAAGTCTCTGCTCTTGCTGGCAGATGAACACCACATCGATTCATGGGGAGGAACAATAAACCTTACAATAACTGCCGGAATCAAAACTTTACCAGCAAATTGATGGGGTTTTTTACTCCTTTCTATAACCTTTTGTCAACTTTAACAAAAGTATCCACACATTAATTTACATCAACCCAAGTTCATTAACATTTAGTGCGTTAAAAGCTGGTAACGTCAGGTTACTAACTCGTTTTTAATGAAGGTGAATCGTGTCCGTTAAGGAGGAAAAAAATAACTACTGCTCTATTTTGGCAGGAAATCTCAACTATTCATCCCCCCATTAGGAAGTATTTTCTTGATCTGAGACACGCTTTTGTTAATCCATATCAAAAACCAACAACATTGCAGCGTGTTTTTTAACATTTAAACAGGAGTTGATTCGCAGAAAAGGTGCAGAAGGCTGATAACAAGGGAGGAATGAAGTCGTTTGTTTTAAAACATGTTTTTACAAATTAGCAATAAATACAACTTGCACTGATTAAAAAACAAGCCATTGAGACGAAAAACAGCCTCAATGACCTATTTTAGAATTTCATATTTTGTTACGAACAAATCGGGTGGTGCTATTCGAAATCACGTTCCATTAACACAGTGCCATCATCTTCATCAGTTGAAGGCAGATAGCGATATGGATTTGGGTTAGATTCCAGAGCACTAAAGATGGCCTGCGCTAAATCGTTACTGGTTTGCAGATTACGGCACAACAGATATTCCGTATCCGGTATCAATGGCAAGCCATCGACAGCACCCAGCACGCGCAGCTCAGGGCTCATCATTTCTACAGGACGAGCCGTCACACCCAGGCCAGCTTTCACCGCGGCGCGCACAGCAGATAGCGTTGAAGCAACATAAGCAATGCGCCACGGAATGCGCTCTGCGTTCAAATGCTCAAGCATCATATCGCGGTAAGGGCTCGGATCGTCGAGCATGACTAAAGGTACTGTTTCACCTTTCTGGAATACATAATCCGCAGCGCAGTACCATAACGTCGGCGAAGTACGTAAAACAATGGACTCAAAATGTTCCGGTTTCGCCGTAGTGACAACCAAATCAACTTCCTGCTGGTTGAGCATTTCGGCCATAAACGGGTTACGTTTAACGCGCACATCCAACGCCAGCTTAGGATAGACAGAGCTTATCCGGTTAAGCAGGTATGGCAGGATAGTATCCGCGGTTTCATCAGATGCACCGATAGTCAGCACACCTTGTAAATTGCTAAACATTAACGATGTACATGCTTCATCATTAAAACGCAGAATTTTTCGCGCATAACCCAGAAGCTGAATACCGTGCTCTGTCAAAAGCTTGTTACGGCCATGACGAGCAAAAAGCTCTTTCCCTACTAACTGTTCCAGACGCTGCATCTGCTGGCTAACAGCCGATTGAGTACGGCAAACCGCAACGGCTGCTGCCGCAAAAGTATTCAGATCCGCTACGGCGACAAAAGTCCTCAGCAGATCGAGGTCGAGATTAAGTATCGGACGATTTGCGTTAATCATATTTTTTTCACTAGTAGGTTGCTCTTACGAGTCTGCCTTAGTTTTATTGCTGTGATTTATCAAAAAGATAAAGCAATTCCCTTTTACAGAACGTCTCCTGAGGGAGAGCACCGTCATCCTGACAGCCGTTCTGACTTTTTTTATTTTCATGCATTCAGACTTACGTGAATCAATAATGTGACGCACGTATTCCTGGAGATATTATACCGACACAAACAACATACAAACATTCGTCTTAACGTACTAGTCACTTAAATTAAAACTGAGTAATTATTGTAAATCCAGTTCAATACTGAGTTTTATTTATTCAACTTACTGTGACAACGAGGGATACGTATGATGAAAACGCACTTTTAGCCACTGCACTATGCTGGCAATTGCCAGGTCATAACGGCCATATACGAACCAGCAATAAAACATAAGGTTACGTAATATTCAGCAAAAGTACTTACCATTTTCAGTAGCGTATCTTACCGTAAATCGTAGTAAGTCATAACTTTTGTTGCGAATTATCTGATCTCATTCTATTTTTTTAATTCATTCTTCAGTTGAGTAAACACTAAAGCTTCAGATGGCTTCTGATGTAAACAGAAGCAACTTAACTCTATTCATTGTTTATATAAATCACATTCCCAGTTAATTTTACATACATATTATTAACTCCCGTTAATGCATTCACTTTAACCTTAAGCATGAATATTCAATTTTCCTTAACTATTACTCAATTTAATACGCAAAACGATCAGCATCACTCACTACAATCGCTGCGATCAGGCAGTTAATTGAATCAGAAATAACACCGTTAGTTATATTTTTTATCGCATAATGAACAACCTACAGAATATAACGCCGCAAAATTGCTATTCAGTTCATTTTTTCACTTTCCTTACCTTTAAAAGATTAATTGCGTTTCCACGCTTCGACAACCTTCAAATCTGCGCGTGTCAGGAGTACATTGTTGCCTGGTCGCTTCCACGGCAGGAAGTGGCGCTAACATTTAAGGTCAGGTTCATGTCCCCTATCGAAAAATCCAGCAAACTTGATAACGTCTGTTATGACATCCGTGGCCCAGTACTCAAAGAGGCTAAGCGTCTTGAAGAAGAAGGGAATAAAGTCCTCAAGCTGAATATTGGCAATCCTGCGCCTTTTGGCTTTGATGCCCCGGATGAGATTCTTGTCGATGTGATTCGTAACCTGCCTACGGCTCAGGGTTACTGCGACTCGAAAGGGCTCTACTCCGCTCGCAAAGCCATCATGCAGCATTATCAGGCACGTGAAATGCGGGACGTGACAGTTGAAGATATCTACATCGGCAACGGTGTTTCCGAGCTGATCGTTCAATCAATGCAAGCATTGCTCAACAGCGGCGATGAAATGCTGGTCCCTGCCCCTGATTACCCTTTATGGACTGCGGCGGTTTCGCTTTCGAGTGGTAAAGCCGTTCACTATTTATGTGATGAGTCAGCAGGCTGGTTCCCGGACCTTGATGATATTCGCGCTAAAATCACACCTCGAACTCGCGGCATCGTGATTATTAACCCGAACAACCCAACCGGCGCGGTTTACTCTAAAGAGTTGCTGCTGGAAGTGGTGGAAATCGCGCGTCAGCATAATTTGATTATTTTTGCTGATGAAATCTACGACAAGATTCTGTACGACGCAGCACAACATCATTCAATTGCGGCACTGGCCCCAGATCTGCTGACCGTGACCTTTAATGGCCTGTCGAAAACTTATCGTGTTGCCGGCTTCCGCCAGGGCTGGATGGTTCTCAACGGGCCGAAGAAGCACGCCAAAGGTTATATCGAAGGGCTGGAGATGCTGGCGTCGATGCGTCTGTGCGCGAACGTGCCTGCTCAGCATGCAATTCAGACGGCGTTGGGTGGCTATCAGAGTATCAGCGAATTTATCGCACCAGGTGGGCGTCTGTATGAACAGCGTAACCGTGCCTGGGAGTTGATTAACGATATTCCTGGTGTTTCCTGTGTGAAACCGCAGGGTGCGCTGTATATGTTCCCGAAAATCGACGCTAAACGCTTTAACATCCACGACGACCAAAAAATGGTACTGGATTTCTTATTGCAAGAAAAAGTGCTTTTGGTTCAAGGAACAGCATTTAACTGGCCGTGGCCGGATCACGTACGTATCGTGACCTTACCGCGTGTTGATGAGCTGGAAATAGCCATCCAAAAATTTGGACGCTTCCTCGGTCATTACCACCAGTAATTTTTGGCTTCAAAGGGTGGATAAGCGTAAGCTGAATCCACCCTACTGATACCGAGTGTACCGATGAGCCAGAGCCATTTCTTTGCCCACCTTTCACGTCTGAAATTAATCAATCGTTGGCCGCTGATGCGTAATGTGCGTACCGAAAACGTTTCGGAGCATAGCCTGCAAGTCGCGATGGTCGCTCATGCTTTAGCTGTGATTAAAAACCGCAAATTTAACGGGCAGATTAATGCCGAGCATGTCGCTTTGCTGGCGATGTATCACGATGTCAGTGAAGTCTTAACGGGTGATCTCCCAACACCTGTTAAATACTTCAACTCGCAGATTGCTCACGAATACAAAGCCATTGAGAAAATTGCCCAGCAAAAGTTGATCGATATGGTGCCAGAAGAGTTACGCGATATCTGGGCGCCGTTAATCGATGAACATCAAAGTAGCGATGAAGAACGAGCAATCGTCAAACAGGCTGATGCGCTGTGCGCTTATCTGAAATGTCTTGAAGAGCTTTCTGCCGGGAACAATGAGTTTTTGCTGGCGAAAAGCCGTCTTGAGAAAACGCTGGCGGACCGCCACAGCGAAGAGATGGATTATTTCATGAATGTCTTTGTGCCAAGCTTCCAGCTTTCGCTCGATGAGATAAGCCAGGACTCACCGCTTTAACTCTGATTATTGCGCCCTTACCCTAACCCTCTCCCCCAGGAGAGGGAATTATCCGGATTGGTGCTCCCCTCTCTCTCAGGGAGAGGGGCGGGGTGAGGGTTGTTTTAGAATGGGAATAACATCGGCACCATCACCACACTCACCACCATAACAATCACCGTAAAGGGCACACCCATCTTCACAAAATCGCTGAACTTATAATTTCCTGGCCCCAGAACGAGTGTATTAACGGGTGACGACACAGGAGTCATAAACGCAGCAGAGGCAGCAAGTGCTACGATCATGGCAAATGGATAAGGGGAAACCCCCATCGATTTTGCCGCAGCCAACGCAATAGGCGCCATTAACACCGCGGTCGCGGTGTTTGAAATAAACAAACCAATCGCGGCGCACATTACAAACAGGCAAATCAGCATCATATGCGGACCGTAGCCACCGCCCAGGCTCATTAACCCGTTCACAATCAAGTCCACCCCGCCCGTTTTTTGCAGTGCAAGGGCGAAAGGCATCATGCCGACAATCAAAATAATACTCGGCCAGTGAACTGCTTTATACGCGCTTTCCATATCAATACAGCGGAACTTGCCCATCAGCAAACAGGCAATAATGGCCGCGATGGTGTTAGGAATTTCGTCCGTCAGCATCAGGGCGACCATCAACGCCAGGCAGAAAATCGCATGGGGTGCCTGGCTATGCGCTGGAGACGCCTCGCCCTCTTCGACTGGCAAATTGAGAACCAGGAAATCGCGGCCTTTTTGCTGTAACTGGCTAATCAGTTTCCAGTCGCCGACAACCAGCAAGATATCGCCAAGCTGTAGCGCCTCATCAACCAACAGCCCTTCCATCGCCTCGCCATTACGACGTAAACCAACGACGTTCAGGCCGTAACGGGTACGGAAGCCTATTTCACGCAGCGTCTGCCCAATCAGTTCGGATTCTGGGATTAACGAAACCTCGGCCATGCCAACATCCAGCGCCTGGTCCGAGAAATACTCGCCGCGCAAAACCATCGGCTCAAGCATTTGCTCGCTACAAAATTCGCGCAGATCAACTTCAGAAGCTGACATATCAATCAACAGCACGTCACGAGCGCGAAATTCGGTGACACCAGTAACGTTGACGATAACCCGGCGGAATTTGCGCCAGCGTTCAAGGCCAATCACGTTTGCGCCATAACGCTCACGCAATTTTAAATCATCAAGACGGCGCCCAACCATGGGCGAACCAGGGCGTATTGCCAAGCGACGCGCACGGCCAGTCAGCCGGTAATCTTTAATCAGATCGCGAAAAGTACGCCGGCGCCAGTCTTGCTTGCCGTCGTCTTTGTTCTGCCCTTTTAGGGCAAAACGCGCAATCAGCATATAGCCTATGCCCAGCAGCAAAATGACCACGCCGATGGGAGTCACGCTGAAGAAATGGAACCCCTGCAACCCTTCGCGCAACAGTTCGCTGTTTACGACCAGATTGGGTGGTGTGGCGACCAGCGTCATCATGCCGCTAATTAAGCCCGCAAAACTCAACGGCATCATTAAGCGCGATGGTGAGGTTTTCATGCGCATCGAAACACTCAGTACCACGGGGATAAATATCGCGACCACACCCGTCGAACTCATAAATGCGCCAAGGCCTGCAACGGTGAGCATCAACAAAACCAGCATTTTGGTTTCGCTGCTACCCGCAACATCCACCAGCCATGCCCCCATTTTTGTGGCTACACCCGTGCGTACAAGGCCATCGCCGATAATAAAGAGTGCAGCAATAAGGATAACGTTGGGATCACTAAAACCTGAGAAGGCTTCGTTGAGAGTGAGTGTGCCGCTGAGGACAAAAGCAATAATCACAAGTAAAGCGACCGCATCCATACGCACTTTTCCGGTGGCGAATAACACCACTGCCATCGCTAACAGCGATAAAACCCAAATGAGTTCTGAGTTCAAAACAATTCCCTGTAAGTTGTCTCTGAGCCAAAAATCTTGCCATAAAAAAGCCCCGCTATCGCGGGGCTAAATCATGTGTTTAGTGTTTTCTAAGCACTTCGACTGTGCCATCTGGCAACTTCTGAACCAGAAGCTCAGTCAACGAATGCAGAGCATAATCGACATGCTCGAGGCGCGGCGTATCGGCTGGCGCATTGACCGCAATGACATGGCAACCCGCAGAAAGGCCGGATAACACACCCGCAGGTGCATCTTCCACCACGACACACTCTTCAGGCTCGAAACCTAATAACTGCGCACCGAGCAGGTAGGCGTCAGGCTCAGGCTTACCACGCGCGACACGTTCTGCTGTAACAAGCACTTCAGGCGCAGGCAGTCCGCCCGCAGCACGGCGAGCAGAGGCCACTGGGAAAGAACCGGAAGTGACAATCGCCCATGGAATACCCGCTTCGTTCAGATGAGTCAGCAGTTCAACCGCACCCGGTAAGGCGACGATACCGTCAGTGTCTTCAGACTCGATTTTCTCAAGACGCAAAAACTCCTGCTGGATCTCTTCTTCAGACGCGCCCGCCATAAAGTGACGTAAAGACGTAATCGCCTGTTTGCCGTGAATGAAGGCCAATACTTCTTGTGGCGAAATATCGAATCGCTTTGCCCAGTTAATCCATGCACGCTCGACTGCTGGCAGGGAGTCAACCAGAGTCCCATCCAAATCAAACAAGAAACCTTTGCACTTCACAATGCATCTCCCCTCAGGCATTAATAATTTGCGCGATCTCGTTCGCACTTAAATGATACTGGCGTGGGCATGAATGCCACACTTTCAACATACGCTGATATTTTTCCCACATAGGTGTCTGCGCGTTGAAGCCATGAGTACCGGCATCAAAATGCGCATAACGACCTTCGATGTTCACCATAAAGCGAATATAACCCAGGAAGCGGGCTTCAGTGGCCGCATCAAAACCGAGGAACGTCACACGGCGTTCGTCGATGTCTTGATTGTCTTTCAGGTTAGTCCAGGAGACGTGCAACGCGTGGTACATCTCCATAATATCGATAACAGTGCGGCAGGTTTCTTCCGTCAGTTCCCCAAACTCACGATCCAACTCGCGCATTTGCAGGCCATAGCCACGCTCAATGATTGTTTGCAGGCGACGATAACGCTCGGCGTTGTCCGGGTCGAGCATGGTCATCATTTTGTACTGATTAGATAAAATCAGACGCTGGGCGTTAGTCATTTCCATTTCTTAGCTCCTGTTGCGCAAAGTTGAGTACTCTGCGAAAAATATCCTTCTTTATATGCGTAACGGCAGGGATTTTACAAATCATCAAGAAATGTTTTGTCCAACTGCTTAAACGCACGCTTCAGAACCTCGGCCAACGCCTGGTAGTCTGGCTTGCCTTCAATAGGCGTTAGCGCCTGCCCGGCATCTTGTAATTTGCCCCGAACTTCATAGAACCAGCTCAGGATTGTCGGCGGCAGTGGTGTCACGGAACGCTTGCCTAACCACCAAAGTCCCTGCATTGGCAAACTACAAGCAAATAAAGCGGTTGCTACCGCAGGGCCGAGTTGACCGCCCAGCGCAATTTGCCAGGTCAGCGTAAACACAGCGAGCGGAGGCATAAAGCGGACGGCAAAACGCGTGGCACGAATGACGCGGTTTTCCACGAAGACAGGCGCGAGGCGTTTATCGACAGGCCAGGTCTTCGAATAGTGTTGTCCACGGCTGAACAGGCTAAACCAGCTTACATGGCTATTTAGGGGTGTCGACATGGCTTTACCTCAACTTCACATATAAAAAATAAAATTTTTGTGCAAAACAACAACTCTAAATTACATGGTTCAAAATATTTTGTCTTTAGCTGCTGCAATCGGGTATCCTGTGCCGGCCTTGATGGCCGTAGAAGGGAAACCGCAGGTTGTCAAATTTTTG
Source organism: Buttiauxella brennerae ATCC 51605 (assembly GCF_001654925.1). Taxonomy (GTDB): domain Bacteria; phylum Pseudomonadota; class Gammaproteobacteria; order Enterobacterales; family Enterobacteriaceae; genus Buttiauxella; species Buttiauxella brennerae. The sequence goes on from NZ_LXER01000020.1 coordinate 165,377, forward strand.
CTCAGTTCGCTATTGCCGGTAAATCACGCAATATGGCGTAAACTCTAGAGTATTTATTCGTCATGCCAAAAAAACGCTTCTGGCATGACGTTAATCATAAATGTCTGTCTCATCATGCGCTACGCTGAGAGACTAAATGACGTTTTTTTAGCCACGTATAAAAGTAGGTACTTCCATGTCGAGTAAGCTAGTACTGGTTCTGAACTGCGGTAGCTCTTCACTGAAATTCGCAATTATTGATGCTTTAAACGGTGATGAGTACCTCTCTGGTTTAGCCGAATGTTTCCATCTTCCTGAAGCACGTATCAAGTGGAAAATGGATGGCGGTAAACAAGAAGCGGCTTTGGGTGCAGGCGCCGCTCACAGCGAAGCTCTGAACTTTATGGTTAATACCATTTTGGCACAAAAACCTGAATTGTCCGAGCAGCTGACCGCTATCGGCCACCGTGTTGTTCACGGCGGCGAGAAGTACACCAGCTCCGTTGTTATCGACGAGACCGTGATTCAGGGTATCAAAGATACTGCTTCTTTTGCACCACTGCATAACCCGGCACACCTGATCGGTATTGCTGAAGCACTGAAATCTTTCCCTAAACTGGCTGATAAAAACGTTGCTGTGTTCGACACCGCGTTCCATCAGACCATGCCAGAAGAGTCTTATCTTTATGCTCTGCCGTACAACCTGTACAGAGAGCACGGTGTTCGTCGCTACGGCGCACACGGCACCAGCCACTTCTATGTGACTCAAGAAGCCGCGAAAATGCTGAACAAGCCAGTGGAAGAAGTTAACCTGATCACTTGCCACCTGGGCAACGGCGGTTCTGTTTCTGCTATCCGTAACGGCAAGTGTGTTGACACCTCTATGGGTCTGACTCCGCTGGAAGGTCTGGTGATGGGCACCCGTTCTGGTGACATCGATCCAGCTATCATCTTCCACCTGCACGACTCCCTGGGCATGAGCGTTGATGACATCAACAAAATGCTGACCAAAGAGTCTGGCCTGCTGGGTCTGACTGAAGTCACCAGCGATTGCCGTTATGTTGAAGATAACTACACCACTAAAGAAGATGCTAAACGTGCAATGGACGTGTTCTGCCATCGCCTGGCGAAATACATCGGTTCTTACACTGCACTGATGGAAGGTCGTCTGGACGGCGTTGTTTTCACTGGTGGTATCGGTGAAAACGCTGCAATGGTACGTGAACTGTCTCTGGGCAAACTGGGTGTTCTGGGCTTTGAAGTTGACCACGAACGCAACCTGGCTGCTCGTTTCGGCAAATCAGGCTACATCAACAAAGAGGGTACCGTTCCTGCGATGGTCATTCCGACTAACGAAGAACTGGTTATCGCTCAGGATGCATCTCGCCTGACCGCTTGATTCTCCTTACCGCCAGCCTTCGCTGGCGGTGTTGTTTTCTGAGCCCTGAAAAGGGCTATACCCAAAATAATTCGAGTTGCTGCAATCCTCTGCGACCCGAAATATGCCGGGTATATACAAAGAGGTTATACCGTGTCCCGTACTATTATGTTGATCCCTACCGGAACCAGCGTCGGCCTGACCAGCGTCAGCCTTGGTGTTATCCGTGCTATGGAACAAAAAGGCGTTCGCCTTAGCGTTTTCAAACCTATCGCCCAACCGCGTACCGGTGACGATACTCCAGATCAAACCACCAGCATCGTGCGTGCTAACTCCAACATCCCAACGGCTGAGCCGCTGCACATGAATCACGTTGAGTCGCTGCTGTCGAGCAACCAACAAGACGTGCTGATGGAAGAGATCATTGCCAACTTCCACGCCAGCAGCAAAGACGCTGAAGTGGTTCTGGTTGAAGGTCTGGTTCCTACTCGCAAGCATCAGTTTGCGCAGTCTCTGAACTACGAAATCGCAAAAACGCTGAATGCTGAAATCGTCTTCGTTATGTCCCTGGGCAACAACTCCCCAGAGCAGATGAAAGAGCGCATCGAGCTGGCACGTAGCAGCTTTGGCGGCAGCAAGAACACCAACATCACTGGCGTAATCATTAACAAACTGAACGCCCCAGTTGATGAGCAAGGTCGTACTCGCCCTGACCTGTCCGAGATTTTTGATGACTCCACTAAAGCGAGCATCGCGAATATCGATCCTAAAGCACTGTTCGCCGACAGCCCGCTGCCAGTTCTGGGCTGTGTGCCATGGAGCTTTGATCTGATTGCTACTCGCGCCATTGATATGGCGCGTCACCTGAACGCAACCATCATCAACGAAGGCGACATCAAAACTCGTCGCGTGAAGTCTGTGACCTTCTGTGCGCGTAGCATTCCGCACATGCTGGAACACTTCCGTCCGGGTTCTCTGCTGGTCACTTCCGCAGACCGTCCAGACGTGCTGGTTGCAGCGTGCCTGGCCGCAATGAACGGTGTAGATATCGGTGCAGTTCTGCTGACCGGTGGTTACGAAATGGACCCACGCGTGACCAAACTGTGTGAGCGTGCATTCGCAACTGGCCTGCCGCTGTTCATGGTTGACACTAACACCTGGCAGACTTCCCTGAGCCTGCAAAGCTTCAACCTGGAAGTCCCAACTGACGACCATCAGCGTATCGAGAAAGTGCAGGAATATGTGGCAAGCCACATTGATGCAAACTGGATCGAATCTCTGACTGCAACTTCTGAGCGTAGCCGTCGTCTGTCACCTCCAGCATTCCGTTATCAGCTCACTGAGCTGGCACGTAAAGCGGGCAAACGTGTTGTTCTGCCAGAAGGTGAAGAGCCACGTACCGTGAAAGCGGCATCTATCTGTGCTGAACGCGGTATCGCAACTTGCGTACTGTTGGGTAACCCGGATGAAATCACCCGTGTTGCTGCGGCGCAAGGCGTTGAACTGAGTGCTGGCATCGAAATCGTTGACCCGGAAGTGGTTCGCGAAAGCTACGTTGCACGTCTGGTTGAGCTGCGTAAGAGCAAAGGCATGACCGAAGCTGTTGCGCGTGAGCAACTGGAAGACAACGTTGTGCTGGGTACTTTGATGCTTGAGCAAGACGAAGTTGACGGTCTGGTTTCTGGTGCTGTTCACACTACCGCGAACACCATTCGTCCACCATTGCAGCTGATCAAGACTGCCCCAGGCAGCTCTTTGGTTTCTTCTGTGTTCTTCATGCTGCTGCCAGAACAGGTTTACGTTTACGGCGACTGCGCGATCAACCCGGACCCAACTGCTGAGCAACTGGCAGAAATCGCTATTCAGTCTGCGGATTCCGCTGCTGCATTCGGTATCGATCCACGCGTTGCAATGCTGTCCTACTCCACCGGCACTTCTGGTGCAGGTAGCGACGTTGAGAAAGTACGTGAAGCTACACGTATTGCTCAAGAAAAACGTCCTGACCTGGTCATCGATGGTCCGTTGCAGTACGACGCCGCAGTTATGGCTGACGTTGCTAAATCTAAAGCGCCAAACTCACCGGTTGCGGGTCGCGCTACCGTGTTCATCTTCCCAGACCTGAACACCGGTAACACCACCTATAAAGCGGTACAGCGCTCAGCAGACCTGATCTCCATCGGGCCAATGCTGCAAGGTATGCGTAAACCAGTCAACGACCTGTCTCGTGGCGCACTGGTAGACGATATCGTTTACACCATCGCTCTGACTGCGATTCAGTCTTCTCAACAAGACTAAGTTCTTCTGAGAAGCAAAAAGGCCGCATTTATATGCGGCCTTTTTTATTATCTTTCACCCCTCCCGATCCAGCTTATCGTCGTACCCTCCCCACTCTTCTATTCTGCTGTTAATCACAAAAATCACATCGCTTTTCTGAGTTATCTTGACAACCTAAATGAGTAGTGGCAATTCTGCTTCACCGATTGAGCAAATGTAAATCAGATGATAAATAAAAGTTTAATTTCTGGTTTCACGGTAGCAAGATGGGGATGTTCAGCATAATTCTTGAGTGAAACAGTGATAAAGGAAATTTACCTTATATTGCAATAAGTTAAAACATACCCTTCGCCTCAGCGATGCCGTACAGAGGCGATTATCGTGTTCGGATCAGCGAGGAGCAGAAAGATGCAATATCGTACTATGTTCAAAGCAACCCTTATGGTCGTATTAGGTTTTACTGGCGCAGTTCATGCTCAGGAAGCGGCAACCGTCGCCTTTTTAATGCCTGACCAGGCCTCGACCCGTTACGAACAACATGATTTCCCCGGCTTTAAAACCGAGCTAAATAAGATTTGCCAGCAGTGCAAAGTTATCTACCAAAACGCCAACGCCAATGCCTCGTTGCAACAACAGCAATTCAACTCAGCGATTGCCCAGGGTGCGAAAGTCATTGTGCTTGATCCTGTTGATTCATCCGCCGCCGCGGGCCTGGTAGAAATTGCGCACTCCCAAGGCGTCAAAGTGATTGCCTACGATCGCCCTATCCCCGCAAAACCTGCCGATTTTTATATTTCGTTTGATAACGAAGGAATCGGATATGCCATTTCCAAATCGCTGGTTGAGCACATGAAAACATCCGGCGTTCCCGCAGGCGCAGGCGTGCTTGAAATCAACGGTTCGCCGACGGATGCCGCGGCGGGTCTGATTCGCGATGGTATTCATCGTGGGCTTAAAGACTCGGGCTATAAAACACTGGCAGAATTTGACACGCCAGAGTGGGCTCCGCCAAAAGCGCAGGAGTGGACCGCAGGCCAAATCACGCGTTTTAGTGACCAGATTAAAGGCGTTGTGGCGGCAAACGACGGCACTGGCGGCGGTGCCATTGCCGCATTCAAAGCGGGTGGCGTGCAGCCGATTCCACCGGTTACCGGTAATGATGCGACCATTGCCGCACTACAGTTAATTATCGCAGGCGATCAATACAACACTATTTCTAAACCATCGGAAATTGTCGCCGCGGCTGCCGCCAATGTTGCCGTGCAATTAATTAACGGGCAGACACCGAAAGCGACTTCGACTCTCTATAACACGCCTTCGCAGCTATTTGTCCCGGCAGTTATTACGTCCAAAAATATCAAAGCAGAAATTTTTGATAAGAAAATCCAGACCCCGGAACAGGTTTGTACGGGTGAATATCAAGAGGCCTGTAAGAAATTAGGTATTACTCACTAAGTCACGACTCATGCGTCCGTAAATCTTCTTACGGACGCACTGACGATATTAAGGTTCTGGCTATGTTAATTGAAAATGACCTCGCGCCTCGCACTGATAAGCCGCTGCTTAAATTAAGTAAAATCTCTAAAAACTTTGGTGCAGTTTCTGCGCTAACCGATATTGATCTTGATGTTTACGCCGGGGAAGTCGTCGCCCTGGTGGGTGATAACGGCGCGGGAAAATCAACGCTAGTAAAAATATTAGCGGGGGTTCATCAACCCACTTCCGGCATGGTTGAATTCGAGGGGGAATTAATCTCTCTCGATACGCCAGGAAAGGCGCTGGAATATGGTATTTCAACCGTCTTTCAGGATTTGGCGTTATGTGAAAATTTAGATGTGGTGGCGAATTTGTTTCTCGGGCACGAATTATCGGCCTGGCAGCTTGATGAAGTGACGATGGAAGTCCGCGCCTGGACGCTTTTAAAAGAGCTGGCTGCGCGCATTCCTTCGGTACGCGAGCCGGTCGCTTCGTTGTCCGGCGGCCAGCGCCAAACTGTGGCGATTGCCCGTTCGCTTCTGCTTAACCCGAAAATCATCATGCTGGATGAACCAACTGCGGCACTTGGCGTGGCGCAAACAGCCGAAGTACTTAACCTGATTGAACGCGTTCGCGAGCGCGGTCTGGGGGTCATTATCATCAGTCATAATATGGAAGATGTGCGGGCCGTCGCAGACAGAATTGTCGTATTACGTCTGGGCCGCAATAAAGGCATTTTCACACCCGAATCTACCAATCAGGAATTAGTGGCGGCCATTACCGGAGCGACAGAAAATTCCGTCTCACGTCGGGTGGAAAGAAAAACAACCGAACATACGTTGGGGGCGAATTAAGCGATGACGACCAATAAACCACTGCTTCCCGAAACCCGGTTAGATCGCAGCGATGAGCGCGTCGACCATCAGGATAATATCTTTGGCTTGCTGCGCGCTTATATTACCCGGATTAAAACGGGCGATTTAGGGATGATTCCCGTGGTGCTAGGGCTGATTATAATTTCGATTGTTTTCACCCTTCTCAACCCGATTTATATGGCCCCGAATAATCTCGTTAATATGTTATTTGACTGTGCGACCGTCGGGTTTATTTCGCTGGGGATTGTTTGTGTATTGCTGTTAGGTGAGATCGATCTCTCGGTCGGTTCGATGAGCGGCCTGGCGTCGGCAATTATTGGCGTGCTGTGGGTGAATCAGGGTTGGTCCGTAGTTGGCGCTATCGCCGTTGCACTCGCGGTTGGCGCAGTGGTTGGCCTGATTTATGCCGAGCTTTACAGCCGTTTAGGGATGCCGAGTTTTGTGGCGACGTTGGCCGGGCTTCTGGCGCTGCTCGGGATGCAACTTTATATTCTCGGGCCATCAGGCAGTATCAACCTCCCCTATGTTTCGCCGCTGGTGCGTTTCGGCCAGGTCTTAGTTATGCCCGGTTGGATGGCGCATATTTTTGCGCTGTTACCCGGTATCGTGATGCTCGCCCAGGGTTTTCGCACCCGCACACGCCGTGCCGCAGCAAATTTGTCTTGCGAACCGCTCAGCTCTTTGTGGGCTCGCAGTCTGTTTATGACCGCTGTTTTTGAATTTATGGTGTTTTATCTCAACATCGGTCGCGGTGTGCCATGGGTTTTCGGCTTGTTTATCCTCGTGGTCGTCGTGCTTAACTACGCGCTCAAAAGAACAAAATGGGGCCGGTCGATGTTTGCCGTGGGTGGCAACCGTGAAGCCGCTCGCCGTTCAGGTATTAACGTGCGCGGTATTTATATTAGTGCATTTATGATTTGCTCTGTGCTGGCAACCACCGGCGGCATTCTTGCCGCATCACGCCTGGCGTCCGCCAGCCAACAAGCCGGTACCGGAGATGTCAATTTAAACGCCATTGCGGCGGCGGTTATTGGCGGTACGAGTCTGTTTGGCGGCCGAGGAAGCGCCTATTCCGCCCTGCTGGGTATTATTGTTATTCAGTGTATTTCTAACGGGCTGACGCTACTTAATTTGCCTTCGTCGCTGCGATATATGATTACAGGCGGCGTACTTGCGATTGCCGTCATCGTCGACTCCGTGGCCAGACGTTCACGCGTAACCCATGGGCGCGCCTGACAGACGTTAGATTAAGAAAGTGAAAGGAAGCGCAGAAACCAGGATGTCAGACCGTTCACTCCCCTGGATGATTTCTGCGCTTCCGTATTAGTCAGCAACTGGCTCTTAGCGCCGGTTCGCTGTGAAGATTTAGAGCATGACTAAGTTCAGTTAGCGTTGAGTAATGCCCAGCTGCCGAAGCGAATTTTGGTTCATGGCAATCAGGGGCAACAACAAAGGTTTTAATCTCAGCCCGCCGGGCGGCGGTAAAGCCATTAAGGCTGTCTTCAATGACCCGACATTGAGCGGCTTGCAGGCCCAGTTTTCGCATTACGGTCAGGTAAACGGCGGGATGCGGTTTACCAAAGCTCTCTTCATCAGCGCTACAAATCACGCCAAACCATTGCCAGAGATCTAATTTATCAAATACAGCCTCGATAACTTCCGGGCTGGATGACGTTGCCAGCGCAAGGCGATAACCCTTGCGATGAAAACATTCTAACACCTGATATAACCCATTCATTGCCATCCCTTTTTCCCGAATAGCATTACAGACTCGCGCAATGATTTGTTTCTCAAGCCATTGTGGTTCAACCGTCAGAAATTGCTTTTCACACCAGATGCGCGCAATTTCATCAATGCGCTTTCCTTTGGTGAGTTCTTCGCATTCTGCGGCGGTTATAGCAACGCCCTGGTCTGCCAGCATTTCGATTTGCGCATCCTGCCAAAAACCTTCGGAATCAATAATGACGCCATCCATATCAAAAATAATCGCTTGCAAGCTCATTGCTGTTCCATTTGGATTAGGCTGGCGCAGCACGCCAGCCGTAATGTATTAAGATGCCCTTACCGTCACGTCATCAGCGACGCGAACCGCGCTTTCAAAGCCTGGCTGTTCGACACGGATAAAGTGGCAAAGGAAGAAGGCGATAATATAAAGCGTGGTATACGCAATAACGACGCCGATAGTGCTGAAGTAAGGCAGCAGCACCACCGCAATGGCCGGAGCCAGAAAGTTGGACAAGCCCGCAGAGAGGTTGTAAACCGAAATCGCTGCCCCTTTGTGGCGAGGCTCCAGCGCCGGGAATACCGCCGCCATTGGCACAAACGCTGCCACAAAAATACCTAAAGCAATTGCCGGGATCAGCGCCATACCGAAGTTATGGCCAAAGTATTGCGGTACGTAGTAAAACGCCAGGCTTGATGCCGCCATACCCAGACATCCAAACCAACGCACCACGCGCATCCAACCTAGCTTTTCCGCGACGATACCCCAGAAAATATTGGAGAAAATGGTGGTAAAGAAAAACGCCGCCCATATCTGTAACCATTCAGATGTCGTAAAGCCCAGCTCGTCCACAAACATCAGCGGCATAATCACGGCAAAACCGAATAAAGAAAGAGTGTTGATGATACGAACCATGCTCGAATACATAATGCTGCGGTTGGTATAGAGCAAAGTGATTGCACGACCTAGCTCATTGAACTTCTCTTTGGTGGTCAGGTTATGCATGTGCGTTGGGGTCTGTACCTTACGCAGCGAAATCATCGCTATCAACCCGCCAGCCAGGCAGAAGAACAGCGCCATCCATAACGTCCCTAACTCCCCAACAAGTGGAATAGTAAAACTTGGAATATAGCTACCCGCTACACCGATGCCGATGGAATATACTGCCCAGTACCAGCCAAGTGCTGAACTGGCATTTTCACTCTTAACGTTATGAATAATCACCACAATGAAAGAGTAAAGGAACAGTGGGTAAGCAAACCCACGGATTCCGTAAAACAGCAGGATCAGCGGATAGTTTGCGTGCCCCAGACCAAAAACCAGGAAAAGGACATGGAATACGCACCACAGCACAAAACCGATAAACATGGTTTTCTGCGGTGTAATAATTTCAGCAACTACGCCAGATACCCACGCAGACAGTGCTGCGGCAAGGCCATAAAGCGTAAAGGCAAAAGAGGCTTGAGCGGGAGAGAATCCCAACTCTTTGATGTAGTGGGATAAGAATGCCAGCTCAAAACCGTCTCCGGTCATAAACACAGCAATAGCGATGTAACCCCACAGCAGGTGTAGCGGTAACCCAAACCACTGTTTATTAGTAATAGACATAGTGACCTCATTTTTGTGTACAGGGTATCCCCCGGCCTTCGCCGGGGTGTTTTTTTATTATAAAAATCAGTGAGTTCTAAAATGCAGATCGTTCAGATATAGAGACTTAAATTGTGTGTATCTTTTCATCAAACTCGTGTGTTGCTCAGGGCGAGCAATCCATGTCTGGTAGATTTCTGGTTTCTTGCAAACCGTTTCCAAATCTTTACCTGTAGCCAGGCATGCCAGCCGGGCAGCACCGAGTGCACCACCCGTTTCCCCTCCCTTATGTGTCACGACGGGCATATTGAGGACATCCGCCAGTAACTGTGCCCAAAGCGGGCTACGCGCACCGCCACCTACTAAAGAACATTGGTCGATATGGGTGCCACTTTCCTGCAACACACGCAGACCATCGGCGAGACCAAAACTGACACCTTCCAGCACGGCATAGCCCATAGTGGCGCGATTGCTGGCATGGGTCAGACCGTGGAACATTCCTCTTGCATTCGGGTCGTTATGGGGCGTTCGTTCGCCAGACAGATAAGGTAAAAACATCGGCGCGTTAGCTTTTTCGCTGTCGCTTAATTGCGCCACTTCTTCCAGTAATGCCAATTCAGTTACGCCCACCAGTCGGCAGAACCATTGCAGGCAACTTGCAGCACTGAGCATCACGCTCATCTGGTGCCAGCGTTCAGGCAAAACGTGGCAAAATGCGTGTACGGCAGAAGCTGGTGCCGGGCGATAAGCCTCATTCACCACAAATAAAACCCCGGAAGTACCGAGAGAAATAAACGCATCACCTGGGCTTACAGCCCCTACGCCAATAGCACTGACTGCGTTATCACCCCCACCACCGGCTACGACTACCGACGGGTTTAATCCCCAGCGTTTCGCTATTTCTGGAGCAAGCGTTGCGGATACTTCGCAGCCTTCAACCAGCGCAGGCATGTTGCGTCTTGAAAGCCCACATTTTTCCAGCAGGGCGTCGGACCAGTCGCGTTTCGCCACATCAAGCCAGAGCGTGCCTGCGGAGTCAGACATGTCAGAGATTTTTTTATCTGTCATGCGAAAGCGCAGGTAATCTTTCGGCAGTAGAACCGTGTCGATACGTTTGAAATTCTCAGGTTCATGGCGGCGAACCCACAACAGTTTCGGTGCGGTGAAACCAGGCATGGCGAGGTTCCCGGCGATCGAATGTAGTTCTGGAGCGATCTCTTCCAGCTCAGCACATTCAAGTGCGCTGCGGGTGTCGTTCCATAAAATCGCCGGACGGATGACCACGCCCGCAGCGTCGAGCAACACTGCGCCGTGCATTTGCCCAGAAAGACCGACCGCTTTGATCGCAGACCAATGCTTTTCACATTTGTCTTTAAGCGTGGTCATCAAATAATCGGTGGCATCCCACCATGCCTGAGGGCTTTGTTCTGACCAGTGTGGATGAGGCCGCTGAATGGTCAGCGGCACGCTGTGGCTAGTGACTATCTCGCCATCTTCATTGATAACCAGCGCCTTAACTTCAGAAGTTCCAAGATCGATGCCTAAATACATGGTTCACCTCTTAGCGAATCAGTGTGTAAACAGCCTGAATTTTTTCACGCAGCAGCGCGGCGAAATCATCACGAGTCGCTAATTCCCCAAACAGGGCTTTGTCGCTGGCAAAAAGCGCAATCGGGTCTTCGGCGTTAAACATGGCATGAACCGCGTCGGCATCCAGAATGCCGTCCTGGTATTCATAAGGCAGTTGGCCTTTGTGCCACTGTTCCATATAGACAAAGAACAGCGCAGGCAACATTGCCGTGGCATGCGGGACGGCACCGCGCTGGTAGCATTCAAGCATCGTTGGGGTAATCATCGCCGGGATTTTGGAGAAACCATCGGCGGCGACGCGCTGGTTGGTATCTTCGATATACGGGTTGGTGAAGCGCTTGAGCACCACGTCACGGTATGTCGGTAAATCGATGCCGTTATTCCCAAGGCTTGGGATCACATCTTCGGTGACATAGCGGTCAGCAATAGCGTAGATAGCGTCGGTCAGGGTGCTTTCATGGATAAACTGTTTACCCATCAGTGTTCCGGCCCAGGCAATGCAGCTGTGGGAGGCGTTAAGAATGCGGATTTTTGCCTCTTCGTAAGGAATAACCGATTCGACCATCTCCACGCCGACCGCTTCCAGATCGGGGCGCACATCGCGGAAATTGTCTTCGACGACCCACTGAATAAAGGTTTCACCCATCACCGGAGCTTTGTCGTCAGTACCGGTTTTCTCTTTAATACGCGCCGGCAAATCTGCCGCCGGGCGTGGAGTGATACGGTCCACCATGGTATTCGGGCAAGTAGCATTGGCCTTCAGCCATTCAATTACCGCCTGCTTTCCGGTCAGAGTCAGGAACTCAACAAGACCATCATGGAAGCGTTCGCCGTTGTGACGCACGTTATCGCAGTTGAGCAGCGTTAACGGTCCGGCATTGTTGGCCATGCGTTGCTCAAGAATGCGGGTAATCACGCCGTAAATCGTTTTATTACCACCCTGCAAATCACAGGCTAAATCTGCGTTATTCACTTCTAATTGATGAGTGGTATTCAGGTAGTAACCCCCTTCCGTGACGGTAAAGGCGATCACTTTCGTTTCAGGCTTCGCGCCCTCTGTAATCAGCGGTTGTAAATCAGCCTGCCATGGCAACAACTTCTGAATAGATGTTATTTCTTCGTATACACGCTCACCTTCTGGGCTGACGGTTTCTAACACGTAGCGGCCCTTTTGCGCGGTGAGTGCGGCAACCACATGTTCTGCATCATTACGGATGTTACCTGCGGCGATATGCCAGCGAGCATCACCCTGCGCAATCAAGCGGTGTAAGTACCAGGCCTGATGAGCGCGGTGAAAAGATCCCAGACCAATGTGTAACCAGGTATTTTGCGTAGCCATAACGTTGCTCTCCATTTCAGTTTGTGGTGAAGAATGTAATGGAACAATTAACCAAATTAAGAGCTTTACGTCACAAAAGAGCAAATGACCGTAAAAATTACAAATGACCAAAAACAAATAAAATAGAGTTGCCTGCATCGCCTGCACACGCCAAAATGCAGGGATTCGCTGGGGATATTAAACATCTCCGGAAAACTTAAGGTGCTGAATAAATTGATAACTGAAGAAGATATACGGTTGGATCAGAAAGTTCGCGCCGCGTGGATGTACTACATTGCCGGGCAAAACCAGAGCGAGATAGCCACCCAACTTGGTACTTCACGCCCGGTCGTTCAGCGCCTGCTAGCGGCTGCAAAAGAAGAAGGCATCGTTTCTATTGGGTTGAATCACCCTGTCGCCAGTTGCCTGAATTACGCCCAGATGCTGAAAGAAAAATACGGCCTGATTGAATGCAATGTGGTACCCGCCTTTACCAGCGATATGACGCTCGACAGCGTTTCCTTCGGCTGTTATCAGCTGATGGAGAAATACCTGCGCAGCGATAACGAAAAAGTTATCGGCATCGGCTCAGGGCTTACGTTGAAAAAGACCATCAAGCGGATTGATTTCGACAGCCCGAACACGCGCTGCGTGGCGTTAATCAGCGCCATGGATGCAGACGGGAAATGTAACTATTACGACGATGTGCCTTTGCTATTGGCAAGTAAAATCCAGGCCAATTATTACCAATGGCCCGCGCCACGCTACGCACAAACGTCCCTTGAGCACCAGATGTGGTGTTCGAATCGCCTATTTAATAATGTTTCAAATGTCGCCCTGCAAGCGGACGTTATTTTTGTCGGCATCGGCGCGCTCAACCAGGAAAGCCCGATTTTCAAAGATGGGTTTATTACTTTTGAGCAGCTCGAAATGCTGACGCGGCAAGGTGCTATCGGCGAAGTTTTGGGGCGTTTTATTGATGAGAACGGCGATGTTGTCGAGAGCGATATAAACAATCTCATCACCAGCTATGATATTCGTCGCAGCGATTGCCCGCGCATTGCAGCGGCCTGTGGTGAAGATAAGCGCCCGGCGATTTTTTCAGCGCTCAAGGGCAAATGGATTAACGGCCTGGTCACCGATGAACACACTGCCCGCTGGCTGCTGACCCGCTAATTAGGCGGTTACAATGGTGTTCCGCAACTAAGCGTGGGCGGAATTTCGATACATTGAATCTTCGTGTCGCCCGAATCAATGATTGAAAAAGCCGCTTCCAGCATGGCCGGAACATCCTGCCTGATCATATCAATATCATGCCCAAGCAGCGGCACAAACGGGTCCCAGTCAAAACATCCCATCGGCGGCTGTCTCTCGCCTGTTTGTCCTCGCGCAGACAACCACTGGACGACACCTTCCAGTGAAATGGTGGAGTTAACGAACAAACCGTAGAGGCCATCTTCTGGCGGCGTAAATTCCGCAAGCGTCTCCTGAACATGTTTTGGCGAATAACCATCGATATAAATGTTCTTCGCTGACACCACCAGCCCCGCTTCCTGATGGGCATCTCTAAACCCACGCAGGCGTTCACGTGTGTTGTGATCGTTGCGCCGCCCACCAACAAACGTCAGCGAAATTTTTTGCCCAAGGCGTTTTTCCGCATTGAGCAAAATACGCTCGGTAAGTAGCTTTGCGCCGCCATAGTTATCAGAAATAACCGACGGAGCCAGCGTGCCAGGTAAGTCGAGGTTTAAGGTATGGACGCCTGCCTGAGAGCATAGCTCGGAGATTTCATCAGGCCGGGTCGCCCCGGTGGCAATCACCCATTCCACCTGCCACGAAAGCATGGTGCGCACGGCGTCAATTTCCAGTTCTGGGTTACGACGGGTGCAGGTAATGATCGGGAAAAGACCGCGTTCACGGGCCATCTCTTCAAATTTTTCAACGATTGAACCGAAATAACGGTTGTCGTATTTCGGCACAATCATGCCAATAACCCGCGATTTTTCTTTGCGCAGCAAACTGGCCTGCCGGTTCACGGCGTAGCCCTGCTCCTGCGCGACTTGAGTGACCTTTTCCGCCAGTTTTGCGCTGATCCGGCGCTTCTTCCAGTTGCCGTTCAGAATTGCGCTTACCGCACTCGCTGAAACGCCTGTCAGTTCCGCCAAATCGTAAATGGTAATTTTCTTCGTTTTCCTGGCGCGTATCACAAATTTTTCTCTCCGTTTTTAATCATGCTTGCTGCAAATTTCATCTGGTGCTAAATCTGCTCTATCGATTGAGCAAAAATGATTACATCCCAAAATTCTGACCCACTGAAAAGGATTATAAAATGAAAAACGCCGTACCCTCTATGAATAGCTCTCTTGACGGAAAAGTTGCTGCGATTACCGGTGCCGCTTCTGGTATTGGTCTTGAGTGTGCCAGAACTTTACTGGCTGCTGGCGCGAAAGTTGTGCTGATTGACCGCGACGGCGAAAAGCTGCAAAAACTGACCGCTGAAATGGGTGAAAATGCCTTTCCGCTGGTGGTCGATTTAATGCAACCACAGCAGGTCGACAATATTCTCGACGGCATTTTGAAACTCGCCGGGCGCCTGGATATCTTCCATGCCAACGCCGGGGCATATATTGGCGGCCCAATAGCTGAGGGCGATCCGGATGTCTGGGATCGCGTCCTCAATCTCAATATTAATGCCGCATTCCGCAGTGTTCGCGCAGTTCTGCCTCATCTTATCGCACAGAAATCGGGTGATATCATCTTCACCAGTTCGATTGCAGGCGTGGTGCCTGTGATTTGGGAGCCGATTTATACCGCCTCAAAATTTGCCGTGCAGGCATTTGTTCACTCAACGCGTCGCCAGGTTGCGCAATATGGTGTGCGTGTGGGCGCAGTGTTGCCAGGCCCGGTGGTTACCGCTCTGCTCGATGACTGGCCGAAAGAAAAAATGGAAGAAGCGCTGGCAAACGGTAGCCTGATGCAGCCGATTGAAGTCGCTGAGTCCGTGCTGTTTATGGTCACCCGCAATAAAAATGTGACCGTCCGTGATTTGGTCATTCTGCCAAACAGCGTGGATTTGTAATCCCAGGGGAACGGGTGACAAAGATGAGAAATGAAACTGTAGAGAAAAATACCATTATCGGCGTGGATGTCGGATCCGGAAGCGTGCGCGCCGGGATTTTCGATCTTTCAGGCCATTTACTTGCCCATGCGACGCAACCGATCACCACGTTTCGAAGCTCCGGTAAAAAAGTTGAGCAGTCGAGCAATGAAATCTGGCGGGCCGTGTGTCAGACCATTCGTGAAGTAGTAAGCGCTGCGGGTGTATTGCCTACGAGCGTCAGCGGCATTGGCTTTGATGCGACCTGTTCGTTAGTGGTGTTGGGGAAAGATGGCGCGCCGCTGCCCGTAAATGATGCGAACGAAGCCGAACGCAATATTATTGTCTGGATGGATCACCGCGCCACCGAACAGGCCGAACGCATTAACCAGACGCAGCATCCAGTTTTACAGTACGTCGGCGGCAAAATTTCACCGGAAATGGAAACGCCAAAAATCCTCTGGCTGAAAGAGAATCGTCGGGAGATTTACGACAACGCCTGGCAATTCTTTGATCTGGCGGATTTTCTTACCTGGCGTTCCACGGGCGATCTGGCACGATCGACCTGCACCGTGACCTGCAAATGGACCTATCTGTCCCATGAAAAACGTTGGGATCCAGATTATTTCCGCACCATTGGGCTTGATGAACTGGCACAGGAAGATTTTTTACGAATCGGCCAGGAGATCAAAGAACCGGGCACGCCATGCGGCCAAGGCCTAAGTGCCGCAGCAGCGGACGAGATGGGTTTACTGGTTGGGACACCTGTTGCTATCGGCATGATTGACGCCCACGCCGGGGGCATCGGAACTGCGGGTGTCGACAAAGGCGCTTTGCATAATCTGGCGTGGGTGTTTGGTACTTCCGCCTGCACGATGACTTCCACGCAAGATCCCGTTTACATTCCAGGCGTCTGGGGGCCGTACTACAGTGCAATGGTTCCGGGAATGTGGCTAAGCGAAGGCGGCCAAAGTGCTGCGGGTGCGGCAATCGATCAGCTTGTCACTTTCCATCCTGCGGCGGCGGAAGCCAAAAAACAGGCGCAAGCGCTTGATGTGCCGCTCCCGGTTTACCTTGCGGATTTGGCGCTGGCTAAAATCACCGATCCTTCCCGCGCGATAGAAATGGCTCGCGGCCTGCATGTGGTGCCAGAGTTTTTAGGCAACCGCGCGCCGTTTGCCGATCCGCAAGCTAAAGCTGTTATTGCCGGGTTAGGTATGGAGCGTGACCTGGATAACCTGATTGCCCTGTATGTCGCCGGGCTGTGCGGGATTGGCTATGGCCTGCGCCAAATTGTTGATGCGCAGCGTCAGCAAGGCGTAAAGACCGATAAAATTGTGATTAGCGGTGGCGCAGGCCAGCACCCGCTGGTGCGTCAGTTGCTGGCAGATGCCTGCGATTTGCCGATCATCACCACAAAATGCAGCGAGCCGGTACTGCTGGGGTCAGCCATTCTGGGAGCCGTTGCCGGAAAAGTGGCGTCAACCGTACAAGAGGCCATGGCCTCCATGACGCAATTAGACAGGCAATTTGAACCGCAAGAGGCGTATCGCCAGACACACCACGCCCGCTATGAAAGTTATAAACTTTTGCAGCAGACCGCTAAGGCGATTCGGGATAACTGATTGAGTGCTGATTTAGTACAGATACCCGCCCCGGATAAACATTCTCCGGGGCGGGCTGACGCGAGATGAATTACTCAGTCGCAGCAGCGTGCTGAGATTCATTCTTCGCATTGCGGGTCATCCACAACGCCAGTGCTTTAAGAGAGTCCGGCGTAAAGTCGTCACAGCGGGCTGTAATCTCTTCCGGCGACATCCAGCATACTTCGCTGACTTCTTCTTCCTGCAACGCAAACGGGCCATGAGAAACGCAGCTAAACAGGCTTCCCCATACGCGGCAGTTGGTGTCCTCAAAGTAGAACTGACCATGCTCGGCTAATGGCACACCGGCAATACCCAACTCCTCTTCAGCTTCACGACGTGCTGAGTCCAGCAGTTGCTCATCAGCCTGGACTACGCCACCAGCGGTAGCATCCAGCATGCCCGGCATAAAATCTTTAGTCTCGGTACGACGTTGCACCAAAATCTTACCCATGCCGTCATGCACAACGATATAAGTCGCGCGATGGCGCAAACGCTGCGCGCGCATTTGCTCGCGGCTTGCTTGCGCGATTACTTCATTGTCTTCATTGACAATATCTACCCATTCCATGCCAACAAAATGACTCTGTTCCGCCATTGGGGAAACCTTATTCAGGGCGCTCTTTGGCGCGTTAGATGTTCAACTCACGGTAAGTTACGGGGTAATCTCGACCTGTGCAATAACCCCAGTGTTATTCAGTGCGTGAACGCTCAGAACACCATCGTTTAGCATGCCATAACTCGCTTCAAAGCCGCCTTTAGGGATACTCACCGAGCCCGGATTAAAGAGATAGACCGTATCTTGCTTCTCAGCCAGTGGAAGATGAGTATGACCAAAAACCAAAACATCATTTTCTGCCAGCGGCGGCAATTTATCCGGGTTATACAGGTGACCGTGCGTCACAAACAAACGTTGGTCTGCCATCAGTATTTGCTGCCAGGGTGCCGTAATCGGAAAATGGAGCAGCATTTGGTCAACTTCGCTGTCACAGTTACCCCTTACCGCAATAATTCTGTCCGCAATGCTATTGAAGCGCTCAGCAACAGCGCCCGGATTGTAGCCCACCGGTAGCGCATTTCGCGGCCCATGATTCAGTATATCACCCAGTAATATCAGCCATTTAGCGCCACTGCGCTCAAAATGGGCCAGCACTTGCTCTGTAGCAGGTAACGAGCCGTGAATATCCGAGGCAAACATCAGCTTCATAAAGCCCTATTCCTGTTAATGATAAGCGGGATTATCATAGCGAATTATGGGGCTAATCAGCCAGAATGCTTTGCGGAAAGTGCCAGAAAACGCTGCACTGAAGCGCGCTGCCACTGGAAGGCTGCATACTCTTCAAGCCTTTCAGGGACTTTATCCCCATTGAGAATCAAGCGATTAAGCATCAACGCCAGATCGGTATCGGCAATCGACCATTCACCAAAAAGATTTTGCTGCCCGGCTGGTAACAGGTTTTCTACCGTTGCGATGAGTTTCTGAGCCGCGTTCTGCCCTTTATCGGTCAGTGGCGCTTTCTTCACGCCAGCGAACACCACATCGGTTGAGCGCTCTTCACGAATCGGCATTAAATCGCTGCGGATCCATGCCTGGATTTGCCGGGCACGGGCACGTTTTTCCAGGTCATGCGGATAAATGCGCTCCCAGGTCGGTGGTGCAAAACGGTCTTCAAGATATTCGGTAATGGCCGAGGATTCGCTCAGTAAAAAATCATCAACTTCTATAGCCGGGACGCGCCGCGTAAGAGAGTACCCTTTCCAGCCCGGTTGCTGGTTTTGCCCACTATTCAGATCAACCGTTTGCAGATTAAAACTCAGGCCTTTCTCTTTCAGAGCAACATACACGGACATGACGTACGGGCTAAAAAAATTCGCATCGGACCAAAGTGTTATTGTCGGCTGGCTCATAATATCCCCATCATTTCGTTTCCCAGGTTATTGAACATATAGTGGAAAATGGCATCTGTCACTTGAGCAAAAGTCATCTACCCGGCAAGTTTTTCAAAAAGTCTATACTCCATAGGTTTAAGAAAAATACTGCTATCAGGATGGGAATGACATGATTGATCTTTACTACGCACCGACACCAAACGGCCATAAAATCACGCTATTTCTGGAAGAGACGGGTCTGGAGTACGCCATTCATCGTATTGATATTGGCAAAGGAGATCAGTTTCAGCCTGCTTTTTTAGCGATTTCCCCGAACAATAAAATTCCGGCGATCATCGACCACCATCCCGTTGACGGCGGTGGCCCTTTGAGCTTGTTCGAATCAGGTGAAATCCTGCTTTATCTGGCAGAAAAGACCAATGAGTTATTAAGCAAAGACCTGCGCGAGCGCGCCCACACGTTGCAATGGCTATTCTGGCAAGTCGGTGGGTTTGGCCCGATGCTCGGGCAGAATCATCATTTTAACCACTTCGCCCCACAGCCCGTGCCGTATGCCATCGAACGTTACCAGGTTGAAACCCAACGTTTGTATGGCGTGCTCAATAAACAGCTCGAGAAAACCCCGTGGCTGGGCGGTAATGAATACAGCATTGCCGATATCGCCACTTATCCGTGGACCGTTTCACATGAGCGCCAGCGCATCAATCTGGCGCATTTCCCTGCCGTTCAAAACTGGTTTGAGCGAATCCGCTCGCGCCCGGCAACCGAACGCGCGTATGAAAAAGCGCAGCAAAACTAAACCTTGTGCGCCTGACCCCGGGCGCAATTTTTTTCCTCCTCTAATTTGGGTATAGTCTGGAAGGAAAATAACTAAATGGAGCACGCCTGCAATGTCATCCCCACAACCAGACGCGATTATCCGCATCAAAAATTTACGCCTGCGCACCTTCATTGGCATCAAGGAAGAAGAAATTGCCAATCGCCAGGATATTGTTATTAACGTCGCTATTCATTACCCGGCAGACAAAGCCCGCGCCAGTGAAGACATCAACGACGCGCTCAACTATCGCACTATCACCAAACAAATCATCCAGTTGGTCGAGAACCATCGCTTCTCATTACTGGAAAAATTAACTCAGGATGTGCTCGACATCGCATGCGACCATCCGTGGGTATCTTATGCTGAGGTAGAAATCGATAAACTTCACGCGCTGCGGTATGCCGACTCGGTATCAATGACCATGAGTTGGCGCAAGTAAGCGCAAACAACTGGAGACGAGCATGCAGATACTGATTACCGGCGGAACCGGCTTGATTGGCAGCCATCTGGTACCACGCTTGCTGGAATTAGGGCACGATGTCACGGTCGTCACCAGAAATCCCGACAAAGCGCGAACGCTTTTTGACCCCAAAGTCACATTCTGGAAAGGGTTGAACGACCGTCAGAATCTTGATGGGTTCGATGCGGTGATCAATCTTGCAGGCGAACCGATTGCCGACAAACGCTGGACCGAGTCGCAAAAACAGCGCTTGTGCCAAAGCCGCTGGCAAATCACCGAACGCCTGGTTGAGCTGTTTAAAGCTAGCCAGACGCCGCCATCAGTGCTTATATCCGGCTCAGCCGCCGGATATTACGGTGACCTCGGTGAAGTGGTTGTCAACGAAGATGAACCACCACACAATGAATTTACCCATAAGCTGTGCGCCCGTTGGGAGCAAATCGCCTGCGGTGCGCAAAGCGAGCAGACACGTGTCAGCCTGCTGCGTACCGGCGTAGTGTTAGCGCCCAAAGGCGGGATTCTGGCAAAACTGCTGCCGATATTCCGTTTAGGTCTGGGTGGGCCAATGGGTGACGGGCGGCAGTATCTGGCGTGGATTCATATCGACGATATGGTAAACGGTATTTTGTGGCTGTTGGATAACGACCTGCGTGGGCCGTTTAACATGGTTTCGCCCTATCCGGTTCGTAACGAACAGTTCTCTCATGCTCTCGGCCACGTCCTGAATCGCCCGGCATTTGTGCGAGCGCCTGCAACAGCCGTCAGATTGATGATGGGTGAATCATCGGTGTTGGTATTGGGCGGGCAACGCGCGTTGCCTAAGCGGCTTGAAGAGTCCGGGTTTGGTTTCCGTTGGTATGACCTTGAAGAAGCATTGGGGGATCTGGTGCGGTAACAAATGCCCTCATCCCGGCCTTCTCCCCCAGGATAAGGAGAAAGCCAGGGAGAGGGGAAATTACTTCAGCGAACCCGACAAGAACTGCTGCAGACGGGCGCTTTTCGGGTTACCAAACAACTCTTCTGGCGTGCCCTCTTCTTCGATTAAACCCTGATGCAAGAAAATCACATGGTTTGAAACGTGGCGCGCAAAATCCATCTCGTGCGTGACCACCACCATGGTTTTCCCCTCTTCGGCGAGTTTCTGCATAATACGCAGCACTTCACCTACCAGTTCAGGGTCGAGCGCAGAAGTTGGCTCATCGAACAGTAACACTTCGGGCTCCATCGCCAGTGCGCGGGCGATGGAGACACGCTGCTGCTGACCACCAGAAAGATGCACAGGATATTTCACCTGCTGGCGCTCGTCGATACCCACTTTCGCCAGATACTTAATCGCACGCTCTTTCGCTTCTTGTTTGCTCAGGCCCAGCACCTGAATCGGCGCTTCCATCACGTTTTCCAGCACCGTCATGTGACTCCACAAGTTGAAATGCTGGAATACCATCGTCAGACGTGTGCGCAGTAAGCGGAGTTGGTTTTTGTCGGCGACTTTCAATTGCCCGTCGGTATCGCGCACCAGGTTAATATTCTGGTTATTGACGACAATCGTCCCTTCACTCGGTTTTTCGAGGAAGTTAATGCAACGCAAAAAAGTACTTTTGCCTGAACCTGATGAACCAATAATACTTATCACATCGCCCGCATTGGCTTGTAGAGAAACCCCTTTCAGCACTTCATGTTGGCCATAACGCTTATGCAGGTCGGTAACGCTTAATTTTTTATCAGTCATCATTGAACACTCAATGTGTTGAGCTTGGTTTAATATGCTGCAACCAGCGTTGCTCAGCCTTGCGGAACAATCTAATCAGCACATAAGAAATACACAGATACAGCACTGCTGCAATCCCAAAAGCGGTAAACGGCTGGTAGGTGGCAGAGTTGATATCACGGGCGATCTTCAGGAGATCCGGCACCGTGGCGGTAAACGCCAGTGCTGTGGAGTGCAGCATCAAAATCACTTCGTTGCTGTACGCAGGCAGTGCGATACGCAGCGCTGAAGGCAAAATAATGCAGCGATACATTTTGAATGGCGAGAAACCATATGCGCGCCCGGCTTCAATTTCACCATGCGGTACAGCACGGATAGCCCCGGCAAAAATTTCGGTGGTGTACGCACAAGTATTCAGCGTCAGCGCGAGGACAGTACAGTTCAGGCCGCTGCGGAAAAACTCATTGAGCAGCACAGTGCCTTTTACCACTTCCAGCGTGTACATGCCGGAGTAGAACACCAGCAACTGCACATACAGCGGCGTGCCACGGAAAATATAGGTAAACAGCCAGATTGGGAAGGCGATAAATTTGTTGCTTGAGACGCGGCCAATGGCCAGAAACAGCGCCATAATCCCGCCCATCACCACCGAGGAAATCAACAGCCACAGCGTGATAGCCACCCCGGTGAAGCGATAGCCGTCAGTCCACAGTAACGCTTTCCAGTATTCGTGGAAAATTTCCATCATAGCTCAGCCCTCTTCACGCCAACCGAGTAACGGCGTTCAAGCCAGAGCAATACACCATTCGATACCGTGGTAAAGAACAGGTAAATGATCCCGGCAACAATCGCAAAGTAGAACGGCTGCCAGGTGCTTTTCCCGGCGAGCTGCGTGGCTTTCACCACATCTTCCAGCCCTAACAAAGAGACCAGCGCGGTAGCTTTTAAAATGACCTGCCAGTTATTCCCAATCCCAGGTAGCGCATAGCGCATCATGGCAGGGAAGAGAATGCGGCGGAAAGTTTGTGAACCGGTAAAACCAAAGGCCGTCGCGGCTTCAATATGCCCTCTCGGAACCGCCATAAAAGCACCGCGGAAAGTTTCGGTAAAATAGGCACCATAGATAAAACCGAGCGTAATGATACCGGCGACCATGGGGTCGATATCAAACTGAGCGACGCCAAGCGAGTCGGTTAACACATTGAGCGCCATTTGCAGGCCATAGAAAATCAGCAGCATCAGCACCAGATCGGGCACACCACGAATCAGCGTGGTATAACCTTCAAACAGCATGGCTAACGGGCGATTTTTGGATAATTTGGCACCAGCGCCCGCCAGGCCAATAATAACGGCGAGGATAACGGAGCTTAGCGCCAGTTCCAGCGTGACGATCGCCCCTTTAAAAATGACTTCTGAAAAACCGTACAGCATGGTGCGTATCCTGTCGTCAGTGTCTGCACAAACTTAACCTGCCCGTGTTGGGCAGGTTTAACCACTGGTGACTGTTAACCACCGTAAACATCGAAGTCGAAGTATTTCTTCGCTAACTTCTCGTAAGTTCCATCTTTACGCATTTCAGCAAATGCTTTGTTCAGTGCTTCGCGTAACTCGGTATCGTCTTTACGCAGACCCATACCGGTGCCAACGCCAAACAGTTTGTCATCTTTAACTGATGGGCCACCGAACTGGTAATTTGCGCCAACAGGCTGTTTCAGGAAGCCTTCGCTCGCGGCCACTTCATCCTGGAATGCGGCGTCAATTCGGCCAGCAGTTAGGTCAGCATAAATGGAGTCCTGGCCCTGGTAAGAAACAATTTCGATGCCTTTCGGCGCCCAGTGCTCATTACCGTAAGTTTCTTGTGTGGTACCTTGCAGAACACCGACACGCTTACCTTTCAGAGACTGGAGGGTTGGTTGAATCGGTGAACCTTTCGCAACCACTAAACGCGAATCCGCAGCGTAGAGTTTGTCGGTGAAGGCGATTTCTTGCTGGCGTTTTTCAGTAATGGAAAGCGACGACATAATCGCGTCAATTTTTTTCGCTTTCAACGAGGGGATCAGCGCATCCAGTGGGTTTTCCACGAAGGTACAGTTAGTTTCGATGCGTTTGCAGAGCTCTTTTGCCAAATCGATATCAAAACCGACTAATTCGCCTTGAGCGTTTTTCGACTCAAACGGCGCGTAAGTTGGGTCAGTGCCAATACGTACATTTTTCGGAATAGCGGCGAAAGCTGTGGAAACACTGGAAAATGCCAGTACCAAAGAAAGAGCAATGATCTGCTTGTTCATAATTATCCTCGAGTAGACCGTATATTTTGCGCGATTGCTTTTCAACCGGATAAAATTGCATGTTTCATGCCAATTTATGCATACCAATATAGTGTTTTTTCAGCCAGATGGCGCGACCTGTTTCAGCATCACTTTCACTTGAAAAACACGTCACACCAATAGGATGCAAGCAAAGCACTATTTTGGTGCATTAGCGATAAATTGCACTACAGCAGTGCAAAAAGCTAAGGGTTAGATTGCAATTCTATTCAGCCCGGCCATGGTGGCCATAACCGGGCTACAGACTACGGGATAAACTTATTCACCGTAAACATTAAAATCGAAGTACTTCTTAGCAAATTTGTCGTAAGTACCGTCTTTACGCATTTCTGCCAGCGCTTTATCAAAGGCAGCTTTCAGCTCCACATCGTCTTTACGCAAGCCAATACCGGTGCCATCACCAAAGTACTGTTTGTTTTTAACCGATGGGCCGGCGAACTCATAACCTTTACCAGCAGGCAGTTTCAGGAAGCCTTCGCTTGCCGCGGTCTCATCCTGGAATGCAGCATCCAGGCGGCCAGCAGCCAGATCGGAATAGATTAAGTCCTGGTTAGCATAAGGCACCACATCGACACCTTTGGTACGCCATTCAGCATTGGCATACGCTTCTTGCGTAGAGCCTTGCAACACACCGATATGCTTGCCTTTGAGGGAATCAAGAGTCGGCTTAACCGGGGAGCCTTTAACGGCAATCAGGCGTGAATCAGCAGCGTAAAGTTTGTCTGAGAAGGCAATCTCTTTCTGGCGCTTTTCGGTGATGGAAAGCGAAGAGATGATACCGTCGATTTTCTTCGCTTTAAGCGAAGGAATCAGCGCATCAAAGTCGCTTCCAACCCATGTACATTTAGTATTGATGCGTTTACACAACTCATTGCCAAGATCGATATCGAAACCAACAAAATCCCCTTTCGCGTCTTTAGATGAGAACGGTGCATAGGTGGCGTCCGTACCAAGACGAATGCTCTGCGGAATGGCTGCGAAAACGCTGGCAGTGGCACTCAGGCCAAGCAGTAATGACAGAGCAAGAACTTGCTTTTTCATACATAAACCTCAAGGTGGCTGATCTTATTATGTGTAATGTCGTGTTGTGTTTGTTTTGTGTTGCAGACCAGAGTTGCAGTTCCCATGCCACTTTTTCCTGCGTGAAAGAAAGTGCGTGGTTTTGGTGTTAAATAAAAGTTACAACTCTGTCACGAGATTGAAAGATAGCAGGTCTGGTATGAGGGAAAAGCATTAACGGAGGAAAATAGCGGATAAATGTTCTGGAAGTGATCGAGGTTACAAAACCGCCCCATTTTGAGGCGCAGCGTTTTGTGATGCACCACACTGGCGCACTATTTATGCACCCTTCCAACGGGTGAATAAATCCTGGGGTAGTTCAATATCAAACTGGTCGAGTACCCGGTTGACCGTCTGGTCGATAATATCCTGCACGCTTTGCGGGCGATGATAAAACGCCGGCATTGGCGGCATAATCACAGCGCCCAGTTCAGCGGCTTGCGTCATTAAACGCAAATGACCAAGGTGAAGCGGCGTTTCACGCACACAAAGCACCAGCGGACGGCGCTCTTTCAGCACCACATCTGCCGCACGCGTCAGCAGGCCATCGGTATAGCTGTGGACAATGCCAGAAAGGGTTTTGATTGAGCAGGGTAATATCACCATGCCGTGCGTCTTAAAAGAGCCTGAAGAGAGGCTGGCGGCGATATCGCGGGCATCATGAACCACATCGGCCAGAGCCTGAACTTCACGCAGGGAAATATCGGTTTCTAAGGCGAGCGTCTGGCGAGCAGCGTTGCTAAGGATGAGGTGAGTTTCAATATCAGGTAATTGTTGCAGCACCTGAAGCAGTCGCACACCGTAAGTTGCGCCACTGGCACCTGAAATCCCAACAATTAGCCGTTTCATCGCTTTCACCCGTAGAGAAATATCTGGGCTGACTTTGCCGCAAGATGGGACGGGATGCAAGGATAGATACCCTCACCCCGAAGGGTGAGGGATAAAATCTGCGAGTCCCCTCTCCTTCAAGGAGAGGGTCAGGCGAGGATGGCTTTAACCCTCGTTGTGCATTTCTAAGTTTTCAACTTCGTTCAGGCGTTGAATCGCTTTCGAATCGTCATTACGCAGCGACTCAAGATACTCAAGGTATTCGTGGTCCACATCTTTGGTCACGTAGATACCGTTAAACACCGAGCATTCAAACTGTGTAATGTCCGGGTTCTCAACACGAACGGCTTCAATCAGATCGTCCAGATCCTGGAAAATCAAACCATCAGCACCAATCAACTGACGAATTTCGTCAACTTCGCGGCCGTGAGCAATCAGTTCGTTTGCGCTTGGCATGTCGATGCCATACACGTTCGGGAAACGAATCTCAGGCGCTGCAGAAGCCAGATAAACTTTCTTCGCACCAGCTTCACGCGCCATCTCGATAATCTGTTCGGATGTCGTACCGCGCACGATGGAGTCATCCACCAGCAGCACGTTCTTATCGCGGAACTCAGCGCGGTTAGCATTGAGTTTACGGCGCACAGACTTACGGCGCAGCTGTTGGCCCGGCATGATAAAGGTACGGCCAACATAGCGGTTTTTCACGAAGCCCTGGCGATATGGCTTATCGAGAATCCGGGCGATTTCCAGCGCAATATCGCAGGAAGTTTCTGGGATCGGGATAACCACGTCGATGTCCAGATCGTCCCACTCACGGGCAATTTTCTCACCGAGTTTCTTGCCCATCTCAACGCGTGCGCTGTAGACGGAAATTTTATCGATGAAAGAGTCCGGGCGCGCAAAGTAGACGTACTCGAACAAGCAAGGGTTGCTGGTCGGGTTATCGGCGCACTGGCGAGTGAACAACTGGCCTTTCTCGGTGATATACACCGCTTCACCCGGCGCGATATCGCGCAGGAATTCAAAGCCCAGCGTATCAAGCGCCACGCTTTCAGAAGCCACCATGTATTCGGTACGGCCATCATTCAAATCACGTTTGCCCATCACCAACGGACGGATACCGTTCGGGTCGCGGAAGGCAACCATACCGTGGCCGATGATCATCGCAACGCAAGCATAAGCACCACGAATCTGGCGGTTAGTCGCGGCAATGGCGGCAAAAATGTTGTCTGCTTCCAGCGGATAGTTGCGGAAGTTATCCAGCTCGCTGGCGAAGATATTGAGCAGAATTTCGGAGTCAGAGGTGGTGTTAATGTGACGACGCTTTTCTTCGAACAGCTTCTGGCGCAATTCGTGGGCGTTGGTCAAATTACCATTGTGTGCAAGAGTAATGCCGTACGGGGAGTTTACATAGAAAGGTTGGGCTTCAGAGGCGCTGGAACTGCCTGCTGTTGGGTAGCGCACATGGCCAATCCCCATGTTTCCCTGCAAGCGTTGCATGTGAATGGCACCAAACACATCGCTCACCAGGCCGTTTGCTTTACGCAGACGGAAACAGTTTAAAGCATCAATGGTGACGATGCCTGCGGCATCCTGGCCACGATGCTGGAGCACCGTTAACGCATCATAAATGGACTGGTTGACCGGCATAAAACCGGCGATACCGACAATACCGCACATGTTGTCTTTTCCTCATCGTGAGTCTGTTTTTCTGGCGTAATATGAAAATAAAACAGCCAGAAAAATCAGACTCTAAGCCATAACCCCCGCCCTAAGGCCGGGGCAAGAAACTTGACGAGCTTTGCAGATAGTCAAAGAACCATCTGATGATGAAACTGAATTGCGGGATAAGCTGCGACTTTTGCCAGTCGTCACTCTTCGAAAAACCAGTGAACGTATCAAGAAAGAACAGAATGGCGGCGACGATCAGCGCTCCACGTAAAGCACCGAAACAAATCCCCAACACCCTGTCTGTACCCGACAGGCCGGTTTTCTCAACCAGTGCGCTAATCACATAATTGACTATTGCACCGACAATGAGTGTCGCGATAAAGAGTATCGCGATAGCTATTCCATTACGTACCAGTTCATCTTCAAAGCCTGTGAACCAGACTGACAGGTAAGTGTAGTAATGACTGGCGACAAAGAAAGCACAACCCCAGGTCACCAGCGATAACGCTTCACGCACAAACCCACGAATAACACTAATCAGAGCCGAAAATCCGATGACCGCAATAATGGCGTAATCTATCCAGACCATGAACAAATCTCACGACAAATCGCCCTGACGTCCAGTTCGGGGCGCATTCTAACAGAAAAAGAAAACGTTTGCGTAGGGATTTCCTTCCCTCGCGTAAATAAATAATGGCGTTGAAAAAATGCTCAACGCCATTAAAAACTTGCCCTAAATCCCGCCGCTCTGCAGGTTTATCTGGTCGTATAATTCATCACAACACCATTCAGACCTGAGATTGAACTCAGCTCCCCTAAAGACGATTTCAGTTTGTCTTTGGAAGCATCCGGTCCCACCAGAATTCGGGTCACTTTACCCTGCACTGGCGTAGACGGTGCTGTGTAAACACGGAACCCGGCACCGCGCAGTTTACCAACAATTTCATTCACTTTGTCGGCATTTTTCAACGCACCCAGTTGGACAACATAGGCTTGCCCGGTTGGTGCTTTCTCTGCGGTTTCCTGCTTAGCGGGCTTCTGCGGTGCAGACGGCTCTTCATTCATCATCGCCAGGCGTTCTTCGGTTTGATCAACCGCCGCATTGCTTTGCGGTCTTTCGGCTGGCTTAGGTTTTGGCTTCTCCGCCACAGGTTTCGGCTTAGGCTGCTCACGACTGACCGGCACTTCATCAATGCCCGCACTGCCGTCACCAGGAAGAGAAGCAATATCCAGCCCCGGTGCAGCAGCAGCCCCCGCTCTTACCTCTTCAGCAGCCCCTTCAGGAGGCTGCGAAGGCAGCGCCTGAGTCGCGGCAGGCAACATATCGGGCTCATTGGTATCACCCGGTTTGGGAACCAGAGGAATGGCTGCAAACTCATCCTGGTAATGCTTTTTCTGACCATCAAGCAGCCCCGGGAGGATAATGACCCCCAGTGCGACCAGAATGATGGTTCCGACTAATCTATTTTGAAACTTACTCGCCACCAGCTCTCTCCGCGTCCAGCGCTTCCATTACATGGGCTACTGTATGAAACGAACCACACACCAGCACGGTATCATTTTCGGTCGCTGCGTTCATTGCAGCATGCCAGGCTTGTGCAACACTGCCATAGACTTCGCCATGGCCGAGATGTTCAATCAGTTGCTCGGCCGTTGCACCGCGTGGCCCTTCTAACGGAGCACAATACCAGCTATCAACCTGTGGCGACAAACATGCCAGCGTACCGGCAATGTCTTTATCATGCAGCATACCGATGACAGCCAGCACTCGCCCGCGTTTTGGTAACTGAGCAATTCGCCCGGCAAGGTACGCTGCCGCATGAGGATTATGCGCCACGTCGAGGATAACCAACGGTGCCTGCGAAATAACCTGGAATCGTCCAGGCAGCGTCGCTTCCCCAATCCCTTGAATAATAGCGTCGTTGCTGACATTTAGCTGGCTTACACGCAACGCGGCCAATGCGGTAGCCGCATTTGGCTGTGGAACTAACGGCAGAGGCAGCTCGTTGAGTTCACCCTGAGCGTCTTTAAAGCTCCAGCTGTTCTCAGCCACTTGATAAGACCAGTCAACACCACGGCGCAGCAACTGAGCACCCTTTTCAGCCGCCACATCAGCAATGGTCTGCGGCATATCTGGCTCGCCCACGACAGCAGGCTTTCCACCACGGAAGACGCCTGCTTTTTCACGCCCGATACTTTCACGGTCAGGCCCCAGCCAGTCGGTGTGATCAAGCGCGATACTGGTGACCACCGCCACATCCGCATCAACAATATTCGTCGCATCCAGGCGCCCGCCCAGACCGACTTCGAGAATAACCACATCGACTGCGAGCTGCTTAAACAACAACAGAGCAGACAACGTGCTGTACTCAAAATAGGTCAGTGATGTCTCACCACGTGCTGCTTCAATCTGGGCAAATGCCGCGGTGTGGTACGCCTCATCCAGCTCTTCGCTTTGCACGCGTACACGCTCGGTGTAACGCACCAGATGCGGCGAACTGTATACACCGACGCTATAACCTGCCGCCATCAACACCTTTTCCAGGGTGCGACAAGTTGTGCCTTTGCCGTTTGTCCCCGCGACAGTAAATACCGTCGGCGCAGGTTTGAGTACATCGAGCGTCGTGGCAACTTTTTTGACACGGTCAAGGCCAAGCTCAATGGTTTTAGAATGGAGGTTTTCCAGATAACAAAGCCACGTGGCCAGGGGCGACGTGGCTTGAGGAGTTTGAGTTTTTTCCATGATGCCCGCTCTACGCTACGGTTCAAGAAAAAAGGCAGTTCCGCGAGCGGCCCTGCCTTTGTTGACTATCAGGCCTCGTGACCTTCTTCCGGTGCGGCCGGAACCACAAGCGGTTCAAGCGGTGCTTCCGGATTCGGCGCGGGTTGATTTGTCAGTTTTGCCAGAATGCTTGCCAACTTCAGGCGCATTTCCGGGCGGCGTACGATCATGTCGATCGCGCCTTTTTCGATCAGGAACTCACTGCGCTGGAAGCCCGTCGGCAGTTTTTCACGAACGGTCTGTTCGATAACACGCGGGCCTGCAAAGCCGATCAACGCTTTTGGCTCAGCAATGTTCAGATCGCCCAGCATTGCGAAGCTTGCTGAAACGCCACCCATGGTGGGGTCAGTCAGAACCGAAATATACGGCAGACCACGTTCCTGCATTTTCGCCAGTGCAGCACTGGTTTTTGCCATCTGCATCAGCGACATCAGCGCTTCTTGCATACGTGCACCGCCAGAGGCGGAGAAACAGATCATCGGGCAGCTGTCTTCCAGAGCTTGTTCTACGGCACGAACAAAACGCGCACCAACAACAGAACCCATAGAACCGCCCATAAAGGCAAACTCAAACGCCACAGCGACAACTGGCATGTTATAGAGTGTGCCTTTCATGACCACCAGCGCGTCTTTCTCGCCGGTTTCTTTCTGGGCAGATGCCAGACGGTCTTTGTATTTTTTAGAGTCTTTAAACTTGAGAATATCTTTTGGCTCAAGCTCACTACCCAACTCAAACAGCGAACCTTCATCTAGCAGGGTATGCAGACGATCGCGCGCAGACATGCGCATGTGGTGATCGCATTTTGGGCAGACTTCGAGATTGCGTTCCAGTTCGGCACGGTACAGAACCTGGCCACAGCTGTCGCACTTAGTCCACACCCCTTCAGGGATACTCGCCTTACGGGTAGGGGTGATATTGCTCTTATTGAGAATTCGTTCAATCCAGCTCATTGATGACCTTTCTGCTTGAACCTGGTCGATGCCAGTTTTTCTGTGGCAGAACTAGCTGCCCCAGACCATAAATGGTGCTCATTAAAACATAACGGCCCGCGACTTTGGATAAAAAAGTGGTCGAACCGCGCGATGGAGTTACTTTTGCTGACGTGCCGCTGCACGTTTGTGGCGAATAACTTCGATTACGCCAGGCAGAATCGACAGCACAATAATCGCCACAATCAGCAATTTCAGGTTTTCCTGCACAATCGGGAAATTACCGAACAGGTAACCTGCGTAGGTGAATAACAGTACCCACAGCAGTGCGCCAACCACGTTATAAATCGCAAAGTGGCGATAAGACATGTGTCCCATCCCGGCGACAAACGGTGCAAAAGTACGGACGATCGGCACGAAGCGCGCGAGGATAATCGTTTTTCCACCATGACGCTCGTAAAAAGCGTGTGTTTTATCAAGATAACTACGGCGGAAGATTTTTGAATTTGGATTGCTGAACAGTTTTTCGCCAAACAGCCGCCCGATAGTGTAGTTGAGCGCATCGCCAACAATAGCCGCGATGACCATTAAAATCACCATCGTGTGAACGTTCAGGTCGTTAGTTGGCAATGCCGCCAGCGCACCGGCAACAAACAGCAACGAATCACCCGGCAGGAACGGTGTGACCACAAGCCCTGTTTCACAGAACAAAATCAAAAACAGAATGGCATAAACCCAGATACCATACTGCGCAACCAACTCCGCTAAATGCACATCAATGTGCAAAATAAAATCAATAATGAAGCGGATAAATTCCATAGTTATCTACCTTTCAAGACTGGCGTCAGTCTGCCAAAAAAAGAGGTCCCATTGGGGGTTTAGGCAACGCAAAATTTTCAGGGTAATCAACAGAAACTAAGTACAAGCCTTCTGCTTTACCGGTCGCAGCTGCAAGCTTGCGGTCTTTCGCCGCCAGCAATTGGGCCATCCAGTTCTCTTCCTGGTTGCCACAACCGATTTCCATCAGGCTGCCGACAATGTTTCGCACCATGTGATGCACAAACGCATTGGCTTTGATATCCACCACCACATATGAGCCATAGCGCGTGACGGTGATGTGCATCAGATTGCGCCACGGTGTGCGCGACTGGCATTGCACAGCACGGAACGACGTAAAATCGTTCTCACCCAGCAAACATTGCGCGGCACGATGCATGCGATCGGCATCCAGCGGGTGATAAAAATGCGTCACCCCCTGCCCCATCACTGCAGGACGCAGCCGCTCGTTATAGATGACATAACGATAACGACGCGCCGTAGCACTGAATCGCGCGTGAAAATCTTCGGGCACAGCTTTAACCCAACGCACGGCAATGTCACCAGGCAAATTCGCATTTGCACCGAGCGTCCAAGCTGCATCTTTACGCTGCGCGCGCGTTTCAAAGTGCACAACCTGACCGGTGGCGTGAACGCCTGCGTCGGTGCGACCGGCGCAGAACACGCTTATCGGCTCATCTGCCACTTTAGAGAGCGCTTTTTCAAGCTTCTCCTGCACGCTGCGCACTTCGTTCTGGCGCTGCCAGCCGTAATATTTGCTGCCATCGTATTCGATGCCGAGTGCAATCTTGTGGAGTGGGCTTGTTGAAATAACAGGCAACTCTTCGGACATTAGTACATATACTCCTGCACTAATTTTTCAGCCGTTTTCACCGCCATCAGCGCCCCGCCGAAACGTACGTTATCTGCCACTGACCAGAACTGAATCTGCTCAGGCATGCCGTAATCGTTATGGATACAACCGATAGAAAGATGATCGCTGCCGGAGGCATCAGAAACCTGAGTCGGGAACTGCCCTTCTTCGGAAATCTCGATATCTTCAAACTGGCCAAACGCATCACGTGCTTCTTCCGCAGCCAGTGGGCGCATTGCTTCGAAGTTGACCATTTGTGCGTGCCCGTAAAATACCGGTGCCTGCACCATGCTGACCGAAATCATCACACCTTCGTCTTGCAGCACTTTACGGACTTCATTCACCAGGCGGCGCGCAGCAGCAACACTGCCTTCAGCATCCGGCACCAGCGGCAACATGTTAAAGGCCAACTGGCGACCAAACAGGTCAGCTTCTTCGATTGGCAAACCATTAAGCAAGCGTGCACTCTGCCCTGCTAGCGCATCTACCGCACTTTTCCCACGGCCAGAAGCGGCCAGCAAGTTAGTCACCTGAATACGCGATAAACCACCTTGTTCGATAAGCGGCTTGAGCGAGGTCAACAACTGGCTGGTCAGGCTGTCAGCAACAGCAACCACGTTGCGATTGCGATATTCACCCAGCACAAAAGGATTCACATCAGGCACAACCAGCGGTACATCGTGTTCCATGGCGAACAGGCCGCTGGAATCAATCACCAGGCAACCAGCGTTGGTGGCATCTTCGATATAACGCGCAGAGGCTTCAGCACCTGCAACGAAAAACGCCAGCTGAACCTGAGTCCAGTCAAATGATTCAGCATCCTGAACCATGATGGTTTTGCCTTCATAACGAATATTTTCACCGGCGCTTTCATTGCGCGCCAGGCCATACAATTCACCAACCGGGAACTGGCGCTCGGCAAGCAGTTCAATCACAGCTGCGCCTACGGCACCCGTGGCACCTAAAACGGCAATATTCCAGCCTTCAGACATGTTGGTTTACTCCAGACTTAAATAGCAGATCTCCCCGGCGGTAACACCGGGAAGATGAGAAGGATTTGTTAACGTACGGCGTGATGGATGGCGCCAAAACCGAGCTTTTGCAGCATCGCTGCGGCCGATTCATCATCACACTGAATATAGAGCGATGACCATTCACGGCGTTCCAGATAGTTTTTGCGTAACTTGTCAAACTCACCCGGGATCCCCGCCACTTTACGCAGCGGTGCGTCATCGCGGCGCACATCATACACCAGATGAACCAGTCTTTTGAGTGTCGCCTGATCAAGAGGGCCGTGCAGCGTGATGCGTCCAAACTCTGGTGCCGGAAGCAAAGTGTCTAAAGCCACTTGTTGCTTCTGACCAATAAACTCGCTGAATGCTTCAAACACTTGCGTCGTGCCGCGTGCTTTGCCTTCTAACGTGTAACCCGCAATGTGTGCAGTACCGATATCGACACGGTCCAACAGCGCCACGTTAAGCTCAGGTTCCGGCTCCCAGACATCCAGCACCACACTCAGTTCCTGGCCATTCTCAAGGCATTTCAGCAACGCTGCATTATCGACTACCGGGCCACGGCAAGCGTTAATCAGAATGGTGCCAGGCTTGAGGGCAGAAATGAGTTTTTCATCGGCGAGGTGCAGGGATTTGTACGGGCCGTCTTTAAACAGCGGCGTATGGAACGTCAGCACATCCGCTTCGCGAACAACCTGTTCGAGTGAAACGAAATCGCCTTCGTCACCCCGATCGGCGCGAGGAGGGTCACAAAGTAGTGTACGAACGCCGAAGGCTTCCAGGCGAGCCTGCAAACGTGAGCCAACATTACCCACACCGATAATGCCCACGGTACGCTCAGTCAGTTTGAAGCCGTCGCGCTCAGCTAACATTAACAACGACGAAAAGACGTACTCGACAACCGCGATGGCGTTACAGCCAGGTGCTGCTGAAAATGCGATGCCTGCACGCTCAAGGTAGTTTTCGTCAACGTGGTCTGTGCCCGCCGTTGCCGTACCGACAAATTTTACGCCTTTGCCACCCAGTAAATCTTCATTTATTTTGGTGACCGAACGAACCATTAATGCATCTGCATCAGCCAATTTCGCGACCGGAATTGGGCGCCCAGGAACGGCAGTCACATCGCCGAGGCGACTGAACAATTCACGTGCATAGGGCATATTTTCGTCAACGAGGATTTTCACGTTACTCTACCTGTCTGTTAATCGTCGAGAATAAGCCTGATAGTGTGCCATAATCTTGCGGCCTGGCATACTTGAGCCGGGGACGACAAAGGATTCCGACTATGCAACCCATTCAGGGGGCAACAGCACGCCCTCCGGGGGAACCACCCTCCACACCTTCAGCGGCAGGCGAATTTCCGCTTTCCACTCAGCAACGTACCGTTCTGGAACGTTTGATCACGCGTCTTGTTGCGCTCAGTCAGCAGCAAAGCGCCGAAGTGTGGGCGGGGCTCAAGCATGACCTGGGGCTAAAAAGTGAAACGCCTTTATTGTCGCGTCACTTCCCCGCGGCTGAACAAAATCTCAATCAGCGCCTTAGTAATGCCCAAACCACCCATGCGACGCGCCAGGTCGTTCAGCAGTTAAGCGAACTGCTGCCGCAAGGCAATAATCGCCAGGCCGTAAGCGATTATATTCGCCAGCAGTTTGGCCATTCGGCACTCAGCCAGCTCACACCTGAGCAATTAAAAAGCGTATTGACGCTGCTGCAAAATAACCAGTTGGCGATCCCGCAGCCGCAGCAACGCCCGGCAACCGATCGCCCGCTGCTCCCTGCTGAACATCATTCATTGAATAACCAGGTCGCCAAACTGACCGCCGCGACGGGCGAGTCTGGAAAGTTAATCTGGCAATCTATGCTTGAACTCAGTGGCGTGAAAACTGGCGAGCTGATCCCGGCTAAACATTTCGCGTTGCTGACCACCTGGTTGCAGGCTCGCCAGACGTTAAGCCAGCAGACAGCACCCACGTTGCAAACCATTCAGGCCGCGCTCAAGCAGCCTCTGGAACCCGCAGAGTGGAAAGAGATAACCGATTACTCACAGCTGCGTTTTCAGGCCACGCCGCAGACGTTGCTGACTAGCACGCAGGTGCAGGATATTTTAAACCAGGTGTTTTTAAAACGCGTGGAACGTTCATCTGGCACGCCAGAAGCACGTCATCTGCAGCCTATTGCCAGCCCGTTCGCCCCGATGATTGAGGCAATGAACTCGCTCAGCGCACGCCCGGGGTTAATGTTAGTGGCGCTATTAGTGGCGCTGGCGATTATCTGGATAGTGATTTAACCCTTTCCCCGTCCAGGTGGGCGGGGATTTTGTTGGCAGGAATTACAGGTTATTGCCGTTGTTTTTGATCACGTCCTGATACCAGAAGAAAGACTTCTTCTTCGATCTTTCCAGCGTGCCATTGCCTTCGTTAT
This sequence comes from Buttiauxella brennerae ATCC 51605, assembly GCF_001654925.1. Taxonomy (GTDB): domain Bacteria; phylum Pseudomonadota; class Gammaproteobacteria; order Enterobacterales; family Enterobacteriaceae; genus Buttiauxella; species Buttiauxella brennerae. The sequence goes on from NZ_LXER01000020.1 coordinate 201,918, forward strand.
CTTTATCGACGTAGATCATGCCGTAGCGTTTTTTCATCTCGCCCGTACCCGCAGAAACCAGATCGATACAGCCCCACGGGGTGTATCCCATCAGATCCACGCCATCTTCGATCACCGCTTTTTTCATTTCACGAATATGATCGTGCATGTAATCAATGCGATATTGATCGTTAACGGTTCCGTCTGCCTCTTTTTGATCGATAGCACCAAAGCCATTTTCAACAATAAACATCGGCAACTGGTAACGATCATAGAAATAGTTGAGTGAATAACGCAGCCCTACCGGGTCAATTTGCCAGCCCCAGTCAGACGCTTTTACATACGGGTTGTTTACCAGACTTTTGGTTTCGTCGTAATCCAGCGTCGGGTTGTCTTCCGTCGCTTTGGTGGCAAACGACATGTAGTAACTAAAACCAATATAGTCGACACAGCCACGGGTCAGAATTTGCTTATCCTCATCGGTAATATCGAGGTTAAACGCTTTCTGCTTGAAGTAATTGAGAATGTGCTGCGGGTAATAACCACGCACGTGAACGTCGGTGAACCAGTAGCGACGGTGCATCGCACGGACCGACATCATCATGTCGTCCGGCGCACAGGTTAGCGGGTAAATTGGACACATCGCTATCATGCAGCCAATCTGCAAATCAGGGTTAATTGCATGGCCGGCTTCAACCGCCAGTGAGCTGGCAACTAACTCGTAATGCGCCGCCTGGTACATGATTTTTTCGCGGTCTTCGCCCGGCTTATAATGCAGACCCGAGTTGGTAAACGGCGCAAAATCTTCATGGAAGTTTGCCTGATTGTTGATTTCATTAAACGTCATCCAGTATTTCACTTTCTTCTGATAACGTTCAAAAACCACAGTGGCAAAGCGGATAAAGAAGTCGATAACTTTACGGTTACGCCAGCCACCGTATTCAGTGACCAGATGATACGGCATCTCGAAATGCGAGAGCGTAATCACAGGTTCGATATTGTATTTCAGGCATTCATCAAACAGGTCGTCATAAAATTGCAGCCCAGCTTCGTTCGGTTGCTGCTCATCGCCATTGGGGAAAATACGCGTCCAGGCGATGGAAGTACGGAAGCATTTAAAGCCCATTTCAGCAAAGAGCTTAATATCGTCTTTGTAGCGATGGTAGAAATCAATACCTTCATGGTTTGGATAATACTTACCTTCAATCACACCTTCGGTGATTTCACGCGGCACGCCATGACGACCTGCGGTCATGACATCGGCTACGCTGGCCCCTTTTCCACCCTCACGCCAGCCACCTTCCAACTGATGCGCAGCTACGGCGCCGCCCCAAAGAAAATCAGCTTTAAATCCAGTCATTCTTCACTCCTTAATTGAGGGAAAGGTCTTAAGAATCGTATTAACACCGGGTACTTTAATAATTGTTAATTTGCTTAACTTAAACGCCGATCACAGTAAGCAATGCCCAAGTTGTTCAAAAATACAGATGAAAGTGAACCTGTTGGTTTGAATTCAAGAGAATAAAGAGCAACCCTTTGTTTTAAAAAAGGTTAAAGAGGTTCAAAAGTGGTATACAAAAATATCGTTAACCTATTAAAAAAAAGAATCAACAGCCCGCTGTATAACATTGGCGATCTGCTTCCCTCGGAAAAAGAGCTGGCAGAACTGTACAGCGTTTCGCGCAATACGTTACGCAAGGCATTGAAGGAGCTAGAAAACGAAGGGTTAGTTGAGCGGCGACACGGTTCCGGCACCGTATTACGCAATAAACATTTCCAGGCGTCGCTCACGCATTTAGATAGCTTCACGGAAATTGCCCGTAACGAAGGGAAAATCCCCACCAGCCAAATCCTTAAATTTGAGTTGCAGGCAGCGTCAGAAGAGATTGCAAAAGGCTTACATCTCCAGTGTGGAGAACCGGTTTACTATGCAAAAAGGCTGCGATTTATCAATAACATCGCCATGCAACTCGAGGAAACCTGGCTCTCGGCGGCACGTTTCCCTGACCTGACCATCGCTCATATGAAGAAGTCGAAATTCTCGTATATAGAAAAAGAGTGCGGCGTAAAAATTGAAGGGTGTTATGAATCAATGTTACCGATTCTGCCTTCTGCTGAACTGGCGGCATTACTGCATATCAGTACCCAGGACCCGATTATCAAAATGCATACTCAAGCCATCGACGAGCAGCAAAACCCGATTGATTATTCGATTCTCTATACCAACATGTTCGAATTTCAGGTGAAGTATTATATCCCGCGCAAAGCGGCGTTAAGCCCCCTCACAGAGAGGGCTGCACAATAGTTTTATTTACGAAACGACAGCCAGGTGACGGCAATACCCACGACAGTAGAAATCGCCCCGGCAAGGAACACCGAAGGGTAACCCGCCGACGTGGCTAACAGGCCTGTCAGCGGTCCTGCGACACCGTAAGAGATATCCTGAAACGCGGCATACCCGCCAAGAGCCGTGCCACGTACTTGCGCCGGAACGCGCTTAACGACCTCGACACCCAGTGCCGGGAATATTAACGAGCAACCACAGCCCGTCAACGCAGCGCCGATTAACGCGATGCCGGCGCCCGGTGCCTGCCAGAGTATCAGCAGCCCGGCGGTCTCAATGACCAGCGAAACCAGTGCGACTCTCACGCCGCCAAAGCGATCGGGCATCCAGCCAAACAGCACACGCATCAGCACAAATGCACCGCCAAAGGCGGTCAACGTAAAGCCTGCCCAGGCCCAGCCGTTTGTGGAAAAATAGAGCGAAACAAAAGTACCAATGACCGCAAAACCCACGCCCTGGAGCGCAAGGCCCATCCCCGGTTTCCAGATAAGACCTATCACGGTAAACAGCGACGGGCGCTCACCTTTGTGGGCAGGCACTGCGCGAATCCGGCCGTTAAACGCCCAGGCAACCAGCGGCAGCGCTATCGTCGATACACCCAACGCGACAAACCCCCAGTGGCTATTGAGCAGCAACCCCAGTGGTGCCCCCGCAGCCAGTGCGCCATAAATCGCCATCCCGTTCCAGGACATCACTTTGCCGGAACGTGCCGGGCCAACCAGGCCCATTCCCCAGGTAAGGTTGCCGGTAAGCAACTGGCTTTCGCCGAAACCGAGAATTAAACGACCCACAATTAACAATGCGAATTTCGCCATCGCATCGACAGGCAATAACGCCGCCAGCAAATAGGCGACACCTGCAAATGCACAGGCGCACATGCCCTGCAATGTCGAGCGTTTTGCTCCTTTTTGATCCGCGAGCCGCCCCGCATAACCGCGGGTTAACACTGTCGCCAGGAACTGAATCCCCACGGCAATCCCCACCATGGTATTCCCGAATCCAAGCTCGTGATGGACAAAAAGCGGAATCACAGGCAGCGGCAAGCCAACCGTCATGTAGGTGAGAAACACCGCAAAGGTAATGCTGAATAAGGACTTATTTTCGGATTTGCTTTTTTTGAGCTGAGAATCAATCAATGCAGACATGTTGCTTACTCCATTTGTTGCAGAGTAAGGCGAGGTAACCACCCACGCCCTTTCCCTCTGAACGTTCAGATTAAGGGTGCGTTGGTTGACGTTGAACGCTTACGCATTATCAAAATGATAATGTTACGGCATGAATAGTGCCTTCAGCCATAGATGCTGTCAATCATCGGAAGCGCCAAAAAAAACGGGGCGCCAGAGGCACCCCGTTAGAAATTATCACTGTCTGTGATGAATTACGCGTTAACTTTACGCAGAACAAGTGTTGCGTTAGTCCCACCAAAACCGAAGCTGTTAGACATAACAGTGTTCAGTTGACGCTCGGTAGTTTCAGTCACGATGTTCAGACCATCAGCCTGCTCATCCAGCGCTTCAATGTTAATACTTGGCGCGATGAAACCGTGCTCCAGCATCAGCAGAGAGTAGATAGCTTCCTGAACGCCTGCGGCACCCAGAGAGTGACCGGTCATTGCTTTGGTCGCGGACATTGCTGGTGAATTGTTACCGAAGACTTCTTTGATTGCGCCCAGTTCTTTCACATCGCCAACCGGCGTAGAAGTCCCGTGGGTGTTCAGGTAGTCAATCGGGGTATCAACACCGTGCATTGCCATCTTCATGCAACGCACTGCGCCTTCACCAGATGGAGCAACCATATCTGCGCCATCAGACGTTGCGCCGTAGCCAACGATTTCAGCGTAGATGTGTGCGCCACGAGCCAGAGCGTGCTCCAGTTCTTCAACCACAACCATACCGCCGCCGCCTGCGATAACGAAACCATCACGGCTCGCATCATAGGTACGTGACGCTTTATCTGGCGTTTCGTTGTATTTGGTAGACAGTGCGCCCATTGCATCGAACTCACAGGCCATTTCCCAGCACAGCTCTTCGCCGCCGCCAGCAAATACGATGTCCTGCTTGCCCAGTTGAATCTGCTCAACAGCATTACCGATACAATGCGCAGAAGTCGCACATGCGGAGCTGATGGAGTAGTTCACACCGTGAATTTTGAACGGAGTCGCGAGGCATGCGGAAACCGCAGAACCCATCGCTTTGGTCACAACATAAGGACCAACCGCTTTCAGGCCGCGCGGGCTACGCATTGCGTCTGCACCGAACACCTGAGATTTCGAAGAACCACCGGAACCTGCAATCAGGCCCACACGAGGGTTGCTTTGATATACTTCTTCTTTCAAACCAGCATCTTCAATAGCTTGCTGCATTGAAAGATAAGCATAGACAGAGGCATCGTTCATGAAACGGACAACTTTACGGTCAATCAGGCCGGTGGTGTCCAGTTTAACGTTACCCCACACGTGGCTGCGCATTCCAGAATCTTTGAATTCTTGAGAGAAAGTGATCCCCGAGCGACCTTCACGCAGAGATGCCAGGACTTCCTGCTGGTTGTTACCGATGCTGGAAACAATGCCCAGACCAGTAATCACTGCACGTTTCATTCAATACCTCTTCCACTACACTATTAGGATTTCGAATGGCACAATAGCGTACAGTTGTACGCCGAACAAGTCCGATCAGCCAAATCGGTCTGAAATTTGCGCCGCTTCGCACACATCGTTATGATCGTTTCACAGCCTGCCAGACGAGTAACTTACGTGAAACAGTCCCCTATACAATCCGCCAACCTTGGCTTTAACGAAGAGGGTACACCTGTATCCCGAGAGTTCGACGATGTGTACTTCTCTAATGATAATGGACTGGAGGAAACTCGTTATGTCTTTCTTGGCGGGAACCGTCTATCAGAACGTTTCTTAACCCACGAGCGCTCGCTATTTGTCGTTGGTGAAAGCGGCTTTGGCACCGGACTCAACTTCTTGACTTTGTGGCAAGCTTTTGAAGAATTTTGCAAAAATCAGCCTCAGGCCACGCTTAAGCGCCTGCACTTTATTAGTTTTGAAAAATTCCCGTTAACCGCACAAGATTTGCATGCCGCTCATGCTCATTGGCCTGAATTGGCAGATTTTGCGCAGCAATTGCAGCAGCAATGGCCGCTCCCCATAGCCGGTTGCCACCGCATTTTACTGGCCGGAGGGCGCGTGACTCTCGACCTGTGGTTCGGGGATATTAACGAACTCATACCGCAATTAGATGACAGCTTAAATAATCAGGTCGACGCCTGGTTCCTTGATGGTTTCGCTCCGTCAAAAAATCCGGATATGTGGACGCCACAGCTGTTTAATGCAATGGCTAAACTGGCGCGTCCCGGTAGCACGCTGGCGACTTTTACCTGCGCCGGGTTTGTGCGCCGTGGTTTGATTGATGCCGGTTTCAGGATGACGAAAACCAAGGGTTTTGGTCGCAAACGGGAAATGCTCGTCGGGGAAATGGAGCAAACCCTGGAAACCCCAGCCCGCACGCCCTGGTACGCACGCCCTCCAGCACAAGCTAACGAAGTCGCTATTATTGGCGGCGGCGTTGCCAGCGCCCTGCTGTCACTCGCTCTGCTGCGCCGTGGCTGGCAAGTCACACTTTACTGCGAAGATACCGCGCCGGCACAGGGTGCTTCCGGCAACCGCCAGGGCGCGCTTTACCCATTGCTGAACACGCATTCAACTTCACTTACCCACTTTTTCAGTGCCGCGTTTACCTTTGCTCGCCGTGTGTATGACTCGTTACCTTGCGAATTTGATCATGCCTGGTGTGGGGTCACGCAACTGGGCTGGGACGAAAAGAGCCAGCATAAAATCGAACAGATGCTGAGCCTCGAATTTCCCGACCCACTCGTTCACGCTATTGATGCACAAACGGCGGCTAAACTTTGCGGCTTAGAAACCGGGCATGGTGGCGCAACCTACCCTCTCGGGGGCTGGCTGTGCCCGGCGCAACTGACCGCAGGTGCCTTAGCACTGGCCGAGAGTTTGGGACTAACAATCCATTATCAGCATCGTGTTGATGCATTGACCCAGACGCCTGACGGATGGCAATTATCCATTGCCGGTCGGGAAACAAAACGACATGCGGCGGTCGTCTTAGCCAACGGTTTTAAAGTCAGTAAGTTTTCGCAGACTGAAAAACTGCCGTTCTCGGCTGTCGGTGGCCAGGTCAGCCATATCCCAACCACCCCGTCACTTTCGGAATTACGCCAGGTATTGTGTTACGACGGCTATCTGACGCCACAAAACCCGAATAACCAGCAGCATTGCATCGGTGCAAGCTATCATCGCGGCGTGGAGGATATGCGCTATAACAATGAAGATCAGCAGCATAATCGCCAGCGTTTAATTAACTGCCTGCCGGAACTGGACTGGCCGCCAGAAGTGGATGTCAGTGCCGAGCAAGCTCGCTGTGGCGTGCGTTGTGCCACGCGCGACCATATGCCGATTGTGGGGAGCGTTCCTCGCTACGATGCCACGCTTGAAAGCTATGCAACGCTGGTTGAAAGCCGCGAAAATGCCGAAACCGCACCGGTTTATGAAAACCTGTTTATATTGGCGGCGCTGGGTTCACGAGGGTTATGCAGTGCGCCTCTGGCGGCGGAAATTCTGGCAGCTCAAATGAGTGATGAACCGGTTCCGATGGATGCTGAAACGCTTGCTGCATTGAATCCAAATCGATTTTGGGTGCGGAAGTTGCTGAAGGGAAAAGAAGTAAAATAGAGGAGAGTTTAACGCCCTCACCCCGGCCCTCTCCCCCAGGAGAGGGAGAAAAACCTACCGAACAGTCCCCTCTCCCTGGGGAGAGGGTTAGGGTGAGGGTGAGGGGGAATAACTTAAAACTTCGCCTTCTGGTACAAATTATCCCACATACCCAGCACTAAAGACTGGTCGCGCGGTGAAAGCTCACCTGCCTGAATGGCTTTTTCAAGGCTGTGTGATACCGCAGTATGAAGCGCCTCTGGGCTGTGATCTTCACCGTGTTCCAGATCCGCTACCGCGAGCGTTAAATGGCCACGCAGATAACCGCTGGCAAACAGCTCGTCATCACTGGCTGTCTCAACCATCCCATCAATTAACGCCAGTATGCGTGTCTCAAATTCCGCGATCATCGTACTTCCTCTTTTTTGCAGGTAATTAGTTTAGATCTTCCGGCCACGGAAAATGCTCCGCTGCCAGCGGTGGGGTTTTATAATAGTCCCGCAGCGCTTCAATCAGTTTTGCCGTACGCGCCGGAATGCCTTCTTGCAGGTAAATCATCACCTGCGCATGCACACGGCGCTGGAATGCGATCCTGTCCGGGTCAACATCGCCGCTCAGGTTGTCGCAGCTCACATTGAATGGGAAGTTTGCTGCCACGCACAGTAACCATTCCTGCGCCTGGGGCTTCACTTCCACATCTTCAAATTTGCTTTGTGTTTCGGCATCACGCCCGTCCGGGCAATACCAGTAACCAAAATCCACCAGCTCACGGCGCGCAGCACCCGCAATGAGCCAGTGAGAAATCTCATGCATTCCGCTGGCGTAATAGCCGTGAGCAAACACCACGCGGTGATAAGGAATTTCTTCATCTGCTGGAAGATAGATCGGTTCGTCGTCGCCTTTAATCAGACGTGTATTAAATTCGTCTTTAAAGCAGTTATCGAAAATGTCGATAAGTTCCTGATAATGGTGTTCTGTCGTTATTGTCATATTTGCTGTCGTCATCTTAAGCTATCCCCAACCAATGGAGGATCTCCGGTCCGTGGCTATCAAATAAGAGTTTGGCGCTCATCACCGCCGATACGATAACTATCATCGGACGGATCAGTTTTTGCCCTTTACTCAACACGAGGCGTGATCCCATTCGCGCCCCTAAGAACTGCCCGGCCATCATTACAAAGCCGGTTCCCCAAATCACTTTCCCGCCAATGATAAACAAAAGCAGGCCGCCGAGGTTTGATGTAGCGTTTAATACTTTGGCGTGAGCCGTAGATTTTGCGAGGTTAAAGCCGCACAAAGTCACGAACGCCAGTGCGTAAAAAGAACCAGCACCTGGGCCAAAGAAACCATCGTAGAAACCGACGCAACCCCCTGCAACCAGCGCAAATGGCAGGCCGTATAATCGGCGCTGTCGGTCTTCTTCACCGAGTTTTGGCATCAATAAAAAGTACAGACCAATGCAGATCACCAGCAGCGGCAAGATTTGGCGTAACACGTCTGATTTCACGTATTGAACCAGCAATGCCCCGGTTGTTGAGCCGATAAAGGTCATCAGAATATTGAGTTTCTGATCTTTCAGGCTCACCACTTTGCGGCGAATAAAATAAATTGAGGATGAAACTGAACCACCACACGCCTGAAGCTTATTCGTTGCCAGTACATGTGCGGGTGACATTCCCGTTGCCAACAAAGCAGGGACGGTAATCAAACCGCCGCCGCCTGCCAGTGAATCAATAAACCCTGCAAGCATGGCGACAAAAAACAACACCACCAGCGTCAGAGGGGAAACCATAAACCATTCCATGAACTTATCCGTTAGAGAACGTGCTCATCCAGCAAAGCCTGACAAGAGGCCGGTAAAGGGGGCGGAGTTTTCTTTTTCGGCACACTGCTGCCTGGAGGTGGTGGCGCAAACCAGCTTTGCAGCTCAGCACCACAGCCGTCGCCTGGCGGCGGTAAAGGCTGATCTTCACACTCGAGGCTATTTGCCGGGCAACGCAGGCGCACATGCATATGGGCGCGGTGAGCAAACCACGGACGCACTTTGCGTAGCCAGTCGCGGTCAGCGCCTGCATCCAGACACAGCTGTTGCTTAATGGCCGGGTTGACGAAAATGCGCGTCACATCGTTATCTTTGGCTGCAAGTTTAATCAGGCTGCTGATTTCTGGCTGCCACAAACGCGGCACCACATGCTGATTATCACTGGCGACTAAGTCCAGCGCTTGCGGTTTAAGAAGCTGAGCCGAGGTCCAGCGAGCTTTGGGAAGTTGCAAAAAGATATCAACGTCCAGGCCGCTCTGGTGGCTGGCATGGCCTGAGCTAAAACGCCCGCCCGCCGCCATTCCCATATCGCCAATAAGCAACGTGCCAAGGCCCAGTTGTGTTGACTGGTTACTCAGACGCTGAATAAACATCACTAAATCAGGGTGGCCGAAATAGCGACGTTGATCCTGGCGCATGACCTGGTAACGAGGGTCATTGAGCGGCAACTCGTGGGCACCCACAATGCAGCCGTTAGAGAATGCACCGATAGATTGCGGGCTACCCGCAATCGGATGACTGATTTTCTGCCACGGTGTGGCTGCAAAAGTGGCTGCACTGGCAAGTAATGCCAGCAGCCCCACGAGCATTTTTTTCATCGCATTACCAGCGCGGCAAAGGGCAATTAACGTCGGCGTTTTGAGCACGCTGGCGCAGCATGTGGTCCATCAGGACAATAGCGAGCATCGCTTCGGCAATCGGAACGGCACGAATACCGACACAAGGATCGTGGCGACCACGCGTGACCATCTCAACTTCTTCACCTTCGCGGTTGATGGTGCGGCCTGGGACCATAATGCTGGAGGTCGGTTTCAGCGCCATATTGGCCACAATCTGCTGGCCGCTGCTGATTCCACCCAGAATGCCGCCAGCATGGTTGCTCTGGAAACCTTCTTTGGTGATTTCGTCGCGGTTCTGGCTACCACGCAGATTTACCACGCCAAAGCCTTCGCCAATTTCCACGCCTTTCACGGCGTTAATGCTCATCAGCGCATGGGCGATATCAGCATCTAAGCGGTCAAATACAGGTTCGCCAAGGCCTGGCGGCACGTTATCGGCGACCACGGTAACTTTCGCACCAATGGAGTCGCCTTCTTTTTTCAGCGCCCGCATCAGCTCATCAAGCGTTTCAATTTTGTCTGGATCAGGACAGAAGAACGGGTTCTGCTCGACTTGATCCCAGTCTTTGATTTCTAACGGCACGTCGCCCATTTGCGTCAAGCAACCACGAATAACAATGCCGTATTTATACGCCAGATATTTTTTAGCAATCGCCCCAGCCGCCACACGCATCGCGGTTTCACGTGCTGAAGAACGGCCGCCGCCACGATAATCGCGCAGGCCGTATTTTTGTTCGTAGGTGTAATCTGCATGCCCCGGACGGAACACGTCTTTGATAGCGCTGTAATCTTGCGAGCGCTGATCGGTATTTTCAATCAACAGGCCGATGCTGGTGCCGGTAGTGACACCTTCAAATACGCCGGAAAGGATCTTCACCTGATCGGCTTCACGGCGTTGCGTGGTGTAGCGTGAAGTACCAGGGCGGCGGCGGTCGAGATCGTGTTGTAAATCGGCTTCGGTCAGCGGAATGCCTGGCGGCACACCATCAACGATACAACCCAGTGCGACACCGTGGGATTCACCAAATGTCGTTACGCGAAATACTTGTCCAATAGAATTTCCTGCCATTTGTCACGGCTCCTTACCGTTGTCATTTTCGTTGTGTTGTCAGCAAAAGAAGACGGGCCATAAGGCCCGTCTGCGCAGATTAATCTTTGTAAATGCTGAAGTGTTCACGCGCATCAATAAGCTGCGATTTGGTCAGCATAAACACGCCGTCACCGCCGTTATCGAACTCAAGCCAGGTGAACGGCACATCAGGGTACTGATCCATCAGATGTACCATGCTGTTCCCGACTTCACAAATCAGGATACCGCCATCGGCGAGGTAGTCAGGCGCACAAGCCAGAATACGACGCGCCAGTTTCAGGCCGTCTGTACCCGCCGCTAAACCTAACTCTGGCTCGAAGCGGAACTCACCCGGCAGGTCAGACATATCTTCTGCATCCACATACGGTGGATTAGTCACGATAATGTCGTACTGCACTTTTGGCAGGTCACGGAACAGGTCGGAGCGAATTGGCGTAACCTGGTTTTCCAGGCCGTGCTCGGCGATGTTTTGCTCAGCCACTGCCAGCGCATCAACAGAAATATCAACCGCATCCACTTCTGCATTGTGGAATTCGTAAGCACAGGCGATAGCGATACAGCCGCTGCCGGTACACATATCCAGAATGTGAAGAGGTTCGTCGTTGAAAAGACCCGCGAAACGGTTGGTAATCAGCTCACCAATCGGGGAACGCGGCACCAGCACACGCTCATCAACATAAAACTCATGGCCACAGAACCAGGCTTTGTTGGTCAGGTAAGCCACCGGGATACGCTCGTTAACACGGCGAATCACACGCTCAACGATGCGATGACGCTCGCTTGGCGTCAGGCGCGCGGTACGCATATCTTCAGGAATATCCAGCGGCAGATAGAGACTTGGCAGCACTAACTGAACGGCTTCGTCCCACGGGTTATCCGTGCCGTGGCCATACCAGACGTTGGCGGCGCTAAAACGACTGACTGCCCAGCGCAGCATATCCTGAATGGTGTGCAGCTCATTAACTGCCTCATCGACGAAAATTTTATCCACGTTGCCCTCCGCAGGCCGTTCGCGCTAGTTCAATAATCGGTTAGTTTGCCATGAAGACCGCGACAAATCAGCATTTCAATAGCTGTCACAGCGGCTAAAATTGCGTTTTATTTAGTGATGGACGGTAAACCAGGTAAACTGACCGTAAAACAGGTGCGAGACGATAAAGTCGAGACGAGAAATAGATGAAAAAGAAAACTCCGCTCAGCGTTGATGATCAGAACCTTTTCCGTGATTTGATGAGCGGCACAAAAAAATTGGCTCAGGACACGATTGTTCACCGTCCGATGCGTAAAAAAGTGCAGGAAGTGCCGGTGAAACGACTCTTGCAGGAACAGGCTGATGCCAGCCATTATTTTTCTGATGAATTCCAGCCACGCCTGGCAACAGAAGGTCCTACGCGTTACGTGCGCGAAGACGTCAGTCATTTCGAGCTGAAAAAAATTCGCCGGGGTGATTATTCGCCAGAATTATTCCTCGATTTGCATGGCCTGACGCAGATGCAGGCAAAACAGGAATTAGGCGCGTTAATTGCGGCATGTCGGCGTGAGCACGTGTTTTGTGCCTGCGTGATGCACGGGCATGGTAAGCATGTTTTGAAGCAGCAAACGCCGCTGTGGCTGGCACAACACCCGCACATTATGGCATTCCACCAGGCACCGAAAGAGTACGGTGGTGACGCAGCATTGTTGGTGTTGATTGAAATCGAAGAGTGGCTGCCGCCTGAGTTGCCTTAGAGTTTGAGTGGCCTGATGCCCTCTCCCACGGGAGAGGGAGAGCTACAAACAGAAAGAGCCGCTATATATAGCGGCTCTTTTTTCATGCTTACGGCAATCAGATAGCTTTAGCTACCTTCAAATTACACGGACTCATCTGCCAGTTGAACACGCCTTTCCCGGTTTCAGGATCAAGTGTGACATTGGCAATAGCCGAGGTACTGAACATCGGTGGTGTCTCTTGAGGGCAAAGTTCAGACACCAGGTAACCGACTAACGGCAGGTGAGAAATCACCAGTGCCGACTCAACCCCTTCATTGGCCAGGGCTTGCAAATAGCAGCTCACCAGACCTACATCACCGCACGGTGTCAATTCCGGCAGAATGTCTTCTTTACCTGGAAGAGTCAGTGCTTCCCGCACAACATCCAGGGTTTGTTCGGCTCGCAGATAAGGGCTCACCAGAACACGTTCGATATCCACAACCTGACCTTTCAACCAGGTCGCCATTACTCGGGATTCATCACAACCACACTGGGTGAGTGGACGTACCGAGTCACTGGCGGCATCGAGAGCTGCGTCGCCGTGACGCATGATAAAAACTTGCATATTGCACCGCTTTTGTTAACCAGGAATGCTTGAATTCCCCTAAAACTTCGAAGGTGAAATTCAGCAGCCGGGCATTGTGCCTTATCCGTACATCGAATGAAACGCTGTTTTTTACCTCAATGGTGCAAGTATAGTCAATCACTGTTCGTTAAGTGAGCGACCAGCATCCATTCACCGAACCATATAATCATGATTCTTTGACTACATTTCCTTCACCGGGGTTCACTTTTCCCCAGAAATTTCGTTGCTCTTCCACCATTTGTAAAAGTCTTTCACAGGGAGTAAAACGCGCCCCGTACTGACTGGCCAGGCGTTGCAGTTGTGCGACGACTTCACCCGCTCCCAGGGTATCCATATAGCGGAACGGGCCACCGAGGAACGGTGGAAAACCAATACCAAACACGCCACCGATGTCACCATCGCGGGCACTGCGAACAACACCTTCATCTACGCAACGAGCCGCCTCATTAAGCATCATCATCACGCAGCGTTGTGCGATTTCTTTTTCTGCCAGTTGCCCTTTGGGTGAAACACCAAGCAGGGTATAGATTGCAGGGTCAACCTGCTTTTTGCTTCTACTCCCTTTCCCTGAATAAAGATAGAAACCACGCCCGTTTTTTCTACCTTTGCGATCGTCATTCAATATTGCTGCAATTTCTGCCGGTGCGGCAAAACGATCTCCGTAAGCTTGCTGAAGTATAGGACTAATTTTAGTCCCCACATCAATTCCCACCTCATCCAAAAGTTGGATTGGTCCGACAGGAAAACCAAACGCCACCAGCGCATTATCAATTTTATCGACAGGCTCCCCTTCCACGAGGCAACGCATCGCTTCGTTCACATAAGGCGCCAGAATACGGTTGACGTAAAACCCGGCGCTGTCGCCCACGACAATCGGTGTTTTACCCTGTTTTTTGGCAAGCTGAACGGTAGTGGAAATGGTTTCCGCACTGGTTCGGGCATGCGGGATCACTTCGACCAGCGGCATTTTATCGACCGGGCTGAAATAGTGCAGGCCAATCACTTGCTCCGGACGTGCGGCATTGGCCGCAATATCAGCAATCGGCAGCGAAGAAGTGTTGGAAGCAAAAATGGTATGCGGCGCAGCGTTCTGTTCAATTTCCGCGACCATCTTTTGCTTGAGAGCGAGATCTTCAAAAACCGCTTCCACAACAATGTCTCGATTGTGGAAACCGTGATAATCGGTACCACCGGAGATACGCGCCATTTCACGCTGGCGCTCAGCCGCTTTCATATAGCGACGACGTACCTTTTTATCCAGCAAGTCCCAGCTGTATTTCAATGCATGGTTGATACCATCGTTGCTAATGTCTTTGATGCGCACCGGCAACTTGCCTTTAGTGGCCGTGACAAACGCAATCCCACCGCCCATCAAACCGCCACCGAGCACACCCACGGCTTTAATCGGGCGCGGTGGTACATCAGCGCCGTGCTCTTTTTTAAGCTCCGTGCTGGCAAAAAACAACCCGCGCAGTGCCGCAGATTGCGGGCTCATCGCCAGCTCGCCAAAGGCCTTCGCCTCTGATTCGTAACCGCTGAAACTCCCCTGCCCCAGACCGATTTTGATGACATCAATAATATGTTGCGTGGCGGGGTAATTGCCGCGAGTCTTCTGTGCGGTTTTTTTCTCCACCATGCTAAACAGCAGTGAACGGCCGAGCGGGCCGGCAAGGATCCGCTCCCGTACCGGCAGAGTACGCGATGGCTGACGGCCTTTACCCACCAGCTCAACTGCCGCCGTCAGCAAAATTGACTGCGGCACGACTTCATCCACCAGTCCCAGCTTAAGCGCCTGCCGTGGACGCAGCTGTTTGCCGGTCAGGATCATATCGAGCGCGTGGCTCACACCAATCAAACGCGGCAGGCGCTGCGTGCCGCCAGAACCCGGTAGTAGACCGAGTTGCACTTCCGGCAGACCGAGTTTTGTTTTCTCATCATCGGTACAAATTCGCGAATGGCATGCTAGCGCCAGCTCCAGCCCACCGCCGAGACACGCACCGTGAATAGCTGCAACAACCGGGATCGGCAACGCGGCAATTTCCGCCATGATTTGCTGCCCCTGGTGCGCCAGGTTTTGCGCCTCAAGTGCCGTCTGGCAACCGGCAATCATGTTGATATCTGCGCCAGCAATAAAGTTATCGGGTTTGCCGGAGATAAAGATCAGCCCTTGCAGCGCCGTATTGTCACGAACCTGTTTGATGATATTGTGCACTTCCGGGCCGAACGACGCTTTTAGCGTGTTCATCTTTTCGTCCGGCACATCAATCGTCACCACCGCGATATTGTCGAGGCGGATATGTAAGTTGAAAGCAGAAACCTGTTCCATTATTCGGCCTCCAGAACCATTGCCGCACCTAATCCACCCGCCGCGCAGGCAGTCACCAGGCCAAATCCGCCACCACGGCGGCGCAATTCATGCAGGGTTTGAGTGATCATGCGCGCGCCCGTTGCAGCAAACGGATGGCCGTAAGCAATCGAGCCACCGAGTACGTTAAATTTAGAGTCGTCGACTTCGCCAGTGGCGTGAGCGCGGCCTAATACATCGCGAGCAAAACGTTCGCTGGCGAGCATTTGTAAGTTTGCCAGCGTTTGCGCGGCAAAGGCTTCGTGCATATCAAAAAGCGTCAGGTCATTGAGCGTGATACCCGCGCGCTCAAGCGCCAGCGGAGTGGCCCACGCTGGCCCAAGCAGCATATCTTTCCAGACATCCACCGCGGTGAACGCATAGCTGCGTAAATAGCCTAATGGCTTCAGGCCCAACTCTTTGGCGCGCGATTCCGTCATCAAAATAATGGCAGCCGCACCATCGGTTAATGGCGTGCTGTTTGCCGCGGTAACCGTGCCGTGTTTACGGTCAAAAGCCGGACGCAGTTTCGCGTAATCGGCAATAGAGGAGTTTTGGCGAACGTTATTGTCTTCACTAAAAGGTTGGCGATATGGCGGGATGAAGGCGGTCATCACTTCATCAGCCAGTTTCCCTTCCTTCCAGGCAATAGCGGCTTTAGTGTGAGAGCGATGTGCCAGCGCATCTTGTTGCTCACGCGTCACACCGTGGGTTTTCGCCATTTGTTCGGCGGTATCGCCCATGCGTAAGCCCGTTGAATATTCAGCAACCGCAGGCGGCACCGGCAACAAATCACGTGGGCGTAAACGAGAGAATAATTTCAGGCGCTGGCCCAAAGTACGCGCCTTGTTCACATCTACCAATGTGCGGCCTAACTTTTTGCTGACGCCAATTGGCAGCACCGACGAAGAATCAGCACCGCCGGCAATACCTGCACGAATAGTGCCCGCCATTAAACTCTCAGCGACATTTGCCACAGCCTGGAAACTGGTCGCACAGGCACGGCTAACGCTATAGGCATCGGTATGCACACTCATCCCGGTGCCGAGGACAATTTCGCGGGCGATGTTTGGAGCTTCTGGCATCTGGACAACCTGGCCGAAAACCAGCTGTTCAATCATTTCCGGGGGAATTTCGCTGCGTGCCAGCAGTTCGCTGACCACCATATTGCCGAGATCGACAGCAGGTATGCCGTGAAACGCGGTAGCCTGACGGGCAAACGGTGTGCGTAACCCACTGACAATAGCAATACGGTCGCCCTGACGGGTTACCAGCGGAAGTGCCTGACTCATAAAACTCCCCTGTTCTTCCCGGCGTCTATGAAGCCACAGCGGTGTTGCTGCACTCACTCACCCAAATCACTTACTAAAGTAAGCTCATTGGGATGAGTTCCCTGGCTGCCTTGCTGTAACTTCATATTCTTGGGAATAAATAGTGTATGACCAATAGTGGTCTGACCTGATCACAGTTTTAACTAAAAAGTTACAATCAGCCAACCGGGGGACTAAAAAATTGGGAGGGGGAACACGCTTTAAGAGAGGAAAATGACGCTCTCGGGGACGAGAGCGCCAGGAAATATTAACGCAGACCGAGCTGGAAGATCATGGTTTCAGCCTGGCAGCTGAAAGTGAAATCGATATCCAGACGCACGCCGTCAGCTTCTTCGGTGTAACGCGGAACAATCTGGCAAGGTTCAGATTCTGCGGCACGTGCTTTCTCGGTCAGCGCAGCCAGAGTTTCGTCAGCTTCAGCGCGGGTCGCGAACACGCGGCTGTATGTTGCTGTGCAGTCGGTGTTGTCGATGATAGAGCCGACATCAATACAGCAGCAAACCGGGGTTTCATCAGCAGTGTTCTTACTCATTTTATGATTTCCTCTGTATTTAAAAGGCAAAATGTTTTCAACGAATCTTGTCTATTTTACGCTCCCTGTTGAAGCGACTCCAGTCGTTAATCTTGTCAAAATCCGTAAGTGACCCAAATCACACTTAAAAATGATCTAAAACAAGATTCACCCATTTTGCTAAGTGACGAAGAACCCGATTTTGCCAGGCAGATCTCGTTTCTACGATCAAATTTGAAAATTCTTAGATACAAACTTGCAACATCCCATCTGGTCAGACCTATACTCTCGCCACTGGTCTGCTTTCTCTGTAACAGAACAGACCCTACTATTCGCGCTCCTGTTACGGTATGTAACATTGTTTGTATAAAAATAAATCCATTATGAGGTTTTGGTCATGAGCCAGAAAAACCTGTTTACAAAGTCAGCCCTAGCGGTTGCAGTGGCAATTGTCTCATCGCAGGCGTACTCAGCCGGCTTTCAATTAAACGAGTTCTCTTCCTCAGGCCTTGGCCGAGCTTATTCGGGGGAAGGTGCCGTCGCAGATAATGCGGGCTCCGCCAGCCGTAACCCTGCAACAATTATGATGTTCGACCGCCCTTCCTTCTCCGGCGGCGCAGTCTTTGTTGATCCAGGTGTGAATATTTCCGGCACCTCACCAACTGGCCGCAGCACCGATGCTGATAACATCGCGCCAACCGCATGGGTTCCAAACCTGCACTTCGTTGCTCCTATTAACGAACAATTTGGTTGGGGCGCATCTGTTACTTCTAACTACGGTTTGGCAACAGAATTCAACAACGATTACACAGCGGGTTCTATGGGCGGTAAAACCGACCTGACCACGCTGAACCTGAACCTGAGCGGCGCATATCGTTTAAACAACAACTGGAGCTTCGGTCTTGGCTTTGATGCTGTTTACGCGAAAGCGAAAATCGAGCGCTATGCTGGTGATTTAGGCCAAATCGTTGCGGGTTCCGGAGCGTTACCGCCATCGTTGGCAGGCCCGGTTTCACGTATTCCTGGCGACACCCAAATCGCGCATCTGAAAGGTGACGAGTGGGGCTACGGCTGGAACGCCGGTATCCTTTATGAAATCGATAAAAACAACCGTTACGGTTTCACCTACCGTTCAGAAGTGAAAGTCGACTTCGACGGCGATTACAAGAGCAACCTGCCTGCGGCTTATAACCCAATCTTGTCAAACTTTGGCTTACCAGCAGGCACCAACGGGCAAACTGTCCCTGGGTCTCTGACGCTGAACTTGCCAGAAATGTGGGAATTGTCCGGCTATAACAAAGTGGATCCACAGTGGGCAATTCACTACAGCGTGACTTACACCAGCTGGAGCCAGTTCCAGGAGCTGAAAGCGACCGGCACTAACGGCCAGACGCTGTTCTATAAAGATGAAAGCTTTAAAGATGCGTACCGTATCGCTTTAGGTACCACCTACTTTATGGATAAAAACTGGACCTTCCGTACCGGTATCGCATTTGATGATAGCCCGGTTCCGGCAGAAAACCGTTCCATCTCCATTCCTGACCAGGACCGTTTCTGGATCAGCGCCGGTACTACTTACGCGTTTAACGATGATGCGTCTGTAGACCTGGGTGTTTCCTACATGCACGGTCAGCATGTTGAAATCAAAGAAGGCCCATACACCTTCCAGTCTGAAGGTAAAGCCTGGCTGTACGGCATGAACTTTAACTATGCATTCTGATAGTTAACGGATACAAAAAAGGCGAAACCGAGGTTTCGCCTTTTTTTATGTCTCCCGCCCGGAATAATTACTGCGAGTCGATATCTTTCAGAGAATCCTGAATAGCAGACGCATTTGGATTCTCTTGTGGCGACAACTTGCCACCGTTGGCAATAAAGTCGTGGCTCTGGAAGTAAGCTTCACGAACCAAAATGTACGGATCGGATGACTGCTTGAGCAAACCATCAGAATCCAGCAACTGAGCACGTGTTTCGATGCCTTCAATCGTCCATTTACCGATAGACATCGGCCAGGTCAGCCAGGACAGCAGCGGATAGAGTGTATCGACATAATCACCGCCATCCTCACGTAGCGTAAAGCTGCCATAGAACGGCAACTGCACGTACGGGCCGTAACCCACGCCATAATGACCCAGCGTAGAACCAAAGCGGTGCGGCTCTTCACGCTGCAGTTTCGGGTTCGCCATGCCAGCAACGTCAATGAAACCACCCATACCCAGCAATGAGTTCAGGAAGAAGCGCGTGAAATGCACCATCCCCTGATACGGATTACCCTGAATGAAATAGTTAACCATTACGGCGGGCTCTTCCAGGTTGCTGGTGAAATTGCTGATCCCATTACGCGCGGGTTGCGGCACATAATCACGCCACGCCACAGCAACAGGACGCACAACATAAGGATCCAACACGTTGAAGTTGAAGTTGTACATTGTACGGTTGAACCCTTCAAACGGGTCCGAACGCCCCTGTGGCTCTTGATCGGCAGAACTGGCGCACCCGACTAAAAGTGTCGTGGCCAGCGCCAGTCCGGTCAGGCGGAAATTCATATGTGTCTCCCTGTTATTGTTTCTCTACGCTCTCAGAACTGGTGCCGTCTACACCCGCTTGTGCAACCTGCGCCTGCTCGATGCTTCTTTGCACCACAGCCCGACGCTGGTCATTTGCCGGTAAAACTTTCAGCATGATTTGCCATGCACCAATCGCTTCGCGGTAATTCTGTTGTTCGAAAGCGCTAAATGCCAGCAGGCTTAAAACGCGAACATTTGTATGGTCCGTTTTCAGTAACTCTCGCAGCAGATTCCCACCCAGTTGGTTATCTTGCGGCGAGCCACTACGGGTCAATACTTCAGCATAGCCCAGCTTTACATTACTGTTAGTGGGCGACAGTTTATACGCATGTTCAAAGGCTTGTGTAGCGGTACTTGCGTTATTCAGAACCATGCCTATACGTCCGAGCATCATCCAGCCCTCAATATTACCTGGTTCTTGTTGCAAACGCGTGCGTAAACCGAGACCGAGGTCGGCCATTTCAGCCATATTCAGCGGCTCGGCCTGCGGGTCTAAAGCACGCTGTAGCAATTGCGGCGTCTGACTTTTGACATTCTGCCAGGCTCGCACCTGCTTCCAGTCAGACGTTTTCAGATAAACGCTAACACTCACTACAATTAACACCACAGCACCGGGTGCGAAAAACCAGAAGTGGGCTTTCCTGGCTGCGGTTTGCAGCTGCGCACTTTCAGGTTCATCACTAAAATGGACCCGCCGTTTGCGGCTGCGCATCACAATCACACCCGCGCCGCCAAGAATAAACAGCAATGGCAGCACCCATAAGACGATAGTGGCAGGCGTCAACGGCGGTTCGTAGGTCACGAAATTGCCGTAGCGCTCGACCATGTAGTCGATAATCTGTTGCTTCGTTTTGCCCTGCTGCATCAACTCATAAACTTTCAGACGCATGTCAGAGGCAATCATGGCATTGGAATCCGCAATGCTGTTGTTCTGGCATTTCGGGCAACGCAATTGCTCGGTAAGCTGGCGGAACTGCTGTTCTTGCGCTTCGTCTTTGAACTGGAAAGTGTCTATTGCCGCAAACACATTAAACGAGAACAGGAATGCGATGATAATTAGCCATCCACGTTTCATGCTCCTGCCTCCTTGTTGTATTTATCCCACAGCGGTTTTAATTCCTGCTGCCAGACGCGATCGTTAAGATCGCCCGCATGGCGATAACGAATGATCCCTTTTCCGTCGATCAAAAACGTTTCTGGCGCACCATAAACGCCCAGATCTAACCCCAGCATGCCGTTGCCATCAAACAGGCTTAGCGCGTAAGGGTTGCCTAATTCATTCAGCCAGGTAATCGCTTTGCGGCGGTCATCTTTATAATTCATACCCACCACACGAACGCCCTGCGCTTTCAGGCCGTTGAGATATTGATGCTCTGCGCGGCAAGTTGGGCACCAGGTCGCCCAGACATTAAGCAATAAGGGTTTGCCGTCTGTCAGCACTGCCTGGTCATAAATTTTGCCGGGGTTTTCCAGCGACTCCAGGCGAAATACCGGAACAGATTTCCCCACCAGCGCCGACTCAAGATTCGTCGGATCATCGCCCTGCGCATTGCGTGCCAGTTGCCACAGTAACATTGCCGCCAATAACAAAAACAAAACGAGCGGGATAAATAATATTTTGCGGTTCATGCGGCCTCCAGCATGTTTTTACGCTGGCGGTAACGCGGGTCAAATAAACAGAACAGCCCACCGATCGTCATTAATATTCCGCCCATCCAAATCCAGCGCACAAAAGGTTTGTAATAGAGGCGCACCGCCCAACTGCCGTCGTCTAACTCTTCACCGAGTGCCGCGTACAGATCTCGCGTCACGCCACCGTCAATGGCCGCTTCGGTCATCATGGCACGGTTGCTGTTGTAGAAACGCTTCTCGGCATGCAGCGTAGCTTCAGGTTTGCCATTGCGCATCACGTCGATAATCCCCACGCCACCCCGATAGTTCGGGCCAGTGAGTTCATGCACATCGCGGAACACAAAGTGGTACTGGTGAATGTCGATGCTGTCGCCCGCTTTCATGCGCACATCACGCTCAATACTGTAATTCTGGCTAAAGGCGATACCGACCACCGTGACCGCCAGCCCCAGATGCCCGAACACCATGCCCCAGTGGCTGCGTGGTAATTTCCACAGCCCTTTCAGCAAGCCATAACGGTGTGTGGCACGGTCATAAACTTCGGTTAAGGCCAGCACAAACACCCATACCGCCATCAGTAAACCGACCACCGTCATGGCTTCAACGCGGTCTTGCATCAGCCATGGCAAAATCAAAGCCAGTGCGACGGTCACCACCACGGCAACCACCAGGCGTTTAACCAGCTTTTGCGGTTCATCACGACGCCAGCGTACCAGTGGACCAATCCCGAGCATCAGCGCGAACGGCGCCATTAGCGCGGTAAACATGGTGTTGAAGAACGGCTCGCCAATAGAAATGCTACCCAACCCCAGTTGCTTATGCACTAAAGGCAACAGCGTTCCCAGCAACACCACCAGCATCGCGGCAATCAGCAACACGTTATTGCCGAGCAAAAATGACTCCCGCGACCACAAACTGTTGCCGACGCGCGAACGGACTTTGCTGCCTTTTACCGCATACAGCAGCAGCGAGCCGCCAATCACAATCACCAGGAAGGCGAGGATAAACATGCCGCGCGCCGGGTCAGAGGCAAAGGAATGCACCGAAACCAGCACGCCCGAACGCACCAGGAAGGTGCCGAGCAAACACAGCGAGAATGCGGTAATCGCCAGCAGCACCGTCCAGGCTTTAAAGCTGCCGCGTTTTTCCGTCACCGAAAGCGAGTGGATTAACGCCGTGCCTGCGAGCCACGGCATAAACGAGGCGTTTTCTACCGGATCCCAGAACCACCAACCGCCCCAGCCCAGCTCGTAGTAAGCCCAGGCCGAACCTAAAACAATGCCGATGGTTAAAAATGACCAGGCTGCCAGTGTCCACGGGCGAGTCCAGCGTGCCCAGGCAGAATCGAGTTTCCCGGCCATCAATGCGGCAATAGAAAACGCAAACGCCACGGAGAAACCGACGTACCCCATGTACAACAACGGAGGATGGAAGATCAGCCCGATATCCTGCAACAGCGGGTTCAGGTCGCGCCCTTCGACAGGGAAGTCAGGCAGCGTGCGGGTAAACGGGTTTGAGGTGAAAATGATAAACAGCAGGAAGCCGAAATTAATCATCCCCATCACCGCCAGCACGCGGGCAACGGCATCTTGCGGCATGCTACGGCTAAACAGCGCGACGGCAAACGTCCAGGCACTGAGCAGCAACACCCACAGCAGCAAAGAGCCTTCGTGTGCGCCCCAGGTGGCAGCAACGCGATACCACACCGGTAGCTCGCTGTTGGAGTTATTCGCCACATACAGCACGGTAAAATCGTTCACCACAAACGCATTCACCAACACCAGGAAGCAGGCACACAGTGTGATAAACAGCGCCCACGCCAAAGGGCGTGCAGAAGCCATCAACCGTGAGTCATTTCGCGTCACTCCCCACAGCGGGTAAACACTGAGTAACAATGACCAGCCGAGTGCCAGGCAAAGCAAAAAACTGCCAATTTCTGGCATCATGAGGCGTTATCCTTGTAGGCCTGTGGAGCGCGTTGGTGATTTTTTTCCATCGCTTCTTTTACTTCCGGCGGGGTGTAATTTTCGTCATGCTTCGCCAGCACTTCTTTCGCTTCAACCCTGTTACCGGCTTCAAACACACCTTGTGCGACCACGCCTTGCCCTTCGCGGAACAGGTCCGGCAAAATGCCAACATAGCTGACATCCACCACCCCGCTGGCATCGTAGAGTTTAAATGTCACTTTCAGCGTCTGGTTATCACGCTTCACACTGCCAGGCTGAACCATACCGCCGACGCGCAAACGCTGCCCCACTTCTGGCAACTGGTGGCTTTCACCTTTGCCATACAGAATTTCACTCGGCGTATAGAAGAGATCGATGTTGCTGCGTAACGCGTACAGCACCAGCGTGATCGTTAGCCCCAACCCCACCAGCACAGAAAGCGCCAGATATAATCGATTTTTACGACGCGTATTCATTCAGTTCCCTCTGCGTGACGTGCGGCCTGGATTCGTCTTTCCCGTGCCTGTTGGCGCGTGACTGAATTTAGAATGGTGCGATGCTGCAACCGGGTATGCACCACCAATACCAGCAATGGGATAAAAGTCAGCGCGACGGCAAGCCAGACGTAAAACGCATAGCCACCCATGGCAAAAAAATCACCCCAGTTTAAAAATGCGCGGGTCATGCGTTTCTCCCTTTATTCGCCAGCTCCATAACCCATGGGCGGCGCTGTTCCTGAAGCAAAATTAGGTTACGCAAACGCATTAACGTCAGCGTGGCAAACAGCATCAGGAAACCGAAAATCGTCAGGCGCAATGGGTTGCGCATGGAAGGGTCAATACTTTGCTGCATATTGGTTGAGCCCTGGTGCAACGTGTTCCACCACTCCACCGAGAAATGAATAATCGGTAAGTTCACCACGCCCACCAGCACCAGAATACCCGCAGCACGCCCGGCAAGGCGCCGGTCGTCAAAGGCGTTATACAGCGCAATCACGCCGATATAGAGAAACAGCAACACCAGTTCGGAAGTCAGACGTGCATCCCACACCCACCAGGTGCCCCACATTGGTTTGCCCCAGGCAGAACCGGTCACCAGTGCAATAAAGGTAAACACCGCCCCCACCGGAGCCATTGCCGCCACCGCGAGGTCAGACATTTTCATCTGCCACACCAGGCCGATAAACGCCGCCACAGCCATCGAGCCATAGATGCCCATCGACCAGATAGCCGCTGGCACATGAAGATACATAATGCGGTAGCTCTGGCCCTGTTGATAATCTGCGGGTGCAAAACCAAAACCCCATATACAACCGACCACTAACAGCACCGTGCTGATAATCGCAAACCACGGCACCAGACGCCCGCAAAGCTGATAAAGCCGCTCGGGTTTAGCGAGCTGATGTAACCATTTCCACATAATCG
Source organism: Buttiauxella brennerae ATCC 51605 (assembly GCF_001654925.1). GTDB lineage: Bacteria > Pseudomonadota > Gammaproteobacteria > Enterobacterales > Enterobacteriaceae > Buttiauxella > Buttiauxella brennerae. Next base: position 226,814 of record NZ_LXER01000020.1, read on the forward strand.
TTGCTCACAAAAAAGTTGCTTGGGTGGATGTTACAGTGACATCCGACAAATCTATTGCGTACTTACGCGTAGCGCAGCCGCCGTTGCAAACGGGCTTAACGTCGCACTGCCTGCAAGAAGCGCACCAAGGATGGCCATATAACCGTCAACGGGAAGATGCATGGAAGCTGCGTCCATTGCGGCGGTAGCAAAAATTAACAGCGGGATGGTCAGCGGTAGCACCAACAGGCTCAGCAACACGCCGCTACGCCGTAAACCCACCGTCAGCCCCACACCCGGAGCACCTAAGAAACTCAGTGTTGGCGTGCCAAGCAGTAGCGTCAATGCCATGACTTTCCAGGCGTAAAAATCCAGCCCCAGTAACAGTGCCGCCAATGGAGAGAGGATCAGCAGCGGCAAACCCGTCACCACCCAGTGAGCGGTCACTTTCGCTAACACCACCATCGGCAAAGGGATTGGCAACAACATCAACTGCTCAAGCGAGCCATCCTGAAAGTCATCGCGAAACAGCCGGTCCATCGCCAGCAACGATGCCAACAGCGCTGCAACCCAAATCACGCCCGGCGCAATGCGCGCCAGCAGTTGTGGCTCAGGGCCAATTCCTAGCGGAAACAGGGTAATAACAATCAGAAAGAACCACAGAGGGTTGGCGATTTCTGCACCTTTGCGGAACACTACACGCAATTCATGCAAGAAAATGCGGCGCATCATGCCCGTTTCTCCTGCAAATGAACCTGACGAACATTGCCCACGGCCAGCGGCTGGTGTGTGGTGAGAATCACCATGCCACCATTTTCAGTATGACGCTGGAGTTGGCGGGTCAGTTTTTCCACACCGGTGACATCAATGGCGGTAAAAGGCTCATCCAGAATCCAGAGCTTTTGCGTACTCAGCCATAAACGAGCCAGCGCGACACGGCGTTGTTGCCCGGCAGAAAGCTGGTTAACAGGAAGATCTTCAAAGCCTGCCAGACCAACCTCAGTAAGTGCTTGCCAACGTAGAGATTCCGCACTGTTAGCGTGGTAGAAACTGAGATTTTCAAATGCGGTCAGAACGGTTTTGATACCTGGCTGATGCCCGAGCCACAACAAATCCTGATGATATTGATAGCGCATACGGGACAGCCCTTCCCCTTGCCACTTAACCTCGCCCTCTTCGGCCTGCGCAAGGCCCGCCAGGATCCGTAGTAACGACGTTTTCCCGGCCCCATTTTTCCCGGCGATTTGCACCATTTCACCTGGTTGTACGGTGAAAGACAACTCGCTAAACAACACGCGGTCGTCACGTACACAGGTCAGGTTAATCGCATCAAGCATTTGAGGAGCCACTCCTTGTCTCGGGGAAACAAAATCATAACACATCATAGGCTTTGCTCCAGATGGGCTACCGCATCTGCGGTACTCCAAAAGAGGTAAACCTCACACCTGAGATCAAAATTAAGTCGATTTCCCCCGCGCCACAGGGAATCAAGCCAAAAACCGCTACGCTTAAAGGAACAGTTAACGGGTGAGTGGCCTACAGAATGGATGAACTAAAAGAAGATAAAATCGATAAATCCACCGATGAGATTGAAGTCGAAAGTGATGAAAAAGACCATGGGGAGAAGATAGAAGTCGATGAAGAGCAACTGCCGTCACGCGCCATGGCTATCCATGAGCATATCCGTCAGGACGGTGAAAAAGAGCTGGAACGTGATGCAATGGCGTTGTTGTGGTCAGCGATTGCGGCGGGCTTATCAATGGGTGCATCGCTGCTGGCAAAGGGGGTTTTTCACGTCAATCTTGAAGGCGTGCCCGGTAGTTTTTTACTGGAAAACCTCGGCTACACCTTTGGCTTTATCATCGTCATCATGGCACGCCAGCAGCTATTCACCGAAAACACAGTCACCGCTGTGCTGCCGGTGATGCAAAAACCTACCGGGCCAAATTTTCTGCTGTTGCTGCGTTTATGGGGCATGGTGCTGCTGGGCAATATGATAGGCACCGGGCTTGCCGCTTATGCGTTTGAATATATGCCGATATTTGATGAAGAAACACGCGATGCGTTCGTTTCGATCGGTATGGACGTGATGCACAATACACCGGGCGAGATGTTTGCCAACGCCATCATTTCCGGCTGGATAATCGCCACCATGGTGTGGATGTTCCCTTCTGCGGGTTCGGCAAAAATACTGGTTATTATCATCATGACCTGGCTGGTCGCACTGGGTGATTTAACCCATATCGTGGTTGGCTCGGTGGAAATTCTCTACCTGGTATTTAACGGCACCATCCACTGGAGCGAATTCTTCTGGCCGTTCGCCCTGCCAACGCTTGCCGGCAACATTTGTGGCGGCACGTTTATCTTCGCACTGATTAGCCACGCACAAATCCGTAACGATATGAGCAACAAGAAAAAAGCCGAAGCGAAGGCTAAAGCCAAGCGCAAACAGGAAGTGGAGGATGGTAAAGAAGGCGATGAAGACAAAAAGCAGGCGCGGCTCAGGTAAAACTGGTTACGTTTCAGGCAATCAGCAGGCGTGCCCCTTAACTCAGACCTAAAAGCGGGTATACTGTGCCGCGCAATGCCCTAAATAGTTCGAATTGTGGGTAGGCGGCAAAAGAACAAATCTCCAGGAGCTTACTTGAGTAAGTGACAGGAATTTGTGAATGCAGCCAACACCCCCACAATTTGAAGTATGACGGGCATTAGGTCCTCTTAGTTAAATGGATATAACAAGCCCCTCCTAAGGGCTAGTTGCAGGTTCGATTCCTGCAGGGGACACCATTTCTTAGTTATCTGACATTTCCCGCCGTAACCAAAACCCCGTAAAAACCAGCGTCAAAGCCAATCCTTTATTACCCAACGTGAAGTGACTGCACCATTTTTCCGTGGGCATATTGCGGGCATAGTTAAAAATGACCACGGAATTATGCCCACATGCTTACGGTAAAACAGATAAACAAAAGGAAAAGTCTTACCGCTACATTCGACTAGTTTTGTCTGATAGACATTCTCAGGCGCGACGATATCACCATTAAATAACAATGCCACCCCAATATTCGCATTACTTTTGGTGATAACACCTGTTTATATAAATCCAGTCACTGGCATGGCAATAAGCATAACATTGACATATTGTGTAACTGGATTATTGCAATGACATGCTAACCATTTGTTTGCCAAAATTTTTTAAGACGCCGCATTCGCAGTAGAATGCAAAAACGTTCTGCGAAAAGGTAATGACTCCAATTAGTAGAACATGTATTTTTCAATGAAGGCCCCGATGACTTTTTCATGCAGCTCAACAGAGCATGAGAAGCAGATAGTTTTGCGAGTGAGCCTTTTGATACGTGTGCGCAGAGTCAGGTTATTGCGTTCAATGCGCTGAGTGAAAATTTTGCCGGTCAGATGCTTATCCTGCGGCACTTCTCTGGTATAGCTACCCCAGTTATCGCTGGTTATCATGCCTATAGTGAACGGTGACAGCAGCGCAAGTAATTCCCGGCAGGTCTCATCGGTCCGGGGGCCGAAAGTGTAGGCCAGGACGCCGCCGTTTTTGGTGTTATATGCGTACCACAGCCAGTGTTGTTGGGCCTTGCCGACGACGACCCCCCATTGCTCATCGAGTTCGCAGATGAGCGCCACATCAGCATGAGCTACAGGAGACGAAGTTATCCTGCGGGGCGTGAGTTTTTTAAAGCACGGATGACGGTGTTTATGCCGATTTTCAGCACTCTGGCAGTATCCCGGACACCGGAGCCGTTGAAAGCCATCTCAACAATCTGCTCTTTCACCCCAGGTTTTCGGGCTTCGTAGGTGTATGTGAGCTGAAATACCCGATGGCAATCACGACAGCGAAACCTGTCATAGCCTTTCGAACTTTGGCCATGCCGATAAACCAGATCAGACTGACAACGGGGGCAATGAACATTAACTCTGGCCATGAGCAAACCTCAAAAGCCCGCATTGTACATCAGATTCAACCAATTAGAGACACCACCCCATGGGGTAATAAGGGGCGCTCATATTACCAAAGTCAAATGTTGCAGTTGTGCCAGCTTTCGAATCATTAAAACTACCAGCAGAAATAGTAATGATGAAAGATACTAGCGGAACACTCCAGCAGGTTCCATTCGGCTCAGCCATTGGCTTAACATTTATAAATAAAAAACAAAAGCAAGATAATAATAATTTATTTTTAACATTCATTCATATTCCATCTCAAACGTTGCCGTCGCGCTAAATTCGCCCAACGTAATTGCATTGTTCGTTATCGCCGTAGAAGAAGCCTGGACGAAAGCCTGAAATGAAATCTGGTTGTCACCGTCATTGAGGTTTGCCAACTCGCTGGCTTCGTTCAGCGGCAGCGGCGTTCCGTCAGCGTTGGTGATGGCCACGGCGACACCTGTGGCCCCTGAGGTAGCATCAAGCGCCAGCAGGCCAGGCTGGTCGCTGTCCTCAACGCCGCGGAAGATAAAGCTCACCGTTTTTCCCAATGACGTATCACAGTCCTGTAACAATATAGTAAAACTCTGCTGCGAGCTGCGACCATTGGTATAAAGATATTTATCAATAATTGTGCCAAAGTCGGCGACGATATTTTCACCCTGATCACCCACTGCCAGCGTGCAAGGGTCTTCAACCAGAGTGCCGTCAAAATCGACGACTGAATCAGCCTGGCTTGATGTAGAAGTGATAGCTAACGCAAACGCCAGCAATGCTGCCGACAGAGAATTTTTATACATGATTGCCTGCCTCAAGCAACATTCACCACCAGCGTAGCAGTGGCATGAAAAGGTCTCGCAGTTAAATCAACGCCAGCTTTTTTTACCGGCACGGCGGTGAGCGCAGGCAGCGAGGGATAGTTGATCGCAATGTCAGTATTGAGATCCAAAGCCTCACCATTTATCTTGATTTTAATTGCCAGGCCGTCTGCGTCAGTTGCTACGGCATTTTCATCAAAATCAGATACGGTGCTTTTAACATTCAGTGTTAATGCCGGATTAACATCGCTACCCATGTTATTACAGGTAATCGCAAAAGGAATGGCGGTCTCATAATTAACACCATCCACCTTTTTAACGCCCACGTTATTAAATTGTACTTTAACTTCTTGATCCTGATTGACCTGGCATTGTACTACCACCAGAGTACCGTGAAAGTTAACCTCAGAATCGGCGATCACTACTTGGGGATTAATAAACAACAGCCAGAAAAAGCTTTGCTCGAAAAAAAAACGTAATTTATTCATATTATCGCCTTATTATTCGATTCGCATAATCAGCGTGCCGGTGGTTGAGAAATCACCACCCTGCAAATTAGCGAGCTTACTTTTTACCGGAACAACAGTCAGGTTAAGTGGTTCATCATAATTAATATTCCCCCAACTGTTGATATCCATAGCATCAGCACCGTTGTAGATTTTAATACCCAAACCATCAATATTCGTTTTTAACGCCGCACTGTCAAAATCAGTTGCAGTCCCTTTAAGGGAAAATTGCATGACAGCTCCTGGATCACCGTCACAGGTAACTTTCACTGGTAACACTTTGGTATCGTAGGTTTTTCCATCAATTAAGTCAGTACGTACATCACTGCCAAAATCAACAATAGGGCTTGCCTGATCATTGTTAATTTTACATGGAAATGGAGGAAGAACAGTACCTGTAATATGCACTGCTGTTCCGTAACCATCGGCAGTTAATTTTACACCTGCGGCTATAGGGCCATTTGCCCAGGCAATATTCATTGCTCCGGAAAAGATTAAAAATAACCAAACGAATGATACCAAGTAAATAAACCGTTGTTTCATCATCATTATCATTTATCAGTAGTAGTGGATTTTAAAATCTACCATGGCATGAAACGGGCCCAATACCAGTTTTTCACTGGTACGTTCAATGGCAATGTTGTATTTCAGCATATTCTGACCACTGTTTAAAAACAGCGGTGCGGTAAACTCACCTAAATGCACTACGTGGTAACGGTCATCCTTGAGACGCAACCCCACACCATGTATCCCTTTTACCTGAATAAGGTCTGGGTTGGTCCCGTCATTTGCAGAGACAAATTCCATATACATCACCGGTTGGTCACTGGCACCGGAAACGGTACCATTGCTCTGGTTGGTCAAACGCGAATCAGAAGACAGACAGTGGCGCAAGGTTAAGTCAAACTCCACCCTTGGCCCCTGATCGCCAGGTTTGCGAAGTTGGGCGTTATTGATAACCCCCAACTCTATTTCCTGAAAGTCGGAGACCATATCCAGCATGCACGGGGATTCGGTCATAATGCCATCGACATTTATTTGCCCATGCTGACCGTCGACCTCACCGGTATCGACTGTCTGCGCCCGTAATACTGGGCTGGATAACATCATGACCATCAAAAACATCCCTGCGCGCATAGCGGCAACTCCTGGCCTTATCACCCGTTTATTCCACTTTGTTGGCAGTAACTTTGCATTCGCTGCCACTACAAGCGAAGTGCAAGGTTGGGCGACCACCGTAGTCGTTAATGTAGGTAATCACAGGTGTGCTCCCCAGATTTGCAGCACCCAACATGGCAGTGCTTTTTGGTGCAATCATAACAGGCTTAAATTTGTTACCTGTGCTGGCACTGCTGGCGCGGGCATCAACTAAAGTGACGTAATAGGCGCTTGGATTAGTCACTTTATAACCGTCACCTTGTTTAGTCAGGGTCAGATCATTTTGCCAGGCACTGGCGATATCATCCTTTTTAGGAATAATAGCGGCCGGGCGATAGAACATTTTCACGCGAGTCTGGAGCGCAAGCTGCAATACGTTTGGTTTCTCACTGCGCGGCGGAATTTCACGCAGGTTGAAGTAATATAAGGTTTCACGATCCTGCGGCAGGGTATTAATACCCGCTAGCGTCTGGATCTTCACCTGGCTTTTCGCTCCAGGTTCCACACGCTGCACCGGTGGCAAAATCGTCAGCGGCCCGTCAATTTTTTGACCCTTATCGTCTTCAATCCAGGCTTGAGCCAGATACGGCAGATGTTGGTTTTGATTTTCGATATTAAGGCTTAATGCTTTTTGGTCGCCGTTAAAAATAACACGCGTGCGATCCATAGAAATCGCAGCATAAGACTGTGAAGAAACAGCCATACCAGCCAACAATAAAAAACTCACTACACGTTGCTTGTTCATACATTACCTGAAGATTCGGGCGCTAAGCGCCGGTTACAATTAAAAAGTTTATCAATTCACCGAACTTACACAAGGCAGCAGTAAGTTGGCCGCAGAGCCATCACTGTTCTCACTCTTGAGTACTTTCGGAAGTTGTATTTCACACTGCTGATCGCCATCCCAGGCAACGGTCATTTTTGCATTGGGAGTCATACCAGTGAGGTAAACCATCCCATTGTCGTTCACGATCCCCGTTTCACGCTGTTCCGCATTCTGAACAGTCGCTCCAAATGGGGGGAATGAACCATCTTGCAGGCGTATCACCGCCATCATTTTCTCACCGGCAATCACGTCAAACTTGCGATAGCCGATAGCACCTTCAGTGAGGGTTGCCTGAGTTACCGACTTCACGGCTTCAACATTGTCCGAAAGTTTCGAAACGTCAATCGAGGCATTGGTACGATAATAGCTATTGATCCCTGAAATCACCGCTTTACCAAAGTAATTCGAGTGACTTGTAGCTGTTGAGCCTTGTATAGGTACTCCAGCCACGCCACTGGTGTCGACCATCAAACGAGTTTCCCCTGGTGAGCCAATACTGTGTAACGCCGCACCATGTGTCGTTGCCGTCATCCCGCCAGCCATTGACAAGCCCGCAGAGCTGTAATCACCTTGCGCATACGCCGCCGTGGCCGTCATTTTGGCCACATCACCATTATGGGTGTAATACCCGTTAAACGAGGCATTATTCTCAGCACCCACGCCGGCTGAAAGACTATAATTATTATTATTATCAATGGTTTTGTTATAGCTAACGTTCTGGCTGCTACTGTCTGCGCTGGTCTGCCCGTTGTAACTTAGCGACGCGCCGTCACCCAGTGGCACACTCAGGCTTAAATAGAAGGAATCATCCTTCGTGCCCTGATAAACGGAGCGATATAACGATGCGTTAACACTCACATCTTTAATACTGCCGATATCAAAGTACTTCGACACTGACACGCTGAAACGGTCATCTGCCGGGCTATCCCAGTAAGTCTGGTGGCTATAGTTGGCATATATGCTGATACCGACATCTTTAAACTGCTTATTAAATGTCACGGTATACATCTCTTTGTCGCTATAGCTTTCATTGTCGCCATAACGTGCATCGAGATAGTTATCCATGCTCATAAATTCTTTTTCTGAGAAGCGATAGCCCGCAAAGGTAATCTGGCTATCGTAATCATCAAAACGTTTGGAATAACTCACACGGTAAGAGTTACCACTATGAGTACCATCATCGAGTTGCGCATTCGAACGCGTAATGTCGAAAGACAACGCGCCGAGGATTAATAAATCACGGCCAATACCGATTGATGCTTCGTTATATTCCCCGGAACCTAACAAGCCGCCATACAGTGACCAACCGTTATTGATACCCCACGAAAACTCACCCGTGCCAAATACCGGCCCTTGTGAATGGTGGTCAGTGTCATCAGGTTTGCCTGCCGCGGCTTTAAAACGCACGGAACCTGGGCGCGAAAGGTATGGAATACTAGCCGTATCCACCTGAAACGTTGACGAAGTGCCATCTTGTTCATCGACGGTGACATCCAGTTTACCGCTTACCGCATCGTTCATATCCTGAATACGGAATGGACCCGCCGCGACTTGTGTTTCATACAACACGCGCCCTTTTTGCTTCACCGTTACTTTGGCGTTGGTCTTTGCCACACCCACAATTTCAGGCGCATAGCCACGCAGATTAGGCGGCAGCATATTATCGTCAGACTTAATACTGGCTCCGGCGAAACGGAAATTATCGAACAGATCGGAGTCGAGGTAATCTTCACCCATGGTCAATTTTGCATGAATGGATTTCAGCGCCCGATAGGCATAGTAACGACTCCAGTCAAATGATGAACTTTCGTCACTGCCACTGTCCCCACCTGAGTATTTCTGTGCTTGCCAGTCGGCACGTAAACGCCACGGCCCAAAATTCGCGCCAGTTGTACCATTACCACTGATATCCGTGGTGGCAGCCCCTGACTGAGGGCGATTGCGCTGAGCGTTCACGTTGTAATCAAACAATGCACCCGCCAGACCATCGTCCCATAACGCAGGGGGATCCCAGTTTTCCGCGGTATATTCAAGGTAGGCTTGCGGAATGCTTAAATACAGGGAGTTAGTCCCCAGATCGCTTTTAGCTTGCATTCCTTGCAAAGAAGTGAGATCAAGGCATTTGCTATCATTCCACCAGATCAGTTTATTTTGGTATTCTTCTTTTAGACCTAAAAATTTAACTTGATCGGGTGCAAGGCACACTACACTGCCTTTGGCATCATCTGGCGGTGCCATATAAATCACAGGTTGGTCGGTGACCACCTGTTTATTGATATGAATATCCATTTGATAGTTGCCCGGCATAACAAAACCTGCCCGAGCAAACTGGGAAATATCAATATTTTTTTGATCTTTTACATCCAGCACATCAGTATTAAATTCAACTGTATCACTAGACCAGGCAGGAACGCTGTGCAAGAAAAGGCTAGTAAGAATAGCCAACGGTGACAAACGGTGCAGCGTTAAGAACGTGGTCATCGCCAAATTTTTGTTAGCCATTAGTAATATTCCAGTTGGTATCTTATTACCGTGTGATAGCTCCCTGCCTGTAACGAATTGTTATCTTTCTGAAGACGGAGTCGGTAATTGAGAACAATACTTCCTGCATCGATAATACCTGCGGGCATAGCTTGCCCTGGCAATGCAGAATTCCCATACTCATCTTTAATGTAAAGACCAAAACCACGAGCATCACCATCAAGCCCAAATAAATCACCATCGATGTAATTACCATCAAAGGTAACACTAAAATAACTCCAGTTAGGTTGTGTTTTGCTGGAAGAAACTAATGTGCAGTTAATTAACTTAATAGCAAAAGGCGTTTCACTACCATGGCCAAACTGCTGTATTTCAGCCGCTGAAATCACACCAAGATTTAAACTCTGATCCTGGCTATTGGTGTCAATGGCACATGCGGAACCAGTAATGGACCCCGATAATGTGGCACGACCATGATCTTGATATCCACCAACACTGCTTTTGGCAGTGCTGATGGATATTAAAGGCCAGAACAGTAATTGCGCTAAAGCAAGTCGTTTTACGTAATCCATTACCCTGGCCTATTTACAAGTGAACTCTATGACTAAGTAATACGACTGACTTAGTTGTAGCTCAGAGTAAAGTTAGCAACGCTTGTGAACGAACCTGGGACGATAGCTGCAGATGCACCTGCATCACCTTGCAGGAACGCTGCGAAGTCCATTTCGTTGCTGCCGTCAACCAGTGGGCGAGCTACGGATGCTTCACCCAGTTTAATCGGGCTACCCGCGCCATCAATCAGAGCAATACTTGCACCGCTTGCAGAACCGGTGATGCCCAGCAGTTCCGCGTTACCGGTACTTGGTGAACCACTGAAGGTCACAGTCACGCCATCAGTCAGAGTCGATACGTCGCACTGAGTCAGCAGAATTTTGAAATCTACTGGCTCTGAACGGCCACCGTCTTTCAGCGCTGCGTTAGAAATCGCACCCATTTTAATGGTCTGGTCAACAGAATCTGGATCGATTGAACATGGAGCATCAATGATTGAACCAACAAAATGAACAGTACCGTGACCTTGATCTTTAACTTCAGCGTGTGCCGCTGTTACTAAAGTCATACCCAGGCTCAGAGCCAAAACAATTTTAGACATTTTCATTAAAAGCAGTTCCTATACATGTATAAACAAAATCACTGTGTCACTATTTAATAAGCAAATCAGGATTAACAAATATAGAAACAGAACGTTTTATCCTTTCCATTTATTTAGTCCATCCATGTTGAATATTAAATACTGAGCTTCTTTACGACTAAATCGTGAGATGTATAATAGCGATTATTATAAGCAGGGCCATGCAAACCCTGGTGCTTTTCCGGACTCTAAATCCTGAATCGGACTGTAAATCCAAAATAATGGAAAGAATATTGTTGTGGTCATTTTTATTTTAACTCAATTTCTATAAAAAAATAACACCTTGTCCTTTCCATATAAGCAGGGAAGATATTTCTCATTTATTTCATCCGTTACTTATCAGAATGTTCTATAATTTAGATATGATTTCATTAAAATTCATATAGAATTATCGTTCTACTTGATGTGCTGAGGATGTAATGGATAAACAGTTTAGTAGTCTTTTGGACGTCGACATACACTACTCTACAGCCCTGGAGAAACTTTTCTCAGCATTAATGCCTCTGGCTGAAAAGAAGAGACTGAAACGCAACGACGTGTTCCTGGACTTTAAACAGGATGATGAGCAGCTACTGTTGATTGAAACAGGCAACGTCGGTTATTACCGCAAAAGCGATCGCTTGCTGATTCATGAAACTCAGGCGCCGGCCATTCTGGGGCTGGCACATGCGTTTCAGAAAGTCGATGTCATTGCGCAGGCCCACACCTCAATGGTTGTAGGGTATATATCCAGAGAAACCGCACTTAAAATTATCGATCAGAAAGGTCTGTGGCGTGAAGTAGCCGTTGTGTTGGGGCGAATTATTAAAGGCTATATGGTTCGGGATACCAACATGGTTGCCCAGGACGCTTATCATATCGTTAAACACCATCTTGGGTTATTGATGGCGTTAACAATCGAAGATCGCTACGCCATTACGGCGGCAAAATTTATCACCAGCCGGACCATGCTTTCACGCAGTCGGGTGATGGAGATCCTAAAACAACTCGGTGCCGGAAACTACATTACTATCAAAAATGGGATATTAGTGAGCATCGAGAAACTGCCTGATAAATTCTGACATTAATAACTGACAGATTTATATAGAAAATAAAAACCTGTTCATGCTGCTGAAATGATCAGGTTTTTTGCTTAGCAATACTTTTATGCAACTTTTACCTGAGCAATAAAACAATGTTAACCAATAAACGTTTAACCTACAGCGTGGTCTTTTTGATTAGCTGTTATTTCATGATTCTTATGCATATTTACGCCCCCAACATGGGTGGCTTAGGTTTGAAACTACCTGGCAATATTTTATGTTGGGGTATTATTTCCCTAGTTATTTTTATTGCCGGAATTTCATTATTTAGCTTACCCGCACACGCCCTACCCCAATCATTGAAACTCTTTATTCTGGGTGGCATCTTGTTGAGCCTACCCGCATTTTACACTTCACAAGTTGTCTTGAGCACTGCCCTTATTCGCCTCGCCGGCTTATGGGGCGGGATCGCGCTATTTTGGGTGTTAATTCAGTTACGTTTTAGCTCACAGCAAAGAAAGTTTCTGCTGTTAAGCGTGTTGGTTGGCGCGTTGATAGAGTGGGGTATCACGCTCTGGCAGCTCAAAACACACAGCTATGATAACTGGATGGAGTTCGTTCCCGGGACGCGCCCATACGGTATTTTCCAGCAAATTAACGTGCTGGCTAGTTTTCTGGCCACCGGCTACGCCATCGCATTATGGTTTTGCCTGAATACAGCAAACCGCCTGCTGACAAATTTCTGCCGCATCGCTGTGGTTATGCTGCCTACGATGTTGGTGATTCTTCAGTCACGGGTGGGCTACCTTGGCTGCGCAGCGGTATTTGTCCTGCTGTGTGTCGTTTATCGCCACCAGCCCCGCAAAATCTTGCTGCTACTCGCCCTCTCCCTTTGCGGCGTGGCTATCGGCGAATTATTGAAGAACAGCCACTGGCTGGCACCCTTAGTGGCAATTGTCGATAAAGAAGGCTCGAACAGCGAACGGATTTACATTATGAAGTCCGCTATTGAAATGATTCGCCAGCGCCCAATTATGGGTTGGGGTTATGGCCATTTCGAATATGTTGTTGCAAGAGTGTCCCCACAGTTGCTTCATCATACGTTCCCATACCCCATCCCCCACGCTCACAATGAGTTTTTATTTGGTTGGGCGGAAGGTGGTATTGCCGCTGCGGCGGGCATGCTGGCCATCGCTGCGGGCTACCTTACGCTGATAAAAGGTAACAACCGCTACGCATTACCCTTGTGGGCACTGAGCCTGCCGATTGCACTGCACACCATGACCGAATACCCGCTTTACCAATCGGCAGCTCATTGGCTAACGCTTATTCTGTTATGTCGCCTGTGCATCAGTGAACAACCAGCAGAACTCCCGCAAAAGAAAACGTACAAAGTCGTGGCCGCAGCGGTGGTCAGTATATCCTTCTGCGCAGTGGTCTTTTTTGCCAGCGGTTTTAAAACCCACCAGGTGCTGACTGAATTTGAACGAACAGGAATGAAAAATTCCGCCCCTGTTGCGCAGTTGATTAACCCGTGGGTTCAGTGGGAGCGCTACAACTACGACCGCCACGTCGCGATGCTGCTGCAATTTAATCAAACTCATGACGCCGCATTACTCGATAATTTCTATCGTTGGGGCAGCGAATATGTCGGCCAACATAACGACCTAAATGTTTATCGCTCTTTAATTTCCATTGCCCGCCATCAGCATAATGATGCTGATGAGCAAAAACTAAGAGAGCAGTTAGCTATCATCAAACCGGGATCCAACTAGCGCTGAACTTTGCACATGCATAGTGAACACTGGATTAACCAGGTGCCTGGCGGTGTCTGGTTATTAAAGATCGGTCACGGATAAAAGCTTTCCGCGATGGAATCGAATACACCCCTGGGCCACAAGATCCATGATCGTTTTTTGTACCGCACTTCTGGAAACATTGTTTCGGGACAGGATAAATTCATACACAGATGTGGCATTTCTTTCCGGCTCACTAAGCGCCCAGATTTTCTTTAAATGCTCAACAACGATCTCCTTCACCGAAGGCTTATTGACCATTTCGCTCTTCGATAAAAACAGATGTAAATATTTTCTGATAACGAAAAAGGCATGTGGCCAAAGTGCCTTTTCATTAAACAATTCAAAGGCAGATTCAGAGTCCAGCACCCACATCGAGCATTCCGTTTTGCACTGAATATAGTGTGCACCGCCCTCTCCTTTCATATTACCCAGCCCGATAACCGCCGGGGCTTTAACCGTAATAGTCAGTAGCCCATCATCAACACGGTGAACCGTAATGGCACCGGTTTTAAGAAAAGCCACCTGGTTTGCCTGAACTAACTCAATGCGCTGTTCCATTTTTCTAATGGCAAAGTAAGACTGGTCACATTTTTCTATTTCATCACCGATGATCTTTACCGACTGAGTGATATCCGTGCGACTTTTCATTTTCTGATGACTCCTTTTTTAACTGTCCCTTTTATCTTTCTCAAAGATCAGTGCAACTTGAGAGCGGTGTTTTATTCTACAAATTCCAGCTCGGCTTTAGCGCATTGCTGCTGCTCCAGGCCGTGATGGTTCTCTTTGAGCACCACACATAAATTGTCCACCGACAGCGGGCGCCAGAAGAGAAACCCCTGAGCCAGTTCAATCCCTACAGAACGGACCTGGGCCAGTTCCTGATCGGTTTCAATCCCTTCAACCAGCACCTGGCGTAGTTCGTCTTCTGTTTCAACACCTTCGATGACCAGGTTGCACTGGGTCAGACGACACAGTCGGGTAACCTGTTTTAAGAATTGGAGCCCGCCTTTTTCAGACAGCCCCTGCACCAGTGAGCGATCCAGCTTAATTTTGTCGAGCGGATAGCGTGTCAGGTAATTGAGCGTCGAATAGCCCGCGCCGAAATCATCGAGCGCGATACGAATCCCCAATGCTTTCAGCTGCATCAGTATTGCAATCACACCTGCCGGGTCGATAACCGCCTGCGTCTCTGTTATTTCAATTTCCAGAGTCCAGCCGGGTGGCAATGGTTTTTCCAGCACCTGAGAAATCACGGTAAGCAGCCGCTTATCAAGTAACGTCTGGGCAGAGACATTGACCGACAGCGTCATGTCTTTGAAGCTACTCATATGCTGATGCAGGTAATTAATGGATTGCTCAATCACCCAAAAGTCGATATCAGCCATGGCTTTCAGGCGGTCATAATATTGCAGGAAAACGGGGGGAGTAATTTTCCCATCCAGACCCTGGTGGCGAATTAACGCTTCAACGCCAATGATTCGGCGGTCAGAAATCCGCACCTGAGGCTGAAAATAAAGAATAAAGTGGCCGCTGGTTTGTAACCGCTGTATCTGGTTAAGCGCGTCGAGGTAAGACTTCTCTTCCGACTGAAGATAATGGCCGGGAACCAGGTCGAGATTAGTCGGTGGTAGAAAGAGATCCAGCTCCGGTGTTTTCTGCTTGCTGATACACCACTTTCTGACGAAAGGGGCATAGATAAGCGCACTCACGCCAATAATCACAATGTTCAGTACGATGGCTGAAACCGAGCCGCCCGTCGCAATCCAGGTACTCAGAATCGGTGGCACGCTCCAGTTAACCGCCTCCGAAACCGGCGGCACAAGATGCCAGGCCGTGGCGGTATAAGCGATGGTGTACGAAACCGCGGGGACCAGTACAAAAGGGATAATCAGCAAGGGATTCATGACTATCGGCAAGCCAAAAATTAATGGCTCGTTGACATTAAAAAGAGACAGCGGCAGTGATAACCCGAGCACATGGCGGTGTGGTGAGCGTCTATTTAACGCAATGCACAGCAGCATTCCCAGCGTGTTTCCCGTTCCCCCCATCGTGCACCAGATATTATAAAAAACCGGGCTAATAATGTTGAGCTGCGCCTGCCCTGCGTGCCAGGCGGCGATGTTCCCCTGCATCTCGTTAATAAAGCCGATATCTAATTCGGCGAAAATAAAATAGCCATGAATCCCGAAGAACCAGGGTATGCAACGGAAAACGATATACAGCAATCCATCGATAAAATTATCAGGGTAAGACCCCAAAAGACCCTGCGAAATGAGCGGGAATATCCACTGATAAAAAGAGTGGGCGACCACGCCAATGATAAAGGTCGAAAACGAAATAATAAGCACTGAAAAGAAAAATAATATTGAAGCTTTGCGGCTCTTGTTTTTCAGAAACTGGAATTTATCGACAAAACGGATGGCGTTATCCAATAAGATATTAACGGTAATGCCTGAAAGCAGTGCTAGCGGTACTGTTATGTCGAAAAAGAAGAATTTACCATCACTGATGACGCGACTGATAAATAGCAGGCTACATAAATTAATTGTCAAAAAATGGACAACCGAATAACGGTTACGAATTGCCCAATGCAATGCCATGAAAGCATTCATTACGATGGGCATAAACTCAGTGAGCGTTTCTTCTAGCTGGAGCAGGCGGGCCGAGGAGTGATGCCATCCCATATGGCTGGCAATAATGGAGCTTACGACGATCAGTGCGCGAATGATAGCAAAGGGAACAATAGCCAGGGAACTTGCCACCACAGATTTAATGATGCGGTTATTAAATAACAAAATCCGGCTGTTGTTTAATTGATAAATAAATGTGTTCTGGAACCATGTGCTCATTGAAGAAATACTCTTTTTTGGACATTTATTGCCAGGTAGCAAGCCATAGTGATAAAATTCCTAATGCTTCCCAAAACTGAAAGCATCAAATTGGTATTATCTTTAATTCATCATTTTTTCTTATAAATTAATGTTACTCAAAAGATGTCTGTATTTTACTCGGCTGGTAGAAGTGTCGTTGTACTTGTTACTAAATGTAAGTTCGAAACACATAAGTACGTTTAATATATAAACACAGATCGATAATAACGATCAATAAATTAAATTCGATAGATTTAATCAATAGGTACCACTGATCATTTGTATTATATAGATCGATCAAACCTATCATGTTGTTTCTTTATATGCTTAAGTTTTAAAGAAATGTTAAATGTGAATTTGCGGTAGATTATGACGCTGGAAAGAGAAATGAGTACCGGGAAATAGGCATTCAGCAGTGTGAAGTTTCACGCAAAGGGTAAATAACAGGCAACAATACGGGATACTAATAAATAGCTGCTGCCCGGTTAATTTCTTAAATTCGGACAACAGCGAGTTCTTTAGCGCCTGCTGTTAAATGCAGGTGAAAAACTAATTAAACGACCCTACCTGCTTGCGAATATGGTGCTGCAAAACCGCCAGCATGCTCGCTCCTGACAAGCCAATCATCAATGCGCCGTTTACCGCTTCCAGTGGGCCAAGCAGTTTCCATTTAACACTCATCACGATGTCGCCATACCCCAGCGTGGCAAAGTTAACGCCCGAGTGGTACACCGCCTCTTGCAGCGTGGCAAATTCCCCCAGCCAGAGAAACAGCGCGCCCCACAGCAGAATTTGCAGCAGGTTCCCCATCAGTACGATGATAATGATGCCAAACAGTGCCAGCACCCCAGCCAACACCCCTTCTTTGTGGTGAAAGCGTTTGATGTAAAAACGAATACACCAGATAGACACCCACGATTGCAGCAGCATATTACACAGGATGACAGGCATCCCCGTCAGTAAAACCAGCAACATATTATCCTCCTGGAACAGGTTCAGCCGCTGGCCGGCCACTCGGGCGCCAACGTTCAAGAATCACAACGCACGCCCAGCCATACAGGGCAACCACAACATACAAAGAGCAACGCATCGCAGACGCCAGCCAGACATCTTTCCCCGACGCGCTATCCTGAATGGCGGGGCCAAACAAGATGAGACAAGTCACCCAGGCATTACTCCAGAAAGAGGGGGTAAAGCGGTTCGCCACCAGCCGTACAAGACGCCGGGCAACCCAAAGGCTCAGCAGAGCCATCCACAGCACCAGCATTAATAACGAAGGCCAGATGGTGAGCGCGAACCACAGCAACGCGGCAAGCCCCGCACCCATCAGCGTCGAAAGCACCAGCTCGCGTCCTACCTGTTTTGCCGCCAGGGTATTCGTTTGCTGAGCGAGCATGACGGTTTTCATCACCGCCGGGATATAAAACGCCGGGTTGCTTAACGCCAGTAACCACACCGGTAACACAATCAGTACCGCACGTAAGGCCAGCAGATGCGGTGACTCCGGCGCCAGTGCCACTTTGGCAGCCGCAGCGTGGGTGGCTTGCGGTGGAAACAGTGCCAGCGCGAAGCGGTTAACGACCGTGCCAATGATGATGCCAAGCCCCATCATCTGGGCGATGCCAATCGCAAGTGATTGTTCAATCAGCCCGGCGATGGGAATAATGGTGACCGCCGTAATCAGCAGCATCGCCTGCATCCCTTTGCCTTTGAGCCCCATCAGCATCAACAGGTAAAGCAGCAAGGCGGTAAACAACAGCGCGGGCAACGGATAATGCGTCAGCAAAGGCACCATCAACACGCCGCCAATCATGGTTGCCATCAGCAGCAAACCAACGACAATCCCCTTCTTGATGGGCAGCGGTTTCCCCTGGCACAGCACTATCCACGCCATGATGCAGCCGAGGTGCGGCATCGGTAGTGCGAGCCCGTAACAGACCAGCACCGCAATGGCGACCCCAACCCCAATCCTCAGTACGGCACGATCCCCGTTATGCATGGCGAACCTCAGTAGATATACGAGAACCAGCTCATCAATCGTATGTAGATGCTACCGAAGAAGCTCATCAGGCCGCTGCCATTGGCATAAACCAACACATCCGCCTGCCCACCCACCCGCAAGTTTTGAACGGGTGGAAAATCATCTTTAACAAAAGCAATTTTGACCGGGAAACGCTGCGCCTGGCGCAACCAATCGCGGTTGTTATCCACCGTTGGCAACACGCCTGCAGGCTGGCTTTGCGTGGCACTGACGCCATAGCTAATGCTGCGCACCTGGCCTTTGAAAATATGCCCCGGCATGCTGTCGAGCAGAACCGCCACTTCATCCCCGACGTTCACGTTGCCAATGTTGTTTTCAGTCATGTCGGCGCTAATCCAGACATCGTTAATCGCCACCAGCGTCATCACGGGTGCTCCGGCCCCCAGAAACTGGCCGATGTCCGTGCGCAGGTCCGTCACCAGCCCTCGGTTGGTCGCGAGTACCACGGTATTTTTGCGGTCCAGTTCGGCTTTATGCACGGCTGAACGCGCACTCAAGAGCTGCGAATTGTTATCGCCCGCAACACCTGCGGCTTCGGTTGCCCGGCGCACATCAGCAGCGGCCGCCGCCATCTGGCTGCGCGCGGTTTCGCGCGTAGCCTGTGCCACTTCAAGGCGACGAACGGAAATAGTGCCGGGGTCTTCGCGATATAAACGTTCCTGGCGTTCCGCGTCTTTCGCCGCGTTTTGATATGCCGCTGTCGCGGCCTGCAAACCCGCTTTGGAAGCAGCAATGGTTTCATTGTTGGCTTTGACCGAACTGAGCACCGTTTCATAATCTGAACGCGCTCGCGCCAGCGCAATGTCATAAGGCTCAGGATCAAGCTCAAACAGCGGGTCACCTGGCGAAACCTCCTGATTGTCACGCACATAGACTTTCTGAATTTGGCCTGCGACTTCGGCAGAGATAGGGATCACAAACGCCTGTATCCGTGCCTGAGAGGTATAAGGCGTAAGGCGGTCGGCCGCTAAATACCAGCAAAGGAGTAAAACAATCACCACGAGGAGACCAATCACGCCACTACGGCTGGCAAGCCCTGCCGGGGAAGAGGGTTCTGTCATTGCTGTTTACCTTCTTTGGGTAACGTTGCTGATGGCAAAGGTGCATCCAATAAAGGCACCCAGTTGTCTCGCTGGCGTAAATGAGCGTCGGTTTGCGGGTCAACCAGCGGACGTTCGCGCCCTTTCTCCCAGCCGCCGCCCAGCGCTTTATAGAGTGTGATGAGGTCGCGCATCAACGCACCCCGACTGTTCACCAGCCTTTCTTGTTGGTTGAACAGCGCACGCTGCGAATCCAGCACGCGCTGGAAATCGGCCATGCCCTCGCGGTATTGCGTGTTTGCAATATCCAGAGAACGGTTAGCCGCCTGCCCCGTTTGCGTCAGCAGGTCGATCTCTTGTTTGTCGTTGGCATAGGCAACCGCGGCATCATCGACTTCACGTGCCGCCTGAAACACCGTGTCCCGATAGCGTTCATGCAGTTGCAGGAAGCGGGCATCTTGCACCAGCACCTGGTTACCGAGCCGCCCTTGATCCAACAGATTCCAGCTGAACGTTGGCCCCGCCACCCAGGACAAGGTGCTGCTGTTGCCATCACGGGCGCTGATACCCACGCTGCCGATAAGAGAAATAGAAGGATAAAGATCAGCTTCTGCCACGCCGATCAGTGCCGATTGAGCAGCCAGTTGCCGCTCGGCAACCCGCACATCAGGTCTGCGACGCAGCAAATCCGCAGGCACTTCGGAGACCAGAGCCAAATCCCCTTTAGGGAGCACGCCGGTGCTCGTTGCCATTTCAGGCAGAGGACCAGGTTTACGAGCCAGCAGCACACTCAGCGCATTCTGGCTTTGGCGCAGGCTGGTTTCCAGTTGTGGAAGGCTGGAGAGAGTTGATAAATATTGCGTTTTCGCCTGCTGTACATCCAGCTCCGCGCTGTTGCCACTGAGGAATAATTTCTCGGTGATTTCCAGGCTGCGCTGCTGAATTTTGGCGTTGCTGTGGGTGATCTCCAGTCGGGCTTCAAGCGTGCGAATGTTGACGTACAGTTGCGCGACTTGCGCCGCCATCAGCACCTGAATATCGTCATATTGAGCCAGGGTGGCGAAGTAATTCGCATCAGCAGACTCTATCCCGCGCTTAAACTTACCCCAGAAATCAATTTCCCAGCCGAGGTTAAAACCCGCGCCATAGGTGGTGCTGGAGATATAACGGCCATCGTGTTGCTGGCCGCCGGTAAGCACTTCCCCATCACCAATGGTGGCCTGGGGCGAGAGCAGACTCTCGGCAATCCCCAGTTGGGCGCGTGATTCCAGCAGGCGCAGACCGGCGATTTTAACGTCCGGGTTTTTACGTAAAGCCTCGTTAACCAGAAAAGTCAGCGTCGGGTCATTGAGCTGCACCCACCACTGGTCGTAATTGGTTTGGGATGCTTTGGCAGCCATGGTGTTTGTCGCCGGCTGCCATTGCGCCACTTCCGGCACCTGCGGGGTTTTATAGTCCGGCCCAAGAGTGGTACACGCGCTCAAGACCAGGCTTGCGCCCCCTGTTAGCAGGAGGCGCCTGAATCTATCCTCACAGAGCATCTTGTCCGCTCAACGTCGGGCCAGATGGACCTTCTTTGACCCAGGCCATAAAGATTCGGTAACCGATGGAAAGCAGCGTGGCACCGATAAACATGCCGAGAATACCGCTCGTCGCCATACCACCCAGCGCACCCAACAGCACCACAGGCATGGGTACATCGACCCCGCGCCCCAGCAACAGTGGTTTGAGCACGTTATCAGCCATACCCGCGATAATCAGCAATACCGTGAACACGACATTCATTGCCGTACCGTGGTCGCCCATCATCCACATAATAACGATAGCCGGTGCCGTAACGAGTATGACCGGAACCTGCGCAATCCCTAAAATCAGCGCCAGCACGAAGAAGATGCCCACCGCAGGAATACCGGCAATCGCCATCACGATGCCTGCCAGCAATGCCTGGATAAAGGCCACGCCGATAACCCCCATCGCCACCGCACGAATGGTGTTGGTGCACAGTGTTGTCAGTGCCGGGCCTTTTCTCTCATCGGTAATACGTGTGGCAATACTGGTGGCACTCCTCGCACCTGGTGCGCCCCAGGCCATCATGATCCCGGCAACAATAAAGGAGAAGACAAAGCCAATTAAACCACCGCTCATACTGGCCAGAATGGTAATGACCTGGCGGGTGATTTCCCCTAACTGCGGGCCATAACTTTTCACTAAACCGGGCAAGTCAGTTGAGGCTTTCATCCAGACGATATAAATTTTTTCACCGACGACAGGAATAGCCATCAGACGATTCGAAGGTGACGGAATAACCAGGCTATCGCTGGTCACTTTGGCAATCAGCACACTGACGCTATCACCCAAAGAGCTAATCATCGCGATGGTTGGCACCACAATTAACAGCACGCCCAACAGCACCAGCAATGTCGCAGCCCAGCCCTGTTTTCCCCCCATACGCGCAGCAAAACGTTGATGAAGCGGATACAGCGTCACCGCCAGAATAAGTGCCCACAGCAGCATATTCATAAATGGCGAGATGACCGTAAAGCAGAAGGAAGCTAATGCGAGGATAAGACCAAATTTAATGAACATATCCAGAAATCTGGCTACCAGTCTTTTCTCAGCTTGCGGGGTATCGTTAATTTCCATGATGCGGTTATTCCAGTTGATAGTGACCACGTAACTATCCATAGCGGGCACAGTAAAGCCCTGTCCATAGACAGATGGTATTGCGTTAAAGCAGGAAAGTATGAGTTAAGTTATATAAATGAAACCAATCGCTATTGAATTTCATTAACTATTTTCATAATAGAACAAACAGACACACTTGCAAAGAAAGTCACAACGAGTATTTGTGAGTAGCTTAACGTCTAAAAACAAAGATAAAAAAACCTTAATATAACGCCACTGAGTTTTTTAATACGTTTTTCGACAAACACACCAACAAAAAATCAGAATTAAAATCTGCCAACCATCACTTTCACACTCAAAAGTGTTATGTAAAAAGCTGTAATAGACCTGTAATCGATGAAAATATTGTACAAAATTAATGAAATAGCATTAACAGTACAACATTGCAGGTGTATTTTATGCCTCTATCGCTCTCATGAACTGGATTATACAAAAGCATAAAACCAACTTAGATAGCACACAACAATGCAAATTGTTTTTTATTTTTTAATAAACATTCATTAGCTTGAATAAAGTAAGGCTGTTATTCATATACGCCTCTCTTAGCAAGAATAATGAATAGCACTGATTTTTATTTTTCACATATCGATAAACGGTAAACGTCTGCGCTTTTGCTGGCGTGTTGGTTTTGATATTGCCTTTGCCATCGCCTCACCTATTTCCGCGCAAACCGTCAGCCCCTGAACGAATGGCTGGTCGTGCATCAGCCAGGGTAATGCACCAAAAGCAATACTCCCGCGCACAGCGGCAGGTTCCAGCAACCGGTAATCATCGCCGACTTCCGGAATATCCTCTCCGGTTTCTTGCAGTTGTTTTCGTAACGCAGGGAATGGCAGGTCTTTTATTTTCAGTGGCTGCTGCCCGCGGGCATCAATAAAAACATCGAATGTATGTACTTCTCCGTGAGCCGAAATCACGGTCTGGTTATCGTTAACGTCCATCTCGTAATCCGGGCCGAGGGCAAGAATGCTGACAACTCCGGCCTCGCGAAGCGCCAGCAAACGGCGAATCGATTGTGACGGAATCGCCGCATAGTTATCGACAAACACCCTGGCAAGCCCGGTATCGAACCTCTTTCTGTCTTCTTCATCAAGATAAGGCACGATTTCCTGAACGGCCTCATGCAAGCGCAAAATGACATAGCGCCAGGCAACCGTGCGCCTGCCGCGTTTGTTGCGCTCGACTTCCTGAAGATTGGACTCAGCCCACAGGAAAGGGTCATTTGTCTTGCGATCGGCAAACCAGGCCTGAGCGAAAGAATCGGCATTCAGTTCCTGAATGGAAATACGGGCGCTCCAGTGCGAGTCCGCCTGTTGAATTTCTTGCACCATCAGGCCGAAAACCCGGTCGAGCAAACCTTCTGCTCCGGCGGCAATTTCAGCTTCAACCGCGCTTTGCGTCACAACGCTCAATGGTTCATAAGGAAGGGGGCAGTAGAAATCGGCCTCGGGCAGAATGCCCGAGCGCGACATCAACACAATCCTGAGCGCCCGACTAGCCTCATCAAGATTGAACTGAACATGTTCCCCATCATGCTCAATAAACTCTCCATGCTGAATAACCACCGCCATGGCGGCATCGAGACCACTCAACGAGGTGCCCATAATCCCCACCGTACAGGCAGGAATAGTGGCTTCCATAAGCCCCGACCACGGGCTTGGAAAGAATGAACGTGTCGCCTGGTCGTCATCAGGCCAGACGTGCCCGGTGGCAATAACCGCAAGATCGAACAGGCTGGCCTGCGCCTCGTCTTGCGCCCAGAGTTTCACCCCTTCTGGCGTGGCCTCAAGATCGGTAACCTGGCAGGATTCATAGACGTTTATCTCAAAGCCCTGCTTTCTTGCCTGCGCCACCAGTGCCAAAAACTGGTCGCGAAAATACTCGCCCAGCAGAATGCGTGGCAAAAACTGGCGAACATGAAGGGAAGAAGATTCAACACCATAACGAGCCAGATGGCTGTCGCTCTGGTTTCTTAGCCAGTCAATATAGGTCGAAAAAATCGGGGGTATTTCGATACTGGCGATATTTGCCAGCATCATGCGCGAGTTTTCTTCATTGCTGTAGGGCATGCCAACGCCCGCTTCACGGGCTTGCTCATAGACAGAAACTGAAAGTGGTACGTTGTTCTTCAGGAGGGAAAATAACGTATAAATACCCGTTGGCCCGGCACCGACAATCGCAATCTTTTTCATCAATGTTCTTCCAGCGCTCTCTTTATCTCATTCATCTATATGCTGAGATTAGACCGCTCACACCGCTTCCCGCAACTCGTCCACCCTACAAACTCGTTTAACCTGGCACGGGTTACCTGCCGCGATCACGCCCGCAGGAATATCATGTTTCACTACGCTTCCCGCGCCAATGGTGCTGCCTTTGCCGATTGTGACCCCCGGCAGAATGATGCATCCCCCACCAATCCAGACATCATCACCAATTGTTATCGGGCGTGCGCTGCCAATATGTTGGTTCCGGGAGAAAGGGTCCAGCGGGTGTTGGGCGGTGTAAATCTGCACATCCGGCGCAATGAAAACGTTATTCCCGATGGTCACTGGCGCACAATCCAGCAGCACAAAATTAAAGTTAATAAAAACATTGCTGCCGATAGAGGTGTTGCAGCCGTAATCAATGCGCATCCCTTTTTCGAAATGAACATTCTCACCGACG
Organism: Buttiauxella brennerae ATCC 51605; assembly: GCF_001654925.1. GTDB lineage: Bacteria > Pseudomonadota > Gammaproteobacteria > Enterobacterales > Enterobacteriaceae > Buttiauxella > Buttiauxella brennerae. Next base: position 251,843 of record NZ_LXER01000020.1, read on the forward strand.
CTGGCAAATATCGTGCGAATTAAGCGGTCTTTCTCGGTAACGTTACGGGCACTCAAGGCGTTAAACGCATCAACTGTATCCCGCACGCGGTAGCGAATTTCCCGCAGTTCCGGGTCATTAATATAGTAACTTTCGCCACTCACCATTTTGTCAAACTCACGCATCTCATGCTCCTTTCAGGCTTTTGATGCTGTTAGAACACATTTTCCAGACTGGATAAATGACGACTCCCCCACAATTCGTATAGTCAGCATAAACGTTAATATATTCAGTTGGTTCTTACTCATGCGGCAAAACCAACAACTTTTATCCATACCATAAAACAATAAGAACAGGCGGCGACTTACTACACAAGCAGAGCGTAGCCATTATCTTATTGTTCTTCATTCATTATTTTTAACTTCCCGTTTCACACCAAAATGCCGCACTCATCACACAAATGAATACCACAGCAACATAGTCCATACATCTGCCTGACCGGTGACAGCCGTTTACTGACAAGATCTTTTAAAGTGCTTGTCATTGGTTTTCGGAAACCACATTGAGCTGGCGCGAATTTGTTATATTTATAGGCAATCATGCTTATTTAATAAATTTAAATAGCGTGTTATACTGCAAAATAAATTTTTAAGTAACATTTACAGTTATAAATACCGCTGAAAATACATTTGTTATGAAATGGTTACCAAGTATAACTATTAACTACTTAAATTATTACCCATCATGAAAGACGATAAAAATTAGCATTATTCACCTCTAGACATCATGTGCATATAGGCATCATGTGCATAAAAAAGGTGAGTTATTCATGTACGAAACTGGACTCTTAGTCCTATATAGTTCTATTTTTATGATGCAAATGAATTTATATTTACATATGATTTAAAAAACAGCTCGGGTGTGTTGCTCGTAATGTATATTCTGGAGGGTATGATTAACGTTATCGTCATATGCTTACCCTCTTAATTTGAGGTGAAATATAATCGAACCTATGGCTATCTGTGAATTTTTTGTTTTGCACAAAAAAATAAAATATAATGTTACCATCGGCTTTGTATTGTTTTTTTTGCTATTTATTTCCACACCCAAAGCTTTTGCTTTCCATTGTAATTCCGCGTCGGGGGCATCTATTCCTATTGGTGGTGGCACTGCTTCCGTACAGGTGAGGATAGATCCTGCAATGAGCGCTGGTAAAAACGTTTTACTTGATCTCAGTTCAGGACAAAATATGATCACTTGTGCAGCTGATTTCACTAGTGATTCTACGCAAAATGATGACTTGCAAACATCACCTACGACTCCAATGACGACTATTTCACCGTTGGTATCGATGTCCAAAGCGACTATATCCGGCACTGATTATAATTTACCAAATACTGGAGCTTTACACCTATTGCGTGTAAGTGGTCAAAACTATAATGGATATCCGCTTTCGCAAACGCTGCCAATACAATTTTGGTTGCAACTTTCTGATACACCTGGTGAGACTGTGCCGATAAAACAGGGTGATCTTATTCTCACTTTAGCTTTGCGGCAAACTCCTTATAATGTTCAGAACGGAAAGGAAGTGAGTCAAGCACCAATTAATTATACGTGGAAATTTTATGCTGCTAATGACGCTTACATCATTACCTCTACGTGTACAATAAATAATAATCAACAAATAAATGTAGCTTTCGGCGATATTTATGCAGATAAATTAACAACTGGTTCGGCATCAAGTGTAACGTCTGTCTCTCAAAGCCTTGAATATTACTGTAATTCACCTGTTACACAAGATATTGATATACAAATGATTGCTACGCCTGTTGCGGGATTTTCATCAAAAAATACGATCTCAACCAGTAATGCAAATATAGGTGTAATTATGCTCCATAATGGAGTCGAAGTGCCTCCTAATGGAAGTTTTCATGCGAAATTAGTTTCTGGGCAGGGAACAGATACAGTGACGTTTGTACCAGTGAAAAAAAGTAGCAGCACATCATACTCGGATCTGGAGGGTGAATTTCAAGCATCCGCGATACTTGTTATGAATGCTGCCTGACATTTACGTAAATGGTTAACTTCATTACTGTTATTAGGTTTAATGGCAGGGAAGCTACTATACCACTAGATAATTTTGACCGTTACAGTCTGTGGCGATTTGTTTTACCGAAAAATACCGGAGTAGGGTTGACGTCACATAAAGCCACAAAGCCGGATTCAGAGGTCAGACGCTGAGGATTATCGCCCACAGTGATCAAAAGTTGAGAAGCACATTCATGCTCCACCTCCTGCCTTAACATGCGCAACAGTTGAATGCAGCTAAACGAATCCGATGACTCATTTGAAAACTCGCAAGTAATTCGATGATCAATTTTCTGAATGAGTGAGTCTATTTTTTCAATTAAATCTGGCTGCCTGAAAATATGCTGGCCTTTATGCGAAAACCATAAGCCAAATTCAGAATCGCTCAGCAGCACTCGTTCTTCAAGTGGCTGTTCGGTGGCAATATTATAAATAAACTGGTTTTCCCAGTTTTTCAGCGCCCCGACCTGGCGCTCACGCTCGACGCTCATGTCATCATAAACCGTCAGCAGGCGGAAATGCTCCTGGTCGTGCATCATTTTCTGGTTCGAAGGCGTAAACGCAACCGTCATCACTTCAATGGCGGAATCTATCGCCATACCACTGAAAAAGATCGCATCGTTAATTTCTGCAGCAGTAATCTCTTGTTTATTTAACAGTAACTGGAAGAGCTCATACTTTATCTTTCGGGCACCGCGAGCAACCAGATCGATAGGAAGACCGATACGCACATGCACCTCACCCACTTTGTGCTGATGGGCAACCAGCTCTGATAAATCTTCATGGGCACTTCCCAGAACCTTACGCAGCCAGTTGCTCATACTGGCACTCAGTCGCTCTTCAACCTGCGTGGTGCTGAGAAACTTTTTTGCCTTCTCGTCCTGCAACATATATTGGTAGTACGCATCAACCAACGTTCTGATCTCTTCATCCGTCAGCGCAATGAGAACCTGGTGAGTTGTTGTATTTGTTTTATTAATTAACAACTGCCACTCATTTTTAATAATATCGTAATTAAGAGATTGGATGTTTTTCATATGCGTAACATTATTTTCGCTAAATATTATTTAAGTCTGGGAATAGACTCAATGGCGTGGATATTATCGCAATCAGTTTTCTTTGTATAATCTTATCCATTACGAAAATATATAATAATGGTGCGTAAGATTTATGCATCCCGCCCCCAATAAACATAAAAAAACATAAGCTAAACTTACTCTTTTACGAATGAAGGTTAAGTTGCAACATCCACACTTCAGATGTGAAAGGAAAATGAGTGCATGAACCGCTGATTAATCTCCAGACATCGACTTCCCAACGCAACGGCCATTTTTTCCGTAGGCGTTTATTTTTACATTAAATCTTCATCGACACCGACTGGCGGTCTGCGCTTTCCTGAACCATAGTCTATGTGTAAGGAAAACACTTTTTTCTACCACTATCAAAGATGAGGTACTTCATGAAAATAGCTAAGGGTATTTTGGTAGCAGTGACTTTGGGTGCAGTATCATTCGGCGCAATCTCAGCAGAACTGCTGACGAAAGAAGCTTATAACGACCATAAAAGTGAATATGTGAAAGTCGGCACGATCACCACCAGTGGCGAAACTTCTCCGAGCGATGCGAAAGCAGAGCTGTCCAAGAAAGCCGATGAGTTGGGCGGCAAATTTTACGTGGTGACCTCTGCTGATACCGAGAATAAAATTCACGGCACCGCAGACGTATACAACAAGAAATAAGCAGCACTACGGTTAATCAAGAATGGGCAGCCTGCGGGCTGCCCATTCTCCCCTCTACCCACCCTGCCTCATGTTCTGTCCCGCAGAAATACCCTATACTTTGCCATCCTGAGTGATTGATAACCCTGAATAACACAGGTGTCTGGGTACCACTGATGTATATATCAACACGTTTTAGAATTGTGATTCACCTGTGTGCCTTTCTGGTGGTTTTGTACAGTTTGACCATGATCCCGCCAATGATACTGGCACTGGTCGAGAAAGAGCGCAGCCTGTTTGGGTTCCTCTATACTTTTATTATCACTTTTACCTTAGGAAGCGTGTGCTGGGCATTGACCGGGCGCTCCAATATTCAGCTCGAAACACGCGATGGATTTATTATCATCGTCTTGTTCTGGCTGCTTTTTTCTGTGATCAGCGCCATGCCGCTGTGGCTTGACGACAGCTATAAAGTCTCGCTGGCCGATGCCATTTTTGAAGGGGTTTCGGGGATTACCACCACCGGAGCATCTATTTTTAACGATGTATCACATCTGCCAAAGTCCATTCTCTATTACCGGGCACAGCTTAATTTTGTCGGCGGTTTAGGGGTTATTGTGCTGGCAGTTGCCGTGCTGCCGTTGCTCGGTATTGGTGGCATGAAACTTTATAAGTCTGAAATGCCCGGGCCGTTTAAAGAAGAGCGCCTCACACCACGCCTTGCAGACACAGCTAAAAGTTTGTGGCTGACTTATTTGCTGCTGGGCGGCGCCTGTACCATTGCCTACAAACTCGCTGGAATGCCCTTCTTTGACGCGCTATGCCATGGCCTTTCGACGGTTTCGCTGGGCGGATTTTCCACCCGAACCGAGAGCATTGGCTTCTACAATAGCTACGCCATTGAACTGGTGGCGGGGGCATTCTCGTTGCTTTCGGCAATCAACTTCACACTCTATTTTGTGGCGCTGGCACGCCGCAGCATTACGCCGTTTCTCAAAAGTGCCGAGCTACGTTTCTTCCTGATGGTTGCCAGCATCATTATTTTGATTATCACCCTGGAAGTCTGGCGAGCCGGAATGTACGCCCTGCCCGCGTCGTTCGTGCACGCATTTTTCCTGACCAGCTCAATGATTACCGATAACGGCCTCGCCACCGGCGACTACGCATCCTGGCCGGTACACACGATTGTGCTGCTGCTCTCGGCCAGCTTTTTTGGCGGCTGCGTGGGCTCAACCTGCGGCGGGATCAAAGCGCTGCGTTTTCTGGTGCTGTTTAAGCAAACTCGCCACGAAGTGCATCAGCTGGCGCACCCTCGCGCGGTGATGAGTATTCGCGTTGGCAACTCACCGGTTAACGACAGAGTATTGCGATCTGTGTGGAGCTTTTTCTTCCTCTACGTGGTGTGCACCTGCTTCTTTATCTGGATGCTGAATTTGCAGGGATATGACCTGTTAACTTCATTCGCCACCGTAGCGGCCTGTATTAACAATATGGGGCTGGGGTTTGGTGAAACTGCGGCAGGTTTTGGCACGTTAAGCGATAGCGCTAAATATTTGATGTGTGCGGCGATGTTGTTGGGTCGACTGGAGATTTACCCGGTGCTGATTTTGTTTTCGAGGACGTTCTGGAGGAGTTAACACAGCCGTTCCTGACGCCTGGACCCGGCTACCTGGAGTCAAAATGGAGGCGACTGAAGCCGAGCCGATTTTGACTCCAGGTATAAATTGCCTCTACGTTACCCATTAGTCAGGGTTGAGCTGCTGGCAGCAGCATCAACCTCAAAAAACCGCTACAGGTTACGCTAAGTTCGCCCCACTGTAGGGAAAATGCGGCTTATCGCATGAGCATAAGATTTAGGAAGAAAAATAACTTTCTGTTCCTGATCGCTATTTTAAGCATCCGCACAAACTCGAGGGAAAATCTAAATTTCAGCATTTGCTTTGCAGCGTTCGTCATGTAATTTTTTCTGATTTTCTTCTCAATGATGCATGTAGCCCAGTAGTGAGCATCAAATTCAAGCTTAAAAAAACTGACCTCCTCATTATAGTTAAATAATTCACCATACTTTGAAAAGATAAGTTCGAAAATATCAAAGTGTACAAACAAGCGCTCATCTTTAATCGCGATATCTTGCCCTATACGCCCTTGCCGATAGTTATAATAACACTTCGCTATTGAGCAAACAGAAGATGAGTGGAAGATGGCTTCAAACTGAAAAGGTAAATCATCGAAGCGCTTAATATGCTCCGGGAATGAAATCTCATGTTCAAGAAGGAAGTTTTTTGCATATATTCTACGCCAGATAGTCGGTCTTTCATGCAGCATATTAAGCCGCGTAAGATTAACATTTAGCGGAAACTCTACAACCTCACCACCTTCGTATACTTCTTTATACCCGCCCTGCGCGATTTGTGCGTTGTTAATAATGGCTGCACGAAAGAGGTCATAAAACATATCAGGTTCGACCCAATCATCGCCATCTACGAAGCCAATATAATTTCCTTTGGCGCTACGCAGGCCAAGGTTTCTTGCGGAAGCACACCCACCATTTTCTTTATGTATTACTCTTATTTTATGCGGATGCTGTTTTTGCCATTCATCAATAATAGTTACCGAACAGTCGGTAGACCCATCGTCAATAAGAAGAATTTCAATATTTTCCAGCGTCTGTGACAGCAAAGAGGTAATACATTTATCAATGTACGCACTGATATTATAGACAGGAACAATCACAGAAACATCAACATCTTGTAATGTGCGCTTGCCCACCAATGGCTCACTTTTATCTGCCATGGCCCAGTAAAAGCTATCAACGTGCGGGCCGCAGATCCGGTAGACGTCTAAAGCATCATATTCCAGTGTGTTGATTTCCCCGCAAATATGCTCAACGGCCCACTGTTCACAAACCTGCGCCAGCGTGGTCAGCGAAAAATACGCCGGAGAAAAACAGACGGATGTTGTCGAATCTTTCAGCCGTTCAATCAGGTTCGGGGCTGCTATATCAGAATAGATAAATAGACGCTTTTGCAATGAGGTATCATTTTCCAGCATCGAATCCAGAGCAGTGATTTTATTTTCATCGTGTTCGACCACGATAATACCGGCTGGATTGAATCTATCTGCGATATTGAGTAAATCTTGCGCTGTTTGGAAACCCAGGAAAACAAGATAATCACTTCCCGCAGTATAAAAATTCACACTATTGGTCATAGTATCAGATAACATTTTTCTTTCTCTTAGAAATCCTGGCAAGCGCCATTGAAACGAGTTTTTTACTCAATAATAGGTTTGAATGAAATGAATTACAGAATATACACTCCATAAATTTCAAAGCATTTAAAGCATTACGCTGGCCTGAACTGTATGCTGCAATGAAGGATACTCCAGCACTGAGCATGCCATGCATTAATATAATTTCTTTTAGACTACAAGACGTTTGCTGAGCATTCAAAAGCATTAATCGGTTGTTTTTATTCTTACGACTAAATAACAATGAAGACTGTTGATAGTAACGTTTTCTTGCCGATGAACGAGTGCAACCCCCGCACCAGTAAATCATTTTAACTAGTACTGACACTATGGCGTAATTCTGTTGCTGGCTTAAAGGTGTTAATGAAGCATGTGCTAATTTTTTCTCTGCAATTCTTAGAATATCAAATCTTTTTTCATTGCGTTGCAAGGTTATTTTGCCATTACGGTTAACACGATAGTAGTACCCTATAGCATCAATAATACCGATTCTATCAGCGTTGAGCAGCGAAGTAATATGCGGACTCACATCTTCATAATGAATATCGGGTTCGAAGCTCACAATATGCCGGTCAAAAAAAGACTTACGCATTATGCGGCAATTCGTATTTGGCTCGAAAGTTAAAATATAAGGATGCGTACTTGCGTTGATAACCTTAGCACTGGCACCGTTAAGCGTCCTTTCCCACAATAAGTGGTCATAAAACGGTGTCACTTTTTGGCTATAGTCATCATAAATTTCTGAACGATACAGCACTATGTCGGCATGGGTCATGTTTGCATAGGAAACTGCGCGGCAAACGACCGAAAAATTCAGCCAGTCATCGCTGTCACAAAATGCAATGTATTGACCACGGGCGTAGCGTAATCCGGTATTTCTTGCTTCTGATAATCCTTTGTTATTTTGGGTAATAACAAGCGCTTTGCTGCCGTAGCGATCCACCCAGTCAACGACCACTTGCAGACTATGGTCTGTACTGCCATCATCGACAATAATGATCTCTATGGACAGGTCTGAATCGACACGCAAAGATGTTAATGTTCTTAGAACATAATCGGCCGTGTTATAGACCGGAATAATCACCGTTAAGTCAGGGGAGATAACATCTCCTCTTCTGTCGGTCACTATTGTTTCTGATTGTTCAATTATGTCATGCATCTTTCATCAGACCTTTATATTTTCTGCTACTGATAAACATAGTTATTTAAAAATGCTTCTTCCAGAATAATTCGGAAGTCATGTAATCAATGTTGTCTCTGTATTTCTTTGAGATACCATTGAACTTCAACACACCTAAAAGCACCCAAAACAATGTTTTTGAAAAAATAAAAAGTGCCTTTCTGATATCACGAACATACAATTTATACTCACCCAACTCTTCATTAAAGTAGACGACATCTCTTTTTAAAAAAGTCTGTTTTGTTGGATGTATTTCTTCGTCATTAATCACAACACTGGAATTTGACAAAAGAAAACCGGGAATTAAATACCCGTTTAGCAGTAACAATCTGAAGAGCTTATGCCACACTTTCTCAACTAATTTACTGTCACCAACTAAATCATACTGACCATTTACTGATTTAATATTTTTTGCATCAGCTATAATGGCTGAAATTCGTTGCTTCGCCATGGCCGCACCAGGATCTTTACCCCAGTTTTCCGGGCCACTTAATACATGCTTATAGGCTTCCAACACGGCTTCAGCCGCACCGTAGCGGAATACGAAGCAGAGTAATATGACTTTAATAGCGATATAAGCAGCGATGGAAACCCTTTTGACAAAAGTAGGGTACAAGAAAGCCGGGACTAACATTGCCCTGGTGCTTAAATATTCAACCCATGGGTTATATTTTGCTTTGAAATTTTTCTGCCAGGAGCCTATTCCATTCAATGTGACGATGTCATGTTTATGCATCAGGCCAAAGAGAATATCGTCGCCACGAATGAAAAAAGGAAACGCGTAGTACTGTATTGAGGAGACATTAAACGCACAAAACCACCATGCCGCATAGTTTGGTGTTTCACTGTCCGCATCAAATTCTGTTATTCCGCCTGGCGTCGTCACGTTTAAGTTTGATTTCAAAGGGCGCATTTGTAATTGCCTGTATGGATACAGGGCACCGGCCTCATACACAACACCTGGGTTTTCCGCATAAAGCATGGCCCCGGCAATCATCTTATGGCGAGTATTTGAAAGCGTCAGGAAGGCAAATGTGCGCCGGATACTCTCTATTTCACAAGATGCGTCATCATCCATAAAGAGGCAAAACGCTTCTGCGGCTCTCTTTTTAATCTCCATCAACCCGCGTGTAAATCCACCCGCACCACCCAAATTTTTATTTTTTATATATATAATATTTTCGGCTTCAGGAATGGATATTTCATCGCCATTATTAATAATGTACAACGTGACGCGTTGCTTAAATTCAGGAGCTGATAACAACTGGTTATGGAGCCGTTCAACCGCAGTCTGGATTTCCTGCTGCCGGTTAAACGTAGGAATAACGATAGCAAGACGGGATTCTTCTGCTTCCTGGTGCTGAGTGATAAAAGAAAAACGTGAGATATTACTTTCACCGAGAGAGTGCCAGTGAAAATGCAATCGTCCGTCGTGCAGTTCAGCCATATCGATATCCAGCGTATAACTTCCACTGCCTATTTCTCTTTGCGCAATCATGCAGGTATCAGAATGCTGTGTCAGATATAGCGTAGCGATACCCTGCCCTTCAACGGTTAGTTGAAAAGAGAGATTGTCTAAGCGTGTATGCTTTCTCCATTTATAAACTGAGAAGGCATTAAAGAATGAATCAAAACTGATGCTTTCGCTTTCAGGGATACACCAAACTTTTTGCGACTCGTGCCAGCATGCTGTTTTATCTGCGTGAAAATAAAGAGAGTCTACTGTTTTCAGTGCAGTATCTGGATATACGCTGTGCTGTAATGTCAGGATATTCATTTTCATTCTTTTCACTTTCCCGGCCCACGCAGGCCATCAATCATTCCCCGATACCATGCAGCAATCCCCTTACGACGCGGGCCAGTACGCAAAACGGCCAATAATTGAAAAGCTAGTCGTAAAATAGTGACAGGAGGACTCCATAACCCCTCAGGATAAAATGCGGGTAACCAAAGAATATTGCGGGTAAGGAAATAACGCTTTTGCGGCGAAACCTTATTTTCTGGCTGGACGGCATGGTAAAAATAAAGCTCAGGGCACCAGCGTAATGAGGCCCCCTGATCGGCAAGCATCACTCCTGCGCTCAGGTCGTCATAATAAAGAAATAGCCGCGGTTCCAGCGCCTCTAACAAAGCAGGCAACCAGTGTCGGGTCAGGCAAGCGCCAACAAATGATAACGACACGACATGGGAACGCTGATCCTGTTGTGGCCGCCAGGCCGCTGGGTTGCGTAGATACGAAAGGGTCTGCCACAACGTCCGCGGCAGCCGGGTAAAAGGCAGATTCATCACGCAGGGCTTTCCGTGCAGATCGCGCACGTTACTACAGTATCCATCGGCAGCAGGTTGGCTGGCCAAAGCGTCGAGCCAGTCAGGGGCGGGCCAGGCGTCATCATCAAATAAACAAACGTGTGTCCAGCCGTCCAGGGTGGTCAGAAAATTGAGACCGGCGCTGAAACCGCCCGCGCCTCCAGTATTTTCTGGCAAATGTAGAACCTTCAGCCGCTCGTCGCTCTGCGCACTCAACCATTCTGATGTGCCATCGCATGAGGCATTATTGACCACCACGATGGAGTGAAAATCCATATTGCACACCTGTGCTAAGCAGTGCTGTAGCCTGCTCAGGCGGTTGTGAGTCACGATCAGAGCCGTTACTTTCATGCGCGACTGTCCGGGAATGTCAGCTTTTCACCAGCAATAAATCGCTGCGCTACCTGCATTGCATCCCAGATAACTGCATCCATGTCCTGATAGCGGAACGTCGCTAATCTGCCGATGAACGTCACGTTTTCGGTTTCTTCAGCACGTTTGAGATAGTGCTTGAGAAGCGGGTCGTCTAACGTTTGTTGCACCGGATAATAGGGGATGTCTTCCGGCTGTGCTTCACGCGAGAACTCACGCCAGCAAACGGTCTGTTCGTGATGCTCGTCAGGCATGAAATGCTTATGTTCAGTAATCCGCGTCCAGGGCACATCCTCGTCGCTGTAGTTCATCACTGCACATCCCTGGAAATCCCCCTGTGCGGTAAATTCTTCAAAATCGAGGGTGCGGTAAGGTAAGCGCCCGGCCTCGTAGTCAAAGAAACTGTCCAACGGCCCGGTCCAGAACAGGTGGCTTTTCCGCCCCGCATCCTGCATCTGCAAAGGGGTGACAGGGCTGTTCAGGCGCAATGTTATTAGCGGATGCTCCAGCATGCGTAATGCCATCTGCGTATAGCCTTTGTCCGGGATACCTTGCCTGGCCTGCTGGAAATAGCGATCGTCGTAATTAAAACGAAACGGCAGACGGCGCAATATCGAGGCAGGCAGGCTCGTCGCAGCGCGGCCCCACTGCTTTTGGGTATAACCTTTAAAGAACAGCTGATAGAGATCGACGCCCATTAGCTGCAACGCCTGGGCTTCCAGATGCTCAGGTGCCTCTTGCGTTGGCGCTCTCAGGGTATCGAGCCGCTCGCGAGCCTGCTGTGGCGAAAGCGCGGTTCCCCAAAACTGATTCAACGTCAGCATATTTACCGGCAAAGGCCATACCTGCCCATTTGCGACCGTTCGCACCCGGTGGCGATAGTCGGTAAATTGGGTGAACCGCTCAAGGAAGGCATAAACCTCTGGCCTGTCCGTATGGAAAATATGAGGACCGTAGCGATGGATCATGACGCCTGTTTGCCGGCAGCGGGAATCATGGCAATTACCGCCGATATGTTCACGAGACTCATGAACAGTCACTGCAATACCGCTTTCAGCAAGAATGCGCGCCAGGGTGCAACCAGCAAGGCCAGCCCCCACAACGGTTACGTGTTGGTTTGTCTTCATCAATTATGTTTCCTGTGCGCTGGCGAACCGGGTATTGCTGTCATCGCGGCCTGATAGCGGGGCAATATTTCTGCCGGCGTACCACTGGCTTGCAGCTGGCAATTTTCAAACCACAACACACGATCGCAGAAAGTTTCGATGTCCTTTGTCGCGTGGCTAACCATCAAAAGAGTGACGCCTTGTTTTTGATAGTCTTGCAATACGGCCAGGCATTTCTCGCGAAAAGCGATATCGCCAACGGCAAGCACTTCATCGATCAAAAGAATGTCAGGTGAAACCTGAGTCATGATGGAAAAACCAAGTCGGGCGAGCATGCCGCTGGAATAAATGCGTACCGGCTCATCAATGAAGCGCCCTATTTCGGCAAATTCGATGATGGCGGGAATAACGCGAGTGATATCTTTCTGCCGTAATCCCAGCAAAGTGGCATTCAAACGAATGTTCTCGCGCCCGGTTAACTCAGGATGGAATCCAGCCCCCAGCTCTAACATGGCAGCCACCCGACCACGGGTGATCACCTTCCCGGATGTGGGTTTCAACACGCCAGCCAGCAGGCTCAACAACGTGCTTTTACCTGCACCATTGCGCCCAATCAGAGCAACTGACTCTCCAGGATTGATGCGAAAGCTGATCTCTTCGAGCGCCAGGTGATGTGCATTTTGCAAAAACGCCTGAATGCGTTTTGGGTGCAAAAGCAATGATTTAAGCCCGCTCCCAAGGTGGCTATAAAGCGGATAACGCTTGGTCACCCGTTCAAATTCTACGGCTGGCAACATCAAAGGATCTCCGCTAATCGGGGGGACAAACAATGTAAAATTCCGCCGCCAATCAACAGGCTGAAAAAACTCAGAGTAAAGAGGATCGCCACGCTTTGCCCACTCAGATGTCCATTCATCAGCAAATCACGCCATGCCAGAATGAAGGGGGCGAGAGGATTCGCATGTAATACCCATTGCCAGCGCTGCGGCAGCATTTGCGGCGTGTAAAGAATCGGTGAGGCGTAAAACAGCGCCATCAACCCCAGTGAGATGAAACGTTCCAGGTCGCGCACAAATGGCGTGAGTGAAGCCACCGTCCAGGCTATTCCGGTCAGGAACAGGGCCTGCAAAAACCACATCAGGGGAACTCCCCATACCCAGGCAAGCGAAGGTGTTTGCCCCATGATGAGCATCAACAAAACAATCACTGGCAAAGCGCAGAGAAAGTGACCACCTTCCATCAATACCTGGCTGACGGGTAACGCTCCGCGAGGAAATGACATTTTGCGAATAATCACGCTATTGGCCAAAAAGACCGTGGTGGCATTTCCGATCACCGCCGTCATCCACTGCCAGGCAAACAGCCCGCACAGCAGAAACAGTGGGTAATTCGCCACCGGCACCCGCATGGTTTCTTTAAATACGACGTAATAAATCAAGCCGAACATTAAAGGGTTTGCCACCGACCAAAAATAACCCAGCACGCTACTTTTATAGCGCACGCTGATCTCTTTACGGGTCAGGATCTGAATCAGTTCCAGCCAATATCCTGGAGAACTCATGGCTGACTCCCGTGAATAATATTGTTTGTTGCCAGTGGGTTTGCATTAAGCATCTCGTAGCATCGCAACATCTGCCGGGAGGCATGCAGGGACGTAAAGCTGCGCACCACTAACTCGCGCCCGGCGATACCCATCTGAGAACGCAGGGCTGAATCATTTAACATCCGGCACATTGCTTCGTAGAAAGCCTGTTCATCCCCCACGGGAACCAATGTTCCGCACGCGCCACTTTGCAATACCGTGCTGCACCCACCCTGATTAAAGGCTATGGATGGCCGCCCACAGCTCGCAGCTTCCAGTAAAATTCGCGGCACACCTTCCGCATATCGGGTAGGTAGCACAACCATTGACACCCGAGCCAATAAGCTGGGCATGTCGTCGCTGACGCCATAGCTATCAATATCACCTGCTTCGAGCCAGCGTTGTAACTGCGCCTGCTCGATAGCGTCCGGGTCGCCCGGAACCGGAAGCCCTGCCACGATAAGCGAGTGTGGAATACCGTCATTACGCAGGCGCTGGCAAATTCGGACCAACGTATCCAGACCTTTTGCCTTGATCAAACGTGCGGCAAAAAGTACGACTGGAGGACTCACCTGTTGAGGTGGCGTAAACGAAAACAGGTCTGGATCCACACCGGAGACGCCAATCACGAAGGTCTTATTTTTGTCTAACCGGGCCATTTCAAGGAGAGTCTGGCGATCGCCTTCATGCTCAAACGCCAATATGCAGCTCGACTGCTCCGTCGCCGAACGCCACCAGCGACAGGCTAAACCTCGCAATAAGCGAGCAGGCAGACTGGAAAAAGTGAATAAACGCCCAAGACCTGGGAAACAAAGCACGCTCGGATAGCGCCGTGCAAGCCAGGCACCGATCAGACAAGGCTTGAGAGTTATGCTGTGTATCAGGTCTGGTTGCAAAGAGTGGATGACACGAATCGCCTGCCACGCACCGCGTAGCAAATTAAAGGGATTACGCGCATGACTACGCAGCGCCAACGAATGGCAGATAATGCCGGCATCTCTCAAACGTTGTAATGATGCGTTATTTGAAACGCCTGCCAACAAGTGGACTTCATAACCCGCGAGTTGTGCGGCTTGTGCGCGCTCCAACCAGTGCAAAGCAAAATAGCCCGCGTCATTAGCGAAATAACACAGTTTCATAATTGTTTTCCGGAATGGACAGCACAAGGAAATTTTTAAACAAATAAATAGATATGTGCAGAAAATACCTGCAACCTTAAGTTAAATATAATATTTTGTTTTATGCGTGGATGTATTCTTATATAGACATGAATAACTTACAGCGATGAAGAGTTATTTTTTCATTCATTAAAAAATCAGATTACTTAAGTAAGCTGAATTAATAAAACAATTTAAGATATCCTAAAAAACTTGATCAGTTTATCTAAAGCATTTAAATGGGAGAAGGATATTATTATCTTATTGTGGACTTATTGTCCGAGAGTGGATTTTATTTTACCATTACACTGCTTCATCCATGCTATTCCTGCGTTAAATCCCCCCTCCCATTATGGTTAACTCCCATCAATCCCCCCTCCCATTATGGTTAACTCCCATCAATTCCCCCTACTCATGAAGGGGTAACTCGCTACCCAATGCTTAGCGACTTGATTTTGCTCAATAAGCCACCGTTAAATGTGGGTATTTTCGCGACCATTCAAACGTCATAACAGTGAGGTTACGATGGACGTCAGTCGCAGAAAATTTTTCAAAATCTGTGCCGGCGGGATGGCAGGAACAACCGCCGCAGTTTTAGGGTTTGCTCCCAAAGCGGCATTCGCGGAGGTGCGCAATTACAAATTGCTGCGCGCTAAGGAAACCCGCAATACCTGTACATACTGCTCCGTAGGCTGTGGTTTGCTGATGTATAGCCTGGGCGATGGCGCGAAAAACGCCAAATCCAGCATTTTCCATATTGAAGGTGACCCGGATCACCCGGTCAACCGTGGAGCGTTATGCCCGAAAGGCGCGGGACTGCTCGATTACATCCACAGCGAAAGCCGCCTGCGTTACCCGGAATACCGCGCGCCAGGCTCTGATAAATGGCAGCGTATTAGCTGGGACGATGCATTCTCACGCATTGCCCGCCTGATGAAAGACGACCGCGACGCCAATTTCGTTGAGAAAAATGAACAAAACGTGACGGTCAACCGTTGGCTCTCCACCGGCATGTTATGCGCGTCGGCGGCCAGCAACGAAACCGGAATGCTGACACAAAAATTTGTCCGCTCGCTGGGCATGTTAGCGGTAGATAACCAGGCGCGCGTCTGACACGGACCAACGGTAGCAAGTCTTGCTCCAACATTTGGTCGCGGTGCGATGACCAACCACTGGGTTGATATCAAAAACGCCAACGTTGTGATGGTAATGGGCGGCAACGCCGCTGAAGCGCATCCGGTGGGTTTCCGCTGGGCGATGGAAGCCAAAAACAACAACGACGCCACGCTGATTGTGGTCGATCCGCGCTTTACCCGCACGGCTTCTGTTGCGGATATTTACGCGCCAATCCGTTCCGGCACCGACATTACTTTCCTGTCGGGCGTTCTGCTGTACCTGATTTCCAATAACAAAATCAACGCCGAATACGTTAAGCATTACACCAATGCCAGCCTTTTGGTGCGTGACGATTTTAGTTTTGATGATGGCCTGTTTAGCGGCTACGATGAGCAAAAACGCCAGTACGATAAAACCAGCTGGAACTATCAGTTCGACGAAAACGGCTATGCGAAACGCGACGATACGCTTAGCGATCCGCGCTGCGTGTGGAGCCTGCTTAAAGAGCACGTTTCCCGTTATACGCCGGAAGTAGTCGAGCATATTTGTGGCACACCGCAGGACGATTTCCTGAAAGTGTGTGAAGTGCTGGCCTCAACCAGCGCCGCTGACCGCACCACCACCTTCCTCTACGCGCTGGGCTGGACGCAACACACCGTGGGTGCGCAGAACATCCGCACCATGGCGATGATCCAGCTGCTGCTCGGTAATATGGGCATGGCGGGCGGTGGCGTAAACGCCTTGCGTGGGCACTCCAATATTCAGGGGCTGACCGATCTTGGCCTGCTGTCCACCAGCCTGCCGGGTTACCTGACGTTGCCATCCGACAAACAGGCCGATCTGGAAACTTATCTGACGGCAAACACGCCGAAAGCCACGCTACCAGGCCAGGTGAACTACTGGGGTAACTATCCGAAGTTCTTCGTCAGCCTGATGAAAGCGTTCTATGGCGATGATGCGCGCAAAGATAACAACTGGGGATTTGACTGGTTGCCGAAGTGGGACCAGGCATACGACGTGCTGAAGTATTTCGACATGATGGACCGCAACAAAGTCAGTGGTTACATCTGCCAGGGCTTTAACCCGGTCGCCTCGTTCCCGGACAAAAACAAAATTGTCGCCAGCCTTAGCAAGCTGAAATATCTGGTGATTATCGACCCGCTCGTCACCGAAACGTCGAACTTCTGGCAGAACCACGGCGAAATGAATGACGTGAACCCGGCTGCGATTCAGACCGAAGTGTTCCGCCTGCCATCCACCTGCTTTGCCGAAGAAGACGGTTCAATTGCCAACTCCGGGCGCTGGTTACAGTGGCACTGGAAAGGGGCAGATGCACCGGGAGAAGCGCGTAACGACGGCGAAATTCTGGCTGGGATTTACCACCAAATCCGCGAGCTTTATCGCTCAGAAGGCGGTAAAGGCGCTGAGCCGCTGCTGAAAATGGGCTGGCATTACGAGTTGCCGGATCAACCGGAGTCCGAAGAGGTCGCCAAAGAAAACAACGGCTACGCGCTCGAAGATCTGTTTGATGCCAACGGAAATCTGCTGGCGAAAAAAGGCCAGCTTCTGGACTCGTTTGCACTCTTGCGTGATGACGGCACCACCGCATCTGCCTGCTGGATTTATGCCGGTAGCTGGACGGCGAAAGGCAACCAGATGGCGAATCGTGATAACGCCGATCCATCAGGACTTGGCAATACACTGGGCTGGGCCTGGGCATGGCCACTCAACCGCCGCATTATTTACAACCGCGCCTCTGCTGACCCACAGGGTAAGCCCTGGGATCCGAAGCGCATGTTGATCAAATGGAACGGTGCGAAATGGGTGGGCAACGATATTCCTGACTACAACACCGCCCCTCCGGGCAGTGGCGTCGGGCCGTTTATCATGCAGCCAGAAGGTTTGGGTCGCCTGTTTGCCATCGACAAAATGGCGGAAGGCCCGTTCCCTGAGCACTACGAGCCGTTTGAAACGCCGCTGGGTACTAACCCGCTGCACCCGAATGTGGTCTCGAACCCGGCCGCTCGTCTGTATGAAGCCGATGCCAGACGCATGGGCAAACGCGAGCAGTTCCCTTACGTCGGCACCACTTATCGCCTGACCGAGCACTTCCACACCTGGACCAAGCACTCACGGCTTAACGCGATTGCGCAGCCCGAGCAGTTTGTGGAAATCAGTGTGGCGCTTGCAAAAAGCAAAGGCATCGCCAATGGCGACCACGTGAAAGTCAGCAGCAAACGCGGGTTTATTCGCGCCGTTGCGGTGGTCACGCAGCGCCTGCAAACGCTGAACGCTGGCGGGCAGGAAGTGGAAACCGTCGGTATTCCGCTGCACTGGGGCTTTGAAGGTACGGCGCGTAAAGGCTATCTCGCCAACACGCTGACGCCATCGGTCGGTGACGCTAACTCGCAAACGCCAGAGTACAAGGCGTTTCTGGTCAACATTGAGAAGGCGTAAGGAGCGAACTCATGTCCATGCAATCTCAGGATATTATCAAGCGTTCGGCTACCAACGGCTTTACGCCGCCGCCGCAGGCTCGTGACTTCAAAGAAGAAGTCGCCAAGCTGATTGACGTCTCAAGCTGTATTGGCTGCAAAGCCTGCCAGGTCGCCTGTTCGGAGTGGAACGACATCCGCGATGAAGTCGGTCATTGCGTCGGGGTTTACGATAACCCCGCCGATTTGAGCGCCAAATCCTGGACGTTAATGCGCTTTAGCGAAACCACGCAAAACGGCAAGCTGGAGTGGCTGATTCGTAAAGATGGCTGCATGCACTGCGAAGACCCGGGCTGCCTGAAGGCGTGCCCGTCTGCGGGTGCCATTATTCAGTACGCCAATGGCATCGTCGATTTTCAGTCGGAACATTGTATTGGCTGCGGCTATTGCATCGCCGGTTGCCCGTTCAACATTCCGCGCCTGAACAAAGACGATAACCGCGTCTACAAATGCACGCTGTGTGTCGATCGCGTCAACGTGGGCCAGGAGCCGGCCTGTGTGAAAACCTGCCCGACGGGTGCCATCCACTTTGGCACCAAAAAGGAGATGCTGGATGTCGCCGACGAGCGCGTGGCAAAGCTGCAAAAACGCGGCTATCCGCATGCTGGCGTCTACAACCCGCAGGGCATTGGCGGCACTCACGTGATGTATGTGCTGCACCACGCCGACCAGCCGGAGCTGTATCACAACCTGCCGAAAGATCCGCATATCGACGTGCCGATTAACCTGTGGAAAGGGATCCTCAAACCGTTGTCGGCGGCAGGTTTCATCGCCACTTTTGCCGGGCTGATTTTCCACTACATTGGCATCGGGCCAAACGAAGAGGTGGATGAAGACGAGGAGGAACATCATGATTAAGCAGAGCAAATCGATTATCAGGACGAAATTTATCGACCGAGCCTGCCACTGGACGGTGGTGATTTGCTTCTTCCTGGTGTCACTTTCCGGCATTGCGCTGTTCTTCCCGACGCTGCAATGGCTGACGGAAACGTTCGGTACACCGCAAATGGGGCGCATTTTGCACCCGTTCTTTGGGGTGCTGATTTTCGTGGCACTGATGTTTATGTTTGTGCGTTTCGTGCATCACAATATCCCGGAAAAGCAGGACTGGCCGTGGGTGAAAAATATTGTCGAAGTGCTGAAAGGCAACGAGCATAAAGTCGCGGATGTCGGCAAGTACAACGCCGGGCAGAAGATGATGTTCTGGACCATTATGAGCATGATTTTCGTGCTGCTGGTGACCGGAGTGATTATCTGGCGGCCCTATTTTGCCCCGTACTTTTCCATCAAACTGGTGCGTTACAGCCTGCTGATTCACGCAACTGTCGCCATCATTTTGATTCACGCCATTCTGATCCATATGTATATGGCGTTCTGGGTGAAAGGTTCGATAAAAGGCATGATCGTCGGCAAAGTCAGCCGCCGCTGGGCGCAGAAACACCATCCGCGCTGGTATCGTGCGGTTCTGGCGAAAGAAGCCAAGAAAGAGAGTACCGAAGGGTTGGAGTGAATGTGCCCTGCTGTCCCCGGCGTTTGCGCCGGGGATTTGTATCAGCCGTTATTTTCCCGGACAATGTGTTTTTGACTCTGTTTAAACCCTATCCGGTGTAACCACAATGATGAAACACCCTCTTGAAACCCTGATGAGCGCTGGCAGTATTTTGCTGCTGGCCTTTTTCTCCTGCCTGCTGCTTCCTGCCCCGGCGCTGACGATTGAGCTGGCACAAAAGCTGATCACTATGTTCCACCTGCTGGATATGAACCAGCTCTACACCATTATTTTCTGCCTGTGGTTCCTGGCGTTGGGTGCCATTGAATACTTCGTGATTCGTTTTATCTGGAAGCGTTGGTTTTCGATTGACCGGGAAGCGTAACGTCGCGGTTGTAGAGTGGATTCGCGCAAGCGCCATCCGGCATTTACACAAGAATTGTCGGATGTCGCTATGCTAATCCGACCTACAACGAGGTCGGTAACACAATCGAACGAATATCGTTGCCGGTTGGCGCTTGATGAATCCGCAGGCCGAATTGATCGATAACAGCAAATATATGCTCGAAAATATCGGCCTGAATCGCCTCATATTCCAGCCATGCCACGGTATTGGTAAACGCATAAATCTCGATCGGCAGACCTTCTGAACCCGGCGCTAACTGGCGCACCATTAAGGTCATATCTTTGCGAATACGCGGGTGGTTTTGCAGATATTCCGTCAGATAGACGCGGAACGTCCCCACATTGGTCATGCTGCGGGCATTAAGCACTGAAACCCCATCGCTATTATGCGTGCGGTTATAATCTTCAATTTCTTTCGTGCGCGAGTCCATATAAGGCTTTAATAATCTCGCCTTCATTAAATGCTCTATTTCATCGGCTGAAAGAAAATGAATACTGGTGGTATCAATATTAATGCTGCGCTTAATACGGCGACCGCCAGACTGCGACATTCCGCTCCAGTTTTTAAAGGCATCTGAAACCAGTGCGTAGGTTGGAATAGTGGTGATGGTGTTATCCCAGTTCTGCACTTTCACGGTCGTCAGGCCAATATCAGTGACTGCGCCATCGGCACCGAACTTAGACATTTCCAGCCAGTCGCCCAACTTTAGCATCCGATTTGCCGAAAGCTGAATCCCCGCCACCAGCCCAAGAATCGGGTCTTTAAATACCAACATCAGCACCGCAGCCATTGCACCCAAGCCGCTGATGAGAATCGCCGGCGACTGGCCGATGATTCTGGAGATCATCATAATGCCAATCACAATCGAGCTGATTAATTTCACCCCCTGGAATATCCCTTTTAGCGGAATATTCGACGTGATAGTAAATTTCTGTGAGAAATTATAAATAACATCCAGCAAAGAAAATAACGACAACAAGGAGTAGAGCATAATCCATAGCTGTGCGCAGGTGATCAGTATCTCGCTGACATCACTCCCTTTCTGCAACCACAGCACGGCCTGAATATTGACAATAACCCCTTGCAGGGTAAGTGCAACGCGATGAAATAACTTGTTTTCCGTGATGATTTGCAGCCATATATGATGACTGGTACTGGCACGTTTTTCAAAAGTACGTAGAACAACTCTGTGCAGGATAAAATGTACAACTAATGAAAATAGAAAAATAATTGCTAAAACCACAAATATCGAAGTTGTCTCATCAATGACAACACCAAATTTGCTTAAAAGTGAAACCAAATCTTTCATAATATCTCCTTCGAATCCAGCGCATATAATGATGGCAGATGAATCGATGTGCAACTTTATGGCTGATTTTTATTCACTGAATATTCTTTACAATATTCCCATTGCATTAATGTGCGATGGATAATTCTTAGTAAGAATAAAGAGATAAAAACGGTTTAAAGCAAGGGCGGTTTTCCTGCGGCTGGCTATACTCAATTCAATAATAGATTCGCCTGCGGGCGCATAAAGCGAGAGAGCAGTATGCCTTTAAGTGACTTTGTTCATTCTGATCCCTACACCCTCGGCATTGAGCTGGAATTGCAGATAATCAACCCGCCAGCCAACGATCTCAGCCAGGACTCGTCGCTACTGATTGAATCCTTAAAAGGTACGGTGACGGAGGGCGAAGTCAAACATGACATTACTGAAAGCATGCTGGAAATCGCAACGGGCGTCTGTGCCGACATTACGCAGGCATATTCTCAGCTTTCCACTTTGCGCCAGCACGTCCTGCAATCGGCAAGCAAACACCATCTGGCGATTTGCGGCGGCGGCACACATCCGTTCCAAAAGTGGGAGCGCCAGGAAGTTTGCCAGAGCGAGCGCTATAACAAGACGCTTGAGCTATATGGCTATTTAATGAAACAGGCGACGGTGTTTGGCCAGCATGTGCATGTCGGGTGTGAAAACGAAGAAGATGCTATCTATTTGATGCATGGCTTATCACGATTTGTTCCACATGTTATCGCGCTGTCGGCATCATCGCCTTATATCCAGGGCGGAGATACCACCTACGCCTCCTCGCGCCTGAATATATTCTCGGCCTTCCCGGATAACGGCCCTGCGCCGTTCGTCAGCGACTGGCATGAATTTAAATGGATGTATCAGCGCCTTGAGTCCAGCAGCATTGTTCAGTCAATGAAAGACCTGCACTGGGACATTCGCCCCAGCCCAAAATTTGGCACCGTAGAGGTGCGGGTTATGGATACGCCACTCACTATTGGCCGCGCGGTCCATATAGCCGGTTTTATTCAGGCCCTGGCTCACTGGTTGCTTAGCGAACGCCCCTTCGTACCGCGTTCGGAGGACTACCTGCTTTACCGCTTTAACCGTTTTCAGGCCTGCCGCTTTGGGTTGGAAGGTATACTGACGGATGTGCGCACCGGCGAACAACGCACACTTGCAGAAGATATTCTTCCACTGCTGGATACACTTGCGCCCTATGCGGCACAACTCCATGCAAGCTCTGCGCTAGAGGCTATTGAAAGCTACGTGCGCAGTCACGACAGCGATACTGGCCGCATCCGTCAGTTTGTCGCCGAAGGGGGGTTGTTAACAGAACTAATACGTGAACACTGTCAGATCTGGGCTACAAAATAATTTTATTATTCTATTTTAATACTTTTCCCGACATCGGTCGGGCACAAAGCCACTGAACTACAAGCATAATTAGCCATAGTGAATTAATTATTTAGTTAACCTAACTAATCCAATCATTTATTTAAATGTAATGCATGATAAAGTCACGCAAAATTAATCAGTCAATACCCAAAAGCTTATAAAACGGACGTTTTACTGCAACCATTAAAAGGATTTACATCGTGACGGACGCATCAAGTCAGCTAACAAAAAAAATTTACATTCTCAGTGATAACAACTTTCTATTGCCAGGTGTGGAGGAAGTATTATCCGTCCTGTGTAATAAAAACTTCAACATCACTGTTAAAAAGGTGCCAAACAGTAAACTAATTAACTTTCTGGAAAAACTTAATAATCAACCTGACAGTTTGAATGTGATTAACTATTTCATCGCCGAAAAACATGTTTTCTATATGCTAAGACTAAACAATATGTCACTAAAAGGCGTGCTGATTCCACCTGCCGTAACACTGCGTGATTTAGAGAGAATTCTTGAAAGCTGTAATAAAAAGCCCTCATCACTCAACTCTGATTATTATCATCGCAATACACACTCTCATCGTGAAGTAGAAGTGGTTTCATTATTACTCGAAGGGCTAACACAAAAAAACATCGCCGACCGGTTAGGAATATCGATTAAAACAGTCAGTCACCATAAACAACTCGCCATTAGAAAGAGTGGTTTTTCAAACTTTAATGAATATTACTTGCGTAATTCATCTATCAACTCTTTCATTGGTCATCACTGATAATTGTAGTGGAATACTAAATCTGGCCACCTGAATAGAGGTGATATCATCGCCTCATAGTCAAAACAGGTGACATTATGACCGGACGTAACAGACGCAATTTTAGCCCAGAGTACCGACTTGAGGCTGCCCAACTTGTACTCGATCAGCAC
>NZ_LXER01000021.1 GCF_001654925.1 Buttiauxella brennerae ATCC 51605
GTTAGTTGAGAAACTCAGAACGCGGTTTCCTGTTGCCTTTATTTGCAATGTGTTCGGGATCCATCGCAGTAGCTATCGGTACTGGCTAAACCGACCGCAGAAACCTGATGCAAAACACATCGTTATACTAAGCCTGGTTCGTGAAGTTTATCATGCCAGTAATGGCTCTGCGGGGGCCCGGAGCATCGCTACAAAAAAGCCACGAAAGAGCATGTGGATATCCCTAATCATCGGAAGCGCCAGTTTGCAGTAACGGAACCTAATCAGACCTGGTGCGGCGACGTGACCTACATCTGGACGGGCAAACGCTGGGCTTATCTGGCAGTTGTTCTGGATTTATTTTCCCGCAAGCCAATAGGCTGGGCGATGTCGTTTTCTCCGGACTCAGCTCTGACAGGAAAAGCATTAACGATGGTCTGGGAAGTCAGGGGAAAACCGGCTGACGTTATGTATCATTCTGACCAGGGAAGTCACTATACCAGCAGGGAATTCAGACGGTTACTGTGGTGTTATTGTATAAAGCAAGGCATGAGTTTTCTGGAGAAACTCAAAAACTGTGACCAGTTTTGTTAACCACTTCAAGTCAGTTTTATTCAATAAATTAAGCAAGTTAACCCACTCGCATCATCTACTAACTTCTACTGACTTTTATCAACACCCTGCTTGTTCTGTTGGTATTTATATGGGTATTCTCAGTTCAATAATCCGGGATACTGACCTTACCAACCGGTCGATTAAAAAGGAGAAGCCATATCGTCTGCAATAGCGTTAAGGATAGCTGCAGAGGGATTTTTATTCGTAGTTAACAATTCAACTAGCTTTTTCTGATCGTCTTCTAACGGATCGATTCCTCCGGCAATAAAGTACTTAACCCAATACATCAAATCATCAGTATGATCCGGTGAAATAGAATGAACGCCTTTCTTAACTTCTTCACCAATAATACTAAACGGGGTATGGTCCTGGCGCTCGAAGAAAAGTACAGGTTTTTGATTAAGTTGATACTCCAGCAGGAAACTTAAACCATCCACAATAAGCAAGTCAGAGGCTTTAAATGGCCCGGCATAATTACCATTTGTAATTAGCCCCGTGTTCGAGAGCGTATCCCAGGACTGCCGAAATGCATCAATTTTTTCTTTTTTATCCCCAGAAAGGGCATTAAACCGCGTAAGCAATGCCGGGTGTGGGCTAAATAAAAAATCCACGTCAGGATAAAACTGCGCCAGCGCCAGCATCGTGTCATATATCTGCCAGAATGCCCCGAAATCATTCCAGCCCGTTTCCGTTGAATGATGCGCACTCCAGATTATTTTAAACCGGTTTCCCGTTTCTATCGGCCAGGAGGGTTCAGCTCTTTGTAGATAAGCCACTCGCGGATGGCCCGTAACCACAACAGGCAAAGATGCGGGCATTAATTTTTTTACGGTTTCATGAACAACAAAAATTTTACGGCACCTGCGCAGCAATGGAAGGGTATCTAGCATCACCACCACATGCTGCACTATTGGCGCTATGCCGTAAGAAATATAGTAAAGGCGAGTGAAACTGAGTTGGGCCGCAGAAAAAGCCGATGAGATATCCTTCTCCCAAGGTGACTGGCGAAAAATCATATGAGGAGCAAGCCTTCGTATAAATGCTAAATCATCCATTGCATTCGCTGCGGTGAGTCGCAAATGTGGCACGCCTAAGTGCAAGAGTCCTTGATGAGTATCCTCTTCACCTTCCAGTATTGCAGACCCTGGATACTGGCGAGGGATCGTGGCAACGACAGGCTCAAAACGGGGATCCGACACCATTGCCAGCCAGACATCGTGAAGACTAGTCCACGTTTCTACGCTGTGCACAAGAAAAAGACACCGCCACGGCTCACCTCTCAGTTTAGCAGAGCCCTCCGCGTGAAGTACCGACTGATGGACTCCGTCTAATACACTTTGTAATTGATGGAGTTGTGCAGATATTTTTTCTATTTCAATCCGCTGCGACTGGCCCTGGTTCCTGAGTTCGTTCATGCCATCCATATGCTGCCGATAACGGCGAACAATACCCGGGAAAATAGTCCGCAACCCAGCCAATAATAAAGATTTGCTCACACTGTTTTCCTTCGAAGATTAAAGACTCTTAGACTGACACGTACAAAAAAGATCAGGGAAGGTCGCCCCACCTGGCATACAGGCAACCAGCGATCCATTATCGATGACAATTAACTCAGTATCCTCACAGATATTTCTCTCGACGAACATCCACGATTATTTCTGGCGCTATTTTATACACCTTTTACAGAATAACGGCTAGCGTGATCCAGAATTGAATCCAATACTGGATTATCGGTACACAAAAGGACGTTGATATTGCTCCTGATATTTAAATAGTGCAGATAAAACAATTATATCCCCTGGTGTTGTTAACCATAAAAACTTTTATTTTACAGTTTGTTCACACCGTCTGTTTTTTTTGAAAAATAAATTCATATCGCCCTGACAAATTCATTAAAAACGAAGCCACTCCCTCGTATAGAAATATTAATTCTGGCTTTGGATAGGGTAATCGCCTGTATGTATCCGTTTATTTTTAATGTATTTCCGTGTTTTGTCTGATTTATGCCAGGCGTGACCACCATGAATCCATCGAAAAGCACTTATCGCGCCAGTTCACTCAACTTTTGCGAGTCGCCTCGCACCTCAAAAATGCAACGCTGTAACCATCATTATTCTACTTGTCACCTGAAAACCATCCGGCGTATTATTTCTGCGCACCAGCAAATTCTGGTGCCGGGTGTAGGAACCCGAACACTCTCTACGGCGATATCAAAGATTTAGCGTCTTTTTGATTGTCGCGGCATCGACACACCTTTATCCTTATCAACGGTGGTGCTGATGGGGCAACCTTCGGGTTGGCCAGTTATCGTAGAGAGTCTGGTATTCCTACCCCCATTAGCGCCACCACCCGAGCGTAGGAACTCCGGTAGTGGTGATGTAAATAACTCTCTACAGAGATCATTATCATGATATCAGCTCAAACCCATTATCAGCCGCAATCAAACAATGCCCTGCTTTCCCCGATTACCGCCAGCATGGATCTGTTCCAGCTTCTAGACGTGTGCGAATCCCTTGCCGACGAACTGATCGAATGCAAAACCGAAATCGAGCAGCAAGCGCTTTGCGGGCGCATAGCCCACTGCCTGGAAGTGATGAAAACCACCTTTGAACAGCCACTCCCCGCGTATCTGGTAGAGCGCCTGACAGTGGGAAAAGAAGTGAAAATAGAGGTGAACCACGATTCAGAAATACTGCGCCAGTACTGCCACGCGGTGACGCAAACCTTATTAAGCAGCGCCCATACACTTGAGGTGAACCGCGCCTTAACCGGCATGTTGTTTGAGTTGCTTAATGAACTGGTCGAGGATTTACAGGCACCGCGCTTTCTGCGCGTCCAGGTGAGGTTTTCGGGGGGATATGGTTGATATTATTGAAGAGATATTGACGTCATCACAATACCTCGTGGCCTAATCCCCCCACAACCTGGTACAGCCTCGGAAATTCAAGGTATAATCCCCGGTACTATTTGAATCTTTTAGACCACGAACATGACAAAACTCACATTACAAGAGCAGATGCTGAAAGCTGGATTAGTCAGCAGTAAAAAAGTAGCGAAAGTGCAAAGAACGGCTAAAAAATCGCGAGTCCAGGCTCGTGAGGCAAGAGAGGCTGTTGAAGAGAATAAAAAGGCACAAATCGAGCGTGATAAACAGTTAAGCGAGCAACAAAAACAAGCAGCTTTGTCGAAAGAATATAAAGCTCAGGTTAAGCAGCTTATTGAAATGAACAGAATCGTTATTTCAAAGGGCGATATCGGTTACAACTTCACAGATAATAATTTAATTAAAAAAATCTATGTGGATAAGGTTACGCAAACTCAATTAACCAATGGCCGCCTGGCTATTGCTCGTCTGGTTACCGATAGCAACCCGGATGGCGATTATGCGATTATCCCTGCCAGTGTTGCTGATAAAATTGCACAGCGTGATGCGAGCTATATCGTATTAAATAGCACACTGACCCAGGAAGCTCTGGACGAAGAAGATCCGTATGCTGATTTTATCGTGCCTGATGATTTGATGTGGTAACCAAAATTACCTTATGTTTGGCGCAGCTTAGGTTTCTGGGGCAGAGGCTATCGCCGTTGCCCTCGTTTCAAATAGAAAAGCCCAGCGATAAGCTGGGCTAATAATATCAATCAACCAGTACGCGCTTATTCGTCGCACCCCAGAGTATCGACATTTCGGTAAACAATGCGCCGCTGATATCTTCAACTTCGGTCGCGGTTACCTCCGCATTCCCCTGCTTACCAAACAGAACCACTTCGTCGCCAGGGGTCACACCTTTCAAATCAGTGACATCAACCACCACGGTATTCATCGAGGTTTTGCCCAGAACAGGCACACGCTGGCCACGGATTAAGACATGACCGGTGTTGCTGAACACGCGCCGATAGCCATCGGCATAACCCACCGGAATATTAGCCAGCACGGAGTTACGCTTGAGCGTGTAAGTGCGGTCATAACCGACGGTGTTGCCTTTCGGGTAGCGGTTCACCGAGGCGATAGAGGATTTCAGTGTCATCACGCGTTTGTAGTCGTTACTGGCAATCGTGTCGCCGTAAAACACACCGCCAACACGCACCATATCGAGCCAGGATTCAGGCACCGTCAGCGTCGCAAAGCTATTGGCAACATGCAGGGTCACGTCTTCTCGCTTCAGGCCGGTAATCTCCAGAACCTGTTGTGACTGCACTTTAAAGCGCGCCAGATCTTTGCGCACCGCCGCCGCATCTTCTTCAGGGTAATGCGACATGATGCCAACAATTTTCAGATGGCTCAGTTCGGAGATAGCTTTCGCATCGTTCAGCCCTTCCTGATTGCTGACTTCCAGCCCGTTACGCGACATGCCACCGGAGTTCAGCGCCAGATGAATACGCAGCGTTTTCCCCTGTTGTTGAGCAATCGCATCGAGGCGTTTTGCCATATCCAGGTTGCCGATTAACTCTTCAGTGTCATAGTCCGTCGCCTGGCGCATTTCGTCTTCAGTGGCATTTCTCACGCGCAACAAACGGCCTTTAAAGCCCAGATCGCGCACGGTTTTCAGTTCTTCATTGCTGGCAACGCCGATGCATTGCACGTTGTTTGCCAGCATCACCGGCGTGACCAGCGACAGGTCGTGCCCGTATGCATCCCCTTTCAGAATGGCGCACATGGTGGATTTATTACCGAGCAGTTTTTGTACTTTTTGTACGTTGTATTCCAGCGCGCTGCGCGAGATTTCAAGCGTCGTGTTATCAACCACCCGTTGCTGATGGTGATATCCGGCGGCAGAAAGCGTGCTGGTTGGGGGAACGGTGGTGTTGTGGCTATTACAGGCGGTAAGAACAAACAGAGGGATTAAAGCTAAACGGCGTAAATGCAGTGGCATGCTGACTCCTTAGCAAGGTTAAAGGGGTTTGTAGCGACCCCAAATTCATAAGAAAAAACCAGGTTATCCTGCTGATTTTTATTCTAATTTAATGGCATTTTCTTCAACATGACATAGAGGGCTGCAAAAAAAGAGCCTGCTCACTTTCGCGGGCAGGCTCTTATTCATTACCGGTGTTAAGCGTTAATACAGATGTTCTGGTTTATGTAATAAATGATCAAATGATGAATGCTGCATACTGTCCATTCCCGCAGACTCAGACACCATGACTGGAGCTGCATGCGCTTTAGGATCGATAACCGTCGCATCGGTATGCGGTTGCTCACCACCTTTAATCAGGCTTGTGATATCAGTGCCGTGCTCCAGTTCATGCGCCAGATCGCTCAGGTTTATGCGCTCTTGCGCATGCTCACCTTTACCGGTCACCAGACCAGGATTGCCGGACTGATGTGTGGCGCTATCCGCTGGCGCAGTTGCTGCCGGAAGGAACAGATCATCGCTGCTTTCCAGCAAGTTATTGAGCGGATGTGCCTGTTGAGTGTGGTGCTCAACAACCGTTGCGGCGTCAACATGAGCGTGGACCGAAACGTCATCGACAGGCACAGGTGGCGCTGCGGAAGGGATATCTGCGGGTACCGGAGCATCGTGGTGAACCACCGTTGTACGGCTATCATTCGCAGTAAAAGCCAGCGTTCCATCACCAAAGATGACGCCTTCAATGTGGTTCACACCCTGTAAATGCAGCCCCTGGTCCGCGTCACTATGTGTCCCCGTGATCGAAACATTTTCCAGCGTATTTACGTTAGAATTGGCATTGTTATTAGGACCTGGTGAGCATTTATAATCAGCCTCTGAACCATCCTGCAAGAAGATGTAGCCTTTGTGCCCGCTGTCGACTGACTGCGTCATGCCGTTAATGGCATTCAGGCCCTGGTGAGCATTACCATTCGTGTAACCACTGCCATCATGCACCACATAAATATCGGCATATTTCCCGTCACTATTCACGTTGCCGTCATGGTAATGGGTGATCTGGTTAGCACTGTCTGCACTGTGCGGTACTGTATCGCCGTCACTCAACCAGACACGCACATTCGAACCAATGGCGATTATCTTCCCATCCTGAATATCAAAGCCTTCAGCTGCGCCACTGCCGCCATTTACCTGGGTAATCGGGCTCGGGTGGGCTTCAGGAGTCGAATCCGTGCTGTCGCTGTGAGCGATGTAGTCAGTGATGGTGGCGCTTGAATCTTGCTCAGAGCTTGCCGGATGTGCAGGGCTAACATGATCAGTTGAAGGCGCGGGTGGGACCTGATCATGGCTGACTGTTTGATCGGCTGTTGCATGCGTTGCATGCCCATCATCACCTTTGACAGTAATGCTGACATGTACGGGCAGCCCTTCTTTCAGATCACCACTCTCTACTCCAATATGGTAACCAAGCTTCCCGTTACCCAGATCAACCACTTCACCTTTATAGTGGTGACCGTTAACGGTCAGTTTCACGATATCGCCCAGTACGACGTCACCCGTTACGGTACCGGTGACTACCGAATGCTGCTCACCTGGTTGTTGTGTTGGTGTATCGGTATCAACAGTGGTACTTCCCTCATTTTGCGTGTGGACAGTGCCATCGCCAAGAATTACCCCTTCGATATGGTTTATGCCCTGAAGGTGCAGGGAGTGACCCATACCATCCGACCCGGTAACCGAAACGTTCTCCTGCGTATTCACATTGGTTTGCGAATTGTTATTGGTGCCGTAGCCAATCTGGTAATCCGTATCTTTGCCATCCTGAACGAAGACGTAATCTTTATGCCCGTCCTGTTCAGGCTGCGTATTGCCGTCTACAGAATGCAGGTCCTGGTAAGTGCCATCTCCCTGCCGATATTGGCTACCCGGATGGACGACAAAGATATCGGAGTAATTGCCGTCGCCTTTCTCATTGCCATCGTTGTAGTGCAGGATTTGGTGTTCAGAATCGGCACATACCGGCACATGATCCCCTTCACTCAAATGGATACGCACATTTGAGCCAATGCTGACTATTTTCCCGTCTTTAACATCGAAACCATCTGGTGATTCACTGCCACCATTAACGTGAGTAACCCCGCTATCCGGCTTATCCGTTGAAGGAACTTCCTCGGTTTCAATACTATCAATAGTGATGCTGACATGGTCGTGGTGTTTCGCAGGCTTCAGTTCGGTCAGCGGCATTTGTGCTGGCGTCAAGTCGGTCAGTGGAACGTGAGCCGGAGTCAGGTCGGTCAACGGTACATGCGCTGGTGTCAGGTCCATCAGTGGCACCTGTGCGGC
>NZ_LXER01000022.1 GCF_001654925.1 Buttiauxella brennerae ATCC 51605
CCGGAGTCAGATCCGTCAGTGGCACTTGTGTCAATGTCTGAGTGACTGTCGGGGTAGTGTTAGTCCCCATCCCGACGGAATCCGTTTCAGGAGCAAGATAAGTATCAAACTGATTGTTGCTTTGAACCGGGGAACCAGGACCGTTGGTTGGGAAACCCGAAGTCGCATCAACAATCTCCCCGGTGAGTTCCACTTGCGTAATGAAACGCCCGCCACCGCCACTTCCGGCTTCAATTGGAGCCTCATTACCAGCGGCAGTTGCATCAAGCGTTTTTGTTGGGTCAACGCCGTCGGCAATAGCCTGCTGGAGGGAAGCAATCTCATCAGTCGCGTGCTCAGTGTTAGCCGCAGTACTCACGCCACCCTGGTCGCTCCAGTGGCTATTTCGCCCCATATCCATGGTATGACCATCGGATAAACTTACCGTTAATGCGCCATTAGCACTGGTTACGATTTCCTCACCGGCTAAGATTCGGTCCCCTTCGTGTAACTGGCGCTGTGTTCCATCAACAGCAATAGCAAAAACCTGCCCAATGACTACTTTTACGATACCGAGAATGTTGTGCAAACTGCGTGCCCCTGGCTATTGATATTACAAAGATGCAACAAAAAATAAGTCTGGCATGTCATTCCATTACGAAATAGACATCAAACTTTAATCAAAATATTAATATTAACTTTTTATTTACAATATATTCAGACTGAAATTTAAGTCGCTATCAGATAGCGGATAATTTACACGAAAAATCATACCGGGTAATGCACCAAATAATAAAACATGCCTTTCTTATGGCAGCATAAATGGCTTTTTCACCCTACTACCTCAACCAATAAAACATATTAAATGTTGAATAGTTACTCTTGTTTATTATCTTGATAAAAATACGAATTGCATAAAATGCACGCTAAAACATAATGTTATCTATCAGCCATGATTTATTAAAGAGTTTCATATGAATGTATTTCTACTATCATTCTCTATATAGCACAAAATATGCCACCCGAAATATAGCCAATAAAATACAAATAACGAATCAGCGGGAATACCGATACAAAAGCCGACAGAGGCAATCACTAAAAAGGAAAGCAGTAAAAGAATTTACATTTGCACTGACAATGACAACCCGACAAAACAAACTGGTTAATATATAAAACTGGCTTAATTGGCTGTTTACCGCTGATATTGATTAGCGGTTCTTCTCATTGAGTTTACACGGCACTATTTGCAAGTGCTTTATGTTGCTTGCCCTTCATGGTCCACAGACCAAAAGCCATCGCCATAAACCACACCATGACATAGCGTTGATTCCAGTGAAATAATTCCGCTATCTCCCTTTACTGTGAACTAGACTTTTCAGGTAGCCCGCCAGGGAGAAGATCCGTCATTTCTATAATGAAATCATCAACAATGATGAAGGCGGAACAGAAATTGTGGCAAGAATGAGTAAACCAGACGCGCTCACTACTTTTGGGAAACCTAATGAGACTAGACCGACATTTTGCTGTTGCACTCAGCCCACTGCTGTTTATGGGCGCCTGCGCTCACGCCGAGGTGGATCTCGGCACCTTAGATCTCCTCTCTAAAGACAATGTCACCAGCCCTATCCCCAAAGGTCTGGTTTTGGGCGGCGCCGTGTTAAGCGGCACGGCACGTTATGAGGCGCAAAAAAATGAAACCTACGTCATTCCCGGCGCGCTCTACTTTGGTGAGAAGTTTATGTATCTGGGCGACCGTGCCCGTTACTACTTTCACCTCGACGATACGGTAGCGGTTTATGGCTATGGCCGGTTTCGTTTTGGCAACCTTGATCCCGACGACGAAGACGCATTCGATGGCATGAAAAAACGTAAGTCAGAACTGGAAGCAGGTGTCGGCGGGACAATAATCACGCCTTATGCATTGCTCAGTGCGCGTTTAAGTTCAGATGTCACCGGGCGCAGTAATGGGCAGGAATTGCTGTTATGGGCCGATTTCCCAATCATTAAAGAGAACTTACTCATTATGCCGGGCATGGGGATGATGATTCGCAGTGATAAAATGGCTAACTACTATTTTGGTGGGGTATCGGATAGTGAAGCCACGGCACAGCGCCCGGAATGGGACACCGGCACAACCTTTTCACCCATGGCCGCTGTCATAACCAGCTACCGCTTTAATTCTAAATGGATGGGTATGTTTGCCGCCAACTACGAATTTTATGACAAAGACATTGCAGACAGTCCAATCGTTCAGCACAACGGGGAGTTGTACGGGATTGTTGCCGTCGGTTATATCTGGTAGCAAAAGCTTGCTGAGTCAGGTTTATATTCTATGACACTGACTCAGCAAGGCTTATTAGATTAGACACCCTAATCCGCCAGGGTTTATTAGCGGTGTTCATAAACAGCCGCTTGAACACGGCGTTATGCGCCATTATTTATTGCCGATTTTTCTCTTGACCTTCTTCGATAAAAATATCTAACGAACCACTGGAGTGGTTCGCGTGGTCAGTGCCATTACCGCACTGGCCACGGTGAATAAGCCAATGATCCACGCCATTGTCCACGGCGTTCCGTCGCTGAGCAGCGCCAGCAACAAAGAAGAGATAATCCCGCTGCCGTATTGCAGCGAACCCATAAATGCTGAGGCGGAACCGGCAACGTTGGGTACGGAGTCGAGTGCAGCAGCGGTGGATGTCGCGGCAATAATGCCGTTCATTGAAAAGAAGACAAAAACTGCAGCCACAATCAAAATCAGCCCGCCCACTTCCAGTTTCGCTGCGGCTGCCAGAACCAGAGCGGCAATCGCCGCAGTAACGACGGCGAATTTAAGCAACACTTCCAACGGATAACGCTGCACCAGACGGCGATTTATCACGCTCATGCCCATCAGCCCGACAATATTCAATGCAAACAGCCAGCCGTAGTGCTGCGGTTCAACGCCAAAGTAAGTGATATAGACAAATGGCGAGCCGGTAATAAACGCATATGCCGCAACATAATAGAAGGTCAGGCACAGGGTAAAACGCATGAAAGTGGTGTTGGTCAGCAGTGCAAAATAGTTACGAAATGCGCTGGGTAATGAGGCTTTTACTCGTTTTTCTTCCGGTAAGGTTTCAGGCAACCAGAACAGTGAAATAAACATCATCCCGCCAATCACCGCCAGCAGCCAAAAAATAGCGTGCCAGGTGGTGAATTTGATCATCTGCCCACCTACCAATGGCCCGGCAATTGGTGCAATCGCCATAATTATCATTAATGTAGAAAGCATTTGTGCGGCGCGTGTACGGCTGAACAAATCGCGGATCATCGCTCGCGCCAGCATCGGTCCGGTACATGCCCCCAGAGCCTGGAACACGCGCCAGAAAACAATCTGGGAAATATCGGTGGAAAGTGCGCAACCGACTGAGCCAATCATAAACAGCGCCATACCAATAAACAGCGGCAAGCGGCGGCCAAAGTGGTCGCTTAATGGCCCCCAAATCAACTGGGCGACACAAAAACCCATTAAGAACCCGGTGATCGTCAGTTCTGCATTGCCGTGCAGGTCCTGGGCCATTAACGGCATGGCTGGCAAATAAATATCAGTCGATAAAGAAGTGAACGCCATTAACGCGCTGAGAATAATCACGAAAGAGAGGCCGGCCGTTTTACTGGCTGCGGTCTGCACGCGCGTCTGAGAGTCAATCATAGGAATCCGTACGAGAATAAGAGAGGCACTTATAGTAACGGCTGAGCACGAAAAGATAATCCTGCATAATCGGATAGCCATTATGAATCGTGCTCATGAATGTATATAACTCCAGGGAAAATCCTGGTTGCCCTCCAGCCTGGCGAGTTTGTCCTATGCTTATGGTCTGCGTATGGAATGCCAACAGGAGAAAAGTATGAGTGATAACAAAAACATACCCACCACCCGTAACGAACCGCACGCCGATCACTTCCCCACGCCACCCTTTCCCCATCAAAAGCAGCCTTTCCCAGGGCTTGCCGGGAAAATGACACCACGCCCCGATCATGGCGAAACCTCTTATAAAGGGAGTGGCCGTCTGGCAGGGAAAAAGGCGCTGATAACCGGTGGCGATTCAGGGATTGGCCGCGCGGTGGCCATCGCCTTTGCACGTGAAGGTGCGGATGTCGCAATCAACTATTTACCTGCGGAAGAGGAAGATGCCAGAGAGGTTATCGAACTCATTCGTGCTGCCGGGCGTAATGCGGTTGCCATTCCCGGTGATATTCGCGACGAAGCGTTTTGCCAGAAGCTGGTGAAACAGGCAGCGCAAGAGCTGGAAGGGCTCGATCTGCTGGTGAACAATGCGGGTCGCCAGCAGTATTGCGAGTCGATTAAAGATCTCACCACCGAAGCCTTTGACGC
The DNA here is from genome assembly GCF_001654925.1 of Buttiauxella brennerae ATCC 51605. GTDB lineage: Bacteria > Pseudomonadota > Gammaproteobacteria > Enterobacterales > Enterobacteriaceae > Buttiauxella > Buttiauxella brennerae. The sequence goes on from NZ_LXER01000022.1 coordinate 4,355, forward strand.
GACGTTCAAAACCAATGTTTACGCCATGTTCTGGATAACCAAAGCCGCGTTAGATTACCTGCCGCGTGGCGCGTCCATTATTAATACCTCGTCGGTTCAGGCTTATCTCCCCAGCGAAATTTTGCTCGATTACGCCCAAACCAAAGCCGCTATCGTGGCATTCACCAAGTCGCTGGCGAAGCAGCTTGGCCCGAAAGGCATCCGGGTGAATGCGGTCGCTCCCGGCCCTTACTGGACAGTTTTGCAATGTTGCGGTGGTCAGCCACAAGAGAAGATTGAAAAGTTTGGTGAGTCCGCGCCGCTTGGCAGACCGGGGCAGCCTGCGGAAATTGCCGGGATGTATGTGACGCTGGCCTCGGGTGAATCAAGCTTTACATCAGGCCAGGTGTGGTGTTCGGACGGCGGTACCGGGACGCTGTAAATCACTGGCGCAGAACGGAGATGCCAGTCTCCGTTCTGGCGAGGGTTATTTCGATTCGGGCACAATGGATATGTGCCCATTGCGTTCCAGAATCGCAAACTTAATTTCATCAAGCCGGGTAATACCGTGGTCAACTCTGGCCATCAGCAAAATATCGTCACAGGAAATATCGGCTTTTTTCATTTTATCCTGAAAAAGGTAGCCATTCTCCACCAGAATAACAGGAGACCCATCCAATAGATCGTCGGCTCCTGGCAGGTATTTTTTAATAATGCCAAACAGCATATCCACCACAATTAACGTGACGATGGTCAGCATTGCGCCGGTGACTGAAAAGTCACTTCCCAGCAGTGCCTGTTGGGTAGCTTCACTAATAATCAGCAATAATATCAGGTCAAAAGAGGTCATTTGCAGTAGCGCGCGGCGGCCTGCAATTTTGAAAACCACCATCAGTATCAGGTAAATGGCGAGCGCTCTTAGTACCATATCCATTGTCTGCGCACCTCAGGGGTAAATTAGTTGCCGGAACGTAGTTTCCTGGCCGTCATTAACGGCAACGGTGCTTTTGATAAACCCTGCTTTCATTGGCGTCAGGCTTAGCCACATTGTTTGTGGTACCCCTGCCTGCGGGTTTTCATATTCAATAATCAATTTCCCATTGCGGCTGTACATTTTATCCGGCTGCGGTTGCAGGTTATCTATCCGGAAACTCTCCATAAATTCACTGCCGAGAATAATACGGTCACGTTTCCCGCCAGATGAAACTGCAATAATTTTCATGTCTGCATCACTGAGCAGGCGGTTGAATTTTTCGTAATGAAGGGAAAGCGTGCCATCGGCATTTGTCAGGCGGGAGTCGCTCAAATAGCCCTTTGAGAACAGCCCGGCTAGTGCTGCGCCGACAATCAGTAACAGCAGCACAAAGCCAAAGCGCCGCACCTGAAACTCAAAGCGCAGCCAGAACGGTTTTTCAACCACGGGTAAGGGTTTATCGGCAGGGGCGGTTTTCATTATTATTCATCCGGCCAGGAAAAGGGTGCCGCGAGAATACGTTCGGTGCGACTTTGTGAAGTCTAGTCAACGCAACGAACGTGCGCCACCGTAGCGCTTTAGTTAAGCCCCGACAAAGGCACGAATCGCAATGCCCTTTTCTTCCAGCAAGTTGCGAATCTGGCGTGCCATTTCGATAGCGCCCGGGCTATCACCGTGCACGCAGATGGAATCAGCTTTTACCGGGGTAAACTCACCTTCGATAGAAGTCACACCGCCCAGGGTGATCAGTTGCAACATTCGTTCGGCGATGTGCTGTGCGTCGTGCAACACCGAACCCGCCTCGCGGCGTGACACCAGCGAGCCATCCGTATGGTAGGCGCGGTCAGCAAAGGCTTCGGCGATGGTTCGCAGCCCTTTTTCTTGCGCCAGTTCCAGCACACGTGAACCCGCAAGGCCCACCAGCGGTAAGCCTGCATCAATGGATTGAATGGCGTTGATAACAGCCAGCGCCTGGCGTTCGTCATGGGCGATGGTGTTGTATAAGGCACCGTGTGGTTTCACATAGCGCACTTCAGTACCCGCCGCACGCGCCAGACCTTGCAGTGCACCAATCTGATAAATCACATCAGCAGTTAATTCGTCGCTCGAGACATCCATGTTGCGGCGGCCGAAGCCGACGAGGTCTGGATAGGAGACATGTGCGCCAATTGCCACGCCCTGCTGTTTAGCCATGCGCAGCGTTGATAACAGCCCGGCAGGCGAACCGGCATGAAAACCGCAAGCGACGTTGGCGCTGCTTACCAGTTGCAAAATGGCGGTGTCGTCCCCCATCGTCCATGCCCCGAAGCTTTCACCCAAATCGCTGTTTAAATCTATCGCCGTGACCATTGCTATCCTCTTTGCTCATCCGCAATCAATAGATGTTTAGCATACATCTAACTATTTACGCAGCGGCACATCTTTCATCAACAGGGAAAGCAGGAATGCTAACACCACGACACAGGCTGAGATCAAATACACCGAATGCAATGCCGCGCCAAACGCCTGCAGATAATCGTTCTGAAGTGCGGCGGGCAGTTCATGCACCGCTTTTGCCCCCAATTGACGCGGCAGTTGAACGTCTGGCGGAATCAGCTCAATAAGTTTGTTTTGCAGCACATTGGTAAAAATCGCACCAAATGCCGCCACGCCAATCGAGCCACCAATCTGGCGAAATAGCGTAGCGCTTGAAGTCGCGACACCAATCAGTTTTTGTTCAACGCTGTTTTGCACTGCCAGCACTAACACCTGCATGACCATGCCGAGCCCAAAACCAAGCAGTGCGATATACAGATACAGCGTGTGAATCGAGGAATCTATTTTGAGCGTACCCAGCAGCGCCATCGCCACGAAAGTGACCAGCGTGCCGAGGATCGGGAAAATTCTATAGCGCCCTATTTTGCTAATGATGCGCCCACTGATAATCGATGTAAGCATCAGGCCACCCATGAGTGGCAGCAACTGAATACCTGCTTGTGTCGGCGTGGAGGATTTCACCACCTGCAAATAAAGTGGCAGGAAGGTCATCGAACCAAATAGCGACATGCCGATGATAAAACCAATCAGGCAGCTCAATAAGAATGTGCGGTCGCGGAACAAACCAAGCGGAATAATCGGCTCAAAAGCCCGCTGCTCTTCATAGATAAACCCGCCAAGCGTCACCACGAAGAAAGCAAAGATGCACCACAGTTGCGGGTCAGACCACGCCATCACGGTGCCGCCCTGGCTGGTAAACAGAATTAAACAGGTCAGTGACGCCGCAAGATAACCTGCGCCGAGAAAATCTATCTGGTGACGAATACGCGCCGTTTGCGGTTTTAACACCGCGCCAATCACCAGCAAGGCGAAAATACCCAGCGGCAAGTTGATGTAAAAAATCCACCGCCAGGAGAAGTGTTCAACCAGGAAACCGCCAATCAATGGGCCGATGACCGTGGCAAGTCCAAACACGCCGCCAAATAACCCCTGGTATTTCCCACGGTCGGCGGGAGGAATCACGTCACCGACGGCCGCCATTGTTACCACCATCAGGCCGCCACCACCCAGCCCCTGTAGCGCACGCATCAGGATGAGCTGAGTCATATTCTGTGCAAGCCCGCACAATACGGAGCCGAGTAAGAACAGCACTATCGCGGTTTGCAGCACGATTTTGCGCCCCAGCAGGTCGCCAAATTTACCGTACAGCGGCACCACAATGGTGGAAGAAAGCAGATAAGCCGTGACCACCCAGGAAAGTTTTTCCAGCCCACCCAGCTCGCTGACGATGGTCGGCAAGGCGGTAGACACGATAGTCTGGTCAAGTGCCGCAAGTAGCATGACCAGCATCAGCGCGGAAAACAGCAAGCGAATCGACGTCGCGTGCTGCGTTTCTGCCTGGGGCGTTTCGGTGACTGTCATTTTATCCATCAGCTTGTAATTAATTAACTAGATAATTAATATAGATGGATTAGTTTCACACGGTCAATGGAGTGCGCACAAAATGTCACGTGAAAACGGCCCTGATAAATCCGAAAAAGATGCTGATAATGGCCAGATACGCCGCCGTCCTGGCCGCCCAGCGGGCGCCAGCAAGAATGCCGATAAACGTGAACATCTGATTGATATTGCACTAAAGCTGTTTTCAAATCAGGGAATTGCACAAACTCCCCTGAGCGCCATTGCCGCTGCTGCGGGTGTCACGCCCGCCATGCTGCATTACTATTTCAAGACCCGTGAACAGCTGCTGGATGTATTAATTGATGAGCGTTATATGCCAGCGCGGGCATCAATGGGTGGCGCGTTTGAGCAACACCCCAATGACCCGGTAAGTGCGCTGACCGCGTTGACGCAGAAGTTTATTGATGTCTCTTTGCTACATCCGTGGTTCGCACCGCTTTGGATAAGAGAAGTGTTGAGTGAAACTGGTCTGCTCAAGCAACGCATTGATGCCCGTTTTGGTTCGAAGGAAAAGCAATCGGCGGTGAACTGGATTCGCAAATGGCAGGATGAAGGCCGCTTAAACCCCGATCTCGAACCGGAGTTTCTGTTCATTTCTCTGTTCGGTTTAACGCTTATGCCCGTTGCCCGCCTGCAACAGGATATTCGTAGAGGCGATACCAGCCTGAGTACCGACCGGCTTTCGCGCCATATTGCTGCACTGCTGAAATCTGGGGTGGGTAATCGGCCCATTGATTAATAATCAAATACTTTCACCATGAATCATCACTCACATCAATGATTAGGCTTTTTCTTAGTTTACCCGCATTAAAAATGATGGATTATGCTCGCGCCAGATGATGGCGTTTCGCTTCGGCGGCTTCTTCTCAATTTTGGGTTAAACAGCAATGAAAAAAGTAATGTTGATGATGGTGATGGTAATGGCTGGAGCACTGGCTGGTTGTAGCTCTCCTGCTCAGCGCATGGCTGAATGCCAGGCACAGGGGATCAGTAAAGATACCTGTTACCTTTCCGAGCAGAACCGACAAAACTCCGTCAATAACGCAGCGATGAAACAGGCAATGGAAAATGCCCATGACGCAGTAAAATAAATTCAATAATTCATCGCCAATACAGGCTCGAAAGAGCCTGTTCTTCATCTCGTCCCGCCCGATACTTCCCTGCATAATCCTTTGAATTTTGGTGACTTTATCACCATGATCATTTGTGAATTGTAAAGTTTAAAAAATGATCATCATCACGCTTTGCTGACGCTTGTATTCAGCCTGAAAGGGAGAGTACATTAGCGCCGGCGAATCACTCAATCGCCCTCCTGATGCAAAATGAAACAGCCGTAACGAGTGAAGTTAATCCCAAAATGCCCGGGCTGCGGTTTCATCTTTCTATACTGAATTTTTTAGCTAAATTGCACGCAGAGACGTGCGGAGCGCAATAACGTGAAATATTTTATGATGGGCTTGTCGTTCATTTTGTTAGTTTGGGTCGGTACATTTGTCATGATGGTTGAATAACTCAACCTGTAGCACACAGATCCCCAGCCTGGCCTGCTTTTTCCTTCCACGAAATCAGGGCAGGCAACTTCCCCACCCTTTGTATTTCGCTATCAGATCAAATTCTGCGGAAAATTAGCCGGTAATTCGCTGGCAGGGCAATCGATCACATGCTCATCGTCAGCGGCACAGTCACGTACAAATGTAATAGTGGCAAATTCGTCGATCACTTCGGTCGGATAGGTCGGGCCTGCTTCGCGGTAAGATTCCATCAGCGGAATATGGTCATTCTGGAAACACACCGTTTTTTCAGGGTTATTGATGACCCAACGTGGGAAGAAAATGGTGCCGTGGAACAGTTTATCGCCCAGATTCACAATCAGGCTGACATCGGTACCGGTCGGCTCAGTCCAGGAAATCTTGTAAATATTCTCTCCCACACGAACGATGTATGCCTGCTGCCCCTTCACCCAACGGTTGCCGACCAGGCCACTGTGGATTCGGTAATCTAACGTCTGGCCATTTTTGACATAAATCTCGTAGTTCCAGCCATTATCGTAGGTATAAACCAAGTGTTTACCGATAAAACCGCTCAAATCATGCTTATCAAATGTGCTCATAAAATGCTCCTTTATCTGTTGCCTGCATCATACGACTTCAAAAAACAGATGAATAACGCTAATTTAAGATGAAATTCATTCATTAATTAGATAAGTCATGCATAAAAGCACGCTTGAGCAATGGGCCATTCTGGAAAAGGTGGTTGAGGTGGGTAGCTTTGCCAAAGCAGCGGAAATGCTGCACCGAAGCCAGTCATCGGTCAGCTACAATTTATCGCTTTTACAGGAACGTTTAGGGGTGACATTGTTGGCACCACTTGGCCGTCGCGCGGTATTGACTCCGGCAGGTGAGCAGTTACTTAGCCGGGTGAGCCCCTTACTGAAAGCCTTTTCGTATATCGAAATGCGGGCTGCCAATTTGCAGGATGGCGAGCGAGTGCGCCTTAATCTGGTGGTAGACGGTATTTACCCTCGCGGGCGTTTGTTTGCGATTTTGCGCAAATTCCAGCAACGCTACCCGCGAGTGCAGGTGCAACTGACGGAAGTGCTGGAAAGTACCACGCAGAGTAGCGAGGCTTTTGCCGAAGCGGATATATTGATTGTCACCCGCCGACACGATGTGACCGGGCGCGGTGAATGGTTAATGAATATTGATTTCATTGCCGTGGCGCACAGTGAGCACCCACTTCTTTGCACTGACGAGCCGCTGACGGAGGATTTGTTGGGCCTGTATCCGCTTATCCGAATTGCGGATAGTGGAGCACTTTCTCAACCGGCAGGCGATGCCTGGACGTTTTCCACCGTGGATGCAGCTATCGAAGCCATTATGTCGCAGGTGGGTTATGGCTGGTTGCCGGAAGAACATATCCGCGCCCAGCTCAACCATGGCGAACTTAAAACCTTGCCGCTGAGCCATGGTATCCGCCGTGCAACACCACTGCATTTAATCGTTAAGCAGCAACTAACACCGCCAGATGAGCCAGTGAGTTTTTTCCTGTCGCTTCTCAAAGAATAAGATTTGCGGGAAGGCCTGACGGATGAAATAAGAAACGGGAGCCAGAAGGCTCCCGATATTAGGTTCTATTCGCTGATTTCAGCGGAAGATTTCGGGCTTGCAGGAAGTAAGCCATCGGCGCGGAACATGGCTTTAATACCCCGCACCGCCTGACGGATGCGGTCACGGTTTTCGATTAATGCAAAACGCACATGCGTATCGCCGTAGTCACCAAAACCAACGCCTGGCGAGACACACACTTTCGCATCCTGAAGTAGCTTTTTAGCAAACTCCAAAGACCCCATTGCCGCATATTGTTCAGGAATTTTCGCCCACACATACATCGACGCTTTCGGGCACTCCACCATCCAGCCTGCCTCGTGCAAGCCTTTTACTAACACATCGCGGCGGCGTTTGTACTGCTCGGCGATGTCACGCACGCATTGTTGATCCCCTTCGAGCGCCGCAATAGCCGCGACCTGCAGTGGGGTAAAGGTGCCGTAGTCGTGGTAACTTTTGATGCGGGCCAGCGCGTTAACCATCTCTTTGTTGCCGACCATAAAACCGATACGCCAGCCGGCCATGTTGTAGCTTTTCGACAGCGTAAAGAATTCAACAGCGACATCACGTGCGCCTGGGACTTCCATAATTGACGGGGCTTTCCAGCCGTCATAAACGATATCGGCATAAGCCAGGTCATGCACCACCAGCACATCGTAGCGCTTCGCCAGGGCGACCACTTTCTCGAAAAACTCCAGCTCAACGCACTGCGCCGTTGGGTTTGACGGGAAGCCCAGCACCATCATTTTTGGTTTCGGGTAACTTTCGCGAATCGCACGTTCAAGCTCAGCGAAGAAATCCACGCCCTCCACCAGCGGCACCGAGCGCACTTGCGCTCCGGCGATCACCGCACCGTAAATATGAATGGGGTAACTTGGGTTCGGCACCAGTACCGTGTCGCCATGGTCAAGCGTTGCCAGCATCAGGTGCGCCAGCCCCTCTTTTGAACCGATGGTGACAATCGCTTCGCTTTCCGGATCGATTTCAACGTCGTAGCGATCTTTGTACCAACGCGAAATCGCGCGCCGTAAGCGCGGGATCCCTCGGGAAGTCGAGTAACCGTGGGTGTCTTCACGCTGCGCAACGGTGCAGAGTTTCTCAACGATGTGCGGCGGAGTTGGGCCGTCAGGGTTGCCCATACTGAAATCGATAATATCTTCGCCACGACGACGCGCCGCCATCTTCAGCTCAGCGGTAATGTTGAAAACATACGGAGGGAGACGATCGATACGCGAAAAACGACGTTTTGGACTGGAGTCAGCCATAAATTCCTCTGAATAACGTTAGCGCCCGGACCGTCCGAGCGACGCTGCCACATGATGTGGCTTGCTTAGAAAATAGCCTGAATAAAAATCATCTGTCGAGAGGCAAAACGAAATATTTTTGTGACGACACAAAAGAGGATGCTTCATTTGAAGCTAATCCCTATTTTATTTGAATGCCATGATCTATATTAACTATGTCGCAACAAAACAATAACCTCTTCCTGAATACGTGGAGCCCTACCATGACCCTACACATTGATGACTTACCGCGCGCAATCCGTGAAATAAAACAAAAACTTCGCCACGAGTTGCCGGACTACAAAGCGGTATTTGAACAACTCGAAGGCGATATGAAGCGCCAGATTGATGCCATTCGCTCAGAGATGGATCGTGGCGAAAACCCGGTACCACAAATTAATGCCGACGATATTGTGAATAATCGGGTAAGCGAGCAGCAAAAAGCGCTGATTCGTCAGCGCGGTTGCTGCACCGTAAAAGAGGTGTTCCCTGAGTCACAGGCCCGTGCCTGGAATGAAGAAGTCGGGAATTATCTTGAGCGGAATAACTTTGTTGAGAAGCTCAAAAATGCGGCAGAAGACAACTACTTCGGCAATCTTGCCGCCAGTAAGCCGCAAATTTATGGCATTTACTGGTCCAAACCGCAAGTCGAAGCACGCCAGCATGCCCGCATGAAAGCGGTACAGGTTTTCCTGAATAATTTATGGGAAACCGAAAGCAACGGTAAGCAGCACTTCGACCCGGATCGCGTTGTGAGTTATGCCGACCGTACCCGTCGCCGCCCGCCACGCTCTAACTCTTTGGGGCTTTCACCGCATGTTGATGGTGGCTCAGTGGAACGCTGGCTGGATGAGAACTTCCGCCATGTTTATCGCCATGTGTTCTCCGGCGAGTGGCAAAATTACAACCCGTTTGCTGCGGAAGGCCGCACAGAAGTGCGTGAGTTCCCGTCCCCGGCGGTGTGTTCCATGTTCCGTACATTCCAGGGCTGGACAGCACTTAGCCCGCAGCGCAAACACGGCGGCACGCTGACTCTGCTGCCGGTCGCAAACGCGATGGCTTATATTTTACTGCGTGCGCTACAAGACGATGTACCGGAAGAATCACTGTGTGAAGCGAAGCCTGGTCGTGCGCTTTCCATTAACGAACAGTGGCATCCCCTTTTATTAACTGGGATATCCTCAATTCCCGATATGGAAGCCGGTGATACGGTTTTCTGGCACTGCGATGTGATTCATGCCGTGGAAAATGAGCACCTTGGCGAATTTGACAGTAATGTGATGTATATCGCCGCTGCACCCTGGTGCGAGAAAAATGCCGCCTATCTTGAGCGCCAGTGGCCTGCATTTGTGGAAGGTAAGTCGCCGCCAGATTTTGCCGCGGATGACTTCGAAGTCGATTTCTCGGGGCGAGCCACGCCTGCTGATTTGACTGACGCCGGGCGCGAGCAGTTGGGCGGGAAGTAGGCGCCCTCCCCTCACCCTCTCCCTCAGGGAGAGGGAATTAATCCCCTTTCTGGTAACCACTCTGTAATTTCCTTATCATTGCCTTTCCATTCTTTGTCACGCGAGTTACACGTGCACGAAATTTTTAACATGCTGCTGGCGGTATTTGACCGGGCGGCGTTGATGCTTATTTGCCTGTTCTTTCTAATTCGCATCCGCCTTTTCCGCGAGCTTCTGCATAAAAACGCCCACACGCCCAAAGAGTTATTAGCGGTTACCGCGATTTTCTCCATGTTTGCATTGTTCAGCACCTGGTCCGGCGTTCACGTTGAAGGCTCGCTGGTCAATGTACGCATTATTGCGGTGATGGCGGGCGGGATTTTATTTGGCCCCTGGGTTGGCATCATCACCGGTATTATTGCCGGGACACACCGTTATCTTATTGATATTGGTGGAATCACCGCGATTCCCTGTCTGATAACCAGTATCGTTGCGGGGATAACTTCCGGTGCTATCAACCGTAAAGTCCCGAAAGAGAAACACTGGAGTGTCGGCATTATCGCCGGGATGCTGTGCGAAACCATGACCATGATTCTGGTGGTGCTGTGGGCACCGTCCGTTGGGTTGGGCATCGATATTGTCTCGAAAATCGGCATCCCCATGATCCTTGGCACAGTCTCGATTGGCTTGATCGTGGTGCTGGTGCAGAGTGTTGAGGGGGAAAAAGAGGCCAGCGCGGCCCGCCAGGCGAAACTGGCGCTGGATATTGCCAACAAAACGCTGCCGCTTTTCCGCAACGTGAATAGCGAATCGCTGCGCCAGGTTTGCAATATTATCCGCGATGATATTAATGCTGACGCGGTAGCCATTACCGATGTCGACAAAGTTCTGGCTTACGTGGGCTTTGGTGAAGACAACTATAAACAGAATGATGACGGCATCAGCCCAAGAACGCAGCTTGCTATCCGCGAAGGTAAAATCATTATCCGCAATGATGATGAAGCCTATCGGACGCCAGAAATTCACTCGCTGATCATTATCCCGCTTTGGGAAAAAGGTGTTGTCACCGGCACGCTGAAAATCTATTACCGCCACGCGCACCAGATTACGTCGACCTTGCAGGAGATGGCGGTCGGGCTTTCGCAAATTATCTCTACTCAACTGGAAGTCTCCCGCGCCGAGCAATTGCGTGAGATGGCCAATAAAGCGGAATTGCGCGCGCTACAAAGTAAAATTAACCCTCATTTTCTGTTTAATGCGCTGAATGCAATTTCTTCCTCTATCCGCATGAATCCGGATACCGCTCGCCAGCTTATTTATAATTTGTCGCGCTACCTGCGTTACAACATTGAATTAAAAGACGATGAGCAGATCGATATCAAAAAAGAGCTGTATCAAATTAAAGATTACATCGCCATTGAGCAGGCACGTTTTGGCGACAAGCTAACGGTGATTTATAACATTGATGAAGAGGTGACTTGCCTGATCCCAAGCCTGCTGATTCAACCGCTGGTTGAAAACGCGATTGTTCATGGCGTCCAGCAGTGTAAAGGCAAAGGCGTGGTGACCATCAGTGTTGAAGAGAGCGGTAACCGTGTGCGTATTGCCGTGCGTGACACCGGGCACGGTATCGATCCGCAAGTGATTGAGCGCGTGGAAGCCAACGAAATGCCAGGCAATAAAATTGGCCTGTTAAATGTGCATCACCGGGTAAAATTACTCTATGGAGAGGGGTTGGTTATCCGCCGTCTTGAGCCGGGAACGGAAATTGCGTTTTACGTTCCTCACGCCGCGACCGCCGTTCCGCCACTATTGTCGCAGCAAGGAGGAAGTGCATGAAAGTTATCATCGTAGAAGATGAAGTGCTGGCGCAGCAAGAGTTGAACTGGCTTATCAAAGAACACAGTCAGATGGACGTGGTTGGCACCTTTGATGATGGCATGGATGTGCTTAAATACCTGCAACATCATGAAGTTGACGCTATTTTTCTCGACATCAACATTCCGTCATTAGACGGGGTGCTGCTGGCGCAAAACATCAGTAAGTTTGCCCATAAGCCCTTTATTGTTTTTATCACTGCCTGGAAAGAACACGCGGTGGAAGCGTTTGAACTGGAAGCATTCGACTACATTCTGAAGCCTTACCAGGAATCGCGCATTATTGGCATGCTGCAAAAACTTGAAGCCGCATACCAGCAACAAAATGCCCCCGCCTCTGCCAACAGCTCTGGCCGTGAAACGCTAACCATTAACCTGGTGAAAGATGAGCGAATTATCGTTACTGATATTAACGATATTTATTATGCAGAAGCGCACGAGAAAATGACGTTTGTCTATACGCGGCGCGAAGCCTACGTGATGTCGATGAACATCACCGAGTTTTGTCACCGATTGCCCGAAAGCCACTTCTTCCGCTGCCACCGTTCGTATTGCGTTAACCTGAGCAAAATCCGCGAGATAGAGCCGTGGTTTAACAATACCTATATTTTGCGTTTACGGGATTTGGATTTTCAGGTGCCGGTGAGTCGCAGCAAGGTGAAAGAATTTCGCGCGTTGATGCGCTTGTAGACCGTAATGTCGGATGTCGCCTGCGCTAATCCGACTTACTAAAGCCGTTAGAGAATTTGCCCCAACGTTTGACGCAAATGAGCGCCAGCGCCGAGTAGCCCCGGTTGATCGTGAACAATCAGGTACACCGGGATGTTGTGCACATATTCTTTAAAACGCCCTTTATCCTCAAAGCCGCCACGGAAACCGGACGCCTTAAAGAACTCGAGGAAACGTGGCACGATGCCGCCCGCGATATACACACCGCCGAAGGTTCCCAGCGTCAGTGCCAGGTTGCCACCAAAGCGCCCCATGATGACGCAGAACAGCGACAGCGCACGACGGCAGTCGGTGCAACTATCTTCCAGCGCACGCTCGGTAATATCCTTTGGTTTGTAGTTTTCCGGCTCGCGCCCGTCGGATTTGACGATCGCGCGATACAGGTTCACAAGCCCTGGTCCTGAAAGCACACGCTCGGCAGAAACATGGCCGATTTCAGTGCGCAGCTCTTCGAGGATAATCCCCTCTTCTTCGCTGTTTGGCGCGAAATCAACGTGGCCGCCTTCACCCGGCAAACTCACCCAGCGTTTATCAACGTGAACGAGATGTGCAACGCCAAGCCCAGTGCCTGCACCATAAACCGCGATAGGCTTACCTTCGACCGGTTCATCGCCGCCGAACTTAATCAGATGCTCTTTTTTGAGAGCCGGAATAGCCATGGAAACGGCGGTAAAATCGTTAATAATTTCCAGGTGTTCAAAGCCAAGGTTCTTTTTCATCTCAGCCGTTGAGAAGGCCCAGGTATGGTTGGTCATCGCCACCCAATCACCGGTAATCGGGCAAGCAATGGCGATACAACCGTCTGTCACACTGACATTGTGCTCTTTGAGATAATGCACCACGACCGCTTCAAGGCTTGGGAAATCGAGGCCTGAATAGGTTTTTGCCTGGGTGATGTCACCATTTTCAACGTTGCACAGAGCCAGACGCGCATTGGTGCCGCCGACATCTCCCACCAAAGCATATTTTGTCATTCGTTCACTGCTCCGCTAAAGTCAAAATAAGTCCTGGCATCACTGTAAAATTAGCTAGCCTAAACAACAACGACCAGATGAAAAGTGCCTTGGGATTATAGATCTTCGTCACAGATTAGCTTGAGCGTTTCAGCCTCTTTTGCATAGCGACGTGTAAAGTTGTCTGGCAGACTGTTTTGCCGTGGCAATCGGTGCTAAAAAAATTTTTGTTAAGGAATAAACATGCTCCATCCGCGAGCCAGAACCATGTTGGTTCTTTCCGTGCCAGCAATTGTGATTGGAATATTTTCCAGTCTTATTCTTGTCATGGTCATGAAAGTTGCCGCTGTTTTACAGCGTTATCTGTGGGTATCCCTGCCCGCACAGTTTGATCTCGATATGAATTCACCATTGTGGATTTTATTGATGCTGACTTTCACGGGGATTGCGGTGGGGTTGGTCATTCGTTATATGCCGGGCCACGCCGGGCCAGACCCCGCTACCGAGCCGTTAATTGGTGCGCCGGTTTCTGTGATGGCGCTGCCAGGTTTAATTATTGCTCTGGTACTTGGGCTTGCCGGTGGCGTAAGCCTTGGGCCGGAACACCCGATTATGGCGGTGAATATTGCCCTCGCCGTTGCCATTGGCGCACGCCTGTTACCCAGAGTCGGCGCATTAGACTGGACGATTCTTGCCGCCGCCGGAACCATCGGTGCACTTTTTGGCACACCGGTTGCCGCAGCCCTGGTATTTTCACAAACGCTTAATGGCAGTAATGACGTGCCGTTATGGGACAGATTATTTGCCCCATTAATGGCCGCTGCAGCAGGTGCGCTGACAACCGATATCTTCTTCCATCCCGATTTTTCTATCCCTGCACTGCAATACCCTGAAATGCGCCTGGTGGATATTTTCAGCGGTGCGGTGGTGGCAGCGATTGCAATTGCGCTGGGCATGGTTGCGGTCTGGTGCTTGCCGCGTGCACACCGTCTTATTCACCAGCTAAAACACCCGGTATTAATTCTTGGCGTGGGTGGCTTTTTGTTAGGCGTATTGGGGCTGATTGGCGGTGAAGTTACTCTGTTTAAAGGGCTTGATGAAATGCGCCAGTTAAGCACCAGCCAGAATTATTCTGTCGCAACGTTACTGATGTTTGCGGTGGTCAAACTGGCCGCACTGGTGATTGCGTCAGCCTGCGGTTTCCGTGGTGGGCGCATTTTCCCGGTCGTCTTCGTCGCGGTCGCGCTCGGCATGATGCTCCATCAACATGTCGAGGCTGTTCCTGCTGCAATTACCATGTCCTGCGCCATCCTTGGCCTGGTACTGGTCGTTACACGTGATGGCTGGCTGAGTCTGTTTATGGCACTGGCGGTGGTGCCCGATATCAAACTGCTGCCATTGCTGTGTATCGTGATGTTGCCAGCCTGGCTGCTGCTGGCGGGCAAACCGGTGATGATGGTCGATAAGGCAAAACCTTAATCCTTCGCGGCATTGCGTTTCGCAAGCGATGCCGTAACGGCCTGCAGCAATTCAGGAATATCCTGTTTAGGCAGAACGACTTCCACCAGTGTGAGTCGTTCTGCTTTCGCCACTTTCTGCATCACCTCTTCGAGCTGTACCTGCTCCGTTACCCGCCAACACTGCGCCTGGTTATGAATATTTAAGGCTTTCGGGATTTGCGTCCAGTTCCAGGGCGCGATGTCGTTATAGCGCTGTTCGGCACCATGAATGGCCCGCTCAACGGTGTAACCATCGTTGTTGAGCAGGAAAATAATGGGGCGTTGCTCATCGCGCAACATTGACCCTATTTCCTGGATAGTGAGCTGTGCTGAGCCATCTCCCACCAGCAAAACCACGCGACGGTTCGGGCATGCGGTTTGCGCACCGAATGCGGCGGGCAGTGTAAAACCTATCGAGCCCCATAACGGTTGGGTGATAAAGGTTACTCCTGCCGGTAAGGTCAGCGTGGCCGCGCCAAAAGCGGCTGTTCCTTGATCGGCAAGAATGATATCCCCCGCCTGCAGGAATTTTTGCATCAGTTGCCAGAATGCGTGTTGGTCGAGTTCCCCGTTAGTGGCTTCGGGGAGTGCGGGTGGCTTTTGCTTCGGCACGGGCCACCCGGAAACCTGGCGTTTGCACAACTGATGCAGCACTGAGACTGCTTCTTCCATCACAATGCCGCTGAACCAGCGCTCGCCAATGCGGGTGGCGTTTGGCTGGATGTCGATGGTTTGCTGAAGTGAGAAATGCTGCGTGAACCCGGCGGTGAGGGTGTCGGTAAATTTCACGCCGACGCAAATCACCAGCTCTGCTTTTTCTATCGCCTGAATGACCGATGCATCACTTGCCGCCGCGCTATAGGTACCGACAAACCCCTGCTGGCCTTCATCGAATAAACCTTTACCCATCAGCAAGGTGGCGTGCGGCATAGGCGTGTCATCCATCCATTGTTGCAGCGTTTTTTGTTGCCCAAAGCGCATAGCGAGGAAATCAGCCAGTAACGCCACACTGCGACTTTCCGCCAGGCGCGCCTGAGCGCAGGCGCGAAACTCGGTCAGTAAAGTGGGGTCGGTGGAAACGGGTGGTGACAGGAGAGATTTTGTCGGGCGAGTGGCAGGTGCCTGGGACACATCACTGGGCAGCAGCAAATAACCGGGTAAGCGCTGGCTAAGTACCTGAATTAACACACGGTCGATTTCGTAACAGGCATTTTCTGCGGTCAGTGACGCCTGAACGACCGTCACTTCCTGTGCCATACGCGCAAAGTGGCCAAAATCACCGTCCCCAAGCGTGTGGTGCATCAGTTCACCCCGCCGCTGCGCACCGATGCAGGGTGCACCGACTATATGAATAACCGGTACATATTCAGCGAAGCTGCCAGCGATGCCATTAATGGCGCTTAATTCACCGACACCAAACGTGGTGAGTAATGCTGCAGCACCGTGACAGCGGGCATAGCCATCGGCGGCATAGGCTGCGTTAAGTTCGTTGGCGCACCCCACCCAGGCGAGGGTTGGGTTCTCAATAACATTGTCCAGAAACTGTAAGTTGTAGTCACCGGGGACGCCAAACAGATGGCGTATTCCAGCTTCGGTTAATCTGTCCAGAAGATAGTCTGCAACACAGTAAGACATGAGTCATTCCTTCTCAAAGGGCTTACTGTGAGTATTGAGCATATGTGATCACTGTCGAGGTTCCGGGAGAATATGGCCGTGGAAAGAGGGATTTACACTTAACCAGGGTGTAGTCTGATTGCCACAAATGCAGTGTAAACGTATACATTTATCTCTCTGTCATTTTTACCGATTGCGTTGGGCTTACCTCATCAGCAAGAGAGGGTGTGTCGTCAGTCTCCACTTAGTCATGCTTTATTTACTTACCAAGGAATTCACATGGTCTATCAGGCAAATTCTGCGCGTTATGAATCAATGGAATACCGTCGTTGTGGGCGCAGCGGACTCAAACTCCCGGCAATTTCGCTGGGCTTATGGCACAACTTTGGTGATGCAACACTTCTGGACAATAGCCGCCAGCTATTACGCCGCGCGTTCGACTTGGGGATTACGCATCTGGATCTGGCCAATAACTATGGGCCGCCGCCGGGATCTGCCGAAGAAAACTTTGGCCGCATCCTGCGGGAAGATTTCCTTCCATATCGTGATGAACTGGTTATCTCTTCCAAAGCGGGCTACACCATGTGGGATGGCCCGTATGGTGACTGGGGTTCGCGTAAGTACCTGATATCAAGTCTTGATCAAAGCCTGAAGCGCATGGGGCTTGAGTACGTTGATATCTTCTACCACCACCGCCCTGATCCGGAAACGCCACTTGAAGAGACAATGCGTGCGCTGGACACCGTGGTGCGCCAGGGTAAAGCGCTGTATGTCGGTATTTCAAATTACCCGGCAGAACTGGCCGCTAAAGCCATTGATATTCTGAATGATTTGGGTACGCCATGCCTTATCCACCAGCCTCGTTATTCGATGTTCGAGCGTTGGGTTGAAGGTGGTTTACTGGAAATATTGCAGGACAAGGGCGTGGGCAGCATTGCCTTTTCACCACTGGCGGGCGGCCAGTTGACGGATCGTTATCTGGATGGGATCCCTGCTGATTCCCGCGCCGCAAGCGGTAGCAAGTTCCTCAACGCCGATCAGTTAACCTCTGAGAAGCTTGAAAAAGTACGTAAATTAAATGCGATAGCACAACGTCGTGGGCAGAAGCTTTCTCAAATGGCACTGGCATGGGTGTTGCGCGGCGACAAAGTCACGTCGGTTCTGATTGGTGCCAGTAAAACCAGCCAGATTGATGATGCCGTAGGCATGTTAGCCAACCGTCACTTTACAGCAGAAGAGCTTGCAGAAATTGAAGCCATTTTAGTGTAATCGTTATCACTGACTGGTTTAATTGTGAACTGAATTAGCAAAAAGTGCTCTCCCCAGCGAATTAGGAGTTGTGGCGATGAAACACTTAGTTACCACAACTTAATATACCGCTAACAAGCCGCTCTGGCGGTTACCGTGTAGGGGGAAAGAGTATGTTCAGGTCACTGATTCTTGCGATAGCATTACTGGCATCTGCACCAATGATGGCGAATGCGGGCGAAATCACCCTGCTGCCGTCAGTTAAGCTTCAAATTGGCGATCAGGATTATCGCGGTAATTATTGGGATGGCGGCGGCTGGCGCGACCGTGATTACTGGCACCGTAATTACGAATGGCGTGACCGTGGCTGGCATCGCCATGACAATGGCTACCATCGTGGCTGGTATAAAGACCGTGGCCGCAACAGCTTTGAGAAGGGCTACCGCGCGGGATGGAACGACCGTGACGATCATCGTGGCCGAGGCCGTGGCGATCATGGGCATGGTCACGGCGGCGGTCATCGCCACTGATACGAAAGATTGACACATGGGAGCTTCGGCTCCCATTTTTTGCTTTGAATTTGCCTTGACCCATTAAATCTTATGTCTTACAGGCCCAATGCCGTACCAATCAGCAGCCACAGATTAAGCGCTACCACTATAGCCACAATCACCCACCCCATATGTTTTACCAGCCGGGTATTGACGAGATCGCCCATCAATTTTTCATTGCTGGTAAAAATCAGCAGCGGCACCAACGCCAGTGCGATACCGAAACTGAGCAATACCTGGCTCATCACCAGAACGCGCGTTGGGTCAAGCCCCATCAGGATGACAATAAATGACGGTGCCATAGTGACTGAGCGGCGTACCCACAGCGGAATATAGAAGCGTACAAACCCCTGCATCACAACCTGCCCTGCCAGCGTACCGACAACGGTCGAAGACAGACCCGCCGCGACCAGACTCAAACCAAAGATAGTCGCCGCTGAATGGCTCAAAAGAGGTTCCAGCGTGAGGTACGCCTCATCCAGATCGGCAACGCCGGTGTGGCCTGTGAAGTGAAACGCCGCGGCAGCGGTTGCCATCATCGCCAGATTGACGAAACCGGCAATCGTCATTGCGATACCCACATCCCATTTGGTCGCGCTGTAACGCTCGGCGCGATTGCCTTCGTGCATATGTTGGGTAAGCGATGAGTGAAGATAGATAACGTGCGGCATAATTGTCGCCCCCAGAACCCCAGCGGCCAGGAACACCGCTTCGCTGGTCGGCAAGCTTGGGATCAGCATCCCTTTACCCAGTTCAGCCAGTTTGGGCTGCGAGAAAATCAGTTCAACAATGTAAGCCGCAGCCACAAACAGCAGCAAACCACCGATGACTTTTTCCAGCGGTTTCTGGCCGCGCCGTTGCAGCATCAGTATCAGGAACGTTGCAATACCGGTCAGCACTGCGCCCTGGAGTAACGAAACGCCCAGGATCAATTTAAAACCAATCGCAGCACCGATGAACTCCGCCAGATCGGTCGCCATGGCAATGATTTCGGCTTGTATCCAGTACAACCACACCACCGGGCGCGGATAGTGGTCACGGATTTGTTCCGCGAGGTTCTTGCCGGTGGCAATCCCCAGTTTTGCCGAGAGAATTTGGATAAGCATCGCCATCAGGTTTGCCCACACCACTACCCATAGCAATTTGTAGCCAAAGCTTGCCCCGGCCTGGATGTTAGTCGCAAAGTTGCCGGGATCGATATACCCGATGGCAGCGATAAAAGCCGGCCCCATCAGCGCCAGGCGTAATCTGCGCGCTGTGCGGGTACCACTGTTGTCAACGCGACTGTTTGTCATCATCTGCCTCTGAGATATAGCCTTTGCTATGTTTCAAGCTATCAAAAATGAGAATGATTATCAAATTCATTTAAAATGCTTAAACCGATTATTTTGATAGACGGAAACA
Source organism: Buttiauxella brennerae ATCC 51605 (assembly GCF_001654925.1). GTDB lineage: Bacteria > Pseudomonadota > Gammaproteobacteria > Enterobacterales > Enterobacteriaceae > Buttiauxella > Buttiauxella brennerae. The sequence goes on from NZ_LXER01000022.1 coordinate 23,951, forward strand.
ATGAGGAATTTGCAGTGACAATTTTATATGTCAGTTAACTTTCATGAACTGCGGCAAGCACTATGTTAGAGATATGTGCGTTGACGCAACTTTTACCTTCTTTACTTAACATAGCAGAAATGTATGGTTGATCACTAATTTTGAGTTTGGTCACAGGACATCACTATAGTGTGCGATTAGTCTCGTTTTCTTATTGCTTGTTTCATAGAATGTGCAACGAAATTAAACCTGCCTCATGTTTGGAGCAAATATGTCCCGCGTTCTTCACTTTGTCTTAGCGCTTGCCGTGGTAGCGCTACTTGCTTTATTGCTGAGTAGCAACCGTAAGCAGATTCGTATTCGCTTTATTGTTCAACTGTTAGTGATCGAACTCATTCTCGCCTGGTTCTTCCTGAACTCAGAAATTGGTCTGGGCTTCGTGAGAGGTTTCTCAGAAATGTTTGAGAAGCTGCTGTCGTTTGCTAACGAAGGGACAAACTTTGTATTCGGTAAGATGAATGACGAAGGACTCGCCTTCTTCTTCCTGAAAGTTCTCTGCCCAATCGTCTTTATCTCGGCTTTGATCGGGATATTGCAGCACATCCGTGTTCTGCCGATTGTTATCCGCTTTATCGGTACCGTTCTGTCTAAAGTGAATGGTATGGGTAAACTGGAATCCTTTAACGCCGTAAGCTCGCTGATTCTGGGACAATCAGAAAACTTTATCGCCTATAAGGATATTCTCGGCAAAATGTCGCGCAACCGCATGTACACCATGTCCGCTACGGCCATGTCTACCGTGTCCATGTCGATTGTCGGTGCTTATATGACGATGCTCGAGCCAAAATATGTGGTCGCCGCGCTGGTGTTGAACATGTTCAGTACCTTTATCGTACTGTCGCTGATTAACCCTTACCGCGTGGATGAGAGCGAAGAAAATATCCAGATGTCTAACCTGCATGAAGGTCAAAGCTTCTTCGAAATGCTCGGTGAATACATTTTGGCAGGTTTTAAAGTTGCGATTATCGTTGCAGCGATGCTGATTGGCTTCATTGCCTTGATCGCCGCACTGAACGCACTGTTTGCAGCAATCTTTGGCATCTCCTTCCAGGGCATCCTGGGTTACATCTTCTACCCTGTTGCCTGGGTAATGGGTGTTCCATCACATGAAGCGTTGCAAGTTGGTAGCATCATGGCCACCAAACTGGTTTCCAACGAATTCGTTGCGATGTTGGATCTGCAAAAACTGGCCGGTACGCTTTCCCCACGTGCGGAAGGTATCCTGTCTGTGTTCCTGGTTTCATTTGCCAACTTCTCTTCTATCGGGATCATCGCGGGTGCGATTAAAGGCCTGAACGAAGAGCAAGGTAACGTGGTTTCTCGCTTCGGCCTGAAACTGGTTTACGGCGCAACTCTGGTGAGTATTTTGTCAGCGTCTATCGCTGGTCTGTTCCTGTAATTCTCACAATAAAAAACCGGGGCATTTGCCCCGGTTTTTTTATGCCCAAATTTCTATGCCTGGCTCACACTATCATCCTGCCAACACACCTGATTCCTGCCACGCTCTTTAGCCCGGTACATTCGCATATCAGCCCGCGCCTGGATTTGGTCTAACGTGTATTCTGGAAACTCACTGTGTGAAGCCACGCCCAGTGATGCCGTAACAGGCAACGATGAACCGTCCTCGATAATCATTACAGAAGACTCAAGCTCCCACTTAATTCGTGTTGCGACCATAATCCCGGCCTTGAGGTCGGAATTCGGTAAGTAAATACAGAACTCTTCCCCGCCGATACGCCCCAAAATGTCCTGGTTACGGATAGCTCGCTGAATACGTTGTGTGGCATGCACCAGCACATTGTCACCGACCTGATGCCCGTAAACATCGTTCACTTTCTTGAAGTGGTCGAGATCGAGTTGTACCAACGTGTAATCCACATTGTCCGGCATAGTTTGTGAGGTTTTATCGAAGAATCCACGCCGGTTAAGCGCCCCGGTTAAATCATCGTGAAGCGCATGATGGTGCATTTCACGTTGCAAATTGCCCATATTCCGCACCAGACGGCAAATAATGCGGTAGGCACCCAACAGGGAAAGCGAGAAAATCAAAAACATCGTGATGAGAAGTAAACTGAATCGCCCAAAATCCTCATGCAGCCCCTGACTCACGGTCTGGGTGCTCACCAGCACCGAGTGAGTCCCTCTCAGCTGGCCAAACGTGATATAGACCAATCCGGAACGGAAGCTACCACGGGGATTATCCGCCAACATTCGGAGAATGGTTTCTTTCTGCTTCACGCTTAACTGAACGTTATTTTCCGCGCCCACAGATTTCGTCAGAGGTTTTAACTGTGCATCATACAGTCGGTAGGCACTTTGGGTGTCTTCCGGTAACGAAGATGAGAGGAATTTCTGAACTGACTGACTATCAAATGCAATGCCCAGCAAGCCAATCCATTCCCCCCCAAAATCGACAGGGATAGAGGCGTTGATTAGCGTCTCATCGCTGTTAGCAATATTTTGTCGCGTCCAGAAAGCCGTTCGTTTGGGATTTAACAGCGGGGATGCCAGCACAAAACTGCCCAGCTTTTCGTGTGGGTTATAGCTATTGATCAGCAGCGAGTTCACCTCTTTCGACAAAGAGGCGATAAATTCGCCTTCGCGCGAGATGTAATACAAATCGGCAAACAGTTCATGGGATCCGGTTGCCAGGGGGAAAAGCCCCTGGATTTTACGCAACCCGTTGAGTTGTTGGCGCACCTCCAGTGACTCCTGATCCGGTAATTCATCATCCTCAGTGACACTATCAGGCAAGGGCAACTCGCCTATCCACAGCGGCCTTTGAATCGAATTTTCATTCACTTCCCATGGCGTCACTGGGCTGCCGGGGAAGATCGGATCATCCATGGCTTCAATAAATATTCTTTTTAAATAGCGAAGGTTATCAATCTTGTACTGCGCCCGGCTTTCTATGCGCGCAATCACACTTTCCAGATGACTTAACTGGCTGGTGCGATAACCCTGACTAAACAGCTGCCCTTGCTGCCAGAACAGGATTGCGGTCAGGGCAAAAACAAAAATGAAGCACAGGTGAATAACACGTAGCGTGTTATTCAACGGCAAACGAAATCGACTCGCTCTTGAAGTACTCACAATACAGTCCTGTGATCATATGCTCGCAACATACGGCTACCTTAATGAATGGACTGATGTGAGTGGTTCTGGCTTACCAAGCAGGTACCCTTGTAAAAAGTGTACGCCAAGTTCATTTAACAGCACGCGCTGTTCTTCCGTCTCAACAAATTCAGCAACAACAACTAATTGCTTCGCGCGAGCCATATCACAGATAGATTTCACAATCAGCGGGTCAAGGGAGTCCGTAGTGATATCTTTGATGAAGCAACCATCAATCTTGATAATGTCTGCATGTAGCCTTTTCAGCCGTTCGTAGTTCGCATAGCCGGTGCCAAAGTCATCTATAGCGATTTTAAAACCGTAGTCACGCAGTAACGTAATGTTCTGCATTGAGGTTTCTGAGTTTGAAAACGCCTGTTCCTCGGTGACTTCAATAATGACGCTACTTGCTGGTACCTGGAATTGGGTAAACAAAGAAATAATATTCTGCGCAATATCCTTTTGCATCAATGTTAATGGCATAAGATTTACCGAGAAACGCGACTGTTCGCCCTTCTCCGGGTGAAGATACAAGTAATTCACCAGCTTCTTCACCACTAACATGTCAAAGCGCGTGCTGAGGTTAAACTCAGCAATGACAGGAATAAACTTATCCGGCGTAATTAACTCGTCTTCAAAAATTATCCGACTCAGTATTTCGTGATACCCATGCCCCATTTTATTAACAATAGGTTGTGCATAAAGCGTGACGGGTTCTTCTTCATTCAAGGCACGTTTAATTTTTTGCAATAGCAAAACACGCTCGGTCGTCTTGTCAGAGACATATTCTACCCGGGTGTTGAGGCTGAGCACGCCCAGAGATTCACTCGCCTGATCGGAAAGGTAACTTAATTGCCCTAATGTATGGTGCAATTCTTCAAGGCTATTGTCGATAACGCTGTAGGAAGCGCCATATTCAATTTCCAGCATGGTGTTATGCCAGGTTATTTTTTTGCTATTGAGTAAATCGACAATATGCTCAAGCCGCGCATCAGTATGTTGACCACGCAGGAAAATGAGTAATTCACTTCCTGGTAATTGAAATACCTGCTCGCCTTCATGCAGGAAAGGGGTTATCTGACTGGTGATAATACGTTTGCAGTGAATTCGCATCATCATGCCGTAATGGCGACTTAAAAACTCCAGGTTCGACATCCGCAGGCAGCAAAGCGTACCTTCCGGGTAGCATTGCACATGATGTTCCAGCGCACGTAAATTCGGCAATTGCGTTAATGGGTCGGTTAATGCTTGCGACTGATAAATGTGTTTCATCCATTCGTTTTTCTTAAACATCATCGTCATGTACGACATGCAGACGGAAAAAGAGATGAAAACAGAAAGAACAAATGACAGGGCAAATTCTGTATTAACGCCGTACAGGAAACCGTCGTTATAGGTCAGCAGTAGCCACACGGAGATGGCCCACAGCAGCCCCATGATGCGCGGGCCAAAATGGCGGATCCCCTGTGTAAACAATACAAAGATAACAGGCACCAGATAGCCTGAAACCTGCAATATGCCCCACGACGAGCACAGCACCACCAGCAGAACCGCCAGGCACAATACCCACGTAAATGAATAAAAACGACGCGGCCCAACGAAATCACGCATCACGCAGCGACGCCAGAAGGCTCGTGCATAATTTGGGTTCAGGATCATTCTGAGCGGGTAATAAAACAGAAAAGTGAATATCAGCGAGGCGGCAATTAAGTTTTGAAAATCCACCACCATAAACATCAGTGAATTGTCACCGAAATACGCAGCCACTGCTGCCGGGAATTGAATATAGTGCCCGGCCAGATACATCAATAATTTCGTGCTAAAGGGTGCAACAAACCCGAACCAGAATATGCGGATCCCCACACCTTTATCGGTCAGAGCATGGCGCCACCGTGCTCCAAGATAATTACGCACCATCATGCTACAAACAATGATTGGAAATATCAGGCAAAAAACAAACGATGCTAACGCCACGCATGACATATGAAGGAGTAATGAGAATGTCACTGCTGACGCAATTATCAGAGGAATAATCGCGACACGGCCATAGATAAACACCATGGCAATCATCAAACTCATCGGCAGATAGGCGAGATAAACCTGAATACCATCAATAGTTGTTAACGGTGAAATGTAGCGAGAAAAAGGGACAAGCAGGAGAGATAAAACCAGTGCTGTGACGTATTTTCTGATGGATTTTTGAAAAATCATAAGCCCTGGTATAAGAATTCTGTAATGGCTTTGCAGCATTATTCGGTGATAAATAATACGTTTATTTGTTGCGCAAATCAAGTTGAGTGATTATTACATGCCATTCAATTTATTGATTTTTTATACAATCCAACAAAGAGAAATAGTTTGATATATTCATACTGAGAATAAGTCGTATTTAAATACTCGAGAGTTTGTATAAAGAAAGGCGTACTGGCGTCGCTATTTTGCTGCGTTTTTCTGGCGCAAAAACGAAAAAACCCTCGCCATCAGGCGAGGGTTTCATATTTTGGTGGAGCTAAGCGGGATCGAACCGCTGACCTCTTGCATGCCATGCAAGCGCTCTCCCAGCTGAGCTATAGCCCCACGAAGGGTCTTACTGTGTAAACGGTTCAAATCTTGCTGGTTAAGATTTGGTGGAGCTAAGCGGGATCGAACCGCTGACCTCTTGCATGCCATGCAAGCGCTCTCCCAGCTGAGCTATAGCCCCATACCGTGAACACCGTGTCGTATCGACGGGCGGCATCATATGAAACCCATTCAAGAGTGTCAACGTCAAATTCCGCTTCTGCGATCAATCGTCGAAAAAGCAAACAATGCGGACAAAAGCAAATTGCATATCATCCCCTGGTAGTTAATCCTGTCACAGTTTCCAGTAAAATGATCCCATAAAATGAACCACTAATAACCCTTTTGAATTTAAGGAAAACACTGTGCTCAAGGAACGTATGACACCAGAAGAGCTGGCGATGATTACCGGATACAGTCGCCAAACAATTAACAAATGGGTGCGTAAAGAAAGCTGGCTTACCACGCAAAAACCCGGTGTTCAGGGAGGGAAAGCCCGCCTGATCCATGTTGATGAACGTGTTCGCGATTTTATCAATAGTGCAAAACGTGTTTCGGAAAAAATCGGCAGTTACCACGTTAATGACACTTCTCTGGAAGGGTTGCTGCTTAATGCGATGAAACAGATGTCGCTGACAGAGCAAGAAAAAATGTCAGCACTGCTGTTGCGAGAAGGGATTGCAGGCGTTTTGAAACGTTTAGATATTCGTGATGAGTAAAACGAATATGAAAAAGCCGGCATAAGCCGGCTTTTTAGCAACTACTCATAACAACTGTGTTCGTTACTGTTGCGCTTCACGCTGGGCGATAAATTCCAACGCTTGGTTAATACGCGCGATAGAACGTTGTTTGCCAATAGCATGAACCGTGACGTCAAGACCAGGTGACTGCCCTGCTCCTGTTACTGCAACGCGCAGTGGCATGCCAACTTTGCCCATACCCACTTCCAATTCATCAGCCGTTGCCTGAATAGCGTTATGGACATTTTCCGCAGTCCAGTCAGCCAATGCGGACAGTTTGTCACGCACCACTTCCAGCGGCTGGCGAGCAACCGGGCGCAGGTGTTTTTTCGCCGCGTCTGCATCGAACTCACTGAAGTCTTCATAGAAGTAGCGGCAAGTTTCTGCCATCTCTTTCAGCGTTTTGCAGCGATCGCCAAGCAGTGTCACCAGTTCAGCCAGTTGCGGGCCATTACGGGTATCAATATTTTGCTGCTCGATATGCCATTGCAGGTGCGTGGCAACATATTCAGGTGCAAGGTGGTTAATGTAGTGATGGTTCAACCACTGCAATTTTTCGGTGTTGAATGCGCTGGCAGATTTGCTCACTGAATCTAAGGTGAACAGCTTGATCATCTCTTCACGGGTGAAGATCTCTTGATCGCCGTGTGACCAGCCTAAACGCACCAGGTAGTTCAGCAGTGCTTCTGGCAGATAACCGTCATCACGATACTGCATTACGCTGACTGCACCGTGGCGTTTAGACAGTTTTTTGCCGTCATCACCATTAATCATGGAAACGTGTGCATAAACGGGCACTGGCGCATTCAACGCTTTCAGGATGTTAATTTGGCGTGGTGTGTTGTTGATATGGTCTTCACCACGAACCACGTGGGTGATTTCCATATCCCAGTCATCCACAACTACACAGAAGTTATAGGTTGGGGAACCATCGGTACGGCGAATGATCAGATCGTCGAGTTCCTGGTTGCTGAATTCGATTGGCCCACGGATCTGGTCGTCGAAAATGACAGAACCGTCTTGCGGGTTAGCGAAACGCACAACGCAAGGTTCGTCAGCTTCGTGATGTTCATGACCGTGACGGCAGCGACCGTCGTAACGAGGCTTGTCGCCATCTGCCATTTGTTTTTCACGCAGTGCTTCAAGGCGTTCTTTAGAGCAGTAGCACTTATATGCGGTACCCACTTCCAGCATCTCGTCGATAACCGCGTTGTAGCGATCAAAGCGTTTAGTCTGGTAATACGGGCCTTCATCCCACTCAAGGCTCAACCAGTTCATGCCATCCATAATAGCTTCGATAGCTTCTGGAGTTGAACGCTCAAGGTCAGTGTCTTCTATACGCAGCACGAACTCGCCCGCATGGTTACGAGCAAAAAGCCAGGAGTAGAGAGCAGTACGAGCACCACCAACGTGCAAATAGCCAGTTGGGCTTGGCGCGAAGCGAGTTTTGATTTTCATTAAACGGCCTTAATTACGCAAAAGTACCGGGGTACCGGCAAATGCCAGGGAATATTTTACTCTACATAATTCGAGTTACAGCCAGACGGCAAGGGAGTGAGCCCTCACGAGCTGGCATGGGCCAGTGGCTGGATGCCAATACCGCTGTAACCTGAAGTATGACGAGTCATTCAGTGGGCAACATTCTACCACTGTGCGCTGATTCCTCAATGTAGATACCCTTTCTTGTCTGTAATCCTTATATTCTGTTGGCAAATCAATCGCCAAAGAACAATTCGTGATCGCATTGTTTATTTTTACGACGAACGAACAAAATCTTTAGAAAAGGCGTTGACTCATTTTCAACTCTCCCTATAATGCGACTCCACACAGCGGGGTGATTAGCTCAGTTGGTAGAGCACCTCCTTTACACGGAGGGGGTCGGCGGTTCGAGCCCGTCATCACCCACCATTCATTTGTGAGTGATTCCGCAGTGTAGCAAGAGATAAGATTTGGGTGATTAGCTCAGTTGGTAGAGCACCTCCTTTACACGGAGGGGGTCGGCGGTTCGAGCCCGTCATCACCCACCATTATCTCCTCTTGCAATAGCAGTACCGAAGTTTGGGTGATTAGCTCAGTTGGTAGAGCACCTCCTTTACACGGAGGGGGTCGGCGGTTCGAGCCCGTCATCACCCACCATTCGGGGCGTTAGCTCAGTTGGTAGAGCAGTTGACTTTTAATCAATTGGTCGCAGGTTCGAATCCTGCACGCCCCACCAAATTTAGACAAAAGCGCCTTCGGGGCGCTTTTGTTGTTTCTAAGGCTCGATCTTTTTCATGCTGGGTTCGAACCTGCGGCAGGTTCTCACTAACACACTGCCAAAAATAGTGGTTTTCACCTTCTCCCCCTCAAGATATCTGCGCATTCAGACGATAACTGCTCCATCTCATCCTTCAGGGAATTATTATGAGCAGCACTATCAATACATCAACACCTTCGCCGCAGGCCAGCACAAGCAGTGCTTCAGCAAACTCTGGCAACAGCCTGGCGTCACAAATCAGCCGACTCACTGAGCAAATAACCAAATTGACTCAGCAAGCAAAAGATATTTCTAACGGCAGCGGCACTACGGAAGAAAAGCAAAAACAACAAGAGCTGATTCAGTCACAAATTAACATGCTTCAGGCGCAACTGGCACAGCTACAACGCGAGCAGGTTGAAGCCGCAGATAAAAAACAGGAACAGCAGCAATCCCGAGTAGAAGGCGTGAATAAACCCTCCGAAGACCATCAGATTGATATCTATATTTAATCTTTATTAAACAGTGGATCTCCCAGGCGAGCAGCCGTTAACTGCTGCGCCTGTTGACGCATAACCTGCCAGATAGCCTCAGCAGCACGAGAAAGTGAGCGATTCTTTCGCCGCACCAACATTAATTGCCGATCGACAACCGGAACCAACTGCCTGACCACGAGCGGGCGCTCTTTGGGCAATGGCAATGCCAGCGCCGGGAGAACGCTAATACCAATCCCCGCTTCGACCATTGGAAACAGTGTTGCTGGGTGGCCAATCTGCTGAACAATATTGGCCTCAATCCCCTGACGCATTAATGCATCATCAATTAACGGGCGGCTTCCTGATGCGTAATCCTGTAGCACCAGGTTTTCACCTTGTAAGGCCTGCCACGATACTTGTAACTGCGCGGCTAACGGGTGGTCATTGCGGCAAAGTAATAAAAACGGCTCGGAAAGCACCACTTCACAATCCAAATCGTTTGCCTGAATCGGGTCGATCACTATGCCAAAATCCACTTCCCCCTGGCGAATGCTTTGCAGCACCCACTGTTGCGGGCGGTCATGAAGCACAAAACGGATGGACGGGAATTCCTGAGCCGCAGCAGCAATGGATTGCGGCATTAAATGGGCAGAAATGGTCTGGCTGGCAGCAACACGCACCGATCCGCTTAGCTGATGGCCAACGCTGCGCGTGTCCAGTAGCGTACTGGTCAATTCTTCCAGCAGGCGTTCAAGCCTTGCCGCGAGTTGTTGGCCCGCTTCGGTCAACACCACTTCTCGGGTGGTACGATCCAGCAGCTTTACGCCAATCTCATTCTCTAATTCTTTTACGCTATGGCTGACCGCTGATTGGCTCAGGCCAATTTGCTCCCCTGCCCGGCTAAAACTTCCGGCATGAGCCACGGCGACGAACACTTTTAACTGGCGCAGAGAGTAATTCATCTATTTTTTTCATCAATGCATTCAATAAATCAATTTTATTTCTAAAAACAATAAAAGCACAATAGCCCTACAACAGTTTGAGGAATAATGATGAAACTCTTTCGCGTACTCGACCCTTTCACGCTGACGCTAGTTGTTACCGTATTACTGGCGTCTTTCTTTCCCGCACAAGGCAGCTTTGTTGGCTTTTTTGAAGGGCTGACGACAGCGGCAATCGCACTGTTATTCTTTATGCACGGCGCCAAGCTTTCGCGCGAAGCGATTATTGCAGGCAGTAGCCACTGGCGTTTGCACCTGTGGGTTATGTGTAGCACCTTCGTGCTATTCCCGGTGCTGGGCGTGTTGTTCGCCTGGTGGGCTCCGGTCAATGTCAGCCCGGAGATTTATACCGGCTTTTTGTATCTGTGTATTTTGCCTGCCACAGTGCAATCGGCGATTGCGTTTACTTCCCTTGCCGGTGGCAACGTGGCAGCGGCCGTCTGTGCTGCCTCTGCTTCAAGCCTGCTGGGTATTTTCCTCTCGCCGCTATTGGTGGGCATGGTGATGCATGTTCATGGCGCGAGCGGCAGTTTGCAGCAGGTCGGCAGCATTATGATGCAGTTACTGGTGCCGTTTGTGGCGGGTCATCTTTCTCGCCCGTGGATTGGTAATTGGGTAGCAAAACATAAAAAATGGATTGGTAAAACGGATCAGACTTCAATTCTACTCGTCATTTACACGGCATTTAGCGAAGCGGTCAGGCATGGAATTTGGCACAAAGTCGGCCTGGGCTCACTGCTGTTTATTGTGGTGGTCAGTCTGGTATTACTGGCTATTGTCATCAGCCTTAATATGTTCGTTGCAAGGCGTCTGGGCTTTAGTAAGGCGGATGAAATTACCATTGTGTTCTGCGGCTCGAAAAAGAGCCTGGCGAACGGTATCCCAATGGCAAATATTCTGTTCCCGGTAGCAAGCGTGGGGATGATGGTACTGCCGCTAATGATCTTCCACCAGTTGCAGTTAATGATATGCGCGGTTCTTGCTCGCCGTTATCAGGCACAGACGCAAGTGGCGGCAAAAGCCACCACCGAAAACGCATAGTGAATGGTAATTATCTTTTGAGGGGCTTCACCAGCCCCTCCAATCCCTCGGTTTTAATCAGCAACGTCAGGCGCATAAGCTCACCAAGATGGCCTTGCGGAAATTCATCTTTACGCGCAAACCACAGGAAATACTCTTCCGGCACATCAATCAGCACGCGGCCTTTATATTTGCCAAACGGCATTACCGTATTCGCTATCTCGATAAGCTGTTCTTTGTCCATCTCAGGCACCTAATAAGCGAATCATTTCCGCTTCATCAATAACTTCAATGCCAAGCTCCTGAGCTTTGACAAGTTTTGAGCCCGCTGCTTCACCGGCAATCACCAAATCGGTTTTCTTCGATACGCTGCCCGCAACTTTCGCACCTAACGCCACCAGGCGTGCTTTCGCATCGTCACGCGACATGATGCTCAGTGACCCTGTTAGCACTACCGTTTTACCGGCGAACGGGCTGTCGATCTCTTCCGCTTTGATGATAACCGGAGCTGGCCAGTGAACGCCTGCTTCTTCAGTCAACTGGCGAATCACTTCACGGTTGCTCTCTTCAGCAAAGAAGTTAAATGTATGAGTGGCGACCACAATCCCCACGTCAGGGACCTTTTGCAGATCTTCGATACTTGCCGCAATTAACGCATCCAACGTACCAAAATGCGCCGCTAAACCTGCCGCTGTCGCTTCACCCACTTCACGAATACCGAGCGCATATAAGAAGCGGGCAAAAGTGGTTTCTTTTGCTTTTTCCAGTGCATCAACCACGTTTTGTGCCGACTTCGGCCCCATACGATCGAGTCCGGTAAGTTTACCGGCCGTCAGGCGGAAAAGATCCGCAGGCGTGTGAACGTATTCTTTCTCAACCAGCTGGTCGATTATCTTGTCGCCCATACCGTCAACATCCAGCGCGCGACGCGAAACAAAATGTTTAAGTGCTTCTTTACGCTGCGCACCGCAAATCAGGCCGCCGGTACAACGCGCAACTGCTTCGCCTTCCACACGTTCAACGTCAGAGCCACAAACCGGGCAATGCGTCGGGAAGATAATCTCGGTGGTATTTTCCGGGCGTTCAGACTCCACAACACCAACAACCTGCGGGATAACATCACCCGCGCGGCGAATGACAACACGATCGCCGATTCTCAAACCCAGACGCTCAATTTCATCCGCATTATGCAGTGTGGCATTGCTAACCAGCACGCCTGCGACCTGAACGGGTTCAAGACGGGCAACTGGGGTAATCGCCCCGGTGCGCCCAACCTGGAACTCAACGTCACGCACAAGGGTCATTTGTTCCTGAGCCGGGAACTTGAACGCCACCGCCCAACGCGGTGCACGCGCAACAAAGCCCAGAGTTTCTTGCAGCGCGAGCGAGTCAACTTTGATAACAACGCCGTCGATATCAAAACCTAATTTCGGGCGATCGGCTTCAACCTGATGATAAAACGCCAGCACTTCTTCCGGTGTATTACACAGACGAATGCGGTCGCTCACCGGCAACCCCCACTCTTTAAACTGCTGCAAACGCCCATGGTGGCTGGCTGGCAATTCACCGCCTTCAAGCAAACCCACGCCGTAGCAGAAGAAGGTTAACGGGCGCTTTGCCGTAATGCGAGGATCGAGTTGACGCAGAGATCCGGCTGCCGCGTTACGCGGGTTAGCAAAGATTTTCCCGCCTGTGCGGCGCGCTTCTTCGTTAATCTTTTCAAAGCCCGCCTGAGGCAGGAATACCTCACCACGGACTTCCAGGCGACGAGGGATGTTCTCGCCACGCAGTTTAAGCGGGATAGAGCGGATGGTGCGCACGTTGGCGGTAATGTTTTCGCCCGTCGTACCATCGCCACGAGTGGCGGCACGAACCAGTACTCCATCTTCATAAAGCAGGCTCACTGCGAGGCCATCGAGTTTCAGCTCGCAGCAAAAAGTAATGGCTTCTGCACTTTTTAAGCGGTCCTGGACTCGCTTATTAAACGCGAGATAGCTCGCTTCATCAAAGGCATTATCGAGCGACAGCATCGGCACTTCATGGCGAACCTGGGTAAATTCGCTTAAGGGTGCCGCACCCACGCGTTGTGTCGGTGAATCTGCAGTGATGAACTCAGGGTGCGCTTCTTCTAATGCGCGCAACTCACCCATCAAGCGATCATATTCAGCATCCGGGATTTCTGGGGTATCAAGCACATGATAGAGATATTCATGATGGCGAAGCGTGGTTCGCAGTTGAGTGATTTTTTGTTCGATTGTGTCCATATCGCACCATCAATATAAAAAACCCCCGGAATCCGAGGGTTCAAAGAAAAACATGTTCAGAGCGCGTATCAGTGGCTGATGTTAGCTTCAACCACTTCGCGGATACGGTCCTGGTACTCACGCATTTTTTGCGGTGTCATCATGCGGCGTTGGTCGTCAAGCACCACACCACCGACTTCATCGGCAATATGCTGGGCAGACTGAAGCATCAGCTTAAAGTTCTGCGCCGGGTCGCCATAAGACGGCACCTGCATGAAGATGGTCACGCCAGGCGTTGCAAAATTGGTCATGCTTTCCGGGTCAAACGAACCAGGCTTAACCATATTGGCAAGGCTAAACAGAACCGGGCCGCTACCATCCGGGCTTAAATGGCGGTGGAAAATGTTCATTTCGCCAAAGATAAACCCAGCTTGCTGAATGCTGTTTAACAGCACATCGCCGTTAATCATGCTACCCGCATGAGCCGAAACGTTCAGCACAATCACTGTCTCTTTACGGCGTGCTGGTGCTTCAGGTGCAGGTTGAGCAACCACGGGTTCCGCGACAGGTTCAACATGCTGAACAGGTTGAACTGGCGCTGGCGGTACTTCTGGTTGCTGCACAGTTGGCTGTTGAACCGTCTGCTGGTGAGCCGCTGTCTGGTGAACAACAGGCTGCACATACTGCTGAGGCGCAGATTGGTGTGTCTGCGTAACAGGCACTTCCTGACGAGGGGCTACCGGCTCAGGTTGATGCACAGGCGCGCTTTGACGCGGCTCCGCAGAGGCGTAAGGCGGCTCGTACTGATGTTGAGGGGCTTGCGGCTGACGAGACATTTCTGGCTCGCGAGTCGTTGCTTCCGGCGCAGGATTAACCCGACGCACACGCACCTCACCTACTCCATCATCTTGATCATCGTCAGCCTGGTCGTCTTCTGGCTCGTATTCGTCACGCTTAGACTTCAGGCGCTTCATTGGACGATCACGAAAAACGGAAGAACGTTCCTTACGACTCGTCCACAGGCCGTGAACCAGTAAGGCTATTATGGCGATCGCGCCAACAATAATTAATATCAGACGCAAATCCTGCATCATTATATTCTCTGTTGTTCTAACACCTTGCCACCGCGGCAAACATTTACTCACTAAGAGTATTTGCCCATCTGCTCAAGTGCAAGTCCGCGCACGGTTTTCTCAGCATAAAGATGGTCTAAAATCGACTTTATGCTGTTTTTTCGACCATTTCCTAATAAGTTTTTATCCTGACAGTCAGTTATGATAGCTCTGCATCTCAAAGCAAAGCCCAAAAAGGAGTTCGTTCAGTTATGGTTTCAACGTCAGGAACCGTGCCACGCAGTGGCGTTTATTATTTTTCGCAGGGCTGGAAGTTGGTCCGTGAGCCAGGAATTAAACGTTTCGTGCTCATGCCGCTGCTGGTCAATATTTTACTGATGGGTGGCGCATTCTGGTGGTTATTTACGCGCCTGGATGTGTGGGTCCCTACGCTACTTTCCTACGTTCCAGATTGGTTGCAGTGGCTGAGCTATCTGATTTGGCCGCTTGCGGTTGTTTCTATCCTGTTGGTTTTTGGTTATTTCTTCTCAACCATTGCGAATTGGATAGCCGCGCCTTTTAATGGTTTGCTGGCAGAACAGCTTGAAGCGCGACTGACGGGTGCGACACCGCCAGATACCGGCGTGTTTGGCATCATGAAAGATATCCCGCGCATCATGAAACGTGAATGGCAAAAGCTCTCCTGGTATCTGCCACGTGCGCTGGTACTGCTGGTGCTCTATTTCATACCGGGTATCGGTCAAACCGTTGCCCCGGTTTTATGGTTCTTGTTTAGCGCATGGATGCTGGCAATTCAGTATTGTGACTATCCATTTGATAACCATAAAGTGCCATTTAAAGAGATGCGCATTGCGCTGCGTGAGAAGAAAATCATCAATATGCAGTTTGGCTCGATGGTCAGCCTGTTTACGCTTATCCCCTTCCTGAACCTGGTCATCATGCCCGTCGCAGTCTGTGGTGCTACCGCCATGTGGGTCGATTGTTATCGGCCGAAACACGCCATGTGGAAGTGATTTCTGAGGAGCGGCTTATGCTGCTCCTTATTCCTTCTGGCTTCTGCTTATTTCCCTTCTACATATAGATATGCGATTTCTTTACTTCCGCATAACTTCTAAGCAGGTATGCTGATGACGTTTCCCAAATTTCATACAGTTAAGGACGGGCTATGAGCAAGATCTATGAAGACAACTCTCTGACTATCGGCCATACGCCGCTGGTTCGACTGAACCGCATCGGTAATGGGCGCATCCTGGCCAAGGTAGAGTCCCGTAACCCGAGCTTTAGCGTCAAATGCCGTATCGGAGCCAATATGATTTGGGACGCCGAGAAACGCGGTGTACTCAAGCCTGGCATTGAGCTCGTTGAACCAACCAGTGGTAACACCGGTATTGCTCTGGCATATGTTGCTGCTGCACGTGGTTACAAACTGACGCTGACCATGCCTGAAACCATGAGTATTGAACGTCGTAAGCTGCTCAAAGCGCTGGGTGCTAACCTGGTATTGACTGAAGGCGCGAAAGGCATGAAAGGCGCGATTCAGAAAGCTGAAGAAATTGTTGCCAGCAACCCAGAGAAATTCCTGCTGCTGCAACAATTTAGTAACCCTGCAAACCCGGAAATCCACGAAAAAACCACCGGCCCGGAAATCTGGGAAGATACCGACGGCGAAGTGGACGTATTTATTGCTGGCGTGGGTACGGGTGGCACGCTGACCGGTGTGAGCCGTTATATCAAAAACACCAAAGGCAAAACCGATCTTATTAGCGTTGCCGTCGAACCAACTGACTCTCCGGTCATCGCTCAGGCGCTGGCGGGTGAAGAACTCAAACCAGGCCCGCACAAAATTCAGGGTATTGGTGCCGGTTTTATCCCGGGTAACCTTGATCTGAAACTTATCGACAGAGTGATTGCCATCACCAACGATGAAGCAATCTCAACCGCACGTCGTTTGATGGAAGAAGAAGGCATTTTGGCCGGAATTTCATCCGGTGCTGCTGTTGCCGCCGCATTAAAACTTCAGGAAGATGAAGCATTTACCAACAAAAACATTGTGGTTATACTGCCATCCTCAGGGGAGCGTTACCTGAGTACTGCCCTCTTTGCCGATCTTTTCACTGAAAAAGAACTGCAACAGTGATGCCAGTCAGGTAAAACAGTGTAAAAAAGCACCCGAATGGGTGCTTTTTTGTGGTGTTCGTCAAACTTTTGGTTAACCTGCCATTGCGTCAGTTCGTCAGGTCTGGTATCTATCCAGCAAATTATTTTGATGCGCGAAATTAATCGGAATGTGAGATAGATCTGCTGAATCGATTTAACGATTTGGTGGAAAAACACATTTCACGGCATAATGATTAATGACGAGCGAACCGCGAAGCGCATGGTGAATGCCAAAGCACATTTCGCGATTCCCGAAAGCATCCTGTGTCGCGTACAGTAAAAGTTAACGCGGCTCTAACTATACAGGCTAAAGTTTTGCCACCAGGCTAGACTTTAGTTCCACAACACTAAACCTATAAGTTGGGGAAATACAATGTTCCAGCAAGAAGTTACCATCACCGCTCCAAACGGTCTGCATACCCGCCCTGCTGCTCAGTTCGTTAAAGAAGCTAAAGGCTTCACTTCTGAGATCACTGTGACCTCCAACGGCAAAAGCGCAAGCGCGAAAAGCCTGTTCAAACTGCAAACTCTGGGCCTGACTCAAGGTACAGTTGTGACCATCTCCGCTGAAGGCGAAGATGATCAGAAAGCAGTTGAGCATCTGGTAAAACTGATGGCTGAGCTCGAGTAAGTTCTGGGTTCTTCGTAAATATCAGTCACAAGTAAGGTAGGGTTATGATTTCAGGCATTTTAGCATCCCCGGGTATCGCTTTCGGCAAGGCACTTTTGCTGAAGGAAGATGAAATTGTCATCGACCGGAAGAAAATTTCTGCCGACAAAGTTGAGCAGGAAGTTGAGCGTTTCTTAAGTGGGCGCGCCAAAGCGTCATCTCAATTAGAAGCGATCAAAATTAAAGCTGGCGAGACCTTCGGTGAAGAAAAGGAAGCTATCTTCGAAGGCCACATTATGTTGCTGGAAGACGAAGAGCTTGAGCAGGAAATCATAGCCCTTATCAAAGATAAATTAGTGACGGCTGATGCAGCTGCTCATGAAATTATCGAAGGCCAGGCTATCGCGCTGGAAGAATTAGACGATGAGTACCTGAAAGAACGTGCGGCTGACGTACGTGACATCGGTAAGCGTCTGCTGCGCAATATCCTTGGTTTAGCGATTATCGATCTGAGCTCTATTCAGGATGAAGTTATCCTGGTTGCTAAAGATTTGACTCCGTCTGAAACCGCACAACTTAACCTGCAGAAGGTTCTGGGTTTCATCACCGATATCGGCGGTCGTACCTCCCACACTTCTATCATGGCGCGTTCTCTTGAACTGCCAGCGATCGTGGGTACGGGTAGCGTGACCAGCCAGGTGAAGAACGGCGATTACCTGATCCTCGATGCTGTTAACAATAAAGTTTACGTTAACCCAACCAACGACGAGATCGAAGCCCTGCGTGCTGTACAGCAGCAAGAAGCTTCTGAGAAAGCTGAACTGGCAAAACTGAAAGACCTGCCAGCAATCACTCTCGATGGTCATCAGGTAGAAGTATGCGCAAACATTGGTACTGTTCGTGATGTCGACGGTGCTGAGCGCAATGGTGCAGAAGGTGTAGGTCTGTATCGTACAGAATTCCTGTTCATGGACCGTGA
The DNA here is from genome assembly GCF_001654925.1 of Buttiauxella brennerae ATCC 51605. Lineage (GTDB taxonomy): Bacteria > Pseudomonadota > Gammaproteobacteria > Enterobacterales > Enterobacteriaceae > Buttiauxella > Buttiauxella brennerae. The sequence goes on from NZ_LXER01000022.1 coordinate 42,198, forward strand.
TTCACTGCCAACTGAAGATGAGCAGTTCGCGGCGTACAAAGCTGTTGCTGAAGCCTGTGGCTCACAAGCAGTTATCGTGCGTACCATGGATATCGGTGGCGATAAAGAGCTGCCGTACATGAACTTCCCGAAAGAAGAGAACCCGTTCCTGGGCTGGCGTGCAGTACGTATCGCCATGGATCGTAAAGAGATCCTGTACGCTCAGGTTCGCGCTATCCTGCGTGCTTCTGTATTCGGTAAATTACGCATCATGTTCCCAATGATCATCTCTGTTGAAGAAGTGCGTGCACTGAAAGCAGAAATTGAAATCATGAAGGCGCAGCTGCGTGAAGAAGGCAAAGCGTTTGACGAAACTATCGAAGTTGGCGTGATGGTTGAGACTCCGGCTGCGGCCACGATTGCTCACCACCTGGCAAAAGAAGTCGACTTCTTCAGTATCGGTACCAATGATCTGACGCAGTACACCCTGGCAGTTGACCGTGGTAATGATATGATTTCACATCTTTACCAGCCAATGTCACCGTCCGTACTGACTCTGATTAAGCAAGTTATTGATGCTTCTCATGCTGAAGGTAAATGGACCGGTATGTGTGGTGAGCTTGCAGGCGACGAACGTGCTACACTTCTGTTGCTGGGTATGGGTCTGGACGAATTTAGTATGAGTGCCATTTCTATCCCGCGCATTAAGAAGATTATTCGTAACACGAACTTCGAAGATGCGAAGGTGTTAGCAGAGCAAGCACTTGCTCAACCGACAACGGACGAGTTAATGATGCTGGTTAACAAGTTCATTGAAGAAAAAACAATCTGCTAATCCACCGGATGCGGCCCAATTTACTGCTTAGGAGAAGATCATGGGTTTGTTTGATAAACTGAAATCTCTGGTTTCTGATGATAAAAAAGACACCGGAACCATTGAGATTGTTGCCCCACTTTCTGGCGAAATCGTCAATATTGAAGATGTTCCAGATGTGGTTTTCGCCGAGAAGATTGTTGGTGATGGTATTGCAATTAAACCGACTGGCAACAAAATGGTTGCCCCGGTTGACGGCACCATCGGTAAAATCTTCGAAACTAACCATGCTTTCTCTATCGAATCTGATAGCGGCATTGAGCTGTTCGTTCACTTCGGTATCGACACTGTTGAACTGAAAGGCGAAGGCTTCAAGCGTATCGCTGAAGAAGGCCAGCGTGTTAAGAAAGGCGACGTGGTAATTGAATTTGATTTGGCCCTGCTGGAAGAGAAAGCGAAGTCTACCCTGACTCCGGTTGTTATCTCCAACATGGACGAAATCAAAGAGCTGATCAAACTGACTGGTAGCGTGACTGTGGGTGAAACCCCAGTAATCCGCATCAAGAAGTAAGATTCACGCGGCAGGTCATCTCCCTGCAATGAATAAAAAAACCGGAAATGTCTATTTCCGGTTTTTTTTCGTCTATGTCTGGCACTGAATTTTATGCGCGCAGATATTCGACCTTATAATCTCCCGATCCTACCTCTGCAAATCCGCTATTCTTTTGCAGCTTAAAGGTCATATCCCGAGCTGACAGCAGCTCTCCGATGCCCGAAAGTTTTAGGGTCGCATGTGTGTTATGTGGAACCTTAACATCCAACGTCACAATATCCCCCGCACTGCTTTGTCTCACTTGCCAGCGAACCTTAATTTCTCCGTAAACGGAGTCATAAGCCGCATCGACCCAGGAAACGTTACCACCAATAGTCGGCGCGATAATCACATGCTTAAAGCCAGGTTCATCGGCGTCTGCCTCAATACCCGCCACGGAGCGATACAACCACTCCCCCACCGCACCATACGCATAATGGTTAAACGAGTTCATATCGGCGCTCCACATCGAGCCGTCAGGCTTCATACCATCCCAGTGCTCCCAGATGGTCGTTGCACCTGCTTTTACTTGATACAACCAGGAGGGAAAATCATCCTTAAGCAGCAGTTCCCACGCCTCTTTTTCCCGCCCATTCTGGCTTAGTGCATGGCAAAAATAAGGGGTTCCCACAAAGCCGGTCACCAGATGGCCATCATGCTCGCGCAGGAGTTCTACAAGCGTATTCACAGTGCGTTCACGGAAGGATTCTGGCACCAGGTTAAAATAGAGCGCCAGAATATGTGCAGTCTGCGTTCTGGCCGCCAGCCTGCCTGACGGCGTGAAAAACTCATCCTGAAAACGCTGAACGATTTGCTGATGCAAAGCGCTGTAGCGCTCAAAATCTTCTGTTCGATTGAGCGCTTTGGCGGCCTGGCTGAACAACTGCGTGGAGTAAGCAAAATAGGCCGTGCAGACAAGATCCGTCGGCGTCGCGCCAAAATAACTCCCCTCTTTCGCATCCAGCGCAACCCAATCGCCAAACTGCAATTTATAGCGCCAGATCAGATTCTCGGAATGCGTGAGCATAAAATCCACCCAACCTTTCATGCTCTGATACTGGTTTTCCAGAACGCGAGTGTCGCCATACATCAGGTACATCGTCCATGGATTGATAACCGCGGCATCTGCCCACGCCGCTGCTGAGTGCGTTCCTCCCTCGGCCAGGTTGATATCATTCGCGCAATGCCCTGTGAGAATATCAGGAATGACGTGCGGCACACCGCCTTCTGGCGTCTGGTCGTGTTGCAGATCCCGGAGCCATTTCGCAAAGAAATTACGCGTATGCATCAGGTAACTGGCCGTGCGGCAAAATATCTGTGCGTCCCCTGTCCAGCCCAGTCTTTCATCGCGCTGGGGGCAGTCGGTCGGGACATCAATGAAATTCCCTTTTAACCCCCACAGAATGTTGTGATGAAGCTGGTTTAAATCTTCATTTGAACAATTGAATTGCCCGGTTTGTGCCATATCCGAATGCAGCACCACAGCTTTGAAATTCTCAGGGCTGACATTTCCAGGGTAGCTTTCGACTTTTACGTAGCGAAAACCCTGCCAGGTAAAGCGAGGGTGATAAACCTCCGTCGCCCCGCCTTTTAAAACATACTCCACGCGTTGTTTCGCTGAACGCAGATTATCCAGATAAACATTTCCCTGAGCATCCAGCGTCTCGAAATGGCGCAGAATAACTTTGTCACCCCAATTGCCATTTACTTTGAATTCAACCCAGCCACTCAGGTTTTGCCCGAAGTCGATAACCGTATCGCCCTGCGGCGTCGTGATAATCGAAGTGGGTTCCAGCGTGGCTATTTTTTTTACTTTGCAGGCGCCCTGCGCGGTGAGCACTTTTTTATCATAAGAAACCAGGCTGACAGGTCGCCAGTGAGCGTCATCAAAACCCGTTTTATTCCAGCCTTCTTGCTCAAAGCTTGCATCACAAATTTCACCGTCATAAATCTCAGAGAAGAGAATAGGTGAATCGTCGCCACGCCAGGAATTATCGGTGACCACAATCTGTCGGGTTCCATCCTCATAATGAATCACCAGTTGGCAGATGAGTGCGGTCTGTTCGCCGTAATAATTCCTGTCGCGGGTAAAGCCCATATCACCTTTATACCAGCCAGCCCCCAGCTCAGCGCCAATAGCGTTCTCACCCGGCTTGAGTTGCTCGCTCAAATCGTAAGTTTGATAAAGCAAATGGTTGTGGTAGCTCGTCCAGCCAGGCGTTAGCTCATCATTACCGACTTTGCCTCCATTAAGATAAAACTGATAAACCCCTAAAGCCGATACATGCAAATATGCGGAAGCCACCGCACTGTCGTTGTTGAGTGAAAAGGTTTTTCTTAATAGTGTGACTTTTGAATTGTCTTTATCTGCAAGAGTTTCAGCAGAAATAAAATCCCCTGACCAGGGGGTGTCCAGCAGCCCGGTAATAAATCCTGCTGCGGTACTCCACAGGCTTTCCTCACCATGGTTATCTTTAATTTTCACACGGACAAAATAACGTGTTGAGGGATGCAGTAAAATTTCATTAATATTCACATTCACCGAAGCGTCACTACTGATTACTCCGCTATCAAATAAAACAGCATCGAAGTATTTATCATCACTCACCTGTAACTGATAACAAACTTGCTTCACATTCCTTTGGTTACTTTCAATCTCCCAACCGATAACTGGAAAACCATCGATACCCGATAAAGATAACTCATAGTCAAGCGTGACCTTTTTGACTGACAGCATAATGAAAGACTCCTTTGATAACTCAATATTTTGCAGATCCGATATTTATTTTGTATGAATCGCTTCAACAGGTAATACAGATGCGCTGAAATGTTTTTCCACCACCATTTCACCCTCACTGGAAAATTCATTTCTTTGTTGGCGATGGAAACACAACCAGCCAATAAACATACCAAGAGCAACAATTGCTGAAAGAATGGAATAAAGTGCTACCGGTCCCGCATCGAGTAAAACAGGTGTCACGAAGGCCAATAATGCACATGATAAACGTGCCACACCCACAATCGCCCCCTGCGCTGTTGAACGGAGCATGGTCGGGAATGACTCCTGCGACCACACTTTCATAATACCTTCAAAGGCCATGCCGCTGCCGGTCGCTGTAAATAAAAGGAAGCAGAACCATGATAATGGTGAGAAATTTAGTAATACAGGCATAAAGAAACCGCCAGCAAAAAAGAATGCGCCAATAATAAAAATCAGCATTCTTTTTGATGTATCAACCATCTTCATAAATAACAAACCAGATAACACGCCCACAGGCATCAACAACAAATTCCACAGCGAGTTTTTCTCAACCGTAATACCGACGACATTCACGGCGACATAAGTCCCAAATTGCCCGCCGGTATTTGCCGCCAGATTCACTAATGTATAAAAAAAGCATAGCGCGACAAACGGCCATAAATATTTACCATGCAGCAGATCTTTAAACGACGACTTTTGCGCGCGAATCGTTGTAGCCCCCCGGCGTTTCTCATCACGTGCAAGTAGCCACATTGGTGATTCAGGAATCGTCCAACGCAATAACAGCAAAACGGCGGCAACAATGCCCACATGGAGATACATAATTTGTGCACCCAGTTGCCCCCAGCCCCCGACGACTGCTGAAACGCCCATCGTGGTGCTGATACCCACCAGCCACAGCAAATTGGATAATCCGATAATCTTGCCGCGGTTTTTATCACAGGCCGCTTCTGCAATAGTCGCCAAAGAAACCGGTAAATCAGCCCCTGTCGCCAGGCCAACAAACATCGTCCCTGCTAACAAGACAGCAAAGACTTTGCCAAACGTCAGCATCAGTGATCCTAAAACAATCATTGCCATGGTGGTAATAAACACTCTTCGCCTGCCGAGACGGTCGCCTAACCTGCCACCTAAAAATGCGCCAATAGCAATGCATAGAGTTAATACGCCGGAAAGAACACCAATATCAGCCGAAGTAATACCAATCGCTTTCTGATAAATAACTAACGCTGTGCCATTGGAAACAATAGCGGCCGAGTCGATATAAGATGCCATTCCCGAAACAACCCCCACGTACCAGGGGTTAATGATTTTTGTTTTATCCATAACATTGACTCCATTAAATTATCGCTTACATCATGTATGACTTATTCCCAAAAATTTATGAATACGAAAATACGGCTATGAATCTGTAATTGAAAAGCTGAGATGTCTTTCCTGCGAGGGAGTACGGGAGAATCTCTTTTTATACACATCAGTTAAACGCGAGGCGTTAATAAACCCGCAAAATAATGCCACCTCTTTAATTGGCCGGTCGGTAGTCCGTAAAAGCTCCTGAGCCTTTAACAAGCAACAAATTTGTTGAAATTTTTCAGGTGTAGTACCAGTCATATCTTTAAAGAAACGAAACATGGTGCGTTTAGCCATGCCGCACTCTTCGCATAAAGCATCCCAATTAATATGCCGGGAATAGTTATGACGAACATAATTCAGTATTTTTTGCCCGCTACTATCATTGTTACGGTTTCTTTCTCCCCGACGAGCAATGCAGCTGCACAACAAGGAGATAATTTCCAGAATCGCAGCCTCTGTGGCAGAAAAGTAAACCACATCAAAATGATCATCACGCCTGGCTGTAACCTCTTGCGTAAGACAGACGATTTTATTCAGTTCACTTTCCGTTAGAGAGAGAAGTTCTCGTGCTGATGGCCGGGTTGTTTGTCTAACTACATCGAGCAATGCATCAATATTATGTATAAATCTAAAATGCCGATCTTTATGAAATAAGAGGTTAATAAGTGAAAGGTTATTGGTTGATTCATAATAATGAGTGTCATTCGCCGAAACAAAAAAGAAGTCGCCAGCATAGACCAACTCTACCTGATCATTAATAATATGGAAGCCACTGCCGCTACGCACAATAACCAATTCATCAAAATCATGACCATGTGCGTCTGCCATTTCCTGATTATTCAACATAAATAAACAGAAGGCGTGCGCCTCTGAAAGAAAAAAATCCTCTGGCTGCTTAATTTCCATCTATTCACCTGCCAATTATTTATTACATCGTGGTGATAGAGATATTAGAGCTTAATATTAATGACAAGTCATTATGCAAAAATGGCACTACAGCGTAAGTCGCCGTGACGTTACTATCATTTTTGCTGAATAAGTAAGATTTGAAAGGATGGTAGCGGGGAAAAGGTTTTGTAGGGTGTTGCTCATCACCCTACACGATTAACATGCTGAAACTAAATTCCTGAGCCTTGCGAATAACTCTCTTCACCAAATACGCCTGTCGATAAATAACGATCGCCACGATCGCAGATAATTGCTACGACAACAGCGCCAGGGTTTGCCTGCGCCACACGCAATGCACCCGCGACTGCACCGCCGGAACTCACGCCGCAGAAAATCCCCTCTTCACGGGCAAGTTTGCGCATCGTTCTCTCAGCTTCGACCTGCGACATATCAATCACTTCATCAACCAAAGCAGGGTTGAAAATCTTCGGTAGCCACTCTTCCGGCCAGCGGCGAATCCCCGGAATGCTGCTGCCATCTTCAGGCTGTAAACCAACAATTTTAACCGGTTTGTCTTGTTCGCGCATAAACTGGCTGACGCCCGTGACTGTACCCGTGGTTCCCATACTGGAAACAAAATGAGTAATACGGCCCTGAGTCTGCTGCCAGATCTCCGGCCCGGTAGTGCTGTAATGCGCATACGGATTATCAGGGTTGTTGAACTGGTCGAGAACTTTGCCTTCGCCTCGTTCATCCATCAAACGAGCCAGTTCACGCGCGCCTTCCATGCCCTGCTCCTTGGTCACCAGAATCAATTCTGCGCCATAAGCCTGCATCGCCGCTTTGCGTTCCATACTCATGTTGTCCGGCATTAAAAGCTTCATGTGATAGCCTTTCAGTGCCGCAATCATCGCCAGAGCAATGCCGGTATTGCCGCTGGTCGCTTCAATCAGCGTATCCCCTGGGGAAATTTCACCACGAGATTCGGCACGCACAATCATCGAAAGTGCGGCTCTGTCTTTAACCGAGCCTGCCGGGTTATTCCCTTCCAGCTTGACCCAAATTTCACTGCCGTTATCAAGGCCGGTGCGCTGCAATTTAACCAGAGGCGTATTGCCAATCGTGCTTTCTAAGGTGTTCACTTGCCTGTCCAAAAAATAAGAAAAGCGGCCACGTGGGCCGCCTTTGCGTGTCGTGTTGTGCGGTAAACTTATCAGGCAGTCTGCGCCAGGTCTACCTGGCCATTAAAAACTCGCTGGATTCGATCCTTCCCATCATACAAGCGCGCATGTTGCAGGCCGACAAACAGGCGCTCACCACGCACAGGAACATGGTCTTCTCGCAGCACAACCGTTAACGGTTCGTCATACCAGCCCAACGGCTGCACAACCAACTGCATGTAATGCCCGCGTGGGCTGATTTCCAGCACCTGAACTGGTAGCGGCGAATCCAGATTTGTACGGCGGCTAACATCGACTTCCCAAGGGCGTAAGAACAAATCGACAGGCCCCTGGTGCGCAGGTGTAAAGCCAAGCGGCCAACGGTGTGCACCGACATGGAACTGGCTACCGCGCACAACGCCTTTCATACGGTTCACTTCGCCAAGGAACTCCAGCACGAAACGAGTCGCGGGTTCGCGCCATACTGCTTCCGGTGTATCAACCTGCTCGATATTCCCCTGGCTCATGACCACCACGCGGTCCGCGACTTCCATCGCTTCTTCCTGGTCGTGGGTCACGAATACGCTGGTGAATTTCAGTTCTTCATGCAACTGGCGCAACCAGCGGCGCAACTCTTTACGTACCTGTGCATCCAGCGCACCGAATGGCTCATCAAGCAGCAGGATTTGCGGTTCAACCGCCAGCGCACGTGCCAACGCCACACGTTGCTTCTGCCCACCGGAAAGCTGTGCCGGGAAACGATCTGCCAGATGGGATAACTGCACCATTTCCAGCAAACGAGTGACTTTCTGTTTAATCGCAGTGGAAGAAGGACGTTCGCGGCGCGGCAGAACCGTCAGGCCAAAAGCGATGTTGTCGAACACCGTCATATGGCGAAACAGTGCGTAATGCTGGAACACGAAGCCCACTTTGCGGTCACGCGCGTGAATGCGGCTCACATCGGTGCCGTGGAAACTAATGCGCCCGCTGTTCTGGTGCTCAAGGCCCGCGATAATACGCAGCAGTGTGGTTTTACCGGAACCTGACGGCCCCAGCAATGCCACCATTTGGCCAGAAGGGATATCCAGCGAGATATCATTCAGCACCTGGGTGCGACCAAAAGATTTCTTAATATTGGTAATATCAATGCTCATGATTCCCCTCCTGTTGCAGGCGTTTTTCCTGGCTATTCAAACGCCACTGCACCGCACTCTTTAAGAACAACGTAACGATTGCCATCAGGGTTAATAACGCCGCGGCGGTAAACGAGCCAACGGTGTTGTAGTCCTGCTGTAGCAATTCAATCTGTAACGGCAGTGAGAATGTCTCACCACGGATAGAACCGGAAACCACCGACACGGCACCAAACTCACCAATCGCTCGGGCATTGGTTAACACTACGCCGTACAGCAGCGCCCAGCGGATATTGGGTAATGTGACGCGTCTGAACATCTGCCAGCCCGAAGCGCCGAGCAAAATCGCTGCTTCGTCTTCCTGGCTGCCCTGGCTCAACATCACCGGCACAAGTTCGCGCACCACAAACGGGCAAGTCACGAAGATAGTCACCAGCACCATACCCGGCCAGGCGAACATAATCTGGATGTTATGCGCATCCATGAAGCCTGCCAGCGGACCGTTGGAACCATAGAACAGCAGATAAACCAGGCCTGCAACTACGGGTGAAACCGCGAATGGAATATCCAGCAGCGTCAGTAACAATTGGCGGCCTGGGAAATCAAAGCGTGTCACCAGCCATGCCAGCAAAATACCGAACACCAGGTTCACCGGCACGGTAATCAGCGCAATCATTACGGTGAGCCAGATGGCGTGCAGCATATCCGGATCAACAATATTGCGCAGCGCAGGCATCAGCCCTTTCGAGAAGGCCTGAGCGAAAATCGATGCCACTGGCACCACCAGCAGCAAAAACGAAATCAGTACGCCGAGGCCGATCAGCGTCCATTTGCCCCAGTTAAATCCAGTACGGCGATAGCTTTTCAATTCAGTTACGTCCGTCATCAGTGACCTACCACGCGCCGACCAAAGCGACTTTGCAACGTGTTAATGGTAAACAGTAGCAGCAGTGACGCGGCAAGAATTACCGAGGCAATCGCACTGGCTGCCGGGTAATCAAACTCCTGCAAACGCACGAAAATCATCAGTGAGGTGACTTCGGTCTTCCAGGCGATGTTGCCGGCAATGAAAATTACTGCGCCGAATTCACCCAGGCTACGGGTGAATGAAAGTGCTACACCCGCCATCAGCGCCGGAGAAAGCTCCGGTAAAATCACGCGGCGAAAACTCTGCCAGCGCGTCGCGCCCAGCGTTTCCGCAGCTTCTTCGTATTCTGGCCCGAGCTCTTCAAGCACGGGTTGAATGGTGCGCACTACAAACGGGATACTGGTAAATGCCATTGCCACGGCGATACCCAGCCAGGTGTACGTCACTTTAATGCCAAACTGCGCCAGCCATTCGCCGTACCAGCCGTTGACTGAAAACAACCCGGCAAGCGTTAAACCCGCTACGGCAGTGGGCAGAGCAAAGGGTAAATCCATTAATGCATCAAGCAGGCTACGGCCAGGAAACTGGTAGCGCGTCAGGATCCACGCCATCAACATGCCAAAGAAACCGTTGAAGATAGACGCCACACCCGCAGACAGCAGCGTGACTTTATATGCCGCCACCACCTGCGGGTTGGTGATCACTTCCCAATACTGAGCCAGCGTCATCTCGGAAAGTTGCATTACCAGCGCACTTAACGGCAGTAGTAAAATCAGGCAAACAAACAGCAAACTGGTGCCGAGGCTTAAGGTAAAGCCTGGCAACACCCGTTTGGAGGCAACAGAAAACATTACTCACGCCCCTTGCCGAGCAACTGGTCAAACTCACCGCCGCTGGCAAAGTGGGTTTTCATCGCTTCTGGCCAGCCACCGAACTCATCTTCCACGCGGAACAGTTCAGTCTGAGGGAATTTGTCTTTCAGTTTTGCCATCACTTCCGGGTTATTCACACGGTAGTAATAGTCAGTAATGATGGTTTGTGCCGCCGGGCTATACAGGAAGTTCAGATATTCTTTTGCTGCTTTTTCAGTGCCGTTGGCTTTGACGTTTTTATCGACCCAGGCGACCGGGAATTCAGCCAAAATATTGACCTTTGGCACAACCACTTCGTAGCCGTCTTTTTCGTATTGTTTACTGATGTTATTCACTTCGGACTCAAAGCTAATCAGCACGTCACCCAAACCACGCTCAACAAAAGTGGTGGTTGCACCGCGACCGCCGGTATCAAACACTTCAACGTTTTTCAGGAACTGCGTCATAAACTGTTCGGTTTTGGCTTTATCGCCACCGTCAGCTTTGTTGGCTGCACCCCATGCACCTAAGTAGGTGTAACGGGCGTTACCAGAAGTTTTTGGGTTAGGGAAAATCAGTTTTACGTCCGGGCGAACCAGGTCGCTCCAGTCGTGAATATTTTTAGGGTTGCCCTTGCGCACCAGGAACGCCATGGTGGAATAGAACGGCGAACTGTTATTTGGCAAACGCGCCTGCCAGTCGGCTGGAATCAGGTTGCCTTTGTCATGCAGGATCTGCACATCAGAAACCTGGTTATAAGTTACAACGTCTGCTTTTAAGCCCTGCAAAATCGCCAGCGCTTGTTTTGATGACCCGGCATGAGATTGTTTAATCACCAGCTTGTCGCCGTTATTTTCCTCAGCCCACTGTTTCTGGAAGGCCGGATTGAGCGCGGCAAACAGCTCGCGAGACACATCATAAGAGCTGTTCAGCAGTTCTGTAGCATGAGCTGAACCTGCCAGCAATGCAGAAACAACAATCGCGCTCCAGACTTTTTTAACGGACGTTATGGCCATTGGCACCCTTATAAATGTGATAACGATCGAGCTTTATGGTTACCAGTGTATTTATAACGAGTGTCAAAGCTGTAACGGTTTTATATATCGTTTGGTGATTTGCAATAAGAAAGGGATATATACCCGTCAGCCCTCAAGTTACGGCTGTGTTGGGTCTAATTATTTCAGGTATCCAAAGGTAGGGCGTTAGCGGCGAAGGCAGTCTGACGACGGCCAGCGCGCAAAAACCGGAGCGTACATGAAGTACGTGAGGATTTTGAGCACTGCCCGGTGCCAGAATGGCGAGTAAGGTAGCCCTTACAGGTTTAGAAGCTTGTCTAAAGACGGCGCGAAATAATAACCACCGGTCACTGGCTTAGTGAAACGCAGCATGCCGTCACGTTTACCGTCGGTTTCGCCAAACATACTCAGCAGTTGCTGCTCAATGTTATGCAAGCGGGCGCAATAAGCGATGAAGTACAGGCCGTGGGTACCGCTCGCCGTGCCGTATGGCAGGCTCTGGCGCACAATTTTCAGGCCTTTACCGTTTTCTTTCAAATCGACACGCGTCAGGTGAGATGTTTCCGGGCGCTCATCACCGTCAATCTCTTCATTGGCCTCTTTAGTACGGCCAATGATCATTTCCTGCTCTTGGGTGCTCATGCGGTTAAGCTGCTTGAGATTATGCTCCCAACGCTGGACAAACACATAGCTGCCGCCTGCATCCACACCGTCGTTAATCACCGCGACTTCACGGCGCGTTTCTTCGCCCTGCGGGTTTTCGGTGCCATCAACAAAACCACTCAGATCGCGCTCTTCAACCCAGCGGAAACCGTGGATTTCTTCTTCAATCTTCAGTGCATCGCCAAAGGCCGCAAGCGCTGCCTGAGCCACAGAGAAATTCACATCATGGCGCAAAGAAAGAATATGGATCATCACGTCATGCTGCGTCGCAGGAGCCAGGCCTTTGCCTAACGGAGCAAAATTTTTCAGCTCAGTCGCACCCACACCGCCGCTTAAATCGCGCCACAGGTCGTAACCAAATGCCACCACTGCACCTAAATTCGCATCAGGGAATTTATCCTGAAGCGCACTCAGTGACTGATTAAAGGTTTTGCAGCCCTGGCGAATAGCGTCGAAATCGCCCTGCACACTCGCTTCCAGCCAAACGGCGGCGCGACAATGTTCTGGCAGAATGCCAGTTTGAACACGAGACATGAATCCTCCTAAATGCACGCCACTCACCGTGGCGTTGATCATCCTATGATACCTAATTCCGGCGCCCCCTTCTTGAGAAGGCGCAAGCCAGCGGTGACTTTTTATCGACGCCAGATAATTTTGCTGATCTTCCAGGTTTTGAGCGTATCGTCAGACGGCATCAACTCTTGCCCGCCATGCCATTCGCCGCTAAAAATGTAGCTGATGTGCTGGCTATCTTTAGCTTTGCATTCAACACCTTCGCTATCATCCCCCGTCCCTTTGACGCATGCGCCAAATGCTTTGTCATACAGGTCGCTAAAGGTAGTGCCAATCTTCACGCCGCTGTCGGTTTCGATGTTGCTATCCATGACATCAACACGGCCGACAGTACCTTTTTCTCCGTTGACGACGACCATCACGGTTTTGTCATCCATCGCTTCAAAGAAGCGAACAATCTCACCGTTATCGGTTTTCATGCCGCTGCGTAAACGGTAGTTATCATTCAATGCGCTGCTGACTGCTTTTTCATCCATCGGCGTGCTGGCATTTAGCTCCCCGACGCCCTTTTCGCTGACTTCAATCGACGAACCAAACCAGTTCCACGGATTTGCCGCAGACCAGTTAACGGACGAAAGCGTCGAACAACCCGTCAATACCAGTGGCAACCCTAACAACATCAGGCGCAGTGTTTTCATTAGAAATTCCTTTGTTAAGCATGGATACGCGCTTTGGAGTGCAAACTTTCCCAAAAGTGCCAGGTTATTCCTGGCTGAGAGTGAAGTAATCGCGTAAACGGCGGCTGGTTATGAGCCACCACAAGGCAAAAATATCGGCAATTAACAGCGCCAGCGTCACGCCAGTCAGCTCTTCCCCCTGCCAGATCATCAGCAGTTGCCAGCCAAGGACCACCCATTGTGCGGCAACCAATACCCAGCGCCAGGCGGCCCACAATCGTGGGTATAAATGGCGGCGGCCACTGATCATAAATGCCAGTGCGGCAGGGACACCCGGTAGCAGCCCAAACCAAAAATTATCGCGGTCGGGATAAAACACGCCGAGGATGGCGTCACCTTGTTGGCGGGATGCTGCCGCCAGCACGAGGACAAACCAGGTTCGCGCTTGCAAAAGAAGGGTACACCAGAACAAAAAAGGTGTTTTCAGATTACCGTGAGCATCGTAATCCGCAGGTGGATACAGATCAGGCATTAATATTCCTGGTCTTCAATCAGCCGTTTACCGAGCAAAATGACATCTTGCTGCTCATACTCGAGCCGCTCATACATGCCAATCACCAGGTCGTTTTCTTCACGCACCATGATTTGGATTTTTGGGCAGCCACGCGCGATAAGCTTCTTTTCCAGTCGGCTAAGCAGCGCATTGGCGATGCCGCGACCACGGAATTCCGGGTGAACGCCGAGGTAATAAGCTGAACCCCGGTGGCCGTCATATCCGCCCATCAGCGAGCCAACGACCTCACCGCCCACTTCTGCGACTAAGAACAGATCCGCGTCATGATTGAGTTTGCGCTCAATGTCCATTTCAGGATCGTTCCATGGACGCAGTAAGTCGCAACGTTCCCAAAGCGTAATGACTTCTTCGAAGTCATCCTGGCGAAAAACACGTATTTCCATGGTATTAGCCACCTGAAAGTCTAAAACAGTGATTATGGCGTTAAGTTTCTGTTTAGCCAATATCTGCCGCAAAACGAGGCAAAAAATGACATACTAGCCACTCATTCATTTTTGGTAATGAAAATCCCACAAATGCTTGTCGTTTACCCTTTGCCGATACGCTATAAATGCCTATCTGCAATTTTAAAGATAAAAATATTAGCCGCATGAGCAAAATTAAATCACTGACGCATCTGACTACCCGCCGCCAGTTACTGCTTACTGGGTTGGCTGCTTTAACTTTAACGGGCGTAAATAAGGCTTTGGCCAGCTCCGAGACGAAACCTCTTAAAACCACCACTAACCACAGCAAACCGACTAAAAAATCGGGTGGCCGTCGGGTAGTGATGCTCGACCCAGGCCACGGCGGTATAGATACCGGCGCAATTGGTCATAATGGTTCTAAAGAGAAACATGTCGTACTGGCCATTGCTAAAAATGTACGAAACATCCTTAAAAGCAATGGGATAGAGGCCAAACTCACACGTACCAGCGATGAATTTATCCCGCTGTATGATCGCGTAGAAATCGCCCACAAACACGGGGCCGATCTCTTTATGTCGATTCATGCCGATGGTTTTACCAACCCGTCTGCTGCCGGTGCGTCGGTGTTTGCCCTTTCCAATCGCGGTGCCAGTAGTGCAATGGCAAAATACCTTTCTGATAAAGAAAACGCCGCCGATGATGTCGCGGGCAGCAAGGTCAAACATAAAGATCAGTACCTGCAACAGGTTCTGTTCGACCTGGTGCAAACCGACACCATCAAAAACAGCCTTACGCTCGGCTCGCATATCCTTAAACAGATAAAGCCCGTGCACAAACTGCACAGCCGCAATACCGAACAAGCGGCGTTTGTGGTACTGAAATCACCCTCGATTCCGTCTGTGCTGGTTGAGACTTCATTCATCACCAACCCTGGTGAAGAGAAGTTATTAGGCACTCCCGCGTTTCGCCAGAAAATTGCTAATGCGATTGCCTCCGGCATCATTAGCTACTTCCATTGGTTTGATAACCAAAAAGCCCACAGTAAGAAACGTTGAACCCTATGAACTTGCCTGATATTCAAGCCGTAAAACAATTCCTGCTGCAATTGCAGGACACCATTTGCCAGCAACTGAGCAATATTGATGGCGCTGCATTTGAAGAAGACAGCTGGCAGCGCGAAGGCGGCGGTGGCGGGCGCAGTCGGGTGTTGCGCGGTGGGAATATCTTTGAGCAAGCGGGGGTTAACTTCTCCCACGTTCATGGCGATGCGATGCCTGCATCAGCAACGGCTCATCGCCCGGAACTTGCCGGGCGCAGCTTTGAAGCAATGGGCGTGTCGTTAGTCGTGCATCCACTCAATCCGTACATTCCCACCAGCCATGCCAACGTGCGTTTTTTCATTGCTGAAAAACCGGGCTGTGATCCTGTTTGGTGGTTTGGCGGCGGTTTTGACTTAACGCCATTTTACGGTTTTGAAGAAGACGCCATTCACTGGCACAAAACCGCACATGACTTGTGCCAGCCGTTTGGCGATGACGTATTTCCGCGTTACAAAAAGTGGTGTGACGATTATTTCTTTATTAAGCATCGCAACGAGCAACGCGGTATTGGTGGCTTGTTCTTTGACGACCTCAATTCGCCGGATTTCGACCATTGCTTTAGCTTTATGCAAGCAGTGGGCAACGGTTATCTGGATGCGTACCTGCCGATTGTAGAGCGCCGTAAAGCCATTACCTGGGGCGAGCGCGAGCGCGACTTCCAGCTTTATCGCCGGGGCCGTTATGTGGAATTTAACCTGGTGTGGGATCGCGGGACGCTGTTTGGCTTGCAGACCGGCGGGCGTACCGAGTCGATTTTAATGTCGATGCCGCCACTGGTTCGCTGGGAGTATAACTTCGAGCCAAAAGAAGGCAGCCCTGAGGCTGCCTTGTATCGAGATTTCTTGCCGGTTAAGGATTGGGTTTAAATCACAGCGGAACGGTCTGCGCCTCAACCACTGCCAGCGCCACCATATTCACAATACGACGAACAGACGCAATCGGTGTTAACACATGCACCGGTTTTGCCACGCCCATCAATACTGGTCCGACTGTCACCCCTTCGGAGCTGGAAACACGCAACAAGTTGTAGCTAATACGTGCCGCTTCCACGTTCGGCATGATCAGGATATTCGCCGAACCTTTCAGTGGGCTGTCTGGCATACGCTCGTTACGGATGCTTTCCACCAGCGCCGCATCACCATGCATTTCACCGTCAATTTCCAGTTCTGGCGCACGCTCGCGCACCATCTCCAGCGTTTTACGCATCTTGCACGCCGCTTTCGAGTCGGATGAACCGTAGTTGGAATGCGACAGCAGTGCGACTTTTGGTTCGATACCAAAGCGACGTACTGTTTCCGCTGCCAGCAAAGTGATTTCAGTCAGCTCTTCCGGTGACGGATCGTCATTCACATAGGTGTCAGCAATAAAGGTGTTGCCGCTTGGTAGCAGCAGCGCATTCATCGCACCCGCCGCTTTCACGCCGTCACGGTAGCCGAACAGTTTTTCCAGCACGCTGAAGTGTTCGTGATACTCGCCAATCGTGCCGCAAATCATGGCATCGGCTTCACCACGGTGCACCATAATTGCGCCGATAACCGTGGTATTGCTGATCACCGCACGCTGCGCTTGCTCCTGTGTGATGCCGCGGCGTTTCATGATGTTGTAGTACTCGTTCCAGTACTCTTTGAAGCGCGGATCGGATTCGTTGTTCACGATTTCAAAATCGCGCCCGGCCTGCATTTGCAGACCAAGTTTCTTCAGGCGCATTTCGATAACCGCCGGGCGACCAATCAGAATCGGTTTCGCAAGGCCCAACGTAATCAGTTCCTGAGTCGCATGCAACACACGCGCCTCTTCACCTTCAGCCAGCACCACACGCTTCGGATCTTTACGTGCCTGCGAGAAAATCGGCTTCATAAACAGATTCGTTTTGTAGACGAACTCGGTCAGTTTTTCGCGGTAAGCGTCGAAATCTTTAATCGGGCGCGTTGCCACACCGGTATCCATCGCCGCTTTCGCAACGGCTGGTGCGATTTGCACAATTAAACGCGGGTCGAACGGCTTTGGAATCAGGTAATCAGGGCCAAACGTCAGCTCTTCTTCGCCATAAGCAGAAGCCACTACATCGCTTTGCTCAGCGTGAGCCAGTTCTGCAATCGCGTGAACGGCGGCCAGTTTCATCTCTTCGTTAATCGCGGTTGCACCAACATCGAGCGCGCCACGGAAGATGAACGGGAAACACAGCACGTTGTTCACCTGGTTTGGGAAATCTGAGCGGCCGGTACAAATAATCGCATCCGGGCGCACTTCTTTTGCCAGTGGTGGCAGGATTTCCGGCTCAGGGTTCGCCAGCGCCAGAATCAGCGGCGCACGCGCCATCTTCTTGACCATCTCCTGGCTCATCGCTTTCGGGCCAGAACAACCGAGGAAGATATCAGCGCCTTCAATCACTTCATCAAGCGTACGTTTGCCGTTATCGTCCACCGCGTAAGCCGCTTTGGTTTCCGCCATGTTTTCTTCACGGCCTTTGTAGATAACGCCTTTCGAGTCACAGACCACGATGTTGTGTTTCTGGATCCCCAGTTGTACCAGCAGGTTCATACAGGCGATAGCAGATGCACCCGCACCCGAAACAACCAAACGCACATCCGAGATATTCTTCTCAACAACGCGCAGGCCGTTTAACACCGCCGCAGTACAAATGATGGCCGTACCGTGCTGATCGTCATGGAACACAGGAATGTTCATGCGCTCACGCAGCTTTTTCTCGATGTAGAAACACTCTGGCGCTTTGATGTCTTCCAGGTTGATGCCGCCAAAAGTAGGTTCGAGAGAGGCAATCACATCAATCAGTTTATCGGGATCCATTTCATCCACCTCGATATCGAACACGTCGATACCGGCGAATTTCTTAAACAGAACGCCCTTACCTTCCATCACCGGCTTGCCCGCCAGTGCGCCGATATTTCCCAGCCCTAACACCGCAGTGCCGTTGGAAATAACGCCGACCAGGTTGCCACGCGCGGTGTATTTGTAAGCCGCCAGTGGGTCTTTTTCGATTTCGAGACAAGGTGCCGCAACGCCCGGAGAGTAAGCCAGTGCTAAGTCACGCTGAGTAGCCAGCGGTTTGGTTGGCGAAACCTGAATTTTTCCGGGAACAGGGAATTCATGAAAATCGAGGGCACTTTGTCTTAGTTGTTCATCCATTTCTTCGTTCCTTTTTACTCTTTCGAATGGGCTCGGTAAGGTCACGTAGTATCACGCTTGCGCGCTAACTAAACTTTGAACGTTGCCATACTATCAACATACAACGTCAATTTTGTTAGGTAATTATAGTGACTATGTTACCTGGGATTCTCAGCAACACCATGCCTGTCTGCTATGCTTTTTAGTTATGCCCACGATGAAATTTCGTCGCGAGTGATATGGAGCACTCAAGTAACGCTTTGTACATCAAGGAGATAGCCATGAATCAACTAGACAGCATCAAAAAATTCACCACCGTTGTTGCCGATAGCGGTGACATCGAATCTATCCGTCATTACCAGCCGATTGACGCGACCACTAATCCCTCGCTACTGCTGAAGGCTGCGGGCCTGGAGCACTATGAAGCACTGATTGATGAGGCCATTGCTTACGGTAAGCAGCGCGGTGGAACGCAAGAAGCCCAGGTGGCGCAAGCCTGCGACAAACTGGCGGTTAATTTCGGTGCGGAAATTCTGAAAAGCATCCCAGGGCGCGTCTCGACAGAAGTGGATGCCCGCCTCTCGTTTGATAAAGAAAAAAGCATCGCTAAGGCCCGCCATTTGATTGGGCTCTATGAAGAGCTTGGCATTGATAAATCGCGCGTGCTCATCAAACTTGCCGCAACATGGGAAGGGATCCGCGCCGCTGAAGAACTGCAAAAAGAGGGTATCGATTGTAACCTGACGCTGCTGTTCTCTTTTGCTCAGGCGCGAGCTTGTGCCGAAGCAGGCGTATTCCTCATCTCCCCGTTTGTGGGCCGCATCTACGACTGGTATCAGGCACGTAAACCGATGGACCCGTATGTGGTTGAAGAAGATCCCGGCGTCAAATCGGTGCGCAATATCTATGATTACTTTAAGCAACATAACTACAGCACCATTGTGATGGGCGCGAGCTTCCGTCGCACCGAACAAATTCTTGCGCTGGTAGGCTGTGACCGCCTGACTATCGCCCCTAACTTGCTGCAGCAGTTGCAGGAAAGCGAAGAGCCGGTAGTGCGCAAACTGGTGCCGCTGTCTCAGGGATTCCGCCGCCCGGAACCTATCAGCGAGGCAGATTTCCGTTGGGAACATAATCAGGACCCAATGGCTGTAGAAAAATTGGCAGAGGGCATCCGCCTGTTCGCCATTGATCAACGAAAACTGGAAGATTTACTCGCCGCCAAATTGTGAACGACAACCACGGAGTGAAACATGTCATCTCGTAAAGAGCTTGCTAACGCCATTCGTGCCCTGAGTATGGACGCGGTACAAAAAGCGAATTCGGGCCACCCTGGCGCACCGATGGGGATGGCAGATATTGCCGAAGTGTTATGGAATGAATTCCTGCACCATAACCCAACTAACCCCACATGGGCTGACCGCGACCGATTTATTCTTTCTAATGGTCACGCCTCGATGCTGCTCTACAGCCTGTTGCACCTGAGCGGGTATGACTTGCCGATGGAAGAGCTAAAAAACTTCCGTCAACTTCACTCCAAAACGCCCGGTCACCCGGAAATTGGCTATACCCCCGGTGTTGAAACCACCACCGGGCCGCTTGGCCAGGGGCTGGCAAATGCGGTCGGCATGGCCATTGCTGAACGCACACTCGGGGCGCAATTTAACCGCCCCGACCATGAAATTGTCGATCACTTTACCTACGTATTTATGGGGGATGGCTGCCTGATGGAAGGCATTTCCCACGAAGTTTGTTCGCTGGCAGGAACACTCGGCCTTGGCAAACTCATCGGTTTCTATGACCACAACGGCATTTCGATTGATGGCGAAACCAAAGGCTGGTTTACCGACGACACCGCCAAACGTTTTGAGGCTTATCACTGGCATGTGGTGCATGAAATTGATGGCCACGACCCGCAAGCCGTGAAGAAGGCGATTGAGGAAGCGCAAAGCGTAAAAGATAAGCCTTCGCTGATTATCTGTCGCACCATCATTGGTTTTGGCTCGCCAAATAAAGCGGGCAAAGAAGAGGCGCATGGCGCGGCACTCGGCGAGCAGGAAGTCGCCCTCGCGCGTAAACAACTGGGCTGGAACTACCCGGCGTTTGAGATCCCAAGAGACATTTATCAGGCCTGGGATGCCAGAGAAAAAGGCGAGAAAGCAGAAACGGCATGGAACGATAAGTTTGCCGCTTATGCCAAAGCTCACCCAGAACTTGCCGCTGAGTTTAACCGCCGTATGCACGGTGAAATGCCGGAGGATTGGCAGGATCTCACTCAGCAGTACATTGAAAAATTGCAGGCCAACCCAGAGAAAATTGCCACCCGTAAGGCCTCGCAAAACACGTTAAATGCCTATGGCCCAAGTCTGCCTGAATTGCTCGGCGGCTCGGCTGACTTAGCGCCCAGCAACCTGACCATCTGGAAAGAGTCTAAATCCATCAAAGAGGATCTCGCCGGGAATTACATTCACTACGGCGTGCGCGAATTCGGTATGACGGCCATCGCCAATGGCATCGCCCATCACGGCGGATTTGTGCCCTATACCGCGACCTTCCTGATGTTTGTGGAATATGCCCGCAACGCTGCGCGCATGGCGGCATTGATGAAAGCGCGACAAATCATGGTCTATACCCACGACTCCATCGGCCTTGGTGAAGACGGCCCAACGCACCAGGCGGTAGAACAACTTGCCAGCCTGCGTCTGACACCGAACTTCAGCACCTGGCGCCCGTGCGATCAGGTTGAAGCGGCTGTGGCATGGAAAACAGCCATCGAGCGGCATAACGGCCCAACAGCGCTGATTCTTTCGCGCCAGAACCTGGCACAAATGGATCGTACGACCGAGCAGGTCAGCGCCATCAGTCGCGGCGGTTATATTCTGAAGGACAGCGGCGGTACGCCGGATGTGATTCTGATTGCCACAGGTTCGGAGATGGAAATCACGGTACTTGCAGCAGATAAGCTAGCTGCCGAAGGGCATAAAGTACGCGTAGTTTCACTGCCTTCAACCGATATTTTTGATGCCCAGGACGAAACGTATCGGGAATCGGTGCTGCCTTCAGATATTGCTGCGCGAGTGGCAGTTGAAGCGGGTATTGCGGATTACTGGTACAAGTATGTCGGCCTGAAAGGGGCGATTGTCGGCATGACGACTTACGGGGAATCAGCACCTGCCGATAAGCTGTTCCCGTTCTTTGGCTTTACTACCGAGAATGTGGTGGCAAAAGCGAAGAAGGTTATGGGTGTTTAGTCGAAAATAAATATTGTGAATCCCCTAAATAATTCGAGTTACAGAAAGGCGGCAAAAGAGTGAATCCCCAGGAGCTTACACAAGTAAGTGACTGGGGTGAACGAAAGCAGCCAACGCATCTGCAGCTTGAAGTATGACGGGGATTACTTGGTCACCCAGAGCGTCGGCCACGACGCATTGCTATTCCACTCATCGCACGTCGGCTCTTCGGCGTAACGCACCAGGCGAAAACGTTGGCCATCAAAACGCCAGCGTGTCGCCACACCGCAATCCCCGATACCACGCCCTTTCGCAAGCGTCGTCAGCTCTTTGTTCGTTTCGTCATAACCCGCGTTCATCAATTCAAGTTCTGTGTTTCCGCTTCCTGGAGTGAAGGGCAGCTTCAAGCGAATTTGCCGCGCCACGAAAGGTTTCTGGCGCGAGACTACCCAGGCGAGATCGACAATGTTATAGGCCCCTGCTTCACAACCTGTCATCAGCAGCGCTTTATCATCGCTAAGGGCGAAAACTCGAACTTCACGACGAGCGGGATCTAATGAACACTGGCTGTTGTTCATGCGCCAGGAGCCATAATCCAGCAGGTCATTTAGCTCGGTTTGCGTCAGTGGCGTCGGCGTTGGGTTTGTCAATGCCACTTCTTTCAGGGCTGGCGCGGGTGGCACGCTAAGCGGTGGATCGTCACCTTTCTTGATCCATGCCGTTTCGCTACCGACTCGCTGCTGTTGGCTGTCAATAAACAACAGTGACGCCTTAAGCCCGGTCAGAGAGATGGTCCCCGGCCCTTGCGCGAGCGTAATCACTCCGGCATTAACAACTTTATCAAGGAAGCTGTTAATCGCATCGGCATCACCGGTTTTAAGATGGTGTGGCGTCACTTGCCATTTGGCTAAATCCAGCGTCAGCGGTTCACCATCGACCAAGATCTGTTGTGCGATCGGCGGTGATTTAACTTCCGTGGTGGTCATGTTGCCAAGATCGATTCTCAGGGTTGCATCGGTATGCGCACCGGCACTGCGGGTCAGCGTCATCACCAGGCCTTTATGCAGCCCGGTGTTACGTGCGGCGCAAAAATTTTGGTTATTGCAGGTCACTTGCCAGTCGGAGAAAGATTTTTGTGCAGGTGCCGCGAAAACGGAGCTCGCTATAAAGATTAAAAATAGAAACAGCGATTTGATCCGCAGAGACATTGGCGACACGTATCCTGAGAAGACGAAGAAAATTTCACGTATACCCAAAATAATTCGAGTTGCATCACGGCGGCAAGGGAACAAGTCCCAGGGAGCTTACATAAGTAAGTGACCTGGGTGAGTGAGCGCAGCCAACAAAGAGGCAACTTGAAGTATGACGGGTATACAAAATGTGGCGATATCTTCGTCTGGTTAACGTTTGTACTCAATCAGATTTATCGGATAGATTTACTTAAAATCGCCTATCCGTAATTCATTGAATAACAATGTTTTTAATTCATGATTCCGCGTAATTGCAGCTGTTGTAACAGGATTACCGTTTTTCCGTCACGAATTTCACCACTTGCTACCATTTCCAGCGCTTGTCGGAAGGGGATTTCCAGCACGTCGATATCTTCATCATCAATACCGCCACCGGCGTTGTCGCGCTGAGCGTCGCTGTATTCCGCCATGTAGAAGTGAATCAGCTCGGTCACGCCGCCTGGCGACATATAAAGCTCAAAGACTTTTTCGACTTCCCCTACTTCGTACCCGGTTTCTTCGATAGCTTCTTTGCGGGCACACACTTCCGGTTCATCGGCATCCAGCAGACCCGCACAGGCTTCAATCAACATGCCATCAGGGTTGCCGTTGACCCACGTTGCCACGCGGAACTGACGTGTCAAAACGACCGTTTTTTTATCGCGGTTGTACAGCAGCATGGTTGCCCCGTTTCCCCGGTCATAGACTTCACGTTTGTGGCGAATAGCTTCGGCTTCGTTACGGTATAGATCGTAGGTGATATTACGCAGGATGAAATAATTATCTGAGAGGATTTTATCTTTGATGACTTCGATTTTAATCGACATACCGTCTCCACAGTGAGTTAGGGGAGCCGATTATAATATTCCGCTAAATACTTTTTGTCTTCTGGTTATGAAACGAGATTACCCTAAATAATTCGAGGTGCAGGCAGGCGGCAAGGCCGTAAGTCCCCAGGAGCATAGATAACTATGTGACTGGGGCGCACGGGTGCAGCCAACACACCTGCAACTCGAAGTATGACGGGTAATCAAAAACCGTTTTTTACTTCGCTCATGTCGGGCAACTTATGCGCAATCCCTTTGTGGCAATCCACGCAGGTCTGCCCGTCTTTGACTGCTTTATCATGCATTTTTGCCGCCACGGTTTTCTGGGCGGTGAAATCCATATAGTCAAAGTTGTGGCAATTTCGGCACTCTTGCGAATTGTTGTTTTTCATCCTTCGCCACTCGTTTTGCGCCATCGCCAGGCGATGGTCATCAAACTTTTGTGGCGTGTCGATTAAGCCAAATGCTTTGGCATACAACTCTTTGCTGGCCTGAATTTTACGGATAATTTTAGGCCCCCACTCATGCGGGACGTGGCAGTCCGGGCAGGTCGCCCGCACGCCGCTGCGGTTGTTGTAGTGCACCGTCTGCATATATTCTTCGTAGACGTTGGCACGCATTTCATGGCAACCGATACAAAACTCTTCGCGGTTGGTCATCTCCATGCCGGTGTTAAAGCCGCCCCAGAAAATAATCCCACCAGCGAAACCAATCAGCAATAACGTGCCCAGCGCCAGGCGGCTCGGGCGACGCCACCACTGCCAAATGCGCTTGATGATGCCGGGTTTACGGGTTGATTTATCCATAATGACCTCTAGTTCCCAAAACCTTTAGACGGCGTGAATGTGTTTTCGACAATCGGTGCCGCATCGGTTTGAGGGACATGGCATTGCAGGCAGAAGTAACGGCGCGGTGCCACATTAGAAAGCACGTTTCCGTCGCTATCCATAAAGTGTGTCGGGCTGACGCGCGGCGCACCTGTAGTACGGTAATGTTCAACGCCGTGGCATTGCAGGCAACGGTTGGTGTTTTTACTCACCTGGTAGCCATCAACGCTATGGGGAATCATTGGCGGCTGGTTCACGTAGTTGAGCGCCATACGCCCCTGCTGTTTTGGCATATGGATTGACCCTTCTGGCGTACCAGAAACTTCAGGTGATTGCGTCAGGTCAACGCCGTTTGCCGCCCACAACACACCACTTACCAACAACGTAAATGCCGCAACCCATTGAAATAACGTCTTAGTCAGGATGGTTTTTTTCATGATTTAATCCCCCTTACACCTTCGCCAGTTTTACAGCGCATTTCTTATAATCCGTCTCTTTCGAAAGCGGATCGGTCGCGTCGAGCGTCAGGTTATTCACCAGTTGCGCGGCATCGAAGAATGGCATGTACACCAGCCCCTGCGGCGGCTTGTTACGGCCACGCGTTTCGACAATCGACACCACTTCACCCCGGCGTGACACCACTTTCACTTTGTCGCCACGGCGCAAATCACGTGCCTTAGCATCAAGCGGGTGGATAAACAAAACGGCTTCCGGGAAGGCGCGATGCAGTTCCGGCACGCGGCGCGTCATGCTGCCGGTATGCCAGTGTTCCAGCACGCGTCCGGTGGACAACCACAGGTCATATTCCTTGTCCGGAGATTCAGCCGCAGGCTCAAATGGCAGCGCGAAAATCACCGCTTTGCCATCTGGCTTGCCATAGAACTTGAAGCCCTCACCCGCTTTCACATATGGGTCATGCCCTTCGCTGTAGCGCCAGAGCGTCTCTTTGCCATCCACCACCGGCCAGCGCAGGCCGCGTGCTTTGTGGTAATCATCAAATGGCGCGAGATCGTGCCCGTGGCCACGGCCAAATGCGGCGTACTCCTCGAACAACCCTTTTTGCAGGTAGAAACCTAACTCGTGGGATTCGTCATTCAACTGCCCTTCAGCCAGTTCAGTGACCGGGAATTTGCTGACGTTGGAGTTAGCAAACAACACGTCGAACAGCGTTTTGCCACGGTATTCAGGTTTCTGATCGACAAGTTCAGCAGGCCACACTTCTTCAACTTTGAAACGTTTCGCAAACTGGACGAGCTGCCAGAGATCGGATTTTGCCTCGCCCGGTGCCTTGACCTGCTGGCGCCAGAACTGGGTGCGGCGTTCGGCATTACCGTAAGCGCCCTCTTTTTCCACCCACATTGCGGTTGGCAGGATCAGATCCGCGCTTAATGCGCTGATCGTTGGATAAGGATCGGAAACAATCACGAAGTTGCGCGGGTCGCGCCAGCCCGGCATACGCTCTTCGGTAATGTTCGGTCCGGCCTGCATGTTGTTGTTACACATCACCCAATAGACGTTGAGCTTGCCATCTTTCAGTGCACGGTCCTGGGCCACGGCATGTAAACCCACTTTTGCCGGGATAGTGCCTGTTGGTAGCTGCCACATGTTTTCGGTGATTTGGCGGTGCTTCTCGTTCGTCACCACCATGTCTGCTGGCAGGCGGTGTGAGAAGGTGCCGACTTCACGCGCCGTACCGCACGCCGATGGCTGGCCGGTTAAGGAGAATGGCCCGCAGCCCGGCTGGGAGATTTTGCCAGTGAGCAAATGGATGTTGTAAACGAGGTTATTCGCCCAGACGCCACGCGAATGCTGGTTAAAGCCCATCGTCCAGTAAGAGATCACTTTCTTATTCGGATCAGCATACAGCTTCGCCAGCGCTTCAAGCTGGTCTTGCGGCACACCGCTCATTTCAGCGGTTTTTTCCAGCGTGTACTCGGCGACAAAGGCTTTGTAATCGTCAAAACTCATTGGCTCAGAGGCATCTGAACCTGGGTTTTTCGCTGCTTTTTCCAGAGGATGTGTCGGTCGCAAACCGTAGCCAATATCCGTCA
Source organism: Buttiauxella brennerae ATCC 51605 (assembly GCF_001654925.1). Classification (GTDB taxonomy): domain Bacteria; phylum Pseudomonadota; class Gammaproteobacteria; order Enterobacterales; family Enterobacteriaceae; genus Buttiauxella; species Buttiauxella brennerae. The sequence goes on from NZ_LXER01000022.1 coordinate 68,837, forward strand.
TGCCTTTACGCAGATTCACATGCTGCTTAAAGAAGGATTCGTTTATCGCGTTGTTCTGAATAATGTAATTGGCGATGTAGTTCAGAATCGCCAGGTCGGTTTGCGGTGTAAACACCATGCCGTTATCTGCCAGCTCGAAACTACGATGCTGGAAGGTAGAAAGAACGGCAACCTCAACCTTTTCATTCGACAGGCGGCGGTTAGTGATGCGCGACCATAAAACCGGGTGCATCTCGGCCATGTTCGAGCCCCACAGCACAAACGCGTCGGCCTGCTCGATATCGTCATAGCAGCCCATTGGTTCGTCCATGCCGAAGGTGCGCATAAAACCGACCACAGCTGAAGCCATGCAGTGACGTGCGTTCGGGTCGAGGTTGTTGGAGCGGAACCCGGCTTTGAATAATTTAGAAGCGGCGTAACCTTCCCATACCGTCCATTGCCCGGAACCGAACATGCCAACGGCTTCCGGCCCTTTCTCTTTCAGGCTGGTCTTGAATTTTTGTTCCATGATGTCGAAGGCCTGATCCCAGGTGATGGGAGTGAACTCGCCTTCTTTATCGAACTGGCCGTCTTTCATGCGCAACAGCGGCTGCGTGAGTCGGTCTTTTCCGTACATGATTTTTGGCAGGAAGTAGCCTTTGATGCAGTTCAGGCCACGGTTTACCGGTGCATCAGGGTCGCCCTGACTTGCTACCACACGGCCGTCCTGAGTGCCGACTAATACGCCACAACCGGTGCCGCAAAAACGGCACGGGGCTTTATCCCATTTAATGGCATCTTGTTTCCCGACTACCGCACGGGCAACGTTCGGAACGCTAAGGCCAGCGGCGGCCGCCGCGGCTGCAATAGCGTTCGCTTTCATAAAGCTACGACGACTGAGTTTCATGGTGTTTCCTCACCTTGCTCATCCTGCTGGTGATAAACCAGCGACACCGCCAGCACACCCGCAATATTGCGTGCTGACTCAATTTGATTCAGCAGCACGTCACTACGTTCTGCTTCCATAACTACAACCAATTTCCCGTGCTCGGCATCACTTGCCGCGACTTCGCTACCGGGTAGCGTGTTTAATGCCTGGCTTACCGCGAGAATATTGTGGGGGTGAGCCTGGACCACTAGGCCTGCAACGTGCCAGTTAGCGTGCATTGACGTGCCTCATCGTGATGGCGGATACCGGGCAGCCTGCGATGCACGCGCCACAGGCGGTGCAATCGGCATAACTCAGTGAAGGTTGGGCGATACCCAGTAAAGACGGTTTAAATGTAAGGGCCTGCGTATCGCAGGAGTCCTGGCAGCTACGGCATTCGATGCTGTTTTTGGCCAGACAGTTATCGCCAATCGACAGCGTGTGTTCCCACGGGGACACATCACGCGCCAGGAAGAGTTGTTCCGGGCAGGCTTGCGCGCAGGCGTAACAAAAGGTGCATTCACCATGGTCGAAGTTAATTTCGGGATAGCCGCCCTGGCCGCGTTTTAATACTCGGGTTTCGCAGGCCGACAGGCAGGCATCGCAGCGAGTGCAATCCACAAGGAAATGGTTTTCATCTCCGCTCCAGGGTGGGCGGAAAGCGGTTGCGGAGCGTCGAAAGCTCCCGGTCAATAATCCACGTCGGGAAAAATCAGCCATAAGGCACATCCTTGCATCACAAATGCCAGCCTTCACAGAGCAGAAAGCGGCAAACACATCTGTGTTATTTCCGTAGTTTTCTACGGGTTTTTATAGAGTGATACGTTATGTGACAAAGGGGGAGTAGAGGCATCACCCTTTAGGGGTAAATACCGGTGTGGGATCAAAAAGAAATTCGGTTTGTAAAACAAACACTCACCCCGCCGATAAGACGGGGTGAAATTAACGACTAATTAAGACGTTGGGGCGGAACTTTCAGATATTCCATGATCCCCGCCGCAGCGTGGCGGCCTTCTGCCATCGCGGTGACTACCAGGTCAGCACCTCGTACGGCGTCACCACCAGCAAAGATTTTCGGGTTGCTGGTCTGGTAACGTAATTTATCTTCAACGCTTGCGATGATACGCCCCCAACTGTCGAGCTTTACGTTGTGTTCTTCCAGCCACGGCATGCCGTGTGGGTGGAAGCCAAACGCCATAATCACCGCATCGGCTGGCATGATAAATTCAGAACCTTCAATCGGTTCCGGACGGCGGCGGCCCTGTTCGTCAGGTGCGCCCATTTGGGTACGCAACATGCGGATCCCCAACACGCGCCCACTGTCATCAAGCTCAATATTGAGTGGCTGAACGTTAAACTCAAACTGCGCCCCTTCTTCTCGCGCATTTTTGACCTCTTTTTTCGAGCCTGGCATATTGGCTTCATCACGGCGATAGGCGCAGGTGACTTGCTCCGCACCATGGCGCAAAGAGGTGCGAACACAATCCATCGCCGTATCACCGCCACCGAGTATCACCACCTGCTTGCCAGCCATGTTGATATACGGCTCATCTTCAAGCTCGGGTAAACCCATCACCTGTTTAGTGTTAGCAATCAGGAACGGCAGCGCGTCGTAAACGCCAGGTGCATCTTCGTTTGGCAGCCCCGCTTTCATGGAGCGATACGTCCCCACGCCAACAAACACTGCATCGAAATCGGCCAGCACCTGTTGCAGGGATATATCACGGCCAATCTCGGTATTTAATTTGAATTCAATACCCATCGCGCTGAAGATTTCACGGCGTCGGCTTAACAACGATTTATCCAGTTTGAACGCCGGAATACCAAACGTGAGCAGTCCACCGATTTCAGGATGGCGATCAAACACCGTGGCATGAATACCGTTACGCACCAGAATATCGGCACAGGCAAGCCCGGCAGGCCCGGCACCAATCACGGCGACACGGCGGTCCGTCGGTTTAACGTAAGAAAGATCTGGCGTCCAGCCGCTGGCAAAAGCGTTATCGGAAATATAGCGTTCGATATTGCCGATGGTGACAGCGCCGTATTCGTCTTTCAGCGTACAGGCACTTTCACATAAACGATCCTGCGGACAGACGCGCCCGGTCACTTCCGGCAGGCAGTTTGTCTGGTGCGAAAGCTCCACTGCTTCCAGAATGCGCCCTTCTTTGACCAGTTCAATCCAGTGCGGAATATGGTTGTGCAGCGGGCAACTCCACTCACAAATACTGTGTTCGCCACATTTCATGCAGCGATCGGCCTGGCTTTCAGCCTGGTTTTTATCAAAAGTGAGATAGATTTCGTCGAAGCCGGTTTTGCGCAAGGCCAGGTCAATTTTGTCCGGGTCCTGCCGTGCCGGCGTGGCACGCATTTTGGTCACTTTGCTTAAGTCGCCACTCAGTGACTGCTGTTGCGCCATTTGCTGAGCAGTGCTGTGCCACGGCTGTGATTCCTGCGCCGCCGAACGTAAACGCCGGGCTTTTGCGAGTGCGGCCAGTGTCTCACTGTTGATTAACTTGAGTGCCTTACTGGGGCAATTTTCCACGCACGCCGGGCCGTTTTTACGCTCATGGCATAAATCACATTTATGGGCATTGGCTTTAACGGAGCGCCCGTCATTCATTGGCGTCGTGAGAACCTGCATCGCACCAAACGGGCACGCTACCACGCAGGATTTACAGCCAATGCATTTTTGCTGATTCACCTGCACACTATCATTAAGGCGGGAAATGGCTTCATTGGGGCAACTGCTGGCGCACGGCGCATCTTCGCAATGACGGCACGTCACCGCATTGCGACGACCTTCATGTTTAATCACCGTAATGCGTGGCTGAAATTGTTGTGTGGTCAGGACATGTTGTTCGTCATTGTGGGCCATCACGCAGGCGATTTCACAAGCATGACACCCTATACAAAGCTGTGCATTGGCAAGAACAAAACGATTCACTATTACCCCTTTGCCTGTTATCAAAAACAGGAGGCTTATTTTTTATGGGGGTATGTTATTACCTGGGGATGTCTGCGCTGGCAATGGTCATTTGCCCAGTTTGCATTGAAATCTGCTAATAACCTGGTAAGGATCAATTTCTTTTCGTGTTTAATGAAACATCGTTTTGCACCACCTTGTTGTGCAGCCGTTATGCTTCTGATGTCACCAGGTTAATTCTTGAGGGCCGTTTTGGAAGATACGCCCAAATATAAGCAACCAGAATTTGTGGCACGGCCCGTTTCTGGTACGTTTCGCTCTCTATCGTATCTAAAGGTATTAAAGTTGATAGTTAAACGCTCGGTCTCCACTAGCCTTGCCCGCGCCTTCTTCTACATCGTTCTGCTGTCGCTGCTTTCTACGGGTATTGCGATGTTAACCCTGGCCAGCAGTCTGCGTGACGCGGAAGCGGTAAATGTCGCCGGTTCATTGCGTATGCAAAGCTATCGCCTTGGCTATGATTTACAGGGCGACCGCGCGCATTTAGATATGCACCTTGAACAATACAGCCAGTCGCTACGCTCGCCTGCACTGCTTAAAATTGAAAAGTTCTGGGTCCCGTCGGAAGTTAGCAACCGCTTTGAAATCATTAATAACGCCTGGCTGGAGATGGAAAAACATATCCGCAGCGGTGATTTAGCCTGGTACCAGGCCAATATTTCCAGCTATGTGGCACAAATAGATTTGTTTGTTCTCGCCCTTCAGCACTACGCCGAACGCAAAATGATGCAGGTCGTGATGGCCTCGGTCGTGGGTTTTATTGCCATTTTTACGCTGGTCTTTTTTACCCTGCGCCGTTTTCGCCATCAGGTGGTGGCGCCGCTGAACAAACTTATGGAGGCCAGTCGCACGATTGAACGCGGTGAGTTCGATTACCCGCCATTAAATACCCAATTACCGAATGAACTGGGGTTGCTGGCGCAGACTTTCACGCGTATGTCGGGCGAATTACATAAGCTCTATCGTTCGCTTGAAGAGAGTGTGCAGGAAAAAACGCTCGATTTGCAGGAGGCAAACCAGACGCTGGAAGTGCTGTACGCCTGCTCACAAGCGTTAACCGTCAGCACTATCGATCAACACTGTTTTACCCGCGTCTTACAGCAGGTGCGCCAGAAAACACCGGTCAATTATCTGGAGATGAAGACAGGGGAGAACTGGACGATACAAGAAGGTATTCAACAAGATAGTGCAACATGGCAAACATTGCCGATTGTGCTTGAGGATAAAGAGTTAGGGCTGCTTCGCTGGCAGGCTCCAACGGGTGTTCCACCGCTTGCGTTGATGCAAAGTCTGGCGAATATGCTCGGCCGTGGCCTTTATTTCAACCAGGCACAAAAGCACTACCAACAGCTCCTGCTGATGGAAGAACGCGCGACGATTGCCCGGGAATTACACGACTCGCTGGCACAGGTGCTCTCATATTTACGTATCCAGCTCACGTTACTCAAACGCGCAGTACCGGCAGAAAACTTGCCTGCACAACGTATTATTGGCGATTTTTCCCAGGCGTTGAACGATGCCTATCGCCAGCTACGTGAACTGTTAACGACCTTCCGCCTGACGCTTCAACAAGCCGATTTACCTTCGGCATTGCAGGAGATGATTGCCCCGCTGCGCAACCAGACTGAGGCTGAGATAACGCTCGATTGCCATATCCCAACCCAGGCGCTGGACGCCTCGCAACAAGTGCATCTATTGCAGATTATCCGTGAAGGTGTGTTAAACGCGATTAAACATGCTCAGGCACGTAAAATATCCGTAAGCTGTTGTACATCCCTTTCCGGGGTCCATACTGTGAATATTCTTGATGATGGCAGTGGAATTGCCAGCCTGACGGAACCTGAAGGGCATTACGGATTGAATATTATGCATGAACGCGCCGCCCGTTTAGGTGGCGAGCTGACTATTTCCCGCCCCGCAGAGGGGGGGACGTTGATTACGATGAACTTCCGTTCGCCGCAGTCAGAACAGGCGACACATGAAACGCCGATGAACCTATAACGATAATAATTTGATTGGGAGTTGTGATGAGTGAGAAAAATGTCTGCCAGGTATTAATCGTCGATGATCATCCGTTAATGCGTCGTGGCATCCGCCAGTTGCTGGAAATGGATGACAGCTTTAGTGTGGTGGGTGAAGCCAGCAGCGGCGCAGAAGCGATTAGTCTTGCCAATCGCCTGGCTCCTGACCTGATTTTGCTCGATTTGAATATGAAAGGTTTGAGCGGGTTAGATACGCTAAATGCCCTGCGCCGTGATGGCGTCAGTGCCCGTATCGTCGTGCTGACCGTTTCTGATTCACGCAGTGATATTTTTACCCTGATAGATGCTGGTGCTGATGGCTATTTGCTTAAAGACAGCGACCCGGATGTCTTGCTGGAAGATATTCACCGTGGCGCAACTGAAGGCGAAGCTTACAGTGAGCAAGTGGCTGAATACTTACGCACCCGCAGCACCGACAAACGCACTGACGACCCTTTTGCCGTATTAACCGAGCGTGAACTGGATGTCTTGCAGGAAGTCGCTAAGGGTTTGTCAAACAAGCAGATTGCCTCTGGCCTGCATATCTCAGAAGAGACAGTGAAAGTGCATATACGCAATTTGCTGCGTAAACTTCAGGTGCGTTCACGCGTCGCGGCTACAGTACTTTTCCTTGAAAACCGGGGCTTCTGAGCCCTGTTTCAACAGGTAAAACATCTACATAGCACGAAAATAATTTACATTATCTCCTTATTTCCTCCACGTTTGGGCTTGCTGTTAAGGCTACAGTGACAACTGGTATCAATAATCACAATCTGAAGTACTGACGAGGTCCTGACTGAATGGCGAATTTCTTTATTAATCGCCCCATTTTTGCCTGGGTGCTGGCCATTATTTTGTGCCTTACCGGTGCACTGGCTATTTTTTCGTTGCCCGTAGAGCAATATCCCGACCTCGCGCCGCCAAATGTGCGAATCACTGCGAACTACCCTGGTGCGTCTGCACAAACGTTGGAAAACACGGTCACTCAGGTTATCGAGCAGAATATGACCGGGCTGGACAACATGATGTATATGTCCTCCCAGAGCAGCAGCGCCGGCCAGGCGACCATTACTCTGAGCTTTAAAGCCGGTACCGACCCTGATGAAGCGGTGCAGCAGGTGCAAAACCAGTTGCAGTCTGCATTGCGCAAACTGCCACAGGCTGTACAAACGCAAGGCGTTACGGTCAATAAAACGGGCGATACCAATATTTTGATGGTGGCGTTTGTTTCTGAAGACGGCAGTATGGATAAGCAAGATATTGCCGATTACGTTGCCAGTAATATTCAGGACCCGCTCAGCCGTATTGATGGGGTGGGCAGCGTTGATGCTTACGGCTCGCAATATTCGATGCGCATCTGGCTCAACCCGACCAAACTCACCAGTTTCCAGATGACCACGCAGGATGTGGTGGATGCCATCAGTTCGCAAAACGCCCAGATTGCCGTGGGGCAACTCGGTGGAACGCCATCTGTTGATATGCAAGCACTCAATGCCACCATCAATGCTCAGTCGCTGCTGCAAACACCGCAACAGTTTAAAGATATTACTCTGCGTGTGAATCAGGATGGTTCAGTTGTCTCGCTCGGAGATGTTGCAGACGTAGAACTAGGCGCAGAAAAGTACGACTTCCTGAGCCGCTATAACGGGCAGGCAGCGTCAGGGCTTGGGATTAAACTGGCATCGGGTGCCAACGAAATGGAAACTGATGCGCTGGCGCGGGCGAAAATTGATGAGCTTTCGCAATATTTCCCCCATGGACTGAAAGCAAAAATCGCCTACGAAACCACGCCATTCGTCAAAGCCTCGATTAAAGACGTCGTGAAAACATTACTGGAAGCCATCTTGCTGGTATTCCTCGTGATGTATCTGTTCTTGCAGAATTTCAGGGCGACGCTGATTCCGACTATCGCCGTGCCGGTAGTACTGATGGGCACGTTTTCGGTGCTCTACGCCTTTGGCTACAGTATTAACACCCTGACCATGTTCGCGATGGTTCTGGCGATCGGTTTACTGGTAGATGATGCCATCGTGGTGGTGGAAAACGTCGAACGCATCATGAGCGAGGAAGGGTTATCACCTAAAGAAGCGACGCGCAAATCTATGGGCCAGATTCAAGGCGCACTGGTCGGGATTGCGATGGTGCTTTCCGCCGTGTTCGTGCCAATGGCCTTCTTCGGCGGCACCACCGGGGCGATTTATCGCCAGTTCTCAATAACCATCGTTTCCGCCATGGTGCTGTCTGTTTTAGTGGCGCTGATACTGACACCAGCCCTATGTGCAACACTTCTTAAACCGCTGCATAAAGGTGAACAACACGGTCAGAAAGGCTTCTTTGGCTGGTTTAACCGCATGTTTAACCGCAACGCCGAGCGCTATGAACATGGCGTCGGGAGAATACTTGCCCGCAGCGTGCGCTGGATGCTGATTTATGTCCTGCTGCTGGCCGGCATGGTGTTCATGTTTATGCGCCTGCCAACCTCCTTCCTGCCGCTTGAAGACACTGGCGTTTTCACCACCTCGGTGGTTTTACCCAGCGGTTCCACACAGCAGCAGACGACGAAAGTCGTTGAAAAAATCGAACAGTATTACCTGACTCAAGAGAAGGCCAATGTCCTTTCAGTGTTCTCCACTATTGGTGCAGGACCTGGGGGCAACGGGCAGAACGTAGCGCGTATGTTTATCCGCCTGAAGAACTGGGATGACAGGGATTCTGATACCGGAAGTTCCTTTGCCATTATTGAACGGGCGACCAAAGCGTTTCGTAAAATCAAAGAAGCTCAGGTTATTGCCAGCAGCCCACCGGCGATTAACGGCCTGGGTAACGCTGCGGGCTTTGATATGGAGCTCCAGGATCACGCCGGTGCCGGGCACCAGGCACTGATGCAAGCCCGTAACCAGCTGCTTGATATGGCGGGAAATGATAACTCACTCACCCGCGTGCGCCACAACGGTCTGGATGACAGCCCGCAAATGCAGATCGATATTGATCAACGTAAAGCACAGGCGTTAGGCGTTTCCATTGCGGATATCAACAACACGCTACAAACCGCCTGGGGTTCCAGCTACGTGAACGACTTTATGGATCGTGGCCGCGTGAAAAAGGTGTATGTACAAGCTGATGCCAAATACCGCATGCTGCCGGACGATATTAACCAGTGGTATGTGCGCAACAAAGACGGCGGAATGGTGCCATTCTCAGCCTTTGCGTCCTCTCACTGGGAATCGGGTTCGCCGCGCCTGGAACGCTATAACGGCTATTCATCGCTAGAAATCGTTGGGGAAGCCGCACCTGGCGTCAGCACCGGGACGGCAATGGATATTATGGAGCAGCTGGTGCAGAAATTACCGGCTGGTTTTGGCTTGCAATGGACGGGCATGTCTTATCAGGAAAGGCTATCAGGGGCACAGGCTCCGGCGCTGTACGCCATCTCGTTATTAGTGGTGTTCTTGTGCCTGGCGGCGCTTTATGAAAGCTGGTCGGTGCCATTCTCCGTCATGTTGGTTGTTCCGCTCGGTGTGATTGGTGCGCTACTGGCAACCTGGATGCGAGGGCTTGAAAACGACGTGTACTTCCAGGTGGGGCTGTTAACAGTCATTGGCCTGGCCGCTAAAAACGCCATTCTGATTGTTGAGTTCGCCAACGATATGAATGCGCAAGGCCGCGAACTGGTTGCCGCAACGCTCGACGCCTGTCGCCAACGTTTACGCCCAATACTGATGACATCACTGGCGTTTATCTTCGGCGTGTTGCCAATGGCCACCAGCAGCGGTGCGGGCTCCGGTAGCCAGCATGCGGTTGGGACCGGGGTCATGGGTGGGATGATTTCAGCGACGGTGCTGGCGATATTCTTCGTACCCTTATTCTTTGTACTGGTGCGCAGAAGATTCCCGCTCAACGAACATTCGGAAAGCTAACCAACAAAAAAGCGACCTGAAAGGGTCGCTTCTTGTATGGCTTAAATCAAAGAGTATTGAGATTAAGAGCTTCATGCCCTGATTATTTTTAATACCCGGTCAGATCATTTACGAAGCATATCTTCAATGAAATCTTTCCAGTTCCCTAGTTCGTGTTCAATCATAACCGCCTCACTTATTATTGCTTTAATTATACGTAATCCCCTGTCAGGAGTGAAGCGACGTGACTCTGTTGCTTTACTGACCAGAAAAAATGGGTAGTCGATTGCGTATTAGCTTAATTATTAGCTCAGCAGATATTTAATAATGTGATGCAGGATCTGAAACAAAGTGTTTCGTCAACTTTCGGATTCTACCCGGAACAGCGCATAAACACTGGTCTGCTGCAGTTGACTGAAAAAAGAAAACGCTCTCATTAAAATGATGAAAAATGACTCACCCCGGAAAAACAAATTTTATTACCTCACTTTTAGATTAGCAATTGAGCTATATTTTTCCTTGCGACTTTTTTATCATTTTATTTATTCTAATTACCTGCATAAAAAATCATTTTTAAAGATAAGGATTGGCGACGTGATAATTCTCTACGGTATTAAAAACTGCGACACCATCAAGAAAGCCCGCCGCTGGCTGGAAACTCAAGGTGTGGAGTATCAATTTCATGACTATCGCGCTGACGGCCTGGATGCCAGTTTATTGAATAGTTTTATTGCCGAGTTAGGCTGGGAAGCATTATTGAATACGCGTGGGACGACCTGGAGAAAGCTCGATGAAGCTCATCGCGCAACGATTACCGACGCCCGAACCGCCGCCGCGCTGATGCTCGAAATGCCTGCAATCATCAAACGCCCATTGCTCTACGCGCCCGGTCAGCCTATGCTGCTGGGTTTCAATGAATCGAATTATAAGAAGTTTATCAACGAGGTGTAGAGCTATGTCTTGCCCGGTTATTGAGCTGACGCAACAGCTTATCCGCCGCCCTTCTCTGAGCCCTGATGACGCAGGCTGCCAGGCGCTGATGATTGAGCGACTACGTGCCATTGGTTTTACTATTGAGCACATGGATTTTGGCGATACACAAAACTTCTGGGCATGGCGAGGAAAAGGCGAAACGCTGGCGTTTGCTGGCCATACCGACGTCGTGCCTTCAGGTGATGCAGACCGCTGGATTAACCCGCCGTTCGAACCCACTATCCGCGATGGCATGCTGTTTGGCCGTGGCGCCGCAGACATGAAAGGGTCGCTGGCCGCGATGGTTGTTGCCGCTGAACGTTTTGTCGCGCAGAACCCGCATCATAAAGGCCGCCTTGCATTTCTTATCACTTCTGATGAAGAAGCCAGTGCCAAAAATGGCACTGTAAAAGTCGTCGAAACATTAATGGCTCGCCGTGAAAGGCTCGATTACTGTCTGGTTGGCGAACCGTCCAGTACCGAAGTGGTGGGCGATGTGGTCAAAAACGGCCGCCGTGGCTCACTGACCTGTAACCTCACAGTTCACGGTGTGCAGGGTCATGTTGCTTACCCGCATCTGGCTGATAACCCGGTTCATCGCGCAGCGCCAATGCTGAACGAACTGGTCACTATCGAATGGGACAAGGGCAATGAGTTCTTCCCGGCAACCAGCATGCAGATTGCCAACGTTCAGGCCGGGACCGGCAGTAACAACGTTATCCCAGGCGATCTCTACGTGCAGTTCAACTTCCGCTTCAGCACGGAGCTGACTGACGAAGATATTAAACAACGCGTGATTGCCCTGCTCGATAAGTACCAACTGCGTTACACCCTCGACTGGTGGCTTTCCGGCCAACCGTTCCTGACGTCACGCGGAAAGCTGGTCGATGCGGTAGTGAATGCAGTTGAGCACTATAATGAAATTAGACCGCAGCTGTTGACCACTGGCGGCACGTCAGATGGGCGCTTTATCGCGCGTATGGGTGCGCAGGTGGTGGAACTTGGGCCGGTGAACGCGACTATTCATAAGATTAATGAGTGTGTTAACGCCGCTGACCTACAACTGCTGGCCCGTATGTATCAACGCATTATGGAACAGCTTGTCGCCTGACAGGCTGCAATTAACATTAATTCATAGCCAAATTAATTGGCGTTGTAGCAAGGCAGCCAGGGTGCTTATCCCGATGAGCTTAGTTGAGTCAGTGATTCGGGTAAGTGAGTGCAGCTAACGCCTCTACAACGTCAAGTAAGAAGGCGAAAGAGGTTATACGCATGGAATGGCTATCACACTACTGGTGGATCATCGTACTGGTATTGCTGCTCGGTATTTTCCTGAATGTTATTAAGGATCTGAAACGTATTGATCCGAAAAAATATATGGCGAATAAACCCGAGTTACCCCCGCATCGTGACTTCAACGACAAGTGGGATGACGAAGACGATTTTCCGAAGAAAAAGCCTTAACTGACAAATGAGCGGGGAAATCCCCGCTTTTCAAACCACCGCCCCCCTTCGTGTTTCTGGCATTCAGGCCAGTGTCTAAAGGCAAGCAGTCAAAACTTAACGTTTTAATTTGGCTACGTAAGGCAGATTTCTGTACTTATTTTCCCATGGCATGCCATATCCAATCAGTAAGTCATCATTTTCCATCTCATACGCATAATATTGTCTGACGGGGATATCTACCCGACCCGGTTTGACAAAAAGAACAGCAACGCTAACCGATTTAGGCGTGTGGTTTTCCAGGATAAATTGAACAAGGCGCTTCATCGTTCCGCCTGACTCAATAGCATCATCAATGATGATGACATCCCGACCGCTGATATCGATATTCTGATGGAAAACTATCGCTGAATTATTATTTCTGTCGCCTGGCGTATGCGGGCAGGCAATATAATCCATATTAATATCAAACTCTAACTGCCGGGTCAGGTCAGCAGTGAAGAGGATCCCGCCCGGTACAACCGTAATAATGACCGCGTCATCAAAATGCTGGTTGAGTTGTGCTGCAACCTTCGTCACACCCTCAGCAATAGCCGATTCACTCACTATGATTTCACCAATATGTTCATGTTTCATAGAAATTTCCCTTTAGTTATTAGAGTAATCAACACATTCAGCATTCGTTAAAACCCTTACTGTCCAGATTAGCCTACAGGCTGGGGGCTTCACTCAGACGGGGTTTTCAAAGGAACTCAACAATATCATCATCGTTCGGCTTACCACCGCTGAGAGCCTCATCAAAATAGTGCTTCGGCACGGTATAACGCAGGTGATCGAGCGCAAGCTGAATACTGCGGTCGTCAATCGCGTGGCCTAAATCGTCAATCACATCGAGCGTCACATCACCGCCCAACTGAGTTAACTGTTCGTGAGCATCAAAGGCATGCTTCACATCAATCACGTTATCAACATCGCCATGAATCAAATGAATGGTGGTCGCGGTTGAAGCGCGTTGCGGAAGTTGTGCGTAACGACCATTAAAAGCCACCACACGAGAAACCAGCCCCGGCTGTGATTTCACGCTCTCAAGCGCCATGATGGCCCCTTGTGAGAAACCGATCAGTGCGGTGGCATTTGCAGGCACACCGCTGTGTTTCTGCCAGTCACGCACCACTTCAACAAACGTGGGCATAATGGCATCTACCCGCTGCTGACGGTTCTCTTCCGTTATTCCCGCAACAGAAAACCATTCCCGACCTTGATGATGGCCGCTGGGTGCTGGGCCACCAATGCTAACCACCAGCGCCTCCGGGAAATGCGGTGCAAACCAGCTACCGATTTCACCCATTGCAACAGGGTTATCGCCAACACCATGAAATAACAACATCAGTTGCTTTGCCGGCGTGGCAGGGCTTTGGACGATAAAATGTTCGTGTTTCATGGTGTTCTCCTTAAGTTTCTGGAGTTGACTATACGCCGACGAATAGTGATGACCATGCCATTTAACTGAACGACTTAGTGGAAAAATTGCAATTGCAAAAGCGTATTTTTCAATGCAACACACTCTTGCTCATCAAGTTTTTCCAGCGCCTTTTGCACTTCCTGGCGCATCACGCTCAGCAAGGCTTTGCGCCCGGATATGCGCCATTGCTGGCAAAGAGAGTCTACACTCAGGCATTGCTGCACGCGCCCGCGTAGCGCATTGAGCGGCAAATCACTGGCGAGCAACAGGCGGTTCAGGGAACCTAAACAGGATTCCAGCGGGCGGTGCCCGAAAGCAAAACCCGCTAACTCCAGCCAGTCATCACGGTTTAGCGCCGCCTCTTCACGAGGAATAACCGGCAGCGGCTGGTCAATCCACGGTTGCAACCAGCGAATGTCCCGCGCTAAACGCTGCTGTTCATGGCGAGTCAGCGCCTCTCCTTGCTCAGTCAGTGGCAGTAACGCCATAGCGGTATAGCAACCGCTGCTGGCTTCGCGATGGCTGCCTACACGCGCCAGAACGAACCCGCAGCTTTCCCAGAAACGCCATAGCTCATCAGTAAAACCAAAGCTGACTGAAAGATAGTCCGCCGCATTTTGTGCGTAATTTTTCGCACCAGCAATCATCTGCTGGCCGATTTGCTGACGCTGGCGCAGCGGATGCACCGCGATACGGCTGACCCGCAACCCTTTAAGCGTTGCCGCCCTCGGGCTACCACCATGTGCCGCCAGCGACTGGGCGACTAAATTCCCGCGTGGCCGCCGAAAACCTGCCCACACCGCGCGGCTCAGGTTGTCAGTCAGCCCGCCCTCTTCCACAAGCCAGGTCGCGCCAATAATTTCCTCGCTGCAGGTCGCGGCAATAAAATGCTGACCTGGCGCATCCAGCATGCGACGCCAGTCCAGCGGTGTGGTGCGGTAATGGGCACCGGACAGCAGACGGTACATCTGTTGCAGTTGCTGCGACGGCTGTAACGCGCTGTTGCGTTCAATGACCTGCAAAGAGACAGCACCGTGTGGCGCTGCCGTTATGTCGATTTCATCAAACAACAAAACAGCGTCGATCAGCTTTTCCAGCGGGTCGTTGCTAGCCCAACGAATCGGAGTTGAAAGGGTGTAACGCGTCAGTGCGTCGAGACTTGCGCAGAATTTAAGTACAAACCCACGCCCTGTCCCTTCGTAACCCTGCACCGTTGTGGTCAGTAAAGCCCGAGGAAAATGGGAAATTAGCTGGCGTAGCTGGGGAGCCGGAAGTGCTGCGGCTTCATCAATGATGAGCCAGTCGGCCTGAAATGCATCGGGGTTGGCAAGCAGTGCGTCAGGTGCGACAAAGTTAAAGCCATCGCCCGCATGCTCAGCGAGCACATCCGTCGCCGCTTTTCCCGGCGCGGTGACCAACCCAGCCCCCGGAATTTTGCGCAGTAGCATGCCCGCCAGCGCTGATTTACCACGCCCGCGGGGAGCAGTAACCACCGCAACGCCCGCAGGCATATTTAGCAGTTCGTCCAGAATCGCGGCTTGTTCATCGAAAGGCGCACCACTAGCAGCATGCCATTGTGGGCGCAAAGAGAAATCAGGAATGTGTAGCGGCTGATGTTGCTGCCAGAGCACACACTCGTTATCGGCATTGATGCAGTGCTGTAGATGAGCAATAAAATGGGGTGTGGGAATGGCTTCGGCTTGTTCACTCCAGCGGTTTGAGTCGCAATCAGGCTGCATAGGCCAGGCGTGCCAGTCGGGGGCCAGCAGCACTAACCAGCTTCCCGCTTTGAGCGTGCCCGCAAGAGCCGCGAGAGCTTCGGCATCGAGCCCATTCCTGGCATCAAAAACAGCGTGTAGAAACTCACGGCCCAGCAAGGTGCGCATGGCTGTGGTTGCACAGTGCAGCGGCAATTCAGGAGCGGCACCCACCCACAACCAATCACCGGGTAATTGCCTGGCCAGAGAGTGCACTTGCTGGCTGCTCCATGCACTTTCACCTGCAAGAATAATCATGCGACGAATGCCAGCATCATTCATGCTGGCGGTTGCTTGCCTGAGCTGTTCCATGCCTTGCATCCTTGTCACATCTCGTTATTTAACGGCATTACCAAAAGTGTTGCACTGCGCCGGGTCACCGCTGTCGAAACCACGCTTGAACCACGTATAACGTTGTTCCGAAGTACCATGAGTGAAGCTGTCAGGAACGACGCGCCCTTGCCCTTGTTGTTGCAGGCGGTCATCACCAATCGCTTCCGCGGCATTCAACGCTTCCTGTAAATCACCGGCATCCAGCACTTCTTGTTTCTGCATGCTGTTGCCCCAGACACCCGCGAAACAGTCTGCCTGCAATTCCATTTTTACAGAAAGACGATTGCCTTCCGCCTGGCTTGCGCCCTGCTGGAGTTGACGAACTTTCGGTTCAATCCCTAATAATTTTTGGACGTGGTGGCCAACCTCATGGGCAATGACATAGCCCTGCGCGAAATCGCCATCTGCACCCAGTTTACTTTTCATTTCATCGTAGAACGAGAGATCGATATATACCGTGCTGTCTGCCGGGCAGTAAAACGGCCCCATAACGGACTGGCCTGTACCACAGCCGGTGCGGGTTGCGCCACGGTACATCACCAGTTTAGGTTGCTGATAAGTCCGGCCCATCTTCTGGAAAATCTCGCCCCAGGTATCTTCCGTGGTTGCCAGAATGACCGAGGTGAACTTAGCCGCTTCATCATCATTAGGGCTGATAGATCGCTGTGAGGATTGCTGTTGCGGGACAGGCTGCCCACCTAACATTGAGGTGAGATCGACGCCGTAGTAACTCGCCACCACGACAACAATTAATATGATGATACCGCCTTTACCGCCAGGTAAGCGGAACCCGCCGCCTCCGCCGCCAAAGCTCGGTCCGGAAGCGTTATTTCTTCTGTCATCAACATTGTCGCTTTCACGACGACCTTGCCAACGCATAGGTGACTCCATTGTTCACAACTTGTAATCAATAGATCGTAGGCGGATAACTCGACAATTACCATAAGAAACAAGATGTGAAAAAGCCGAATGTGAGAACACATTCGGCTTTTAAAATAATTACGCAGGAAACTTAATCGATTTTTACACCAATACGGCGAGCCACTTCTTCATAAGCTTCAATCAGGCCACCCAGGCTCTGGCGGAAACGGTCTTTGTCCATTTTATCGAGGGTTTCTTTGTCCCACAGGCGGCTACCGTCAGGGGAAAACTCATCACCCAGTACGACCTCACCGTTGAATAGACCAAACTCGAGTTTGAAATCGACAAGGATCAGACCCGCATCGTCAAACAGTTTGCTCAGCACGTCGTTGGCTTTGTAGCTCAGCTCACGCATACGCGCCAGATTCTCTTTGTTCACCCAGCCGAAGGTTTCACAATAAGATTCGTTGACCATCGGGTCATGCATCTCATCGTTTTTCAAGAACAGGTCAAACAGCGGTGGATTGAGTTCAATACCTTCGTCAATGCCCAGACGCTTGACCAGAGAACCCGCTGCACGGTTGCGGATAACACACTCAACCGGCACCATATCGAGCTTCTTCACCAGCACTTCGTTGTCGGAGAGCAATGCTTCCATTTGCGTAGGAATGCCCTCTTCTTCCAGTTTAGCCATAATGAAATGGTTGAACTTGTTGTTCACCATGCCTTTACGGTCGAACTGTTCGATGCGTGCACCATCTCCTGCTGACGTATCATTGCGGAACTCGAGCACCAACAGGTCCGGATTCTCCGTGCTGTATACGGTCTTCGCTTTGCCACGATACAACTCAGCTTGCTTTTGCATCTTTCTTACTCCAGGTGTGATTTAACTAAAAATTCCGCTATCCGTGGCTACGCACACGTTTGCGTAGCCTATCAGAAAAAAGGCCAGAGAGCTCTGGCCTTTAAATGTTACTTGCTGAAAGCTGCCTGGAATGCGGCTACCAGAGCATCGTTCTGAGACTGCGTCAGCGTGTGACCTTTCGGATCGATGAACTGCAGACTGCTGCGGTTATCGAGGTCGCCTACTTGCAGTTTATAGTCGCCACTGGACAGACCTGGGTCTTTCGCCCCTAAATCTTGCCAGCCGCTATCAGACAATGGTTTGTAAGTTACAGCCATGCTGCCCGTTGAACGCGTAGAGTCAGTGACTTTCATTCCCACTTTCTCAAGTGTTGCCGGTAAACGACCCCACACTACGTTGTACGGACCGCGCACCACCAGCATTGGCAGGCCTGTGTCATCAGCAGCACTCTGAACATCAAGTTGCGTTGATACACGGCTGTCTTTCGCGTTCTGCTGGTCGGTCTGTGTTTTATCCAGGCCGGCGCTGATGCTGTTGAGCATTTCTGAGCTGTAACGCTGCATCGACGCTGCGTCAGAAACCGGCTTGCCAGCCTGTTCCAGGTTCAGAAGTTTAACCACCACGGCTTGTTGATAGCCCTGAGGTTTCACGCTGATTTGATAGCGCCCACGATATTGCTGATCTTCATCAGCACGGCTCCATTGTACCCAGTCAGTGGTCAGGGTTTGGCTCGTGTCATCACGTTTATCAATGCCGTAGTTTTTCGCCTGAAGGACGCTGACAACTTGTGGCCACAGCGTTGCGCTACGCGCATTTTCAACCATCAGTGTTGCGGTGTCGCCAGTAAACTGAGTACGAGCACCACTGACCAATGCCAGAGGTTGAGCTGGCGGACGAATATCCAGCTGTTTGCCTACTGCGCCGCTGCCGTTGGTGACCGGAATATTATATTCACCATTCTGCACCGGCAGGATCATCCCAGCCGGGGAGTGGATTTCCGCGAGGGGTGCTGCATCCAGGTAGGATTCGTCACCGCTGACCTGGCGCTTATAACGCTGGTCAGTGCTGCATGCTGCTAACAGCATAGCTAACGAAACCACTGCAACTTTCGCCACCATCGACTTCTGTACTGAGTAAGCCATCAAATCTCCCTAAACTTTACAGCAAACCAGCATGCTTAAGCGCACTAATAATCACCGGGCGACTGGCTTCAGTCAGCGGTGTCATTGGCAGGCGTAAGGTATCGGTTGCCACAAGTCCCAACTCCCTACAAGCCCATTTGACCGGGATAGGGTTGGGTTCTACAAATAATTTATTATGCAGCGGCATCAAACGTTCGTTGATAACGCGCGCTTGCGCATAGTGCCCATTGGCAGCCAGTTTACACACTTCTGCCATTTCACGCGCGGCTACGTTTGCCGTCACAGAAATCACACCGTGGCCACCCAATTGCATGAAGTCCAGCGCACTGGCGTCATCGCCGCTAACCAGGATGAAGTCATCTTCAACCAGCTCTTTGATCTGGTTTACTCGTGTTAAGTTCCCGGTTGCTTCTTTGATACCAATAATATTTTTTATCTTCGCCAGGCGACCGACTGTTTCAGGCAGCATGTCGCAACCAGTACGAGATGGCACATTATACAGCATCTGCGGCAGGTCGGTGCTTCCAGCGATAGCTTTGAAGTGCTGATACAGCCCTTCCTGGGTTGGACGGTTGTAATATGGCGTAACCGTCAGGCAGCCCACAATTCCGCTGTTTTCGAAACGCTTTGTCAGCGAGATAGCTTCAGAGGTGGCATTCGCGCCAGTCCCTGCGATAACCGGAATACGGCCGTCAGCCAGTTCCAGGGTCATCAGTACCACATCACCGTGCTCGTCGTGACTCAACGTAGCAGACTCTCCGGTGGTCCCAACCGAGACAATCGCCGACGTTCCGCTGGCGACATGGTAATCAATCAGTTTTTTCAGGCTTGACCGGCAGACATTACCTTTCTCATCCATCGGCGTCACAAGCGCGACAATACTTCCAGTGAACATTGGCCATCCTCTGTGCTAACAAGTGTCTCAATGGTACGTTTGGTGCATGATCAAAAGCAAGTCACCAGGTGACGCTACACGGTTGTACGCAAGTTTTTTTTATGCTTTCCTTATGATATCTCACCGATTCACAGGAAGAATACGTTTGACTCCCTCACCACACCATTATTTGGTCATTACGGCCCTGGGGGCGGATCGCCCTGGTATT
Source organism: Buttiauxella brennerae ATCC 51605 (assembly GCF_001654925.1). Taxonomy (GTDB): domain Bacteria; phylum Pseudomonadota; class Gammaproteobacteria; order Enterobacterales; family Enterobacteriaceae; genus Buttiauxella; species Buttiauxella brennerae. Next base: position 88,585 of record NZ_LXER01000022.1, read on the forward strand.
GTTAATACCATCACCCGCCATGTGAGCAGTTGCGGCTGTAATATTGAAGACAGTCGCCTGGCTATGCTCGGTGAAGAGTTCACGTTTATTATGCTGCTGTCGGGCAGTTGGAATGCCATTACCCTGATTGAATCGACGCTCCCACTGAAGGGCGCCGAACTGGATTTGCTTATTGTGATGAAGCGCACAGCTGCGCAAGAACGACCGGCAATGCCAGCGACTGTCTGGGTTCAGGTCGAAGTGACGGACTCGCCGCATTTAATCGAGCGCTTCACAAATTTGTTTGATGTGCATCGAATGAATATCGCCGAGCTCAGTTCGCGCACGCAACCGGCGCAGGATGGTAAACCACCCCAGCTCTATATTCAGATGACAGCTCATAGTCCTGGCTCACAGGATGCGAGTGTAATTGAAGATGCGTTCAAGGCCCTCTGTACAGAACTCAAAGCACAGGGCAGTATTAACGTTGTGAATTATCCACAGCAAGATGATTAAGACGGAGAGTTGTAATGAGCCCACTGAAAGCCGGTGATAGCGCACCGAAATTTAGCTTGCCTGATCAAGACGGCGAGCAAATAAATTTAACCGACTTCCAGGGACAGCGCGTTCTGGTTTATTTCTATCCTAAAGCGATGACGCCAGGCTGCACCGTGCAAGCATGTGGCTTGCGCGACAACATGGATGCGTTGAAAAAAAGCGGTGTGGAAGTGCTGGGTATTAGCACCGACAAACCAGAGAAACTTTCACGTTTTGCTGAAAAAGAGTTACTGAACTTCACCCTGCTTTCTGATGAAGACCATCAGGTCTGCGAGCAATTTGGGGTGTGGGGCGAGAAATCTTTTATGGGCAAAACCTACGATGGCATCCACCGTATTAGCTTCCTGCTGGATGGTGAAGGGAAAGTTGAAAAAGTGTTTGATGATTTCAAAACCAGCAACCATCACGATATCGTGGTGAACTGGCTGAAAGAAAACGCTTAATTGCTGCACGTAAATATTAAAAAAGCCGACTTTACGTCGGCTTTTTACTGTCTCTAACTTGATGGTTCGTCTGTCAGTAATGTGTCCGGCCAGGCATGCACCACTGCTTTAATCAGCGTGGCGAGTGGAATGGCGAAGAATACCCCCCAGAACCCCCACAGACCGCCAAAAATCACTACCGATAAGATAATGACTAACGGATGCAGGTTGACCGCTTCGGAGAATAAAACCGGTACCAGTAAGTTGCCATCCAGTGCCTGAATGATTAAGTACACGGCAAACAGCGTCCAGAATTCTGTGCCCAGACCAAACTGGAACAACGCCACGCAGACAACCGGAATGGTCACCACGAATGCGCCGATGTAAGGGATCAATACCGAGAACCCCACCAGCACCGCCAACAACAGCGAATAATTCAGCCCGAAAACCACAAAGCCGATGTACGTCACCACGCCCACGACCAGCATTTCCAATACTTTGCCACGGATATAGTTAGTAATTTGCTGGTTCATTTCCAACCATACTTGCCCCGCAAGCCCACGATTTCGTGGTAACACACGGCGCACAGCATTCAGCATCTGCTCTTTATCTTTGACCAGGAAGAACACCATCAGCGGCACTAACACCAGGTAAATCGCCAGCGTTAACAGGCCCACTAATGATGCGAGAGAATACTTCACGACCTGATCACCCATGCCCATCATGCGCCCACGCATATTCTCGGCCATGGCATCAATAATGCCTGCATCAACCAACGCCGGATAACGCTTCGGCAGCGTGGCGGCAAAATCAGAAAGTTTATTGAGCATTCCCGGCATGTCGCGTATCAGATAGATACCTTGCTGCCAGGCGACGGGAGCAACCACCAGCACCATCAACAGCAAAATGCCGACGAATAGCACCAGAACAATCGTGGTCGCCCAGGTTCGGGAGCACCCTACACGCTGGAGCCGCGCTGTCGGCCACTCAAGCAGATAAGCCAGCACAATCGCCACTAACAGCGGCGCTAACAGTCCATGGAAGAAGAACAGAATACCAAACCCGGCAACCAGAATAACCAATAGCGCGATAGCTTCCGGGTCGCTAAACCGTCGTCGATACCACTGCAACAACATTTCAAGCATACATCCCTTCCCTGACAGCATTGTGCGAGGAGAGATTGTATCTAAATGTCACAGTAAAGACTTCGCTTTTTATCTCCGTTCCATGGCAGTTTAAATTTGTCGCAGATAAGATAGGTCTCAGTCATGCGGTGGGCTACAGTTCATTTTTGCATGCGAACAAAATCGCGTAATACATGTCGAAGATTAACTTTGATTAAACAGGACAGGACGTATGTTCAAGCAGTTGAAAAAATCGCTGGTTGCAACACTGATGGTAGCTTTGCTTGCGGGTCCGGCAACTTCAGCCTTTGCGGATGTTACCGATCAACTGCCAGATATGGGAACCTCCGCAGGAAGCACGCTGTCAATCGGCCAGGAAATGCAGATGGGCGATTATTATGTTCGCCAACTGCGCGGCAGCGCCCCATTAATCAACGACCCTTTACTGGTTCAATATATCAACAAACTGGGGATGCGCCTGGTTAGCCATGCCGACTCCGTTAAGACACCCTTTCATTTCTTTCTGATCAACAACGACGAAATCAACGCCTTTGCCTTCTTTGGCGGCAATGTGGTGCTCCATTCCGCGTTATTCCGTTACGCCGATAACGAAAGTCAGCTGGCATCAGTTATGGCGCACGAAATTTCACACGTCACGCAGCGCCACCTGGCGCGAGCGATGGAAGATCAGAAAAAGAACGCGCCGCTGACATGGGTAGGTGCGTTAGGCTCAATTTTACTGGCGATGGCCAGCCCACAAGCGGGTATGGCAGCGTTAAGTGGAACGCTCGCCGGGACGCAACAAGGGATGATCAGCTTCACTCAGCAAAACGAGCAGGAAGCAGATCGCATCGGCATTCAAGTGTTGCAGCGCTCGGGTTTTGACCCGCAGGCGATGCCAACTTTCCTTGAGAAATTGCTCGATCAATCACGCTATTCATCTCGTCCACCAGAAATTTTGCTGACTCACCCGTTACCAGAAAGCCGTCTGTCCGATTCCCGTAACCGAGCGAACCAAATGCGCCCGGTGGTTGTGCAATCTTCCGAAGATTTTTACATGGCAAAAGCACGTACGCTTGGCATGTACAATTCTGGTCGAAATCAGTTAACCAGTGATCTGCTGGATGGCTGGTCGAAAGGGAATATCCGCGAGCAGCACGCTGCCATTTATGGCCGTGCGCTACAGGCAATGGGCGCTGATAAATGGGATGAGGCGAATAAACTGTTGCAACCTCTGCTGGCCGCTCAGCCAGGCAACGCGTGGTATCTCGACTTAGCCACCGATATCGATCTGGGCCTGAAGAAACCTGCGCAGGCTATCAACCGCCTGAAGAGCGCACCGGATCTGAAACAAAACCCGGTGCTGCAACTTAACCTTGCCAACGCTTACGTTCAGTCGGGCCAGCCAAACCAGGCGGCTGAGATCCTGAACCGCTATACGTTTGCACACCCGGATGACAGTAATGCCTGGGATTTGCTGGCACAGACTCAAGCAGATTTAGGCCATCGCGATCAGGAACTGGCCGCGCGTGCCGAAGTCATGGCACTTGTCGGGCGACTCGATCAGGCTATCTCGCTGCTCAGTAGCGCCAGTTCACAAGTGAAATTAGGCAGCTTGCAGCAGGCGCGTTATGACGCGAGAATCGATCAGTTCCGCGAATTGCAAAAACGCTTCCTACAGTATTCGAAGATGTAACAGGAGTTACGATGTCCACAGCCGTTTCGATTTACCACAACCCACGCTGCTCCAAGAGCCGTGAAACGTTAAGCCTGCTGAAAGCGAATGGTGTTGAACCTGAAGTGGTGTTGTATCTGGAAACCCCGCCAGACGCCGCAACGCTCAAATCGTTATTGAGCCAGTTAGGTTTTGCGAGTGCTCGCGAGCTGATGCGCCGGAAAGAGGATTTGTACAAAGAGTTGAATCTGGCTGACGATGCATTAAGCGAAGAGCAATTGATTCAGGCGATGATCGACAACCCAAAACTGATTGAACGCCCGATTGTGTTGGCGAACGGGCAAGCGCGTATTGGCCGCCCGCCGGAGTCAGTGCTGGAAATTTTATAGTTTAGTTTGGTGCGTTTGGCCCTCACCCTAACCCTCTCCCCCAGGAGAGGGAATAAAGCATTTCCCCTTCTCCCTCTTAGGAGAAGGTTGGGATGAGGGTGGTTTTACAGCCCCAAAATCTCTTTCACAAACGGGATCGTCAACTTTCGTTGTGCCGTGATAGACGCATGATCAAGCTGATCAAGTGTCATAAACAACGTACGCATTTCCCTGTCTAAACGTTTTAACAGGAAACGCCCCACGTCCTCGGGCAATTCAAAACCACGCAGTCGGGATCGCAATTGCAGCGCCTGGAGTTTGTCGTCATCCGAAAGCGGTTGCAGCTTATAGATTTGGCCCCAATCAAGGCGTGATGCGAGATCGGGTAACTTCAGATTGAGCTGGCGCGGTGGGCGGTCGCCGGTAATCAATAAGCGCGTTTTTCCTGATTCAAGAATGCGGTTATAGAGATTAAAAATCGCCATTTCCCACAGTTCATCTCCCGCAACACACTCAATATTATCGATACAGACCAGCGTCAGCTGTTCCATACCGTCGAGCACTTCCGGGACAAACCAGGTGCGTTTATCAAGCGGCACATAACCTACAGCTTCGCCACGTTGCGACAGTTCCGCACAGGCAGCATGCAGCAAATGGCTGCGCCCTCCTCCCTCTCGTGACCAAAAGTAGATGTATCCGCTGTGATCCTGACGGAGCACGGACTGGAGAGCCGCGAGTAAAGAAGGGTTATCACCCGGCCAGAAACTCGCAAAAGTTTCGTCATCAGGCAAATAGAGTGGCAGTGATAGCTGTGCCGGCGTATTCAGAATTACCTCAACCATAACAGGCAGAAAAACGCAGAGAGTTTAACACATAATTGGAGGGTAGTAGAACCGGACGAACGCGCCGCCCGGTTCGAGTCAAAACTACGGTTTTACGTCGTTTTCTTCAGCATCCAGCACTACTTCTTCCGGGCGCAGCACACTGATAAGTTTGAAGATAAGGCTCAGAGCCACACCAACAATAGTCGCCAGCGCCATACCTTTAAGTTCAGCCGCGCCAATGTGCACTTTTGCGCCACTCACGCCGATGATCAAGATAACGGAGGTCAGGATCAGGTTTTGCGTTTTGTTGTAATCGACTTTTGATTCGATCAATACGCGAATACCGGATGCGCCAATCACGCCGTACAGCAGCAAGGAAACGCCACCGATAACCGGTACCGGGATAATCTGGATAGCCGCCGCCAGTTTGCCAACACAGGAAAGCAGAATCGCCAGAATCGCCGCTCCACCAATAACCCAGGTAGAGTAAACACGGGTTATTGCCATTACGCCGATATTCTCGCCGTAAGTGGTATTTGGCGTTGAACCGAAGAAACCGGAGAAAATCGTCGAAATGCCGTTGGCGAACATCGAACGATGCAGGCCCGGGTCGCGAATCAAATCTTTCTTAACGATGTTTGCCGTTACCACCAGGTGGCCCACGTGTTCTGCAATGACGACCAGCGCCGCAGGCAAAATCGTGAAGATGGCAAACCATTCAAAACGCGGGGTGTAGAAGGTTGGCAGTGCGAACCAGTGCGCTTCAACAATCGGTGTCACATTCACCACACCCATCGCAAAGGAGAGTGCATAACCCGCCAGCACGCCGATAAGAATCGGGATAATCGCCAGGAACCCGCGGAACAGAACGGAACCAAAGATGGTTACCCCAAGCGTCACCAGGGAAATAATAATGGTGGTGGAATCCGGTGAAGTGCCTTCAGCAGGCAGAAGACCGGCCATATTCGCAGCCACGCCCGCCAGTTCAAGGCCGATAACCGCAACAATCGCGCCCATCGCCGCCGGAGGGAACATCACGTCCAGCCAGCCGGTACCGGCCTTTTTGACAATCAGCGCCACGATGCAGAACAACACACCGCACATAATAAACCCGCCCAGCGCCACTTCATAACCCAGCGGCAGAAGCAGCAGCACAGGTGAAATAAACGCGAAGCTCGAACCGAGATAAGCCGGGATTTTACCTTTACAGATAAAGAGATACAGCAGTGTCCCAATCCCGTTAAACAGCAGCACCGTCGCCGGGTTGATGTGGAACAGGATTGGCACCAGAACGGTGGCACCAAACATCGCGAACAGATGTTGCAAACTTAACGGTATCGTTTGCAGCAGGGGTGGTCTTTCGCTCACTCCAATGGCGCGGCGTGTCATGTTGTTTACCTCTGAGTATGGTGTTGTTGTGTTTTAGTCAAAAAAAAGCCGACTTTCGAAGTCGGCTATTTTTAATGCCCAATAGATTTCGGATTGCAGGAAGGCGGCAACTGCGCAAATCCCTGGGAGCGTAGATTTGCTACGTGACCAGGGTGAGCAAAGGCAGCCAACGCATCTGCAATTCGAAAGATGAAGGGCATTACTTGGTACCAAATATCTTATCGCCAGCATCGCCGAGGCCCGGAATAATGTATCCGTGCTCGTTCAGGCCCTGATCGATAGAAGCGGTAAACAGCTCTACGTCCGGGTGCGCTTTTTCCAGCGCGGCGATACCTTCAGGTGCTGCGACCAGAACCAACACTTTGATGCTGGTGCAACCGGCATTTTTCAGCAGGTCGATGGTCGCAATCATAGAACCGCCGGTTGCCAGCATAGGGTCAACCACCAGCGCCATACGTTCTTCAATGTTAGAAACCAGTTTCTGGAAGTAAGGTACGGGTTCCAGAGTTTCTTCATTACGGTAGATACCGACAACGCTGATACGCGCGCTTGGAACGTTTTCCAACACGCCTTCCATCATGCCCAGACCGGCACGCAGAATTGGCACAACGGTAATCTTCTTACCTTTAATCTGATCAATTTCTACCGGGCCGTTCCAGCCTTCGATAGTCACTTTTTCAGTTTCGAGATCTGCCGTGGCTTCGTAAGTCAGCAAGCTGCCAACTTCTGAGGCGAGTTCACGAAAGCGTTTGGTGCTGATGTCGTTCTCACGCATCAGGCCTAGCTTGTGTTTGACGAGTGGGTGTTTGACTTCCACGATCTTCATACTCTTTCTCCCAGAGATAGTTGGCCAGCACAAAAAAAATCGCCGGATTATACCGCTTTTTTAACACCGCGCCACCGCTTCGAGATCAACCAGGGTGAAATGAGTATATATCAACAATAATTGCATCCCGCTAAATAAGAGGCTCGCAAACGTTTGCCTCCACTGTTAGAATTGCGGCGTTTTTTATTTCTAACCCATCCGCGGGGACTAAGCAGTGACCGACAAAACTTCTCTCAGCTATAAAGATGCCGGTGTTGATATTGATGCTGGTAACGCTCTGGTCGATAAAATCAAAGGCGTAGTGAAAAAAACCCGCCGCCCGGAAGTCATGGGTGGACTGGGCGGTTTCGGTGCGCTGTGCGCGTTGCCTCAGAAGTATCGTGAGCCTGTGCTGGTTTCTGGCACTGACGGTGTGGGTACTAAGTTACGTCTGGCCATGGATTTAAAACGTCACGACACAATCGGTATTGACCTTGTAGCCATGTGTGTCAACGACCTGATTGTTCAGGGTGCTGAGCCACTGTTTTTCCTTGATTATTACGCCACTGGCAAACTTGAAGTCGACACCGCAGCAAGCGTTATCACCGGTATCGCTGAAGGTTGCCTGCAATCTGGCTGCGCACTAGTCGGCGGCGAAACCGCTGAAATGCCAGGTATGTACCACGGCGAAGATTACGACGTTGCCGGTTTCTGTGTGGGTGTGGTCGAGAAGTCTGAAATCATCGACGGCTCTAAAGTCACCGACGGTGATGTGCTGATTGCCCTGGCATCAAGTGGACCGCACTCCAACGGTTACTCTCTGGTGCGTAAAGTACTGGAAGTGAGCGCGACAGACCCGCTGACCACTGAGCTTGAAGGCAAGCCGCTGGCCGATCATTTACTGGAGCCGACACGCATTTATGTGAAGCCGATTCTGGAATTGATTGAGCAAGTCGATGTTCACGCGATTGCGCACCTGACCGGTGGCGGTTTCTGGGAAAATATCCCACGCGTTCTGCCAGACAACACGCAAGCAATCATTGACGAGTCTTCATGGCAGTGGCCTGCGGTATTCGGCTGGCTGCAACAAGCCGGGAATATCAGCCGTCATGAAATGTACCGCACCTTCAACTGTGGTGTCGGCATGCTGATCGCCCTGCCTGCGGCTGAAGTCGATAAAGCGCTTGAGTTCTTGAATGCAAAAGGTGAAAACGCCTGGAAAATCGGTAGTATTAAAGCTTCTGATTCCTCTGAGCGCGTGGTTATTGAGTAATGAAGCGGATCGTAGTGCTAATTTCCGGCAACGGAAGCAATCTTCAGGCAATTATTGATGCCTGTAAGCAGAAAAAGATTAATGGCACTGTGGCGGCTGTATTTAGCAATAAAACCGATGCCTTTGGCCTGGAACGTGCGCGTGAAGCGCAAATTCCTGCTCACGCGTTAACGGCAAGCCAGTTTGCCGATCGTGCTGCGTTCGATCGTGAGTTAATGCTTGAGATCGACGCCTACGCCCCTGATCTGGTGGTGCTGGCCGGTTACATGCGCATTCTCAGTCCGGAATTTGTCGGCCATTACGCTGGCCGCCTGATTAACATCCACCCTTCTCTATTGCCAAAATATCCTGGCCTCAATACGCATAGCCAGGTATTGGAAAACGGCGATGAAGTGCACGGCACATCCGTGCATTTTGTCACCGAAGAGCTCGACGGTGGGCCGGTGATTCTGCAGGCCGAAGTCCCGGTTTTTACCGGTGACGACGAAGACGACATTACTGCCCGAGTGCAGAATCAGGAGCACGCTATCTATCCGTTAGTCGTTTCCTGGTTTATCGAAGGGCGGCTGGAAATGCGCGAAAATTGCGCCTGGCTTGATGGCGGTAAATTACCGCCACAAGGTCATGCAGCAGAAGAATAATATTAAGGGGCTACGGTCCCTTTTTTAATACCTGCCCCCTACAACTCTTTCTTAAATTAGTTGCGATTTGTCGTGCTTAACGGGCATCGTTGGACATTCCCTACCAAAGCTCGCCATAATGACAGACGTGACGGCATTTTTACGTCCACGAAAACGGAGTGTGAGGGCTAATGGGTCAGGATAAGCTGTATATCGAAAAAGAACTGAGCTGGTTATCTTTTAACGAACGTGTGCTCCAGGAAGCAGCGGATAAAATTAACCCGCTGATTGAGAGAATGCGTTTTCTCGGCATCTATTCGAATAACCTTGATGAATTTTACAAAGTTCGTTTCGCCGAGCTAAAACGGCGCATTCTGATCAGCGAAGAACAAGGTACGGCTCCTAACTCGCGCCATTTACTCAACAAAATTCAGGCGCGTGTTCTAAAGGCCGATCAAGAGTTTGATGGGTTGTATAACGATCTGCTGCTGGAAATGGCGCGTAATCAGATCTTCTTGATCAATGAACGCCAGCTTTCCCCGAATCAGCAAAACTGGCTGCGACATTACTTTAAACACTATTTGCGCCAGCACATCACACCGATCCTGATTAACCACGACACCGATCTGGTGCAGTTTCTTAAAGATGACTACACCTACCTCGCAGTAGAGATCATTCGTGGCGATGACATTCGCTACGCGCTGCTAGAAATTCCATCAGATAAAGTGCCGCGCTTTGTTAATTTGCCGCCGGAAGCACCACGCCGCCGCAAACCGATGATCCTGCTAGATAACATTCTGCGTTATTGCCTGGACGATATTTTCAAAGGCTTCTTCGATTACGATTCGTTGAACGCCTACTCAATGAAAATGACCCGCGACGCAGAATACGATCTGGTAACGGAAATGGAATCGAGCTTGCTGGAACTGATGTCATCAAGCCTGAAACAGCGTTTGACAGCTGAGCCGGTGCGTTTTGTGTATCAGCGTGATATGCCGGATGCGATGGTTGAAATGCTGCGTAACAAGCTGACCATCACCAATTACGATTCCATCATACCGGGTGGTCGCTACCATAACTTCAAAGATTTCATCAACTTCCCTAACGTTGGCAAAGCCAATTTAGTGAACAAGCCGATGCCGCGTTTGCGCCATATCTGGTTCGATAAATTCCGTAACGGCTTTGATGCAATCCGCAACCGCGACGTGCTGCTCTATTATCCGTATCACACCTTTGAGCACGTGCTGGAATTGCTGCGTCAGGCGTCATTCGACCCAAGCGTGCTGGCGATTAAAATCAATATTTATCGCGTGGCGAAAGACTCTCGTATTATCGAATCAATGATTCACGCCGCGCACAATGGCAAGAAAGTCACCGTCGTGGTTGAGTTACAGGCGCGGTTTGACGAAGAAGCGAATATTCACTGGGCGAAACGCCTGACCGAAGCAGGCGTGCACGTTATCTTCTCAGCTCCTGGCCTGAAGATTCACGCCAAATTATTCCTTATTTCTCGTAAAGAGGGTGAAGAGGTGGTGCGCTATGCCCACATCGGTACCGGTAACTTTAACGAGAAAACCGCACGGCTTTATACCGACTATTCGTTACTGACCTGCGATGCGCGCATCACCAACGAAGTACGCCGCGTATTTAACTTTATCGAAAACCCTTATCGCCCAGTGACATTCGAACATCTGATGGTTTCACCACAGAACTCACGCCGCCTGCTTTACGATTTGGTCGATAAAGAAATTGCTAATGCACAAAATGGCGAGCCGTCTGGCATCACGCTGAAACTGAATAACCTGGTCGATAAAGGGCTGGTAGACCGCCTATATGCGGCTTCTAGCTCAGGTGTAAAAGTTAATCTGCTGATCCGTGGCATGTGCTCGCTTATCCCCAATCTGGACGGTATTAGCGACAATATTCGCGTAATCAGTATTGTTGACCGCTATCTCGAGCACGATCGCGTATATGTGTTTGAAAATGGCGGCGACAAAAAAGTGTATCTTTCCTCTGCCGACTGGATGACGCGCAACATTGATTACCGCATCGAGGTGGCCGTTGCTATTCTCGACCCGCGCCTGAAACAACGGGTGCTGGATATCATTGAAATACTGTTCAGTGATACGGTAAAAGCGCGCTACATCGACAAAGAACTGAGTAATCGTTATGTGCCGCGCGGCAACCGCCGTAAGGTACGGTCGCAACTGGCGATTTACGATTACATTAAATCTCTTGAACAACCTGAATAATGCACCATGTCGACTATAAAACTATGTTGATGACAAAAACATGCCGATAAAAAAACATGCTCCACGGCCGCAAGAGTTCGCAGCGGTAGACCTTGGCTCGAACAGTTTCCACATGGTTATCGCACGTGTGGTAGATGGCGCAATGCAAATCATTGGTCGTCTGAAACAACGCGTCCATTTAGCCGATGGTCTGAATGCTGAGAACGAATTAAGCGAAGAAGCGATAGAGCGTGGGCTGTCGTGCCTTGCGTTATTTGCTGAACGTCTTCAGGGGTTTTCTGCGGAAAACGTCTGTATCGTCGGGACACACAGTTTGCGCCTGGCCGTTAACGCCGAAGAGTTCCTCAAGCGTGCCGAGCAAGTTATCCCCTACCCGATTGAGATCATTTCCGGTAATGAAGAAGCGCGTCTGATTTTCATGGGCGTGGAACACACCCAACCGGAAAAAGGCCGCAAGCTGGTTATTGATATTGGCGGTGGTTCCACCGAACTCGTTATTGGTGAAGATTTCGAGCCGATGCTGGTCGAAAGCCGCCGCATGGGTTGTGTGAGCTTTGCGCAGAACTTTTTCCCTAACGGGCATATCAACCCGGAAAACTTTAAGCGCGCTCGCCTCGCAGCTGTGCAGAAGCTGGAAAACCTCTCCTGGCAGTACCGCTTACAGGGCTGGAATGTTGCGATGGGGGCCTCTGGCACCATCAAAGCGGCGCATGAAGTGCTGGTCAACATGGGTGAAAAGGACGGGATTATCACCCCTGAACGCCTGGAAATGTTGCGTGATGAAGTGCTGAAGTATAAGAGTTTCAGCACTATGAGCCTGCCGGGATTATCGGAAGAACGTAAAGCCGTGTTTGTACCAGGCCTTGCGATTCTCTGCGGTGTTTTCGACTCGCTGGCAATTCGTGAGCTGCGCTTGTCTGATGGTGCGCTGCGCGAAGGTGTGCTGTATGAAATGGAAGGCCGTTTCCGCCACCAGGATATTCGTATCCGTACCGCACAGAGTCTGGCAAACCAGTATCATATCGACAGCGACCAGGCCAAACGAGTGCTCAGCACTACAGAACAAATTTATCAGCAGTGGGAAGAACAAAACCCGAAGCTGGCTAACCCGCAAATGGCTGCGCTGCTGAAATGGTCTGCGATGCTCCATGAAGTGGGGCTGAATATTAACCACAGTGGTTTACACCGCCACTCGGCTTATATTCTGCAGCACAGCAACCTGCCAGGCTTTAACCAGGAACAACAAACGCTGATTGCTTCGCTGGTGCGTTATCACCGCAAAGGGATAAAGATTGACGATCTGCCGCGTTTCACCCTGTTTAAGAAAAAGCAGTTTTTGCCGTTAATTCAGATTCTGCGTTTAGCGGTGTTGCTCAATAACCAACGCCAGGCGACAACCACGCCGCCAACGCTGGTACTGGAAACGGATGAGCATCAATGGACGCTACGCTTCCCCTACGACTGGTTTAGCCAAAATACATTGGTGTTGTTGGATTTAGAGCGTGAGCAACAATATTGGGATAATACGCCCGGCTGGAGTCTTAAAATCGAAGAAGAAACCAGCCCTGGCGTTGCCGCCTGACGATTAACACCAGCAAACGCCCCGAAGGGCGTTTGCTGGTGCTATGTTTCGTTGCTTCTGTGCACTAACAGCTTTTCGAGCAGTAGCGGGCGCCCTATCAAATAACCTTGAATGTAATCAATACCAAGGCTCTGCACCGCCGCTTTGACCGCATCATTTTCGACATACTCGGCAACCAGCTGCATTTTTTTCATTCGTGCAAGCTGGCAGATAGATTCAACAATCTGATAATCGAGGCTACTGGTCAGAATATTGCGGATAAAACTGCCATCAATTTTCAGGATGTCCGCGTTGATATCTTTCAGGCGTGCATAGCTCGCATAGCCCGTTCCAAAATCATCAATCGCAATCCGGCACCCCATATTCTGTAACGCGGTTAACGTCGCATTGGCTTGCTCAATATTGGTTAATGAATTGCTCTCAGTCACTTCAAAAATAAGCTGCCAGGGTTCAATTCTGTAGTGTTTGAGTAAGTTCCTCACTTCACCAGCAAACTGAAAACGCCCCACGGATGCAGGCGTAAAGTTGATGGAAAAACGGCTACCGGGAAGCTGATCCCGGTGTTTATCCATGAATTTTAACGTGGCTTCTAATACCCATTTGTCGATTTTTGAAGACAAACCAAATTCGTGTGCCACCGGTAAAAAATCATCCGGCAAAAACAAATTATCCCCTTCGTTATCGCCTTTCATGCGCAGCAAAATTTCATAATATGAATCGCCACGAATCCCTTCGATACGCTGGGCCATAAGCACGAAATTGCCTGAATCAATGGCAACTTGTAGGCGGTTCATCATCGCCACTTTGTTTCTCACCGCATTCTGCACATGGTTTGACTCATGCTGCTGCAAACTTTCTGGCATTGATGTCGAGAGCGACAAGTCAGCCATGGTGCTGAGTTCGCCTAACAGGAAATAAATATGCGTCACCGGCTGGCGGATATAGCAGTAACTGATGCCAACTTGTGGCTGCATCGACATGCCGTCCCACATAAAGCGGAACTGTTTTACACGGTGATCCAGAGCTTCGATACGCTCATGATAAGAATCATAATTCAGACGCACCGCCAGTTCGTGGCCGGACAAGTTATAGACCTGCTCGCCTGTGGACAATATAGGTTGCAGGAAAGCATTGAGCTGTTGTTTGTATTGAATACGCAGCTGCACGCCATAGTTGCGCCCCAAAAGCTCCAGTTCAGGCACACGTAAAAATGCTAACGCCGAACACGGGGCGCTGGATAAATCGCGGTTAAGGGCGCGCAAATTCGGCATTTGCACTATCGGGTCGATAAACGCCACACGCCGTGCTTTGTTATGTAATAAGCGCTGGCGAGTAGTGACCACAGCCATCAGATAAATAGTGATAGAAAATACAGCGTAGCAAGATGAGGCGATGGCCAGATGAAGCTGGAACCCCATGTAAGGCGGCAAATAATTCTGGAACCCGCTACATAAGATAGTGAGTATCAACGTCCAGGCGGTGGTGATAAATAGAAAGCCAAAGCGCATCGCGCCCCACAGCATCAACGGCAGAATGAGCGTTAACGTGTAATCGGTGGTAAAAATAGTGCTGGAATCATTAATCGGTACTAACAGCAAGCTAACCAGAACGGCAACAATCACGGCCCATAACGCAATCTCACTTTTGGATACGCCAGATTGCATCTGCTTTTTCATCCGCGACCAGAAAGCAAAAATAAAGTTTGGATTACGAACCATGCGAATAACGGTATAGAAGAATGGCATACCCGTTAAACAGCCGATGAGTACAGCCTGAAAGTTGATGAGAGTCCGGGCATGGATAGGACTTTCCATACTGGCATTATCGACATCCTTATACCAACCAAAGAATATCCCTATCTGATAAATAACCAGGAATATCACAGCATTGACCAGCACTAACCACAACATGCGTTGTGCGGTGAGCTTTATGGCGCCAAACATCACTGAACCACGTCGTGGCACAAAAATATGGTAACCACCCCAGCTGATCATGATGGGGACAATAAAGTGAACAACCGCCAATAATGCAGTTGCCTCCCCTTTAATGGGGATATAACGAATTAATAACGCAAGAATAATTCCCGGTAGAGCTGCCCCGCCGAAAATCAGCATAAATGCAGTCATTAAACCAAGAGGCATGTAGACGAGGAACACTCGCCCACCATCCATAACGGTACTGGCATTACACCAGTAAGCAATAGGAAGTAATAGACTCGGCAGCACCAGAGGAAGTGCCCACCATTTATTTTTATAGTTTTTATACCAGCTTGCCAGGTACATTCGTTATCGCCCAAAACCCAGTCATCCAACTCGGGTGAATTTCGAACAGGTATCCGACCCGGCCGATACAACCATATCGCTATGGAATAGAGTGAAGATTCTAGTTAGGGATTGGCTTACTAATTTGACATAAATCAATTTCTTGATGGAGATTTATCTCTATTCGGAATTTATCCAAAATAGTAACTGGATGTATACTAATCAACTAATATTAAGAAATGTTTATATAACAAGCACAAATGGTTTGGCGAACAATTCACTGATGACCGGGAATTGACCTTAAGACATCGCTGTGTATAAATATGGTCGTCGCCCGCGGTTGACGGGCAAACATCAAGGATCATTTGCGTGACACAGGTTACGAGTATGCGAAGACGACATAAGTTTAACAATCGTATGACCCGCATTATTCTACTCATCAGTTTCCTCTTCCTTTTTGGCCGTTTTGTCTACTCTGCCATCGGCGCCTGGTACCATCATCAGGACAAAGTAGAAGCACAACAAAGTAGCCAGTCGCTGGACAATACCAACCGGTAACGCCTTATTTTAATTAAAAAATAATACACTTACTCGTTGCAGTGGGATTTGTTACGCCTGTAATTCTTGCCCCTGCTTACTCATTATCCAGCCAGTTGATGAAAAACTCGCTGAACATGGAAACTTGTACTGGCTGAAAACGGCGCTGCGGGTACACAAACTGCAATCCAACCTGTTTTTTGTCGTGCCGACTAAAGCCAATGAAGCTGTCTGCCAACAACACTTTCAGGCGGCCTTGCTCAACATCGCGTTTAACATCCCACCAGGATTTGCTGGCGATTCCAGCGCCGGCCAGCACCCACTGGCGCAAAAGCGCACCGTCGTCGCACACCATTGCAGGCGTAACGCGTACTCGCTGTTCTTCACCTTCAAACTCAAAACGCCATTCATTCATCAGCGTTCCACGCCGTTCCATCACCAGGCAACGGTGATGTGACAAATCCTCCGCTGACTGCGGTTCGCCATGGATTGCAAGATAAGCCGCAGAGGCCACCAGCACTCGATAATTTTGCCTGATCACTTTCGTCACCAGATTGCTGTCCGGCAGGTTACCAAAGCGAATGCTCATATCGAGCCGCAAGGAGATCAGATCGACGACATCTTCACTGAGATAAAGCGAGCTTTTGACTTCCGGGTGCTGGCGGGAAAAATCGAGTAGCGCGGGTGATAAATACTGGCGCCCGAAATCAGATGGCGCAGCAATCCGCAGCGTACCGCTCAGAATCCCCTCTTTCTGCATCAGTTTTGATTCTGCCAGTTCTACTTCCTCAAGCACACGAAGAGCGGCGTAGTAAAACTCTTCGCCGTTGCGCGTCAGCGCAATAGCCCGTGTGGAACGGTTAAAAAAGCGAGTCTGGTAGCGCTCTTCCAGAGCTTTCAACCGCGCGGTCATGGTGGCTGGCGACAAATTCATCCGCCTGCCCGCCGCAGCAAGGCCCCCCGCTTCAACTACTGCCACCAGCAGCGTCATATCTTCGAGCTTACCCATTATTCTAATTTCCTGAATAGACAATCAGTTTTCAATGCCATTATCAAAACGACAAGCAGAACGTAAAGTCAAGGTATCGTAATTATGCTGGAGTCAAAGAAATGAAATCACGCCACCTGTTTGAGACCACCCGTGTGGGGTCAGTTGAAACCCGCAACCGTATTGTTATGGCGCCGATGACGCGCTCCCGCTCCGCACAGCCGGGGAATATCCCCACCGCGATGATGGCGAAGTATTACCAGCAGCGCGCTACGGCCGGGCTTATCGTTACCGAAGCGACTCAAATTTCACCACAGGGTCAAGGCTACTCCTGGACGCCAGGTATTCACTCCCCAGAACAAATCTCCGGCTGGCGCCTGGTGACAGATGCTGTTCATCAGGTTGGCGGGAAAATCTTTTCACAACTGTGGCACGTCGGCCGCATGTCCCATGAAAGTTTTCATGCTGATGGCAAACCCGTCGCACCTTCTGCACTGGCACCCGATGCGCAAGTTTGGGTCGTGGGCGAAGACGGTGTAGGCCGAATGGTAGACAGCCCTGTTCCGCGTGAATTAACCCACGACGATATTGGCCAGGTGATTGCCGACTATCGCCAGGCGGCGCTCAATGCCATTGATGCGGGTTTCGACGGCGTAGAGGTTCACGGTGGCAACGGATATTTAATCGATCAGTTCCTGCGCCGGACGTCCAACAAACGCACCGATGAATACGGTGGCAGCCTGGCAAACCGCGTGCGTTTTGCACAAGAAGTGCTGGAAGCCATTAGCGATGCTATTGGTGCCGACAAAACCGGTATTCGCCTGGCTCCGTTTATTACTCAGCGTGGAATGGACGACCCGCAGGCCATCGAAGCGATTCTGGCGCTGGCAGCCTGGTGTGAGCAAAAAGGCATTGCCTTCATCCACCTGGCGGAGGCCGACTGGGATGACGCACCGCAAGTACCGTACGAGTTCCGTGAAACGCTTCGGGCAACATTCAGTGGTGCCATAATCGTGGCCGGGAATTACACCGAGGAAAAAGCAGAAAAATTCCTCGCGGCAGGTATCGTGGATCTGGTTGCCTTTGGCCGCCCGTTTGTTGCCAACCCTGATTTCCCGCGCCGCCTGGCTGAAAACTTGCCACTTGCGCCTATCGGCAATCCGGCCACCTTATTCGGCGGTTCAGAAGCCGGCTATACCGACTACCCGGTCTGGTCGCCTGACGCGGTATAAATCCTCATATTTTCTGTTAAATTATTTCCATCATCGATACCTGACGATCGCTTCTGACAGAGATCGTCAGGTCAATTCTCTGCTTGCTCTTTCAAGGGATCACTATGAGTCAAAATGATAAACCTCATGCTCAACCACTGGTGTGGGGCCACGGTCCACGCACATTTGAAGTTTTTCTTGAGCCGACCTGCCCGTATTCCGTCCGTGCTTTCAATAAGCTCAGCGCACTGCTGGAAAACGTGGGGGAAGATAACGTCACGGTTAAAATTCGCCTGCAATCGCAACCATGGCATATGTTTTCCGGTGTCATTGTGCGCTGTATTCTTGCCGCATCCACTCTTCCGCAAGGCCGTGAAGCGGCGCATAAAGTGATGCAAGCTGTTGCCGATCACCGTGAAGAATTCGAGTTTACCGATCATTGCAGCGGCCCGAATATGGATGCGACACCGCAGCAAATCATTGACCGTATCGAACGTTACAGCGGTGTGGCGTTGGCGCAGGCATTTGCCCACCCGGCATTACAGAATGACATTAAATGGCACAGTAAATATGCCCGTCAGAATGGGATTCATGTTTCACCAACCTTCATGGTGAATGGGCTGGTGCAGGCCGATCTCGGCAGCGGTGATGATATTAGTGTCTGGGCGCAACGAATTAATGCTGCATACCCGTAGGGTGTGAAATGAGAGCGGATGGCATCCTATACTCTACAGACAAGCTGCGAAGCACATAGAATTGCGACCAGGAGAGATTAAATGATACATGTCTTTGGCCATTTAAATCCGGACAGCGATACAGTCTGCACGGCCTACGTGGCTGCACGTTGGCTAACGATTAAAGGGCAACATGCTCAGGCGTTTCGCCTCGGTGAGTTAAATAGGGAAACTGCCTATATTTTCCGCCATGCTGATCTGACGCCCCCGCCACTGCTTAATGATTCTCTTGCCGGCAAAGATGTCTGGCTGGTTGATTTCACCGAACCTGCGCAAGGGCCGGCCACGCTCAATGAAAGCAACGTCGTCGGAATTATCGACCACCACCGTCTTGGCGGCCTGATCACTCAACTCCCTCCTGAAGTCTGGATTAAACCTGTCGGCAGCAGTGCAACATTGTTATGGCAGTTGATGGCTCCCGCTCATCGCCGTGAGATCTCCCCTGGTGAAGCCATTTTGCTATTGGGGGCCGTGTTAAGTGATACCGTCGCCCTTCGCTCACCGACCACTACTGAAGAAGACCACCAGGCCGTTGATGAGCTCTGCGCTCTCACAAAAGTGGAGCGTGAAGATTTCATTCGTGATTTGCTGACGGCCAAGACAGATATCATCGGCTTGAGCGCGGATGAGCTGCTCAATAAAGACAGTAAAATGTTTGATATTTCGGGGAATAAAGTCCTCGCCGCACAACTCGAATTATATTCTCTTGAGCAGGCGGAGCCGCTGATTGATGAGCTTAAATCAACCATGGAACAGCGGGTCACCACATCAGGGGCGGGGTTGGTTGTATTGATGCTGACCGATATTAGCGCGGAGTGTTCAAGGCTCTATTTTGCGGGCCCGGCACTTGCCGATAATGCACCCGTTACCATCGCCGGAATGTTAAGTCGCAAAAAACAGCTGCTGCCCTGGTTGCATGCGCGGCTCGGTTAAATTGCACCATAAAAAAAGCCCATTAAAAAATGGGCTTCGATTCGATGAAGAAACGACAGGTATTAGTGTTACCTAACGACTGATTATTCCCACTCGATAGTTGCTGGCGGTTTGCCAGAAATATCATAAACCACGCGGGAAATGCCGTTAACTTCGTTGATAATGCGGTTGGAGACACGGCCAAGGAAATCGTATGGCAGATGTGCCCAATGCGCGGTCATAAAGTCGATGGTTTCGACTGCACGCAGTGATACAACCCAATCGTATTTACGGCCGTCGCCCATGACACCAACAGAACGCACCGGCAGGAACACGGTAAATGCCTGACTGACTTTGTTGTAGAGATCGGCTTTATGCAGCTCTTCAATGAAGATCGCATCAGCGCGGCGCAGCAGGTCGCAATACTCTTTCTTCACTTCACCCAGCACGCGCACGCCAAGACCTGGACCCGGGAACGGGTGACGGTACAGCATGTCGTACGGCAGACCCAACTCCAGGCCGATTTTACGCACTTCGTCTTTGAACAGTTCACGCAACGGCTCAACCAGACCCATCTTCATCTCTTTCGGCAAGCCGCCCACGTTGTGGTGAGATTTGATGACGTGTGCTTTACCGGTGGCAGAAGCCGCTGATTCGATAACGTCCGGGTAAATGGTGCCCTGCGCCAACCACTTCACGTCTTCCAGTTTCAGTGCTTCTTCATCGAACACTTCAACAAACACGCGGCCGATGATTTTACGTTTCGCTTCTGGATCGTTCTCGCCTTTCAACGCAGACAGGAAACGCTCTTCGCCTTTAACGTGAATAATATTCAGGCCGAAGTGATCGCCAAACATATCCATCACTTGCTCTGCTTCGTTCAAACGCAGCAGGCCGTTATCCACAAATACACAAGTCAGACGGTCGCCAATCGCGCGGTGAAGCAGCATGGCGGTAACGGATGAATCCACGCCACCGGACAGGCCAAGAATCACCTTGTCGTTGCCCACTTGTTCACGCAGGCGAACGATCGCGTCTTCGATAATTTTTGCCGGAGTCCACAGCGCTTCGCAACCGCAGATATCCAGAACAAAACGCTCCAGTAGACGCTGGCCCTGGCGGGTATGGGTCACTTCCGGGTGGAACTGCACGCCATAAAAACGTTTTTCTTCGTTCGCCATAATCGCGAATGGGCAAGTTTCGGTGCTGGCAACAGTCACGAAGTCAGACGGGATAGCGGTGACTTTATCGCCATGGCTCATCCAGACATCCAGCAGCGGTTTGCCGTCTGCACTCAGGGAGTCTTCAATG
The DNA here is from genome assembly GCF_001654925.1 of Buttiauxella brennerae ATCC 51605. Classification (GTDB taxonomy): domain Bacteria; phylum Pseudomonadota; class Gammaproteobacteria; order Enterobacterales; family Enterobacteriaceae; genus Buttiauxella; species Buttiauxella brennerae. The sequence continues at coordinate 109,410 of NZ_LXER01000022.1, forward strand.
CCGCGAACCAGTGCGCTGTCAGTTTTCACTTCAACCTGCGCATAGCCGAACTCACGTTCGTTGGAACCTTCAACATGGCCGCCAAGCTGCATCGCCATGGTCTGCATGCCGTAGCACACGCCAAATACTGGCACACCTGCGGTAAAGACATATTCAGGCGCACGTGGGCTGTTCAGCTCAGTGGTACTTTCCGGGCCACCAGAAAGGATGATACCGCTTGGATTGAATTCACGAATCTGTGCTTCCGTGACATCCCATGCCCACAGCTCACAGTAAACACCCAGTTCACGCACACGGCGCGCAACTAGTTGAGTGTACTGAGAACCGAAATCAAGGATAAGTATGCGATGTTTATGGATATTTTCCGTCATTGAGGCTAATTCCGAGGCAAGTGAAACAGAAAAAGTAAAATATCTAATGGATTACTCTAAATAATTCGAGGTGCAGCAAGGCGGCAAGCTCGTGAATCCCCAGGAGCATAGATAACTATGCGACTGGGGTGAGCTAGTGCAGCCAACGCATCTGCGACTTGAAGTATGATGAGTAATCAGGAGCCCATACGGTAGTTCGGCGACTCTTTAGTAATCGTCACATCGTGCACGTGACTTTCCTGAATACCCGCACCACTGATGCGTACAAATTCCGCTTTAGTACGCAGGTCATCGATGGTAGCACAGCCGGTCAGACCCATGCAGGAACGCAGGCCGCCCATCTGCTGGTGAACTATCGCTTTCAGGTGACCTTTGTACGCCACACGACCTTCGATACCTTCCGGTACCAGTTTGTCGGCTGCGTTGTCAGTCTGGAAGTAACGGTCAGAAGAACCTTTGGACATCGCGCCCAGAGAACCCATACCGCGGTAGGATTTGAAAGAGCGGCCCTGGTAAAGTTCGATTTCACCTGGAGATTCTTCAGTCCCTGCCAGCATACCGCCAACCATTACCGCAGATGCGCCAGCCGCGATGGCTTTAGCAATATCACCAGAGAAACGGATACCGCCGTCAGCGATAACAGGGATGCCCATTCCTTCGAGTGCTTCAACGGCATCAGCTACGGCCGTGATTTGTGGAACGCCCACGCCGGTAACGATACGAGTAGTACAGATTGAACCAGGACCGATACCCACTTTAACCGCGCTCACACCGGCCTCAGCCAGAGCACGTGCGCCAGCAGCAGTAGCAACGTTGCCGCCAATGATTTGCAGGTCAGGATATTTAGCACGAGTATCACGAATACGTTGCAGAACGCCTTCGGAATGGCCATGAGAGGAGTCAATCAGTAAAACATCGACACCAGCAGCTACCAGAGCGTCGATACGCTCTTCGTTGCCAGCACCTGCGCCAACGGCTGCCCCAACACGCAGACGGCCCTGGTCGTCCTTACAGGCGTTAGGTTTGCGTTCTGCTTTCTGGAAGTCTTTTACGGTGATCATGCCGAGCAGATGGAAATTGCTGTCTACAACCAGCGCTTTCTCAACACGTTTTTCGTGCATTTTGGATAACACGACATCACGCGCTTCGCCTTCTTTCACGGTAACCAGACGCTCTTTCGGCGTCATGTACACGCTAACTGGCTGATTCAGGTCGGTAACGAAACGAATATCACGGCCAGTAATAATACCAACCAGTTCGTTGCCTTCGGTGACAACAGGGTAACCCGCAAAGCCGTTACGCTCGGTGAGTTCTTTAATTTCATGCAGAGTGGTTGTCGGCAGCACGGTCTGTGGGTCAGTAACAACACCACTTTCGTGTTTTTTCACGCGTTTGACTTCAGAAGCCTGGCGTTCAATCGACATATTTTTATGAATGAAACCAAGTCCACCTTCCTGAGCCAATGCAATGGCCAGACGGGCTTCCGTTACGGTATCCATGGCTGCGGACAGCATAGGGATATTCAAACGAATAGTTTTGGTCAATTGGGTGCTGAGATCGGCCGTGTTAGGCAGAACTGTAGAGTGAGCTGGAACGAGGAGAACGTCATCAAACGTCAGTGCTTCTTTAGCGATTCGTAGCATGGCAATATCTCAACCTGGGGTGAATGAGAACAGATAAAATATTGCCGCGGCATTATACAGAGCGGAATCGATTGCATCCACACTTTTTTCAGAAAACTCCTTGCCAAGTACGATACGGAAGGTACTATCGACCGAATAACTTGCTGATTTAGAATTTGATCCAGGTCACATGCCAACGATAAATACTCCATCAATTTTTACCGTCAGCCGTCTGAATCAGACGGTCCGCATGCTGCTGGAACAAGAGATGGGGCAAGTGTGGATCAGCGGTGAAATTTCCAATTTTACCCAACCTGCTTCCGGTCACTGGTACTTCACGCTCAAAGACGATACGGCTCAAATTCGCGGGGCAATGTTCCGTAACAGCAATCGTCGTGTCACCTTCCGTCCGCAACATGGGCAACAGGTTTTGGTGCGTGCAACCATCACGCTCTACGAGCCGCGTGGTGATTACCAGATAATCGTGGAAAGTATGCAGCCTGCTGGCGAAGGGCTTTTGCAGCAGCAGTATGAAGAATTAAAACAACGCCTCACCGTTGAGGGTTTGTTCGACCCAATCCACAAGCAGCCATTGCCAACACCTGCGCGACAAGTTGGTGTCATCACGTCAAAAACCGGTGCTGCGCTGCATGACATTTTGCATGTGCTCAAACGCCGTGACCCTTCTTTGCCGGTCATTATCTACCCGACCGCAGTGCAAGGTGCCGATGCGCCATTGCAAATTGTTCGCGCCATCGAGCTTGCCAACCTTCGCAAAGAGTGTGATGTGCTGATTGTCGGGCGCGGCGGCGGTTCTCTGGAAGACTTGTGGGGCTTTAACGATGAGCGCGTTGCACGGGCGATTTTCGCCAGTGCGATTCCGGTCGTTAGCGCCGTAGGGCATGAAACTGACGTCACGATCGCCGATTTTGTGGCAGATGTTCGCGCACCGACCCCTTCCGCTGCGGCGGAAATTATCAGTCGTAATCAGACAGAACTCTTGCGCCAGATTCAGTCTCACCAACAGCGTATGGAAATGGCGATGGATTACTATCTCGCCCAGCGCATGCAGCGTTTCACCCGCTTGCACCACCGCCTGCAACAGCAACACCCGCAGCTGCGTTTAGCGCGTCAGCAAACAACGCTTGAGCGTTTGCAGCAACGCTTAAATGTCGCGATGGATGCAAAACTGCGCCGCAGCAATCAGCAGCAGCAACGTTTGATGCAGCGTTTGAATCAGCAGCAGCCTCAGCCACGAATCCATCGCGCTCAAACTCGCTTGCAACAGCTTGAATACCGTTTATCGCAAGTCGTTACCGCACGCCTGAATAATACCCGTCAGCGCTTTGGCACCGCTATCGCCCAGCTTGAAGCGGTCAGCCCTCTGGCAACGCTTGCACGTGGTTACAGCGTGACAACGGCGACAGATGGCAAAGTGCTGAAGAAAACCAAACAGGTGCAGTCCGGAGATACGCTAACAACGCGCCTGGAAGATGGGTGGGTGGAAAGCCAGGTCACCGGCATTACACCGGTGAAACCTGTTCGCAAGCGTAAAGTTGCGGCGAAAAGTTAAAACTTAGTTAGCAACAGGCAAGAACTCAACACGTTTCTTTGAAATCAATCCGTGGCCGTTCTGGCAGAAATAGTCGACGGCCCCACACGCTTTTAAAACTTCCAGCGGCTTGTGGCAATCCGGGCAGCGGGCTTCAAGGTGAAAATCCTGCTGGCAGCTTTCGCAGTGCGCACCTGAGTCTGTTTGCAATAGCGGTTTTTCACACACCGGACATTTCATTTCCATAATCTTTCCTGACAACTCTTCGACTATATTTGTCTTTTGATGATAGAGATAAACTCGCCATTAATCATCAATAATGCTCCCGATGCTGCCTCAACATGCATAGATTCGGGCACCAGGCTGAGGAGGAAAGATGTATCACACCGCTCTGGCGTATCGCAGCTACTCATTTGCCAGCCTCAAGGAGTTAATGGCAAAAGCATCCCCGGCACGTTCCGGGGATAACCTTGCAGGGATAGCAGCAGACTGCGCAGAAGAACGGGTTGCCGCTAAAATGGCGCTCGCAGAGGTTCCCTTATGTGAAATCCTCGACAATCCGCTCATCCCTTATGAAGATGATGAAGTCACCCGCCTGATTATCGATACGCACGATAAAAGCGCATTTCAGGCAATTAGCCACTTAACGGTTGGCGATTTCCGTGACTGGTTGCTTGATGACACCACAGACAGCCAGACACTGCGGGCCGTAGCAAAAGGCATCACGCCAGAAATGGCGGCGGCAGTCAGTAAATTGATGCGCAATCAGGATTTAATTCTGGCGGCCAGCAAGTGCCAGGTTACCACTCAGTTTCGTAACACTATCGGCTTACCGGGCCATCTCAGCGTGCGCTTGCAACCGAACCATCCAACAGATGATTTAAAAGGTATTGCCGCCAGCATGCTCGACGGTTTGCTGTATGGCGCAGGCGATGCCGTTGTGGGTATTAACCCCGCGAGCGACAGCCTCCCCGTGCTTGAACGCCTGAATTATATGATGGATGACATCATTAGCCGCTTTGCCATTCCGACTCAATCTTGCGTGCTGACCCACGTCACCAACACCTTGCAGCTTATCGAACGTGGTGTGCCTGTAGATTTGGTCTTTCAGTCCGTGGCCGGAACCGAAGCCGCCAACACCGGCTTTGGTATTAATCTGTCGCTGTTACAGGAAGCGCATGAAGCTGCACTGAGTTTAAAGCGCGGCACGCTGGGCAATAACGTGATGTATTTTGAAACCGGCCAGGGAAGTTGCCTGTCCTCTAATGCCCATCATGGCGTCGACCAACAAACCTGTGAGGCACGCGCATATTCCGTCGCCCGCCATTTCAATCCACTGCTGGTGAATACCGTTGTCGGGTTTATTGGCCCGGAATATCTTTATGACGGCAAACAGATTATCCGTGCCGGGCTGGAAGATCATTTCTGTGGCAAGTTGATGGGGCTGCCGCTGGGTTGTGATGTTTGCTACACCAATCACGCCGAAGCGGACCAGGATGATATGGATACCCTGCTTACGCTGCTGTGCAACGCCGGGCTGACGTTTTTAATCGGTGTGCCGGGCGCTGATGACATCATGCTCAATTACCAAAGCACCTCTTTCCACGATGCCTTATACGCCCGCCGCTTGCTGGGGTTAAAACACGCGCCAGAATTTGCACAATGGCTGACCCGCATGCAGATCATTGATAGCCATGGGCAGCTTCGATTAACGGGGGCAAGCCATCCGCTATTGAGCGTTCTGCCTCAGGGAGTGACCTTATGAACACGGATGCCTGGACATTATTACGGGAATTCACCGATGCACGTATCGCCCTTGGGCGCAGTGGCGCCAGCCTGCTAACCCGGGAAGTGCTTAATTTCGGTCTTGCCCACGCGCAAGCCAGAGATGCCGTCCATCAACCATTTCATAGTGAAGAAATCAGTCAGGCACTCGCAGAATTGGGCTTACCCACTTTTACGGTCAGAAGTGCGGCGCAAGACAGGCACATTTATCTGAACCGGCCAGATTTAGGTCGCATGCTTGATGATGACAGCCGTAACAGTCTACAAACCAGCAATATTGGCAGTTACGAGCTACTGCTGGTGATTGGCGATGGGCTCTCGTCCCACGCCGTACATCGCCAGGCGGTGGCGTTAATTCGTGAGTTGCTGCCCTATATCAAAATGCTGGGACTGACGCTGGCACCTGTTGTGCTCGCCCACCAGTCACGTGTCGCACTGGGTGACGATATAGGCGAAATACTCAACTGCAAAGCCGTGGCAATGCTGATTGGCGAACGGCCAGGTCTTTCATCCCCTGATAGCCTGGGGGTGTATCTGACATGGAAGCCGGAGCGCAAACGGCTGGAGTCAGAACGTAACTGTATCTCTAATATTCGCCCGGAAGGACTTAGCCACACGGCGGCCGCATTTAAGCTGGCATGGTTACTGGAACAAGCTTTTGTTCGCCGTTTGACCGGCGTGAAACTGAAAGATGAAAGCGACAACCCAGTTTTGCATCACAAAGTCAGGCCGCTTATCAGGCAGAAGTGATGAGACAAATTGTTGGCTTCAATAATTTCTACACACAAAAATGATTAAAACCGTTATTTAGCATGCAATGAAGCATATTCAGCACTCCACTTTGCAATATCCTGCTTCAAGTGACTCGGCATTGACATGTTAATCAGAGTATTATCAGGTGGAATACGGGCTAAAAACCATTTGCTGTATATCCTGTCAAATTCACCTGTAGAGAATATCTCCATCATGGCGTTATTAACTTCTTTTTGCAGGGCGAAAGATTCATGCGGTAACGCTAAAGCGAAAGGCTGAGCATCGATAAGATTATCGTTGGAAATAACATAATCATCCGGCGTCGGGCTTGTTGCTTTGAGCGAATAAAGCAAAACATCGTCCGCAACAAACACCGAGTTATCCGTAGATTTCATATCCTCAAAACCCGAAAATGCTGACTGGGTTAAATGGGTGAAGAGTGAAAAACCTAATTTAGCGTTTAGCTTCGTTACCGCTTGCACGGCTATATCACCCGACGTCACGAACACTGTGTGGCCTGAGAGCACGTTTGTGTTATCGAGGTGGCTGGATTTATGGGAGATAAATGCGGTTGATGCATAAAAAAACGGAATAGAAAACAACAGATATTGCCGTCTTTCGATAGTGTTGGTGATGTCCGAGCACTCTATATCAGACTGGTGATTCATCAATGACTGGAAGCGTGCTGCCGGAACGACTTTAATCCATTTAACCGCTAGCGGCGTGCCTATCTCTTTACCGATATGCTCCGCAAGGCTCTCACATAAATCAATCGCAATACCCTTGGGCTTACCTGTGAGCGTATATGAAAAAGGAAACTCACCATCCAAATATGAAAATGTGATGCTGTGTCGATCTTTGAGATGATTAATAGAATCGTCAGCCTTTGCAAAAAAAGACAGCAAAGAAACAAACACTATCACAACATACTTTATTTTCCGACATAAGATCATTAACATATTTATCATTTTGCCTGGTATTTATTTTATCAATTAATACACGCTGCCCAATGTAAAGCAAGCTTTCAATTCCCCTCTATAGAAATGCTAAAGTTAAAAATATTAAATATGCTATTTATGTTAGTAATAGATTGGTTTTTTATTACAACAAGAGAAAACAATTTAAAGATAATTGCATTATGTAAATTAGCTGTGCTGAATATCGGGCTTAGTACTTGTCCCGTACGGGTTTGATACTTATACCCGTCATACTTCAAGTTGCATCTTTGTTGGCTGCGTTCTCTCACCCAAATCACTTAGTTCACTAAGCTCATCGGGACTCGTTCTCTTGCCGCCGCGATGCAACTCGAATTATTTAGGGTATATATTATAAATATCCATTAAAAAGCACCAACTTCTGCTCAAGGTTTGATGATGAAAAAACTTATGTTAATTGCACTCGCTCTGTTCCCACTTGCCTCATTTGCGGCGCAACCGCAAGCATTCAACTTTAGCTGTGGAAAAACAGGCGGCGTATACAGCGATGGTAAAGGTGACGTGTGGGTCGATGGCCAGAAAGCGACGGTTAAACAGAGCAGTGCCAGCTACTGGGAAGCAACCAGCGGGAAAACCATTATCAGCATTGTGCGTTCTGCTGAAGGTAACCCTGATATCTCCTTTACGGGTCCTAACCGTACACACGGTGTCTGTTTAGCAGAAGATGAAGTCAGTTTTGCCCCCGCTGCGAATAAACAAACGGCAGCTAAATCTGGCCCTTCGTTCTCTTGTGCTGCCGTGAGCCAAGGGAGTATGGAAGAACTCATCTGCCAAAGTGATACATTATCGGCAATGGATCTCAAACTCACGGATACCTACAAGAAGGCACTGGTAAAATCTAACAATAACTCGACGCTTAAAGCAGAGCAACGCGGGTGGATTAAAGGTAGAAATGAATGCTGGAAAGCCGATGATAAAAATAAATGCCTGAGTGATGAGTATCAACAGCGCATCAGCGAACTGCAAAATAAGTATCAGGTGAAGTAAATACAGCCATAAAAAAACCCGGTATAAAAACCGGGTTTTTGTTTTAGAGAGCAGAGAATTACTTGCTTTTCTTGATGTGCTTGATCAAACGCTGACGTTTACGCAACTGGTTCGGTGTCAGGGTGTTACGTTTGTTAGCAAACGGGTTCTCCCCTTCTTTGAACTGAATACGAATTGGCGTACCCATGACGTCCAACGATTTGCGGAAGTAGTTCATCAGATAACGTTTGTAGGAGTCTGGCAGGTCTTTAACCTGGTTGCCGTGAATCACGACAATCGGCGGGTTATAACCACCGGCGTGAGCATATTTCAGCTTAACGCGACGGCCACGTACCAACGGCGGTTGGTGATCTTCAGCAGCCATAGACATAATACGGGTCAGCAGCGCAGTACTTACACGGCGCGTGGAGCTGTCATAGGCTTCACGAACAGACTCAAACAAGTTGCCCACACCGCTGCCATGCAGCGCAGAGATGAAGTGCACGCGAGCAAAGTCGATAAAGCCCAGACGATAATCCAGCGTCTCTTTAACTTGCTCTCTGACTTCGTTGCTCAGGCCATCCCACTTGTTGACCACAATCACCAGTGAGCGCCCACTATTCAGGATAAAGCCGAGCAGAGATAGATCCTGATCGGAAATACCTTCACGCGCATCAATCACCAGCAATACAACGTTAGCATCTTCAATGGCTTGCAGCGTTTTGATTACCGAGAATTTCTCAACGGTTTCCGTGATTTTGCCACGCTTACGTACACCCGCGGTGTCAATAAGAATGAATTCACGTTCATCGCGTTCCATTGGGATGTAGATGCTGTCACGGGTGGTGCCCGGCATGTCGTAAACCACAACGCGGTCTTCGCCAAGAATACGGTTAGTAAGCGTTGACTTACCTACGTTCGGACGGCCAACAATCGCCAGTTTGATGGGTAAATCGATAGGGTTGAAAGGTTCTTCTTCCTCTTCTTCAATCTCTTCGTCGTCTTCAGACACAATGCCATGTTTAGCATTGAATGCTGCCCAATAGGCTGCATCTTCATCAATTTCTTCTTCCGGCTCACGCGGATTTTTTTCGTCGATGAAAGGAATCAGAACGTGTTCGAGAAGCGTTGTCACGCCGCGGCCATGAGAAGCAGCAATCGGGTGAATTTCACCTAAACCCAGGGAGTAGAAATCAATAACTGCCTGATCCGGGTCCATGCCATCAGTTTTGTTTGCCACCAGGAAGGTTGGCTTCTGACGAGAACGCAGGTGTTTAGCAATGGCTTCATCGGCAGGCATCAGACCAGCACGTGCATCCACCATAAACAGCACCACATCAGCTTCTTCAATCGCTAACAGCGACTGCGCAGCCATATGTGTTTCAACGCCGTCTTCCGTGCCATCAATACCACCGGTATCAATAGCAATAAATTCGCGACCTTCCACTTCAGCACGACCATACTTGCGGTCGCGAGTCAGCCCCGGGAAATCCGCGACCAGCGCATCTCGGGTACGCGTCAAGCGGTTAAACAACGTGGATTTTCCGACATTAGGGCGCCCGACAAGCGCAACCACAGGTACCATGATTAAAACCTCATAACTCAAAATTCATCTTAAAACGACGTCAAATCACATCGTTTCTAAAAACAGGAAACGGCTCCTGGACTACGGGAACCGTTTCGCACTTAAAAATACTTCAGGCAAATTTAACGCTTAATAGCGTACAACGTACCGTCTTTAGCCTGAATTAACAGCTTGTCGCTGGCAACAACGGGCTCAGTCTGGAAGCCAGAACTGTCCACTTTTTGTTGAGCCACAAAACGGCCGTCATCGGCATTGATCCAGTGCATATACCCTTCGCTGTCGCCGACAACAAGATAACCGTTGTACAGAACAGGCGAGGTCAGATTACGGTGCAGCAGATCGCTTTGCGTCCACAGAGTGACACCGCCATCAGCATTCAGAGCCACAACGCGATCGTTCTGGTCGACAAGGAAAATACGGTTCGCATCAACAATAAAGTCGTTTACCGAACCCAGTTCACGTTTCCACATCACCTGGCCTGAACGTAAGTCCAGCGCAGTCAGGTTACCGTTATATGCCAGAGCATAAACCACACCGTTAACGATGACAGGCGTAGTATCGACATCGCTCAGGCGGTCAATTTCAGTTGCACCGGTTGCCTGAGAAATACGTTGCTGCCAAATCATCTGGCCTTGCTTCATCAGCACAGCACTTACGCGACCGTTATCACCACCAACAATAGCAGCACCAAACGCTATGGCTGGAGCGGATTCGCCACGCAGAGAAAGCGCTGGCATATCCAGGTTTACTGTCCATTTCACTGCACCATCAGTTTCGTCAAGAGCCTGAAGCTGACCATTGCTGGTGTGAACCAGAACCAAACCGTCGCTGACTACCGGGCGAGAAAGTACTTCGCCTGCAGCTTTGCTTTGCCACGCAATACTACCATCAGAGGTGTTAAGCGCATAAACCTGTGCTTTCTCACTACCAACGTATACGTGCGCACCATCAACTGTTACACCACCGGAAAGCAGTGCTGGCAGGTTGCTGGAATAGAAATTCGTTTTTTCAGACAGGTCAACAGACCAGACTTCTTTACCGTCATCCGCGTTAACGGCTTTCACAGTACCACGGCGGTCTGCGGCATAAATGTTGCCGTCCTGCCATGCTGGGTGCAGATTGGAGTAGAAATCGCCAATACCGCTACCAACAGAAGTACTCCATGATTTTTCAGGTTCAAACTGGTTTTCAACTGTCGGCAGTGGAGACATCTTTACCACGTCTTCTTCACCGCTAAACAGTGAACAACCGCTGAGCAGCGTCAGAGAAATCAGCCCTGGTACAAGTAGTTTACGCAATTGCATCGGGTCCCTCTTAGCTCGACAAATTATTAATTTTCATCTGCATCATTTCGCGCAGGGCTGGAGAAGCGTCAGTTTGTGAGCCTTTGCTCCACGCATCGCGTGCACCTTGCTTGTCCCCTTTGCTGAGCAGCGCTTCACCGCGCAAATCAGCAACAATCGCTACCCAACCTTCGCCTTTAATGCTGTCGAGGGTTTTCAGCGCCGCATCAGATTGCTTTTGTTGTATTTGAATACGTGCCAGACGCGCGTTGATAAGCGCCTGCAAATTTTCATCGCTGGTGCTGCTCAGGCCTTGCTGTAATTGAGCTGCCGCTTTCGCGAGATCATTGTTATCAGCGTATTTCTGAGCCAGCTCCAATGACGCCAAAGCGCCATAGGTGTTCTTAGTGCCGGCAGCAAATTTCTCTGCGGCACTCAGTGTCGCAGGTTGATCGGCACGCACAGCATCTGTAACAGATTGATATTCAAGAGAAGAAGCCATCGAACTTTCAGCCTGATGACTGTTCCAGTAACGCCAACCGACCAGCGCACCAATACCCAGTACGACACCTACTACCAGCGCTTTGCCATTTTCAGCAAAGAAGCGTTTTACTGCATCAACCTGTTCGTTATCGTTTTCGTAAATTTCCACGCAGTCCTTCTCCTTAACGATTAATCACCGGGGAAAATAACCCAGTAGCGCCTGCAAATGAGCCACCGCGTTTGTTTGTTCAACGGTAGTTTGCTCACCTGTGCGCAGATCCTTCACGACGACCTGACCATTTGCGACTTCAGTTTCACCCAGCACCAGGGCTGCACGCGCGCCCCACTTATCTGCACGGACGAACTGCTTCTTGAAGTTGCCACCGCCGTAGTTAGTCATCAGCTTAATAGCCGGGACCTGATCACGTAATTGCTCAGCTAACAGCATCGCCGCAGCTTGCGTTCCCTGACCTGACGATATCAGGTAAATATCGACAACAGATTCTGCTTTAAATTCCGGGTTGATAGCCTGAACCAGCAAAACAAGACGTTCCAGACCCATAGCAAAGCCAACTGCAGGTGCTGCACGGCCACCAAGTTGCTCGACCAAACCGTCGTAACGACCGCCCGCACAAACGGTGCCCTGAGAACCCAGGCTGCTTGTTACCCATTCGAAAACGGTACGGTTGTAGTAATCCAGACCACGCACCAGGCGTTGATTCACGGTATACGCGATACCCGCAGCATCAAGGTATTGGCAAAGGCCTGCGAAATGTTCACGAGAGTCTTCATCCAGATAATCACCCAGCGTAGGTGCATCATCCAGTAGAGCCTGAACTTCCGGATTTTTAGAGTCCAGTACACGCAACGGGTTGCTGTACATACGACGCTGGCAATCTTCGTCAAGCTTCTCTTTATGCTGCTCCAGGAACGCAACCAGCGCGTCACGGTAGTTAGCGCGTGCTTCAAGCGAACCAATTGAGTTCAGTTCCAGGCTAACATGCTGGTCGATACCCAACGCACGCCACCAGCGCGCGGTCAGCATGATCAGCTCAGCATCAATATCAGGCCCTTGCAGACCAAAGACTTCGACACCCAACTGATTGAACTGGCGGTAACGCCCTTTTTGCGGACGCTCATGGCGGAACATCGGCCCGATGTACCACAAGCGCTGTTCCTGATTGTACAGAAGACCATGTTCGATACCGGCACGCACGCAGCCCGCGGTGCCTTCAGGACGCAGAGTCAGGCTATCGCCGTTGCGGTCCTCAAAGGTATACATCTCTTTTTCAACCACGTCGGTCACTTCACCGATTGCGCGTTTGAATAACGGGGTCTGCTCTACAATCGGCAAACGGATTTCGCTGTAACCGTAGCTGCCGAGCACCTGTTTCAGAATGCCTTCAATGCGCTGCCAAATGGCGGTTTCGCCAGGCAGGTAATCGTTCATGCCGCGGATGGCTTGAATGTTTTTTGCCACGTTTATTCTCTACCGAATTTATACAAAAAATGAACCCGAAATCAGACTGCTTGCTTTAGCAAAACGTCTGGCGGGTTCAATCATACACGGGAAGCCGAATGCTTCCCATGTTTCGCACTATTTTTCCAGCTGCTGGATACTAATCCGCTGCGATTCATCGAGCATGGAAGCCTTGGCACGAATACGCGCTTCAAGCTGCGCAATCATGTTTTCGTTATCCATTCGATCACGCTGACGCACACCGTCTTCGTAGAAACCACTCTTCTTGTGACCACCGGTCACACCCAACGTGGATACCAGCGCTTCGCCCGGCCCGTTCACTACACAACCAATAATCGAAACATCCATTGGCGTGATGATATCTTCCAGGCGTTCTTCGAGAGCGTTCACCGTACCGATAACATCGAACTCCTGGCGCGAACACGTCGGGCAGGCGATAAAGTTAATACCGCGAGCACGGATGCGCAAAGATTTCAGAATATCGAAACCAACCTTGATCTCTTCAACCGGATCGGCGGCTAGTGATACGCGCAGCGTGTCACCAATCCCTTCGGCCAACAATAAGCCAAGGCCGATGGCCGATTTCACAGAGCCTGCACGCAGGCCACCCGCTTCGGTGATCCCCAAATGCAGTGGCTGATCGATCTGTTTAGCCAGCAAACGGTAGGATTCGACCGCGAGGAAAACATCGGATGCTTTTACACTCACTTTGAACTGATCAAAGTTGAGGCGATCCAGATGATCTACATGACGCATCGCGGATTCTAACAACGCCTGAGGCGTTGGCTCGCCATACTTTTCTTGCAGATCTTTTTCCAGCGATCCGGCGTTAACACCGATACGGATCGGGATATTTTTGTCCCGGGCACAATCCACAACGCTACGAATACGCTCTTCGTTGCCGATATTGCCTGGGTTAATACGTAGACAATCGACGCCATACTCAGCAACTTTGAGGGCGATACGATAGTCAAAATGGATATCAGCGACCAACGGGACGTTGACCTGCTGTTTGATGAGCCTGAACGCTTCTGCTGCGTCCATGGTGGGTACTGATATGCGAACGATATCGGCACCCACTCTTTCTAACGCTCGAATCTGATTAACAGTCGCTTCAACATCCGTAGTACGGGTGTTGGTCATCGACTGAACGGCGATCGGTGCCCCGTCGCCGATAGGAACATTTCCTACGTAGATCCGTTTGGATTTTCTACGCTGAATTGGGGCTTCATTATGCATTACAAATCTCCACAATTACGCGTCATGCTGGCTGCGATTATTCAGCACTTACTGTCAGACGTGCAACCTGGCTAGTTCTGATAAAGCGACTCAAATCGACAGGTTTACCCTGGAACTGAATCTGGACTGCAGCTGGAGCACCAATTTTCAATTTATACGGTGCCTGACCGGCTAAATTCAAATTGCCATCTTTACGCTGCATACCGCTGAATAATTTCTTACCCGTTGCGTCGGTCACTTCGAGCCAGCAATCGGCGTTGAAGTTCATCACTAGCGCATTCGCATCAGCCACAGGTGTATTCACAGCAGCCTGATCGGTAGGTAACGCACTATTTTGCGACGGTGACGTTGCAGTGGACTGCGCATTATCAACAGGTGCCAGGCTTGGTGACACAACAGCGGAAGAATCCGCTGGTGTGTTTTGCTGGGCCGTCACTGCTGGGGCTTGATTTGATGCTGAATCAGTTACAGGAGCAGGCTGTGTCTCTGCTGGAGTCTGCACAGGTTGCTGTGCAGAAGTATCAGACTCAGATGAATCACTGGTCGTTAGAGGTACTGACTGAGAGTTGCTGTTGCTGGCAGAAAGTTCAGCTGAAGATTGATCTGCCATAGTCGAGATTTCTTCCTGCTGTGCTTTGTGGTTTTGCCACCACCACGCACCCGTCAGGCCGATAACGACAAACAAAACGAGCCAGGTGACGCTCATCAGCCAACCGTCACGTTTCTTACGGCGTTTCCCCAGTGAAAAACTTTGCATTGGAGCAACTTTGGCCGCTCTGATAGGTGCGTGTTTTTCCATCATCGGCAACAGTTCTTCTTCCGGAATACGCACAAGACGTGCATAAGAACGGATATAACCACGCAGGAAGGTCGACGCTAACTCGGCAGGAGCCTTGTCATCTTCAATATCCCGAACGGTGGAAACTTTCAGGCACAGGCGCTCGGCCACGGCTTGTTGGCTAAGACCGAGTTCTTCACGGGCAACACGTAAACGTTCACCCGTGGTTTTTTCTGCATTTGATTCGTGAGTGGCTTCAGTATTCATTAGCTACAATTGCTGGGACTGTTCGATTGAGGAATTAGGCAGGAGTCTTGCAGCACAGCGTTTCCGCTTCACCACGCTCTCCCGCTTCGCGAAACAAATCTGTGTTCTGAAGGGTAAACCTCCAGACAACATAACATTCAGCTCAAACTGCATGTTCACATAAACATACCGCTTTGTGTGAACGACTTAATCATCGATGAGTTAACCATAGACAGCATTTTTAATGTTGTCAGTGTATTGCAAGCAGCGATGGCTTAAATAGATGCGCCTAAACTATTGTTGTACCGTTACATACTGCCTTAAAGCGCTATGAAACGCACCGTAATTATTAATCTTAAAGTCACTCGCTAAACTTGCATAACTCCAGGATATCACTATGTGTTTTTTGAACCCTGCACCAGCGCTGCTGCAGGGTTCATATCTGACTAACGTAATAGTTTATCAGACTGCTTTAACATCAATGGGTTCACCCTGCATACGCTTACGTAACGTACGTTTTGTACGGTCAATAACTTCGCCAGCCAACTGACCACAAGCTGCATCGATATCATCGCCACGCGTCTTACGCACGATGGTCGTAAAGCCATAACTCATTAATACTTTTGAGAAACGGTCAATACGGCTATTGGAGCTACGGCCATATGGCGCCCCAGGGAACGGGTTCCATGGGATCAGGTTAATTTTACATGGCGTATCTTTCAGACATTCAGCCAACTGATGCGCATGATCAGTACCATCGTTGACGTGATCCAGCAGAACGTATTCCACGGTGACACGGCCCTGGTTGGCGTTGGATTTCTCCAGATAGCGACGCACAGAGGACAGGAAAGTCTCGATGTTGTACTTTTTGTTGATAGGCATGATCTGGTCGCGGATTTCGTCCGTCGGCGCATGCAGAGAAATGGCCAATGCCACATCAATCATGTCACCCAACTTATCCAACGCCGGAACGACACCGGAAGTCGAAAGCGTAACGCGACGTTTAGAAAGCCCGAAGCCGAAATCATCAAGCATGATTTCCATTGCTGGAACCACATTGTTGAGGTTCAACAACGGTTCACCCATACCCATCATGACAACGTTAGTAATAGGACGTACGCCGGTTTTCTTTTGCGCGCCAATAATTTTCGCCGCACGCCATACCTGCCCGATGATTTCAGAAACACGCAGGTTACGGTTAAAGCCTTGCTGAGCTGTGGAGCAGAATTTACATTCCAGAGCACAACCAACCTGGGAAGAAACACACAATGTGGCGCGGTCTTCTTCAGGGATATACACCGTTTCAACGAGCTGATCGGCGATGCGAATAGCCCATTTAATTGTGCCGTCTGCGGAACGCTGCTCTTCAGCAACTTCAGGAGCGCGGATTTCAGCGACTTCTTTAAGTCTGTTACGCAGAACTTTGTTGATGTCAGTCATTTCATCGAAGTCATCACTGCAATAGTGATACATCCATTTCATGACCTGATCGGCGCGGAATGGCTTTTCGCCCATATCGGCAAAAAACTCACGCAGTTGCTGGCGGTTAAGATCCAACAGGTTAATTTTTTCGGACTTGCTGGAAACGACTGAAACTGGTGTCTCAGGAGTGACAATTTGCTCTGACATAATTTCTTCCGGCCTCGTTGTTACACGTTACGGCCCCAGGTGGGTTAAAAAGATACGCCCCGGAGAGCAGACTCATCCGGGGCGTATCATTGTACAAACTCTATGGCACAGATGCCATGACTGAAAACGATGTACATACAAAAAAAATGTAACGGTCGCTTAACAGATAGTGCCAATAGCTTAATTAATTGGGTTACCGCTGTTTTAGCCTGCAACCCAACCAGAAAAAGTTATTAGCGAGTACGTGGGCACACTTCGTCTTCAGCGAAGAAATATGCGATTTCACGCGCAGCAGATTCAGCAGAATCGGAACCGTGAGTACCATTTTCGGTAAAGCTGTCAGCGTAATCTGCACGCAAAGTACCCGCCAAAGCGTTTGCCGGGTTGGTAGCACCCAAGATGTCACGGTGACGCTGAACGGCATTTTCGCCTTCCAGAACGCTAACCATGATTGGACCAGAAGTCATGAACGCAACCAGACCATCGAAGAACGGTTTGCCTTCGTGCTCAGCGTAGAAACCCTGAGCCTGTTCAGAAGTCAGGTGCAGCATTTTTGCGCCAACAATCTTAAACCCAGCGGATTCAAAACGAGCATAAATATTACCAATAACGTTTTTTGCCACCGCGTTTGGTTTGATGATGGAAAAAGTACGTTCAATAGCCATGATTACCTCTGTGTCTGTTCTGTTTGCACCGGCCAGCCGGTTATGATTTGGCGCCGATTATAATGAGCAAGTCTTGCGTTGCCTATGGATGCAGGTAACATTTTTTTAAAATAAGATTAATATCGGTAACATTTTTGATGCGAGCGCCTAAAAAGTAGACTACCGACCTACTGCAATGTGAAATGAGCCGCTGCAATCTGCCCTGCCTCATCGAGGACCAAAACCTGATACGCCCCCGCTTTATCCAGATCCAACGCAATTCCGTTACGGTTTTCGCCGACAGGCTCACCATTCAAAAACCACCAGCGTTCTCCCTGCCCGCCCTGAACACTCAGGCGAAGCGCCAAGCGTAATTCGCCAGGCAGACGCTTCAAAATAGCGCCCTCGCGGACACCTAACAATAATAAAGGCGTAACTTCATCTTTCTGCGGCGCAGGACACAGCTCAGATTGCGCAGGCAAACGTGAAGCTCTTTTTTCACTGGCGGGTAGCCATGGCTCAAGCGGCAAAGGCCACAAAGATATAATTTGCTGCGTGGCACCCGGGCAATCAGCAGCCACGCGTTTTCCCTGATTATCTAACCAGACGACCTTCCTTAACCCCTGGATCCCCTCCTGCCCCGGCGCTTCCAGCGTGGGTGGTTCGCTTTTATCAAGTAACCAGCCCGTTAATCTGCGCCGGCAATTGCTGTCTCCGGCAGGCAAATCTTGCCCACCCGGCCAGCAAACTTGCCCTGCGGAAACAGAATCTGGGCGAGGGTCAACGGGCAAACGTGCTTGCTGCACCGCCGAACTGGCTTGCAGTAAATTGTTAACCTGATTGAGTAGCGGCACAGCACTGCCTAAGCCAAACTGCCCGGCAACGGGTGTACTGTCCGGGCGACCCGTCCAGACACCAATCAAATATCGTGGGTTTATTCCAATGGCCCACGCATCACGATACCCATAGCTGGTACCGGTTTTCCAGGCCAATGGGACCACAGCGGGCAATGTGGCATCTGGCTGCGGCTGTGCCTCACCCGCCAGAATACGGCGAATAATCCAGGCAGCACCCGCCGACATCAGCGGGCGCTCGATTAAGGGTTGTTCAGGCTGCAAACGCAACTGGGCAGCTCGCCCATGACGGGCGAAAGCGCTATATGCCGCAACAATCTGGTCAAGTCTCGCACCGCCGCCGCCAAGAATCAGAGAGAGATTCGGTTCACTTCCCGCCGGGAAGCGAAGATTCAGGCCGACGTTTCGCAATTGCGCAGCAAAACGTTTTGGACCGTACGCTTCGAGCACCTGTACCGCCGGGAGATTGAGCGAGCGCACCAGCGCTTCACTCATACTCACCGGCCCATGAAAGCCGGTATCAAAATTCCCGGGACGGTAATCACCGAAGCGGCGCGGCACATCCTGTAACAAAGAGGTGGCATGAATCAGCCCATCATCGAGCGCCATCCCATATACAAAAGGTTTCAGTACCGAGCCGGGCGAACGAATTGCAGTGACCATATCAACGTGCCCGAAACGGTTTTCATCGGTGATATCCGCTGACCCAACCCAGCCACGCACTGCCATTGTGGTGTGATCGACAACCAGTATCGCCATTGATGAACGTGGCGGGAGTTGAGCTTTCCAGTTCAAAGCCAGTTCTTCAAGTTGGCGCTGCAATGGCGCATCCAGCGTCGTCGTTATTTTTTGATCTTTACTGCGGCTCACCAGGTAACGAGAAAGAAGCGGTGCCAGTTGTGGCATCTGCCGTGGTGCCAGCCATACCGGTTCTTCCAGAGATTCTTTAACCTGCTGCGGCTCCCAGACGGCTTGTTGTGCCATACGCATAAGAACTTTGTTACGTGCGGCTTGTGCCCGTTCAGGCCAACGATCCGGGCGCAGGCGGCTGGGGGCCTGAGGTAATACCGCCAGTAATGCCGCTTCCGCATAACTCAGGTGCTCGGGAGATTTTCCGAGATAAACCCAACTGGCTGCTCCCACGCCCTGTAGCGTCCCGCCAAATGGCGCCCGGTTAAGGTAGAGCGTGAGAATTTCTTCCTTCGATAAATGCCATTCAAGTTGCAACGCGCGCCACACCTGGCGGATTTTCCCCCCAAATGTGCGAGGGTGCGGATCAAGCAGTCGGGCGACTTGCATCGTCAAGGTACTGCCACCCGAAATCACTTTGCCGCTAAGCAGATCCTGCCCGGCGGCACGTAAAATCGACAGCGGATTAATCCCTGGGTGATCCCAAAACCAGCGATCTTCATAGTTGATCAGCGCTTCAAGGTAGAGAGGAGATACATCGCTCAACGTAACCGGATAGCGCCAGATCCCATTCTCATCCGCGAAGCGCCATAAGGGGGTGCCATCAGCCGCAACAACAACTCGTGCAGGATTCGCCTGGGAAAGCGGCAGCGGCCAAAGCCTGTCCGCCAGCCAAATTCCCAGACATAACATAAGAGGCAGCACCACCAGTAAATAGCGGCGCCGCAAGCGTAATGGCTTTCGCACTTTGCCCTGCCCGTTACGGATGAACAGTCAGCATGCCTGTGCTGGCTCCTGTTGCCCGCCACTGAGGTACATACATCGACTCCACTTGCGAAACTGGCACCATATAGGTTCCCGGAGTCACTGCACGAGCCAGGTAAACCAGCGTCGCATGCTGCCCTTCATTGAGCGGTAACGCGGCAACAAAGCGATCATCACGGAACTCCATATGCTGAATATCCGCCTGTTGCATCTGGTTCAACAGACCCTGAACCTGGTTATCACTTTCACTCAGGTTTGCACTGCTTTCAGAAAGATTCTGGTTCTCCAGTTCAAGCCCGGCAGGTAGTAAATCAACAACCAGGGCATCAGGGACATTTTTATCCGCCCACACGTCCAGCCAGACCATCACCAGTTCACCGCTTTTCAGCTCTGACAACGACTTGCTGTTACCTTTCGCGTCAAGGAAATGGCGCTCAATATGCAGAACGTTGTTATATGGCGCGGGTGCTTGATTCGGGTAACCCACACTGTCTACACGAAGATAGAGATTGCCAGCCCCTGTGTTTGTGACCTGCAGGCCTGCAAGTTGCTCAGCATTCAGGTTACGAGTTACTGATTCAGTACCCGACAGAGGCTCAGCTGCGAAAGATGCCTGCGATTGCCAGTCCCCTTTGGCTGTTTGCCAGTTACGCTCGGCCAGGAATAACGCATTACTTTCCTGAGTCGACAACCAGCGCTGGCTGTAAGCAAGGTTAGAAAGCTCCAGCAGCAATTGATTCTGCTGGTCTGGCAACAATTTGTTCTCTTCGAGCAAACTCAACATCATCGCTTTATCACGCAGTTCGCTACCGTAATCGGCAAGCCAGCTGCGCTCGTCGCTACGATTCGTTTTCAAACCTAAGCTGATTGCATTGTCACCGCGTGGCGCATCCCCCATCAATTTTAACGCTACACCCAACTGCACCAGCGGCAAGCCCGCACGAGCGTTGGTATGACGTTGCCAAAGTTCACGCAAGGCACCAAGCGGTGCTTTTTGCTGGCGAGCCAGGACTTGTGCGGCATAGGCCTGAACCGCAAATTTACTGGCGGCTGCATCATCGCTATAACGCAGAGCGATAAGCCCCGAATCCTGAAGGTAACGCAGCAGGCGTTGGTTAGCCTTGTTGAGCAAATCTATATCCACGCTGTAACCTTGCTCGCTGGCACGAACCAGGAAGTCGGTCACATACGCCGTCAACCAGTATTCCTCAGGCCCTTCTTTGTCCCACAGGCCAAAGCTGCCGTTGTCACGTTGCATATCCAGCAGGCGAGAAATCCCCGCGTCGATTGCTGCACGACGCTGTTCATCAGTGGTGCCTTTAATGCCAAGAGCGGCTAACTGAGCCTGATTGGTGTAAAGCGACGGGAACAACCCACTGGTTGTCTGTTCAAGACAGCCATATGGATAGGCTTTCAGCTCACGAATATAGCGAGCGAGGTTTAGCGGCGGTCGACCACTCAATAGCACCTGGCCTTCAAGTGTTGCAGGTGCCAGGCCGGAAATATGTTGCGGTGGAACATCCCACACTTCACCTGCCGCCAGCACCGCACCACTGTTGATACTTTGTGCCGGGAATGGTGGTCGAACGCCTAACTTCCACTGTTTATTCTGCGGTGCAAAGGTTTCACCCGGCAAGTTAAGCCCGCTAATCTGTGCATCAAGTTGCCCGTCACCAAAGCCGTCCAGCGCACGGACTGGAATAAACAGCGTTTTGCGCGCACCCGGTGCCAGCGTAACGGTTTGAACCGGTTGGGAATCCAAAGCAAGCAAACCCGTCGTTGTCAGGTTAATGCTAAGTTGTTGAGGTTGGTCCGTCAGGTTGGTGAGGTCCATTGCTAAACGGCTCTTATCTCCGCTCGCCATAAAGCGCGGGGCTGCCAGTTCCGTGACGAGCGGTGCGGCGACCACCACTTTAGCTTCGTTGTTGCCAAAGCGGTCGTCGTTCCAGGCTTGCGCCATGACACGCAGCTCGCCGTTAAAGTCCCCAATGGGTAGCGTCACAGTCCCTTCACCGTTGGCATCTAATTGCACTGGCTGAGCCTGTTGAGCAATGATCGTGACATGGTTCACCGGCTTTTTACCGCCGCGACTGAGTTCGTCACCTTCATCGCCATCACCACCAAAACGCAGCGCCGCAAGCCGCCCTTCTCCTTCGATAACCTGGCCGTAGATATCGTATAAATCTGCGCCATAACGCTTACGCCCGAAAAATGCTTCCCACGGATCTGGCGTTTTATAGTCGGTGATATTTAACACGCCGCTATCCACGGCAGACACCAGCACATTAATTTGCTTCGGCATTTCACCGTTAATCGGCTGAGTTTTGACTTTCACTGTCAGGTTTTGATTCGGACGCATTTTGGCCGGGGCCTCCAGCGCCACGGCCAGACGGCGACTTTCGTCACCCAGCGGCAGATGCAAAATCCCAACTGCACGTTTCGGTGTTGCCGCACGACTCTTATCACCCGGTCGAATCACCAGGGTACTCAGATAAAGGTCATGGCGCTGCCAGCTTTTATCCACCGGAATAGCGATATCCAGGCCTTTTTCGGGAACATCAATTTCCTTCCACCACAGCGGGCCATCGCTGGACTCCACCATTGCGTAGCCTTTTCCTGCCGCCGGAGCAGAAATATGCAAATTGATAGTGTCGCCAGCTTTGTAGTTCGGCTTATCAATTTTCAGCGTGACTCGGTCCGGGCGCACAGCACCTGCGCCATCGCTGTTATCTTGCCAGCTGTAACCTGCCCAGAAGCGAATACTGCTAACGATATTCGTGTCCGGATCGCGCACTTCAAGGCGGTAGGATCCCCACTCAACCGGGAAGGCCACTTTGCCCGTTTCACCTGCGGTAAGATCCAGTTTTTGTTCGGCTTCCACTAAATCTTTCTGATCGTACTGAGACTGCCAGCCTTCTCCCTCTTCCCAACTCCAGAAGTAATCCCGGCGTTCGCGAATCAGCCGCACATCAAGCCCGGAAACGGCCAGCTTTTCCCCTTTAGCATTGGCAAAAACCACATCAAAACCTGCGCTACTGTCTTCATCAACAATAGGTTGGGTACGCGTGCTGTCGGTGCGGTAATCATAGATTTCTTTGCTGGCAAATTGCGGGCGAATACCGGGTAAAGCATCAGCAGGCCAGATGGCTTGCTCGGCACGGCGCGTGACCGGGCGGCCACCTGACTCCAGCAAGCTGGCTTGTAGCACCAACTTCAATGGTGAATGAACATCCGACCACTGGCTGTCAGCGCTGACCGTGGTTTTACCCTGTTCATCGAGTGAGAGCTGAACTTCATCCAGATTGCGGGTGAGGTTTTCTTCGTTAATGTCACCAAACTGGAAACCAGGCAAAGCAGATACCGCTTCGCGAAGAGGGCGCAGGAAAAGTTGCCCTTGCAAGCTATTGCCGGAAGCCGGTGCGCCATAGAGATAGCGCCCGGCAATCTGGAAGCTCACGGCGGAGTCTGGACTTGTAGGTTGTTGGCTGCTGGTGATATTGAGCGCCATGCGCTCAGGCATGAAGTCTTCGACTTTAAAGGTCCAGATCCGAGGTTGGTTATCACCCGTATTTACCCGCACCTGCCAGTTGCCAGTTTGCACATCCTGGCTCAGGGGATAGTTGAACTGGTACAAGCCCTTCTCTGGCTGCCAGACTTGTGTTCTGGCGACTTGTCCATCGGGTTTCACCACTTCGAGTTTCACTGGCTGTGCCGGTAAAATTTTTCCGTCGCTATCTCGTAATAATGCGTTGAGCAGCACCGTTTCACCTGGGCGGTAAAGATCGCGTGGCCCAAACATAAAGAATTGCTTACTGAAGCCGGCATCACCGGCAATATTGAACTCTGCAAGATCCAACGCCGGTCGGTTCAAGTCCAGCAGGGTGGTTTGCTCGCTGGTCCTCGCCAGTAATAAGGTTCCTTTTTCTATTTTTTCCAGTGTGGCGTGACCATCACCATCGCTGGTGGCCTGTGCCAGGGTTTGCCCTTTCTCGTTAAGCAGCGTGATTTCTACTTTAGATTGCGCGGCCCCATTTTCAAGGCTTTGAGTAAACACATCTAAGCGGTCATGGTAGCGGTGAGCCGATACACCAATATCGCTCAGCGTGAACAGCGTCGCGGCATTACTGTAACTGTAATGGCCTGCCTGATTCATAATCGCGATATAAACACCCGGCTGTTGCAACGGCTTAATTTCGCCAAGGGGTAACAGCAACTTTTCACGCGTATTACGTGCAGGATTGAGATCAAACCTGCCGGTGTAAACCAGGTCAGCAAGTTTTAATAGATTGTCAGACTCCCAGTTAGAGACCGCATTTCGATATTGCCACTGGCTAATAAAGGCACTTAACGATTCACTTTTTATTCGGTAGAAATTGACGTCAATTTTATCGACGTTGAGCGCCATCACCGGTAAACCGGCAATAACTTTGGTCGGCAGCAATGAACCGCGGCTGGCAAAGCCCACACTCGGTTGAATGTCACGCGTTGAGATTTGCTTTTCAAAGTTACTGTCGAAAGTCGTTTTATTGAGTGCAAGCAGCCCGCTATCGACAGTCAGAATCATTTCACGTTTCGGCTCGAGATGGCGTAGACGTAATTCTCTAAGGTCAGTCGAAAGTTCCCACGCGCCATCAACTTTCCCACTGGTTTTATCGACCAGATGCGCCACCTGGGAGAAGTCCTGGTTGGGATCTAAGGGAATCGAGAATGTGAGTACCAGCGTGCTCGCGCCATCAAGTTGCACTTCAGAGGCATCAAGCAATTTGAGTGGTTTACCCGCAGACCCCTTCGCGAGTTTCTCAAGTTGCGAGGCATCGGGCTTAGCAGGGGCTGCAACCTGTTGCTGGGCCGAAGTGTCATTCTTCGCCACCGTTTGTGGTTTATCGTTATTGTCACAGCCCACAAGTGCCAATGCACCCATCAGCGTTGCCGCCAGCCCTACCAGACGAATTGATTTCATTTTTATCCCTGGCCGATAAGGCCCATTAAACAACTCAGTTCAACAACTATTATGCGGGTACATCAGAAAAACGAAAGTATCCAAATTCTGCATTGCGTACTGGCTCGCAAAGGAAAGCAGGGATCGTGTAACGGTTTCATCAGCAAACCCTGTCAAAGTGCATGCGCGATCACAGCCTGGAAGGTTACATGTTACCTTATGAGTCATTTGTTTTTAAAACAATAGGATAGATGGATGAAGTGCCTTTTTTTTTGCTACATTTCTGGCTGAGTCGCTGCCTCAACGCGGTGCGAATACCCTAAATAATTCGAGTTGCATTGAGGCGGCAAGAGAATGAGTCCCGATGAGCTTACATAAGTAAGTGATTCGGGTGAGTGAACGTAGCCAACAAAGATGCAACTTGAAGTATGACGGGTATAGCCAAAGTAATAATAAGAGACTGCTAAATGAAAAGTGCCGTTAATGCCTTACAAAACTTCGGAAAATCGCTCTACGGCCCAGTGCTTATTTTACCCATCGTCGGTTTATTTATCGCGTTTGGTAATGTATTAGGCAATGGAAACCTGGCCGAGTACTTACCTTTCCTCGGTCACTCTTCTATTCAGCATACGGGTGTGCTGATCGCTAAATCTGCCGTTTCGGTACTGGCAAACCTGGCTCTGGTGTTTGGCGTTGGGATCCCAATTGGCCTTGCTGCAAAAGACAAAGGCTATGCAGCATTGATTGGCCTGGTCACTTTTATCGTCTTCATTAATGCGATGAACGTAACGCTGCAATTGCAGGGTGAATTAGCACCTGCCGACCAAATGCGGGCCGCAGGGCAAAGCATGGTTTTAGGTGTGCAAGTGCTTGAGATGGGTGTTTTTGCCGGGATACTGACCGGGGCGCTTTCAGGATATCTGTACAACCGCTATTCCGGCGTACAGTTTTCTGGCGCGATGGCCATTTACTCCGGCCACTGTTTTGTTGCGATTATTATGCTTCCGGTTTCAATGCTGCTTGGCGTAGTGATGAGCGAGCTTTGGCCGTTTGCTCAACATGGAATCAGCGCACTGGCATTAGCGATTAAAGGTGCCGGGGCATTTGGCGTTGCTATCTACGGTTTCCTCGAACGCATTCTGGTGCCAACGGGTCTACATCACCTTGTTTATACCCCATTCCTGTATACCGAATTAGGCGGGACTGCCGATGTTTGCGGCAGTGTTTACCAGGGAGCGCGCAATATTTACTTCGCGGAAATGGCGTGTCCGAGCGTCCATCAACTTAGCAGCACCGTCGTGTGGGATGCTCGCGGCATAAGCAAAATGTTCGGCCTGCCTGCTGCGGCACTCGCCATGTATATGACGGCGAAACCTGAGCGCAAAGCGGCAGCCAAAGCCATTCTCATTCCCGCAGCGTTGACCTCCATGCTGGTTGGCGTGACTGAGCCGCTGGAGTTTTCCTTCCTGTTTGTCGCCCCACTGCTGTTCGGCGTGCACGCGGTACTGACTGGTATTGGCATGATGCTGTTCTATCTGTTGGGCGTTCACGCCATCGGTGCCAACGGAATTATCGATTTCATCCTCTATAACCTGCCGCTTGGCACTGAGAAATCCAACTGGCCGATGTATATCGCAGTCGGGCTGGTGATGTCGGTTATCTATTTCCTGGTGTTCCGCTTCCTGATCCGCCGTTTCGATATGAAAACACCGGGGCGTGAGAGCGACGACCAGGAGACAAAACTGTATAGCAAACAAGAGTATCAAGCCAAAGGCAGCAACGATGGCTTGGGTGAAGCGATTATCGAAGGCCTCGGTGGCCGGGCCAATATTGAAGTGGTCGACAACTGTTACACCCGCTTGCGAGTCACGGTGCGGGATGTGTCAGTTATCAACGAGCCCCGCCTGAAATCAACAGGCGCGAAAGGGGTCATTAAACAAGGTAATAACGTTCAGGTGGTCTACGGGCTGCATGTCAAAAAAATGCGTGAAGCAGTAGAGACATTTCTCTAAAGGAGTCAATGATGTTTAAACCCCCGTTTATTTTGTCCATTGCCGGTGGTGGCAGTACTTACACTCCGGGCATTGTTAAAAGCCTGATGGTGCGCCTGGCCGATTTCCCGTTAGCTGAGATTCGCCTTTACGATATTGATGGTGAGCGCCAGTCGGTCATTGCTCCGGTGGTAGAGAAAGTCATTCGTGACCATAGCCAAAGCATCAAATTTACTGTCACCACCGACCCGGAAGTCGCCTTTAGCGGTGCCCATTTTGTCTTCGCACAAATGCGCGTCGGGCAATATAAAATGCGTGAGCAGGATGAAAAAATCCCGCTACGTCATGGTGTGGTTGGGCAGGAAACCTGTGGGCCAGGCGGCCTGGCATATGGCCTGCGCACCATTTTGCCGATGGTTGAATTGTGTGATTTTGTCGAACGTTACGCGAACCAAAAAGCATGGATTGTGAACTACTCCAACCCGGCGGCAATTGTGGCTGAAGGCGTGCGCCGCTTGCGTCCAAACGCCCGAGTGCTCAATATTTGTGATATGCCGGTTGCGGCAATGCGCAATATGGGTGCCATCCTCGGGGTTGATCGCCATAAGCTTGAAGTCGATTACTTCGGCCTGAACCATTTCGGCTGGTTTACCCGCGTGCTGGTTGATGGCGAAGACCGCCTGCCAGAGCTGCGCCGCCATATCGCTAAGTTTGGTCTGCTGACCGAAGATGCCGCGCAAACCGATCCACAGCATTCGGACCCGTCGTGGGTGAAAACCTGGCGCCATATCAAACCGATTATGGATCATTTCCCGGAATTCCTGCCGAACCCATATTTGCAGTATTACCTGATGCCGAACGATATCGTCGAGCATCAAAACCCGGACTATACCCGCGCTAATGAAGTGATGGATGGGCGCGAGAAGAAACTGTTTGCCGCAGCCGCCGAATACAAGCAAACCGGTATTTTGCCGGATGCCTTCCACGTTGGTGTGCACGGGGCGTTTATCGTTGATGTCGCCTGTTCTCTGGCCTTTGATTTACGCCAGCGCCATCTGGTTATTGTGGAAAACAAAGGGGCGATTGCCAACCTGCCGTATGACGCCATGGTGGAAGTCCCGGCTTACATCACATCGGAAGGCCCAGAGCCTGTGCGCATGGGTGCGGTTCCGCTGTTCCATCAGACATTATTGATGCAGCAGCTAGCTTCTGAACAATTGCTGGTTGAAGCCACTATCGAAGGCAGCTACGAGAAAGCATTGCAGGCGTTTACGCTCAACCGCACCGTGCCGACCATGCAACATGCAAAAGCGATTCTCGACGATATGATTGAAGCTAATCGTGATTACTGGCCGCAGTTGCAACAAGCGTGGAAAGATGGCGAAGCCGTGAAATAGTTTTGCAATAAATACGAGGTACCTCGCGCACCTGGACATGGTTGCTTGTCGGTTGGGTGAAAAACACCGACAATCCGAGAGTAAATAACGATTCGGAGGCAACCATGTCCACCACTTTCTTCGTTGCGGGCGACTGGCTCGCAGAACATATTAATGATGAGAACATCCAGATTATTGATGCTCGCATGGCACCTCCCGGCCAGGAGCATCGTGATGTCGCGGCCGAATACCGTGCCGGCCATCTGCCTGGCGCGGTGTTTTTCGATATTGAAGCCCTTTCCGACCACACCAGCCCTTTGCCACATATGATGCCGCGCGCTGAAGCCTTTGCTGTCGCCATGCGAGAGTTGGGTATCAGTAGTGATAAACATCTGGTCGTTTACGATGAAGGCAACCTGTTCTCCGTGCCGCGTGCATGGTGGATGCTGCGAACTTTCGGCGTGGAAAACGTATCGATTCTGGCAGGCGGTCTGGCCGACTGGCAGCGCGAAGAATTTCCCCTCCAGCAGGGTGATGTTGAATTGCCGGAAGGCGAGTTCGACGTGAATTTCGACCCGATGGTGATTAAGCGCCTGACCGATGTCTTACTGGTCAGCCATGAAGGCACCGCACAAATTGTTGATGCCCGTCCTGCTCCACGTTTTAACGCACAAGTCGATGAACCTCGCCCAGGTTTGCGACGCGGGCATATTCCTGGCGCCTTCAACGTTCCATGGAATGACCTGGTAGAAAACGGCCAACTGAAAACCACCGACGACTTGAACGAGATTTTCACCCGCCAGGGTGTCAGTTTTGAAAAACCGATTATCGCCAGTTGTGGTTCAGGCGTAACGGCCGCAGTGGTCGTTCTGGCGCTAACCACGCTTGGCGTTAACGGTGTTTCACTGTACGACGGGTCCTGGAGTGAATGGGGTGCACGACCGGATTTACCCGTCGAACCCGCTCAAGCACAGTAATGGACAACCGACTGGCAGGCTTGCTGGAGCGCGGGGATTCTTTAACCCGCGCTGAATACCGCGTTCTCTCACACCTGACAAACCACCCATTGCTGGTTGGTAATATCACGGTGCGGGAACTCGCTCAGGTAACTTTTGTTTCCAGCGCCACCATTATGCGACTGTGCCAGAAGCTCGGATTTAGCGGTTACAGCGAGTTTATCTGGCACTGTAAGCAACTACTTTCCAGTACTCCGCATATTGCTAACCAACCTGCTCAGTCCGCCAGCGAAATGCCGGTTTTATTTGATCAGTTTGTCGATAATTACCGCCAGACTTTCCGTTGGGTCACGCCTGAACTGATGGAGAAGTTTGCGACATTACTGCGGGAAAAAGAGAGTTTCTTTTTGTACGGTGCCGGGTTTTCTTATTTATTCGCGGAATACCTGACCAAGAAACTTCAGGTGTTGGGGAAAACGGCGTTTATTTCCGGGCCGGGTGACAGTCGGGGCATCTTTTTAAGTAACGCCTCAAAGTATCAGGTGTTTATCGCCATTTCTCGCAGCGGTGAAACCGAGCAAGTATTGGATAAGGCGCGGATCGCGCAAAATGTGGGGATGTCGATTGTGGCGTTCACGCGAGCATCGCCAAACAGTTTATCCGAACTGGCTGATGTGCATTTTCCGCTGTATGACGAGGCAATCCACTATGCGGCAGAGGCCGCCGGGATCACCTCATTTGAGTCGAATCTGGTGATGCTGATTGATTTATTGCTGTTGCAGGCAACAGCATAAAAAATCAGATAATCCGGTTGGTTTTAAAATCACGCAGGAAACTGCCCCAACGGCGTTCATAGAAAGGTGTAATGTGCGCCATCATAAAGTGGCTGATGCCCTTCTCACCTTCCGCTACCAGGCAAATATCGACTGGCTCGTCGCCCGGTAAAGTGTCCGTTGCAACACTACCCGCCTGACGAATTATCGCGTCGATATCACCTTCAGCTTCAATACCAATCAGCAGGTTCGGTTGTTCATCTGCATGTTCTTTAATCGAGCAGATAAACGCACGCTTCACGGTTTTCAGGTTTTTAAACAGCGTGGTTAGGGAGTCGACCATTTGTGCCGGTGGCTCAGCCACTTCGGAAAGCAGCAAAGATGTCCCGCCATCCAGCACTTCCTGCTGAGTTAAAGGGTCACTTTCATCGCTTATCAAATGGGTGATTTCGCGCGGGGTAAATTCTTTACCAGTTGGCAATTTCGCGTTCAGGAACAGTGTCGCGCCCTGCGTCATTTCAAATAGCGTACGCACTGGCATCACGACAAATGCCTGCTCGTGGCTGATGGCTTGTTGCAGCGCTTCAACGGAGGTGAAGAACGGAATGACCGAGGTGCCGTCATCTTTTTCCCAGTGCTGCAATTCGACTGCACTATCGGCGTCAATAGCTTCGCCTTCAGCGGCGGTACCCGGTACCCAAACGGTGGATTCCAGTAACACGCGGAAGAATGCCGGGCGATGAGCGGGTTCAGTGGCGGCCTGCTCAAGCAGCGTTTCGAGTTCGTTTTTTGCTTCTGACATGGTGGTTCCAGGGGAAAACAGAACGAGAATATGTTGGGTAGATAAATGGAGTGCTATCCACCGCTCGCTTACCAGCAATATGGTGGATGTCGCTTCGCTAATCCACCCTACAACTGCTTTCATTACCTTCGTAGGTCGGATTAGCGTTAGCGACATCCGACATTAACTTGAGGTAACGTTACTTTCCAGTCAACAGATTCGCAATCGCACGCACACCAATGCCTGTTGCACCAGCAGACCACTGCTCAACGGCACCTTTACGGTACGTTGCCGAACAGTCAATGTGCAGCCAACCTGAATGATAGTTTTCCACGAAGTGGGACAAGAAGCCTGCCGCCGTGCTGGCACCCGCCGGGAATGAAGCATTGGAGGTGTTGTTCAGCTCTGCGAAGTTAGACGGCAACTGATTGCGGTGGAACTCAGCCAGCGGTAAACGCCAGAATGGTTCGTTTTCTGCCGCCGCACTAGCCATTAAACGGTTGACCAGCCCGTCGTCGAAGCTGAACAGCGCGTGGTAATCATTACCCAACGCCGTTTTCGCCGCACCCGTTAAGGTTGCGCAGTCGATGATCAGTTCTGGTTTTTGCGCACAAGCGTCGATCAAACCATCAGCCAACACCAGGCGGCCTTCTGCGTCAGTATTCATGATCTCAACGGTTTTACCGTTGCGATATTTAATGATGTCGCCCAGTTTGAAGGCATTACCGCTCACCAGGTTGTCTGCGCAGCACAGGTACAGTTTCACACGCTTATCAAGACCGCGAGTGATTGCAAATGCCAGTGCACCGGTAATGGTGGCAGCGCCGCCCATATCGGACTTCATGGAATCCATGAATGCACTTTGCTTCATGCTGTAGCCGCCGGAATCGAAAGTGATACCTTTACCGACCAGGCAGGCATAAACCGGTGCATCAGGGTTGCCAGTTGGGTTGTAATCCAGCGCCAGTAACACAGGTGGGCGCTCGGAACCGCGGCCAACAGTATGGATACCCATATAGTTCTGCTCGCGCAGATCTTCGCCTTTGGTGATGCGGTAAGAAACATTATCGCAAGCCACGTCACACAGCAGATCAACAGCGCGGGAAGCCAGTTGCTCCGGGCCGAGCTCTTCAGCAGGCGTGTTAATGGTGTGGCGCACCCAGTCGATGATTTTCAGGCGGTTATTCAGCTCTTTTTGCTCGGTTTCGCCAAGCACAGCCCAGTCAACTTTGCGCGTGCCTTTCGGTGCACGGTAACCCAGCCAGAAAGCCCAGCTCTTTTCAACATCCCAGCCTTCACCTGCCAGCTGTACGTGTTTCAGGCCCTGGCCGTCAATTTTACGTGCCGCACGTTGGATTAGCCCCAGGTCATCTTTGCCTGTCAGGTGCAGGGTAATTCCTTCGTCATTAATACTGTAAGCGGCTTTTTCGCCCCAACGCGCATCGGCAGGCGACGTGGATAGCGTGATTTTCATGGCTTCTGACATTTTCTTTTCCTTATACTTTTCAGCTCATGCTTCATATAAAAACGGGCCGCCTGAGGCAGCCCGCTTGGTTCAATTAATCAGTCTCATCTAACCAGACTAACAGAATCGCTTCCAGAATTTTTTCATTGGATGCGCCTGGATCGTCATCAAAATCTTCCAAATCGCAGATCCACTGGTGCAGATCGGTAAAACGCACCGTTTTTGGATCAAGATCCGGGCGGCTGTCGTACAGCGCTTCGCCAATTTCGCGGCTATCGGTCCATTTCAGTCCCATAAGCTACTCCTGTTAGTGCTCACGTGCATGGTTGATGGTGTAACGTGGCATTTCAACAACCAGGTCTTCATCAGTCACGCGAGCCTGGCAGCTTAAGCGGCTTTCAGGCTCGAGGCCCCAGGCCTTGTCCAGCATGTCGTCTTCATCTTCCGTGCTTTCAGCAAGGGAGTCGAAGCCTTCACGCACGACACAGTGGCAAGTGGTGCAGGCACAGGATTTTTCACAGGCGTGTTCAATCTCGATGCCGTTGCGCAGTGCAACGTCAAGAATGGTTTCACCGACATTCGCTTCCAAAACTGCACCATCTGGACACAAATCCTGATGAGGCAGAAAAACAATCTTTGGCATGTTAAACCTCGTCCACGGAGTGGCCTTTCAGCGCCTTACGGATTGATTCATCCATACGACGTGCGGCGAAATCCTGTGTTTGTTTGTCTACGTTTTTAATGGCTTGTTCAATAGCATCGGCGTCATCGCCCGCTGCGGCAGCGCTTAACGCCGCCATCGCTGAGTCAATTTCCGCTCGCTCATGAGCGCTTAATAGCGCGGCATCGCTGGTTAATGCACCCTGGAGGCTTTCCAGCACCCGGGCTGCATCGACTTTTTGTTCTGCAAGCATGCGCGCTTTCACATCATGCTCGGCATAGCTCATGGAGTCCTGAATCATACTGGCGATTTCGCCATCGCTCAGGCCATAAGAAGGTTTCACCTGGATTGACGCTTCAACGCCGGTGGATTTCTCCATCGCGGTGACGCTCAGTAAGCCGTCAGCATCCACCTGGAAGGTGACGCGAATATGCGCCCCACCCGCTGGCATCGCTGGTATTCCGCGCAGCGCAAAACGAGCCAGTGAACGGCAATCTTGTACCAGTTCGCGCTCGCCCTGTAACACCTGAATCGACATCGCCGTCTGGCCGTCTTTGAAGGTCGTAAAGTCCTGCGCACGCGCCACTGGAATGGTGGTATTACGTGGAATGACTTTCTCTACCAGGCCGCCCATGGTTTCAAGGCCAAGCGACAGCGGAATCACATCCAGCAACAGCATTTCGCTGTCTGGCTTGTTACCCACCAGTATATCCGCCTGAATTGCCGCACCAATGGCGACAACTTTGTCCGGGTCGATGGAAGTCAGCGGCGTGCGGCCAAAGAATTCGCCAACACGTTCACGCACTAATGGCACGCGAGTTGAACCGCCAACCATGACCACTTCCAGCACTTCATCTGCTTCAACGCCTGCGTCTTTGAGCGCACGGCGGCAAGCCAGTAAAGTACGTTTAACCAGCGCGGCAATCAGCTCGTTGAACTGCTCGCGCGTCACGGTGCCTGTCCAGCCAGCGACTTCAACCGTCGCGATTTCGGCATCGCTCAGGGTGATCTTCGCAGCAATGGCGGCGTCGAGTAACTGGCGCTGCACACGGTTGTCGCTGCGATCAGCCACCCCGGCTTGCTCACGCAGCCAGTCGGCCAGCAGATGGTCGAAATCATCGCCGCCCAGCGCGGAATCGCCGCCGGTTGCCAGCACTTCAAACACACCGCGGCTTAAACGCAGAATGGAGATATCAAAAGTACCGCCGCCTAAATCGAAGACCGCGATAACGCCTTCTTTGCCAGAATCCAGGCCGTAGGCGATAGCCGCTGCGGTCGGTTCGTTAAGCAGGCGCAACACATGCAGGCCAGCCAGACGCGCAGCGTCTTTGGTGCCCTGGCGTTGTGCATCGTCGAAATAAGCAGGAACGGTAATCACCACGCCATCAAGTTCACCTTCTAACGCTTCGGTTGCGCGAGCGGAAAGTGCTTTAAGGATGTCGGATGAAATACGAATAGGGTTCAGCAGCCCGGCCGGGGTATCTAACATCGGCAGGCCGTTTTCACTCGCTTTGAATGAATAAGGCAGATGCGGGTAACGCGCCTGGATATCGGCAAGCGAACGGCCCATCAGACGTTTTACGGAGCTGATAGTGTTTGCCGGATCTGTTGCGGCTTGCGCACGCGCGTCCCAGCCCACATTCAGGCCTTGTTGCTGGTAGTGCACCACCGAAGGTAACAGGTGACGCCCTTCATGGTCAGGCAGCGTTTCAGCTTGCCCGCTACGAACAGTTGCAACCAGTGAATTGGTGGTGCCTAAGTCGATACCCGCCGCAAGCTTACGCTGATGAGGTGCCGCACTCAGGCCCGGCTCACTAATTTGTAATAACGCCATATTGAGCTTCCAGTTAAAAATCGAGCAGCTTTTCTTCGAGTTGTTCTATTTGGCTGCGCAGTTTATCGAGAAAACGCAGTTTACGCACAGTATCCGCCGCCTGCGTCCAGTCCTGATTATCCAACTGCTCTACCATCAAAGCCATACGGGTTTTCACCATCGCATTAACATTGGCGCTAAAGGATTCCAGGCGGTCGCTATCTTTGGCGTGCTCGATATTATCAAGCTCTTCGCGCAATTCGAGTTGTTCCATCAAAAACGCGGTGTCACGCACGGTATGCTGTTCGTTCGCCAGATCAAAACCGTTGAGGGAGAGGATGTACTCTGCGCGCGGCAATGGATGACGCAGCGTTTGCCATGCCTGATTGATGGTCGCCGACTGTTGCACCGCCAGCAGAATTTCTGCCTGAGGGCGACTGGCGTATTTATCAGGATGGAACTGGCGTTGCAGCTCCTGGTAACGGGTAGCCAACAGCTCAGTGTTGAGGGCAAATTCTGGCGGTAACCCAAAGAGGGTGAAGTAATCCATAACAGACTCGGGGTTTCATAGTAGAGCGTGATACCCCGTACAACTTGCGCTACACGGGGTATTTGCGAGTATCAGACGTGGAAGCTTTCACCGCAGCCACACTCATCTTTCACGTTAGGGTTCGTAAATTTAAACCCTTCGTTAAGACCTTCTTTGACGAAGTCGAGCTCGGTACCGTCTAAAAATTGCAGGCTTTTACCATCGACGACCACTTTCACGCCTTTGTCTTCGAACACGGTGTCTTCTGCCATCGGTGCGTCAACAAATTCCAGAACATAAGCCATGCCGGAGCAACCAGAAGTACGAACGCCCAAACGCAGACCAAAACCTTTACCGCGGTTAGCTAAAAAGGCATTCACACGATCGGCAGCGCTGTGGCTAAGGGTAATCGACATACAACAACCTCAATCAATTTTTCTTCATTCTTCGAGTCGCAGGGGTGTTGGCTACTCTCACTCACCCCAGTCACTTACTTTAGTAAGCTCCTGGAGATTCATAAACTTGCCACCTGGCTGCAACTCAAATTATTTTGAAAAAAACTCAACAATAATTATTTAGCTTCACGTTTGCTTTTGTAATCCGCGATAGCCGCTTTGATAGCGTCTTCTGCAAGGATTGAGCAGTGAATCTTCACCGGTGGCAGTTCGAGTTCTTCTGCGATGTCGGTGTTTTTGATTGCCTGCGCTTCATCCAGAGATTTACCTTTGACCCATTCGGTCACCAGCGAGCTGGAAGCGATGGCAGAGCCACAGCCATAGGTCTTGAAGCGTGCGTCTTCAATAATACCTTCATTGTTAACTTTGATCTGCAACTTCATCACGTCACCACAAGCTGGTGCACCCACCATGCCGGAGCCGACGTTATCATCGCTATTATCAAAAGAACCAACGTTGCGTGGGTTTTCGTAGTGATCGATTACTTTTTCGCTGTAAGCCATTTTTAATTTTCCTGAATCCGATATCGACGTTCAAAGCGAACGATTAGTGATGAGCCCATTCGATGGAGTTAATATCCACGCCCTGCTTAAACATGTCCCACAGTGGAGAAAGTTCGCGCAGACGGCCAATGGACTTACGTACCAGTTCGATGGTGTAGTCGATCTCTTCTTCAGTAGTAAAACGACCCAAAGAGAAACGGATAGAGCTGTGAGCCAGTTCGTCGGTCATGCCCAGTGCGCGCAGCACGTAGGATGGCTCGAGGCTTGCTGATGTACAGGCAGAACCAGAAGAAACCGCGAGGTCTTTGAGCGCCATAATCAGTGACTCACCTTCAACGTAGTTAAAGCTCACGTTGAGGATCGTTGGCACGCCATTTTCCAGATCGCCATTCAGATAGACTTCTTCCATATCTTTCACGCCGTTCCACAAACGGTTACGAAGCGTGCGCAGACGGGACATTTCTGTCTCCATCTCTTCTTTCGCGATACGGTAAGCTTCGCCCATGCCAGCAATCTGGTGAACAGGCAGAGTACCAGAACGCATACCGCGCTCGTGACCGCCACCGTGTACCTGAGCTTCGATACGAATACGTGGTTTGCGGCGAACATACAGTGCGCCGATCCCTTTCGGGCCATAAATTTTGTGACCAGAGAACGACATCAGGTCAACTTTCAGGGTGCTCAAGTCGATAGGCAGTTTGCCCACGCTCTGAGTCGCATCAACATGATAGATAATGCCACGCTCACGGCACATTTCGCCGATTGCCGCGATATCTTGCACCACGCCGATTTCGTTATTCACGTGCATGATAGAGACCAGAATGGTGTCTTCACGCATCGCCGCTTCCAGCACACTCAGGTCAACGATACCGTTGCTCTGTGGTGCCAGATAAGTCACTTCAAAACCTTCACGCTCAAGCTGGCGACAGGTATCCAGCACAGCTTTGTGTTCGGTTTTAACGGTGATGATGTGCTTGCCTTTCTTCTGATAGAAGTTAGCCGCACCTTTGATAGCGAGGTTATCAGATTCAGTTGCACCGGAGGTAAAGACGATTTCACGCGGGTCTGCACCAACCAGTTCAGCGATTTGGTTACGGGCGATATCAACAGCTTCTTCCGCCTGCCAACCGAAACGGTGAGAACGAGAAGCCGGGTTACCGAAGGTTCCGTCCATAGTCAAAAACTGCATCATTTTCTGCGCAACACGCGGGTCAACCGGCGTAGTCGCAGAGTAATCGAGATAAATCGGTAATTTCATTGCTCTTTATGCTCCGTACATCACTCAATGCAATGAATCAGGCAACTGGCTGAATGAACGACCTTGTTGACGGGGTGTAACACCCCGGCCTGATTCTAAAATTCTTTTTTATTTTTACCCTAAATAGTTCGTGTTGCAGCAAGGCGGCAAACTTGAGAGTCCCCAGGAGCTTACATCAAGTAAGTGACTGGGGTGAACAAGTGCGGCCAATACAGTTGCAACCCGAAATATGACGGGTAAATTAGGCGCGCAGTTTGACGTCGATCGCGTCTTGAGAGCGCGTACTGCGAAGGTTTTCATTTTGCTGACGGCCAGAGACGTCCAGCACTTCCTGGTTATTCACCAGTTCACCCAAGGTGATGTTATTCAGAAAACCAGTCAGACGGTCACTCAGATCACGCCACAATGCGTGGGTCAGGCACTTATCACCGCCCTGACAACCGCCTTTGCCCGCGCAACGC
Organism: Buttiauxella brennerae ATCC 51605; assembly: GCF_001654925.1. Taxonomy (GTDB): domain Bacteria; phylum Pseudomonadota; class Gammaproteobacteria; order Enterobacterales; family Enterobacteriaceae; genus Buttiauxella; species Buttiauxella brennerae. The sequence goes on from NZ_LXER01000022.1 coordinate 147,310, forward strand.
GTGGCATCAACAGATTCATCTACAGCACTGATAACTTCGCCAACTGCGATGCTGTTTGCTTCTTTACCCAGCAGATAACCACCGCCTGGACCACGTACGCTGGCAACCAGGCCATTTTTACGCAGACGGGAGAATAACTGCTCCAGGTAGGAGAGAGAGATTCCCTGACGTTCGGAAATATCAGCCAACGGTACCGGGCCTGATTCGGAGTTCAACGCAACGTCAAGCATTGCGGTCACGGCATAACGTCCTTTCGATGTCAGTCTCATGTCTTACTTAACCTCAAATCGCCCCTCGAACCGGGGGTTTTTTATAAATGTGATTGTCACATAGCAGGTCGCAAGTCTGACATTCCCGAGTAAATTGGTCAACTATTTAACCTAGTAATTTACTCAAGTATTATTTGCCGGATTTTTTCTCGTTATCAATAGAAGAAAGCATGCCGCGCAGAATGTTAAGTTCCTGAGTTTCCGGGCGTGCACGGTTATATAAGCGGCGTAATTTGCTCATAATCTGGCCCGGATGGCTGGTGCGAATAAAGCCCGTTTTCAGCAATACTTGCTCCAGGTGAACGTAAAAACGCTCGAGATCGTCAGCCGATGGATACTGAGTCTGGTCTTCAACAACCACCGCTTCTTTGCCTTCTTCTTGCGTAGCAAGCCAGGCGATGCGCACTTCATAAGCGAGGATTTGTACCGCCATCGCCAGGTTCAGTGAACTGTATTCCGGGTTAGCCTGAATCGCGACGTGGTAATGACATTTCTGCAATTCGTCATTGGTCAAACCAACACGTTCACGGCCAAACACAATCGCCACTGGCGCATCTTGCGCTTCAGAAATGGTCTTAAGACCACATTCGCGTGGGTCGAGCATCGGCCATGGCAGCGTGCGTGAACGAGCGCTCGTTCCTACCACCAGACTACAACCCGCCAGGGCTTCGTCGAGGGTATCAACAATTTTCGCTTCGCCAATAACATCACTGGCACCCGCAGCGAGCGCGATTGCCTGAGAGTCAGGTTTCACCAGTGGATTAACCAACCACAGATTTGTCAGCCCCATGGTTTTCATTGCACGGGCTACGGAGCCCATGTTGCCGGTGTGGGAGGTTTCAACCAGCACTATACGTACGTTTTGCAGCATCGTTGACTCATAGCCTGAAAAGATTATCGCGATATCCTATCATAACCCTGGGACATATTCCGAACGCTCTGCTATACTCCGCCGCGTTTTCCCGTTCTTTAACATCCAGAGAGAGACCGATGCATCCGATGCTCACCATCGCCGTGCGCGCTGCGCGCAAGGCGGGCAATTTAATTGTCAAGAACTACGAAACCCCTGACGCTGTAGAAGCGAGTCAAAAAGGGAGCAACGATTTTGTGACTAACGTAGATAGAGACGCCGAGCGTCTGATTATCGAAATTATCCGCAAATCCTACCCGCAACACACCATTATCGCTGAAGAATCAGGCGAGCTGGCGGGTACCGAGCAGGATGTGCAATGGGTTATCGATCCTCTGGATGGCACTTCAAACTTCATCAAACGTTTGCCACACTTCTCTGTATCTATCGCTGTCCGTGTTAAGGGCCGCACCGAAGTTGCCGTTGTTTATGACCCAATGCGTAATGAGCTGTTCACAGCCGTTCGTGGTCAAGGCGCACAGCTGAACGGTTACCGTCTGCGCGGCAGCAATGCACGTGACCTCGATGGCACCATTCTGGCAACTGGCTTCCCGTTCAAACTGAAGCAACACGCTACTCCTTATATGAACATCGTGACCAAACTGTTCACACAGTGTGCTGACTTCCGTCGCACCGGTTCTGCTGCTCTGGATCTGGCATACGTTGCGGCTGGCCGTGTTGATGGTTTCTTCGAGATTGGCCTGAAACCTTGGGATTTCGCAGCAGGTGAACTGATTGCTCGCGAATCTGGTAGCCTGGTATGTGATTTCACCGGCGGCCACAACTACCTGACCAGCGGCAATATCGTTGCAGGTAATCCACGTGTTGTTAAAGCGATGCTGGCAGCTATGCGTGATGAACTGAGCGAAGCGCTGAAGCGTTAATCTCAGAAAATGCCTTCCCGTCGGGAAGGCATTCAATTAAAACGGTCGAATCCCGCGCATTACCGGTTGAGCACTCAGCCACATCACCACTGCTGCTAATACTAAAATTCCACCACCTGCAAATGCCAGTGTCGCCCAGCCGACTTGCCGCCATAAAACCGGTGCTTTATTACCGCTAATGCGTACTGCAAGCTGACGGAATCCGTGGACCAAAAAGGCCAGACCAGAAATGGTAATAGAGGTGCCTGCCGCCATTGTCAGCGCCGAGAACATTCCCCAGCTATACACACCAATCACCTTACTGAACAGCAGCACCATGATGGCCCCGGAACATGGGCGCATCCCCATCGACAACACAATCATCGCCCGGGCACGCCAGTCCTCTCCGGCTTCAAGCTGTTGCTCCGTCGGCAAGTGCTGGTGACCACAGCCACATTTTTCATGGTGAACATGATGCGGCGTGAAGGATTTAAAGCGCGTCGGCTGACGCAGTGCCCTCATCAACTGGCGTAACGCCCGACCGCAGAGCATCAAACCCAAAATGCCCACCAGCAAATAGCTTCCTTTCTCAAGCCAGAAACTGCTCATATGCAACTGGCGGGAAGGTAATGCCAGAACCCCCAGCACCATGGTGACCAGGCCAATCGCCACCAGCCCTTGTAATAAAGAAGCGGCGAATGTCAGCTTAAGGCTGCTTTTTAAACGTGAAGGATGGGTTGCAAGCCAGGTGGTGATCACCACTTTGCCATGCCCCGGACCGAGGGCATGCAGAACACCGTAAACAAAACTAAATGACAGCAATGACCAACCCGCCCGCGCCGGGTTCTCGGCAACCTCACGCAGAAGTGTGCTCATTTGCTGGTTAATCGATTTCTGCCACATCGCACTGTCGATGAGAATTTGTGGCCAGTAATGCCACAGGCTGTAAAGCGCTGCGGCACAAATAAGCAGGAAGAATGCCAGCGGCCACAGCTGAAGCCAGCGGCGTGAAGGGGATTGAGCAGAAGGCATTACTGACATTGCAATATCACCTGTTGAGCAAACTGTTTGCCCAGTTCCATATCTTCGGGCGGTGCATCGGCTTTATCCAGCGATTGTGCGAAGGCCAGCGTATCTTCGTTCGGCTGCGGGGTTTTCACTGAGATTTTGCAAAGTGAGGCTAATGTTTTCGGCAATTTGGCATCACTGGAATTGTCATAACTCATATCGACAAAATAGCTCGGGTCGAACGTCGCAAACTGGAACGTCTGCCCTTTAAATGGCTGCGGATGCGCCAGCGGTAATACAAAGGTGAGCACCGCCTGATGCCCTACCCGCGCAAGCCCGTACTCGGGTGGCAAATTGTTAAACGTCACTTTTTTGCCGTTATGCCAGAATTCAGTGAAGTAATGTTGCCCTAAAACATTGGCCATCACTTCGGCGGCAAGTTTCTTCCACACCGGCGAACCGGGCTTTGCATCGCCTGCGTCATACAGTAGATCGGCTGAAGTGATTTCATCCATCGTCCACTGCATTTTAAGACCCGTGAGCTGATCATTTTCGCTCATCACCGTCGTCACGAGCGTGATAAAACTGTGCGGATGAGCCGAAGCCTCTGGGCTAAAAAGTGCAGAAATTAAGGCAAAAGACGCAATTCTGTTACACATTTTCCTGCTCATTATTCTCTCGAAATTATAATTCTGTGAGCCAGTCAGAATTCCGTAATTAAAAAGCTCAAATGTCGCTCTCTACGACAAAAGCTTTAGCTACTCTTAGCATTAATTAACGTTGAATTGGTTATGCGGATGATGACACTGCTTTCCCCACCACCATCTGTACTCTCCAGTCCGCAGCGTCGCTGCCACCTGCTTTTGTTGCTTTACTTACCGGGCCAAACCGTCACGCCAGAGATCCTCGCCAGGCTCAACGGGGTCGATGACACCAAAGCCCTGCAAGATATAGCCGACACGGGCGATGAAATCCAGCGCTATCACCGGCTGAGGCTTATCACACAACAGGACGGCAGCTATCGGATTGAGGGTACGCCTCTGGATCGCCGCCTGTGCTTGTTGCACTGGCTACGCCGCGCATTGCGATTATGCCCGCACTTTGTGCAGCAGCATTTTACGCCGGCACTCAAAACCCAGCTTAAACAGCAAGGGATTCTGACGGCATTGTATGACGAGAAAAACCTCCAGGCGTTGATAGGCCTCTGCGAACGACGCTTACAGCGGCAGTTTGACAGCCGCGATGTGCAATTTTTAACCCTATTCCTGCAATACTGTCTGCATCAGCACCATGCGGGAATTACCCCTGAGTTTACCGAGCAGCAACGTTCGTGGACTCAAATGCGCCCGGAGTTTATGGCAGCGCTTGAAATCGCCCGCCACTGGAAGCGCCGGGTGATGCAATCGGCTAATGAAAACGAACAACTGTTTCTGGCACTTCTGTTCCAGCTGCTGCGCATGCCTGATCCTATTAACGATAACCATCAACAAGACTTACGCTTACGTGTAGCCATTTCCGGCATGATTGCGCGCTTTCGCGAACAGGCGGGGATGTCTTTTAGCGATGAACAGGGCCTCAGCGACCAGCTGTACATTCATCTTGCCCAGGCGTTGGATCGCTGCCAGTTTGGTATTGGCATTGATAACAGCCTGCCGGAAGAAATTACGCGCCTGTATCCACGCCTGATGCGCACCACGCGTGAAGCATTCAACGATTTTGAAAACCATTTTGAGATGCGTTTTTCAGATGAAGAAGTGGGTCTGGTGGCGGTGATTTTTGGCGCGTGGTTAATGCAGGAAAATGATCTGCATGAGAAACAGGTTTTATTGCTGACGGGTAACAATCTTGAACTTGAACAAAGTATTGAACAGCAGCTACGCGAACTCACGTTACTGCCGCTCAATATTAAACACCTGACGATTCACAGCTATCAAAAAGAGGGCGCGCCCAAAGAAGTGGCGTTGGTGATCACGCCCTATTCAACGTCGCTACCGCTTTTTTCTCCACCACTGATTCACGTTACGCTGCCGCTGGGTGAACACCAGCAGCAGCAGATCCGCAAAATTATTGAGAGTTAACACAATACGAGACTGGGCGTGGCCGAATGAACAACGCAGGTACGGCCACCAGCGCCATAATCCAGAACACCCCACCCTGCATATGCTGGTAAAGGTAGCCGGAGAACATGGTCATAATCGCAATACCGCCGCCCATTGCTACCGCAGAATAGACCGCCTGCAAGCGAATCACTTCGTTGCCCTCGCGTGCCGAGATATAGCGCATCGCCGCGAGGTGGCACACGGTGAAACTGCCGCAATGCAGGATTTGCGCGGCAATCAGCCACGGCAAATCGGTGGTGTACGCCATCAGGCTCCAGCGCAAAATCCCCGTCACGCCAGAAAGCAGCAGCAAATCACGCGCACTCCAGTTGCGGAACAGTTTGTTGCTCAGGGCAAAAATCACAATTTCCGCAACGACACCCAGCGACCACAGATAGCCGATAACCGAAGCGGAATACCCTGCGCCCTGCCAGTAAATCGCACTGAACCCATAGTAAGCCGCATGTGCGCCTTGCAATAACGTTACGCAGGCAAGGAAGCGCCATGAACCGAGCACCAGTTTCTTCCACGCAGGCCAGCCCGCGCCTTCGCTATGACGGGTTTCACCTTGTGGCATCACGGATGGGCGCAGCATCATGCCGATGAGCATGGATACAACACCAATACTCAGCAGCACCAGTATTGCCTGGTAGCTAAACATACTCACCAGCTTGCCTGTCATGGCAGAGCCAATCACAAATGCCAGCGACCCCCACAAGCGCACGCGGCCGTAATCCATGGTGATTTGGCGCTGCCAGGTTCCGGCCAACGCATCGGTCAGTGGCACCAGTGGTGAGAAGAACAGGTTAAAGCCGACCATCACAACCAATAACCAGATGGCGGTTTGCCCGAACCAGAAAGCAGCAGCGAAAAGTAGTGTGAGTAAAGCAAGAAGTCGTAGAGCAAAAACAAGTCGGGAAGGATCGGTAACACGGGGGGCCAGAAGCAAACTACCGAGGAAACGGGCAATTAACCCTGCGCCTAACAATAGCCCTATGGTTTCAGGAGGCAGACCGACTCCGGCGAGCCACACACTCCAGAATGGTAAGAAAACCCCGTAGCTAAAGAAGTAGGTAAAATAACTGAGCGCCAGCCAGCGCGTTGAATGCAAAACCATGATCCCTCCCGTTTTGGAGGCGTTAGTGTGTCCGAGCGTTGGCTAGCTTGCAAGCATTCATTAACAAGCCAATAACACTTTCAAATGATATGGTTATGCCGGGTGACTATTGCCGATATCGCTACGCTAAACCGAGATGATTCTGGTGCTCACGACAAAACGGCAATCTCCATCTGCAACTGTGTCGACTCCCCTGCCCCCAACAACACCAGCCCCGGCTGTCCGGCCATATTATGGGCATTCACCGGGTGGCTTTGCGGTTCGAGGCAAATAAAAGGTTCGTCTACCATGCGGAACACCATCAGATATGGAGTTGCACATTTAAGCTGCAGGCGCATTTCGCCGCTTTCAATCAGCACCGTGCCATTCCAGCCGGAATAACCGACGTTCAACCACTGGTTGTCCGGGATTTTCGCCGTGATGAAATTGGTTTGTGCCGTCAGTTGGTCACGCCACTCAAGAGGTAAGTGATTCTCTCCTTCAGGCCAGAATCCCGTTGCTCCAAACTGCACGTGTGTCGTGGGTGTGAGATGGAAAAAGGGATGAAAACCCAGCCCATAGACCATCGGCTTACTTCCCCGGTGAGTAAGCACAAGCTCAGCGATAAAACGCTTACCTTCCAGCCGGTAATTCAGCCGCGCGTGATAATCAAACCCGCACTCATGCTGACTATCCAGCGTTAAAACAATCTGCTTACTATCCTCGGTTTCCACCTGCCAGCTTTTCAGCCAGCCATCGCCATGGAGAAAAAATTGTTCATCGACCGGGCTTTCCGGCAACGTAATCGTTTCACCGTGAAGCAGGAAGTGATTTCCGGCAACCCGATTTGCCAGCGGCAGCATCGGGAACAGCGCTTTCTCGCCGGGATGAAGTATCGGCAACTGATGCGCGAGTGAATCCAGGCTCAGGATTGCCGCCCCCTCCGGGGCGACAACTAAACGCAGATGGCTATTTTCGAGTAGCAGGCTTTGCATTGTTATTGCGCCACTTTTTCAGCGCGAGCTTTAGCCGCTGCACCGTATTGTTCTGCCATGCGTTTTTCCAGCGCTTCCAGGCTCACACCTTTGGTTTCCGGAACATAACGACGCACATAGACAAAACCTGCGGCACAAATCAAGCCATAAAGCAGGAAGCTCCCTGAAGCCCCAAGACCGGCGTTCAACAACGGGAAGGTATAGGTCAGAAGGAAACAGGCCACCCACAGCGCCAGCGTACCCAAAGACATCGCCAGGCCACGAACCCGGTTCGGGAAAATTTCTGATAGCAGAACCCAAGTCACAGGGGCCAGCGTCAAAGCGTAAATCGCAATCGCCGCCAGGACGAGAATGAGCACCGGCAGCCCCAGAATGCCCAGACCGTATGCGGCACCGATTAATGCATAGATGATAGTCAGGCCCGCAGCGCCAAATAACATCAGCTTACGGCGGCCAATTTTATCCACCAGCGGCAGTGCTGCGAGAGTGAAGATAAGGTTGATTAAACCGGTGGCAACAATGGATTTCAGCGTGCTGTTAATATCAAACCCGGCGGAGGCAAAAATCTCCTGCGCGTAGTTAAATATCACGTTAATCCCGCACCACTGCTGGAACACCGCCAGCACCATCCCAATAATAATGATGGGCTTAACCTGCGGCTGCCACAGCGTTCCCCAGGAGACTTTTTGTGTGTCGTTATTCAGGGTTTGCAGAATATCGTTGAGCGTATCATCGGCATATTTCTGGTTACCGATGCGCTTAAGCATTTTGTGGGCACGTTCATTCTTCCCGGCACGCACAAGCCAGCGTGGTGACTCTGGCACAAAGAACATCAGCACCAGGAAAGCCAGCGCCGGAACCAGTTCGGCACCGAACATCCAGCGCCAGCCAACCTGCCCGTTCCAGCTTTGCGTGATTTGCTGCATCGACGCCGTTGCGGCAACCGGTTCGGCAATCATCAGGTTGATAAGCTGTGCGGCCAACACGCCAATCACGATGGTCAACTGGTTGATAGCAACAAACTTGCCGCGCTTTTCTGCCGGGCTAACTTCTGCGATATACATTGGGCTTAATGCAGACGCGAGACCGATGCCCACCCCACCGACAATGCGGAACACCACAAACATGTCGAAGTTGCTGGCCATCGCCGTACCCCAGGCGGAGGCACTGAACAATATCGCCGAGATAATCAGTGGTGTTTTGCGCCCAAATTTATCGGCGCACCAGCCAGAGACCAGGGCACCAAAAATACAGCCTACCAGTGCGGAACTCATTGCCCAGCCAGACTGCGCAGGGTCGGTTATCGAAAAGTAAGCTTCGTAGAAGGGTTTTGCTCCACCAATCACCACCCAGTCATATCCGAATAGCAAACCGCCACAGGCGGCCACCAGACAGATAGTCCATACATAGCCCATGCGTAGTTGTGTCTGCACAGTTTTCATTGTTGTTCCTCGCTTTGTAGAGATACAGAGGAGGCGGGATTTATTTCCCACCATTTATTGTTATGTCAAAACTCAGGCAAAGACCCCACGCTGCATTGCCAGTTGCAGAAGATGTGCTTTGTCATGAGCAGGATTGCGTGAAAGTAAGGTTTCTAATGCAGTTTCAAACTCGGAATACTCCCCCAGCCCAAGGTGCCCAAGTGCTGCAACAAACAGGCAGTGCTGCTGATGCGCAGCCTGGCGGTCAGCATCAAGCGCAACCAGGTCGGGTAGCGATACGGCAAAGAAATCGGGTTCGGACAGGTCATTGAAGTGCGTATCGGCCCAGCGAATAAAACTGCGGAATTGCTGCTGCGCCTGCTCTTTTTCACCCATACGAACCAAAGCCATTGCCTGATAGAACAGGTAATCAACGGGCTGATCGTTGTAATAACGGCCTGCGTCCAGCGCAGCCCCCCCTTCCAGAGCGCGTTCAAAATAGCGCTGCGCACGTTCTTGCTGCTGCAATTGCTGCGCACACCAGCCAAGCAGATACCAGATGTCGTTATCGCTCTGGCCGACTAAACGCCCTTCACCGAGGTTTTCCGGATAGGTCAACGCTTGTTGAAGTAACTCTTCAGCCTTGCCGAACTGTTTAGCGGCTATGCATTCCAGTGCGCGGCGTTGCAGGTTAATCAGATACTGGCCGGTGACTTTGCCCTCACCGCCTTCCCATGGGTGGAATTTACGTTGCGCTAAAACTTGCGCTGCGGAGTCTGTTTCTCCGTGAATATTCCACAAGCTGAGTAACTCGGCAGTCAGATCATCACGTTTAAGCACCACGTCGCGGCGAGCGGCCAGATGTGCCAGACGATCCACCGTAGAGTGACCGTTGAGTTTTTGCAGGTAATCGAGTTCAAACAGGAAGCGCGCGTTATCGGGTTCGAGCGTTACGGCGCGTTGCAGATATTGCTGCGCCATTTGGGCATCGTGCAATTTGTTCCAGGCATGAATCCCCAGAACACGTTGCACCGCGCCGAAGTCCGGCAGCTGTTGTGCGCTAAAGTGCCAGCAGGCGACGGCTTCGTTATAGCGACGTTTGCTGTACCAGAAACAACCGAGCAGATATTGCGCGAAGCCATCATGCGGCAAACGTTGCAGCATCTGCACTTCATCAAGCGTGTTAGGGAAGCGTACTTTGCGGGCAAAGTTTTCCTGAGCCTGCTGCACATAAAGATGTTGCTGGGCGCGGTCGGTTTCCAGAGCGGCTTGCCATAACAGCGGCATTGCTTCCTGCGAACCAAGAATGCGCAGCAGCGCTCTGGCCTGAACGTCCTGACCAAGACTCACCAGCCACCCGGCCAGAACACTGGCATTCACACCGCGTTTCCCGGTAATACGCACCAGTTCAGCGCGGTCAGTTTCATTTTGCGTAACGGCCCAGCGGGCGTAGTGCAGAGCGTAGCTGAGTGGGTATTCCTCAAGCTGTGCAGCAATCCAGAGTAGTGCTTTTTGTGATGCACCTGTTTGCTGTAAGACCAGCGCTTTCAACCCCATCGCCAGGTTATTGCTGGCGTTGAATTTCAGGCTTTGATTCACAAATGACAGAGCTTGCGTCGCGTCGCCTTTGCGTAATGCCAGGCGAGCCAGGGCGTAAAATGCCGCGTCACGGCAGTTACCACTCCAGCTTGCTTTGAAATAATCATCAAACGCGCCGTCGTAATCAGCCTGTTTTTCTTTTGCGGTACCGCGCAGCATGCTGGCATCGCCATTTTGTGGGTTCTTGTTCAGACGGTGCGCCCGCTTCAGTGCCGCATCGGCATATTGTTCGGCAAGCGTCCAGTTGCCCCGGTTAAATTCAAGCTGCCCGAGCGCTACATTGCAGCGGTAATCTTCAGGATCTAATGCCAGCGCACGCTGGTAATAATCCAGTGCCGAACGGCTGGCGTGCAGATACTGCTCCAGATGCTGACCGATAAAATACAATTCATCGCAATTCGTGATTTCATGCGGTTTGGCGGGCACGCAAGCAGGTTGCGGCAGAGGTAAATCTTCAGGGATATGTTCGCAGTAGCTGAGAATGACGTTGCCTTGCATATCACATAAATTCAGCGTCAGGCGTTGTGGCCAGTCGTTGTTGAGTTTTTCCTGCCACGCCTGAGCGGGTTGCAGTGAAAGTGCCGATTTCCAGAGTGTGTTACCTGCGGCTTCAATGCTGAGCGTAAAGTCAGGTACCGGCGCAATGGCATACACACCAATGTGCAGATTACCGTTGTGGCGCTCCAGTTTTATGGCCGCCTGTGTGTTGGCATTTTGCAGCGTACCGAGCTTGCTGTAAGGCAAAAAATTCTGGACGAACACTTTCTCCTCAAACGGCGCAATCCAGGTAAAGTCGGGCTGGTTATCGGTAAATACACCGGTCATCAGTTCGATATACGGGCCGTTCTCGTCGGTCAGGTTACGGTCCCACGCCAGACCGAAATCGCAGTTACCCCACGTCCACTGTTTCTTACCCGGTGAAACATGGTGATTGGCAATATGCAGCAAACCGCCCTGCTCGCCATGATGGTAAGCGCCGACAAAATCGTAATCCGATTTATCCGCCATGTATGAGGTTGGCACCGGGATGTTTTTGTAGCGCGAGATATCCACGCCTGCGGAATAGTCGACTTTGTAGTAAGTGCCGTGGGCCATCGGGAAGGCAGAAACGTCACGTTTTCCGTGGTCGAATACCGCCGTGACATCTGGCGGGAAGACGCTTTGGTGCTCGTCTCCGCCTTTGACTGCTGGGTTTGCCCACCACAGGAAATGGCGCGGCGTGGCATTACCGTTAAACACTTTGCCGGTGATTTCGATAAGCGCTTTTTCCGGGTACAACGTAAAACCGGTCATCACTTGCAAGCCGCGCATCGGCTCCACTTCACCGAGCCAAACAGTTTGCGCACCGTTTTCATGTTTCTGGAAAGTCACGTCGACTGGCATGAAGGTGGTTGGGCGGTGGTGTTGTGGCCAGTTAAATTCGATACCGCCGGAAATCCACGGCCCCACTAATCCCACCAATGCAGGCTTCACCACTTCGTTGTAGTAAACGAAATCGCGCTCCATCACTTTGTCATAAGCCCTGTGAATACGACCACCCAATTCAGGCAGTAACATCACACGGATGAAATCATTTTCAATCCACACTGCATTGTATTCGCGCATCTCGCGATTGCCGGTAAGTGTGTCAATAACACCGTAAGGGTAAACGGCACCGGAAGACCCCTGATAAACGCGGTTTTCCAGAAACATCGGATTCGGGTCTTCCGCACCGGTCGTCCAGGTGGGTATAGCAATCGTCTCTTGCCAGACGTTGACGGCTCCGTACATTTCGCTTCTCCAGTAAACAAACAACAGTGAAATACGTTATGTTTGCAGTGTAGAGAACTCACTCAGGCTTAGAGCGCTTAATGCTCACACAATAAAGTTAACGGAGTTTAGTGAAATGTATGATTCAGGGCTGAACAACCAACGCGTGCGGCAACTCAATCGCCAGATTTTCATGAAGCTGGTGTGGCAGCATAAGCGGCTAAGCAAATCTCATTTTTCTCAATATACCGGGCTGTCGATTCCGGCGGTGAGCAAGATCCTCGACGAGCTGGTCAACGATGGCAAACTAAGCCATTCCAGCGAGAACCTCAGTCTGCGAGGCATTAACAGTGGCAGTTACCAAATCCCGCTCGACGGGGATTTTATTCTCTGCATGAATGTGACGCCCACCAGCATTGAGAGCCAGTTGTGCGATGCGCAACTTTCACCACTGGGTGAGTTTGAACGTATTCATGTCAATGCTTGCACACCGCAAGATTTACTGGCCGCGATTGAAAATATCTGGCGCACTCAGCGTAAAAAATGGCCGAAGAAAACGATCAACCTTGCTTTGGCTATCCACGGGCAAGTCGACCCGGTTACCGGCGTGTCACAAACTATGCCACAGGCACCGTGGCGAGAGCCGGTGGAAATTAAATATCTGCTGGAGGAAAAGCTCGGCGTAACGGTAAAAGTGGATAACGATTGTGTAATGCTGGCGCTGGCAGAGAAATGGCAAAACCCGGCGAATCGCCAGGATTTCTGCGTCATCAATGTTGATTATGGGATTGGTTCGTCGTTTGTCATCAACGGGCAGATTTATCGCGGCAGTTTGTATGGCAGCGGGCAAATCGGCCACACCATTGTGAACCCTGATGGCATGGCCTGTGACTGTGGGCGCTACGGCTGTCTGGAAACCGTCGCATCGCTTTCGGCGTTAAAAAAACAGGCGCGTATCTGGCTAAAATCGCAACCTGGTTCGGTACGACAAGACCCGGAAAATGTCACCTCCGCACAGCTTATTTCCGCCTGGCATAATGGCGATGAACAGGTCCGCAGCTGGGTAGAAAGTGCCGCTAATGCCATTGGGCTGAGTTTGTATAATTTCCTTAATATATTAAATATTAACAATATTTTGTTTTATGGCAGAAGCTGTGGATTTGGCGAGGACTGGCTGGCCACCATCAATCGGCAGATTGGGTTTAACCCGTTTGACCATGGCGATGCGCTAAAGATTAATGCGACGCAAATTAGCTTCGGCAAGCTTTCGCGGCCACAGCAAGTGATGGGAATTGGTTATTTGTATGTGGAAGCCACGCTGGGTAAAGAATAAGCCGTGAGGAAATATTCCCCGGATATCCCAGTCAACATCTGGCATGGAGAGAAATGATGCATAAAGCAGGTGCAATGATATTCGGGCTGTTATTGGTAGGTTGTGCAGCCCAGACGGTTAATACCCCGCCCCCCTTATCGCCAATGGATGCCTGTATTCAGGCAACTCAGAGCAGCGATACCGTAGCCACTGCGAAGAACTGCAGTTTAATCACGCGCGATCAGCATTAGCCTTCAAAAACAACAAAGCCCACATAACGTGGGCTTTAGTCACTTACGTAGCGGAAATTATGCGTAAACCGGCAAGCGGGCGCAGATATCCAGAACTTTTTGCTTGGTGCGTTCGATAACCGCTTCGTCGTTGATGCTATCTAACACATCACACATCCAGCCAGCCAGTTCGCGAACGTCTGCTTCATTGAAGCCACGGCGAGTCACCGCAGGCGTACCGATACGGATACCAGAAGTCACAAACGGGCTCTTCGGATCGTTTGGCACGCTGTTTTTGTTTACGGTGATGTTTGCACGGCCAAGTGCGGCATCGGCTTCTTTACCGGTCAGGTTTTTATCAACCAAGTCCAGCAGGAACAGGTGGTTGTCAGTACCGCCAGAAACCACTTTGTAGCCACGGTCCAGGAACACAGAAACCATTGCTTTCGCGTTCTTAGCCACTTGTTGCTGATACGTTTTGAACTCAGGTTCCATGGCTTCTTTCAGTGCCACAGCTTTACCCGCGATAACGTGCATCAGTGGGCCGCCCTGCGCGCCTGGGAAGACAGCGGAGTTCAGTTTCTTGTACAGCTCTTCGCTGCCGCCTTTTGCGAGGATTAAACCACCGCGTGGGCCTGCCAGCGTTTTGTGCGTAGTGGTCGTCACAACGTGTGCGTGTGGAACCGGGTTCGGGTAAACGCCAGCGGCAATCAGGCCAGCAACGTGTGCCATGTCCACGAACAGTTTCGCATCAACCATGTCTGCGATTTCACGCATTTTTGCCCAGTCAACCACGCCGGAATAAGCAGAGAAACCACCGATGATCATTTTCGGCTTATGGGCTTTAGCTTGTTTTTCCAGGTCTGCGTAATCAATGTGACCGGTTTCATCGATGCCGTAAGGAACGATGTTGTACAGCTTGCCGGAGAAGTTTACCGGTGAGCCGTGAGTCAGGTGGCCGCCGTGTGCCAGGTTCATACCCAGAACGGTGTCGCCTGGTTCCAGCAAAGTGGTGTATACCGCAAAGTTAGCCTGTGAACCAGAGTGCGGTTGCACGTTAGCGTAATCAGCGCCGAACAGCTCTTTTGCGCGGTCGATAGCCAGTTGTTCAACGACATCAACGTATTCGCAGCCGCCGTAGTAGCGTTTGCCTGGGTAGCCTTCAGCGTATTTGTTGGTTAACTGAGAACCCTGAGCCTGCATCACGCGCGGGCTGGTGTAGTTTTCGGAGGCGATCAGTTCAATGTGCTCTTCCTGACGTACTTTTTCTTGCTCCATGGCCTGCCATAAATCGGCATCGTAATCGGCAATGTTCATTTCACGTTTTAACATTCGCATCTCCAGACTCAGCTAACAGTAAATATTTGAACAGCTTTAAGGCCGCCTTAAATACAACGGGCAACAGTGTAAACCGAAACAGTGTTGGGTGATAGGTCTTGACAGAGGTTTTTACGCAAACGATTGGCTCGGCGTCCTGCAAGGGTTTGAAGGAAAAAGTGGCAAGCTATTTCTGCGGATATTAATTCATCATCAACATGCAGAAATTTCACGTTCTGTGAGCCGAATCGACTCAGTAAGTATCCATTTACAATGTAGTGCTTTTTTTTAATCCGATAATTTTATAAGATGTATTTAAAATACATCAATTAATTTACCTGCCCGAAAATGGAGAAACACCATGCTTGATGCACAAACCATCGCTACCGTGAAATCGACTATTCCCCTGCTTGCAGCAACCGGCCCAAAACTTACCGCACACTTTTACGATCGCATGTTCAGCCATAATCCTGAGCTGAAAGAGATCTTCAATATGAGCAACCAACGCAATGGCGATCAGCGTAAAGCGCTGTTCAACGCCATCTGTGCTTACGCGACTAATATTGAAAATCTGGCGGTGTTACTGCCTGCGGTAGAAAAAATCGCGCAGAAACACACCAGCTTCCAGATCAAACCGGAACAGTACGACATCGTCGGCGGTCACCTGTTAGCGACGCTGGATGAAATGTTCAGCCCGGGCCAGGAAGTATTGGATGCATGGAGCAAAGCGTATGGCGTGCTGGCAGGCGTGTTTATCAATCGTGAAGCGGAAATTTACCAGCAAAACGCGGCGAAAAATGGCGGCTGGGAAGGCACTCGCGCCTTCCGCATTGTGGCAAAAGAGCCGCAAAGCACCCTTATCACCAGCTTTGAATTTGAATCGCTGGATGGCAAACCCGTGGTTGATTACCTGCCAGGCCAATATCTTGGCGTATGGCTGAAGCCTGAAGGTTTCCCGCATCAGGAAATTCGCCAGTATTCCCTGACCCGTAAGCCAGATGGTAAGCGCTACCGCATTGCGGTGAAACGCGAAGATTTGGGCCAGGTTTCAAGCTGGTTACACAACCACGCGCAGGTGGGCGATGAACTGCATCTTGCCGCTCCGGCGGGTGATTTCTTTATGGACGTGAGCGCACAAACTCCGGTTACGCTGATATCAGCCGGTGTTGGCCAAACGCCGATGCTGGCGATGCTTGATACGCTGGCGAAAAATGACCATAGCGCGCAGGTGAACTGGTTCCATGCGGCTGAACATGGTGACGTACATGCATTTGCGGATGAAGTGAATCACCTGGGTGAACAGTTGCCACGCTTTGAACGCCACGTCTGGTATCGCACACCATCCGCAAGCTGCCGTGCAGAAGCTAAATTCGATAGCGAAGGGCTGATGGATTTAGTCGCACTGGAGAGCAAAATCAGCGCGCCAGATATGCAGTTCTATCTGTGCGGCCCTGTGAGTTTTATGCGTTTTGCGGCGGAGCAGTTAGTGAAGGTGGGCGTTGAACAGGACCGAATTAATTATGAGTGTTTTGGCCCGCATAAGGTGATGTGATTTATACTCTTCATACTTCGAGTTGCAGGTGCGTTGGCTGCATCCGTTCGCCCCAGTCACATAGTTATCTATGCTCCTGGGGACTTGCGGCCTGGCCGCCTTCCTGCGACTCGAATTATTTTGAGTATTGAAAATGGCGAGTAATATCAATTTAACTCCCGCCAAAAAGGCCAGTTAAATCGCGGCGTCGTCTTCTTCGCCAGTACGGATACGCACTACGCGTGCCACGTCAAAGACAAAGATTTTACCATCGCCGATTTTACCGGTTTGCGCGGTACGAATAATGGTATCCACGCAGGTATCAACGATGTCGTCTGTCACGACAATTTCAATTTTTACTTTTGGCAGGAAATCCACCATGTACTCAGCACCACGGTACAGTTCGGTGTGGCCTTTCTGACGGCCAAAACCTTTAACTTCAGTCACCGTCATGCCGGTGATGCCAACTTCTGCCAGCGCTTCACGCACATCATCCAGTTTGAACGGCTTAATAATCGCATCAATTTTTTTCATGGTCTTCTCTGTCTTCCCGCACTTCATCAATGATTCAACCTACCACAAACTACTCTTTAAAGTCATTGGCATCGAGTTCATGCCGTGAGAGTAATTTGTAGAATTCGGTACGGTTACGCCCCGCTACACGCGCAGCCTGGGTAACATTGCCTTTGGTCATTTGCAGCAATTTGCGCAGGTAGTTCAGCTCGAACTGATTACGCGCTTCAACAAACGTCGGCAGCGCGGTGTTTTCCCCTTCCAGCGCTTGCTGGACGAGGGCTTCGCTGATGACCGGAGCGGACGTCAATGCCACGCACTGTTCAATCACGTTAACCAACTGGCGCACGTTGCCAGGCCAACTTGCCGCCATCAGGCGCTTCATGGCATCGGTCGAAAAACTGCGCACAAACGGCTTATGGCGATCGGCAGACTGGCGCAATAAATGATTTGCCAGCAAAGGCACATCTTCCGCGCGTTCTTGCAGGGCAGGGATTTTCAGGCTCACCACATTCAGGCGGTAGAACAAATCTTCACGAAACTCGCCGCGCTCCATCGCTTTGGGTAAGTCGCGGTGGGTGGCAGAGAGAATACGCACATCAATATCGAGGTCTCGGTTGCTGCCCAAAGGGCGCACTTTGCGCTCCTGCAACACACGCAGCAATTTCACCTGCAAGGGAATCGGCATATCGCCAATTTCATCGAGGAACAACGTTCCGCCCTCTGCGGCCTGGAACAGCCCTTCCCGGCTGCTGACCGCGCCAGTAAATGCGCCGCGTGAATGACCAAACAGTTCGGATTCCAGTAGCTGTTCCGGCAACGCGCCGCAGTTGATAGCGATAAACGCTTTTTTACTGCGCGGGCTGGCGTTGTGAATGGCCTGAGCGAGGATCTCTTTACCGGTCCCGCTTTGTCCGTTAATCAGGACGCTGACATCCGACTGGGCAACCATGCGCGCTTGATCCAGCAGGCGTAACATCCCAGGGCTACGGGTGACGATAGTATCGCGCCACATATCGTCACCCGCGCTCACGGTGTGTTCCAGCGCATCGTCGATGGCTTTATACAGCGCGTCTTTATCAACCGGTTTCGTCAGGAAGCTAAATACACCCTGCTGCGTTGCTGCCACGGCGTCAGGAATCGAACCGTGGGCGGTAAGAATAATAACCGGCATCCCAGGCTGCACTTTCTGGACTTCAGCGAACAGCGCCATGCCGTCCATTTCGTCCATCCGCAGGTCACTGATCACCAGGTCGATTTTCTCCCGCCCTAATAGACGCAACCCTTCAGCCCCACTTTCCGCAGTTAAGACGGTATAACCTTCGCTAGTCAGACGCATGCCAAGCAGTTTTAGCAAGCCAGGGTCGTCATCAACCAGCAGTAATCTGGCGGGTTTACGTTGCGTCATGGTTTCGCCTCCTGCGCGGGTTTGGTGTTATCCGGCAGCTCAGTACCGGCAGGTTTGCGGCTGGAAAGCTGGCGTTCAATGTCCGTCAGGTTTTCCAGTTTGCGGGTCGTCAGGTTGAGCTGGCTTCTGAGGCGTTGCTGCTGTTCACGCAGCGTATCGAGCTCGTTGTCTGAAGATTGCTGTAATTTGCTGTAGCGCGTGCGTTCATCTGACAGCGCCAGCAAGGATGCTTGCCCATCACGCCACACCTGGAATAACGAGCGCACCTGTGCAGGCACTTCTGTCGTCATCGCATCGAGCTTCACCATGTAACGACGGCGCTCGGTTGGGGTAATTTTCGCATTGGCTAATAAAATGCCGCGCTTAAACGTGTCGCGCCAGGTATCGGATGGCCAACGGCGTGCTTCTGCCCTCGCCTGCACTGGCGCTAAACGCTCGGCACAGTCCATCGCTCTGAGCCAGTAAAGCGGGTTACTCATCGAATCGTGGCTCTGGTTTTGCCAGATCTCTTCACAATCCGTAGACAAATAATCTGCCAGTTGCTGCTCTGGCTCTTCTGCTGGCAGTACGTGTTTTACATCTTTCGGCGCAGTATTCTGGACACAGCTCGCCAGCAATAATGGCACTAACAATGCTGAAACAGGACGAATCAAAACAGGGCTGCGAAGCCGGGTAAACAAGCGGTTACGCAGCACGTAAAAAATAGTCGCTTTCATTTTTTATTTGTTCTCGGGAAAAACAGGCAACTCGATACGGAAGCAAACATCTACCGTTTCATCGTCAATCAGGTGCAATTCACCCTGCATGCGTCGGATACAGTCCTGGGCGATGCTCAACCCCAGCCCGCTCCCTTTCACCGCACCTTTACGCTGGTGGCTGCCTTGATAAAAAGGCTCAAAGATCATCTCTCGCTCCGCAGAGGGAATCGGGTCACCCGTATTTCCAACATCAATATGAAGTGTGTTGCCCACCTGCGCGCTTCGTAGATAAATGGTACCGGATTCAGACCCATAGTGCACCGCATTGGAGTAGAGATTATCCAGCACGCTCATTAACAACATGGGTTCAGCAAGGCACGCCACGGTGCTTAAATGGCATTCGGTACGCATCATTTTAGCTCGTGCTGGCAAACTGTGAGCCGAGATAACCATCTCAATAAGCGGCGCTAACTCAACTTTTTCGAGTTCGACCGGGACATCCGCCAGTTTGCGGTTGTAATCCAATAATTGTTCAATCAATTTTTGTAAGTGGCGGCTACTGTTATCAAGTATTTCCACCACCTCTTTTTGGTCGTTGGTCAATGGCCCGACGACCTGATCGGCAAGCAATTCCGTCCCTTCGCGCATACTGGCGAGCGGGGTTTTTAACTCATGGGAGATATGGCGCAAAAACTCATGGCGCTGGGACTCAAGCCAGGATAAACGCTCACTGAGCCAGACGATACGCTGCCCTACAGAGCGCAATTCGCGCGGCCCTTTAAACAATACCGAATTCCCCAATGAACGCCCTTCACCGAGTAAATTAATCATCTTCTCGATACCTTTAACCGGGCCGATAATCATGCGCGTAAAGATAATGACCAATGCAAAGCTCAACAGGAATAACACCAGCGCCTGCCAGCCAAAGAACTGCCCGCGTTCAGCAATTTCTTGTTGCAACTGTTGCCCACGGGAAAACACCACCGCACGCGTCGCTTGTACCATTTCAGCATTTTTCGTGGCGAAGGTTTCAAGATGTGCCGCAGCAGCGGTATCCGGGCCACTATTTTTGCACTGGATGTCGGCCAGATCGTTTAACGACTGGCGTAATGCCTGATAAAGCGTGTTGTCGGGCAGAACGCTGGAATGCGCTTCGAGCATTTGTACGTAGCGCTTACGCTGCCCCTGATAGACCGTGGCAAGTGTCGTATCGTCCAGCACGCAGTACTGTCGATAGCTACGTTCCATTTCCAGTGCAACGTTAGTCATAGCTTCACTGCGGCGCGCATCAACCAGTGTCGTGCGGTTAGTCACCGCCGCCTGGTCGCTCAGCGCATTGAGGCTTTGCCAGGCTTGCCAGGCAAGAACCAATAGCGGAACTAGCACCAGCAAAAAGGCCATCATGACGAGCTGACGTAGGGAGCGTGGGAAGAAATGCCACTGGTTCAATAGACTTATCTCATTGGGATTCTGGATAATTTGATGCTAGCGGGGAATGGCGGGAGTTTAAAGTCTTGAACGCAGAAACAACAAAGGCAGAGAATAATCTCTGCCTTTGTCCTGGAATCAGGCGGTGCCTTACTCAACGTTTCGCCCGGAGCATGATAAAGCAGTACAAGACTGACAATAATCAAAAGTGGACGGCAGGCACCTTGAGTGCATCATTCTATGGTTTATGTAGCACAACCCTTGCGGGGGCTGACATAAGAAGGTGAATGAGCCACTGCGCAGTATTATGCATACTATGTGCCATGTTTGCTACAAATAATGCATGCCAATGTTTCTATTATGTTTATTTGTTTAATTGACCATGCAATAAACTGATTGTTTTTCAAACACAATGTCGCTGTTTAGCAACACTTAAAATATCTATTTTTTATATGATTTTAAATCAATGATTTAAACGTCTCAAATTGGAGACAGTTAAATCGGATGATTGTCGGGAAATGGTGACAAAAAAATCCCTGCCGGAGCAGGGATTCCACAACAACTTAACCGAGTTGCTTACGCGCATTACGGAAAATGCGCATCCACGGGCTATCTTCGCCCCACTCGGCAGGGTGCCAGGAGTTGCTCACGGTACGGAACACACGCTCCGGGTGCGGCATCATGATCGTGACGCGCCCGCTTTCGTTGGTGACCGCAGTAATACCGTTTGGCGAACCATTCGGGTTTGCCGGATAGTTCTGCGTGACCTTGCCGAAGTTGTCGATAAAGCGCAGCGCCACCAGGCCTTTGCTTTCAAGCGCCGCAAGATGTGCCGCATCGCGCACTTCCACATGCCCTTCGCCGTGAGAAACCGCGATTGGCATATGCGAACCGACCATACCTTGCAGCAGCAGCGACGGGCTTGAAGTCACTTCAACCAGGCTGAAGCGCGCTTCAAAGCGGTCTGAATGGTTACGCACAAAGCGTGGCCACAGGTCGCTGCCCGGAATCAGTTCACGCAAGTTCGACATCATCTGGCAACCGTTACACACGCCCAGAGCCAGGCTTTGCGGGCGGTGGAAGAAGGTTTCGAACTCGTCACGGACACGTGAGTTAAAGAGAATGGACTTCGCCCAGCCTTCACCTGCACCCAACACGTCACCATAAGAGAAGCCGCCACACGCCACCAGCGCCTGGAAATCTTCCAGACCACGGCGACCAGCCAGCAAATCACTCATGTGCACGTCGATGGCATCAAAGCCCGCACGGTGGAACGCAGCCGCCATTTCAATGTGGGAGTTAACGCCCTGCTCGCGCAGCACAGCGACTTTCGGACGCGCACCCGTGGCGATAAACGGTGCGGCAATATCGGCTTTGATATCGAAGCTCAGCTTAACGTTCAGGCCAGGATCGTTGTCATTGGCTTTCGCTTCATGTTCTTGATCGGCACAGTCTGGGTTGTCACGCAGGCGCTGCATCTGCCAGGTGGTTTCTGCCCACCACAGGCGAAGCGTGGTGCGGCTTTCGCTAAACACCGCATGTTTATCAGCAGTCAGCGTGAAACGATCACCTGTCACCGCTTTACCAAGGAAGTGAACACATTCTGCCAGGCCGTGTTCAGCCAGCGTTTTCTCAACGGCGGCACGATCGGCGGCTTTCACCTGGATTACCGCGCCTAACTCTTCGTTAAACAGCGCCGCCAGATGGTCGTTACCCAGTGTGGCGATATCCGCTTCCACGCCACAGTGACCAGCAAATGCCATCTCTGCCAGCGTCACTAACAGGCCACCGTCAGAACGGTCATGGTAAGCCAGCAGTTTCTGCTCGGCCACCAGCGCCTGAATCGCGTTAAAGAAGCCTTTCAGTTGCTCAGCGCTGCGAACGTCAGCAGGTTTGTCTCCCAGTTGACGGTAAACCTGAGAAAGTGCGGTAGCGCCCAGCGCGTTGTGGCCAGCGCCAAGATCGATAAGCAACAAGGCGTTATCTTCGGTATGCAGCTGTGGCGTAACGGTGCGACGGACATCTTCAACACGGGCAAATGCGGTGATAACCAACGACAGCGGAGAAGTCATCTCGCGTTGCTCAGTGCCTTCCTGCCAGCGCGTTTTCATCGACATAGAATCTTTGCCGACCGGAATCGTCAGGCCAAGTATTGGGCAAAGTTCTTCACCCACCGCTTTAACGGCTTCGTACAGACCGGCGTCTTCACCCGGGTGACCCGCCGCAGACATCCAGTTAGCAGACAGTTTTATGCGATTAAGCGCACCGATTTGCGTTGCCGCAATGTTAGTCAGCGCTTCACCCACCGCCAGGCGGCCAGATGCTGCGAAATCGAGCAGCGCAACAGGTGCGCGTTCGCCCAGAGACATCGCTTCGCCGTAGTAGCTATCGAGGCTTGCCGTGGTGACCGCACAGTTGGCAACCGGGATCTGCCACGGGCCAACCATCTGGTCGCGAGCAACCATGCCGGTCACCGAACGGTCACCGATAGTCACGAGGAAAGTTTTTTCCGCAACGGTTGGCAAATGCAACACACGGTTGACGGCATCAGCAATCGTGATACTACGCAAATCCAGCGCATCGCCCTTCGCTTTCAGGGTTTCAACGTTGCGTTCCATTTTCGGCGTTTTACCGAGCAGTACATCCAGCGGCATATCAATTGGCTGGTTGTTGAAATGGCTGTCGTTAAGCGCCAGGTGTTTTTCTTCAGTGGCTTCACCTATAACGGCATATGGTGCGCGTTCACGGCGGCACAGTTCGTCAAACAGCGGCAACTGGTCTGGCGCAACCGCCAGAACATAACGTTCCTGGGATTCGTTACACCACACTTCCAGCGGGCTCATACCCGGCTCGTCGTTCAGAATATCACGCAGTTCGAAACGGCCACCGCGGCCACCATCGCTCACCAGTTCAGGCATGGCGTTGGAAAGACCACCCGCGCCCACATCGTGGATAAATAGAATTGGGTTGTCATCACCCAACTCCCAGCAACGGTCGATCACTTCCTGGCAGCGGCGTTCCATTTCTGGGTTGTCACGCTGTACGGAAGCAAAATCCAGGTCCGCATCAGACTGGCCAGAAGCCATAGAAGATGCCGCTCCACCGCCCAGACCAATGTTCATGGATGGGCCACCGAGTACGATAAGTTTCGCACCCACGGTGATTTCACCTTTCTGAACGTGGTCGGCACGAATGTTACCGATGCCACCCGCCAGCATGATTGGCTTGTGATAACCGCGTAACTCTACGCCATTATGGCTGTTTACTTTCTCTTCGTAAGTACGGAAGTAACCCGTCAGTGCCGGGCGACCAAATTCATTGTTAAACGCCGCACCGCCCAGAGGGCCGTCGGTCATGATATCCAGCGCGGTAACAATACGATCCGGCTTGCCAAAATCTTCTTCCCACGGCTGTTCGAAACCTGGGATACGCAAGTTTGAAACGGAGAAACCTACCAGCCCTGCTTTCGGTTTAGCACCACGACCCGTTGCGCCTTCATCACGGATTTCGCCACCGGAACCGGTCGCAGCACCCGGCCATGGGGAAATGGCTGTTGGGTGGTTGTGGGTTTCAACTTTCATCAGGATATGCGCATCTTCCTGGTGATAGTCGTAGCGGCCCGCTTCGTGGTCGGCAAAGAAGCGCCCTACCTGTGAGCCTTCCATCACTGCGGCGTTATCTTTATAGGCAGATAACACGTAGTCAGGCGTTTTCTCGAAGGTGTTTTTAATCATTTTGAACAGCGATTTAGGCTGCTCTACGCCGTCGATAATCCAGTCGGCGTTGAAAATTTTGTGGCGGCAATGTTCGGAGTTAGCCTGCGCGAACATATACAGCTCGATGTCGTTCGGGTTGCGACCCAGTTTAGTGAACGCATCCTGCAAGTAGTCGATTTCATCTTCTGCCAATGCAAGCCCTAAACGTATGTTGGCTTCAACCAGCGCTTCGCGGCCCTGCGTGAGCAGGTCAACACTTTGCACTGGAGCAGGTGTGTGATGAGAGAACAACTGCTGCGCATCCTCGAGCGAGCCAAATACGCTTTCCATCATGCGATCATGCAGCAATGTGGCAACGTCCTGGCGCTGTGCGTCGGTCAGTTGGCTTGCAGTAACGTAATACGCCACACCGCGTTCGAGGCGCTTAACTTTCGCCAAATCGCAGTTATGGGCAATATCAGTCGCTTTAGAGGACCAGGGTGAGATGGTACCAGGACGCGGCGTGACCAGAATCAGGTGGCCGGTCGGGGCATGGTCGGCAAGGGTTGGACCATATTTCAACAACCGTTGCAGGCGGGCGTGCTCTTCAGCGTCGAGCTGCGACTCGAGATCGGCAAAGTGAACATACTCGGCATAAATGTCGCTGACCGGAAGGTTGGCGTCATTAAAGCGGGTCAGTAATTTGTTAATACGAAATGCCGATAAAGCGGGCGAACCACGCAGAATTTCCATCATCAAAGATCTCTCGTCTTCGAAACGCCAGGGGGACGCTTCAGTGGGCGCAAGGGGAAAACGGGCGCCATTATAGATAATCCGCCGCCGTGACGAAACCGTTTGCGTATAAATAAACGGATTAGTTTTCATTGGCGATATTTTAATCATTAATATTGAAAAAGTTGCACAGTGGCGTTTTGTTAAGCAAAATGCGCCACATCACTTCGTAGAACCTCTATTTTTGAAGCCTGTTGTTAGCGAAAACTCGACGCACCGCAGAAGATTAACTATTTGAAACTATTTAAGATTAATTATCTGCTTATCGGTGCCGTAACCGTGTTGCTGGCAGTGGCGCTATGGCCCTCCATTCCCTGGTTCGGACAAGCCGAAAACCGTATCGCCGCCATTCAAGCGCGGGGGGTTCTGCGCGTCAGTACCATTCAGTCACCTTTAACTTACGGGCTCTATCAGGGTAAGCGAATCGGCCTGGATTACGAACTGGCCCAGCAGTTTGCTGATTATCTTGGCGTGAAGCTCGAAGTGACCGTTCGCCCCAACATTCAAGAGCTGTTCGATGACATTGATAATAATGATGCCGATGTCATCGCTGCGGGCCTGGTCTACAACACCCAACGCAGCCTGCAATACCGCGCTGGCCCTGCTTATTACTCTGTTTCTCAGCAGATGGTTTATCGCATGGGTAGCCCGCGGCCCAAAACACTGGCAGGCGTTAAAGAAAACCAGTTGGTGCTTTCGCCGGGTGTCACCTCTCTTAATGCCCTGAACAGGCTCAAAGAACAAAAATTCCCCGATTTAAGCTGGCGGGTGGATGACCGACACAGCAGCACAGAATTGATGCAACAAGTGGTCGACGGGAAAATAGCCTTCACCATTGCCGACTCCGTGGCGATCAGTACCTTCCAGCGTGTGCACCCCCAGCTTGCGGTTGCTCTGGATGTCACGGATGAACAACCCGTTACGTGGTTCAGCGCCCTGGATAACGATGACAGCCTCTCTGCGGCATTGCTCGATTTTTATAATCGACTCAACAGCGATGGCACCTTTGCCCGTCTGGAAGAAAAGTATCTCGGCCACGTGGGTGATTTTGATTACGTCGATACCCGTACATTCCTGAAAGCGGTGGATACCGTGCTGCCCGATCTCCAGCCGTTATTCGAAAAATATGCCACAGAAATAGACTGGCGCTTGCTGGCGGCTATTTCGTATCAGGAATCACATTGGGATGACCAGGCTACCTCACCAACCGGTGTGCGCGGGCTAATGATGCTGACCAAAAACACGGCGCAAAGTCTGGGAGTGAGCGACCGTCTGGATCCGGAGCAAAGCATTGAAGGTGGAAGCCGTTATCTGAAGGATATGATGGCGAAAGTTCCGGAAACCGTCCCCGAGGAAGAACGTATTTGGTTTGCACTGATCGCGTACAACATGGGTTATGCCCACATGCTGGATGCTCGTCAGTTGACTGCAAAGCAGAAGGGAAATCCGGATAGCTGGGCTGATGTTAAAATGCGCTTGCCGCTACTGAGCCAGAAGCCGTATTACAGTAAAACGACTTACGGTTACGCCCGCGGCCATGAGGCATACGCTTATGTGGAAAATATCCGTAAATATCACATAAGCCTTGTGGGGTATTTGCTCGAAAAAGAGGAACAGGTCGCGCAAGAGGAAAAATATGCCGAAGCGTATCCGGCAGTTGCGCCCGTGGAGTTAGCTACTCCGCGTTTCGGGCCTTTTCCTTTAGGGCCTTTTTCTCCAGACGGCGGGCTCGAAAGAAATCACTCAACATTGCCGAACACTCTTCTGCCAGCAAGCCCTCAGTAACCGTGACCTGGTGGTTCATACCCGGGTGTCTCAGCACGTCCATTAAAGAACCAATCGCACCGGTTTTCGCATCACGCGCGCCAAAAACCAGATGCCCGATGCGCCCATGAACCATCGCCCCGGCGCACATGACGCAAGGTTCGAGGGTGACATAAAGCGTGGTTTCCAGCAGACGGTAATTTTGCAACACCATTCCGCCCTGACGCAGCGCCATAATTTCCGCGTGAGCTGTCGGATCGTGTCGGCCAATCGGTCGGTTCCAGCCTTCACCAATCACCTGGTTGTTGTGGACCAGCACTGCGCCGACCGGAACCTCACCTTCTTCCCAGGCACGACGCGCCAGCGTCAACGCATGACGCATCCAGTGTTCGTGATTCAATTCGCTTTCTGACAAGGGATTCTCCGGCCTATATTAGGGCGCGCATTATACACAGTCGTTATGTCAGACGGAATTATTCGAGCTGCTGCAACTGGCCCTGTGGCGTCACCCGCCAACGGTGCTGGCAAAAATAGAGTAGTGGGTTGTCCTGATTGCTGTCGCTGTAGCCGCTATAGAGTTGTAGTGGCGTGCCGATTTGCTGTTCCAGCTGTGAGACTTTTTCATGCCCAAGGCAGCGTAATGTGAGCACCCACCCACCGTGGGAACGCTTGATTTGGCTGGCAATCAGCTTCACTTTCGGTAACCAGGGCGTATCGAAATAAACCTGCTGAACAAGCGGTTGCGGTGAGCCAGTAATCAGCCAGACATCAGCATCGGAGCTGGTCAGGTAGTCGGTAAGGCGCTGCTGCACAACCGGAAAGGCGGTGACTTCGCCCCGAAACCAGGTGACGAAGTTTGCTTCCAGCTCTTTGAGGCGCTTTTCACTGTGGCCGAAAGTCGCGCCCCACAGCAACAGGCTCATCGGCCAGCGGGCGGCACGCCCTTTAATCAGCAACGTGCCCCCGATCACCGGCAAAAGCGGGATGACAAGTAACAGATTGAGTGGTTGATGGCGCAGCAGGTAGCGCAAGAAGCTGCCAAACATATCCTGCTGATGCAGCGTGCCATCTAAATCGAAAAATACTACCCGACGCTCACTCTGAGTTGCCAAACGTTACTCCTCTGGATCGTTAAAGCCCATAAACCATGTAAATAAGAACCCGGCGATGACCGCTATCAGAAAGCCTAACAGATAGAGCATCACTTTTCCGGTAACAATGGTTAATGCCAATGGTAAACCTGAAATTCCGAAGGTGATAACCGTCGCCACTTTCCAGTAACTGATCAGCGCCCCGCCAACCGCACCACCCAAACACGCGCCGATAAACGGCTTGCCCAGCGGTAAAGTCACACCAAAAATGAGCGGTTCGCCAATACCCAGCAGCCCTACCGGCAACGCCCCTTTGATAAGTTTTTTCAGGCGCTGATTGCGCGTTTTCATGAAGACCGCGATGGCCGCCCCCACTTGCCCGACTCCTGCCATGGCCAGAATGGGCAGCAATGCGTTCTGGCCATGAGTCTGGATTAGCTCGACATGAATGGGCACCAACCCCTGATGCAAACCGGAAAGCACCAACGGCAAGAATGCACCGGAAAGCACTGCACCAACCACCAGGCCACCTTTGTCGATTGCCATTGTTGCGCCGTGAGCAATCGCATCAGAAATCAGGCCACCTAACGGCTGCAAAGCAACAATCGCAATCGACGCGGTAATGAGCGTCGTCAGAAGCGGATTGAGGATCAGTTCAATCGAACCAGGCAACAACTTGCGTAACCGTCTTTCAATCCAGCACATCAACGCAACCACCAGCAACACAGCGATAACCCCGCCACGGCCAGGCTGGAGGTTTTCACCAAACAGGTGGATTTGCGCCAGTTGTGGGCTGGAAAGTATCCCCGCCATCACACCGCCCATCGCCATCGAGCCACCGAATACTTTGGCGGCATTGACGCCGACCAGAATATTCATAATAGCAAACACCGCACTACCGAAGATGGCGAGCAAGCCGAGAATGTTCGGGTATTGGGTGGCAAGGTCACCCACAATATCCGGGCGTTTGAGGATATTAATAATCCCGGTAATCAGCCCGGAAGCGATAAAAGCAGGAATCAATGGAATAAAGACGTTTGCCAGTTTACGCAGCGCTTCGCTCATCGGCGCCTGGTAACGCGCTTTGGCCTGAGCCTTATTCTGCGCGATATCGTCTTCTGCTGTGATGACCTGCCCGCTGCTTTGCAGCAGCTCACGCATGGCATCCACCACTTGTGCGGCACGCCCTGGCCCGACAATCAGCTGATGCTGCTGGCCCTGTTTCACATAGCCGCTGACACCTGGCAGTTTTTTCAGACCAGCAATATCCAGCAGGCCATCGTCATTCACTTCTACCCGCACGCGGGTCATACAGTTTTCGAGACGGGCGATGTTTGCCTGCCCACCGATGCCAAGCAAAATCTCACTGGCCAGAGCCGCTGTCTTATCCATGATTCAATACCTTTATTTTAAGGCGCAGCGGAGATAACCGTGGCTATCTGCCAGGCGCACTTGCGCAGTTTGAGCATCAACACCGGTGAGTAGCATGAGAATGGCGGGCTTAACTTCATAATCCGTTTGTTTCAGGGCGTTTTCTGCGTCTTCACGGCAGGCACCGGTCGCTTCAACAACAATACGGCAGGCGCGGTCTACCAGCTTGATATTGGTGGCTTTCATGTCCACCATCAGATTCTGGTACACCTTGCCCAGTTTGACCATCGCGCCTGTGGAAATCATATTCAGCACCAGCTTCTGCGCAGTGCCTGATTTCAGACGAGTAGAACCGGTCAACGCTTCCGGGCCTACGACCGGAGAAATGGCAATTTCAGCTTCCAGCGCAATAGCGGAACCCGGGTTACAGGAAATAGCGGCAGTACGGCAACCCAGGTTACGGGCATAACGCAGGCCACCAATGACGTATGGCGTACGGCCTGAGGCAGCAAGCCCAACCACCATATCGTTAACCGTCAGGTCTAACGCTTTCAGGTCGTCTTCACCCAATTGCTGATTGTCTTCAGCACCTTCGACCGCTTTCAGCAATGCCCCAGGACCTCCGGCAATTAAACCTATCACCAGACCGTGTGGCACACCAAATGTGGGTGGGCATTCGGAGGCATCCAGAACGCCAAGACGCCCACTGGTTCCGGCTCCCATATAAATCAAACGCCCACCCGCTTTCAGTGATTCGGCAGCGGCATCTACCGCCAGGGCCACTTCCGGTAGTGTTTTTTCGACCGCACCGGCTACCAGCGCATCCTGCTGGTTAAAGCGTTCGACCATCGCGAGCGTTGAGAGGCAATCGAGATCCATTGTTTGTGGATTACGAGTTTCAGAAACGAGTGAGCCAAGATTCATCATGCACCTTTGAATATTTAATTCCTTACAGTTTCCATATAATGGAATATAAAATTCATTCAGGCGAGCGTAATTTACGTTATTATGGAGCGGCTCACATTATTGACCCGGCAGACTGGAGAGGACATGAACTGTTTACTGCGTATTCGAAGCCGCTACTCAACGCTTGCACAGAGTGACCGTAAACTGGCCGACTTTCTGCTGGAGAAACCCGACTACGCCCGTCATTTAAGTTCACAACAGCTGGCGGCAGAGGCCGGAGTGAGCCAGTCGAGCGTGGTGAAATTCTCCCAAAAACTGGGGTTCAAAGGCTTTCCGGCCCTGAAACTCGCCATCAGTGAAGCTCTCGCCAGCGGCCAGCAATCACAATCAGTTCCGGTGCATAATCTTATTCTGGGTGACGATCCGCTGCGCCTGGTGGGTGAGAAGCTGATCAAAGATAATATGGCGGCGATGCATGCAACGCTGGACGTCAACAGCGAAGAAAAGCTGCTGGCGAGCGTGAACATGCTGCGCAATGCGCGACGCGTACTGCTGGTAGGCATTGGCGCATCCGGGCTGGTTGCCAAGAACTTTGCCTGGAAGCTGATGAAAATCGGCATTAACGCGGTGGCTGAGCAAGACATGCATGCGCTACTTGCGACGGCGCAAGCCTCAAGCAGTGACGATGTGTTACTGGCGATTTCCTATTCTGGTGAACGGCGTGAGATAAACCTCGCCGCCGATGAAACCCTGCGCACCGGGGCAAAGATCCTCGCCATCACAGGCTTTACACCCAATGCGTTACAGCAGCGAGCGACGCTCTGCCTGTACACCATCGCCGAAGAACAGGCGACGCGAAGTGCGGCGATTTCATCCACCAGCGCGCAAATGATGTTAACCGATTTGTTGTTTATGGCTTTGGTTCAAAGGGATCTGGAACATGCACCGGGGCGCATTCGCCACAGTGAAGCTCTGGTAAAAAAACTGGTTTGATGCGGGATTGGGCGTATAATGCCCGCCCTGTTTCTGATGTTATCGAGATTTCCCCATGGCGCTACTTATCACTAAAAAATGTATCAACTGCGATATGTGCGAGCCGGAGTGCCCGAACGAGGCAATTTCCATGGGTGACAGCATTTACGAGATCAATACCGATCGCTGTACCGAGTGCGTCGGGCATTACGAAACGCCAACCTGCCAGAAAGTTTGCCCGATTCCAAATACCATCATCAGCGATCCGGCGCATATTGAGAACGAAGAGCAACTGTGGGACAAGTTTGTTCAGTTGCATCACGCCGATAAACTTTAATTCTCGATGATCACAGTCGCGCAAGCGTAATGCCGTTCGTCGGCAAGCGTAACGTGTACTGAGCGCACGCCCATTCTTTGCGCCACTCGCTCTGCCTCTTCCCAGAAACGTAGCTGCGGCTTACCCAAAGGATCGTTAAACACTTCGAACTGGTTAAATGCCAGTCCGTTGCGGATCCCGGTGCCAAATGCTTTAGCCGCCGCTTCTTTTACCGCAAAACGTTTAGCGAGAAAGCGCACCGGTTGCTGGTGCGC
The DNA here is from genome assembly GCF_001654925.1 of Buttiauxella brennerae ATCC 51605. Taxonomy (GTDB): domain Bacteria; phylum Pseudomonadota; class Gammaproteobacteria; order Enterobacterales; family Enterobacteriaceae; genus Buttiauxella; species Buttiauxella brennerae. The sequence goes on from NZ_LXER01000022.1 coordinate 178,938, forward strand.
CTGGTATTGCAGCCATTCATTGGCACTCAGCACGCGCTTTGCCAGACGGTCGCCGGAACGCGAGATAACGCCTTCAATGCGCGCTATCTCTACGATGTCGGTGCCAAGGCCAAGAATCGCCATTAGCTACGAGCTTCCTGCATCAGGCGTTTCATTTCTGCAACCGCCTCTTTCAAGCCACTCATCACCGCACGGCCAATAATCGCGTGACCAATGTTCAGCTCATGCATTTCTGGCAGGCGAGCAATAGCTTTCACGTTGTGATAAGTCAGACCGTGTCCGGCATTCACTTTCAGGCCTTTGCCAGCGGCGTAAGTGGCAGCTTCGGCAATACGTGCCAGTTCTTTGGCCTGAGTCGCTTCGTCTTTGGCATCAGCGTAACAGCCCGTGTGGATTTCGATATAGGGCGCACCAACGGCAACCGCAGCATCAATTTGTGCGTGGTCGGCATCAATAAACAGGGAAACCAGAATGCCGGCGTCGGCCAGACGTTTGCAGGCATCACGCATTTTATCCAGCTGGCCTGCTACATCGAGACCACCTTCTGTGGTCACTTCCTGGCGTTTTTCTGGCACCAGGCAGCAGAAGTGCGGTTTGGTTTCGCAAGCGATACCAATCATCTCTTCGGTAACAGCCATTTCCAGATTCATACGAGTGTCGAGGGTCTGACGCAGGATGCGCACGTCACGGTCGGTAATGTGACGACGATCTTCACGCAGGTGAACCGTAATACCGTCTGCTCCAGCCTGCTCGCAGATAAATGCAGCCTGTACAGGATCAGGATATGCCGTGCCACGCGCGTTACGAAGCGTTGCGATGTGATCGATGTTTACGCCTAACAGTAATTCAGCCATGCCTTTCCTCGGGTTCAGAACGGTTTGAGTTCAGGCAGTTTACACCGGGTATGGAAAGCGTGGCTACGGGCAGGCGTTATTGCGGGTCTTGCGGAGATTTAAGTGGTCGAATTTTGGGCACAAACTGGCGGAATAATTCGCGGCTTTTAAGGGGTTTACCACCCAGATAGGGTTTCAGGGCCATGCGGGTAAAACGTTTAGCGGCACGCAGCGTGGCAACATCAGGAAACTCACGGTTAGCAAGTGCTTTCAATTCATGACCGGTAAAGCTGTTGTTATCTACCACAAGGCTTGCGATAAACCCTTTTTCTTCACGGTATCGATAGGTCATGGAGTCACTAACTTCTTCACCGCTTCCCGCGCAGTGGAGGAAATCCACGCCATAACCCAGATGCCCAAGCAGGGCTAATTCAAAACGGCGTAAAGCCGGTTCGGGTGAACCGTTGATTCCCGCGAGGGCCTGAATACAGTGGAGATAATCGAAGAATAATTCTGAAAAGCGCGTTTCGTCTTCCAGCACACGTGAAATCAGTTCATTCACATATAAGCCGCTGTAAAGTCCGATACCACTTAGAGGAAGTGCCAGTGAGACAGCTTCGGCGCTACGCAGTGTTTTGACTTCACCACGCCCGCCCCAGCGAACCAGCAAGGGGGTAAAGGGCTGTAACGTCCCTTTGAGGTTGGAGCGTCGAGAGCGAGCGCCTTTCGCAATTAAACGAACGCGCCCGGACTCTTCAGAAAAAAGATCAAGCAGAAGGCTGGTTTCGCTCCAGGGGCGACTATGCAGGACAAAAGCCCGTTGCCAGCCTTCCATTGTCTTATTTCAAATCGTCGGTATAACCCAGGCTACGCAGTGCGCGTTCATCGTCTGCCCAACCGGATTTCACCTTAACCCACAGTTCCAGGTGGATTTTGGCTTCGAACATCTCTTCCATGTCTTTACGGGCTTCGATGCCGATGGTTTTGATCTTGGAGCCTTTGTTGCCGATCACCATCTTCTTCTGGCCTTCACGTTCAACCAGAATCAGACCGTTGATGTCAAAACCGCCACGGGCGTTAGCCACGAATTGCTCGATTTCAACCGTTACGGAATATGGCAGTTCTGCACCCAGGAAACGCATCAGTTTTTCACGGATGATTTCTGACGCCATGAAACGCTGTGAACGGTCCGTGATGTAATCTTCCGGGAAGTGGTGAGTCGCTTCTGGCAGACGTTTACGCACGATGCTCGCGATAGTGTCCACATTCATACCGTGTTCCGCAGAAATCGGCACGATGTCGAGGAAGTTCATCTGGTTGCCGAGGAATTGCAGATGCGGCAACAGAACGCCTTTATCCTGAACGTTATCAACTTTGTTGACCGCAAGGATAACCGGCGCGCGAGCGTCACGCAGTTTGTTGAGCACCATCTCATCGTCGGCGGTCCACTTCGTGCCTTCAACAACGAAGATAACTAGCTCAACATCACCGATGGAGCTGCTTGCAGCTTTGTTCATCAGGCGGTTGATGGCGCGCTTTTCTTCCATATGCAGCCCCGGGGTATCGACGTAAATCGCCTGATACGGGCCTTCAGTATGGATACCCATAATGCGGTGACGGGTAGTCTGCGCTTTACGGGAAGTGATAGAGATTTTTTGCCCAAGCAACTGGTTTAGCAGCGTGGATTTGCCGACATTCGGGCGACCAACGATGGCCACGAATCCGCAAAAGGTTTGTTCTTCGCTCATTATTCCAGCTCCAGCTTGATAAGCGCCTGCTCAGCTGCAGCCTGTTCCGCTTTACGGCGGCTTGAACCAGTACCAACGACCGGTTCAGGCAGGCCACTCACCTGACAGTGAATGGTAAATTCCTGATCGTGCGCTTCACCACGAACCTGTACCACCAAATAAGATGGCAGTGGCAAGTGGCGACCCTGCAAATACTCTTGCAGACGCGTCTTAGGGTCTTTTTGCTTATCGCCTGGGCTAATTTCATCCAGACGAGATTGATACCAGGAAAGAATTAAGCGCTCAACGTTCTGGATATCGCTGTCGAGGAAAACACCACCAATTAAGGCTTCGACGGTATCGGCCAGAATAGATTCGCGACGGAAACCGCCACTTTTCAATTCACCCGGGCCAAGGCGCAGACATTCGCCTAATTCAAATTCACGGGCAATTTCGGCCAACGTGTTTCCACGCACCAGCGTCGCACGCATACGGCTCATATCACCTTCGTCAACACGAGGAAAACGATGGTAAAGCGCGTTGGCAATGACGTAGCTAAGAATTGAGTCACCCAGAAACTCCAGACGCTCATTGTGTTTGCTGCTGGCACTGCGATGCGTTAATGCCTGCTGCAACAGATCCTGATGTACAAAAGTGTAGCCCAGCTTGCGCTGCAGCCTATTTATTACGATGGGGTTCATGCGATACCAATTAATGAATGCGTCAATTATTCAGCACACGGAACAGACCTGAAAAAGAGAACCAACGCTGTTTCGTTTGCCGTGGCTCCTCAGAGAGGAGCCAACCTTAATACGGGGGGATATTCTATAGATAACGACGTGGAAAGTCGTTATCTGAATGGATTTAATTGATCAATGAATTCCGCCAATACGACTTAAACGAACACCCGTTGGCCATTCACCTTCTTGTTTCTCGAAACTCATCCAGATAGTGGTCGCTTTACCGACCAGATTTGCCTCAGGAACAAAGCCCCAATAACGGCTGTCAGCGCTGTTATCGCGGTTATCACCCATCATGAAGTAATGGCCCGGTGGCACAATCCAGGTAGCAAGCTGCTGGCCTGGTTGCTGGTAGTACATCCCAACCTGATCCTGTGCGACTGGCACAGTCAGGATACGATGAGTCACGTCACCCAGCGTTTCTTTACGCTCAGACAGACGGATACCGCCTTCTTTGGTCTGGTTTTGCGGCAACTCGAAGAAACCAGAGTTTGCTTCACCGCCGTTACGACGCGCAAAAGTCTGCACAAAATCACTTGGCTCTACGTTGCTGTAAGTGATTGGCAGCGCGTTATCACATGCCTGGCCAGAACTACAATTTGGCTGAACAGTGACTTCTTTTGCGACAGGATCGTAGCTGACGCGATCGCCCGGTAAACCGACAGTACGCTTGATGTAATCCAGACGGGGATCTTCAGGATATTTAAACACCACAATATCGCCACGTTTTGGATGACCCGTTTCAATGAGCGTTTTCTGGTAAATCGGGTCTTTAATGCCGTAAGCAAATTTCTCCACCAGAATAAAATCGCCAATTAATAACGTTGGCATCATTGATCCTGATGGGATCTGGAACGGTTCATAAATGAATGAACGCACGACCAGGACAATAGCGAGCACCGGGAATACGGATGCCCCCGTTTCTAACCAACCTGGCTTAGGCGCCACTTTTTTTAGCATTTTGCTATCAAGTGCATCACCAGTGGCAGCTTGCGCTGCCGCCTGTTTTTCATGACGCTTTGGCGCAAAGATAAATTTATCAATACACCATAAAAGGCCCGTTACCAGCGTCGCTATCACGAGGATTAGCGCAAACATATTCGCCATGCCAACTCCTTAATTTATTTGCTGTCTTTGCCGACATGCAGAATGGCCAGGAACGCTTCCTGAGGCAGTTCGACGTTACCGACTTGCTTCATACGCTTCTTACCGTCTTTCTGTTTCTGCAACAGCTTTTTCTTACGGCTTACGTCACCGCCGTAGCATTTTGCCAGAACGTTTTTACGCAACTGTTTAACGGTTGAACGCGCAATGATGTGTGCGCCGATCGCCGCCTGAATCGCAATATCAAATTGCTGACGCGGGATAAGCTCTTGCATTTTCTCAACCAGTTGACGGCCACGAAACTGCGAGTTACCACGGTGTGTGATTAACGCCAGGGCATCAACACGATCGCCGTTAATCAGTACATCAACACGCACCATGTCAGAGGTCTGGAAACGTTTGAAGTTGTAATCCAGAGAAGCATAGCCACGGGATGTTGATTTCAGACGGTCGAAGAAGTCGAGTACCACTTCTGCCATCGGGATTTCGTAAGTCAGCGCAACCTGGTTACCGTGGTAAACCATGTTGGTCTGTACGCCACGCTTTTCGATACATAATGTGATGACGCTGCCCAGGTATTCCTGTGGCATCAGCATGTGACATTCTGCAATCGGCTCACGCAGTTCGGCGATGTTATTCAGTGCTGGCAGCTTAGATGGGCTATCAACATAAATTGTCTCGCCCGTAGTCGTTTCAACTTCGTAAACTACGGTTGGCGCAGTGGTGATCAGATCCAGATCGTATTCACGTTCCAGACGTTCCTGAATGATTTCCATGTGCAACAGACCAAGGAAGCCACAGCGGAAGCCGAAGCCCAGCGCCGTTGAGCTTTCTGGCTCATAGAACAAGGAAGCATCGTTCAGGCTCAGTTTGCCGAGCGCATCACGGAAGTTTTCGTAATCGTCAGAGCTAACCGGGAACAGACCTGCATAAACCTGAGGCTTCACTTTTTTAAAGCCTGGCAGCGCTTTATCTGCCGGGTTACGCGAAAGGGTCAGGGTATCGCCGACCGGTGCGCCGAGGATGTCTTTGATAGCACAAACCAACCAGCCTACTTCCCCACAGCCCAGCACATCACGATCAACACGTTTCGGTGTGAAAATGCCCAGGCGGTCAGCGTTATAAACCTGGCCGGTGCTCATGACTTTGATTTTGTCGCCTTTTCTCATGGTACCGTTTTTGATACGCACCAGAGAAACAACGCCAAGATAGTTATCGAACCATGAGTCGATGATCAGTGCCTGTAAAGGTGCTTCAGGATCACCTTCAGGGCCTGGGATATCACGCACCAGACGCTCAAGAACATCCGTAACACCTAAGCCCGTTTTTGCCGAGCAACGCACAGCATCAGCGGCGTCGATGCCAACGATATCTTCAATTTCCTGCGCTGCACGCTCAGGATCGGCTGCTGGCAGGTCAATTTTGTTCAGAACTGGAACTACTTCCAGATCCATTTCCATCGCGGTATAGCAGTTTGCCAGCGTCTGGGCTTCTACGCCCTGCCCGGCATCCACCACCAGCAATGCACCTTCACACGCCGCAAGGGAACGGGAAACTTCATAAGAGAAGTCAACGTGGCCTGGGGTGTCGATGAAGTTCAGGTGGTAAGTTTCACCATCTGATGCTTTGTAATCCAGCGTTACGCTTTGCGCTTTGATGGTAATACCACGTTCACGCTCCAGATCCATGGAGTCAAGAACCTGGGCTTCCATTTCACGGTCAGATAAACCGCCGCAAATTTGGATGATACGGTCAGACAGCGTCGATTTGCCGTGGTCGATGTGGGCAATAATAGAAAAGTTACGTATATTCTTCATAGTTAGAGGTTTTTATGCCTTACAAATCCGGGAAAGCTCGGCGCAATGCGCTGTACAGAGCGTGATGTCAATGGCTGTCTTTTGCCTGAAACGCCGCATTCTACACTACAACGAGAAAGCGGGGAAACAGGTCATCATGCAAGCTTAGCTGAGCGATGAAAAGCCGAGGGGAAAGTGTGTCAAACGGATAGCAGACAGCAGAGAATTCACTGGCTATCCGCAGAAGACGTGGTTTCAACTCTAAACGCATCTGGTGGCAAAGCAACGCTGAGTATAACGGGTTGCCAGGTTTCGCGGCGACTGAGTTTTAAAGAGAAACCTCGTGCGATAAGAAAACCGCCGACGCCCCCTAACACAGCACCACAAATCGCCGCAAGGTTAGTCCCAAACAGCGCCTGGAAAAGGGCTGATACCAGAAATAAACCGACTAACGGTGACATATAAACCAGCAACGCTGAGCCGATCAGACTGCCTTCCGTAATACCCAACTCGACTTTTTGACCCACCACCAGCGGTGTATTGCAAGCAACCGATAAAGTGTGACTGGTCTGTGGACCGAGTTTATTGAGTATGCGACTGCCACAACCTGCGCGGGAAGCGCAGCTGTTGCAGGAGGTTTTTACGTCGCAGCTAAGTTGCGCTTCACCATTTTGCCAGGAGACAACGGTCGCCCATTCTTTGATCATTGCCCTGCCCTGAATTTAATACTGTCAGCAATACGTTTTGCCGTTTGTGGCGGCAATTCGCCAACAATAGTGATTTCTGTTTTATCACGAACTTCAGAGCTAACAGTGCGGCGACCGGTACGCAGTAGCTGATCGGTGCTATTAGCAGCAGCCCGGCTAATATTGACCGAGAAGCTAAACAAACCGTCGGAATAGAGGCGCGATTCAATCGGCACATCAACGGTCGGCAATGGACGGCGGCTGCTGGAAACTTCGCTGAAACCTTGTGGCAACCAAGTTGGCGTCCACGTAAAGTTAATTTTCTCAGCACCAGGCACTGACAGCAACGGAGGTAAATTCGCCTTTGCCAGACTCTGCATCATGCCATTTGCTTCATTGCTGACGTTGAAGGAGATCACGCGGAACTGTTCCAGCGTCTCACCATCACGGTCGAGCAAATCGACACGCATTGGCAACTTGGTTTCTGAGTCCATCCATACCATATAGCTGTAACGCGTACCATCTCGCGCAACAACACGAATCACTTCGCACAGGCGATCAGCAATACGCGTCCGCCCGACTGAAATGAAGTCGTAATACGGTGTCAGGCGTTTGAAATCGGTATAGACGATTGATGGGAGCGAATCAACGATGTAGTCCCCGGTGAGCGTAAACGGCTCAAGTCCCGGTTCAAAATAGCTGATTTCACTGCCACGCTGAACAACTTCCCGGCGCGGACCATCCATCTGGAGCAATTGAGCAAGTGGACGATTATCAAGCCTTGCATGACGATAGCGTAAAGACTCTATCCCCTGCTTGTTGATGCTGATAAATGCCAACTCATAATTGAGTGACTGACTCGCCTGGTTCATCTGCTGCAACAATGCCCCGGACGAAACAGTGTCCGCCGAGGCATTTGAGGTGAACAACAGGCTGCTTGTCATAAGAGACAGGGCACACCAAAGTTGCTTCATTACTGCGATTGAGTTCCTAAAGTTTGGTTTCCTGGCACTTGAACCGCAGCTTGCTGGGTTTGTGCCTGTTCAAACTGGAGTTGCTCGGCGTGTAAACGACGCTGCAATTCGTAATCTTGCAACATAGCATTGATACGTCGACGCTGTTCCTGTACCTGCTGCTGACCTGTGCTAGCTGTACTATCAGACGGCACACCCAAACTTACTGGACTCGCTTTACCCATCATCGGCAAGGTGTTAAACACCGGAGCCTCGGGTTGAGCAGGATTGTCAGATTGGCCATTATAGTGCTGCACACCAACAATTACTGCAAGCGATACGCATGCTGCAACACCCACTTGGGTGAGTTGGCTAGCCCACGGACGCACCTTGTTCCAGAACGACATTTTCTGCCATTGCTGAGGTTCAGGTTGCTGTTCAGTAATCAGTGGCGTGACTTGACGCACAGGTTCATCTGCAATTGCGGCCATGACGTTGGCTGCAATATCAAAATGAAGTAATTCACTGGTATCGCCGCGCATCGTATCGCGGATTAGGTGGTAGCTCTCCCAGCTTTGCTGCAATGATTTGTCTTGTGATAAGACGCTCAGCAGCTCGCTATCCAGAGTTTCCCCATCCATTAAAGCGGAAAGCTGTTCTTTCTGCATGCCTAATACCCTTCCAGTAACCCGCTATCGTCAACGCCTGATAAGCGGTTGAACTTTATTATCAATAGCTTCCCGTGCACGGAAAATACGAGAACGTACAGTCCCTACAGGGCAATCCATGATGGCGGCTATTTCTTCATAGCTCAAACCATCCAACTCCCGCAACGTAATTGCCATACGTAAATCTTCCGGGAGTGACTCAATAGTACGGAAAACTATTTGTCTCAGTTCTTCAGACAACATTAAGTTCTCAGGGTTCGAAATTTCTTTTAATGCACTGCCACTTTCGTAGTTTTCCGCATCAATTGCATCCACATCGCTAGATGGAGGACGGCGACCCTGGGCAACCAGATAATTTTTTGCTGTATTGACCGCTATGCGGTACAGCCATGTATAAAACGCGCTATCACCACGGAATGAATCCATTGCGCGATAAGCTTTAATGAAAGACTCCTGCACAACATCAGGGACGTCCCCTGAAGGCACATAGCGGGAAACCAGACTCGCCACTTTATGCTGATAGCGAACCACCAGTAAATTGAATGACTTCTGATCTCCCTTCTGGACCCGTTCGACGAGGACCTGATCCGTTAACTGCTCGCTCATCCGAGGTAATGTCTCCCCAAACCTATTTCCACGCGTAATTGAAAAGCCACCCGAACTCTGCATATATGAGCAAGTTCACGGTTGGAACGCTCGATTTGAGCAAAGTTCCCTTACGCCTTTGTTTTCCTGATCTGTTTCACGAATTATCTCTTCTTGATTATAAGTTTCGTGGCACAAACCGTGACACCTTTTTTATCCTAAAAGGCGATCGCTAAACTGCATGCAGAGTATCGCATGAATCATGATTTTTCATCAGAAAATCTGCCCTCAAGGGTGACCAAACCCTAAATATGGTTTATTTACGCAAACAATTCAGATGAAACTGAGATCTCCTCCATCTTGTTTAGTTCATATAACGCTGGTTCAAAAAAAGCGTGTTAGAGCCCACATCGGGTGATATGCTGGCCCAACCTTTGTTTAGTAAATTAAACACGATGAACGCAAATTCCGAACTAGCTTGTGATGTATTAATCGTCGGTAGCGGAGCTGCTGGCCTCTCTCTTGCTTTACGGCTTGCCGAAAACAGCAAAGTTATTGTTCTGAGTAAGGGCCCAATCAATGAAGGCTCAACATTCTATGCTCAGGGCGGTATTGCCGCCGTGTTTGATGAAACGGACAGCATCGATTCACATGTTGAAGATACGCTTATTGCCGGAGCCGGTATTTGTGACCGGGATGCGGTAGAGTTTGTCGCCAGCAATGCGCGCCATTGCGTGCAGTGGTTAATCGACCAGGGCGTATTGTTTGATACCGAAATTCAGGCAAATGGTGCGGAAAGTTATCATTTGACCCGCGAAGGTGGACACAGCCATCGCCGAATTCTCCACGCCGCTGATGCAACGGGTAAAGAAGTTGAAACCACACTCGTCGGCAAGGCACTGAGCCACCCTAATATTCGCGTCATTGAACGCAGCAATGCAGTCGATCTTATTGTCTCGGACAAAATCGGCCTGCCGGGCACGCGTCGCGTTGTCGGTGCCTGGATTTGGAACCGCAACCGCGAAAAAGTAGAAACCTGCCGTGCAAAAGCGGTCGTTTTAGCCACCGGTGGCGCATCAAAGGTTTATCAGTACACCACAAACCCGGACATCTCTTCAGGCGACGGTATTGCCATGGCCTGGCGTGCGGGTTGCCGTGTCGCCAACCTGGAATTTAATCAGTTCCACCCTACCGCTCTCTTCCATCCGCAAGCGCGCAATTTCCTGCTGACCGAAGCATTGCGCGGTGAAGGAGCCTATCTCAAGCGCCCGGACGGCTCGCGCTTTATGCCTGATTTTGACGAGCGTGGTGAACTGGCGCCGCGAGATATCGTGGCACGCGCCATCGATCATGAAATGAAACGCCTGGGTGCAGATTGCATGTACCTGGATATCAGCCACAAACCGGAAGAGTTTGTACGCCATCATTTCCCGACTATCTATGAAAAACTGATGGGACTGGGTATCGATATAACCAAAGAACCGGTGCCTGTCGTTCCTGCTGCGCACTACACCTGCGGTGGCGTAATGGTCGATGAGAATGGGCGTACTGATGTTGACGGGCTTTATGCTATCGGCGAAGTGACTTATACCGGCCTGCATGGCGCAAACCGTATGGCATCAAATTCACTGCTCGAATGCCTGGTTTATGGTTGGTCAGCGGCAGAGGATATTATCAAGCGTATGCCATACGCCCGCATTTCCAGGTCATTACCCGACTGGGATGATAGCCGCGTCGATAACCCAGATGAGCAGGTTGTTATTCAGCATAACTGGCATGAGCTGCGTTTATTTATGTGGGATTACGTCGGTATTGTGCGATCGACGCGCCGCCTGGAACGCGCATTGCGCCGTATCACCATGTTGCAGCAAGAAATCGACGAGTACTACGCCAACTTCCGTGTCTCGAACAATTTGCTGGAACTGCGCAACCTGGTGCAGGTTGCAGAGTTGATTGTGCGCTGCGCCATGATGCGGAAAGAAAGCCGGGGTCTGCACTACACGCTGGACTACCCGGATTTGGCCGAAAACTCCGGGCCAAGCATTCTCTCGCCACTCTACATAAATAAGTAGAAATCCTGGGTCAGGCTGCAGTAGCCTTCTGAATACTGCTGGTCTGGCCCGCGAATCGTTAATCGATCGGTATAATATTCACCGTCTGTCGGTGACAGCGCCAGCATGACACGATGCGGCAAGCGCGTTTCGTTATCAGCAACGTCGGTACGATAACGAACATGCCATCCCTGCTTTTTAGCCAGTTCAGTAAACGCCGTTCCCGCCGTTTCAGGCATGATTACACAGAAAAAACCGTCTTCCGTAATTAACTGCGTTGCGCTGTTTAACAACGCGCTATGATCCAATGTCGTGGTGTAGCGCGCCTGTGCACGTTCTGCCGATGCACAATTGCTGCCCTGCTCAAAGAATGGCGGATTACTGACAATCAGCGAATACCGCTGTGTCGCCTGCTCAGCCCATTCGCGGATATCTGCACAATGCACTGTTATGCGCGGGGCCCACTGGCAACCTTTGGCATTTTCCGCAGCTTGCTCAGCGGCAACGGGATCAAGTTCCACAGCATCGATCGTGACATTATCCGGAGTGCGTTGCGCAAGCATCAGCGCCAGCAAACCACTACCTGTGCCGATATCCAATACGCTAGTCACGTTTGCCACAGGCACCCAGGCGCCAAGCAATGTGCCATCTGTACCAACTTTCATTGCGCATCGATCGTGCGCGACAAAGAACTGTTTAAAGGTGAATCCATCACGACGCAATACTGCTTTTTGACTGCACATCTTAGCTACCCTATAGAGAAACGGGTGTAGCATAGGGGAAACTCGCTGCCAGGAAAAGCGTCAGTTACCCACACAAACAGATGAAGATCGCAGCCATAACGTCTATAATCGGCGCCCTACATAGAGGAAGACCATGACTGTAACCACTTTTTCCGAACTGGAACTTGACGAGAGTTTGTTACTCGCGCTCCAGGACAAGGGCTTTACCCGCCCGACAGCTATTCAGGCTGCCGCCATTCCACCTGCACTTGAAGGGCGTGATGTCCTCGGTTCCGCGCCAACCGGTACCGGTAAAACAGCCGCTTATTTGCTGCCTGTGTTACAGCATTTGGTCGATTTCCCGCGTAAGAAATCTGGCCCACCACGTATTTTGATCGTCACGCCAACGCGTGAACTGGCAATGCAAGTGGCCGATCACGCTCGTGAACTGGCAAAACATACACATCTTGATATCGCAACCATCACCGGTGGCGTGGCTTATATGAACCACGCGGAAGTGTTCAGCGAAAATCAGGATATTGTTGTTGCAACGACGGGTCGTCTGCTGCAATACATCAAAGAAGAAAACTTTGATTGCCGTGCGGTAGAGACACTGATTCTTGATGAAGCCGATCGCATGTTGGATCTGGGCTTTGCGCAGGATATCGAAACCATTGCTGCTGAAACACGCTGGCGCAAACAAACCATGTTGTTCTCCGCAACGCTTGAAGGCGACGCGATCAAGAACTTCGCAGAGCGTTTGTTAGAAGATCCGGTAGAAGTTTCTGCAACCTCCTCAACTCGCGAGCGCAAGAAAATCCACCAGTGGTACTACCGCGCAGACAACGTTGAGCATAAAACGGCAATGCTGGTGCATTTGCTTAAGCAACCAGACACTACACGTTCAATCGTGTTTGTCCGTAAACGCGACCGTGTGCATGAACTGGTTGCGTGGCTTCGTGAAGCGGGTATTAACACCTGCTACCTCGAAGGCGAAATGGTGCAGATGAAGCGTACCGAAGCTATCAAGCGTTTGACTGATGGCCGTGTGAGCGTGTTGATTGCGACCGATGTTGCCGCTCGTGGTATCGATATTCCAGAAGTGAGCCACGTGTTCAACTTCGATATGCCGCGTACTGCTGACACTTACCTGCACCGTATCGGGCGTACAGGCCGTGCTGGCCTCAAAGGTATCGCTATTTCCCTGGTTGAAGCGCATGACCATTTGCTGCTTGGCAAAGTTACGCGTTACATGAAAGAACCAATGAAAGCGCGCATTATCGAAGAGCTGCGCCCAACGACCCGCGCACCAAGTGAGAAACTCACTGGTAAGCCGTCGAAGAAAGTGCTCGCTAAGCGCGAAGAGAAGAAGAAAGACGATAAAGAAAAACCGCGTGTGAAAGTTCGTCTGCGCGATAAAAAGAATGTCGGGAAGCGCCGTAAACCAAGCAGTGCGAAAACCGATTCAGCTGAATAAATCGTCAGCGATCATAAATACCGTCTCCATGGAGGCGGTTTTTTTACGTTCTAAGTTAGCATTTTAACCGTTTCATAACAGTTACTGACTCAAAGCCATAAAAAAGCCGGTGCAATGAGCACCGGCTTTTTAAATCTTAAATACTGTATACCCGAAATAATTCGAGATGCAGGATATTAGAGGCTTGCAGTAAAAGTACGTGCAATAACATCACGCTGCTGTTCTGCAGTCAGTGAGTTGAAACGTACTGCATAGCCAGACACACGAATGGTCAGCTGCGGGTATTTTTCTGGGTGCTTAACTGCATCTTCCAGAGTCTCACGGCGCAGAACGTTCACGTTCAGGTGCTGACCACCTTCTACACGAACTTCAGGTTTTGCTTCAACTGGGATTTCGCGATATTCGATTTCACCCAATTTGCTCACTTCTACAACTTCGTCTTCTGCAAAACCAGCTTTAGCACAAACACAACGCGCTTCGCCTTTCTCGCTGTCCAGCAGCCAGATAGAGTTCAGGAGTGAATCATTTGCAGCTTTAGTAATTTGGATACCAGTAATCATTTTATTTCTCCCTAAGGGCTAATTTTGTGATTCTATTTCGGGCCATAAACTGGCTCATTGGTAAAACCATTGTTGCGTTACTGATCTTTATACTAGCCAAATCAGCTTCAAACTTTGATTTAAATCAATTAAATCCATGCCTTCTATGTGCCTATGATATCATTTATTTGTTTTACATCAACTTAGCTAAGCTGGTGAAAATTAAAAATTATGTAAATTTTCAAATTTTTTTAGGTTTCACGCTTATCCGCCATTCATCCATTTTGCTTAGAAGAAAGAAGTGGTTAAGCTAGTGGCATTCCGAATCGCAGGAGAGCGAGATGACAACCCCCCTCACATGGCACGATGTGCTGGCGCAAGAAAAGCAGCAGACCTATTTCACAAACATACTGGCGACAGTTGCTGAACGGCGTGCTGCTGGAGTCACGGTTTATCCTCCGCAGAAAGATGTGTTCAACGCTTTCAGGTTTACTGAGCTGGGTGATGTGAAAGTCGTGATCCTTGGTCAAGACCCTTACCATGGGCCAGGACAGGCGCATGGGCTAGCGTTTTCTGTGCTCCCCGGCGTTGCAGTGCCGCCATCATTAGCCAACATGTATAAAGAGCTACAGACCGATATTGCTGATTTTACGCGGCCAAACCACGGCTATCTGGAAAGCTGGGCGCGCCAGGGCGTATTATTGCTCAATACCGTACTGACTGTTGAAGCAGGCAATGCGCATTCGCATGCGAAATTAGGTTGGGAGACGTTCACGGATACAGTGATAGCGCTTATCAACGAACACTGTGAAGGTGTGGTCTTTTTGCTATGGGGTTCGCACGCGCAGAAGAAAGGTAGCTTTATCGATCGCAATCGCCACCATGTTTTACAAGCTCCCCATCCTTCGCCTTTATCAGCACATCGTGGGTTTATGGGCTGCGGTCACTTCTCTAAAACTAATGAGTATCTGACTGAGCGCAACCAGCCAGCGATTAACTGGACGCCTGTATTGCCAGATTAAAGAGACAAAAAAGCCAGCTTTCGCTGGCTTTTTAAAGCAATCATTAACAGAGCATCACGCTTTGTTTTGACGCCACCATTCAGAGAGCAACACACCAGTTGCTACTGATACGTTCAGGCTTTCAACATTACCAGTACCGGTAATCGCCACACTCATATCAGCATTTTCGAAGGTTGCATCGGAAACGCCTTCGCGTTCCTGACCTAACACCAGAACCATTTTCTTCGGCAACTCAGCTTTGAAAAGCGGAGTTCCTTTGTGGCTTGATGTTGTGACAATCGCATAACCGGCTTTACGGAATTGCTCCAGACCGTTTTCGAAAGTCTCGCCACTGATGGCTTCAACATGCTCCGCACCGCCTTCAGCAGTACGAACAGCAGCACCAGACTCCAGCATTGCTGCATCTTCCACCAACAAACCTTTCACACCGAAGTGTGCGCAGCTGCGCATAATGCCGCCGAGGTTGTGCGGGTTAGCCACGTTTTCCAGCGCCAGCACACAATCTTCTTCACCAGCTTTAGAAAGCCAGCTATCAACTGTGATACCACGACGCTTTTTAATGATGAAGCAAACGCCACCGTGGTGCTCAGTACCTGATGCTTTCACTAACTCAGCATCATCTACCACATGGTAGGCTTTACGGTTTGCTGCCATCCAACGTAATGCTTCTTTGAAACGCGGAGTCACGCTCTGGACAAACCAGGCGCGTACGATGCAATCAGGGCGGCTCAAGAACAGCGCCTGGCAAGCATTTTCACCGTAAACACGAGTTTCTTCCGCACGTTGGCGGCGAATCACTTCAGGGTCAACAATTGGTCTGCCATTGGCACCCATTTGTTCGCCTGCTTCAACTACTTCTTCTCTTGGCGGTCGTGAAACCGTACGCCACGGGTTATCACCGCGATCGTCACGATCATCACTACGATTCCGATCACGCCCGGCGCCAGGCTTATCATCGCGACGTGGACCACGACGGCCCTCACCACGTGACGGTGCCGCCGGACGCCCACCACCTTTACCTGTGCGCGGGTTTTGGCTGCGTTTTTCGCTGTCATCGTCACCGCGGACATACATCACTTTGACCTTGCCGCTTTTACCTTTAAATTCGTCGTTCATTCTTCTCTCCACCTGGCTGAGCGCGTGGCGCGCAGATTACCCGATGTGGCACGGCTTAGCCATTAACTTTGGTCGAAAGCCAATAACTATTATATCCATCGAATAAATCACTTGGCTGGTACTCTATTAATCGCCGATAATATTTAACATATAAGAAACATTACTGACGAGTTGACTGTTTTCAGACAACGTATCCTTTAGAGGTTAGCTATGAATACCGTTTGTGCCGCCTGCCAGGCGATTAATCGCATCCCCGATGAGCGTATTGATGACGGTGCGAAATGTGGCCGTTGTGGCCATGAGCTATTTGATGGTGAAGTGATTAATGCCACCAGCGAAACGCTGGATAAACTGCTGCAAGATGATTTACCGGTAGTCGTGGATTTCTGGGCACCGTGGTGTGGGCCATGCGTGAACTTCGCGCCAATTTTTGAAGATGTTGCGGAAGAACGTAGCGGCAAAGTGCGTTTTGTAAAAGTGAATACAGAAGCAGAGCCGGCACTTAGCGCACGTTTCCGTATCCGCAGTATTCCAACCATTATGGTGTTCAAAAAAGGTGAAATGGTCGACATGCTAAACGGTGCGATGCCTAAAGCACCGTTTGATAGCTGGTTGAACGAAAACATCTAACTTCACGGGCACGTTTATTGTGCCCGGATACCTCATCTACGTTAGAATGGCGTTTTTAAGCTTGTTTATCTGATGACTGAAAACGCCGTCTTACGTCTTCGTGCCGAACGCCTGGCGCGTGCAACCCGCCCTTTCCTTGCTCGTGGTAACCGCATCCGCCGTTGTCAGCGTTGCTTGCTGCCGCTTAAACAATGCCTGTGCGAAACACTACAGCCACAAAATGCACGTAGCCGCTTCTGCCTGGTGATGTTCGACACCGAACCGATGAAGCCAAGCAACACCGGGCGACTCATTGCAGATATTTTGCCGGATACCGAAGCTTTTCAGTGGTCGCGAACCGAACCACCGCAGGCTCTGCTCGATTTAGTCAGCTCCCCGGATTACCAACCGATGGTTGTGTTCCCCGCTTCTTATGCAAGCGCCGGGCGCGAAGTGCTGACCGTGCCGCCCAAAAGTGGCAAACCACCGCTTTTCATCATGCTCGACGGCACATGGACTGAAGCGCGTAAAATGTTTCGCAAGAGTCCTTACCTGGACAATCTTCCGGTCATTTCAGTGGACTTGAGTATTGTCTCTGCTTATCGGCTCCGTGAAGCGCATGCTGACGGGCAATACTGCACCGCAGAAGTCGCAGCAGCCTTGCTCGCACTGGCCGGCGATGAACACGCAGCTGTTGGGCTGACCGAACATTTCACGCTATTTCGTGAGCGATATCTGGCAGGCAAACCCCATCATCAGTCCAGCATCACAGCAGCGGAACCAGAAAGCGTTTAAACTCACTGAGTTAATTCTCAGGGGAGAGAGCAATGAGTCAACGTGGGCTGGAGGCGCTACTGCGTCCCAAATCAATCGCTGTTGTCGGGGCTTCTGCGAAAACCGATCGCGCAGGCTACTTAATGATGCGCAATCTTCTGGCTGGAGGTTTTAATGGCCCGGTGATGCCTGTGACGCCCAGCCATAAAGCGGTTTGCGGCGTTCTTGCCTGGCCTGATATCGCAAGCCTCCCTTTTCCGCCCGATCTTGCCGTCATTTGCACTAACTCAAAACGTAATCTCGAACTGCTGCAAGCTCTGGGTGAAAAAGGCTGTAAAGCCTGCATCATTCTCTCTGCCCCACCTGAGCAACTCCCTGAATTATTAGCCTGCGCCACTCAATGGCAAATGCGTCTGCTGGGGCCAAACAGCCTCGGCTTGCTTGCGCCATGGCAAGGTCTGAATGCGAGTTTCTCACCCGTCCCAATTCAAAAAGGTAAACTGGCCTTTATTTCGCAATCAGCGGCGGTTTCGAACACTATTCTGGACTGGGCTCAGCAACGTGAAATGGGCTTCTCATGGTTTATCGCGCTCGGTGACAGTCTCGATATTGATGTTGATGAGCTACTGGATTACCTGGCTCGCGATACCAAAACCAGCGCCATTTTGCTTTACCTGGAACATTTGAGCGACGCTCGTCGCTTTGTTTCAGCGGCGCGAAGTGCTTCGCGTAACAAACCGATTCTGGTGATTAAAAGCGGCCGCAGTGCCAAAGCACAAGAACTGCTGAAAACCCATATCGGACTCGATGCCGCATGGGATGCCGCCATTCAACGTGCTGGTCTATTGCGCGTTCAGGACACTCATGAGCTGTTCTCAGCGGTAGAGACGCTAAGCCATATGAGGCCATTACGCGGTGAACGCTTAATGATTATCAGCAATGGTGCAGCTCCCGCCGCCCTGGCATTGGATGAGCTATGGCTGCGCAACGGCAAACTGGCGTCACTGAATGATGAAATACTCGATAAGCTCAGGAGCGCTTTGCCTGTCAGTGTTGAAAGTGGTAATCCGTTAGATTTACGCGACGATGCCACTCCAGAACGCTACCTGCACGCGGTTGAAACGCTGCTGGATAGCCAGGATTTTGATGCGTTAATGATTATTCATGCCCCAAGTGCTGCGGCGCCTGGAACTGTAAGCGCCACTGCGTTAATAGATTTAATACGCAAACATCCCCGTGGCAAATACATCACGTTAATAACCAACTGGTGTGGCGAGTTTTCCTCTCAGGAAGCCAGGCGATTGTTCAGTGACGCGGGTATCCCGACTTACCGCACACCTGAAGGTGCGGTCACCGCATTTATGCATATGGTGGAATATCGTCGAAATCAGAAGCAGCTGCGTGAAACGCCAGCGTTACCTGCCAATCTGAAAGCCAATGCCAGTGAAGCTCATGCTCTCCTGCAACAAGCACTGACCGAAGGAGCCACCTCTCTCGATACCCATGAAGTGCGACCTATTTTACAAGCGTACGGGCTAAACACGCTGCCAACCTGGATTGCCGGTGATAGCGCGGAAGCCGTGCATATTGCCGAACAGATTGGTTACCCGGTCGCCCTGAAATTACGCTCCCCTGATATTCCCCATAAATCTGAAGTTCAGGGTGTCATGCTGTACCTGAGAACCGCTACTGAGGTTCAACAAGCCGCTGATGCCATCATTGATCGTGTGAAAATGACCTGGCCACAGGCACGTATCCACGGGTTGTTGGTCCAAAGTATGGCTAACCGAGCGGGTGCACAGGAGCTGCGGATAGTGGTTGAGCATGATCCCGTCTTTGGCCCTCTGATTATGCTGGGCGAAGGCGGCGTCGAGTGGCGCCCCGATCAGCAGGCTGTGGTGGCCTTGCCGCCACTCAATATGAATCTTGCCCGTTATCTGGTTATTCAGGCGATCAAAAGCGGAAAAATACGTGGGCGCAGCGCATTACGCCCGTTAGATGTGCCCGGTATCAGCCAGGTACTGGTGCAGGTTTCAAACCTGATTGTGGATTGCCCGGAAATCCGCCGTCTGGATATTCATCCCCTTTTAGCCTCCGGTAATGAATTCACACTTCTGGACGTGACTTTGCAGCTCGGTAAATTTGACGGAGATGCAGAAACGCGATTGGCGATCCGCCCCTATCCGTACCAACTTGAAGAAAATGTGACTCTCAAGAACGGCGAGCAATGCCTGTTCCGCCCGATCCTTCCGGAAGATGAGCCCTTGCTTCAACAGTTTATTTCTCTGGTTACCAAAGAAGATCTCTACTATCGCTACTTCAGTGAGATCAACGAATTTACCCATGAAGATTTAGCCAATATGACCCAGATCGACTACGATCGAGAAATGGCTTTCGTCGCAGTGCGCCAACAAAATGGCGAGAGTGAGATAATCGGCGTCACACGCGCGATCTCTGATCC
Source organism: Buttiauxella brennerae ATCC 51605 (assembly GCF_001654925.1). Lineage (GTDB taxonomy): Bacteria > Pseudomonadota > Gammaproteobacteria > Enterobacterales > Enterobacteriaceae > Buttiauxella > Buttiauxella brennerae. The sequence continues at coordinate 198,801 of NZ_LXER01000022.1, forward strand.
CGATAATATTGATGCGGAATTTGCCGTGCTGGTTCGTTCTGACCTGAAGGGTTTGGGATTGGGGCGCCGATTACTGGAAAAACTGATTGCCTATACCAGCGATCATGGGCTGCAAAGATTAAATGGCATTACGATGCCGAACAATCGTGGCATGGTCACTTTGGCCAGAAAACTCGGATTTGATGTCGATATACAACTGGAAGATGGCATCGTAAGTCTGGCTCTTCCATTGATAAAAAGCATAGATTCGTGAGTAAGGTACTGGAAAACTTACTCACTTTGCGGGTCAGTAGTGGTATTATCAGCAGGTTCTGACGTCTGGATTTTGCAGAAGGCCATCCAATGAATAGAGAAGATACGCACTGTGATGTTGTCTAAATTTAAACGTAATAAACATCAACAACACCTTGCCCAATTGCCGAAGCTTTCTCAGTCAGTTGATGATGTAAAGACCCTTTTCTCCCCAGCGGATTTCCGTGAAGTTCTGCTGCAAAAAATTGCGAGCGCAACTCGCCACATCTGTATTGTCGCATTGTATCTTGAACAAGATGATGCTGGTAAAGCCGTGTTAACCGCACTCTACCAGGCAAAACAGCAACGCCCGGAAATTGAAGTGACTGTTCTGGTGGACTGGCATCGCGCGCAGCGAGGCCGTATCGGAGCCGCCGCGACCAATACCAATGCTGACTGGTATCATCGTATGACAGAGGAGTATCCCGGCGTAGATATTCCAGTGTACGGCGTGCCAGTGAACACGCGCGAAGCATTAGGCGTTCTGCATTTCAAAGGTTTTATTGTTGATGATTGCGTGATTTACAGCGGTGCCAGTGTGAATGACGTCTATCTGCATCAGCATGATAAATATCGTTATGACCGCTATCAGGTCATCTGTAACCCGCAGCTTTCCGACATCATGTATAACTGGATGCAAGAAAATCTGGTACATGGTCGTGCGGTACATCGCCTGGATAAACTACACAGGCCAAAAAGCCCAGAGATCAAAAATGATATTCGTTTGTTCCGCCAGGAACTGCGAGATGCTAGTTTTCATTTCCAGGGTAATGCCGATAACGAACAGCTTGCCGTTACGCCGTTAGTCGGGCTGGGTAAAGCTAGCCTGCTCAATAAAACCATCTATCATTTAATGCCGTGTACCGAGCAGAAACTCGTTATCTGTACGCCTTATTTCAACCTTCCTGCGGTGCTGGTGCGTAATATTATTACACTCTTACGCGAAGGGAAGCAGGTCGAGATTATTGTCGGTGATAAAACTGCGAATGATTTTTATATTCCGGAAGATCAACCGTTTAAAATTATCGGTGCCTTACCTTATCTCTATGAAATAAACCTTCGTCGTTTTCTGAGCCGTCTGCAATATTACGTTAACAGCGGACAGTTGATCGTGAGACTGTGGAAAGATGCTGATAACAGCTATCACCTCAAAGGCATGTGGGTCGATGAAGAGTGGATGCTGCTGACCGGTAATAACCTCAACCCGCGAGCGTGGAGACTGGATCTGGAGAATGCGATTCTTATTCACGATCCAAAACAGGAACTGACGGCGCAGCGTGACCATGAATTAGATTTGATTCGGACTCACACCACGGTCGTTCAGCATTATCGTGATTTGCAGAGCATCGCGGAATATCCGGTTAAAGTGCGCAAGCTTATTCGCCGCTTACGCCGTATCCGTATAGACCGTTTGATAAGTCGTATTCTGTAATTCATCGCTATACTGAAAAGCCCTGCTTGCAGGGTTTTTTTGTAGCCAGAGGATCATGAATGCTGCGTTTTTTACTCCCCTCAATATTCCTACTTAGCGGTTGCAGCCATATGGCACAAGACCAATGGCATGGTCAGGATAAAGCACAGCACTTTATCGCATCGGCTATTTTATCCGCAGCAGGGAACGAATATGGCCAGCATCAGGGCTGGAGTGACTCCCGTAGTGCGAATTTTGGTTTCTTATTTTCGGTAAGTCTTGGGGCCACGAAAGAATTATGGGATAGCCGCCCGGCTGGAAGTGGATGGAGCTGGAAAGATTTCACATGGGATGTAGCCGGTGCAGTCACCGGCTATGCAATATGGCAATTCGCTAAATATTAGAGTTTGATGCCCTTCCCTTTGCGGTGTAGCAATAGCGATACCAGGAACGCCAGCGCCCCCATTCCTGAGACATACCAGAAAAATGCAGTCTCCATTCCGATGGATTTAAGTGAGAGTGCAACATATTCAGCCGACCCGCCAAACAAGGCATTTGCAACCGCATACGAAAGACCAACACCCAATGCACGTACCTCAGGTGGGAACATCTCGGCTTTCAAAATACCACTGATTGAAGTGTAAAAACTGACGATCAGCATCGCGAGAATGACCAGACCGAATGCGGCATAAGGTGAGCTAACACTTTGTAAAGCAGTCAGAATTGGTACTGTCATCACCGTTGCCAGGCCACCAAAGCAAAGCATCGAATTTCGACGACCTATTTTGTCGGATAACGCACCAAAGAAGGGTTGCACCAACATAAAGATAAACAATGCGAAGGTCATTAATGCGCTGGCTGTGTTGGCATGCATACCTGCAGTATTTACCAGGTACTTCTGCATGTAAGTTGTGAAGGTATAGAAGCTTAGCGATCCACCGGCTGTGAACCCGAGTACCATAATAAAGGCTCTGCGGTTTTTCCAAAGCCCACCCAGAGTCCCTGCATCTTTGTGTTCCCGAGTCGCTTTATCTGAAGTTTCATCTAATGAACGGCGTAAATAGAGAGCGACAACAGCAAGTACTGCGCCCAGTGCGAAAGGTATCCTCCACCCCCATTCACGCAACTCTCCGTCACTGAGAGCTTGTTGAAGTACAACCACAACGAGTAGCGCTAAAAGCTGCCCACCAATGAGTGTTACGTATTGAAACGACGCATAAAAACCTTTCCGCCCTTCTACTGCAACTTCACTCATATAAGTTGCACTCGTACCGTATTCCCCTCCAACAGATAGCCCCTGAAATAAACGAGCCAGCAACAAAAGTGCCGGTGCCCAAGTGCCAATCGAGGAATAACCGGGCAAACAGGCGATTACCAGAGATCCAAAACACATCATGCAAACAGAGATGAGCATCGAGTTTTTACGCCCGTGCTTGTCGGCAATATAACCAAACAGCCAACCACCAATCGGGCGCATTAAAAAACCTGCGGCAAATACCCCGGCAGTTTGTAGAAGTTGTGTTGTGCTATTGCCCGAAGGGAAGAAGATATGTGCAAAGTAGAGTGAACAGAATGAGTAGACATAGAAATCAAACCATTCAACCAGATTCCCCGATGAGGCTCCCACAATTGCCCAAATACGACGACGTGTATCTGAACCTGTCAGCGTTCCGCTGTCCTGATGTGTTGTTGCTGTTTCAGTCATTTTTTAATCCCCTGTCTTCCTGAATAAGCGTAAAGCCCAAAGATCCAGTAAAGCAGGTGATTATTTAGATGCTATTCAGAGTTGTCTGTTTCGAGGTAGTTACGTCAAGAATTGTGAGCAAGCTAATCTTTTTATCTGCAAGTCGGTGAATTTTCATAAATTGCATAAAAC
>NZ_LXER01000023.1 GCF_001654925.1 Buttiauxella brennerae ATCC 51605
TGAAGCTGACAAGTATAAAATTCAAAAAACCTATCGTTCGTTCATTTTTCAATCAAAACACAAGCAAGAAAGACAATATCGCCTGGCTTTTAAACAAAAACGAGCCCCGAAGGGCTCGTTTTATCTTTTTTGTGACTTACTGCACTGCCACAATATGATTGTCTTTTACTTCCAGATGAACGGCTTTCCCTGGAATCAGCTCGCCTGAAAGGATTTGCTGAGCCAGTGGGTTCTCTATTTGCTGCTGGATAGCGCGTTTCAACGGTCTTGCACCATATACCGGGTCGTAACCATTCTCGCTAAGCAGCTTCAAGGCATCTTCAGAGATAGTGACTTCATAGCCACGATCTTCAAGGCGCTTATACAAGCGCTGCAACTGAATCTGCGCAATAGAAGCAATGTGTTTCTCACCCAGTGGGTGGAATACCACGACTTCATCTATACGGTTAACGAACTCTGGGCGGAAGTTCTGACTCACAACACCAAGAATCAGATCCTTCATATGGCCATAGTCCAGCTCGCCGAAGCGCTCCTGAATTAAGTCAGAACCCAGGTTAGACGTCATAATCACCACCGTATTACGGAAGTCGACCGTTCTACCCTGCCCGTCAGTTAAGCGTCCATCATCCAACACCTGCAATAAGATGTTGAACACATCCGGGTGCGCCTTCTCTACTTCATCCAACAAAATGACAGAGTAAGGACGGCGGCGAACCGCTTCTGTCAGATAGCCACCTTCTTCATAACCCACATAACCTGGAGGCGCACCGACTAAACGAGAGACTGAGTGTTTTTCCATAAACTCAGACATATCGATACGCACCATCGCGTCGTCGCTATCAAACATAAAGTTTGCCAGCGTTTTACACAGCTCAGTTTTACCCACACCGGTTGGCCCAAGGAACAGGAACGAACCAATCGGACGGTTCGGGTCAGACAAACCAGCACGGCTACGACGAATAGCGTTCGATACCGCTTCTACAGCTTCATTCTGCCCGATGACACGAGTATGAAGTTGTTGTTCCATCCGCAGCAGTTTGTCGCGTTCACCTTCGAGCATGCGAGCCACAGGAATACCTGTCCAGCGCGCAAGCACTTCTGCGATTTCTGCGTCAGTAACTTTGTTACGCAGCAGTCGCATGGTTTTACCTTCACTTTGAGTTGCCGCTTCAAGCTGCTTCTCAAGTTCAGGTATCTTCCCGTATTGCAGTTCAGACATGCGAGCCAGGTCCCCTACGCGGCGGGCCTGTTCAATCGCTATTTTTGCCTGTTCCAGCTCAGCCTTAATCGTCTGGGTGCCAGAAAGTGATGCCTTCTCAGCTTTCCACTCTTCTTCCAGCACTGAATACTCGCGCTCTTTCTGCCCTAACTCGTCTTCAAGCATACTCAACCGTTTCAGGCTGGCTTCGTCAGACTCTTTCTTCAACGCCTGCTGTTCCAGTTTGAGCTGGATGATACGGCGGTCAAGACGGTCGAGCTCTTCAGGTTTCGAGTCAATCTGCATACGAATGCTGGAAGCAGCTTCATCTATAAGGTCGATGGCTTTATCCGGCAACTGACGATCGGCGATGTAGCGATGCGATAAAGTCGCCGCCGCAACAATGGCCGGGTCAGTAATCTGCACATGGTGGTGCAGCTCGTAGCGCTCTTTCAACCCACGCAAAATTGCGATGGTGTCTTCAACAGAAGGTTCAGCAACGAACACTTTCTGGAAACGACGCTCAAGCGCGGCATCCTTTTCTATATACTGACGATATTCATCAAGTGTTGTCGCGCCGACGCAGTGCAACTCACCGCGAGCCAGTGCAGGCTTAAGCATGTTACCGGCATCCATTGCACCATCGGCTTTACCTGCTCCAACCATAGTGTGCAACTCGTCAATAAACAGAATGACGTTACCTTCCTGTTTGGAAAGGTCGTTCAATACACCTTTAAGGCGCTCTTCAAATTCACCGCGATATTTTGCACCCGCTACCAGCGAGCCCATATCCAGTGCTAATACCCGACGGCCCTTCAGCCCTTCCGGTACTTCACCATTAATGATGCGCTGTGCCAGGCCTTCAACAATCGCGGTTTTACCCACGCCTGGTTCACCGATCAGTACCGGGTTGTTTTTGGTACGCCGTTGCAATACCTGGATAGTGCGACGAATTTCTTCATCACGGCCGATTACTGGGTCGAGCTTGCCAAGTTCGGCACGCTCAGTCAGATCGACGGTATATTTTTTCAATGCCTGACGTTGGTCTTCGGCACCCTGGTCGTTCACGTTTTCGCCTCCACGCATTTGATCAATTGCTGCTGTCACATTTGCCGTGGTAGCACCTGCTGATTTCAGTAAATCAGTTAATGTTCCGCGCGATTCAAGTGCTGCCAGAACAAATAACTCTGACGAAATAAAGTTGTCATTTCGTTTTTGCGCCAGTTTGTCACACAGGTTTAAAGCACGGACTAAGTCCTGCGAAGGCTGAACGTCTCCGCCCGTTCCTTCAACTTGTGGTAAACGGCTTAAGGCTTGCTCAATTTCAGTACGCAGTTTCCCGGCATTGACACCAGCAGAGGTCAGTAAAGGGCGTACAGATCCGCCTTCCTGATTGAGCAGTGCGCTCATCAAGTGAAGGGGTTCGATAAATTGGTTGTCGTGCCCGAGAGCTAAAGATTGGGCATCGGCGAGAGCAAGCTGGAATTTATTAGTAAGACGATCCAGACGCATAACTCCTCCCATATACAGGTCAAATTTGCTACTGGAGATTAAATGAGGTCATCCCTCAATTATTCAAGGTTAATGACCTGAAATATTTGAAGCGTTAATTACCCGCACTGGATCGTCTTGATTCAATAGGTTATATCAGCCATATAAAACTTGCCATACGGCCTGTTGTTCTGTCGCGTCGATACGAGAAAAAATCACCCGTTTCGCTGTAGGTACAACGATCACCACCATAAACATGGTTAATGCCTACAGCAGACAAACGCTGACGTGCAAGCGTGTAGATGTCAGCGATATATTTTTCCCCTGACGGGAGAAATGCGCTATCTGCCTGAATATCTTTAGCCATGAACGCTTCACGCACTTCAGGGCCAACTTCAAATGCTTCAGGGCCGATAGCCGGGCCAAGCCACGCAATGATGTTTTCTGGTGCATCGTTAAAACATGCGACCGTCTCTTCAAGAACACCTTCGCACAGGCCACGCCATCCAGCATGAGCCGCCGCAACTTCCGTTCCGGCCTTATTACAGAATAGCACTGGTAGGCAATCTGCTGTCATTACTGCACAAACTGTTCCCGGCGTTGAACTGTAAGAAGCATCAGCGCGTTTAGACAGATATGGCCCGCCGGCGAGTTTCAACACTTCTTTGCCGTGTACCTGCTCTAACCAAATGGGTTTCGAGGGCAACGACGCAGCCGCGTAGAAAAGGCGACGGTTTTCTTCGACATCATCCAGATTATCACCGCAGTGAGCGCCCAGATTAAGCGAGTCGTAAGGCGGCTGACTCACACCACCAATACGTGTCGAACTGCAAGCGGCAACGCCTTTCGGGAGTGGCCATTGCGGGACGATCAGTTTGCTCATAGCCAGTCCAGTTGATCCTTATGGATTTCTGTATCAGCACGCAATGCTTCAATCAGTTCAACCATATCCTGAGGAATCGGCGCATGCCACTCCATCAACATACCGCTAATCGGATGATGAAGACGCAGCATGGTTGCATGCAGAGCCTGGCGGTCAAACTTACGCAGTACGCTGACGAACTCTTCCGACGCGCCTTTCGGCGGACGTGGACGGCCACCATAGAGCTGATCGCCAACCAATGGATGAGTGATGTGCGCCATATGAACACGAATCTGGTGAGTACGGCCCGTTTCCAGACGCAGACGCAGACGCGTATGCACACGGAAATGTTCCATGATTCGATAATGCGTCACCGCAGGTTTACCCATCGGATGCACGGCCATATGAGTACGCTTGGTCGAATGTCGACTGATTGGCTCTTCTACAGTGCCGCCAGCCGTCATGTGGCCAATTGCGACCGCTTCATATTCACGTGTAATTTCACGTAATTGCAAAGCCTCAACCAGGTGAGTTTGCGCAGGAACGGTTTTTGCCACTACCATCAAACCAGTCGTGTCTTTATCCAGGCGGTGAACAATGCCTGCACGTGGAACATCGGCAATCGGCGGATAGTAATGCAGCAGCGCATTCAGTACGGTCCCATCAGGGTTACCCGCACCAGGATGCACAACGAAATCACGCGGTTTGTTAATCACCAAAATATCGTCATCTTCATAAACGATATTAAGCGGGATATCTTGTGGTTCCCAGCGCACATCCTCTTCGATTTCCGCATTGATAGTGACAGCTTCGCCACCCAATACTTTTTCTTTTGGTTTGTCGCTAATATTGCCATTGACCAGCACGCGCCGGTCAAGAATCCATTCTTTTATACGAGATCTTGAATAATCCGGGAACAATTCGGCCAAAGCTTGATCTAAGCGTTGACCGAGTTGAGATTCGGACACTGTTGCGGTGAGTTGTACTAGTTGTGCCATAGACAGCTTCTTCGTTAACGTTGGGTTTTACGGCAATGCCGTTTAATATAGTGTGCTATTGTAGCTGGTCTTTATCGGGAGCTGGAACAGAGAGCCTCCCGGATAACATTCTGAGGAAAGTCAAAACGTCATGACGCGTATGAAATATCTGGTGGCAGCAGCCACGTTGAGCCTGGCTTTGGCTGGTTGCTCCAGTTCCAAGGATGAGGTTCCTGATAGTCCACCTTCTGAGATCTATGCGACTGCGCAGCAAAAGTTGCAGGACGGTAACTTTAAAGCGGCGATAACGCAACTGGAAGCGCTGGATAACCGTTATCCGTTCGGGCCTTACTCGCAACAAGTGCAGTTAGATCTTATTTATGCTTACTATAAGAACGCTGATTTGCCATTGGCTCAGGCAGCGATTGACCGCTTTATGCGCCTTAATCCTACCCATCCAAACATTGACTACGTACTTTACATGCGCGGTCTGACGGATATGGCGTTAGATGATAGCGCATTACAAGGTTTCTTTGGCGTAGATCGTTCAGACCGGGATCCGGCGCATGCGCGCGATGCATTCAGAGATTTCTCTAAGCTGGTTCGTGGTTATCCGAACAGCCAGTATGTCACCGATGCCACCAAGCGTCTGGTGTTCCTGAAAGATCGTTTAGCGAAATATGAGCTTTCCGTGGCGCAATACTACACTAAACGCGGCGCGTGGGTTGCAGTAGTTAACCGTGTCGAAGGAATGTTGCGTGATTTCCCTGATACTCAAGCCACTCGTGATGGCCTGAAGCTGATGGAAAATGCCTACCGTGAAATGCAAATGCCAGCTCAAGCTGAAAAAGTTGCAAAAATTATCGCGGCCAACGGCAGCAATACCTGACAGACCGAATTGCAAAACAAAATGGCAGCCAATTGGCTGCCATTTTTATTGCCTGAAACGCGAAACTGAAACGGTTTAGCGTCAGGTCATCCAATCAAATATGGACGCTATTCCCCGGTTCCACAAGCATTAAAAACAGAGATCCTGTCCTGCCTCACAAAAAGGGTTTACTGACAAAAAGTGACAAAATAATGTGACTTAAATCACACATTTTGACATTCAGAAAGGTATGCTGGAGTTACCAAGACGGGAATGACAAGAGGTAACTTTATGACAATGAACATTACCAGCAAGCAAATGGAAATCACCCCAGCTATTCGTCAGCACGTCGCAGACCGTCTAACTAAACTGGACAAGTGGCAAACACATTTAATTAACCCACACATTGTTTTGTCCAAAGAGCCGAAAGGTTTCGTGGCAGATGCCACCATTAATACGCCAAATGGCCAGCTCGTAGCGAGCGCCAAACACGATGATATGTATACGGCTATCAACGATTTGATCAACAAACTGGAGCGGCAGTTGAATAAAGTGCAACACAAGGGTGAAGCGCGTCGCACAGCAGGCTCAGTGAAAGACGTTGCTATCGCGGAAGTTGAAGAAGAGTAATCAATTTAGCCTTATCAACCATAACAACGCGCCTCCGGGCGCGTTTTTTATTGACAGAGCGAAAACAGACCGGGTACCTTACTTGTCTGACTTATCAGGAATTGACCATGAATTTATTTCCGTTTTTCTTCGCATTCTTTTTTACCTTCCCCTGAATGGGAGGCAATTCGTCGTGTGATAAAGAATGCGAAGACGAACAAACAAGCCTCCCGAAACCCGGGAGGCTTTTTTTATGGATTTCGAAAAGGTAGCGATATGAGTGAGACAAACCCATTGCTGGCACTGCGCGATAAAATCAGCGCCCTGGATGTAAAACTGCTGGCACTGCTGGCAGAGCGTCGCTTATTAGCTGTAGAAGTAGGCAAAGCGAAACTTGCCACTCACCGCCCGGTGCGCGATATCGACCGCGAGAGGGATTTACTGGAGCGCCTGATTACTCTGGGCAAAACACATAACCTGGACGCGCATTACATCACTCGCCTGTTCCAGCTAATCATTGAAGACTCCGTCCTGACGCAGCAAACGCTCCTGCAGCAACATCTGAATAAAACGAACCCGCAGTCAGCACGAATTGCATTCCTCGGCCCAAAAGGTTCTTACTCGCACCTGGCTGCCCGCCAGTATGCAGCACGCCATTTTGAACAGTTTATTGAAAGTGGCTGTGCCAAATTCCATGACATTTTCAACCAAGTTGAAACCGGCCAAGCCGATTATGCCGTCGTACCGCTAGAGAACACCAGTTCTGGCGCAATCAACGATGTCTACGATTTGCTGCAACACACCAGTTTGTCCATCGTGGCTGAAATGACTGTTCCTATCGACCATTGCGTATTGGTCAATGGAACTACCGACTTAGACATGATTCAAACGGTCTATAGCCACCCGCAACCTTTCCAGCAATGTAGCCAGTTCATCAACCGCTACCCGAACTGGAAAATTGAGTATTGCGAAAGTACTTCTGCGGCAATGGAAAAAGTCGCACAGGCAAAATCACCGCATGTTGCAGCGCTTGGCAGCGAAGCCGGCGGGGCCTTGTATGGCCTACAAGTACTGGAGCGCAACCTTGCGAACCAGGTGCAAAATATCACCCGTTTCATCGTACTGGCGCGCAAATCTGTTGAAGTGACCGACCAGGTTCCGGCGAAAACCACCCTGCTGATGGCAACAGGCCAACAAGCCGGTGCGCTGGTAGAAGCACTTCTGGTTCTACGTAATCACAATTTGATTATGACAAAACTGGAATCACGGCCAATAAACGGCAACCCGTGGGAAGAGATGTTTTATCTGGATGTTCAGGCGAACCTGAACGATGAAGCGATGGGAAAAGCACTGCGCGAGCTGGGCGAAATCACCCGTTCGATGAAAGTGCTGGGCTGTTACCCAAGCGAGAATGTGGTGCCTGTCGATCCGGTATAACACGGGTAGTAAGCCAGCACTATGCTGGCTTACTAAATCTGTTTAAATTTAAGCTTTGGCAGCCCTGCGACGGCAACTTCAAGCGTAAAAATCGCGCCAGAAAGCGGCCTTTCTGCAATTTCTGCATCGCCCATATTTTCCCGCGTGGTCGTGATAAACAACGTTTTCATATCATCGCCACCGAAACAGACCATCGTCGGGCAGCGTACCGGTAACTGATACTCTTCCAGTAGATCTCCCGTTGGCGATAAACGAGCAATACGGTAGCCATCAAATAGCGCCGTCCAGTAGCCACCTTGTTCATCAATTGCTGCTCCGTCTGGAATCCCCTGCCCTGGCTCAAAACGTTTAAAGACCTCACGTTTACCCGGCTCACCAAGCTCATCAAGCGGGGTTTTATAAATCACGCGATTCGGCGTATCCGAGTTGTACATCCATTTTTTGTCGGCACTAAACGCCAGACCATTGGCACCATGAATATCATGCTGAATAACATGCGGAGTCAGATCGTTATCCACGCGGCATAACAATGCCCCGTTGTAATCTCCCGGCCCCCAAAATGTTCCGGCATAAAAGCGTCCGTCTCTATCCGTTCCACCATCATTAAAACGAGCTAATGCAGGGTTATTGGGGTTGTCACACACTTTACGAGTGATAAGCCCTGTACGGTTGGTCAGATAAATTCCGCTGCGCAACGCGACAATAAAGCCGCCTGTTTCACACAGCGCAAAACATCCAACTTCTTCTGAAAACTGAATCACATCGTGTTTTTTACTGGCGATGTTATAGCGATGCATTTCGTTTTCGAGAATGTCCGTCCAGTAGAGGCAATTTTCCTCAGCACTCCAGGTTGGGCATTCAGGTAAGTGACCGGTGTAATCGAACAGAACTTGCGGCTGAGCCATTTTTCTATCCTTAATTGCCAATAAAAAAAGCCATTAGGTTTCCCTGATGGCTTTAGATTATAAGACTATTTTGCGATTACGGTCGGCTATCATTTGCCTGGCGTAATAAAGTACGGCTTTCGCTCTGGAAGCGCTGCGCGTAATCACCAAACCAGTGTTCAACCTTACGGAAGCTGTCGATGAACGCTTGCTTATCACCATGCTCCAGCAGGCCAATCGCCTCACCAAAACGTTTATAGTAACGTTTGATCAGGTCCAGGTTGCTCTCGGAAGACATAATAATGTCTGCATAAAGCTGGGGGTCCTGAGCGAATAAGCGCCCGACCATAGCTAGTTCCAGGCGATAAATCGGTGATGAAAGCGCCAGTAACTGCTCGAGCTGAACATTCTCTTCTGCCAGGTGCAAGCCGTATGCAAAGGTTGCAAAGTGGCGCAGCGCCTGAATAAACGCCATGTTCTGATCGTGTTCAACTGCAGTGGAGCGATGTAAACGCGCGCCCCAAACTTGAATCTGTTCCAGGAACCACTGGTAAGCTTCGGGCTGGCGACCGTCACAATACACCACAACTTGCTTTGCCAGGCTGCCGCTATCCGGCCCAAACATTGGGTGCAAACCCAGAACAGGGCCATGGTGCGCAGCCAGCATAGCCTGTAGAGGACCATTTTTAACCGATGCCAGATCAACCAGAATACAGTCATCAGACAAGCGTGGTAACTGAGCGATAACTTGTTCGGTGATGTGAATTGGCACGCTCACAATCACCATACCCGCATCGGCCATTAGCTCTGGTGCTTTATCCCAGTCCTCTTTTTCAAGAATTCGAACCTGGTAACCGGAAAGTGTGAGCATCTTTTCAAACAAGCGCCCCATTTGCCCGCCGCCGCCGACGATAACCACCGGGCGCAACGCAGGAAACAGAGTTTTAAAACCTTTATCATTCTCGCTTGAGTAAGACTCACGCATTACGCGGCGCAATACATCTTCAATGAGATCCGGTGGAACACCCAGTGCTTGTGCTTCTTTGCGGCGCGAAGCCAACATTGCCGCTTCACGCTCCGGGACATAAATCGGTAAACCGTACTGGCTTTTGACTTCGCCAACTTCCGCTACCAGTTCAAGGCGGCGTGCCAGTAGCCCCAGCAACGCCTTATCCACTTCGTCAATTTGATCGCGCAGCGCGGTCAATTCAGCCACCATAGTAAAACCTCTTATGCCTGACGCGCCGCAAGCGTACCGTTCAGATCCTGATGAATCTCGCGCAGTAAAGTCTCAGTGGTTTCCCAGTCAATACAAGCATCTGTTACGGAAACACCGTACTTCATCTCACTGCGTGGTTGCTCTGAAGATTGATTACCCTCGTGGATATTACTTTCAATCATCAGGCCAATAATCGAACGGTTGCCATCTTTAATTTGAGCAACAGCTGATTCAGCCACGCCCGGCTGGCGGCGGTAGTCTTTATTTGAGTTGCCATGGCTGCAATCTATCATCAAGGCTGGGCGGAGTCCTGCCTGTTCCATCTCTTTTTCACACTGCGCGACATCTGCGGGGCTGTAATTTGGTGCTTTACCGCCACGTAAAATCACGTGTCCATCAGGGTTACCCTGAGTTTGCAGTAAGCAAACCTGGCCTGCCTGGTTAATACCGACAAAACGGTGTGGCATGGATGCAGCGCGCATTGCGTTAATTGCTGTGCCGAGGCTGCCATCAGTACCATTTTTGAAGCCAACCGGCATTGACAGCCCTGAAGCCATTTCACGGTGAGTCTGGGACTCAGTAGTACGCGCACCGATTGCCGACCAGCTGAACAGATCGCCTAAGTATTGTGGGCTATTTGGATCAAGCGCTTCAGTTGCCAGTGGCAGACCCATGCTCACCAACTCTACGAGCAATTGACGAGCAATTTTCAAACCGCCTTCGACATCAAACGAACCATCCATGTGCGGATCGTTAATCAGCCCTTTCCAGCCCACAGTAGTACGTGGCTTTTCAAAATAGACGCGCATCACGAGGTACAGACTATCGCTAACTTGTTCAGACAACGTTTTAAAACGACGAGCATATTCAATCGCGGTTTCCGGGTCGTGGATCGAGCAAGGTCCACACACCACCAACAGACGAGGATCACGGCCCGCGATAATGTTGGAAATCGTCTGACGGGACTGTTCAATCTGCGCTTCTTGGGCGGCAGTCAGCGGGAATTCCGCTTTCAGTTGATCCGGAGTGATAAGTATTTGTTCGTCAGAAATATGAACGTTGTTCAGCGCGTCTTTTTGCATGATGGCGATCCTGTTAGCTCGTTTGCGATAGTCGTTTCCTCAGTGAGGATGCGACTACATTACCAGCTTTAGTAAAGATTGCAATCCATATTACGTAAACAATACGTTACAACAATAAAATAATTGCCGCTTAAAGCACGTAAAACAGCAATGCATGTAAACTTAATTATACATCAATCCATAAATACGCTTCTTTTTCGCGTAAACATGCATTCAATGAAATAGCCTCTATGCTCAGAGAATACTCTTTGAAATGGATATTCCCACCATGCGTTACATCGCCTTAATTCCGATCTTATTCCTGTCGGCCTGTTATGTTGATCCGTACACACATGCTCCCACCCCTGAGCCTACCGACTGGTATCAAGCCGGCTGGGATGATGCGATGTCCGGGCAACCGGTCAGAAGCAATCTCGTGATTGCTTATCTGCATAACGATGAAAAAGTAGATCGAGAGGAGTGGTTAAAAGGGTATGCAGTAGGCCAGCAACGGATTTGTGATCCGAAATTCTTAACCATTCTTGGGGAAAGCGGGAAATCATTCCCTGCCAGCTGTGAATCACTGCCAGACGTGGCACAGCGTCGCGCCCAATGGGAAAAAGCCAGTAATACCGGGCTACAAGCATCGTTTATGCATTAAACAAAAAAAGGGCTGCCAAATGGCAGCCCTTGATATGGATGTCGCGCTAGCGAAATCTTACTTGGTAAGACGCTCTTTGATACGAGCAGATTTACCAGTACGCTCACGCAGGTAGTACAGTTTAGCTTTACGAACGGCACCACGACGTTTAACAGCAATGCTGTCAATTACTGGTGAGTGAGTCTGGAATACACGCTCAACACCTTCGCCGTTGGAAATTTTACGAACAGTGAATGCAGAGTGCAGACCGCGGTTACGGATAGCGATAACCACGCCCTCAAATGCCTGCAGACGTTTTTTAGAACCTTCAACGACCCATACTTTCACTTCCACGGAATCACCCGGACGGAATGAAGGTACATCCTGTTTCATCTGTTCTTGTTCAATTTGCTTAATAATGTTGCTCATAATTTAATCTCTTATCCTGGGTAAACTGATATTCGGGGGCTTACGCCATCCCATCATGTTTATGTTGCTGTATTTGCGTGTTCCTTTTGGAACTCCGCCAGCAACCTTGCTTGCTCTTCAGTCAGAGCCAGGTTTTCCAGAAGTTCAGGTCTTCTAAGCCAGGTGCGGCCCAGCGACTGTTTCAGGCGCCAACGGCGAATCTGCGCATGGTTGCCCGACAGTAAAACTGGCGGAACCTCCATGCCTTCTAACACTTCAGGACGAGTATAGTGCGGGCAATCCAACAATCCATCGGCAAACGAATCTTCGATTGCTGATGCCTGATGCCCCAGTACTCCCGGAATAAACCGTGAAACCGAGTCAATCAGTACCATTGCTGGTAATTCACCACCACTGAGAACGTAATCGCCGATTGACCATTCTTCATCAATTTCGGTTTGGATTACGCGCTCATCTACCCCTTCGTAACGACCACAAACCAGAATTAACTTCTCATTTGTTGCCAGTTCACTGACGCCTTCTTGATCAAGCTTGCGCCCCTGAGGTGAAAGATAGATAACCTTAGCACCTTCCCCTGCCGCTGCTTTCGCTGCGTGGATGGCTTCCCGCAAAGGATTTACCATCATGAGCATACCCGGTCCGCCGCCGTAAGGACGATCGTCCACGGTACGGTGTCGGTCATAAGTGAAGTCACGTGGACTCCAGCTTTGGATGCTCAGCAGGCCATTTTTCACTGCCCGGCCAGTTACCCCGAAGTCGGTAATTGCACGAAACATCTCTGGAAACAGGCTAACTACACCAATAAACACAAGCCAATCCCCATTACGCCGACTTTTACCGTTAATCCGGAGGTTTTAGAAACCAGGATCCCAATCTACTTCAATGGTTTGAGTAGCGAGATCGACTTTCTTGATAACCTGCCCATCGAGGAACGGAACCAGCCGCTCCTTGATACCGAACGCATCTTTCAGGTTTGCCTTAATGACGAGAACATCATTGGAGCCGGTTTCCATCATATCGATGACTTTACCGAGCTGGTATCCTTCAGTAGTGACAACCTGGCAACCCATAAGGTCTTTCCAGTAGTAGTCACCCTCTTCGAGATGAGGCAATTGCGTTGAATCGACGACAATTTCGCAATTGGTCAGAAGATTCGCTGCATCCCGATCGTCAATACCTTTCAGCTTGATGACCAGATCCTGATTGTGGTGCTTCCAGCTTTCCAGCTGTACTTGCTGCCACTGACCCGCCTTCTGGATAAACCAGGGCTGATAGTCAAAAATGCTATCGGCGTCTTCGGTGGAGGAAAACACTCTGAGCCAACCACGAATCCCATAGCAGGAACCCATCTTGCCCAACACGATTGGGTTAACAGGAGCCTTTACAGCGAGTTGATTGCTCATCATGACCACCGTGACAGATTAAGCTGCTTTTTTTGCTGCTTTGATCAGCGCAGATACGCGATCAGAAACGGTTGCGCCTTGGCCAACCCAATGTTCGATACGATCCAGATCCAGGCGGGTAGCCTCGTCTTTTTCGCTAGCGATAGGGTTGAAGAAACCAACGCGCTCAATGAAGCGACCGTTACGTGCATTACGGCTGTCTGTAACAACAACCTGGTAGAACGGACGCTTTTTAGCGCCGTGACGTGCTAAACGAATAGTTACCATAACATCCTCTTTAGTGAATAAAACACCAGGCCCCATCGAGGGATGGAGCCTGGTGTCATATTAAAAGCCCGAAAATTGTACTCATTCCTGAGCGGAAATCAATTTTTGTTTTGCAAGCCAAACAAAAATTACAGAAATTAACGGCCTGGGAAACCTGGTGGCATCATACCTTTCATGCCACGCATCATTTTCGCCATTCCGCCTTTCTTCATCTTTTTCATCATGCGTTGCATGTCGTCGAACTGCTTAAGCAGACGGTTGACGTCTTGCACCTGCATGCCCGCACCCACCGCGATACGACGTTTACGTGAACCTTTGATAATCTCTGGCTGCGCACGCTCTTTGAGCGTCATGGAATTGATAATCGCTTCCATACGAACCAGAACTTTATCGTCCATTTGCGACTTAACGTTATCCGGCAATTGCCCCATTCCTGGCAATTTGCTCATCATACTCGCCATGCCACCCATGTTTTTCATCTGCTTGAGCTGCTCAAGGAAATCGTTGAGATCAAACCCATCGCCCTTCTTCAGCTTGCTGGCAAGTTTCTCCGCCTGAGCACGGTCAACTTTGCTTTCAATATCTTCGATAAGCGACAGAACATCGCCCATCCCCAGAATACGAGAGGCAATACGATCCGGGTGGAAAGGCTCCAGCGCTTCCGTTTTTTCGCCCACACCGAGGAATTTAATCGGCTTGCCGGTGATATGACGGATAGACAGCGCCGCACCGCCACGCGCATCACCGTCGACTTTCGTCAGTACGACGCCGGTCAGTGGCAATGCTTCGTTGAAGGCTTTTGCGGTATTTGCCGCATCCTGGCCGGTCATGGCATCGACAACAAACAGGGTTTCAACTGGGTTAATCGCAGCATGAACCTGTTTGATTTCATCCATCATCGCTTCGTCAACGTGCAAACGACCGGCGGTATCCACCAGCAGCACATCAAAGAATTTCAGCTTCGCTTCTTTCAGCGCCGCATTAACGATATCAACCGGCTTTTGGCCAGCATCAGACGGGAAGAAATCGACACCAACTTGTTCAGCCAGCGTTTCCAACTGTTTGATCGCCGCAGGGCGATAAACGTCGGCAGAAACCACCAGCACTTTCTTTTTGTGCTTCTCGCGCAGGAACTTACCTAATTTCGCGACGCTTGTGGTTTTACCCGCACCTTGCAAACCCGCCATCAGCACAACGGCTGGCGGCTGTGCTGCAAGATTCAGGCTCGCATTCTCTTCGCCCATCGCTGCAACCAGTTCGGTGCGAACGATTTTGACGAACTCCTGACCCGGGGTCAGGCTCTTGTTAACTTCATGACCAACCGCTTTTTCTTTTACACGGCTGATAAAGTCACGCACCACCGGCAGCGCAACGTCAGCTTCCAGCAATGCCATGCGCACTTCGCGCAGAGTTTCTTTTACATTCTCTTCAGTCAGCCGCCCGCGGCCGCTGATATTGCGCAATGAGCGCGACAGACGGTCAGTTAAATTATCAAACATTGTCTTTTGCCTAACGTGGTAACTTAGGGCCGCAGCTTGCGACACAAAACAGAATTTGGCGGATTATACCATGAAGCCGCCTTTGGTGTGATGCAACGGTTATAGCTGGATGCAACGGTTAGATTTGGAGCAGGCGGCAGGTAACGTTATACTGCTTTTTTTCATCTCTGGCTAATTGACCGACACTTTATATGCCTGTTTTCGCCATCCTTGCGCTTGTAGCCTATTCCAGCAGCCTCGCGCTGATTATCCCCGCCCTGCTGACAAAAAACAGCGGATGGCGCCGTTTTGCCATTATATCAGCCGTTATTGCGCTGGTTAGCCACGGTCTGGCGCTTGAAGCACGTATTTTTAACGCCGATGGGGGTCAGAACCTCAGCTTGCTGAACGTCGGCTCGCTCGTCAGTTTGATGATTTGTACCGTGATGACTATCGTGGCGTCGCGAAATCGCGGCTGGCTGCTGTTACCCATTGTTTACGCTTTTGCCTTAATCAATCTGGCGTTTGCCACCTTTATGCCTAACGAATTCATCACTCACCTGGAAGCGACGCCAGGAATGATGGTGCATATTGGCCTGTCGCTCTTTGCCTACGCTACGCTGATTATTGCTGCGCTTTACGCATTGCAGCTGGCCTGGATTGATTATCAGCTCAAAAATAAAAAACTCGCCTTCCGTGCTGAAATGCCGCCGTTGATGAGCATTGAGCGCAAAATGTTTCACATCACTCAAGTCGGTGTTGTTCTGCTGACGTTAACCCTTTGCACCGGCCTGTTTTATCTGAAAAATCTTTTCAGCCTGGAAAACGTCGACAAAGCGGTATTGTCGATTCTCGCATGGTTTGTCTACATCGTTTTACTTTGGGGACACTATCATGAAGGTTGGCGAGGCCGCCGCGTGGTGTGGTTTAACGTCGCAGGTGCAGCGATTCTGACACTCGCCTATTTTGGTAGCCGCGTCCTGCAACAATTCGTCGGCTAATGTTGTCTTTATAAAGGAAATCCTTTTGGAACAGATCTCAACGACTACGTTGATTGTCACATTGATCATCATGGTAGTCGTTTCAGCGTACTTCTCCGGCTCTGAAACCGGCATGATGACGCTTAACCGTTACAAGCTGCGTCACCTCGCCAAACAAGGTAACCGTGCTGCTAAACGGGTCGAAAAACTGCTTCGCAAACCAGATCGCCTGATTAGCCTGGTACTCATTGGTAATAACCTGGTCAACATTCTGGCCTCAGCCATAGGCACTATCGTCGGCATGCGTTTATACGGTGATGCTGGCGTTGCTATCGCCACCGGTATCCTCACCTTTGTGGTACTGGTCTTCGCTGAAGTTTTGCCAAAAACTATCGCCGCGCTGTATCCAGAAAAAGTCGCATTCCCAAGCAGCTTCCTGCTCGGCCCACTGCAAATCCTGATGATGCCCCTGGTGTGGTTACTGAACATCATCACGCGTATGTTGATGCGCCTTATGGGTATCAAAAACGTCAGCACCGTCAGTAGCGCGCTAAACAAAGACGAATTACGTACCCTGGTGCATGAGTCCCATTCAAAAATATCTCGCCGCAACCAGGACATGCTGCTTTCCGTTCTGGATCTGGAAAAAATCAGTGTCGACGACATCATGGTGCCGCGTAATGAAATCGTCGGGATTGATATTAACGACGACTGGAAATCTATTGTTCGCCAGCTGACACACTCCCCGCACGGGCGCATCGTGCTTTACCGCGATACGCTGGATGATGCAATCAGCATGCTGCGCGTGCGTGAAGCCTACCGTTTAATGACGGAAAAGCAGGAGTTCACTAAAGAAACGCTGCTACGCGCCTCAGATGAAATTTATTTCGTTCCGGAAGGCACGCCACTGAGCGTTCAGCTGGTGAAATTCCAGCGCAACAAGAAGAAAGTGGGCCTGGTCGTCGACGAATACGGTGATATTCAGGGGCTGGTGACGGTTGAGGATATTCTTGAAGAGATTGTCGGTGACTTCACCACGTCAATGTCACCGACCCTTGCCGAAGAAGTTACGCCACAAAACGATGGTTCCGTCATTATCGAAGGCAGCGCAAACGTCCGTGAAATCAACAAAGCCTTTAACTGGACGCTGCCGGAAGATGAAGCCCGGACGGTTAACGGCATGATCCTAGAAGAGCTACAAGAGATTCCAGCCATCGCAACACGGGTGCGGTTAAGCCACTACGATATTGATATTCTTGATGTTCAGGACAACATGATTAAGCAAGTGCGGGTCACACCCGTGACACCACTGCGCCAGAGCGTAGAAGAAAAGTAGAGACAAAAAAGCCAGCCGCGAAGGCTGGCTTTTTATTTAAGGCAGTTTTTATTTAAAATAATCGGGCGAATTACGCTTTTGCTTTTGCAACAGAAACCATTGCAGCACGCAGCGTGCGACCATTCAGGGTGTAACCCTTCTGCATCACCATCAGTACATGGTTTGGTGCTACATCTTCAGATTCAACCATCGCAATAGCCTGGTGTACATCCGGGTTGAATGGCACATTGGTTTCGCCAACCACATCCACACCAAATTTACGCACCACATCCAGCATCGATTTCTGAGTTAATTCGATGCCTTCAATCATGGCGGCTAAATCGGTATTGGACTTGTCAGCCACTTCCAGAGCGCGGTCAAGGCTGTCGATAACAGGCAGCAGTTCGTTGACGAATTTGTCTAACGCGAACTTGTGCGCTTTCTCAATATCGAGTTCGGTACGGCGACGGAGGTTTTCCATTTCCGCTTTGTTGCGTAACGCCAGGTCACGCTCGCGCTGCTGAACTTCTTCCAGTTGCGCTGTTAAATCGGCAATTTGTTCATCGCGCGGATCAACCACTTCGGCACCCTCTACGGCCTCGACTTCTTCGTGGCTTTCCATTGCAATTTCGTCCGAGACTTGCTCGTCTGGTGTTTTCTGATCTTTACTACTCATGAATTTCTCCGCGTTTTTAGCATTCATCTCGCTGGTTCGCTTATTATGGGGATCAGTTTCCTGGATTCAAGGGAACGTGAGATATTGTCATATAACCAACGGATTTCGCGTTGCATATCTGCGCATAAGGACCATCAGCATAATGAACAAACATTTCAACTGCATTGGTATTGTCGGGCACCCTCGTCACCCAACAGCCCTGACCACGCATGAAATGCTGTATCGCTGGCTATGCACCAAAGGCTACGATGTTATCGTCGAGCAGCAAATTGCCCAGGAACTTAACCTCACAAGCGTTAAAACCGGCACGCTGGCAGAAATCGGCCAACAGGCCGATCTTGCGGTGGTCGTTGGTGGTGACGGCAATATGCTTGGCGCAGCCCGAGTTCTTGCTCGCTATGATATCAAAGTCATCGGTATTAACCGCGGCAACCTCGGTTTTCTGACTGACCTTGACCCGGATAACGCGCAACAGCAACTGGCCGATGTCCTCGAAGGGCATTACATCGCAGAACGCCGCTTTTTGTTGGAAGCCCAGGTTTGCCAGCAAGATACCCCTACCCGCCTGAGTACTGCGATTAACGAAGTGGTGCTTCACCCGGGTAAAGTGGCCCATATGATTGAATTCGAAGTTTATATCGATGAAATCTTCGCGTTCTCACAGCGTTCCGACGGGTTAATTATCTCGACGCCAACCGGCTCAACCGCCTATTCCCTGTCGGCAGGTGGCCCGATTCTGACACCGTCGCTTGATGCCATTACTCTGGTGCCAATGTTCCCGCACACGCTGTCTGCCCGCCCACTGGTGATTAACAGCAGCAGCACTATCCGCCTGCGGTTTTCACATATGTGTAGCGACCTGGAAATCAGCTGTGACAGCCAGATTGCGCTGCCAATTCAGGAAGGTGAAGACGTGCTGATTCGCCGCTGCGATTACCATCTGAACCTTATCCACCCGAAAGATTACAGTTATTTCAATACATTGAGCTCTAAACTCGGCTGGTCAAAAAAATTGTTCTAAAAGTGCCCCCAGGCTCTTTACTGTATATAAAACCAGTTTATACTGTATGAAAACACAGTCATGTCTTTTCATACAGGAAAGCTATTATGCTGGCACAACTCACCATCAGTAACTTCGCCATCGTTCGTGAACTGGAAATTGATTTTCACCACGGTATGACCGCCATTACCGGTGAGACGGGTGCTGGCAAATCTATCGCGATTGATGCCTTAGGGCTGTGTCTCGGTGGCCGCGCTGAAGCAGATATGGTGCGCCGGGGTGCCAGCCGTGCCGATCTCTGTGCCCGCTTTTCCCTGAAAGATACCCCTGCAGCCCTGCGCTGGCTGGAAGAAAACCAGCTTGATGATGGGCGCGAGTGTTTACTGCGCCGCGTCATTAGCGTCGACGGCCGTTCGCGTGGTTTTATCAATGGTACTGCCGTTCCCCTTTCACAACTGCGTGACCTCGGCCAAATGCTGATTCAAATTCACGGTCAGCATGCGCACCAGCTGTTACTGAAACCTGAACATCAAAAAAACCTGCTGGATGGTTATGCCGGGGAATCTGCATTGCTACTGCAAATGGCTGAAAGCTACCGTGAATGGCACCAAAGCTGCCGCACTCTGGCACAGCATCAGCAGCTCGCTCAGGAGCGTGCAGCACGTGCTGAACTACTTAATTATCAACTGAAAGAACTCAATGAATTTTCCCCAGTCACGGGTGAGTTTGAACAAATTGATGAAGAGTACAAACGCCTGGCAAACAGTGGGCAATTGATTTCCACCAGCCAACAAGCGTTGGCGATCCTCGCCGATGGCGAAGACAACAATCTGCAAAGTCAGCTGTATACCGTTCGCCATCTGATGGAAGAGTTGGTCGGAATGGATGGAAAACTGACGGGTGTCCTGAATATGTTGGAAGAAGCCAATATTCAGTTATCTGAAGCCAGCGATGAACTGCGCCATTATTGTGACCGTCTGGATCTCGACCCGAACCGTTTATATGAACTGGAGCAACGTATCTCCAGACAAATCTCACTGGCCCGCAAGCACCACATTTCAGCGGAAGAGTTACCGGTTTTCCATCAGCAGCTGCTTGATGAGCAACGCTTGCTTGATAACCAGGCCAGTTCACAAGACGAACTAATGCAGGCGGTTGCACTTCATCACCAGCAAGCACTGAATATCGCACGCGAATTGCATCAGCGCCGTGCGCACTATGCCGCTGAGCTCTGCGAACTGATTACCGAAAGCATGCATTCATTGTCTATGCCGCACGGGCAACTGGCGATTGACGTAGAATTTAACGAAAACCACCTCACCGCTGAAGGTGCAGACCGTATTGATTTTCGCGTCACGACCAACCCAGGCCAGCCATTACAACCGCTGGCAAAAGTGGCCTCAGGTGGTGAACTTTCACGTATTGCACTCGCTATTCAGGTTATCACTGCCCGTAAAATGGAAACCCCAGCGTTAATCTTCGATGAAGTCGATGTCGGGATCAGTGGCCCAACGGCTGCCGTGGTGGGCAAATTACTCCGCCAGTTAGGCGAGTCCACTCAAGTCATGTGTGTCACCCACCTGCCGCAGGTTGCGGGTTGTGGTCATCATCACTTCTTTGTCAGTAAAGAAACCGACGGTGAAATGACCGAAACCCATATGCAGCCGCTGGATAAACGCTCACGTTTACAAGAGCTGGCACGTTTGCTTGGTGGCAGTGAAGTCACGCGCAATACACTTGCCAACGCAAAAGAGTTGTTGGCTGCTTAATAGATATTGCTGACACACATTATGCCGGGCATGATGTGTGTCGTTCAAAAAACAACCACTTTGCTAGCATATTGTTAATTGAGCAGGTTTTAAGCCAACTTTTTTGCCGAACCAGGGTCAGAGTTAAGCGCCTTAATGTTTTAAACTGCGTAAAGGTTTATTATCATCGGCATATTATGAATGAGCCATGTGCTGCTCGGGCCCGAAAAGGAATCAAATCACTATGCGCTGTAAAACGCTGACTGCTGCCGCAGCGGTTCTTCTTATGCTGACCGCAGGCTGTTCCACTCTGGAGCGAGTGGTTTACCGCCCCGACATTAACCAGGGGAACTACCTGACACAAAACGACGTGTCAAAGATTCGTACTGGCATGACTCAACAGCAAGTTGCCTATGCTCTGGGTACGCCAATGATGACTGATCCATTTGGTACCAGTACCTGGTTCTACGTTTTCCGCCAGCAGCCAGGGCATGAAAATGTCTCTCAGCAAACGCTGACGCTGACCTTTAACAGCAGCGGTGTGTTGACCAACATCGACAACAAACCGAAGCTGGAAAAACAGTAGCCCACAAAAAAGGTGCCAATTGGCACCTTTTTTTGGCTACTTCTTTTGTCTACTTCTGAGCCGCTCGTTGGCGTCTTAGCTCTTTCGGGTCCGCAATCAAGGGCCGATAAATCTCTACCCGATCACCATCATTAACCGTATCCGCTAATTTTACCGGGCGGCTAAAAACGCCGACTTTGTTCTTTGCCAGGTCAATATCTGTGCGCACTTCAAGAATGCCTGAAGCAGTAATCGCCTGCTCAACAGTGCATCCCTCTTTAAGCCTGACCTTAAGCAAATACTGCTTTTCCGGCAGCGCGTAAACGACTTCAACGTTAATATCAGGCAACACTGTAGACCTCTTTGGCACGAACGGTAAACGCCTGAACCATGTTACCTGCCAGCTCTTTGAAGACACGGCCAAACGCCAGTTCGATCAGTTTGTTGGTAAATTCAAAATCGAGCTGGAATTCGATACGGCATGCTTCAGCACTCAGTGGCGTAAACTTCCAGCCACCCATCAATGACTTAAACGGCCCATCGACAAGATGCATCAAAATACTTTGATTGCTGGTCAATGTGTTGCGCGTCGTGAAGGTTTTGCTGATCCCCGCTTTGGAAACATCTACCGCTGCCGTCATCTGATCAGACGACGCGTTAAGAACCCGGCTGCCTGTGCAACCCGGTAAAAAATCTGGGTAGGATTTCACATCGTTCACTAATTGATACATCTGCTCCGCGCTATAAGGCACCAGCGCAGTACGGGTAATCTGAGGCATAGCATTTCCTGAGTGTCACAAAACGGGCAAATAATAACATTTATCATCACGCAAAGAAAAACTCTTAGGCGAGAGCCGTGCTAAGATATGCCTTCATCCTCGCAGCGAAGCGGGGTGTATTTGAACTCCTGGATTACTTATACTGAGCAGCACTATGACAAAGAAAAAAGCATTCAAACCAGGTTCAGCCACCATTGCGCAAAACAAACGCGCCCGCCATGAATACTTTATCGAAGATGAGTTTGAAGCGGGGCTCGTGCTACAAGGCTGGGAAGTAAAATCTCTACGTGCAGGGAAAGCCAACATCGGTGACAGCTACGTCATTTTGATAGATGGCGAAGCATTCCTGTTCGGGGCAAACTTTACCCCATTAAATGTGGCCTCAAGCCACGTGGTCTGCGACCCAACGCGTACCCGTAAACTTCTGCTTAACCAACGTGAGCTCGATAACCTATACGGGCGTATTAACCGTGATGGTTATACCGTTGTTGCGCTGTCGATGTACTGGAAGAACGCCTGGTGTAAAGTGAAAATCGGCGTCGCTAAAGGCAAAAAACAGCATGACAAGCGTAACGATTTGAAAGACAAAGAGTGGGCGGTAGATAAAGCGCGCATTATGAAACACGCTGGTCGTTAAGCATCTCTTGCAGTGCTGGCTTTAGCTTTACAAGGCCAGCACTGATAAACCTCATTAATGTTTTAACAAATAAACCCAAAACTGTACTTCCCTATCTAAAATTACTTCCAGAAAGCAACTGTTATAAAAATAGATCCTCACCTTTATTATTTTCTGTGCTACTCAAATAAAACCGCTGGGCCCATTTAATATTTGCACTTCAATTTGATAAATATACCTGCCCTGCCTCACAGTTATCATAATTCATTTCTATTTCAACAAAATAACCTCATCGTTTACCCACACGCCAGTAACCACAATAAAAAAAGTGTTAATACCTGATAATAAATGAAGAACGGCACAGAATCGCAAAGTGCAAGAAACAAAAATTAAACAAATAAAATCAATCAATTACACATAGAATCACTCGTTATGATTATCAATAAAACTCATGCTTCTATAACTTTTTTTCAATGAAAAAATTTATTAACAATTTCTAAAACATTGCTTTAGCGCGGCTTAATTTGCGCTTTCATTCAATCCTGTCTATATCTTCATTAACCCTGAAATGAAATGATACATAAGTATGAACCTCAAATTTATATGAGTTAACGCCCTGCCAGACACAACATTTATCAATAATGTTAGTCGTTAATATTCTGACGGCGGGACTCGTTTGCTTAAAATTTCATACTTTAATGGGATCATTTTAACACTTCGTTCCGGGGGAAATTATTCGTATGCATAAGCAAAGCTTAAGGCAGCCCCAGTTTCACACAGAATGGAGTGATAACAATGCGTTCAATATCAATCATCTCAAAGCTAACGGGCGTAACGAATAATGTTGAAGCGTCTGAAATTACGCTGAGCTCTCCATCAATCGTTGAACTTAAAGCCGAACGTTCTGATATAGCCAGTATCGTTCGCACCAACAACGATATGATCATTACTCTGCATGATGGTGAAGTGATTACCGTTAAAAATTTCTACGCTTTCGCCGATCAGGGCGGCAACCAGTTGGTGCTCGAAGACAATCATGGCGCATTGTGGTGGGTGCAGGATACAGACTCTGCCTTTCACTTCGAACATATCAACAATATCGATGAACTCATGGCAGCCACAGGTGCAGAAAACCACGGTGGCGCTGCCATTTGGCCATGGGTTTTAGGTGGCGTCGCTGTTGCGGGAGGTATTGCTCTTGCTGCGGGTGGCGGAGGCGGTGGTGGAGGCGGCGGAGATAATGATAATGGCAATTCCAATGGAGGCCCGGGCAATCCAAACCCGCCACCTCCAGCCAATGACGTCACACCACCGGATGCTCCTACCAATCTGAGTATTTCGGCTGACGGTAAAACGCTCACCGGCAACGCAGAACCAGGCAGCACGGTAACCATTACCGATAGCAACGGTCAGGTTATCGGCACTGGTACAGCGGGCAGCGACGGAAGTTTCACCATTCCACTCACCACCCCACAAATTAGCGGTGAAGAACTCACCGCGCATGCCACCGATCCGTCAGGCAATACGGGTCCTGATGGCACTGTTATTGCGCCGAACATCCCATTACCGGAAGCTCCAACACTCACCAGTGTGGTTGATGACGTTGCGCCAGTAACAGGCACCGTACCGAATAATGCCCCACTCGCCCCGACCAACGATAATACTCCGACGCTGCAGGGCACAGGCCAGGCGGGGACAACCATCCATATTTACGACAACGGTCAAGAAATTGGCACCACAGTCGTCGCTGCCAACGGTAGCTGGTCCTTCACGCCAACCACAGCACTTGCTGATGGTTCCCACTCTTTTAGTGTCACCACCATTAATGCCAAAGGTGAAAGTGAACCTTCGGGAAGTTACACGATAACTATCGATACCGTTGCCCCGGAAGCACCTGAACTCGCGCAACTACAAGATAATGTTGGAAGGATTACCGGTGTTATCACTAATGGTATGCCGACTGATGAAAACCAGCCGGGGATCCACGGTAAAGGCGAGCCAGGCGATAAAGTCACCATTTTTGATAATGGCGTGCAGATCGCTCAGGTCGCCGTTGATGGTAGTGGCAACTGGACCTTCACCCCTTCCCAGCCGCTTGCCGACGGCACCCACACCATTACGTTGATTCAAACCGATGCGGCGGGGAACATCAGTAGTACCACAACCAGCCCGACGTTTACTGTCGACCACACGCCACCAGCCGCAGCTGTCATTGATAACGTGAGCCTCGATGGCACGACAGTGACCGGTACCGCCGAAGCGGGCGCCATTGTCACCGTCACCGATGGTAATAATGTTCAGTTAGGAACTGCGACCGCCGATAACAACGGCAACTTTACTCTTACCCTCGATCCTGCCAAAACGCATGCCGAAGCGCTGGTTGCACACATTGAGGATCAGGCAGGTAATGTCGGCCCTGATACCAGTTTTAATGCTTCCAACTCCCAGGTCCCAACGGTGCCAGTGCTGGATAGTGTTGAAGATGATGCAGGAGTGACCACAGGCCCACTCAGCAACGGCCAGGCCACTGACGATAATACGCCAACCATTAGCGGAACGGCCGAAGCGGGCAGTACGGTAAACATTTTTAGCAACGGCGTGCTTCTGGGAACGTCACTGGTTGATGGAACAGGCCACTGGACCTTTACCCCAACCCAGCCGCTCACCGATGGTCCACAAGCCCTCACTTTCAATGCCACTAACCTATTTGGCACCAGTGGTACGTCGCCTGGGTTTACGGTTGATGTTGACACAACGCCCCCCTCGCCCCCAATGGGCTTACTGGTTTCCGATGATGGTCTACATGTCACCGGCAGCGCGGAGCCGGGCAGTACCATTACTGTTACCGATGGCAACGGTAATGTTCTGGGAACAGGCGTTACCGGCGATGACGGTCTATTTGATGTCACTCCTTTAACTTCAGCACAGCTCAATGCGCAAGCGCTGCTGGTCACGGCAACGGATAGCGCAGATAACGTCAGCGACAATGCCACCGTCTTTGCGCAGGACCACACCCCGCCTGCAGCGCCGACTGACGTCACAGTTAACGATGAAGGCAGTGTCGTCTCAGGCAAAGCCGAACCGGGTAGCACCGTCAATGTCACAGATGATCACGGTAACCCACTCGGCAGTGCCCAGACAGGTTCAGACGGCAATTTTACTGTCCCTATTTCACCGTCACAAACCAACGGCGAAACACTCGAGGTTTCTGCAACCGACCCGGCAGGGAATACTGGCCCGGAAACACTTGTTGATGCCCCTGATACCACCGCCCCTGTTGCTCCGCTTATCAGCGCAGTCGTCGATGATGTCCCGCTTTACGTCGGCAATCTGACGAGTGGGCAGACTACCAATGACGAAAGACCGGAGCTTCAGGGCAAAGCCGAAGCCGGTGCAACGGTGAAAATCTATGATAACGGTGCACTATTAGATAGCGTGGTTGCCGATAGCAACGGCAACTGGAGTTATACCAGCACACCTCTTGCTCAGGGTTTGCATAACCTGACTGTCACCGCGACGGATGCCGATGGCAACACAAGTCCTGCATCTTCATTTACGCTTACCGTTGACTCAATTGCCCCACAAGCCCCGGCGATCACGCTAATCAGCGATGACGCTTCGCCGATCATAGGCTCGGTACCGAATAACGGTTTCACCAATGATTCAACCCCGACGCTAAGTGGGACCGGCGAACCCGGCACTGAAGTGACCATTACTGATGGCGGAGCCATTCAGGAAACGGTCACCGTTAACGCATCAGGTACCTGGACTTTCACCCCTTCTACGGCGCTCGATGACAAAGAGTACCATTTCACCGTGACATCCACTGACGCTGCGGGCAACACCACCGCGCCGTCAGCCGAGTTTGTGATTACCGTCGTCACCACCACGCCAGACACTCCGACTATCGACAGTGCGGTTGATGATGTGGGCAGCATTACGCTCCCTCTTTTGAACAACGCATCAACGGATGACACCCTGCCTGAACTGAGCGGCACCGGGCCTGCGGGCACAACTATTACCCTTTATGACGGCAACACCCCGATTAGCACCTTCGCAGTGGGTGACGATGGGCTGTGGAGCATCACGCCTGACCACCCATTAACCGAGGGCCCGCATAATCTGCATGCCGTCGCTACGGATGCCGCGGGCAACGCAAGTCTACTTGCCGACTTTAATTTAACGGTAGACACCACCCCGCCAGATGCGCCATTGATCCTCACGGCGGAAGGCGTTGTTGGCGGTGCTGCCGCCACGATTAACACCGGTGGCAGTACGCAGGATGGGACGCCAACACTGACGGGCTCCGGGGAGGAAGGGGCGACAATCAATATCTATGACAACGGTGGCACTACGCCGATTGGTACAGTTATCGTTCCAGCAGGCGGCACATGGTCATTCGATCTTGCGCTGAGTGAAGGCCCACACACGCTGACGGCCGTAGCGACCGATCCGGTGGGCAATGTCGGGCTGCCGTCTGCGGCATTTACCCTGACCGTCGATTCTTTAGCACCGTTGGCACCCACCACATTCACGGTCATTGATGACCAGGCTCCAGGCCTTGGCGTCATCGCCAATAACGGCAGCACCAACGACACCACGCCAACCTTTACCGGCACTGGTGCCACTGCGGGCGATACCATTGCGCTTTACAACGGGGTGCTAAAACTCGGCGAAACCACGGTGCGGGCAGACGGCTCGTGGAGCGTTGACCCAACCACGCCGCTCACTGCGGGAACCTATAGACTGACCGTCAAGGAAATCGATGCCGCGGGCAACGCAAGCCCGGCGTCGACTGATTTCACCTTTACAGTCGATCTCACGCCATCTGCTGCACCAGTCATTAGCCTCGCTGTTGATGATGTCGGCGGCAGAATGGGCAATGTATTGAATAACCAGGTCACCGATGACAACAAGCCCGTCTTCCAGGGCACTGGCGAAGTGGGCGATACCATCACGCTGTATAGCGGCACCACGGTCATTGGCACGGCGGTTGTGGTCGCCGGTGGAACCTGGTCCCTGACGCCAACGGGAACACTGCCGGAAGGGCTGCAAAGTTTCACCGCGACGGCAACCGACGCGGCAGGCAATATCAGTAACTCATCAGCAAACTTTACGCTCACGGTCGATAGCACGCCGCTCACCGCCCCAGTGGTGACTGACATTGTTGATGATGTTTCACCGGTCACCACTTCGCTAACCAGTGGAAGTTACACCAACGACACTACGCCAACCTTCAACGGTACGGGTAAGGTTGGCAGCACCGTCACCATTTATGATACCGATGGTACAACCGCACTTGGCAGCACTACCGTCGGTGCTGGTGGCACATGGACGATTACCCCAACGCTTACGGAAGGCAATCACGATCTGGTAATCAAAGCCACCGATCCTACGGGTAATAGCATAACCGCTGCAACACCGATCACTCTGCACGTAGATACCCTGCCACCACCAGCGCCGGTTGTCACAAGCCCAACCGATCAGACGGGTACCCTCGTCAGCGGCACTGCCGAACCTGGCAGTACGGTCATTATCAAGAACAGTGGTGGAACTGTTTTGGGCACTGCCGTCGCCGATCCGGGCACTGGCGCATTTACCGTGACGCTCTCCCCTGCACAAACTACTGGTTTGCAGTTAACCGCAATTGCTCAGGATCTGGCAGGCAACCAAAGTACTGGCACACCATTCTCGGCCGTTACTTCTAATGCTCTACAGCCGCCAACTATTGAGGTGCTGGATGATGTCGCGCCGAACACTGGCAATCTGACTAGCGGGCAAAGCACCAACGATAACTTGCCGACGCTCAGCGGCCTGGCTGGAAGCAATGCCGACGTAACGGTCTATATTGATGGGATCGAACAACCACCGGTTACAGCCGATGCATCAGGATTATGGACTTACCAGTTTACGACTCCGTTGTCAGAGGGTCAGCATACCTTCGCCGTTAGCCAGGACAACGGCAGCCTGTTTAGCGGCAAATCACCGAACTTTGTGATTACTGTTGATACTGTTCTACCAACGCAACCCACCATCACTACCGTCACCGACGATGTAGCCCCGATTACTGGAACCGTTAACAGCGGCCAGGCCACCAATGATCCTCGCCCAACAATCACTGGCACCGGTGAAATTGGGTCAACTATCACGATCCTTGATAATGGCACGTCGATCGGCACCGCCGTAGTCGGCACTGGAGGGACATGGACCTTCACGCCGACCACCGATTTGGGCCCGGGTTTACATCCGATAACCGTCACTTCAACTGATGCGGCCGGTAATGTCAGCGCACCTTCTGCTGGCTTCTCGGTAAACGTTGATACGCTCGCAACAGCGCCTGTGATCAGCAGTGTCACTGACAACGTAGGAACACCTGCGCCAGTCATTTCTGGCGTACCGACCAACGACAACACACCAACCTTTACCGGAACAGCCGAGGCGAATTCCACTATCACCATTAGTGAAAACGGTAACGTTATCGGTACAGCCCTGGTTGATGGCACAGGTAACTGGAACTTCACTCCGAACCCAGCGTTTAGTGATGGCAGCCATAATCTGACCATTATCACCACGGATACCGCGGGCAACGTCAGCCCGGCAACCACCTTTAATGCCGTCATAGATACGGCAGCTCCAGTGGTGCCTGTCATTACTCTGGTGGTGGATGATCAGACTCAAGTGGGCCTCGACAGCCCTCTGACCAACGGCCAGCTCACCAAAGACACGCAACCGGCCATCAGCGGCACCAGTGAAGCTAATGCCACTATTAATGTTTATTCTGGCACTACGCTGCTTGGCAGCACCACCGCCAACGGCACAGGCGGATGGTCATTCACGCCAGACGCCGGTCATCAGTTACTCCAGGGCAGTAACAACCTGACCGTCACCGCCACTGACGCTGCCGGAAACGTCAGTAATCCATCCGGCATATTTTCTGTCGTCGTTGACTCCGTCGCCCCAACCGCACCGTTAATTGTGACGGTTACCGATAATACCGCGCCAAATATTGGGCCGATCACCAGTGGCCAGCCGACCAACGAAACGCGCCCTGCTATCACCGGTTCGGGAGAAGTGGGTTCCACCATCAAAATTTACGATGGCAGTAACCCTACTCCGCTTGGCACCGCAACTGTTGGCGCGGGTGGCACCTGGAGCTTTACCCCACCAACCGCGTTAAGTAGCGGCTCACATAATCTGACCGTAACCGCAACAGATGCCGCAGGCAACGTGAGTGCGCCATCGGCAATCTTTAACGTGGTGGTTGATTTGGCCGCACCGGGTACTCCTGCTATTACCAATATTGCAGACGATGTGGGTACCGAAAAAGGTGATTTAACCAGCGGCCAATCCACTGATGACACCCAGCCACTGATTAGCGGTACGGCAGAAAACGGCGCGAGCGTAAAAATCTACGACAACGGCACGCTGATTGGCACCGTTAACGCCAGCGCCACAGACGGCACATGGAGTTTCACACCGGATGCGCTACTCACTAACGGCAACCACGCATTTACCGTGACCGCAACGGATAGCGCGGGCAACGTCAGCTCACCGTCTAATACTTTCAATATCATCGTCGATACGGCGGCACCAACGGCACCGATTGTTATTCAGGCGTTTGATGATGTCGGCCCGGTCACTGGCGCACTGGTCAATGGGCAGTCGACCAACGACAACCAGCCGTTGCTGAGCGGGACGGCGGAAGCCAACTCGATAGTGAGTATTTCTGACAATGGCGTGTTTCTCGACACAGTGACTGCCAGCGCGACGGGCACCTGGAGCTATACACCGCCAGTCCGGAACGATGGCCTGCATACCTTTACAGCAACCTCCACCGATGCGGCAGGTAACGTCGGGGCTGTCTCTGGCAGCTTTACGCTGACTATCGACACCAGCACACCGGCAACACCTGCGCTGCCAACTGTGTATGACGATGTGGCAGGCGGCGTGTTTAATGCCAACCTCACAAATGGGCAAGTCACTAACGATGCGCGCCCAACGATCGGCGGCACGGGTGAAGTGGGCACGACCATTACCATCCTCGATGGCGGCACACCGATTGGCACCGTAACGGTTCCTGCCGGCGGCAGTTGGACCTTTACGCCGACCACGCCACTGCCGACGGGCTTGCATACCATCACCCTTACCGCAACGGATGCGGCGGGGAACGTCAGTGGCCCGACAGCCGGTTTTGCCATTACCGTCGATACCACAGCCCCAACCACACCGGTTATTTCGTCAATTGTTGATGATGTCGCGGGTGGCGTGGTGAATAACGCGCTCGGTAGCGGGCAAGTCACCAACGATAACAAACCAACGCTCAACGGCACGGCAGAAGCGGGATCGTCGGTCACCATTTACGATAACGGTGCGCTGTATACCACCGTCACCGCCGATGGCAGCGGCAACTGGACCTACACTTCACCAACGGCAGTGCTGGCGGAAGGCAGCCACACCTTCACCGTCACCGCGACCGATGTGGCGGGCAACATCAGCACCACGTCGCTGCCATCAGTGATTGTGGTTGATATCACGCCACCAGTCGCACCAACGGGCATGACCGTTAATGGAACGGGAACCATCGTGACCGGGAATGCCGAAGCAGGCAGTCTTGTCACCATTACCGGCAGCGGAGGAGTTGTTCTCGGCACCGCGACGGCTGATGGCACTGGTAAATTTAGCGCATCAATTTCACCTGCACAGACCAACTCGCAAGCCCTGATCGCCTTTGCTCAGGACGCGGCGGGCAATATCGGGGCATCAGCCAGTGTAACCGCGCCTTCCACCGCGTTACCGGGCGTGCCGGTCATCACCAGCGTGGTGGATGACTTCGCCGCTGTGACCGGGAATGTCGCCAACGGGCAAAGCACTAACGATGCTATGCCAACCATCAACGGCATCGCGGATATCGGGGCGACCGTCAACGTCTACAACAATGGCGTCCTGATGGGCACCTCGATTGCGGGAGCCGGTGGGGTCTGGAGCTATACACCAACGGGTGCGTTGAGTGAAGGCTCCCATGCCTTTACCGCGACGGCCACCAACGTCAACGGCACCGGCGGCTTCTCCACTCCGGCAACGGTCGTTGTGGATACCATTGCACCACTCACCCCAACGGCAACCATCAGTGCTGATGGCACCACGATCAGCGGTACTGCCGAAGCCAACAGCACAGTAAACATCACGCTGCCTGGTGGCACCGTTATCACGACCACGGCTAACGGCAGCGGGGCGTACAGCCTGACACTGCCAACGCGTGAAATTGGCGGCGAGCAGCTTTCAGTGACCGCCAGCGATGCCGCAGGCAACACGTCGCCGTCCGTCACCGCTATCGCACCAACTCTGCCACTTGCCGCCAATGACAACGTGATTGATTTGGCGCTGAGCAGCACTGCGACTGTCTCGCCACCGGTCCATTACAACGACTATGGCGTGCTGTTAGTCGGTGCGCTGGGCAACTCAGTACAGGTGCTCGGCAATGACACGGCGCAGGTGCAGTTTAACGTTGGCGCAGGAACCGGGAATATCACGATTGAAGCTGCCGCAACCGGTATAGTGCTGACGCTACTCAACTCGCTGGAAGTGGCCGTTCAACGGTTCGATTTAGGTACAGGTACATGGACCACCCTTTACGACTCATCGCAGGCAGAATTTGCCAACCTGTTAACCATTGGGGCCAGCGGCATTACGTTCAAAGTCGATAACCTGCCTGAAGGCACTTATCGCGTGCTGAGTTACAACACTAATCTGCTGGCGACCGGTTCACTCACCAGTCTCGACGTCGCCGTTGAGCAAGTTGGCCCAGGTGTTGTGACGGGTGAAACATCGCATCAGGGGAACGTCATAACCGATATCGACCCGAGCGGTGGGCAGGATACCGCCCCGGCAGGTACGGTTGTCACATCGGTCACTAACGCACAGGGGCAAGTACAGGCTGTTGGCGCAGGCGGTGCCGATATTAATGGGGTGTACGGCACTCTGCATATCAACCAGAACGGCACTTACACCTACACGTTGAATAACACCACGGCGGCTGTACTCGGGCACACCGAAAACTTCAGCTACACCATCACCCAAAACGGCATCAGCGACACCGCTCAGTTGGTGGTCACACTCGGTAACGGCGCACCAGCCAGCAGCGTAACGGCAACGGATAACACCGCGGCACTGACCTACAACACCGATGTGGAAGCAGTAAACCACGGCGCATCGCAGCAAAGCGGCTTCTCGGTGGTTTCTGTGGGGCTGGGGAATGTGCTGAACGCGAACGTGCTGGCTAACATGGCCAACCCGATAATCTTTGATGTCGATGATGGATCCACGCGCACCATGACGTTACAGGCAAGCGTTGGCGGCGTGGCATTGCTGTCAACCTTCGACCTTTACGTCTACAAGTTCAACGAAACCATCCAGCAATATGAGCAATATAAAGTGGTGAATACCTGGCTGACCGCGCCGTTGCTGGGCGGGACGTCAGGGCAATTAACCCTCACGTTACCGGGCGGCGAATATCTGTTCCTGCTGAATAACGCCACGGGCGTAACGGCGCTGACCGGCTACACCCTGAATATCTTGCAGGATCATACTTATGCGGTGGAAAGCGTCACCGCGACGACAAACGGTAACGTATTGACGGATGACGTCTTTACCGCAGGTAATACCGGCCACATCACGCAGGTCAACGGCGTCGCTGTTGCGGCCAGCGGAACCACCACTATTGTTGGCGAATACGGCACGCTGACGATTGATGCCGCAGGGAATTACACCTACAAGCTGAACAGTGGCCTGGGTGCCGACAGCATCAAAACGCCGGACAGCTTCGTTTATACCGTGACGTCATCTAACGGCGATACCGACTCCGCATCGCTGAATATCACGGCCACACCACATACCGTGGATGCGTTTAATGACATCAGCGGCGTGATGGCGGTTAATACGGCACAAACTACGGCGGTTTATTCGGATACGACTGTAGGAAACGCAACATGGACGACCTCGCTATTATTCGCCACCCATGGCGATGGTAGCGGCACCTTTGTGGTAGGCAACAATGATGTACTGCATAACCCGATACTGCATTTCAACATTGCTTCATTGCTGCCGCTAGGCGGCGTGTCGATAAACTGGACGCTGACGGATGGTGCAGGCATCACCCGAACTGGCACCATCAGTGGCCCTGCAATTCTGGGTGGCTCACCAACGGTTGATTTAAGTGGCATGGATCTGCACTCCGGCACCTGGACACTCAGCTATACCGGTAACGCAGGTATACTGGCGGTTGGCGGCATTACCATCACCCCATCGGTCACCGGCACCACCATCGATCTGGACAGCTACTCAACGCTTGCGGGCAGCTCGGTCAACGGCAATATCTATGACGGTAGCAACTCCTCAGGTGCGATTGACCAGCTCGGTACCGTTCACACATTTCTCAGTATTACCGGCTTCAACGGCACGACTACTACGCTTAACCCACTGACGGACAGCAGCTCAACCGCCACGATTCAGGGACATTACGGCACGCTGGTGATGGGGCTTGATGGCGCGTACACCTACACGCTCAATGCAGGTGTTTCGCCTGCGTCAATGACCACCAAGGAGACATTTAGTTACACCCTGAACGACCAGAATGGCCATTCCGACACGGCGACGCTCACCATCAATATGAACCCGCAATTTGTCAGCACCGCGCAAGGCGATGTGATTAACGGCTCAGCTTATGGCGACACGCTTGTTTATCATCTGCTCAACAGCGCAAATGCGACAGGCGGCAACGGTGCCGATACCTGGAAGGATTTCCATATGGCGGATGGCGACAAAATCAATATCCACGACCTGCTTACCGGCTGGAACCCGGCAACATCCAACATCGCCAACTACTTGAGCGTTAGTTACAACGGTACCAGCACGATCATCTCCATCGACCGCGACGGCACCGCTGCAACCCACAGCTCAACCCAACTGGTCACACTGGAGAACACCCACGTCACGCTCGATGAACTGGTGCAACAGAACCACATTATTACCTGATAGCCAAGAATAACCCGGGCGCAAAGACGCCCGGGTAGAACAGTAAAAAAACAGCAGTCGTAGGTCGGATTAGCGAAGCGACATCCGACACGATCACAACAGCAATGGCAGCACCAATTTGAACGTAATGACTTTTAATAGGGATAAATTATGGGAAAATTACAGCCGTTTGCACTGTGGCTGACATGCAGCCTGTGTGTAGCCCAAACGTATGCCGATGACACTCAACAATTCATTACGCCTGAGGGACTTGCCCAACAGCATGAGCTTCCCTCTCTTGACGGTTCATCAAGCCTGCCGTTAAACGCCCCTGCGCCCGGAACGCTGACCCTCAACGATGCGGTAAACCGCGCTGTTACCTGGCACCCCGCTATTAATGAAGCTATCGGCAAACTTGCCGGCCAGTCCGAACAAGTCAATGTCGCAAAATCAAAATACTATCCGCAAGTTAGCGCGGGTGTGAATAACGGCTACAGCAACAGTTACACAGACAGCGGATTCAGCCCATCGCTGGTGCTGTCGATTTCCCAGATGCTCTACGACTTCGGCAAAGTCTCAAGCCAGGTGCGGGCCGAAAGCGCGGGTGTGGCACAGGAGCAAGCGAACGTACTGGTCAGCATTGATAACGTGGGGCACGACACCGCCACCGCCATGGTTCAGGTGCAGATGTGGCAACAAATGGTCGATATTGCCAAAGAGCAACTGGATGCCCTGAGCGCCGTCGGCCATTTGACGCAGCAACGTAACGACGAAGGCGCTACGTCCATGTCAGACGTAGTGCAAACCAACGCCCGTATTGAATCCGCCCGTTCGCAGTTAATTCAATACCAGGCCAACCTCGACAGTGCCCAGGCCACGTTAATGAGCTGGCTGGGGTGGAACAACCTCAACGGCATCAGCAATGACTTCCCGAACAAACTCAGCAAAAGTTGTGACATCGACAAACCCGATGACCGCTTAGTGCCTGCCGTTCTGGCTTCATGGGCGCAGGCCAGCGTCGCACAGGCCAACCTGGATTACGCCAATGCGCAAATGACCCCGACTATTTCGCTCGAGCCTCAGGTTCAGCACTATCTGAACGACAAATACGCCAGCCACGAAGTGCTGGACCGCACGCAATATTCGGCGTTTATCAAAGTCGAAATGCCCCTTTACCAGGGCGGTGGTTTAACCGCACGCCGTAACGCCGCAAGCCATGCGGTGGAAGCGGCGCAATCAGGCGTTCAGCGCACGCGCCTGGATATCCGCCAAAAACTGATGGAATCACGCAGTCAGGCTCTCGGCCTGATGGGGGCGATTCAGGTTTTACAACGCCAGGAAGAGTTAAGCGCGCAGACGCGTGAATTGTATCAGCAGCAATATCTCGGTTTAGGCTCGCGCCCGCTGTTAGATGTGCTCAACGCCGAACAGGAAGTTTACCAGGCGCGATTCGCACAACAGCAAACCCTCAGCCAACTTCATCAATTGCAGCTCAATTGCCTGTATAACAGCGGCCGGTTGCGTAACGCATTTGGTCTGGAACATCGCACTATCCAGTCACTGGAGATCCAGCCATGAGCCAAATTCCCCCTCCTGTTGATGAGTCACTTACCGAGCAGGCGCTAAGCAACTGGGCGCATGCCATCAGCCACGTTGCGGCGCACTACCGCGTGGTCTGCTCACCCGGCACTATTCAGGCCAACGCCCCGTGGTTCAGGGGCAAAGGCATGCTTTCTGCGCTGACGCAGTTATCACGCCAGGCGGGGCTCTCTTTTCACCTGTTAAGCGCCCCGCAGCTTGCCATTACCCAGTGGCGCTTGCCGGTGGTGGTGGACTTAAAAAGTGGCCAACTGGCGGTTATCGAACATTTTGATGGCGAAGATACCGTTGATATCTGCGTGATTGATAATGAACGCCAGACCAACCGGGTGGCGCTGAGCGAACTCCTGCCGGAAATCCGCTTTGTAGCCGCCCTGCGCCCGC
This sequence comes from Buttiauxella brennerae ATCC 51605, assembly GCF_001654925.1. Lineage (GTDB taxonomy): Bacteria > Pseudomonadota > Gammaproteobacteria > Enterobacterales > Enterobacteriaceae > Buttiauxella > Buttiauxella brennerae. Next base: position 36,495 of record NZ_LXER01000023.1, read on the forward strand.
TCTCGGCATTAAAAGACAGCCGCGTAGACGCATACATTTCGCGCTTCAGCCCGGACTGGCTAAAACAGCTGGTGATGCAGGATGTTCGCCCTTATGGCCCGGTCATGTTGGCCGCATTCCTGGTCAACGTGCTGTCGCTGTCCGGGATTATCTTCTCAATGCAAGTCTACGACCGGGTGATCCCGGCGCAGTCTTACCCCACTCTTTACGTGCTGGCATCGGGCGTGTTACTGGCAGTGATCTTTGGTTTCCTGCTGCGCGTGGCGCGTGGGCATATTATGGATGTGCTCGGCAAGCGGGCGGATATTCGCGTCTCTGACCGGGTTTTCAGCCATGCGCTACGCCTGCGTAACAGCGCGGTCCCCCGCTCCACCGGCAGCTTTATTTCCCAGCTTCGCGAACTCGAACAGATCCGCGAAATGATCACCTCATCAACGATCTCAACGATCGTCGATTTACCGTTCTTTTTTATGTTTATCATCGTGCTGGCGATCATCGCCCCGCAACTGGCCTGGATAGCGCCGGTCGCTGCCGTGTTGATGGTTTTGCCCGGCATCCTGCTTCAGAAAAAACTGGCGATGCTCGCCAACCAGTCGGCGCACGAAGCGACTCTGCGCAATGCGGTGCTGGTGGAGAGCGTGCAAGGGCTTGAAGATATCAAACTGATGCAGGCGGAAAACCGCTTTCTGCAACAGTGGAACAGCTACATCCGCATTACGGCGGAATCCGGCCTGCGCACCCGCCAGCTTTCGCAGGGGCTGATTAGCTGGGGAATAACCATCCAAAGCCTGGTGTACGCCGCGGTGATCCTGTTCGGTGCGCCGCTGGTTATTGAAGGCGATATGACCACCGGTGCGATGGTTGCCGCCTCCATGCTTGCATCGCGCATGATTGCGCCAATGGCAAACCTGTGCGGCGTGTTGGCGCGCTGGCAACAGGTCAAAGCTGCGAAGCAAGGGCTGGACAGCATTATGCAACTGCCTGTCGAAACCCAGCGCGATGAAAGCCTGGTGCACCAGGATATCTTTCACGGTCACTATCTGTTTGAAAATGCACAGTTCCGCTACCACAGCGACGACCAGCGTATTCCGCTGCGCATTGCCCATTTAGAAATCCAGCAAGGCGAAAGAGTGGCCGTGCTGGGGCGCAACGGCGCAGGTAAATCCACATTGCTTCAGGCTTTAGCGGGCGGCGTCGACCTGGTGAATGGTGATGTGCGCCTCGACAACCTGAGCATGACGCAAATTGATATGGCCGATTTACGGCGCAATATCGGTTTCCTCAGCCAGAACGCCCGCCTGTTTTACGGCACGCTGCGTGAAAACCTGACGCTCGGCGCACCACACGCCAGCGATGAAGCTATTTTCGAAGTACTGGAAATCAGCGGTGCGGGCAATTTTGTTAAGCACCTGCCGAAAGGGCTCGATCACGGCATTATGGAAGGCGGTGCCGGGCTTTCTGGCGGCCAGCGCCAGTCTATTTTGCTGGCCCGCATGCTGCTGCGCTCCCCCAATATTGTACTGCTCGACGAACCGACAGCTTCCCTTGATGACCACACCGAACGTGAATTTATTCAGCGCCTGGGGCAATGGCTTGGCAACCGCACGCTAATTGTCGCCACCCACCGGGTGCCGATGCTGGAACTGGTAGAACGTGTTCTGGTTCTGAAGGAAGGGCAACTGGTGATGGACGCACCAAAGGCGCAAGCACTGAGCAACAGTCGCGCTACCGGGCAGCCAAACGAACGGGAGTGGAAAAATGAAAACCAGTCAGCATGATGCCGCAATGGACGACCCCGATATTCAGCGGGAAAGCGAGTTTTCCGGCGCAAGCCGCATTATCACAATTAGCATTCTGCTGTTTATTTTGCTCGGCGTTTGGGCGTGGTTTGGCATACTTGATGAGGTGTCGACAGGTACCGGGAAAGTGGTTCCCAGCTCGCGTGAACAGGTATTGCAATCGCTCGACGGCGGTATTGTGACTGAACTGCTGGTCCACGAAGGCGACAAAGTTCAGGCGGGGCAAGTTGTCGCCCGGCTCGACCCGACTCGCTCGCAGTCCAACGTTGGCGAAAGCACCGCACGGTATCGCGCATCACTGGCTTCCAGCGTGCGGCTGAACGCGGAAGTGAACGATCTCCCGCTGGTCTTCCCCGACTCACTCAAAGCCTGGCCGGAGCTGACCGCTTCTGAAATGCGCCTGTATAAAAGCCGCCGCGCGCAGCTCAATGACTCCGCATCTGACATCCAGGATGCCCTGGTTTCGGTGAATAAAGAGCTGGGAATAACGCAACGCCTGGCAAAAAGCGGTGCCGCCAGTAACGTTGAAGTGCTGCGCCTCCAGCGGCAAAAAAGCGACCTGCAACTCAAAATCACCGATCTGCGTTCACAGTATTACGTACAAGCCCGCGAGGCGCTTTCCAAAGCAAACGCCGAAGTGGATATGTTATCTGCCGTCATCAAAGGCCGCGAAGATTCTGTATCGCGCATGACCGTGCGCTCGCCGATGCGCGGCATTGTGAAAAATATCCAGGTCACGACCATTGGCGGCGTGATCCCACCGAACGGGGAGATGATGGAAATTGTCCCGCTCGACGATCACTTGCTGATTGAAGCGCGCCTCTCCCCACGCGACATTGCATTTATTCACCCCGGCCAACGTGCGCTGGTAAAAGTCACCGCCTATGACTACGCCATTTACGGCGGGCTGGAAGGCGAGGTAGAAACCATCTCACCGGACACCATTCAGGACAAAGTAAAACCTGAAATCGTCTACTACCGGGTATTTATCCGGACCAAACAAGACTACCTGGTGAACAAAGCCGGACACCATTTCTCTATCTCGCCGGGGATGGTCGCCACCGTTGACATCAAAACCGGGCAGAAAAGCATTGTCGATTACCTGATTAAACCGTTTAACCGCGCCCGGGAAGCGCTGCGCGAACGTTAACCGGCGTGAGGGGTAGTAAGTTGCGCTACAACTCTGTTATACTTACAAAACACTTGTGGGGCTGATTCTGGATTCGACGGGATTCGCGAAACCCAAGGTGCATGCCGAGGGGCGGTTTGCCTCGTAAAAAGCCGCAAAAAAATAGTCGCAAACGACGAAAACTACGCACTAGCAGCTTAATACCCTGCTTAGAGCCTTCTCTCCCTAGCTTCCGCTCTTAAGACGGGGATCAAGAGAAGTCAAACCCAAAAGAGATCGTGTGTAAACCTTGCCTGGGGTTGAAGCACTAAAACTAATCAGGATAGTTTGGTAATGGCGTGTCTATCCGCAGTTGCCCGGCGAATGTAAAGATATGACTAAGCATGTAGTACCGACGGCGTAGTAATTTCGGACGGGGGTTCAACTCCCCCCAGCTCCACCAAAATTCTCCCTCAACGATTACCAGAGTCGTCCGAGGAAGTCCTGAAAGCCCGCACAGCGTAAGCCTTGCGGGCTTTTTTGTATCTGTTATTTGTCCGTAACCATCCGAGAATATCCGCCTGAATCCAGAGAGAATTGGTACACGTTTAGGTACACGCTATACTGTAGGCCTAAAAGCGTGTACCAATTATGGAAGGAGTCCAGCCATGGCGCGGCTAACCCGCCCTCTCACTAATAATGAAATTCTCAAAGCCAAACCACGTAAGAAAGACTTCACCCTTCATGATGGTGATGGTCTGTTCCTGCTCGTAAAAATCTCGGGTAAAAAGTTATGGCGTTTTCGCTACCAGCGACCAAACAGTGCCAGCCGCACAAATCTGAGCCTTGGCGCATATCCTGCCCTTACGCTTGCAGCAGCACGTCAGATACGCGATCAGCATTTGTCCCTATTGGCACATGGTAAAGACCCTCAGCAGCAACAAGAAATGGTTTCAGAACAGCGCCAAATAGAGCTGGATAGCATTTTCTCTACTGTTGCCGCCAATTGGTTCCAGCTAAAGAGCAAAAGTGTCACACCGGATTATGCAAAAGACATTTGGCGCTCTTTAGATAAAGACGTGTTTCCTGCTATTGGCGAAATACCGGTTCAGGAGATCAAAGCCAGAACTATCATTGAAGCACTTGAGCCAATCAAAGCACGCGGTGCACTGGAGACAGTACGTCGTTTGGTACAGCGTATTAACGAAATTATGATTTATGCTGTAAATACAGGCTTGCTTGATGCCAATCCGACGTCAGGTGTGGGGATGGCTTTTGAGAAGCCCAAAAAACAAAACATGCCAACACTGCGACCGGAAGAACTTCCAAAGCTGATGCGCACATTGGTTATGTCAAATCTGTCTGTTCCTACTCGCTGTCTAATTGAGTTGCAGCTCCTTACCCTTGTGCGCCCTTCTGAGGCTTCCGGTGCTCGGTGGGCAGAGATCGATCTTGATGCAAAGCTCTGGACGATACCAGCCGAAAGAATGAAGGCTAAGCGAGAGCACATCGTACCTTTATCTTCTCAGGCATTAGAAATTCTGGATGTGATGAAACCTATTAGCGCACATCGAGAACATGTTTTTCCCAGCAGAAATGATCCAAAACAGCCTATGAATAGTCAAACGGCCAATGCTGCACTTAAGCGAATAGGTTATGGTGGGAAATTGGTTGCTCATGGGTTACGTTCTATCGCAAGTACAGCTCTAAATGAGGCCGGTTTTAATTCCGATGTTATTGAGGCTGCCCTATCCCATGTTGATAAGGATGAAGTAAGAAGAGCCTATAATCGAGCCTTGTACATCGAACAGCGTAGAGAACTTCTTTCATGGTGGGGGTTATTGATAGAAGGATACAACTAAATTAGAAGTTTGAAAAAATAAAATGGCTTTCAATCATGAAAGCCATCTGCAATAATTATCGGCTCATCTAATAAGTATTTTTTTGCTACATACAGCGGAAAAAAATCAGTTATATAAAATTTATAACACGCCCACTGAATATAAGCCCAAAGAATCAATAATGAAAATACCAAAATGATGTTAACAAAAGAACCATGAAAACTCCAAAGCACACAAAACAAAAAAGAAAAGACAAGTTCTGAATTAATCAAAACAATGCGAAACTGCGATTTTTTTTCACTTATTTTTTTATCTATCTCTTTGACGAGGAAAAGATCATATGCATCATTTCGTTTTAAGGATTTATATTTACCATGAATGCCGGATGTGTATTTGTTAAAATCACAAAACGAAATCAACCAGTTGAACATTGAAATGTTTATCTTTTTATGCGAATAATTCAAAAAACAAGAGATCAATAGACATTGAATCAACTGGAGCATAGATAATTTTGACAGCAACCCTCCTTGAAAATCAAAGACTTCCTTCACATTTGTTTCATCCAGAATGTTGTAAATATCAGCATTACCAGTTTGATAAGTTAGCATAAAGAAAATAACAATAAACAATATCAAAAACCGATGCAGCGGATACTTATTAGTAAGATCCTCGATATATTTTTCTTGAACTTTCTTTGCTAACTCATCCATTAATACACCTGTATAAAATATACATCTCCGCAAGATGGGTCAAAAGCGCCATATTCAATGTAAGGTGCGCCTAAAAAAATTATTTCTTCTTCATTTTGAAAATAAGGAAGCACCTCTTGAAAGTCTTCCTTTGAAGCAAATCTGAGTGTACTCACTGCATCATTGAAAGTATTCCTCATTTTAGCAGAAAGATAGTCCAAATCCATTTCTGATACCTTCACACGATAAATTACAGGGTCTCCCAGTTTTTTCCTAGTAACAACTCTATGAAAAGCATTAGCTTTAGATCTGTTAAATTCATAAACTTGCGTGCGATCTGCTGTCAAAGAAATTTCTAAAGTGCTATCACCAGAGTGTTGAGACCTAATAACTGCTAACATTTGATCTATTTCTCTTACAATCGCTCTATCCCCATAACGGCGATTAACAGCAGCGTCAGGCCTCTCAAGAAGCTCTTGATACTCACGAGGCTCAATTAAATCATCCGAAATTTGTGCCCGTTTTGTTTCTAAACTTTTACTGATAGTATCAGCATTTTCTAAACCATCTTGCTGTGCTTCGCTTATGGCGTTATTTATTGCATTTGAGACCCTAGCAACAACCTTCTTGGTAATTTCTTTTTTCGAAAAGAAATCGATAATATATCCGCCTTCCCTGGGAGGCTGTACCAACATCTCAACATCTTTGTAATATTCATGGTGCATCTTTGCATATTTCCAAAGATTACCATATTTGATATCCAGATATGCTCTATCTAGGGCACTCTGCAAGTGTCCTAAGCTTTTTGAAAGAGTCCTTAAAGAAACCTGGTGATCTTGTGCAATGTCACCATCAAAGTGCAATTCAACTATAGCCACTTCATTTTGCTCCGTGCGCATAATAGACCAGTAAGGATACCATCTTATGTTTAGATGAAGCCCGGATCCACCTCTTAAAAATGAGCGTCACAAGAGCTCTATGGGCATTATTGTAAGTCGAATGCAATTTAATCTACCTTGTGTAATCGCAACGGTAAGCTGTTGGTATAAAACAAATTAATTTCTTATTTATGCGCGCAATGCTATCCCCGCCACGCCTGCCCGCTTCATGGGTGGCTTTTAATGCAGGTGCATCAACACCCCGGAGCCGCGCCAGCTCTGGGGTGATGAGGTGTGAAAAATACGGGGTTTTACATGCAAGACCATACACCGTAATGCATGGTTTAATTGAATTAAATGGCGGGAATTTCAGGTCGATTGTTTGCGGGTGGTTGCTGCTGGTGCGCGTAAACATGGTTTTGTGCCGGTGTATATTTCTGCTGATTATCAGCCCGCGAAGCCTTTTCAGGCCTGAATCCGATGGCTGTCAAAATGTCGCTGTTTTCCGCTGTGTAATGAATTTCCGGGCCAGTCACCAGATAATCCCGCAGGGCTTCCCCGAGGTAATGCGTCGCTCGCCGTATGGCCAGCTCGCTGACAGACGCCGGAAGCTTATTAATCCCCATTAATTCCGGTGCCAGCGTGCAGACCAGCACCGCCCCGTTCTGCGTCATAAACGCGCCCAGTGCATTCCCGATGCTGATGTGTTGCACCACTTCCTGTGAACGGATATAGCGGGCCAGCCGCCCACCAAAATCCTCCGTCAGTGGTTACCAGAACCATCCGATGAAATCGAAAGCCCGCTTAACGAAAGTTATGGACTGACCCCATAAAACAAAAAGCCACCAGCAAATGCCAGTGGCCATCCATAAACTCAGGCTCAATTAACGATGATTGATCTTAACTCCCCCGGTAAGTTGAGTAACCGTATTGGCTCAACAACAAAGGGATATGGAGCTTTTGATTCGTCTTAGTGACGTTGAAAATCACAGGAACTGACGGGAAGAATGTTTCCTGATTATTTGCCTTGAAGTAATCCCCCACCTTAAAGGTCACTTTATAGATGCCTGGTTCCATATCACCGGTGTCTGGAAAAAGTGATTTGATTCTGCCGCCGGTATCCGTTTTTGAAGTCGCGAGATGCTTCCAGGAAGAACTTTCTTGCTTGTCCAATTCAACGACTACGCCCTGGGAAGGTAAACCAGTCTGTTGATTGAGAATATGAACACTGAGAGTTCCTTCTGGTGCTGCAAGTGCACTGAAGCTGAGCAAGGAGAGAATAGAAGCCGCTAAGATTTTCATCGGGTTAACCTGTTGTGAATTTGTTAACGGATTATATGAACCTACACACATAATAAAATTAAACTTTTTGTTATATGTCTGCGTTTTAAGGCTGAAATTGCCGTTGAGCAGCGATAGCCCTGGTGTAAGAAAATTATCAAGGGTTGGAAGGAGCGCGTGAATAGTCATGTAACTCATGAAACTCAAAAAATTCTTTGGAAAACAACTCGCATTCCCGTTATTAGCGGGTTGGTTAACATCTTCGATTTGCGTTATAGTCAGCTCGCTGCGGCAAAATCCGCAGCCGGGATTTGCACCCCGCCAGAAACTACAAGGATTACTCAGTGTTCGCATTGAGTGTCAATGCCTCTGCACACCCGTTCAATGGTGGCTCAGGCAGGGCAGCCTTCGGGCTGGCCGGTGTCCTTGTAGGCCGGTAGTGCAAACCCTGTCTGGGCTACCACCAAGAGATTTGCACCTCTAGTGGTAGTCGTCATCACTACAAGGAGATGTTTATGACACTTTCACACAGCCCTACTTTCCTGCCCTTTCAACAAGACTGGCACAAAGCCGATATCATCGCGGCGTTACGTAAAAAAGGTACCTCATTGGCAGCAGAATCACGCGCTGCGGGCTTAAGTTCTTCAACACTTGCCAACGCGCTAACCCGCCCCTGGCCCAAGGGTGAACGACTAATAAGCAAAGCGATTGGCGTACCTGCCGAAACCATCTGGCCAAGCCGTTATTTTGATCCGCAGACCAATAAACCTATCGCCAGACCAATGCGCACACATCAGCCGAAATAACTCATTCGCGCCATCTGCCCGGTTCTTTATGCGGATGGCGCTATGCTACCTGCGCTGTAATTCCAGCAAAACGGATGAAGGTTAAACGTGAGCATGAATTTCCAGGCAGAAATGATCCAGGCAAGCAATGAATAGACAGATTGCTAATGCTGCTGGAAGGAACAAGCCTGTTCTGCCGACATCTTTCCTGTCAATTTTTATCAGAGCCATTGGATGGAGCCGAGGCGTCAATTTATAAATAATGCAGCGGATAAAAAAATCCGTATATCTGGATAGGTTGATTTAACACTGCGAGCCAGCGCGTGCATCTATTACTCAGGTAGCGTTATTACCCTATAAGTAACTTGTGATATTATAAAAACGTTTTTGTATAAAAAAATTACAAATGTTAACAAACACCAGTAAATGAAAAAAGAGTGATGCTATTATGAATTATGATGATGCTATTGATGAAGAGAGACGTAAAATGGTCTCACTCAGTGGCGCATGGTTTATTATTGTGACATTAACACTGTCTTCTTTTGTTTTATTTTATTCATATTTTCTTGACGACAATCAACATATAACAGCAAATAGCTACAGCAAATATTTCGCATTAACGTACATTTTATTTATTGGGACGTTATGGGTCGTTCGTACTTTGAATCCTTTTTATCTCGATAAAAATTGGATGAGAAACGCATCAATACTCATTTTCATCAATGGGATCATATGGGGAGGCATCGTTTTTTGTTATGTCATGGAGAGTCGCCTTCTTGGGCCTGTTTTTCTTTGCGTGATTATATTATTTTGTGGCATTGTATCTGGCTATAGCCTAACGCTCATTGGCATTTACAGCCTACCTATTTTTAGTTCATTGCTAATATCAACATATTTAAAAGATGGATTACTTCATTCCCTATACATGTGCATCATATTATCGGGGGTTTGGTTCATTATCAAAACCAGCGACTCTTTAATTAAAAAAAGGATAAATAAAGAGATAGCCACTTCATTAATTTTAGAAAAGAAAGCATTTAATGCGTGTCATAATGCTCAAATAGATTATCTGACAGGCGTTTTTAATCGCCGGGGTTTTGAAGTTGAGTTTAAAAAAGCGGTTTCAGAATGTGTGATTGAACAAAAACCTTTTGCAATCATACTGGTTGATATTGATTATTTTAAGAAGATCAATGACACTTTTGGTCATGTTGCTGGCGATGAGTGTCTTATCGCCGTTGCCGATAAAATTCAAAAGTGCCTAAAGTTTTTCGTATCCAGCATTTCTCGATATGGTGGAGATGAGTTTATTATTATCGTCAATGAAGCGACCTCTGAAAAGGTCGAGATGATTTGCAATAACATCAAAAATTCCATCAATGAAAACAGTTTAAAATCGATTGGCGATAAGTGTATTTCAGTCACTCAAGGTGCAGCCATTTGCGACAATGCCCGAAGTGTAAACGATATTATTAGTTGTGCTGATAGCGCTCTTTATGAGGCAAAACAAAATGGCAGGAATTGCTATCAAGTAGTCGAATAATAGATATCTGCCAGAAAGTGATGATGAATTTTACTACTGGCAAAGCCAATGTTCGATAACCGAATGTTGGCTTTGTCATGCTGGATCTCCGTATCTGGTTCTTAATGCTCATCGCCAGCTTATCGCTACGTAGTGCAGCCCTCATAAATCCCGATACAGACATGCATTACTCGATAGTTTTTAACAATTGAACGCTCAGTTAATGAACATAATAAAATATTAATGACATATCTTTAGCATTGATTTATTGATCGCCTTAGGCAATCGCTAATATAATAGGCAGTATCTCTTTAGAATTGTATTCGACTGTTTAGCCAGGTTCCTGGGGTTGATTAGTTATCCACGCAAAGCAGAATCGATGTCTTCACATCCTTTTCCATTTAAATCATGGCAAAGAAATATTAAAAACCCAGCAGTTGCAACAGAATTTAATGTGTATTTTTACACATTCCGAGATGTCCATCTGCAAAAAACAAACTCATTAAACAGAGAAAATAAATATGTTATTGGCTGTAGCCAAAGATGATATTTTTTTGAAAAGAATGAAAATCCCTATCTTTTCAGGAATCGCTTTTTTCCTATTTCAGTTTCTCGCTGAGTTCCTTACGGCTCAGGAGCATATCGCAGATGTCACTATACGATTCTATGATCTCACACTGCCGCTGATTTCTGCATTGCTGGTGCTCTACAGAACAAAGGCACTTCCCATATTGGGATTGTTTTTCCTTTACTCATTTTTTTGTCACCCCCTGGCAGCGACATTAGTACTCTCTTCCCAGTTACTGGCAGCACTCATCAGCCAGGTACTGTATTACTGGAATACGGGAAAACGCAGTACGGTCAGTTTTGGGCGAAGCAAGTTAACGCCACAGCGCATAGGTTGGCTGGTCTGCTGCAACTCTCTGTTGTATGTACTTTTTCATAAATGTTTGCAGGCGCATTTTGATCCCGCATCAACGACTGAAATTTTTACGGTACAGACACTGATTAATCTCCAGTGGATGATGAACTCCTGCATTACAGGCATCCCCTTTTGTTATCTGGTACTGCGGATCTGTCATAAGCCTTCATGGGGGCTTCAGTACCTCAGGCACGTCAAGGCGACAGTAAAATCAGGGCCGCCGACTTTATATCTGGCAGGCTGGGGGTTCTTACTGCTCGTCATTATGTACTGCCTGATTTCAGAAAACCTGAACACGTTGCTCTTTACTGACTACTCTTTGCTGTGGTTATTGCCCGTTATGTTATGGGGAACGGTGCGGATTGGACACGCTCTGGTGGCTCCGCTATGGGTAATAATACTCATGCTGTTGGGAAACTATATTGATGGATATATCTCAATCGCCAATACCCTCACCGATGCCAATCATCTGCACAGCCTCATCATATCCTCAACAACGATTTTCATTTTCTCGCTGACCATAGTTGGTACGGGAGTGATGTCTGCACGCAACCTGAAATACACCCAACATATCAGCAGACTTTACCGTTCTGAGCCACATACGGGGCTATTAAACTTTCAGGCTCTGAGCATGGACTTAGATAAGCACTCCGCAGAGGCTTTATGCTTAATCCGTTGTCCAGAGTTGAACGAACTGGAACAGACTTATGGTGTTGAGTTTCGTTTTGAGTTTGTAAAAGCACTCAGTTTTTACATCACAAAATTACTGCACTGTAGCGGCCAAATTTATTACAGTCCCGGCCATGGGTTGATAGTCAGACTTAACACGCTTCCCAATATCCCAGTGTTTTACCAGTCACTCAGAGATTTCCGTTTTCAGTGGAAAGAAGCGATACTGGGTCTTAATTGTGGTGTGGCATATACTTGTGAAAAAAGTTTAATCCGAAATTTATCCGCTGCAATAAAGCAATTAAATATTAATAGCTATATCTCTCTTATGCATGGAAGACCTTTGTCGCTGAGCCCGACCGTTCCCGGTGACAATATTGTAGAATCAGGGATTATACGTGATGTTTTACAGCAGGCCATCGACAGAAAATCATTGATGCTAATGGCACAGCCAATTGTATCAACCATGCTGACTGCGCAGCCCGTGATGTCTTTGCGGGGTAAAGTTCATTACCATGAAATCCTTATCCGCTTGAAAACGGCTGAAGATAAATTGATTTTCCCGGATACATTCCTGCCATTAGCCCGTAAAGGTGGTCTGCTACCTGCACTGGATATTACCGTAATTGAGCAGACCTTCCGGTTTATGCAGACGCGAAAAGACTCAGATCCTGATTGCCATTTTTCAATCAACCTGACACCTGAGTCATTAAACCAGACTGATTTCCTGGATAATATCACCACACTATTCAAAAAATACAATATCGCGCCTTGTCGTATTATTTTTGAAATTATCGAATCTGAATTCATTGATAATGATAACGTATCAGATGTTTTGAGAACCCTGCGTAATGCCGGGAGTAAAATAGCCATTGATGATTTTGGTACCGGGGCATCGAGTTATGAACGATTACGACTTCTGAATGCAGACATATTAAAAATTGACGGTTCTTTTATCAAAAACATTATTGATGATCCATTCAGCTATTGTGCTGTTAAATCATTCTGCGAAATGGCGAAATTAAAAAACATGGAAATTGTTGCCGAGTTCGTGGAAAACGAAGAAATCGCGCTGAAGCTGGCGGAAATGGGTATCGACTGGCTACAGGGCTATCACATTGGGAAACCCGTCCCGGTCGAGTTAGCGGAACTGTAGTTTTATCGCCAACAATGAGCGGATTAACAGCACACCGGCCTGAACACATCTTTCAGGTCGGTGTGTAAGTATCCCGACACATTCGCGATGTCAGTGATACAGATCTATTTCCACATTAACGGAAGGTTCATCTTATTCTGGATGATCTACCCTTAGCAGGTAATCGTGCAGTTTTATGAGCGACTGGCGCAAGCTGCTGATACGGAACAACGGCCCCTTGTTAATGGACAAGTATTCATGACTGATTCATCACACCTGCCACTGTCTTTCCCGATGCCAGAAATCCCGGGTGTTACCGTACCGCATGGCGGGTTACATTTCCTGCAACCCGAATTGTTGCTGGATTTTATTAGTGTATCTGCACAGCCGCTGGTTTCCGTCACACCGATTGCCGTGCTTTATGCCAATATTGGCGTACTGCAACGTATTGATCTGCGAAAAATCCCTGTCCCGATTAAAGGGCGCATTGTTTACCCTGTCAGTTCTCTGGCGCTTCCCAGTCTGCGCGCAAGGCTCATCATTAACGGGCCATTCAAGAAACTGAAATTCCAGGGTACCCTGATTGCGGCAACGACGGAGCCTTCAGTGCAAAATATGACGCTGATTGGCCTGGCGCTCGAGTTTACAGCCCTTCCGTCCTGATGCAGGTGACGGCTATGTTTACCCGCATTATAATAGCGGTTTTGCGAGTTCTCTCTCATTCTTAACGCCCTGTCGCACCTGACGCTAAAAAAGAGCCCCAAACCGATTTTCTGCCCCCTCAATTCAGGTTACAATCCATTTATAGCTGTATATATAAACAGGTTAATTGCAATGAATCTGGCTTTAAATGGCAAAAAGATTGGCCGTAATGAGTTTACCGGCGCGAAAATTGAGAACAGTACTTTTTACAACTGTGACTTTTCAGGCACTGACCTGACCGGAACCGAGTTTATTGGCTGCCAGTTTTATGACCGGGAAAGCCAGCAAGGGGGAAATTTTAACCGGGCAATACTGAAAGACGCAGCTTTCAAAAACTGTGATTTATCAATGGCTGATTTCAGAAACGTAACCGCACTGGGCATTGAAATCCGCGACTGTCGAGCGCAAGGCGCAGACTTTCGTGGCGCAAGTTTTATGAATATGATCACCACACGCACCTGGTTTTGCAGTGCATACATCACCAAAACCAACCTGAGCTACGCCAACTTTACGAAGGTGGTGCTTGAAAAGTGCGAGTTGTGGGAAAACCGCTGGAATGGCGCTCAGATATTGGGTGCGACCTTTAGTGGCTCCGACCTTTCCGGGGGCGAATTTGCTTCATTCGACTGGCGTACAGCCAACTTTACTCATTGCGATCTGACCAACTCAGAACTCGGTGAACTGGATGTAAGAGGCACCGATTTAGAAGGGGTCAAACTGGACAATTATCAGGTGATCCAAATAATGGAACGCCTGGGAATCACCATTATCGGCTAGGCTTGCCAGGGAAATGTTAGCCTGGCTGGTGAGTTTCACTGTGGAACGGCCCGGTATATTGTATGATATGCATACAATCAAACGCACACCTGCGGACAAGCAATAAAATACAAACAGTTACGTTATCAACCCTGTTCAGCCAGAAAATTGCCCTCTTTTTCCCGCATCGCTGGTTGTGTTATTGGTACGAAAAGCGGCTGAAATAAGGTATAAAGCGGCATGAAAATCCCAAATAGAATCCAACCGCTGGTTGATGATGGCCTGATCGACGATGTGCTTCAGCGCCTGAAAAGCGGTAAAGAAGCAGATGTTTACACCGTTTTATGCGGTGACAAGATCCAATGCGCCAAGGTATACAAAGAAGCCACACAACGTAGCTTTAAGCAGGCGGTGCAGTACCAGGAAGGACGAAAGGTCCGGAATACGCGTAATGCCCGCGCTATGCAGAAAGGCTCAAAATTCGGGCGCAAGCAACAGGAAGAAACCTGGCAAACGGCCGAGGTTGAGGCATTGTTCCGCCTTGCAAACGCCGGAGTGCGTGTACCACAGCCTTATATGTGCATTGACGGCGTGTTATTGATGGAGCTGGTCACGGATGCTAACGGCGCGGTTGCCCCACGTCTTAGCGATGTCACGCTGGACGAAGAGAGCGCCGTTGCTGACTTTGATACCATGATCCGCAATATCGTGCGCATGTTGTGTGCAGGCATTGTGCATGGTGATTTGTCAGAGTTTAACGTGCTGCTTGATGAGCAAGGCCCGGTCATCATCGACTTGCCGCAAGCTGTCGATGCCGCCGCCAACAACCACGCTGAATCCATGTTTGAACGTGATGTTAATAACATCACCGAATACTACGGTCAGTTTGCACCGCACCTGTTGCAGACACGCTATGCAAAAGAGATCTGGGCGTTATATGAAGACGGTAAACTCACACCAGAATCAGTGCTAACCGGCCTCTTCGTTGAAGAACAGCATGACGTGGATATGGATTCACTGATTGATGAGATCATTACCGCCGAAGATGAGTATTACGATCGTCAGCGGGCAGCTAAAGAACGCGATCAGCAGTACGAATAATGAAATTAAGGCGCTTTAGCGGCAGATAAGGCTCGTTGCAACAGAAGCCGTCAGCAGCTAAAGCACCTGAATTCAGACACCGTTAAAAAACTCACCCAGCTTGCGTATCTGTAGCCCATCCTTAGTAAAATTCTCCGGCGAAAGCCAACCAGAAACCGCCTTACTCACTGCCAGCCATTCACTATCAATGACTGAAAGCCAGTCAGTATCACGGTTACGCTGCTTGCGTGTCATAGCCTGGCGGAAGCGGCCTTCAAATGTGAACCCCACTCTTTCTGCTGCCTGCCGCGAAGCTAGATTCAATGAGTCGCAACGCCAGGCAACACGCCGGTAGCCCAGTGAAAAGGCATAATTCAGCAATAAATAAATGGCATCAGTACCTATTGCTGTTCGCTGCATCAGAGGCGACCAGGTTACGTGACCTATTTCCAGAATACCGTTGTCGGTATCAATATTGCTAAAGCAAACAACACCAACCGGGGAGCCATTTTTTGCGTCAAGAACAGCCCAGGGGACGAGCCCGGCATCGTTAATTTTGTTTTCTACCCACTGCGTCATGTCCTGCAAAGAAGCGGGTTTCTGCGCGCCAAGCCATGTCCAGTCGCGGTCATCTGTTGCTAATGAAAATGCCTTAAAAAGATCTTCGCAATGGTTGATATCCAGCGGTGCCAGATGACCATGTTGGCCGCTGATTTGAATGCGTGCCGGGAAAACCAGTGGCTGCCAGTCAGGCAGAGCAAAACCAACCGGTTGCCCATATTCGTTGGTGTTCAATACGCCATCTCCACAAAAAAATGCGTTGCCAGTCAGTTATACCGATAGCCGCAGTTTATCCACTAAACCCCCGAGCATAAAACTTAACTTGCTGGCTGTGATACCTTAAGGGCACGCTTAAAGCTATTTATTGTCCGTGAGGAAGCGCATGACTATTGAGACTATTTCCCCGGCGCAAGCCAAAATTCTGGTCGCCCAAGGGGCTGCGTTGATTGATATCCGCGAACGCGACGAACATGCGCGTGAGAATATCCCGGAGGCGCATTTGCTCTCGCTTTCGGCCATCGAAAACGGTGACCGTTTGGGCCCATTCGACCCTTTCGATACCGTGATTTTTCATTGCCAGTCCGGAATGCGCACGACTCAAAATGCACAAAAACTGGCCGATGCCGTGGATCCGGCAAAAGTATTGCTTCTCGCCGGTGGGTTAGATGCCTGGAAGAAAGACGGGCAGGAAATTCTGGCTGATAAATCACAACCGCTACCGCTCATGCGCCAGGTGCAAATCGCTGCCGGGACGTTGGTACTGGCAGGAGTTGTACTTGGGTTTGCGGTTAATCCCGCTTTCTTTTTATTGTCTGGTTTTGTTGGCGCAGGTTTAGTATTTGCCGGGATCAGCGGATTTTGCGGCATGGCTCGCTTACTGGAAAAAATGCCGTGGAATAAGCGTTAAGTTTACTCGATATAACCCGGTTGGCTGGGCTATGGTTAACGGTATCTGTTGTTCATTTCTCTTAATTGAATGAGGTTAACTATGTTCAAAGCAGGCGATCTCGTGCAACCCAAAAAAGGCGGCCCGAAATATGAAGTACTGGATGTTCAGGGCGACACGTTGTTCTGTACACCGAGAAATATCTTGAGCGGCGAAAAGGTCACGTTAAAAGCTGAAGACGTTGTTTTGTATAAAGAAGACGATGATTTTGGGGTTTGCTGATGTTTTCATCTTCAGGCGGGCTGTGCTTACCCGCCTGAAATAACGCAATAAAATATGCCCTGTCCTTGTCGTCGCCAGTTATCAACAACCGGGCATGGCGAAAATGAGCCAATAAAATCAATAGCCTCTTTCATAGCCCGCAAAAAAACATTTCACTGCTGCATCCGCATTAACTTCTTTGAAAAAGTCAGCCACCAGGTCTTTATCGAGATTGTATCGGCGCGTCAAAACCCCAGCTTCCCATGCAGCACGCTGGCGGTCGCCGGTCTGCTCTGAAATGCGATGGCTGAACCCCAACACAAACCCGCGTTTGTAGTCAGAACAGAAGCGAGTCACCCTGGTGACACTGTCAGCTTCACGGGCTTTCAGCCCTGCCATCAATCCCTTACCAAAATGGTTATCCACGCTTTTGCTCCTGTTATTTATATCGTTATATAAATAATTATATAACGATTTTTTCATCACTGGATAGCCAAAAACACATCAGCATGACGTAAAAAATTAACTCTATGATTTTAAATAAAAAAGAAGAAGCGGAGCGACAAAATCAGGAAACGCTGCCTGTTAAGTCTCATTTAGCGGATTTTATTGACGAAACGCCATTAAATAAAAATTTATCACTAATTGTCGAATTGCACGTAGGGATATAATCTAGCCACGTCAAATAATCACATTTGTTAGCACTGCCATTAACCCATAATGGCAGTGTATATCTCTTATTATCATGCGGAGCTGGAATAATGTTTTCTCCTGAGTCACGCCTGCGCCATGCAGTCGCAGATACTTTTGCGATGGTAGTGTATTGCTCGGTGGTGAACATGATGATTGAGATCTTTCTCTCAGGCATGAGCTTTGAGCAGTCGCTCTCGTCAAGGCTGGTCGCCGTACCCGTCAACATCCTGATCGCCTGGCCATACGGTTTTTACCGTGACGCTTTCATGCGTTTTACCAAACGCTACAGCCAGGCTACGTGGGCAAAAAATCTCGCTGATGTGCTGGCTTACGTGACCTTTCAGTCGCCAATTTACGTCGCCATTTTGTGGTCGGTGGGTGCAGACTGGAACCAGATAGCCGCTGCGGTCAGCTCGAACATTATCGTGTCGATGCTCATGGGTGCAGCTTATGGCTATTTTCTCGATTATTGCCGTCGCTTGTTCCGTATCAGTGGTTACCGGAACGCAAAAGCGGGGGTTTGATAACGCAAAAAGCGTTGACGCGTAAGCGCAGCAACGCCTCTGGCGATTAATGCTCGCCGAACAAACCTGATAAATAGCGTTCCAGGGCAATGCGTGAACTAAAGCCGTGCGGAATTCCATAATGCTGATGAGTTTCGCCAGCCAGGTAGAGCGGAAATTGCTGGTAATGGTCGCAGGTTTTTACATCTGTCGCCGGGTCTGCCAGGGTCTGGCTTCGTTCTTTTAGTGTTGGGTGAATAATTAACGCCGTGCGCCCCATGCGCGCTTCGCGGTTCACGTAGACGTAATTCTCACCGCGGCGATATCCGTACGTTTTTGGTGTCACGATATCCATGGTAAAACCGGCTTTTTCAAGAACCCGGGCCACCTCATCAGGTCGTAAATACATAATTTTTCCTCATCAGCTTCTATTGCAGCGCAACCTTACAATAACCAGCATTAGCAACGCTTTCAGATTAGTCCATAAAGACCCCGAAAGAACGCAACACGGCTCATTACTAAAAATTATGGTCTACACTGAGAAGTACATCGCAAAAAGGGAGAAACCAATGTTTAACCGCGTAAATCGAAATGATGTAGACGAAGGCGTTGATGATATTAACCGTGACGTGAACCAGCTGGCCGATACGCTAGAAGAGGTTCTAAAATCGTTCGGTAGCGATGTTAAAGAAGAAGGGGAAGCCGCCCGTAAAAAAGCGGAGTCTCTATTGAAAGAGACACGTGCACGCCTGCATGGCCGCACTCGTGTGAAACAGGCCGCCTGTGATGCAGTCGGTTGTGCCGATACTTATGTGCGCGACAAACCATGGCAAAGCGTGGGTATCAGCGCAGCTGTCGGTATCTTCATCGGAGCGTTGTTAGCTTCCCGCCGCTAGCGATAAAAGTGTAGTGATAATAAAGATGCGTCTTAACCCCGGAGATTTCCGGGGTTTCTTTATGCGTCATAATTTCAGGTTGTTTCAGGAAATGGCTTCACGCAATTGTTTCACCACTTGATGGGCCATGGCTTCTGAAGTCAGATTAGTAAAAGTCATCAAAATCCCCCCTTCCCCTTTTGAAACCATACGCCAGTCACTCAGTGCCTGCACGGCAAGCCCGGCTTCTCGCGCTTTTGCCACCAGCGCACGGTCGTCACCCTTTACGCCCATGACCAGTTGAATCCCGCCTGCCTGGGGAACCACATCGAAACCTTGCTGTTGCAGCGCATGTTCGAGCCATAACCGCCGCTCGCTATAGCACAGACGCATTTTTTTAAGGTGCCGCCAGAAGTGACCTTCGCGTAAAAAGTCAGCAATGGTTTGCTGAATCAATAACGGAGCGGTACACGGCAAGTAGTGCGTATGCCGTGAGAACGCCTCAACATGCTGTTGCGGTACCACCAGCCAGGCCACGCGCAAAGCGGGAAACAGGGATTTGCTGAATGTCCCGGCGTAGATAACGCGCTGCGGGCCATCGAGGCTTTTAATCGGCGGTAACGGTTTCCCTTGGTAGCGAAATTCACTGTCGTAATCATCTTCAATCACCCAGCTTTCGTTAGTCGCAGCCCAGTCAAGCAACTGACGGCGGCGAGTCAGCGACAACGCCACTCCCAGCGGGCTTTGGTGCGCAGGCGTCAGTAACGCAAAACGCGCATCCGGGAAATGGTTGATACCGTAGTCAATCTGCATCCCCTCACCATCAACCGGTACAGCGTGCAGCGCCATCCCCGCTTCGGCAAAAACCGGGCGCACATAACGATAGCCTGGATCTTCCAGCCAGATCCCATCACCGGGTTTCGCCAGTGTATGCACTACCAGGCGCATAGCCGCCTGAAAACCTGCGGTGATAAAAACCTGCTCCGGCTGGCAATCTATGCTGCGCGAAAAACGCAGATAGTCGACAATCGCCTGACGCAATGTGGACTCCCCGTTAGCTTCCGGCAGGACCAAATCATATCGCGTTTGCAGGCGAACACGCCGCCCCATAATCCGCGCCCACAACGCTCGCGGGAAAGCATCCAGCGCCGGTAAGCCTGCCTGAAATGGGAGCGGCGCACCTTGCGGTTGGCTGCTCGAAAATGTCGGGTTATTAGCACCGGTGGTGGCTGATGGGCTGACAAAAGTTCCCGCCTGGCCACGTCTTTCCAGCCAGCCCTGAGCGACCAGCTCCCCATAGGCATTTTCTACCGTCGCACGCGCCACTCCCAGTTCAAGCGCCATGGTTCGGCTCGATGGCAGGCGGCTACCGGCACTGAGTTCACCGTCGCTGATAGCCTGTTTGAGTTGCCTTGCGATTTGCTGGTAACGCGGAATCGAATGGTGAGCACTCACTACGGGTTCAATTGACCTTGCCATTATGGCCTGCTTAATCAGTTAATTTATGGCTCTCTTTAGTAGTCCATCATAGTGCTAAATTGCCCGCACACCAACACGAGGATTACCCCATGATTGAATTACGCCAGCCTTATTACGACCTTTCCCCAGCCGTATTTAAGCCTATGCTTCAGGCACTGAAAGGCCTGGAATCAAGCTCGCTCGGCTCAACCCTGATTGAACTTGTTTTCCTGCGCGTCTCGCAAATTAACGGCTGCGCCTATTGCCTCGAGATGCACTCAAAAGCGCTGCGCAAAGATGGCGTAGACCAGACCAAGCTAGATGCCCTGGCCGGCTGGAAAGTGAGTAATCACTTCAGCGAAAAAGAGCGCGCGGCATTGGCCTGGGCCGAAGCAATAACCTTAATTAGCGAAGGTGGCGCAGAAGATGCGGTATACCAACCGCTGCTGCAATTCTTCACGGCGCAAGAGATTAGCGATCTGACTTTCACTGCAAGCCTGATGAATGCGTTCAACCGCCTGGCGATCAGTATGCGGATGTAATTTTTTGCCCTCAGCCCTCACCCCGGCCTCTCCCCCAGGAGAGGGCTAGGGTGAGGGTTGTTTACATCCCGCCACGCTCATCACCCTTTCTATCGTTATCTAAAAATACTATATCTTGTATGGTTGATTATTTTATTTCCCACATCTAGTATTCATATTCTCAACAACACAGAGAATAAGAATCATGCGCATTACCATATACACTCGAAATGACTGTGTCCAATGCCACGCAACTAAACGCGCCATCGAAAGCCGTGGGTTCACTTTTGAGCTGATTAATCTCGATTTAACCCCGGAAGCCGCCGACGAATTACGCGCCCTTGGTTATCGCCAGCTGCCGGTTGTCGTCACCGATCAAGAGAGCTGGAGCGGCTTTCGCCCGGATATGATCAACCGCCTGCGCAACCTGGCGACAGCATGAGTCATCTCGTCTACTTCTCCAGCACTTCGGAAAATACCCTGCGTTTTGTTGAACGCCTGGGATTGCCCGCGTTGCGTATTCCGCTCGATTTCAAACAGCGGCCAGAAGTGACGGAACCCTACATTTTGATTGTGCCGAGCTACGGTGGCGGCGGGATTGCGGGTGCCGTTCCCGCCCAGGTGATTCGTTTTTTAAATAACCCGGTGAATCGGAGCCTGCTGCGCGGCGTGATCGCCTCCGGAAATCGTAACTTCGGCGAAGGGTTTTGCCGGGCGGGCGACGTAATAGCCCAAAAATGCCAGGTGCCGTATCTCTATCGTTTTGAGCTACTCGGCACTGACCAGGACCTTGAAAACGTGCGTAAGGGAGTCAAAGAATTTTGGCAACGACAGAAACTATCAACGTCTTAGCGACGCAAAGCGCGGATTACCACGCGCTCAACGCCATGCTGAATCTTTATGATTCGCAGGGGCGCATCCAGTTTGAGAAAGATAAGCTGGCGGTAGAGCAATTCCATAAACAACATGTGCTACCCCGTTCGCGCCAGTTTCCCCACCAGCAAGCTCGCCTCGACTATCTTGTGGCCGAAGGTTATTACGATAATGCCGTGCTGCAACGCTACGACAGCCGTTTTGTGGAGAGCCTGTTCGAAAAAGCACACGACAGCGGTTTCCAGTTCAAAACGTTTCTCGGCGCCTGGAAGTATTACACCAGCTACACGCTGAAATCTTATGACGGCAAAGAGTATCTGGAACACTTCCCGGACCGCGTGTGTATGGTGGCGCTGACCCTGGCACAAGGTGACGAAAAGCTCGCAAACCAGCTGATGGATGAGATGCTTAGCGGTCGCTTCCAGCCTGCCACGCCCACATTTTTGAACTGTGGAAAAATGCAGCGCGGCGAGTTGGTGTCCTGCTTCTTGTTGCGAATTGAAGACAATATGGAGTCTATTGGCCGGGCGGTGAATTCGGCGTTGCAACTTTCCAAACGCGGTGGCGGCGTGGCTTTCTTACTATCGAATTTGCGTGAAGTCGGTGCGCCAATTAAACGTATTGAAAATCAGTCATCCGGTGTTATCCCGGTGATGAAAATGCTGGAAGATGCCTTTTCATATGCCAACCAGCTTGGTGCTCGCCAGGGTGCGGGGGCGGTTTATCTGCACGCCCATCACCCGGACATTTTACGTTTCCTCGACACCAAGCGCGAAAATGCCGACGAGAAGATTCGCATTAAGTCACTCTCCCTTGGCGTAGTGATCCCGGATATCACCTTCCAGCTGGCAAAAGATAACCAGCCGATGGCGCTGTTCTCACCTTATGACGTCGAGCGGATTTACGGCAAGCCATTTGGGGATATTGCCGTTAGCGAACTTTATGAAGAAATGCTGGCGGACGACAGCATTCGCAAAACCGTTATTAATGCACGCGATTTCTTCCAGCGGCTTGCGGAAATTCAATTTGAGTCTGGCTACCCGTACATCATGTTTGAAGACACGGTGAACCGCGCTAACCCGATTGCCGGGCGCATTAATATGAGCAACCTGTGCTCGGAAATTTTGCAGGTGAATAGTGCGTCGACGTATAACGAAAATCTCGATTATGAACAGGTTGGCAAAGATATTTCCTGCAATCTCGGGTCACTAAATATCGCCCATGCGATGGACTCCGCAGATTTTGGCCAGACCATAGAAACGGCCATTCGTGGGCTGACAGCCGTTTCCGATATGAGCCACATTCGTTCAGTGCCGTCGATTGAAGCGGGAAATTCAGCCTCGCACGCCATCGGGCTTGGGCAGATGAATCTGCACGGTTATCTGGCTCGCGAAGGTATTGCTTATGGCTCACCCGAAGGGCTGGATTTCACTAACATCTATTTCTACACCGTAACCTGGCATGCGGTCAGAGCCTCGAATTTACTGGCCCGCGAACGCAAACAACGCTTCGCAGGTTTCGAGCAGTCGCGCTACGCCACTGGCGAATATTTCCACCCGTATCTGCACGAAACATGGCTGCCAAAAACCGACAAAGTGCGTGAATTATTTGCCGCCGCAGGCGTTGCCATTCCCACCCGCGAGCAGTGGCAGCAGTTGCGTGACGATGTGATGGAATACGGCCTGTATAACCAGAATTTGCAGGCCATTCCGCCGACGGGTTCTATCTCGTATATCAACCACGCGACCTCGAGTATTCACCCGATTGTTTCGCGTATTGAGATCCGCAAAGAAGGTAAAACCGGGCGCGTTTATTATCCGGCCCCGTTTATGACCAACGACAACCTGGAATATTACCAGGATGCCTACGATATCGGCCCGGAAAAAATAATCGACACTTACGCGCAAGCCACCCGCCACGTTGATCAAGGCTTGTCGCTGACGCTGTTTTTCCGTGATACCGCCACCACACGAGATATTAATAGAGCGCAGATATATGCCTGGAAAAAAGGTATCAAAACGCTCTATTACATTCGCTTACGCCAGATGGCGCTGGAAGGAACAGAAGTGCAGGGCTGCGTGTCTTGTGCTTTATAAGGAGAGAACATGACTCAGCTAACTCAGGCCCGCGCCATCAACTGGAATAATATCGAGGATGAGAAAGATCTCGAAGTATGGAACCGCTTAACCAGCAATTTCTGGTTGCCGGAAAAGATTCCGCTATCGAACGATATCCCGGCATGGCAATCGCTTAGCCGCGAAGAACAGCAACTGACTATCCGCGTGTTTACCGGGCTGACTCTGCTGGACACTATTCAGAATACGGTCGGTGCGCCGGTATTAATGGCTGATGCGATTACGCCACATGAAGAGGCGGTTTTGTCGAACGTCAGCTTTATGGAAGCGGTACACGCACGTTCCTATAGTTCGATTTTCTCGACGCTTTGCCAGACCAATGATGTTGATGCCGCGTATGCGTGGAGCGAAGAGAACCCGCCGCTGCAACGTAAGGCGCAAATTATTCTCACCCATTATCACGGCAACGATCCGCTTAAGAAGAAAATCGCCAGTGTATTTCTGGAGTCCTTCCTCTTCTATTCCGGCTTCTATTTACCGATGTATTGGTCAAGTCGCGGCAAGTTGACCAACACGGCTGACCTGATTCGCCTGATTATTCGTGACGAAGCAGTACACGGTTATTACATCGGCTATAAATTTCAGAAAGTGCTGGCGCAGCAAAGCCTTGATCGCCAGGTCGAGCTACAAAACTTCGCCCTCGATTTGCTAATGGATCTTTACGATAACGAAGTGGCCTATACCGATGCGCTATACGGCGGCGTCGGCTGGCAGGAAGAGGTGAAAGCGTTCCTTTGTTATAACGCCAACAAGGCGCTAATGAACCTGGGTTATAGCGCGTTATTTCCGCCTGAAATGGCTGAAGTTAACCCGGCGATTCTGGCAGCACTTTCACCCAATGCTGACGAAAACCACGACTTTTTCTCAGGCTCTGGCTCATCGTATGTGATGGGAAAAGCGGTGGAAACTCAAGACGAGGATTGGGATTTCTAAAAACCTTTATACTACGAGCCGCAGGTGCATTGACTGCACCCGTGCACCCCAGTCACATAGCTATCTATGCTCCTGGGAACTTGCGGCTTTGTCGCGATACTACAACGCGAGTTATTTTGGCTTCTTATCGTAAATTAAGCCAAATAACCTGCTATTTCTGGCGTTAATATTTTCAGTAAATACGACAAAATTGCTGTTTACATTTCCGCCTGGATAATGTCCTATTCAGGCAAATTTCGCCTTCGCTTACAAAAAATATCATCTTTCTCTGATTTGCTCTCAGCCCTTTACTCATGGGAAATTCCACCCACACCAGCCACGTGGATATTGGATATATCGGAAATCGAGGGTTGTCTCAGATTCTGAGTATGTTAGGGTATATGCAGTGAATATTTCCATCAGGAATTGTGTATAAATATATAAATACAGGAATAACTTTATTGCATGGCAATTAAACTAGAAGTGAAGAATTTATATAAAGTATTTGGTGAGCATCCACAGCGCGCATTCAAATATATAGAAAAGGGTATTTCGAAAGCTGAATTACTGGAAAAAACAGGGCTGTCGCTTGGCGTAAAAGACGCCAGTCTGGCCATTGAAGAAGGCGAGATTTTTGTCATCATGGGGTTATCGGGTTCCGGTAAATCCACCATGGTTCGCCTTCTCAATCGCCTGATTGAACCAACCCGTGGACAGGTGCTGATTGATGGTGTTGATATCGCCAAGATATCAGATACGCAACTGCGTGAAGTGCGTAAAAATAAGATTTCCATGGTATTCCAGTCCTTTGCTTTAATGCCTCATATGACGGTATTAAATAACGCTGCTTTCGGTATGGAACTGGCAGGTATTCCGCTCAAAGTTCGTCATGAAAAAGCACTTGATGCATTGCGTCAGGTGGGGCTTGAAAATTATTCTCACGCCTATCCCGATGAGCTTTCGGGCGGCATGCGTCAGCGCGTTGGATTGGCCCGTGCGTTAGCCATTAATCCCGATATATTATTGATGGATGAAGCCTTCTCCGCCCTCGATCCATTAATTCGTACTGAAATGCAGGACGAGTTAATTAAATTGCAGGCAAAACACCAGCGTACCATTGTATTTATTTCCCACGATTTAGATGAAGCAATGCGTATTGGCGACCGGATTGCCATTATGCAAGGTGGTGAAGTTGTGCAGGTCGGCACACCGGATGAAATTCTGAATAACCCGGCTAATGATTATGTGCGCACCTTCTTCCGTGGTGTGGATATTAGCCAGGTATTTAGCGCCAAAGATATTGCCCGTCGTAGCCCTGCGGGTCTGTTGCGTAAAACCGCCGGTTTTGGCCCTCGTTCGGCACTTAAATTGCTGCAAGATGAAGACCGTGAATTTGGTTATGTCATTGAACGCGGTCAAAAATTCCTCGGCATTGTCTCGACAGATTCCCTGAAAGCCGCACTCGCTGCGGGTGAAGGTCTGGACACGGCTTACCTCGAATCTCCAGCGGCTGTTTCCGCTGATACGTCACTGAGCGATCTGCTCACCCATGTCGGCCAGGCACCGTGCGCGGTTCCGGTGATTGGGGAAGAGAGTCAGTACGTGGGCATCATCTCAAAAGGGGTGTTGCTACAGGCGTTAGATCGTGAGGGGGTAAGTCAATGAGTGCATCAAATCCGTGGGATACCGGCAGTGCCGCTGCCGACACAACAACTCATCAGGCCGCAGCTTCTGCTGATGCGTGGGGAAGCCAGGCTACTTCAACGCCTGCAGCCAGCAGCAGTGCAGACTGGCTGAATTCAGCACCAGCACCGCAGCCAGAGCATTTTAATATTCTCGACCCGTTTCATAAGACGCTGATCCCGCTCGATAGCTGGGTGACGCACGGCATTGATTGGGTAGTCACTCACTTTCGCCCGGTGTTTCAGGGCATTCGCGTGCCGGTGGATTACATCCTTAGCGGCTTCCAGCACTTCTTGCTGGGGATGCCTGCGCCGGTTGCCATCATTCTGTTTGCGCTGATTGCCTGGCAGATGTCGAGCGTCGGCATGGGTGTTGCGACGCTGATTTCATTGGTTGCGATTGGCGCGATTGGCGCCTGGTCACAAGCAATGGTGACACTGGCGCTGGTTCTGACCGCCCTGCTGTTCTGCATGTTAATCGGCTTACCGTTGGGGATTTGGCTTGCCCGCAGTGAACGTGCCGCGAAGATAATTCGCCCGCTGTTGGATGCGATGCAAACCACGCCGGCGTTTGTTTACCTGGTGCCAATCGTGATGCTGTTTGGTATCGGTAACGTGCCGGGTGTGGTGGTGACGATTATCTTTGCCCTGCCGCCAATTGTGCGCCTGACGATCCTGGGTATTAAGCAGGTACCGGAAGATTTGATTGAAGCATCACGCTCGTTTGGCGCAAGCCCAAGCCAGATGCTGTTCAAAGTGCAGTTACCGCTGGCGATGCCGACCATTATGGCGGGTGTTAACCAGACGCTGATGCTGGCACTTTCGATGGTGGTTATCGCCTCGATGATTGCCGTTGGTGGTCTGGGTCAGATGGTGCTGCGCGGTATTGGCCGCCTCGATATGGGTCTTGCGACCGTCGGTGGCGTCGGCATTGTGATCCTTGCCATTATTCTCGATCGCTTAACTCAGTCCATTGGCCGCGATTCACGCAGCCGTGGCAACCGCCGCTGGTTCAACACTGGCCCAATCGGTCTTATGACCCGTCCCTTCATCAAATAAACATGATGGCGGCATTCGTGCCGCCTCACGCCCCATCACCGTAAAAGGATAATTAACGATGCGAAACACGACGCTTCTCGCCGCAACACTCGCCACACTCGTTACCACCAGCGCTTTCGCAGCTGACCTGCCGGGTAAAGGCATTACCGTTCAGCCCGCTCAGAGCACCATCTCAGAAGAATCATTTCAAACATTATTAGTTGGCCGGGCCCTTGAAAAACTGGGTTATACCGTCAGCAAGCCAAGTGAAGTGGATTACAACGTGGCATATACCTCAATGGCCGCAGGCGACATTACGTTTATCGCCACTAACTGGAAGCCATTGCACGACGATATGTATAAAGCCGCTGGCGGTGATAAGAAATTTTACCGTGAAGGGACTTATGTTCAGGGGGCGGCTCAAGGCTATTTGATCGATAAGAAAACCGCCGAGCAATACAAAATCACTAATATTGAACAGTTAAAAGATCCGAAAATTGCCAAACTGTTTGATACCAACGGCGACGGTAAAGCTGACCTGACCGGGTGTACGCCAGGCTGGGGCTGTGAAGCAGTTATCAATCACCAGATTGGTGCGTTTGGCCTGACGAATACCGTGGAACATAACCAGGGTAACTATTCGGCGATGATTGCCGACACCATTACGCGTCACAAAGAAGGCAAACCGATTCTGTATTACACCTGGACACCATATTGGGTGAGTGACGTGATGGTGCCAGGTAAAGACGTGGTGTGGTTGCAGGTTCCATTCTCTTCTATGCCGGGTGCGCAGAAAGACGTGGATACCAAACTGCCGAATGGCGCGAACTATGGTTTCCCGGTCAATACCATGCATATCGTGGCAAACCGTGCCTGGGCTGAGAAAAACCCACAGGCGGCGAAATTGTTTAGTCTGATGAAACTGCCACTGGCGGATATCAATGCCGAGAATGCAATGATGCATAACGGTAAATCATCAGAAGCTGATATTCAGAGCCATGTTGATGGCTGGATTAAAGCTCACCAGGCGCAGTTTGATGGCTGGGTGAAAGAAGCGTTAGCCGCGAAGTAAAGTATTCACGCCCTCACCCAGTTCCCTCTCCCCCAGGAGAGGGAACTGGGCGGTTCTTTCCTTCTCCAGGAGAGAGAACTGGACGGTTTTCTCCTTCTCCTGGGGGAGAAGGCCGGGATGAGGGCATTTTCGCTCACCGCACAATCCGACCCCCACTTATATTAATATTCGTTATTATTCGCGCTCCATCATCAAAAGCTGAAGAATAAGAATGAAAAATACCTCTCACGGACTTAGCCCTGCGCTTATCGTCCTGATGTCTATCGCCACGGGATTGGCCGTTGCCAGTAACTACTACGCGCAACCTCTGCTCGATACCATCGCTAATGCATTTTCCCTTTCGATTAACCAGGCCGGGTTTATTGTTACCGCCGCACAGCTGGGTTATGCCGCAGGTTTGCTGTTGCTGGTGCCGCTTGGGGATATGTTTGAACGCCGCGGGCTGATTGTCTTCATGACGCTATTGGCGGCAGGTGGCATGGTTATCACGGCGCTAAGCCAGACACTGTGGGTGATGATTCTTGGCACTGCGCTAACCGGTCTGTTCTCGGTCGTGGCGCAAATTCTGGTGCCGCTGGCCGCAACGCTTGCTGAGCCCGAAAAGCGCGGCAAAGTGGTCGGCACTATTATGAGCGGGCTGCTGCTGGGGATCCTGCTGGCACGTACCGTTGCCGGGCTGTTGGCAAGCCTTGGGGGCTGGCGCACCGTGTATTGGGTCGCCAGTGTGCTGATGATCTTTATGGCTATTGCTCTGTGGCGCGGCTTGCCAAAAGTGAAGTCAGAAACGCATCTGAATTACCCGCAATTACTCTCTTCCGTCTTCGGCTTATTTATCAAAAACCCGCTGCTGCGTACACGCGCACTGCTGGGCTGCCTGACATTCGCAAACTTCAGTATTCTCTGGACGTCTATGGCATTTTTGCTCGCCTCCCCACCATTTAACTTCTCTGAAGCGACGATTGGCCTGTTTGGCCTGGCGGGTGCCGCGGGTGCGCTGGGTGCACGTCCGGCTGGCGGGTTTGCCGACAAAGGCAAAGCGCATCTCACCACCACGATTGGCCTGGTGCTGCTACTGCTGTCGTGGATTGCTGTCGCCATGGGTCAGTTCTCTGTGATCGCACTTATTGTCGGGATTCTGGTGCTGGATTTAACGGTTCAGGGTGTGCATATCACCAACCAAACCGTTATCTATCGCATGATGCCGGATGCGCGAAACCGCCTGACCGCAGGCTATATGACCAGCTACTTTATTGGCGGTGCCGCCGGTTCCATTATCTCTGCCAGCGCTTATCAACATGCAGGGTGGAACGGCGTGTGTGCTGCGGGGGCCATCATCGCCCTACTAAATTTAGTAGTGTGGTGGCGCGGTTATCACCGTCAGCCGTGATGGCACTAATCCTTTACGTTCCCTATGGAGAATTTGGGGTATTAAGGGTCGTACCAGTCTGTTAAGGTTATCCCTGTTTGTTCATTCGAGTGACATTAACGTCAGAAACTTATAAATAGTTAATATGGATAGTCCTGCAGAAGATCACTTAAATAATAACCAAAATGATGCTACCTGGGTTGAAGGGCTGAAAGACAGTTTACCGATTGTCATCAGTTACATTCCGGTGGCATTTGCATTTGGGCTTAATGCCACGAAACTGGGATTCACCCCATTCGAAAGTCTGTTTTTCTCCTGCATTATTTATGCGGGTGCAAGCCAGTTTGTGATTACCGCATTGCTGGCTGCGGGCAGCTCTCTGTGGGTTGCCGCATTAACCGTCATGGCAATGGATGTGCGACACGTTTTGTACGGCCCTTCCCTGCGTCAACGAATAACACGCCAGCTAAGCAAACCGAAAACGGCAATTTGGGCCTTTGGCCTGACGGACGAAGTCTTTGCCGCCGCCACCGCAAAACTGGTGCGCGATAACCGCCGCTGGAGCGAAAACTGGATGATTGGTATCGCATTCAGTTCGTGGTTCTCATGGGTGTTGGGCACGGCACTTGGCTCATGGTCCGGAAATGGTTTGCTTGACCAGTTCCCGGCTGTAGAAGCCGCGTTAAGTTTTATGTTACCGGCGCTTTTCCTGAGCTTCTTGCTGGCATCGTTCCAGCGTAAGCAGTCCTGGACGGTAACCGCATCGCTTGCTGGCGCATTGTTGGGCGTCACGCTGGTTTCCATTCCAGCGGCGATTCTTGCAGGCATTGTCTGTGGTTGCCTGGCAGCCCTGGTGCAGGCGTTTTATCAAGGAGAACCTGGATGAGTACACAAGTGCTTTTGCTGGGTCTGCTGGTCGGGCTTGCCAACTATCTGTTTCGCTATTTGCCGCTGCGCATCAGGGCAAACTCGACTCGCCCGGCGAAACGAGGGCCAACTGGCGTGCTGCTCGACAGTATCGGGATAGCGTCAATTTGTGCCTTACTGGTTGTTTCAAGCGTGCCTGAAATCATGCACGACGCTCAGCGTCTGGTCCCAACGCTTATGGGGTTTATCATTCTCGGGCTGAGCTTTTATAAGACCCGCAGCATTATCATCCCGACATTATTAAGTGCTCTGGGTTATGGATTAACCTGGAAACTCATGATGGTGATCTCCGTCTGACGATTAAAAAACGTATAAACAATACATTTACTTTATTTGTCACCATCGTTATTATATCGACCGCAACTAATGAGGTTATGCCAAAATGGATAGTTCGTTTACGCCCATTGAACAAATGCTAAAATTTCGCGCCAAACGCTACGAGGAATTCCCATACCAGGAAGTCCTTCTGACGCGCCTGTGCATGCACATGCAAGGCAAGCTTTTGGAAAACCGCAATAAGATGCTGAAAGCTCAGGGCATTAACGAGACGCTGTTTATGGCGTTGATCACTCTTGAATCTCAGGAAAACCATAGCATCCAGCCTTCTGAACTAAGCTGTGCTTTAGGTTCTTCTCGTACCAACGCGACCCGAATTGCCGATGAGCTGGAAAAACGTGGCTGGATTGAACGCCGCGAGAGCGATAACGATCGCCGTTGCCTGCATCTGCATTTGACCGAAAAGGGTCAGGAATTCTTGCGTCAGGTGTTACCACCGCAGCACCACTGCTTGCATGAATTGTGGTCCTCGCTGAGTGGTTCAGAAAAAGAGCAGCTGGAACAAATTACCCGCAAACTGCTCACCCGCCTTGATGAAATGGATGAAAACCAGACTGTACTTGAAGCTGTACGCTAAGTGCTGTCATCGCGTTATATCGTAGTGCCCCAAAAAAGATGAATACGACAGGCCAGCAACTCACCTTGCTGGCCTGTTGGGTCTAACAGGTCGGCTGAGCCGATCACTATAATAAAAAAGTGTGGAGATAAGCATGAGCGCACATGCGGAGACTCAAACCCCGCAGCAGCCGGGTAACAAGAAAGGCAAACGTAAAGGTGCCTTACTTGCTTTAACCTTGCTGTTTGTCATTATTGCTGTGGCATATGGGATTTATTGGTTTTTAGTATTACGTCACTACGAAAATACGGATGATGCGTATGTGGCCGGTAATCAGGTACAGATTATGTCCCAGGTTTCCGGAAGCGTAACCAAGGTTTGGGCCGACAATACCGACTTCGTTAAACAGGGCGATGTGCTGGTAACGTTGGACCAGGCTGACGCTGAGCAAGCATTTGAACAGGCACAGACCGTGCTGGCTTCAAACGTGCGTCAGACACGTCAGTTAATGATTAACAGTAAGCAGTTGCAGGCCAATATTGAGCTGCAAAAAACCTCGCTTACTCAAGCTCAAAGCGACCTGAATCGCCGCGTGCCGTTGGGTAACGCAAACCTGATTGGCCGTGAAGAGTTGCAACACGCCCGAGATGCCGTCGCAACGGCTCAAGCGCAACTGGATGTTGCCATTCAACAATACAATGCCAACCAGGCAATGGTTCTGGGTAGCAAGCTCGAAGAACAGCCAAGTGTTAAACAGGCTGCTGCCGAGTTGCGTAACGCCTGGATGGCGCTGCAACGTACCAAAATTGTCAGCCCAATGACCGGTTATGTTTCACGCCGCGTGGTACAGGTTGGCGCACAAATCAGCCCGACTACACCGCTGATGGCTATCGTGCCTGCCAGTGGTTTGTGGGTCGATGCAAACTTTAAAGAGACTCAGCTTGCGCACATGCGTATCGGCCAACCGGCAACGGTTGTCAGTGATATCTACGGCGACAAAATCGAGTACACCGGCAAAGTTGTCGGCCTGGATATGGGCACCGGCAGCGCGTTCTCGCTGCTCCCGGCACAAAACGCCACTGGTAACTGGATCAAAGTCGTTCAACGCCTGCCTGTGCGTATTGAGTTAGATGCGAAGCAACTTGAGCAACACCCGCTGCGTATCGGCCTGTCCACGTTAGTCACAGTGGATACCAGTAACCGCGAAGGCAGCATGCTGGCTAATGAAACTCGCCACTCCCCGGTATATGAAAGCAATGCGCGCGAACTCAACCTGACGCCTGCTAATGAGCTGATCAATCATATCATCCAGGCTAATGCGGGTTAATAAAGCGGAGGTTGTATGGCACAACAAAAACCGCTAGAAGGGGCACCGCTGGTCATCATGACCATCGCCTTGTCATTGGCGACCTTTATGCAGGTGCTGGATTCTACCATCGCCAACGTGGCCATTCCGACCATTGCCGGTAACCTTGGCTCATCTCTGAGCCAGGGGACCTGGGTTATCACTTCATTTGGGGTGGCAAACGCCATCTCAATTCCTATCACCGGGTGGCTTGCTAAGCGCTTTGGTGAAGTGAAGTTGTTTATGTGGTCGACGATTCTCTTCGTGCTGGCTTCATGGGCTTGCGGCGTATCCAAAAGTCTGGAGATGCTGATCTTCTTCCGCGTTATCCAGGGGATCGTTGCCGGGCCGTTGATTCCGCTGTCGCAAAGCCTGCTGCTCAATAACTACCCGCCTGCTAAGCGAAGTATCGCGCTGGCGCTGTGGTCGATGACGGTTATCGTGGCGCCGATTTGTGGGCCAATTCTCGGTGGTTTTATCAGTGATAACTACCACTGGGGTTGGATCTTCTTTATCAACGTGCCTATTGGCGCGCTGGTCGTTCTGCTGACGATGCAAACCTTGCGTGGGCGTGAAACCAAAACCGAGCAGCGCCGTATTGATGCCATCGGCCTTGCGCTGTTGGTGGTGGGTATTGGTAGCCTGCAAATCATGCTCGACCGCGGTAAAGAGCTGGATTGGTTTAACTCAACGGAAGTGGTCGTTCTGACAATCGTCGCGGTGGTGACGATAAGTTTCTTGATTGTCTGGGAGCTAACGGACGACAACCCGATAGTCGACTTGTCGTTGTTTAAGTCGCGAAACTTCACCATTGGTTGCTTGTGTATCAGTCTCGCCTACATGCTCTACTTCGGCGCAATTGTGTTGCTGCCGCAGCTGTTGCAGGAGGTATATGGCTACACGGCAACCTGGGCAGGTCTGGCATCGGCACCGGTCGGGCTTCTTCCTGTATTGCTGTCGCCGATTATCGGGCGCTTTGCTCATAAGCTCGACATGCGAAGGCTGGTGACGTTCAGCTTTATTATGTACGCCGTCTGTTTCTACTGGCGTGCATATACCTTCGAGCCGGGAATGGATTTCGGTGCGTCGGCCTGGCCGCAGTTTATTCAGGGCTTCGCCGTGGCGTGCTTCTTTATGCCACTGACGACAATCACGCTTTCCGGGCTGCCGCCTGAACGTATGGCCGCAGCGTCGAGTCTGTCGAACTTTACCCGAACCCTTGCCGGTTCGATTGGTACGTCGATAACCACGACGCTGTGGACTAACCGCGAGGCGTTACACCACTCGCAGTTAACGGAGTCCGTTTCACCGTTTAACCCGAATGCGCAGGAGATGTATTCAAAACTGGAAAATCTGGGGATGTCGCCGCAACAAGCCTCTGGCTATATTGCGCAGCAGATTACCAATCAGGGGCTGATTATCTCAGCCAATGAGATTTTCTGGGTTTCTGCAGGAATATTTATTCTGTTACTGGGTCTAATCTGGTTTGCCAGACCACCGTTTGGTGCCGGTGGTGGTGGCGGCGGCGCGCACTAAGTCAGAAATACAAAAGGGGCCAATTGGCCCCTTTTTACTTTTAACTCACAGTCCAGCAAGACTAGATATGCAGCTCTTTGAGTGTCTCTTTCGGCAGAGCCAGCTCTTCGTTGCTGTTTACGCTTACGCCATGCTCAAGAATATGACGCGCGATATCCTGCGCTTCTTCCAGCGAGTGCATGTGGTAAGTACCACACTGGTAAACGTTCAGTTCTGGGATCTGGTTTTGCTCTTTCACCTTCAGAACATCTTCCATTGCCGCTTTCCATGCATCGGCAACGCGCGTCTCATCAGGCACACCAATCAGGCTCATATAGAAGCCAGTACGGCAGCCCATAGGTGAAATATCAATAATCTCTACGCCATTCCCGTTCAGGTGGTCACGCATAAATCCAGCAAACAGGTGCTCAAGAGTATGAATACCTTTTTCTGGCATCACTTCCTTGTTCGGGATGCAAAAACGCAGATCAAATACAGTGATAGTATCGCCATGAGGCGTATGCATTGTTTTGGCCACACGCACTGCTGGTGCGCCCATGCGGGTATGGTCAACTGTGAAGCTATCCAACAACGGCATCTGATCACCTCCGATAAGTGATTTTTTTTAAAAAAAAATGAACCATTCTTTCTCACACTACTCTGAGTATATGAAAGACGCGCATTTGTTATCATCATCCCTGATTCAGAGATGTATATTTTGGCCACACTGATTGTGGCCTTTTTCTTTTCTACTAAGCGTGTTTCTCAAGCCACACATCAAACGGCTCGGTATCACTGGCTTCGATGTCTCGCTGGCGCTGCCATGAAGCATCATGTTCTTTCTGCAACACGTCTTCGGTCAAAATCTCAAGCGGCTCTTGTGTCAGCATCTGACGATACTGCTCAGCCAACGCAAGCCCTGTTCCGCCAATGCCATTATCAATCATAGACCGCAGAATGCGTGCCGAGTACGTTAATTCCGGATCGTCAAAACAGGCGACCAGCTGATCACAAACGTCCTGATAATCGCTATTGCCCGCAATACCATCCAGCGTTTCGGCGACACGTCGTAAATCAGTGAACAAGTCTTTGCCGACTTTTGCCAGCGGATGCTGCGCGGTTTCACAACCGATACCCAGCGTCAGGCCTGGTTTACGCCCTTCCAGAATCACACGATTCCAGTTTGTGCGAGTGCAAAGTAATTCGTCACTGCTCATTTCCGGCGCGTCAGCCAGCACACACCAAATCATGAACAGATCAAGGAAGCGAACTTGCTGCTCATCAACACCAATCGGTGAGAACGGGTTGATATCAAGTGAACGCACTTCGATATATTCAATACCGCCACGCAGTAACGCGTCAGAAGGTGACTCCCCTTCCGCAGTGACGCGCTTAGGGCGAATCGGTGCGTAGAGTTCATTTTCAATTTGCAGCACGTTGGTGTTGATTTGCAGACGTTTACCGTCCTTCTCAAGACCCATCTGCGCGTACTCTTCCGAAGGCGTTTTAATGGCGCGTTTCAAGCCGGCGACGTAAGTCTCCAGATCGTTAAACGTAATGCCAAGGTTGCTCTGGGATTTATTGGTGTAACCCAAATCACTCAAACGCAACGAAGTCGCATACGGCAGGTAATTCATACCACATTCGGTTTTTTCAAACGGCAGCGAGCTCTCTTTCCCTTGCAGGAAGGAGGAACAGATAGCTGGCGATGCACCAAACAAATACGGAATAACCCAGCCAAAACGGTAGTAGTTACGAATCAGGCGGAAATATCCGGCGGAAATCGCTTCTTTACCGCTCTGAATATCTTCTACGCCCAGACGTGCCTGCCAGAACTCCAGCGGCAGCGAAAAGTTGTAGTGAACGCCTGAAATGGTCTGCATCAACGCGCCGTAACGGTTTTTCAAACCTTCACGGTATAGCGTTTTAAAACGCCCGTTGTTGGAAGAGCCATACTGCGCCAGTTCAATATTCTGGCCATCATCGATATAGCACGGCATGCTCAGTGGCCACATACGCTCATCGCCCAATTCACGGGCCGTATGGCGATGGATATCGCGCATGAATGTCAGCATATGGTCGATATCACCATCAACTGGAGTAATAAACTCCAGTAGCGCTTCAGCGAAATCCGTAGTGATCCATTTGTGTGTCAGCGCTGAACCAAGGCTTTCCGGGTGACCTGTTGTCGCCAACTGGCCATCTGGCGTGACTCGCAGCGTTTCACGCTCAAGACCACGACGAATACCTTTTACTGCCTGTGGATGCTGTTCCAGCCAGGCCAGCGCCTGTGATACGTTCGGGATCAAATTGACCTCCCGCCTGTCGAATTCATTTTTATTAAGCATAAGAGATGGCGATGATAATTATACCCTTTAGATTTCATGTTGCAGCCAAAGCCCCTGTAGCTTGAAAGATAATGGGTATATCGGTCCATACAATTAGTGCCACCATGCAATACCTTGTACCGTTGCAGCCGCGACAACGATATAGCGAACCGCTTTACCAAGGCATAAAAAAAAGATTACTGGCCCCCAGCTCATGCGTAATAAGCCAGCTAGCAGGCACAGCAGATCGCCAACTAACGGCAACCAGCTGAGTAATAATGTTGCCGGGCCGAAACGAACCAGCCAGGCGGTCGCCTTTCCTTGCCAGCGTGATTGTTCACGCAGCGGGAAAAAACGCCCAAGAATAACGTTAGTTAAGCCACCAAGGCTATTACCCATTGTTGCTATTAAGATGAGTAACCA
Organism: Buttiauxella brennerae ATCC 51605; assembly: GCF_001654925.1. GTDB lineage: Bacteria > Pseudomonadota > Gammaproteobacteria > Enterobacterales > Enterobacteriaceae > Buttiauxella > Buttiauxella brennerae. The sequence goes on from NZ_LXER01000023.1 coordinate 73,927, forward strand.
TGTTGGCCCGGAGCCTGCAACCAATAATGCGACCAGAACCGCTTCTGAACTACCCGGCAGCAACGTTGCACTAAGAAAACTACTGGTAAACAGTGAAAAAAGTGACAGCGCTTCACTCACAGCAAACGCACATCCACACCATCCATACCGGCAGCACGTGCTGCTTCAAGACCAAAATCGGCATCCTCAAACACCACACATTTATTCGCTGCAACACCCATGAGTTCAGCGCACAGCAAAAAAGTGTCAGGAGCAGGTTTGTGATTTTTGACGTGATCGGCGGCAACAACGGCGGAGAAATACTGCCGTAAGCCCAGATGATTAAGTAGCGCCTCGGCGATATCGCTTTCACTGCCTGTGCCTACTGCCATTGGGCGGCGGCCATGCCAGGATTTTACGACATCAATAAGGGGGAGCGGGCGTACGGTATCAAGCAGCATAGCTCTTACAGCCTGCGTCTTTTCCTGCGCCAAAAGATGTGGGTCGAGATCTGCACGATTGAGTTCGATAATCGCCTGCGCGATACGCCAGGTTGGGGAGCCATTCAACGCAACCATAGCTTGTTCGTCAAACTGCATGCTATAGCCTGCTAGCGTCTCACGCCACGCCTTACGGTGTGTAGGTTCGGTATCGAGGATGGTTCCGTCCATATCGAAAATTAGACCTTCGTAACGTTCGTACATCTCATCCCTCACATCACTCAATATTGAGGCGTTACTTTAGCGTAAACCAATAATATTGTCGCTTATTTGTAATTGAGATAGTTCAGAAGGTAACTAATGGATAACTAGTGATTTACGGAGGCAATGAAGAAAGGTTATCAGGGAAGATTGTGCAGCGTTGATATTGAGAAGAATATGGTGCACCCAGGAAGATTCGAACTTCCGACCGCTCGGTTCGTAGCCGAGTACTCTATCCAGCTGAGCTATGGGTGCATCGGGGTACTGCTTTGACTACTGACTCAATGTCACTGAACTTACCGTAACATTGAAGAAGAATGGTGCACCCAGGAAGATTCGAACTTCCGACCGCTCGGTTCGTAGCCGAGTACTCTATCCAGCTGAGCTATGGGTGCATCGGGGTACTGCTTTAACTGCTGACTCAATGTCACTGAACTTACTGTAACATTGAAGAAGAATGGTGCACCCAGGAAGATTCGAACTTCCGACCGCTCGGTTCGTAGCCGAGTACTCTATCCAGCTGAGCTATGGGTGCACAGGATTACTTCTTTTACTGCTGACTTAATGCTGTTTGTTGTTCTAAACAACATCAAACAAGATGGTGCATCCGGAGCGTTACTCGCGGTGCTTGCCCTAATGGGCCGTTGCTAAAGCAACGTTACTCTCCCTATTGTTCGCTAAGAAATTAACTTTCTTTGGAACACTACCGTTGCAAAATGGTAGTAGGAAGAATGGTGCACCCAGGAAGATTCGAACTTCCGACCGCTCGGTTCGTAGCCGAGTACTCTATCCAGCTGAGCTATGGGTGCAAAATGGCGGTGAGGCGGGGATTCGAACCCCGGATGCAGCTTTTGACCGCATACTCCCTTAGCAGGGGAGCGCCTTCAGCCTCTCGGCCACCTCACCACACGCCTCTTTCGAGGTGTACCGTTGAACTTGTTTCTGCTCATCGGCACTGCGTGGCGCACATATTACTTTCCTGCACTTATAAGTCAAACAATTTTTCCCAACTAATTTTTAATTGCACACTTCACGCACAATCCGGGCAAATCGACAGCAAAAAGAGTGTTTTATCAACAGACAAGTTGAGGGTAATAGCGAAAAGAACGCGTTCAGGATGAATAAGGAATTATGGCGACAACAGGAAATGAAGGGGGTCTGGCGAGATAAAGCGAGGTAAATGGTGCGCTAAAGGAAGCGTCTCGCTAGTGATTAGCGAGACGCAGTAACTTTAGTAACTCGTTTGTTGCGATTTTTCAGCCTGGATACGTTGGTAGATCTCTTCACGGTGAACAGAAACTTCCTTCGGGGCGTTTACACCAATACGAACCTGGTTACCTTTTACCCCAAGTACTGTCACGGTCACCTCATCCCCAATCATGAGGGTCTCACCAACTCGACGAGTTAGAATCAGCATTCTTTGCTCCTTGAAAGATTAAAAGAGTCGGGTCTCTCTGTATCCCGGCATTCTCCATCATATACGCCAAAAAGTAAGTAGTGACAAACACATAAAGTGTGAACGGCCACGACACTACATTCTGTTATGACTAAGTCTAGCCGATATACGGGACTTTAACCTGACTTTATCATTATTGAGTGTGTGCAAATTAATGAGACGCCATAACCTGAATCATTTTGGGTATATGGCGCCTGTCTGCACTTTATTTTTTTACTTAGAGCTTAGCCGAAACCCAAGCCTCAACGCCTGCCAGCGCGCCAGGCAATGCTGCCGCGTCTGTGCCACCGGCCTGAGCCATATCCGGACGACCGCCTCCTTTACCTCCAACTTGCTGAGCAATAACCCCAATCAGCTCCCCCGCTTTCACACGGTCGGTCACATCTTTAGAGACACCCACAATCAGAGAAACTTTACCTTCTGCTACCGTCGCCAGAACGATAATTGCTGAACCCAGCTGATTTTTTAAATCATCAACCATGGTGCGCAGCATCTTCGGTTCAACGTTAGCCAGTTCACTCACGAGGAGCTTCACGCCTTTTACATCGACGGCTTTGCTGGAAAGGTTTGCACTCTCCTGCACTGCCTGCTGTTCTTTCAACTGCTGCAATTCTTTCTCAAGCTGACGGGTACGCTCCAGAACAGAACGTACTTTCTCGTTCAGATTCTGGCTATCGCCTTTCAGCAGTTGAGCAATATCATGGAGCTGTTCGCTCTGTGCGTGCAGGTTTGCCAGCGCACCTTCGCCTGTCACAGCTTCAATACGACGCACACCCGCAGCAGTACCAGACTCTGCAACGATACGGAACAGGCCGATATCGCCAGTGCGGTTCGCGTGAATACCACCACACAATTCGGTTGAGAAATCACCCATGCTCAGAACGCGCACGTGGTCATCATACTTCTCACCAAACAACGCCATCGCGCCTTTAGCCTTAGCAGCTTCCAGATCCATGACGTTAGTTTCGATTGGCAGGTTACGACGAATCTGTGCGTTAACAATATCTTCTACAGCACGAACTTCTGCTGGTTTCATTGCTTCGAAATGGGAGAAGTCGAAACGCAGGCCTTTATCGTTAACCAGAGAACCTTTCTGCGCAACGTGAGTGCCCAGAACCTGGCGCAGTGCCGCGTGCAGCAAGTGAGTGGCAGAGTGGTTCAGGCGAATGCGTGAACGGCGCGCTTCATCAACTTCAGCTTTAACGCTGTCGCCGACTTTCACCACGCCCGCAACCAGCTTACCTAGATGACCAATTGCCTGGCCATACTTCTGCGTGTCGTTAACAGCGAAGTCGATACCATTGCCTTTGATTGCGCCTTTGTCGCCAACCTGGCCACCAGACTCTGCATAGAATGGTGTCTCATTGAGCACCACAACAGCTTCCTGGCCTGCAGCAATTTGCTCAACGGGTTTACCGTCAACAAACAATGCAGTGACTTTCGCGGTCAAATCAGTGTGATCATAACCTTTGAAGGCAGTCGCAGAATCAACGCGGATCATGCTGTTGTAGTCAGCGCCAAAACCGCTGGACTCACGCGCACGGCGGCGCTGCTCTTCCATTGCGGCTTCAAAACCCGCTTCGTCAACTTTCAGGTTACGCTCACGGCAAACATCAGCAGTCAGGTCAACCGGGAAGCCGTAGGTGTCATACAGACGGAAAGCGGTTTCGCCATCCAGCGTATCGCCCTGCAAATTAGCCAGTTCTTCATCCAGCAATGCCAGACCACGTTCAAGCGTACGCGCAAACTGCTCTTCTTCGGTTTTCAGAACTTGTTCAACCAGCGCTTGCTGGCGATGCAGTTCTTCACCCGCAGCCCCCATCACTTCAACCAATGGGCCAACAAGTTTGTAGAAGAAGGTTTCTTTCGCGCCCAACATGTTGCCATGACGGATTGCACGACGAATGATTCGGCGCAGCACATAGCCACGGCCTTCATTCGACGGGGTAACACCATCAGCAACGAGGAATGCACAAGAACGAATATGGTCAGCGATAACACGCAGCGATTTGCTGGTCAGATCGGTCGCACCCGTGACGCGGGCAACAGACTGGATAAGTTTGCTGAACAAGTCGATTTCATAGTTGGAGTTAACATGTTGCAGAACGGCTGCAATACGCTCCAGACCCATACCGGTATCAACTGACGGCTTAGGCAATGGCAGCATAGTGCCATCCTGCTGACGGTTGAACTGCATGAACACAAGGTTCCAGATTTCGATATAGCGATCGCCATCTTCTTCAGCGCTACCCGGAGGGCCGCCCCAGATGTGGTCGCCGTGGTCGAAGAAGATTTCAGTGCACGGACCGCATGGACCCGTGTCACCCATCTGCCAGAAGTTGTCAGATGCGTAAGCACCACCTTTATTATCGCCAATGCGAATAATACGCTCGCGTGGAACGCCAACTTCTTTTTCCCAGATTTCAAATGCTTCGTCATCAGTCTCGTAAACGGTAACCCACAGACGCTCTTTAGGCAGGTTAAACCATTGTTCGCCGGTCAATAATTCCCAGGCAAAGTTGATGGCATCGTGTTTGAAATAGTCACCAAAGCTGAAGTTACCCAGCATTTCAAAGAAAGTGTGGTGACGGGCAGTGTAACCGACGTTTTCCAGATCATTGTGTTTACCACCCGCGCGGACACAACGTTGAGACGTTGTTGCGCGGGAATAATTACGTTTGTCGAGACCAAGGAAAACATCCTTGAACTGGTTCATCCCGGCATTAGTAAACAGTAAAGTCGGATCGTTATTCGGAACCAGGGAGCTGCTCGCTACAACCTGGTGACCTTTACTATGGAAAAAATCGAGAAACGCCTGACGGATCTCAGCGGTGCTCTTGCTCATAATTATCCTGAAATCAAGCTAACGAGGAGTTGCAAACCGGACGGAGCCCATTTTAATGCTTTGGCCGCGACCTGTTTACCTGGAAAAAGTGGGAATAAGATAAGTTTTCTTATCAGGGAAGTAAAATCCCGTGTATACCTAATCTGCAAAATTTCGCTATTTATACCCAAAATAATTAAAGTTGCGTCAAGGCGGCAAGCGAGAAAATCCCGATGAGCTTACTCCAGTAAGTGATTCGGGTGAACGAGTGAAGCTAACGCCGAGGCAACTTTAAGTATGAAGGGTATATCAAGAATAAACAGCCTGGATGTCTTCCATAAAGAACCCGCGATACAGAAGAAAACGCTGCACTTTAGCGCGCTCTTTCCACTCGGTAGGTAGCGGTTCACCAAATTTACGCTCGGCAATGTCCCGTGCCATCGATTGCCAGTCTATTTCACAATTGAGCATTGCGGTTTCGCTGATATCACGCGCGATACCTTTGCTTTGTAGTTCCTGGCGAATACGTTGCGGCCCATAACCTTTCCGGCCACGGCTTGCAATAAAGCGTGACGCAAAGTGAGCATCGTCCAGCCAGCGATGTTCATAACACCAGGCAATGACTTTATCGATATCTTCAGGCGTAAAAGGATCTTCTTCCGCTTTTGGTTTTCCAGGGAATGTTGGTTGTGCAGAAAGTTTACGACGGAGTTCTTGTTCGCTGTGATCACGCATCGCCAGTATACGAGTAGCTTTGTCTAATAAACGGGAATACGGGCTGCGGCGAGGAGTTACGGATTCAGGCATGACAGATAACCTGTTTATGAGAAAATTGCAGTAAAGCAGATAAAGACAAGGGCTGCCGCGGCAGCCCTTGTTAGGAATTAAAAGTCTTCTTTGGTTTCAGCAACGTCTTTGTCGTGGTCATCAGCAACAAAGTCTGGTGTGCCATCTGGATTATTCAGCAGCATATCACGCAGTTTCTTCTCGATTTCAGCAGCCATTGGCTTGTTTTCTTTCAGGAAGTTACTGGAGTTTGATTTGCCCTGGCCAATCTTCTCACCGTTGTAGCTGTACCAGGCACCCGCTTTTTCAATCAGCTTGTGCTTCACGCCTAAATCAACCAGTTCGCCGTAGAAGTTGATACCTTCGCCGTACATGATCTGGAATTCAGCTTGCTTAAATGGTGCAGCAATTTTGTTTTTCACGACTTTAACGCGGGTTTCACTACCCACCACGTTATCGCCATCTTTTACCGCGCCAATACGACGGATATCCAGACGAACAGAAGCGTAGAATTTCAGTGCGTTACCACCGGTAGTGGTTTCCGGGTTACCGAACATCACACCAATTTTCATACGGATCTGGTTGATGAAGATAAGCAATGTATTGGACTGCTTGAGGTTACCCGCCAGTTTACGCATTGCCTGGCTCATCATACGTGCCGCGAGGCCCATATGAGAGTCACCGATTTCGCCTTCAATTTCAGCTTTCGGCGTCAGAGCGGCAACGGAGTCAACAACCAGCACGTCAACTGCACCGGAACGTGCCAGCGCATCACAAATTTCCAGCGCTTGCTCGCCAGTGTCCGGCTGTGAACACAGCAGGTTGTCGATATCTACGCCCAGTTTCTTAGCGTAAATCGGGTCCAGAGCGTGCTCAGCATCGATAAACGCACACGTTTTACCTTCACGTTGAGCGGCGGCGATAACTTGCAAAGTCAGCGTCGTTTTACCAGAAGATTCTGGCCCGTAAATTTCAACGATACGGCCCATTGGCAAGCCACCGGCCCCAAGTGCGATATCCAGTGAAAGTGAACCGGTAGAGATCGTTTCCACATCCATGGTACGGTCTTCACCCAGACGCATGATGGAGCCTTTACCAAATTGTTTTTCAATTTGGCCAAGTGCTGCCGCTAACGCCTTCTGTTTGTTTTCGTCGATAGCCATTTTTACTCCTGTCATGCAGGGTGAAACACGAATGCGCCACGCTGCTTACTATGCTGTTTTGTTGTGCCAATTATACTGTATGGTCATACAGTATCAAGCTTATTTTTGAGAAATTCTTCCCACAGGGTTTGCAGCGCATATTCAGTGGCCTGGCGTCGAATTGCATCACGATCGCCTGAGAAAAGCTGCTGGCGTGCAATCGTACCTTCAGACTTTGAGGAAAAGCCAAACCATACAGTCCCGACGGGTTTTTCTTCACTGCCGCCATTAGGGCCGGCAATACCACTGACCGCAACCGCATAATCAGCTACCGCCGCATACAGTGCGCCTTGCGCCATTTCACGCACCACGGCCTCACTCACTGCACCATGCGTTTCCAGCGTTGCGCTATCAACACCAATCATTTGATGCTTAGCCTCATTACTGTAGGTAACAAAACCACGTTCAAACCAGGCAGAACTGCCTGAAAGATCGGTAATCACTTTGGCAATCCAGCCACCGGTACAAGATTCTGCCGTTGTCACGGTAGCGCCGAGATGCCCAAGCGCTTCACCGACCTGGCGACTGAGTTGACGCAATGTTTTATCTGTCATGGCTTGCTCCGATTGTAGACATATCGAGGGGTTACACGATAGCACTTATCCCCTCTTTCAGAGGATTACATTAGATAACTCGAGGCAGTTCCAGAAAAAAGAACGGCCAGCGAAGGCTGGCCGATTAAATCACTTCATGCTGTTGGCGATGGCATCTACGTTATGCTTGAACGCCATCTCGTAGGTGCTGGCTGGCCCGTTTGCGGCTGAAAGCGCCTCAGGGTAAAGCTCTCCACCTGGCTGCGCACCACTTGCGCTGGCGATTTGTTTTACCAGTCGAGGATCAGTCTGGTTCTCAATAAAGTAAGTTTTAATCTGCTGGCTTTTAAGTTGCTTGATAAGCCCTGCCACGTCACTCGCGTTAGCCTCCGCTTCGGTTGAGAAGCCAACGGGCGCAAGGAAAGTCACACCATATTCCTGGCCAAAATAACCAAAAGCATCATGGCTGGTGAGTACTTTACGTTTTGATTTCGGAATCGCTTCAAAACGTGTTTTCGCCCAGCTATCGAGCAGTTTCAGGCGAGTAACGTACTCGGAGCCGCTGTCAGTGATCGCAGCCGCATCTTGCGGGTCGGCCGCTACCAGCGCTTTGGTAATATTTTGTGCGTAGATTGCGCCATTTTCAGCACTGTTCCAGGCGTGAGGATCGGTGATTTGTTTACCATCATCGACCATTTTCCGCGTCGAGATGCCTTCAGAAGCAACAATCACTTTGCCTTTATAGCCTGATGCGCTGACCAGACGGTCCATCCACCCTTCCATTCCCAGCCCGCTCACAATCACGACGTCAGCTTTACTTAACGCGACGCTGTCCTGCGGTGACGGCTCAAAACTATGCGGGTCACCATCTGGCCCCACCAGGCTTTTTACCGTGACATGCTCACCACCGACCTGTTTTGCCATATCAGCCAATACGGTAAAACTGGTCACCACATTGAGGTTTTTCGCCAGTGCCGCCTGGCTTGAACAAGCCAGCACCAGTGACATCATCATCCCAAAACGTTTCATTTAATCCCCTTGCTTGTTGTTATCAAGCCTCTACAAAGGCTACGAGCCAGCCCGCTGCGCGGACCAAAAAGTATCGAGATAAAGAAGCCAACGCTTGCCGTCAAAACGATGGCCGGGCCTGCGGGCAGTGCCGCAGCAAATGACCACGCCAGCCCAATCCACGCCGACACCAGACCAAAGGCCACAGCGATCATCATCGCGCCAGGCAACGTCTTTGCCCAACAGCGTGCCGAAACAGCTGGCAGCATCATTAGCCCAACGGACATGAGCGTGCCGAGGATCTGAAACCCTGCGACAAGGTTAAGCACCAAAAGCGCAAGAAAAGTGCCGTGAATGAGATGAGGTGCCAGGCGGTTATTGACCTGCAGGAAACTGCGGTCGAACGTTTCCATCACCAGCCCGCGATACAAACCCGCCAGAATAAGCAACGTCACGCTGGCAATCGCACCGACAAAAATTGTGGCCTGGTTGTCGACCGCCAGAATCGAACCAAAAAGAAGATGCAGCAGGTCAACACTGGAGCCACGTAACGAAATAAGGGTGACACCCAGCGCCAGAGAGCCGAGATAGAAACCGGCAAAACTGGCGTCTTCTTTCAGGGTGGTGCGCGAACTGACCAGCCCCGAAATTAACGCCACCAGCACACCCGCAACAAAACCGCCAATCCCCATGGCGACCAGCGACATGCCAGCCAGCAAATAACCCACTGCAACGCCTGGTAAAATCGCGTGAGAAAGTGCATCGCCCACCAGGCTCATGCGCCGCAGCAGCAAGAAAATCCCCAGCGGAGCAGTGCTAATAGAAAGCGCCAGGCACGCGACAAGCGCACGTCGCATAAACCCGTAATCAATAAACGGTTCAAAGAAGAAGTGATAAATCATGCAGATAACGCCAGATTGATGCTTGATTTGCAGTAGTGAGGTAATACGTCAACGGTATTGCCCCAATGGAAATGGTCTTGTGTAAGCAGCAAGACTTGCGGGAAATGTCTGCTGACACGTTCGTTATCGTGCAGCACCGCCATCACCGTTTGGCCCGCCTGGTGCATCTGGCAGATAAGCGTCATCAGGAAATCGCTGGTTTGCGAATCAACCCCGGTGAACGGCTCATCGAGCAGAACCAACGGTGCGTTTTGCACCAGCAAGCGCGCAAACAACATCCTCTGGAATTGCCCGCCAGAAAGCGTTTCGATGGGTTGTTTAGTCAATGGCGTAAGGCCCACGCGTTCGATGGCATCAGCAATACGCTTTCTGTTCTGGCGATTGAGCGAGGAAAATAACCCACGTACAGGCCAGGACCCCATGCATACCACATCATAAACCGTGGCAGGAAATTGCCTGTCCATCTCGGCCAGCTGTGGCAACCAGGCAATACGAGGAGCCTTCCCACCCGTAAAGGATAACTGGCCCGCTACTGGCGGCTGTAGCTTCAGCAGCGTTTTTAATAAGGTCGACTTCCCGGTGCCGTTCGCACCAATAATGGCGGTCATACTGCCTTTAGCAATATTGCCGGTAAGCGGCTGTGTTACCGCCCTTCCCTGATAACCCAATACCAGTTGATTCAGCGAGATCATGGCAGTGCAATCGCCCAATGAATTGCCAGCCATAACCCGGTCAGCAGAATTAAGACTGCACAAAACCGCACAGGCGCAGCCACAGTGAAAAGTGTCCGTAAAGGAAGCATTGCGAAGTAAACCACTCAATTTGATTTGTTATAACATAACATAAATAAAATTGAATGTGATACAAATTCCTGATCGACGATCAGGAAAAACCTTCATGAGAGAACGCAGGAAATGCCCCCGCCTCAGGACAAGGCGGGGAAAAGATTACTGAACGCGAGCCAGCGCCACTGCCTGGCCTAACTGCCAGACCGCCATCGCATAATGCGTGCTGTGGTTGTAACGGGTGATGGTGTAGAAGTTCGGCAAGCCGTACCAATACTGGTAACGGTCGCCCATATCCAGGCGTAGCAGGCTGGCTTCCTGGTGGTTACCCAAAGAAGCGGTTGGGCTTAAACCCGATTCCGCCAGCGCTGAGACGGAATATTTAGTTTTAAAGCCGTTCGCAAGCCCCGGTACCTGACCGTTGGCTGGAACTGCCACCAAATCGCCTTTCACCCAGCCATGGCCTTTAAAGTAGTTAGCCACACTGCCGATAGCATCTTCCGGGTCCCACAGGTTCACATGGCCGTCACCGTTGAAATCAACGGCGTATTCTTTAAACGCCGACGGCATAAACTGGCCGTAACCCATTGCCCCGGCAAATGATCCTTTCAGTGCCAATGGATCATCACCTTCATTACGCGCCATCAGCAGGAACGTTTCCAGTTCGCCAGAGAAATATTGTGCGCGACGCGGATAAGCAAATGAGAGTGTAGCCAGCGCATCAATAATGCGCGTTTTACCCATCACACGGCCCCAACGCGTTTCCACACCGATGATCCCGACGATAATTTCTGGCGGCACACCGTAGACCTGGAATGCGCGTTTCAGCGCGTCGTCATGTTGATTCCAGAACGCCACTCCGTTTTGCACGTTATCAGGCGTAATGAATTTGCCACGATAGCGCAACCAGGCACCGTTCGGGCCCGCAGGAGGTGCCGTCGTTGGCGCTTGCTGGTCCATCAAACGCAGAACGTAATCGAGTTTTTTGGTTTGGGAGAGCACTTCATGTAACTGCTGGCGGTCAAAGCCATGCTTACTCACCATTTTATCAATGAATTTCTCAGCTTCAGGGTTGTAGGCAAAATCCCCCGTCTGCATAAACACATCATGCTGTGGCTGTAACAAGAAACCACCCGAAGGTGTACCAGCTTGCTGTGGCGGAGTTTCAGTTTTCGGTTTGCTGCTACAGGCGGCCAGCAAAACAATAAGCGGAAGTAACGCGACGGAGTAACGCATGTGTTGAGATATCCATATGACTAACGACGAATGTGTATTCCTTATGGTAAATCAAAATCACAGCGGGAGTAACAGACTCTGCGAGGCGGCGCGAAGTTTTCCTGCCTTTTGACGATGTGTGATCGCATGGTTCTGTGGTGTAATAGCGAAGCTTTTCACGACACATCAGCTTCATGAGATAATGTGAGCACTAACAATAATAAAAATCACAATTAACTTTTAATTCAATGGATTAAAAAAGATAACATTATGAGTACAACGGAAAGTTTAGACGCCCACACCCCCATGATGCAGCAGTATCTGCGCCTGAAAGCTCAGCATCCTGAGATCCTGTTGTTCTATCGCATGGGTGACTTTTACGAGTTATTTTATGACGATGCGAAACGCGCGTCGCAATTGCTCGACATCTCCCTGACCAAACGTGGTGCATCCGCAGGCGAACCGATTCCAATGGCTGGCGTGCCACATCACGCCATCGAAAACTATTTAGCTAAACTTGTGAATCTCGGTGAATCCGCTGCGATCTGCGAGCAAATTGGCGACCCCGCCACCAGCAAAGGTCCGGTCGAGCGTAAAGTCGTGCGTATCGTTACGCCTGGTACCATCAGTGATGAAGCGCTGCTGCAAGAACGCCAGGACAACCTGCTGGCGGCAATCTGGCAAGACGGCAAAGGTTTTGGCTATGCGACACTTGATATCAGCTCCGGGCGTTTTCGTCTGTCAGAGCCTGAAGATATCGAAACCATGGCAGCAGAGCTGCAACGCACCAATCCAGCTGAACTCCTGTATGCCGAAGATTTTGCCGAAACGCGCCTGATTGAAGGCCGTCGAGGTCTGCGTCGCCGCCCGTTATGGGAATTTGAAATATCAACCGCTCGCCAGCAGTTGAACATGCAATTTGGCACCCGTGACTTGATAGGTTTTGGCGTAGAAAACGCTCATCATGCGTTGTGCGCCGCAGGCTGTTTGCTGCAATACGTGAAAGACACGCAGCGCACTTCCCTACCGCATATTCGCTCCGTCACGATGGACCGCCAGCAAGACAGCATCATTATGGATGCCGCAACACGCCGTAATCTGGAGATTACCCAGAACCTGTCCGGTGGTTTTGAAAATACTCTGGCTTCCGTACTGGATTGCACCGTCACGCCAATGGGCAGCCGTATGTTGAAGCGCTGGCTGCATATGCCGATTCGCAATGTCGATGTGCTGGAAAAACGCCAGAAGACCATTGCCGCACTGCAAGACCGTACCGCTGAAATTCAACCGGTACTGCGCCAGGTTGGCGATCTGGAACGTATTCTGGCGCGCCTGGCATTACGTACCGCACGCCCACGCGATTTAGCGCGTATGCGTCACGCATTCCAGCAGTTACCCGAACTGCGTGAAATGCTGGCGGAAGTACCAACGGATTATGTACAAACGCTGCGTGAAAACATGGGTGAATTCACCGAACTGCGTGAACTGCTCGAGCGCGCTGTGGTGGAATCGCCGCCAGTGCTTGTGCGCGATGGCGGTGTGATTGCACCGGGATATCACGAAGAGTTAGACGAGTGGCGTGCGCTGGCTGACGGGGCAACAGATTATCTCGACCGACTGGAAATTCGTGAGCGTGAAAAGCTCGGCCTGGATACGCTTAAAGTCGGCTTTAACGGCGTACACGGTTATTACATCCAGATTTCCCGCAGCCAAAGCCACCACGCGCCCATTCACTATGTTCGCCGCCAGACGCTAAAAAACGCCGAGCGCTATATCATTCCTGAGCTGAAAGAGTACGAAGACAAAGTGCTCACCTCGAAAGGCAAAGCACTGGCGCTGGAAAAACAGCTCTACGATCAGCTGTTTGATGCGCTGTTGCCGCACCTTGAAGCATTGCAGCAAAGCGCCACGGCACTGGCTGAACTCGACGTGCTGGTTAACCTTGCAGAGCGTGCTTACAGCCTGAATTACGCATGCCCGCAACTGACCGATAAACCCGGTATTAAAGTGGTGGGTGGCCGCCATCCGGTTGTTGAGCAAGTCCTTAGCGAGCCGTTTATCGCCAACCCGCTAAGCCTTGCCCCGCAACGCCGCATGTTGATTATTACCGGCCCTAACATGGGCGGTAAAAGTACCTACATGCGCCAGTCTGCGCTGATCGTATTGCTTGCTTACATCGGCAGTTTTGTTCCTGCACAGCAGGCAGAGATTGGGCCAATCGACCGTATTTTCACCCGCGTAGGTGCGGCTGATGATCTGGCTTCCGGGCGTTCGACCTTTATGGTGGAGATGACCGAAACGGCAAATATTCTGCACAATGCCACCGAAAATAGCCTGGTGCTGATGGATGAAATTGGCCGCGGCACTTCCACATACGATGGTTTGTCTCTGGCCTGGGCGTGTGCCGAAAGCCTGGCAAATCGCATCAAAGCCCTGACGCTGTTTGCCACGCACTATTTTGAGCTGACGACACTGCCAGAAAAAATGGAAGGTGTGGCAAACGTGCACCTTGATGCTATCGAACACGGCGATACCATTGCCTTTATGCACAGTGTGCAAGATGGTGCGGCGAGCAAAAGTTATGGCCTGGCCGTAGCGGCTCTTGCAGGTGTGCCAAAAGAGGTGATTAAGCGTGCACGCCAGAAACTGCGTGAGCTGGAGACGCTTTCTAACAATACGGCGGCGACACAAGTGGATGGCACGCAGATGTCATTGTTGTCGGTCGCTGAAGAAACGTCGCCTGCGGTTGAGGCGCTGGAAGCATTAGATCCAGATTCTCTGTCTCCGCGCCAGGCGCTGGAGTGGATTTATCGTTTGAAGAGTCTGGTGTAGAAATGTCGGATGTCGCTACGCTAATCCGACCTACGGGATAGCAGTTGCAGGCGGCATCCGCGCTGAAAAAACCATAAAAAAAGCGGTGACCTGAGTCACCGCTTTTTTATTTGAACAGTCGATTATTCGCGGAGCATTTATTCGCGGAACAACGCTTCGATATTCAGCCCTTGCGTCTGCAAAATTTCACGCAGACGACGCAGACCTTCTACCTGAATCTGACGAACACGTTCACGAGTCAGGCCGATTTCACGACCCACATCTTCCAGTGTTGCAGCTTCATAGCCTAACAGACCAAAACGACGAGCCAGCACTTCACGCTGTTTAGCGTTCAGTTCAAACAACCACTTCACGATGCTCTGTTTCATATCATCGTCTTGCGTGGTGTCTTCCGGACCGTTGTCTTTCTCGTCAGCCAGAATGTCCAGCAGCGCTTTTTCAGAGTCACCACCAAGCGGAGTGTCTACTGACGTAATGCGCTCGTTGAGACGCAGCATGCGGCTGACATCATCAACAGGTTTATCCAGTTGCTCAGCAATCTCTTCCGCACTCGGCTCGTGGTCGAGCTTGTGGGAGAGTTCACGAGCAGTACGCAGATAAACGTTCAGCTCTTTCACTATATGAATCGGCAAACGAATCGTACGGGTTTGGTTCATAATTGCCCGTTCGATGGTCTGACGAATCCACCATGTTGCGTATGTTGAGAAACGGAACCCACGTTCTGGGTCAAACTTTTCAACAGCACGGATCAGCCCCAGGTTGCCCTCTTCAATCAGGTCCAGCAGAGCCAGACCACGATTGCTATAACGACGAGCAATCTTAACCACCAGACGCAAGTTACTTTCGATCATGCGACGGCGAGAAGCGATATCACCACGCAGTGCGCGGCGGGCAAAATACACTTCTTCTTCGGCTGTCAATAATGGGGAATAACCAATCTCCCCAAGATAAAGTTGAGTCGCGTCAAGCACACGCTGAGTGGCCCCTTGAGACAACAACTCCTCTTCGGCGATGTCGTTATCACTGGGTTCCTCTTCTACGAGGGCTTTTTCGTCAAAGACCTCAACTCCATTCTCATCATATTCCGCGTCTTCATTTAACTCGTTAACTTTCAGCGTATTCTGACTCATAAGGTGGCTCCTACCCGTGATCCCTGAGCAAAATACTTATGTGCATAAATACAGATCTGCAGTTAAGTACTTCGCCGGCTTATCGCTGCGGTAAATAACGCAGCGGGTTGACGGATTTCCCCTTGTAACGAATTTCAAAATGCAAACGTGTTGAACTGGTTCCGGTGCTACCCATGGTAGCTATCTTCTGCCCCGCCGTGATTTCTTGTTGTTCCCGGACCAGCATTGTATCGTTATGGGCGTAGGCACTCAGGTAATCATCATTGTGTTTGATGATGATGAGATTACCGTAACCACGCAGCGCGTTACCGGCATACACCACTCGCCCAGAGGCGGTAGCAACAACAGCCTGGCCTTTGCTGCCTGCGATATCGATCCCTTTATTGCCACCTTCGGTAGCAGAGAAGTTCTCAATAACCTTGCCTTCAGTCGGCCAGCGCCAGGTTGAAATTGGCGCGCTATCGGACGTGCTGCTGGCAGTGGGTACAGTAGTCGTAGAGCTAACCACAGGTGCCGTAACCGGTGCTGTGACGACAGTCGCAGTACCTTTATTATTCGGCAACATTTTGTTAGCACTCTGTTCACCTGAATCCTCAGAATACGTAATTACCGGCTTGGAAGCAACCACTGTGGTGGTATTTTGCGCAGCGATAGGCGCAACGCCTTGTGCACTGGCATCTGCTGTGGTTACAGCATTTCCGCCGGTAATTGGCGTACCCGATGCGTTACCGATCTGAAGAGTTTGCCCAACATTCAGGCCATATGGGGCCGGTACGTTGTTGCGTTGGGCTAAGTCACGGAAATCGTTCCCGGTGATCCATGCGATGTAGAAGAGGGTATCGCCACGTTTAACGGTGTAAGTACTTCCGCCGGTGTAGCTGCCTTTCGGAATATCACCATATTTGCGGTTATAAACGATGTGGCCATTTTCAGTTTGTACTGGCGTTGAAACTACCGGCTGCGTTTGCATCGGCTGAATCGCTGGCTGCTGCGGTACAGGCTGAATTTGCGGGGTCTGGCTTTGGGTGGACATTTTCGGTGGCGGAGTGATCAGCATGCCGCCTGAAGAACTGCTGCTGGCGTTGCTATTACCACCTACCGAGCTGATAGGTGCCTGGTTATCATTGCTGGTGCATCCTGCTAACCACAGGCTGACCAGTGACAACGCTGCAATACGGCGTAAAGTAAAAGTTGGGCTTCCCGCGCTCATTTATCCCCCAAAAACAATCATATGCTTATGTATGAAAATACGGCAAAACTGGTGCTTATCCCCATCATCCTTCAAGCTGCAGGGGTGTTGGCTGCAACTCGAATACTAATGGGTATACAACCAGCTATCAAAATTTCGTTGCGCGTTACGTTACGCCAAACCCCTTAGAAAAAAACAAGATATTTCCGGGTTATGCTAGCTCGCCCTTCACTAAGGGCACAAAACGAACGGCTTCTACCGTATCAATGACAAATTCTCCACTTAATCGACGAATGCGTTTCAGAAACTGCTGATCTTCGCCTACCGGGAGAACTAAAATTCCGCCTTCATCCAGCTGTGACAAGAGTGCGCTGGGGATTTCCGGCGGTGCTGCCGTAACAATAATAGCGTCAAATGGACTGCGCGCATGCCAGCCCTGCCAGCCATCACCATGACGGGTTGAGATATTGTGCAGATCAAGCTGTTTTAAACGTCGCCTTGCGTGCCATTGCAGGCCTTTAATGCGTTCAACTGAACAAACATGATGCACCAGATGCGCCAGAATAGCGGTTTGATACCCGGAACCCGTGCCGATTTCCAGCACCCGGGATTCAGGCGTCAGCTCAAGCAACTCGGTCATTCTGGCGACCATATAAGGTTGCGAGATGGTTTGGCCGGAGCCAATGGGTAATGCCGTATTTTCCCAGGCTTTGTGCTCAAACGCTTCATCGACAAATTTTTCTCGCGGCACCTGCGCAATCGCATCAAGCACTTTGTCGTCTTTGATGCCTTGATTACGTAGCTGTGTAAGAAGGGCTTGTACGCGTTTGCTTACCATTGCTCATCCACTCCTGACTTGCTCAACCAGTGGCTAACCACCTCACGAGCGCTGTGGGCGGTTAAGTCGACATGCAATGGCGTGACCGACACATAGCCTTCATCAACAGCGGCAAAATCGGTATCCGGGCCTGCATCAAATTTGTCGCCCGGAGGCCCAATCCAATACAGGGTGTTGCCGCGTGGATCTTCTTGTGGAATCACTTTATCTGACGGATGGCGGCTGCCGCAACGCGTCACACGAATGCCTTTGATTTCTTCAAGCGGCAAATCGGGCACGTTAATATTTAAAATGCGCCCGGTGCGCAGCGGTTCGCGCATCAGCGCGCGCAGAAGCGTACAGGTGACTGCCGCAGCCGTTTCATAATGCTCATGGCCATTAAGAGAAACAGCCAGCGCAGGAATACCTAAGTGCCGCCCTTCCATCGCCGCCGCAACCGTGCCGGAATAGATAACGTCGTCGCCCAAATTAGGGCCGGCGTTAATCCCGGAAACGACAACGTCAGGAGCCGGGCGCATCAATGCATTCACGCCAAGATAGACACAGTCAGTCGGCGTGCCCATCTGCACAGAAATATCGCCGTTTGCGAGAGTGAAAGTACGCAATGAAGATTCGAGCGTCAGTGAGTTTGATGCCCCACTGCGATTACGGTCGGGGGCTACCACCTGCACGTCAGCAAATTCCCTTAGTCGGGTCGCCAGAACTTGAATGCCCGGCGCGTTGACCCCGTCATCGTTACTCAAAAGTATTCTCATATTAAATTAAAAGCTTCTTTTATATGAAAAGGATAAAACCACATGTTGGCTCCTTGAGATAAAAACTGCCTGCGTTTTTTATGCTTAAAAACCTGTCCAACTTGTTGTTTTATCCCATTCTGCTGATTTTAGTGCACCTGTCATGAATTTGTTGCAGTTTTTGTAACATTCACAACAAAAGCCAGCCCAGGGGCTACTATACAATCCAATGTCATGTAAATCACGCGCTGTGGTCTGAGGATTGTGCTGAAAACAAGGCTTTGTAGGGCTATGCAGAAGAGAAATTAATGCGGAAATTCAGGCAAAAAAAAGCGGGTAATGTCATTACCCGCTGTGGAATATGTTCTGCCGTTACTCGGCAATATCAGCGTAATTACCCGGTGCGTTCATCAATTCACGCACTAAGCTGGTCGCAAAACTCCCGGCAGGAAGCCAGAAATTCAGCTCGACGGTGGTATCATCCAACCAGTTCCAGCTCAGCTCTTTGGGCATCACAAGCATAGCGCGGCGAGCCGCTTCTACGCGCTCACGCACCAACAGCCCCTGCAAATCTGTTTCTGCCGCAACACAACTCTGTTCAAACTCCAGCGCTGCGTTTTGCGTACCCCAGGCTCCGTCGCCCGGCAGCGGTGCGGTAATCAGTAATTCACCACTGTCGACACGGCCTTGCAGCTCAGGAAGCTCTTCAGGCATGGCAACAAACCAGCTCCCGCGCCCGGCCAGTTGCAGTGCATCACCGTCGATGGCCTGGTTAAAATCAGGCTTCTTCAGCCTTTCGCTGACAATCTGGTTAAACATGGCACTACGTGCCGCCGACAGATAAAAACTGCGTTTATTACGATCGCGGATTGGTGCATTGGTTTGCGCCCAGCGCAACGCCTGATGCAGGTTGTTGCCCGAAATACCAAAACGCTGGCTACCAAAATAGTTCGGCACGCCCTGATGCAAAATCGTATTCAGGCGCTGTTCAAGCTCAGCGCGGTCGCTGACTTCACGCAACACCAGCGTAAAACGATTGCCCTTAAGAGCACCGAGTCGCAATTTACGGCGATGGCGTGCATATTCCAGCACCTCGCAGCCTTCAAGCTGGAACGCGCTCATATCCGGCATTTCTTTGCCTGGCAGACGCACGCAAAACCATTGTTCTGTCACCGCGTGTTTGTCTTTTTGCCCGGCAAAACTGACTTCACGCGCAGGAACCTTCAGAAATTTCGCCAGCGCATCCGCGACAGAACGGGTATTGCAGCCATTTTTGAGGATGCGTAATAGCAAGTGCTCGCCATCACCATCAGGCCCGAACCCCAGATCTTCGATAACCACGAAGTCTTCTGGATTAACTTTGATTAGCCCGGTGCCTTGTGGCTTACCGTGTAGCCAGGTCAGATTCTGCATATCCATTATTTGCGAGCCTTATGTAGCAGTGCGACCGCTTCGCAGGCAATGCCTTCACCACGGCCAGTAAAGCCAAGTTTCTCAGTGGTGGTCGCTTTTACGTTTACATCGTCCATATGGCAACCGAGATCTTCTGCGATAAACACACGCATCTGTGGGATATGTGGAGCCATTTTTGGTGCCTGGGCGATAATCGTCACGTCGACGTTACCGAGGGTAAAACCTTTTGCCTGAATTCGACGCCACGCTTCGCGCAGCAATTCACGGCTGTCAGCGCCTTTAAACGCCGGGTCAGTATCCGGGAATAATTTGCCGATATCGCCCAGTGCCGCAGCCCCCAACAGAGCATCCGTTAATGCGTGCAGCGCGACATCGCCATCTGAGTGTGCAAGCAGCCCTTGCTCGTAAGGTACACGCACACCACCAATGATAATTGGGCCAGGGCCACCAAAGGCATGTACATCAAAACCATGTCCAATACGCATTATTTATTCTCCGTTTGGGTTAACCGCGTGAGGTAAAACTCCGCCAACGCCAGGTCTTCAGGACGAGTCACTTTTATATTATCGGCGCGGGCGCTAATTAATTCGGGATGGAAGCCACAATACTCAAGAGCCGAGGCTTCATCAGTAATAGAGGCATGCTCATCGAGTGCGCGCTGCAAGCAGCTACGCAGTAATTCCAGAGGGAACAGCTGAGGTGTTAAAGCGTGCCAAAGGTCTTCACGATCGACAGTATGCGCAATCTGCGCTTTATCCGGTTCGCCACGTTTCATCGTGTCACGTACCGGAGCTGCCAGAATACCGCCAATTTTGCTTGTCTCAGTGATGGCCAGCAAACGGGCTAAATCATCCTGATGCAAGCAAGGACGTGCCGCATCATGCACCAGAACCCATTGCGCATTTTTCACCACGTTCAGCCCGGCAAGTACCGAGTCAGCACGCTGTGCGCCACCGTTTATCACGGTCACATCTGGATTCGAAGCAAGAGGCAATGAGGCAAACCAGCTGTCGGTGGGGCTAATGGCGATAATGACATGAGCCACGCGTGGATGAGCCATCAGGCTTGCCACCGCATGTTCAAGAATAGTTTTATCGCCGATTGTTAGATATTGCTTAGGACATTCCGTTTGCATGCGGCTGCCGATACCTGCTGCCGGCACCACGGCAATTACGTCCGGGGAGGAGTCTGCCATGTAGATTCACTTACGCTTGATTATCGATTGTTCTGCCCTGCACTATTACTTAAGCGCTTAGAGCTATCGGGTACCAGGCGGTAGAAGGTTTCACCCGGTTTAGTCATGCTTAATTCGTTACGAGCACGTTCTTCAATCGCTTCCTGGCCGCCATTGAGATCGTCAATTTCCGCAAACAACTGATCGTTACGCGCTTTAAGTTTGGCGTTCGTCGCCTGCTGTGTGGAAACGTCGTCATTCACACGCGTGTAATCGTGTACGCCGTTTTTTCCAAACCACAGCGAATACTGCAGCCAGACCAACAAGGCCAGCAATAGCAGCGTTAGTTTACCCATCCCGCCCCCTGAAAAACGGCAAAATCATCGCACAAAATTTTATCGAGCCTCGCTCCGGGTACAAAGCGGCCCTTCGTATTTGCGGCAGAATTTATCACAGAAAGCGACAACATGCGCGTTTGCAGGTGAGTTAGAGGCGTTGCAGTCATAAATAGTCTGTTACGGTTTGATGAATATTTTAAGATTAACCCATGAGCCACAAGAATAAGACGCCAAACATCAACGTTACTGCGAGCACCGTCGTCATGCAGCTAAAGATCAAACGGCCTCTCACGAGCGAGTGCAGCGCAATCCCCACCACCACCGCGACAGGCAGCAGTGCCAGGAAAAATGGCCAGGTATACAAGAAGAAAAACAGGGTGTTAGGGCCGTAAATCAGGAAAGGAATGCCCAATGCCAACAGCCATGACAAAAAGCCGATGAACGCACCAGCCAATGACCAGGTTGTCTCTTCGGTGCCAGGGCTTGCTTCAGCCGATGTGATAGCGATGTTGGTGCTATTGCGCATAACGAATCCGTAAACCCTAAATCCAGGCACGTGACGCGCCTGGTTATGTCTCAGGTTTTGATAATAACGTCACGACGCAACAGGTCTAATAATTGCGCAATCAAATTTGTTACTAATTGTTCGCCGTCTAAGTGTATTTCCGGGTTCACTGGCGCTTCATAAACCGAGTCAATGCCGGTGAAGTTTCGCAGCTCGCCCGCGCGGGCTTTTTTGTATAAACCTTTCGGATCGCGCGCTTCGCAGATGGAAAGTGGAGTATCAACAAACACTTCTATAAACCGCCCTTCTCCAACACGGTCGCGGACCATTTGGCGTTCTGCACGGTGCGGCGAGATAAATGCGGTTAGCACCACCAGCCCGGCATCGACCATTAAATTGGCGACTTCGCCAACACGACGAATGTTTTCTTTACGATCGGCATCGCTAAAACCCAGGTCGCTACATAAACCGTGACGCACATTGTCGCCATCAAGTAAGTACGTGCTCACACCAAGCTGATGGAGCGCTTCTTCAAGCGCTCCGGCTACAGTCGATTTGCCCGAGCCCGAAAGCCCGGTAAACCACAGCACCGCGCCCCGGTGCTGGTGTAGTTTTTCACGCTGCTCAACCGTGACCGGATGGGCGTGCCAGACGACGTTTTCGTCGTGCTCAGCCATTACTTGCCTCCCAGCAAATCGCGTGCGCCCCAGTGTGGGAAGTGACGACGCACCAGCGCATTGAGTTCCAGTTCAAACGCGCTAAACGCTGACGGCTCCTGATACACCTCTTCTTGCGGCTCACGCACCATGCCAGCGCCAACCGTCACGTTGGTCAGACGGTCGATGAAAATCAACCCGCCAGTAACCGGGTTTTCCTGGTACTTATCCAGCACCAGTGGTTCGTCGAAGGTTAAATCTACCAGGCCGATGCCATTCAGCGGCAGGCTTTCCACCAGACGCTGTGTCAGGCTGTTAATTTCGACCTGATAGTGAATGTTATCAACACGGGCACGCGTTTTCTTTCCGGCGACTTTGATGTCGTAGCTTTGCCCTGGCACCAACGGTTGTTCAGCCATCCACACCACATCGACTTTCGCCGTTTGTACCGCAGGCTGGGTGTCATTAGCATCAACCAGCAGGTCGCCACGGCTGATATCGATTTCATCTTTGAGCACCAGCGTAATGGCTTCGCCCGCAGCAGCTTGTTGCAAATCTCCGTCAAAAGTGACGATTCGCGCAATAGCTGACTCCACCCCTGATGGTAAAACTTTCACGCGCTGCCCGACGTTTACCACGCCAGATGCCAGGGTTCCGGCATAACCACGGAAATCCAGGTTTGGGCGGTTAACATACTGAACCGGGAAACGCATCGGCTGTTGTTCAACGATACGCTTCACTTCAACCGTTTCCAGAAGCTCCAGCAGCGTTGGGCCGGTGTACCACGGCATGTTCGAACTTTGCGTGGCAACGTTGTCACCTTCCAGTGCTGAAAGCGGTACAAAACGAATATCCAGATCCGCAGGAAGCTGCTCGGCAAAGGTCAGGTAATCTTGTTTGATCTGCTCGAAAGTCTCTTCGCTAAAGCTCACCAGATCCATTTTGTTAACCGCAACGACCAGGTGCTTGATCCCCAAAAGCGTGGAGATAAAACTGTGGCGGCGCGTTTGATCCAACACGCTCTTACGCGCATCGATCAATAAGATCGCCAGATCACAAGTCGAGGCACCGGTCGCCATATTACGGGTGTACTGCTCATGCCCCGGCGTGTCGGCAATAATAAATTTACGTTTTTCCGTCGAGAAATAACGGTACGCCACGTCGATAGTAATGCCCTGCTCGCGCTCGGCTTGCAGACCGTCCACCAGCAAGGCCAGATCCAGTTTTTCACCCTGCGTCCCGTGGCGTTTGCTGTCGGTGTGCAGAGATGAAAGTTGATCTTCGTAAATCTGGCGCGTGTCATGCAGAAGACGGCCAATCAGGGTACTTTTACCATCATCAACGCTGCCGCAGGTCAGAAAGCGCAGCAGGCTTTTGTTTTGTTGCGCGTGCAGATAGGCTTCAACGCCGCCTTCATCTGCAATTTGTTGTGCAATAGTGGTGTTCATCTGGCGGCTCCTTAGAAATAACCCTGGCGTTTTTTAAGCTCCATGGAGCCTGCCTGGTCGCGGTCAATTGCCCGCCCTTGACGTTCACTGGTGGTCGAAACCAGCATCTCTTCGATGATTTCCGGCAGCGTCTGCGCTTCGGATTCAACGGCGCCGGTCAGCGGCCAGCAACCCAGGGTGCGGAAGCGCACCATTTTCTGCTCAATCACTTCACCCGGTTGCAAATCAATGCGGTCATCATCAACCATCAACAGCATGCCATCGCGCTCCAGCACCGGGCGCGGTGCAGCCAGATACAACGGAACGATTTCGATATTTTCCAGGAAGATGTACTGCCAGATATCCAGCTCGGTCCAGTTAGAAAGCGGGAACACGCGAATGCTCTCACCTTTATTAATCTGACCGTTGTAGTTGTGCCACAGCTCCGGGCGCTGGTTTTTTGGGTCCCAACGGTGGAAGCGGTCACGGAACGAATAAATACGTTCTTTGGCACGAGATTTTTCTTCATCACGGCGTGCGCCACCGAAAGCGGCATCAAAACCGTGTTGACTCAGTGCCTGCTTCAGACCCTCAGTTTTCATGATGTCGGTATGTTTAGCGCTGCCATGCACGAATGGGTTGATACCCATCGCCACACCTTCCGGGTTTTTATGCACCAGCAGCTCAAAACCGTAGTTTTTCGCGGTGCGGTCACGGAATTCGTACATCTCACGGAATTTCCAGCCGGTATCGACATGCAGTAGCGGGAACGGAAGCGTGCCTGGATAGAAGGCTTTACGGGCCAAATGCAACATCACCGATGAGTCTTTACCGATGGAATACATCATAACCGGATTAGAAAATTCGGCGGCGACCTCGCGGATGATATGGATGCTTTCTGCCTCCAACTGCCGTAGGTGTGTAAGTCGTTTTTGGTCCATAACTTTCCCTTAACCGAGGTTTAGTACGGAGAGTCATAGAACCTCCGTTTAAAAAATCATTAGGGGACTATACGGCTGAGGATTATTTGTAATGAAATTACGAATTGGAATGAGTAGTTCCACAAAGGAATAACGCCCTGAAAATGCAAATCACAAAATGTGCTTAACCAGCGATATAACGTGGCTTTCAGAGGAATTGAAATTGTATAACGCCCGTCACAGTTTCATACTATGCGGGCTAAAAATTTTCCGGTTTAAAAGGGACTCACTATGTTTTCCGCATTGCGCCATTCGCTAACCAGCCTGGCGCTAAGCATTTGCTGTACCTTGCCCGCTCTGGCAAGCACATCTCCATTGGGCGAAATTGCCAACCAACAAACACGCCACATCGCAACAGTCTTTCAGGGCCGTATGGCCGGCAGCCCTTCGGAAATGTTAGCCGCGGATTACCTACAACAGCAATTTAGCCAGCTTGGCTACCAAAGCGATATTCGCCGCTTTAATACCCGCTACCTTTACACCACTAAAGATGGCCACCAGAACTGGCATAACGTCAGTGCCAGCTCAGTCATTGCGGCGCGTGAAGGCGTTGAGCCGCAGCAGATCATTATTATGGCGCACCTTGATACCTACACACCGCTCAGTGATAACGATGTAAATAACAATCTCGGTGGGTTAACGCTGCAAGGGGTTGATGACAATGCATCGGGCCTTGGTGTGATGCTTGAACTCGCGACCCGGCTGAAAAGCATTCCCACTCGCTACGGAATCCGCTTTATCGCGACCAGCGGTGAAGAACTGGGTAACCTGGGGGCGGAAGATATCCTCAAGCGCATGAGCGCAAGCGAAAAGAAAAACACGCTGCTGGTGATTAATCTCGATAACCTGATTGTCGGTGACAAACTCTATTTCAACAGCGGTAAATCGACGCCAACCGCGGTGAGCAAACTAACGCGTGACCGTGCGTTAGCGCTGGCACGCCAGATGAATATCAAAGCCACGACTAACCCGGGCCTTAACGCAAAACACCCAAAAGGAACGGGCTGCTGTAGCGATGAAGACGTATTTGATAAGGCTGGCATTCCGGTGCTGGCGGTTGAAGCGACTAACTGGTCGTTAGGCAAGAAAGATGGCTATCAGCAGCTCGCCAAAAGCAAAGCCTTCCCCGATGGAACCAGCTGGCATAATGCGTTGATTGATAACCAACAGTATCTGGATAAGTGGCTCCCGCATCGTATTGAAAAACGCAGCCGTGATGTCGTTCGCGTGGTGTTGCCGCTGGTAAAAGAGCTGGCGAAGGCGAAGCAATAATTTTTGTGGCACCCAATAAAAAGCCCTTCACACCATGTGAAGGGCTTTTCAATATTCAAACTGTCAGAAACTTATTCGTGCAAACCGCACTCGCGCTTCAAACCGAAGAAACGCGTTTCTTCTTCTGCCATACCCTCTTCCCACTTACGCGTGGTGTGAGTGTCGCCGACAGAAAGGTAGCCCTGATCCCACAGCGGGTGGTATTTCAGGCCATTGGCGGTCAGGTACTGGTAAACCTGGCGGTTGTCCCACTCGATAATCGGCAGGATTTTAAACACTTCACGTTGAATCGCCAGCACCGGCAAATTGGCACGGCTGCCCGATTGTTCACGGCGCAGGCCAGCAAACCAGGTTTGCCCATTTAGCTCGCGCAGCGCACGGTTCATCGGTTCAACTTTGTTGATGTCATTGTATTTCTCAATGCCTTCAACGCCCTGCTCCCATAGTTTCCCGTAACGCGCTTCCTGCCAGGCTGCACTTTCCTTCGCGCTGAATACTTTCAGATTAAGCTTCAGCTTATCCGTCAGCTCATCAATAAACTGGTAGGTTTCCGGGAACAGATAACCGGTATCGGTGAGGATCACAGGGATATCCGGGAATTGTTGCGTCACCAGATGCAAAGACACCGCAGCCTGAATACCAAAGCTTGAGGAGAGCACAAACTCGCCCGGCAGGTTTTCCAGCGACCAGGTGACACGCTGCTGCGCCGTGAGCTTTTCGAGCTGGCTGTTGACCTCGGCCAGCGCCATCACACGTTCAACTTTTGGCAATTCATTCAACGCTTTTAGATCGAGTACAGACATACGTGCCTCGCTTATTTAAGCTTGCCCTCACCCCGCCCCTCTCCCCCAGGAGAGGGAGAAAACCGGACAGTCCCCTCGCCCCTTTGGGGAGAGGGTTAGGGTGAGGGGAAAATTAGTCCCACAAATCCCGGGCTGGATCCAACACCGGGCGAACAATCCCGCTGCGGATAGTGAAATCACCGAAGCCTTCGTCCGCTTCGCGCTCTTTTGACCAGCGCCCAACCAGTTCATCAATAGATGCCAGAATTTCTGGCTCAGTGATGTTCTCACGGTACATACGCGGAATACGCGTACCGATACGGTTACCGCCGATGTGCAGGTTGTAGCGCCCAGGTGCTTTGCCCACCAGGCCGATTTCAGCCAGCAGCGCACGGCCACAGCCGTTCGGGCAGCCGGTAACACGCGTGACGATGTGTTCATCCGGCACGTTGTGTTTTTCCAGCACTTCTTCAACTTTAGTCACAAACTGCGGCAGGAAGCGTTCAGCTTCTGCCATTGCCAGCGGGCAAGTCGGGAAGGAAACGCAGGCCATCGAGTTTTCACGCTGTGGTTTTACCGCGTTCATCAGGCCGCTATCTTTGGCGATCTTCTCGATCGCTGCTTTTTCGCTTGCTGGCACACCCGCCACGATCAAGTTCTGGTTTGCCGTCAGGCGGAAATCGCCTTTGTGGATCTTCGCGATCTCCATCAAGCCGGTTTTCAGTGGGCGCCCCGGGTAATCCAGGATGCGGCCATTTTCGATAAACAGCGTCAGGTGCCATTTGTCGTCGATGCCTTTTACCCAACCAATACGATCGCCACGCCCGGTAAATTCGTACGGGCGCGTCGGCTCGAATGTAATACCCGCACGGCGTTCAACTTCCGCTTTAAACACGTCAACACCAACGCGCTCAAGGGTGTATTTGGTCTTGGCATTTTTACGGTCAGTACGGTTACCCCAGTCACGCTGAGTGGTGACAACCGCTTCCGCCACCGCCAGTGTGTGCTCCAGCGGAATGTAGCCAAACTCGCTCGCGGTACGGGCATAGGTTGCTTTGTTACCGTGTTCGATAGACAAACCACCACCCACCAGCAGGTTGAAGCCCACCAGCTTGCCGTCTTTCGCAATGGCGATGAAGTTCATGTCGTTGGCATGAAGATCGACGTCGTTCTGCGGCGGTACAACAACTGTGGTTTTAAACTTACGCGGCAAATAGGTTGAACCGAGGATTGGCTCTTCGTCGGTCGTCGCGACTTTCTCTTGATCCCACCAGATCTCAGCGTAAGCACGGGTGCGTGGCAGCAAATGCTCAGAGAGTTTCTTCGCCCACTCGTAGGCTTCCTGGTGCAGTTCAGACTCCACCGGGTTCGACGTACACAACACGTTGCGGTTCACGTCGTTAGCGGTTGCCAGTGCGTCCAGCCCAACTTCATGCAGCATTTCATGTGCAGGTTTCACGTTCTTTTTCAGAATGCCGTGGAACTGGAAAGTCTGGCGGTTGGTCAGGCGAATGCTGCCGTAGATGGTTTTGTCTTCGGCAAATTTATCAATCGCACGCCATTGCTCGGTGGTAATAATCCCCCCCGGCAGACGGCAACGCAGCATCATCGCATGACGCGGCTCGAGCTTTTGCTCTGCACGCTCAGCACGAATATCTCGGTCATCCTGCTGATACATTCCGTGGAAGCGGATCAGCAAAAAGTTGTCGCCGCGGAAGCCGCCGGTCAGCCCATCCTGTAAATCTTCCTGGATAGTGCCACGCAGAAAGTTACTTTCGCGTTTCAGGCGCTCAGCATCAGTTAACTTGCCTTCGACCACTAATGGTCCTGGGTGTTTTTCGCTCATTAGTAGACATCTCGCTGATAACGGCGCTCAACGCGCAGCTCACTTAAAAATTCATCTGCCGTTTCGGTATCCATGCCACCGAACTCAGCTACCACTTCCAGTAATGCCTGCTCAACGTCTTTTGCCATACGATTTGCATCGCCGCAGACGTAAATGTGGGCACCTTCATTAATCCAGTTCCACAGTTCCGCGCCTTTTTCGCGCAGTTTATCTTGTACGTATATTTTATGTTCCTGGTCGCGCGACCAGGCCAGATCGATGTTGGTCAGCAGGCCGTCTTTGACGTAGCGCTGCCATTCAACCTGATACAGGAAGTCATCGGTAAAATGCGGGTTACCAAAGAACAACCAGTTTTTACCACCTGCGCCGTCGTTTTCACGCTGTTGCATGAACGAACGGAACGGGGCAATACCAGTGCCTGGGCCAATCATAATCACCGGGGTTTCCGGGTTAGCGGGTAGACGGAAGTTATCGTTATGTTCGATAAACACCCGCACTTCGCCGTCTTCTTCAAGGCGGTCGGCCAGGAAGCCGGAAGCGCCACCGGTACGGGCACGGCCTTCAATGTCATAACGCACCACGCCAACGGTAATGTGCACTTCGGTTTCGGCTTCAGCCTGAGAAGAAGCGATGGAGTACAGACGCGGTGTCAGCGGGCGCAATAAATCAATCAGTTGTTCAGCGGTTAATTCAGCCGGGGCGTAACGCACCATATCCACAATCGGTGTGTTATGAGCAAAGTGTTGCAGCTTGGTTTTATCACCCGCCAAATCCAGCAGCGCTGCATTGCGGGTAATCTGCGCGTATTTCTCAACAATGTTTGCCGTGTTAATCGTCAGCTCGAAATGCCACTCCAGCGCTTCAGTAAGCGGCAGTGTTTTACCGTCGACCGTGACGCTTTCATCGCCTTTCAGCCACAGCAGTTCAACCAGCTCTTTAACCAGAGCGGGATCGTTTTGATACCAGACACCGAGTGCGTCACCTGGCTGGTAACGCAGGCCAGAATCACCCAAATCGATTTCGAAATGGCGCACATCTTTTTCTGAGTCACGACCAGTGATTTTCTGGTTAACCGCAAGCGTTGCCGTCAGCGGCGCTTCTTTGGTGTACGGGCTTGAGAAAACCTCGTTGACCACGCCCGTTGCGGTGACCGCTGCTTGGGCTGGCGTTTCTGCCGGCACACGAGATTTCAGGACGTCGACAATTTTTGCACGCCACTCACTGGCTGCTGGCTGGAACTCTACGTCACAATCCACGCGGTCCAACAGGCGCTCACCACCGAGTTCCGCCAATTTGTTATCAAAGTCTTTACCTGACTGGCAGAAGAATTCGTAGGACGTGTCGCCCAGGCTGAATACGGCAAATGCAGTGCCTGGCAGTTTTGGTGCTTTTTTCGAAAACAGGAATTTGTGCAACGCCACAGCTTCTTCAGGCGGTTCGCCCTCACCTTGCGTTGAAGTCACGACAACCAGCAGTTTTTCCTGGGCAATTTGTTTGAATTTATAGTCGCCCGCGTTAACCAGATTAACGTTCAGTTTTGCTGCCAGTAAATCGTCACGCAGTTGTTCACTCACGCGACGTGCATTACCGGTTTGCGATGCAGAAATCAGGGTAATAACCGCAACGTCTGCTGCCGGTGGCTGAGCCGTGGTAACAGCACCCGGTTGTTGATTAATCATCCCCCAGAAATAGCCGGATAACCAGGCCAGTTGCGTCTGCGAGAAATCGGTTGTCGCCGCCTGAAGGCGTGCCAGTTGCTCCGGGGTAAGCGGCAGCAAAGCGGTCGGTGGGGCCTGAGTTGTCATGCTTGATTGGGTTCCAGTAGCAAAAGGTCCGTTTTCATCATTCAACGGTAAAAAGCATTCATGATGTAAGGTTAACCATCAGGATAATAACAATTAAAGAAGGGATAGAAATATCAAATAACCAAAATGACTAACCGCTTTTACGGGTAATCCATAACGTTAAAAGTGGTTAATTAATCCTTTGATTTATATCAACTTAAATTAGCAAACATGGCTAAAACGAAGCTTTAGCCAATGATGATAGTTTTAGTTAATGCTTAAAATAGTGGATTCCGGTACTATGCGGCGGTTTTTCGTCCTATTGAGATAGTAATAATGACCACCACTCTGTTTAAAGATTTTACCTTCGAAGCCGCTCACCACCTGCCGCATGTGCCAGAAGGCCACAAGTGCGGTCGCCTGCATGGCCACTCCTTTATGGTGCGTCTGGAAATCACCGGCGAGGTTGATCCTTATACCGGCTGGATCATGGATTTTTCTGAGCTGAAGGCGGCGTTTAAACCGACTTATGACAGACTGGATCATTATTATCTGAATGATATTCCTGGGCTTGAGAACCCAACCAGCGAAGTGCTGGCAAAATGGATTTGGGATGAGATGAAGCCGATTGTGCCACTGCTCAGTTCAGTGATGGTAAAAGAAACCTGTACCGCCGGTTGTGTGTATAAGGGATAAAAGAAAGGCACCCAAGGGTGCCTTTCTAGTTTTAAGCGATGTTCAAATATTTATGTGTCTGCATCGAAAGCCGCCAGTTGCGGCCAATGCACGTTTCAATGCACAGGCGCGTCGCATCTTCTTTCTGGCTGATGGGCTGTAGCGCGATAATGCGCTTTTTATCATCCATCAACGTTGCCAGCAGTTCGTCCAGCGCTTCAATATCACGCATACGACCGACCGGGTGTTTAATCTCATCGGCACGTTCTAACGCCTGAGATAACACATCATAACCCCCGCGCATATTCACTTTAGGCGAAACGGTAACCCAGGTTCCCGCGGTGCAGCGCACTTCGTGCGTGCCGCTGGTTTCAATCTGGCAGCTATAGCCGTGGTGCTCAAACAGCGAGGTTAACGGTGTGAGATCGTGAATACAGGGTTCACCCCCGGTAATCACCACATGGCGTGCGGTGTAATCCTGGCGCTGGAAAATAGCCAGCAGGTCTTCGGCGCTGGCGGAACCCCATTTATCGCTTTCTTTGGTTTTAGCCAGAATGCTGAACAGTGAGACTTCACGATCCGCGAGTTTATCCCAGGTGTGTTTGGTATCGCACCACGCGCAGCCCACCGGGCAGCCTTGCAGGCGAATAAAAATGGCGGGCACACCAGTAAAATAGCCCTCCCCTTGCAGGGTCTGGAACATCTCGTTAATCGGATACTGCATAGTCTTCTCAAATAATAAGCGTAAAGAGTGATTATCGCAGAAGTAACGGTTGAGATCATGCGTAACGCGGCTGCGGCTGCATATGTTCCAGAATACCGGCCTGATCTACCCCAAATAATTCGAGTTGCAGTGGGTGAGCGCCAGCAGACAGCGCACCAGCAACTCGAAACATGACGGCGATAACCATTAATAAAACAAGGTTATTGTGCTTATCATCACAACAATCATCCTTGCTTTGTCTGTATGCCGCACGGCTTGATCATCGTCATGTTCCCCTTCGCCAGACGCTTTTAGCATCACTCCTGCATTACCCAAATCAATAACATAAGGAAGTGATGTATGGAAAACTCAGTTCATGCAGAGAACCAACGCGTCGGACCTGGTGCTTATATCGCGTTGCTGTTTGCGATGGTGTTCTTTTCTGGCCTGCTGGGAGGCAAAGAGTGGTACGGCGTGTTCGACTTCACCACGCTAAACGGCGCATTTGGCAAAGTTGTCACCGATGTCAATCTTTCTGGCGATACCGTTGACGCCGCCAAAAGTGCTTTTCGCGGAAAGGGTGGGCATGGTGCAATGGACGGTTTCCTGTTCGCCTTTGGCCTGATCCCGGCCGTCATGTTTGCTCTGGGAATGATCAACGTACTGGAACATTACGGCGCGCTTAACGCCGCGCGTAAGATCCTAACCCCTCTGTTACGCCCTCTTCTTGGTATTCCTGGTTCAACGGGTCTTGCGTTAATTGGCAGCCTGCAAAGTACCGATGTCGGCGCATCTTTGACGCGCGTATTGGCCGACGAAGGGCAAATTACCGAGAAAGAAAAAACCATATTTACCATGTTTCAGTTTTCCGCGGGCGCCATGATCACTAACTTTTTCTCCTCCGGTGCGGTGCTATTTACCCTGGTTGCCATTGACGGAACGAGTGCCGTTCCTGCCTCAATCGGTCTGTGTGTCGCCGTGATGTTTATCATGAAAATTGTTGGGGCGAACGTGATACGCCTGGTTCTGAACGTTACCGAGCGTAAGCAAAGCGTGGAGGTGCAACATGGCTGATACCACCACCAAACCGATGATCACCGATGTGTTCGTCGCAGGCGCCCGTAAAGGCTGGAATATCGCAACCACCAGTACGCTGCCTAACGTACTGATGGCTTTCATTATTATTTATGCACTACAGATAACCGGTGCGCTAAACGGCCTGGCCTGGTTGTTCGGGCCTCTGATGAAAATCTTTGGTCTGCCAGGTGAAGCAGCAGCTGTGCTCATCGGTGGCTGGATGTCGATGGGCGGTGCCATTGGCGTGGCTATCACTTTGTTTGAAAAAGGTATTCTCACTGGTGCACATCTGGCCATTCTCGCCCCTGCCATTTATCTGATGGGCTCGCAGGTTCAATACGCTGGCCGCATCCTTGGCGTGGTTGGCATCCCGGCTAAACGTATCCCCTTAATGATCGCAATTTCGGTGCTGAATGCTTTTGGCGCCATGCTAATTATGCGACTTATGATTTTGGAGTAACCGATGGATTTAAAACAGTATCTTCAGGAACTTAAAAAGGTCGTTAATATCGACTGTGGAACGGCAACTATTGATGGCGTGGAAGAAGTCAGCCGCATTTTTCAGCAGTGGTATCAGAGCCAAAACTGGCAGTGCGACCGAATCTCTCTCGGTGAAAAAGTCGGGCCTGGTTTGCTTGCAACCAACAAAACCGATGCTGAACGTTATGACGTGTTACTCGTCGGGCATATGGATACCGTCTTCCCGGCTGGCACCGTCGCAGAACGCCCGTTCCGCATTGAAGGAAACCGTGCATACGGCCCTGGTGTTTCGGATATGAAAAGCGGGTTGCTGAATATTCTCTGGGCACTGCGCGAGATGGACAAAGCCACCCTTGAGCGCCTATCAATTGGCGTGGCCATGAACCCAGATGAAGAAACCGGCTCAGTGCATTCTCATCACTGGATTGGCGAACTGGCAAAACGCAGCCGCTGCGTATTGGTGTGCGAAGCCGCAAGGGCTGACGGTTCTTTAGTTAAAGCGCGCAAAGGCATTGCCGGATACAAACTGGCGTTTAAGGGCGTTGCGGCTCATGCCGGAAATGACCCGGAATCAGGTCGTTCGGCGATAAAAGCGATGGCGCGTGCCGTTCTGGAAATTAGTGATCTGGCTGATATCGCTAAGGGAACCACAATAAACACGGGTGTGGTTTCCGGCGGCACAGTGGCGAATATTGTGCCCGATCATGCGGAAATGCTCGTCGATGTCCGCTTCCAGGATAACAATGAGTATGCGCGTGTGCATGCAGCAATCCAGGCATACAACCAGCGTGAGTTCGAGCGTGATGTGAAAACAGTTGTTCAGCAACAAGCGCAAAAACCGGCGATGTCTCCGGGTGAAGATACCGAAAAGCTGATGAAGATTGTTGAGCAGGCCGGTGAAGTGGAAGGCATCGATGTACGCTGGAAGTCCGTCGGCGGTGGTTCTGATGCTAACCATACTGCGGCGTTGGGCATTCCTTCACTGGACGGTTTTGGCCCGATTGGTGCTGGTTTCCACAGCCCGTCAGAGTATCTCGAAATAGACAGCATTGAGCCAAGGATCCGCCTGCTTAAACGCGTGATTCAGTCGCTTTAAATTAAATGGCCGGGAAAACCCGGCCATATTCAGTTTACCCGGCAACACTTACTTCTTCGTTTTAAAATCAATCACCATGCGGCCTTTGATTTTACCCTCTTCCATTTCCTTGAAAATTGCATTGATATCTTCAAGTGGGCGCATGGTGACTTTAGGCACCACTTTGCCTTCGGCAGCAAACTGGAAGGCTTCAGTCAGGTCCATGCGAGTGCCGACTAACGAACCAACAACTTCGATGCCATCGAGCACCAGGCGAGGAATGTTCAGGCTCATAGACTCAGAAGGCAGGCCAACGGCAACAATACGCGCGCCAGCACGAACGGCATCGACTGCGGAGTTAAATGCCGCTTTTGCAACAGCAGTGACTACAGCCGCATGAGCGCCGCCCACTTTCTCCTGGATAACTTTTGCCGCATCTTCATTGCGCGAGTTAATGACTAAATCTGCTCCGCACTCTTTCGCGAAATCCAGTTGTGCATCGTTGACGTCGATTGCGATAACTTTGGCATTAAAGACGTTCTTCGCATATTGCAGCGCGAGGTTGCCAAGGCCACCCAGGCCGTAAATCGCAATCCACTGACCAGGCTGAATATGGGAAACTTTCACCGCTTTGTAAGTGGTGACGCCCGCGCAGGTTACGCTACTGGCTGCGGCTGATTCCAGGCCGTCAGGGACTTTTACTGCGTAATCGGCAACCACAATGCATTCTTCAGCCATACCGCCGTCAGCGGTATATCCCGCATTCGTTACGCTACGACACAGTGTTTCGTTACCGGTATTACAATATTCACAATTTCCGCATCCACGGAAGAACCAGGCGACACTTGCACGGTCCCCGATTTTCAGCGAAGTCACGCCAGGGCCGATAGACTTCACCACCCCGATACCTTCATGACCCAGCGTAATGCCAGTTACATCACCAAAGTCTCCGTTTTTCACATGCAAATCGGTGTGGCAAACACCACAACACTCCATCGTCAGTAATGCCTCGCCGTGTTTCAAGGCACGAACGGGTTTATCTATGATGCCGACAGAGTGGTCTTTGTTAACAACTGCAGCTTTCATGGCGGTCTCCTGACCTGTGAGTGAAATAACCCACTA
The DNA here is from genome assembly GCF_001654925.1 of Buttiauxella brennerae ATCC 51605. GTDB lineage: Bacteria > Pseudomonadota > Gammaproteobacteria > Enterobacterales > Enterobacteriaceae > Buttiauxella > Buttiauxella brennerae. The sequence goes on from NZ_LXER01000023.1 coordinate 109,350, forward strand.
ATCCTGGTCGAGAGCACAGGCAACCGCAAACTGCATTCCCGGTTTATGCGAGGGTGGCTCAGGTTTGGCGAAAAAAGGGCACAAAAAAACCCGCCGAAGCGGGTTTTTTAATCAGAATTTAAAGCAGTAACGAATTACTGGCCTTTAACTTCTTTCAGACCGTTGAACGGAGCTGGTGTGCCCGCAGCAGCCAGAGCTTCTTCGATACGAATCAGCTGGTTGTACTTAGCAACACGGTCAGAACGGCTCATAGAACCAGTTTTGATCTGGCCTGCAGCAGTACCAACAGCCAGGTCAGCGATGGTAGCGTCTTCAGTTTCGCCTGAACGGTGAGAGATAACTGCAGTGTAGCCAGCATCTTTCGCCATTTTGATCGCAGCCAGAGTTTCGGTCAGAGAACCGATCTGGTTGAATTTGATCAGAATGGAGTTAGCGATACCGTTGTCGATACCTCTTTTCAGGATTTTGGTGTTAGTCACGAATAGGTCGTCACCAACCAGCTGAAGTTTGTCGCCCATAACTTTAGTCTGGTATGCGAAACCATCCCAATCAGACTCGTCCAGACCGTCTTCGATAGAAACGATTGGGTACTGTTTAGTCAGGTCTTCCAGGAAGTGGGTGAATTCTTCAGAGGTGAAAGCTTTGTTGCCTTCGCCAGCCAGAACGTATTTACCGTCTTTGTAGAATTCAGAAGCAGCACAGTCCATAGCCAGAGTAACGTCTTTACCCAGCTCGTAGCCTGCAGCTTTAACCGCTTCAGCGATTACAGCCAGTGCTTCAGCGTTGGAACCCAGGTTTGGCGCATAGCCACCTTCGTCACCAACAGCAGTACCCATACCTTTAGATTTCAGAACTTTAGCCAGAGTGTGGAAAACTTCAGAACCCATACGGATGGCTTCTTTCAGAGTTTTCGCGCCAACTGGTTGAATCATGAACTCTTGGATATCAACGTTGTTATCAGCGTGCTCGCCACCGTTGATGATGTTCATCATTGGCAGAGGCATAGAGAATTTGCCTGGGGTGCCGTTCAGTTCAGCGATGTGTGCATACAGCGGCAGGCCTTTAGAGGCAGCAGCAGCTTTAGCAGCAGCAAGGGAAACAGCCAGGATTGCGTTAGCGCCGAAGTTGGATTTGTTTTCGGTACCGTCCAGGTCGATCATGATCTTATCGATGTTAGCCTGGTCTTTCGCATCTTTACCAGTTACAGCCGCAGCGATCGGGCCGTTAACTGCAGCAACGGCTTTCAGAACGCCTTTGCCCAGGAAGCGAGATTTGTCGCCATCGCGCAGTTCCAGCGCTTCGCGGGAACCAGTTGAAGCACCTGATGGTGCAGCAGCCATACCTACGAAACCGCCTTCCAGATGAACTTCAGCTTCAACAGTCGGGTTACCACGGGAGTCGATGATTTCACGACCGATGACTTTAACGATTTTGGACATTAGATTTTCCTCAGTACAAGTTAAACTAAAACTCCAGACAAACAACGCGCGAAACATTCGCGCGTTGTCGTTCTAACTATCTATTACTTCGCCTGACGCTTCTGGTACTCACCGGCAGCTTTCACAAAGCCTGCAAACAGTGGGTGCCCATCACGCGGAGTAGAAGTAAATTCCGGGTGGAACTGGCAAGCAACAAACCACGGGTGGTTTGGCACTTCGATGATTTCAACCAGTTGATCATCACCGGAACGGCCCGCAACGCGCAGACCTGCTGTTTCAATTTGCTGCAACAACATGTTGTTGACTTCATAACGATGGCGATGGCGCTCAGTAATTGTCGGTTCACCGTACATCTGACGTACCAGACTACCATCGGTCAACTGACACTGCTGGCCACCAAGACGCATGGTGCCGCCCAAGTCGCTCTTTTCAGTACGAACTTCAACGTTACCTTCTTCGTCACGCCACTCGGTGATTAAGGCGACCACCGGGTATTTACAGTCTGGCACAAATTCAGTTGAGTTGGCGTTAGCCATGCCTGCAACGTTTCGTGCGAACTCGATCAGCGCAACCTGCATACCTAAGCAAATGCCGAGATATGGAATGTTCTGCTCACGAGCATAGCGCGCGGTGGCGATTTTGCCTTCCACACCACGGTAACCGAAACCGCCAGGGATAAGGATAGCATCCAATCCCTTAAGCACTTCTTCAGCGCCGCGAGTTTCAACATCCTGCGAATCAATCAGCTTGATGTTAACGGTCAGACGATTTTTCAGACCACCGTGTTTCAACGCTTCAATCACAGATTTGTAGGCATCTGGCAGTTCAATGTACTTGCCGACCATACCAATCGTGACTTCGCTTGTCGGATTCGCTTCTTCATAAATAACTTGTTCCCATTCGGACAAGTTAGCTTCAGGAACGTTCAAGCTGAATCGTTTACAAATATAATCGTCCAGCCCCTGTGATTTCAACAGGCCTGGAATTTTATAGATGGAATCAACGTCTTTTAGAGAAATAACCGCTTTCTCCGGCACGTTACAGAACAATGCAATTTTTGCACGTTCGTTAGCCGGAACGACGCGGTCTGAACGGCAAATCAGCACATCTGGCTGAATACCGATAGAAAGCAGTTCTTTTACGGAGTGTTGAGTCGGTTTGGTTTTCACTTCACCGGCAGCAGCCATGTATGGCACCAGAGTCAGGTGCATATACAGCGTGTGCTCACGACCCACTTCTACCGCCATCTGGCGAATCGCTTCGAGGAACGGCAGGGATTCGATATCGCCTACAGTACCGCCGATTTCAACCAGCACAACATCATAACCTTCGCCACCTTCAAGGATGCGTTCTTTGATAGCGTTAGTGATGTGTGGAATAACCTGGACTGTCGCGCCCAGATAGTCGCCACGGCGTTCTTTACGCAGAACGTCTGAGTAAATACGACCAGTGGTAAAGTTGTTACGACGTGTCATTTTGTTGCGAATGAAACGCTCGTAGTGACCTAAATCCAGGTCGGTTTCAGCGCCGTCTTCTGTAACGAACACTTCCCCATGTTGAATAGGGCTCATGGTACCCGGATCGACGTTGATGTACGGATCGAGTTTCATGATGGATACGTTGAGGCCACGGGCTTCGAGAATAGCTGCGAGGGAGGCTGCGGCAATGCCTTTACCCAGAGAGGAAACGACCCCGCCGGTCACAAAAATATAGTTCGTTGTCATGCTGAACCTGAGAAGTTAGGTTTAAAGACGATGGGAGTACCAGGACGGGAAAGTAGTATACCCGAACAGTATCGGCGCCACAAACTTTCATTCCGTCTGCAAAGCCCTGACCTCGCACTTTGTCAGGGCACTGAAAATAGCCCGTCTGGTAGAAATGTTTTTGACTCAAATCAAGAGCTTGTTAAATCGAAATTGCCATAAGATGCGCTTGACCACAAAAACGCGTTAGATATCAGTTTCCTGGCGTTTAACTTCTTGCCAGACATCTTCCATGATTTCCAGGTCAACGCCGGTCATTGTCAGGCCTCTGGCGGCAATAATCTCTTCCACCTGGCGGAAACGGCGCTCAAATTTGATATTGGCTTTCTGTAAAGCTGTCTCGGCTTTGGTCCCTAAATGGCGTGCAAGATTGACGGTGGCGAACAATAAATCACCGACCTCTTCTTCCAGTTTGGCTTCATCAACGACGACCTGTTTAGCTTCAAACATCACTTCGTCGATCTCTTCATAGACTTTGTCTAAAACCGGGCCAAGCGTGGTCCAGTCGAAACCGACCGTTGAACAACGTTTCTGGATTTTATGTGCACGCATTAACGCAGGCAGCGCGTGAGGAATATCATCGAGTGCGGAATGTTGGGCTTTTTCAGCACGTTCATCGCTCTTGATTTGCTCCCAACGCTCCAGCACTTCGGTGCTGTTTCCTGCGGTACCGTCGGCAAAAATATGCGGGTGACGGCGTTCGAGTTTATCGCTGATGGCTTTACAGATATCGTCGAAATTAAAGCGCCCTTCTTCCTGCGCCATTTGTGCGTAAAAGACGACCTGGAACAGCAAGTCACCCAGCTCACCGCGCAAATCATCAAAATCTTCGCGGTTGATGGCATCGAGCACTTCGTAGGTTTCTTCGAGCGTATAGGGCGCGATGGTGGCGAAGGTTTGCTCTTTGTCCCATGGACAACCCGTTTCCGGGTCGCGCAAGCGCTTCATGATGCCCAGAAGGCGATCGATTTGGTTCATTTCAATTCCTTGCAATACAAAATTTAAAGGCGGGATTGCTCCCACCCTTTTGTCACAAACGTCTAACCGTGCAAGCGCTTCGCGTCGATAATATCCGGCACCTGGTTCAGTTTGCCTAATACCCGGCCCAACACTTGCAGGTTGTAGATCTCGATATTCATATCGATGGTCGCCAGTTGCTGTTTGGTGTCACTACGGCTAGCCACACCCAGAACGTTCACCTTCTCATTGGCCAGAATGGTGGTGATATCGCGCAGCAGCCCACTGCGATCGTTGGCGGTAACGCGTACCACCAGCGAATAACCGCTCGAGTAACTTTCACCCCACACGGCATCCACGATGCGTTCTGGCGCGTGAGATTGCAGTTCCGCAAGCTGGTCGCAGTCTGCGCGGTGAATTGAAATACCGCGGCCTTGGGTGATAAAACCGACGATTTCATCGCCTGGAATCGGCTGGCAGCAACGCGCAATGTGGTGCATCAGATTGCCAACACCTTCAACGACTACGCGGCCATTATCTTTACTGCGTGATTGCGGCGTGTGCGTTTTCTGCTTCAGCTGGCGTAGCGCTTGCTCGTCCTGCTCTGCCGCAGTCGGTTTGTTAAACTGCGCTTGCAAGTAGTTACTCATCTGATTAAGACGAATATCACCGCCACCAATTGCCGCCAGTAACTCTTCGATATCGTTGAAGTTATAACGTGGTAGTAATGATTTCTCGGCCTCTTTCAGGCTGATACCCAGATGTTCAATTTCATCATCAAGGATCTGCCGCCCAGCGAGAATATTTTTGTCGCGATCTTGTTTACGGAACCAGTTGTGGATTTTCGCCCGCCCGCGGCTGGTGGTGATGTAGCCCAGGTTTGGGTTCAACCAATCACGGCTTGGGTTAGGCTGTTTCTGGGTGATAACTTCAATTTGGTCGCCCATCTGCAACTGGTAGGTAAACGGCACAATGCGCCCGCCGATTTTCGCACCGATACAACGGTGCCCCACATCGCTGTGAATATGGTAAGCAAAATCAAGCGGCGTGGAACCTGCCGGTAAGTCAACCACATCGCCTTTTGGCGTAAACACATATACACGGTCGTCAAATACCTGGCTGCGCACTTCATCGAGCAGTTCGCCGGAATCCGCCATTTCTTCTTGCCAGGCTATCAGTTTACGCAGCCACGCAATGCGATCTTCATGGCCTGAACTGCCGCTTTTGGCATTGCCCTCTTTGTACTTCCAGTGGGCAGCGACCCCGAGTTCCGAGTCTTCATGCATCTGCTTGGTGCGGATCTGGATTTCAATGGTTTTGCCGTTTGGCCCCAACACCACGGTATGAATCGACTGATAACCGTTAGGTTTCGGGTTGGCAACATAGTCATCGAACTCGTCAGGCATATGACGATAATGGGTGTGTACAATGCCAAGAGCGGCGTAGCAGTCCTGTAAACGTTCAGCCACCACGCGCACAGCGCGCACATCAAAAAGCTCATCAAAGGCAAGGGATTTCTTCTGCATCTTGCGCCAGATGCTGTAGATGTGTTTAGGGCGGCCATACACTTCAGCCTTAACGCCTTCTTCTTTCATCGACTTACGCAGCGCGCTGACGAACTCGTCTATGTAATGCTCACGGTCGATACGGCGCTCGTGCAGCAATTTCGCGATACGTTTGTATTCATCGGGATGCAGGTAGCGGAAACAGTAGTCTTCCAGCTCCCATTTCAGCTGACCAATGCCGAGGCGGTTAGCGAGCGGCGCATAAATATTGGTGCACTCTTTTGCCGCCAGAACGCGTTCGTCTTCCGGTGAATCTTTAACTTCACGCAGATGAGCAATTCGCTCCGCCAGTTTAATGACCACACAGCGGAAATCGTCCACCATCGCCAGCAGCATGCGGCGAACGTTATCGACCTGTTCAGCAGAAACTGAATCGGTATGAGCGGCTTTCAACTGGCGAATTGCGGCCATGTCGCGCACACCGTGTATGAGCGTCACAACCTGATTATCAATGCTTTCGCGCATCACCTCTTCGGTGACCACGCCCGCATCGGCAAGAGGGAACAGCAGTGCGGCTCGCAGCGTGTCGTTGTCCATGCTCAGCATCGACAGGATTTCCACCATCTCGACGCCGCGCCACAGCAGCAGCTCCGCATTCGGATGGCCTTTGGTCTGTTGCTCGCAATACCGCCAGGTTTCGGCTAAGCGTTCACATGACAGCTGGTTGGTGATCCCGAGGCTCGCAATCCATCTGTCGGGCGCAAATTCGCCAGCTTTATTGAGATGTGCACTTCTTACCGCAACCATTGTCCTCTCCTGTGTCTACCCTTCATCTTTCGAGCTGTAAGTGGCTTATCCTCACTCTTTCACCTTGAAATCTTTCAGGTATGAATCAATTCACTCGACTTGATTAACCGCTTAAATACGCTCAAATAGCGCCATAGACTCCAGGTGCCCAGTGTGGGGAAACATATCGAGCATTGCTAGCCGCCTAATTTGGTAACCTGCCGCCAACAATGCTTCGCTATCGCGGGCAAGTGTTGTCGGATTACATGAAACATAGACCACTCGTGAAGGAGCAAGTGAAATCACATGCTGCATGACGCCCGGTGCTCCCGCTCGTGCGGGGTCGAGCAATATCTTGTCAAAACCCTGAGCAGCCCAAGGCTGGCGCGTGACATCATCTTCCAGGTTTTCATGAAAGAATGTGACATTTTTCAGTGAATTATGTCGCGCATTATATTCACCTTTCGCCACCAGTGCAGCAACGCCTTCCACCCCAACAACACTTTCGGCACGTAATGCGAGCGGTAAGGTAAAATTACCCATTCCACAGAACAGATCCAGCACGCGGTCGGTTGGCTGTACATCCAGCCATTCGATGGCACGCGCAACCATCTGCTGATTGACCGCATCATTCACTTGGATGAAATCGCGCGGGCTGAACATTAAGCGTAGCCCGTCAGAGTGATAGCAGGGCTCATCCTCACCCACAGCAGTCAGTGTCTCACTGTCAGGGGCTAAAAACAGCGCGACGCCAAAAGAATGCGAAAAGCGTTCCAGTTTTTGCCGATCGGTATCATGGAGCGCATCTAAATGGCGCAAAACCATGAGCGGGCCATTATCGGCACAGACCAATTCAACATGCCCTAAACGCCGAACCGCTTTTAATCCGGACAAGCATTCGCGCAACGGTTCCAGTAATGCTTCAAGCTGGGGCACCAGAACCGGGCACTGGTGAATATTCACCAGTTCGTTGTCCTGAGATTTACGGAAACCCATCTGTAAGGTTTGCGTTTTGGCGTGGTAATTCAACCCAAGCCGGGCGCGTCGACGATAACCCCATGGCGACCCTGAGATTATTTCCTGCACCTCAGCCGGGGTTTCACGCGACCCCATCATGCGCGCAAGCGCCCGGGATTTTGCTTGCTGCTGTAATTCGATGCTGGCATGTTGCTGCTGGCAACCGCCGCAGACACCAAAATGTGGGCAGCGCGGCGTAACGCGTTGCGGGCTATCATTTAAACGCCGCTTAACTTTAGCCTGGGAAAAGTTACGTTTGTCATCGGTAATGGTGACATCGACTCGCTCTCCAGGCAGTGCGCCCTGGATAAAAAGTGCTTTACCATTGTGCCGTGCAACGCCCTGACCAAATGGATCAAGGTCACTAACGTTCACAGTTATGATTTGACGAGTCGTAACCCGTCGCTTTGCAGAGTAGAATTGCGCCATGAGCCAGTCGTGCTCTCTTAAAATATTAACTATTGCTTCAATTGTCCCATATCGGAACCCCATGACCAACTACAGCCTGCGTGCACGCATGATGATCCTGATTCTGGCACCGACATTAATGATCGGTTTATTGCTCAGCATCTTTTTTGTCGTCCACCGTTACAACGACTTGCAGCGCCAGTTAGAAGATTCTGGCGCCAATATTATCGAGCCGCTGGCGGTCGCAAGTGAGTACGGCATGAGTTTTCACAGCCGTGAGTCCATCAGCCAATTGGTCAGTGTGCTGCACCGCCGCCATTCAGATATTGTGCGAGCGATTTCGGTTTTTGACCAAAACAACAAGCTGTTTGTCACCTCGAATTATCAGCTCAATGCTTCAGCGTTGAAGCTGCCGAACAATGCAAAACCTCCACACAGTTTAAGCATCACGCGGCTCGGGGACTCGATTATTTTGCGCACCCCGATTATTTCCGAAAGCTACTCGCCGGACGAATCAGAAGTCACTGATGCGAAACCTGCGGGCAATACGCTCGGTTATGTCGCCATCGAACTCGACCTGAAATCCGTGCGTTTGCAGCAGTATCGGGAAATTTTTATTTCGACGCTGATGATGTTGTTCTGCGTGGGAATTGCGATGCTGTTTGCCTACCGCCTGATGCGCGATGTGACCGGCCCGATTCGTAATATGGTCAACACTGTCGACCGTATCCGGCGAGGGCAACTCGATAGCCGCGTGGAAGGCTTTATGCTGGGCGAATTGGATATGCTGAAAAACGGCATCAATTCGATGGCAATGTCGCTCACCGCTTATCATGAAGAGATGCAGCACAATATTGACCAGGCCACTTCCGACCTGCGTGAAACTCTCGAGCAGATGGAAATCCAGAACGTTGAACTGGATCTGGCGAAGAAACGCGCTCAGGAAGCCGCGCGTATTAAGTCTGAATTCCTGGCCAATATGTCTCATGAACTGCGCACGCCGTTGAACGGTGTGATTGGCTTTACCCGTCTGACGCTGAAAACCGATTTGAACGCCACCCAGCGCGATCACCTGCATACCATTGAGCGTTCGGCCAATAACCTGCTGACCATCATTAATGACGTGCTTGACTTCTCGAAGCTGGAAGCCGGAAAACTCATTCTGGAAAGCATTCCTTTCCCGCTGCGTAATGCGCTTGATGAAGTCGTTACCTTGCTTGCCCATTCGGCCCACGACAAAGGTCTGGAACTGACGCTTAACATCAAGAACGATGTGCCGGATAACGTGATTGGCGACCCACTGCGCTTGCAGCAGGTGGTGACGAATCTGGTGGGGAATGCGATTAAGTTTACCGAAAGCGGCAATATCGATCTGGTGGTTGAGAAACGCTCGCAAGGGAATAATAAAGTCCAGGTTGAAATGCGGATTCACGATACCGGCATCGGTATTCCGGAACAGGAACAGTCGCGCCTCTTCCAGGCATTTCGTCAGGCTGATGCCAGCATTTCACGGCGTCACGGCGGCACCGGGCTGGGGCTGGTGATTACGCAGAAACTGGTGAGCGAAATGGGCGGGGATATCTCGTTCCATAGCCAGCCAAACCAGGGTTCGACCTTCTGGTTCTATATTAATTTAGACCTCAATTCCAACGCGGTTCTGGATGGTTATTCCACCGAGAATCTGGCAGGCAAGCGCATTGCTTATGTAGAACAAAATGCCACTGCCGCACAAAGCACGCTTAATATTCTGGCCAATACGCCGCTTGAAGTGGTCTACAGCCCAACGTTTATGACCCTTGCTGAAGGGCATTACGACATTATGCTGCTTGGCATTCCCGTCACATTCCACGACACGCTAACGCTTTCAAATCCGAAGTTTGCGAAAGCGTCGACCATGACCGACTGCCTGATTTTTGCGTTGCCAAGCCATGCACAAATCGATGCCGAGTCACTTAAAAAGCAAGGCGTTACCGCCTGTCTTCTGAAGCCAGTGACCTCGACTCGCCTGCTGCCTCTGCTTGCTGAGCATACGTTTGATGCCAGTGCCACGCCAGTCAGCAGCATTGAAAACCGGAAGCTACCGCTGACAGTGATGGCGGTTGATGACAACCCGGCCAACCTTAAGCTGATTGGCGCGTTGCTTGAAGACCATGTTCAGAATGTCGAGCTGTGTGACAGTGGCCTGCAAGCCATTGAACGCGCGAAGCAAATGCAGATAGACATTATTCTGATGGATATTCAGATGCCAGAAATGGACGGTATCCGCGCCTGCGAGTTAATTCGCCAAATGCCGCACCACCAGCAAACACCAGTGATTGCGGTAACCGCACATGCTATGGCCGGGCAAAAAGAGAAACTGCTGAGTGCCGGTATGAACGACTATCTGGCGAAGCCGATTGAAGAGAAAAAACTCTACAGCTTACTGATGCGCTATCAGCCTGGTGCCATCACCGCCCCAGCGCTTCCCGCAAGCGTAGAAACGACTGTGCAAGCCAGTAACCCCAACCTGACGATAGACTGGGCGCTGGCGCTGCAACAGGCAGCGAATAAACCCGATCTGGCACGCGACATGCTGCAAATGTTGTTAGCGTTCTTGCCTGAAGTCCGCAACACGGTTGAACAACAGTTGGTAGGGGAAAACCCGGAAAAACTGGTCGAGATCATTCATAAACTTCACGGCAGTTGCAGCTATAGCGGTGTTCCACGGCTGAAAAACTTATGCCGACAGCTTGAGCACGAGTTGCGTAGTGGCGTGAAGCCCGAAGACCTGGAGCCGGAACTCTTTGAGCTACTCGATGAAATGAACAATGTCGCCAAAGAAGCGCAACGGATGCTCAATTAATTGTTGCGTGCGGAATGTCGGGTGCCGCTTGCGCGAATCCGACATCCGCATTTTCACAAGTGTTTGTTTTGCCAGGGCTTAGTGCGAACGACACCCAACGCCTATCGCAACAGTGGCAGCGATATTCCTTGACGCCATACGCAAGTTTTCTGCGGCATTCGCCAGCGCATCCTCTAACGTGCAGATGCTGTACAGCACGCTAAAAACGGCATCCAGGCCGTGACCGTGCACCACGCCGACATCCGCCGTTAAGCTCCCGGCTATACCAATGACGGGTATGTTGTAGCGCTTCGCCACTTTTGCCACACCAATCGGTACTTTGCCGTGGATAGACTGGCTGTCGATGCGCCCTTCTCCGGTAATCACCAGATCGGCATCACGCACTAGCTCATCGAGATTCAACGCCTCGGTGACTATCTCAATACCCTGGCGCAATTGTGCACCGCAAAAAGCATACAGTGCGGCACCCATGCCACCAGCAGCCCCGCCGCCAGAAAGCGTCAGCACGTCGATGTCGAGGTCACGGGAAATGATGCTGGCGTAATGCTCCAGAGCGCTATCGAGTTCGCGAACCATTTCAGGTGTCGCCCCTTTTTGCGGCCCAAAGACCGCCGATGCCCCTTCTTTACCCGTTAATAGATTAGTCACGTCACACGCGACTTCGATACGGCAATCTTTCAGGCGTTGATCAAGCCCTGAAATATCAATGGATGCCAGCCTGGCGACTTCGCCACCGCCTGGGCCTAACGATTCACCGTCATTATCCAGCAAGCGCACACCGAGCGCCTGCACCATGCCGATACCGCCATCGTTGGTTGCACTGCCACCAATGCCGATGAGAATGCTTTGCACACCATGGTCTAACGCACAGCGAATGAGTTCGCCGGTGCCCCATGACGTGGTATTCAGCGGGTTGCGCAGTTCCGTCGGCACTTGTTCAAGGCCACTTGCGGCAGCCATTTCGATAAAGGCTCGTTGCCGATCGCCCGAAATTCCGTAAAACGCCTGAACAGGAGCGCCAAGCGGCCCGGTGACTTCCACTTCAATGACTTCGCCATCGGTCGCCGCAACCATCGCTTCTACCGTTCCCTCGCCTCCATCAGCAACGGGCACCTTTACATAGCAAGCATTCGGAAAGACTTCCCGAAAACCGGCTTCAATCTGTGTCGCCACCTCCAGAGCACTGAGGCTTTCTTTATAAGAATCCGGTGCGATGACAATTTTCATATGCCGTCCGTCGCTATGTAAGATGGGATATATGAGAGCGAATTTTACCCTAAGTAATTGCAGCTGCATCAAGGTGGCAAGTGAGCGAACACAGCCAACACAGATGCAGCTTCAATTATGACGGGTAAATTAACGAACCATGCAAGGGCGCTTATTATTGAACGACCATTCTGGAATCAGATACTGCATCGCCATGGCGTCATCGCGCGCGCCAAGCCCGTGCTGTTGATAAAGCTCATGCGCTTTCATCACTTGATCCATATCCAGCTCAACACCCAGACCTGGCGTGGTTGGAACCTGCACCATGCCGCCTTTGATTTCGAAAGGTTGTTTAGTCAGGCGCTGGTTGCCTTCCTGCCAGATCCAGTGGGTGTCGATGGCGGTGACTTTGCCTGGCGCGGCTGCGGCCACGTGGGTGAACATCGCCAGTGAAATATCGAAGTGGTTATTGGAGTGCGAGCCCCAGGTCAGGCCAAATTCATGGCACATTTGCGCGACGCGCACCGAACCTTGCATGGTCCAGAAATGCGGGTCAGCCAGAGGAATATCGACTGATTGCAAAGAAAGCGTGTGGCCCATTTGACGCCAGTCGGTTGCAATCATGTTAGTTGCGGTCGGCAAGCCTGTGGCACGGCGGAACTCCGCCATAATTTCACGACCAGAATAGCCCTGTTCAGCGCCGCACGGGTCTTCCGCATACGCCAGAACACCACGCAATTGCTTACCGATGCTAATCGCTTCATCGAGCGACCAGGCACCATTTGGGTCAAGCGTTACACGAGCCTGCGGGAAACGTTTTGCCAGCGCCGTTACCGCTTCGGCCTCTTCGCTGCCCGCTAATACGCCGCCTTTGAGTTTGAAATCGTTGAAGCCATATTTCTCATAAGCGGCTTCAGCCAGGCGCACGACAGAATCCGGTGTCATGGCTTCATCATGGCGAATGCGATACCAGTCGCATTTCTCATCGGGCTGGCTTTGATAAGGCAACGGAGTTTGTTTGCGATTACCCACGAAGAACAAATAGCCGAGCATTTCAACTTCGCTGCGCTGCTGCCCGTCGCCCAATAAAGACGCCACATTCACGCCCAGATGCTGGCCTAGCAAATCTAACATGGCGGATTCAATACCCGTGACAACGTGGATCGTGGTGCGCAAATCGAAAGTCTGTAAACCACGGCCACCGGAATCACGGTCGGCAAACTCGGCACGCACCAGGTTGAGAAGGTTTTTATATTCGCCCAGCGTTTTACCGATCACCAGGGCGGCAGCCTCTTCCAGCGTCTGGCGAATTTTTTCACCACCGGGGATTTCACCCACGCCCGTATGGCCAGAGTTATCTTTGATAATCACAATGTTGCGGGTGAAAAATGGTGAGTGTGCGCCACTCAGGTTCATCAGCATACTGTCATGGCCCGCAACCGGGATAACCTGCATAGCAGTGACTATCGGAGTAGAAGTTGTCATGTTATTTATTCCTTTTCATCCATATGTATGAATTGCGGCCAAATGCCGGGCGTTTACGATCAAACCTCCAGCCCGGAACCAGATACTGCATTGCCGTCGCGTCGTTGCGTGAGCCACCTGGCAGGGATTTATACACCTCGTGGGCTTTTTGTACCTGTTCCCAGTCAAGCTCAACACCCAGGCCTGGTGCATCCGGCACTGCGATTTTGCCGTTAACGATTTGCAGCGGCGATTTGGTCAGGCGCTGTTCGCCTTCCTGCCAAATCCAGTGGGTGTCGATAGCTGTAGGTTTACCCGGTGCCGCGGCACCCACATGGGTAAACATCGCCAGTGAAATATCGAAATGATTGTTAGAGTGACAGCCCCACGTCAGCCCCCATTCATCACACATCTGCGCGACACGAACCGCACCGCTGAGCGTCCAGAAGTGTGGATCGGCTAACGGAATGTCCACAGCGTTGAGCATGATCGCGTGATTCATTTCGCGCCAGTTGGTGGCAATCATATTGGTCGCGACAGGTAAGCCTGTAGCACGGCGGAATTCAGCCATCACTTCACGCCCTGAATAGCCTTGCTCCGCACCGCACGGGTCTTCAGCGTAGGTCAGTACATCGCCCATTCCCTTGCACAGTGCTATCGCCTCATCCAGCAACCACGCACCGTTCGGGTCAACCGTAATACGGGCATCCGGGAAGCGTTTTTTCAGCTCATGGGCGGCATCAAGTTCTTGTTCGCCAGGCAGGACACCACCTTTAAGTTTAAAGTCTTTGAAACCATAACGATCTTGCGCAGCCTCTGCCAGCCGTACAATCGCCTGGCTGCTCAGCGCTTGCTGGTGGCGCAAATCATACCAGGCATGTTTTGCATTTTGCCCGTCCAGATACGGCAAATCGGTTTTGCTGCGGTCGCCGATATAGAACAGATAACCCAGAACGGTCACTTCATCGCGCTGTTTACCCGGGCCGAGCAGTTCGCACACCGGAACATTGAGCGCTTTGCCGAGTAGGTCGAGCAGTGCGGCTTCCAGGGCTGCCACCGCATTGACACGCAATTCAAACGTCCAGGCACCTTTGCCGAAAGTATCGAAATCCGCCGACTGATTACCTTTATGAACGTTCTGGACCACGCGATTCATTCGCGCGACTTCCTGGCCGACGACTTGCGGAATGGCATCAACCAGCGTCTGGTAAATCACTTCGCCACCGGGTGCTTCACCTACGCCGGTGTGCCCGGCGTTATCGGTAAGAACCACAATGTTACGGGTGAAAAAGGCGCCATGTGCGCCGCCGATATTCAGCAGCATGCTGTCATTCCCGGCCACCGGAATGACTTTCATATCAGTAATAATCGGGCTTGCCTGAGTATTCATGATGATTGCCCTACTGTGACGGGTTTCAGTTCAACACGTTTGATATCGCCAACAATGACCAGGTAGCTCAGTACCGCGATAACAGCGTGAATCCCAACGTAGATCAGCGCGCCGTTAAATGAACCGGTTGTGCCGACAATGTAGCCGATAGCAATTGGCGTCACGATACCGGAGACATTACCGAACATGTTAAACAAGCCACCGCTCAAGCCACTGATCTCTTTTGGTGCGGTATCGGCCATAACAGCCCAGCCCAGCGCCCCAATACCCTTGCCGAAGAACGCCATTGCCATAAAGCCGACAACCATCATTTCTGATTCGACATAGTTACAGAACACCATGCTGACGGAGAGCAACATCCCCAGTACGATTGGCGTTTTACGCGCAATATTTAACGAACCGGTGCGACGCATCAGCCAGTCTGAAATCACACCACCGAGCACACCGCCGACAAACCCACACACCGCTGGAACGGAAGCCACAAAACCGGCTTTCAGAATCGACATCCCTTTTTCCTGCACCAGGTAAACCGGGAACCAGGTAATGAAGAAGTAAGTTAAAGCGTTAATACAATACTGGCCGATATAGATCCCAATCATCATGCGTGATCCGATCAACTGTTTGATCTGGCCCCACTTCTGCGCCATCGGGATATGCTCTTTTGGCTTCTTCTGATCCATGTTGATCAGCGCACCGCCCTCTTCGATGTACTCCAGCTCTTTCTTGTTCACACCCGGATGGTTGTTCGGCTCATGAATCACTTTAAGCCAGACAAAACTGATGATAATGCCCAATCCGCCCATAAAGAAGAACACGTGTGACCAGCCCACTTCATGCGTCAACCAACCCATGATTGGCGCGAAGATAACCGTCGCGAAATACTGTGCGGAGTTAAAAATGGAAACCGCCGTGCCGCGTTCCTGTGCCGGGAACCACGCAGCGACTATTCGGCTGTTGCCGGGGAAGGAAGGTGCTTCGGCCAGGCCCACCAGGAAGCGCAAAGTAAACAGCGCGATGATGATGCCAAAACCACTGAAGATATCGACGAAACCTTGCAGCAAGGTGAACATCGACCAGATAAAGATGGACCAGAAATAAACCCGTTTTGAGCCGAATTTATCCAGCAACCAGCCGCCTGGGATTTGCCCTATGACGTATGCCCAGGAAAATGCGGAAAACACATAACCCATGCCAATCGGGTCGAGGCCGATATCTTTTGCCATTTCCGAACCGGCAATAGATAACGTGGCGCGGTCACCATAGTTAAACGAGGTGACGATAAAGAGCATGACGACTATCCAATAACGAGCGTTGGTTCTTTTCTCGGCAACGCTCGCCGCCTGGCTAATTGTGTTCATGTTGCACTCCTGAATTATAGCTTTTGGCTATGATCCATTCTGCACTTGTAGGGTATCAGAATGAGGTATCGGCCCATCCGCAGTATTTTTTGTGGTGCTGAATCTGCGGTTTTTATGTGACCGATGGAAAGTATATGAAGGGAGTTAAAACGCCTCACCGTGCAAAGACACAGTTTTATCGCGCGCTTATTGAGCACTTTATGGCGTATGTACAACGCGTTGGGGGATGGTTCACGATTTTTGAAACAGCCGGATAAAATGAAGGGATATCTCAGAGTGAGAAACGGTCAGGAAATCTCATTCGGAGGGCAGGTAAATGTGATATCACCTGCCCCGGATTCGAGACTGCAATTAAAATTGTGTTATTTTAACAACGTCACCCATTGCTCAACCCACGGGTTAGCAACGGATTCTGGCTCAGGATGATCGTTGGCATCAATCGCTAAAACTGTGCCCACACGTTGAGCGCCCTGCTCTTGCAGCAAGGTATCGAATTGCTTTCCGCCACCACAAAAATGCTCGTAGTTGCTGTCGCCCAATGCAATCAAACCATAATGCAAGTCAGGCTGATAACCGACTTTGTCTTTTATCGCCTGAAACAATGGAACGATACTGTCTGGCAAATCGCCCTGGCCGGTTGTTGAAGTGACAATCAGCACATACTTGTCGCTAAATTTTTGCCAGTCGCTAAGCTCAGGATCTTCAAATACAGTTGCTTTATGACCATTCTTTTTTAGGATCGCTTCGGCTTCTTCTGCCACCAGGAGCGAGTTTCCATACATTGTCCCTACAAAAATTCCCACTTCGGCCATCAGTTAACTCCTTGCGTTACGGCGGTATTATTCATCCTGGCCGTTGCTTGCAACAAACTCAACTCTTTCTACATCACTGAGCAATCCGCGCCAGCCAAACTGTGACATCATCTGCATCCAGGTGTCATCAAGGCTTGCACGAAGGCACAGTGCCTCGCCTGTTATTGGGTGAGTGAGTGAAAGCTGGCTTGCGTGCAGCATTAAACGTTCACAACCAAAATGCTCAGCGGCACCACGGTTCTGGCGCAAATCACCATGTTTGGAATCGCCAATAATCGGGTGGCGCAAATGGGACATATGGCGACGCAGCTGGTGTTTGCGACCTGTTTTAGGTTCCAGCTCAACCAGGCTGTAACGTGCCGTTGGGTAGCGACCAACCGGAACAGGCATTTCAACTGTCGCCATACCGCGATAGTGCGTTACCGCAGGCTGTGGGTCTTTATTCTGCGTCGCTTTTTTATCGGCGATTTTATCCAGCTCTTCAACGAGCGGGTAATCGAGCAACGCCTCATCTTCCAGCCAGCCGCGGGTGACCGCGTGGTAACGCTTTTGAATTTGATGGTTTTCAAACTGCTGTGACAACAAATGGGCGACTTCGCTGGAAAGCGCCATCAGCAATACGCCAGATGTTGGCCTGTCGAGGCGATGAACGGTGAAGACATGCTTACCGATTTGATCGCGTACTGTCTGCATCACAAAGACAGTTTCATGCCTGTCGAGCCAGCTGCGATGCACCAACCAACCTGACGGTTTGTTAACGGCCACCAGCCATTCATCCTGATAAATTATTTCCAGCATCAGGATTTGTCACTCGCAAAGATCGCATCAAGATCTTGCAGCGCTTTTAACAGCACGTCACGCTCGATTTGTGTCGCATCCAGCGCCATTTCATAATAAGGCGCGATGGCAAAATCAACAGGCAAAGGTTGTTGAGCATCAAGAAGTGCGTGCATTCGGGGAATCAGAACCCACTGCAACCATTCATGGGGTTGCATTGTATCCAGGCAAAAGGGTTGCGTGCTTTCAAAGGCTTCAGCGTCTGGAGCACAGCCCTGCCAAAGTTGATGGTCACGCAAAACCTGTTCAATGATGTGTAGATGCTGGCGTACCAGCGCGTGGCGTTCCATGAAAACCTCGAGCATCAGTCAAAAAGAAGCCGGCAAGCATACCACTTCTTACTTTCTTCACTTCTTACTGCGGGCGAAAAAATGCATAAAAAAAGGGAGCACTGTATAAACAGTGCTCCCGGTTCGTTTCGCAGCTAATCCGGCTACTTTTGGTGCTCCCTGCTCGTCCGTGACAACTATGTCCTGCGGTCTCCTGACCTACAATCCGTCGTACTCGCGTCCTGCTACCATCATCCTGTGGTGTTCCGGCATCATCCTGATGCATTATCCTTTGGTCTTCCAGACCCACCGAACATCCAAATTCGGCTCTCTTTCTCCGTCCTGGAGGTGTCCCTTACTCTTCCTGAGTGATCCTCTTGCTTCGTCCTGAAGCCTTCCTTGCAACACCATCCTGGTGTTTTCCGCTTCTTCAATGAAGTGACATCATCCTGACATCTCCTTCACTTCCCGACTTCCTGTCGACGGACATAGAATCTACCATTTCGTTCATTCTGGCAAGGTACTCACAAGCGAAGCTTACAATAGCTTTCATTCAAAAGCAGATACTATCAATCATAAGATAATGATAAATAATGATTTTGTTATTTATTACTCACAAAAGTCTGCATGAAAAGTTAGAGATCTCTTACAGCTTATGTAAGAGATCTCTCACAAACTCGATAGCGATCTACGCTTAGTTAACCTGTGGTTCGAGTTCGTTAAGGAACAAAACCAGTGATGGGGCGAGTGTTTTGCGCTGCTTTGTACCAATTTTCTCCAGCACCACTTCACCCGTCAGATTGCACAGCGACACCACTTCCATTTCATCTGGCGTAGTAGCAAGGAACAATGTCGGTGACAGTTTCAGACGCTTTTGGGTCACCAGATGGCCAATCAGGTTTTCCTGCACGCGCTGGAAGTCGTCCTCGCTCCAGGCTTGCAGCAGCGTTAACGCCTGGTTGCCACACAATGCGGGCATGTCGCCAGCAAATTGCGTGGTGTAAAACTGGTGCGCACCGGGCTGCAAGGCAATATCCATTGCACGCTCGACCGCGCTAAGATCGTTTTCGGGAGTAAAAGGCTGGGGTTGCCAGCGCACATCGTTGCCGGTTGTCGTCACGATACACGGTGACGGCACGCCATATAATTCTTCGCTGGCAGGCCAACCACCTATCTGTTCACGCCATGCGTGACAAAAGCGATTCGTAAAATCTTCCAGTGCCTGACGTACGTCGTTATCCACTAATTTCTCACTCGTTAAAGGCTGCGGTACAATATAGACCAATTGTACCTGCATTCTATTGGTGACACATGTCTTATGAAAAACACCAGGCACTGAGCGGCCTGACGCTGGGCAAGCCAACCGCTTACCAGGATAAATATCAACCCTCTTTACTACAAGCCGTGCCGCGCAGCCTTAACCGCGACCCACTCGGCTTGCAGGCTGATAACCTGCCATTTAGTGGCGGTGATATCTGGACGCTGTACGAGCTGTCATGGCTGAACAGCAACGGGCTGCCACAGGTCGCCGTCGGGCATGTACAGCTTGATGCGAACAGTGTAAATCTGGTCGAGTCCAAAAGTTTTAAACTCTATTTGAACAGCTTTAACCAGACACAATTCGCAGACTGGGAAAGCGTCGAAGAAACGTTAAAGCGTGATTTAAGCGCCTGCGCACAAGGCGATGTCAGCGTGGTGTTGTTCCGTTTACGTGAACTCGAAGGCCAGGAAATTGCGGCATTCACAGGCGAGTGCATTGATGAGCAAAATATCACTATTGATAACTACGAATTTAACGCCGATTACCTGAATGGTGCTGCGGGCGAAGAAATTGTCGAAGAAACGCTGGTCAGCCATCTGTTGAAATCCAACTGCCTGATTACCCATCAGCCGGATTGGGGCTCTGTTCAGATTCGCTATCGCGGCCCGCGTATCGACCGTGAAAAGCTGCTGCGTTACCTGGTGTCATTCCGCCACCACAACGAATTCCACGAACAATGCGTTGAACGCATCTTCAACGACATCCAGCATTTTTGCAGCCCGGAAAGCCTGAGCGTCTATGCCCGATACACCCGCCGTGGTGGGCTGGACATCAACCCGTGGCGCACAAATACTGATTTCCACCCGGCATTTGGCCGCCTGGTGCGTCAATAAGTGCGAAACACCTCGCAGCCTGGGGAAGGATTATTGTTTTCAGGTTGTTAAATTGACGATGCCAGGGCTATTGTAATCATTGGGAGCAGCACTTTTCGCTTCGTAAGGAGTTAACTTGATTACACATATTAGCCCGCTAGGCTCAATGGATATGTTGTCGCAACTGGAAGTCGATATGCTTAAACGCACGGCCAGTAGCGACCTTTATCAACTGTTTCGCAATTGTTCACTTGCCGTACTTAACTCAGGAAGCCAGACGGATAGCAGTAAAGAGCTGTTGTCGCGTTACGAAAACTTCGATATCAACATTTTACGCCGCGAACGTGGCGTCAAACTTGAGCTGATTAATCCACCTGAAGATGCGTTCGTCGATGGGCGTATCATCCGGGCTTTGCAAGCTAACCTGTTTGCCGTTTTGCGCGATATTTTATTCGTCAACGGCCAGCTCTCAAGCGCCGGTCGTTTCCAGAATCTCGACCTGGAAGACCCCGCCAATATCACCAATATGGTGTTCTCTATTCTGCGAAATGCCCGCGCGCTACACGTTGGCGAAGCGCCAAACCTGGTGGTTTGCTGGGGCGGGCACTCAATTAACGAAAACGAATATCTCTACGCTCGTCGCGTCGGCACTCAATTGGGCCTGCGTGAACTCAATATTTGTACCGGCTGCGGCCCAGGTGCGATGGAAGCACCCATGAAGGGTGCGGCGGTAGGTCATGCCCAACAGCGTTATAAAGAAAGCCGCTTTATTGGTATGACAGAGCCGTCGATTATTGCCGCTGAGCCACCAAACCCGCTGGTGAATGAGCTGATTATCATGCCTGATATTGAAAAACGTCTTGAAGCGTTTGTTCGTATCGCGCACGGTATCATCATCTTCCCGGGCGGCGTGGGAACGGCTGAAGAGCTGCTTTATCTGCTCGGGATTTTGATGAACCCGCATAACCACGATCAAGTCTTGCCATTGATTCTGACCGGGCCGAAAGAGAGTGCGGACTACTTCCGCGTGCTGGACGAATTTATCGTCAATACGGTGGGCGAGCAGGCTCGTCGTCATTACCAGATTATTATCGATGATCCGGCTGAAGTAGCACGCCAGATGAAAAAAGCGATGCCAAAAGTGAAAGAGAATCGCCGTGAAACGGGTGATGCTTATAGCTTCAACTGGTCGATTCGTATCGCCCCTGACCTACAAATGCCGTTTGAGCCAACCCATGAAAATATGGCAAACCTCAATCTGTATCCAGACCAACCGGCAGAGCAACTGGCAGCGTCTTTACGTCGCGCGTTCTCAGGCATTGTTGCGGGTAACGTTAAAGAGGGCGGTATCCGCGCAATTGAACAGTTTGGGCCGTATAAAATCCACGGTGACCCACTCATGATGAAACGCATGGATGACTTGCTTCAGGGCTTCGTTGCCCAGCACCGCATGAAATTACCAGGCAGTGCCTACATTCCTTGCTACGAAATTTGCTCCTGATCCCCAGGGCGGAATCACTCCGCCCTTCTTTTTTTTCCAGTTATTTTCTGAATTTCCCAGCCTAATCTTGCCGCAATTATGTTACCGGTATCAGAATTTTTATCTTCATGAAAACTGATGATTCCACACATCCGTGCTCTAAAAACTCTGCTTATACAGTCAATTACACTGAAGCAATAAAACAAAACACCGTTTTATAAACCAGAAAACCAGAAATTACAGGGTGTAAATATCACTCAAAACACCTGTCACAGACTGAAAAACCACAAATATCCGTACAAACAGTGGATTCTTACAATTGAGATCTCGATCACTGATGAATTGACGCCATGAATGTATCTTTCCGCCCGCTGATTATCACTGGCCAAAATTACTATAAAATCGCCCGCAAACAGCATTTAGTTTCAGAACTCAATGGCAAGTCATTGCGATTGACCCAGATTTCGAATCATATGTTCCTTTGGAGAAGTACTAGATGGAAACCACCCAAACCGGCAGTATTGCCTCGGTCGAGAGTAAAAGTTCGTGGCGCAAGTCCGATACCATGTGGATGCTGGGCTTATATGGCACCGCAATCGGCGCAGGCGTATTGTTCTTGCCAATTAACGCCGGTGTTGGCGGCTTGATCCCACTGTTCATCATGGCTATCCTTGCCTTCCCGATGACCTTCTTTGCACACCGTGGTTTAACGCGATTCGTGCTGTCAGGTAAAAATCCTGGTGAAGACATTACTGAAGTTGTGGAAGAGCACTTTGGTGTTGGCGCGGGTAAACTCATCACCCTGCTCTACTTCTTTGCTATTTACCCAATTCTGTTGGTTTATAGCGTTGCTATCACCAACACCGTAGATAACTTCATTACTCACCAGTTGGGTATGGTTTCTCCGCCACGTGCAATTCTGTCTCTGATTTTGATTGTCGGTCTGATGACCATCGTGCGTTTCGGCGAGCAGATGATCGTTAAAGCGATGAGTATTCTGGTGTTCCCGTTTGTTGCAGCACTGATGGTTCTAGCGTTGTACCTGATTCCTAACTGGAGCAGCGCGGCTTTTGATACGTTGTCTTTCAGCAGCACGCCAGCAACTGGCAGCGGCCTGTGGATGACATTGTGGCTGGCAATCCCGGTGATGGTGTTCTCCTTTAACCACTCGCCAATCATCTCTGCCTTTGCTGTCGCAAAACGTAATGAATACGGCGAAGGTGCTGAGAAGAAATGTTCCCGCATTCTGTCCTACGCACACATCATGATGGTATTGACCGTGATGTTCTTCGTGTTCAGCTGCGTACTGAGCCTGACGCCAGAAAATCTGGCAGAAGCGAAAGCGCAGAACATCTCTATTCTGACTTACCTGGCTAACCACTTTAATGCGCCAGTGATTGCCTGGATGGCACCGATTATCGCCATCGTTGCGATTACCAAATCCTTCCTCGGCCACTATCTGGGTGCGCGTGAAGGCTTCAACGGGATGATTATTAAATCCCTGCGTGGCAAAGGTAAAAGCATTGAAGTTAATAAGCTGAACCGCATTACCGCTATCTTCATGCTGGTGACGACATGGATTGTGGCCACCATGAACCCAAGCATTCTGGGTATGATTGAAACCCTGGGTGGGCCAATCATTGCCATGATTCTGTTCCTGATGCCGATGTACGCCATCCAAAAAGTACCGGCAATGAAAAAATACAGCGGTCGAGTGAGCAATATCTTCGTTGTCATCATGGGTCTGATTGCCATCTCTGCTATCTTCTACTCGCTTTTTAGCTAATCGCACATTCGCCGCCTTCGGGCGGCGCTTTCTTTCTAAAGTTACTCAGGCAACGGACGCAACATGATTAGCGTATTCGATATTTTCAAAATCGGTATCGGCCCATCCAGCTCCCATACCGTCGGCCCAATGAAAGCAGGTTTTCAATTCGCAGACGATTTAATCGCGCAAGGGATTTTGCCGAACGTCACGCGTGTGGTGGTTGATGTATACGGTTCACTCTCCCTTACCGGTAAAGGTCACCATACCGATATCGCCATTATTATGGGTCTGGCAGGTAACATGCCGGACACCGTCGATATCGACGCCATCCCACATTTTATTCAGGACGTGAATACTCACGGTCGCCTGCTGCTGGCAAACGGCCAGCATGAAGTGGAATTCCCGGTCGATAGCTGCATGAACTTCCACGAAGATAATCTTTCACTGCACGAAAACGGCATGCGTATTACTGCACTGGCGGGTGAAAGCGTTATCTACAGCCAGACTTATTACTCCATCGGCGGTGGTTTTATCGTTGATGAAGCACATTTTGGCCTCGAAGATAGCCAAAAAGTTACCGTTCCGTATCCCTATAAAAGTGCGGCGGATTTGCAGCGTCATTGCAAAGAGAGCGGACTTTCCCTGTCTGGCCTGATGATGCTCAACGAACGCGCGCTGCGCCCTCAGTCTGAAATCGACACCCACTTTGCAAACATCTGGGATGTGATGCGCAGCGGCATTGAACGTGGTATCACCACCGAAGGCGTTCTGCCGGGAAAAATGCGTGTTCCACGCCGTGCGGCGGCATTGCGCAGAATGTTGGTCAGCAGTGATAAGAATAATTCTGACCCAATGGCTGTTGTGGACTGGATTAACATGTTTGCGCTGGCTGTGAATGAAGAAAATGCGGCAGGCGGGCGTGTTGTGACGGCACCGACTAACGGTGCATGTGGCATCGTTCCTGCAGTTCTGGCCTATTACGACAAATTCATTCGCGAAGTGAATACGAACTCGTGTGCGCGTTACTTCCTTGCTGCCGGTGCGATTGGCTCTCTGTATAAGATGAACGCATCAATTTCAGGTGCAGAAGTCGGTTGCCAGGGCGAGGTTGGTGTTGCCTGTTCAATGGCGGCGGCAGGTCTTGCTGAGCTGTTGGGCGGTAGCCCAAGCCAGGTATGCATTGCTGCAGAAATTGGCATGGAACACAATCTTGGCCTGACCTGTGACCCGGTTGCCGGGCAAGTCCAGGTGCCGTGCATTGAGCGTAACGCGATTGCGGCAGTGAAAGCGGTGAATGCAGCACGTATGGCATTGCGTCGTACCAGCGAGCCACGCGTGTGCCTTGATAAAGTTATCGACACCATGTATGAAACAGGCAAAGACATGAACGCCAAATACCGCGAAACATCGCGCGGTGGCCTGGCGATGAAAGTATCCTGCGATTAATACCAAAAAGGCTCTCATCTGAGAGCCTTTTTTAATGGCGGTTTTATAT
The DNA here is from genome assembly GCF_001654925.1 of Buttiauxella brennerae ATCC 51605. Taxonomy (GTDB): domain Bacteria; phylum Pseudomonadota; class Gammaproteobacteria; order Enterobacterales; family Enterobacteriaceae; genus Buttiauxella; species Buttiauxella brennerae. The sequence continues at coordinate 134,279 of NZ_LXER01000023.1, forward strand.
CCAGGCGACACTCTAAATAATTCGCGTTGCAGAAAGGCGGTGAGTAAGGGAATCCCAATGAGCTTACTCTAGTCAGTGATTTGGGTGACCGAGTGAAACCAACGCATCTGCAACGCGAAGTATGACGAGGGTTTAGCGCAAGTCGCCCACTTTCACATGGTCCATATCATCAAACACCTGATTCTCGCCAACCATACCCCAGATAAAGGTATACGCACGCGTACCCACACCTGAGTGAATTGACCAACTCGGCGAAATCACGGCTTGCTCGTTCTGCATCACAATGTGACGGGTTTCTTGTGGCTGCCCCATCATGTGGAATACGCAGCTATCCTGCTCCAGACCGAAGTAGAAATAAACTTCCATGCGGCGTTCGTGAGTGTGGCAAGGCATGGTGTTCCACAAGTTGCCTGGTTCCAGTTCAGTCAGGCCCATACTCAGCTGGCAGGTTTCCAGCACATCTGGAACAAAGTACTTGTTGATGGTACGACGGTTACTGGTAACGCTATCGCCCAGCGTCACCGGAGAAACATCCGCAGGCGTTACACGCTTGGTTGGGTAAGTGGTATGTGCCGGAGCACAGTTATAATAGAAGCGTGCCGGGTTTGCCGGATCAATGCTTGCGAACACCACTTCTTTCGCGCCTTTACCGACATATAAACCGTCGCGAGTACCGATTTCGTAGCAGGTGCCGTCAACCGTAATGGTGCCCTGGCCGCCGATGTTAATCACACCCAGCTCACGACGCTCGAGGAAATAGCTCACGCCCAGCTGCTTACCGACTTCACCACCCACACTCACAGTACGACTGACAGGCATAACGCCACCCACAATGATGCGGTCGATGTGACTGTAGGTCATGGTGTACTCATCGGCTGTAAAAATCGTCTCGATCAGAAACTCTTTACGCAAACCGGCAGTATCCAGCGTTTTTGCGTGATCACTATGAATGCTTTGACGAATATCCATTACTTTTCCTTACAGGGAATAAGAGGCGGAAACAAAATCACGCCCGTTACTATTAATAATAATTTAGCAATTAAAATATAGTTATTCACAAAAATGCTACGTTTAACTGCACCACACAAACAGTTTATCACCAGAATAAATAAATAATGTGATCCAAATTGAAATATCGTTTCAATTTGATTGAAGTGCAATTCCAATCGGTAGATAGTTTATCTCACGAAGCGTTACCGGGGCACATTAGCCGTGGTGATTAGCTCAATGAGGTTAATGAAACTGCCATTAAGAGCAAAGAGCATCTCTTACCCAACATACTCATTAATCAGGGAAAACAAACGGTTTTCACCGCTAACTGTTAAGGCATTTTTTCATTAACACGCTGTAATTGATGAAAAAATCATAAGGAATTACCATGAAGATCAAAGCTACTATTGAACGCATTCCTGGTGGGATGATGCTGGTTCCATTGATTCTTGGAGCTATTTTAAATACTTTCGCTCCCGACACTGGCGCCTATTTTGGTTCATTTACTAAAGGGATGATAAGCGGCACCGTTCCCATTCTGGCTGTTTGGTTCTTCTGTATTGGTGCTTCTATTGATCTTCGTGCAACGGGGACGGTTCTTCGCAAGTCTGGCACCCTGGTACTGACTAAAATTGCCGTCGCCTGGGTTGTGGCAATGATTGCCGCTTCCTTTATTCCTGAAGGCGGTATTCAGACGGGCATGTTCGCGGGCCTTTCTGTTCTTGCCCTCGTTTCTGCGATGGACATGACCAACGGCGGCCTGTATGCGAGCCTGATGAACCAATACGGAACTAAAGAAGAATCAGGTGCATTCGTTCTGATGTCACTGGAATCTGGCCCACTGATGACCATGGTGATTCTGGGTTCTGCGGGTCTGGCATCCTTTGAAGCACACCACTTTATTGGTGCCGTACTTCCATTCCTGATTGGTTTTGCATTGGGCAACCTGGACCACGATTTCCGCACATTCTTTAGCAAAGCAACACCCGTTCTGATTCCGTTCTTCGGCTTTGCGCTGGGTAATACCATCAACCTGACCGTGATTATGCATACTGGCCTGCTGGGTATTCTGCTGGGTGTAGCCGTCATCATCATCACGGGTATTCCGTTGATTCTGGCTGATAAATACATCGGCGGCGGTAATGGTACGGCGGGGATTGCCGCGTCATCTGCAGCAGGTGCTGCGGTAGCAAACCCGGTGATTATCGCGCAAATTAACCCGGCATTCGAACCAGTCGCAGCATCTGCAACAGCACTGGTTGCAGCAAGCGTGATTGTAACCGCGATTCTGGTACCAATCATTACCGCACTGTATTCAAGACGAATGGGCGGGAAAGTGGCTAAAAAGAATGAAACTGATGATGTGGTAGAACTTTCACATTAATAGTTAAAACACTTAATACAAAAATGGAGCCTTGCGGCTCCATTTTTCGTCTTACTACAGCGCCGCTTTTAAGCGTTGCACCGCATCATAAAGCTGCTCTTCAGTGGCGGTTGCGTAGGAGAAGCGCAATGTTCTCTTATCTGCATTATCGCTAAAGAAGAACTCGCCCGGCACATACACCACACCTTTTTCCAGCGTCTGCTGCAACCAGCGGGTAGTATCAAATTCGTAGCGGAACTTCGCCCACAAGAACATCCCGCCCTGCGGCTGGTTAAAGGTAATGTGTTCGCCTAATTCCTGCTGCAACAGCGAAGACAATTTCAGGCACTTTTGCTTATAGGCCTCACGGATCAATTCGATTTGCGGGTCCAGGCGGTCAAGTGTGAGATACGCCGACACCAGAGATTGCGTAAAGGAGTTTGCATGTAAATCCGTGGCTTGCTTGATGATGGCCACTTTTTGCTTCATCCACTCCGGCAACACAATCCAGCCGACACGCAGGCCTGGCGCCAGAATTTTAGAAAACGTTGAGGTATAAACCACGTTTTCCGCGCTGCCACGTTCGGTAGCCACTTGCAGCAACGTTTTTTCGCGTGCATCGGTGAAGCTGATTGCGCCGTACGGGTCATCTTCAACGATGACGAAGTGATGTTCTTCGGCCAGTTTGACCAGTTGCTCACGGCGGCTGGCACTTAACGTTGTGCCGCTTGGGTTACCAAAAGTTGGTACCAGGTAGACGCCTTTAATGCGCGTCGTTTTCAATAATTCTGCTAATTCATCGACGATCATACCGTGTTCATCGCTGCCCACTGATTTCACATCGGCTTCGTTGAGGCTGAGAATTTGCAGCGTAGCCAGATAGGTCGGGCGCTCAACAACAAACACGTCGCCTGGGTTCACCAACGCGCGCATCAATAAATCCAACGCCTGCTGTGAGCCAGAAGTGATCAGCAGTTGCTCAGGGTTGGTGGTAATTCCACGTTGCTGGCACAAACCGACCAGCTGCTGGCGCAATTCAACATTGCCTTCAGTCAGGCCATACTGGAATGCATCATTAAAATTTTCAGCGACAACTTTTTGCGTCGCAATACCTAGCCCTTCGGTATCAAACAATTCGCTGGAAGGAATGCCTCCGGCGAGCGAAATCACGCCAGGCATTTTGCTGTGCTTCAATAATTCTCTGATTGCCGACGGTTGTAGAGCCTGGATACGGTGCGCGAGGTGTGAACTATTACTCATGTTGTTGTCTCTGATTTTTTTATTCGTTGAAAATATACATAGCAACCTAATTTATTAGCAATGTATTTATTGCGAGTCGTCTTCCTGAATTCCCTTCCTGGGTTCGCGGTCACCCCACAGAAATGATAGTGTGTGCAAAGCGAATGTCGAAAGCGAAATACTCATGATGATTCATTTACTTATCGTTGATGCCCTGAACTTAATACGCCGTATTCATGCGGTTCAAGGCTCCCCCTGTGTTGATACCTGCCTGCACGCGCTTGATGCGCTGATTACTCATAGTCAGCCCACGCACGCTGTCGCGGTGTTTGACGACGAAGACCGCCGCGAAGGCTGGCGACACCAGGTGTTGCCAGACTATAAAGCCGGTCGTGCGCCAATGCCAGATACCTTACATCAAGAAATGCCACTGTTGCGGGAAGCGTTCGCTAAAAGAGGCGTGGCTTGCTGGCATTCTCATGGAAATGAGGCGGATGATCTTGCTGCCACACTTGCAGTAAAAGTAGCAGTCGGTGGGCATCGCGCCACCATTGTTTCGACCGATAAAGGCTTTTGCCAACTGTTAGCGCCCACCATTCAAATCCGCGATTATTTTCAAAAGCGCTGGCTTGATGCGCCTTTTATCGCACAGGAATATGGCGTGCAGCCTGAACAACTGGCCGATTTTTGGGGGCTTGCAGGGATAAGCAGCAGCAAAATTTCTGGCGTTCCGGGTATCGGGCCAAAAAGTGCCACGCAATTGATCAATCAATTTTCCACGCTGGAGGCGCTGTACGAACGGCTGGATGAAGTGCCAGAGAAATGGCGCAAGAAGTTAGAAGAGCATCGGGAAATTGCGTTTATTAGCCGCCAGGTCGCAAAGCTACAGACGGATTTACAGCTGGATGGGAATTTGCAGCAGTTACGATTGCCAGGTGGGACGCCCTCACCCTAGCCCTCTCCCCCAGGAGAGGGAACTGTCCACCGTTTCGCTCTTGGGTTTTCACCCTCTCCCTGAGGGAGAGGGTGATTAAATTAACGCTCGTCGCGACGACCACCGACAGCTGCCCACATACGGCGCACGTGTACGGTGACTTCTTCACGATCGTGGTACAACTGGCGCGCCTGGATCTCAGCACTGATACCATGTTCCGCCAGTTTTTCATGAATCAATGCCAGGTTTTGCGACACTTCTTCATAGCGCTTCTTCATTGGCAGCTTGAGGTTGAAAATGGTTTCACGGCACCAGCCATTGATTAACCACGTTGCCATCAGACTCGCCACTTTCGCCGGTTTCTCAACCATGTCGCAAACCATCCAGGAGATGTTGTTGCGGCTTGGCTTATATTTGAAACCATCTTCCTGCAACCAGGTCACCTGCCCTGTGTCCATCAGGCTTTGCGCCATCGGGCCATTATCAACAGAACAAACCCACATGTTGCGTTGCGTTAACTGGTAAGTCCAACCACCAGGACAGGCCCCAAGGTCTACGGCATGCATCCCGTTTGCCAGGCGCTCATCCCACTCATCAGCCGGAATAAAAGTATGGAATGCTTCTTCGAGTTTCAGCGTTGAACGGCTTGGCGCTTCAGAAGGTAACTTCAGACGTTGAATGCCCATATAGAAAGGCGAGTTGTTATTGCTATAGGAATAGCCGGTATAACAACAGCCTGGCGCGATGAAGAATACATGCACAACCGGGCGTTTCGGCGTTTCGTAATTGGTCAGGATCCCCGCGTCACGCAAGCTGGCACGCAGTGGAACCGTCAGCTTACGACAGAACTTCATCAACTCTTTGCTTTCGTTGGTGTCGGCAACTTCAACACGCAGATCGCCGCCTTTCTCAACGACACCAGTCAGCATCCCGGTGATAGGCGTAATGCGATCGTCGGTCGGAAGATCTTTCAGCAGTTCACCGGCAACAATCATCTGACGGGCAAAAATCAGATCTTTGAATGGCAGCTCACGCGCCAGCTTGTCAGCGTCATCTTGCTGATAGCATTCGTAAATAACATAACCGCTGTTTTCTTTAACGCGCGCGAAACCAAAAACGCCACGCTGCCCGGCTTTATCGGTAATCTCCGCCGCGCACTCTTTCTCAAAACCTTGTCGGCAATACAAAATAACTTTATTCATGGCTCACGCCCCTACGTTTCAGGCGCATTGCACCAATCAACATCAAGATCCAACCAGCGAGAAAACTGAACCCGCCAACCGGTGTAACAAACGCCCACAGGCGTAAATGAGACAGCGCCAGGCAATAAAGACTGCCGCTAAATAGAACCGTACCGAGCGCCATAAATACGCTGCTCCAGTAAAACCAAATGCTGATCCGGCGCTGCATAGCAACCGCCAGACCAAAAATTGCTAACGTATGAAACGCTTGATACTCAAGGCCGGTTTGAATCCAGCCCATCTCCACAACACCAAGCGTTTTACTCAAGACATGCGCCCCAAAAGCACCGAGGGCAACAAAGATAAAACCGCTAACTGCGGCAAAAATCAGCATGAAACGGCTGGTCATGGTGCACCCTAAAGTAAGGCGTAGCAACATGGCTACGCGATGGTTTGCTTATTGATCATAGCGAAAACGGAATTTTTCTTGTTCGCTCGCGGTTTTCGCCAGAATCCACTGCCTGAAGGCCGCTATTTTACCCAGTTCTGCCTGGCTGTCATGACAAACAAGATAAAACGCGTTTTTACTCACCAGAACATCGTTGAATGGGCAAACTAAGCGGCCAGCTTCAAGCTCTGATTGCGCCATCACATTGTTCGCCAGAGCAATACCTTGCCCATGAATGGCGGCCTGCAGCACCATTGCGCTGTGGCTGAAAATAGGGCCTTGCTGCACATTGATATGGCTCACGCCCAACTGGCGCGTGTAAGTTTGCCAGTCACGGCGGGATGCATCGTGCAGCAAAGTATGATGAGCAAGATCTTCAGGTGTTTTGATTGGCTTATCGCCCGTCAACAGCATCGGCGAGCACACTGGCAGTAAATATTCTGCGTACAGTTTTTCTACACGCAAACCTGGCCAGTTGCCACGACCATAAAAAATCGCGACGTCGACATCGTCAGAAAGTTTATCTTCCTGGCGGTCGACGGCCTGAATTCGAACATCAATTCCCGGATAAGCTGTATTAAAGCTAGTGAGGCGTGGAACCAGCCAATGAATGGCAAAACTTGGCAACAAACTGACCGTCAGCGCACCTTTAGCACTGCGTGCCTGAAGTTTACGCGTCGCTTCGGTCAAATGCGAAAATATCTCTTTGATGTCCAGATAGTAACTTTGCCCCTCTTCCGTCAGCAATAGTGAGCGGTTACGACGGCGGAACAACTTAAGACCCAGAAAATCTTCCAGGGACTTAATCTGGTGGCTGACAGCAGCCTGAGTGACGAACAATTCGTCGGCCGCTTTAGTAAAACTCAGGTGACGAGCAGCGGCATCGAAGACACGTAATGCATTTAGTGGTGGCAAACGCTTGGACATAGTTGATTGGCTTAAATGTTAAAGTCTATTAACAAACAGGCGAACAAAGTTAACCTATTAGTTTTTTTTATCTGAGCCATTATAAATTGTCCGTTGAGGATGCACCAGCAAATACCTATAGTGGCGTCACTTCCTGAGCCGGAACGAAAAGTTATCTGAAATGCGTGTTTCGGAGGGCTTTTGGCTTACGGTTGTGATGTTGTGTTGTTGTGTTTGCAATTGGTCTGGCATTCCAGACCCCGGTAGCTAAGCTACCCCTTTTTCACTTCCTGTACATTTACCCTGTCTGTCCATAGTGATTAATGTAGCACCGCAAATTGCGGTGCTTTTTTTTGCCTGTAGTTTGAACAACTGCAATTCGAGCAAAAAGATTACTGATCCAGCTCAACCATCTCTTTTACATCCGTACGGTTAATCTGCTGTTTGTTACCGTTGGCATCTTTATAAGAAATCATCCCGGTTTCATCATCAGTTTTCGGTTTGCCATCGGACACAATGGTACGGCCATCGTTGGTGTGCATTACGTAATTCGGGCTAGAACATCCTGAAAGACCAAAAGCCATAACACCTACGAATACTGCTGCGGCTGCCTTGTTCATATTCTTCTCCTTAGTAGCGTTTAATGCTGATTAACTCTAAAAAATAAAGTGGGTGAAACATTCACCTAACATTAATTAGCATAACGCTCTTTCCCGAGCTTGCCAGTTTATGCAGACTATTCCGAAGGTCATTGATCCCTTGTGCGATTAAAGCAAATGCGCCACGATCGACGGATTGGATACGAGGAAAATCATGAAAACTTTTAATCCTGCCCAGTTTCGCAGCCAGTTTCCGGCACTGGCAGATGCCGGTGTTTATCTCGATAGCGCCGCCACGACACTCAAGCCTCTTGCCGTTATTGAAGCCAGCCAGCAATTTTATAGCCTGAGCGCGGGTAACGTTCACCGCAGCCAATTTGCGGCGGCACAGCGCCTTACAGAACGGTATGAAGCCGCCCGTGATAGCGTCGCGACTCTCCTCAACGCACCTTCAGGCAAAGATATTGTCTGGACGCGTGGCACGACCGAAGCGATAAACCTCGTGGCTCAGTGTTATGCACGCCCTCGCCTGCAACCAGGCGATGAAATCATCGTTAGCGAAGCAGAGCATCACGCGAATTTTGTGCCGTGGCTGATGGTTGCCGAGCAAACGGGTGCGAAGGTCATTAAGTTGCCGCTTGGCAAAGATTACCTCGCCGACCTAACCAAACTGCCAGCGTTGCTCAATGAGCGAACCAAAATTCTGGCATTAGGGCAGATGTCTAACGTCACTGGCGGTTGCCCGGACCTGGTTAAGGCCATCACGCTGGCTCATGCCGCGGGTGCCGTAGTCATGGTCGATGGCGCACAAGGCGTGGTGCACTGCCCGCCTGATGTACAAGCGCTGGATATCGATTTTTATGCCTTCTCCGCCCACAAACTTTATGGCCCAACCGGTATCGGTGCGCTATACGGTAAAAGCGAGCTGTTAGAAGAAATGTCGCCATGGCTTGGCGGCGGCAAGATGATCACACACGTCTCGTTTGAGGGGTTTAAAACGCAGCCGGTGCCGTATCGCTTTGAAGCCGGTACGCCAAACGTTGCGGGTGTGATTGGCCTGAGTGCAGCTCTTGAGTGGCTTGAAACGGTTGATTTAACAGAAGCAGAAACTTATAGCCGGGGGCTTGCAACATTAGCGGAAGCGCAGCTGGCTAAGCGCCCTGGTTTTCGCAGTTTCCGCTGCCAGGACTCAAGCCTGCTGGCGTTCGATTTCGAAGGCGTTCACCACAATGATATGGTCACTCTGATGGCAGAAGCCGGTATTTCACTGCGCGCCGGGCAACATTGTGCTCAGCCGTTGCTCGCAGCATTAGGTGTGAGCGGTACACTGCGCGCCTCTTTTGCGCCGTACAATACACAAAGCGATGTAGATGCGTTGGTTAAAGCCATCGACAATGCGCTGGAAATTTTGGTGGATTAAATGACAAATGAATTCCTGGCCAGTCACCCTTTTGGTACCTCAATTACCGCCGACAGCCTGCGAGCCACATTTGCACCGTTGCAGCAATGGGAAGACAAATACCGCCAGCTCATCCTGTTAGGGAAACAGCTTCCGGCACTGCCCGAAGACTTAAAAAGTGATGAAATCGAAATTGCAGGCTGTGAAAATCGCGTCTGGTTGGGGTATAGCCTCCAGGCAAATAGCACGCTGCATTTCTATGGTGATAGCGAAGGGCGAATCGTTCGGGGTTTGCTGGCGGTATTACTCACCGCTATTGAAGGGAAAACGGCGGCACAATTGCGGAATGAAGATCCGCTTGCTCTGTTTGATGATCTTGGCCTGCGCAACCAGTTAAGTGCTTCACGCAGCAGCGGGCTTGCGTCATTAGCGCAAGCCGTGCGCGTTGCGGCTCAGGCCTGATTACGCGCCGCTTTTGCCATCATTTTCTTTAATACATGGGACACCGCCACGAAACCAAAGCTGGCGGTGACCATGGTTGCCGCACCAAAACCGGATGCACAATCCATGCGTTTCGGTCCTTCGGCGGTACTTTTCATCCCACATACCGAGCCATCAGCCTGCGGATAAACCAACGCTTCGGTGGAAAACACGCAATCAATTCCGAGCTTTCCTTTACTGTTCTTCACCACGCCAAAATCGCTTTTTAATCTTTCACGCAGTTTTGCCGCTAATGGATCCTGAATCGTTTTCGCCAGATCGGTCACCTGGATCTGTGTCGGATCAATTTGGCCGCCCGCTCCGCCCGTGGTCACTAACGGAACCTTATAACGACGGCAATACGCGATAAGAGCCGCTTTCGGTCGCACGCTATCAATAGCATCAATCACGTAGCTGAAACCCTGGTTGAGCAGCTGCGCGGTGTTTTCAGCGGTAATAAAATCATCCACTACCGTGACACGGCACTCCGGGTTAATTTCACGGATACGCGCCGCCATCACTTCTGCCTTGGACTGCCCTACCGTAGCCCGCAAAGCGTGGATCTGACGGTTAGTGTTCGTCACACAAACATCGTCCATGTCGATAAGCGTAATTGCACCGATACCGGTACGAGCCAGCGCTTCTGCCGCCCAGGACCCCACGCCACCAATGCCAATCACGCAAACATGCGCATCAGCGAACAGTTGCAGAGCATCGCGGCCGTACAAACGAGCAGTACCACCAAAGCGTTGCAGCCAGGCGTCGGTCAAAACTACAGACATTACGTTATCCTCGGAAAATCTTTGCAGGTGTTATTGCAGATATAGATGACGGGCTGATTATACAGCCCGTCTGCGGGAAGATTAACCCGTGAATACACTGTTGGTGGTGCCCGGCGCATTTTTCAGCACCCAAACGCGGCCATAATGGTTGTACCAACCCGCACGGTGACCGGCATCTGCCCCAATCCCCTGGTAGATATCAAAGTGCTGCCCTTTAATCGCACCGCCAACATCCAGCGCAACCATAACGCGCAATTCATATTGCCCGCTAAATTTGCCGTTGTTATCCAGTAACGGGACTTCTGCCAGAATAGTGGTGCCCGCAGGAATAATAGAACGGTCAGATGCAACAGAGGCACGGCCAATCAACGGCACAGCACTCGCCCCTTTCACTGGTGCGAAGCTTGCTGGTTTAAAGAAGACGAAAGAGGGGTTCTGCTCAAGCAGCTCCTGCACTTGCGCCGGGCTGTGGGTTTCTCCCCAGTGGCGAATCGCCTGCATCGACATATCTTCTTTCTTGACTTCACCACGGTCGATGAGCACCTTGCCGATACTGCGGTAGGCGTGGCCGTTCTTACCCGAGTAACCAAAGAAGGTTAATGGCTGGCCGTCACCGAAATCAATATAGCCGCTGCCCTGCACATCCATAATGAAGTTGTCCATTAAGGAGTTGCTGTAAGCAATGATATAGCTGTCGCTTAGCGCACCACTGTAGATCTCAGCACGAGACGGTAAGCGCCCACGCTTTGGCGGCATACGGTAGATAGGATACTGGAACTCGCCCTGACGGGTGTAACGCGCCTGTACCACAGGAGTGTAGTAGCCGGTGAATTGCACGTTACCGTAGTTGTCTGCACCTTCCATCTGCCAGGCATCAATACCGTACTGGCTCAGCTTGCTGGTGTCGCCACCGTCACGTAGCCACTGCTGAACGGCACCATAAACATCGCTCTTGCTATTATAGAGGCGCGGAGATGCAGAACGAATCTGGTTAACTTGTTCAGCAAAGTCGCCACCGTTAATCGGTGCACCCACCGCATCGGGGCGGTTGACGAGTGAAAAAGGCTGAGAAAACTTCCCGTCCTTATATTGCTGGCCTTTATCTGTCGGTTTTGAGGAACAGCCCGCCAGAATGGCAACCATTACTCCAGTTACAATGTACTTCGTCCAACGTCCTATCATTACTTCCTCGCCCTGATTATATTTCGCGCCTGGCCCGGGATACTTCTAGATGCAGCCACGGGAAGATAGCAAACACCAGGCAAGAATTAAACGTGTTGGACCCCACACAGACCAGATGTGTTCACTATCTGTACTTAAAGTAAATTATTATCAGCTACATGTGACAAATCGGGCATTTATTAAAAAAAAGGTTGCATCAAAAGCCGGGCAGAGTATAGTGCGCTTCCACGGACGCGGGGTGGAGCAGCCTGGTAGCTCGTCGGGCTCATAACCCGAAGGTCGTCAGTTCAAATCTGGCCCCCGCAACCAATTAAAAAGTCGCTGAGTTT
>NZ_LXER01000024.1 GCF_001654925.1 Buttiauxella brennerae ATCC 51605
CGCGCAATGATGAAAGTCATTTGGGTACTAAAGAAGTTTACGGACGCGGGGTGGAGCAGCCTGGTAGCTCGTCGGGCTCATAACCCGAAGGTCGTCAGTTCAAATCTGGCCCCCGCAACCAATATTAAAAGCACTCTCAGGAGTGCTTTTTTTGTATCTGCAATTCGCTCACACAGTTCTACTATCCCCTAAATTATTCGAGCGCAGCCAACACAGCTGCGGCTCGAAGTATGACGGGGATTAGCCGAGCCGCGCTAATCGCGCACTATCCGCAAAATAAGCCTTTATGCCTGCCAGAATAGACTCGGCCACTTCCTGCTGGAAAGTCGCGGTTCGCAACTTGCGCTCTTCTTCAACATTACTCAAAAATGCAGTTTCCACCAGAATGGATGGAATATCCGGTGCTTTCAGAACCGCAAACCCCGCCTGATCGACGCTGTTTTTATGCAGTTTGTTCACCTTCCCTAACCGGGCCAGCACTTCTTTGCCGAACTTAAGGCTATCGTTGATAGTCAACGACTGCACCATATCGAACATCGTATGGTCGAGATAACGATCGCCGCTCTTACTGACGCCACCGATTAAGTCGGCGGCGTTCTGCGTTTGGGCGAGGAATTTAGCGGCGGTACTGGTCGCGCCTTTGGTTGAGAGCGCAAAAACGGAGGATCCGCGAGCAGCCCCCGTGGTAAACGCATCGGCATGAATAGAAACAAACAGATCGGCACGCTGCTTCTGTGCCTTCGCTACCCTGACTTTTAACGGGATAAACACATCCTCATTGCGGGTCATGTAGGCTTTCATATTTGCTTCTTTATCAATCAGCGCTTTCAGGCGGCGAGCAATCTGCAGCACGATATCTTTTTCGCGCGTTTTGTTCGGCCCAATCGCACCGGGATCTTCCCCACCGTGGCCGGGATCAAGCATGATAACAATTGGCCGGTCACGCCCAGCTTTACCCGGCTGTGGCCCTTGTTCTGGCGACGGCGGCTTGTCTTTATCCAGCTTGCCGTTGTTGTAATCTTCCAGCAATGCCAACAGCGGATCTTGCTCGCTATTCATATTCGCCGGATACAAATCCATCACCAGGCGCTCTTTAAATTCAGCTACCGGGGCCAGTCCAAACAGATGTGGTGTGACGTTCTGTTTGAGTTCAAAAACCATGCGCACGGTTTGCGGGTCAAACTGCCCGACACGCGCAGATTTGATGAAGGGATCGTCAGCACGAATCTGGCCACCAATGCCTTTCAATACTGAATTTAAATTCACACCTTCGATGTCGACAACGACGCGATCCGGGTTGCTCAATGCGAACTGCTTATATTTAAGCTCCTTGTTCGATTCCAGCGTGACACGAGTGTAAGACGAAGCGGGCCAGACACGCACCGCAACGACCAGGCTTGAAGCTGCAAGACCGACCTGGCTGACACTCAAAAGCCACATAGCACCTGCTCCCTGGAGCAACCGGCGCCGAGTTATTAATGGACTGGAATCTGACATAGCTCTCCTGAGCGGTGTATTTCCGGGAATCGAATAATCAATTTTATTTTTTGAGCCGAAAACTTTAACGAAACAGGCCCGGGCTGTCACTCATTAAAGGGTAAACATTCGCAATCAAGCACCTGGCAGGCTGAATGCAGAAATTTTCGCTTTGTGGAAATTGCCGCTTGCACCGAAGGCAATAAAAGAATAAAAATACAGAAATTACGAATAATCATGCAATGAGGTCTAGCCGTGGTGAAGGAACGTAGAACCGAACTGGTACAGGGATTTCGCCATACTGTTCCCTATATAAATGCCCATCGGGGAAAAACGTTTGTCATTATGCTTGGCGGCGAAGCCATTGAACACGAGAACTTTTCCAGTATCGTCAACGATATTGGGCTGTTGCACAGCCTTGGGATTCGTCTGGTAGTGGTGTACGGCGCACGCCCACAGATTGATGCCAATCTGGCTTCGCATAATCATGAGCCTATCTATCATAAACATACGCGTGTTACGGATGCAAAAACGCTGGAGCTTGTTAAGCAAGCAGCCGGTTTATTGCAGCTGGATATTACCGCGCGTTTGTCCATGAGCCTTGGCAACACGCCTTTGCAGGGCGCACATATCAACGTGGTCAGCGGTAACTTTATTATCGCGCAGCCATTGGGCGTGGATGATGGCGTGGATTACTGCCACAGCGGGCGCGTCCGTCGTATCGACGAAGAAGCAATTCACCGCCAGCTTGATAACGGCGCAATCGTGCTGATGGGCCCGGTTGCGGTATCGGTCACGGGTGAAAGTTTCAACCTCACTTCAGAAGAGATTGCCACCCAGTTGGCAGTCAAACTGAAAGCCGAAAAAATGATTGGCTTCTGCTCTTCTCAGGGCGTTATCGACGACGAAGGCAATATTGTCTCCGAACTGTTCCCTAACGATGCGCAAAACCGTATTGAAGAACTGGAAGAAGCCGGTGATTACCACTCCGGCACCGTGCGTTTCTTACGGGGTGCTTTGAAAGCCTGCCGTAGCGGTGTACGTCGCAGCCATTTAATCAGTTACCAGGAAGATGGCGCACTGTTGCAGGAGCTTTTCTCCCGCGACGGTATCGGTACACAAATTGTGATGGAGAGTGCGGAGCAAATTCGCCGCGCCACCATTAACGATATCGGTGGCATTCTGGAACTGATTCGCCCGCTGGAGCAGCAAGGGATTCTGGTACGCCGCTCGCGTGAGCAACTGGAAATGGAGATCGACAAGTTCACCATTATTCAGCGCGATAACCTGACCATCGCTTGCGCTGCGCTGTATCCATTCCAGGAAGAAGGGATTGGTGAAATGGCCTGTGTTGCGGTTCACCCTGACTATCGCAGTTCATCACGCGGTGAAGTGCTGCTGCAACGTATTGCCACGCAAGCCCGCCAGATGGGGCTGAGCAAACTGTTCGTGCTGACCACCCGCAGCATTCACTGGTTCCAGGAACGGGGTTTTATGCCGGTGGATGTCGAGCTGCTGCCAGAGAGTAAGAAAGAGATGTACAACTATCAGCGCCGTTCGAAAGTGCTGATGGCGGATTTAGCGTAATTAAAAAGCTAGCCCTTCTGGGCTAGCTAAAACTCGCCATCAACCCGCTACGCCGTTCAGTCTTCGTCACAATAGCCTTATCCAACACTCGGTCATCGGCATACAGCGACAACTTGTTACGCGCGCGCGTAATCGCGGTATAAACCAGCTCGCGCGTCACCACCGCGGTGTATTGGTTTGGCAGCACCAGTGCAGCATGGTCAAACTCCGAACCCTGCGATTTATGAACCGTCATGGCGTAAGCGGTGTCATGCCCCGGTAAGCGGCTTGGTTGGACAGATTTGATGGTGCCATCAGGCATCGGGAACCAGACTCGCAGCCCCTCGCCTTTATCCAGCGCGATCCCAATGTCCCCGTTAAATAACCCCAAAGAACTGTCGTTACGAGAAATCATGATCGGCCTGCCATTATACCAACGCGATGTCGCCTGGTTTGGTCGCTCGATCAATCGTTTTTGAATCAATCCCAGCTCGATGCGGTTATTCAAACCGCTGACGCCAAAAGGCCCGTCGCGTAACGCGCACAATAATTGATAGCGACCGAAAGCACTGAGAATAGCCGCAGGGTCGGCGTCATTACGCACTAACTCCAGGTATGCTCGATAGCCTTCGACTGCATCGGCAATCATCAGCGCATAATCTTCTGTCTCTCGCAGCGGCTGTTTAGTGATGTCACCAAAGCCACTGGCAAATACCATTTTGGCGCGTTTTACATCGCTGGCGTTGACCGCGAAAGCCAGTTGCCCGATGCCTGATTGACTATCAAAACGGTAGCTTTTTTGCAGCAGGCAAAGCCCGTCACGCAACACGCTCGCCTGGTTCCCTTCCCCTGCAACAAGGGAATATCCGGTAAGCCGGCTTAGTTCGGCGGCTCTGGCTGGCGAATATCCGTGCGTGACATAGTGGCAAATATCTCCGAGTACCGCCCCCGCTTCAACCGATGCCAGTTGATCACGGTCGCCGAGGAAAATAACCCGCGCATGTGCAGGCAGTGCGTTAATCAGCTTCGCCATCATCGGCAAGTCCACCATCGAGGCTTCATCAACCACCAGCACATCAAGATGCAACGGGTTCCCCGCGTGGTAACGCAGGCGCTGGCTATTCGGTTGCGCCCCCAGCAAGCGGTGCAAAGTGCAAGCATCGCTCGGTAACGAGGCTTTTTGCACATCATCCAGCGGCAAGCGGCGTAATGCCGACCCCAGAGATTCGGTTAAACGTGCAGCCGCTTTGCCTGTGGGGGCCGCCAGCTGTATGCGTAACGGTTTGGCATCAGATAGCTGAACCAGGGCGGCGAGCAATTTCGCCACCGTAGTGGTCTTCCCCGTGCCTGGCCCGCCAGATATCACCGAGATACGCCGGGTTAATGCGACCGCTGCCGCAACTTTCTGCCAGTCAGTTTCGGCCATAGGCTCAAAAAGCTGATTGAGAACATGAGCAATTTGCGTTTCATCAAGTGGAATAGCCCGGTTCTCTTCACCAAAAAACCGTGCCACCGCCAGCTCGTTTTGCCACATACGGTTGAGATACAAACGCTCGCCAATCAGTTTCAGCGGCGTGGCACCATCATGCTCGCTCACCGCGGGTGAGGCCAATAGCACATTTTGCCAGCCATCTTTAACGTCGGCTTGAGCAAAGAGTTCGTCCGCAAAATCCGGTTGCCGCCCGGTAAAACAAAATTCCGTCGATAAGCGTGAAAGTGGGATACACACATGCCCTTCACCCGCATCGTGGCTGACTAAAGCCGCCGCCAGCATCACCGCCGGTTGTTCGTCACTGGCAATCATCATGGCAAACTGCGCATCCAGTGCCCGCAGCAGTTTTTGCTCAACCGCCTGTTGTAATAGCACTGACATTTTCATGGCATGACCTCATCCGTTTGCGCGGCAAAAAGCGCGTCCATTTTCGCAATCAGTTGAGCATCTGGCAGCGTCGAGAAAATCCCTTGTGTCGAACCGTTGCTTTCGATGCCACGCAGGAACAGATAGATAACGCCGCCAAAATGAGTCTGGTAATCGTAATCAGGAATGCGGTGGCGCAGGTAACGGTGCAAAGCTAGCGTATACAATTGATATTGCAGATCATAACGATGAGATTGCATCGCCGCTGCCATCGCCTGCTGGGTATAGGCGCTACTGTCTTCACCTAACCAGTTAGACTTGTAATCCAGCAGGTAATAACGCCCTTCCCAGCGGAAAACCAGATCAATAAACCCTTTCAACATGCCACGCACTTGTTTGAAATTCAGCGGTGGGCAGCCCGCAGAGAGCGGATCGTATTCCCGCACCAGCTTATCCAGATGCGCAGCCTGCAAATCGCTTTCAATTGGCAGATAAAATTCCAGCTCGACCTGTTTTTCCTGAGGCGTTAACTGGTTAAGCGACACGCCCGAATCATTGAGCGGAGCCTGCAAAATGGCCTGTAACCACTGCGTTAACACGGGTAGCCACTCGTCACCAAAACCTTGTGCTGCCAGTTGCTCAGCAATCCACACATCGTCCAGAGGCTGAGTAAAATCAATGCCTTCGAATAAGCTATGCAAAAATGTGCCCGGCCCCGCCCCGCGTGGGAAGGTATGCGGAGTTAGTGATGGCTCACTTTGTACTGGTACAACACCTGCGGCGTCCACATCTAAGCGAGGCAATAAATCCAGCGCCTGGCTGCTACCATGCTGCTGTAGACCGGAATAACTGGTCACCCGCCAGTTATCTGCAACCTGTCTTTTCATCACTCTGGCGCTGAGTTCCGGGAGTGCGACACTCACTGGCTGCCACGGGGTGTAGTCTTCAGACACAGATTCTTCAACACTAATCGACTCGCTTGCCAGTTCCTGCAAACAGGCCTGTAAACCGGCGGCATCTTTCGCCTCACCTTTTTGCAGCAGATACCCCAACGCGCCCAGATGCAGATCGCTGGCCCCTTTTTTGGCTCGGTTCCCTTTAAATAACGGGGCGACACCCAGGCTGCAATGCCAAATTGAACGAGTCAGTGCCACGTACAGCAAACGTAAATCCTCTGCCAGGCGCTCTTCTTCCGCAAGGCTCAGGCTTTCTTCATCGTCGCTTAAATCCAGCAACGGCGAGAATGTTGAACGGTCATGGTACAAGCCGCTGTTTTGCGCCCGATAGTTGGCGATGAATGGCAACCAAACCAACGGGTACTCAAGCCCTTTTGATTTATGGATCGTGACGACCTGAACCAAATGCCTGTCGCTTTCAAGGCGTAATTGTTGGCTGTAGGCGTTGCTATCAGGTTCAGCGACCTGCTGCGCGAGCCAACGGACCAGGGCATGTTCGCTGTCCGTCTGTGCCGCTTCTGCTTGCAGCAATTCGCTGATGTGCAAAATATCGGTCAACCGCCGCTCACCACCGGGGGTAGCCAGCAGGTTTTCGGCCACCTGCCGACGAGCAATCAGCGCACGCAGCATCGGCATGACGCCCCGGCGCAGCCAGGTTTGGCGATATTCAGAAAACTCTTCAACCAACTGGTCCCAGGCGTTTTCGTCTTCATTCAGCGCTTCAATCATTTGCGCATCAAGGCCGAGCATGCTGGTCGCAACCGCACTACGCAGCGCGGTTTCAATTTCGGGGGCCAGAACAGCCTGAAGTATCCACAAAATTTCACGGGCTTCTGGTGTTGCAAACACCGAATCGCGGTTTGAAAGATAGACGGACGGGATGTTCAGGCTGGCCAGGGCTTCGCGCACAATGGACGCCTCGCCACGGCTACGCACCAGAATCGTAATGTCGGACGACTGCACCGGTCGCGATTCTTCACCTTTCCACAGCAAGGCCTCACCGCGCTGCCCGGCAGTCAGCCAGTCACGAATCTGCTGCGCGCACTGCATCGCCATGGTTTGTTGGTAATCATTTACTCCACAACCATCACCCGACTGTGCCCAAAATGACATTGCCGCCTGGTTCTTCCCTTTGAAGGTAAAACGCAGTCCACTGTTTTTCTCAGCCGCTTTGACCGCTAAGAATGGGATTTGCTGGAATAAGAAAGGGTTACTCAGTTGCTGAAACAGAGTATTTACGCTGTTTATCATTGCAGGGGATGAGCGCCAGTTGGTGTCCAGCGTGTAGTGGGCACTTACCTCATGACGAGCTTTCATGTAGGTAAAAATATCCGCCCCGCGGAACGCATAAATCGCCTGTTTCGGGTCACCGATAAGCAACAGCGCAGTGCCCGGCTGGTTGATGTACAGCCGCCTGAAGATGCGATATTGCTGAGGATCGGTATCCTGAAATTCATCAATCATGGCCGCCGGGAAACGCCCACGAATGGCGGCAGCCAGGGCGTCGCCACCCGGCTTATGCAGAGCTTCATCCAGCCGGGTCAACATATCGTCGAACCCCAGCTCACCGCGACGACGTTTTTCTTGCTGCACGGTATAACGTATTTCTGCCATTGCCCGGGCGATAACTAAATCACGCAGCGTCAGTGGCTCCCCCAACAAATCGTTAATCGCTCGGAAAACAGGATGCTGTGGCGGCTGCCCCTCTTTGGTTTTCTCATCCAGCATCGACTGAGAGAAGCGTTCCAGTTGGTCAGGCAATTTGTAGGTTGTGGTTTCTGATTGCGCCCAAGTGCCGACAATATTCAGCCAGTTAGGTAAGTTTTTACTGCTGTAACTGCGGCGGTCTATCTTCGCTACACTGAGGATCTGCGCAATTTCATCCGCGCAGGCGCACCATTGCGCTTTCACATCCTCAATGGCGGTAATGATCTTTTGATGGCGGGCGATCAGCGTTTCATCATCGGCTGGCGGCTGTTTCAGAACGGGCTGTTCACCTTGCAGCCAGCTGTTGATATCCCTGAGCAGTTCATCTGGCCCAGCCCACTGCTCTGCCATCACTTGTGCTACAGGTTTAGGCAGCGGGTAGCAATGGCGACGCCAAAAATCTGCGCAAGCATGGCGGCGCAGTTGCGATTCATCTTCAATGAGTTGTTGCTCAAACAGCATGCCTGATTCAAAAGCATTCAGGCTTAACATCCTTTGGCAGAAGCCGTGGATGGTGAAAATAGCAGCTTCATCCATCTGCTGTTCAGCAAGGCGCAATACCTGAGCGGCCTGGTGAAGGTCAGGGATTTCTGTGAGCAGTTTTTGGAACAAGGGATTGTCAGTGCGGTTACGTACGCAGGCGATACGCAGTTCATGAATATTGGCGCGAATACGGCCACGGAGTTCTTCAGTCGCCGCCTGAGTAAAGGTTACGACCAATAATTCTTCAACTGAGAGTGGACGAGGATGGGCATTTTTCCCACCCAGGCCAAGCAGCAAACGCAAATAGAGTGCCGCAATGGTAAATGTCTTTCCGGTACCGGCAGAGGCTTCAATCAGCCGCTCCCCCGTCAGAGGTAAACTTAGGGGGTCAAGCGGTTGAGTGGTTCCGGTCATTATTTACCCTTTGTCTTTCAAGTTGCAGATAGGTTGGCTACGTTCTCTTGCCGCCTGTCTGCAACCTGAAATCCACCAGGTATAAGCCCGTTATATCCAGGTTGCAGGTGCGTTAGCGGTCATCATTTAGCGTCCACTAGCGGCAATGATTGCTGCAGACCGCTAACCTCTTTCCAGGTTTTCCAGCCATCTGGTGCGGCATAATCTGCTTTACCATTGTGGCTACCAGAGACTTGCGACAGAACAGCCACGCCTTGTGGTTCAATCACGGCCTGATGGAAGAAATCAGCCAGTTTTTGCGGTGTGAGCTTTTTGATTTCGGCGACTACTTTATCACGCGAATCAAAGTCCAGGTTTCCACGATCGAAATCTTTGCTCAGTTGTGAGGCTTCCTGAGACAAAGTTTGCGGTGCCTGCATAATTTGGCTGATCATGCCCTGCTGCATTTGAGCGAAGTCTTCAGGACTCATCTCGCGCAGTTTCTTTTCAGCCGTTGGGTAAAACGCCTTAAACCGTTGATACAAATAAGCCGGTTGCTTATCGTTGCTTTGCAACAAGAAGCCAATTCCCCACTGGCGGCCGACCGACATCGGGAAAGCAAACACCGCATAGCCCAGTTGCTCCTGAGTACGCAACTGATTGTAGAACCACGGCTGAATGATTTGCCCCAACATTGAGCTATAAGCCGTACTCACCGTTTCATCAAAGCCTTTTGGGACATAAACGGCAGCAAGTGCTGAGTCCGTGCTGCTTCCTGCTTTTTCAAACATAGCCAAATGTTTGCTATCAACAAGCACGTCTTTATTGCGACACCACTCATTACCTTTGGTGGAGAGCTGAGTTTGTACGTTATGCGCAAGATCCTTTGCCTGATCAGGAGACATATTCCCCAGGACTAAAAACTCAGGTTTGGCATTCGTTTTTAACACTTCACGGTAATCAAGCACGTCTTTTAAGGTCAATTCCGGCAGCAGTGCACGACGCGTTTCACGCTGGAAATACGGCACCTGCGACACCATTTGCACCGGCATAATCGCCTGATCGTAAGCTTTACCTTTGTCTGCCGAGTCCATCATCTGGGCATACCATGACTTTGCCTGATCTAACTGCTCTTGAGTCGGCGTATAGGAGAAATAACCTTTTAGCAGCGCTTCAAAAAGCTGCGGCAAACGTTGCGTGTAGCCGTTGGCATTGACCATCAAACCGCTATTGGCGTTAGTCGAGAAACCAATACCACCAATGGAAGCCTGATTACTTAACTCATCGAGCGCGATGCCTGCCAGGTAGTCATTAAGAGCAAACAAAACCTGGTTTTTGGCGCTATCCATTGCCTGCGGGTTACGCAGCACCATCGTCACGTCAGCTTTCGGTTCGCTGGCAAAATAGTGGCTTGGCATATACAACACACGCAGACCGGGTTCTTTCACCAGTAATTCTGGGTGAGCATAGGTTTTGTCAGGTTTAACCAACGTAAAATCGTCAGGAATGTACGGGTTCAACTGAGGCAATTCCAGCTTGATAGCTGCTGCTTTTTGCTGCCAGGTATCGAACACTTGCGGTGTAATTTTATCGACCTGATAAGGGGCTTCGACAAAATAAGCCGTTTTGTTATGTGGCTCTTGCGGGCTGATATACCAGACGCGCGCATTTTGCGGTGTCATCATATCCAGTCGGGATTTAATGGCGGCAGGATCATATTGATCGGCAATGTTAACGGCATCAAGCGTGTGCGCGACGGGCACGCGCAGCATGGTGTCCGCTAACCATTCAACGTAATCCATATCCCGGGTAATGGACGGATAACGGAAGTCGAGGTCAAGAACATGGGCAAGTTCGTCGAAATAGCTTTTATCGACGCCATTCTCTCGCAGTTTATTTAAGTAACTGAAAATCGCCGCAACCACTTCATCACGCTGGGCAAGACCCTTATCGGTTAACGATACCGAAATAGCAAACACACCGCTGTTGCCGTTAACTAACGGGTCAGAATCAGCGCGGATGCTGTCTGCAAGGCCCTGTTTTTGCAGCCAGTCAGAAAGAGTGTTGTTACTACGATTACCAATTAAATAACCAATTAATTCATCAGTTTTGCTGCGGAATTTATCGCTGTTATTGTCGATTCGGAATTCGACACGCACAACTTTGCGTGGCAATGCCGGCACGTAGTGAATGACAATGCCTTTTTGCGCATCGGTCACAACCGGCACATCAATCACTGGCTTTTCGATATTTTTATTTGGCACCCGACCATAGGTATCTACAGCCATTTTTGCCAGTTCCGGCAAGGGTTTATTGCTGTAAATAACCGCCTTCATCAGGTTCGCGGAATAGTATTTATCACGGAAAGCCACCAGCGCATCCAGCAATTTGCTACCCGGTTTATCGCGTAACGTTTCCAGATTACCACCGGAAAAACGCGAGCCTGGATGTGCCGGGTTGATGGTTTCAGCACTGACTTGCGCCATACGCATACCATCACGAGCACGGGCTAAAGTTAGCTCGGCATTCACGGCATTACGCTCGCGTTCGGCATATTCAGGGGCGAGATTTGGCTCGGCAATAGCATCGGACAGGCGGTCAACTGCGCCTTCGAGCGCATCGTTTTCCACTTCAAGGTAAAATGCAGTGCGGTAAGTCGCGGTGCTGGCGTTATGGCTGCCACCGTGCTTTTTGAGGAATTCTGACAAGCTATCCGGCTCAGGATACTTTTTGGAGCCCATCAGCGTCATATGTTCAAGATAGTGAGCAAGGCCAAGGTGGTCATTGGGATCTTCCAGAGATCCTACAGGAACAACCAATGCAGACAATGACTTAACTGCTTGTGGATCAGAAACCAGCAGAACTGTCATGCCATTATCAAGACGAATTGCCTGATATTGACGATTGTCTTTCTCACTTTTATGGATAGTTTCCTGGATGGGGTTCCAACCCGTGTCTGCCTGACTTAATGGTGCCCAAAGAGCGACTAACAAGAAAAGCGGTTTTAACCAGGTGCTACATATAGGCATTCATGAACCTCATAATCACGAAACTTCCTATACCCGTTATCTTTCAAGCTGCAGGAGTGCTGGCTACATTCATAACCCCAGTCACTTACTTTAGTAGGCTACTGGTGATTGGCTCCCTTGCTGCCGACCTGCATTTCGAAGTCTAAAGGGTATAACTTATTCATCATTAACAACTTTTAAAAACAATCTGCTATTTTAGTTGTTTCTTTTTTCGCCAATCCTGAGCAAGTAGCGCATCATAGATGAACCTGCCGGGTTGTGCAATTTTTACACAGCTCTTTTAGGCTTTATTGAAACGAAAAAGCGGCAATAAATAGTGCTCTGCCTCACTTATAATCGCCTCGTAGTATTCTGGATCCAGCGTTCGGTACAGCCGTTGCAACCACATGTCCGCCCCTTCACCGTCGACTCGCTGATTCCCTTCCCAGGCCGCCAATAGCTTGTTTTTGGCTTTCTGTTGCGTTTGCTCATCCCATAAAATGGCATCATTTGCGGGTTCGTAACAGGCTTTTATCCATGCTCCCCCACTTATTGGGAGTAACAAAAGTGGCTCTGTTAAACCTTTCCAATAACCATCAATGAGTTGCTGGAGGTAGTTTTTTGCCTGATCCACTTCAAGTGCCGGGAATTTCCATTCTGTAGAATCGCGCCCATACAAACGACTTTCACCACTTCCACCCATTGCACACCAGACTAAATGCTCAATCCACAGTTGCAGACCATGCGCCGGATTAAGGATTGATGGCCGCCAACGCAGCAGACCATCAGCCTGCACATCCGACAACCAACCTTCCAGAGTTGTTCCGTCTAATTGCAGTGAGACTTCCAGGCTGTTGCCATTTTGCCGCTCGCTTCTCACTTTTTGAGCCAGTTCACCCATTTCTGCTAACTGGTTTTCCCATAAAATTTCACCAAAAGCCCCATACGGCAAAGTACCTGCCGCGCGATAACGACGGAATAACTGCTGCGTGTCATCTTCCTGCACCAGAGTATTAAGTAGTTCCTGGTTCATCTGGAAACGTTCGAGGCTGTCCAGAGTGAAAGGCTCAGCGTCAGGAAGTTCGGTTTCTTCAAGTCGGAAATGGATCCCCAACCGCATCTGGAAGAAGGCTCGCACAGGGTGACGCCAGAAACGTTGTAATTGCTCAAGTGTGATAATTTCTTGAGGCTGTTCCTGCAACGGCTGAATAAACGGCTTCTGGGGTTGGCCCTGTTCACTTGCTGCGGGCAGCCATTCATTGGCATAGCTCTGTGCTGATGCTCCCGGTACAAAGTTCCCGGCCTCAAACGGTGTACGGTTGTGGCGCTGGACGAGGTGTTTTTTCACCCGTTCACTGCTTTCATCACAGGTTTGTTCTGTGTCTTGCGGCAAACAGTGGCTTTGTGCAATGTAGTCCAGGAGTTCATCGACCAATACCGAAGGATAGCGCTGGCTGTTGTCTTGAATAGAACGCCCGATATAGCTGATGTAAAAACGCATTTGTGCGGAGTTGAGTGCTTCCAGGAATAAGTAGCGGTCATCATCACGGCGGCTACGGTCACCTCGCTGTGGTTTCTGACTCATCAAATCAAAACCCAGTGGGGCGAGCGTGCGTGGATACACGCCGTCGTTCATGCCAAGCAAGCACACCACTTTGAACGGGATTGAACGCATTGGCATCAGGGTACAGAAGTTTATCGGCCCGGCCAGGAAGCGCTGGCTGATGCGTTCCTGATCCAGACGTTGTGCCAGCTCATCTCGTAATAAAGTCAGCGAGATATTTTCCTGATAGCGCGACTCAAGGCCATATTTAATGATCTCTTGCCACTGTTGCTCAATCAGCGCCAGAGCCCCTTCTGTTTCCGTATCAGGTAAGAAGAAACTGGCCAGCATGTCACGGCATACTGTCGTCCACTCAGCTAATGGTCTGGCTACGGTGAGTTCACGACGCCAAATATTTAGCTGCATTAACAGCTCAGCCAGTTGCCCAACCAGTTCAGCAATCAGGCCGCTTGATTCATCGTAAGGAAGAATTGACTGCCACTCACCAGCCTGACTATCCATTGCATAACCCAACAACATACGCGTCAAACCAAAACGCCAGGTATGCTGCCCGGTTGCCGGGAGATCCAATTCTCGAACGTTGTCGTCATCAATTCCCCAGCGAATGCCTGACTCATTCACCCACTGGCGTAAATAACGTAGCCCCTCTTCGTTAATTGAGAAACGAGCAGCCAGCGCGGGTACTTCAAGCAACGCCAGGACATCCTGTGCGGCAAAGCGGCTATCGGGCAGTGAAAGTAGCGAGATAAAAGCTTGTAACGCAGGGTGGGCTTGCCTTGCCCGGCGGTCAGAAATCGCAAATGGCAAACGGCGTTCACCTGTAGCATTTCCGAATACCGCCTGAATAAACGGGCTGTAACTATCGATATCAGCCACCATCACGATGATGTCGCGCGGTGTTAATGCCGGATCGGCATCTAACATCGCCAATAGCTGATCGTGCAGCACTTCAACTTCACGCTGAGGGCTATGGCATTCATGGAACGTGACCGAATGATCTTCCAGTGAAAGAACTCGTTTCTGGTGGCTGTGTTCAAACTCTTCTTCAGTCAACCCGGTGACAGCATTGTTCTGCAGCTCAAGTAAGTCGAACTGCAAATTACGCAGCACGCTGCCAGGGTTGATATCGACGAATACGTCTATTTCTTCAAAGCGCTGTAGCTCAGCCAATAAAAAGGTGTAATCGCGCCCTAACTTCCCCCACGAGGCAAGCAACGGGTTACCAATGTCTTGCTGACCATCATCATTGAATAAAGCAGAGGCCGTCTCACTGTCTTTGAAAAGCGGCAGGGTTATCTCTTCCTGAGCGTGTCTTCGGCGCCGACGGCTGATTAAACGTGCGAGATATGCCGGGTCTTTGATGTCACCCCAGTAATAGCGGCAGGGGTTGGTAAACAGCAAATGCACATCAATGTGTTTACCTAATGCCTGCAGCGCCTGAAGGTAAATGGGTGGCAAAGCCGAAATCCCGCAAATAAAGACGCGAGAGGGTAAACCTGGCGGGCATTCGTTGCTCGATTCCAGGGCATCAATGAAACGCTGGTAGAGGTTTGCACGGTGCCATTCTGGCTGCCCAAGCTCTTGTGTATGGCGAACCAGGGCGGCCCATAACGGCGCTTGCCACAATTGGGCTTCGCCCACATTGTCGACAAGTTCACCTTTTTCCCAACGGCTGAGCCAGCCTGGGCGATAGACTAAATACTGGTCATAAAGGTCAGCGATTCTTGACGCTAACTGGGCGAGTTTTCGACCATTTTCGTCTTCTTCAAGGTACTGATTAAGCAATTCAAATTCTGGCTCTTTCAGCATCGAGGGAATGAGCGTCATTAACTTCCAGCTCATGCTTTGTTTGTTGAAAGCGCTCTGCTCCGGAATGTTCGGTAATACACGCACAAACATATCCCAGATGAAACTCGCCGGAAGCGGGAAACTGATGTTTGCCGCGATGCCAAATTTTTGTGCCAATGTCATTTGTAGCCATTGTGCCATACCGGTACTTTGCACCAGCACGACCTCGGGCTTAAAAGGGTCAGCCAGAGGCTGCCTTTCCACGATAAATTCCATAATTGCTTCCAGCACATCCAGCCGGTTGGAATGGTAAACTCGCAACATAGAATCGCTACTCCTGACTTTTCACTTTCTGTGAACAATGTAACCGCGACAACTGCCCAGAACGCCCGGCAGGGCTGGTAATAGTAACATTGATGCTGACACATCCAGATGCCGATGTCTGCTGGCGACTGACTTTCCATTCATCCGGCGGCAGCGGTGTTTCCGGTTCACCCATTTCTAAGGCTAATCGCCACAACTGGCGGACCTGCCATTGCGACTGAAAACCCTGTTGTAAGGCACGCTGGTAACCGAGCAGTGCCAGCATAATGACTGAAAACAAAGCCATAGCGCAAAGCACCTCAATCAGGGTAAAACCCCGCTGTAATGGTTTTATTGCGGTAACTGACATTTTGCTACCTCCGAAAATGGGCAGAAGTCGAGCCAACCGTGCGGCGTTGATATCCAGTCAGCGTTCTCAATCATTCCCCATTGCCATAGAATCATGGGTGTTTGTTGCCCGGAAACGCGCCCATAAGCAGCCATCAACGCTACATTTTTTTCTACGGCTAGCACACAAACTTTCCAGCCATCTTTTGGCTGTTCCTGGCACTGCCAGGTTTGCTGAGGATTCCAGCGTAGTTGACTCCCCCAGGACTGAGCTGAGAGTGCCTGCACATACTGTTTAAGAAACCCTACTTCACTTGCGACCAGATGGCGCTGGTGACTGAGCTGTTGCTGTAATCCGCTTAGCAACAATGTGCCTAAAGCAAACAGGAGCAGTACAAACCCGAGGGTGGCGTTTCCCTGCTCGAGCGGCCTGTTCATAAGTTATACCCCACGACGGTATGGCGCAGAGACAGTGGGTTTTGGCCATTTTTAAATGTCGCAGACAACTCTATAGCCAGCAGTGGTGGCATTGACTGGCGATCCAGACGTGTGACGGAAAATGTCTGAATAACCATTGTGGCCGGGTCTGAGAGCTTCTCCCAGCCGCTCCCCTCACATTGGGTTGCTCCCCGTAACGTTTCCAGGTGGTGATTATTGAGACGGAAACCGGCTTGTTCCGTTTCCGAATGACTGGCGGGCTCCCAGCGCCCATTACTATTGCTGTCCCATTGCAGCAATATGCATTCGCCCTTATTGCGCAGAATAAGCCCCTCGCCCTGGCAACTCCCGTGGCAATAACCTGCACGCTGCAACTGTTTGCCTAAACTGAACGCCAGTTGCCAGAGGGATTCCTGGAGGGTTTCTTTCTGATATTGCTCCAGGACCGCTCGCTGGAGGATCGGAAACAAGCGACCTGCTCCAAGCAGTACAATGCTGCTGATAGCCATGGCGATAAGCGTTTCAAATAGGGTGAATCCCTGCTGGTTTAACTGCATTTATCACTCCCACTCATTTCACAGACACGGATTCGCCCTTGCGCAGAGAGCACCACACGCCATTTCCCCGCAGGGCTTTGCAGTGTGATATGACCAGGCCATGCCGTATTTTTCAGGCCATAAAATCCTAACCCTGCCGTTATGCCGGTAATATCTACGTCAGAAAAATATTGCGACAACCGCCAGCGTCCATCTGAATGGCATTGGTTTTCCTCAACCAATTTGCTGGAAAGACACCATGTTTTCCCGGTGTATTTCACCGAGATGAGGTGGTCGCGATTGTGCCAATTGGCATCACTTCGCAGTTGTTCAAACAAATTGCGAATCTGTTGGGTGGTTATCCGTAATCTTTGCTGCTGTTGCCACTGCTGCCAGCCAAACAAACCACCGGCACTTAGCATCGCAACAATGACCATCACCACCATCATTTCAATCAGGCTAAAGCCACGCTGTTTTGTTTTCATGCCGGCAGTGTGCCAGTTGCAAAAATCCAGGCTACAGGCAAAAACGGGCTTCTCGAGGCGCCTCGAAAGATAGATTTAGAGTTGCTTTGGATTGCAGTGACGCTGGAAGGAGGCTCGCAAAGCCGAAATGCAGACAAAAAAAACCGGCGCACAAGTGGCACCGGTTATGGCAGGCTGTCAGCAGTTAGATAGCGACAGGTGCTTTGATCGCTGGGTGCGGATCGTAGCCTTCGATTTCGAAATCATCGAAATTGTAGTCGAACAACGATTCAGGCTTACGTTTGATAACCAGTTTAGGCAGAGCACGTGGCTCACGCGTTAGCTGCAAACGAGTTTGTTCGAGGTGGTTGCTGTACAAGTGGGTATCACCACCGGTCCAGACAAAGTCCCCCACTTCCAGGTCGCACTGCTGCGCCATCATATGCACGAGCAACGCATAGCTGGCGATATTAAACGGCAGACCAAGGAAGATGTCGCATGAACGCTGGTAGAGCTGGCAGGAAAGCTTGCCGTCAGCAACATAGAACTGGAAGAACGCATGGCATGGAGCCAGGGCCATTTTATCCAGCTCACCCACATTCCACGCCGAAACGATAATACGGCGCGAGTCCGGGTCGTTTTTAAGCTGGTTAATTACGGTCGTTAACTGGTCAATATGGCTGCCATCAGGCGTTGCCCAAGAGCGCCACTGCTTACCATACACAGGGCCAAGATCGCCATTTTCATCTGCCCATTCGTCCCAGATAGAGACATTATTTTCATGCAGATAAGCAACGTTAGTGTCACCTTTCAGGAACCATAACAGTTCATGAATAATGGAGCGTAGATGGCAGCGTTTCGTCGTAACCAGCGGGAAACCATCTTGTAAATTGAAGCGCATCTGATGACCGAAAATCGATAGCGTACCCGTGCCAGTGCGGTCATCTTTTGGTGTGCCGTTTTCCAGCACATGTTTCATCAAATCAAGATACTGTTGCATGTTTCCTCACGAAAGCTGTTGCTGCGGGCGACGACGATACGCCCAAACCATCATTACCACACCCACGACAATCATCGGAATCGAGAGGATTTGCCCCATGCTGATGTACTGAACCCACTCACCGGTAAACTGAGCATCCGGCTGGCGGAAGAATTCAACGATGATACGGAATACACCATAGCCAATCAGGAACAGGCCAGATACAGCCCCCATTGGGCGCGGTTTACGGATAAACACGTTAAGGATGATAAACAGAACGATGCCTTCCAGAACCATTTCGTAAAGCTGGGAAGGATGGCGCGGTAATACACCGTAGGCATTAAACAACGACTGCCATTCAGGATGAGTCGCCAGCAGGCCAATATCTTCGCTGCGGGAGCCCGGGAACAGCATTGCCCACTGGAAGTTAGGGTCGACACGGCCCCACAATTCGCCATTGATGAAGTTACCCAGGCGACCTGCGCCCAGGCCAAATGGAATCAGAGGTGCAATGAAATCAGCAACCTGGAAGAATGAGCGGCGAGTACGGCGCGCAAACCAAATCATCACGCAGATAACACCAACCAGTCCGCCATGGAAGGACATACCGCCATCCCAGACTTTAAACAGATACAGTGGGTCAGCAAGGAAAGATGGCAGGTTGTAGAAGAAGACATAACCAAGGCGCCCGCCGAGGAATACCCCCAGGAAGCCGGCATACAGCAGGTTTTCGACTTCGTCTTTCGTCCAACCGCTACCAGGCTTATTCGCGCGACGACCCGCAAGCCACATAGCAAACACGAAACCAACCAGGTACATCACTCCGTACCAGTGCAATGAGACTGGCCCGACGGAAAAAATCACCGGGTCAAATTCAGGGAAATGCAGATAGCCACTATTCATCTGTCACCACAAACCATTGTTACCCCATCGAAAGTCGACGACGGGTTGCAAGTACGCATCTGTGCAGATGCGCTCCGAAAGCAGCGGATCATAGCACAAAGGGCTCAAGGGTTAAGTCCGTTAAGCTGGTGAAGTTGTAAAAGATATGTAATGCCCTTCATACTTCGAGCCGCAGCTGTGTTGGCTGCAACTCGAATTATTTCGGCATGAATTAGGTATGAGAAAGAAGAGCGACGAAAAAAATTAGCGCCCGCCGCGAATCAACCCGCCCATCCCCCGGCGTTCCATGAACGAAGCGACCTGGTGACGGACTTCTGTTGCCAATTGAGCCTCAAGGCTACGCTGCGCAAGCAGTTGCACTTCTTCAAGGCTGATGTGGCGCAACAGGTATTTGACGCGTGCCACAGAGCGGCCGTTCATCGACAAATGGCGATAGCCCATGCCCACAAGCAGCGCTACACACATCGGGTCACCGGCCATTTCACCGCATAAACACAGGTCAATACCATTGCGTTCGGCCTCTTTCGCAATATGGCTCAAGGCACGGATCATTGCCGGATGCAGGCTGTCATACAGGCTCGCCACACGAGTATTGTTGCGATCAACGGCCAGCAAATATTGCGTCAGGTCGTTGGTGCCGACAGAGATAAAATCAACGCGGCTGGCAAGGTGCCCCATCATGAAGACCATTGAAGGAACTTCAACCATGATGCCAATACGCGGTTTGGGTAACTCATAACCCAACACTTCTTCCACTTCGCGCCCGGCACGATCAATCAGGCGGCGTGCTTCATCAATCTCGTCGATGCTGGTGATCATCGGCAGCAGAATGCTCAGGTTACCCGTTGCTGCGTTAGCACGTAGCATGGCTCGCACCTGCACGAGGAAAATCTCAGGTTGGTCAAGCGTGATACGAATACCTCGCCAGCCCAGACACGGGTTTTCTTCACTGATTGGCATATACGGCAGTTGTTTATCGGCACCGACATCAAGCGTACGTAGCGTGACCGGCTTTTCGTTAAACATCTGCAACATGCCCTGATACTGGGCGACCTGCTCTTCTTCCGATGGGAAGCCGCTTTGTAGCATGAAGGGAATTTCGGTGCGATAAAGCCCGATACCATCGATACGGCTACCAAGCAGTTGTTCATGTTCCGGGCTAAGACCCGCATTCAACATTACCTGAACGCGTTCGCCGCTTTTCAATGCCGCGGGCTGGTCAACATCGTCTTCAACCAGGCGGGTGAGTTCGTTTTCTTCGGTGATGAGCCGCTGGTATTCCTGCAACAGCACGGTTTCAGGGTCAACCAGCAGTTCACCACGGTAGCCATCGACCACCAATGTACGGCGGTGCAACACCGAAGGCTGAATGTCCGCCCCCATAACAGTTGGGATACCCAACGCACGCACCATGATAGCGGCATGGGAGTTCGCCGCACCATCGCGCACCACAACACCGACGAGGCGGTTTTGCGGCAACTCGGCAAGCGTGGTTGCAGATAATTCATCGGCGACTAAAACAAAACGTTCAGGCCATGTATTCGGGCTCTGAATGGTGTCATCGAGATGGAACAACAGGCGTTGACCAAGTGTTCGAAGATCACCGGCTCGTTCTTTTAAGTAACCGTCTGTCAGGCTTGCGAATTGCTCCGCAAATTTTTCGATGACTTTTTTAACCGCCCACTCGGCAACCGAGCCTTTATCCACTTCTTCAAATAATTCACGTCGAAGGCGGGCATCGGTTAACAGGTGCGAATAGAGGTCAAAGATGGCAGCCGTTTCTTTCTGGGCCCCGGCCGCAAAGCGTTTGCTGTAACGGCGAAACTCATTGGATGCTTCTTCGAGTGCGGCGGTAAGGCGCTCGCGCTCAAGTGTGGTATCAAGTGTCGAGGCCTCAGACACCTGTTCCATTAATGGCACCGTTGAGTCCATCCAGCCTTCAGCAATGGCCACGCCCGGGGACGCAGGCAATGCCCGAATACGCGTCTGGCGGTATTGACCAAATAAAGCGGTAAGCTGGGACTGGGAAAGAATGGCGGCCATTTGTGTAGCGAGAGTGACGAGGAAGGACTCCTCGCTTTCATCATATTGCCGGTGCTCACGTTGTTGCACCACCAGCACACCCAGCAATTGGCGCCGCTGAATGATGGGAACACCGAGGAAGGCGCGGAAACGCTCTTCTTTTACTGCGGGAACATATTTAAAGCTGGGGTGTTTCTGCGCATCTGCAAGGTTTATTGGCTCAGCAAGGCGCCCTACCAGCCCAACAATGCCTTCATCAAATGCAAGTGTAATAGTGCGCCCGCGCGGCTTTTTAAGGCCACGCGTCGCCATCAGGTAAAAGCAGCGTCGGTCATGATCTGCGAGATAAACCGAGCATACCTCGGTGTCCATCGCAAGGCAGATGTCTGTAACCAGAATATCCAGCGCCTCATTGAGGCGCGGAGCGCTGGCAACCTTCTCGACTATTTCTCGCAAACGGGTGAGCATTTTTCGCGTGACTTAACCTCTTTTACGTCGCCATACAGGCGCGTTATTACGTGGTGGCGCAACTTCCTGTAGCGGCATTACGACGCTTGCAAACTCTTTCATCACCCGACGATAGACATCGCGTTTAAAGGAGACAACCTGACGAACCGGATACCAGTAACTCACCCAGCGCCAGCCATCAAATTCTGGGGTGCTGCTGGTTTGCATATTGATATCGTTGTCACTGCTGATCAATTGCAAGAGAAACCATTTTTGTTTCTGGCCGATACAAACCGGCTTTGTGTCCCAACGCACCAAACGTTTCGGTAACTTGTAACGTAACCAGTTTCGGGTCGAGGCGAGTATTCGGACATCTTTTCGCTGTAGACCCACTTCCTCGAAAAGTTCCCGATACATTGCCTGTTCCGGGGATTCGCCAGGATTGATGCCACCTTGCGGAAACTGCCAGGAATGTTGACCAAAACGCCTGGCCCACATCACTTGACCCTGCCGATTACAAATTACAATACCAACATTCGGGCGGTAGCCATCATCATCGATCACCGGACTACCTCAAAACAAACTTAGATTAGGCCGATTGTTTCATACAAGCGCTAGACGGTAAACCACTGTGTAACGGTTCTCAGAAGGAATAACATTTGAATAACTCACAAAATATGACCGAGTTATAAACATTAGTGCAGATGTGCCCCGCGGTTTATTCACTTTTTCTGTGGATATAACTGTGAAGAACTACCTTATACACTCGGGACAACTTAGGATAACTCCTGAATCTCGTTAAAATTCAGAAATAAAATAACCAATATATTCAATGCAATAAAGAGAAAATGAATAACTTATTGCACAGTAGTGTGATGATCATCACATATGAAGATCTCCCACTGCTGAAAGATCAACCAATGACGTTTTTATCCACAGATTGTGCCAACAAGTTAGTCACAATCTGTCGAAAAAATGGGTTTCACCCCCAGTCAAGGCTGTAAATCGAACCAGTAGTGAGCTTTTTTACCACTTATCCCATTTTTCTGTGGATAACCCGGTGTAAGATCCTGTTCATTGCCAGTGACCAGAATGGTAAAAGGTTTTTGAACAATTGAGATGTGAAAATTTTAGGCGATAAAAATGATGCAAAATCAGTGCATTGTCATTCTTATCCTCGACACGCTAAACTATTTCTACGTTGTGGGTAAACCGCGCTTACTTTTTAACCGATCAGCAGTAAGGCACCATGCAAGCACTTAGCCCTTTACTTAACCCTCCAGAAAATGAACAGATTTTGCTGGCTCAAGCCCTACAACTGGCAGGCTATACGCTGGGAGAACTGGCGGCGTTAGCTAATTTACCGATCCCGGCGGATCTCAAACGCGATAAAGGCTGGATCGGTGTTTTGCTGGAGTTATGGCTGGGTGCCAGCGCCGGAAGCAAGCCTGAGCAAGATTTCGCCGCGTTAGGTATTGAGCTGAAAACCATTCCTGTCGACAGGTTTGGCCGCCCTTTGGAAACCACTTTCGTTTGCGTAGCCCCTCTCACCGGCAACACGGGTGTAACCTGGGAAACCAGCCATGTACGTCACAAATTAAAACGAGTGCTGTGGGTTCCGGTTGAAGGGGAACGGCAAATCCCTCTTGCTGAACGGCATATTGGTACACCTTTATTGTGGGCTCCTTGCGAAGAGGAAGAGCAGCAGTTGCGCCAGGACTGGGAAGAGTTAATGGATTTGATTGTGCTCGGCCAGGTCGAACGCATCACTGCACGCCACGGAGAAGTGCTGCAATTGCGCCCTAAAGCCGCGAACAGTAAAGCGCTAACCAATGCAATTGGTGCTGATGGCGCGCCCATTCTTACGCTCCCGCGCGGCTTTTACCTGAAAAAGAACTTCACCGCCGCTTTACTGGCTAATCATTTCTCGTTGTAGATTCATTTAACTTGCACCCAGATCCAAGCTGGCGTTTATAATTGGCGTTTTATATTTTCAGGCAGGATTTTTTAATGTTGTTTGCATGGATTACCGATCCTAACGCGTGGATGGCGCTAGGCACCCTGACGATTCTGGAGATCGTTCTGGGTATCGACAATATCATCTTCCTTTCGCTTGTCGTGGCTAAGCTGCCGAAAGCACAACAAGCCAAAGCCCGCCGCCTGGGACTGGGTGCTGCGATGATTATGCGTCTGGTGTTACTGGCGTCTATCGCCTGGATGACGCACCTGATTCACCCGCTGTTTTCCGTGATGGGCCATGAGTTCTCGGCACGAGATCTCATTTTGACATTAGGTGGCGTGTTCTTAATCTGGAAAGCGAGCAAAGAGATTCACGAGTCCATTGAAGGTGAAGAGGAAGGGATAAAAACCAACGTTCACTCCTTCTTTGGCGCAATCGTGCAGATTATGCTGCTGGATATCATTTTCAGCCTCGATTCAGTCATTACCGCCGTTGGCCTGTCCGATCATCTGTTTATTATGATGGCAGCGGTTGTGATTGCGGTGATGGTGATGATGTTTGCTGCAAAATCGATTGGTGATTTTGTCGAACGCCACCCTTCGGTGAAAATGCTGGCACTCTCATTCTTGTTGCTGGTCGGCTTTACGTTGATTCTGGAAGGCTTCGATATTCATGTGCCGAAAGGTTACATCTACTTTGCGATGTTTTTCTCAATCGCAGTAGAAACGCTGAATCTTATCCGCAATAAAAAGAACCCGCTTTAGCATGCCAGGGGAAGCCTTCGCGCTTCCCCGCTGTTTCTTTTAAGAATTTACTACTTACTTTTTCTTGTTAGCCGAGTTATTACTAGAATGTATATGTCATTCCATACCACAAGAGGCGAAAAACAATGAAAAAATGGGCAGTTCTAATTTCCGCTGTCGGTCTGGCATTTGCGGTTTCAGGTTGTAGCAGCGATTACGTGATGGCAACCAAAGATGGCCGTATGATCCTGACTGACGGAAAACCTAAAGTCGATGACGATACCGGTCTGGTAAGCTATCGCGATCAGCAAGGCAATGAGATGCAGATTAACCGTGATGATGTTTCGCAGATTATTGAACGCTAATTCCCCTTCATCTTTCAAGTTGCAGATGCGTTGGCTGCTCTCGCTCACCCGAATCACTTACTAGAGTAAGCTCATCGGGATTTTCTCGTTTGCCGCCTTCCTGCAGCTTGAAATATTTTGGGGATCATCAGATGATCAGCGCCTCGCTGACCTGTAACACTTTTTCTGCACTTACCCCCTTCCGCTTTTGTCTCCCCTCTGCCATGTTTATACCCGTCATACTTCAAGCTACATCATTGTTGGCTACGTTTATTCACCCGAATCACTTACTTATGTAAGCTCATCGGGATTCATTCACTTGCCGCCGCGATGCAGCGAGAATTATTTTGGGTATTAGTCCATTTTTGTCAGGGGCTTGCCTGACCGATAAGACAGAAGAATAAGGAAAGCGGCTATGCACTATCACCGTATCCCCCACAGCTCTCTTGAGATAAGTACGCTAGGGCTGGGAACCATGACGTTTGGTGAGCAAAACAGCGAAGCCGACGCTCATGAACAGCTTGATTACGCAGTCAGTCAGGGCGTTAACCTGATTGATGTCGCAGAAATGTACCCGGTACCTCCGCGCCCTGAGACACAAGGGTTAACAGAAACCTATGTTGGCAACTGGTTAAAGCAACGCGCTAATCGCGAGAAGCTGATTATCGCCACGAAAGTCAGCGGTCCAAGTCGCAACAACGATGCCGGCATTCGTCCAAATCAGATGCTCGATCGCAGAAATATTCGCGATGCGTTAGATGCCAGCCTGAAGCGCTTGCAAACCGACTATATCGATCTCTATCAGGTTCACTGGCCACAACGCGCCACCAACTGCTTTGGCAAACTGGGATACACGTGGACCGATAACGCCGTGCCAGTCACGCTGCTTGAAACCTTAGAAGCGCTGACTGAATTCCAGCGTGCAGGGAAAATCCGCTATATCGGTGTTTCCAATGAAACACCATGGGGCGTGATGCGCTACCTGCAACTGGCTGAAAAGCATGATTTGCCGCGCATTGTCACCATCCAGAACCCATACAGTCTGGTAAACCGCAGCTTTGAAGTAGGCCTGGCGGAAATTACGCAGCGCGAAGGCGTGGAACTGCTGGCCTATTCTTGCCTGGCGTTCGGTACGTTGACGGGTAAATATTTGAACGGTGCAAAACCGGCTAGCGCTCGCAACACGCTGTTTAGCCGTTTTACACGTTACAGCGGCGAGCAAACGCAGCTTGCGGTTGCAGCTTATGTTGACGTAGCCAAACGGCATAATCTTGACCCGGCACAGATGGCACTGGCATTTGTACGCCGCCAGCCGTTTGTTGCCAGCACGCTGTTAGGCGCAACGACACTCGAGCAGTTGAAGACCAACCTTGAGAGCCTGCACCTGGATTTGAGCGAAGATGTGATTGCTGAGCTGGAAGCGGTTAACCGGGTTTATACCTACCCGGCACCGTGATATGAAAATCTCCTCCCCATCAGGGGAGGAGAAAAACTACTTCTGGCGAATCTGCCAAATCCACAACCAGCCAATCGCCAGCGCGAATACCGCGCCAAAGCCAATGCCGATGCCGACAATCGGTGCACCTGTTTTGACTGCCAGTGAGTAAAGCCCCAGCATCAACAGCATCGCGGTATTTTCACCCAGGTTCTGCACCGCAATCGCATTGCCTGCACCAACTGAATGTTTCCCACGTTCCTGAAGCAACGCATTGAGAGGAACCACGAAGAAACCACCCAGAATACCAATCAGCACCAACAACATATAAGACGGCAGCAACGCGGTTTGCATAGCGAAGAACAACACACCAACGCCAATCAAAATACCGGCGGGCATACAGCGCGCTACGGTTTTCAGCGTCACCAGTTTTGCCGCTGCCCCCGCACCCACCACAATCCCTACCGCGACCATGGCATTCAGATACGTTGGCGTGGCGTTATCGGTAATCCCCAATGCAACCGGCACCCACAGCACCAGTAAAAAGCGCAGCGTCACACCAGCCCCCCAGAACAAGCTGGTGCCGACGAGCGAAAAGCGGGTTTCACCATTGTGCCATAAGTTACGGCAGGCACTGAAGAAACTGCGTGTCATTGGCGTGAAGCGCCATGATTGACCAGGCCTGGCTGGGGCAAGTTTAGGTATAAAGATGTTGGCAACTACCGCCCCCGCATACACCAGAACGCAGACACTCAGCGCCGCCACAATATGCCAGTCGGCCAGCACACCACCCGCCATCGACCCCAGCAGAATTGCGGCAATCGTTGAGGATTCCATCAACCCATTGGCCTTCACCAGGCGGTCGCCAGTCGTTAACTCGCCGAGAATGCCATATTTTGCCGGTGAGTAAGCCGCAGCCCCCACACCCACCAGCGTATAACCGATAAACGGGTTGAAGCCAAAGCAGATCACCGCAGCACCCATCAGCTTAAGACCGTTAGCAAACATCATCACCCGGCCCTTGGCAAAGCTGTCAGCGACCTGGCCGACAAACGGAGCAAACAGAATGTACGCGCCAACAAAAACCATCTGTAAAACAGGCTGGCTCCAGTCGGGGTAGAACTGCTGTTTCAGTACCGCAAGTGTGGCAAAGAGCAGCGCATTATCTCCAAACGCTGATAAAAACTGTGCGCAGGTTACGGCCATCATACCTCTGGACCAAATGGAGGTATTGTTCACGGCATTGTCATGCATTCTCTGTCTCCGGTTGGTCTACCTGCGCTTTCAGGCTGACAAAATCAGGTTTACCGCTACCCAGAACAGGCAACTGTTTCATAAAGCGGATATCACGCGGCACAGCCAGCTCAGGCACGCCATTTGCGCGAGCATATTGCAGCAATTTTTCACGGCTCAGTTCGTTATCGGTAGTGAACATCACCAGTGCTTCACCTTTTGCCGCATCAGTTTTGATAACCGTTGCGTGCATTTTCTCCGGGGAAACGCCGAGCGCCAGTTGCTCGACCATTTCCAGCGAAACCATTTCACCGGCAATTTTGGCAAAGCGTTTGGCTCGCCCTTGGATCACGCAAAAACCCTGTTCGTCAAAGCTGACAATATCACCGGTGTCATACCAGCCTTGCTCCACTTCACCCAGCGCATTTTCAGCACTCGGCGCTTCAAGCACGCCAGGGTTTTCGACGCGAAGATAGCCTTTCATGATGTTTGGCCCTTTCAGTTGCAGCCGCCCACCTTCTTCAATACCCGGAACCGCCATCAGCCGGGCATCCATCGCCGGGAGAATGCGCCCAACCGTGCCCACTTTCGCCGCCATTGGGACGTTGATGGAAACCACTGGCGCACACTCGGTCACGCCGTATCCTTCGAGAATCCGCAGGCCAAATTTGTCCTGCCAAATCTGTTTGGTGCTTTCCTGAAGTTTTTCGGCCCCCGCCACCACATAACGCAAGCGGAAGAAATCATACGGATTGGCAAAACGAGCATAGTTGCCAAGGAAAGTAGAGGTGCCAAATAACACGGTGCAGTTACGGTCATAAACCAGTTCCGGCACGATGCGATAATGCAGCGGGCTTGGGTAAAGGAACACTTCCGCACCGGTCAGCAGGGGCGTGAACAAACCGACCGTCAGACCAAACGAGTGAAACAGCGGCAATGCCGACATAAAGCGGTCATTGGCGGTGAAATCGGCAATAGTGCGAATTTGCTCAACGTTAGCCAGCAGGCTTTTATGGCTATGCACCACACCTTTTGGGTTCCCTTCCGAACCAGAAGTGAACAGCACCATCGCGGCATCTTCTGGCTGCTGTTTGACCTGTGCGAGATGCGGCACGAATAGATGGCCAAATATCCACAGTTTGTCGCTGAGCGTGACATCGGCTTTAAGATCTTCCAGGAATACCCAGCGCACCTGCGTAAGTTGCTCCGGCAAGTGCCATAACTTGCCTTTGTCGAGGAACTGGCGCGAGGTGAAAATCGTTTTGAGTTGAGCCGCCGTAATCGCGCTGGTCAACCCTTTCACACCTGCGGTGTAGTTCATCATTGCGGGGATTCGCCCACGCGATGAAGCACCAAAAATGACCGCCGCGGTAATTGCCGCGTTCGGCAACATCAAACCGATAGTTTCGCCCGGCGCACTGTATTTATTCAGGATGCGCCCAACAAACAGCGTTTTAGTCAGCAGGCTACGATAAGTATCAGGTTTGAAATTAATGTCTTCGATACAGTTTTTACGGTCACCATAGCGGTACTGCGCAGAAAGCAACGCTTCGAACAATGTCTCACGAGGGCGCACCGCCATACGTGCTTCCATCATTATCTGGTGCAGCATCTCCCCGGCCATTTTGCGGCGGTCGCGGGCACGCGGCGCATCAGGCATCGCAACGGAAGTGGGTGGCAGAATGTGCAGGCTAATGCGCGGGAATAAGCGGCGCTTGACCAAACCTTTCAGGCGGCTAAAGAACGATAACTCAGCCCCATCAATCCGAATGGGGATAACCGTCGCATTCGCTTTCGCGGCAACAAACCCGGCGCCTTCATAGATTTTCATCAATGAGCCAGTAACCGAGATGCGCCCTTCCGGGAAGATAACCACCGGGCGGCCCTGTTCAACCAGGCGGACCAGATGCTTAATCGACATCGGCTTTGTCGGGTCAAGCGGCACAAAATCAATCATCGATTTCAGCCAGCGCATATACCACTGCTGGCTAATAGAGGAGTACACCGCAAATACCGGGCGCCCCGGTAAAAACAATGCCAGTAAAATACCGTCAATAAAGGAAACGTGATTAGGGACAATCAAGACACGTGACTGGGAGAGAACCTGTTGATCGCCATACAGACGTACTCTGAACAGAATACGAAACAGCGTTCGGAAAAAACCAAATAGCATAGCAACTCCCTTTGTCATTAATCGACGCAAGCACTTAAGTGTAGTCGTGGCAGATTACATGAGTAACTTCAAAGGAGCGATAGTTTGGATGTGTGCGGGGTATGAAAAAAAGGCAAAAAAAACCTGCGCATCTGCGCAGGTTGGTGCAAAAGAATTGTACTTAACAACGTAACTAGAATTCTCACCAATCAATACCTCTGGGATCTGAATTGTGGCGCAGTCTGGTCAGTGTCACCAGTGAGAAAAAGCAAGAGAGTTAGCGGAAAGTGCAACCAGGTGTTTAAAACATTGCGTCTTGTTACAGGCAGGCGAATTTTGGGCAAAAAAAACCTGCGCATCCGCGCAGGTTGGTGTAATTCATGTGATCAGCATTAGATGCTGACATCACCTATCAATACCTCTGGGACTACAAATGTAGCAGTGGCTGGTGGCTTTTCGCCACGGCGAAATAGCAACAGCGCAATGCAAACTGTAAGCAAAGATTTAGCCTGAAATCTTTAAAAATCCAGAACATGCTTCCCGTTGCCGCTGCGCTTGAATTTCAGCAGCCGGGAAATGTAACGTTTACACTAATATTGGCTTCATTTTAGGTAAGTTTGCGACAGCACCTACAGTTGCACCCTTGAAGTAGTGCGGCTTTTCCGTAACACTTAAACCTGTGTAAACGCTTACCCACTCAGGAATACTCTCGATGGCGACAATTAAGGATGTAGCAAAACTGGCAGGCGTTTCTGTCGCCACGGTATCTCGAGTCATTAATGATTCTCCGAAAGCCAGCGAAGCTTCCCGCCTGGCAGTAACCAGTGCGATGGAAGAACTGAATTACCATCCCAACGCCAATGCACGCGCTTTAGCTCAGCAAACCACTGAGACAATTGGCCTGATAGTCGGGGATGTTTCCGACCCGTTCTTTGGCGCGATGGTTAAAGCCGTCGAGCAGGTCGCCTACCGCACAGGCAACTTTTTGTTGATTGGTAACGGTTATCACAATGAACAAAAAGAACGCCAGGCGATTGAACAACTTATTCGCCACCGCTGTGCAGCACTGGTTGTCCACGCAAAAAAAATCCCCGATAGCGAATTGATTTCCCTGATGAAACAAATGCCAGGCATGGTGGTTATTAACCGCATTCTGCCGGGGTTTGAGCAGCGCTGCGTAGCACTCGACGACCGCTACGGCGCATGGCTTGCGACACGCCACCTGATCCAACAAGGCCACACCAAAATTGGCTATCTGTGTTCCAACCACCAGATCTCCGATGCCGACGATCGTTTGCAGGGTTATTACGACGCACTGACCGAGCACGGTTTGTCGGTTAACGATCGGTTAGTGACTTACGGCGAACCTGACGAAAGCGGCGGCGAACAGGCCATGACTGAGTTATTAGGGCGAGGGAAACATTTCAGCGCCGTGGCCTGTTATAACGATTCTATGGCAGCGGGTGCGATGGGCGTGTTGAACGATAATGGAATTGATGTCCCGAAAGAGATTTCACTGATTGGCTTTGATGATGTGCTTATCTCGCGTTACGTTCGCCCGCGCCTGACAACGGTTCGTTACCCAATCATCACTATGGCAGAACAGGCCGCAGAACTGGCTTTAGCGCTGGCTGAAAAACGTGAGCTACCCGAAATCACGCATATGTTTAGCCCGACACTGGTGCGCCGCCACTCGGTCATCGCTTATGCGGGCGAGTAAGTTTTAAAGCGTAAAACGGTATAGGTGAACGGGCTTGTTCGGATAATCCAGCCCATCGCCGATATACTGCCAGCCAAATCGCTCATAGTAATCTTTGCAGGCCGAATAGAGATGAAGCTGTGGGTAACCGAGTTCGCGGGCGTGTTCAATAACGTGTTGTTGCAACTTTGCCCCTAACCCACGACCACGCTGCTTTTCATCGATATATAACGCGGCCAGCCACGGAAAGAGATCCTGGCGGCTAATTAAATCGCAGCGCCACAACCCGACTGTCCCCACTAATTTCGCCCCCTCTACGGCGACAAAAGTCAGCGGCATCTCCCCTTCTCGTTGGCTGGTTGCCACAATCGAGGCGAAAAAGTCCCGGCTATTGGGAGTGCCAAACGCCTGCCACAGCCAGTCGGTGACTTGCTGTTCATGTTGTG
The DNA here is from genome assembly GCF_001654925.1 of Buttiauxella brennerae ATCC 51605. GTDB lineage: Bacteria > Pseudomonadota > Gammaproteobacteria > Enterobacterales > Enterobacteriaceae > Buttiauxella > Buttiauxella brennerae. The sequence continues at coordinate 31,252 of NZ_LXER01000024.1, forward strand.
GCACGACGTAAAGTGGCTCAATTTTCACATCAGTTTTCCCTGGAAGATAGGAACGGACTCGAACAAATAACCATCAAAATCGGGGGCGTCAGAATCAGACTGTTCAAGCAGACTGTTTTTGACGTTCTCAAGATGCTGCCACATTGCCTGCCAAGACCCCATCACGTCCCGGCGGCGAAGGGCGGCCAGGATTGTTTGTAAGTCACCCAGCCATTTCAGGCGATAGCTGCGCGTGTCAATGTGCGCCCGCAGTTGCTGCCACATCGGGCTGCTATCAAGATGACGCCAGATGCTCTCAACCGTCGACAGTAGCATCTGGTTTTGCGAGGCACCCGCCAGCACCAGATGAAACATTTTGCAGTTATCCTGGCTCAGGTCGTTAATCGCAATCGCGCGCTGTTCTTGTTCAAGAATACGTTTGAGGTTGTCGATATCCGCTTTGGTCGCCATTTTGGCAGCGAAGGCTGCAATGTTGCTTTCCAGCAACTGGCGCGCCTGAAGCATTTCAAACGGGCCAATATCGCTACTGAAAAACGCTTCTTCTTCCGCTTCATTTTCTGCGGGAACGCGAGTGACATAAACACCCGACCCCTGGCGAATATCGACCGTGCCTTGCAGTTCAAGCATCAGCAATGCTTCACGAACAATGGTGCGGCTTACACCGTAAGTCTCGGCAATATTACGTTCAGGCGGTAAACGAGAACCGACCGGATACAACCCCTGCATTATTTGCGCGCGCAGATCCTCACCAATTTCCTGGTATTGTTTTTTTTCTGGCGAAAGCACTACCTTGTCCACGATATCACCCGCATTGTTGATTCTCAGCGGCACAGTGTTCTACCGCTGATTAATACCCGTTAGCTTATCAAATTAATCCGCTGAATGATTATTTCCATTCATCGTCAATATTGAGCTGTAAGGTGCGAGTTTCACCCAATGCCCGATACCAATGTGCTGATTTTTTCGCTCGTCGCTCACGGTTTTTTTGCAGGTTAATTTCAATCAAACCGTAACGGTTTTTGAATGCGTTCATCGGCGACACGTTGTCGGTAAACGCCCACAACATGTAGCCCTGGCAGTTAGCACCATCTTCACGGGCACGCAGCGTCTGGTACAAATGCTCGCTGATAAACGCAATGCGATAATCATCTTCAATCACACCGTCGGCATTGCGGAACTGCGCTTCATTTTCGGTACCCATTCCGCTCTCCGCGACAAACCACGGAATATTGCGATATTCGGTTTTAATACGCATCGCCATGTCATAAACAATGCGCGGGTAGATTTCCCAACCCCGCGACTTGTTCATTCGCCGGCCAGGTAATTCAAACGGCTCATAATAAAATGCCGGGTGGAATGGTGTTTGCGGGTTCCAGGCGCGCGACGGCGCTTTAACTCGGTGCGGGTAGTACAAGTTGATGCCCAGCTCATCAACTGTATTTTCGCGAATAATCACCAGTTCTTCTTCCGTGTAATCCCACTGCACATCATGCTTTGCCAGCAGCTCAATTAGCTGCGGCGGATATTCACCCTGCACCATAGGGTCTAAAAACACGCGGTTGTAGAACAGGTCGTAAATCTGCGCGGCTTGCTGGTCATGGGGCGCGCTCGAACGTGCGTAAGTGACTTCCGGATTGAGAATGCAGCCCACGCTCCCGCTGTAACCTTTCTCACGGAACAGTTTGACGACTTTCGCTGTCGCGAGGTTTTTGTGGTGATTCCACTGCATCCATTTATGGGTATTTTGCTCATACGGCCAGCGCAGCGCATCAAGATAAACGCGGGTTTGCACCACAATCGGCTCATTAAAAGTGAACCAACGATTCACTTTGTGGGCATAACGGGCAAAGACTTTTTCCGCATACAACACAAAGAGCTCGACCACTTTCTTCGAGGCCCAGCCGCCGTAAGTTTCAAATAACGTCGCAGGAAGTTCGTAATGCTCGAGGCAGATCATCGGCTCTATGCCGGTGCTGCGCATTTCATCGAAAAGATTGTCGTAGTACTGCGCATACTCCTCATCAACCACGCCATTTTCATAGTCAGTGAAAAAGCGCGACCAGTTGATTGAGGTGCGATAATGCGTCAAACCCGCCTGTTTCATTAACGCCACATCTTCGCGGTAACGATTAATAAAATCTGTGGCGACCGACGGGCCGTAGCCTTCGTGCCAGACATGTCTGTCATTTTTGTACCAGGCGTCCAGCCAGGAGTCCTGCCCTTCTTTCTTACCGCTCCAGCCTTCGGTTTGCCAGGCCGATGCCGCAGCACCGAGTATGAAATCTTTTGGGATAGTGATTTTTACGTTGCTCATGCCTTCCTCACACGCTTTTGGCAAGTTGTTGCCGTTCGGCCTGTAACTGCGCTTGTTCAGCACGGCGAGAGGCAATTTTCACAAACGGCAGGTAAATCAGAATGGAAACCAGAATGCAGCCAAGTTGGGTCACCACCGCCCCCATCGAACCGGCGGTGGAAAGCCAGGCGTTGATCAGTGGCGGCGTGGTCCACGGCACCATCACCACGGCTTTACCGGCAAAGCCCATGGCGGTTGCGAAGTAGCCAATGGTGCCTGTCACCAGCGGGGTAATAATGAAAGGAATCGCCAGAATAGGGTTGAGCATAATCGGCATACCAAAAATCACCGGCTCGTTAATATTAAAAATGCCAGGGCCGAAAGAGAGTTTGGCGATTTCTTTCATCTCTTTGCGCTTCGTCGCAATCATGACCGCAATCAGCAGGCCGATGGTTAAACCAGACCCGCCAATACTCATATACACATCCCAGAACGGCATGGTGATGATGTTGGGGATCTCTTTGCCTTGCTCAAACGCACTCATGTTGACGGTTATCGCCCCCAGCAGCAGCGGTTCGCGGATAGGCTTGATCATCTGGTTACCGTGGATCCCGATAACCCAGAAAAGCTGCGCGACAAACATCAGCAACAAAATACCCGGCAGGCTTTGCACCACTTTTTCGAGCGGTTGCTGCACTACCTGATACACCGCATCATACAAAAACATGCCGGTAGTCTGATGGAAGATAAAACCAAAGGTCGCGATAGCCGTGACGGTAATGATGGAGGGGATGAGTGCTGAGAAAGAGGCCGAAACGTTTGGCGGAACGGTATCAGGCATTTTGATCTTCAGCCCTTCGCGCTTTTCCAGCCAGCAGTAAATTTCGACCGACAAAATAGCGATAAACATGCCGAGGAACAGGCTGCGGGTATCAGAGAACTGGCGTGCGAGAATATCTTTAACCATGTGCATTTGCCCGTCGACCATCATCTCGATTGTCGTCGGCGTCACACAGATAAAGCAGATCACCGCCAACAAGCCCGGAAACAGATTTTTGATACCGTTGATCCTGCCCAGTTCGATACCAATCAGGAACACCGCGCCAATGTTCAAAAAGTTAAGCGTGGCATAGTTAATGGCCGCGGTAATCGGCTTAAGCTGTGCCAGGAATGACAGAGCGGAGAAGCTGGCAAGACCGTTCTTCGGGTCCAGTACCATGTTCGAAATCAGGACCGAAAACGCCCCAACGATGATCACCGGCATCAGGGTAATAAAGGAAGCTTTGATCGCCATAATATAGCGGTAGCTATTGAATTTAGTGGCGAAACTTCCCAGAGAGTCGATTAACTTTTCCTGCAAAGCCATAGGGTATACCTCAGTGTTGTCGTTTTTTATTATGTAGGGTGATGTTTAACGAACGTTTTGGTATGCCAAAAATAGAATCAACTGCTCAACATTTCCGTGACAAATGTCCCACATCGTTATATTGGAATCCCAATATCAACCAATTTTCTTATTTTGGTATACCAAATAAATATAAATTGCCTGAATCATTCAAAAGCGTGATCCGGCACGACAATTGCTGCTAGCGCCATGTTTCATCACCACAGCGTGATAAACTAGCGAAATTATGCGACCACGCAGCAAGCTCTAAATCAGGAATGAATGATGGTAACAATGCTGGATGTCGCACTGCGCGCAGGCGTTTCCAAAGCCACGGTATCACGTGTGCTTAACGGGATTGGTCAAGTCAAAGAGAGCACTCGCGAACAGGTTTTTCACGCCATGGAAGAGTTAGGCTATCGGCCTAACTTTTTGGCGCGATCGCTTGCGAATCGAAGCAGTAATAGCGTGGGGTTAGTGGTTTCAACTTTCGACGGGTTCTACTTTGGTCGCCTGTTACAGCAGGCTTCCCGGCAGACAGAAGCATGGGGAAAACAGCTGATTGTGACTGACGGGCACGATACCCCGCAAAAAGAGCTCGAAGCCGTACAAATGCTGGTAGACCGCCATTGCGATGCGATCGTGCTTTACACCCGCTTTATGAACGAGCGCACATTACTCTCGCTGATGAATAGCATCAAAGTGCCGCTGGTCGTGATTAACCGCGACGTCAGTCAGGCTCGCGATCGCTGCGTATTCTTTGAGCAGCAAGATGCCGCATTTAAAGCAACCGACTATTTGATTCAGCAGGGGCATCGCGATATTGCCTGTATCACAGTGCCAATCTCGACCCCTACCGGCCAGGCACGCCTGATGGGTTATCGAAAAGCGCTGCAAAAACATGGCATTGCTTTTAGCGAAGATAAAGTTAAGTACGGCGATTCAAGCATGGCGCTCGGTCATCAACTGTGCCAGGAATTGCTGGCAAGCCGTGTGCCGTTTACCGCACTGTTTGCCTGTAACGATGATATGGCGCTGGGTGCGTCCAAAGCGCTGCATCAAGCCGGAGTGCGTATTCCGCAGGATATTTCGCTATTCGGCTTTGATGACGCGCCAAGCGCACAGTGGCTGGAGCCTGCTTTATCCAGTGTCTCTTTGCCTATTGAAAGCATGATTACTACGGCAATCGACCAGGCAATAAAACTGGCAAACGGCGAGTCGCTTAAAGCGATCCCACCGTTTGTTGGTGAACTGGTATTACGTGATTCAGTCGCTCCGGGGCCGTTTAGTCTTTCGTAAGTCAAAACAGCTCTAAAGCTAACAGCTCCTGAATAGTCTGGCGGCGGCGAATCAGTCGTGCCTGTCCGTTATCGAACAGCACTTCTGGTAACAACGGGCGGCTGTTGTAGTTGGACGACATCGACGCGCCATACGCGCCGGTATCGTGCAGCACCAGATAATCACCGACCTGAACCGGCGGCAGTGCGCGGGTTTCCACTTTGCCACCTTCTTGCTGGGTAAACACATCACCCGATTCGCAAAGCGGCCCGGCGACCACAGTTTCTACCAACGGCTGTGCACTCAGCTCACGCCCATCGCCCGCCAGAGCAGAAATATGGTGATAACTGCCGTACATTGACGGACGCATCAGGTCGTTAAACCCGGCGTCGATCAACACAAAGTGGCGCGATCCCATGTTTTTCACAGAACGTACCTGAGCCACCAGCACACCGGATTCCGCCACCAGGAAACGGCCTGGTTCAATCTCCAGTTTTACCGGGTGGCCCAAACGCCGGGCAATTTTTTCACGGGCGGCATTCCACAAGCCGTAATAGTGGCTGGTGTCGATAGTTTCTTCACCTTCACGATACGGAATAGACAAACCACCGCCTGCGGAAATAGCTTCCAAATCCTGTCCAAAATCAATGACCTGCTGCACCATCGCACCACACACTCGCTCGAGGTGGCCGTAATCAACACCCGAACCGATGTGCATATGGATGCCCACTAAACGCAGTTTGTAGCGTTGAATAACGTCCAGCGCCTGCGGTAAATCTGCGTGCCAGATGCCATGTTTACTGTTTTCGCCACCGGTATTGGTTTTCTGGCTGTGGCCGTGGCCGAAGCCTGGGTTGACACGTAACCAGACGCGATGGCCTGGTGACACCTCACCAAGCTGTTGCAGCATGTCGACAGAACCCGCGTTCACCGGAATTTGCTGCTCAGCCACCAGTTGCAGCGTCGGCTGGTCAATCATGTCGGCGGTAAAAACAATATCGTCGTGATTTTCTAGCGGCTTATAACCCGCAGCCAGCGCACGCTCAATTTCGCCCTGAGAAACGGAATCCACCTTCACACCCTGCTCACGCATCAGGCGCAAAATATGAATGTTGGAGCAGGCTTTTTGTGCAAAGCGGATCACATCAAACTGGCGCAGTTGGCTGATTTGCTGGCGGATAATCTCCGCGTCGTAGACCCAGACCGGGCAGCCAAATTCAGCAGGTAGCGCCAGCAAGTTCTGCGCATTCAAAGCAGTGTCGGTGTTATTCAGTGGGCGTGGCATGGTTGGCTCCGGCAGCAATTCATTTTTTTGTATTACGCCACAGCGCGAGATGAAGAAAAAATATCGTTTTCTCTTAAGTCTATGCAAAACTGATATGGATAAACCGACCCTCACCCCAGCCCTCTTCCAAAGGGAGAGCGTTAGGGTGAGGGCGTGACTCGTATACCCAAAACAGAAAGGCCAAAACATGCCCTCAATAACCCTACGCCACATCGAAATATTCCATGCTGTGATGACTGCCGGAAACCTCACCGAGGCCGCTGGGTTATTACACACTTCGCAGCCGACAGTCAGTCGCGAACTGGCAAGACTTGAGAAATTAATTGGCCTGCAATTATTCGAACGCAGCCGTGGGCGCCTGCACCCTACCGTTCAGGGGCTGCGGTTATTTGAGGAAGTACAACGATCCTGGTATGGGCTGGACAGAATACTGAGTGCCGCAGACAGCCTGCGCGAATTCCGCCAGGGAGAGCTGTCGATTGCCTGCCTGCCGGTATTCTCACAATCATTCCTGCCGGTTTTAGTGCAGCCGTTTCTGGCACGCTACCCGGAACTGAGCCTGAATATTGTGCCGCAGGAATCACCGTTGCTGGAGGAGTGGCTATCCGCGCAACGCCACGATTTAGGGCTAACCGAAAACACCGTAACGCCTGCCGGAACCGACCGCCAGACATTGCTGACGCTCAACGAAGTGTGTGTGTTGCCTGCCGGGCATCGCCTTGCTGATAAAAAGGTACTGACACCGCAAGATTTTGCCGGAGAGAATTACATTAGCCTGTCGCGTACCGACAGTTATCGCCAGCTCCTGGACTCGCTATTTCAGGAGCATGACGTTAAGCGGCGAATGGTGATGGAAACGCACAGTGCGGCATCGGTGTGTGCGATGGTACGGGCAGGTGTTGGCGTGTCGGTGGTCAATCCATTGACCGCTCTGGATTACGCTTCAAGTGGCGTCGTTGCCCGCCGTTTCAGCGTGGCGGTGCCATTTACCGTGAGCCTGATTCGCCCACTTCACCGCCCTGCTTCCGCGTTAGTCACGGCTTTCAGCGAACACCTGCAAAGCAGTATGCAGATATACATCGAGCCGCTGAATCAGCTGCTCGACGCCTGAATTAATGCTCGGCCACCGGCTGGCTGTGGCCGGTGCCGGCGCTAAAGTTAATCAGGCAAAGGATAAGCCCGATAGCCGCAAGCCCTGCCGCGGCAACGGGAACCGCAGTCAGGCCAAAGCCACGCGCAATCACGGTGCCGCCCACCCAAGCTCCTAATGCGTTACCAACGTTAAAGGCCGCGATATTCAGCGTAGAAACCAGATTTGGCGCATCTTTACCGTGCAGCACAACGTTAATTTGCAGTGCAGGGACCGTAGCAAAAGCCGCCATTGCCCACAGGAATAAGGTGATCTCCGCAAGCCACATACCGTGACTAGTCCAGCGAAATAGCAGCGAGAAGATAGCAATCAGGCTAAAACTCAGTATCAGGCTAAAAGAAACTTTCCAGTCAGCCAGACGTCCACCAAGAATATTCCCCACCGTTAAACCCGCACCAATCAGGAACAGAGTCCAGCTTACGCCCTGATGCGTCACGCCCGTCACCTGTAACAACATTGGGGCAATGTAGCTAAATAAGGTGAACATCGCGGCGGCAAAAAAGACCGTCATCGCCAGAGAGAGCCACAGCTTCCCATTGGCCAGCGCGCTGACTTCACGTTTTAGGTCAGTTGGCGTTTCTTCTTTCTGCGATGGAAGGCTGACAATCAGCGCAATAAAGGCGACCACGCCGATAACCGCAACGCCCCAGAATGTCGAACGCCAGCCGTATAACTGACCAAACCAGGTACCAATCGGCACGCCCAACACATTGGCTAACGTCAGGCCAGTAAACATCAGTGCCACTGCAGATGCTTTCCGGTTCGGTGCCACAAGGCTTGCCGCCACAACCGCGCCAATCCCAAAGAAGGCTCCGTGGCACAGCGCGGTAATAACGCGCGCCAGCATCAGGAATTGGTAATTAAGCGCTAACGCACACAAGATATTGCCGACGATAAAAATCACCATTAGCAATATCAGTGACAGTTTGCGCGGCAGGCGAGCTGTCAGTAACGCCATGATCGGTGCACCTATCGCAACCCCCAGCGCGTAGCCGCTAATCAGCCAGCCCGCAGTGGGAATGGAGATTGTCAGGTCCCCAGCCACATCGGGCAGAAGGCCCATAATAACGAACTCCGTCGTGCCGATGGCAAACGCACTCATCGCCAGCGCGAGTAAGGAAACAGGCATGGAAAACTCCCGGTTTTAGACATAACAAAAGGCGGGAGAGTGAGCTCTGCCGCCAGATTGCGAGGATGTAAGAGGTGCAGCTTGTTTGAAAAACTGTGCGCTGCTTAACAAATTAATAACACAAAAAACGCCGGGGGTGACCCGGCGTACGCTAAGGATACTCTTTTTTGCCGATTAACCATTTGAAATACGAAATAAAAAAATATTACTCAGCCAGCATGAAATTCACCGCATCGGCTGCGTGAATCGCAGCGGTATCGAACACGGGCAGCGAGCAATCTTGCTGGTTAAGCAACAACCCAATTTCAGTACAACCAAAAATCACGCCCTCTGCGCCCTGCCCCTGCAACTCTTCAATTACTTGCTGATAATACTGCTTCGATTGCGCAGTGATTTTCCCGAGGCAAAGTTCTTCGAAGATAATCTGGTTGATATGCAAACGCTGTGGCTCGTTAGGGATCAGCGATTCAATACCGAATTGTGTACTTAGACGTCCACGGTAGAAATCTTGCTCCATGGTGTAACGGGTGCCAAGCAGCGCGACTTTCTTCGCGCCCTGAGCAGCAATGGCACGCCCGGTTGCATCAGCAATATGTAAAAACGGCAATTCACAGCGCGATTCAATATGATGAGCCACTTTGTGCATGGTGTTAGTGCATAACACGATACCTTCCGCCCCGGCTTTCTGTAGCCCAAGCGCTGCCTGTGCCAGCATGTCCCCCGCCAGATCCCACTCGCCCTTTGACTGGCAGGCTTCAATCTCATGAAAATCAACGCTATGCAGTACGATCTTTGCCGAGTGCAGGCCGCCTAAACGTTCCTTAACCCCTTCATTGATCAAACGATAATAAGGAATTGTCGACTCCCAGCTCATTCCGCCCAGCAAACCCATTGTTTTCATGACTTTTCACCTGTTGGCTTTTATTGCATTGGTTATATCAGAGAGATTACCCGGCAGGAAAGCGTGATCTTCCTTACAAAACGCTGGCGTGAACTACCGCAAACCAAGTTTTCAGGATACGATTAATTAAATGAAACATTGTTTCACATATAAAAGGATCGCGAATGTTCACTTATATTAAAGATACCAAACTGGAAGATTTAGGTGCTGGCGTGAGCCGCCGTATTCTGGCGCACGGCGGTAAAATGATGGCGGTGCAGGTTAATTTTGAGAAGGGTGCAATCGGCCCAATGCACAACCATCCGCATGAGCAATTAACTTATGTGCTGTCTGGCGAGTTTGAATTCACCATCGGCGAAGAAACGCATCGCGTTACTGCGGGCGACACACTGTATAAAGAGCCGCACGTAATGCACGGTTGTGTATGCCTGGCAGCGGGTACGCTTCTTGATACCTTTACCCCAATACGTGAAGATTTTCTGAAGTAGCGTACAAACAAAAACGGCTCCTGCCAGAGGAGCCGTTTTTGTGAAGCGAAATGTGAAATTACATTTCTTCAATCTGCATACGTGATGCCATTGCCCCACGAACCAAAACCAAACCCGCCGCGACAATCAAACCAACTAATGCCGCGAGCACAACAATCAGTGCTTTGCCCGGACCATCTTTTTTCAGTGGATATGAAGGCTGCATCTGGAATTGATACGGCGTGAAATTAACATCGCCAAGGTTAATGGCTTCTAATTGACTCAGCGCGTGATCGCGATTTTGTATGCCTGCATTCAACTGAGCAACATCTTTAATTGACTCCTCAATCTTCAATTTCTCAGCTAAACCGTTAGCCCCCAGAGAAACAGAGTAATCAGGATCGTCTTTTACTGCCTGCCCATTACTGTATACCGGCGCTTTCAAACCCGCAGCATTGGCGACTTTTAATGAGTAGCCCAGGCGCTCCAGGTTAACATTGTGTTGGTTTTCAAGATTAACGCGGTCGAGCCCCAGCTTATTTTTTTCAAATGCGACTTTGAGTTCCACCGCATTTTTCACATTCGCAAGCACGTCTTTATTCACTTCCGCACTAATAAAATCAATGTAGTTTCTCAGTACTTGCTGAGCATCATCTGCATCTGGCGCGGTAAAACTCAAAGTCCACGAGGTGTAAGGCTGATTCTCGCCTTTTTTAGCATTACTGTTGTCCGCCGCTTTGAATTTGTCCGACACACCGACGATTGCACGATACAACTCACTCTTATCCACACTCGGATTTTTCAGCAGCGTCTGTACATACGGAGATTGAGCAAGGAATTTCTCACGCAGCTCCTGCGAGTCAAATTTCTTTAAAAATAGATTATAGAGACGACCGGCATCAAGATTGGTTTCCACGCCAAGCACCGTCAAATTCACCATCGCACGGCGTAACTCAGTAAGATTGGTATTTTCAGGAGGCGTAACAACTGCTTCACTGGTCCATTTTTGTGGTAACAGGAAACTGGCTGCCAAACCGCACAATGCAAACAGAAGCGTAATCGTGATGATCTGTTTTTTGGCCGCGTAAAGCGTAGAGATTAAGCTCAGTAAGTCGATCTCTTCATGGCGTGGTGGCATAAGCGGATAAGGAGACGTATTTTCTAAACGATTAGGTTTCATTTCTATAGAAGACATAACTGGCCGGTTTTTTATTTATCAAGAAAAAGACTCGCTTTACTTCCCTGTGTCGGAAAGTGAAGACAGCGCTAACGCACAGTAATGAGAAGCTGAATAGTTTTAAACCATCAGAAAGGTTACATGTTTTTATCTTGTACATAGCACTATCGATCTCAAAAAAGCATTTTTGAATCAAATTCATGCCATAGGGTAACGCACTGATAACAACACCTTAACTCTGTAACTAAACGTAAAATGCTTAAATGAAACTTCATTATTCCTAAGACCTGTCTGAAAAACAACCCCCAACTCTTGCAGTTTTAAAATTAGCCAATTTCCCACCTAATTATCTGCGCAGCTCAAAACCTCGCCTGATTCACATAATCGAAACAGCGTTTCGACTTTGATCACATTTCCGTCATGAATCGAATGACTCAGTTACAAATCGTAATAAGATTATTTAAAACGCTGTTTTACAAATCAGAAACCACAGTTCTTATGTTTCTGAAATCTGCAAAGCCATGCAAATTGCAAACAGGTAACGGTGTTCTAATTATTTAATTATCAATCGATTATCAGGGAATGAATATGCCGAGTAAGCCCCCAGCTTTGCGACCCATCCGCTTGAATACAGGGATGAGGCAATGAGTTTCGAGAACGATTTTTCAAAAACAATTTTTAAACCATTGATCGCCAGGTAGGTATGTATGAATGAAAACAAAATGCTGGGATTGGCATGGATTTCACCCTACATAATAGGGTTGTTGGTCTTTACTGCCTTCCCGTTTGTTTCATCTTTCTTCCTCAGTTTTACTGAGTACGATCTGATGAACCCACCGGTATTCACCGGTATTGAGAACTATCGCTACATGTTGACCGAAGATTCGCTCTTCTGGAAATCCATGGGCGTCACTTTTGCGTATGTGTTTTTAACCATTCCGTTAAAACTCGCTTTCGCACTCGGTATCGCATTTGTTCTGAACTTTAAATTACGCGGCATCGGTTTCTTCCGTACGGCATATTACATCCCATCTATTCTGGGTAGCTCCGTTGCGATTGCCGTTTTGTGGCGTGCACTGTTTGCCATCGACGGCCTGCTGAACAGCTTTATTGGTGTGTTTGGCCTCGACCCGGTGAACTGGCTGGGTGAGCCGTCTCTGGCGCTGATGTCCGTTACGCTTTTGCGTGTATGGCAGTTCGGCTCAGCGATGGTCATCTTCCTTGCTGCTTTGCAAAACGTTCCTCAATCACAGTATGAAGCGGCAATGATCGACGGCGCGTCTAAATGGCAGATGTTCATGAAAGTGACTGTGCCTTTGATTACGCCGGTTATCTTCTTCAACTTCATCATGCAGACCACGCAGGCGTTCCAGGAGTTTACCGCACCGTACATCATTACCGGCGGCGGCCCGACTCACTACACCTACTTGTTCTCGCTCTACATCTACGACACCGCCTTCAAATACTTCGATATGGGTTATGGCGCGGCACTGGCGTGGGTACTGTTCCTGGTCGTGGCGGTCTTTGCCTCCATCGCCTTTAAGTCATCGAAATACTGGGTGTTCTACTCCGCAGATAAGGGAGGCAAAAATGGCTGATATCCAACCAAGCCAGCTAGCGGCTAAAAGTGCAACGGACCTGGCAGAAGAAGAGATCGCGCGTACGTTGCGCCGTGAAAAAATCAGCCGCACCATCCGTTATGTGGTGCTGATTATTGTCGGTCTGTTGATGCTCTACCCGTTGGTGTGGATGTTCTCTGCGGCGTTTAAACCGAACCATGAGATCTTCACAACACTCGGTCTGTGGCCGTCAAACCCAACCAGCGACGGCTTCGTTAACGGCTGGAAAACGGGTACGGAGTACACCTTTGGCCACTACATGTGGAACACAATGCAGTATGTGATTCCAAAAGTACTGCTAACCATTATCTCTTCAACGATTGTCGCTTACGGCTTTGCCCGTTTCGAAATCCCGTTCAAGAAGTTTTGGTTCGCGACGTTGATTACCACTATGTTGCTGCCAAGCACCGTACTGTTAATCCCGCAATACCTGATGTTCCGTGAAATGGGCATGTTGAATAGCTACCTGCCACTGTGGCTGCCAATGGCATTCGCAACCCAGGGGTTCTTTGTCTTCATGTTGATCCAGTTCTTGCGTGGCGTTCCACGCGATATGGAAGAAGCCGCACAGATTGATGGCTGTAACTCCTTCCAGGTGCTCTGGTATGTGGTAGTGCCGATTCTGAAACCGGCCATTATCTCTGTCGCCCTGTTCCAGTTCATGTGGTCAATGAACGACTTTATCGGGCCGCTGATTTATGTGTACAGCGTAGACAAATACCCAATTGCACTGGCGCTCAAAATGTCTATCGACGTGACTGAAGGCGCTCCATGGAACGAAATTCTGGCAATGGCGAGCATCTCCATTCTGCCATCGATCATCATCTTCTTCCTGGCTCAACGCTACTTCGTACAAGGCGTGACCAGCAGCGGAATTAAAGGTTAAGTGAGGGAATATCATGGCTGAAGTTATTTTCAACAAATTGCAAAAAGTTTACTCCAACGGCTTCCAGGCGGTTCATGGTATCGACCTGAAAATTGAAGACGGTGAATTTATGGTTATCGTCGGCCCATCTGGCTGCGCGAAATCAACCACCTTGCGTATGCTGGCGGGTCTGGAAACGATCAGCGGCGGTGAAGTCCGAATCGGCGACCGTGTGGTGAACAACCTGGCACCTAAATCTCGCGGTATCGCGATGGTGTTCCAGAACTATGCACTGTATCCACACATGACCGTGCGTGAAAACCTGGCCTTTGGCCTGAAACTCAGCAAACTGCCAAAACAGCAAATCGAGTCCCAGGTGAATGAAGCGGCCAAAATTCTTGAGCTCGATGAGCTGATGGACCGCCTACCGCGCCAGTTATCAGGCGGCCAGGCACAGCGTGTGGCCGTTGGCCGTGCGATTGTGAAAAAACCCGATGTGTTCTTGTTTGACGAACCGTTATCCAACCTTGATGCCAAGCTGCGTGCGTCGATGCGTATTCGTATCTCCGACCTGCATAAGCAACTGAAGAAAAGCGGCAAGCCTGCGACCACCGTTTATGTGACGCACGATCAGACCGAAGCGATGACCATGGGCGACCGTATCTGCGTGATGAAACTGGGCCACATCATGCAGGTAGACACACCAGATAACCTCTATCACTTCCCGAAAAATATGTTCGTGGCAGGCTTTATCGGTGCCCCAGAAATGAACATTCGCCCGAGCAAGCTGATCGAGAAAGATGGTCGTCTGCAAATTAGCGTGGGGAATGACACCCTGGCGCTGAACGAGCGCCAGCAGAAGCGCTGCGCGGAGTACAAGAATCAGGACATCTTCTTCGGTATCCGTCCTGAGTTTATTTCAATCTCTGATGAACCGTTCGCTGAAAGCCATTCCAGCGGTGAAATGGTGCGTGTAGAGAATATGGGCCACGAATTCTTCATCTACCTGAAAGTAGCTGATTTTGAAATGACCTGCCGCATCCCTTCCGATGAAGCTAAGCCAATGATTGAGAAAGGCCTTCACCGTAAGGTGTATTTCAAGTTTGACATGGAAAAATGTCATATTTTCGACGCAAAAACAGAACAAAACATCTCTCTCTGACAGGAGTCTATGATAATGAAAAAAGTGCTATTAAGTACCCTGATTGCCTCTACCTTAGGAATGGCTGCCGGCTCGGCGTTCGCGGCAGATGATGTTGAGTTACGTATGTCCTGGTGGGGCGGCAACGGACGCCATCAGGTTACGTTGAAAGCAGTTGAAGAGTTCCAGAAAGAACACCCAAACATTAAGGTGAAGTCTGAATACACCGGTTGGGACGGCCACCTTTCACGTCTGACTACACAGATTGCGGGCGGTACAGAGCCTGACGTGATGCAGACTAACTGGAACTGGCTGCCAATTTTCTCCAAAACCGGCACGGGCTTCTACGATTTGAACACCGTGAAAGGTGAGCTGGATCTGACTCAGTTTGACCCGAAAGAGCTGCAAACCACCACCGTTGACGGCAAGCTGAACGGCATTCCAATCTCCGTGACTGCTCGTGTGTTCTATTTCAACGATGAAACCTGGAAAAAAGCGGGTGTTGAATACCCGAAAACCTGGGATGAGTTGATGGCGGCGGGTAAAACGTTTGAAAGCAAACTGGGCAAACAGTATTTCCCGGTGGTGTTAGAGCACCAGGATACGCTGTCTTTGCTGCGCTCTTATATGGTGCAGAAATACAATATTCCTGAAATCGATACCGCGAAAAAGCAATTCGGCTACTCCAAAGAACAGTGGGTTGAGTTCTTTGGTATGTACAAAAAGCTTATCGACAGCCACGTAATGCCTGACACCAAATACTATGCGTCATTTGGTAAGAGCAATATGTACGAGATGAAACCGTGGATTGAGGGCGAATGGGCCGGTACTTATATGTGGAACTCCACCATTAACAAGTATTCCGACAACCTAAAGCCACCAGCGAAACTCGAACTGGGTTCTTACCCGATGCTGCCAGGTGCCACTGATGCCGGTATGTTCTTTAAACCAGCACAGATGTTCTCAATCAGCAAAACGACCAAGCATCCGAAAGAAGCAGCCATGCTGATTAACTTCTTGCTGAACGAAAAAGCGGGCGTGGAAGCTCTGGGCCTTGAGCGTGGAGTTCCGTTGAGCAAAGCAGCTGTGACACAGCTGACTGCTGATGGCGTGATCAAAGATAACGATCCAGCGGTTGCCGGCCTGAAACTGGCGCAATCTCTGCCAAACAAACTGTCTACATCGCCGTATTTTGACGATCCACAGATTGTTTCCCTGTTCGGTACATCTTTGCAGTACATCGACTATGGCCAGAAAACTGTAGAAGAAACGGCTGCTGAGTTTGAACGCCAGGGTAACCGTATTCTGAAACGCGCAATGCGCTAATTAATCAGCCTGATATTTGCAGATAGATACCCTGCCCCGCTTGCGAGGCGGGGTATTTTTTTAAACAAATAAGGAAATTCGTTATGGCTAAAGGTAAGAAAATCCAACTTTCCTTCCGCGCCCGACGCGACAAGGAAACCGGGACTGAAGTTTTACGTCTGACCCCACCACACATCATTTGCCACCGTAATTATTTCTATCAAAAATGTTTTAGTCAGGATGGGCAGCGGCTGATTTTCGGCGGCGCGTTCGAAGGACACTGGAATTACTATTCACTCGATTTAGAAAAACAAATTGCAACACAACTCACCGAAGGTGAAGGCGACAATACTTTCGGCGGCTTTTTATCTGCTGATGATCGTTCGCTGTGGTATGTGAAAAATACCCGCGAGTTGCGCCGTGTTGATCTGGATTCACTCGAAGAATACGTGGTTTATGAAGTCGATGATGAATGGGTGGCTTATGGCACCTGGGTGGCGAATTCCGATTGCAGCCAACTGGTGGGGATTGAAATCAAAAAGAGTGACTGGTCACCGCTCACTGACTGGCAAAAATTCCGTGATTTCTACTTCACAAACCCGGAGTGCCGGCTGATCCGTGTTGATTTGCACACTGGCAAACAGCAAACCATCTTGCAAGAAAAACGCTGGTTAGGTCACCCGATCTACCGCCCGTTCGACGACAATACCATCGCGTTTTGTCATGAAGGGCCGCGTGATGCAATCGATGCGCGTATGTGGTTGATAAACCAGGATGGCAGTCATGTGCGTAACGTTCGCCAGCATAGCGAAGGTGAAAGTTTTACACATGAATTCTGGGTGCCAGATGGCTCCGCACTTTACTACGTCGCCCATAAAGAAGGTGATGCTCACCGCTATTTATGCAGCGCCGATCCACAAACGCTTGAGAATCGCCAACTGCGAACCATTCCACCTTGCTCACATTTGATGAGCAACCACGACGGCTCGCTGGTTGTTGGTGATGGCGCACCGCACAAAACGGGGAATATCGATCTCAACGATCCCTTCATCTGGGTGTTTGATCTTAAAAAAGGGACGCAGAAAGCTGTTTGCCAACACAATACTTCCTGGAAAGTGCTGGATGGTGACCGCCAGGTGACGCATCCGCATCCTTCCTTTAGCCCGGATAACCAATGGGTGCTTTACACATCTGACGAAGAAGGAATGCCCGCGTTGTATTTAGCGAGGGTGTAGATACAAAAAAACCTCCTGATTTCAGGAGGTTTTTTTTACATCAATTCTAAATTAACGCGCTAACCAGCCGCCATCAACCGCAACGGTGTAACCGTTGATGTAATCAGAAGCGGTTGACGCCAGGAACACGATTGGACCTTTCAGATCTTCTGGCAGACCCCAACGACCCGCTGGGATACGCTCAAGAATCGCCGCACTACGCTCTTCATCGGCACGCAATTGCTGGGTGTTGTTGGTCGCCATGTAACCCGGTGCGATAGCATTCACGTTGATACCGTGTTGTGCCCACTCGTTTGCCAGCAGACGAGTCACACCCATAACTGCGCTTTTAGACGCGGTGTAAGACGGTACGCGGATGCCACCCTGGTAAGAAAGCATGGAAGCGATGTTAATGATTTTGCCGCCTTTGCCCTGAGCAATAAACTGGCGAGCCACAGCCTGAGACATAAAGAACACGCTCTTGATGTTCAGGTTCATTACATCGTCCCAGTCTTTTTCGCTGAAGTTGATTGCATCTTCACGACGAATCAGACCTGCGTTGTTAACCAGAATGTCGATTTGGCCGAACTCAGCAACCGCACGCTCAAGTAGAGATGGGATACCATCAATCTGGCGCAGGTCAGCGGTCAGGCTCAGGAAGCGGCGACCCAGAGCGGTTACGCGCTCGATGGTTTCAGACGGTTCAACGATGTTGATACCCACAATGTCACAACCTGCTTCAGCAAGACCGATAGCCATACCCTGGCCCAGACCTGTATCACAACCAGTAACAACAGCAACTTTACCTTGTAGGGAGAATGAATCCAGAATCATGTAGGTTTCCTTTTTTTATACGGGCCTGCTGTAAGCGCAAGCATCTTGGGGAAAATTTTGTTCACGCAAATTGCGCAACTCATAAATCACTTACGGTGAAAACTCTGTTCCGTAATCTTTGATGGAGTGATAGTAATCTGGTTGAAACCGCTTTTCAATTATAAATGAAACGTTGTTTCAAATTATGGAAGATACTTTCCAATTTTGATATTCCGATCACGCTTAATCGGAATTTTCCCTTCTGCACTCATCTGTCTGGTGGAAGTATTGTGGACGTTGTCACCGTTTAGTGAATGCAATCACACATATTGAAACAATGTTTTGATAAATTAACACCAGAAGTTCGAACATTAATTTTCGGCAGAAATGAATTGCCATCTAAAGGAGAGCATCATGGCTAAAGGTATGCGGGTTAAGCTGGTTTATGAAGTAAGCCAGGACCCAGACACAGGCGTCGAAGTCACCCGCTTAACGCCACCAGAAGTAACCTGCCATCGCAATTACTTCTATCAAAAATGCTTCACTCAGGATGGCAGTAAGCTACTGTTTGCTGGCGAGTTTGACGGTAACTGGAACTATTATCTGCTGGATATCGCCGCTGCCGAAGCCGTGCAATTAACGGAAGGCACGGGCGACAATACTTTTGGTGGCTTCCTCTCGCCGGATGACAAATCCCTCTATTATGTGAAAAACGAACGCACCCTGCTGGAAGTCAATCTTGAGACTCTGGTTGAGCGTGAAGTGTACCGCGTACCTGCCGACTGGGTTGGCTACGGCACATGGGTTGCCAACAGCGATTGCACAAAACTTGTGGGTATCGAAATCTCCAAAGATGATTGGGTACCGTTAAACGACTGGAAGATCTTCCATGACTTCTTCCACAAAGGCCCAAATTGCCGCTTGCTGCGTGTTGATCTGCAAACTGGTGAAAGTGCCGTTATCCACCAGGAAAAAAACTGGCTCGGCCACCCAATCTACCGCCCGTTCGATGACAACACCGTCGCGTTCTGTCACGAAGGCCCGCACGACCTGGTCGATGCGCGGATGTGGATGGTCAACGAAGATGGCAGCAACGTCCGTAAAGTAAAAGAGCACGCCGAAGGCGAAAGCTGCACACACGAATTCTGGGTGCCAAACGGCTCTTCCTTGATGTACGTTTCTTACCTGAAAGGCCAGCAAGGCCGCACCATTTATAGTTACAACCCGGACAACGGCGAAAATACAGAAGTCATGCAGATGCCAGCATGTTCACATTTGATGAGTAACTTTGATGGTTCGCTGCTGGTGGGTGATGGTTCCGGTACTCCGGTCGATGTTAAAGATACTAGTGGTTACACCATCGACAACGATCCGTATTTATATGCCTTCGATGTAGTGAAAAAAGCTTATTTCCGCGTAGCTCGCCACGATACTTCCTGGGCGACATTTGCGAATAGCCGCCAGGTTACGCATCCGCATCCATCATTTACGCCTGACGACAGCGCCATTCTTTTCAGCTCCGATAAAGACGGCAAGCCTGCGCTGTATATTGCGAAGATGCCGGCTAATCCTGAGTTAATTTCTGCCTGATAATATTGTATGCCCTGTGTAGGCCCTTGCCCTCCCCAAACCGGGAGGGCTTTTTTATAGTTAATCCCCTCTCCTTGTATGGAGAAGGAGAGATTTAAAAACAAAAAAGCCCCCGCTGACTACGCGGAGGCCTGAAATGAGGGATTAGATACAGTTTAAATAATTAGAACGAGTACGCCACGCCAACACGGTAACGAGTCTGGCGTTCGTCAGTCGTTTTACTACCGGCAACGTTGCCCACCTCTGCATATGGAGCCCAGTTTTTATCCCACTTGTAAGCCAATTTCACGTTGTACTCATCAGAGTCTTTGTCGTTATCAGAACGGATCTGATGGTCGCTCTTCGCGTAAACATAGTTCAGCTCAGTACGCCAGTCACCCAACGCATAACCAACCCAGGCATCGCCACGGTTAACTTTGTCATCTGCGTTTTTGGTATTGTCATTTGGGTAACGGGTATATTCAAAACGGTAACGAGCGGCGATATAAAAACCATTATCGAAGCTGTATTGCGCATGCAAATATGGCTTCCAGGTTGTTTTACTGTCGTTACTGTCAATATTTAAACCAGGAGTCAGAGAGATATTATCTGTCGCTTTCCAGCGCCAGTTAATAGATTCTTCATGGCCGCTGCCAACGATGTCACTAAATGGCTGGTCTTTATTAGTACCACCAGATTTCCATTTTGCTTCAACGCCAAAGCCCAGCCCATTAGCGAAACGGTGTGATACTGCTACGCGGTCGCCATTCGAGCCTGCATCTACATATTCGTGACGTAAATCAACTGTTACCGCTTGAGCAACAACACTTACGCCACACAGAACAACAACACCCAGAGCTTTCTTCAACATAATCGCATTCCCTTCATTGAAATATCGTTTCATTATTATGAAACTAGATTTTATTTTTAAATGAACATTATTTTAGTGATCGAGATCGTAAATATTTATGTCAAAAAAATACAAGCCCACCTTCGTGATGGGCCTCAATAAAACAAAGGGAAATTGCCAATAAAAAGAGATTCAACTCACATAAAAAAAACCAAAAACACATTCAAAACGATATTTCAATATGGTTATCCGGTGTTTACATTTCGCTTTTGAAACATTTAACTCAAATCAGATCACCTTCAAAATTAAGATCATTGAGAATAATCCCGTCAGTGATTAATTCATGTAAGACCCAAATAAAAAAAAGCGCCACTTAAGAATAAGTGGCGCTTAATATGACTCAGTATGCGTTGTGAAGCGGAAAGTTAATCTCGTTCGATTGCCAGCGCAACACCCTGCCCGCCACCAATACATAACGTGGCCAGCCCTTTTTTAGCATCGCGCTTCACCATTTCATGAACCAGTGAAACCAATATTCGGCAGCCAGACGCGCCAATAGGGTGGCCAAGCGCCAGCGCTCCACCGTTCACGTTTACTTTACGCTCATCCCATTCCAGCATTTTGCCAACCGAAAGTGCCTGGGCAGCAAAAGCCTCGTTTGCTTCAATGAGATCCAAATCTTCCAGTCGCCAACCCGCACGCTCAAGGCAACGCTGCGTTGCCGTGACGGGTGCTATGCCCATATAGGCTGGGTCGACGCCTACACTGGCAAAGGCCCGGATACGCGCAAGCACCGGCAAATTTAACTCTTCGGCTTTACTGGCACTCATCATTAATACGGCGGCGGCGCCATCATTAATAGATGAGGCATTTCCGGCAGTCACGCTACCCAGGCTATCAAAGGTCGGCCGCAATAACGCCAGGGCTTCCGCACTGGCATCGGTCTGTGGTTGTTCATCAGTATCAACAATGACTGACTTACCGGCATTGAGCTCTACCGTGACCGGCACGATTTCATCTTTAAAGCGCCCGGAATCAATGGCCGCCCGAGCCTTGTGTTGTGAGGCCAGTGCGTAGGCATCCTGGCTTTCACGGCTGATGCCATATTCACGCGCCAGGTTTTCAGCCGTCACGCCCATATGGTAATCGTTGAAGGCATCCCACAGCCCATCATGAACCAGGCTGTCGATTAACTGGCTGTTTCCCAAACCGGCACCGTTGCGGCTGTCGGCCAGCACATGAGGTGCACGGCTCATGTTTTCCTGACCACCCGCAATCACGACATCGGCCTCGCCGCACTGAATGGCCTGAGTTGCCAGGTGCAGTGCTTTTAAGCCAGAGCCACAAACATCGTTAATCGTGATGGCTGAAACCGACCACGGCAGGCCACTGTTGAGCGCCGTCTGGCGTGCCGGGTTTTGCCCGGCCCCTGCGGTTAACACCTGCCCGAGGATCACTTCGTCGACTTCAAGCTCGCTGACGCCGCTTCGTTCGAGCAATGCTTTAACTACCGCACTCCCCAATTCTGAAGCGGTGCGCGGGGATAGCGCCCCCTGAAAACAGCCAATGGGTGTTCGAGCGGCTCCCACAATTACGACATCTTTCATTGTTATCTCCGCTCCCCCGTCATAATTCACGTGGCCTCTTTGTTGGCAACACTCACCCATCCAAATGACTGACTTGTGTAAGCTCATCAGGATGGGTTATCTCGCCACTGCGATGCAACTCGTGTTATTTCGGGAATTTAATGAGGTAAATGATCCCGGCGACGATCTTTTTCGAGATACATCGCGGCATCAGCTTCGCGCAGCGCCTGGTCGTGATCGGTGAGTTCCGGGTTAATAGCAACTACACCGATACTCGGGCCTGCGTAATTAATCACACTGGAATGTAGCTGATACTCGCCGGTCAGCAAGTTTGAGAGGCGAATTTTGAAGGCCTGCGCAGCTTGCAGTGCCATGCCAGATTCTTTTGGCCCAATACCGGCCACGACAAATTCATCACCGCCGACCCGCCCGATAATATCGTCAGGGCGAGCCCCTGATTGTAAACGCTGCCCGATAGCACACAGGAAATCATCACCTGCATCGTGACCATAAACATCATTAATCTGTTTAAAATCATCCAGGTCAGCAAAAGCCAGCAGCACGAAGCGCGCATCCTGGCGAGCCTTTGAAAAGAGTTTTGGCAATTGTTCAAACACGGCACGGCGGTTTGGCAGGCCGGTCAGTTCATCGGTATAACTGGCTGTGGTGAGTGCCGCATTTGCCTGCTGCAACTGTTGTAAAAGTTGCTCATTTTGAATTTGCTGAGCAATCAACTGTGCAAAGAGCTGCAACACCTGCTCGCTACGTTCGCTAAGAATACGATGCTCAGAACTGGCCGCGCAAAGCGTGCCATATAAAGAGCCATCGGCAAGCGTGACGGGCGTGCTGACATAAGTGGTGATCCCCAATGCCTTTGCGGCCTGCGAATCGCCCCAGACATTTGCCACATCACAGGTATAACGCTTGCCTTCATCCAGTGCGCGCTTGCAAAGCGTGTCACCCCACGGCACCGAAAGGCCTTCGGGGATCTGCATACTCCGGGAATTTCGAGCAAAAAGGATATGTTGGAAACTACCGTCAGGTTCAATGCGCGTCAGGTAAGTTGACTCCATGTTTGTGACCAGTTCGAGCATTTCCAGCAACTGTCGGACGAGTCCTTCGAGCGTGTATTCAGATTCTAATGCGGTTGAAATCCGCTCGATAAGATTGTCAGACATAAAGCAGAATTACCTTTTCTATAAACATGAAGTGTAAAGCTGAAGATGGGTTCATTTTTAACATATTTTCAATATGACGTCCCCTGCCAGATATAGCATTTGAGAGACATCACCGGGAAGACGGTGGGCAACTTTTGAAGGGTTTCGTGGCTGTCGGATGTCGCTTCGCTAATCCGACCTTCACAGTGACAGCTTTTTTACGCGCAGGAGAGTGAAATATTCTACCAGCTCAATAAAGGGCTAAGGCTTTCATCTTGCACAAACGCGCGCAGAGCAGGTAGCTGACAGCAGTGATGTAATAATTCTGGCAACGGGAAGATATCGCTCTGCCTGAGAACCACGTTTTCCAGTTCTCCCCAGAAAGACCAGCCCTCCGTCACGTTGCTCGCAGGAACGAACAAATGCAGATGCATGCCGCGCTGTGGCTCATCCGGCAAGCCTAGCCATTGGCTAAAGCTCTGGACTGCGTGGGTTTCGGAGTCCACCAGCACGCAACGCTGAACCTGGGTTGCCGGAATATAAATATGCAGCTCACCCAAAGTGATGCGAACGGCTGCGAGGCTAAGAGGCATAACCGCTACTTTCCAGGTATCGTTCAAAAACGCTGTCCAAATCCAGCAGCGCAAAATACTCGTGCCCCACCGGAACAATACCCACCACAATTTTCTGCATCGAAGCAGGTAAATTGTCCGTTGCCGGTTGAATCTGGCTTTCAGCGACATCCAGCACATCAACCAGCTTATCGATCAGAATACCGCTTTGCATTTTATTGCCGCGGCCAATCAAGATCGTACGTTTGGCTGACACCTCTTGCGAAGGAGCATCAATCAGGCTGTTGATATTAATGATCGACTCAACACGGCCACGGTGATTAATCACCCCTTCAAGAGAAGGAGGGCAGCCCGGCACCCATGAGACAGGGCGCTCGGCAAGAATCTCTTTTATTTGTGAACCGTAGAATGCAAAATTTTTGTCCGCTTGTTTAAACAAAACAATGCTGCATTGCGGTTCGTCAACGTTAGCAATTTCCCGATTCTCGTGCTGATAAAGGCTGAGTATTTCTTCTAACGGCTCACTCATGCGACTTCCTTATCATCAGCAATGCAGTAACGGTTACGGCCATGCTGTTTTGCACTATACAAAGCCTGGTCTGCGCGTTCGCGAATAGTTTCTATTTTGTCTCCTGGCTGCCAGGAGGCAATTCCCGCACTAAAGGTATTGCTGAAGTTGGTCTGGTTGACTGAGAAGTTAATTTTTTCAAATCCCTGGCGCAATCTTTCCACCACTGCTGCTGCCTGTTCTTGCGTAGTGCTGGGCATAATTATCGCAAACTCTTCCCCGCCATAACGCCCAACAATATCGGTGCTGCGTAAACGATGGGCGAACAGTTGTGAAATACCTAAAATCACCTGATCGCCCGCGACATGGCCGTAGGTATCATTGACATTTTTAAAGTGGTCCAAATCGACCATGACCAGGCTAAATGGAACGCCACTGTAGTTGGACTCTGTGATGGCGCTTTCCAGGTAATGCGTCGTCGTTGAGTGGTTATACAGGCCAGTCAAACTATCCTGAGACATACGGGCGCGCAGCGTACGCATTCTTTCAGCACGAATCGAAACCGCATTAATTAATTCCTGCGGGTCAGCCTGCTTGATAATGAAGTCTTCCGCACCGGTACTCATCGCCCCGAACTGGGTTTTTTTATTGGTTTCGCTCGAGAGGTAGGCGATAGGTAAACCGATATGCTGCGGGATCTGACGGATGAGTTTTGTCAGCTCTTCACCGCTGTATTCCGGCATATGGAAGTCCATCAGAACAATATCTATCGGATGCGTATTGAGCACATTCAACAGATGAGGAATGTGCGTAAGAACATGCACTTCCATTCCGGCCAAACGCAGCATTTCGGCATTGTATTGCGCGACTTCGGGCTCATCATCAATCAGTAAAACCTGATACGGTTTTTTCAGTGACGGCTGAGTTAAACGGTGCAGTTCCTGAACTAAATCGGTAGTTGATGCGGGTTTCACATAGTAACCATCACACCCGGCTTTTATCGCATTGATTCGGGCATGGAAATGGCTATGACAGGAAAGATAGAGCACCGGGAAAGGTGTGCCGACTTTCTCTCTCAGATCTGACATCGCAAGCGGGCCACCGTAGGCGTGATCCGGGAAGCTGACATCCATGATGACCACTGATGGAGGCTGTGATAACACCGCTTTGGTAAAATCTGCCGTGTTGGTAAACACATAACAGATAAAGCCAAAACAGCGCAGTTGGGTTGCCAGTAATTCAGCCTGATCGAATTCATCATCACACAGATAAACAGGCTTAATGGTGCGGTTAATCGCAACCTCTTCCTGAGAGGAAGCTGCTATCGGGAACTTAACTAAAGAATCGGCCCCACGGCGCGCGCTTTCAGCCTGCTCTTCGGTCAGTGCAGATAACCGCTGCAGTATCTCGCCAAGCTTGTTGTATTTCGTATCCGAAACAGAATGGCTCACTAACAGGTGCTCACCTTCAGCAGCCTGGCTGGCAATTTTTGTGAAACCAAACGACGCGCTGGTTCCGTGGATGCTATGCAACAAAAGGTGCAATTGCTTACTATCCACTTCATTTGGCTCAGCGACTAATTTGACCAGCAGATCATCTGCCTGGCCCAGCATCACGGGAATACGTTGCAAAAAACGCTGGCGCAAGCGAGCAATTTTATCTTGAGCAGTGTTCATTGTTTTTTGCATAAATTCTTGTTTTATCATGATTTATAATGACTCAGCCGCTGCGTCTTGCTTAAGTAATTCACTCACTACAGCCACCAGTCGTTCTGCCATGTTCTCGTCTTTCTTCACCCAACAATCCGGGATGATGGTGATGTCAGTCATCTCACTGGCGCTGAGCAAAATAAAAGGTTTTTTCCAGCCGTTGGCCCGTAAAAGCTCTAATAGATCCAGCCCGGTAATTTCTGGCATATGGAAATCGCTGATAACCAAATCGATACCATCGTCAGAATTAAGATTGGCTAATGCCGTCATGGCACTTTCGGCAAGAATCACTTCATAACCACTCATTTCCAGAAATACCGAAGCCAATTCAGCGGCAAACAAATCATCATCAACTAATAAAACACGCATCTCTTTTCTCACTTTTTAAGCCTTCAGCATAAAAGCATTTTTAATGTTTCTATGAGGCTGTCCTGTTCGAAATCACCCTTGGCTATATATGCATCCGCACCCACCTGGATCCCTCGGCGGCGATCTTCTTCTTTAGCCCGTGACGTCACGATAATAATCGGAATATGTTGGTAATTGTCTTCGGCACGTAATGCTTTGGTGAGTGAAAATCCATCCATCACCGGCATTTCTACATCCGTTAACACGGCGTCAAACTGCGTTAGACGCGCTTTTTGTAACCCCGAGAATCCATCTTCGGCGAGCGTGACCTGATAACCGTGTGCTTCCAGAACGTTTTTCTCAATTTCACGCGTATTTAATGAGTCATCAACGATCAGCACATGCCATGAGTTCTGTCGAACTTGCTGCTTAGGCGCAGCGGTCCGTGGCTGCCCCTGTTTTTGCGCCATCTCCATCAGGACCGGAACCTGCAAGATACTGACCAGTTGGTTGTCCTGGCTCAGAACCATGCCGGAAACAAGCAACTGCTGCTGCATGTGCTTCGGTAGTGGCTTAATCATCATGCTGCGTTCGTCGAGCAAGTTGTCCACCAGCATCGCCATCTTGCCAAACTGGTTCTGGATGATGATAAGCAGCAGGTCGTTAGCATGAGAGGCCGATGAGTTTTGCCCCACAGACCTGTCGTCGATACGCAGTAATTCGGCCGCGGAGATAACCGGGATAAATTCATTGTGCAGAATAATTGCCGGACGCCCGGCAATATCACGAACCTCACCACGAGAATATTTAACCACTTCAACCACATATTGTGCGGCAAGGCCAAACAGATGGTTGTGCAGTTCAAACTGCAAAATACGCATCATCGCCAGAGAGATAGGCAAACGGATAATGAACGTCGTTCCCTGCCCTGGGCGGCTATGAACCTGCAATGTCCCCTGCAAATCCGTGACAATCGTTTTGCGCACGATATCCAGCCCCACACCACGGCCGGATAACTCGGTGACAATCTTGCTGGTTGAAAAACCCGGATGGAAAATAAGCTCGTTGCACTCAAGCTCTGAAAGCTGATCAACGACATCAGCCTCGACTAATCCACGCGCAACCGCTTTGGCGCGAATCGCCGGGTAATCTAAGCCACGGCCATCATCTTCTACGCGCAGCAAAATACCGCGCCCATCCTGTTGGGTCGTCAGGGTGATGGTGCCACGAGCCGATTTCCCGGCAGCGATGCGCTCGGAGGGCTCGCAAAGACCATGATCGACGGCATTTCGCAGCAAGTGGTTTAATGGCTCAGAGAGTCTGTCGATTAATTGTCTGTCGATCTCGACTTCGCCACCCAAAATACGGCAGTCCACCTGCTTATTCAGAGAGGCGGCAAGTTCACGCACCTGCATAGAAACCGGCTCAAACAGCATCGATACCGGCAGCATACGAATGGTGGTGGCAACGTCATACAGTTCGTACATCTGAAGATGCTGAACCTGGAAATCTTCTTTTAGTTTGCGGCTAAATTGCAGGACCTGCTTGCGCAGTTGCTCTACATCCATGTGAGAGATGCGCGGCCCCAGATTAACTAAACTCTGTACCTGCTGTTCAAGGCGGTCATGACTGGCGACAACTTCACCGAGAATGTTAATCAGGTCATCGAGTTTTTCGAGCTTAACGCGAACCGAACCTGCCTGTTTTAGCCCACCGTCTAAGACCTCAAGCGAGGGTAAAGTGGCTGGTTTTTCTACCGGGGCGCTGACGACTTCATCTGCGGCGGTGTCCATTTCTCCACGGCTGGCACGGGCTAATTGCTCACATAAGGTAACATCAGCCGGAGGTAACTGATTATTACCTTCACTTGCCGACAGTTGCGCCAGTTGGTTTGAAATGTAGTCGCAAGCCTGAAGAACTAAGGTTCCAAGGTTTTGGTTAGGCTCGAGCTTTTTATCTCGTAGCTCGCTTAATATCTCTTCAAGCTGATGGGTGACATCGGCGATGCTTTGCAATTTCAGCATACGCGCGCCCCCTTTCAGGGTGTGTGCCGCACGGAACATCTCTCCGATTTGTGCGTCGGTATTTTGACCGGATGAGAGCAGGAATGCCCCCTCTTTTACGGTATGTAAATGGCCGTTTGCTTCATCAATAAAGCGCAGCACAAATTTTTTAAGATCGATAGCCATACGGTTCTCTATTGCCCATCCTGAGTGGTGAACTGCGCCAGCTGATGTTCACAAAGAAAACGAAACGAATTACTCGGAAATGACAGTGGCAACCGCAGTGCGGTGGCGTTGCCGGTATTGTTCATTTCAGCGTTGAGTAATTGCAGTGTAATGCGGTAAGTCCGCTGGGCCGGGCGGTATAACTCACTTTGTCGGTACATTTCCGCCAGGTAGTAATGGGCAGGCCAGTAACCCGGTTGTTGATAAACAACCTCTT
This sequence comes from Buttiauxella brennerae ATCC 51605, assembly GCF_001654925.1. GTDB lineage: Bacteria > Pseudomonadota > Gammaproteobacteria > Enterobacterales > Enterobacteriaceae > Buttiauxella > Buttiauxella brennerae. The sequence goes on from NZ_LXER01000024.1 coordinate 60,017, forward strand.
TAAACCAGGCTATAGCTTGTTGGGTATGTTGCTGCCACATCATGGCAAGTCCGAGCAACATTTTCGCTTCCGCAGACCATTCATCCAGTTCCAGCACATGTTTCGCACTGAGAGCGGTTTCCTCGAACTCACATTTTTCCAGCGCAATTGCGCCTTTGATAACCAGAGCTTCCTGATGGTGGATATCGCTATCCAGCACCTGAGCTATCAGCTCTTCCGCCTCGTTAAAGCGTTTATCGGCCACACACGCGAGTGCCTTCTTAATCCAGCGGTCACATTGCTGTGAAGAAGGAACTGGAGCCGCAACAAACGGTGCTTCAGCGGGAATGACCGGAGTAATAATGCGTGGCTGTGCGCTCGGGGTTGGCTGCGGTGCTCGCGCAGATTTAGGCTGGCAGAAGTAAAAATGCCCGAACTCCTGCTTCAGTTTCAGGATGCCAAAGTTATTGGCCAGCGTTTCTGCATTACCAAAGAACAACGCCCCTTCCGGTTGCAGCATGGTGAGCAAGTTAAAATGCAGCAGACGCCGCGTTTCGACGTCAAAGTAAATCGACACGTTGCGCAGCAGAATGATGTCGAAATTAGGCTGGAGCTGTTCTTTGACAATATTTGCCCGCTGGAACTGCACTTTATTGCGAATCACATCATGTAGCTGGAATTGGTTACCATTGCGCGTGAAATAGGTTTGTTGCAGTAACGGGTCAACGCCACGAAAGGAGTAGCTCGAATAGTTTGCTGCACGCGCCTTCTCAAGAATTTTGGTATCAATGTCGCAGCCATGAATTTCCACACGGCTGGCAAAATTCTCCTGGTATTTCTGATGGAGTTTAATCGCCAGAGAATAGGCTTCTTCACCGGATGAACAGCCTGCACTTAAGATGCGTACCGGCCCGCTGCGCTGCTCAAGGATACGCGGCACCAGCTTGTCGCAAACGATATCCAGCACGTCTTGTTCACGGAAAAAGTACGTTTCGTTGATAGTCAGCAAACTTAAGAGTTTGTCGAACTCGGTCGTTGAGACACTCAGTTTGTCATAGTATTCTTCGAAGCTCTCTTTGCCGCGCTCAGACATACGCTGATGCAATGCTGCATTGAGCAATCCTTCCATACCATTAAAAAAATGCAGACCCACTCTATCCTTGATAAGTGTTTTAAAGGCCGCAATATTTGGGATCATGGCTGTTTGCCCTCAGACGAGCCAAGACGCGCCATCGACAGCAAAGTCGCGGCAAGCTTTTCCAGTGGCAGAATTTTATGGACGATATTTTTATCGATGGCGAATTTATTCATACCGAACACGACCGATGTGACTTCATCCTGAGCCAGCGTTTTGCCGCCCTTTTTATAGATAGCTTCAATTCCATGGCACCCATCACTACCCATGCCGGTCATGATGAGTCCGACGGCTTTGTCACCATAAACTTCTGCCACAGACTCCAGCAGCAAATTACAACTCGGATGATAGACATCACTCGTTTTACGAGGAATGGCGACTAAGCGATGGTATTTCTTCACCACCAGATGGTGTTCGGGAGGCAGGATATAGACATGACCGGCACACAAAACGTCATTTTCCTGAGCGAGCTGCACATTAAGTCCGGTGACGCTATCGAGCCACTCAACCATGCTTTTGGCAAAACCATCGGCAATATGCTGAGCGATAATAATCGGACACGGAAAATCTGCAGGCAGTGCCTGCAGTAATTTGCTCAGCGCCTGTGGCCCACCGGTTGAGCAGGCAATTGCCAGCACATAAGGCCACTTGCGTTGATACACCTCGTCAAAGACGGGCATCTGGGGGCTATCTGACTGAAATTCAGGATTGTGGCGCAACCCCTGGATATGGCGAATCACTTTAACACCGACCAGCATTTCGACCTGGCGGTGCAGGGCTTTGGTCGCAGACAAGGAGTCCCCTTGATTGCTCACCACTGCCAGCGCACCACGCGTGATGAACTCTGCATCCCATTGCGCGTCGGAATAATAGCGCATCACCATGATAGGAATTGCGCAGGTCGCCATGATCGTTTCAACGGTTTCTACGTTTTCCGGACCTGGCGCACCTAACGTCAGCAACAGAAGTTGCGGCGTCATCTTTTGAACCAGGCTCGCCGCTTGTTCGCGATGCACAGCCTGGCCCACCACCACGATGTTTTTATCGATCTCAAGTTGTCTAATCAGATCATTGCGCGACACACTGCCATGATCGACGATTAGCACCCGGATTTTAGGCCTGGTCATCAGGTCTATCCGTCAACTTGAACGACTGAGAAGCCTGGTTCAACTCTTCGGATAACTGAGTCATATCCTGGCTGATAGACAAAATGTCTTTAATTGATTGCGAGGTATAATTGCTGGCAACCACAATTTCACGTAAAGCCATAACAACCTGATTGCTGGCCGTTTTCTGCTGTTGAGTTGACAGAGAAATCTGCATAGCCGCAGTGGAGGTTTGCTCAGCCGTAGCCACAAGATCGTGTAAACGATCGGCGCTGACTTTGCAGGCTTTGGTACCCGCTTTAATGCTGCTGCTGCCTTTTTCTGCGTTGAGAACCAGTCGATTAATCGAGTTTTGAATTTCGCTGATTTTGTTCTCAATCTCAAAGGTCGACTCGGTAACGGAGTCTGCCAGGCGGCGAATTTCTGCCGCAACCACCGAGAAACGTTTACCTGACTCGCCCGCACTTGAGGCTTCCAGTGCAGCATTGAAGGCGATGAGCTTGGTCTGATCGGCAACGTTATTGATGATCACCATCACGCGGCTGATCTCTTTAGACTTGTTACCCAGCATCATAATTTCGCGCATGCTTTGCTGGTTGTCGCTGTCGATATCAGACATACGAGTCAGCAACTCACCCATCGAATCGGACCCCTTGTTACAGTCATCAAGAGTCACATTGGCAATGTCTACCACTGCGCGAGAATGTTCTGCAATCTGCGTAGAGGAAGCCGATAACTCTTCCATCGTCGAGGTGATTTCTGCAACAGATGACGAAGTTTGAACGCTAGTCGAAGCCTGGCCATCAACGGCCTCAGTGATTTTTAGTGCCGCTTCATGTACATGTTGAGCATGAGAAACAACCCCACCGACCAACGCATGTAACGATGCTCTCATCTTTTCATTGGCGCCCAGTAACTCACCAATTTCGTCTTTATGATCGATATGAACATCCACAGTCAGATCGCCTTGAGCAATCGATTGTGAAATCTTCAATACGTTCTTCAAGCGCTTGGAAATCAGAATTCGGCTGGTTCCGGCAATCAACAGTAAAATCACCGGCATCAGCAGCAGACTGAAAAGCAGCAAGCTATTGCGTACCAGGTTGCTGCTGCGGGCAACATCATCAACATAACTGGTGGTGGCAATGATCCAGTTAATCCCATCGATATATTCGAACACCGCCACTCTTTTGCGAGGTGCTGCGCCATATCCACTCACGGTTTCGTAATAAATTGTGCCGTTTTTGAGCGCCAGAATATCGGAGTAGCGCTTGTAACCATGGGCGTCGGTCAGGTTTTCAACATGCTGATTCACTAAAGTTGGGTGCGCAACCATCATTCCTGGACTAAAGCCCGCATCCAGCACGTATGCATAACCCCCCTCGCCGATATGCACAGCTAACAATTCTTTAATCACCGGCTGCAAGGCAAGTTTGACATCAAAACCAATTGCCACCGCACCGACAACCTGGCCGAATTTATCGGCGATCGGTTCGTAGTGACTAATGAATTGTTTTCCGTAAATCACCACCACGCCGGAGAATGGTTTGTTTTTGAGTAATGCTGCATAGGCAGGACTGTCATGGCTCAGAACGGTAGAAGTGGCAATTTTGCCTTCTTTACCCTGCAAGGTAGAAGAAACGCGTACAAACTGATCGCCTTCACGCACTAAGGTGGAAGCGAATACGCTGGTTAACTCAGTGAAATGAGCATTGATGCTGGTATCACTTAATAACGCTTTAAGCGATTTTTCATCCAGCGAACGCAGCGGTGCCGGGGACATATTCTGGTAATTGTTAATATAAACGTTGCTATAACGCTCAGCGTCCCGCAATACCCTTTTGTATTCAGTCGTAATGTTATTATGGAAAATTCGCGTATTAGAACGCAGAACTTCCAGTGCATTACTTTGCAACTGAGTCGCCAGATACGACGAAAGCAGGAAGGATGCACCAATCAACAATACGGCAATGCATGAAACCAGCATCAGGCCCAGTTTCATGGCGACACCGATTTGCAACTTATGCAGCCATGATGTCAGAAATTTTTCCGTCGTATCTAAGGCTTCAGCTTCCGCAGGTTGCTGCATGTTTATAAATTTATGCATGAGATTCCAGTGATCTAGATAATGTGAAATTAATGCCGAATTAATATCTTGCTACGTGCAGTAATCACTGGACACGCGAGCGTGAGGGCCAGAAAAATCATTCTAAAGGACGTGATTTTTCACCGACATTTCATACCAACGTCAGTAAAGGCACAGGCTTACCGATGTGGTATCCCTGCAACCAGTCCACGTTCATTCTTTCAAGGGTCCGTTGAATCTTTTCGTTTTCAACATATTCAGCGACGACCTGCATATTCTTCATTCTTGCCACATGGCAGAACGACTCAACGATGTAGTGGCTAAGCTCGTTCTCCGCAATTTCACGGATAAAAGAGCCGTCGATTTTCAAAATATCTGCATTAACATCTCTTAAGCGCGCGTGGCTCGAGAAACCTGTACCGAAGTCATCAATAGCCACCCGGCAACCCAGGCTTTTCAGCGAACGAACGGTATTCTGAGATTGTTCGGTATCCGAAAGCGCATCAGCTTCGGTAATTTCAAAGATGATGCGATGTGGGTCGACCCCGAACTGCGTAAGCAACAACTGAACGCTATTCACAAAACTTGCACGGCACACCGTGACCGGCGCGAGGTTTATCGAAAAACAGTGCTCAGGATGTAACTGCATTGTTTTTAAAGTGTTTTTAATCACCCACAGATCGATATCAGGTGCCAGACCTGCTTCAGTCGCCACAGGCAGGAAACTGTCCGGGGGAATAAATCGCCCTTCACCATCCTGCATGCGCAGCAGTATTTCGTGATAACGCTCTTCGCCACGGGTGCTGACAATCGGCTGCGCCATTAAAATGAATGCATCGTTATCCAGGGTTTTCTGCAACACCGTGCGAATTTCAGTACGCCCAACGATGTAGTTTTCCATTACGCGGCTGGACTGTGCTTCGAGGTTTTCAGGTTTACCGTTAACAAGCGACAGACCGGACACGATCCCTAGTTTGCCTGTCAGGCTATAAACATCGTTAGAGAACTGGGTTGCCCGGCTATATCCCAGTCCGCTTCTAAAGCCAAGCAGCTGATTATCGTGAGAATAACGGAAGGTATTTGCTGACCGGTACAGGATACTGAGTCGTCCCCAGGTCGGTTGCTCAAGCTTAAGCAACAGGCCATATCCCGCATGGTAGTAAATTTTTTCATTGGCATTCAGTTTTGTACGCAGCTGTTCTGCGAGCTTTTTCTGGTAGCGGGCACGGAAGTGCAGACCGTAACGGCGCGAGAACAAGTCAAGATCCGGGACCTGAATCAGGCAAATTGTAGAATTGGGTGAGGCGTTTACATCCGCCTTTAATGCCCGCAGGTTAGGCATATTTGTCATCGGGTCAGTCAGACCAATATGCAGCAACTGCTCAAAACGTAACGTATTGAATCGGGCCAGAACGCCCATAAAAACGATGGTGAGCGTAAAGATGAAAATGGCTGTGGAAACAAAAACTTGATGAAGAATGAAATCATCATTCAGAGTGATATAGTTGGCGTTGTTCTTCGCCAGGACAATCATCATGACTGTCCAGACCGGGGCCGTAAAAACATACCCAATACGAACAGCGCTCCAGAGCATGAGCGGGAAAATCAAAATCAGGCTATAAAAAGTGAACAAGATATTGTTCTGATAAGGAATGTTCAGGCAGACCATCAGGCCAACCAGCAACCCCGCCCAGACAGCAAAATGGGACAAACGAGCATTTGCTGAAAACTGCGATTTCATCGCCCTGACGCAAGTGAGCCAATACTTCGGGCGGCAAAGCACCCTTAATACCGTATAAAACAAAGGTATGCCGGTGACACAACCGTTCATTACACCCTGCACTCGGACCAGTGACTCAGCATTGAAGACATGCCCGGCGACACTCCCCCAACCGGAGTGACTGTTCGTCAGGATGCAAAGTGCTTCGCTAAACACACTGTTTATCAATGTATTACACGCGCACAGCCACATAATTCTTTTGGTGGTGAGCTGTATACGGCCAAAACTTGCCGCACTGCGCCAGCCGGTGCTGCGGTAGTAGAGGTAATAGCTGAAAAGGGCTGCAGCCAGATAACCAAACAGTTCAATCGCTTCAGATTCCGGATGGAATACCAGAATGTAAGCGGCGAGAAGCGTAAAACCGGGCAGGACCCGGTAACCAAATAACACCAGCAATGCGGTCAGCGAAGCGAGTTTGAGATCGTAGATAACCAGTATGTGGCCATCAAACACACGATGACTGCTTAGCAATTGCGCCAGTAAATAAAGCAGGCAGGGGAGTATTAATGGAAAACCCCACCGTTTATTGGTATACGCAGTGCTATTGCTCGCTATAGAGTCCAAGTATTTAACCCGTGTTGTATGCTTCAGGATGCTATTTATGTGGTGTGGTGAACGTGTTGTTAAATGGGAAAACATTGCAGCAAATCGAATAAAATAAAACAAACGCTGCAATTAATTAACATTTGAGCCGATAACAAAGGAATAGAGACACTTTTTTAAGCCGGCAGGGACACAAACAAGTAATTAACAAGCACTCACAATTCTTTTAATATTTTTGGTGGAAAAATGAAGCGAAATTTCGTGACCACTTTCAAAACATTTTTAATTGTATTCATTTTTCGACCAGAAAAGAACAGCCATTTATAGGTAAAAATGGACATTTAATGGCGTTATTTAATATCCATCAAAACAACAACAAACACACCTAAATAGCTGAAATTAATGAATTTAATATAATAAAGTACTAATAAAAACATGCTTTATAATGTTGATTCGAGGGCGTTGCCTTATTACTTTCAAGGTCTTTATTTAGTGTGAACCTTAAAGAGAATCAATCCGAATCATCGTTATCGTTTAATCTACATTTATTATGATTGACTTGACTACAAGTGTTATCTATAGTCCCGGCGCGTCAATTTACCTTTATATATATTCTCATCAATGATGTTACATAATAGTTCATTATTGTTGACGCAACGTCTGACACACTTCATAAAAAACTCACATAAAAGCAACAGCCAGACAATATATAGTAATGAATTAATATCAACTCTTTAATTCATGAGTCATTCGAATTCTTTAGGAAACAAACAATCTGTGGCTAAAAATTTTTTCTCGCTTAAACGCGTAAAAGGTTGGCACCATTCTATCGCAGGGAAAATCACCCAGTTTTTGCTGGCGGGTATTCTTATCGCGTTTGGTGCAGGTGCATGTGCGGGTTGGGGCCTGATAGACAGCTTTTCGTACCAGCAATGGGTACACCAGGCTGAAGCGAATGCGCAGATAATGACTTATATCGTCCGTAACGTTTATACCAATGTCGCCGTAGGAACCAGTTCAACCGGGCAAATTACGCGCATTGTCTCCGAACACAAACTGGGTGACCCGGACTCCGTCATCCAGACTGGCTACAACCCTGTTGACGTTCTGGCACTGGCGTCAGTGCAAACCCGTAATCCAACATGGCTTTTCCTTTATACGCCAGAGAAAGGCTTCCAGGGGATTAGCAATAATTCAGAAGCGCCCGAAGCAAAGATCAATTTCAAAGGGCAGCGAGCCACAGACGTTCTGGTTAACTATTACATCGGCTTTGCATCGATTAATGGCAAAGAATGTTTTGTTAGTGCGGTTCCTATCCTTTCGCCATCCGGCGAAATTCTTGGCAGCTTAATCAGTAGTATTGGTGACAAAAGCCAGCTGTATGCGGCTTATGATGCCATGTTGAAGAAAACCCTCGTGATTCTGGCGTTGGTTTTACTGGCCACTCTCGCGCTGGTGACGCTCTTTATGCGCCGCCTGTTCCGCCCGGTCCCACTGCTGATCAACTCTTTGACCCGTATCGCACACGAACAAACCGACCTCATCACACCGTACTTAGATCAGGACGATGAAATCGGCAAGCTGGCATCCGCGATTGAAAAACTCCGTGTCGCCATGGTGGAACGCGATTACCTGCAACGCATGCAGGACATGTCGCAAAAGATGGAATACATGGCCCACCACGATTCACTGACCGGTTTCCCGAACCGTGCATCCTTCAGCCAGGCGCTGGATAAATGCATCCGGGAAATGAATCAGAATGGCCAGCTGTTCAACCTGTTGCTCATTGACCTCGATAACTTTAAGCCTGTGAATGATACCTTCGGCCACTCGGCTGGGGATGAAGTGCTTATCGGCGTGGCACAGCGCTTGTCTTTACTGTTAGGGCCAATGGATTTTGCCGCACGTTTAGGCGGAGATGAGTTCGCGATCCTGCAAAGCGTGAAGTCAGATAATTGCCAGGAAGCGGCAGCAATGTCGCAAAAAATTGTCCGTGCGCTGAGCATTCCGTTTACCTACGGGACAAATTCATTCGCCATCAGTTGTAGCGTGGGTATTGTCACGGCACCTTCGCAGGGCAATAGCGCAACTACGCTTATGATAAATGCCGACCTCGCATTGTATGCCTCGAAACACAGCGGCCGTGGCTGCTACCACTTCTTTGAAGATGGCATGATGATGAAGCACACCAACAGTGTGTTTGTGAACCAGGAAATCATCAACGGTATTGATAACGATGAGTTCGTGCTGCACTACCAGCCGATTATCGATTTGGATGATGAAACGGTTTGTGGCTATGAGTCGCTGATTCGCTGGAACCATCCAACGAAAGGCCTGATATACCCTGATTACTTTATCAATATTGCTGAAGAGTCTGGCCTGATTATCCGCCTTGGCGAATGGATTATTCGCCAGTCCTGTATGGCGGCAGCCAAATGGCCGGATTACATAAAAGTTGCGGTGAATATCTCAGCCTACCAATTACACAGCCCTGGGCTTATCGATATCATTATTGATGCGCTCAAACAAAGTGGGCTGGCGGCTAACCGCCTGGAAATTGAAGTCACTGAATCTGAAAAACTGGATCAGTCTATTGCACTACCGGTATTCCAAAGCATTCGCAAAATGGGGATCTCCATTGCCATGGATGACCTTGGCACAGGGTATGCGGCATTGGATTACCTGCTTATTTATCCGTTCACACGCATTAAGATTGCCCGCACGCTGATTATGAAACTGGAACAAGAGAGCGCCAGCCAATACCTGGTGGTGATGCTGATTCAGTTTGCTCAGAAATATGGCATGAGTGTCACAGCAGAAGGTGTTGAAACCAAACAACAGCGCACGATTTTACGGCGTATCTCCTGCCAGAATGTGCAAGGTTTTTATTACAGCCGCCCATTACCAGAGAAAGATCTTGAGCCGACCTTTGGCAATAAAGTCATTGATGGGGTAGTGTGTAATGCCGAGTAAACCTATGTTTTTAAGGGCAGCATTGATAACCATCTCGCTTTTCTTACTGAGCAACCCGCTGTGCCATGCACACGGGTTACACAGTAAGAAGACCCTTGAAAAGATAGCTGAAACAAAGACCATTACCCTGGGCTACCAGGACGATGCGTTTCCATTTTCATATACCGACGGGCCGCAACCCGTCGGATATTCCATCGACATTTGCAATAAAGTCGTTGATGCGATTAAAGTTAAATTGAAGATAAAAGATCTCAAAGTACGCTGGGTAAGAAGCAGCACGGCATCACAGTTTGTTTTTATTAAAAACCATGTCACCGATATCATGTGCATTCCCGCTTTTTATTCCGAAGCACGGCACCAGAAAGCTGAATTCTCCCTTCCCTACTTCTTCTCGAGAACGCGCTTCATCACGCGCAGAAATAATCATACCGATACCATCGAAGATTTAGCCGGGCACAGCGTGTTAGTTAAGAGCGGGACAATCTATGTTGATCAGCTCCATAATATTAACAAAGCAAACGACCTGAATTTAAATATAGAACTGGATAACAATAACCGGGCTGCTTTTGAAGAAGTTCGCAGTGGTGAACTACCTGCTTTAGTTTCAAGCTCCGTTATTCTGAAAGGCATGGTCGCCTTATCGCCACAACCTGAAGAGTTTGAAATATCGGATGAAGCGTTAAGCCCACCGGTCCCTGCCGGGCTATTAATTTCGCTTGAAGACCCGGAGTTCAAAAACTTCCTTGATGTGACAATGCTGACATTCTTCTCGAGCAAAGACTTCCTGACGCTGTATCAGCGTTGGTTCGAGATGCCGATCCCTCCGAAAGCAATTAATCTCAATATTCCGATGTCGGCGGAGCTCAAAGCGCTCATCAATTCAACATCTACTACTTATGCGTACTAAAATGAAAAAGTCATTTATCCACAAGCACCTACGCGTGCTCAGAATATTGACCTTGCTACCCTTAATTTTGGTATCCCACTTTATTTCAGCAGAACCCGCGTCGGCAACGCTTGAACATATCAAATCAAGCGGCACGCTAAACATGGGTTATCGCCAACTGGCACCGTTTTCCTTCCAGGGCGAAGACGGAAAAGTCAGCGGCTATACCATTACATTATGCAATATGGTTGCTGATGAGTTGCGCCATATGCTGAGTTTAAAGAACCTGTCCATTCACTATATCCCGACTATTTTTACCGAGCGTGTTGCTTCGTTAAACAGCGGAAAAATAGACCTGGACTGTAGCGTCAACACTGACGCACCGGAACGAAAAGGCAGCGTCTCTTTTTCAAAAGACTATTTCACGGCCAACATGCGCATCATTTCACTGCGCAATAATAATATTAAGACTCTTGAAGATTTACGAGGGCGTACCGTGAGCATTCCACGGGGTTCTAAAGATTTGTTAGAATTTAATAGAGTGAACCGTGAGAAACATCTGAGCATCTCCATTGTGACTTCTGATACTGTGGAAGATGCGTTCAATATGATGGCTCAGCGCCGTACCGCCGCGTTCATTATCGACGATATTCTGGCTTATCCTTACATCAACCAAAGCGAGCACCCAGAAGACTTCACGGTTTCGAAGGATGTTGTGGGTGAAAAGATGAAATATGCCATTATGATGCGCAAGCAGGACCCGGTGTTTGTTGCTTTTGTCAATAAAACGCTAACCCGTATCTTTGAGTCACCACTTAATGATCAGTTGAGCAATAAGTGGCTGACACAGAAAGTGGTCGCTAAAAACACCCATAAAAACTAAACATTAAACGCCTCTATGCGGACGTGTAATTGAAACCAGTCAGGCACTTTTTACGCATCAGATTATATACGCCGCTCATATTTGCTGGTGTGCTGTTGTTATTATTGGCGGTCAGTTCGTTACACGCAGCATGGGATTTTGCCACCATTGTGCAGCGAACGGATCAACTGTATGGCCCCGCAAGTCCCGAAGCAGTACAACGCATTGCAGACTGGCAGCAGTTGCTGATCGAGCAGCGTACAAAAAACGAACGTGAACAATTAAATGTAGTAAATCACTTTTTTAACCAAAAGCTGCATTATCGCGAAGATACGGATATCTGGAATTCGATTGATTACTGGGCAACACCAATGGAGTCATTGCGAAAAGGGGAAGCGGATTGTGAAGATTACGCAATCGCTAAATATTTCACATTACGTCATTTAGGTGTTTCAGGAGAAAAACTCCGGATTACCTACGTTAAAGCCATACGGCTCAATCGAGCCCATATGGTATTAACCTGGTATGAAACACCCGATGCTATTCCCGTCGTACTCGATAGTCTGACGGATAATATTCAGCCCGCAACACAACGCTCCGATTTATTACCGGTTTATTCCTTTAATGATAACGGGCTTTGGTTACCAGGCAGTCAGAATAATAAACGTGTCGGGGATAGTAAGCACCTTTCTCGCTGGCAAGATGTGTTGAAAAAAATGCGGGAAGAGGGTTTCCCGATTGATGAATAGGATAAGCCTGTGTCTCTTTTCAAACAGCTTCTTATAGCTATCTTTCTTTTTATGCTGATTATCTTCAGCGGCAGTTTTATTGTTAATCTCGAAAGTTCACGAGAGCAATACAATAACCAGTTACTTTCGCACGCACAGGATGCCGCAACGGCCCTGGGCCTGTCGCTGACGCCACACGTTGACGATCCGGCGATGATTGAGCTTATGGTCAGCTCGATTTTCGATAGTGGTTACTACGATGCAATCCGCGTGATTGACCAGAACAACGGTAAGATCATTCTCGAACGCACTGCGTCAACGACGATTCCTGATGTGCCACGCTGGTTTGTCGCGCTGGTGAATGTCTCCCCGCAAGCCGCAGAAGCCACCATTATGCGTGGCTGGCAACAGGCCGCACGTGTGGAAGTGGTCAGCAACCCGGTGTTTGCGATTACGCGTTTGTGGCAAAGCACTCTGGCAAACCTGCTGTGGATGTTTGCGTGTAGCGTGGTGTGTATTCTCGCCGGTGCCGCACTGTTACGCCGCCAGTTACGCCCGCTCAATTACATGGTGAAGCAATCACAAGCCATTACACGCCGCGAATACCTGACGCAACTCGACTTACCGAAGACGCCGGAACTGCGCCGTGTGGTTGAAGCCATGAACCTGATGGTCACCAAACTTAAATCATTGTTTGAAGACCAGGCTGAACACAGTGAACGCCTGCACAATGAAGCCTATATCGACAGCCAGACAGGTATTGCTAACCGCCGTGCTTTCGATATGCAGATGCAAACACGTTTAAGCGACGAAGAAACCGCACCAGGATATTTACTGTTACTGCGTATTCAGGATCTGGGCGGCTTGAACCAACGTTTTGGCGGCCCGCATACTGACAACTTGCTCAAACATGTTGCCGATATGATGAATGTGGTGAGAAACCAATACGCCGGCTCAGACAGTATTCTTGCGCGTATCCGTGGTGGTGAATTCGCCCTGCTCTGCCCTGGCGTGACACATAATGAAATGCTGAATTTGCAGAACTCGCTCAATCAGCAGCTTGCCGCATTCTATGCCACCGGTATGTCTGACATGAACCCTGTCGCACATACCGGAATGGTGCCGTTTAGCTACGGCGATTCAGCGCAGTCGCTGATTGTTCAGGCTGACCGCGCGCTGACGGAATCAGAAACGCATACCACGCATCAGACTAATTTCCTGCCAGTGGTACAAACTGAAGCCGCCCTGGAAGACCAACACCTGTGGTTTACTCGCCTTGAAAACGCGTTGAGTAAAGAGCAGTTCCAGTTATTCTTCCAGCCGGTTGTCGATTGTAAAAATACGCAGAATGTTATTCATTACAAAGTGTTGTCGCGCATCGTGGATGAAAACGGCAACAGCATTACCGCCGGCCGCTTCCTGCCATGGATTCACCGCTTTGGATGGAGCCAACGTCTTGACCAGGTGATGTTGAGCCTGACGCTGAAACAGTTGAAAAGCTACCCAGGCTATCTGGCGCTCAGCTTGTCCGGGAATTCACTGGCGAATGATACGAGCATCAAACAGCTTCTCAGCCCACTGAAGCAAAGCCCACAGCTTGCCAACCGTTTAATTGTGGAGCTGGATGAAAACCAGTTGCCGGAACCAGAGCAGATGGAAGTGTTTATCAAATCGCTCAACCAGTTTGGCTGTGGCCTGGGTCTGCAACACTTCGGTAGTCGCTTCGATATGATTGGCCACCTGTCACAATGGGGCCTGGCTTATCTGAAAATCGACTCCAGCTATATCCGCCATATTGATATTGAAAACGATAAACGCTTGTTTATTGATGTGTTGCACAGCGCAACCCACAACATTGATTTGCCATTGATTGCCGAGCGCGTAGAAACCGAAGGTGAACTGCGAGTGCTGCAAGAGGTGGGGATTTATGGGGCGATGGGGCAGTTGTTGGGCGAACCCGCACCATTCTAATTATACCCATCATATTTCAAGCTGCCTCTGCGTTGGCTGCAATCACAAACCCCAGTCACTTACTTCAGTAAGCTCCTGGGGATTATGCGGCCCATCCATGGGCCTTACCCCTTTGGGGACGCTGCAAGCAGCGTTCAAATTTGTTCCAGACAAATTTGTTGCTCTCTTGCCGCCTTGATGCAACTCGAACTATTTAGGGTATATCGTTAATTTAAAAAACAAAAATCAGGGGATCAGAAGATGCCCTGATCATCACTATTTAATAGATCTTCCAGACCACCCAATCCCTGGCGCGCCTGCGCACGATTCATCAGCTTAACTTGCGCCATTGGCGGCAAGTCAGTAATCGTTATCACGCCCTTTTGAATCAGCAAGAAAATCAAATCGTCCAGAACACGGACCATTTCCAGGTCGCTTCGTTGCAGCAATTCTTTATGTTGCAGACTCTCGTCAACCACGTCCCGGGCACTGTTCCAGGCGATGATTTCAGGTGTCTGCGAGAAGACTTCACCGGTCATACCGCTAAACGGCTCGTTCTCAACCCGCGTTAGCTGGCCTTCTTCATTACGTTGAACGTAATACATTTTCGATACCTTTTCTTTTATTGCCAGGAGTGCATGGGAATCACCGCCCGGTTAAGGGCGGTGACGCTCAATTAGTGTGAGTAATGTTCTGGTTTCGCGATTAAGTGATCCACTGAATAGTGCGAAGAACCACCTGAGTCATGCATCGCTGTAGCATCGCCAGGATGCGAAACACCTGGCGTGTGTGTCGCAGCAGATGCCAGACCTTTCCCGTGCCCGTGCTCATCACCACCTTTGATGTAGTGAGTAATGTCCGGGTTCTCGTGCAGCTCTTTCGCCAGAGAGGTCAGGTCAATTTTCTCATGCTGACTATCATCTTTTCCGGTAAAGACTTTTGGATCCGCATCACCATGATGGCCTTTGCTATCTGGACGAAGATCGAACGACAGCGTGTCATGGCTATCGCCAAACAGGTTGCTTAAGCCATTATCGTGGCCATGTGCCCCATGGTGCTCTTTGCCCCCGGTGTCGACGTCATGCTTACCGCGATGAGCCGGATCATCCATCGTGAAATCAGCATTTTGATGGATAACGTTGGTGTTGCCATGATCGTCATTAGCGGTAACTGACACATCCACATGGTTTTTACCGACATTAAGCTCATGCGTATTAACCGGAAGATCATAGGTCAAATGGCCGTTATCTTCGTGCAGTACCACGTCATAATGTTTGTCATTGACGGTGACATTGATATGTTCGTTGTTATGCACATCGGCGCTGTCGATCTGACCGGTAATATGTGTCACATGGTGACGCGCTTCCTGCGAGTCGATGTGGTTATCACCTGTCACTTTATCGATAGTGATTTTGGCATCTGCATGGGTATCCACCAGCACATCATGTGAGTCATGAACGGTGATGGCGTTACCCGCTTTATCCGTCGCATTAATACTCACATCGAAGGTGTTTTTCCCGTCTTGCAGGTATCCTTTATCAACAGGAATGTCGTAACCCAGGTGGCCGTTAATAACACTAACCACACCTGTAAACGACTGGTGGTTAATCGTCACCGTCACATGATCGCCCAGCTGTGCATCCGAATCTCTGTCAACCGTGCCGGTGACAGAAACATGGTCAACTTCTTTGGCATTGATAACATTGTTACCCGCCACATTGTCGAGATGGATGGCGGCACGAACCTGGGTATCCACCAGCACATGGTGTTCTTCATGAACGGTGACAGTGTTACCAGCTGCATCCTTCGCATCGACACTCACTTTTATGGTGTTGTCATTTTCATGCAATAACGCTTTATCCACATGAATGTTGTAGCCCAGCTGGCCTTTACCATCCACATCAACAACATCACCTTTGAAATCAGTGCCGTTAACCGTCACCGTCACTTTATCGCCGACATGTGCGTCTGCATCCGTACCAACCATGCCGGTTACCGAAACATGGTCTATCGCGGCTGCATTGACAACATTGTTCGCTGCAACAGGCTCAAGGGTGATGGTGGCATCGAGCTGAGTATCCACATGTACAATGTGTTCTTCATGAACGGTGACAGTGTTACCGGCAGCATCCTTCGCATCGACACTCACTTTTATGGTGTTGTCATTTTCATGCAATAACGCTTTATCCACATGAATGTCGTAGCCCAGATGGCCCTTACCATCCACATCAATAACATCACCTTTGAATTCCGTGCCGTTAACCGTCACCGTCACTTTATCGCCTACATGTGCGTCTGCATCCGTACCAACCGTGCCGGTGACAGAAACATGGTCTATCGCGGCTGCATTGACCACATTGTTCGCTGCAACAGGATCAAGGGTGATGGTGGCATCGAGCTGAGTGTCCACATGTACAATATGTTCCTCATCGACGGTGATAGTGTTACCGGCTGCATCCTTTGCATCGACACTCACTTTTATGGTGTTGTCATTTTCATGCAGTAACGCTTTATCCACATGAATGTCGTAGCCCAGATGGCCCTTACCATCCACATCAACAACATCACCTTTGAATTCAGTGCCGTTAACCGTCACCGTCACTTTATCGCCGACATGTGCGTCTGCATCCGTACCAACCATGCCGGTTACCGAAACATGGTCTATCGCGGCTGCATTGACCACATTGTTCGTTGCCACAGGATCAAGGGTAATGGTGGCAGCCAACTGGGTGTCCATCTGCACTTCGTGTCCATCGTGAACAGTGATTTCGTTACCCGCATCGTCCGTCACTTTGATACTCACATCAAAGGTGTTTTTCCCTTCATGCAGTAACCCTTTATCCACATGAATGTCATACCCCAGATGACCCTGGCCATCCAGATCTACCACTTTTCCGACGAATGGTGTCTTGCCATTAACCATTACCGAGACTTCATCACCCAGTTTTGCATCCCCATCAGGAGTAACCGTGCCGGTGACAGAAACATGGTCAGACTCTGCGGCATTGATGACATCGTCCGTTGCCACAGAATTGAGGGTGATATGGGCACCAATCGTAGTATCGAGGGTAATGTTGTGAGTATCGGTCGACGTTGCAGGGTTACCTGCCAGATCGTGGCCGGTTACGGTAATGACGACATTGTTAGCACCTTCATGAAGAAGATTTGTCGCAACCGGAATTTCGAAGGTCTTCTCACCGTTGGCGTTTTCAGAAATTACAACGTCCTTAAGATCAACATCAACACTGACCTTAGCACCGTTCAATTCAACAGTAATCTTGCCGTCGATGACATCACCTGTCACAACACCATGCAGAATAGTGTTGGTGCTGTGAGATTCCACGATGTTGACTTTATCGTCACCCGCGACGGCATCGAGGTGAATGGTGTTTGACGCATCCTTATCCACGGTGATGGTGTTGGTTTCAACCCGTGTCACGGTATTGCCCACATCATCAGTACCCGTCACTTTATAGGTGATTTCATGATGGAGCTGGAGCTCAGACGTACTGACGTTCACTTTGAAAGTGAATCCACCACTACTATCTTTATGGAGCGTTGCAGGCAAGTCGTTGCCGTTAACTGTCACCGTTACGATGTCATTTTCTTTGACATCACCTGTGACCCTGCCGCTAATCTCTGTGGTTGGATTATGGCTTTCGGCCAGGTTAATAACGTTATCTGCTGTGACATTATCGAACGTCAAAGTCACATCAGCATGATCGTCGATAGTGACAGTTTTGTTCTCGCTTTGACTAAAAGCATTACCCGCATCATCAGTCCCGGTGACTGTCACGGTAATCGCCGGATCGGTACCTGGGTTTGCCTTTGATTCAGCTTCTAATTCGGCTTTTAAATCGGCCGTTTGCACCTTCAAGGAATAGCCCAACTGACCATTCATACCGGGTAGAGGAATGACAGTCGTGCTGGTCGGAACACCGTTAAGGATAACCGTCACCTGATCTCCAGGAGCAGCATCTTTACCTACGGTGCCGCTTATCTCCGTTTGCGTTGCACTGAGATCCTTAGCGGAGAGGATATTGTCACCAGAAACAGTGTGTATGGTGATAGAAGCTTCAGCGTTGGTGTCGATTGAATAGTGATGAGTCGCAGTACCTACGATGCTGTTTCCCGCATCATCATGCCCGGTAACTTCCGCAGTAATCGTGTCGCCTTTCCGCAAGTCGCTGGTATTAACATCAACCGTATAATTCAGGTTTTTATCAATCTCGACATCTTTATATTCCACACCATTGACATGCAAAGTGACATGCTCACCAGGGTTTACATCACCGGTAACATGACCTGTGATTGCGGTTTTTCCCTGCTTGCTCTCATCAAAGTTCAGGATGTTATCGTCGGTAACTTTATCAATACTGACCGTCGCTTTAATCTCAGTATCAACCGCAACGGTTTTACCATCGCTAACCGTAATTGAGTTCCCCTGGTCATCATGACCGGTGACGCTAACGGTAATATCGTGAGACTGACGCAGATCGTCAATACTCACCTCTTTACTGAATCTCAAGTCACCATTCGAGTCTGTATGTACCTGCGTAGTAACCGCGTGACCGTTAACCATGATTGTCACATTGCTACCGTCTTTAATACCGTCGCCGGTCACTGTTCCAGTAACCGTAGTGGTGCCAGTTTTCGATTCAGCAATATTGATAACGTTGTCGCCGGCAATATTATCAAGTTGAATCGTGGCCTTAACATCGGTATCAATCGTCAGATCTTTAGATACCGTAAACTCCTGGCTACCGCCGCCGTTATGCCCCGTTACCAGTGCCGTGATATCCGGACTGTTGAGCAGGCTTGTGGTATCAACAGGGATTTCATAGCCAAATTCACCAGGTAGATTCGGTAGTTCAACAACGTGACCGGTATAGGTATCTTTACCAATATGCAGCGTTACTTCATCACCAGGATGAACATCACCGTGAACCGTACCGCGAATGACCGTATGGCCCGCTTCTAACTCGACTTTATTGATGACGTCATTACCCGCAATCGGGCTGATAGTGATGTCGACGTGAGGCGGGTTGACCTGTGGTGGGGTGGTGGTACCGCCAGTATGGTCACCCGTATTAATAGGCCATGGAGCACCTTGTCCGACGCTATCCGCTCTGGCTGTATAGGTATTACCATGCGGGTCAGTGGAGGTGATTTCTACAGTGACTTTTGCGTTAATATCTAAATCGTGACCATTAATCTCATCATGGCTGCTAAAACCTAACTTGCCATCCGCAAGGACTATGACATTCGTCGTAAAGGTTTTAGTTCCGGCATGAATGGTCACCACGTCACCTTCTTTTGCATCACCGGTGACATGTCCATCTATAACCCAGAAATCATTTCCAGCATCCAGTCCCAAATGATGAATATCGATACCAGCTTCCGCACGCGTATCAATATTTACAATACGATTGCCCTCAGCCAGTACAGTATTACCTGCCGCATCTGAACCCGTTACCGATGCATGAATGACGGGTTTATTGTCGCCAGAAAGCAAATCGTTGGTGCTGACATCAATGCTGTAGCGCCCTTTATCGCTCACGCTACCGTAGTAATGCTGACCGTTTACCGTGAGATCAACTTGGTCACCAGCATGCACATCCCCGGTCACATGGCCGGTAATGGTTGTATGAGGATTGTGAGCTTCAGCATTATTAATTGTGTTGTCGTCAGTAACGCGATCAATTGTGATGGTGGCAGTTGCATGATCATCGCTTGATACGTCATGTGTCGTACCTGCTGTCACAGTGTTATGCGCGCCATCTTCGATAGAGACAGTTGCGGTAATATGTGGGTTATTGAGCAACCCTTGCGTTGGCACTTCTTGGCTATAACCCAAGCCACCACCGAGGAATGACTGCGGCCCTACAGTGGCGTGGTAAACCTTCCCATCGACAGTAATATCAACAGTATCGCCCGCTTCAACTTCTCCCCCAACACGGCCATTGATCGTCGTGGTAGGTGAGGTTTGATCCAGCCCATTCAGAATATCGTCACCTGACACAATATTGATTGTCAGTGAAGCTGCTGCATGGTCGTCAATATGTACATGATGGTCAGCGGTTGCAACTGTGTGGTTAAGCGCGGTGTCAGTTACATCAATGCTGGCATGGATATTCGGATCCTGATGAATATCCGTCGTTTCTACCAGAATGTTGTAACCCATGCTGCCATCAGCCTGAGTTTCAACTGTGCCATGGTATTCATGACCGTTAACCTTCAGCGTCAGTGGATCACCTACATTCATCTCACCCGTGACTTTACCGCTTACGAGGGTGTAATGATGGTTAAGTTCTTCACCGTTAAGTGTGTTATCCGGCGTGACTGAATCGACAGAGATGGTTGCCTCAACCTGAGTATCCACATTGACATGCTGGTCGGCTTCGGCTTTTGCCACGTTATTGGCCTGATCCGTAACGGTAATGGTTGCCTTTAAATTTGGATCTTTCATCAAGTCATAGGTGCTGACATCAATGCTGTAATGGTGGTTAGCATCGACCCGGCCAGTTAATTCAAGGCCGTTTACATGCAGCGTAACCAGATCGCCTTGTTTTGCATCACCGCCTACGGTCCCGGTAACCTTGGTAAATTCTCCCTGGGATTCCTTGCCATTGATCCAGTTGTCGCCCGTCACTTTATCAATTGTGATGGTCGCTTCAGCATGGCGGTCAACGGTTATAACAGTTGTCACTTCGGCGAGCTGTTCGTTACCGACGCTATCATGCCCAACCACATGAGCAGTCAGGTTACTCTTCGTCCCGTCGGCACCCAGATCGTTGTTTTTAACCTCTAAGCTATAACCCAGAGCACCATTCAACTGTGGTTGCGGTTCTACAGTCGTTTCGTACTGATGACCATTCACCGTGACGATAACTTTATCGCCCTGATGGACATCAACACCGGTAACAGTGCCGGTCACTTTAGTGGTTTGCTGATGTTTGTATTCCATCTGGTTGATGGTGTTATCACCGGACACCAGATCCATGGTGATACCCGCTTCGGCAAAGTTATCAATATGGACAAGACCGTTCGCCGTCTGATTGACTTCATTACCGGCTGCATCGTGAGAAGTCACGGTGGCGGTGAAAGTGACATCTTTGTGGATCGAGCCTTGATTATCACTGAACGCCGATGGTGGAACAGCAATATGGTAGCCAAGTTTTCCGTTACCCAGATCAATGACCTGCCCACCGAAATGCTGCACACCAATTTCGATTGAGACTTTGTCGCCAATGCGCGCGTCCCCCCCGACTTCACCATTAACGAACTGTTTTGCCGCATTCAGCTCATCGTGGTTCAGGATGTTATCTTTAGTGACACTATCAATGGCTATTGTTGCATCGGCATGAGTATCAAGCGTGATTGTCGTGTGCTCGGTCGCCACCGCCTCATTATGGGCCGCATCGTGACTGGTCACTTTCACCGTCACGTCATTGTTGCCTTCTTTCAGTACACCGGTCGGGATTTTCGCTTCGTAATACAGGTGACCTTGCGGGTCAGAAAAAATAGTCCCGTGGACGGTTGTCGTGCCAATGGTCACGTCCACCGCATCGCCGATGTGCGCGTCTTTACCGGTGATTCTTCCTGTTACCAGCGTTTCATGTTTTGACTCACCAGCGTTAACGACGTTGTCGCCCGCCACGGTGTTAATCGTCACTCCGTTGTAGGCATGGTTATCAACGTGAATGGTGTGCTCACTGACAGCAATAGCTTCATTGCCCGCAGCGTCATGAGATACAAGGGTGGCCTTAACAGAAACATCTTTATTCAGAATGGTGTTGTTATCACCGAATTCTGTCGAAGGAACCGGGATTTTATAGCCCAGAGTATGTTTACCGTCGCCCATATCGACAACGCGGCCCCGATAATCGTGCCCGTTAATCTCGAGTGTGACTTCATCGCCAATCTTCGCATCACCACCGACAACGCCAGTGATGGTTTGATTACGGTGACCTAACTCAGTGTGGTTGAGAATGTTGTCACTGGTGGCGTCATTAATGGTGACGGTGTTATTTGCCTGGGTGTCAACGGTGACGGTTTTATGATCCACTGCGATTGCAGTGTTACCAGACGCATCTACGCCGGTGACCATCACCTGCACGTCATTGCTACCTTCATGCAGCACACCGTCCGGTAGCGGAACTGCGTAGGTGAGATGGCCGTTATTATCCATCACCACGCCGTTGTAATCATGACCGTTAACGCTGACCACCACGTGGTCACCCGCCTGCGCATCACCGCTCACATTACCGCTGATAAAGGTCGGCATGCGACCTTCATGTGCGTTGACAATGTTATCACCCGCCACGGTATCGATAGTGACGGCGTTATGCGCCTGCGTATCCAGCACTACCGTTTTGTGTTCAACCGCAATCGCGGTGTTACCGGACGCATCCACGCCGGTGACCATCACCTGTACATTATTACTGCCTTCATTCAGCACTGCCGTCGGCACCGGCACTTCATAGCGCAGCTGGCCGTTGGCATCCGCCACCACGTCACCGTGATATTCATGGCCATTAACGCTGACCACCACATGATCGCCCGCCTGCGCATCACCGCTCACAACACCAGAAATCATCGTTGGCATACGGGATTCGCTGGCGTTAACGGTGTTGTCACCCGCCACGGTGTCGATAGTGACGACGTTATGCGCCTGGGTGTCCAGCACCACGGTTTTGTGCTCGACCGCAATCGCGGTGTTACCGGAGGCATCCACACCGGTGACCATCACCTGTACGTCATTGTTGCCTTCATTCAGTGCTGCCGTCGGCACCGGCACTTCATAGCGCAACTGGCCGTTGGCATCGACCACAACCTGGCCGTTGAAATCATGCCCGTTAACGCTGACCACCACATGGTCACCCACCTGCGCATCACCGGATACCTCTCCGCTGATGAGCGTTGGCATACGGGATTCGCTGGCATTCACCACATTGTCGGTGGCAACGGTATCAATAGTGATAGAGTTCTGCGCTTGGGTGTCCACCATTACAATCTGATGAGCTGTGGAGATCGCAGTATTTCCAGCGTTGTCCGTGCCGGTCACCATCACCTGCACGTCATTGCTGCCTTCATGCAGCACACCGTCCGGTAGCGGAACTTCGTAGGTGAGATGGCCGTTATTATCCATCACCACGCCGTTGTAATCATGACCGTTAACGCTGACCACCACGTGGTCACCCGCCTGAGCATCACCGGTCACATTACCGCTGATGAACGTTGGCATACGGGATTCGCTGGCGTTGACGGTGTTATCACCTGCCACTGTGTCGATAGCGACAACGTTATGCGCCTGCGTATCCAGCACCACATTTTGGTGCTCAACCGCAATCGCGGTGTTACCGGACGCATCCACGCCGGTGACCATCACCTGTACATCATTGTTGCCTTCATTCAGCACTGCCGTCGGCACCGGCACTTCATAGCGCAGCTGGCCGTTGGCATCC
>NZ_LXER01000025.1 GCF_001654925.1 Buttiauxella brennerae ATCC 51605
GTTGCCTTCATTCAGCGCCGCGGTTGGTACCGGCACTTCATAGCGCAGCTGGCCGTTGGCATCGACCACCACGTCGCCACGGTATTCATGGCCGTTAACGCTGACGACGACTTTATCGCCCACCTGCGCATCACCGCTCACCACGCCGGAGATCAGGGTCGGCATACGGGATTCGGTGGCGTTGACGGTGTTATCACCTGCCACGGTATCGATAGTGACGGCATTATGTGCCTGGGTGTCGAGCACCACGTTTTGGTGCTCAACCGTAATCGCGGTGTTACCGGACGCGTCAACACCGGTGACCATCACCTGTACGTCATTATTGCCTTCGCTCAGCGCCGCGGTTGGTACCGGGACTTCGTAACGCAGCTGGCCGTTGGCATCCGCCACCACATCGCCGTGATATTCATGGCCATTGACGCTGACGACGACTTTATCGCCCGCCTGCGCATCACCGCTCACCACACCTGAGATCAGGGTCGGCATACGGGATTCGGCGGCGTTCACCACATTGTCCCCGGCCACGGTCTGAATGATCACATGGTTCTCGGCATGGGTATCGAGCACCACATTTTGGTGCTCAACCGCAATCGCGGTGTTACCGGACGCATCCACGCCGGAGACCATCACCTGCACATCATTATTGCCTTCATTCAGCGCATGAGTCGGGACCGGTACTTCGTAACGCAGCTGGCCGTTGGCATCCGCCACCACGTCGCCGTGATATTCATGGCCATTGACGCTGACCACCACATGATCGCCCGCCTGCGCATCACCGCTTACAACACCAGAAATCATCGTTGGCATACGGGATTCGCTGGCATTGACGGTGTTGTCACCCGCTACGGTATCGATAGTGACGGCGTTATGCGCCTGCGTATCCAGCACCACAGTTTTGTGCTCGACCGCAATCGCGGTGTTACCGGACGCATCCACACCGGTGACCATCACCTGTACGTCATTGTTGCCTTCGTTCAGGGCCGCCGTCGGTACCGGGACTTCGTAACGCAGCTGGCCGTTGGCATCCGCCACCACGTCGCCGTGATATTCATGGCCATTAACGCTGACGACGACTTTATCGCCCGCCTGCGCATCACCGCTCACCACGCCGGAGATCATCGTCGGCATACGGGATTCGGTGGCGTTGACGGTGTTATCGCCAGCGACCGTTTCGATAGTCAGGGCATTGCTGGCCTGGGTGTCCAGCACCACCGTGGC
>NZ_LXER01000026.1 GCF_001654925.1 Buttiauxella brennerae ATCC 51605
ATTATGTGCCTGGGTGTCGAGCACCACGTTTTGGTGCTCAACCGTAATCGCGGTGTTACCGGACGCATCCACACCGGTGACCATCACCTGTACGTCATTATTGCCTTCATTCAGCACTGCCGTCGGCACCGGTACTTCGTAACGCAGCTGGCCGTTGGCATCCGCCACCACGTCGCCGTGATATTCATGGCCATTAACACTGACGACGACTTTATCGCCCGCCTGCGCATCACCGCTCACAACACCAGAAATCATCGTTGGCATACGGGATTCGGCGGCATTCACCACATTGTCACCGGCCACGGTCTGAATGATCGCGTGGTTCTCGGCATGGGTGTCGAGCACCACGTTTTGGTGCTCGACCGCAATCGCGGTGTTACCGGAGGCATCCAAACTGGTGACCATCACCTGTACGTCATTATTGCCTTCATTCAGCGCCGCGGTTGGTACCGGCACTTCATAGCGCAACTGACCGTTGGCATCCGCCACCACGTCGCCACGGTATTCATGACCGTTAACGCTGACCACCACATGATCGCCCGCCTGCGCATCACCGCTCACCACGCCGGAGATCAGGGTCGGCATCCGGGATTCGGCGGCATTCACCACGTTGTCACCGGCCACGGTCTGAATGATCGCATGGTTCTCGGCATGGGTGTCGAGCACCACATTTTGATGCTCAACCGTAATCGCGGTGTTACCGGAGGCATCCACACCAGTGACCATCACCTGTACGTCATTGTTGCCTTCATTCAGCGCTGCCGTCGGCACCGGCACTTCATAGCGCAGCTGGCCGTTGGCATCTGCCACCACGTCGCCGTGATATTCATGGCCATTAACGCTGACGACGACTTTATCGCCCGCCTGCGCATCACCACTCACCACACCGGAGATCAGGGTCGGCATACGGGATTCGGCGGCGTTCACCACATTGTCCCCGGCCACGGTCTGGATGATCACATGGTTTTCGGCATGGGTGTCGAGCACCACATTTTGATGCTCAACCGTAATCGCGGTGTTACCGGAGGCATCCACACCAGTGACCATCACCTGTACGTCATTGTTGCCTTCATTCAACGCATGAGTCGGGACCGGTACTTCGTAACGCAGCTGGCCGTTGGCATCCGTAACCACATTGCCGTGATACTCATGGCCATTGACGCTGACCACCACATGATCGCCCGCCTGCGCATCACCGCTCACCACGCCGGAGATCATCGTCGGCAAACGGGATTCGGCGGCGTTGACAGTGTTGTCACCGGCCACGGTCTGAATGATCACATGGTTCTCGGCATGGGTGTCGAGCACCACATTTTGATGCTCGACGGCAATCGCGGTGTTACCTGACGCGTCAACACCGGTGACCATCACCTGTACGTCATTATTGCCTTCATTCAGCGCATGAGTCGGGACCGGGACTTCGTAACGCAACTGACCGTTGGCATCCGCCACCACGTCGCCACGGTATTCATGGCCGTTAACGCTGA
>NZ_LXER01000027.1 GCF_001654925.1 Buttiauxella brennerae ATCC 51605
GTGGTTCTCGGCATGGGTGTCGAGCACCACGTTTTGATGCTCGACCGCAATCGCGGTGTTACCGGAGGCATCCAAACTGGTGACCATCACCTGTACGTCATTGTTGCCTTCATTCAGCGCATGAGTCGGGACCGGGACTTCGTAACGCAGCTGGCCGTTGGCATCCGCCACCACGTCGCCACGGTATTCATGGCCGTTAACGCTGACCACCACATGATCGCCCACCTGCGCATCACCGCTCACCACGCCGGAGATCATCGTCGGCATACGGGATTCGGCGGCATTCACCACGTTGTCACCGGCCACGGTCTGAATGATCGCGTGGTTCTCGGCATGGGTGTCGAGCACCACGCTTTTGTGCTCGACTGCCGTGGTGGCGTTACCGGCATTGTCAGTGCCGGTGATCATCACCTGCACATCGTTGCTGCCTTCATTCAGGGCCGCCGTCGGCACCGGTACTTCGTAACGCAGCTGGCCGTTTTCATCGGTCACCGTGCCGTAGAAATTCTGGCCGTTAACGTTGACCACCACATGGTCGCCTGCATGTGCATCACCGGATACCTCTCCGCTGATGAGCGTTGGCATACGGGATTCGCTGGCGTTAACGGTGTTGTCACCCGCCACGGTTTCAATGGTCAGGGCGTTATGTGACTGGGTATCCAGTACTACTGTCTTGTGTTCAACAGCAATAGCCGTGTTGCCAACATTGTCGACACCCGTCACCATCACCTGAACATCGTTGCTACCTTCACTCAGCGCAGACGTGGGTACCGGTACGGTATAACGCAGCTTGCCATTCTCATCAGCCACCACTTCGCCGTTGAAACTCTGACCATTGACGCTCACCACGACATGGTCGCCAACTTGCGCATCACCGGTAACTTCACCGCTGATAAACGTCGGCATACGGGATTCGGTGCGGTTAACGGTGTCATCACCAGCAACCGTTTCAATCGTCAGCGCATTTTGTGCCTGCGTATCGAGAGTGACGTTGTGATGCTCTACGGCTATCGCTTCGTTGCCCGCGTTATCATGGCTGACGATTTGAACCTGAACGTCGTTCGCCCCTTCGTTCAGAAGGTTGGTTGGCACCGCGACTTCATAGCGCAGCTGGCCGTTGTCGTTAACCACCACACCATGGAAATTCTGGCCCTGAACCGTGACAGTCACCGGGTCACCGGCCTGAGCATCGCCACCCGCTACGCCACCAATCATCGTTGGCATACGCGATTCACTGGCATTCACCACGTCATCGCCCGCAACTGTACCGATGGTGACGGTATTGTGAACGTCGAGATCGATATCAACATGATGGTCGCTGGAAGCCTGAGTCGTATTCCCAGCCTCATCCGTTGACGTCACCGTGGCATGAATATTCGGGTCGGCCAGCAGCCCTTGAGTTGAGACATTAATCTGATAGCCCAGGCTGCCATTACCGAGGTCGATGACGACATCGTGATATTCCTTGCCATCAACCGTTAATGTGATGGCATCGCCGATTTTTGCATCACCGGAGACTGTGCCGTGGACTGAGGTTTGCGGCTGATGGGATTCGTTGATGTTAATAACATTATCAGCTGTAACATTATCGATGGTTATTTGATCATGCAGATCGGTAACATCAATAACAGAATCAGCGGTACTTTCTGCAGTACGACCTGAAACATCCGTCGCCGTTGCCAGAACAGTAATCTCACCTTCAACCAGTCCACTTAAATCCGGGTTTGCTGTCCAGTGGCCATTATTGACGGGAACATCGATCGTAATTGTGTTTTTTTGGCTATCGGTAAATGTCAGAGTGACGTGATTCTGATTACTGCTGCCGGTGATATTGGTATGGTTTATTTCATTTTTGTTAATATAACCATCGTTACCAGCAAAATTGTCAATCTGTACCTGCGGAGGAAGAATCGGAGGGGAACCTGCGTCAGCTAAACCGTTCTCGGGTAAATTAATCTCCCAGGTGGGTGCGCCTATCCCCGCAGTATTAAAACCCGCGGTTGGGTCAATTATCTCCCCGGTTAAATCCAGCTGCACCAGGGTGTGGCCACCACCGCCACCTTCAATTTGCACCGGTGCTTCATTGCCCGCAGCGGTTGCTTCTAATGCTTGTGTCGGGTCAGCGCCGTCGGCAATGGCTTTCTGTAATGATGCGACATCCTGAGTGTCATGCTCTGCGGTGCTTACCGCATTTAGCCCATGCTCACTCCAGTGGCTGTTACGCCCGAGATCCATCGTTTTACCGTCGGGCAGCTCAACGCTTACCGCGCCGCTGGCGCCCGTGACAATCTCTTCGCCACTGTAGATTCGGTCACCTTCTTTCAAGAGACGCTGCGAGCCATCTGCTTCAACGACATAAACCTGGCCAATTACCGCTTTGATCACACCGAGTAAATTACTCACCGTACCCTCTCTTGAAAATCATCATTATTTTTATAAACGCCGCAATTAATTAAACTATTAATAACATTATTCTCTCATTCCCCACACATCACAAAAATATAAAGAAATGCCCATTAATGGATATCCCCCTTTGTGTGAAATTTTAAAATGCAGAAAAAAACACAGTTATTAGAACTTAATTATCGGAGACTTGACTGAGCGTTAAATATAATCAAAAATGCTGGAAAGTGAAACATCACATTACAAAACATTAAATATCGTTTCGAATGAAGGTTGAGTTTAATGTAATCAGATAAGCACCTCTGCGTTTGTTAGTTAATATGGTGTTTTGTGTTAAAAATAGAAAGGGATATAAGGCGTGATATAGGGATATCGTTAACGCGCGTAATAAGGCTTCAAAAATGCAGAAGTTTTTCATTTTTATTCTTGGCTTGTTATCAATACCTGCTGCTAACGCAGAGAGCTTACAAAATACCGTTCAGCAATCATTAGCGACTCACCCGGAAATTAACGCATCCGTAAACAGCCGCTACTCTGCAGAGCAAGATTTACGCGCAGCCCGTGGTGGTTATCTCCCTTCTTTGAATTTAGACGCCGAAGCAGGTAAGAAAAACATTAACGATGCTACCACGCGTGCAGGCGGCAGCAACAAAGGGATGACTCTCTCCCCAAACGACGCCACCGTTAGCCTTAATCAAAACGTATTCGATGGTTTTGCCACATCTAGCGAAGTTGACCGCCAGAAGGCAACTGTCGACTCCCGTGCTTTTAACGTATTGAATATCAGCGAAACAACCGCTTTTAACGTTGTTCAGGCTTATCTGGACGTGTTGCAACGCCAGGAATACGTTCATCTGGCAGAAGACGACCTGGCGAACCATGAGCGCATCTATGACCAGATTCGTTTACGTACCGATCAGGGCGTTGGTCGTTCTGGTGATTTAATGCAGGCTGAAGCTCGCCTGGCACAGGCTCGTAATAACCTGGTGACAGAGCAAACCAACCTCGAAGATGCCAATACAACATTTTTGAGCGTGACGGGTGAAGCCCCTGAAAACCTGAGTCTGCCTGAAAGTATTGGCGATATTCTGCCTAAATCACTGGATGATGCTAAACGCATTATGGAGTCCAACAGCCCGCTGTTGAAATCTGCCAATGCTGATATTCAAGCGGCTCATGAGCAATACGAAACGTCAAAATCAACGTTCTACCCACGGGTTGATGTAGCCGTTTCTCGTAGCATCAGTAATGACACTGACACCACGCGCGCGCATTCCGAAGAGTGGCAGGCAATGGTGAAAATGCATTACAACCTGTACCAGGGCGGTAGCGATAAAGCCGCAATGCAGTCTCGTGCATACCTGGAAAAACAAGCTCAGGACGTACGTAACAATACGCTGCGCCAGATGAACCAGGAAATTGGTCTGGCATGGTCTGCATTAAAAAGTGCCAGAGATCAAATTCCTTCTGCCGCTGATTACGCCGACCGCAGTGTGAAAGTACGTACTGCTTATCAGGACCAATTTAGTTTAGGTGAACGTACACTGCTTGATTTATTAGACAGTGAAAACGAGGTGTTTTCCTCAAAACGTCGCCTGGTTGAATTACGTTATCTGGAAATTTCCACCGGTTACCGAATTTGCGCTCGTATTGGTGAACTATTAAAAGCACTGAAAATTAATCCAGCGCCAGCAGGCCAACCCATAGATTCCGCAGACAATAACGCATTGCCTGAACTTAATTAGCATTTATTTAACGTTAATAATGACTCACTGAATTATTTCAGTGAGTCATTCGCTATTTATTTCTACCAGGTAATTTCGTCAGGAACGTTCTCATAAATGAATTCACAAGTCGAAAACATGGATACAACGTCAGAGACTCCTCCAGTTGAGGAATCGCATTATCACGACCCACGCAGCCGCAACGACGATCCATTGCTCGATTGCCTGCTGGTGCTTTGCTCTATCCACGGTAAATCGGCCAGCCGCTCCACGTTAAGCAGTGGGTTACCGCTGGAAAACGATCGCCTGACATTAACGATTTTACCGCGTGCGGCTGCCCGGGCAGGTTTGAAAGCTCGCGTCATTAAACGCGCCCTCGATAAAATCCCGTCCATGTCACTGCCAGCCATTTTGCTGCTTCGTGATGGCGGAGCCGCCGTGCTGTTGGGCCGGAATGAGAATGGCACCGTTCGAATCATGCCGAGTGAAAGCGAAGGCGGTGAAATTACCATTGCGGCTGAAGAACTTGAGCAGAGCTATGCCGGCCAGGTGATTTTTGCCCATCCTCGCCATGAGTTTGATTTGCAGTCTGCGTCATTCCTGCCGCGCACCAAATCCTGGTTCAAAGACACCTTAATGCTGTCGCGTTACCTGTACATGGACGCGATATTAGCCAGCTTGCTGATTAACCTCATCGCGCTCGGTACGCCGCTGTTTACCATGAACGTGTATGACAGGGTCGTTCCCAACCATGCGACGGTGACCTTGTGGGTTCTGGCTCTCGGTATTTGCATGGCGTTCATTTTTGACCTGATTTTAAAAATGCTACGCGGCGTTTGCCTGGATATCGCCGGGAAAAAGAGTGACCTCATCATCTCAGCCACGCTTTTTGAGCGTATCACCGGCATGGAGATGAAAGCACGTCCAGCGCGTGTAGGCAGCTTTGCACAGAACATTCATGAGTTTCAGTCCCTGCGTGATTTCCTTTCTTCGCTCACGCTGACCACGCTGATTGATTTGCCATTTACGCTGGTGCTGTTGCTGGTTATCGGCATTATCGGCGGCTCGCTCGCCTGGATCCCATTACTGACTTTGCCAATCGCATTAACGATTAGCTGGGCGTTGCAGAAGCCCGTTAACGCAGCCGTTGCCAAAACAATGAGTCTGGCAAGCGAGCGCCAGGCATTGCTGATTGAAACGCTGAGCGGTCTCGACGCCATCAAAGTGAACAACGCGCAAAGCGAGCGCCAGTATCAGTGGGAACAGACGCTCGGCAGCTTAAGCCGCCTGGAACTACGCGTTAAAACTTTATCCAGCCTTGCCAGCAACCTGACTGGCTGGTTCCAGCAAATGTCTGGCGTCGTCATGATTATCGTTGGCGTGTACATGATCATTGGCGGCAAGTTGAGCATGGGTGGCCTGATTGCCTGTTACATGCTCAATGGCCGTGCATTGATGCCAATGGGCCAGCTTACTGGTTTGATTGCCCGTTATCAGCAAGCGCGCCTGACCATCGGCAGCACAGAAAAAATGATGTCGATGCCGCAGGAACGCCGCGAGCATGAGCATCCGCTGAAACGCGAAAACTTCCGTGGCAGCATTGAGTTCAAAGATGTCGATTTCAGCTATCCCGAGCAGAAAAACCCTTCTCTGCAAAAGATAAACCTGATTATCAAACCCGGCGAGCGCGTCGGTATTATCGGCCGTAGCGGTTCTGGCAAAAGCTCCATCAGCAAATTGATCATCAATCTTTACCAGCCTACCGCCGGGAACATATTGATCGATGATGTCGATGCCCGTCAGTTAGACGTTAACGATCTTCGCCACAGTATTGGCTACGTCCCGCAGGACATTCAGCTGTTTAACGGCACGCTGCGCGATAACCTGATTTGTGGTGCTCGCTATGTGGATGACGAAACAATGCTGCGCGCGGCAGAGCGTGCGGGTGTTAGCGACTTCGCACGAGTCCACCCTGACGGTTATAACCTGCAGGTAGGTGAACGTGGTATGCAGCTGTCAGGCGGCCAACGCCAGGCCGTAGCACTGGCTCGCGCACTTCTGCTGGAACCACCTGTTCTGCTGCTTGATGAACCAACCAGTTCAATGGACAACACCAGTGAAGACAAGATTAAACAAGCCCTGGTGCCATTTGTCGCGGACAAAACCTTGTTACTTGTGACGCACAAAGCGTCAATGCTGACATTGGTTGATCGACTGATTATTGTTGATAAAGGACGCATTATCGCTGATGGCCCGAAAGCCATTGTTATGGATGCGCTGAAGAAGGGTCAAATCAATGCGTCTCGCTGAGTTATTTACACGTTTACGCCAGCAGTCACGCCACTATTTTCAGGGGCGTGATGAGAACCAGACCGATAACATTAACGAGGTAAGTCATGCTCTTATTGATGACTCACCGCGCGTTATCCGCCTGACGCTGTGGACTATTCTGGCATTAGTTGTGCTGGCATTTGTGTGGGCGGGTTTTGCACAACTTGATGAAGTCACGCGTGGCGAAGGCAAAGCTATCCCCTCCTCCCGTCTGCAAAAAATTCAGAACCTGGAAGGCGGGATTGTCACGGAGCTGTTTGTTCATGAAGGGCAAATCGTTGAAGCCGGTGCGCCATTGCTGCACCTGGATGACACACGCTTTGCTTCAAACGTGGGTGAAACTGAAGCTGACAAACTGGGCTTGCAGGCTAAAATTGACCGTCTGACAGCAGAAGCTGAAGACAAGGATTTTGTTATCTCTGATGAAATCGCAAAACAGGCACCTGAAGTGGCACGCGGTGAAGTGGATTTGTTCAACAGCCGTCACCGTCAGTTCCAGAATGAAATTGAAGGCCTTCAGGAACAGTTAGTGCAGAAGAAACAAGAGCTGCGCGATTTCCAGTCCAAGCAAGAGCAGTACAAACACAGCCTGAGTTTGCTGCAGCAAGAGATCAAAATGTCGGAGCCGCTGCTGGCATCTGGCGCGATTTCTAAAGTTGAGATCCTGCGTTTACGCCGCACAGAAGTGGAAACGAAAGGTTTGCTGGACTCCATCACGCTATCTCTTCCTAAGTCTGCCTCTGAAACAAAAGAGATAGAGAATAAAATTGGTGAGAGTCGTAACCGCTTCCAGAGTGATGCGCTGTCCCAGCTTAACGAAGCGCGCACTAACCTGAGCAAAGCAGAAGCGACAGGCAAAGCGCTGGAAGACCGGGTAAACCGCACCATGGTGGTATCACCGGTTCGCGGTATCGTGCAGCAAATTATGGTGAACACCATTGGTGGTGTTATTCAGCCAGGGAGTGACCTGGTTGAAATCGTTCCGCTTGATGACAAACTATTGATTGAAGTGAAAATTCAGCCACGTGACATCGCTTTCCTGCACCCTGGGCAGCATGCCGTGGTGAAATTTACTGCATACGACTACACCACCTATGGCGGCCTTGATGGTGAACTGGTTCAGATTAGCCCTGATACCGTTACCGACAAAGAAGGACATAGTTACTACATTGCACGTCTGCGTACTGATAAGAACTTCCTGGGAACGAAAGAGCACCCCATGCTTATCATTCCGGGTATGGTCGCCTCAGTGGACATTTTGACCGGCAAAAAATCCATTCTGAGTTATCTGCTTAAACCGATTATTCGCGCTAAAGCAGAAGCATTACGCGAGAGATAAAAAAAAGCCGCAACGTAAACGTTGCGGCTTTTTTCGTTGGTCGGATTGGCATAGCGACATCCGACACTCTGGCGTAAAGGTTGGAAGTCGCTTGCGCTAATCAACTCTACAAATTAAGCGACGATAACTTCCCACGATTCAGCGTTAACTTCTCTTCGTTCACCAACTCCTGCAAAACCTTATGGATAGCGCTGCGTGAGATATGGTTGCGGCTTAAAATAAACGTATAAACCGATGTTTTTTCGCGAATTTCCGGGTCCAGAGACCAGATGTGCTTCACATGTTCGACCACAATCTCGCGAATCGTTTTATGAGAACGCATATTTTCACGCTGGAAATAGCGTTGCAGATGGTTAGTCAGAATATCAAATGCGTGCTTCCACATATTCTTCCTGGTAAGCATGTCATTCGCGTTACCCGCACTCATGACCCACATCTCGCAGTCCGTGTCACAACGCAAGTAATGAGACATGACATCATTACGCATCTGAGCAAGGCCGAGTATTGCAGGTGCTGCAAAGCTCACCGTAACAAGGTCGTTTTCAACCCTGTAAACAGAGACAGAACCTTTCTCAAGATAAAATATGTTGCCATCCTTTCTCATTTCAATGCGCTGACGTTTTTTTCTCAATGAGAAATAGGCATTGTCAGATTTTTTTATCTCGTCTCCGATGAGCATTACAGATTCATCAAAATTAGGAGTGGACATCAGCTTCTCTTACTCGGGTTATGGGGTTGAAATCATCTCCTTCTATTCAGTAAGGAGAACGCCCTGGGGCAATTTGATAACGTAACGTGTATCAATATAGAACATAACGGCAATCCTGCGCCTGATATGTCTGGATTATCATATATTTAGAGTGGCAGTTTGAAACGGACATACTTAATATGCCCTTTCAATCAAAATATTCCGTATCCTCAATATCACGCAATTACCTGTAATATTGAATAGTCACTCCTAAAACAACTTCACGGCGCATCATTTTTAAAACTATCTATTTAATCTATTCCCACACAAACTAAGGGTATTAAAAATATTTTGAAAAATAACGTATAGCAAATATAATGGCCAGGCAATTGACGTCACAATAACAGTATCAATTTTATCCTTGAAATATGAGATACCATTCTGATGGTGCTTCATCACCTGAGTGATGAGTGTTGCTATCCTGAATAACATAAACACCAGGATAGAAACCCCGTACATACTGACTGTTAATTGAAATGGTTTATCAGTGATAAAAATCATATTTCAGTTTTTGTCTCTAAAAAATAATAACTCTATCAACAAAGGGACTCTCGCATAGTTCATTCAGTGATGCTGGTTCTATTGTGAAGTAGAGACATCAGCAACGATGAGTAAAGGTGACTGAAATACTCGGATATTAAATTTTATATCCGCAGTTCTTTGCATTTGGCTTCCGATGGCGAACAGTATCGGTTCAGATAACGCCTCTCATGCTGCTGTGCAAATGAGTATATTTGGCTATGTTTCAAAACGTAATTTTTTTAATCTTTGTATCAGGATCTTTCTCTTTGCAATTAAAAAAGATCCATAAAAATATGTAACCTATTGATTTTATATATTTTTAGATGTAAAAATACTGCTGGAAAATTGTTATCACCTTGTGCCATCGAAAAATAAAGTGTTACTTATACGCATAATAATTCGAGTTGCAGGGCAAAGGCTTTCGCTTTTTGAACAATGCTGGTGCTGGCTACAAGGGGCCGAGACCATGCGGATAACCATCGCGCCAACAACCTGAAGTACGCGAGGTATACCCAAAACACCGGGTTGTTCCAGCCTCATTAAGTTTATAATTGCTCGTGTCAAAAACCTGCCTGAGCCAACGAGAGTACTGGCAACATGTTTGAAGCAGATAATCTGTGTTATCTCATTGAAAGTAAAATAATGTTTATCCCTGAGAAGCTAAGTCTGGTGCATACAGACAGCCATGAACAGATAAAACTCAAGCCCACTGCTTCATTATGCCTGCTATTGCTGCTCAGAAAACATGCGGAAATCGTCACGCAAAATGAATTGCTCGCTTTCGCATGGGGTGAAAGCCATCGGCAAGTCAGTTTTAACGCTTTTTATCAAAGTATTCTCTCTTTGCGAAAGTCCTTTTTGCAAATGAACGTGGAAAAACAAATCATCACCACAATTCCACGCAAAGGGCTCATCATCCAGCCTGAAATAACGGTAGAAATAATACAAGACCCCGTGGTTGTTGAACCGCAAGCTGAAACCTTACTTCCTCCGGTCACAGCAGAAACGGCAGCGGAAATCCCCGAGAAGCAAAAAAAGGTACGATTAAACCTGGCAGAAGTGATCATTATTATGTGCACTATTCTTATCAGCGGTGTACTGCTTTACCCACGGGTATTTAGTGAGAATTATTTTTCTGGTTATGTTTCCGCAAAAAAATATGATGGCCAGTGCCACTACTTTTTTAATGATGACGCCAGCAATCATATCCGCCATGAGGAATTTATCAAAGAGCACCCTGAGATGTGCAGCGACGACAAATTTCTCTATCTAACGGCTTACCCTGAGACCAAAAATATCTCTGTCATTCTCTGCTCAACCAGCATGGAGCAGTCTCATGATAACGCTTGCCAGTCCATCTATTACCCTCGGTACGATCGTAAATGAAGATGTTTACTGCAGTGGCTTCTGTCAGAACCCAGACTCGTGTCATTTTTTTAGCCTGCGCCGCGATTTTGTCCGGCCTGGCGCTGTACCTTCATATTCCTCATAACGAAAATCAGCACAGCCTGGTATGCAAAGCAACGCTGCAGATCGTGCGAGATAATGCGATATTTCGTGGCATCATCGACGTGAAATCCGGGAATGACAAAGGTATTGCAAACGTTAATGGCATTGTTAATGTGACGCCACAAGATGAGTACACCGTCCAGCGGACCGTCCTTTTTAGCCTTGCGGATTATGGCCCGAGCCCGGTTTGGATGTCTCGTCAGATTATCGTTTCGAACCGGGAAACCATACCGTCGGATGTGCTGCAAAAATTCCTGCCTGATTTTTACCTCAAGAACTCAGGCGTAACCGACATTGATATTTTTGCTTTGAATAAAGATGCAGACCTGATCACCCGAGAAGGCATTCCCTATTTATACTGCCAAAAGTATATGCTCCCGGAAGATGAATAATTTTTAACACTAACTGCGATATTTTTTCTTCTGTAGGCTTTACGGCAACGGTGTTGGCAGACGCATCAAAAAAAGGAAGAAATCACTTGAAGATAGTAAGCACATCGTTATTATTCCGCTGAGCATTTAAGACTATAATAAACAAGCACGCTTCCCAAGAGTGAATTTTAAGTTAAATATGTTATTTAATTACGATATTTCATTAGTTCTTCTCGCTATAATAATTGCATGCATGGCTTTTTATGTCTCTTTTTGGCTAT
Source organism: Buttiauxella brennerae ATCC 51605 (assembly GCF_001654925.1). Taxonomy (GTDB): domain Bacteria; phylum Pseudomonadota; class Gammaproteobacteria; order Enterobacterales; family Enterobacteriaceae; genus Buttiauxella; species Buttiauxella brennerae. The sequence goes on from NZ_LXER01000027.1 coordinate 11,229, forward strand.
GTAAAGCCGGGGCGCGTAAAAAACATTACTGCTGGCCATTATTTAGTGGTCCAACAATGGGCTGTGGTATTTGGGTGTTGCACTATATGGTGATGCAAGCTCATCATCATAACCATGTTATTAATTATAACATTCAGATAACGCTTGCTTCATTACTCATCGCAATCGTGGGCTGCACCCTTGGATTTGTCTGCTTTTTATTCAAAAAGTTACGCAGAAAACATTACCTTCTTCCTGCATTAATATTTTCAGCCACCGCAGCATCAATGCATTACCTGGGTTTGACCGCAATTATTAATGCAGGCGACTGGTATGTCAGCAACACGAATATCACCCTTTCGCTTATCGTTATTTTTACTACTTCGTTAATGATGTTGCGCCTGACGCACTTGATGTTGGTCATGACGGGTAAGAATGATAGCTATGCCAATTTTTATCGACTTGGCGCGACGCTCACCCTGTGTGTGGGTGTGGCAATCATGCACTTTTTGGGCTCCTGCGAAATAAATATGGGCTCCATGGCTGTTTCATCCGCAGCCTCAAGTCAGGATGCCTATATCGAAAACAGCCTCGCAATAACAATTATTGTGCTTGTTGCTTTAGTCTTTATGCTGGCGATCTTCATCTGGTTTATTAATTTCAAAGAACATTTAAGCAATGAGCTTCTCAAGAAAGAGTTAATCATGAAGAATTTGCAACTAAAGCAAATGACACAACATGATTCATTAACTAAATTGCCCAATCGTCTTTATCTGCAAGCGCATTTGAACACCCAGTTCAACAGCCAGACAGAGCCACTGTTCATTATGTTCGTTGACCTTGATGGCTTTAAACGTGTCAACGATGTGTGGGGGCATGCCGTCGGCGATGAGCTGCTGGTAAAAATTTCACGATCGCTTAAAAGCGTGGTCGGGAACGAAGGCTTTGTGGCAAGAATTGGCGGTGATGAATTTATCATCGTTATTTCCCAGAAAGATAAAGATACCGTCATTCAACTCGCACAACAATTACTGGCCACCATTTCAGACCGCTATGAACTGTCTGCAACCACCGTCGATTTTTTATCTGCCAGTATTGGCATTTCTGTTTACCCGGAACATGGCAAGGATGTCGCAACTCTGCTGAAAAAAGCAGATGTCGCAATGTATTACATTAAAGATAAAGGGAAGAATAATGTCACCTTCTACGATGAAGTCGAAATGACATTACCTTGCTGAAATTATTTTAACGCTGGCCATAGCCAAGAATCACACTAACCGAGTATCAGAGATACTCATTTTTAAGCAATGGATGCTTGCAAATCATTCCAGAAACTGGAATTAGTGAAAAAAAGCTGACATTGATGATGAAATTTACTGCGCTGTACGACAAATATAAAGACCAGTGGTGGGCTCTGCCCCTGATTCTGCCTTTCATGCTCTATCCAGTCTCTCAATACTTAAGCGCTTACGGCTATGTCGATGGCTTTGAGATCCCTTTCTATTATCTCAATATGGCCTTGATGACCGTTCTGACCATGATTTATGGTTTTAAGTCCATACCGGGGATTGTGCTGTGCGTATTTTACCGCGTCTGCCCGGATCGAGGTTTTGAACCTGCGATAATGGCGGTACTGCACTATTTCACCTCAGCCGCTATTAGCTGTGCCGGATATTACTATTTTACCGGGAAAAGGGGACGGACGGGTTTTGGCCGTTACAGCCTAACCTGGCAGCGTATTTTTTGGCTGGTGTTCGTTAATGCCACATTATTCCTGAACTACTTCCAGGCGGTACTCTATCTGGGGATGTATGGTTCATATCAAACGATGATGTATAGCAACCCATTCACAACCAGAACATTAATAAACTATCAGGGAATGCTGGTCGGCAACCTGACGGGTGTTCCTTTGTTCTATCTGGTAATACGTTCGATCAGAACACCGTCATACGTGATCAAATATCTCAAAAAAATCCGTACCCAGATTGCGAAAGATTTGCGTGCCGTAGAAGTGTTCTGTTTGTTTGGCTCACTTATCGCACTGACTTTACTGATGATTTTGCCAGGGCATCATCCATTCCCCCTGATGAACTCAGTTTATACATTGACCTTGTTACTGCCCATTATGATTTGGGGAACATTACGTCTTGGCCATGGTGCTATTTCTTTGGTGTGGTGGGCTCTGTTAATTGTGTTGAGTAATAATTACCATCACTACATCCCTGAAAATGCAGACTATAAACTGCACCTTGCCATCACCTCATCTTGTTTTTCGGCGTTCTCGATAACGATTACGTTAATGGCGATCAATATTTCGCGCCAGCGTGCATTAAACGTAAAAACCGAGCGTTTAATGAGTATTGATCCGGTCGTTCATTTACCGAACTTGCTGGCTCTTCATTCAGATTTGAACAAGAACACAATTTCTGTTCTGTGTCAGCTTTATATGCCAGACCTTGAGTTGCTTGGCCGCCATTATGGCTTATTGATGCAGGTACAATACAAACAACAACTGGCTCAGTTTTTAAAACCTGTACTCAAAGATGACGAGCTTATTTATATCAGCTCAGGGCATGACTTAATTGTCAGAATGTCACCTTTGAATGCTGAAAAGCAAATTTCCGAACTGTACAGCAAGGCACAAAAATTCCGTTTTATTCGTGATGGAGTAAAACTGTATCCGCAAATAGGCTGTAGCTACTGCATCATTAACTACCCGGTGGGGCATCTGTATTTATTGATTGGCGAACTGCGTGCGCTGGCCGAGATATCTCTGGCGACAAACATGCCTATCGACATGCGGAAGCAAAGCAGCCGCAAAGTACAAAACCAGGTTAAAACCAAAGTCGATATGATGAACCAGTTGCAACAAGCACTGGAATTGGATCGTTTTGTTTTGATGGTACAACCTATTGAGAGTGAAGATGGCGATCGTTACCATGAAGTCCTGATCAGGATGCTCGGTAACAATGATGAACTCATTTTCCCCGATACTTTCTTACCGCTTGCGCATGAGTTTGGCATGTCCTCCAGTATTGATTTATGGGTTCTAAACAACACCATGAAATATATGGATGAAACACGCCACACGCAGCCCAATCAGCGCTTCGCGATTAACCTGACACCAGCATCAATTTGCCGTGCAGATATGGCCGCGCTCATTGAGAACCTGTTAATTCGCCATGGAATTTCGCCAGAACAAATTGTTCTTGAAGTCACAGAAACGCATGAGCTAACCAACAACACGCAAGCCGAAAAAACATTAGATACGTTACAACGCCTGGGCTGTAAAATCGCCATAGATGATTTCGGAACAGGTTACGCAAGCTATGCACGTTTGAAAACCATGCGTGCAGACATACTCAAAATAGATGGCAGCTTTATTCACAATATTATTACCAGTGAGATGGATTATAAAATTGTGGAATCTATTTGCGAGCTGGCGAGAATGAAGAATATGACCCTCGTGGCGGAGTTTGTCGAAACTGAAGAGATTCGCAACGCGCTATTCCGCATGGGAATTGATTATGCACAGGGTTACTTAATCGGCAAACCTGCCCCCATTGAAACCCTGCAAGTGGCGTAATAGTCTCTACGTCCTTTAATGCGTATATGCATTAAAGGACGCTTTAGCGGTATCAGTCACCTGTAGACAATTGGCCATAAGAACGCCCTCGTTGAATAAGTTTCCATTCATCACGAGTAATTTCTTAAAGCTCGGAATCCAGTTCACCAGAAACGTAGCGAGCCTTATCAGTACGCATAAACAAAAGGCCGGAACCATCTGTGAAGATGAGTCCGGCCAGAGATACACAGAAGTGATATAGATCTGAAAGAATTTGGAACTTAGCTTGCCATGCGTTCAACTGAAGCGGTATTCAGAGCACCGACAACCTGCTGTACCCGGATATCCATCTGTGGATAAGGAATGTCAATAGCGTTTGCATCCAGAGCTTCTTTAATATTTTCCAACAAATCGAAGTACGTATTCCAGTAATCAGCATTGCGGATCCATACCCGCACGTAAAAATTCAAGGAAGATGCACCGAGCTCCCCCAGACGTACCGTGACCCCGCGTCCCCTGTCAATATGAGGATCATGTTCAATGACGTTCTGAATAACAGTTTTAACGTCAGCAATACGGCTCTGATAACCGACACCAATCACCAGGTCAATCCGGCGATGAGTATGACGGGAGTAGTTAATAATGTTGTCCGCTATAATTTTACCGTTAGGGATAACCACTTCTTTATTATCGGCAGTTAATAACGTGGTGGAAAAAATATGCACCTGTTGCACGGTGCCGGTAACGGCACCGACCTGGATGGTATCGCTGGCCCGAAAAGGACGCAGAGACACAAGCAGTACTCCTGCCGCGAAGTTTGCCAGTGAACTCTGTAATGCCAGACCGACAGCGAGTCCGGCTGCACCAATAACCGCGATGATGGATGAGGTTTCAATCCCCAGACGGCCCAGCGCGGCAACAACCGCAAACGCCAGTGTGATATAGCGAACCAGAGCCGTAAAGAAGTGAACAATTGTCGTGTCCACTTTACGTTTTATCAGCAGTTTATGGAGACCGCCTGAGATCAGACGTGAAACCAGTTTACCGATGTAAAACAGAATGATGGCAGCAACAATATTCCAGCCATACTGGATAATGATATTACTGTGCCCCTTAAGCCATTCCACGGCATGACTCAACTGTGGAAATAAAACGAAATGACTCATGGTGTTCCCTGTAAAATACGTGAATGCAAAAATATCTGCAGAAGGGAAAAGATATCCCAAGTCTGCAGGATTTGCCTGACTGAAGCTCGCGCATACTGATACAGAAGAGGCATACAAATATTGCGTGTTTGTGCTCAGCGAAGAGTGGCTGGATTCGCGGCAACCTGGATACAGGAGCCAGACGACCGAGGATAGCGCCTGAAATTGCTTTTCAGCTATATACCGAAGCAGAGTATTAATGACACGACCTGTCAGTCCTGAAGTGTGCAGATGCTGGTAAATATATTCTGATATGCGAATTACCCATCTATTTAATAAATGAATTATTACTTAAATATTCATTCTACGAATGCATTTCATGTGAAATTAATATTACTGAATAACGCGTACTGCAATTTTTATATTGACTAAACCCCAGCCTGCGCGCGGCTTTATACGAATAAACACTCTCCCTGTTCATTAATTGTTACCGTTAACCTTATTGACCTGATTTTAAACAGGAATAAGCTTTCCGGAATTATGGCTTTTACAGGAAGTAAATCAGCGTGCCTTTTTCAGCGGACGATGTTGTTACCCCTCTGTCTGACAGCCGGAATAATCCCGCCGTCTTTATTGTGTAGTGGCACACTGAATTTGGCCACCTGAATAGAGGTGATATCATCACCTCATAGTCAAAACAGGTGACATTATGACCGGACGTAACAGACGCAATTTTAGCCCTGAGTTTCGCCTCGAGGCTGCCCAGCTTGTACTCGATCAGCAT
>NZ_LXER01000028.1 GCF_001654925.1 Buttiauxella brennerae ATCC 51605
GTTAGTTGAGAAACTCAGGACGCGGTTTCCTGTTGCCTTTATTTGCAATGTGTTCGGGATCCATCGCAGTAGCTATCGGTACTGGCTAAGCCGACCGCAGAAACCTGATGCAAAACACATCGTTATACTAAGCCTGGTTCGTGAAGTTTATCATGCCAGTAATGGCTCTGCGGGGGCCCGGAGTATTGCCGATATGGTCAGCGCAAAAGGTGTTCCGTTGAGTCGCTGGCGGGCCAGTAAGATAATGAAAGAGCTGAATATTGTTAGTTGCCAGCAACCGGAGCATCGCTACAAAAAAGCCACAAAAGAGCATGTGGATATCCCTAATTATCTGGATCGCCAGTTTGCAGTAACGGAACCTAATCAGACCTGGTGCGGCGACGTGACCTACATCTGGACGGGCAAACGATGGGCTTATCTGGCGGTTGTTCTGGATTTATTTTCCCGCAAGCCAATAGGCTGGGCGATGTCGTTTTCTCCGGACACAACTCTGACAGGAAAAGCATTAACGATGGCCTGGGAAGCCAGGGGAAAACCGGCTGACGTTATGTATCATTCTGACCAGGGAAGTCACTATACCAGCAGGGAATTCAGACGGTTACTGTGGCGTTATCGTATAAAGCAAAGCATGAGTCGACGTGGGAACTGCTGGGACAACAGCCCAATGGAACGATTTTTTCGCAGCCTGAAATCAGAATGGGTACCGAACTGTGGATACGCTAATTTTAGCGAAGCAAATAGATCAATAACGAAGTACATCATTGGTTATTACAGCCAGCTCAGACCCCACCAATATAACGGTGGCTTAACACCCAATGAATCAGAGCGATTGTTCTGGAAAAACTCTAAAACTGTGGCCAGTTTTTGTTGACCACTTCATCGGGATATTTTCAGCAGCAGGACGTAAATTGGAGAAAGAGAAAGCAGAATGATGTTCACGGGAATCTTGCCTTAACCATGAAAGCGCTGAATCATTCAGATCCTAAAGTCACAATGAACTACTTGAAGATTGACGTTAAGAGCATGGGCGCTGCCCTTGCAAACATTTGGGAGTGATAGTTAAGAGCGCTTATAGTTTTGCGGCTAAAACAGGCAAAGCATTAATTAAAATATTTTTTAGTTTTAACATGCTCGGTTCATTAAGATTTTTCAGTATTATTTCTGAGTGTCGATGAGCATTATCACTGAAAACTTTCATCTTAATATAATTTCCACTATCGCTCGTGCAAGGTTTGCAACTGTTTTGTGTCAAAGTATCCTTTAATACAACTTGGAGATCATGTAATTTTAAAGCATTCAACTTTTTTGTAAAAATCTCATACCTCCCACTTCTATTTAAAACCTCACATAACAGTAAGCCATCAGAGTAACAAAACATTTTCAATTGTGGTTCTTGATTTTTTCTGGTGTATTTTTCGATAGAAGAAATAAGTTCTTTTACCTGTAAATTGCTGTCAGTGTTTTTTGCCTTGTGATTATCCAAACGCTCAACATTACGAACCACTGTATCAATGCTACTGTTTTCTCCGTGACGCATTCTATTTATTGAAGATAATTTAAGAAAGGCAAACACCCCCGCCACAAATCCAATAAACATGAATAAGCCAGGCATACCGCTTACACCACCGTGGTGTGAGCAAGCTCCACTATGCCCTATTGATGGTGATGCCCAACCATCAATACATCCTGAAAAAAGGGAGCCTATTAGGGTAAAAAATATAAACACTGCAACTGAAATAGCAATCTTAAATTTAAACATAGCCATATCCTATCTATGGAAAATAAACGCCAATGTCCTTCTTAGTTATTCAACATTCGCAAACCGATTATCGTGGTAGAGTTCTCGATCTGCAACAAGAAGGAAAAAGGCTTGTTAAGGTGCCAACAATGCAAGGGTAACAGCTCCATTTGCTTATGATGTGACTAAGGGCTTTAAAGGAGTGACAAGAAGGAGTGTAAGGCCCACTTTTTCTATGTGCTTGATCTAATTGAATGCTAAATTACCAGATTATTCACAACACACCGAGAGCGCTTGGGTGTAATGGCCTCGATAACAAAGACATACGAGAAGATAGCCCCAAAACTTGATGACATGGTGCGCCGTGGGTTCAGCGACATTGAATTGAGGTATGGAAGCCAGCACGAAATCTACGCTTACGGCGAAAGGAAACTCTCAGCGGAGGACTTCCGCAAGCTCTACCCTGAAAAGGTAAATGACATTCCGCAAGACTTCTCGCCAGATGCCACGGTGATCGTGGAAGACATGGTATTGCTATACAAGCCCCGTAGCGGTCAACTCAACAGCCTCAGAGACACAGCTTAAGCATCACCAGGCTTTCAATGATTGGTGTCATGCCAATGTTGGAAGGGGAAAAGGCTACACCCAGACGACTAAGAGCACGGTTAACGCGATTAACATAATTGGTGCTCTCATATTAGTTGGGCTGGTCATCTGGGGGCTATCGAACATCCGTTGATGGTTTATCTATCATACTTCTGGAAAATTATTTAGAGAGTTAGCTACGCGTCAGTATGGCTAACTAACTGTTTCTTATAGCCATAAAAAAATAAACAAAAAAGTTGCAATAGCGCAGTATTATTTATATCATTACAATAGAGTCAAAAACTATTGACCAAGAATAAAAACTGGCTTTAGACTACTCTCATCAACTTGAGAGGAGGTCTTTAATGCGTGGTTTTTCATTGCGTCAGTTCTTAGTTACTGTTCTCTCCACTATTTCCATCCTCACGCTAATCTATCTCGCTATACAGCCGGAAAACTCTCTCGACTCTGTTGCTAATTTCGGCTGGTTGTTAACCGTGCTAAGAAATCGCCTGTAAAGGCAATAGAAACCAATAAGCCCCGTTGGTGGTAAGACAACAAGCGGAGCATAGCGACAGCATCAGGGTTATGTCAGACAACAAGCATTTATCAGGATAACCGTGTACCCATAAGGGAGCGTGGCTGAGACGCTGGCAGAGCCTGCATTTCGTGTGCAGGTACGAACCACCATAGACCTGTTTATTCTCTGCAACGTCATCACGACGTGTGGCATAAGAGATCATCGGGCTTAAATGCGCTTGCTGAAAGTTTTTGGGAGTTTGTCGTGTTACTGACTACCGGGTGCTCGGCTTTTTGTTCGTTGTTGTACTGTCGCGGTAAGAACCTGGAACCACCGCCAGCGTGATGATATGCTCCCATAAACCACAGACCAATCACGCGACAGGTACGGGTGTAGTAACAATGGGTAGTTTAAGTTGTACCCAGAGAATCGGGGCAACGTAACTAACTGAATAATCTAACTTGTTGATTATTCAGGAGATCTGGAGCGGGTGAAGGGAATCGAACCCTCGTATGCAGCTTGGGAAGCTGCCGTTCTACCATTGAACTACACCCGCTTTGAAGTGCGTAGGCATTATAGACGCTCAGCTTTTACTGGCAAGCGTCTTTTTGAGTTTATGTGATGGATTTTTAAGCAATTGTTTTATAGTAAGGGGAAACCATACGGTTTCCCCTTATTCCTTAAGCGTGGCTTGCCGACTTTTTCGGGAAGACAAATAGCGCGACGATAGGTGAAACAACCATCAGCGCAAAAACCCAGATAAAGCCCATCGTGAAACCACCCGTGGCATCAATTGACCAGCCAATCAGTTGGCTGTTCGCGGTGGCGATAACAAAGGTACAAACCCAGAAAGTCGACATCGTGTAGGTCACCGTTTGGGTATTGGCACCTTTTAATGTCTCTTTTGGAATTGAGAAGATAAAAGCAAACCAGGTCGCAAACACAAAACCCGTCAGGAATGAGCAGACCAGAATCAGAATGTCATTGGTCGCAAACAGCATAATAAAGGTCGTAATTGCCATTGCGATGCTGGTGCTAAACAACCAGTTTTTGTAATGGTAGCCGCGAGCTTTGCAGAATGGTCCAGCGATTGCGCCGAGCATAATCCCCACCTGGTTTACCGTGCCGCTCAGGTGAGCATGCGATTCTGGTGGCAGGTGTGCGTATTTGGCGTAGTAAAGCGGCAGGAAGGTGAACATGAAAATCATCATGATCATCGCGCCGACGTACTGGGCAATCATCCCCCACACCACGCGGTTAAAAATCGCATCTTTCATGATGCGCAGTTTATCCGTGCTGCCGTCGTTGCTTGCAGCGGTAACGGCAACCTCTTCATCAGTAAAGACGATAAACCACACAGCACCCAGAACCAACGTTATCACACCATACACCGCCAGCAGGTTTCTCCAGCCGCCAAAGTAAATTGACAGGCTACCCGCCAGCGTCAGCGCGATAATGGTGCCGATGATGTTGGAGGTGCAGTTCAGGCTGTTAAGCGCAGATGCGGTTTTGTTATCGAACAAACGTGCCACGGTCGGCACCAGAGAAACCAGGCAGATTGCCCCACCCAGCCCACCCATAAAGCGAATCACTAACAGCAGGTCGAAGTTATTGGTCCATGGAATGAATATCGATAACCCGGTCAACACGCAGCCCAGGAGATAGGACTTTTTCGCGCCTAGTTGCGCGGTCAAAATCGAGGTGCAGAAAGCACCTAAAATTTTCGCCCACAGAATGACGTTCGACATTAACGCCGCATGGGACACGTCGATATTAAAATCGGCCATGATTTGCGGCATAACGGCACCGGTAGTGGCCCAGGCTGCGCCAAAGACCATGTAGACGGCATACAAAACAAATTCAGTTATCCACTTATTCACGCAGGCACCTCTTGAGCACTCAGAGCAACGATTTCCAGCAGCATTTCACTTGCCAGGCGCAGAGACTCTGCGGGCAGGAACTCTTTTGTGGAATGGAAATTATGGGCACCAGTAAAGATATTTACCGTCGGTAAACCAGCAGGAGTAATCACGCTACCGTCATAACCGCCACGCATAATTAATGGTTTCGGCTCAATGCTCAGGTTACGCATCGCCTGCTGAACGCTGGCAATAATTTCCGGTTTTTTATCAAGCCCGGCTTTCACGTTATCGTAGGTATCCGATAATTCCAGGGTGATATTTTCGTGACCATAACGGCTTTGCAGTTGCTCAGTGATGGACTGCAATAACGCTTTTCGGCTCTGGTAACCTTCAATTTTAAAATCACGTAGGGCAATTTCGAGTGTGGCATTCACGGTATTACCAGTGATTTTATTCACCCAGAAATACCCTTCACGGCCTTCCGTTAATTCCGGGCGTTCATTTTCTGGCAATGCGTTGATCACTTCGTTGGCGATTAATACAGCATTGACCAACTTGCCTTTCGCGCTCATAGGATGAGCCGTCACGCCTTTGAATGTCATTTTGGCACTACCGGCGTACCAGTTTTCAATAACGTATTCGCCGATACCACAGCAGTCCAGGCAAATACCGAAATCAGCATTTAGCTGCGCCACGTTTAACGCTTTAGCACCACGAATACCAATTTCTTCGTCCGGTAATAACACCAGTTTGATATCGCCATGTTTAAACTCAGGGTTCGCAACCATATAGCGAATGGCTTCCACCGCCGCCGCTATTGCCGCTTTATCGTCAGCGCCCAACAGGCTGGTACCATCTGTAGTAATGATGTCCTGGCCGACATAGTTCAACAGTTCAGGGAACGCCTCAACGGTTATCTCTTCGCCAGTCGCAGGCAGTACGATATTTTTACCATCGTAGTTTTTCACGCGCACGGCATGGGTGTCATTGGCGTTATCTGGCGCAGTATCAAGATGCGCGAAGAAGGCAATGGATGGCATTTCCGGGCTATTTGCCGCAAGACTCAGAACGGTAATGGCATTAGCGTTAATGGAAGTCTCGACGGTATTCACGTTGGAAAATTCACTCACAACAAGCTGAGCTAATTTGTACTGATTTTCGCAACTGGGAAGTTGGTTATTATCGGGAACGGAAGTGGTGTTGATTGTTGTATACCGGATAAAGGTATCTATTATTTGGTCTGCATTAATACGTATTGTCATTGTTTGCTACTCACCATTAACATGGAATGGTTGATAAATATTACAACGTTAATTAACCAGGTTATATTTTTTATAACTTAGTTATTATTTTGCAACATATTTACCATTCATATTATGAATTAAAGTGACCAGCATTATTAGCCAGGAAAGCATGGGGATGCGTGATAAAGATCAATAGGGAGGGGATTTAATAGAAGCCAGGCACAGCCCGGCTTATGTTAATTAACAAGAGGGTTTGCTACCTGGAGGCGGTAAATAGCGTTGTGGGTCAATCGCATTTGCACGATAACGAATCTGGAAATGCAGATTCACCGAGTCTGAACCGCTGCTGCCCATAGTGGCAATTTTCTGCCCTGCACTGACTTTTTGGCTGGTGTTGACCAGTGTCGTTTCGTTGTGAGCATAAGCAGTGATGTACTCTTCGTTATGTTTAATCATCACTAAATTGCCGTAACCGCGAAGCTGGTTACCCACGTAAACCACTGTACCAGCGGCAGAAGCATAAACGGGTTGCCCACGTTTGCCGGCAATATCTATACCTTTATTCCCGCCATCGCTGTCGGAGAACGGCGCAACTACTTTACCGGATGTTGGCCAGAGCCAGCATTTTGAACCAACCGGAGGAGCGGCGACTTTCGCAACGCTACTTGTGGATGATGAACGCGGCTTCGAGGTTTTCGCCACGGCTGTTTTCTTCGACGAAGATGAAGAGCCTGAGCTGTTTTTAACACGGATTTTTTGCCCAATCTCCAGCGTATAAGGAGCCGGAATACCATTGAGGCGTGCCAGTTCGCCAACGCTTGTGCCGGTCATACGCGAGATACGAGAGAGTGTGTCGCCACGTTTGACGGTGTAAACCGAACCGCTGTAGCTACCAGAAGAGGCTTGAGTGGTGCTCGCTTTATTTGAGGAGCAAGCGACGAGTAACAGGCTTAGCACCAGGACGACGGCATTCGCTGCCCACTTTCTGACTATGCGTTCCTTGCGCAAACTAATCCTCTTAAATCATCACAGAATAAAACAGTGCCAGAGAGTGGATTAATTCCCTCACCAGCCCCTTTCCCCAAAGGGGCGAAGGAGATGACCAAAGCCTGGTCATCTCCCTTGAACAGCTTACTTAACCGGGCGCAGAGCCGGGAACAAGATAACGTCGCGGATGGTGTGGCTGTTAGTGAACAGCATAACCATACGGTCGATACCAATGCCCAGACCCGCCGTTGGTGGCAAGCCGTGCTCCAGAGCAGTCACGTAGTCTTCGTCGAAGAACATCGCTTCGTCGTCGCCTGCGTCTTTCGCATTAACCTGGTCAGCAAAGCGCTGTGCCTGATCTTCTGCATCGTTAAGCTCGGAGAAGCCGTTACCGATTTCACGGCCACCGATGAAGAACTCGAAACGGTCGGTGATTTCTGGGTTCTCGTCGTTACGACGTGCCAGTGGAGACACTTCTGCCGGGTATTCAGTGATGAAGGTTGGCTGAATCAGATGGCTTTCAGCCACTTCTTCGAAGATCTCAGTCACAACGCGACCCAGACCCCAGCTCTTCTCAACTTTAATACCGATAGCCGCTGCGATTTCCAGTGCTTTAGCCATATCGTCCAGATCTGCAATATCAGTTTCCGGGCGGTATTTTTTGATGGCTTCGCGCATGGTCAGTTTGGCGAATGGCTGGTCGAAGTCAAAGATCTCTTCGCCATACTTCACTTGCGCAGTACCCAGCACATCATGTGCCAGAGTACGGAACAGAGATTCAGTCAGCTCGATTAGATCTTTGTAATCCGCGTACGCCATGTAGAGTTCCATCATGGTGAACTCTGGGTTGTGACGCGGAGAAATACCTTCGTTACGGAAGTTACGGTTGATCTCGAATACGCGATCGAAGCCACCTACAACCAGACGCTTCAGATACAGTTCCGGCGCGATACGCAGGTACATATCGATATCCAGCGCGTTGTGATGCGTGATGAACGGACGTGCAGACGCACCACCCGGGATCACTTGCATCATTGGCGTTTCAACTTCCATAAACCCACGTTCCACCATGAACTGACGCACGCCAGCCATGATTTGCGAACGGATTTTAAAGGTGTTGCGGGATTCTTCGTTAGAGATCAGATCCAGGTAACGCTGGCGGTAGCGTGCTTCTTGATCCTGCAGACCGTGGAATTTGTCCGGCAGCGGGCGCAAAGCTTTAGTCAGCAAACGCAGTTCAGTACAGTGAATAGAAAGCTCACCGGTTTTAGTTTTGAACAGCTTGCCGCGTGCACCCAGGATGTCACCGAGGTCCCATTTCTTGAACTGCTCGTTGTAGATGCCTTCTGGCAAATCGTCACGCGCAACGTAAAGCTGAATGCGGCCACCAACATCTTGCAGGGTAACGAAAGACGCTTTACCCATGATACGGCGTGTCATCATTCGGCCAGCAACAGCCACTTCGATGCCCAACTCTTCCAGCTCTTCGTTCTCTTTCGCATCGAAGTCAGCATGCAATTGGTCTGAGGTATGATCGCGACGGAAGTCATTTGGGAAAGCAATGCCGTGCTCACGCAGGCCAGCCAGCTTCTCACGGCGGGATTTCAGTTCATTGTTAAGATCGACCGCTTCGGTGCCCTGTTCTTGTTGTTCAGACATGTTGATTCCTCATAACCCTGCTTTCAAACTTGCTTCGATAAATTTGTCCAGATCGCCATCCAGTACCGCCTGCGTGTTACGGGTTTCTACACCAGTACGCAAGTCTTTGATACGGGAGTCGTCCAGTACGTAAGAACGAATCTGGCTGCCCCAGCCGATATCCGATTTGTTGTCTTCCAGCGACTGCTTCTCAGCATTCTTCTTCTGCATTTCCAGCTCGTATAACTTCGCCTTCATCTGCTTCATCGCCTGATCTTTGTTCTTATGTTGCGAACGGTCGTTCTGGCACTGAGTCACGGTATTGGTCGGAAGGTGGGTAATACGCACCGCAGATTCTGTACGGTTAACGTGCTGACCACCCGCACCCGAGGCGCGGTAAACGTCGATACGCAGATCGGCCGGATTGATTTCGATATCAATATCGTCATCGACTTCCGGGTAGACAAAGGCGGAGCTGAACGAGGTATGGCGACGGCCACCGGAGTCGAACGGGCTCTTACGTACCAGGCGATGCACGCCAGTTTCAGTACGCAACCAGCCAAAGGCATATTCGCCCTGAATGCGAATAGTCACAGATTTAATACCCGCAACATCGCCATCAGACTCTTCAATGATTTCGGTTTTGAAGCCGCGTGATTCTGCCCAACGCAGATACATTCGCATCAGCATGCTGGCCCAGTCTTGCGCTTCGGTGCCGCCAGAACCTGCCTGAATGTCGATATAGCAATCGGCGCTGTCGTACTCACCGGAGAACATGCGGCGGAATTCAAGCTGCGCCAGTTTGCCTTCCAGCTGATCTAACTCGACAACGGCTTCGTTGAAGGTATCTTCGTCGTCGGCTTCAATAGCCAGCTCAAGCAAACCGGAAACATCTTCCAGCCCCTGAGTCATTTGATCGAATGTTTCGACAATCGCTTCCAGTGAAGAACGCTCTTTACCTAACGCTTGTGCGCGTTCAGGTTCGTTCCACACATCAGGCTGTTCCAGCTCTGCGTTTACTTCTTCCAGGCGCTCTTTCTTGGCATCATAGTCAAAGATACCCCCTAAGAACGTCGCTGCGCTCCGTAAGGTCCTGGATGCGGTTTTTTACCGGGTTAATTTCAAACATGGTCTGTATTATCTTATGTTGATGACAGAAGACGAAAATGCGGTCGTAAACCGGAAAGTTTACCGGAATTACGCCGCTTTTTATAGTTTTGTTGCCTCTTTTAGCCGAGTTATTAGGCTAAATTGGCCAGATATGGTCGATGAGTAATTGAACGGTTCGATTGCCACGAAACTCATTTACATCGAGCTTAAAGGCCAGTTCGACTTCGCGCACGCCGTTATCCGGCCAGCATGCGGTGTCGACGTTAAAGGCGATGCCGTCAATAAGCGGGCCGCCGCCAACGGGTTCAACCATGACTTTAAGATGGCGTTCCCCCACCAGCCGTTGCTGTAATAAGCGGAATTTGCCATCAAACAGTGGCTCAGGGAACATCTGCCCCCACGGCCCGGCGTCACGTAACATCTCGGCGGTTTCCAGCGTCATCTCTTGCGCGGTAATCGTGCCGTCTGACCAAATCACGCCCTGAAGCAAGGCGGGATCAAGCCATTCCCCCACCAGGTCGCCAAAACGCTGGCGGAACTCTTCGAATTTAGCTTCTTCCAGCGACAACCCTGCAGCCATAGCGTGACCGCCAAATTTCAGCATCATGCCCGGGTACAACGTATCAAGCCGCTCAAGAGCATCACGCATATGCAAGCCTTGCACCGAGCGGCCTGAGCCTTTCAGCGTGCCGTCGCCTGCTGGCGCAAATGCGATAACCGGGCGGTTAAAGCGCTCTTTGATACGTGAAGCCAGGATACCGACCACGCCCTGATGCCATTCCGGGTGGTACATCGCCAGGCCATACGGCAGCTCATCGTGGCTGTGTTCCAGTTGTTGGCACAGCGTGAGTGCTTCAACCTGCATGCCCTGCTCAATCTCTTTTCGCGTCTGGTTTAGCGCGTCAAGTTCGTTAGCCAGCATGCGTGCTTCGCCAATATTTTCACTGAGCAGTAACGCAACACCCACGGACATATCATCCAGGCGACCGGCAGCATTCAGACGCGGGCCTAAAGCAAAACCTAAGTCGCTTGCCGCCAGTTTATGCGGCTCACGGTTGGCGATTTCAATCAGCGCTTTAATGCCCGGGCGACATTTGCCAGCACGAATACGGCTCAAGCCCTGCCAGGTCAAAATGCGGTTATTCATATCCAGTGGCACAACATCGGCCACGGTGCCTAACGCCACCAGATCCAGCAACTCTGCAATGTTCGGAATGGCCAGGCCTTGTTGTTCAAACCAACCGCAATCACGCAGATGCGCACGCATCGCCAGCATCAGATAAAAGGCAACGCCAACGCCTGCGAGGGATTTAGACGGAAATTCGCAATCAACCAGGTTGGGGTTGATGATGGCATCTGCCGCAGGCAATTCTGCCCCTGGCAGGTGGTGATCGGTAACCACCACCGGAATGCCCAGCGCATGGGCACGCTCAACACCACTATGGGATGAGATACCGTTATCGACGGTCAAAATTATTTGCGCGCCGCGCGCATGAGCTTGATCGACGACTTCCGGGCTTAAACCGTAACCATCTTCAAAACGGTTGGGAACGAGATAACTGATGTTCTGGCAACCGAGGCTGCGCAGCCCCAGCACGCTTAACGCAGTGCTGGTTGCGCCGTCAGCATCAAAATCGCCGACCACGATAATGCGCAAGCCTTCGCGAAAGGCGTTATGCAGAATCTCAACGGCTTTATCCATGCCATTGAGTTGCTGCCAGGGGAGCATCCCTTTCACACCGCGTTCCAGGTCCTGCTCACCACGCACACCACGACTGGCATAAAGACGTTTTAAAAGTGGATGCAATTGCTGGGGTAACACCACGGACTCATCGACCGTGCGACGGCGAAGCTGTGTTTGCTGTTTCACCCGTTAACTACCCGCCTACATTGGTCAGTTGCTGGTGCGCATCTAACATTTGTTTCATCTCTTTCGGCCCCTGATAGCCAGGAATAACCGTACCATTGCTCAACACAATTGCAGGCGTTCCCTGAATGCCGAACTGCACACCCAGGTTGTAATGGTTGGCGATATTCATATCGCAAGCCCCACCAGTAACAGCTTCGCCTTTCATCGCTGCATCAAAGGCTTTTTTAGGGTCTTTTGCACACCAGATAGCTTTCATATCTTTTTCGATTGGGCTTTGCAGACCCTGGCGCGGGAAAGCCAGGTAGCGCACGGTAATGCCCAGTGCGTTGTAGTCTTTCATCTCTTCATGCAGCTTGTGGCAATAGCCACAAGTGATGTCGGTAAACACCGTAATCACGTGTTTTTCTTGCGGCGCTTTGTAGACGATCATCTCTTTTTCGAGCGCGTTAAGTTTACCCACCAATAATTGGTTAGTGACGTTAACGGGCTGTGCTCCGCTGACGTCGTACAGTGGCCCCTGAATAACGTGTTTACCGTCTTCGGTCACATACAGAACGCCGCTATCGGTTAATACCGTTTTCATGCCCGCAACAGGTGCCGACTGAATGTCAGCATTTTGTACGCCTAACTTAGCAAGAGACTGCTTGATTGCTGCGTCGTCAGCATGAACAAAACCGGACACAGAGACCGCTAACAATGGGAGCAGCCACAAACGCTTTTTCATGATGATTCCTTATCTTTTACCACTCACGCACGTGGGTGGTGCTGTTGATGTAGCTGGCGTAATCGCTCTGTCGCTACATGCGTATAAATTTGTGTGGTGGACAAATCACTGTGTCCAAGCAACATCTGTACGACTCGCAAATCCGCGCCATGGTTCAGTAAATGCGTGGCAAAAGCATGTCGAAGTACGTGCGGCGAGAGTTTTTCGCTGTCGATACCCGCCTGCACTGCGTAATGTTTGATGCGGTGCCAGAATGTCTGGCGCGTCATCTGCTGGGCTCGATTACTGGGGAAAACCACGTCAATCGACACGCCATTGAGCAGCCATGGCCGCCCATGTTCCAGATAGTTTTCAAGCCAGTAAACCGCTTCTTCGCCCATCGGCACTAAGCGTTCTTTATTACCTTTACCGATGATTCGCACCACACCCTGACGCAGGCTGACATCACTCATCGTCAGGCCGACTAACTCAGAAACGCGCAGCCCGGTAGCATACAATAATTCGAGCATCGCTTTGTCACGCAACTCGATAGGCTGATCGATACAAGGCGCCTGGAGTAACCGACCGACCTGAGCTTCGCTTAAATCTTTCGGTAAGCGCTGCGGTAATTTTGGCGATGAAAGCATCACACTGGGGTCGTCTTCGCGCAGTTTTTCGCGGTAAAGATACTGGAACAACCGGCGAATAGCGCTCAGCATTCGTGCTGAACTTGTTGCTTTATAGCCACCTTCAAGGCGTTCCGCAAACAGTGACTGTAAATCCCCGGTCTGCACATTCAGCAAACTCAAGTCATGGCGTTCCAGCCATTCCGCCACCATTTTCAGATCCCGGCGATAGGAGTCCAGCGTGTTTTGCGCCAGATTGCGCTCAAGCCAGAGTGCATCCAGAAATTGTTCTATTCGGGCCAGATCCTGTTCCACTACAGCCTCACTTATGCCTCACTGCCTGCCACACGTTTGGCGAATTGTGTCCATTATGCATGATGCACAATGGGATCTGATACACTTGCAACCCTGCACGTTTTTAAAAGAGTTATTAACGCAATGAACATTGGCCTTTTTTATGGCTCCAGCACTTGTTACACCGAAATGGCTGCCGAAAAAATTCGTGACATCATTGGCCCGGAACTGGTGACTTTGCACAATCTGAAAGACGATTCACCGGCCATGATGGAACAGTACGATGTGTTGATTCTCGGGATCCCCACATGGGATTTTGGCGAATTACAGGAAGACTGGGAATCCATATGGGATCAACTGGATAACCTGAACCTTGAAGGTAAACCGGTTGCGCTTTTTGGCATGGGCGACCAGCTCGGCTACGGCGAATGGTTCCTTGATGCGCTGGGTATGTTGCACGATAAACTTGCCCCACGAGGCGCACAGTTTATTGGCTACTGGCCGACGGAAGGCTATGAGTTTACCAGCCCGAAACCCGTGATTGCTGATGGGCAACTTTTCGTTGGCCTGGCACTGGATGAAACTAACCAGTACGATTTAAGCGATGAGCGGATCCAAAACTGGTGTGAGCAAATCCTTGCGGAAATGGCCGAGAAGTTTGCCTGACAGAAACTTAGGCTTCCCCACTCCCACTCGCCTGTTGTTGCAGCATCAGGCGACGTAAATCACGCCATTCGCCCGTATCCATGCTATCGGCAGAAAGCCATAAATGCTGGCTACGTTTGCGCCCGATGCGGCGTAAGCGCAGCATCATACCGCTGCGTAAAACCCATGGCGTGCCCACGATTTCCCACTCCTGATTTTGCCAACGCAGGTGGTAATCGGTCAGGAGTTTCATTTCGCCCTGGCAGGCATGGATGCGCCGCTGGCTGCGGACACTGTCAAAAACAACCAGCGAGAGCAGTAGCATCCAGATTAGCGTGTAGCTCATTGGCCACGGCATAAGCAGCACGAAGAGTGCGATAAGGCCGTGGAGCAAGAGAGACAGCCATTGTGCACGCCAGGAGACGCGTAGATCAGATTGCCACAGGACCACGTTCTTTATTCCGCGTCTGAATCAGTGTCACCATCCGTTGCAGCTCTGTATCTGCCGGTTTGCCATGATTCATTAACCAATTGAACAGGTCTGGATCATCGCTTTCCAGCAAACGGACAAACAACTGTTTATCCTCAGCGCTTAACGAGTCATATTCATATTCGAAGAATGGCATAATAGAAATATCCAGCTCGCGCATTCCCCGGCGGCACGCCCAATGAATTCGGGCTTTGTTATTGATATCCATGTGCTCTTTCCTGGTTCTCTGACAAAGTAGGTACAAGTCTTAGTGTAACGTGTTTTCTTAGCACGTATTAAATGAATGTTACCGTTTGCGGGCTTTATCGTGAGAAAAATTCTGCAATTCGTTGTCGTTGCATTAACCTTGCGAGAATTCCCGTAAGCGCACGAATCGCCGTATCAAACTGCTTGCATTGCCAAATGGCTCTTTTACCATTGAGCCAATACATCAGCTCAAAAACCAGGGACATAATTATGGCTTTCACTCCATTTCCTCCACGTCAGCCTACAGCTGCAGCCCGCCTGCCGCTAACGCTCATGACTCTTGATGATTGGGCTCTGGCAACCGTGACGGGCAAAGATGCAGAATCGTATCTGCAAGGCCAGGTCACTGCTGACGTCGCACAGCTTGCGGCAAACCAACACACACTTTGCGCACACTGCGATGCGAAAGGGAAAATGTGGAGCAACTTGCGCCTGTTCCATCGCGGCGAAGGCTTTACTCTGATTGAGCGCCGTAACGTGCGTGACGCACAACTTGTCGAATTAAAGAAATATGCGGTGTTTTCTAAAGTCGCTATCACTGCTGATGATGAAAGTGTGCTTCTGGGCCTCGCCGGTTTTCAGGCTCGCGCGGCACTTGCCAATGTATTTACTGCCTTGCCAGATGAGGAAAACCCGGTCGTTCAGGAAGGTGCAACGACACTGCTGTGGTTTAACCTCCCTGCTGAGCGTTTTATGCTGGTTACCGATGAGTCTACGGCTCAGACCCTGGCGGAAAAATTACAGGGCGAGGCCCAGCGTAACGACAGCCAACAATGGCTGGCGCTGGATATCGAAGCCGGTATTCCCGTCATTGAGCCGGTGAACAGCGCGCAATTTATTCCGCAGGCGACCAACCTTCAGGCGCTCGGTGGTATCAGCTTTAAAAAAGGGTGTTACACCGGCCAGGAAATGGTGGCGCGGGCGAAATTCCGTGGCGCAAACAAGCGTGCGCTGTGGTTCCTTGCAGGGAAAGCCAGCCGTTTACCCGAAGCGGGTGAAGACCTTGAACTGAAGATGGGCGACAACTGGCGCCGTACCGGCACTGTACTGGCAGCAAGCCAGCTTGATGATGGCCGTGTTCTGGTGCAAGTCGTGATGAATAACGATCTGGAAGCTGACAGCGTGTTGCGCGTTCGTGATGACGTCGGCAGCCAACTCGTTATCGAGCGCCTGCCTTATTCATTAGAAGACGAGTAAATACCCGTCATACTTCAAGTTGCAGATGCGTTAACGGTACCCATGCGCCCCAGTCACATAGTTGTCTATGCTCCTGGGGATTTATGGTCTGGTCGCCTTTGGGCAACTCGAATTATTTAGGGTATTGCTTGATGAATCTCGGTAATTAATGAATATAGAGATAAATCGCGAGGAAGTGGCAAACACTGCCGCCAAGCACAAACCCGTGCCAGATTGCATGGTTGTAGGGAATACGTTTGCAGACGTAGAAAATGACGCCTAACGAGTAAATCACCCCACCAACGGCCAGGAGCGTTACGCTGCCTGGCGCGAGTTTAATCACCATCTGGTAAATCACCACCAGCGATAACCAGCCCATCAGCAGATAAGTTACCAGCGACAAAACTTTAAAACGATGTGCGATGGTCAGCTTAAAAATAATCCCGGCCAGCGCCAGCCCCCAGATAACAATCATCAGCCCGCGCGCCAGTGGGGAATCCAGCCCAACGAGTAAGAATGGTGTGTAAGTCCCGGCTATCAATAAGTAAATGGCGCAGTGGTCAAATTTCTTGAGCCAAACCTTGGCGCGCTTATGCGGGATCGCGTGATAAAGCGTTGAGGCGAGAAACAGCAAGATCATGCTGCCGCCGTACAAGCTATAGCTGGTTATCGCCGTCACACTCGCGTTGGAGTCAACCGCCTGAATCAGTAACAAAACCAGCCCGACAATCCCAAACACCAGCCCGATACCGTGACTAATACTATTAGCGACTTCCTCCGCCAGTGAATATCCTTTCGCGATCAATGGTTTGTCAGCCATATGGCTACTCCCGGTGAGACAAAAGATGGATAATGCATCGCACACTCAATTTGAAGAATGACGGGTAGAGCATAACTGAGAACGATTCCAGCGAACACCTGTAAGCTAAAATAAATCTATCAGAGTTAATAACGGTATCTATACAATATTTCCATCAAAAATTAACCCATGGAGTACAAGGATGATGCAGCTGGCTTTTGGCGCGATGACGGATGTCATTCACTTTCTGATGGAAATCGACAAGCTAAAACTTGTTGAGCGGCGCACTAAGATTATCGGTCATGGCCGCCCCGAAAACTCGGCGGAACACAGCTGGCATTTTGCGGTTGCGGCAATGAGCCTTACGCCTTTCGCGCCTGAAAATGTCGATATTTCCCGCGTCGTTCAGATGGCACTGCTGCATGATATTGTTGAAATCGATGTCGGCGACGTGCTGGTTTATGACCTTGCGGCGCGCGCAGCGATTGCCGATAAAGAAGCTGTCGCTGCGATAAGGCTATTCGGCCTGTTACCTGAGCCGCAGAGCACGCAATTTTTGCAGCTCTGGCAAGAGTATGAAGCGGGTATTAGTGCAGATGCTCGCTTTGCTGGCGCACTGGATAGAATATTGCCGATTCTGCAAAACTTGCATAACGAAGGGCAAAGCTGGCGCGAGAATGGCATTTCCCTTGAACAAGTATTACAGCGAAACACGCTGGTGGGCGAAAGCTGGCCCGAATTATGGCAACATGTGGTTAGTCATTTATATACAGCGCAAGAAAAGGGCTGGTTAATCTAATTCAGGAATACGTACCATGTTTAGTCATGCGGCAATCGCTAATCTCAACGGACTGGAAATGATGGTCTACAACTTTGTCATCAAGAATCGTGACAAAGTGATGTACATGACTATCCGCGAGTTAGCCGATTCAGTGGGTGTTTCCACCACCACCGTGCTGCGTTTTTGCCGCAAGCTCAACTGCGAAGGCTATTCTGAATTTCGTGTGCGCTTTAAATTATATCTGGAACAGAATGACGAACAGCTGGTGAATTTTGGCCCAAGTGAAATCATCAGCTTTTTTAAAAGTACCAATAATGAAGAGTTCGATAATTTAATCGACCGTGCCGTTGATATTATTTGTTCTTCAGAACGTATTATATTTGTCGGTGCCGGAACATCTGGCGCCTTAGCAAAATATGGCGCACGCTTCTTTTCTAACGTTGGTAAATTCAGTAACCATATTGATGATCCTTATTTTCCAGTTACCAACGACATGGCTAAAAATGCATTAGCGATTGTCCTTTCGGTTTCCGGTGAAACCGAAGAGATCCTGCGTTTCGCCAGCCAGTTCAGTCTGCACAACTGCAAGGTGCTCTCCATCACCAGCCATGAGAACTCGTCGCTGGCAAAGCTTGCCGATTTTAATATCTCCTGGCATATCCCACTGACACGCGTCGGCGGAGTTTATGACATCACCACGCAAATTCCCGTTATTTATATTTTAGAAACCATTGGCCGTAAACTGGCTAAGAAAATGGCATAAAAAAACAGGCTGTTTTTTCCATGTAACAAATCACAATAACCGTGATTTGTTATATCGTGACAATTAAATTTCATTTGTTAGACTCCAGAACAGAGCTTATTAACGCACTGCCATTTTGTGATATATCCCACATTATTCTGGCACTGACAGTGAGATGACAAAATATGAAAAAACTGACCTTACCAAAAGACTTTTTGTGGGGCGGCGCTGTTGCTGCACACCAGGTTGAAGGTGGCTGGAACAAAGAAGGTAAAGGCCCAAGTATTTGTGATGTGTTAACCGGTGGCGCACACGGCGTACCGCGTGAAATCACTCAGGAAGTTATCCCTGGTAAATATTACCCGAACCACGAAGCGATCGATTTCCACGGTCGTTACAAAGAAGACATCGCGCTGTTTGCTGAAATGGGCTTCAAATGTTTCCGCACTTCAATCGCCTGGACGCGCATTTTCCCGAAGGGTGATGAACTGCAACCCAATGAAGAAGGGCTGAAGTTCTATGATGATATGTTTGATGAGCTGCTGAAATACAACATCGAGCCGGTTATCACCCTCTCCCACTTTGAAATGCCACACCATCTGGTGACCGAATACGGTGGCTGGACCAACCGTAAAGTGGTCGATTTCTTTGTTCGTTTTGCCGAAGTGGTGTTTGAACGCTACAAGAGCAAAGTGAAATACTGGATGACCTTCAACGAAATCAATAATCAGCGCAACTGGCGTGCGCCGCTGTTCGGTTATTGCTGCTCTGGCGTGGTTTACACCGAGCACGACAACCCAGAAGAAGTGATGTATCAAGTTCTACATCACCAGTTCGTGGCAAGCGCTATGGCGGTGAAGATTGGTCACCGTATCAATCCGGAAATGCAAATCGGCTGCATGCTGGCGATGGTGCCGCTGTACCCGTTCTCCTGCAAACCAGAAGATCAAATGTTCGCTCAAGAATCGATGCGTGAACGTTATGTCTTTACCGACGTGCAACTGCGCGGTTACTACCCATCTTATGTGTTAAACGAGTGGGAACGCCGCGAGTTCAACATCAAAATGGAAGCAGGCGACGAGCAAATCTTGCGTGAAGGCGTGTGTGATTACCTTGGTTTTAGCTATTACATGACGAATGCTGTGAAAGCAGACGGTGGCAGTGGCGATGCGTTGTCTGGTTTCCAGGGCAGCGTGCCAAACCCACACGTTAAAGCGTCCGATTGGGGCTGGCAGATTGACCCGGTTGGCTTGCGCTACGCACTGTGTGAATTATATGAGCGTTACCAGAAACCGCTGTTTATCGTTGAAAACGGTTTTGGCGCCTACGATAAAGTCGAAGAAGATGGTTCAATCAACGACGATTACCGTATCGACTATCTGAAAGCACACGTTTCCGAAATGATGAAAGCGGTAACTTACGATGGCGTTGATTTGATGGGCTACACCCCGTGGGGCTGTATCGACTGTGTTTCCTTCACCACCGGTCAGTACAGCAAACGCTACGGCTTTATCTATGTGAACAAGCACGATGATGGTACTGGCGATATGTCCCGCTCACGCAAGAAGAGCTTTAACTGGTACAAAGAAGTGATTGCCAGCAACGGCGAAAATCTCTGATTGATTTGATCAATTAAGCGCCCTCATTTGCGGGGCGCTTTTTAATTCAGGTAGGCAACCCAAAACGGAAGCAGGCACCGATTTCGGGCCTTTCCACCAGCGCAATATCGCTGCCGTGCAGTTGCAGCATCTGGCGCACAATCATCAACCCTAATCCACCGACTCTGACGTGTGACTGATTAACAATCGACGGGCGCATAAACAACCCCTCTTTAAGTTCCTGTGGGATGCCAGGCCCGCTATCGCTAATCTGCACCATCACTTTTTCGCCCTCTTTCCACAAGCGAACCGCGACCGTTCCCTGCTCCGGCGTATGGCGAATAGCGTTATCCAGCAGGTTAGTCAGAACCCGTTCAATCATTCCTAAATCAGCATCAATTAAGGGCAAGCCGGGCTGAATATCAGCGACCAGCTGCAACTGGCGGGTTTGCGTCATCAGTTCGAATTTCTGGAAGACATCCTGCAACAGTTCACTCAGGCAGAAATGCTCTTTCTGCGGCTTCACCACGCCATATTCCAGACGCGCCAGTTCAAACAATGATTGCGCGAGTGTGCGGACTTTTTGGCTCTGTGCCAGGGCAATTTCCAGATAACGTTTTTTCTCAGTTTCTGAAAGCGTCGCAGACATCACCGATAAACTTTCCAGATAACCATGTAGCGAGGTTAACGGTGTGCGTAAGTCATGGGAAATATTGGCAATAAATTCACGGCGCAGTTGGTCTTGCTGCGAAAGGCGATGCCACTGCTCTGAAATGCGCCGAGCCATCATGATAACCCCCTGACGTAACAGGTTAATTTCATCATTGCTCTGTACTTTTTCGGAAGGCAGTGCGGCCATGGCCTGCATTTCTGCCATGCCACCAGTTTCCAGCGCATTAACCTGGCGTGACAGCGAACGCAGTGGCCGGGTAATCCAGCGAAATGCCAGCCCCCCAACAATCAACCCCAGTAACGCAACCAGGCTGATCGAGAGCAGAACCACTTTAAATAGCGTATTCGACTGCGCGTCGCTGGCGAGCGCATTGTAGTTTTCACCGAGCAAAATGACATACAGATAGCCTTTTACCTGCCCGTTTTGCCGCATCGGTGCCACGCTAAACACTTTCTTGCCATCAATACTGCGCGGATCGTCACCGTAGATCGGGTACTGCCGATCATTGAGCGCCAGCTGGATCGGCTCCAGATCGATTTGATGGCGTTTAATATGATCCGGCGGCGCGGCATCACCAATGATATTGCCTTTCTCATCCAGCAGATAAACTTCAACACTTGGATTTACCGTCATCAGATGATCAAACAGCGTGCGCACCGAATCATTATTCAGGCCATCTTGTCCAAGCAGCGGGTAGCTCTGGTTGATATGTTCAGCCAGAGAGCCGGAAAGCTGTTGAATGACCGCCTGGCTATACTGCGTGCTGGTGCGAATTTGCAGCCACCCCAACAATGAGCAAGAGGTGATCAGCAGCAAGGCAAAAACAAGGGTCAGGCGCTGTGAAAGAGTGAGTTTTCGCATGGTTTACTCGTGTCGCGGTGCAATGAATTTATACCCTTTTCCCCACACCGTCATAATGAATTCAGGCTCTGCGGGGTTATCTTCAATTTTGATGCGTAGCCGGTTGATGTGCGTATTAACCGTGTGTTCGTAACCTTCGTGTTGGTAGCCCCAAACCTGGTTTAGTAAGCTCAGCCGGGAGAAAACTTTGCCCGGGTGTTTGGCAAAGAACCACAGCAGGTCGAACTCACGCGGCGTCAGCTCAACAGGTTGTTCTCTGAGGCGCACATCACGCGCAAGCGGGTCAATCGTAAGTCGGTCAAAAGTCAGCGTTCCCGCATCCTGCATCAGGTTCTGGCTCATCGCTTCCTGGCGGCGGAACAGCGCTTTAACGCGTGCGACAAGTTCCAGCATCGAAAATGGCTTTGCCAGATAATCATCAGCACCCAGTTCCAGCCCTAGAACTCGGTGCGTTTCACTGGAGCGTGCGCTTATCATCACAATCGGCGTGTAACGCGTCATAGTGCGAGCGTGGCGGCAGATTTCCAGGCCATCAACACCTGGCAGCATGAGATCCAAAATCAGCGCATCCCAGCCGCCCTGTTTCAGTAATTCCAGCCCCAGAGTGCCATCTGCCGCATGGACAATTTCATAGCCTTCTTCCCGCAAATGGAGTTGCAGAAGTTCAGCAATATTTTCGTCATCCTCGACGATTAATAACTTTTTGGGCTTCATCACTTCGCCTTTTATGCCTCTATTACAAGAAGTCTATACAACAAACGGGCGTGGAGTTATCACATTTAATTTAACTTTTCGTGAGACTTTGGCGAACAGATTTAGGCCACACTCATTTCAACGCAATAACCGGAAATAAAACGATGGATACTCCAACGTTTCAGGTTAAACCCATCATCGTTCACCCACTGTGGCTGAGGATTTGCCACTGGCTGAATGCACTGGCAATGCTTGTCATGGTGGCGAGTGGCTGGCGAATTTATAACGCCTCACCACTGTTTAATTTTACTTTTCCAGGCGAGTTAACCCTCGGCGGTTGGTTAGGCGGTGCGTTGCAGTGGCATTTTGCAGGAATGTGGCTGTTTGGCATAAATGGCGGGGCTTATCTGCTGATTAATATTCTTAGCGGACGCCTGAAACGCAAATTTTGGCCGCTGTCGCCACGCGAGTTGATAAAGGATTTCCTTGCCGCACTACGTGGGAAGCTGGCCCATGAAGATCTTAGCCACTACAACACCGTGCAAAAACTGGCGTATCTGTTCGTGATGTTAGACGGGATCGTTCTTGTTTGTTCCGGCCTGGTGATTTGGAAGTCAGTACAGTTTCCACTGTTACGCGAATTATTGGGTGGTTATGACAACGCGCGTTTTATTCATTTTTATGCCATGTCTGGAATGGTGGGGTTTGTCGTCATTCATCTGATTATGGTGGCGCTGGTGCCAAAAACTTTACTCGCCATGCTGCGTGGACGATAAGGGAAAAAGATGAACAATAAAAATAAGCTTTTCTCTGACGCCGATAAAGCAGTCATTATTCACGATGCCACGAAAGAAATTAATAAGCAGTTATCATCGGAAGGCCGCCGCCGTTTTTTAAAACAAGGTTTAACGCTGGGTGGTTTGATGATGCTAACCGGTTGCGATATTAGTGATAATCAATCGGTAGAAAACACATTAAGCCGTATTTCACGTTTTAATGACCGGGTGCAGGGGTGGTTATTTAATGCCAATGACCTCGCACCGATTTATCCGGAAAGCATGATGACACGCCCATTCCCCTTCAATGCTTTTTACAGTGAAGAGGAAGCACCTGCGGTTAATGGCGACGCATACCGCCTGGAAGTCGCCGGTTTAGTGGCTGATAAACGCCCGTGGACACTCGCCCAACTGCACCAGATGGCGCAGGTCAGTCAGGTAACACGCCATATCTGTGTTGAAGGCTGGAGCGCCATTGGCAAATGGGGCGGCGTGCCGTTCTCGCTATTTCTCAAAGGCATTGGTGCCGATTTAAACGCCCGTTATGTCAGTTTCAAATGTGCTGACGATTACTACACCAGCATTGATATGGCAACGGCGTTACATCCACAAACCATTATTGCATTAACCTACGACGGAGAAATATTGCCGCGTAAATATGGTTTCCCCATGAAATTAAGAATGCCAACCAAGTTAGGTTATAAAAACCCAAAGCATATTTTGGTTATTGAAGTCACCAATCGTTATCCCGGTGGTTATTGGGAGGATCAGGGTTATAACTGGTTTGGCGGAAGTTAATGTTTTTATGCTTGAAACGGCAGGTTCGTTGACTGCTACAAGAATTACTCTGATTTCACAAACCTAAGTAGTTAATTAAACGACGAGGAACTAAAAAATGAAAAAACTCTACACTACTCTGATGTGCTCAGCTTTATTCTTTGGTGTAACCGGTGCAAATGCTGCCGATAATATGGCTAAAGATAATATGGCCAAAGATAACATGGGGAAAATGTCCCATGACTGTTCGAAAGACAGTATGAAAAAAGACTGTATGACGAAAGATCATATGTCAAAAGACGGTATGTCTAAGGATCACATGTCCAAAGACAAAATGTCTAAAGACAATATGGCTAAAGACGAGATGGGTAAAAAGTCATAACCCGAATAATGGCAGTTCGCCTGTAACTTTAGGCGACTGCCATTGATCCTATTTGCCGCCCGCTAAATCCAGGAAACTGCCCGTCACGTAAGAGGCTTTATCGCTAAGCAACCAGGCGATGGCCTGTGCAACCTCTTCCGGCTGCCCACCGCGCTTCATCGGTAACAGCTCTTTGACACGATCAACTCGCCCGGCTTCGCCACCATCCGCATGCATGTCGGTATAGATAAAACCTGGCCGCACGCCATTTACACGAATACCCTGCGCTGCGACCTCCACAGAAAGCCCGGTGGTTAACGTGTCTACCGCCCCTTTCGACGCCGCATAATCAACGTACTCACCCGGAGCACCTAAACGTGCCGCGGCAGACGAAACATTAACAATCGCGCCGCCTTTACCGCCGTGGCGTAACGCCATACGTTTTACCGCTTCGCGGCAACAGAGAAACGAGCCCGTGACGTTGGTCGCCAGTACGCGATTGATTCGCTCTGCCGTCAGCTCTTCAATGGTGGATTGCTGAAACAAGATCCCTGCGTTATTGACCAGTGCAGTCACCGGCCCGAAAGCGCTGTCGATTTCGGCGAACATCGCCATCACTTGCAGTTCATCCGAAATATCCGCTTTGATAGCGAGCACTTCACCGCCTGCTTCGCGAATGATGTTCACCACTTCATCGGCAGCTTGTTTATTGCGTTGATAGTTCACAACCACTTTGTAACCAGACTGTGCCAGCAGCAGCGATGTTGCCCGGCCAATACCACGGCTGCCACCAGTGACGAGTACGACGCCCATTTCAACCTCCAGAGACTCTGCAGCGCCCTCACCCCGACCCTCTCCCGCTGGAGAGGGAGAACACCGATCCAGCTCCCTCTCCCACAGCTGAGAGAGAACACCGTTCTAGTTCCCTCTCCATCAGGGAGAGGGTTAGGGTGAGGGTTGTTTTAGTGCTTACTGATACTCACTCATCGGCACACAAGAGCAGAACAAATTACGGTCGCCGAACACGTCATCCAGGCGTTTCACTGTCGGCCAGTATTTGTTGCCATGGCCTGTCGGGAATACCGCCAGTTCGCGAGTGTACGGGTGCGTCCAGTCAGCAACAATTTCGTCCTGCGTGTGCGGCGCGTTAACCAGTGGGTTATCTTCCAGCGGCCATTCGCCACGTGCAACGCGGTCGATTTCAGTGCGGATTGTCAGCATCGCGTCGATAAAACGATCCAGTTCCAGTTTGCTTTCAGATTCCGTTGGCTCAACCATCAGCGTACCCGCAACCGGGAACGACATAGTCGGTGCATGGAAGCCGAAATCAATCAGGCGCTTGGCAATATCCAGCTCACTAATGCCGGTCTCTTCTTTCAGTGGGCGAATGTCGAGAATACATTCGTGCGCCACATGGCCGCTGCGCCCGGTGTACAGAATCGGGAAAGCAGATTTCAGGCGAGTCGCAATATAGTTCGCATTCAGAATGGCGACCTGGCTTGCCTTCTTCAGCCCCTGCGCGCCCATCATGCGGATGTACATCCAGCTGATTGGCAAAATTGATGCGCTACCAAACGGTGCTGCGGAAACCGCACCCTGCTGGGTCAACATCTCTTCAATTTGCACCACGCTGTGACCAGGCACAAACGGAGCGAGGTGCGCTTTCACGCCAATTGGCCCCATACCTGGGCCGCCACCGCCGTGTGGAATGCAGAAGGTTTTGTGCAGGTTAAGGTGCGAAACATCCGCGCCGATATAGCCCGGTGAAGTAATCCCCACCTGTGCGTTCATGTTTGCGCCATCCAGGTAAACCTGGCCGCCGAACTGATGAACGATCTGGCACACTTCGCGAATAGTCTCTTCATACACGCCGTGGGTGGACGGGTAAGTGACCATGATACAAGACAGCGCATCGCCCGCTTGTTCTGCTTTCAGACGCAGATCGTGCAGATCGATGTTGCCTTGTCTATCACAAGCCACCACCACCACTTCCATGCCCGCCATTTGCGCTGACGCCGGGTTAGTCCCGTGCGCAGAGCTTGGGATCAGGCACAGATTACGGCTGCCTTCGTTGCGGCTTTCGTGGTAGCGACGAATCGCCAGCAGGCCCGCATATTCGCCCTGCGCACCTGAGTTTGGCTGCATGCAAAGCGCGTCGTAACCGGTCAGTTTCACCAGCCAGTCAGACAGCTGGGAAATCATCTGGTGATAACCTTCCGCCTGGTTTGCCGGACAGAACGGGTGCAGCTCAGCAAATTCTGGCCAGGTGATGGGGATCATCTCAGCGGCCGCGTTCAGCTTCATGGTGCACGAACCGAGCGGGATCATCGCCTGGTTGAGCGCCAGATCTTTGCGCTCGAGCGAGTGCATATAACGCATCATTTCGGTTTCGCTGTGGTAGCGATTAAACACCGGATGCGTCAGGAATTCGTCAGTACGCAGCATTCCAGTTGGGATCGACAGGCTATCGCCCGCTACGTTTTGATCTAATTTGTCGATATCCAGGCCGTGGTTGTCACCCAGCAATACAGTGAACAACGCCTGCACATCTTCACGCGTGGTCGCTTCATCAAGCGTGATGCCAACTGCATTGAGAATGTCGCTACGCAGGTTGATTTCATTAGCTTCAGCACGCGCCAGAACCGCGCCTTTATCGGCCACTTCTACACACAGGGTATCGAACCAGTGTTTGTGGCGTAGCACCAGGCCTTTTTGTTGCAGGCCAGCCGCCAGAATATCAGTCAGGCGATGAATGCGCCCGGCAATGCGTTTCAGGCCAGCCGGACCGTGGAACACCGCATACAGGCTCGCGATGTTCGCCAGCAGAACCTGGGAGGTACAAATGTTGGAGTTGGCTTTCTCGCGGCGGATATGTTGCTCGCGAGTTTGCATCGCCATGCGCAGCGCAGTGCGGCCTGCCGCATCGCGGGAAACGCCGATAATGCGGCCTGGCATAGAACGTTTGAATTCGTCACGTGCAGCAAAGAATGCAGCATGTGGGCCGCCGTAGCCCATTGGCACACCGAAACGCTGTGCGGAACCAAACACAATGTCGGCACCTTGCTTGCCTGGTGCGGTCAGCAGCACCAGCGTCATAAAGTCAGCGGCAACGCTCACGATGACTTTGCGGCTTTTCAGTTCGGTAATCAAAGCGCTGTAATCATGCACTTCGCCGGTAGTGCCCACTTGTTGCAGCAACACACTGAACACGTCCTGGTGATCCAGCACTTTCGCAGCGTCGTCAACAATCACGTCAAAGCCAAAGGTTTCAGCGCGGGTACGTACTACGTCCAGCGTTTGCGGGTGTACGTCAGCGGCAACAAAGAAGCGGTTGGCGTTTTTCAGTTTGCTCACGCGCTTAGCCATAGCCATGGCTTCGGCTGCGGCGGTGGCTTCGTCCAGCAAAGAAGCCGAGGCGATATCAAGCCCCGTCAGGTCCAGCGTCACTTGCTGGAAGTTAAGCAGTGCTTCAAGACGGCCTTGTGATACTTCCGGCTGATACGGCGTGTACGCGGTATACCAGCCTGGGTTTTCAAGCATGTTACGCAGAATAACCGGGGGAGTTTGCACTGCGGTGTAACCCATGCCGATGTACGTTTTAAAACGTTTATTACGGCTGGCGATGGTCTTTAATTCAGCCAGGGCCGCGAATTCAGTTGCAGCCTCACCCACTTGTGGTGGCTCGGCAAGCTGGATATCAGCCGGAACGATTGAAGCAATCAGCTCGTTTAACGAACGAGCGCCCACCGCCTCCAGCATTTCGTGTTGCTGTTGCGCGTCTGGTCCAATGTGACGGTCGATAAACGCTTCGTGATTTTCAAGCTGACGTAAAGACTGGGTCATGAGCGGTGATTCCTGAAACATGTGGGGCTTTAGCGGTGGATGGCACTACGTTTATCCACCCTACAAAACCGGGCTGGTACAGCTCACCCGAATAATTCCGATTCCCAAAATCATTTGTGTTGCTGCCAGGCGGCAAGTGAAAACATCCCCAGGAGCGTACATAAGTACGTGACTGGGGTGTTTGAGCGACGCCAACACCCCAGCAACACGAAGGATGAAGGGAATTTACTCGTCTTCTAGCAGCGCTTCGTACGCAGTCGCATCCAGCAAACCGTCCAGTTCGGACTCGTCGCTGGCTTTGATCTTGAAGATCCAACCTGCCGCGTATGGCTCGCTGTTGATAAGCTCTGGCGCATCGCTGAGTGCATCGTTTACAGCGATGATTTCACCGCTGATTGGCGCGTAAATATCAGAAGCCGCTTTGACAGATTCGGCAACGGCGCAATCATCACCGGTGCTCACTGTTGCGCCTACGTCTGGTAGATCAACAAACACCATATCGCCCAGCAGCTCTTGCGCGTGTTCAGTGATACCAACGGTGTAAGTACCATCAGCTTCTTTACGCAGCCATTCGTGTTCTTTACTGTATTTCAATTCGTTAGGAACATTGCTCATTGTTTTTCTCCTGATCTCAAAATTTACTGCGCGACAGCTTTACCGCCGCGAACAAAAATAGGTTTCGTCACTTTAACGGGCATTTCACGGTTACGGATTTGCACAATGGCGGTTTCGCCGATACCTGCCGGAACACGCGCCAGCGCAATGCTGTAACCCAGTGTTGGCGAGAACGTTCCGCTGGTGATCACACCTTCGCAGATGTTGCCTGAAGCATCAGTAAAGCGGACAGGCAAATCATTACGTAATACGCCTTTTTCCGTCATGATCAAACCCACGAGCTGATCGGTGCCCTTCTCACGCTGAATCTCCAGCGCTTCACGGCCAATGAAATCGCGGTCTTCCGGTTGCCAGGCGATAGTCCAACCCATATTGGCAGCCAGTGGAGAAACACTCTCATCCATTTCCTGGCTATACAGGTTCATACCGGACTCCAGACGCAGCGTGTCACGTGCGCCAAGTCCACAAGGTTTCACGCCAATCTCGACCAGTTGCGCCCAAAACTCGGCAGCTTTTTCGTTTGGCATCGCAATTTCATAACCCGCTTCACCGGTATAGCCGGTGGTCGCAATAAACAGATCACCCGCCTGCACACCAAAGAATGGCTTCATACCCGCCACTGCTTGGCGTTGCTCTTCGGTAAACAGCTGCGCGGCTTTTGCCTGAGCGCCTGGCCCTTGCACGGCAATCAGCGACAAGTCATCACGCACGGTAACGGAGACAGAGAACGGTTCGGCGTGTTGGTTAATCCAGGCCAAATCTTTTTCACGGGTGGCGGAGTTCACCACCAGGCGGAAGAAGTCTTCGGTCTGGAAATAGATAATCAGGTCATCGATAACACCGCCGGAGGCATTAAGCATGGCGGTGTAGAGGGCTTTACCCGGTTGGGTGAGTTTGGCAACGTCGTTGGCGACGAGATAACGCAGGAATTCGCGGGTACGGCTGCCTTTCAGGTCAACGATGGTCATGTGGGAGACATCAAACATACCGGCATCATTGCGCACCGCGTGGTGCTCATCAATCTGCGAGCCATAATGCAATGGCATCATCCAGCCGTGGAAATCCACCATGCGCGCACCGCAGAGATTGTGCTGTTCAAACAAAGGGGTCTTTTGAGTCATTTTTTCCTCTTTAACCATCTGGTTGAAAAGCGCATTTCGCTTTTCTTTTCTTCAGACGAAACCCAGTATCACCATCGATCCCGAGGGCGACGCAAACGTTACCTTTTGCCTGAAGTTACCACTGAATGGGGGAGTTAACCATAAGGCACAATGCGTCATTGCATTAGCTTATGACCAAAACCAGAGGCGCAGCATGCAGAGTATTCGACTGGAAAAATGCGAGACACCACGCATAAATAAGAAGTGTTTAAGTCAGAATTTAGCGTTAGCTAACATTTACGACCATTTCAGAAACAAATTCACTACAACGCTAAAAACGTGGGATGAGAAAAAGTAATCCGAGAAAGGGTGTGGGATTAGAATTTTTCAAATGAGAGAAGATGATCGTTGTCACACTGAATGCTCTAAATAATTCGAGCTGCAGCAAGGCGGCCAACTCAGTTACCCCCGGAAGCTTACTAAAGTAAGTGACCGGGGTAACTGAGTGCAGACAGCACCGTTGCAGCTTGAAGTATGACGAGCATTTATCTTAACCAGTCAGGAAGATCGTGTAGACCCATCGCCTGACGAACTAATTGCGGTTTCACGCCTGGAAGGGTATCGGCCAGTTTCAGGCCAATATCGCGCAGCAGTTTCTTCGCCGGATTGCTTCCGGCAAACAAATCACGGAAGCCCTGCATGCTGGCAAGCATCATTGCCGCACTGTGCTTACGGCTGCGCTCGTAGCGGCGTAAATACATATGCTGCCCGATGTCTTTGCCCTGGCGATGCAGACGACGCACTTCATCAATCAGTTCAGCGGCGTCCATAAAGCCCAGGTTCACGCCCTGCCCGGCAAGCGGATGGATAGTGTGTGCCGCATCGCCAACCAACGCCAGGCGGTGGGCGGCAAAATTGCGGGCATAGCGGCCAGTCAGCGGGAAAACCTGACGCTCACTTTCAACGCTGCACAAACCCAGGCGCATATTGAAGGCCACGCTGAGCGCCTGGTTAAATTCTTCGGCTGTCGCCTGCTGCAAACGCTCTGCTTCAAGCGGCGCTAATGACCAGACAATTGAGCACAAATGCGGGTCGCTTAATGGCAGGAAAGCCAGGATCCCGTCGCCATGAAACACCTGGCGAGCCACCGCTTGATGGGGTTCAGCGGTGCGAATAGTTGCCACCAGCGCATGGTGTTTATAATCCCAAAAAGTGAGTGGGATATCGGCCTGGTTGCGCAGCCAGGAGTTGGCACCATCAGCCCCGACGACCAGACGTGCGGTCAGCATGGCACCATCTTTGAGGGTAATGAATGCTTCGTTTTCGCCCCAGGCAACTTGCTGTAATTCAACCGGGGACATCAAAGTGACATCGCTGCACTGTTCGGCGCGTTGCCACAATGTATGGTGAATCACCGCATTTTCGATAATGTGACCAAGATGGCTGAAACCAAAGGATTTATCATCAAACGCGATATGCCCGAAGCTGTCTTGATCCCATACTTCCATGCCGTGATAGCAACTGGCACGCTGGGAAATAATTTTCGGCCAGGCGCCAAGGTGAGTCAGCAGTTTTTCGCTGGCGGCATTGATGGCCGAAACGCGCAAAGCGGGTGCAGATTCAGGTGCCAGCGGCTGTGGGAGATGGTTCTCCAGCACCGCAACACGCAAGCCGCTGCCTTGCAAACCACAGGCAACCGCCAGTCCAACCATGCCACCACCAACAATCGCCACATCAACGCTTTGCAAATTGACTCTCCTTTACATTCTTAAACCTGCTCACCAGGCGTATATGTTGCAGCCAGTTTGTCTCGGGAGTGCGCGGAGAAACCGGAGCGTACTAAAGTACGTGAGGATTTCGAGCACATTCCCGGGGCAAAATGGCAAATAAATAAGGCTGGTGGCAGGTTTTAACGCGCAACCCAGCCCAGCGTACGCATAGCCAGCAAATCACGTGCCGGAGTTAAATGTTCCATCGCCATCAGCCCGAGATTGCGCCCCAAGACAAGCGGAGCCCAATGGTTAGCAAACAGCTGCACCAGACCATCGGTCACACCAATGGTAGCAATTTTGTCTTCATGGCGGCGCTGCTGATATTCAGCCAAAACGCCGTAGCTGCCAATATCCTGAGATGCTTCATGTGCCACAGCCAGGTTTTCAGCCAGCGACATCACATCGCGCAAACCCAGGTTAAAGCCCTGCCCGGCAATCGGATGCAGCGTTTGCGCAGCATTGCCCACCAGCACAACACGGTGAGAAACCGACTGCGTGGCCGTGGTTAAGACCAGAGGATATTGTGCCCGCGCGCCTGCATGGGTGATGCGCCCAAGCCGCCAGCCAAATGCGCGTTGCAGTTCATTGCAGAACCGCTCGTCATCCCACTGCGCAATTTCAGCCTGAGCCGCCAGAGGATGGCACCAGACCAGCGAACAGCGCCCATCCGACATCGGTAACATTGCCAGCGGCCCATGCTCGGTAAAACGCTCAAAAGCACGACCATTATGGGGCTGCGATGTAGTGATGTTGGCAATAACCGCCACTTGCTGATAAGCCTGCTGCTGCCAGGTCATGCCACACTGCGCACCAAGCTGGGAGCGAGAACCATCTGCAGCCACCAACAATTGGCCTTCAATGCATTCGCCATTATCGAGCTTAACGCTCACTTTATCGGTTTCACGAGTAAAGGACGCGACACGCTGTGGGCAATGCAACGTCACGCCAGGCGCTTTGCGTAACAACGCAAATAACCGCAGCCCAACATCATGCAGTTCGACCACTTGCCCCAGTGCAGGAATCTGATAGTCCTGCGCTTCCAGCGTAACAAAACCGGCATGCCCGCGATCGCTGACATGAACAGTCGTGATAGCCGTCGCGCAGTCCTGAATGGCAGGCCACACCCCGATGCGTGTTAATTGCTGGCACGTCCCTTGCGCAATGGCGATGGCGCGCGCATCAAAACCAGGGTGCGCCGCAGATTCGGGGGCTGCCGCTTCAATCAAATGAACCGGCAATTTTCCCTGGGTCAAATGCGATATAGCCAGCGCGAGCGTCGCACCCGCCATACCGCCACCGACAATAATCACGCTCATGAGTGCCGTGCCGCCGCCATTAACGCTTCAATGTCATCCGCCGATTTCACCACGCTTGCCGTCAGGTTTTCGTTACCGTCAGCGGTGATGAGGATATCGTCTTCTATACGAATACCGATACCACGGTACTCAGCGGGCACATCCGCATCTGGCGCAATATACAAACCAGGCTCAACGGTAATCACCATGCCAGGTTCAAGCAGGCGTGAGCGGTCTTTACCGTAATGACCGACGTCATGCACATCCAGCCCCAGCCAATGGCTCAGGCCATGCATAAAGAATGGACGATGGGCGTTATCAGTAATCAGCTGGTCAACATCGCCTTTGAGAATCCCAAGGTTGACCAGGCCGTTAACCATAATGCGTACCACCTGCGTGGTGACTTCTTGAATTGAGGTGCCCGGGCGGTAGAGCTGGAGAGCGGTTTCCAGTGACTCAAGAACGATGTCGTAAATCGCCCGTTGAGGTGCGCTAAATTTACCGTTCACCGGGAAGGTGCGGGTAATGTCACCGGCATAACCTTTGTATTCACAACCTGCATCGATTAGCACCAAATCGCCATCACGCATTTGGCTTTCATTTTCAGTGTAATGCAAAATGCAGCCGTTTTCGCCGCTGCCAACAATGGTGTTGTAAGACGGGAAGCGCGCACCGTGGCGGTTAAATTCGTGAAGAATTTCGCCTTCGAGCTGGTATTCAAACATCCCCGGACGGCATTTTTCCATCGCACGGGTGTGCCCGAGTGCAGTGATTTCCCCGGCGCGGCGCATAGCGACTATCTCTTCTTCCGACTTAAACAGGCGCTGCTCGTGAACCCACGGACGCCAGTCGGTCAATGTCGCGGGGGCGGCAAGATTCTGGCGTGAGCCACGGCGCAGTTTATCAAGGGCGGCAAAAACGATGGTGTCAGCGTAAGCGTGTTCGCCTTGCGCGTGATAGACAACATCGAGACCATTGAGCAACTGATGCAGTTGCTCATCAATTTCGGAAAATGCCAGCGCACGGTCGACGCCCAGTTTCTCGGGTGCCGCTTCCTGGCCAAGGCGACGCCCAAACCAAATTTCTGCGGTTTTATCGCGCAAGCGATTGAACAGCACGCTGTGATTATGGGTTTCGTCGCTTTTAATCAGCACCAATACCGCTTCCGGTTCATTGAAACCCGTGAAGTACCAGAAATCGCTATTCTGGCGATACGGGTACTCACTGTCGGCACTGCGTGTTACCTCGGGAGCGGTAAAGATGAGCGCGGCGCTTGCCGGTGCCATTTTGGCTAACAACGCCTGACGGCGCCGGAGAAATTCGTGCTGATTCATCACACCTCCTGAAGCTAATAATGATTAATGCAGAGTGGGTTTTTGCACTTCTGGCGCGGTCGGAATCTGGCGCGTGAAGGTGTCGTGGCACAACAATGCCGCAACGCGCACATACTCGATAATCTCTTCGAGTGACATTTCCAACTCTTCTTGATCTTCATCCTCGTCGTAGCCCAATTGCGCAATGTTGCGCAGATCGTCGATAGCTTCCCCGGTTTCGCCGGTGACTTTATCGAGCTTAGGCTGCGTTACGCCAAGGCCCAGCAGGAAGTGGTTTACCCAACCCGCCAGTTCGTCGGCACGCTGGAATACGGTAACGTCGTCGCCATCGGGCAGGTAAAGCTGGAACAGGAAACCGTCATCTTCCAGCGAATCGCTCGTTGCACCGTGCATCTGGCGCAATGTGTCGGCAAGGTTTTGACCAAAGGCCAGCCCTTCGTTTGTCAGGTCGTGTAGCTGTGGCTGCCAGCTGGTATCTTTGTTGCCACCGCACAGCATACCGCTAATCAAGCCGTGCATTTCTGAGGCCGTCAGGCCCACACCTTGTTGGTTCAATAGTTGGCCGACTAAGTCGTAGTCAGGCATAGTGTTCTGTATAGACATGCGCATTCGCCATCGTTGGCAGGGATAGTTCATGTTATGCTACCACCAGGGACCCCAAGGCACCAGAAAAGGGCTTGTATCTTCATTTCGGGATAGCTATAGTGACGCCCCTTTCGTAGCCTGGCACAGGTTAGCGAGAGGCAGGCGAGTTAACAGCAGGAAGGTGGCATGTCTGCACAACCAGTCGATATCCAAATTTTCGGTCGTTCATTGCGCGTGAATTGTCCGCCTGAACAACAGGATGCACTGAATCTTGCGGCCGAAGAGCTTAATCAGCGGTTGCAAGATTTAAAAGTTCGCACTAGAGTCACAAATACTGAGCAGTTAGTTTTCATCGCAGCACTGAACATTTGCTACGAACTGGCTCAGGAAAAATCGAAAACCCGCGACTACGCTTCCAATATGGAAGAACGTATTCGGATGTTACAGCAGACCATCGAACAAGCGTTGCTTGAGCAAGGTCGCATAACAGAAAGACAGGGTCCAAATTTTGAATAACACTTCACAGTTACCTATGGTAGAGTAACTTTGAAGACCAAATTTCTCTGAGATGTTTGCATGCGGGCCAGTCCCCTGAGCCGATATTTCATACCACAAGAGTGTGGTGATCCAGATTCTGTGAGCATGCTCGGTCCGTCCGAGAAGCCTGATGATTCTGACGCTGCATTCACCTTGAACCAAGGGTTCAAGGGTTACAGCCTGCGGCGGCATCTCGGAGATTCCCTCTTTCTACCAAATTAGTCATCACCATGACGAAAATTCAGCTAATCCCATCGCTTCGCTCAGAAATCCGACAACACATTCGGCAACGACGCCGTGCACTCACGCCAACTGAACAACACCATTTTGCTGAACTTGCCGCTATGCGCATGCTTGCTTATGAGCCCATAGCGAAAGCTGCGACGGTCGCGGTGTTTTTGTCGTTTGACGGTGAGCTGGATACCACGCCACTGATACGCGCCTTATGGCAAGCGGGAAAAACCGTTTATCTGCCCGTCCTGCATCCCTTTAGTAAAGGCAATTTGCTGTTCCTGCGTTATGCCGAGGATAGCCATCTGGTGATGAATCGTCTGAAAATCCTTGAGCCTAAACTTAATGTGCGTGACGTGCTGCCGCTGGATAAACTGGATGTGCTGATTACGCCGCTGGTCGCGTTCGACGAGCAAGGGCAGAGGCTGGGAATGGGCGGCGGTTTTTACGACCGTACGTTGCAGAACTGGCAGCAGCATGGCTTGTGGCCAGTTGGGCTGGCGCACGATTGCCAGCACGTTCCGGCGTTACCTGCGCAAAAGTGGGATATCCCGCTGCCTGCTGTGGTCACGCCATCGCGTATCTGGCAGTGGTAAACTCAGGCTACACGCAGTTTCAGTAACTGCTTTGTGTGCCAGTATTGCAGTATCAAAACCGTAAACAACGCACCGAGAAGCGCACAAAACATATCTGATTGCGTGTCCCAGACATCGCCCTGCGTACCCAAAAACTCATCTGCCCCCTGCCCTAATGACAACGCCGCCACCCATTCAATGAGTTCATACAATGCACTGATGGCGAGCGCTACGCAGCAGACCAGAAACGCGACCATTTTGCGCCCACGGATATAGCCACCACGAATCAGGATTTCCCGTGCAGCGAGTGCCGGAACCAGCCCCTGGAAGAAATGGCCAAGTTTGTCATACGGGTTGCGGCTCAGGCCGAACCATTCCTGCATATCAAAGCCGATGGGTACTTTCGCGTAGGTATACAAACCGCCGACCATCAAAATAATCGCGTGGAAGAAAATCAGCGTATACAGAAGCGGTGTCAGCGGGTAACGAGCGTAAGTCACTAAAAGCAGAGGGACGATAATAATGACCGGCGTGACTTCCATCAGCCAGGTAAGCCTGTCTGCGGTGCTAAGGCCCGTATAGATGAGAATCAACAGCAGGATAAAGGCACCGGATTTTAAGAATGTACTGGTCATGTTGTTTCGCCGCCTGGCTAAAAGCGTAACTATCCGTGGGACAGGCTAAAAAAACAACTTAGGAAAAGGACTTTAAGAAAAAACAGGAGCCCATGCAGGCTCCCGTAGATTTGAGATTAGTAAAGCAGACGAGCGCGGATAGTGCCTGGAATCGCCTTCATAGATTTCAGTGCAGCTTCAGCAACATCTTCTTCAGCGTCCACATCAATAACCACATAACCCATTTGCGGCGTTGTTTGCAGGTACTGAGCGGCGATGTTGATGCCCTGGTCGGCAAAAATCTGGTTAAGCGCGGTCAAAATCCCCGGGCGGTTTTCGTGAATGTGCAGTAAACGGCTGGTGCTTCCACCGTGCAATGGCAGGGAAACCTCAGGGAAGTTCACGGCAGACAATGTTGAACCGTTGTCAGAGTATTTCGCCAGCTTGCCAGCCACTTCCAGACCGATGTTTTCCTGCGCTTCCTGAGTAGAACCGCCGATGTGCGGAGTCAGGATCACGTTATCAAATTCACACAGTGGTGAGTTAAACGGATCGCTGTTCGTCGCAGGCTCAGTTGGGAACACATCGATTGCCGCGCCAGACAGATGCTTACGTGCTAATGCATCACACAGGGCAGGAATATCCACCACAGTGCCACGTGCGTCATTGATAAGCAGCGCGCCCGGCTTCATCAGTGCCAGTTCATTGGCACCAATCATATTTTTGGTGGAAGCGTTTTCAGGCACATGCAGGCTGACTACGTCGCTCATATTGAGCAAATCAGACAAGTGCTGCACCTGAGTGGCATTGCCCAGCGGCAGTTTGTTTTCGATATCGTAGAAGAAGACGTTCATGCCAAGCGCTTCAGCCAAAATACCCAACTGCGTCCCAATATGGCCGTAACCAATGATGCCGAGTTTCTTGCCGCGCGCTTCATACGAACCCACAGCCACTTTATTCCACACACCACGATGTGCTTTAGCATTAGCTTCTGGCACACCACGAATCAGCAGCAACAGTTGGCCAATAACCAGTTCAGCAACAGAACGCGTATTGGAGAACGGAGCATTAAACACTGGCACGCCGCGTTTAGCCGCAGCATTCAGGTCAACCTGGTTAGTACCGATGCAGAAACAGCCCACCGCCACCAGCTTTTCAGCGGCAGCCAGAACATCTTCAGTTAAGTTAGTGCGGGAACGCAGACCAATGAAATGCGCATCACGGATCGACTCTTTCAGGGCTTCGCTGTCCAGCGCGCCTTTATGGTATTCGATGTTGGTATAGCCTGCTGCGCGAAGGTTATCCACGGCTTTCTGGTGTACGCCTTCCACCAGCAGGAATTTAATCTTGTCTTTATCCAGTGATACTTTTGCCATTTCCCGACCCTATTTTTAGAACTGATGTTGTGCTGTGTGATAAGACACCCTTCTGCCAAAATATCAAAAATTACGGGCGGGGCAATATAAACGATTGCGCAGGCATCTCGTCAGAAAAGGAATAAGGCGTATTGGGCAGCAGAAAATGCTAATCAGGGAAGATAACCAGGAATGAAAAACAGGCAGTTGTTAATAATGTGACATATGTCACCAAATTTGGCGTTAGATTATTTTGTCATTTTTTATGCAATTTAAGGGCGCATGAAGCGCCCGGGTCATATCATTTCACAATGGTTTGCACGCCATCGGCAGTACCAATCAACGCCACATCCGCGCCACGGTTGGCAAACAGGCCAACCGTCACGACACCCGGCAAACCGTTGATCGCATTTTCCAGTGCAATAGGCTCGGCAATGCTCAGGCCATAAACATCAAGAATGATGTTGCCGTTATCAGTCACCACACCCTGGCGGTATTCCGGACGACCGCCCAGCTTCACCAGCTCACGCGCCACACAGCTACGCGCCATAGGAATAACTTCCACTGGCAGCGGGAAGTTACCGAGAATATCGACCTGCTTGGACGAATCGGCGATACAAATAAACTTTTCCGCAACCGACGCGATGATCTTTTCGCGAGTCAGTGCCGCACCACCGCCTTTGATCATTTGCATCTGGCCGTTGATTTCATCTGCGCCATCAACGTAGATGCCCAGAGAGTCAACTTCGTTGAGATCAAAAACAGTGATACCAAGGCTTTTCAGTTTGGCGGTAGAAGCGTCGGAGCTTGAAACAGCACCATCAATCTGATGTTTGATAGTCCCGAGAGCATCAATAAAGTGTGCGGCCGTTGAACCGGTACCCACACCAACGATCGTGCCTGGTTGCACGTATTGTAATGCTGCCCAGCCGACTGCTTTTTTCAGTTCATCCTGCGTCATGGTTTTTTGCCTGTGTGCTGTGAAAACTGACGCGCATTATAGTGCAAGCGCCATGAGATTGTCCCCGTGAATGGCTGAACTCATCCGATCTTTGTGGTTTTGGTCTGGATCGACTGCAAATTTATGTCATAGTGCTGGGATAACAAAAACAGGAGTTAGCTAACAACAATGAAACGCCCGGACTATAGAACACTACAGGCGCTGGATGCAGTTATTCGTGAACGTGGTTTTGAGCGTGCGGCACAAAAGCTCTGCATCACTCAATCAGCCGTTTCACAACGTATCAAGCAACTGGAAAATATGTTCGGCCAGCCATTGTTAGTGCGCACTGTGCCGCCTCGTCCAACCG
The DNA here is from genome assembly GCF_001654925.1 of Buttiauxella brennerae ATCC 51605. Classification (GTDB taxonomy): domain Bacteria; phylum Pseudomonadota; class Gammaproteobacteria; order Enterobacterales; family Enterobacteriaceae; genus Buttiauxella; species Buttiauxella brennerae. Next base: position 38,962 of record NZ_LXER01000028.1, read on the forward strand.
AACAAGGGCAAAAGTTACTGGCATTGTTGCGCCAGGTAGAACTGCTCGAAGAAGAGTGGTTGGGCGATGAGCAGACCGGTTCGACACCACTGTTACTTTCGCTTGCGGTGAACGCCGACAGTCTGGCAACCTGGCTGCTGCCAGCGCTCGCGCCTGTGCTTGCCGACTCCCCTATCCGCCTGAATCTTCAGGTGGAAGATGAAACCCGCACTCAGGAACGCCTGCGTCGTGGTGAAGTGGTCGGAGCGGTGTCAATTCAGCCGCAACCGTTGCCAAGCTGTCTGGTCGACAGGCTGGGTGCGCTGGATTATCTGTTTGTCGGTTCGAAAGATTTTGCCGCGCGCTATTTCCCGAATGGCGTCACGCGTTCTGCCCTGCTAAAAGCCCCGGCTGTTGCGTTTGACCATCTCGACGATATGCACCAGGCGTTCTTGCAGCAAAACTTCGATTTGTCACCGGGCAGCGTACCGTGCCATATCGTTAACTCGTCAGAAGCCTTTGTGCAACTGGCACGCCAGGGCACCACATGCTGCATGATTCCGCATCTGCAAATCGAAAGAGAGATTAATAGCGGTGAGCTGATTGACCTGACGCCAGGCCTGATGCAACGCCGTATGCTGTACTGGCACCGTTTTGCACCGGAAAGCCGCATGATGCGCAACGTTACCGACGCACTGCTGGAATATGGGCATAAAGTTTTACGCCAGGATGCTGAATAACACTCTATAGCCCCTCACCCCGACCCTCTCCCCAAAGGGGCGAGGGAGAAAACCAGGGCAAAGGGTAAAACAGTTACTGCGATGCCGGAGCCTGACTCTGAGCTCTGTCGAGTTCAAACACCACATCAACCTGGTCGTCAAACTGAATCGTTTGCTGATCGTAGGTATCCTGGGCCGAAACCGGTGGAGCCGCGTCAGCTTTCATCATCCGCACCATCGGTGCTGGCTGGTAGTTAGAGACATGGTAACGCACGCTATAAACTGGCCCCAGCTTGCTGCTAAAGCCTTCAGCTAACAGCTTCGCCTGACGAGTTGCATCGTCGATAGCGGCTTTACGCGCTTTGTCTTTGTACTGTTCCGGGTTTGCGACGCCAAGTGAGACAGAACGGATTTCGTTAAGGCCCGCTTTGAGCGCGCCATCAAGCAACTCGTTCATTTTGTCGAGTTTGCGCAGAGTCACATCAACCTGACGCACAGCACGGTAGCCTTTGAGCTGTGTTTTGCCGTCTTTCAGGTATTCATATTCTGGTTGGGTGCGCAGGTTAGCGGCATTAATGTCTTTCTTCTCGACACCGCTTTGCTGCAAGAATGTCAGGTATTGCGCCACACGATCGTCGGCCTGTTTTTTAGCGGATGCCGCATCTTTAGCTGACACATTCACTTCGATTGCGAGCGTAGCAATGTCAGGAACGGCATCTACACTTGCCGTACCGGATGTCACGACATGCGGGCCATTTGGTAATTCATCGGCCAATGCCGGAACCGAACCTAATCCCATTAAAGCAACTAATGCCAGGGTTTTAAACTTCACTGTAATTCCTCCATGCTACATTCCACTGTCATTACACCCGCAAAATACACGGACGTCTGGCTGCAAGCTTAGCCTGGAATGGTAACTTGTCTATCGGATTTAGGCTAATTAGCCCATCAGAGACGCGATATGACGAACCCCATCAGAAGCCAGTTGCAGAGCAATAACCCACATCACCACACCCACTACGCCATTGATAATCCGCTGAGCTTTCGCGGTGCGCAGACGTGGCGCAAGCCAGGCTGCGAGAAGAGCCAGACCATAAAACCATAGGATAGACGCACTCACGGTACCTAATGCAAACCAGCGCTTCGGTTCATCAGCCAGTTGCCCGCCAAGACTCCCCAGTACAACAAAAGTATCCAGATAAACATGCGGATTAAGCCAGGTTACCGCCAGCACGGTGGCGATAATTTTCCAGCGCCCCTGCTTCATCACTTCTGCTGAAGCCAGTTCTACGCTGCTGCTCATGGCGGTGCGCAATGCGCCCCAGCCGTACCACAATAAAAATGCTACACCGCCCCACGTCACGCTCGCCAGCAGCCATGGTGACTTCATCAAAAGCGCACTACCACCAAACACCCCACCGCAAATCAGCAGCACATCGCTTAAGGCGCAAAGCGAGGCGATCATCAAATGATACTGGCGGCGAATACCCTGGTTCATCACAAACGCATTTTGTGGGCCCAGCGGCAGAATTAACGCAGCGCCTAATGTAAGCCCTTGAAAAAAGTAAGATAACACGATGATTCACTCTTTAATGTTTAGCAATTAAAGAGGAGTTTAATGGGGAAAAATTATTAGAGGAAATGGATAATTTTAATGGTTTATAAGTATTACTAATAAAAAGGGGGCCAGCCGAAACCAGCCCCAGAAAATCACGCTTACGCAGCTTCTTTCACACGTTTGAAATTCACATCCATTTGCGGATACGGGAAGCTTATGCCCTGCGCATCAAACTCACGTTTAACGCGTTCCAGCACATCCCAATAGACGTTTTGCAGATCACCGCTGTTGCTCCATGCACGCACCACAAAGTTAATGGCTGATGGCCCAAACTCATTGAGTCGCACGGTGATTTCGCGGTCTTTCAACACGCGCTCATCGCTGTTAATGATATCTGTCAGGATTTGCTTAACCTTGTCGATATCTGAATCGTATGCCACGCCAATAATGAACTCATTGCGGCGCACCGGTTCACGGGAGAAGTTAATGATATTGCCAGCGATGATTTTACCGTTTGGCACGACAACGATTTTGCCGTCCACGGTGCGCAACGTGGTGGAGAAAATCTGCACGTTCAGCACGGTGCCAGCAATACCGCCAAGATCAACATACTCACCTGCGCGGAATGGGCGGAAAGTTACCAGCAACACGCCTGCCGCGAGGTTAGAAAGCGAACCTTGTAGAGCCAGACCGATGGCTAAACCGGCTGCACCGAGGACTGCGATAACGGACGCAGTCTGAACGCCAACGCGCCCCAGCGCGGCAATTAACGTAAATGCGATGATGCCGTAACGCACCAGAGCGGAAAGGAAATCAGCTACCGTCGCATCAATACCACGCGCCAACATCACACGGTTAATGGTATTGGAAACCACGCGAGCCACGATCATCCCGACGATGATTATCGCAATCGCCGCCACAATATTGACCGCATAGCTCAGCAGCAGCGCCTGGTTGCGCACCAGCCAGCCCCCAGCATTATTAATACTGTCTACAACGTTGAGATCTTCCATTCACGTGTCCTTGTCATTACTGAAATTTGTACCCAAAAGGCACAACAGAGACTTTAAAGGGTAAACAAAACAACCGAATATGCCAAGTTGCTCACAAATTTGTCCGAAAAAACCCGCACGCGGCGGGTTCAGGAGAGTGAATAAATGCAGCGTGGCATTAGATCGAGTGGGTAAAGGTGCGCGAAATGACATCTTGCTGCTGCTCACGCGTCAGCGCATTAAAACGAACCGCATAGCCGGAAACGCGGATGGTCAGCGTCGGGTAGTTTTCCGGGTGTTCAACAGCATCAAGTAGCATCTCCCGGTTCATGACGTTCACATTCAAATGCTGCCCGCCTTCGGTTCGCACATCGTGATGGAAATAACCATCCAGTAACCCGACAAGGTTTAACTGGCGCACCGCGTCATCACGGCCTAGCGCCGCAGGAACAATCGAGAAGGTGTAAGAGATGCCATCTTTGGCATAACTGAACGGCAGTTTGGCGACCGACGTTAATGAAGCCACTGCACCTTTGCGATCGCGCCCATGCATCGGGTTAGCACCCGGCGCAAATGGCATTCCGGCACGGCGGCCATCTGGCGTGTTACCGGTTTTTTGCCCGTATACCACGTTTGATGTGATCGTCAGGATCGACTGAGTCGGCACCGCGTTGCGATAGGTTGGCAGCGCCTGGATCTTCTTCATAAAACGCTCAACCAGATCGCAGGCAATGGCATCAACACGATCATCATTATTACCGTATTGCGGGTAATCACCTTCAATGACGAAATCAACCGCCAGGCCGTTTTGGTCGCGCACCGGTTTCACCGTGGCGTACTTAATCGCAGAAAGCGAATCCACTGCCACCGACAACCCGGCAATACCGCATGCCATGGTGCGATAAACATCCCGGTCATGCAGAGCCATTAACGAGGCTTCGTAGCTGTATTTGTCGTGCATGTAGTGAATAAGATTGAGCGCGGTGATGTATTGCGTTGCCAGCCAGTCCATAAAGTGGTCGAGGCTGCTCATTACCTTGTCGTAATCCAATACCTCATCGAGCAGCATTGGCATTTTCGGGCCGACCTGGATTTTGAGTTTTTCGTCCATGCCGCCGTTGATGCAATACAGCAGCGTTTTTGCCAGGTTAGCGCGTGCACCAAAGAACTGCATCTGCTTGCCAATCACCATCGGACTGACGCAGCATGCAATCGCATAGTCATCGCTGTCGAAATCACAGCGCATCAGGTCATCATTTTCATATTGCAGAGATGATGTTTCGATGGATACTTTCGCCGCATAGATCTTGAAGGGTTTCGGCAATGCTTCCGACCAGAGAATCGTCAGGTTCGGCTCCGGTGCAGGCCCCATGGTGTACAGCGTGTTCAGGTAGCGGTAGGCATTTTTGGTGACCAGCGTGCGACCATCAAGCCCCATTCCACCAATGACTTCGGTCGCCCAAATAGGGTCACCGGAGAAAAGCGTGTCAAATTCCGGTGTACGCAGGAAACGCACCATGCGGATTTTCATAATGAAGTGATCGACCAGCTCTTGTGCTTGTTGCTCTGTCAGCAGCCCGGCTTTTATATCGCGCTCGATATAAATGTCGATAAACGTGGTGGTGCGGCCCAGTGACATCGCCCCGCCATTCTGCGATTTCACCGCAGCCAGGTAGGCAAAATAGAGCCATTGCAACGCTTCTTGCGCATTGCTTGCCGGGCGCGAAATATCGAACCCGTATTTTGCCGCCATCTCCTGAATTTGCAGCAGCGCACGGCGATGTTCAGACAACTCTTCACGCAAGCGAATTACCGCTTCAAGGTTTTCACCGCGCTCAAGCTGGTTTTGCAGATCGGCAAACTGCAATTCACGCTCGCGCACCAGGTATGCAATCCCGTAAAGCGCAACGCGGCGGTAGTCGCCAATAATGCGGCCACGCCCGTAACCGTCCGGCAAGCCAGTCAACACACCCGATTTACGGCAGCGCAAAATATCCGGCGAGTAAACATCAAATACGCCCTGGTTATGCGTCTTACGCAGCGAGGTAAACTGATATTCGAAATCCGGGTCCATTTCACGACCATAAGCTTCAAAAGAGCTTTTGATCATATTCACGCCACCATAAGGGTGTAAGGCGCGCTTTAGCGGTTTATCCGTTTGCAAACCGACAATTTTTTCATGCTCTTTGACGATATAACCCGGTGCATGCGCGGTAATCGTGGTGGCAATATTAGTGTCGAAATCGACTGGCGCGTGGGTGGCATTCTCAATACGAATGCCGTCCATGACCTTTTCCCACAGTGCCGTCGTCGCCGTAGTTGCTCCCGCTAAAAATGATTCATCACCTTCATATGGGGTGTAGTTTTGTTGGATAAAATCCCGAACATTAATTGTTGCTTTCCATTCTACGCCCGAGAATTGCTGCCAGGCATGGGAATAATTATCGCTGGTAATATCAACATCTACTTTCATTACTTCATTCCTTTAAAGCATATTATTTATATACCCTTTGAATTTCGAGTTGCGGGACAAAGGGTGTTAGCCCCTTGCCTTGCAATTTGAAATATGAGGATATATCAGGCGTATTCGGCGAGATGGCATTCTCTACCTAAATGCAAAGCATCAAGTGCAATCATCTTTTCTTCGTTGGTAGGAATAACCGCTAAAATAACGGGAGACTGTTCGCAGGAAATAATTCGCTCACCTGACCGGTTAGGTTGGTTATTCTTATCAATATCCAGTTCAACACCAAATACCTGTAAACGTTCAGAAACCAGACGGCGAATAAGTATTGAATTTTCACCAATACCACCGGTAAAAATAATGCCGTCCAGGCGATTTAATGCAGCTGCGTGCGCGCCAATCGTTCGGGCAATACGATGGACAAATGTTTTTATCGCCCGTTGTGCCCGCTCATCACCGTTGTGCCAGGCATTTTCCAGGGTACGTAAATCTGACGATAAACCCGAAAGCCCCAGCAGCCCTGACTCTTTATTGACGACCTGCTCAAGGTCATCCATGGATTGTCCGGTCTGCCTTGCAAGCCAGGCCATGGCACCGAAATCCACATCACCGCAGCGCGTGCCCATAATCAGGCCTTCGAGTGGCGTCATGCCCATTGAAGTATCGACGCTTTCGCCATTTTGCACCGCGCACACCGAAGCACCATTACCTAAGTGAGCAATCACCAACCCCGAATCCTCTACGTTCAGGCCTAATAAATCACATGCCTGCTGCGCTACGTAACGATGCGAAGTGCCATGGAACCCATAGCGGCGAACGCCGTACTCTTCAAAGTAACGATATGGCAGACCGTACAAATAAGCTTCGGGCTTTAGGGTCTGATGGAAGCTGGTATCGAATACCGCGACTTGAGGAACGCCAGGGAAACGAAGCCGTGCAGATTCCACGCCGTGTAAATTGGCATAATTGTGCAGCGGAGCCAAAGGTGAAACCAGGCGAATTTTTTCTATGACATCATCAGTAATTAATACCGACTTGCTAAATAAAGAACCACCGTGAGCAATACGGTGGCCAACAAAGGCCACACTATCAATTAAATTACGCTTTTCAAGCTCAGAGGATATTTCCGCAAGTGCTTCTTCATAATTCTGGCGAGCCAGAATAACTGGCTCCCCATCATTAACCGTTATAAATGCTTTATCGGTATTAATACCTTCACAAATCCCGGACAAAAGCACATCACACGTTTCTGCATCTAATACTGAAAATTTTACCGAAGAAGAACCACAGTTAATCGTCAACACTACCGGGTAATCATTCATTTTTAAATCCCACTCATCCTGAGTAAGTCATTAGATAAGCTTGTAGACAATATTAAGAATGGTCAGCAAGCCAATTACTGTGACAAAAATGTTTTCGGTTCTGCCTTTATATTTCGCAAGTGCAGGTGTTTTGCGAATGGCATACATTGGCAGCAAGCAAAGCAGTGAAGCGATAATTGGCGCACCCATGGCTTCAATCAAATCGAGGATGTTCGGGTTAGCGTAAGCCACCACCCAGGTCGACCCCATGATAAAGACCATGCTGATAAGGTTGAGTTTGCCACCGGAAACTTTGGTTTTATCCCCTTTGTAGCCGAACTTCAGAACCAGACCGTTGAGCCCTTCGAGAGTGCCAAGATAGTGGCCGAAGAAGGATTTGAAAATGGCGACCAGTGCAATGATCGACGCGCCATATTCCAGTGTCGTGGCAAAGGTCGATTTTGTACCCGCCATCGATGAGAAGTGGTTCGCCAGGTAGGAAAGAACGGGAATGTTCTGCGCTTTAGCTTCGGCCATATTCTGCGGGGAAAGCGTGAACAGGCAGCTGAAAGCAAAGAACATCACTACGGCAACCATCAGCATGCTGGCACGGGAAATGATTTTCGAACATTTGTCTTCGGTAAACTGCCTGCCAAAGTCATGCTCGTACTCTTCACGTTTAGAAACAACGAAGGAGGAAACAATTGGCGAGAAGTTAAACGAGAAGACCATAATGGAAATACCCAGCCATACCGTCACCAGAATGCCATCACTGCCGGTAAACGAAATGTCGCTGAGGCTCACTTGATCGATAACCGCAGAGTTCCAGTAAGGGATCAGCGAGACTGAAATCAGCACCAGGCAGGCAATGAACGGGAACACCAGGTAGCTCATGACTTTAACCATCAGATCCTTGCCGAAATAGATGACAAAAGCCATCAACAGCAACAGGAAGAGCGCAACCACACCACGGTTAAGGGGCATAAGCTGGAGCTGGTTTTCCCAGAATGTCATGAAGGTATTGGTTATCGTGACACCGTAAATCCACAGCAGCGGGCAAATCGCGAAAAAGTACAAAAAGGTGATAACCACACCACCCGTTTTACCGAAATGCTCTTCTACCGTTTCCGTGATATTGCCGGAAGGATTACTGCCGGAAAGGCACAGACGCGCCAGTGCACGGTGGCAGTAAAATGCAATCGGGAATGCCAGGAACAGCATTATCACAATCGGAATTAAGCCGCCATAACCTGCACGGATGGGGAAGAATAAAACTCCCGCACCGATAGCCGTTCCAAATAAACCGAGAGTCCAGGTGGTGTCAGACTTGCGCCATTGCGATTCCGCTTTTTGGCCAATAAGGGTTGCATCAGTATTACTCATAATAAAGTTCCTCGAGAGATTCTATCAAATATCTGCGGAGCCTGTAATTTGTGAAACGCGAGACAGGTCAATATTACCGCCGGAGATAATACTAACCGTTTTGCGCCCTTTAATATAATGGTCTAATTTACCGCTCAATAATGCAGCAGTGGCTAATGCGCCAGCACCCTCTGTGACAACTTTATTACGTTGAATAAGGGCTACCATACTGTTACGAATTTCATCTTCACTGACTAATACAATATCGGTAACGAGCTTCTTCACGATTTCGTAGGTTATTCTGCCCGGACGTGAAACATCACAACCATCGGCTAACGTACCTGAAGTACGGTGCGCCAAGAGTTCACCTTTATAAAATGATGCGGCCATGCCATGCACGTTTTCTGCCTGCACGCCGATAATATTGATTGTCGGGTTGATTGATTTAATCGCCAGTGCAATACCCGCAATTAATCCGCCGCCGCCAATTGGCACAATGACATTGTCTACATCATATAAATCTTCCAGAATTTCAAGGCCGATAGTCCCTTGCCCGGCAATCACTTTTTCATCGTCATAAGGTGGAATGAAGATGCGCCCTTCCATCTCAACGATTTCACTCACCTTGGCGATGGTATCGTTGAAGTTATCGCCATGCATCACGACCTGTGCGGAGTAGTCCGTTGTTGCCGCTACTTTAGACTTAGGCGCACCATTAGGCATGACAACCTTGCCATTGATTCCGAGAATGGCGCAGGAGAGCGAAACACCTTGCGCATGGTTGCCGGCAGAACAAGCCACCACACCTTTGCTTCTTTCTTCTTCTGTTAATGAGCTGAGCTTATTAAAAGCACCGCGTATTTTAAATGAGCCTGTACGCTGCATATTTTCGAATTTTAAAAATATTTCACCCTTACAGCATTCGCTCAGATAATTAGAACGCGGCATCCCTGTTTTATAGATATATCCCGCTAATCTTTTTTTAGCATCAAGAACATCAATAATAGTCACAGGTAGTTCATAGTCGATATGCATGTAGACCTCAACATTTAAAAGCAAAAATGATTTATGGGGTGGCTTTTATTAAGCTACCACTTTGAATGAGTAATATTTTATGAGTTACTTATTTAAGTTAAGCAACTTCAGTTAATTTGTCTGATTGAAACTTAATTCGTAATGAATGTTTTTTGGCCAGTTCAACTAATGTGGCAGCAGATCTATTAATTCGATAATTCTTAGACCAAACGGCAGCATATCGTGCGACAGGTAATTTATCCTCAACCGGGATTTTAATAAATTGGTTAGACCCAAATGGGGAAATCATATCGCGTGGAATAACTGTCAGAAAACCTGCGTTGAGCACCAGGTTATAAATGGTTACTACCGAATCTGTTTTTACGATGTTTTCACTTTTGATATTGTTCTTTTGCAGGGTAGTCAGAAGCTCGCTGTAATATCCCATTTCCGTTTGTGGTAAAACCCATTGCTCATGACTTAATGCGCTGAGCGTGGTCGTCCCTTTAACTACCCGTGTTCGATTGGCAACCAGAACAAACTCTGACTCGAACAGTGGTTCAATGTGCAAATCCTGTAGCAACATTTCGTCGCTCAATGTGCCAATAGCAAAGTCCAGGCGACCATCGCGGATTGCAGGCAAGAAAGAAGAAAGTTGGGCTTCGAACATCGAGATCTGAGCCTGCGGGAAAAGCTCTTTAAACTCTTTCATCATACCTGGCAAAAAAGTGAAGCCGATAAGCGAAGGGTAGCCAAATGACACATCCACCACGCTATTTCCAACCATGCGATTCATTTCACTACACATATTGCGCAATTCACGTGTGATGGATTCAGCGTGAGTCAGCAATACTTTGCCTGCTTCAGTTAATTTAACGCCGGTATTTTTTCTGATAATAAGCTCTAAACCAAAATACGATTCCATGTCGCTTATAATTTTACTGACAGCAGGCTGGGTCAGGCTCAGTTGTTTAGCCGCAGAACCAAATGATCCACTTCTCACCACTTCCTGAAAGACAAGCAGATGTTGTGTTTTTGGTAAGGTATTATTGTCCATTCAAATCTGCGCCTATTAACGTCCCATGCAGCAGATCATATCGAATTATGCATCAGTTGTAGTGTGCAGTGACTCACAATTACCAGAGCGCTAATTGGATGCAAATCACGCAAACGAAATTAACCCTTTAAAATCATAACGTTAAAAATAGGTCATTTGCATTTTACATGACAAAGGTCAACCTTAGCAGGAGTAATAAAATAAAGTTATGGTGATAATAAAATCATATCTGTACAAATAACTCTCAATTTTATAGGCACTTATAATAAAACTAAAATAATTTTATAAAATTGCCGAAATAAATAGCATTCAGAAAATACCCGCATCAGAAAATATTATTTCTGCTATCAGTTTATTTAAAAGCAATATGCTGGATTTTTAAGCCTGGGTTGCAGATAAAAATTTATTAAAGATACAAAAAAGCCCGCACGAAGCGGGCTTGATTCAAGCATTTACTGCTTCAAATTACAGAACGTCTACTGCGTTCAGTTCTTTGAAAGCCTGCTCCAGACGGGTGATCATTGAAGTCTGTGCAGAACGCAGCCATACGCGTGGATCGTAGTATTTTTTGTTCGGCTGATCTTCGCCTTTAGGGTTGCCCAACTGGCCCTGCAGGTAAGCTTCGTTAGCTTTGTAGTAGCTCAGGATACCTTCCCAAGTTGCCCACTGAGTATCGGTATCGATGTTCATTTTGATAACACCGTAGCTCACGGAATCTTTGATTTCTTGAGCTGTAGAACCGGAACCGCCGTGGAATACGAAGTTCAGAGAGTTGTGTGGCAGGTTGTGTTTCTTAGAAACATAGTCCTGAGAATCACGCAGGATAGTCGGGGTCAGAACCACGTTACCTGGCTTGTAAACACCGTGCACGTTACCGAAAGAAGCAGCGATAGTGAAACGAGGGCTGATTTTGCTCAGTTCGGTGTAAGCGTAATCAACGTCTTCTGGCTGAGTGTACAGAGCAGATGCGTCCATATGGCTGTTATCTACGCCATCTTCTTCGCCGCCGGTGCAACCCAGTTCGATTTCCAGAGTCATGCCCATTTTGGACATACGAGCCAGATATTTAGAGCTGATCTCGATGTTTTCTTCCAGAGACTCTTCAGACAGGTCGATCATGTGAGAAGAGAACAGTGGTTTGCCAGTTGCCGCGAAGTGTTTTTCGCCAGCGTCCAACAGGCCGTCGATCCATGGCAGCAGTTTCTTAGCGCAGTGGTCGGTGTGCAGGATAACTGGCACGCCGTAATGTTCAGCCATCTGGTGAACGTGATGTGCGCCAGAGATTGCGCCCAGGATTGCTGCACCCTGAGGAACGTCAGTTTTCACGCCTTTACCCGCGATGAATGCAGCGCCACCGTTAGAGAACTGAACGATAACTGGTGCTTTAACTTTCGCAGCAGTTTCCAGTACGGCGTTGATAGAGTCGGTGCCTACGCAGTTAACTGCTGGCAGAGCAAAGTTGTTTTCTTTTGCAATCTGGAAAACTTTCTGTACGTCATCACCAGTGATTACACCAGGTTTTACGAAATCAAAAATCTTAGACATGGTTGTTTGTCCTGTATCGTCGGCCAATTTGCCCGTTAGGGTAAATAAAGAAATATTAACCGCTTACTAAAATCGGCGGCAAAAAACAAACGGGCAGGAAACCCTGCCCGTCATTATTACTTCTTAGCGCGCTCTTCGAGCATCGCTACTGCTGGCAGTACTTTGCCTTCCACGAACTCGAGGAATGCGCCGCCACCAGTGGAGATGTAGGAGATCTTGTCAGCAATACCGAACAGGTCGATTGCTGCCAGAGTGTCACCGCCGCCTGCGATAGAGAATGCTTCGCTGTCTGCAATTGCATTAGCAACGATTTCAGTACCTTTACGGAAGTTCGGGAATTCGAACACGCCAACCGGGCCGTTCCACAGAATGGTTTTCGCATTCTTCAGGATTTCAGCCAGTTGCTGCGCAGATGCATCACCGATATCCAGGATCTGCTCGTCAGATTTCACGTCGTTTACAGATTTCAGAGTTGCAGCAGCAGACTCAGAGAACTCAGTAGCAACGCGAACATCCGCAGGAACTGGGATATCACAGATGGTCAGCAGGCGTTTAGCTTCGTCAACCAGGTCTGCTTCGTACAGGGATTTACCCACGTTGTGGCCTTGAGCAGCAACGAAGGTGTTCGCGATGCCACCGCCAACAATCAGCTGGTCAGCGATTTTGGACAGGGAATCAAGAACAGTCAGTTTGGTAGAAACTTTAGAACCGCCAACGATGGCAACCATTGGACGAGCAGGTTCTTTCAGTGCTTTACCCAGTGCGCTCAGCTCTTCAGCCAGCAGCGGGCCTGCACAAGCGATGTCAGCAAATTTACCAACGCCGTGAGTAGAAGCCTGTGCACGGTGCGCAGTACCAAAAGCGTCCATTACGAATACGTCACACAGTGCAGCGTATTTTTTAGACAGTGTTTCGTCGTCTTTCTTTTCGCCTTTGTTAAAGCGAACGTTTTCCAGAACAACCAGTTCACCCGCAGCAACTTCAACGCCGTCGAGGTAATCTTTAGCCAGGCGAACCGGAGCAGACAATTTGTCTTTCAGGTAGTTAACAACCGGCAGCAGAGAGAATTCTTCATTGTACTCGCCTTCAGTCGGGCGACCCAGGTGAGAAGTAACCATCACTTTAGCGCCTTGCTTCAGGGCCAGTTCGATAGTTGGCAAAGATGCACGGATACGTGCGTCAGATGTCACTTTCCCTTCTTTAACTGGTACGTTCAAATCTGCACGGATCAGAACGCGCTTACCAGCTAGATCCAGATCGGTCATCTTAATTACAGACATGGTGAATCCTCTCGTTGATTCTTAAAGTTTTGCGAACGCATATGCGCTCTACCTGAAACCACTTGCGGCCATGACTAACGTCGTGTCGAGCATTCGGTTAGCAAAGCCCCATTCGTTATCACACCAGACTAGAGTTTTAATCAGATGTTGCCCACTGACCCGGGTTTGCGTGCCGTCAACAATGGCACTGTGCGGATCGTGGTTAAAATCAGTCGAGACCAACGGTAATTCCGTATAGTCAACTATACCATGAAATGAATCCCGTGCTGCTTTTTGCAGCAACTTGTTGACTTCATTGGCTTTAACTGCATTTTTCACTGTCACGCTCAAATCGATAGCCGTGACGTTGATGGTCGGAACTCGCACCGCGATCGCTTCAAAACGATCGTTAAATTGCGGGAAAATACGTGCGATACCAGCAGCCAGACGCGTATCTACGGGAATAATGGACTGGCTGGCAGCACGGGTGCGGCGCAAGTCCGGGTGATAGGCGTCGATAACCTGTTGATCATGCATGGCCGAATGAATGGTGGTCACAGTGCCCCACTCAATACCATATGCATCATCAAGCAATTTGATAATAGGAATAATGCAGTTTGTGGTGCATGAAGCATTGGAAACAATGCAATGTTCAGCCACCACACTTTCATGATTCACACCGTAAACGACGGTGGCGTCGAGGTCGTTACCGCCAGGATGAGAGAAGAGAACTTTTTTGGCACCAGCAGTCAGATGCGCTTCACCGTCTGCACGGGAGCCAAACACACCGGTACAATCCAGCACTACATCTACGCCCAGTTCACGCCACGGCAAATTCGCAATTTCTGGTTCGTGCAAAATTCGGATGGTGTCGTCACCGACCCATAACTGACTGCGCTCCTGGCGTACATCCCAGGCAAAGCGGCCATGGCTGGTGTCGTATTTCAACAGATGCGCCATACCCGCAGCATCAGCCAGTTCATTGATTGCTACGACGGTAATTTCCGCACGGCGACCGGATTCGTACAAAGCACGTACCACGTTGCGCCCAATGCGACCGAAGCCATTAATTGCTATGCGTACGGTCATATCTCTCCTGCCAGAATCCCTGAGACTTAGTGGCTGACAGAGTAATCCAGCAATCGTCTGAGGGGAATCCTCGCACTATTGAAACTGCATTTGTTTGCTTAATTGTCGAACATTTAGTCGACTGAAACGCTTCAGCTATGGTAAGCGAAACGGGGAATAAATGGAACGTTACCCCAGGACAGGCAACTAATCTTCTGACGCAGGTCACATTTTCGATGGAATAACTGCAACGAATTATGGGCTAAGAACGAATAGTAGCCAGCGTAAACACGCGACTACCCAGAATTACAGGCTCCGTAGTAAAACTGGATTTCAACGATGAAGAGTAAACGCTGCCAGCTGGCAGCGTTTATCCTGACAGGCTTTCAATCAAAATTCGATTCGGGCCCCCAGATTATAACGACGCCCCTCGACCAGCCCGTAATCACCCCATGGGCTGACACGTTGTGGGTCGGCATCAAACACGTTGTACACCCCAGCCATAAGCTGAGTATTTTTGTTCAACTGGTAACGCGCACCGAGGTCAACCATCGTCCAGGCGTCATAATCAATATGGTCGCCGGTATCGCGATTGCTACTGCGGTAATTTGTTTTGCTCCACAGATCTAACGCTTGTGTCGCCGACAAGGTCAGTGACAAGTTCGCCATATGGCGTGGGAAGTCATTGAGCGCATAACCCTTATTCACACCTGTTTTCTGCTCACTATGGTTATACGTGTAGTTCGCGTTGGCCTTCACGGTTTCCGTCACTTGCCAGTCCGCATTCAGCTCCACACCGTAAACATCAGCTTTGCCGACGTTAAAGTATTTGCTGATGGAGTCAGCTTTATAGCCGTTCATCTGGCACTGGTTAGTCGCCGTCGTTTCGCAAATAGTCTCTTCCGAGATTTTATCTTTAAATTGGGTGTAGAAAACCGTGCCGTCTAACGCCAGTTTTTCTCCCGCCCAGTACAAACCTAACTCAGAGTTAACGCTTTTCTCTGGTTTCAGGTCATCGTTACCCACGGTCAAATAAGGGTACGGTGGTAATGAGCCACGTGGCGTAACAAAATCAGCGGAGGTTTCACGCAACTCAGGTTTTTTATAACCTGAAGATACCCCGCCTTTCAGAGCCCAGGCGTCCGTAATTGCCCAGTTGCCATAAAGTTTTGGCGTGATGTGTGTGCCAAAATAGTTGTCGCGGTCCATACGTGCAGAGGTGGTCAGCGTAAAGTCCCCAATCTGCCAGCCGTCTTCAGCAAACAGCGCCCAACCTTCGCGGCTGATTTTGGTCACCGGTTCAACGCCAGGCGCTTCTTTACTGGAAACAGCGAACTGATCGTTTAATTCTTCACGGGTGAAGTTAGCCCCAACGGTGAGTTTGTGATTCTCGAACGAGAAAGTGGTCTGGCTATTCGCAACGTAGTTTTCAGTCTCAATGTACTGCGGTGCATCGCCGTCCAGGTTGTATTTAGAGCGACCCTTCTCATAGTTGAGATAGTTATTGGTCGCGATCATGTCTTCGGCATACCAACCGCTGTGGCTCAGCGTCACCGCATCCCTGTCAAACGTCCACATCCATGGCGCTTCATCACGATTTTTCTTCTGTTTTCCCGTCACCACATTCAGATCAAAAAGGTTAGTTTCGTTTGCCGCAAGACCTACAGTCATATCGAGAGATTTACGATCGTTTTTACTGAAATAGTTATTACGTTCGTCATCGCGACGATTAAGCCAGTCGGCGGCGACGCTGATACCTAACACATCCGGCACAAGTGGCCCCATGGCAAATAAATTCATCTGGTTGGTATTACCGAATGAACTGTCTTCCTGAATGAAGGTGTTTGCCGCCAATGCCCCGGTCCAGTCAGCCACGCCATAAGGCTTTTTGGTGATAACGTTGACCACACCGCCAATTGCATCTGAACCATACAGCGATGACATCGGCCCGCGAATGACTTCAATTCGTTCGATAGCTTCCATCGGCGGCAGGAAGTTGACCTCGGCACCAATATCCTGCCCATAAGGCCGTGACTCACCGGTATTTTGTTTCACGCTATTAACCATAAATGCTGTATAGCCTGAGTCCATACCGCGCATCATAATACTGCCGGTTGCCATATCGCTTGAGCCACTGCCGATATTAACACCGGGTAAATCCTGAATGGCTTCGGCGACATTCCTGTTTGGTTTTTCATCGAGCTGTTTTCTGTCAATAACAGAAATTGTCGCCGGGGCATCTTTTTTCTGTTGAGAAAAACCCGATGCCGTCACGACCATTTGATCTTCAGATTCTTTAAGAGAAGCGTTATTTTCCTCGGCCAACACGGGGAGCATAGCGCCCCCTGCCAGCACTATTATTCCTGCCACTCTTCTTGCCAACACCAACTGCTTATTCGTTGCCATTTTTTATTACCCAAGATATTGAAAAAAAAGCCTGCCGGCCCTGTGAATTTTCACCACAGGGCTTTATTGTTCTTTTAATGAAAAGTGAGTTAGATTTTGTCGAGTTCGACTTTAATAATGTAGTCCGGTTTTTTACCGATCTCTTTTTCACTCTGCTTCACGCTGGCATAAAGAGTGTGGCCATCCGCTGAGAGCGCAAGGCTATTAGGCAAGGCCGATGTCGCGATGCTGGCTTTCACTTTATAAGTATCAGCGTCGACAACGCTAATCAGCTGCGCGTTACGGTGAGTGATATACACCTCGTTGCGGCCATTGTTGTACATCACAGCCAGAGAGTTAATCACCTTAATACGATCAATGATTTTTCCGTCTTTTAGTGAAACCACCAGCACATCAGGCAAATCGGGGTCGGTAATAAATGCACGCTCTTTTTTATTATCCAGCGCGATATTTAAGAAGAAGTGTTTTTTCTGCGGTTCAACTTTAACACGTGAAATAATTTTATTATCGCTGGCATCAAGCGTAATAAATTCCCCACTGCCGTTTACAGCATAAACTCGCCCTTTGCCTTCATCGACAGTCAACCCGGTTGGATATTCACCCATATTTTCAATGGTCGCAATGTGCTGCTGTTTTTGCGTATCGATCACCCAAATAATTCCTTGCTGGGTAACGCCAGAGACATATAAGCGCTGGTGTTTTTTATCGAGCGCCATTTCACGGGTGTGAACGATTTCTTTGGGGTTACTAATATCACTCAGTTGAACCGTTTTAATCTCTTTGTCGGTGCGCGTATCAATAAGCGTGACGGCCCCTTCAAGGGTGTTACCGATATACAAAATATGGTTTTCTTCATCCAGCAGTGTGGCAAATGCGCGTCGCTCAGTGGTGATTTTCCCCGTTGTCTTCAACGTGTCTGGGTTCAGCTTGTAGACCAGACCATCCGTTTTATCTTTATCAAACGAAGGGGCAGAGGCAGCAAACAGAACGTTTTGAGAGGCGTCATATGCCAGCTCATACACGCCATTACCCACCGGAACGGTAAGAAAGTCCTTTTCAGGGAGTGGTTTAGCGCTCGCGCTCAGTGAGCTCATCAATAGTGCGACGGTTAAAGCAATGAAGCCCGATTTCTGGTATCCGTACAAAGTATGTCGATTCATTTACTTAGATTCACATTTATTTACGAATGTGAATGATAATAATTTTCAATTGCATTATCAACAACAGATAAAAAAAAGGCCAGCAATCAATGTTTGCTGGCCTTAGGGGATTACGTTTTACAGAACTGCTTTAGCTTGTTTCACTACGTTTGCAACGGTGAAACCAAACTCTTCAAACAGAAGCTCAGCAGGTGCTGACTCACCAAAGGTGGTCATGCCCACTACCGCGCCGTTCAGGCCAACGTATTTGTACCAGTAGTCAGCGATGCTGGCTTCGATAGCAACACGCGCAGCAACCGCTTTCGGCAGTACCGCTTCACGGTAAGCCGGATCTTGTTTGTCGAATGCATCGGTAGACGGCATGGAAACCACACGCGCTTTGATGCCTTCAGCAGTCAGTTGATCCCAGGCTGCAACAGCCAGCTCAACTTCAGAACCGGTCGCAATCAGAATCAGCTCAGGCGTGCCTGCACAATCTTTCAGAACGTATGCGCCACGGGCAACATCTGCCAGTTGCTGTTCGGTACGATCCTGCTGTGCCAGGTTCTGACGGGAGAAGATCAGCGCGGTCGGGCCGTCATGACGTTCTACAGCGTATTTCCACGCCACCGCAGACTCAACCTGGTCACATGGACGCCATGTGCTCATGTTTGGCGTCACGCGCAGGGCAGCAAGCTGCTCTACAGGCTGGTGAGTTGGGCCATCTTCGCCCAGACCGATGGAGTCGTGGGTGTAGACCATCACCTGGCGTTGCTTCATCAATGCTGCCATACGCACCGCATTACGGGCATATTCAACAAACATCAGGAAAGTAGAGGTGTACGGCAGGAAACCACCGTGCAGCGCGATACCGTTGGCAATCGCGGTCATACCGAATTCACGTACACCGTAATGGATGTAGTTACCGGCCAGATCTTCGTTGATAGCCTTAGAGCCAGACCAGATAGTCAGGTTAGAAGGTGCGAGATCTGCAGAGCCGCCGAGGAATTCTGGCAGCAGGTGGCCGAACGCTTCGATGGTGTTCTGGGATGCTTTACGGCTGGCGATTTTAGCCGGGTTCGCTTGCAGGTTCTTGATGAACTCCTGCGCTTTCGCCGCAAACTCAGCAGGCATGTCGCCTTTCATACGACGGGTAAATTCAGCAGCCTCTTGCGGGAAGGCTTTAGCATATGCCGCGAACTTCTCGTTCCATGCCGCTTCTTTCGCCTGACCTGCTTCTTTCGCGTCCCACTGAGCATAAATCTCAGACGGGATTTCGAATGGCGCGTGTTTCCAGCCCAGAGCTTCACGGGTCAGTGCGATTTCCGCGTCACCCAAAGGTGCGCCGTGGGAATCGTGCGTACCGGCTTTGTTTGGCGAACCGAAACCGATGATGGTTTTGCACATCAGCAGTGAAGGTTTGTCAGTAACGGCTTTAGCTTCTTCAACAGCGCGTTTGATAGCGTCTGCATCATGGCCGTCAACGCCGCGCACTACATGCCAGCCGTAGGCTTCAAAGCGTTTAGCAGTATCGTCAGTGAACCAGCCTTCAACGTGGCCGTCGATGGAGATACCGTTGTCATCATAGAAGGCAACCAGTTTACCCAGACCCAGCGTACCCGCCAGAGAGCAAACTTCATGGGAGATACCTTCCATCATGCAGCCATCACCCATAAAGGTGTAGGTGAAGTGGTCAACGATGTCGTGACCTGGACGGTTGAACTGTGCTGCCATGGTGCGTTCAGCAATTGCCATACCCACTGCGTTCGCAACACCCTGACCCAGCGGGCCAGTTGTGGTTTCAACACCCGCGGTGTAGCCCACTTCCGGGTGACCCGGAGTTTTAGAATGCAGCTGACGGAAGTTTTTCAGTTCTTCAATCGGCAGGTCATAACCTGTGAGATGCAGCAAGCTGTAAATCAGCATTGAGCCATGGCCGTTAGACAGCACGAAGCGGTCACGGTCAGCCCATGCAGGGTTCTGCGGGTTATGGTTCAGGAAATCGCGCCACAGGACTTCGGCAATGTCGGCCATACCCATAGGGGCACCCGGGTGACCGGATTTGGCTTTTTGTACTGCGTCCATGCTGAGTGCACGAATAGCATTGGCAAGCTCTTTACGAGAGGACATTTTGACTCCAGATCGGATGGTTGAAGGTCAGGCCTTGACTACTATGCGTTATGGGCTACGCCCAAAAAATTGCCATCAATGTACCGCAAGCCGTGTGCCATGTACATGGAGCATCCTTTTGTCCTGTTAAGAAATCTCTGGAAGCTGCTCGCATGTTGCGCAAGTTACTGCGCGAGTTTAAGTAACTTCTTTATACTGAAGCGACTAGCCAGCGGTTTGTGGCTGAAACACCTCTGAGCAGTTATCACTAATTAAGGATATTGGCATGAAATTGCGCCCAATTTTATTAAGCCTGAGCGTTGCTGCCCTTCTGAGCGGCTGCCAGAACATGGACTCTAACGGTCTGCTCACTTCCGGTGCGGAAGCATTTCAGGCGTACACATTAAGTGATGCGCAAGTAAAAGAGTTGAGTGATAAATCCTGTACTGAGCTCGATAGCAAAGCCAGCATCGCCCCAGCCAGTAGCGAATACGCTCAACGTCTCAGCAAGATTTCCTCAGCTCTCGGCGACAACATCAACGGCATGCCGGTGAACTACAAGGTGTACGTCACTAAAGACGTGAACGCATTTGCCATGGCTAACGGCTGTATCCGTGTTTATAGCGGTCTGATGGACATGATGAACGATAACGAAGTGGAAGCGGTTATCGGCCATGAAATGGGCCACGTTGCACTCGGTCATGTGAAGAAAGGTATGCAGGTTGCGTTGGGGACTAACGCGGCTCGTGTTGCAGCAGCCTCAGCAGGCGGTGTGATTGGCAGTTTGTCGCAGTCGCAACTGGGTGATTTAGGCGAGAAACTGGTGAATGCGCAGTTCTCACAGCGTCAGGAGTCTGAAGCCGATGACTACTCATATGATTTGTTGAGAAAACGTGGAATCAATCCAATTGGCCTGGCGACCAGTTTTGAGAAGTTAGCGAAGGCAGAAGAAGGCCGCCAAAGCTCGATGCTAGACGACCACCCTGCTTCAGCCGAACGTGCTCAGCATATTCGTGACCGTATGGCGGCAGATGGGTTGAAGTAAAATTACCCCTCATCCCGACCTTCTCCCCCAGGAGAAGGAGAAACCGTACCATCCCCTCTCCTTTGGGAGAGGGTTAGGGTGAGGGGGCAACACTCAATAAAGGCGATTACTCGCCTTTCTTAGCCGCCTGGATATACAGCATTTCTAGCGCGAGAGTTGCGCCCGCCAGTGCAGTAATTTCAGACTGGTCGTAAGCCGGAGACACTTCCACAACGTCCATACCTACGATGTTCAGGTCTTTCAAACCACGAACCAGTTTCAGCGCACGATCGGTAGTCAAACCACCGATAACCGGCGTGCCGGTACCTGGTGCGAAAGCAGGGTCGATACAATCGATATCAAAGGTCAGGTAAACCGGCATATCGCCAACAATCTGCTTCACCTGAGCCAACACGTCGTCAACAGTGCGGTCGTTAACCTGGCCTGCATCCAACACGGTAAAACCGTTGTCTTTGTCGAATTCGGTACGAATACCAATTTGCACCGAGTGGTTCGGGTCGATCAAACCTTCTTTAGGTGCGGTGTAGAACATGGTGCCGTGGTCGAACTCGCAGCCATTTGCGTAGGTATCAGTGTGGGCATCGAAATGCACCAGCGCCATTTTACCGAAGTGCTTCGCGTGGGCACGCAACAGTGGCAAAGTCACAAAGTGGTCACCACCGAAAGAGAGCATACGCTTACCGGCAGACAGCAATTTTTCTGCGTGGGCTTGCAGACGTTCGCTCATATCGCGCGCATCACCGAAAGCGTAAACCAGGTCGCCACAATCAACAACGTTCAGGCGTTCACGCATGTCGAAATTCCACGGGAAGCGGTTGCCTTCCCATGCCAGGTTAGTAGAAACCTGACGAATTGCCGCAGGACCATGACGTCCACCCGCACGGCCAGACGTTGCCGCATCAAATGGAACACCCGTGATCACCCAATCGGCATCGCTGTCGTATGGCATGAAGTTCAGCGGAAAACGTAAAAAACCGAAGGCATTGGATACCAGGGAATTGTCGTACTGATGGCCTAAGGTGCTCATGGTTTGACCTCACGATGATGGTAATTATTAGCAAAAAAAAGTCCCCTCCGCGTCGTTAAACCCGACGAGGAAGGGACTGGATTCATTCAGACTGCTTGTGGGCGGATTATCGCCGTAATTTCGCTCAGGTTCAATAGTCTGTACTTCATACCAGGCAGTATAGAACAAATCAGCTAAAACCACTCAACGCATAAAGGTTACACACCTTTAGAACGCAAAAAATCCAGGTGGTCCGTATAAAGGTCGATCACATTGACCGTATTTGTCCGGATACCTGCTAGCTGGTTAATAGCATCGAGGTGATCCATAGAATAATCCGAGCAAATAACCTTACCAAGATGAGAGCTATATCGCCCCACAAGTCCGTCATTTTGATCCACCTCATTAACGAATGTCTTTGCACCGTGTTTCATCCACAGATGGAGAGGATCCAGTTCATTTAATCCCTGTTCACAAATTCCGTCTTTAATAATGCCGCTCCATGAATAATAATAAATACCATTAACCACTTCAGGACCTTCTCCACCCCAAACTTCCGGCAAACCCTGAGGATATTTTTCATTGAATGCCTGAACACCTTCAGTAGTGAGTGAATTCAACGAAGCAATAAAATCCTCCGGCTCAAAAGGATGACCGCTGAGAAAGGCAATGGCTTTTTCAAACGCATTCACGGCCAGCGCGACAAAACCTTCTTTGCAACTACCAGGTTCATAAGCCGCCCGCAAGGCATCTGCCGATTCCGAGCCATGGTTTGCACCATCAACAGAAGTCACGGAAGCCACACTGTGCGGGTAGACTGCTGCAACATAGCGGCAATCAAGAGCACCCTGGCTGTGACCAATTAAGTTAACTTTATCTTTGCCGCTTTTGCGTTTTACGTCCTGAATGAAATCCCAGAGCTGTTCACCCCGAACGTCGTCAGTATTTACGCCAGAAAGTGAAGCGGTATAAACATCGGCCCCTTTTTTCTCCAGCGCTTCTTTCACGCCAAAATAATAAGGGTAACCTAAGATAGTAGAAAAACCGGACCATCCATGAACTAATACAACAGGATATTTAGTACACATATTATTTTCCGTAATAAATATATTGATTATGACTCATCAAATTTAATGATGGCGAATTACAAGCCTTTTGAGCGTAAAAACTCAATATGGTCAGTATAGATTTCGATGGGGTCAACCGTATTTGTTCGAATTCCGGCAATCTGATTAATGGCATCCAGGTGATCCATGGAATAATCTGAACAGATAACCTTGCCTAAGTGCGAACTGTAGCGACCAACTAACCCATCATTCTGATCGGCTTCCTTAACAAAAGTTTTAGCACTATGCTTCATCCACAAATGCAGCGGGTCCAGTTCATTCAAACCCTGCTCACAAAGACCATCTTTAATAATACCGCTCCAGGAATAGTAGTTAATACCATTGACGATTTCGGCACCTTCACCACCCCATACTTCCGGCAATGCTTGTGGATACTTCTTGTTAAATTCCTCAACGCCCGCAGTGGTTAATGCATCTAGCGCAGCAACAGCATCTTCCGGCTCGAATGGGTGGCCAGTTAGAAAAGCGATGGCTTTTTCAAATGCTTCAAAAGCCAATGCAACCGCACCTTCTTTACAGCTTCCCGGCTCAAGCGCTGCCCGTAATGCATCTGCCGATTCCGAGCCGTGATTAACACCGTCAACAGATGTCACAGAGGCAACGCTGCCAGGATAAGTAGCAGCGACATAGCGGCTGTCCAGAGCACCCTGGCTGTGGCCAATTAAGTTAACTTTATCTTTGCGACTTTTGCGTTTTACATCCTGAATAAAATCCCAAAGTTGTTCACCCCTGACCGCATCAGAATTAACACCGGAAAGGGAAGCGGTATAAACATCCGCACCCATACGTTCCAGAGCCTCTTTAACCCCGAAGAAATACGGGTAGCCCAAAATCTGATCAAAACCTAAAACCCCATGAACCAATACGACTGGATATTTCGTGCACATAATAACTCCGTAGTAAATTTCAGTTATTTGCTGGCTACCATTAGCTGGCCTTTATGAATCTACCGGGTTATTTATTAAATATTATCTATAAAGTGAAGGTTTGCTGGTTAATTTATAGTCTTTGTGTAAACGGCTGTAGGTGTTAGAAAACAGGTGATACATCACGGCAAAAAGAAAGCGTAATGCTCTTGTTGTCATCATTACTTAAGGACAGGGAAAGGAAGTTTAATGAATTTTTTATTATCGAAAAAAATGAAGTATTTTATAGTGACAATGGAGGAACGATGTATTAATAGCGCAGCAGAGAAGTTATTCATTACACGTTCACCGCTGATCAAAATCATTAGTGAATTGGAAAATTTAATCGGCAGCAAACTTTTCAATCGCAATTACAATGAATTAATCCCAACAAATATTGCCATTGAATTTTACAACCAGTTAAAGCCTCTTTATGAAATTCTTTCATCCGTAGAAAACAAATTCCATATGTATGGAAATAAAAAAACGTCCGAACTCATCTTTGATATTTCCGTTCCTTATAACTACTACAAATATATTGTTTATTCTCTTCAGGGTGAACATCTAAACTTCACGCACTCCAGAATATTGGTCAACCAAGAAACAATATTGCGCGTAAAAAACAACAAGCATATCACTATTATATCCATGAGGGATTTTAACGTAATCGAAGGGATCACTAAAGAAACAATCAATGAGGATTCTATGGAGCTAATTATGGCTACATCAGTGACCAGGGATGATCTTCATGACATTGAAACGATGAAGGCATTGCCTTTATTTATACGGCCATGCAGTTATGTTGAGGAAATTAAATCGCGGGTGAGTGTGCTGTTAGGCAATACGCTACCGCTTATTTTCTTTAAAGAAGTAGATGCCGACATTACAACCATGTTTTATTCGGTAATACAAAAAAAAGGAATGTTATTGCTTCCTCGTAAATTTGCCGAACTGCATTCATCAGCATCAATTACAAGAGTACCGATAAAAGGAGCGACTTATAAAAATATCATATTGTTTAATGCTAATTTAAAAACAAACCAGGAAATTCAGATAATCAAGAAAACGCTATCTGCCGCTTTATAATTGGTCATTAAAAAATGAGGTTGAGCACCTTATCGGTACTCAACCTCTTTGCGCTAATTACTCGTCTTCTAAATAAGTATAGCCATACAACCCAGCCTCGAACTCTTCGAGGAACTGCTGCTGCAAACCAGCATCCAGATCGGTCTGTTTAACCTGATCACGGAAATGTTTCAGCAAGGTTTTTGGATCAAGCTGAACATATTCCAGCATGTCCGCCACGGTATCGCCTTCGTCAGAAAGCTCGACCTCTACGCTGCCGTCAGGGAAGACAAACACGTCTACCGCTTCTGTATCACCGAACAGGTTGTGCATGTTGCCCAGAATTTCCTGGTATGCGCCAACCATGAAGAAGCCCAACAGTGGTGGGTTTTCTGCATCATATTCTGGCATCGGCATGGTCGTCGCAATGCCGTCACCGTCGATGTAGTGATCGATAGCACCGTCCGAGTCACAAGTGATATCCAGCAGTACCGCACGACGTTCAGGAACCTGGTTCAGCCCTTCAAGCGGCAGTACCGGGAACAACTGGTCGATACCCCACGCATCCGGCATTGACTGGAACAGCGAGAAGTTGACGTAAATCTTATCCGCCATACGCTCTTGCAGCTCGTCGATGATCGGACGGTGTGCGCGGTTGCTTGGGTCGAGCAGGCGCTGAATTTCGTGGCACATGCTCAGATAAAGCTGCTCCGCCCAGGCACGTTCTTGTAAGGAGAAACTCCCCGCTGAGTAGCCGGTATGGATATCATGCAAATCATTCTGGCTATCGTGCAGCCATTCACGCAGCGAGCGACGGTTGTTCGGCTCGTGCATTTCGCCCCAGGTTTCCCACATGCTTTGCAGCGCACGGGACGCGTCTGCAGCCGGAGCCGTTGGCGTGGTGTATTCGTTACGCTCAACACCGATGATGTTGGAAACCAACACGGTGTGGTGCGCGGTTACCGCACGACCAGACTCAGTGATAACCGTTGGGTGTGGCAGGCCGTTTTCTTCACACGCGTCGCCAATCGCCCAAATAATGTTGTTCGCATATTCGTTCAGGCCATAGTTGACCGAACAATCGGACTGAGAACGCGTCCCTTCATAGTCAACACCCAGACCACCGCCCACATCGAAGCATTCGATGTTAACGCCCATCTTGTGCAGTTCAACGTAGAAGCGAGAGGATTCACGAACGCCAGTAGCGATATCGCGAATGTTCGCCATTTGCGAACCAAGGTGGAAGTGCAGCAATTGCAGGCTGTCGATACGACCAGCTTCACGCAACATTTCAACCAGTTGCAGAACCTGCGTCGCCGCCAGACCAAATTTGGATTTCTCGCCGCCCGAAGACTGCCATTTGCCGGAGCCTTGTGACGCCAGACGCGCACGCACACCGAGGCGTGGAACCACATTCAGGCGCTCAGCTTCTTCCAGCACAATGCGGATTTCTGACATCTTCTCGATGACCAGATAAACCTTGTGGCCCATCTTCTCGCCAATCAACGCCAGGCGGATGTATTCGCGGTCTTTATAGCCGTTACACACAATCACGGAACGCGTCATACCAGCGTGCGCCAGAACTGCCATCAGTTCCGCTTTAGAACCCGCTTCCAGACCCAGTGGTTCACCGGAATGAATCAGTGATTCAATGACGCGGCGATGCTGGTTCACTTTGATTGGGTAAACGAGGAAATAGTCGCCTTTGTAGCCGTAGGATTCACGAGCACGTTTGAACGCTGCATTGATAGAACGCAGGCGGTGCTGCAAAATCTGCGGGAAGCAGAACAGTGCAGGTAAACGCTGCCCCTGTGCTTCACGGGCTTTTACCAGCTCAGCAAGATCAACACGCGCTTCCGGGACATCAGGATCCGGGCAAACGGTGATGTGGCCCAACTCGTTAACGTCGTAATAATTATTGCCCCACCAGGCAATATTGTAAGTACGCAGCATCTTGCTGGCTTCCTGGGAACTCATGGCAACCTCCTGCATGGAGCGGTGTACATCCTGCTCGCCCACTGACGAACCCGAAACAGAAGAGATTTTGTCAGACATGGCGAACCTCAAATTTAAACGAATGTGCAAAACAGTTGACTACTATCGCAGGGGTATCCCGCAATAACAACCCATTAACAGCGCGTAGAAGCAGCATAAGACGCTGACAGACTAACTGTGCGACCGGTTTCTTTTTCATATCATTGTAAAACACGTAACCGAACTCCATAGAGCGGAGCGGCGAAACCACGAGAATACTCTTATCGATGACAAGAGAGCCCAAGTTCTGAATTTTGCGGGTTTAAAAACCGGCCCGAGAATCCATCGATGCGCCAAGATGGGTATAACATCGGCAGGAATGCAGTTGTAGCAAAGAGTTGCTGGATGCGAGGAGCATATGCACGACCTGGACGGTCGCCAGAGTTTGCGAATTAAAGCGTTTTTTCAATCGTATCACCTCCACGCATACGGTTTGGGTATGCGACAAGCCAAAGCTCAGAAATTTGCTCAACCCGGCTGGAAGTGGGCAACACAAAAACTGTGTGCTTGTTGAATGAGCCGCGCGCGCCGCTTTATACCGATAACCGGCGACAATTGCAAAGCAAAAATCCTGGGTTTGCGGAACTGTCAGTAAAATTTGCCACCTGAGATTCACCGAACCGACTTGCGAGCGTAAAAATCACTGGTAATCTGATTAATGGATAACCTAGAATAGCCGTCCAGATGTTAATCCATCTATACCGATTAACTGTTAGACTGCCTGAAATGAAACCTGCGGCGAAAACTCCATAAATCAGTACATGCGACTGATATGAAGGCCAACTATCGGCAGTCTGCACTAACCTAATTCTCTTAGGGTGAATAAAATATGGCCAAGCACCTCTTTACGTCCGAGTCTGTATCAGAAGGGCATCCCGATAAAATCGCTGACCAAATCTCCGATGCGGTCCTCGATGCGATCCTGGAACAGGATCCAAAAGCACGCGTAGCTTGTGAGACTTACGTTAAAACCGGCATGGTTCTGGTTGGCGGTGAAATCACCACCAGCGCCTGGGTTGATATCGAAGAGATCACTCGCCAAACGATTCGTGAAATCGGCTACGTGCATTCTGATATGGGCTTTGATGCCAACTCTTGCGCAGTACTGAGTGCTATCGGCAAGCAGTCTCCGGACATCAACCAGGGCGTTGACCGTACCGATCCGCTTGAGCAAGGCGCGGGTGACCAGGGCCTGATGTTTGGCTATGCAACCAACGAAACCGAAGTGCTGATGCCTGCACCAATCACTTACGCACACCGTCTGGTTCAACGCCAGGCTGAAGTTCGTAAGAATGGCTCTCTGCCATGGTTGCGTCCGGATGCAAAAAGCCAGATCACTTTCCAGTATGACGACGGTAAAATCGTTGGTATCGATGCGGTCGTTTTGTCTACTCAGCATTCAGAAGATGTTGCACTGAAAACGCTGCAAGAAGCCGTGATGGAAGAGATCATCAAGCCAGTTCTGCCAGCAGAATGGTTGAATGCATCCACTAAATACCACATCAACCCAACAGGCCGTTTTGTTATCGGTGGCCCAATGGGTGACTGCGGTCTGACCGGTCGTAAAATTATCGTTGATACCTACGGCGGCATGGCTCGTCACGGTGGCGGCGCGTTCTCTGGTAAAGATCCATCTAAAGTGGACCGTTCTGCGGCGTATGCGGCACGTTATGTGGCGAAAAACATCGTTGCTGCGGGCCTTGCTGACCGCTGTGAAATTCAGGTCTCTTACGCCATCGGCGTTGCTGAGCCAACTTCCATCATGGTTGAAACCTTCGGTACAGAGAAAATCTCTACCGAGCAATTGACCCTGCTGGTACGTGAGTTCTTCGACCTGCGTCCGTACGGCCTGATTCAGATGCTGGATCTGCTGCACCCAATCTACAAAGAGACCGCAGCATACGGTCACTTTGGTCGTGAACATTTCCCTTGGGAAAAAACCGACAAAGCAGAAATGCTGCGTGAAGCTGCTGGCCTGAAATAAGCCCCACCAGTTCACCAAATTCAAAGGCCAGCGCTCAGCTGGCCTTTTTCATTTCAGTCATCCGCACACTCTCTTCTCCTTCATCAAATCACTCACACAGACCTCAATATTAAATGTAAGCGGTTACACTCATGTTGATAAAGCATTAATTAAGACTAATCTTCATGACAACAGTTTGTTGCTGCGCTAGTTACAAAACATTTCAGATTAATCTTGTGAGTGATTTTTTTGATTTATTTTACAACTTTAACGCTTTGTTTTTAATAAAAAAATTACACTTACACTTCCTGACACTAGTGTAACCGATTACACCAATGTGAGTTGAATCACAAAATTTTACGTGCCATTAACCTACTCTTAAATACAGGTAAAATTAATAATTCAACTGGAGAGCATTATGCCTGACATAAAAAAACAAGGGCGCTCGAACAAAAGCATGACCTTTTTTGTCTGTTTCCTGGCTGCCCTGGCTGGTTTGTTGTTTGGTCTTGATATCGGTGTTATTGCAGGTGCATTACCGTTTATTGCTAAAGATTTCCAGATAACCGCGCATCAACAAGAGTGGGTTGTCAGTTCGATGATGTTCGGTGCGGCAGTCGGTGCCGTTGGGAGTGGCTGGCTCTCTTTCCGTATCGGGCGTAAATACAGCCTGATGATTGGCGCAGTGCTTTTTGTTGCCGGCTCACTGTGTTCAGCTTTCGCACCCAATACTGAAATCCTGATTATTTCCCGTGTGCTGCTTGGCCTGGCTGTGGGTGTTGCGTCTTATACCGCCCCACTTTACCTGTCTGAGATTGCACCAGAAAAAATCCGTGGCAGCATGATCTCCATGTACCAGTTGATGATTACCATCGGTATTCTTGGTGCGTACCTTTCCGATACCGCATTTAGCTACAACGGCTCATGGCGCTGGATGCTGGGCGTTATCACCATTCCTGCATTGATCTTACTGGTTGGCGTTTTCTTCCTACCGGACAGCCCACGTTGGTTCGCCGCAAAACGCCGCTTCCACGACGCAGAACGCGTACTGATGCGCCTGCGTGATACCAGTGCCGAAGCAAAGCGTGAACTGGAAGAAATCCGTGAAAGCCTAAAGGTAAAACAAAGTGGCTGGTCACTGTTTAAAGAAAACAGCCATTTCCGTCGTGCGGTGTTCCTTGGTGTTCTGCTTCAGGTGATGCAACAGTTCACCGGGATGAACGTCATCATGTATTACGCACCGAAAATCTTCGAAATTGCCGGCTTCACCAATACCACCCAGCAAATGTGGGGCACCGTTATCGTAGGTCTTATCAACGTACTGGCAACGTTCATTGCGATTGGCCTGGTAGACCGTTGGGGCCGTAAACCTACACTGGTGCTGGGCTTCATGGTTATGGCTGTAGGTATGGGCATTCTCGGTACGATGCTACACGTCGGCATTCATTCCCAGGGGGCGCAATACTTCGCTATCGCCATGCTGCTGATGTTTATCGTTGGTTTTGCAATGAGCGCCGGTCCGCTGATTTGGGTACTGTGTTCTGAAATCCAGCCACTGAAAGGGCGTGATTTCGGTATCACATGCTCAACCGCCACCAACTGGATTGCGAACATGATTGTGGGGGCAACGTTCCTGACCATGCTTAATACACTGGGCAATGCGAATACCTTCTGGGTATACGCTGCGTTGAACCTGTTCTTTATTGTTCTCACTGTGTGGCTGGTTCCGGAAACTAAACACGTTTCCCTGGAGCACATCGAACGTAACCTGATGAAAGGCCGCCGTTTACGTGAGATTGGCGCTCACAACTAAGTGTCACCAGCCCCTTTCCGCTACGGAGAGGGGCTTGCACCCTGCCTCGCCTCGCACTATTCTTGGCCGCTATGAAATCCCCAAGACTCCCCATCGCACTCCAACAAGCCGTTATGCGTTGCCTGCGAGAAAAACTTCAACAGGCCAATTTGCACTTAGGCCGTAACTATCCGGAACCGAAACTGATTTATCAGCAGCGTGGAACCGCCGCAGGTACTGCGTGGATGGATAGCTATGAAATTCGCCTCAACCCCGTATTGTTGATGGAAAACCAGCAGACCTTTATTGATGAGGTGGTGCCGCACGAGCTGGCTCACCTGTTGGTGTGGAAACACTTTGGCCGCGTGGCGCCACACGGCAAAGAGTGGAAATGGATGATGGAAACCGTGCTTGGCGTTCCTGCCCGCCGGACACATAAGTTTGAAGTGCAATCTGTTCGCAAAAATACCTTCCCCTACCGTTGCCGCTGCCAGCTGCATCAACTCACCATCAGGCGCCATAATCGTGTGGTTCGAGGTGAATCGGAATACCGCTGTGTGCAATGTGGCGACCTGTTAAAGCCTGATGTTACAACCTCCTGTAATTAAAAATATTATCCATAAAGTTTCCTGATTTTGCTGATTGAATCCCAATAAATCGTGCGGTAGTGTGCGGGCTCGATTTAGTAAGGATTCTGGAAATGTCTCGCAAAATTTATTTGGCTGTTGCACTTGTTGCAGCCCTCTCTTCTTTTTCCGCATTAAGCACCGGCATTAATAACTTCTCACAGGCCAAAACAGCGGGCGTCAAAGTGAATGCTGACGCGCCGGGTGATTTCTATTGCGGGTGTAAAATTAACTGGGAAGGCAAAAAGGGTGTTCCCGATCTGGAGTCATGCGGCTACAAAGTGCGTAAAAATGAAAACCGCGCGTCGCGAATCGAATGGGAGCATGTTGTTCCCGCCTGGCAATTCGGCCACCAGCGCCAGTGCTGGCAAGATGGCGGGCGGAAAAATTGCGCTAAAGACCCCGAATACCGCAAGATGGAAAGCGATATGCACAACCTGCAACCCGCTGTAGGTGAAGTGAATGCTGACCGTAACAACTTCATGTACAGCCAGTGGAATGGCGGCGAAGGTCAGTATGGCCAATGTGCAATGAAAGTGGACTTCAAAGAAAAGGTTGCCGAGCCACCAGCGCGTGCGCGTGGTGCAATCGCCCGCACCTACTTCTATATGCGCGACCAATACCAGCTTAATCTTTCGCGCCAGCAGACCCAATTGTTTGAGGCGTGGAATAAACAATATCCGGTCACCGCCTGGGAGTGTGAGCGTGATGAGCGCATTGCTAAAGTTCAGGGCAATCATAACCCTTATGTGCTGCGGGCTTGCCAGGCACAAAACAGCTAACCTACACTAGCGGGAATTGTTAATTCAGCGCTGTCTTTCGCCCTCTCCCCAGGAGAGGGCGAAAGACAGACGCCTTTGATTTTGGATCATAAAAACCATGCGCATACCCCGCATTCATCACCCGGAACTTCTCGCCGCAGGCCAGGAAATCGCGCTTTGCGAAGACGCAGCAAATCATGTTGGCCGCGTATTGCGCATGAGTGCAGGCCACGCGCTGCAATTGTTTGATGGCAGCAATCAGGTTTTTGATGCTGAAATCGTTCAGGCCGATAAAAAAAGCGTGCGGGTAAAAGTCCTGAGCGCAAACGTTGATGACCGTGAATCCCCGCTTCACCTGCATCTTGGCCAAGTCATGTCGCGCGGTGAGAAGATGGAATTCACGATTCAGAAAGCCGTCGAACTCGGCGTGAACGTGATTACGCCTTTGTTTTCTGAACGCTGTGGCGTAAAACTGGATGCCGAGCGCCTGAACAAGAAACTGGGACAGTGGCAGAAAATTGCGATTGCCGCCTGCGAGCAATGCGGTCGCAATGTCGTGCCAGAAGTGCGCCCGGCGATGGATCTTGAAGTGTGGTGCGCTGAAGAAGATGCAAGTCTGAAGCTCAACCTGCATCCTCGCGCTAATGCCAGTATTAATACCTTGCCGCAACCTGTTGAACGTGTGCGCCTGCTAATTGGCCCGGAAGGCGGTTTAACGGCGGATGAAATTGCCATGACCGCACGTCATCAGTTTACTGATATTCTGTTGGGACCTCGCGTTCTGCGTACTGAGACTACCGCGCTCACTGCTATAACCGCACTGCAAGTGCGTTTTGGCGACCTGGGCTAAAAACGGAGAAAAACAATGATTAAGCTCGGCATCGTGATGGACCCCATCGCAAACATTAACATCAAGAAAGACTCTAGCTTTGCCATGCTGCTGGAAGCCCAGCGTCGCGGTTATGAACTGCATTACATGGAAATGGCCGATCTGTATTTGATCAACGGTGAAGCACACGCACGCACCCGCCTGGTCAGTGTCGAGCAGAACTACGATAAATGGTACGAATTTGGTAGTGAGCAAGACATCCAGCTTGCCGATCTCGACGTCATCCTGATGCGTAAAGATCCTCCGTTTGATACCGAATTTATCTACGCGACGTATATTCTTGAGCGCGCCGAAGAACAAGGCACTTTGATCGTTAACAAACCGCAAAGCCTGCGCGACTGTAACGAAAAGCTGTTCACCGCCTGGTTTGCTGATTTGACGCCAGAAACACTGGTGACGCGCAACAAAGCACAACTTAAAGCATTCTGGCAAAAGCACGGCGACATCATCCTCAAGCCGTTAGACGGCATGGGTGGCGCTTCAATTTTCCGCGTTAAAGAAGGTGATCCAAACATTGGCGTCATCGCTGAAACGCTGACTGAACTCGGCAACCGTTACTGCATGGCGCAGAATTACCTGCCTGCCATTGTCGATGGCGACAAGCGTGTTCTGGTGGTTGATGGCGAACCTGTTCCTTACTGCCTGGCGCGTATTCCCCAGGGCGGTGAAACCCGTGGCAACCTGGCAGCTGGTGGACGTGGCGAGCCGCGCCCATTGACCGAAAGCGACTGGGAAATTGCCCGCCGTGTTGGCCCAACGCTTAAAGCGAAAGGGCTGATTTTTGTTGGTCTGGATATCATCGGCGACCGTCTGACCGAGATTAACGTCACCAGCCCAACGTGCATTCGTGAAATCGAAGCCGAATTCCCGGTTTCTATTACTGGCATGTTGTTTGACGCTATCGAACAACGCCTGGCGAAATAGTCCGGCGCCCTTTTTCAGGGGTATGGCCCAAGGATGGGCCGAGTGTCCAGAGCAGTTCAATAATGATAAACTGACTATTCCCTGCGCATAAAATGTCGCTTATTCAACCGGAACCAAAACCTCTGACAATGAATTTACAGCATCACTTTCTAATTGCCATGCCGGCGCTCCAGGATCCTCTGTTTAAGCGAGCCGTCGTTTATATCTGCGAATACAACGACGAAGGTGCAATGGGGATAATCATTAATAAACCCCTTGAAAACCTTCAGGTTGATGGTGTTCTACAAAAATTAAAAATCGAACCAGAACCCCGTGCCCCAGCCATTCGCCTTGATAAACCTGTTTTTATTGGCGGCCCGCTGGCGGAAGACCGCGGTTTTATTTTGCACTCCCCTCCAGATTGTTTCGCCTCCAGTATCCGTATTTCGGACGACACCGTGATCACCACATCTCGCGATGTGCTGGAAACCATTGGCACGGCAAAACAACCTACGGATGTGATTGTCGCGCTCGGCTACTCCTCGTGGGAAAAAGGCCAACTGGAACAAGAAATTCTGGATAACGCGTGGCTAACCGCTCCAGCAGATGCATCGATTATTTTCCACACCCCGATTTCTGAACGCTGGCGAGAAGCCGCAAAATTAATCGGCATTGATATCCATAACATGCCAAGTGAAGCGGGACACGCCTGATGAGCAGTGGGACTTTATTAGCCTTTGATTTCGGCACCAAAAGTATTGGTGTCGCCATTGGCCAACGCATTACCAGAACAGCACGCCCTTTAACCGCCCTGAAAGCACAGGACGGCACACCCGACTGGAACGTTATCGAGAAAATCCTCAAAGAGTGGCAACCCGATGAAGTCGTCGTAGGCTTGCCACTGAATATGGATGGTACCGAGCAGCCACTCACCGCACGTGCACGTAAATTTGCCAACCGCCTGCATGGCCGCTTTGGCGTAAAAGTCTCTTTGCAAGATGAACGCCTGAGCACCGTGGAAGCACGCGCTGGGTTATTCGAGCACGGCGGTTTCCGCGCCCTCAATAAAGGCAGCATTGATTCCGCCTCAGCCGTTGTGATTCTTGAAAGTTGGTTTGACTACAACCCTTAGCCTTTTTTACTGTCAGGCATGTCTGAAGTCTCTCCAGTCAGCTCATGCCTTGCTGCGACTGCCAGAAAATGGCTGCGATCCCGGTAACCCGATGATGGCTGTTTTACACGGTTATCAATTCGCATAAGTAGCGTATCCGGCAGAGTAATGTTTATCCGCTGTTGTTTTCCTTCCAGGGTCGACAAATCAACATCAACTAGCAGCCACTGATTACAATACGCATATTCTGGATTTGCCGCGTAGACGAATGGCCCGGCATCTTTAATCTGCGTAATGTCGACGCCACGCTTTACCATTTCATCCGCGATTAACAAAATTGCCTCGCGTGCCATTTCTGCGATTTCATCCTGATAATCTGCCGCTGATACACAGCCAAAATCATCATTGCACAACGCCGGTACAACCAGACCGAACGCTTCGTTCTTATTTGCAGGCATCTCCACGCCAACAGAAAAAAACATAGGTAATCTCCGTGAGTTGGGAATCATATTCCCACGCGTTTACGAATGGATCTGACAGTACCGATGGGAAGATCTTTCTTTGGATGCGGAACCGGAAAAGTATTTCCGGTATTTGGCGACCACCAAATCCAGTGGCTGCCTCCCGAATTTCGGGCGGGTTCGCATCCTGCGGCCTTCAGTTCCTTAATCAGGTCAGAAGAATTCATGGTTTTCTCCTGATGGAAAAACAATACACACCAATACACACAGAAGCAATTATTTTAACCATCACTTTTTTCCCCATCGGCAATACGACCTTCCGCACGTAACACCGCTTCACCTTGAGCAAAACTTTGCATGCCATATTGCTGTCCGGTTTGTATTTGCCCCGGTAATTGGTGGGTTTTTCCTTCACGGATAAGGCTCGCTACGGCAGGTGTATTGACCAGTAACTCGAACAGAGCCGCCCTTCCGCCACAGCTATCGGGCAATAATTTCTGTGCCAACACCGCTTTTAAACTGCCCGCCAGTTGGCTACGCACCATGTTTTTTTCTTCTGCGGGAAACACATCCACCAGCCGCTCTACTGCTTGTGCCGCCCCGCGGGTGTGGAGCGTTGCGAGAACTAAATGCCCGGTTTCTGCGGCGGTGAGTGCAAGGCGGATGGTTTCGCTGTCACGCAATTCACCCAACAAAATGACATCAGGATCTTCACGCAGTGCCGCACGTAAACCTGCGGCAAACGATCGGCAATGCTGCCCCGGCTCTCGTTGCTGAATCAAACAGCGCTTCGGCTGATGAACAAACTCGATAGGATCTTCCAGGGTGAGAATATGCCCGTCGAGATGATGGTTGAGATAATCCACCATCGCCGCAAGCGTAGTGGATTTACCGCTGCCCGTGGCCCCGGTGACCAGAATTAAGCCATCGGAAGATTTCAGTAATTCCGGAATGATGGCGGGAATGTTTAGCGATTCAAGTTTTGGGCTGTGGGAGGTGAGTATCCGCAAAGCGAGCGAGTCTCCTTGCATCTGGCGAAAGGCGTTGGCACGCAGCCGGGTACCACTTGCCAGGGTAACGGCAAAATCCAGTTGCCCGTGTTGCTCTAATTCTTCTCGTTGTCCGTTTGTCAGCCAGATGCTCAGCAACGTTGCGGGTGTTGGCGCGCTTTCGGGCAGAGGTTCAAGCCGCCCTTGCCTGCGCCAGCGAGCAGGAAGCTGCGTACACAGGTGTAGATCAGAGACATTATGCTTTACACTAAGGGCCACAATTTCTTCGATATCCATATCACTTTCCAACCTATGAACGAGATAGCGCACAATCTGGCACAGGTTCAGAATAAAATCTTAGCGGCAACTGAACGCTGCGGCCGTGCTCCAGAAGAAGTGACTTTGCTTGCAGTGAGCAAAACAAAGCCTGCGGGCGCCATCGCAGAAGCCGTTGCTGCCGGGCAACGCGCGTTTGGTGAAAACTACGTGCAGGAAGGCGTGGATAAAATTCGTTACTTTGCCGAAAACGGCGAAGAACCCCTTGAGTGGCACTTTATCGGCCCGTTGCAGTCGAACAAAAGCCGTCTGGTTGCAGAGCATTTTGACTGGTGCCACACCGTTGATCGGTTGCGCATTGCCAGCCGTCTGAGCGAACAACGCCCGGACGAAATGGCTCCGCTTAACGTGCTGATTCAAATCAATATCAGTGATGAACAAAGCAAATCTGGCATTGCGATAAGTGAGCTTGAAACACTCGCGTCTGATATTGCCGCTCTGCCGGGTCTGGTGTTACGAGGTTTGATGGCAATTCCTGCCCCTGAACCTGATTACGAGCGTCAGTTAGCGGTTTGCCAGAAAATGGCAGCAGCTTTCGAATCGCTCAAAAACCGTTACCCAACGGTTGATACGTTGTCCCTGGGCATGACCGATGACATGGACGCCGCGATTGCCGCAGGCAGCACCATGGTGCGCATTGGAACCGCTATTTTCGGCGCGCGGGATTATTCCGCACGTTAATCACTAAATTTTGAGGAACGCCATGCTGACGTTGACTTTCCTGGTCAAAACACTGATTGAACTGTATGTGATGGTGCTGCTGATTCGCATTTGGATGCAGTGGTCGCGTTGTGACTTTTACAACCCTTTTGCGCAGTTTATCGTCAAGATTACCCAGCCGATTGTCGGGCCGCTGCGCCGGATCATTCCGTCGATTGGGCCAATTGATACCGCCTCTTTGCTGGTGGCGTTTATTCTCACCACATTGAAGTACCCGGTTTTGCTGCTCATTCAGGTTGGCGCGTTATCGCTTGACCCGATGAACCTGCTGGTGGGTTTGTTATCACTGCTCAAATCCGCCGGTACGCTGGTGTTCTGGGTGATCATTATCCGCTCGCTGATGAGCTGGATAAGCCAGGGCCGCAGCCCAATTGAATACGTGTTGATGCAGCTCACTGAGCCAATGATGGCGCCCATTCGCCGCGTGCTTCCGGCCATGGGTGGCATCGATTTTTCAGCGATGATCGTCATTTTGATTCTCTACGCGCTGAATTACCTCGGCATGGACTTGTTCCCGGGGCTTTGGTATTTGCTGTGAGTGCAGTGAGCCTTAACTCCGACGGGCTGGTTTTACGGCTGTATATTCAGCCTAAAGCCAGCCGGGATAGCATTATCGGGCTGCATGGCGACGAGCTTAAAGTCGCCATCACCGCCCCGCCGATAGACGGCAAAGCCAACGCTCATCTGGTAAAATACCTGGCTAAGCAGTTCAAAGTTGCCAAAAGCCAGGTGTTGCTTGAGAAAGGCGAACTGGGCCGCCATAAACAAATTAAGATTATCGACCCGCAACACATCCCGACGGAAGTCGCGGCTTTGCTCGAATAATTAGCCAATTTCACAGGATTTTCTCACTATGCAAAAAGTTGTCCTCGCAACCGGTAACGCCGGTAAAGTGCGTGAACTCGCCGATTTACTGGGCGATTTTGGTCTGGATGTCGTGGCGCAAACTGAGCTGGGCGTTGAGTCAGCCGAAGAAACCGGGCTGACGTTTATCGAGAATGCCATTCTGAAAGCGCGCCATGCGGCACAGGTTACCGGCCTGCCTGCCATCGCCGATGACTCCGGTCTGGCTGTTGATGTGCTGGGTGGTGCTCCGGGGATTTACTCCGCACGCTACGCAGGCATGGATGCATCCGACCAGCAGAACCTGGAAAAGTTACTGACTACACTGAAAGATGTGCCGGACGATCAGCGCAAAGCACGATTCCATTGCGTGCTGGTCTATATGCGCCATGCAGAAGACCCCACGCCGCTGGTTTGCCACGGCAGTTGGGAAGGCCAGATTACCCATGAAGCCGCAGGCCAGGGTGGCTTCGGCTACGACCCTATTTTCTTTGTCCCGAGTGAAGGCAAAACTGCCGCTGAGCTTACTCGTGATGAAAAACGTGCGATCTCCCACCGTGGGCGAGCACTGAAACTGTTACTGGAAGCAATGAAAAATGGCTAATTTGCCACCTCTGAGTCTCTATATTCATATCCCGTGGTGCGTGCAGAAGTGCCCCTACTGTGACTTCAACTCTCATGCACTCAAAGGCGACGTACCGCACGATGAGTACGTCGCCCACCTGTTGCGCGATCTGGAAAATGACGCGCCAATGGCACAAGGACGTGAAATAAAGACCATCTTTATTGGTGGCGGTACGCCGAGTCTGCTTTCAGGCGAGGCGATGCAAAACCTGCTCGACGGTGTGCGTGCACGCCTGCCATTGGCAGCGGATGCGGAAATTACCATGGAAGCGAACCCCGGGACGGTTGAAGCAGACCGTTTCGTGAGTTACCAGCGCGCTGGCGTGAACCGCATTTCTATCGGCGTGCAGAGTTTCAGCGAACCGAAACTCAAGCGCCTGGGGCGTATTCACGATTCTGGCGAAGCAAAGCGTGCAGCACATCTGGCAAACGGGCTTGGCTTGCGCAGCTTTAACCTGGATCTCATGCACGGCCTGCCGGATCAGACTCTGGAAGAAGCGCTCGACGATTTGCGCCAGGCGATTGAACTGAACCCGCCGCATCTTTCGTGGTATCAGCTGACGATTGAGCCGAATACTTTGTTTAGCTCACGCCCGCCAAAACTGCCGGACGACGACGCGCTGTGGGATATTTTCGAGCAGGGCGACAAACTGCTGACGGCTGCCGGTTACCAGCAATATGAAACCTCGGCCTATGCGAAACCAGGCTACCAGTGCCAGCACAACCTGAACTACTGGCGCTTTGGTGATTATCTGGGGATTGGCTGCGGTGCCCACGGCAAGGTGACATTTGAAGACGGACGCATTATGCGTACCGCCAAAACTCGACATCCACGCGGTTACATGGAAGGCAAATACCTCGATAAGCAGCACGATGTTGAACAAGCCGACAAACCATTCGAGTTCTTTATGAACCGTTTCCGCCTGCTGGAAGCCGCGCCACGCAACGAATTTAGCCTGTATACCGGGCTTGATGAGTCGGTGATTCGTGCGCAGTTAGACGAGGCAATGGCTAAAGATTATTTGGTTGAGACAGAAGAGTTTTGGCAGATTACCGAACACGGTAAGCTGTTTTTGAATTCGCTATTAGAGATTTTTCTGGCCGATTGATTATCTGTCGGATGACGCGCAGCGTCATCCGACATTATTTCAGCTTAAATATTCTTTACCCGACTGGTCAGAATCAACGCCAACACCGACAACCCCGCAATCAGCCAATACACTGAATGGTGCCCGAAGCTCTCCGCCAGCGCTCCCTGTAACACGCCCGCCAGAATCACGCCCGTCGAAATACTGTTAGTAAATAAAGTGGTCGCCGACCCCGGCCTGCCCGGCATCAAATCCTGGAACCACAACATCCCAATACCGGCGACAATCCCGATAAACACCGCGTTAAAAAGCTGAAGTAACAGCAACGCCGTGCGGCTATGGAACAGAATCAACCCAACGTAAAACAACACACCCGCCGCCACAGCAATCACCATCATACGGCGTTTACCAAAACGCTTAACGTAATAGCCTGCAAGTATCATCGCCGGGATCTCCAGGCCCGCAGCGGTGCCCATCAGAAGCCCCGCCAGCGATTCAGGCAGCCCTAAATCAGTGCTGACCCATAACGGCATATCAATGATGTACATGGTGTTGCAGGTCCACATCAGCATGGAGGCGATAAACAGCATGCGAACGTTTTTGTCTTTCCAGCCGCTGATCTGCGTGAGGGCAACATCTGCGGGTTGTTCAATCCTGCTCACTGAGGGGAGTGCAAAGAAAATGAGCGCCAGCGAGATAACGAAAATCCCGGCCGCGATCAGGAACATGGTGGTGAAACCGTAGTTTAGCGCCAACATAAACGACAGTGGCGGCCCGATAACCCAGGCAAGCGAGAGCTGCGCACGCATGATTGAGCTGAACATCACGACTTCACGTGCTGAGTTATCTGCATACTCGCGGGCAAGAGCGAAGATTTGTGGCATCGCCGTGTTGGCAATAGACGCGAACATAACGCCAACGGTAATTAACGTCAGGTAATGGCGGTTAAAAGCAAACAACACGCAGTTTGCCACGGCCATTACGCAACAAACCATAATCAGTTTGCGACGGTCGCCCCGGCTATCGGAACGTTTTGCCAGCGCCAGGCTGACGAGTATCCCGGCTATCGCATTGACGGTATAAAACAGCCCGACCCAGAACGGTCGCACCTGCACTTCACGCGTTAAAAACAGGCTAAGTGTGGGCGCCTGAAGTGCCCCCGCAATCCCCATCATAAAAGCCACAACCATAAATGCGGCATATACCGGATTGAGGCGGCGTCCTCGTGTCAAAAACCACAGCATGCAGAAATTCCTTTTGTTCGAGCGCTCACTGGGTGTGCAAAACGTAAACTATACCCTAATGACGGGTATAAAAAAGCCAGCAGGAACAATCTGCTGGCCAGGTGAAATTCACCAATTCTCAGTCACACATGTATCAACGAGTCAGTACTTCACGGTCACTGAAGTTGTCACCTCCCACTGCATTAAGTCCTCAAGCATCCTTAGACGTTGCGATGCTGTCAGGCGAGCCAGCCATCCAGCGGAAACACTTTGGGTTGCGGTAAAATACTGTTGATAGAACTTAACCACTGGCGACCGTTTCATATTTACCTCCTCGCTTTCAACGTTGATGATTATTGGCGTAATATGAGGAAAGTTAAATTGATGAGTTTCTGACGGGAGTTCCTCTTTTATGTCCAGCAGTCGTCTGCAACAACAGTTCATACGTTTATGGCAAAACTTTGAAGGTAAGCCGCAGGAAACCACGCTTAATGAGCTGGCAGATCTGCTGAATTGCTCCCGCCGCCATATGCGTACGTTACTGAGCGCGATGCAGGAAAAGGGCTGGCTCAGCTGGAAAGCGGAGGTCGGGCGCGGCAAGCGTTCACAGCTGGAATTCCTGTATACCGGCCTTGCGTTGCAACAACAGCGGGCAGAAGATCTTCTCGAGCAGGACAGAATTGATCAACTGGTGCAGATCGTCGGTGACAAAGCCGCAGTACGCCAGATGTTGATCTCCCATCTGGGCCGCAGCTTCCGCCAGGGGCGGCATATCCTGCGCGTTCTCTATTACCGCCCACTGCTAAACCTGTTACCCGGCTCGGCTTTACGCCGCTCGGAAACCCATATTGCCCGGCAAATTTTCAGCGGTTTAATCCGCATAAATGAGGAAAATGGGGAACTGGAAGCAGATATTGCTCATCACTGGCAGCAAATTTCCCCATTACACTGGCGTTTTTATCTTCGCCCCGGCATTCATTTTCACCATGGCCGCGAACTGGACATGCTGGATGTCATGGCATCTTTGCAACGAATTAATGTGTTGCCACTCTACGCACACATTACGCAAATTAGCTCGCCAACCACATGGACGCTGGATATCACACTCTCGCAACCCGACCAATGGCTACCCTGGTTACTGGGCAGCGTTAACGCGATGATCCTGCCGCGTGAATGGCAGACCTTAAGTAACTTTGCCCGTCAGCCTGTTGGGTCAGGCCCCTATTCGGTGGTGCGCAACAATAACAACCAATTGAAGATTCAGGCCTACGATGATTACTTTGGTTATCGCGCATTGATTGACGAGGTCAATTTCTGGGTGCTGCCGGAAATCGGTGAAGAGCTCAGTTGTGCGGTGCAATTATCGGGAATGCCTGATAGCGAAAAAGCCGTCGAAAGCCGTCTGGAAGAAGGTTGTTATTACATTCTATTTGATAGCCGCTCAGATTTGGGCAGCAATAAAGAGGTGCGCCGCTGGCTGAGCCATGTTCTGGCACCGATTCATCTGCTGTATAGCGCAGGTGAACAAAATCAGCAGTACTGGTTCCCGGCGTATGGTTTGTTACCACGCTGGCATCACACCCGCCCTCAACCGGTGCTCGAAAAACCTGCCGGGCTGGAGTCCGTAACACTGACGTTTTATCGCGATCACGTAGAACACCGCATGATCAGCAAAGTGATGGAAGAGTTGCTGGCCCGCGTGGGGGTAAAACTGGTGGTGCAGGAAGTCAGCTATGAAGAGTGGCACCAGGGTGAGGCAGAAAGTGATATCTGGCTGAACAGTGCCAACTTCACGCTGCCGCTGGAATTTTCACTCTATTCGCATCTTTATGAAGTGCCGTTGATTCAGAAATGCATTGCGAATGACTGGGAAACGGATACCCGAAAATGGCATAACGGTGAGCTTTCGCTCCCGGAATGGTGCCAGAGTCGCGTTGAAAATAATGATATTTTGCCGTTAATCCACCACTGGCTGCGCATTGAAGGGCAACGCAGTATGCGCGGCGTGCGAATGAACACATTGGGCTGGTTTGATTTTAAATCGGCATGGTTTGCACCACCGGAACCGCAAACTGTGAGTACGGGTAAAGAGCTTTCGTAAGTTTCACAAAATCATTACAATGCTCGCGTTCTCAACGGGGTGCTAAGACGAAAGTCTGGCTGAGATAATACCCGTCGAACCTGATCCGGATAACGCCGGCGAAGGGATTTGAGGCTCAATTCTCAAAGTCCTTTGCCACCCCTAATTCCAAGAGGTGCAAAGTGTTCAAAAAATTCCTGCCGTTACTGGCGCTCATCGCAGCCCCTGTTTTCGCCAAACCCCTGCTGACTGTTTACACCTACGACTCCTTTGCTGCCGACTGGGGCCCAGGCCCTGCGGTAAAAAAAGCCTTTGAAGCGGACTGCAATTGCGAGCTGAAATTCGTCGCACTCGAAGATGGTGTATCCTTACTTAATCGCCTTCGCATGGAAGGCAAAAACAGCAAAGCTGACGTGGTTCTGGGGCTGGATAACAACCTGCTGGAAGCTGCCGCGCAAACCAAACTGTTTGCCACGAGCAATATCGATAGCAGCAAACTAAAAATCCCAGGTGGCTGGAATAACGATACGTTTGTGCCGTTCGATTACGGCTATTTCGCTTTTG
Source organism: Buttiauxella brennerae ATCC 51605 (assembly GCF_001654925.1). Taxonomy (GTDB): domain Bacteria; phylum Pseudomonadota; class Gammaproteobacteria; order Enterobacterales; family Enterobacteriaceae; genus Buttiauxella; species Buttiauxella brennerae. The sequence continues at coordinate 83,089 of NZ_LXER01000028.1, forward strand.
TGTATGACAAAAACAAACTCAAAAACCCGCCGAAAAGCCTGAAAGAATTGGTTGAAAGCGACCAGAAATGGAAAGTGATTTACCAGGATCCACGCACCAGCACGCCAGGTCTCGGCCTGCTGTTATGGATGCAAAAAGTGTATGGCGACAAAACGCCTGAAGCCTGGACGAAACTGGTGAAAAAAACCGTCACCGTCACCAAAGGATGGTCTGAAGCCTACGGCCTGTTCCTGAAAGGTGAAGGCGATCTGGTGATGAGCTACACCACTTCTCCGGCATATCACATTATTGAAGAGAAAAAAGATAACTACGCGGCAGCCAATTTCAGCGAAGGGCACTATTTGCAGGTCGAAGTAGCGGGCCGCCTGGCCTCCAGCAAACAGCCTGAGCTGGCGCAAAAGTTCATGAAATTCATCACAACGCCTGAATTCCAGAACACCATTCCAACCGGCAACTGGATGTATCCGGTAACAGATGTGAAATTGCCGGAAGGCTTTAACGGCCTGGTCAAACCACAGACCACGCTGGAGTTTAGCCCGCAAGACGTTTCATCCCATCGCGCCAGCTGGATCAGTGAATGGCAACGCTCCGTCAGCCGCTGATCCCCGGCTGGCTGATTCCAGGGCTATGCGCCGCCACGCTGGTGGTCGCCGTCGCCCTGGCGGCATTTCTGGCGTTGTGGTTTAACGCGCCGCAAACCGATATCCGCGCATTGGTGCAGGATAGTTATTTGTGGCACGTGCTGCGCTTCTCTTTCTGGCAGGCATTTCTCTCGGCTGCCCTTTCGGTGCTCCCGGCCATTTTTCTGGCCCGGGCGCTTTACCGACGCCGTTTCCCAGGGCGATTAGCACTGTTACGTCTGTGCGCCATGACGCTGGTGTTGCCGGTGTTAGTGGCGGTATTCGGCATTCTGACGGTGTATGGCCGTGAAGGCTGGCTGGCCTCATTGTGCGCCAGACTTGGCATCGAATGGGGGTTCTCACCGTATGGCCTGAAAGGCATTTTGCTGGCACACGTCTTTTTCAACTTGCCGATGGCAACCCGCCTGCTGCTGCAGGCACTGGAAAATATCCCCAGCGAACAGCGCCAGGTCGCCGCACAGCTTGGTATGCAGGGCTGGAATTTCTTCCGCTTTGTCGAATGGCCGTGGTTACGGCGCCAGATCCTTCCTGCCGCCGCACTGATTTTTATGCTCTGCTTCGCAAGTTTTGCCACCGTGCTTTCACTGGGTGGCGGGCCGCAGGCAACCACCATTGAACTGGCTATCTTCCAGGCCCTCAGTTACGACTACGATCCCGCACGTGCGGCACTGCTCGCAATAGTACAAATGGTTTGCTGCCTTGGCCTCGTTTTGATGAGCCAGCGGTTGAGCAAAGCGATTCCGGTGGGAATCAGCCAAATGCAAGGCTGGCGTGACCCGCAAGATAACCTGCGCCGCAAACTGTGCGACGGGTTGTTAATTTCACTCGCAATGTTGCTGCTGTTGCCCCCGCTGCTGGCGGTCATCATTGATGGCATCAACAGCGGTTTTAACAGCGTGCTTTCCCAGCCAATTCTCTGGCAGGCATTATTCACCTCGTTAAGAATTGCAGTCGGCGCGGGGCTGATAAGCGTCGTCATTACGGTAATGCTGCTGTGGAGTTCACGTGAATTGCGCCTGCGCAACCGCGCATTTGCCGGGCAAGCGCTGGAGTTGAGCGGCATGTTAATTCTCGCCATGCCGGGCATCGTGCTGGCGACCGGCTTTTTCCTGTTGCTTAATAACACGGTAGGTTTGCCGCAATCCGCCGATGGCATTGTGATTTTCACCAATGCATTAATGGCGGTTCCATACGCCCTAAAAGTGCTGGAAAACCCGATGCTGGATGTGGCGGAACGCTACAACAAGCTGTGCCAGTCGCTGAATATCAGCGGCTTAAACCGCCTGCGTTATATCGAATTACGCGCGCTAAAACCGCCTCTGGCGCAAGCGCTGGCGTTTGCCTGTGTGCTGTCGATTGGTGATTTTGGCGTAGTGGCGCTGTTCGGTAATGAAGATTTCCGCACGCTGCCGTTTTATCTTTATCAGCAAATTGGTTCATATCGCAGCCAGGATGGTGCGGTTACTGCGCTTATCCTGCTGATACTGTGCTTTGCTTTATTCACATTGATTGAAAAACTTCCGGGACGCCATGCTAACGCTAACTGATGTAACCTGGCTCTATCACCATTTACCGATGCGCTTTTCGATGAAGATAACCGCTGGAGAACGCGTTGCGGTGCTGGGGCCAAGCGGGGCGGGGAAAAGTACGCTGCTGAGTTTGATTGCCGGTTTTCTCACCCCTGCCAGCGGGCAGATTATGCTGAATGGCAACGACCATACGGCGACGGCACCCGCACAGCGCCCGGTGTCGATGCTGTTCCAGGAGAACAATCTTTTCAACCACCTGACGGTGCGCCAGAACATTGGCCTGGGGCTAAACCCCGGCCTTAAGCTCAGCGCGGCACAACAGGAACGCCTGGCGACGATTGCCAGCCAGATGGCGATAAGTGATTTACTCGACAGGCTGCCAGCGCAGCTTTCCGGCGGCCAGCGCCAGCGTGTCGCTCTCGCCCGTTGCCTGGTGCGTGAACAACCGATTTTGCTGCTTGATGAGCCATTTTCAGCACTCGACCCGGCGCTACGCCAGGAGATGCTGCAACTGCTCGATAACCTGTGTCGCCAGCAGCAGCTGACGCTATTGATGGTGTCACACAGTATTGAAGATGCAGCGCGAATTGCCGAAAGAAGTCTGGTGGTGGTCGATGGCCGTATCGCCTGGGATGGCGATACGGCAACCTTATTGAGCGGAGAAGCCAGTGCATCAGCACTGTTGGGCATTAGTGGTGCCCGGTGAGCACTTTCCAAAGAATGCTGCGGTAAATCGGCATCATCGGGTGCATCTGAATGGCGACAAAACTCGCCACTGCCAGTACCGCCATTGAAGGTGCTAACCAGTGTAAACGGGCACGCGGCAAATAAGGTGTCAAACGGTCAGCACTTGCTTTACCGCTACGCCACCAGCGCCAGCACAACCACCCTGCAAGCCACAGAGCCAATGCCACCAGCAGCAACAACCATTTAAAGCTGCTGCTTTGCATATCGGCAGGAATATCAATTGCGGCACCCGCCAGAATCCCCGGCAAGAAGTAGATGGGCGGCCAGAAAATGCAGCCAATAATGTTCGGGACGATAAATTTAGAAACCGGAAGATCTAACATGCCCGCGACCATCGGCACCAGTGGGCGCGTTGGGCCAACAAAGCGGCCGACCAGGATGGTAAACATGCTGTGCTGATGCAGCGCATGCTCGGTTTTATCCAGCAGCGCTTTGTTCTTTTTCATAAACGACCAGCGATGCAGCGGCCCTTTAAAGCGGCCTCCCAGCCAGAACGAAATCCAGTCGCCCAACAGGCAACCGACAATCCCGGCAGCCCAGGCGTGATAAAAACCCACCTGACCGCCACCAATCAGCGCGCCAAGCCCCGCCATCATTACTGTGCCTGGAAGGATAAGCCCCACCAGCGCCAGAGATTCCAGAAAGGCCACCAGCATCACCGCAAAAAGCGAATACGCCACTGACTGAGTAATAAAGTGTTCCAGCAAAGCTTCCATAAAGCGTCCGTCGAGAAACGAGTGGGCGATTCTCCTGAGAGATGGGATAACCGTCAAGCCATGATTTGTGTCATCCAATTATAGTTACCCAAAGTAATTCGGGCTGTATCGCGGCGGCAAGAGAACGAGTCCCGATGAGCTTACTCAAGTAAGTGATTCGGGTGAGTAAACGCAGCCAACAAAGAGACAGCGTGAAGTACGAAGGGTAAAGCTACTCGCAGCCTGCACGAAACTCACTCGGGCTGGCACCGGTACATTTCTTAAAGACGCGTGAAAAATAGAGCTGGTCTTCAAAACCGACGTTGCGCCCGACGCTGGCAATCGGCATGCGGGTGGTGCTGAGCAACAGTTTTGCCTGGAGAATGCGTTGGTCTTCACGCCAGCTTAAAACGCTGACACCAAGCTGCTGGCGGAACAGATGCGACAGGCGTGAAGGCGATAAACAGACATGCTGCGCCACCCCTGCAATATCAAAATGGTTATCGGCCAAGTGGTCGCTGATATACTGGCAGGCATCGCGGACACGGTTATCAAGCGGTGGATTGAGGGAGGCATTCAGCACCTCCATGCGCCGCAACAACAACTGCTCTAACAGGTTAATCGCCAGCAATTCAGCGTAGCGCCCTTCTGCCTGCCCGGCTTCAATTATCTGGCCAAACAACTGTGAAAAATTCTGCTGATGGGCGTCATCAGGTCGGAAGAAACCGGTATGCGCAAAGATAGGGTCCCAGTTTAACCACTCCTGCCAGTACGCACGCGGACGGAAGTAAACCCACTGGTGATACCACTCTTTACTGTCCGGGGCGCGGCCATAGTGATGCACTTCACCCGGAGGGAAAAGCAGAATATCGCCAGGACGGCAGACGTAGTTTTTCCCCTGATTATTGATAACCCCTTCACCCTTCACCGTTAAATTAAGGATGTAACCTTTCATTCCTAACGGACGGTCGATGAAAAAATCCAGCGGCCCTTCGGCTTCAATCGGCGTTAATCCCGCGACTAAATGGGCATTAAAAGAGTACCCCGGTAACAGAGGGTCATTTTGCATTTCAGCCATCAACAAGCTCGCTATTCAAGAGGGATTACAGAAACAATTTGTCCATATCCGTGCTATGCCTTGCCAGGGCAACACTGTCTGAACCGTAAACCGTCCGATTCTCATCATAAAGCCGCAATTTACCTGCACCTATGCTTTTTATCTGACAACCAGGAGGTTTTAAGAAGATAACCAATGTGTTTATAAAAGTAGCAGAAATATCCACATCGATTATTTGCGGGGCGTCACACTTCTCAAAGGCACAGCACATTTCTCCATAACTACAGCGAATACGACCTGACTGTTTTTCTGCATAAAAACTAATGTCATTTCCATAGATAACAGGTCAGGGAGTTTAAAAATGTCGATTGCGCTGGGCCTCGATTTTGGTAGCGATTCTGTTCGCGCTTTAGCCGTTGATTGTGAAAATGGTGCAGAGCTTGCGACCAGTGTGGAATGGTATCCACGCTGGCAGGAAGGCCAATATTGCGACGCCCCAAACAACCAGTTTCGCCATCACCCACGAGACTATATTGAGTCCATGGAACGGGCAGTAAAAACCGTTCTCGCCGAACTGACGGCTGAACAGCGCGCCCGGGTTTGTGGTATTGGCGTTGACAGCACCGGTTCAACTCCCGCGCCAATTGATGCCCAAGGGAATGTGCTGGCTCTGACGCCAGAGTTTGCCGACAACCCGAACGCCATGTTTGTGTTGTGGAAAGATCACACCGCAGTAGAAGAAGCCGAAGCCATTACCCGCTTGTGCCATCAGTCTGGGAAAGATGACTACTCCCGTTATATCGGCGGCATCTACTCGAGCGAATGGTTCTGGGCAAAAATCCTGCACGTGACCCGCGCTGACCCAAAAGTGGCCAAAGCAGCTGTGTCGTGGATTGAATTGTGTGACTGGGTTCCCGCACTGCTTTCCGGCACCACCCAACCGCAGGATATTCGCCGTGGCCGCTGTAGCGCCGGGCATAAGTCTTTGTGGCATGAAAGCTGGGGCGGTCTTCCTCCGGCCAGTTTCTTCGACGAGTTAGATCCGGTTATTAACCAGAATCTGGCTTACCCGATGTTTACCGAAACCTGGACTGCTGATGTTCCGGTTGGGACACTTTCCCCCGAATGGTCTGAACGCCTCGGTCTGCCGCAAAACGTGGTGATTTCCGGTGGCGCGTTTGACTGCCATATGGGCGCTGTTGGCGCTGGTGCACAGCCGAACACGCTGGTGAAAGTTATCGGCACCTCCACTTGCGACATTTTGATTGCCGACAAACCCACCGTTGGCGACCGCGCAGTAAAAGGCATTTGTGGGCAGGTTGATGGTAGCGTGATCCCTGATTTTATCGGCCTCGAAGCCGGGCAATCGGCATTCGGCGATATCTACGCCTGGTTTGGCCGTGTCCTTGGCTGGCCGCTGGAACAACTGGCGCTTGCACATCCGGAACTGCGTGAGCAAATCAATGCCAGCAAGAAACAACTGCTGCCGGCGCTGACGGAAGCCTGGGCTAAGAACCCCTCTCTTGAGCATCTGCCGGTCGTACTCGACTGGTTTAACGGCCGTCGCACCCCGAATGCCAACCAGCGCCTGAAAGGGGTGATCACCGATTTAAACCTGGCGACCGATGCACCCGCGCTGTTCGGTGGGCTGATTGCCGCAACCGCCTTTGGTGCCCGCGCCATTATGGAGTGCTTCACCGAACAAGGTATCCCCGTCACTCACGTGATGGCGCTTGGCGGAATTGCACGAAAATCCCCGGTCATCATGCAGGTTTGCTCTGACGTACTAAATCGTCCATTGCAGATTGTTGCCTCTGACCAGTGCTGCGCATTAGGCGCCGCCATTTTTGCCGCCGTTGCGGCGGGCATTCACGCGGATATTTCCCGCGCCCAGCTCGCTATGGCCAGCCAGATTGAAAGCACCCTGCAACCTGATTCCCAACGCGCCGAGCGCTTTGAACAGCTCTATCGCCGTTACCAGCAATGGGCGGTTAGCGCGGAACAACACTATCTCCCTTCTGCCCCAGCTGCGGTTACTCGTGTAGCTCAGGCCACTGTGACCCATTAAGGACATGACGATGAACATTTTTGAACAATATGAAGTGTGGTTTGTAATTGGCAGCCAGCATCTCTACGGTGCGGAAACGTTGCGTCAGGTAAATCAACACGCCGAACAGGTTGTGAATGCGCTCAACAAAGAAGCCAAACTGCCGTGCAAACTGGTGTTGAAACCTTTGGGTACGTCGCCGGATGAAATTACCGCTATCTGCCGCGATGCCAGCTACAGCGATAAATGTGCCGGAATGGTAGTGTGGCTGCACACCTTCTCGCCGGCAAAAATGTGGATCAACGGCCTGAGCATCCTGACCAAGCCGCTGCTGCAATTCCATACCCAGTTCAATGCGCAAATCCCATGGGGCAGTATTGATATGGACTTTATGAACCTGAACCAGACCGCGCATGGCGGCCGTGAGTTCGGTTTTATCGGCGCACGTATGCGCCAGCAGCACACCGTGGTGACCGGTCATTGGCAAGATCCACAAGCCCATCAACGCATTGGTTCCTGGATGCGCCAGGCGGTGTCCAAACAAGATACTCGTCAGCTAAAAGTGGTGCGTTTTGGTGACAACATGCGTGAAGTTGCCGTGACCGATGGCGACAAAGTTGCCGCGCAGATGAAATTCGGCTTCTCCGTTAATACCTATGCGGTCGGCGACCTAGTTGAAGTGGTTAACGCTGTCAGCGAAGGGGATGTCAACGCGCTGGTCGATGAATACGAAAGCAGTTACCGCCTGACCGCCGTTGCGCAAATCAATGGTGAAAAACGCCAGAATGTCATTGATGCCGCGCGCATTGAATTGGGGATGAAACAGTTCCTCGAACATGGCGGTTTCAACGCCTTTACCACTACCTTTGAAGACCTGCATGGCCTGAAACAACTTCCGGGCCTTGCAGTGCAACGCCTGATGCAGCAAGGCTACGGCTTTGCGGGCGAAGGCGACTGGAAAACTGCCGCTTTGCTTCGCATCATGAAGGTGATGTCAACCGGTCTGCAAGGCGGCACCTCTTTCATGGAGGACTACACCTATCACTTCGAAAATGGCAACGATATGGTGCTCGGCTCCCACATGCTGGAAGTCTGCCCTTCGATCGCACTGGCTGAAAAAGCGATTCTCGATGTGCAGCATTTAGGGATCGGTGGCAAAGACGATCCTGCCCGCTTGATCTTCTCAACGCAAACTGGCCCTGCTCTGAACGCAAGCCTTATCGATCTTGGCGATCGTTTCCGCCTGCTGGTGAACTGCGTTGATACCGTTGAAGCCCCGCACCAGTTGCCGAAACTTCCGGTGGCTAATGCTCTGTGGAAAGCACAACCCGATCTACCAACCGCTTCTGAAGCGTGGATCCTGGCCGGTGGCGCGCACCACACGGTGTTCAGCCAGTCTCTGACGCTTGACGATATGCGCTTGTTCAGCGAATTGCATGGCATCGAACTGTCGGTTATCGACAACGATACCCGCCTGCCTGCGTTTAAAGATTCGCTGCGCTGGAACGAGGTTTATTACAGCTTCAAACGCTAGTTTCTTTGGCCCTCACCCTAACCCTCTCCCCCAGGAGAGGGGATTTCCTTTTCCCCCTAGCCCTCAGGGAGAGGGTCGGGGTGAGGATTGTTTGACAAACTAAGGATCAAACATGTTAGAAGATCTCAAACGTCAGGTGCTCGAAGCGAATCTCGCGCTGCCAAAACACAACCTGGTGACGCTGACCTGGGGTAACGTCAGCGCCGTCGATCGTGAACGGGGGGTGCTGGTCATCAAACCGTCCGGCGTCGATTACAGCATCATGACGGCTGAAGACATGGTAGTGGTGAGCCTCGAAACCGGCGAAGTGGTTGAAGGCAATAAAAAACCTTCGTCAGATACACCAACCCATCGCCTGCTGTATCTGCAATTTCCGCACATCGGCGGCATCGTCCACACCCACTCGCGCCACGCGACCATTTGGGCGCAGGCCGGGAAATCCATTCCCGCAACGGGCACCACTCACGCGGATTACTTTTACGGCACCATCCCTTGCACTCGCAAAATGACCGATGAAGAGATCAACGGTGATTACGAATGGCAAACCGGTGAAGTCATCGTGAAAACCTTTGCTGAACGAGGGATCGATGCCGCACAAATGCCCGGGGTGCTGGTGCATTCTCACGGCCCATTTGCCTGGGGAAAAGATCCGGTTGATGCGGTTCATAACGCGATCGTGCTGGAAGAAGTGGCCTATATGGGAATATTCTGTCGACATCTTTCCCCTGAATTACCGGATATGCAACAAACGCTGCTGGATAAACATTATTTGCGTAAGCATGGCGCGAAGGCTTATTACGGGCAGTAGTTAAAAGTGGCGCTAATAAGCGTCACATCTTTCTAAATAAACTCCAGGTTAATTTTTTGGTATTAATCTCGTAAATTACTTAATCTGATACAATACATTTTTAGCATTTGTATTTATTAAAACATAGGCATATAACTCAGTTAAAAAGGAGAGTTTATATGGCTAACTTAGTTTACATGACAACAACAGGTGAAAAACAAGGTTACATCTCTCAAGGATGCGGAGCCTACGACTCCCTAGGAAATAAATGCCAAATCAATCATCTGGATCAAATATTTGTTTTGGCACTCACACACAGCACTCATCGGCAACAACATATCAATCACCAACCCCTTAGCATTACTAAACTAATCGATAAATCGTCGCCATTATTTGGCGTTGCCATCGTAAATAATGAAAAGCTTCAGTGTGTTATTGATGTCTACAGTACCGATAAAACAGGCTTTAACAGGAAATATTATTCCATTGAGCTCAGGGACGCATTCTTGGCTGACGTTTCTATTAATATTCCTCATTCGATAGATCATAACGATGCCCAACCAGAAGAAACTCTCCTCCTCAGTTTTAAAAGTATTACATGGAATCATCATGTTGCTGGGACTTCAGGTTATAGTTTTTGGGAAGATAATGTTTATTAGGGGGAATGATGAGCAAAAGAGAAGATATTAGAGATGCTTCGATGGCATTATCCATGGATAACGGCTTAATATATACAAAATTATTAGGATGGATAGACCTTGGTCACGCCCAGGCTAATGATGCGAGAAGGCTAAAATCAATATTACTCGAAGAGCAAGGCCGCAAGTTTTTCCCAGAGTTCAACGATTGGTATTTCCCGGTGGATTACTATCAGGAAATGGGGAAAAACGAGAAAATCTTTGGCCTCCAATTTGAAGGCAGAATTGGCGTTCATAGTCCTCTGATGGTTAAGTCATGTCTTACCTGGGAAGTGAAGCGAAGAATAGCGCTCACAATCATGATGAAGACAGCTTACAGATTTGAGGCTTTTCAAGAATCCTCGCTATTTAGTTGGCGTTCAGATAGCGGTTTTAGTGGTGAAGATATGGTGTCTGATCTTGTTGGCTTTTATCGTATATTTGGTGAGGGTATTGATCCCGTAATTCTTGCTCAACCGACAACTAAAGAATATGCATTATGGATTTGGGATTACTATGGGGCTATAGGTACTTTCAAAAACAAAGAATTTAGACCATTACTATTTCCCTCTCCTTCACCACATAGTAAAAGTTCACCACGAAAAGGTTTTTTGCCTTCATGGCTAAATTATATAAAGCCTTTATCTGATTTAGAAAACAACCACATTCTTAATAGATATCAAAACGAACCTCTAAAGGATTTATTTACTGATACAAACAGAATAAATCAAGAACTATACGTATCGTTAAGAAAGCGTGGATGGGATGTCACTAACAACCAGAAAAACACTCTTATGCCACCTAACATCCATATGTCAGAACATACACCATTAAGAGTTGATTATTTTACTATTGATAATGACTACTAATTTTATATGTATGGACTATTAACCATGAGTAAAGTCAGTAAATATTTTATACTTTTCTTTGCATTCATATTCACATTGTTATGTTCAATGGCATTTTCTTTTATATTTTTAACTAGCTACACTTTAGATGGAGTAGAGTATTCTAGGAATAATTTATTCGATTATTATTTCCTCACGCCGTCGATAATCAAAACTACACCTTACATATCTGATAAAGCAATATATTATTCACAAGGCGATGATAACTATGGATTTACTCGAGATAAAGTCACATGGGAAGATGTTATTGATACTGTTGCAGCGCGCAATAAACTAGAGATTTACTTAACAAATCAGGGTGTACAATTAAATAGTGATAATAATAAAGAAGAGAAATTTCTCATTGTTTCTTTCGAACATACAATTAGCCTCGAGATAATTAATTATACAAGATAGAGTTATCTTCGTCCACAAAGCACTGTATATAAAAGCAGTAAACTTGCATGAAGTGGTCTATAATCAGACCACTTTTCCTTTATGAGAATGCAGCGTGTCACAAGCCCGCCAAGGTTTTTTGCTAACGCGTCACTGGCGAGATACCCCGCTCGGTACTGAAGTTGAGTTTTGGCTGGCTACGGACGATGGCCCGGTTAAGGTGCGTCTGCCGCGCCAGGAGTCGGTCGCGTTTATCCCCCAGTCGCAACAATCCGAAGTTGCTCGCTTGCTCGCGAAAGAAAGCCAGTATCGGCTCACACCGCTGCCCCTCAAAGATTTCCACCGCCAACCTGTTTGCGGCCTTTATTGCCGACAGCATCGCCAGCTTATGCGTATCGAAAAAGTGCTGCGTGATGGCGGAATAACAGTTTACGAAGCCGATATTCGCCCGCCAGAACGTTTTTTGATGGAGCGTTTTATTACCGCTCCCGTCTGGTTTAGCGGCGAGCAGCAAAATAATCGGGTGGTTGAAACGAAGCTGAAACCCGCACCGGAGTACCGCCCGTCGCTGAAATGGGTGTCGCTGGATATCGAAACAAATCGCCACGGTGAGCTCTATTGCATCGGCCTGGAAGGTTGCGGGCAGCGTGTCGTCTACATGCTTGGACCGGAAAACGGTGACGCCAGCGGGCTGGATTTCACGCTGGAATACGTCGCCAGCCGGCCACTGCTTATCGAAAAACTCAATAGCTGGTTTGCCGAGCACGATCCCGATGTGTTGATCGGCTGGAATGTGGTGCAGTTCGACTTGCGTGTGCTGCAAAAAATGGCCGATCGTTATCAGGTTCCGCTGCGCCTTGGGCGCGAGAACAATTTGCTCGAATGGCGTGAGCACGGTTTTAAACAAGGTGTGTTTTTCGCGCAGGCCGCTGGGCGCGTAATTATCGACGGTATCGAAGCCCTGCGTTCCGCATTCTGGAATTTCTCCTCGTTTTCCCTAGAGACAGTGTCCCGGGAACTGCTTGGTGAAGGCAAAGCGATTGATAACCCGTGGCAACGGATGGACGAAATTGACCGGCGTTTTGCGGAAGATAAACCGGCACTGGCGAAATACAACCTTAAAGACTGTGAGCTGGTGACACGTATTTTCCATAAAACCGAGCTGATGCCCTTTTTACTGGAACGGGCAACGGTAAACGGTTTGCCGTTGGACAGGCATGGTGGTTCGGTTGCCGCATTTGGTCACCTTTATATTCCGCGTATGCACCGCGCCGGTTATGTTGCCCCAAATCTTGGCAGCGTCCCCCCGCAGGCGAGCCCCGGCGGTTATGTTATGGACTCACGCCCGGGCCTTTATGACTCGGTGTTAGCGCTCGATTACAAAAGCCTTTATCCGTCGATTATCCGCACTTTTCTTATCGACCCAGTAGGCCTGGTTGAAGGGATGGCTCACCCGGAACCTGAGCATTCCGTTGAGGGTTTTCTCGGTGCGCATTTTTCCCGAACCACACATTGCCTGCCGGAAATCGTCGGGCAAATCTGGTCAGGGCGCGATGAAGCCAAACGCCATGGCAACAAGCCTTTGTCCCAGGCGCTAAAGATCATTATGAATGCGTTTTACGGGGTGTTGGGCACCAGTGCCTGCCGTTTCTTCGATCCTCGCCTTGCCTCGTCGATCACCATGCGAGGGCACCAGATCATGCTGCAAACCCGAGAGCTGATTGAATCTCAGGGCTATGACGTGATTTACGGAGACACGGATTCTACGTTTGTCTGGCTGAAAAAAGCCCACTCAGAAGAAGATGCGGCGCGTATCGGCCAGCAATTAGTGAATCACGTTAATGCGTGGTGGAAAGCCCATCTGCAACAGACTCAGCAACTGGACAGCCAGCTTGAGCTGGAATACGAGTCCCACTTTTGCCGCTTCCTGATGCCAACCATTCGCGGCACCGTTGAAGGTTCCAAAAAACGCTACGCCGGAATGATTCAGGAAAATGATAAGCAGCGGATGGTGTTTAAAGGGCTGGAAACCGTGCGTACTGACTGGACGCCACTAGCGCAAGAGTTCCAGAAAACGCTTTATTTACGGGTTTTTCGCAACGAGCCGTATCAGGATTATATTCGCGAAACTATCGCCAGTTTGATGGCTGGTGAACTGGATGATCAGCTGATTTACCGTAAACGCCTGCGTCGGCCATTAAGCGAATATCAAAAAAATGTGCCGCCGCATGTCCGTGCCGCACGCCTTGCGGATGAGCATAATCAACGGCTTGGGCGGGCTGCACAATATCAGAACCGCGGGACAATCAAGTATGTGATTACCACTAACGGTCCTGAGCCTGTGGATTATCAGGAATCGCCGCTGGACTACGATCACTACCTGACCCGCCAGCTCCAACCCGTGGCTGAAGGAATTTTACCCTTCCTTGAGGATGACTTTGCTACACTGATGACAGGACAGTTAGGGTTATTTTGACGGTGACGAACGCGTTTCCTTCCAGTACCATAGCGCCCTCCTGAATCATCCTTAAATCTACTTTTGAACTACCGCCCCCTTTGCGCGCGGTCGTTTTACTATTGCCTGCAAATCTTAGTCACTGATAATAGAGCCGAAATCTTATGCCTTTTACACTTGGTCAACGTTGGATCAGCGATACCGAAAGCGAACTGGGACTGGGAACCGTGGTCGCTTTAGACACACGCATGGTAACCCTGCTCTACCCTGCCACCGGTGAAAATCGACTGTACGCCAGAAATGACTCACCTATCACGCGCGTGATGTTTAACCCGGGTGATACCGTCACCAGCCATGAAGGCTGGCAACTCAAAGTTGATGAAGTTATAGAAGAAAACGGCTTACTGGCCTACATCGGTACTCGTCTGGATACCGAAGAAGCCGGTACGACTCTGCGCGAAGTTTTCCTCGACAGCAAACTGGTGTTCAGCAAGCCGCAAGACAGACTGTTTGCCGGGCAAATTGACCGTATGGATCGCTTCGCCCTGCGTTACCGTTCCCGTGTTTACCAAAGCGAGCAGTATCGCCAACCGTGGAGCGGCCTGCGCGGCATGCGCACTAGCCTTATCCCGCACCAGTTGAACATCGCTCACGACGTGGGTCGTCGCCATGCACCACGCGTGTTGCTGGCGGACGAAGTCGGTTTAGGTAAAACCATTGAAGCCGGCATGATTTTGCATCAACAGCTGCTGGCTGGCAGCGCTGAACGCGTCCTGATCGTAGTGCCGGAAACCCTGCAACACCAGTGGTTGGTCGAGATGCTTCGCCGCTTTAACCTGCGTTTTTCTCTCTTTGATGATGAGCGTTACGCCGAAGCCCAGCACGACAGCGATAACCCATTCGAAACAGAACAACTGGTTATCTGTTCGCTTGATTTCGTGCGCCGCAGCAAGCAACGCCTTGAGCATCTTTGTGAAGCCGAATGGGATTTGTTGGTGGTCGATGAAGCCCACCATTTGGTGTGGAGCGAAAATGCCCCGAGTCGTGAATACCAGGCCATCGAACAGCTGGCAGAACACATTCCGGGTATCTTGCTGTTAACCGCAACGCCTGAGCAGTTGGGAATGGAAAGCCACTTCGCACGTTTGCGTTTGCTGGACCCGAGCCGTTTCCACGATTTCGAGCAGTTTGTTGAAGAGCAGCAACACTACCGCCCTGTGGCCGATGCCGTTGCATTGCTGTTAGCAGGCAATCACCTGACCAACGATCAACTCAATATGCTGAGTGAATTGATTGGCGAGCAGGATATCGAGCCTCTGCTGCAAACCGCAAACAGCGACCGTGAAGGTAGCGCTGCGGCACGCCAGGAGCTGATCTCCATGCTGATGGACCGCCATGGCACCAGCCGTGTGCTGTTCCGTAACACCCGTAATGGCGTGAAAGGTTTCCCGAAACGCGAACTGCATACCATTCGTTTGCCACTGCCGCTGCAGTATCAAACCGCGATTAAAGTGTCCGGCATCATGGCCGCACGTAAATCCGTGGAAGAACGTGCACGCGATATGCTCTACCCGGAGCAGATTTATCAGGAATTTGAAGGTGATAGCGGCACGTGGTGGAACTTCGACCCGCGTGTAGAATGGCTGATGGGTTACCTGACCAGCCACCGCTCTCAGAAGGTGCTGGTGATTTGTGCCAAAGCGGCGACAGCATTGCAACTCGAGCAAGTTCTGCGTGAGCGTGAAGGCATTCGTGCTGCCGTGTTCCATGAAGGTATGTCCATCATCGAACGTGACCGTGCAGCCGCATGGTTTGCCGAAGAAGATACCGGTGCTCAGGTGCTGCTGTGTTCCGAGATTGGTTCCGAAGGCCGCAATTTCCAGTTCGCAAGCCAGTTGGTCATGTTCGATTTGCCGTTTAACCCGGACCTGCTGGAACAACGTATTGGCCGTCTGGACCGTATCGGCCAGGCGCACGATATTCAGGTCCACGTTCCGTACCTTGAGAAAACCGCGCAATCAGTTCTGGTTAAGTGGTTCCATGAAGGCCTGGATGCCTTCGAGCACACTTGCCCAACCGGCCGCACAATTTACGACAGTGTCTATCCACAACTGATTGAGTATCTGGCAGCACCTGAGAATACCGACGGTTTTGATGCGCTGATCAAGCAGTGCCGCGAGCAGCATGATGCGCTGAAGATTCAGCTCGAGCAGGGTCGTGACCGCCTGCTGGAAATTCACTCCAATGGCGGTGAGAAATCACAAGCGTTGGCGCAGTCCATTTCCGAGCAGGACAACGACACCAATCTGGTGAGTTTTGCCCTGAACTTGTTCGATATCGTCGGCATCAACCAGGACGATCGTGGCGATAACATGGTGGTGCTGACACCTGGCGATCATATGCTGGTGCCTGATTTCCCAGGGCTTCCGGAAGATGGTTGTACTATCACCTTTGAACGTGAAGTGGCCCTGTCGCGTGAAGATGCGCAGTTTGTTACCTGGGAACACCCGATCATCCGTAATGGCCTGGATCTGATTCTGTCTGGCGATACCGGCAGCTGTGCGCTCTCTTTGTTGAAAAACAAAGCGCTGCCTGTGGGGACATTATTGCTGGAGCTGATTTATGTTGTTGAGGCAAAAGCGCCGAAGCAATTGCAGCTCAACCGCTTCCTGCCGCCAACGCCTGTACGCATGCTGGTGGACAAAAACGGCACCAACCTTGCCGCTCAGGTGGAATTCGAAAGCTTTAACCGCCAGCTCAGCACAGTGAATCGCCATACCGGCAGTAAACTGGTGAATGCGGTGCAGCAAGATGTCCACGCAATTTTGCAACTGGCAGAAGAGAAAGTGGAAGCTGCAGCGCAAGTGTTGATCAAAGCTGCTCGTGAAGAAGCTGATGAGAAACTGAGCTCTGAGCTTTCCCGTCTGGAAGCGCTGAAAGCGGTGAACCCGAACATCCGTGATGATGAACTCGAAGCAATCGAAAGCAACCGTCAGCAAGTGTTGGAAAGCCTCGCGCAAGCCAACTGGCGTCTGGATGCTTTGCGTCTGATCGTGGTGACACACCAATAATGATTATGGAACCCTATAACCCGCCAACCGAACCCTGGTTAGTCATCCTTTATCAGGATGAACATATTATGGTGGTCAACAAACCTTCGGGCTTGTTGTCTGTACCTGGACGTCTTGATGAGCACAAAGACAGCGTGATGACCCGCATTCAGCGCGACTTCCCGCAGGCAGAATCAGTGCATCGCCTGGATATGGCCACCAGCGGCGTCATTGCCGTGGCGCTGACGAAAGCAGCTGAACGTGAGCTGAAGCGTCAGTTCCGTGAACGTGAGCCAAAGAAGCAGTATGTGGCGCGGGTTTGGGGCCATCCTCAGCCGGAAGAAGGCCTGGTGGATTTACCGCTGATTTGTGACTGGCCGAACCGGCCAAAGCAGAAAGTGTGTTATGAAACCGGCAAAGCGGCACAGACGGAATATCAGGTTCTGGATTATGCAGCGGATAACACGGCTCGAGTGCTGTTAAAACCGATTACCGGACGCTCACATCAGTTACGCGTGCATATGCTGGCAATGGGTCACCCCATTCTTGGCGATCGCTTTTACGCGACACCAGAAGCCCTGGCAATGGCTCCACGTTTACAGCTTCATGCTGAAATGCTGACCATTACCCATCCCGAGTATGGAACACCCATGACGTTCCGCGCCCCGGCAGACTTCTAAAAAAAAGCCTCTCAAATTGAGAGGCTTTTCTATTACTTAAATCCTTTCGCCGTCTTAATCAGATCGTACGCTTTCTGTATTTCCTGCGCTTTCTGCTTGGCCATATCCATCATTTCTGGTGGTAAACCTTTAGCAACCAGCTTATCAGGGTGATGCTCACTCATTAATTTGCGGTATGCACGCTTAATGGCCGTTGCATCATCAGTGCTTTTAACACCGAGTACATTGCACGCATCTTCGAGAGTCGGACCGCGTTGTTGCTGGAAACCTCCGCCCTGCGACTGGCTGTATCCACCACCGAATTGCTGACCGCCTTCCATCATGCGTAAGAACTGATCGAACTGTATGCGCGAAATGCCGAGCTCTTCCGCAATAACGTACAAAACTTCACGCTCGTTAGGATGCAAAGAGCCATCCGCAAACGCCGCCTGGATTTGAATTTCAAGAAACATCCGAATCAGGTCAAAACGGCCAAAGCACACACTACGTAACTGACGCATTTTTTCACGTAGCGGATAACCGTTCTCTTTACCTACACGAAATGCGTGTTGTGCGGCACTGCGCGCATCTCCATGTAATTGCATACGGTCCATTAAGAGCGATGCAATCTGGATATCCGCTTCTGTGACGCGCCCTTTTGACTTAGTCAGATGGCCCATCACTTCAAAAGTGGTGCTGAAAAACAGTGACTGCCGCTGTTGTTGGTTAGAAAACCATGACCGACGACGGCTGCGTACCTTGTCGATGGCATGGCCAATCAATAGCCCCAACACCACACCCCAGAAGCCACCACCCATAATAAGTGCTATTGCGACACCGAGTACTTTTCCCCAATACTGCATATACTCCCCAAATCGTCATGCCGTCAGCTAGAATTTGCTTTATCATACCCGTCATTGATAGCGGTGCCTAACGGCAGACTACTGAGCGGGCAGGATTAACACTAGCGCTGTAGTGATGAGTAAGTTAGTCTCTGACCGTTTGCCGACGCTATACCCTATAGCATTCAATATGAAGCAAGGCGGCAAGTAAGAGAATATCCAGTCCCTCAGTTGGCTAAAAGACTGGCATAACCAAGCGCCGCCAACGCCTCTGCATCTTAATGATGATGGGTATAAGCCATTGATGACGGAACAACGAATAACACGTATGAAAAAACGTATTCCCACCTTGCTGGCCACTTTGATTGGCGCAGCACTATATAGTCAACAAGGTATGGCGGCCGATCTCGCGTCGCAGTGTATGCTTGGCATCCCAAGTTACAACCGCCCATTGGTTGAAGGGGATACCAACAACCTGCCTGTCACTATAAATGCCGATCACGCAAAAGGAAATTATCCTGACGATGCGGTGTTTAGTGGCAATGTGGATATACAGCAAGGCAACAGCCGCCTGCAATCTGACGAAGTGCTGCTGCACCAGAAACAGGTAGAAGGCCAGCCCGACCCGGTTCGCACCGTCGATGCGGTCGGTAACGTCCACTACGACGATAATCAGGTGATTCTTAAAGGGCCAAAAGCCTGGTCAAACCTGAATACCAAAGATACCAACGTCTGGGAAGGCGACTACCAAATGGTAGACCGCCAGGGTCGTGGTACTGCCGACCTGATGAAACAGCGTGCGAACAATCGCTACACCATTCTGGAAAATGGCACATTTACTTCCTGTTTACCGGGTTCGAATACCTGGAGCGTTGTGGGAAGTGAAGTTATTCAGGACCGGGAAGAAGAAGTCGCGGAAATCTGGAATGCCCGTTTTAAACTGGGCCCGGTTCCGGTCTTCTATAGCCCTTATTTGCAGTTACCGATTGGCGATAAACGCCGCTCGGGCTTCCTGATCCCGAATGCGAAATACAGTACCAACAACGGCCTGGAATTCTCTCTGCCGTATTACTGGAACATCGCACCGAACTTTGATGCCACGATCACTCCCCACTATATGGAGCAGCGTGGCACGCAATGGCAGAACGAATTCCGTTACCTGACCAAAGCGGGTACAGGTGTGATGGAGTTCGATTACCTGCTGTCTGATGACGAATATAAAGACGATACTGCCAAAAATCCTGAAGGGGATGAACGCCGCTGGTTGTTCTACTGGAATCATAGCGGTGTAATGGATCAGGTGTGGCGTTTCAATATCGACTACACCAAAGTCAGCGATCCTAACTACTTCAACGATTTTACGTCGCAATACGGTTCCAGTACTGACGGCTATGCCACACAGAAATTTAGCGTCGGTTATGCCGTCGAGAATTTCGACGCCACACTTTCGACGAAACAGTTCCAGATTTTCGATTCCCAACGTAATAGTGGTGCAAATTCATACAGCGCTCAACCGCAACTGGACGTTAACTTCTATCAGAATGATGTTGGGCCGTTTGATACGCGCATTTACGGTCAGGCAGTTAAATTCACTAACTTTAACAACAATATGCCGGAAGCAACGCGTCTGCACCTTGAGCCGGTTATTAGTCTGCCATTGTCCAATGGCTGGGCGAGTCTGAATACCGAAGCCAAATTGATGGCGACGCATTATCAGCAGGACAACCTCGAGAAATACGAAAAAAACGTCAATCCTGACAGTAAGCTAGAATCGACAGTGAACCGCACCCTGCCCCAGTTCAAAATGGATGGGAAGCTGATTTTCGACCGCGATATGGATTCAGTCGCAGATTGGAAACAGACGCTAGAACCGCGCGTACAATATCTGTATGTCCCGTATCGTGACCAAAGCAATATCAATAACTACGACTCCGCGCTGTTGCAGAGTGACTACAACGGCTTGTTCCGCGATCGTACTTATGGCGGTCTTGACCGTATTGCTTCAGCAAATCAGGTTACAACCGGTGTCACCACTCGCGTTTATGATGATGCTGCCGTTGAACGTTTTAATGTTTCTGTTGGTCAAATCTACTACTTCACCAAGTCTCGTACTGGTGATGAAACGCTTAACAGTGAAAAAGGCGATGAAACAGGTTCTGTTGTATGGGCTGGTGATACCTATTGGCGTATGACCGACCGTTGGGGTTTACGTGGCGGGTTGCAGTACGATACGCGTCTCGATAACGTAGCGACGGGTAATGGCGTGATTGAATATCGCAAAGACAATGATCGTCTGGTGCAATTCAACTACCGTTATGCAAGCCCTGAATACATTGGTGCGACTATTTCTAACATCAACATCAATGCGGACCAGTACAAAGATGGCATCTCACAAGTTGGGATGACAGCAAGCTGGCCAATTGTTGATCGTTGGTCTGTCGTTGGTGCCTATTACTACGACACCAAAGCGCAACAAGCCGCAGATTCCATGCTGGCCGTGCAGTACAACTCCTGCTGTTATGCGATTCGTGTTGGTTACGAGCGCAAAATTAACGGCTGGGAAAATGACCAAAGCAAATACGATAACGTAATTGGCTTTAACATCGAGTTACGTGGCCTGAGTTCCAACTACGGCCTGGGCACACAGCAGATGTTGCGTTCAAACATTCTGCCGTATCAGAGCTCGATGTAATTCACTTTGACTAGAATTAGCAGTCCGCTTTGCGGCTAAACAATGGAAAAAGTATGAAGAATTGGAGAACGCTGCTTCTCGGTATCGCCCTGGTGGCGAATACCTCTTTCGCGGCCCCACAAGTGGTCGATAAAGTTGCAGCCGTAGTGAACAACGGTGTAGTACTGGAAAGTGATGTTGACGGCATGATGCAGTCAGTGAAGACAGGGGCCCAACAAGCAGGGCAACAACTTCCTGACGACAACACCCTGCGTCATCAAATTTTGGAACGTCTGATCATGGATCAAATCCTGTTGCAGATGGGCCAAAAAATGGGCGTTAAAGTGAGTGATGAGCAGATTGATAAAGCCATTGCCGATATCGCCGCTCAGAACAAAATGAGCATGGACCAGATGCGTAGTCGTCTGGCCTATGACGGCGTTAATTACAATACTTACCGTGCTCAGATCCGCAAAGAAATGACCATTTCGGAAGTGCGTAATAACGAAGTTCGTCGTCGCGTGTCCATTCTGCCGCAGGAAGTTGACGCCCTGGCGCAGCAGGTGGGTAGCCAAAATGACAGCAGCACCGAACTGAACATGAGCCACATCCTGATTCCACTGCCGGAAAACCCAACTTCTACTCAGGTAGACGATGCGGAGAAACAAGCGCGTGACATCGTTTCACAAGCGCAAAACGGTGGTGATTTCGGCAAACTGGCTATCACCTATTCTGCTGACCAACAAGCACTGAAAGGCGGTCAAATGGGTTGGGGTCGTATTCAGGAACTGCCATCTATTTTCGCTCAGGCTTTAAGCACCGCGAAAAAAGGTGATGTGATTGGCCCAATTCGTTCAGGTGTAGGTTTCCACATTCTGAAAGTTAACGACTTACGTGGCCAAAGCCAGAGCATTTCGGTGACGGAAGTTCATGCGCGCCATATTTTACTGAAATCCTCTCCAATTATGAGTGACGATCAGGCTCGCGCTAAGCTGACACAGATTGCAGCAGACATTAAGAGTGGCAAAACCACTTTCGATAAAGCAGCAAAAGCATTCTCTGAAGATCCAGGTTCTGCCAACCAGGGCGGTGATTTGGGTTGGGCGGCGACCGATATCTACGATCCAGCATTCCGTGATGCCCTGTCAAAAATGCATAAAGGCGAGTTGAGTGCACCTGTTCACTCCTCATTTGGCTGGCACCTGATTGAGCTTCTCGATACCCGCAACGTTGATAAGACCGATGCGGCACAGAAAGATCGTGCCTATCGTATGCTGTTCAACCGTAAGTTCTCGGAAGAAGCACAGACCTGGATGCAGGAACAACGTGCATCCGCCTACGTGAAAATTATAGGAAGCAATGGCTAATATCCATCGCGTGGTCATCACTCCCGGCGAACCCGCCGGGATTGGCCCCGACCTGGTCATCGCGCTGGCAAGCCGCGACTGGCCCTTAGAACTGGTTGTCGCCGCTTCGCCTGAACTTCTCCAGGAACGTGCCGCCCTCCTTGGCCTTCCACTCAAGCTTAAAACTTACCAACCTGGTTCACCTGCAAGCCCGCAAGCTGCTGGCACAATCACCATTCTCCCCATCGAATTACGCGCCCCAGCCGTACCAGGGCAACTGGATGTAAGAAACAGTGCGTATGTCATAGAGATGCTGGCTCGTGCGTGTGACGGTTGTATTAGCGGCGAATTTGCCGCGTTGATAACCGGGCCGGTCCACAAAGGCATCATCAATGATGCTGGCATCCCGTTCATCGGCCATACCGAGTTTTTTGAAGAGCGATCGCACAGCGAAAAAGTTGTGATGATGCTGGCGACAGAAGAGTTACGTGTCGCGCTTGCGACGACGCATCTGCCGCTTAAAGCCATTAGTGACGCGATAACGCCAGATTTATTACGCCAGATAATCACCATCCTGTATCATGACCTGCAAACCAAGTTTGGTATTGCGCAGCCGCATGTGCTGGTTTGTGGCCTGAACCCCCATGCCGGGGAAGGTGGTCACATGGGCACTGAAGAAATTGATACCATCATTCCAGTGCTGAATGAAATGCGTGGTCTGGGAATGAAGCTTTCTGGCCCGCTACCGGCAGATACGCTGTTTCAGCCTAAGTATCTCAATAACGCCGACGCAGTACTGGCGATGTACCACGATCAGGGCCTACCGGTACTCAAATACCAGGGATTTGGCCGCGCGGTAAATATCACACTAGGCTTACCTTTTATCCGCACTTCGGTTGACCATGGAACCGCGCTAGAACTAGCGGGTCTTGGGAAAGCCGATGTCGGCAGTTTTACTACGGCGCTTAATCTCGCCATCAAGATGATTGTTAATACTCAATGAATACTCGTGTCCACCAGGGCCATTTAGCCCGTAAACGTTTTGGACAAAACTTCCTTAATGACCAGTTCGTTATCGACAGTATTGTCTCTGCTATTAATCCACTGAAAGGCCAGGCGATGGTTGAAATCGGCCCCGGCCTCGGCGCATTAACCGAGCCTGTGGGTGAACGCCTGGATGAAATGACGGTCATCGAACTGGACCGCGATCTTGCAGCCCGTTTGCAGACGCATCCATTCCTGGCACCTAAGCTGACGATTTATCAGCAAGATGCCATGACGATGGATTTTGGAGAGCTGTCGCAAAAAATCGGCAAGCCGTTGCGCGTATTTGGCAACCTGCCGTATAACATCTCCACGCCATTGATGTTCCATCTCTTTAGCTATACTGATGCCATTGCAGACATGCACTTTATGCTGCAAAAAGAGGTGGTAAACCGTTTAGTTGCTGGCCCTAACTGTAAAGCGTATGGTCGTTTATCAGTCATGGCGCAGTATTATTGTAATGTGATTCCAGTACTTGAAGTGCCGCCAACGGCCTTCACCCCGGCGCCGAAAGTTGATTCTGCCGTTGTGCGTCTGGTACCACATGCAACAATACCGAATCCAGTGAAAGAGTTGCGTGTGTTAAGCCGCATCACCACTGAAGCCTTCAATAAGCGTCGCAAAACGATTCGTAACAGCCTGGGCCATCTGTTTAGCCCTGAGGTGATGGCGGAGCTGGGAATCGACGCAACCCTACGCGCTGAGAACATCTCAGTCGCACAGTATTGCAAGCTGGCAAACTATTTGGCTGACAATCCGCAGCAGCCAAAGGAGAGTTAACGATGTTAAATTCGCCCCGCGTATGCATTCAGGTACAAAGCGTTTATATCGAATCTCAGTCCTCCCCGGAGAACGAACGTTTCGTCTTTGCTTATACCGTAACCATCCGTAATCTGGGGCGAACACCGGTGCAATTGCTTGGCCGTTATTGGCTAATAACCAATGGAAACGGCCATGAAACTGAAGTTCAGGGCGAAGGCGTGATTGGCGTCCAGCCGCATATTGAACCGGGCAACGAATACAGCTATACAAGCGGTGCTGTTATTGAAACACCGCTTGGCACTATGCAAGGCCATTACGAAATGGTCGACTCTCAGGGCGATGCCTTCCGTGTCGCCATTCCTGTATTCCGTTTGGCAATTCCAGCCTTCATTCACTGATACGATGTCTACATACCTGATTGGCGACGTTCACGGCTGTTACGATGAACTGATCGCTTTACTGCAACAGGTTGAGTTTACGCCTGGCAAAGATATTTTATGGCTTACGGGCGATCTCGTCGCACGTGGACCCGGCTCGCTTGAAGTTCTGCGCTACGTGCGTGGGCTTGGCGATAGCGTGCGTATTGTTCTCGGTAACCACGATCTGCATCTGCTGGCGGTTTATGCAGGCATCAGCCGTAATAAACCTAAAGATCGCGTTTCACCGTTACTGGAAGCGCCTGATGTCGACGAGCTGCTGAACTGGTTGCGTCGTCAGCCGCTACTCCAGGTTGATGAAGAGAAAAAACTGGTGATGGCACACGCTGGTATCACGCCACAGTGGGATTTAACGACCGCCATGGCCTGCGCCCGTGATGTCGAAGCGGTGTTATCAAGCGACAGCTATCCGTTGTTCCTCGACGCAATGTATGGCGATATGCCGAATAACTGGACGCCAGAGCTTTCTGGGCTAGCCCGCCTGCGGTTTATTACCAATTCCCTGACACGCATGCGTTATTGCTTCCCGAATGGGCAACTGGACATGTACTGCAAAGACACGCCAGAAAGCGCCCCTGCACCGCTAAAACCCTGGTTTGCTATTTCAGGGCCGGTGACCGATGAGTATTCGGTTATCTTCGGGCACTGGGCATCACTGGAAGGTAAAGGTACGCCGGAAGGGATTTACGGACTGGATACCGGTTGCTGCTGGGGTGGCGGGTTAACCTGCCTGCGCTGGGAAGATAAAAAGTATTTTGTTCAGCCATCGAATCGCAAGCCAGATGTTGGCGATGGTGAAACGGCTATCGCTTCATAATAAAAAGCCCGGTTATATCCGTCATAATTCAAGTTGCATGAGCGTTGGCTGCTCTCGTTCACCTCAGTCACTTACGTTAGTAAGCTCCTGGGGATTCACTCCTTTGCCGCCTTCCTGCAACTCGAATTATTTTGGATATA
>NZ_LXER01000029.1 GCF_001654925.1 Buttiauxella brennerae ATCC 51605
CTAACCGTTTTTTTCATTCTTCAACGCCTTAACGACGTTCCAGAACTTCAAAACAGTAGCCGTGCGAGTTGAGCTCGTCGGCGTCGTGGAATTCGCTGAAGGTAGACTGCCATTCATCCGGATCGTAATCCGGGAAGTGCGTGTCCCCTTCCACTTCCGCATCAATATGCGTCAGATACAGGCGCTGTGCTTTCGGCAGGAACTGTTCGTAAACACGCCCCCCGCCAATCACCATAATCTCTTCCGCATCGCCACAGGCTTTAATGGCATCTTCTACAGATGAAACCCACTCAACGCGGTCATCGGTGCCAGGCTTGCTGCTAATAACGATATTCTTGCGACCCGGAAGAGGACGACCAATCGATTCCCAGGTCAAACGCCCCATGACGACAGGTTTATTGAGCGTAGTACGTTTAAACCATGCCAGATCGGCAGGGATATCCCAGGGCATGGCGTTTTCCATGCCAATTACACGATCTACCGCTAATGCAGCAATCAGACTGATCATTCTATTAACCCAAGGGTGGTGAAAAAATTGCCGCCACTATACGGAAAGCGCATTCTTTCGTCGACTGTCCGCAAGCCTGTCCGTAAGAATTTTTTTATTCTGCGACTGTAAACCTGTAACGCATTGCTTCCTGATACTGCTGGAACAATGAGTTAGCTTAAAATTGCCAGAAGGAACGTAAAAAATTCTTAACTGTGGAAGACCATCCACTATAAGTTTACGTGATAGCTGCGTTATAGTTGTCGCAGTTCACACTTTTCCTCTATTTTGCCGGATAAAACCATGCTGGAAACCACGCTTTTTGTCGCCACCATTGCCACTCTGGGGATGCTTTCCCCTGGGCCTGATTTCTTTCTGGTCATTAAGAATGCCGCCCGCTATTCACGCACTGCGGCAATGATGACTTCGCTGGGGGTTATCAGCGGCGTGGCAACACACATGACTTATTGTGTGGCGGGTTTAGCCGTGCTCATCACCACCACTCCCTGGTTATTCGACCTGTTGAAATATGCCGGCGCCGCATACCTGATTTGGGTTGGCTTGCAGGCGTTATTCGCACGCGGCAGCAGTAAGATGGATGTCAGCAACGTTGAGCGCCAGCAAACGACGCTCAAGAAAGCGTTTTTACAGGGCTATTTGTGCAACCTGTTAAATCCAAAAGCGACGCTGTTCTTCCTTTCGGTTTTCACTCAGGTATTGAGCGTGAACTCAGGCACCATGGAAAAACTGTGGTACGCCGGTGTCATTCTGATGCTGTCCGTGGTCTGGTGGCCGCTGTTGGTCGTGTTAATCCAAAGCGAACCCGTTCGCCGCGGCCTTGCTAAAGCACAGAAGATTGTCGATAAGCTGCTCGGTGGAATGCTGATTGCGCTGGGGATTAAAGTCGCGTTGAGTTGACTTTTACTCGAACCAATAGATTTAAAAAGCTCCCAAATTCGGGAGCTTTTTAGTTATTCCGGTTTCACTGGCGGCTCATCTGCCAGCTTCCCTGAATGAAGCCCTTCTTCCGTCCCCTGCCAACCATGACGTTGAATCACGTTGAGGTGCGCACGGTCTTCGTTAATCACCTCAGTTAGCATGGCACTGGTGCGTTTAAGCACATCGGCACGCGCCGACCAGTCGGCTGCTGGCACCATTTCTTCGACCATCTGCATATTGAAACGTCGGAAGTGATCAGCTCGTTCACGCGCCTCATAGCTGCCAACACCCAGCCCTTCAAGAGCCCGACGCCCCACTTTCAACGCCCCTTCAAATGTTTCACGCTCGGGTTGATCAACACCCAACTGGCGCAGGCGAATGAAGTGGTCAAGATCGCGTGCTCGCGCAATCACTTTCAGATGCGGGAAATGCTCCTGTACCAGCTCCGCCAGCTGCATACTGGCATCAGGATCATCAATGGCATTGATCAGCACTTCAGCTTTTGCCGCCCCGGCTGATTCCAGTAAATCCACGCGCGTTGCATCGCCATAAAAAACTTTGGTGCCAAACTTACGCAGCGTTTCTATGTGGTCCGGGTCGTGGTCGAGAACCACCATTTTCACACCGCTGGTGAGCAACAAACGCCCGGCGATTTGCCCAAAGCGCCCGAAGCCTGCAATGATGACCCGTGGTTGTTCTTCGTCGATTTCATCCGCTTCCCGAGCCTGCTCTTTACCTGATTTTTCCAGATGGTTTAGCAACACCAGCAACAAAGGTGTTGCCGCCATCGATAGCGCAACGGCAAGCGTAAGCGATTTCGCCCAGCTGTCGTCCAGCACCTGTGCCATTTTGGCGGTACCAAAAATCACGAAAGCGAATTCACTGCCCTGCCCCAACAAAACAGCAAACCAGCGCCGTTGCTTACGGGGTACGTTAAGCGGTTTTGCTACTATCCACAGCGTAATGATTTTTATCGCCAGGAAACCGAACAGCAGTGCGATGATACGCAACGGGTTTTCCTGTAGCGTCCCAAAGTCTATCGACATCCCCACGCCGATGAAAAACAGCCCCAGCAGCAAACCTTTGAACGGTTCGATATCACTTTCCAGCGCATGGCGATATTCGGAACTGGCCAGTAACACGCCTGCCAGAAAGGCGCCCATCGCCATTGAAAGCCCGGCCTCTTCCAGCAACAGACCAAAACCAAACACCATAAATAATGCCATGGCGCTGAAGACTTCACGCAGACCCGAACGTGCGACAAAACGCAGCACCGGGCGTGTGACGTAACGGCCTAACAACACGACAATCGCCAGAGCCCCCACCACTTTGAGTGCCGAAATCGAAAATGCCGCGAAGGTTGTGGTCGCGCCACTGCTCGCCAATAACGGAATCATCGCCACCAGAGGAATTGCTGCGATATCCTGGAATAGCAGCACGGCGAATGCACTGCGCCCCATTTGCGAAACCGTCAGGTTACGCTCGTTCATGGCTTGCATAGCGATGGCGGTAGAAGAAAGCGCCAGCGTCAGGCCGATTAAAACCGCCACCTGCCAACGCAGTCCTAAGAACATGCAGAACAAACCGAGCAGCAACCCACACGCCACCATTTGTAGCGCGCCACCGCCAAACACCGAGGCGCGTAGCGTCCACAGGCGTCGGGGGTCAAGCTCCAGACCAATGACGAACAGCATCAGCACCACGCCAATTTCGGCGAAGTGCAAAATAGTTTCTGCATCCGTCACCAGGCGAAGCCCCCAGGGGCCAATAATGCAGCCGGCAATCAGATAGCCCAGCACTGAACCGAGCCCCAGTCGCACCGCTATCGGCACAATTATCGCCGCAGCGCCAAGGTAAATCAGCACCTGCAACATGCTGTGGCTATCCATTGTTTGTCTCCTGCCAGTCGAGCAAGCGTTGTTTATACATTTCAGCTTCAACCTCGAGGGTATTTTCATCGCAGACAAACGTGAAATGGATGGTGAAGTGCGGTAGCCAGTTCATGCCGCAGTAAAGTGCTGTCGCTTGTAACGGCTGCCCGAGCACATCAAAACCGGGGTGGTCGCCCAGATCAAAGTGATGATCGCCGCCGCCGGTGGTCACTGCCCACATCACTTGCTTACCACGCAGCGCGGTTCCACCGTGACCATAAGCCCAACCGTGAGAAAGCACTTTATCTATCCACAATTTCATAAGAGGGGGCGTGCTATACCACTGCATCGGATGCTGCCAGATAACCAAATCTGCGCGGCTTAATGCTTCCTGCTCGGCGGCAATATCAATGTTGAAATCGGGGTATAACCCATAGAGGGAACGCACTTCTACATCGGGCAAAAGCGAGGCTTGCTCGAGCATTTTTCGGTTTGCGTGAGAGTGTTGCGGGTAAGGATGTGCATAAATAATCAAAATCATGTCGTTCTCTTGAACCGTGAGCTCTGCGTGTAAGCATAAGCCATTGTAAAAGAAAACGACACGTCACAATCCGGGCTAATCCACTGCGCACTCAGGCTGGCGGTGCGTTTTGGTTTGCAGCGCTCGCGATTAGTTTTTTAGTTCATTCATTGATTTCACCTGATCGCGGTTAATCTGCTCGGTCTTGCCTGTCTCTGCATTTTTATACGATACCATCCCGGTATCATCATCAACCTGTGGTTTGCCATCGGTCACGATAGTATTACCGTCAGTGGTTTTGACGGTCTGGTCAGATGAACACCCACTAACAAAGAGCAGCGCCAGAGCAGTCACAGATGTAGCAATCAGTTGTTTATTTCGCATGGTGTTTTCCCCGCTTAACAGTCAGTTTCATTCAATTGAAATTCAACTTTAGACTAACTAACTGAAGAGATAAGAAAAACCAGAACACTCTGAAGAATAAAGCGAGGGGAGAATGTCTGGCTGCGAAACCGCAGCCAGACATTTTGCGGCAATTACTTAGTAATTTGCGCGTGCATTTCCTGCACTGAAATGACTTTTTCTGTCGCGTCAGCGTTCAACGCCATCGCGGTGGCAAAGCCGCCGTTCAGCGTGGTGTCGTAATGCACTTTGTATTGCAGCGCGCTACGGCGAATGAGTTTGGAATCCTCAATCGCCTGGCGGCCCGCAGTGGTGTTGATGATGTAGGTGTATTCGCCATTCTTGATACGATCCTGAATGTGCGGACGACCTTCATGCACCTTGTTCACCAGACGTGGGTTAATGCCTGCTTCGCCCAACACAACCGCAGTGCCGTGAGTTGCATCCAGTTCAAAGCCCTGTTTCAGCAATTTAGCCGCCAGGTCTACCACACGTTTTTTGTCGCCTTCGCGAACAGAAAGCAATGCGCGGCCCGGTTTACGCATAGTGGACTGGCTACCCAGCATCGCTTTAGAGAACGCTTCAGCGAAGGTGCGGCCCACACCCATGACTTCACCGGTTGAGCGCATTTCTGGCCCTAACAGTGGGTCAACGCCCGGGAATTTGTTGAACGGCAGCACCACTTCTTTCACGGAGTAGTAAGGCGGGATGATTTCTTTGGTCATGCCCTGTTGTGCCAGCGTTTGACCAACCATCACACGCGCCGCCACTTTCGCCAGTGCCATGCCGGTCGCTTTCGAGACAAACGGTACGGTACGCGCAGCACGCGGGTTCACTTCAATCAGGTAGACTTCGTTATCTTTCACCGCAAACTGCACGTTCATCAAACCGCGAACTTGCAGCTCGAAAGCCAGTTTCTGCACCTGTTGGCGCATCACGTCCTGGATTTCCTGGCTCAGTGTGTAAGCTGGCAGTGAACATGCGGAGTCACCGGAGTGAACGCCAGCCTGTTCGATGTGTTCCATGATGCCACCAATCAGCACGGCTTCACCGTCGCAGATGGCATCAACATCAACTTCTACCGCATCGTCGAGGAAGCGGTCGAGCAGCACTGGCGCATCGTTCGATACACTGACAGCAGTCTGGAAGTAACGGCGTAAATCCACTTCGTCATACACGATTTCCATCGCACGGCCACCCAGAACGTAGGATGGACGAACAACCAGCGGGTAACCAATGTGTGCCGCTTTTTCTACGGCCATTTCGATGGCGGTCACGGTGGCGTTGGCAGGTTGCTTCAGCTTGAGGCGGTCAACTGCGTGCTGGAAACGCTCACGGTCTTCTGCACGGTCGATGGCATCCGGGCTGGTGCCGATAATCGGAACGCCTGCGGCTTCCAGTTCACGCGCCAGTTTCAGCGGAGTCTGGCCGCCGTACTGCACGATTACGCCTTTTGGTTTCTCAACACGGACAATTTCCAGCACGTCTTCGAGGGTTACTGGTTCGAAGTACAGGCGGTCAGATGTGTCGTAGTCGGTAGAAACCGTTTCCGGGTTACAGTTAACCATGATGGTTTCGTAACCATCTTCACGCAGCGCAAGGGATGCGTGAACGCAGCAGTAGTCAAACTCGATACCCTGGCCGATACGGTTCGGGCCGCCACCCAACACCATGATTTTGTCACGGTCGTTGTTCGGATTAGCTTCACACTCGTCTTCATAAGTGGAGTACATGTAGGCGGTATCTGTTGAGAACTCAGCCGCACAGGTATCAACACGCTTATAAACCGGGTGTAATTGGTATTGCTCACGCAGTTTGCGGATTTCAGATTCGCGAACGCCAGCCAGTTTAGCCAGGCGCGCATCGGCAAAGCCTTTACGCTTGAGGAAGCGCAGGAAGTCGTGAGTCAGGCCAGTAATGCCAATCTCTTCGACTTTCTCTTCCAGGCGAACCAGCTCTTCAATCTGCACCAGGAACCAACGGTCGATGTTGGTCAGGTTGAACACGCCATCAACAGACATGCCCGCGCGGAATGCATCAGCAACGTACCAGATACGCTCAGCGCCGGCATCTTTCAGCTCGCGGCGGATTTTGGTCAGCGCTTCCGGGTCATCCAGATTCACTTTCGGGTCAAAACCGGTCGCGCCCACTTCCAGGCCACGCAATGCTTTTTGCAGTGATTCCTGTTGCGTGCGGCCAATCGCCATCACTTCGCCCACAGATTTCATCTGGGTAGTCAGACGGTCATTGGCACCGACGAATTTTTCGAAGTTGAAGCGAGGAATTTTCGTCACAACGTAGTCGATGGACGGTTCGAACGATGCCGGGGTTTTGCCACCGGTGATATCGTTCATCAGCTCATCGAGGGTGTAACCCACCGCCAGTTTTGCTGCCACTTTCGCAATCGGGAAACCGGTCGCTTTAGAAGCCAGAGCTGAAGAGCGCGACACGCGCGGGTTCATCTCGATAACAATCAGACGGCCAGTTTTCGGGTTAACCGAGAACTGCACGTTAGAACCGCCCGTTTCCACGCCGATTTCACGCAGCACCGCCATCGAGGCGTTACGCATGATTTGGTATTCTTTGTCGGTCAGCGTTTGCGCTGGCGCCACGGTGATGGAGTCACCGGTGTGAATACCCATTGGGTCAAGGTTTTCGATAGAGCACACGATGATGCAGTTGTCGTTTTTATCACGCACAACTTCCATTTCGTACTCTTTCCAGCCAATCAGGGATTCGTCAATCAGCAGCTCTTTGGTTGGCGAAAGATCCAGACCACGCTCGCAGATTTCTTCGAATTCTTCACGGTTGTAAGCGATACCGCCGCCGCTGCCACCCATGGTGAATGAAGGGCGGATGATGCACGGATAACCCACATCAGCGGCAACAGCCAACGCTTCTTCCATGTTGTGAGCAATGCCAGAACGCGCAGTATCAAGGCCGATTTTTTTCATCGCCACGTCGAAACGGCGGCGATCTTCAGCTTTATCAATTGCATCAGCGGTAGCACCAATCATGGTGACGCCAAATTCTGCGAGAACACCTTCGCGCTCGAGTTCCAGCGCACAGTTCAGCGCAGTCTGGCCGCCCATGGTTGGCAGAACAGCGTCCGGGCGCTCTTTCTCAATGATTTTGCGCACCACTTCCCAGTGAATCGGCTCGATGTAAGTCGCATCGGCCATTTCCGGGTCGGTCATAATGGTTGCCGGGTTGGAGTTCACCAAAATGACACGGTAACCCTCTTCACGCAGCGCTTTACACGCCTGAGCACCGGAGTAGTCGAACTCACACGCTTGGCCGATAACAATTGGGCCTGCGCCGAGGATCAGGATGCTTTTTATATCTGTACGTTTTGGCATTTTCTTAGCTCCTGATACT
This sequence comes from Buttiauxella brennerae ATCC 51605, assembly GCF_001654925.1. Taxonomy (GTDB): domain Bacteria; phylum Pseudomonadota; class Gammaproteobacteria; order Enterobacterales; family Enterobacteriaceae; genus Buttiauxella; species Buttiauxella brennerae. The sequence continues at coordinate 7,598 of NZ_LXER01000029.1, forward strand.
TACTTGCTGGTAAAAGTGGCGGTATAACGGTATTGCTTAATCAATTCGATAAAGTGGTCAAACAGCGGCGCCGCATCGTGTGGGCCAGGGCTTGCTTCTGGGTGCCCCTGGAAGCTGAATGCTGCTTTATCTGTGCGATGAATGCCTTGCAGCGTGCCATCGAACAGTGACTTATGGGTCACACGGAGGTTCGCAGGAAGTGTTGATTCTTCTACTGCAAAACCATGGTTCTGAGCAGTAATCATTACGCAGTCGCGATCCAAATCTTTCACCGGGTGGTTGCCACCGTGGTGACCAAACTTCATCTTCACAGTTTTTGCACCGCTTGCCAGAGCCAGCAACTGGTGGCCCAGACAGATACCGAATACCGGCACGTCTGTTTCCAGGAAGGATTTTATTGCACTGATAGCGTAGTCGCATGGCGCCGGGTCACCAGGGCCGTTAGAAAGGAAGATGCCGTCTGGATTCATCTTCAGCACTTCTTCTGCTGGTGTTTGTGCCGGTACAACAGTCAGGCGGCAACCGCGGTCAACCAACATACGCAGAATGTTGCGCTTCACGCCGTAATCGTAAGCCACGACATGGAATGGTAAATCTTCTTCTTTAGCCGCTTCTGGCAACTCGCCTTCAAGCGTCCAGCTACCTTGCTGCCAGGCATAAGCTTCTTGCGTGGTCACTTCTTTCGCAAGGTCCATACCATTAAGGCCTGGGAAGGCTTTCGCTTTCTCAAGAGCCAGTGTGGCGTCCAGGTTATCACCGGCGATGATGCAGCCGTTCTGTGCACCTTTCTCGCGCAGAATTCGGGTCAGCTTACGGGTATCGATATCGGCAATCGCCACGATGTTATGGCGTTTGAGGTAAGAAGAAAGGTCTTCGGTATTGCGATAGTTGCTGGCAATCAGTGGTAGGTCACGGATGACGAGGCCTTGCGCATGTACCTGGGAGGATTCTTCGTCAGCAGCATTGGTGCCGACATTACCGATATGAGGATAAGTAAGAGTGACAATCTGGCGGGAGTAGGAAGGATCAGTGAGGATTTCTTGATAACCGGTCATTGAGGTATTGAAAACGACTTCCCCAACAGCCTGACCCGATGCCCCAATGGCCCGACCGTGGAATTGGGTTCCGTCTTCCAGAACCAACAGCGCTGACTTAATCAAAACGTCCTCCAGGGAATAAACAGTCAATTTATTTGCATATTAATTCAAAACCAATTCATGAATCAATGCAAAACAGCCTGTCATTTGGAATTTTGACAAACGGCGGCATTCTAGTGAGAGGCCGGGCAAAAGTCTACCATAAGCGCAACTTTTTATGTGTTTTTTAGCTCTCTGATGAGAAAAAGAGGAATTGAGCGGTGAAATCAACAGCTAACTCATAACGCGTAATCGGTTGCGGACCAGGATAACCCGTAACCTGACATGAAGGAGGGTAAAAAGTGGACCAAATGGTCAAAATTAACCGCTGAACCATGAATAATAGAAGGTAATCTTATGATTACTGGAGTTTGAAGAAAAAAATTACAATAACCCCTTAAAAAAACAAAAATAAAAAAGGGCAATAAAATATTGCCCTGTCAATCAAACAATTATGATTGTAATAACCACATCACGATGGGTAATAATGTTTACAAACTATTGAGATCCAGCACATCACGCATATCATAAAGGCCATTTTTCTTTGATTTCAGCCACAATGCCGATCTAACTGCGCCATTTGCAAAAGTCATGCGACTGGATGCTTTATGGCTGATTTCAATACGCTCGCCGATGTCCGCAAACATCGCCGTATGTTCACCAATAATGTCGCCCGCACGCACGGTGGCAAAGCCAATAGTGCCTGGAACGCGCTCGCCGGTGTACCCTTCACGGGAATAAACCGCACACTCTTTTAAATCTTTGTCCATGGCATGAGCAATGGCTTCACCCATTGCCAACGCAGTGCCTGATGGCGCATCGACTTTATGGCGATGATGCGCTTCGATGATTTCGATGTCGGTGTAATCACCCATCACTTTGGCGGCTTTCTCCAGAAGCTTAAGCATCACGTTTACGCCGACGCTAAAGTTGGCGGCAAAGACAATCGGAACCTCACCTGAAGCATCAGCAATCGCCTGCTTGCCCGCATCATCAAAACCGGTAGTACCAATCACCATGCCTTTACCGTGCTGGCGGCAAAACGCCAGGTGATTCAACGTACCTTCAGGACGGGTGAAATCAACAAACACGTCGAAATCATTCGCTACTGCTTCAAGGCTATCACTGACGATGACGCCCGTTTTCGCCACACCCGCTAATTCCCCGGCGTCACTTCCCAGCAAAGATGAACCCGTGCGCTCAAGCGCCGCACCCAGTTTTACGCCATCCAGCTGTAGTGCTGCCTGAATTAGTTGTCGCCCCATGCGACCACCCGCACCCGCGATTGCCACGCGGACTTGTGACTCATCCATATTCACTCTCTTTTCTTTATTCAAAATTCAATGAAACTGTTCTCAGATTAACCAGCCCAGGTGAGGCCCGCCACTCGAAAACACCGATAATAAGAAATTTATGACAAAACGGCGGAATTATCAGTAAAAGCCATTAATGCCTTAAAATAATTATGGAATTGTCTGCGAATGATACAATTCTCTGCGTCGCCAGTTCACATCAGCCACCGAACTCCCTAACTCAATGGAGCCCTGGAGCAATAAATTAAACCGCGAGCTAATGTTGCGCGTTAAGCGACTTTGTAGAATACACACGGCTTCACTACCCAGTTCGCGGCACGGCTGAAAAGCGGCGGTTAACCCTAATGATTTTATTTCATCCATTTCATGTGAGTAAGCGCAACTCATCACGGAGATATCTTCTGGAACCTGAAGCTGATGGGTTTTCAACTCACTGAGCACCGCGCGCGCAATGGCTCCCCCGCCACATAGAATGGCCGACGGCAGTTGTGCTAATGAACGCTGCTCAAGATATTTTTTAAAATTTGCCCGCGCTTCTGGCTCGCCGTAGCCTTTCGTCACCAGCAAATGTTCTGACTCATCAAAAACAAGGTGGTGATCCAGGCAGGCCCGTTTAAACCCTTCAAGACGCTGGATCATCGTTTCCCGGCGCAAATCGGTAAATAGAAGTACCTGACGGTGGCCTTTTTCTAACAAATATTTTGCCGCGCTGTAACCAATGGCAGAATGGTCTGGCGAGACACAATCAAGCCGCATCTTTTTATCTCTGGCATTAATGGTGACTACCGGTTTATTACTTTCTGCCGCCAGGCGATACAACGAATCATCATCAATACCAATGATTATTACGCCATCAACATCTTCCTCATTAATGTGTTTCATAAATAAAGTTGTGTCTGCTTCGTTAATATCTAGCGCGCATTTTTTAACATGAATATCGTAATGTGAAACCTCCGAAATAATACCTTGAATCACCTCGTAATAATAATGGTCGCCATTAGGTGTAAAAGCAGCAGCCGGAGCACAGACTAATAATGAATTCATCAGCAAACGGCTAGCGGGTATGTCACGCAAAATGCCCATATAGCGAGCGTGGTAAAAAACTTTTTCTTTTGCCTGTGGGCTGACATTATTTTTACCTGCCAACACCCTTGATACCGTGCTCGGCGAAAGCCCTGTCAGCACGGCTATCTCTTTGATTTTCAGCTTCCCCGTCATTTTGTGATCGCTGCCTCATTAGCACTTTGACATTATTTTCATGACTAACCCTTTCTCATCGCAAGCATTTTTGTTTAATCACAACCATGCCATTTACGCCGTGCAATTCCTGTCATAAATAGCGGTTGTGTGAAAAAAAAACCATAACTATGCTCTCAAAAAATGATTCTTGATAAAAATAAACCCTATTTTTTTGTATAAGTGAGAGCACAATGCAAAGAATCGCTATTATTGGAACTGGCAATATTTCCCACAATCATATTCAGGGGTATCTTGAATTTCCTGACCGCTGTCAGATTGTCGCGCTGGTCGATATCTACCCCGAAAAAGCCGAAGAAAAGAAAAAGCATTACGGGCTGATGGACGCAAAAATCTACAGTAACCATCAAGATATTCTTAATGACCCTTCAATTGATGTGTTTGATATCTGTACCCCGCCGTATGTCCATGCGGCTATTTCTATTGATGCGCTAAATGCAGGCAAACATGTGCTGTGCGAGAAACCCATGGCGGCTTCACTACAAGAATGTGATGCGATGATTGCTGCCGCCGAATCAAGTGGAAAAACGCTGTCGATAATCGCCCAGAACCGTTTTACCGATGCCTTCTGGCGTTTGAAAAAAGTGCTCGAAAGTGACCAAATTGGCAAAATTTGCCATGCACAAGTGGATTCATTCTGGTGGCGTGGACACTCTTATTACGACCTCTGGTGGCGTGGCACCTGGGAAAAAGAAGGGGGTGGCTGCACATTAAACCATGCAGTGCACCACATCGATGCCATTCAGTGGATGCTTGGTTTCCCATCAGAAGTGGTCGCCATCACGACCAACGTTTCCCATGACAACGCCGAAGTCGAAGATCTGAGTGCGACGATTTTCAAATATGACACTGGCGCACTCACGCAACTTACCGCATCGGTGGTGCATCACGGCGAAGATCAGAAGATCGTGATTCAGGGTGAGAAAGCACGTATTTCTGCGCCATGGGATAAATTCGCCAGCATTAGCGCGCCGAACGGTTTCCCGATTGAAACCCGTGATACAAAACTTGAAAACCAGCTTGAGGATAGCTTCCAGTCAGTTCCACACCTGAACTGGACGCTGCATATCGGGCAAATCGAAAACTTCCTTCATGCACTGGAAACCAAAACCGCACCGTTAGTCGATGGGCCCCAAGGCAAGCGCTCGCTGGAACTCATTACGGCAATCTATAAATCGGCCATCACCCGCAGCATTGTTTCGCTGCCAATTAGTACAAGCGACCCGTATTACCAGACTGGCGGCTTAGTGAAACTGGCACCGCACTTCTTTGAGAAATCAGCCTCGGTGGAAAACTTCGCTAATGAAGATGCTATACCGCTGGGCAAAAATATGGATCAGGGGGCATAACGATGAGCATCAAAGACGGTATGAATTACGCGCCAAAAGGCAAACCGCAGCCAGTTGTGCAGCCGGGTGATTTTGTTTTTGCCGCCGCCGCACTCGATCACGGCCATATCTACGGCATGTGCAACGGCCTGGTTGAAGCAGGTGCGACACTGAAATGGGTTTACGATCCTGAGCCGCAGAAAATTGAACAGTTCCTGAAACAGTATCCGCAGGCAAAAGTCGCCCCAACGCTTGAGGCTATTCTCAACGATCCCACGGTGAAGCTGGTTGCCGGAGCTGGAATTCCTGCCGAGCGCTGCGCCCTTGGGCTAAAAGTGATGGATGCCGGGAAAGATTACTTCACCGATAAAGCGCCGCTGACCACCCTTGAACAGCTGGCGGCGGCGAAAGCGAAAGTGGCACAAACCGGGCTCAAATACGCAGTCTATTACAGCGAGCGTTTGCATGTTGAAAGCGCGGTATTTGCCGGGCAACTGGTGCGCGACGGCGCAATTGGCCGGGTTATCCAGACGCTGGGAATGGGACCACACCGCGAAGGTACTGGCCGCCCCGACTGGTTTTACTTTAAAAAACGCTTCGGCGGCATTCTTTGTGACATTGGCAGCCATCAAATCGAACAGTTCCTGTTTTATACCGACAATAGCGAAGCCCATGTCGTTGCCGCGCAAACGCAGAACTTTGCCCATCCGCAGTATCCAGAATTTGAAGATTTCGGCGATGCGATGCTGAAAGGCGAAAACGGTGCCAGCGGTTATTTCCGCTGTGACTGGTTTACGCCGCAAGGGTTGAGTACCTGGGGTGATGGCCGCCTGACGCTGCTTGGCACCGAAGGTTATATTGAGATCCGCAAATACGTCGACATCACACGCCAGGAACAGGACGTGGTGTATCTGGTCAATAAAGAGGGTGAATTCCGCTATCCTGTGGCCGGAAAAGTCGGCTTCCCATTCTTTGGCGAGCTGATTCTCGATTGCCTGAATCGTACTGAAAATGCCATGACGCAGGCCCATGCCTTTAAAGCTGCGGAGCTGTGTGTGCGGGCGCAAATGCTGGCAAACGGGGTTGCGTAATGAAGGTGATGCAAGCCGCAGTCGTCGGGTGTGGTGCCATTCACACCCTGCACATCGAAGCCATTCAGTCGAATCCCGCCTGCCAGCTACGGGCGATTGTTGAAACCGATCCAACAAAAGGCATGGTGCTTGCCGAGCGCTATGGCTGCCGTTATTACGCCGATTACCGCGAAATGCTCTGCGATGCGCAGATTGATGTGGTACACGTTTGCACACCGCATTTCGCCCATAAAGAGATCATCCTTGCGGCCCTTGCCGCCGGAAAGCATGTGTTCACAGAAAAGCCAGTCGCGCTCAATCCAGGTGAAGTGAAGGAGATAAAAGCACGGCTAAGAACCGGTACCGTGCAACTAGGGGTTTGCTATCAAAACCGCCTGAATCCGAGCAGCCAGAAGATAAAAGAATTACTGGAAAGCAATGCCTACGGCAAAGTGCTGAGTATTAAAGCGGTGCTAACCTGGAGCCGTTCTTACGATTACTACGCCCAAAGCCCATGGCGCGGGAGTTTTGCAACAGAAGGCGGCAGCCTGCTCATCAATCAGGCGATTCATACGCTGGATTTAATGCAGTGGTTTGCTGGCGGAGTCGAGTCGGTAAAAGGCGTGGTGGAGAGCAGTTTTCTCAGCAATGCCACACAAGCCGAGGACACCTCGATGGCGAATATGCAATTAGCCAACGGGGCGCGAGGGATTTTTTACGCGACGAATTGCCACACCACCGACTCGCCGCTATTTCTTGAGATCCATTGCGAAGAAGGCCTGCTGCAACTTCATCACAATAATCTGTGGTTTATTGCTGGTGAGGAGAAAAATCTATTGGCCTGCGACGAAATACCACGTGAAGTCCAAAAGTGTTATTGGGGAAGCAGTCACCAGCAGGCAATCAATAATTTTTATCATTCATTACAAACACCCGACAATCATAATTACGTTGATATATACCAGGCGGAAACATCCCTGCGCATGGTCGAAGCAATTTACCAGTCATCTATAACCAGAAACTGGATAGACATTATCTAATTAACGCCTTTTCTTACTGCTACCCTAGATATAAAAGAAAGGAATAATATGAAACCTACAGCACGCAGAGTCGGCTATGGAACAGCCATAGGATATGGTGTTACTGATTTATTTGGTGGTGGGGCCTTTGCCATTATTGGCACCTGGCTGCTATTTTTCTACACCACCTATTGTGGATTATCGGTACTGGAAGCTGGTTCAATATTTGCCATAGCCCGCGTGATTGATGCGGTATTAAGCCCGATTATGGGTTATATCACCGATAATTTCGCCAATACCTGGCTGGGTAAAAAGTTTGGCCGCCGCCGCTTCTTTTTACTGCTAAGCGCCCCGCTGATGTTTTTATACGCCCTGCTTTGGGTCACCGATATGGGCTACTGGTATTACCTCGGCACCTATCTTTCCATTGAATTGCTGTCGGCGATGGTGCTGGTTCCGTGGGAAACACTGGCCGCAGAAATGACCAACCGCTACAGCGAACGCGCCCGTTTATCGGGTGTGCGGATGATCTGCTCACAATTGGGTGGCTTCCTGGCGGTTTCGGTTCCGGGCGTGATTATGCAGTTTACCGGCAAAGATAACTCTATGACCTACACCTACACCGGGTTAATTTTCTCTGCTATTTTTTGCCTCGCGGTATTTACCACCTGGATGTGTACCTGGGAAGCGAAAGATGTGCGTGAAGAGTTTGAGCCCGAACCTGAAGGGGCAAATAGCGGCAACCTGTGGCACCATCTAAAAAACCTGGTGTTAGATCTTTTCTCGTCATTTAAAATCAAGATGTTCCGCCAGCATATTATTATCTACATTGCTTCGTTTACGGCAATGGACGTCTTCGGTTCGGTATTTACTTATTATGTGGTTTACGGCTTGCATCAGGATGCAGCAACAGTATCAGGTTATTTAAGCGTGGCAGCATTTGTTTCTATTCCGGGAACATTTGTTTTCATGATGCTGCTGAGCAAATTAAATTTCACGCCATCCGGTGCGTTACGTTTATCTTATAGTTGTATCTTCGCTGTTTTAGCCTTCTTATTTTACGCCTATATCAACAACATCAATGTCTCAGTGATATTGTTCTCCGCTGTGTTTGTCATTTTAGGCCTTTCACGTGCAGGTCTTTATTTTATCCCGTGGAATATCTACAGCTTTATTCCCGATGTGGATGAAATCGTCACCAAAAAACGCCGCGAGGGCATATTTGCCGGCGTCATGGTGCTGACGCGTAAAAGCACCGTCGCGCTGGCCATTATGCTGATTGGTGTGGTGCTGCAAGAAAGTGGTTTTGTGAAAGGCCAGGGTGAGCAACCTATCGAAGCGTTGCATGCGATAGTCGGACTGATGGTCTTTGCCACCGCGGCACTCCTGGCAATCAGCTTCTATATGACCTTCAAATTCAAACTGACACGCGAATCCCATAAAACGCTTATCAAAGAGGTCGCACGCCTGAAACTCGGTGGCAAGCTCGAAGACTGCGATCTGGAAACCCGCAAAGTGATCAAAGATTTGACCGGTTATGAATACGACAAAGTTTGGGGCAATACGCCAGGGCGCAAAACTGCACCGGCTTTAACGCCAGAATCGCCATAGGAGCCACATCATGCGCACGCAATGGAGCAAACAGCAGGCCGCAGAGTGGCACAACAATCAGGGCTGGATTTGCGGTTTTAACTACCTGCCACGCAGCGCTGTTAACTGGACAGAACTGTGGCAGCGGGAAACTTTCGATGCCGAAACTATCGAACAGGAGTTGGGTTGGGCACAAGAAATTGGCTACAACCAGTTGCGTATCAACCTGCCATTTATTGTCTGGCGGCACGACCGCGACGGCCTGCTGGCGCGCATCGACCAGTTTCTGAATATCGCGCAGCGCCACAATATCAAAGTGATGCTCACACTGATGGACGACTGTGGTTTTTCCGGCGACGAACCTTTTTTGGGGCCGCAAAAAGCCCCTGAACCAGGCAAACATAACAGCCAGGCGGCGGCAAGCCCCGGGCGTGAGATTGTTTGTAACCGTGATATGTGGCCGGATCTTGAGCGCTATGTGCGCGACATTGTGCGCCATTTCAGGACCGACTCGCGTATCGCCATTTGGGATTTGTACAACGAACCCGGCAATCGCGGCACATTTGCGACCGGCCTCGAAGAAACGCAGTTTGATGAAAAACTGGAACGCTTTGCGCTGGAATTACTGCCGCTGATTTTTGCCTGGGCGCGGGGCGAAGATCCGCTACAGCCGCTCACCGTGGGTGCGTGGCATATCTCGCAAGATCTGGATCAACCGGCAAGCGAGCATTTCGCCCATCCTATCGATATTGCCGCCGCTCAACTTTCGGATGTGCTGAGCTTCCACGCCTATCTTGCCACACCGAAAATGCTCCAGGTTCTGCGTTTCTGGCAGAAGTTCGAGCGCCCGGTGTTATGCACCGAATGGCTGGCGCGCCATGTCGGCTGCGTGATGGAGGAACAACTGCCTCTGTTTGCCGCCCTGAATGTCGGCTGTTATCAGTGGGGCCTGGTGCGTGGCAAAACGCAAACCACCCTCCCCTGGCCGTCAGTGCGTAAAAGCGGCGTGGATTACGCGCATCTGTGGTTCCACGATGTGCTGGACGAATACGGCATTCCCTTCCGCCACAGTGAAATGGCGCTGGTGCGCCGATTAACGCGTAGATGATCTTGCCATGCGACTTTCGCGTCACTGTATGAAAGTGAAGTTATAATCATGCATCGGTTCTGAGCTTAAAACCAAACACCCAACCTAAAAGTTGGGTGTTTTTTGGCTTTTGCGCCCACCTCTCGCCTTTGGTTAATTAAGGCGCCAGAGCCAGCACTTCTGCCACCCACGCCTGAAAACCTTCGACATCCAGATCCAACGCCACTTGTGCGTTTGGCTCACGCTGATAACGCTCTTCAATATCCACAACCGTAGTGCCTGCGGTAAATTCACCACGAGTTTCTACGGCCACAAAACAGGGCTGAGTGCGGAATAATTCCGGTTTTACCAGCCAGGCTATCGCACAAAGGTCATGCATTCGTAAGCCAGTAGCCATGCTGCCGCTGCGGTAGTGACTAAATAGAGCGTGTAACATTTTGCCGGTTTGGTTGAGCTCAGAAAGGGTCGCCAGATATTTCGGGCTAAGCAGAGCCTGATTAGTCACGTCGAGGCCACACATGACAATCTCCAGCCCACTTTCGAATACGCGTGCTGCGGCTTCCGGATCGATCGCAATATTAAATTCAGCGTTTGGCGTGAAATTACCGCGCCCGGCCGAGCCACCCATGATAACCAGCCGTTTGATTTTCGCTTTGCAGTCAGGGTATTGCGTTAATAGCAGCGCGATATTGGTGAGCGGGCCGATTGCCACCAGCGTAATCGCTTCAGTGCTTTGGAGTAAGCATTCATAAATCGCCTGAAAAGCGGGTTTATCCAGCGGCTGGCGTTGGTGGTCGACAAACGCATAACCTTCCATTCCGGACTCGCCGTGCACGTAGGCCGCATCGCGCAATTTACGCACCAGTGGCGTGGCGGCCCCTTGAGCAACAGGAATATCCTTGCGCCAGAAGTGCATCAGTTGCAGGGCATTACGCGTGGTTTTCTCGACGCTGACATTCCCGGCAACCGTGGTCAGGAGCTTTAAATCCAGCTGTGGTGCGAAGAGTGCTGCGGCAATGGCGACCGCGTCGTCGATACCTGGGTCTGTGTCGAGAATGATTGGAGTTCTGCTCATACGTTGCTCTCTTATCTTTTAAGGACATACGGTGCGATTACGATGCGATTAGCTTACTATGTAGCTCATTTCCATGTTCAGACCCGACCGAGAAAGTGTAATGAAAGTCCCACAGACAAATATTTCAGAATCTGTCACCCAGCATCTTGCACGCCGTATCATGCATGGCGATCTCGCGCCGGGACTTTCTTTACCTGGTGAAAACGAACTGGCCGTGGAATATGAAGTTTCCCGTACTTCAGTGCGCAACGCCCTGCAGGTTCTGGCGGCAAAGGGGCTTATCTCCATTCAGGCCAAAAAACGCAGCACGGTAAATAATCGTGAACAGTGGAGCCTGCTGGATATTGACGTTCTGGGGTGGCTTGCCGAAGGTGAACTCGACCTGAAACTGGTTGAACAACTGATTGTGACACGCCTGATTTTCGAGCCAAATGTGGCAACACTCGCGGCATTAAACGCTAACGGACACGATCTGGCAGCGATGGAAGACGCACTCCAGTTGATGCGTAAAGGCCAGGTTGAAGCGCAAAAAGCCTTATTTGAAGAAGGCGATCTGGCATTTCACCATGCATTATTACGCGCCACGCATAACCCTTTTCTTTTAGCCCTCGGCAACGCGCTTTCTGCGGCCATGGCGCTGTCGTTTAAACAAACCCTCGAAAAAGATGTGCGTCAGACCAAAGCCGCCGTCGATGAGCACTACCAGTTATTCGATGCAATTCGCCTGAAGCAGGTCGATAACGCCCGCCTGAAAATGCGCGATATTTTGCTCAATGCGGCCAAAAAACGCATCTGGCAAGATCGTCCGGAAATGTTCGACCACATTATTTGATCCTCTCCTGATGTAATTTCGATCTCTCTCACAGATTGTGGGTGTTTTTTGCTCTAGCATTCTTGTATTACAAGATTACATGGTTTGTATTACTTGAAATGAAAAACAATTGGATCGCCATCGACTGGGGCACGACTAATTTCCGGGCATTTTTGATGCAGGGAAGTGTACAAGTCTCCCAAATCAATCAAGCCTGCGGGTTGTTGTCCATTGAACAAGGGCAATTTGCCAGCACGCTGCAAACCTTACTGCAACCGTGGCTTGAGCAGCATGGAGCATTGCCCGTCGTCATGGCGGGGATGGTTGGCTCACAGCAAGGCTGGCACGAAGTGCCTTACGCAGAACTGCCGTGCAGCGCCGGGGATCTGGCATCGCGCACGCTGGCGTTTCAAACCCCGTGGGGCAGCCCGGCGTGGATTATTCCCGGCGCTCATGGCATGAGCCAATTTGGCCAGCCGGATGTGATGCGCGGGGAAGAAGTGCAACTTTTGGGGCTGGCGGCACTTTATCCTGCAAGCCGCCATATCGCGCTGCTCCCCGGCACACACAGCAAACACGCGGCAATGCGCAATGGTGAGATTGTCTCGTTCTCCACCTTTATGACTGGTGAAGTTTTCTCACTCCTCACCCAGCACTCGATTCTTGGCCGGGCGTTGCCGGAACAACAAGATTCCCAGCAAGCCTTCTTGCTCGGCGTGAAAACAACAGGCGAGGGCGCGCCATTTACTCATTTGATCTTCTCCGCGCGCACCCGCCGCCTCGCAGGCGAAATAAGTGACGCCCATATACACAGCTATTTGTCGGGCTTAACCATCGGCTACGAATTACAGGCGATCCCTGGCGGGCAACACACCTGGGTGGTGGGCAGCCCATCATTAACCGCCCGCTACCAGCTTGCTGCAAGCCAGATGAATCTTGAACTCTCACCGGTCAATGGCGATGACTGCTTTGTTCATGGCCTGTGGCAACTCCTTCCTCTGCTTCAAGGAAATAAATCATGAGCCCGGAAAGTTTCATTGCCCAGTGGCAAAAAGAGCCATTACCGCTGGTCGCTATCCTGCGTGGTATCACCCCAGCTGAGGCAACGCAAGCCGCAGAGATCTTGCTCGAATGCGGTTTTCGCTACCTGGAAGTGCCGCTCAACAGCCCGTCACCGCTGGAATCTATCAGCCTGATGCGCGATGTGGTGGGTAAACGTGGCTATGTGGGTGCGGGAACAGTGCTCACGGTTGAGCAAGTCACCGCGGTGGCCGAATGCGGCGGGCAGTTGATCATCTCGCCAAACTGCTGCCCGGAGGTCATCCGCCACACGCGCCAGCTGGGCTTAGTCAGCCTGCCTGGCGTTATGACACCCAGCGAGGCATTTAGCGCAATGAACGCGGGCGCCAGCGCACTCAAACTTTTCCCCGCCGAACATATTTCACCGGCCATCACCAAAGCATTCCGCGCAGTGATTCCACCAGTGATGGCCTGCTTGCCAGTGGGTGGCATTCAAGCGGATGCCGCGCAAATGCGTAGCTATATTCAGGCAGGCGCCAACGGTTTTGGCCTCGGCGGCGGGTTGTATCAGGCAGGTATGAGCATGGCTGTATTACGTGAACGGGCACAGGCATATCAGCAAGCCTGGCGCGAGTGCGCAGAATAAACCATGGCCACCTTCATCAGCAGTAGCCTGCAAATCATTGGCGACTATCGCGCCGAACTCGGTGAAACCCCGATGTGGTGTGCTCGCAGCCAGTCATTGCTGTGGGTCGATATTTTACAGCAACGCCTGCTGCGCTACTGGCCTGATGAAGATGGGCGCATAGAAATTCATGCCATGCCGCCTTTCACCAGCGCGGTGCTGCTGACAGAACTCGCCGAGTGTTTTCTGGTGGTCAGCCAGCAAGGTATCGCGTTGTACGACTACGCCCACCAACACCTTGAATTTTTCTGTGCTTATCCGGCGAATGCACAAGGCACGCGCCCCAATGAAGCGGCAATTGCTCCAGATGGTTCACTGTGGTTTAGCAGCATGGATCCACAGGCTAAACGCGCGATTGGCAGTTGGTATCGGCTAAACGGTAAGTCAGATGACGTGCAGCATTTAACTGGAAACCTGCTGGTGCCGAACACCCTGCAATGGGTAGATGACGACATCTGGTTTGCCGACTCACTACACCACACTTTTTACCGTGCCACATTCCAGGCAGACAGCCTGAACATACAGCAGGAATATCCAGTCAGCGGGATCCCTGATGGCTCAACGCTGACGACTCAACGCCAATTAATTAATAGCAACTGGGGCGAGCATTGCCTTACACGCTACCAAATCAGTGGCGCTGAATTGCAGGAGGTTGATCGCTTTGATCTTCCCGTAAGCCAGCCGAGCTGCTGCACTTTCGGCGGATCAACACTTTCAGATCTTTATGTCACTTCCGCAAGCTGCGGGCTTCCCCATCCAAAAGCCGTTGATGGCGGCCTGATAAAAATAGAAACAACACTGACTGGCTCTCTGAGCCATCAATTTAAATTCTAAAAAATATAAAGGCCTTACCTATGAACCCTACAAAAACTAATCGGCAGACGATACTCGTTTGCTTTCTTGCCGCCCTCGCTGGATTGCTGTTTGGTCTGGATATGGGGGTGATTGCTGGTGCGCTGCCGTTTATCGCCAAAGAGTTTGGTTTAAGCAGCCACCATCAGGAAATGGTTGTCAGTATTATGATGTTCGGTGCAGCACTCGGCGCGTTGTGTAGCGGCCCGATGTCCTCTTCTTTAGGGCGCAAAAAGAGTCTTCTGTTAGGTGCCGTGCTCTTTGTTATTGGCTCTATTGGCTGTGCTGTTGCACACAATATGGAAGTCCTCAGCATTTCTCGCTTCATCCTTGGCCTGGCCGTGGGTGTCGCCTCTTTTACTGCCCCACTCTATCTTTCAGAAATTGCGCCAGAACGTATTCGTGGCAGCATGATTTCCCTCTATCAACTGATGATAACCATCGGCATTCTGGCGGCGTTCTTGTCTGATACCGCCCTAAGTGAAGGCGGCCACTGGCGTTGGATGCTCGGCGTTATCACCTTCCCGGCCATTATTTTGTTTGTCGGCGTGTTAACGCTTCCGGAAAGCCCGCGCTGGCTGGCAATGAAAGACAAGCACGAACTGGCGGGAAAAGTCCTCAAACTGCTGCGTAATTCCAATAAAGAAGCCCAGGACGAGCTTAATCAGATTCGTGAAAGCGTGAAGATGAAACAGCGCGGCTGGCAGCTCTTTCGGCACAACTCTCACTTCCGCCGCTCAACCTATCTTGGCGTGTTATTACAGTTCATGCAGCAGTTCACTGGCATGACAGTCATCATGTATTACGCACCTAAGATCTTCGAAATTGCTGGTTTCTCCACGACTCACGAACAAATGTGGGGAACCGTCATCGCCGGGCTGACTAACGTGCTTGCCACGTTTATCGCCATCGCACTGGTTGACCGTTGGGGCCGTAAACCCATCCTCAAACTGGGCTTTTCCGGCATGGCCATCTGCATGGGTATTCTCGGTTATATGTTCCATAGCGGGATCTCTAACCCAACGGAGCAGTACGCCGCCGTTATCGTCCTGCTTATTTTCATCGTCGGTTTTGCCATGAGCGCAGGCCCACTGATTTGGGTGCTGTGTTCCGAAATTCAGCCGCTGGCCGGACGTGATTTTGGTGTCACCTGTTCAACGATGGCGAACTGGATTGCCAATATGATTATTGGCGCGACCTTCCTGACACTCATCGACACCATCGGCAGCCCAAATACCTTCTGGCTTTACGGCGTGATGAATATCGTCTGCATTGTGCTGACGATCCTCTTTGTGCCTGAAACCAAAAACATTTCCCTCGAAAACATTGAAGGCAACCTGATGCGTGGCGCGCCGCTGCGCCTTATCGGTCAGCAAATTTTCAAGGGAATACGCCCGGATACCGCCGCGGCGAAATAACAATAAATCGAACCTCTGGAGCAGACAAAATGCAGAAAACTCTGGGCAACAACCCCACCGCTGCGGTGGAAGAATCAAAGGTCTACAGCAAGATAACGCGACGCCTGATCCCGTTTTTGATCTTGTGTTACTTCTTCGCCTATCTGGACCGCGTGAATGTTGGCTTCGCAAAACTACACATGCAGGATGCGCTAAATTTTAGCGATACCGTGTATGGGCTGGGTGCGGGCATCTTCTTTATCGGTTACTTCCTGTTTGAGATGCCGAGCAACCTGCTGATGCAACGTTTCGGGCCGCGTTTCTGGATTGCCCGCATTATGGCAACCTGGGCGGTACTTTCGGCTGGCATGATGTTTGTCACCACGCCGACGCAGTTTTACATAGTGCGTTTTTTACTCGGTGTGGCAGAGGCCGGTTTCTTCCCTGGCATCGTGTTCTATCTCACGCTGTGGTTCCCGTCGTGGCGCTCCGCTCGCACGCTCGGTCTGTTTATTCTGGTCACGCCGCTTTCGACCATTATCGGCAGCCCGCTTTCTGGCCTGATCCTCAAACTTTTCGAGGGCGTCGGCAGCTTGCACAACTGGCAGTGGCTATTCCTGGTTGAAGCGATCCCCTCTTTCCTGCTCGCTTTTGTGGTGCTGCGTTATCTCGATAACGATGTGAAGTCAGCGAAATGGTTAAGCGATGCCGAAAAACAGGTCGTCATTAACGATCTGGCAAAAGATGCCGCCAATCGTGCACGTGCCAACCAGGGCAAAGTGGATAGCAGCGTGAAAGGGATGTTGAAAAACGGCTACGTCTGGCTGCTGGCGGTGGTGTTCTTTAGCTTCAACATCGGTTACTACGGCATCAACTTCTGGCTGCCGTCGATCATCAAATCCTCAGGCGTCAGCGACGATTTCCATATCGGCCTGCTCGCGGCACTGCCGTATGTCTTCGGTGCCTGTTTTATGGTGTGGAACAGTCGCCACTCTGACCTGAAACAAGAACGCCGTTGGCATATTGCCATTCCCGCCATGATTGGCTGCGTGGGCCTGGCGCTCAGTGCTTATTGCAGCGGATCCACCTTCTGGATGATGGCGTGGATTTGCGTGGCGATGTCCGGCACCCTGGCATTGATTCCAACCTACATCAGCCTGCCTGGCGCCCTTCTTTCCGGCACAGCCGCAGCCGCAGGTATCGCCTTCGTCAACTCCATCGGCAACCTGGCAGGATTCTTTGGCCCGACAGTATTGGGCTGGCTGAAAGACACCACCGGGCGCACCGACACGGGCTTATATATCCTCGCGGCCTTCTTGCTGCTGTGTGCGCCACTCATTCTCGCCCTGCCAGCACGGCTGGCGAATCCGAAGAAAGTTATCGCTGTACCCGAACAGAGCGGTGAGCAGCTTGATGCTGCCCAACATATCAACGCGACTATTAATCGCAACGTTTAGAAGAGATAGAAACTATGAGTGGATGTGGCGGTGGCGGATGTGCCAGTTGTGGCACGCATTTCAACCCGATTCTTGAAGGTGACGATGGCGCACTGAAACGTGCGCTGTACAAATCAATGGGTCATACCGATGAACAACTGCGTAAGCCTGTAATCGCCGTAGTGAACAGCTACACCAATGCGACAGCAGGACATGCAAACCTGAATGAACTGACCGCCAAAGTGCTCGAAGGCATTGATGAGGCAGGTGGTGTCGGAATGGTGTTTGGCACCATCGCACCGTGTGACGGCATTGCTGAAGGGCATCTGGGGATGCGTTACATCCTCGCTGCCCGCGAAGTGATTACCGCGTCGATTGAAGTGATGATGCGCGCCCACCGCTTTGACGGCATGGTGTTACTCGGCTCGTGCGACAAAATCGTTCCGGCGATGTTAATGGCCGCGGCACGCCTGGATATTCCGGCGATTATGGTCAACGGCGGCCCAATGTACCCGGCTGAATACAAAGGCAAACACTGGGACGGCAATATCGTTACCGAAGCCATTGGTTGGAAAATGCGCGGTGAAATCAGCGAAGAAGAGTTCGCCCACATTGAAAATATCGCCGAACCCGGCCCTGGTTCCTGCACCATGTATGGCACCGCGAACACCATGTGTTGTATCGGCGAAGTGCTGGGCATGAGTTTACCGGGTAGCAGTACGCTGCCTGCTATCTCAAAAGAGCGCCGCGAATGTGCTGTGGAAACCGGTCGTCAGGCCGTCAAACTGGTATTGGATGGCGTTAATGCACGCCAGATTATTACCGCTGAATCCATCCGCAATGCGATGATTTATTTGCTGGCTACGGGCGGTTCGACCAACGCAATTCTGCACTTACAGGCAATTTATTATGAAGCAGAGCTGGGCCATTTGCCGCTGTCTGCTTTTGATGAGTTAAGCCATCAGGTGCCATTGGTTGCCTCGCTTTATCCGGCCTCCGAACACGACATGATCGACTTCTGGGAAGCCGGTGGTGTGCAAGCGGTCGAATATGAAATCAGCAAATTGATGGATCTGAATGCGCTGACCGTGGCCGGAAAAACCAAAGCCGAGTTGCTGACCGAAGCAACCCGGAGTTGCCGTCCGGAAGTCATCCATACATTAGCCATTCCCGTGCGTAACGAGGCTGGTGTTGCCGTGCTACACGGCAATCTGTCGCCACTCGGATGCGTGGTAAAACCAGCCGCTGTACCGGAAAACCTGATGGTGTTCCGTGGCCCTGCGGTGGTGTTTAACAGTGAGCAGGAATCTGTGGAAGCCATCATGTCCGGCCAAATCCAGCCGGGTAGCGTGCTGGTGCTGCGTTATGAAGGGCCGAAAGGCGGGCCGGGAATGCCAGAGATGTACAAGCCCATGAAATCGCTTGAAGGTATGGGGCTTTCTGACACTTGTGCGTTGATTACTGACGGGCGTTTCTCAGGCTCCAACCGTGGTCTGTTCGTCGGCCATATTTCACCGGAAGCGGTGGATGGTGGCGAATTGGGTCTGGTAGAAGATGGCGATGAAATCTCTATAAATATCCCAACCCGCACGCTGACATTGCACGTTTCAGAAACCGAACTGGCAACCCGTCGCGAGCACTGGAAACCGGTAGATAAAGAAGTGCCACGCGGCTTCCTGCGTTTGTATCGCCGTTGGGCACTACCCGCCGCACAGGGTGCCGTGCTGGCTGACCGGGAGGAAGACTGATGACTCAGCGCTATAGCGCGACGAATATCGTCGGGGTAAACCCTATTGTTGCCATGCCGTTCACCAAAGAGGGCGAGATTGATGAGGTGAGTTTTGTTCGTTTACTGGAACATCTCACCGATACAGGCGCACAAGGCACCACGCTGTTTGGCATCGCCAGCGAGTTTCCTAAACTGAGCGATCAGGAACGCGATCGTCTGGCGCAGATGTTTGTCTCGACGCTGGCAGGCAGTTCGCTCTATGGCGCGATGTCCGTGACGGACCACAGTACCGAGATGGCGGTAAAACGCGCCCGTTATTATGCAAGCCTCGGCGTTGATGCGTTGATGTTGCTGCCGCCGTTCTTCCTGCAACCTAACCCGCAGGCGATTCAGGATCATATCTTTGCGGTGCTGGAAGCGGTCGATATCCCGGTAATGGTCCAGTACGCCCCGGGTGAAACAGGTTTATCCATAACGCCTGAGCAACTGGCGGCTGTCGCCGCGCGTTACCCGCACGCGGTGTTCAAAATTGAATGCAATCCGCCGGTGGATTACACCCGTGAGTTTCTCCAGAAAGCCCCGCAAGCCAGTGTGCTCAATGGTTATGCCGGTTTGTACATGCTGCAAATGCTGGCCGCTGGCGGCAAAGGTGTGATGCCAGGTTGTTCGTTTACTGAGGTCTATGTGCGTATTTATCGCCACTGGCTCAACGGTGAACAGCAGCAGGCCGAAGCCTTACACAGCGCGTTATTACCGTACATCCAACGCTGGATGAGCCACTGCGAATACATCATTCAGGTAGAAAAAACGATCCTGATGAAGCGTGGGATTATCGCAACGGATTATTGCCGCAAGCCTGGCTGGCCGCTTTCGCCAGAGGATCATCAGCTTATCGATAATTTCATCAGGGACTTATTATGAAGATCCAACAATCTGCTCGTGTTGTAATTGTTACCGGAACCAGTCAGGGGATCGGCCAGGCGATTGCACAAAGCTATTTAGATAACGGTGATATCGTTATTGGTTGCGCTTTTTCAGCCCTTGAAAAAGCAGCAAACGCGCAAAAGATGCTGGCAGAAAACCCGGAGCATTATTTTTATTACTCTGTGGATGTGACGAAAACCGAGTCGATTAAGCAGTTTGTTAACGACGCCGAAAAGCTTTTTGGCCGCATTGATGTCGTGGTGTCTAACGCCGGGAAAAATGTATTCAAAGGTATCGACTGCGAAGAGAGTGATTGGGCGCATAACTTCGATTTGAATCTGCGATCCCATTGGTACCTGGCGAAATGTGCCCGCCCGGCGCTGCGCAAATCCAAAGGGGTGATCATTGTGATTACCTCTAACCATGCCTTCTCCACCATGCCAGGCTGTGCGCCCTACAACATCAGCAAGCGGGCGCTGTTGTCGCTGGTGCAAAGCCTGACTATCGAATGGGGGCCAGAAATCCGCACTGTGGGTATCGCACCTGGCTTTATCGATACCGATGGCAACCAGGTGTGGTTCGACTCGCATGCTGATGGGAAAATGGCACGCGAGAAAACCATCAAAAAGCACCCGGTTGGGCGTATTGGTCGCTCAGAAGAAGTTGGCGATCTTTGCCTGTTTTTATCCAGCGATAAAGCCGGATTTATTGCCGGGACAACGATTGTGATGGACGGCGGGCGCAGCGCGATTATGCAGGACGAGGAAGACGCATAAAGGAAAAGGGGAGCAAGCGCTCCCCTTTTGGAATGGGTGTTATATGTCGACTACTCGACTTCTTTCACATCCACACGCAGTTCACGCGGCACTTCGAAGATGATGTTTTCTTCGCGCCCGACCAACTCACGGGTTTCACTGCCGCCTAATTCACGCAGGCGCGCCAGAACGTTTTGCACCAGGATATCTGGCGCAGAAGCACCTGCCGTAACACCAACACATGCGGCATCTTTAACCCAGGATTCCTGGATATCCGTTGCATCATCAATCAGATAAGCGGCTTTGCCCATGCGTTGGGCAAGCTCTGCCAGGCGGTTGGAGTTGGATGAGTTCTTCGAACCAACGACCAACACCACGTCAGCTTCATCCGCCAACGCACGTACAGCTTCCTGGCGGTTGGTTGTCGCGTAGCAAATGTCGTCTTTGCGTGGGCCGATGATTTTCGGGAAACGTTTACGCAGCGCGTCAATCACGTCAGAAGTGTCATCAACGGAAAGCGTGGTTTGCGTCATAAACGAAAGTTTGGCTTCGTTTTTCACATCCAGCTTGCTGACATCTTCCGGTGATTCAACCAGATACATGCCACCTTTAGGGTTGCTGTACTGGCCCATGGTGCCTTCCACTTCCGGGTGACCAGCATGGCCAATCAGAATGGATTCTTCACCACGGCGACTGGCGCGAGCCACTTCCATATGCACTTTAGTCACCAGCGGGCAGGTCGCATCAAATACCGTTAAATCACGGCCTTTGGCTTCGTTACGCACCGCCTGGGAAACACCATGTGCGGAGAAAATCAGGATTGCGCCATCAGGCACTTCACTGATTTGCTCGATGAAAATCGCACCACGTTCGCGCAGGCTGTCTACCACGTAGCGGTTATGGACCACTTCGTGACGGACATAAATTGGCGCGCCGTAAATGGCCAGCGCGTTTTCAACAATGCTGATAGCGCGGTCTACCCCGGCACAAAAGCCGCGAGGGTTAGCCAACAGGATCTGCATTCAACGCCTCCAGTACCGGGTCAATTTCCAGTACTTCGATATCAAAATGAATGGTTTGCCCGGCGAGTGGATGGTTAAAGTCAACGGTGATGGAATCACCATTAACCTCACGCACAACCCCTGGCATCTCGCTGCCATCCATTGCAGTAAACAGCATAATCGCCCCTGGCACCGGCTCACCCGCATCAATAAATTCACGGCGCGAGAAATACTGAATCATGTCCGGGCTCGGAATACCAAACGCCGATTCAGGTGCCAGTGAGAAGGCTTTTTTGTCCCCTGCTTTCAGGCCGACAAGCTGGTCTTCCATGCCCGGTGACAGTGTTTCGTCACCCAGCGTGAAGAGTGCCGGTTTGCCGTTATTACGGGTCGACTCGGCTGTGGAACCATCTTCGAGTTTCAGCGTGAAATGCACTAAGACTCTGCTATTGGCCTGGATAGACTCAGCCATGGATTACCCTTTTTGCTTTGCGGGCTTGTCGGAGGAGACAAAGAACCCCTCCAGGACAATCAGCGCCGCGCCGATACAGATTGCCGTATCAGCTAAGTTAAACGTGGCGAAGTGCCAGTCGCCGACATAGAAATCAATCATGTCGACCACAAAACCGTGCCATAACCGGTCAAACAAGTTGCCGAGTGCACCGCCAATGATTAAAGCATAGGCGATATTATGCAGCTTCTGGCTTGCTTTGGCGCGATACATCAACACCGCCAGAATCACACAGATACCGATGGCGATACCCGCGAAGAACCAGCGCTGCCAGCCGCCTTTATCCGCAAGGAAACTAAACGCGGCACCGTAATTGCGGGCATAGTGCAGATTCAGCGACGGGAACAGCGATACGGTGTCCCCCAGCATGAAATGCTGGAGGATCAGGTATTTGCTGCCCAGATCGATAATCAGTACCACGACCACCAGCCACAGCCAGCTCAGTCCGGTCGAACAGATCGATTTACTCATCAGGCAAATTTACGCTTTTCGCCGTCACCGGCTACGTTGGTGACACAGCGGCCGCAGATTTCTGCGTGTTCCGCAACCAGACCGATGTCGGTGGTGTAATGCCAGCAACGCGGGCATTTTTCACCGTCGGCTTTACGCAGGGCAACTTTCAATCCTTTCAGGATTTCGCTTTGCTGTGCGTCTTCAGTTGCCTGTGAATAATCGGCAACTTCAGCACCTGAGGTCAACAGGACAAATCGCAATTCCTCGCCCAGGCTGTTGAGCTTCGCCGCCAGTTCGCTGTCGGCATACAGGGTCACTGCTGCTTCCAGAGAGCCGCCCACACGCTTATCAGCACGCGCTTGTTCGATAACTTTGTTCACTTCGCCACGCACGGTTAACAGCGTGTCCCAGTATTCATTGTTCATCGTTTCGCTGTCAGCCAAGCCGAACAGACCTTCGTACCACTCGCCAGTGAAGACGTATTTCTCACGATTGCCCGGCAGGAACGCCCAGATTTCGTCAGAGGTGAAGGACATGATTGGTGCCATCCAGCGGACCAGCGCTTCTGCAATGTGGAACAGTGCAGTCTGGCAGCTACGACGCGCTACGCTGTCAGGCTTCGCGGTGTACTGGCGGTCTTTGATGATGTCGAGATAGAACGAGCCCATTTCGATGGAGCAGAAACGCATCAGGCGTTGCACCACTTCGTGGAAATCGTAGTTTTCGTAAGCCGCGAGGATATCGGTTTGTGCATCCTGCGCACAGCTGACAGCCCAGCGATCCAGAACAACCATCTCTTCCGGTTTCACCATATCAGTTTCTGGATTGAAGCCGTTAAGGTTCGCCAACAGGAAGCGCGCGGTGTTACGGATACGACGATAAGAGTCAGCAGCGCGTTTCAGGATCTCATCGGACACCGCAATTTCACCGGTGTAATCCGTTGATGCCACCCACAGACGCAGAATATCCGCGCCCAGTTTGTTCATCACGTCCTGCGGAGAAACGGTGTTACCGATGGATTTGGACATTTTACGGCCCTGACCATCAACGGTGAAGCCGTGAGTCAGTACCTGGCGGTAAGGCGCTTTGCCTTTCATCGCCGTCGAAATCATCAGTGATGACATGAACCAGCCGCGGTGCTGATCCGAACCTTCCAGATACATGTCTGCTGCATGGCCATTGAATTCAGGGCGCACATCAACAACAGATGAATGCGTTGAACCGGAGTCGAACCACACGTCCAGGGTGTCTGGCACTTTGGTGTAGTTGTCAGCGTCGTCACCCAGAATGTCGCGCGGGTCGAGATCCCACCACGCCTGGATGCCGTCTTGCTCAACACGCTTAGCAACTTCTTCCATCAATTCCAGAGTACGCGGGTGCAGCTCTTCAGTGTCTTTGTGTACGAACATCGACATTGGCACGCCCCAGGTACGCTGGCGGGAAATACACCAGTCCGGGCGGTTAGCAACCATAGATTCGATACGCGCCTGGCCCCAGTCCGGGATCCACTGCACGCCTTTGATCTCTTTGAGTGACTGCGCGCGCAGGCCTTTTTGATCCATGCTGATGAACCATTGAGGTGTTGCACGGAAGATGATCGGTGTTTTGTGACGCCAGCAGTGCGGATAGCTGTGCAGCAGTTTCTCAACGTGCAGCAGAACGCCTTTATCACGCAGGATGTTAACAATCAGGTCGTTCGCTTTGAACACCTGTACGCCATCCAGACCTTCATAAGTGCCTGGCAGGTAGCAACCGTCCGGGCCAACTGGGTTAGCGATTTCCAGATTGTATTTCTGGCTGATCACATAGTCGTCAGGGCCGTGGCCGCCAGCGGTATGCACTGCACCAGTACCTGCTTCCAGCGTAACGTGCTCGCCAAGAATCGCCGGCACATCGAAATCTAAGAACGGGTGCTTGTAGCGAGTCAGTTCCAGATCGGCGCCTTTAGCGGTGCCCAGAACAGTCCACTCGGTGATAGCCGCGCTCTTCATTACGCTTTCGAGCAAATCTTTAGCAACGATTAACGCCTGGCCATCAACCTGCACCAGTGCATATTCGAATTCTGCATTCAGAGAAACCGCACGGTTAGCTGGCAGAGTCCACGGTGTGGTGGTCCAGATAACCATAGAAACCGGGCCATCAACCTGAGTGGCGCCAAATTTCGCTTTTACCGCATCAGCATCAACAGCCTGGAAGCTAACGAAGATAGATGGAGAGGTTTTGTCGTAATACTCAACTTCCGCTTCAGCCAGGGCTGAACGGCAGTCAACGCACCAGTGCACAGGTTTAGCCCCTTTATGCAGATGGCCGTTACCGACGATTTTACCCAGCGCACGGATGATGTTCGCTTCGGTTTTGAAATCCATAGTCAGGTATGGACGTGACCAGTCGCCCAACACACCCAGACGGATGAAGTCGGCACGCTGCCCGTCTACCTGCTCTGCCGCGTATTTACGGCATGCTGCGCGGAATTCAGCCGCAGAAACTTTCTCACCTGGCTTGCCGATCAGCTGTTCTACTTTCAGTTCGATTGGCAGACCGTGACAGTCCCAACCTGGAACATACGGAGAGTCAAAACCGGAAAGACCTTTGGACTTCACGATAATGTCTTTCAGAATCTTGTTAACTGAGTGACCAATGTGAATGCTGCCGTTCGCGTATGGAGGGCCATCATGCAGAATGAAGGATTTTTTGCCTTTCTTTGCATTACGGATGATGCCGTACAGGTCATCATCATTCCAGCGAGCCAGCATGCCCGGTTCGCGTTTGGCGAGATCGCCACGCATCGGGAACCCTGTTTCCGGTAAATTCAGGGTAGATTTAAAGTCACTCATTAGATTCTCGGTTCCGTAGTTAGCTTGCTCAGGTATTGGGCCCAAAAAATTCGCGGGCGGTTACCACATCTTTGGCGATTTGCGCTTTCAGTTCATCAAGCGAAGCAAACCGTTGTTCATTTCGTATTTTTTTACGTAGCACCACATCAATATGGTGCCCATATAAGTCCATTGCAACGTCCAGCAAATGGACTTCTAGCTGTTGGCGCAGGCCCGCCACCGTTGGACGAGTGCCAATATTGGCAACACCCGGCAGCAGTTTATCGCCAAGGCCTGCGACTTCTACCGCAAACACCCCTTTCACCGGGGAAACCTGACGACGCAGCGGTAAATTCGCCGTGGGGAAACCAATGGTTCTTCCCAGTTCATCACCATGGACGACACGCCCGGAGATAATAAACGGATGACCCAATAGACTTTCGGCAAGCGTTAAGTCGTCATCAGCCAGTGCCTGACGAACCGCCGTGCTGCTGATTCGCACGCCACCTTCACAGAAGGTTTGCGTACTGGTGACGTCAAAGCCAAATTCCAGACCAGCCTTCTGTAATAACAAGAAATCCCCCTGGCGACCAGCACCAAAGCGGAAATCATCGCCGACTGCGAGGAATTTTACCCCGAGGCGGTCTACCAACAGTTCGCTGACAAAACTTTGTGCCGTGAGTGCCGCAAAGCGGCGATCAAACCGCACGCATAGCACGTAGTCCACACCACACTCGGCCAGATAACGCAGCTTTTCGCGCAGACGAGTCAGGCGCGCTGGGGCTTTGTCACCGGCAAACAACTCAAGTGGCTGCGGTTCAAAAATCATGACCATCACCGGCAGATTGCGCGCACGCCCTTCCGCACACAGTCCTTTTAACAGGGACTTGTGGCCTCGATGAACGCCATCGAAATTACCAATGGTGAGTACACACCCGTGGTGCTTCTGGCGAAGATTATGTATGCCGCGTATCAGCTTCATGGCTGGCTCAAAACAGTGGAAATCGGCGGATTATATCAATTACCACGGTGAAGGTTAACCGGCGATTGTCCCCTTTGGCATAAAGCATTAAGGTTTTCATCGAACTGGCGCATGGTTTCTACATGGATGCGCATCACTGGACGATTTTTGTTGCTTAAAGCTGTATTCATGACCGTTATGCTGGTAGAATCCGCGCCATCACAACGTAAGAGGCTCCGGAAATTTAACGGCGCTTATTTGCACAAATCCATTGACAAAAGAAGGCTAAGAGGGCATATTCCTCGGCCTTTGAATTGTCTACATAGATCATATTTGGGAGTTGGACCTTGGCTAATATCAAATCAGCTAAGAAACGTGCTGTACAGTCTGAAAAGGCTCGTAAGCACAACGCAAGCCGTCGCTCTATGATGCGTACTTTCATCAAGAAAGTATACGCAGCGATTGAAACTGGCGACAAAGCTGCTGCACAGAAAGCATTTAACGAAATGCAACCAATCGTGGATCGTCAGGCTAGCAAAGGTCTGATCCACAAAAACAAAGCTGCGCGTCATAAGGCTAACCTTGTAGCGCACATCAACAAACTGGCTTAATCGCCAACTTGTTGTTAGCTTGAAAAAAACCGGCTTATGCCGGTTTTTTTATATCTGAAATTTGAGTCCTGATTTAAATCTCTTTAAACAAAGCCGAGTAATCCCGATTGCACACACGCTGCACCGCCGGGTGTTGAATCATTCGTTCAGCAAATATGGCGTGATACTCTTCCATCACATTCTCGATTCGCCCAATCTCAACAATGTTCTCGTCGTTATAGATGTCCTGCCCGTACAGGGTCGGCGCGACAAAAATCGCATTGTGTGCCGCACCAAAGGCTTTCATCAGCGCCGCATCATCAAACTCGCCGAGAATTTCAACCTTCAGCCCTTGAGTGTTAATCCAGTTGAGGATCTTGCGCCCTAACATCGAACGGCGACCCGGAATCAATAAACGTCGGGTTTCAAGGCAGGCAGGGAAAGGCAAATCAGGCACCGGGTTCTGGCTCCAGAAGCTGATGCCGCACTCACCGATTTTCACCGAGAACAACCCTTCTTGCTGGGTTGAGTCAATTGGGCAGTCGGAGATAATCATATCCAGCTTGTGCTGGCTGAGTTGCTCCAGCAGCATTTCGTGAGTCGATTCAAAACAGCGAAGATGGATTTGCTCATCTTCAACGACTGCCGCATCGAGCACACCGCTCACTAGTCGTTTAGACAATGCATCCGCAATCCCCACATCAAACAGCAAGCTGGACTCTTTGCGGTAGTTCACGATATCCAGCATTTCCTGGCTTAGCGTAAACATACGATCCGCATAGCGGAAAATAAGCTGGCCTAATTCAGAAGGCACCAGACCGCGCCCCTGGCGGCGGAAGAGTTTACCTTGCAGGCGTTCTTCCAACGCTTTTATCTGCCCGGTAATGGTTTGCGGCGTTAAATACAGCGCTTCTGCAGCACCCACTACTGAGCCTTCTTTGCAGACATGCCAGAAGTAATAGAGATGGTTATAGTTAATGTGTGACATACGTTTTTCACTCCCTGATAAACAGTCCATGTGTTAACGGCTCCTGATTAGGAGCCGTTAGTGGAAAATTAATGATGTTGTAACTGCGCGCTGAAGCGGCTTCTCAACATACAGTAGCCGACGACCGCTGAAAGCAATGACCCCAATAGAATGCCCAGTTTAGCCCAGGTAATCAGAGCTGGGTCAGCACCGTCAAATGCCAGGGACGCGATGAAAATAGACATCGTGAAACCAATCCCGCACAGCACGCCAACCGCCATGATTTCCTTGCAGGTAGTCCCTTCTGGTAACGTCGCCAGTTTAAATTTCAGTGCCGCCCAACAGAACAGGCTAATACCCAGTGGCTTGCCGATAAACAGACCCGCCATGATGCCCATCGGTAACAACGACGTTAAACCGGCAAAGGTCACACCGCTTAACGAAACGCCCGCATTTGCAAAAGCAAACAATGGCAGAATCAAGAATGCGACCCAAGGATGCAGCACATGCTCCAGTTCTTTCGCCGGAGAGCGACCATTTTCTTCTTTAAGTGGGATAAGGAAACCAATAATTACCCCGGCAAGCGTGGCGTGAACGCCTGATTTCAACACTGCGGTCCAGAGCACCACACCAACCAGAATATACAAACCCGTACGGCGCACATTACAGATGTTCAGCAACGCCAGGACAGCAATGGCTCCGGCGGCAACCGCCAGCGAAAGAATGGACAGATCGCTGGTGTAGAACAATGCGATGATCACAATCGCACCCAGGTCATCAATAATGGCCAGAGCCATCAGGAACACTTTCAGTGCGACCGGTACACGGTTGCCCAGTAACGCCAGGATGCCGAGTGCAAAGGCAATATCTGTCGCTGCCGGAATCGCCCACCCCTCACGGGTAATCGGGTCCTGGAAGTTAAACAGTAAATAAATGGCAGCAGGCACGACCATACCGCCCAGTGCAGCAATAACCGGGAACGATGCCTGACGCATGCTGGCAAGCGATCCACTCACCATTTCGCGTTTGACTTCGAGGCCAATCATCAGGAAGAAGATTGCCATCAACGCATCGTTAACCCACAGCAACAGGTTTTTACTGATATCCAGAGAACCGATACGTACTTCTACCGGTGTATCTAAAAACGACTGGTAAAACTCACTGGTGGAACCAAGGTTAGCAAGAACCATTGCCAGCACAGCGGCAAGGATCAAAAAGATGCCGCTGGAGGCGTCATTATTGAAAAAGTATTTTAGTTTTTTTGTCATTCTGTCATCCCGGTTGTCCGACTGCCTTAAATCATTTAGGGCATTAATATGTATTAATCATAGCCTGTCTAATACATCGAGAAAAGTAGATTATATTGCATTAAACACTCGGAAAAAACGAATCAAATCACATAAAAAGCTAATGAATACCTGACGCATAAAAAAAGCCTGAATCAAAAAAATTCGATTCAGGCTTTTTACTACCTATAAGGAAGTTAGCTTTAGCGGGTCAGGTCATCAAAGAATTTCTTCACGCCGTCAAAGAAGTTCTTTGAACGCGGACTGTTCTTTTCACCACTTGGCCCACCAAAACTTTCAGCCAAATCGCGCAGTAACTGCTTCTGCTTTTCATTCAGGCTGACAGGTGTTTCCACGACAACGCGGCATAACAGGTCACCCTGAGCCCCGCCACGTACGGATTTCACCCCTTTGCCACGCATTCTGAACAATTTGCCAGTTTGCGTTTCGCCAGGCACTTTCAGGTTCACACGCCCATCCAGCGTCGGGACTTCAATCTCACCACCCAGTGCTGCCATTGCAAAGTTAATTGGCACTTCGCAATACAGGTTATTACCTTCGCGCTCGAAGATTGGGTGCTGTTTGACCTGAACCTGAACGTACAAATCACCTGATGGTGCGCCGTGTTCCCCGGCTTCACCTTCACCAGCAAGACGAATACGGTCGCCGGTATCAACGCCAGGCGGGATTTTCACCGACAGCGTTTTGGTTTTTTCTACACGACCATGCCCATGACAGGTGTTGCACGGATCTTTAATAATTGAACCGCGACCCTGACAGTGTGGACAGCTTTGCTGCACGGTGAAGAAGCCCTGACGCATTTGCACCTGGCCTTGTCCATGACAAGTCGGGCAAGTTTGTGGCTTGGAGCCCGCTTTCGCGCCGCTACCGTGACAAACGCCACACTCTTCAAGCGTTGGGATGCGGATCT
This sequence comes from Buttiauxella brennerae ATCC 51605, assembly GCF_001654925.1. GTDB lineage: Bacteria > Pseudomonadota > Gammaproteobacteria > Enterobacterales > Enterobacteriaceae > Buttiauxella > Buttiauxella brennerae. The sequence goes on from NZ_LXER01000029.1 coordinate 37,595, forward strand.
CTTTGGTGACGCCACGAACCGCTTCTTCCAGCGTTAAGTCCATGTTGTAGCGTAAATCGGCACCACGGGAAGCTCGCTGACGGCGGCCACCACCGAAGATGTCGCCGAATACGTCGCCAAAGATATCGCCGAAGTCAGCGCCACCGCCGCCAAATCCGCCATGACCGCCGCCACCCATACCGCCTTGCTCAAACGCGGCGTGACCATACTGATCATAGGCTGCACGTTTTTGCTCGTCGGTCAGGATTTCGTAGGCTTCTTTAATTTCTTTAAACTTCGCCTCTGACTCTTTATCACCCTGATTACGATCCGGGTGGAACTTCATTGCCAGGCGTTTATAGGCTTTCTTGATTTCACGCTCTTCCGCGTTTTTCGGAACGCCTAAAACCTCGTAATAGTCTCTCTTCGCCATCTTTTTTGTCTGCCCCTAACATGCGGGCACGGGCGCAGAGGAAAACCTCAACGCCCGTGCTTCTATTCACATCACACTTTAACTTACAAAAGGGCGATTATTTTTTGTCTTTAACTTCTTCGAACTCAGCATCAACAACATCGTCGTCTTTGCTCGTTGAGTTACCAGCATCAGTTGCGTTACCTGCTTGCTGCTCAGCGTGCTGTGCCTGAGCCAGTTCCATCAGTTTCTGAGAAACTTGCGCCAGTGCCTGCATTTTCGCTTCGATGTCTGCTTTGTCTTCGCCTTTCAGAGAAGTTTCCAGCGCGTTCAGTGCAGATTCGATTGCAGTTTTGTCGTCAGCTGGCAGTTTATCGCCCGCTTCTTCAACCTGCTTGCGAGTGCTGTGCATCAGGTGGTCACCCTGGTTGCGAGTCTGAACCAGTTCTTCGAACTTACGGTCAGCCTCGGCGTTAGCTTCAGCATCGCGCACCATTTTCTGGATTTCTTCTTCGTTCAGACCAGAAGAAGCCTTGATGGTGATTTTCTGCTCTTTACCGCTGTTTTTGTCTTTCGCAGACACATGCAAAATACCGTCAGCATCGATATCGAAGGTGACTTCGACTTGCGGCATACCACGTGGTGCCGGGCTGATACCATCCAGGTTGAACTGACCCAAAGATTTGTTATCAGCAGCACGTTTACGCTCACCCTGAATCACATGGATGGTCACCGCAGACTGGTTATCTTCAGCTGTGGAGAACACCTGGCTGTGCTTAGTCGGGATAGTGGTGTTTTTGTTGATAAGTGAAGTCATCACACCGCCCATGGTTTCGATACCCAGAGACAGCGGGGTAACGTCCAGCAGCAGTACGTCAGTCACGTCACCAGCAAGCACACCACCCTGAACAGCTGCACCGATTGCAACAGCTTCGTCCGGGTTAACGTCTTTACGTGGTTCTTTACCAAAGAACTCAGTCACTTTCTTCTGCACCATTGGCATACGAGTCTGACCACCAACCAGGATAACGTCCTGGATATCGGATACAGACAGGCCAGCATCTTGCAGTGCAACTTTCAGCGGCTCGATAGAACGGTTTACCAGGTCTTCGACCAGGGATTCCAGTTTCGCACGAGTCACTTTGATGTTCATGTGTTTTGGACCAGTCGCGTCTGCTGTGATGTACGGCAGGTTCACGTCGGTCTGTTGAGCTGAAGACAGCTCAATTTTCGCTTTTTCAGCAGCTTCTTTCAGACGCTGCATAGCCAGTGGATCGTTACGCAGATCGATACCCTGATCTTTCTTGAACTCTTCCACTAAGTAGTTGATCAGACGGCTATCGAAGTCTTCACCACCCAGGTGGGTATCACCGTTGGTCGCCAGAACTTCGAAGGTTTTTTCGCCATCAACTTCGTCGATTTCGATAATAGAGATATCGAAAGTACCACCACCCAAGTCGTATACCGCGATAGTACGGTTACCAACTTCTTTATCCAGACCGTAGGCCAGAGCCGCGGCAGTTGGTTCGTTGATGATACGTTTTACTTCCAGACCTGCGATACGGCCAGCATCTTTAGTTGCCTGACGCTGAGCATCGTTGAAGTATGCAGGAACGGTGATAACAGCTTCAGTTACTGGTTCGCCCAGGTAATCTTCAGCGGTTTTCTTCATTTTCTTCAGCACTTCAGCAGAAATCTGCGGAGGTGCCATTTTTTGGCCTTTAACGTCAATCCATGCATCACCGTTATCAGCGCCAATAATTTTGTACGGCATGATAGCTTCATCACGCTGCACTTCTTCATCCTGGAAGCGACGGCCAATCAGGCGTTTGATCGCGAACAGTGTGTTCTGCGGGTTAGTCACTGCCTGACGTTTAGCCGGCTGACCAACCAGAATCTCACCATCCTGGGTATATGCAATAATAGAAGGAGTGGTGCGGTCGCCTTCAGCGTTTTCCAAAACGCGAGCAGTAGTACCATCCATAATCGCTACACAAGAGTTGGTAGTCCCCAGGTCGATGCCAATAATTTTACCCATCTAAACGTCTCCACTTAAAATTTGTTCGTCATATGGTCGTGAACCTGTTATGCGGGCAAACAAGAGTCTTTCAACTGCCCAAACATGATTTTTTGCAGGTCCATCAACTGCGGTTGCATACAAGATGGGGTCACTCGGCTCGCCATCAAGGGGTAAGGCAAAAAAAATTTTCATCTTCACACCTGTTTAGATCATGGACTCAAGCCCTACACCTGATTATGATGCCGCGCCCCGCTGCCCTTTAGCAGTTGTGTGGCGACGACATATAATCATTTTTTGACGAATTTTAGAGGAACTATGGGCAACACTAAGTTGGCTAATCCAGCTCCCCTGGGCTTGATGGGCTTCGGCATGACCACCATTCTGCTCAATCTGCATAACACCGGCATCTTCCCTTTTGATGTCAACATCCTTGCAATGGGCATTTTCTACGGTGGTATCGCACAAATTTTTGCCGGCCTGTTAGAATTTAAGAAAGGTAATACTTTCGGCCTGACAGCTTTCGTTTCTTATGGCTCTTTCTGGCTGACTCTGGTCGCCATTCTGATCATGCCTAAGATGGGTCTTGCAGATGCTGCGAACGCACACTTCCTCGGTGCGTACCTCGGTTTGTGGGGCGTATTCACACTGTTCATGTTCTTCGGCACCCTGGCTTCTGCGCCACGCATGCTGCAGTTCGTGTTTGGTAGCTTGACCGTACTGTTTGCCCTGCTGGCTATTGGCCACCTGGTAGATAACGAAAGCATCGTTCGCGTTGCGGGTTGGATTGGCCTGGTTTGTGGTGCAAGCGCCATTTATCTGGCAATGGGCGAAGTGCTCAATGAGCAGTTTGGCCGTACCGTGCTGCCAATTGGTGAAAAACACTAATTCCTGCACTCACGTGTAAGAAAACAAAAACGCGGAGGCTAGCCTCCGCGTTTTTTTATGAATGTTGCAGCGGCCTTTCAACCACCTTCCCTTCATGCGTTAAATCATTTCGTAGCCAAATACCCAGCCCCAATCCCACCATTGCCAGAGCCAGCACGTACCAGGCCGGAGCCATCGGTGACACCGCCGAAAGCATGGTGACGAAAATGGGCGTCAGGCCGCCGAAAATGGCATACGACATATTGTATGAGAATGAAATCCCACTAAAGCGCACTTCTGCCGGGAAAGCTCTGACCATCACATACGGCACTGCACCAACCACACCCACGCTTAAACCCACCAGGCCATACAAGAAGAACAAATATTCAGGATGGCTTGCGGTGAGGTGATAGAACATCCAGCTACACACCGCCAACATCAGGCTACCCACGATAAAGGTTTTGCTGGCACCCACGCGATCGATAACCAGGCCCGCTAAAATACAGCCGATACACAGCATCACGATGGCGATGCTGTTGGCCTGAAGCGTTAATGCGGGTGCGATACCCAACTGTTTTTGCAGCCAGGTTGGTGCCATCAAAATAACGACCACAATTCCTGCCGACAGCAACCAGGTCAGCAGCATCGAAACCACGACAGCTTTTTTGTGGTTCACAATGACGGATTTCAATGGCAACTCTTCTGCCAGGGCTTTGCGTTGCTGCATCTCAAGGAAGATGGGGGTCTCTTGCAGCCAGCGGCGCAAATACATTGCCACCAGACCGAAAATCCCACCGAGGAAGAACGGTATACGCCAGCCGCCATCGTGAATTGCCTGCTGGGTCATCGAGGTATTAATAATGGTCGCGACAACGGAACCCAACAAAATACCGGCAGTTAAGCCAGCCGTTAGCGTGCCACACGCGATACCGATACGTTTATAGGGAACGTGTTCTGCCACGAATACCCAGGCGCCGGGCACTTCACCACCGATTGCCGCCCCCTGAAGAACGCGCATCAGCAGCAATAAAACGGGTGCCGCGATGCCCAGCGTTTCGTAGGTCGGCAACATCCCGATCGCCAGCGTCGGTAACGCCATCAGCAATATGCTCAGCGTGAACATCTTTTTACGGCCAACCAGGTCGCCGAAGTGCGCCATGATTATCCCGCCCAGCGGGCGTGCCAGATAACCTGCGGCAAAGATGCCGAAAGTTTGTAGCTGGCGAAGCCACTCAGGAATATCCGCCGGGAAGAAAAGTGCGCCAACGACGGTGGCGAAGAAGACAAAAATGATGAAGTCGTAGAATTCGAGTGCGCCGCCCAGCGCGGCAAGGGTCAGGGTTTTGTAATCCTGACGATTCAGAGGTCTTGTGCGTTGTGTTGAATGTAATTGTTGTGACATAAGAACCTGCGCATAAAAAAGAGTGTGGTTATTAGTTTCCATTTTGCTGTAAAGCAAGACTTACTATACCCAACCCCACTCTACACGCCATACCCACTACATTTTATGTCACAAACAACGTTGTTTCAGGAGTTTATTTCGCGGATTGCACTCTTCGGGCGAAAAGCTGCTACTACACGGCCATCTGTTTCAACGTACGGCCCATCCAGCAACTGTATACAATACGGTACACTTGCAAAGATACCTGGCACAACTACCTTACCTTCCGCATCTTTAACACCTTCGAGCGTTTCCTGAATTGACTTCGGCTGACCTGGCAAATTCAGGATCAACGCCTGCTTGCGAATCACCCCCACCTGGCGCGAAAGAATCGCCGTCGGCACAAAGTGCAGGCTTATCTGGCGCATCTGCTCGCCAAAGCCAGGCATCACACGGTCAGCAATCGCAAGCGTTGCATCGGGAGTGACATCACGACGCGCCGGGCCTGTACCGCCAGTGGTTAACACCAGATGGCACGCCATTTCATCCACCAGCTCACACAGCGCCTGTTCAATAAGCGGTTGTTCGTCAGGGATTAAGCGCGTTTCAATCTGGAAAGGAGTTGTGATGGTGCGCTCCAGCCAGTCAACGAGCGCCGGAATGCCTTTATCTTGGTATACACCGCTCGAAGCGCGGTCAGAGATGGAAACTAAGCCAATGCGTAAGGTATTCATATCATTCCTGGAGAGTCAAAACTTAACGGAATGATACACGGTGGAGGGAGTAGCAGACAGAGGTGAAACACTAAAAAGCGTGGCCGGAGAGAGCCAGCCACGCGTAATGATTACAGCAGGTCGCCGATCATTTTTTCCAGTTTTTCCTGGTCGATAGCAAACTTACGGATGCCGTCAGCCAGTTTATCAACTGCCATTGGATCCTGGTTGTGGCTCCACAGGAACTGGGATTCAGTCATACGCTCTGGGCGTGCTTTCACTTCACCCGTGTAAGACAGTTTACGCTCAACCGTACCTTCGCTTTCAGCCAGCTCTTTCAGCAGAGCAGGTGCGATGGTCAGACGGTCACAGCCAGCCAATTCGATGATTTCGCCCAGGTTACGGAAGCTTGCGCCCATAACCACGGTTTCATAGCCGTGTTCTTTGTAGTACTGGTAGATTTCAGAAACAGAAACCACACCTGGATCTTCATTCGGTGCGTACTCTTTCTTATCAGTGTTGGTTTTGTACCAGTCGAGGATACGGCCTACGAATGGAGAAATCAGGAACACACCCGCTTCAGCACAAGCACGAGCCTGAGCGAAGGAGAACAGCAGAGTCAGGTTACAGTTGATGCCATCTTTTTCCAGCTGCTCAGCAGCACGGATGCCCTGCCAGGTAGAAGCCAGTTTGATCAGGATACGGTCGTTGCTGATGCCCGCATCGTTATACATTTTGATCAGACGTTTTGCTTTAGTGATGCTGGCATCGGTGTCATAAGACAGACGCGCATCAACTTCAGTAGAAATACGACCTGGGATCAGTTTGAGAATTTCCAGACCAATATTCACCGCCAGCTTGTCAGTTGCATCCACAACTTGTTGTGCATGGTCGCTGCTCTGCTCACGTGCCCACGCAATCGCATCATCAATCAGTTTGCGGTATTCAGGAATCTGCGCAGCATTGAGGATCAGCGATGGGTTAGTGGTGGCATCTTGCGGTTGATACAGCTTCATTGCCGCAATATCCCCGGTGTCCGCAACAACTGTGGTTAGCTGACGCAGGGAGGTCAATTTATCCGTCATGATAGTGTTTCTCGTTAGATGTAACTTGTTAGGGGGATGTAACCGGTCTGGCTTGATGATATCACGACGCAAATCAGGTGCAACCGCAGTAACACATCGGTAAGAACTGAACGCGGAACTGATATATTCTGTGTATTATTCGCCTGCAATCTAAAGGAGCATGCGCGTCAGTTGCGCATTGGCTGTGCCCGCAACGCATGCAAACGAGGGATGTTAATGACAGATTTTTTTCTGTTTATCAATGAGATACTCTGGGGTTCAGTCCTCATCTATTTATTAGTCGGCGCCGGTCTTTGGTTTACCTGGCGATGCGGCTTTGTGCAATTCCGCTACCTGACTCAAATCCGCAGTATCGTTTTATCGAATAAAAGCGGTGATTCTTCCGGACTTTCCTCATTTCAGGCACTTTGTACCAGCCTTGCCGCACGCGTAGGCAGCGGTAACCTTTCCGGTGTCGCTCTCGCCCTGACCCTCGGCGGCCCAGGGGCTATTTTCTGGATGTGGGTGGTTGCCATGCTGGGTATGGCGACATCTTTCGCCGAATGTACCCTCGCCCAACTTTATAAAACTCGCGATAGCGAAGGCAATTATCGTGGCGGCCCCGCCTGGTACATGGAACGCGGCCTTGGAATGCGCTGGATGGGCGTGATGTTCTCCCTCTTCCTGATGGTTGCCTTTGGTTTGATCTTCAACGCGGTGCAAGCGAACTCCATCGCCAACGCCATGAATAACGCGTTCGACATCCCTAAAACCTGGGTTGGCATCGGCCTTGTGGTCTTAACCGCCGGTGTTATTTGGGGGGGAATGCGTGGCACCGCGCGCGTCGCCCAATGGTTAGTTCCGATTATGGCGCTTCTTTGGGTGCTGATGAGCCTTATCGTCATGGCGATGAATATCGAACGTTTACCCGAAGTGGTTTCCCTGGTGTTCAAAAGTGCATTTGGCTGGCAAGAAGCGGCATCAGGCGCCCTGGGATTCACCATCAGCCAGGCCATTACCACTGGTTTTCAGCGCGGAATGTTTTCTAACGAAGCAGGCATGGGCTCTTCACCCAACGCTGCAGCGGCAGCCGCCACTTGGCCACCGCACCCGGCATCACAAGGGCTGGTGCAAATGTTTGGCGTGTTTATCGATACGATTATCATATGCTCAGCCACTGCCGGGATTATTCTGTTCTCAGGGATTCTGGATACGCCACACCCGGAAATGAATGGTATCACCCTCGTACAACAAGCACTTAGCAGCGTCGTTGGCGGATGGGGAACCGGGTTCATTGCGTTGATTGTGTTGTTGTTTGCCTTCACATCCATCGTCGCCAATTATGCGTATGCAGAAAATAACTTGTTGTTCCTGCAACAAAAAAGCCCATTCGCCCTGGTTTTATTCCGTTGCCTGGCACTGGTGATGGTGATGTTTGGTACGCTGTCACCGTTGCCGCTGGTCTGGCAGATGGCCGATGTCGCGATGGCGTTTATGGCAGTCACCAACCTTACCGCGATATTGCTTTTATCGCCGATTGCCCACGATTTAAGTGCAGATTACCTGCGCCAGTTGCGGCTCGGTGTGACACCGGTTTTCGATCCGAACCGTTTCCCTGAGCTTAAAGGGCAGCTGGCACCCGGCATTTGGGACAACCCAAAGCCGCCTGAAACCAAACGCTAATCGCAACCATTGGCAGATACTTTCAGTAAATTTGCTAAAGTAGTGGGCATTAATCGGCAAGGAACAGATATGCTAATTCTAATTTCACCTGCAAAAACACTGGATTATCAAAGCGATCTCCCTACCGATCGTTATACCCAACCTGAGCTGCTGGATTATTCACAGCAGCTCATTGCGGTGGCGCGCAAGCTAAGCGCCCCGCAAATTGGTTCACTTATGCACATCAGCGACAAACTGGCGTCCCTGAACGAAACCCGTTTTCACGAATGGCAGCCTGACTTCACGCCACAAAATGCGCGCCAGGCAATTCTGGCGTTTAAAGGCGATGTGTATACAGGGTTGCAAGCTGAAGAGTTTAGCGACGCGGATTTCGAGTTCGCACAGCAGCATTTGCGGATGCTTTCCGGGCTGTATGGCGTGTTACGCCCGCTAGATCTGATGCAACCGTATCGTCTGGAAATGGGTATTAAGCTTGAGAACCCGAAAGGCAAAGATCTGTATCATTTCTGGGGTGACACCATCACCGAGAAACTGAACCAGGCGCTGGCGGCACAAGGGGATAATATCGTTATTAACCTGGCCTCCGACGAATACTACAAATCGGTCAAACCTAAAAAACTTAATGCCGAGATTATTAAGCCGGTGTTCCTTGATGAGAAGAACGGCAAATTTAAAGTCATTAGCTTCTATGCCAAGAAAGCGCGTGGCCTGATGAGCCGCTACATCATTGAAAACCGCCTGACTAAATCTGAGCAACTCACGGGCTTTAACACCGATGGCTATTTCTTCGATGAAACAACGTCGAGTAAGAATGAATTAGTGTTTAAACGCCACGAGCAGTAAAACAAAACGCCAGCGCAATGCTGGCGTTTTGTTTAGTGATGTTTGTATTGCCCGTAGTGATTGCCGTTGTCGTGATGGTCTTTATCATGGTGATCGTTGTCATGGTGATCATCATGATGGCGATCGTCATGATCATGCGGATGCCATCTGTTATCACGCCACTCATAGTGATCGTTCCACCAGCCATGGTCACGCCAGTTACCGCCATCCCAATAGTTACCACGGCTATCCTGATCGCCAATTTGCAGCTTCACTGCCGGAATCAGCGTAATTTCTGAAGCCTGTGCAGCCAGCGGAGCCACGACCAGAATCGACAAGGCCAGAATAATTGATTTCAACATAAGTTACTCCTTACTGCATTCGTGCCCGTTATGGGTTACTGAAGCCAGCATATGCCGAACAATACCGCCTTGTTATTCTCTGCAATCCTAATCTCTCATCGCCCGCATTTTATGGGAATTCCTACATTTTCCCTCCTTCTTTCCTGCATATTTCCTCCATGATTCAGACACACACCCACCTTGACTTATTTTGTTAAAAGCGTACTTTTCAGGACATGAAAACCTTTCTGATTATTGTTCCGGATGGCGGAGTACTGTTCGAAGCTGCCGGGATTGCCGACATACTGATGCAAGCCAACCGCTTACAGGCGGAAGGCTTGTCTCAACCTCGCTACCAGATAAGACTTGCGACCACTCAGCCTCATCAGGTGATCCACGGTCAATCCGGGCTGAACTTGCTGGCCGACCATCGCCTGCACGAACTTGATCCTTATGAACCCCGGGATACCATTATGATCACGGGAAGAGGATCAGATGAGTTAGAAGGTACCGCGGTGGTCGATTGGTTAAAGCTTGCCGCACCTCACGCTCAGCGCATTGTTTCCATTTGCGGCGGGGCAATGTTGTTGGCGCAGGCTGGGTTACTTAACGGCCGTCGTGCGACAACCCACTGGCATCTACTCGAAAAAATGCAATCCACTTACCCGCACGTCAAAGTCGAAAGTGGTCCGCTCTATCTTCAGGATGGCCCTATCTGGACTTCCGGCGGCGTAAGCTCAGGTTTTGATCTGACCCTCGCACTGGTCGAAGAAGATTATGGCTTTACGCTTGCTCGCGACGTGGCGCAGGATCTGGTGATGTATCTGCGTCGTCCCGGCGGGCAGATGCAATTCAGTCGATACCACCTCCAGCAAAGCGACATCTCCGGTCCGATAGGTCAACTGCAAAACTGGCTTCTTGAAAACCTATCCGCCGATTTGTCGGTTGAGAAACTGGCTGACCGGGTCGCGATGAGTCCTCGTAACTTCACGCGTGTTTTCAGCAAAGAAACGGGCATCACACCCGCGCGCTATGTTGAAGAAGCCCGCCTTGCTGCTGCCCGACATTGCCTTGAGCAAACGCGGGAAACGCTCGAGCAGATTGCGAGTAAAGTGGGCTTCGGCAATACCATCACTTTGCGCCGCGCCTTCGAGCGTCAACTACACCTCACACCGGGCGAATACCGTGAGCGTTTTCATTGCCGAAAAATGGCGTGAATTGATCCTTTTTTGTCATTTACGCCACTTTGCCTGAAGCCTACAGTGATTCCAGACATTTCAAAGAAGGAGTCAATCATGGTTAAGGTCGGTATTAATGGTTTCGGCAGAATTGGTCGTAACGTATTACGCGCCACGCTGGGCAATGCAGACGTAGAAATTGTAGCAATCAACGATCTGACAGACAGCAAAACCCTTGCTCACTTGTTGAAACACGATTCACTGATGGGAAGATTGCCTGTTCCGGTTGAAGCGGCTGACGGGCATTTGCAGGTGGACGGCAAACTTGTTCGCGTGTTTAGCGAAAGAGATCCGGCCAATATCCCGTGGCGTGATGTGGGCGTCGATATTGTTATTGAGGCCACGGGTTTCTTTACCAGTCGCGAGCAGGCCGCAGTACACATCAATAGCGGCGGAGCAAAACGCGTCATCATCTCGGCACCTGGTAAAGATGACGACCTGACGATAGTGATGGGCGTTAACCACCAGCAGTACGATCCGGAACGCCATTATGTCGTGAGCAATGGCAGCTGTACCACTAACGGCCTTGCACCTGCCGCACAGGTTTTGCATCAGCAGTTTGGTATTGAACACGGTTTGATGAACACGACTCATGCTTACACCAACAGCCAGGCGTTGCACGATCAGCCGGAAAAAGACCTGCGTGGTGCGCGAGCTGCCGCCCTCTCCATTGTTCCTTACTCCAGCGGCGCGGCAAAAGCGTTAGGCAAAGTCATTCCTGAACTGGACGGACGCCTGACCGGTTACTCATTGCGAGTACCTGTACCCGTCGTTTCTATCGTTGATTTAACGGTAACCTTAAAACGCCCGGTCACCGTAGCGCAGGTGAATGCAGCATTCCTGGAAGCAGCAACAAACGGCCCGCTAAAAGGTATTTTGGGCTACAGCGATGAACCGCTGGTATCGAGTGATTATCAGGGTGATCCACGTTCTTCTATCATCGACGGGCTTTCGACGCTGGTGATTGGCGGTAATCTGGTCAAGATACTGGCCTGGTACGATAACGAATGGGGCTTCTCTAACCGCCTGGTCGACCTTGCAGCAATGATGGCTAAACGCGGGATCTAAAAATGTTCCCGCAAGCCCTTTGAAGATCCACGCACCTGCGTGGATTTTTTTCACAGACAAAACAACAACGAGACGAACTCGACGTTACCGCTTTGCTTCTGGAGTATATTCATCAGACTCCCCCCAAAGCAAAGAGGCTGTAAATGACGATCTCTGCGTTTAACCACAAAAAACTGACGCTTCACCCTGGTCTGTTCGTAGCACTGAGCGCCATATTTTCATTAGGCTCTACGGCATATGCCAATGACACTCCCGCTTCAGGCTACCAGGTTGAAAAAGTGGTTATCCTCAGCCGCCACGGTGTGCGAGCACCCACCAAAATGACACAGACCATGCGCGACGTAACGCCTAATACCTGGCCCGAATGGCCAGTAAAACTGGGTTATATCACGCCACGCGGTGAGCATCTGATTAGCCTGATGGGCGGGTTTTATCGCGAGAAGTTTCAACAACAGGGCATTTTATCGCAGGGCAGTTGCCCTACACCAAACTCAATTTATGTCTGGGCAGACGTTGATCAGCGCACGCTTAAAACAGGCGAAGCTTTCCTGGCAGGGCTTGCTCCGCAATGTGGTTTAACTATTCACCACCAGCAGAATCTTGAAAAAGCCGATCCGCTGTTCCATCCGGTGAAAGCGGGAACCTGTTCAATGGATAAAACTCAAATCCAGCAGGCCGTTGAAAAAGAAGCTCAAACGCCCATTGAGAATCTGAACCAGCACTATATTCCCTCTCTGGCCTTGATGAACACGGCCCTCAACTTTTCGACGTCTGCCTGGTGCCAGAAACACAGCGCCGATAAAAGCTGTGATTTAGCGCAATCCATGCCGAGCAAGCTGTCGATAAAAGATAATGGCAACAAAGTCGCTCTCGACGGGGCCATTGGCCTTTCGTCTACGCTTGCTGAAATTTTCCTGCTGGAATATGCGCAAGGGATGCCGCAAGCGGCGTGGGGGAATATTCATTCGAAGCAAGAGTGGGCGTCGCTACTGAAGCTGCATAACGCCCAGTTTGATTTGATGGCGCGCACACCTTACATCGCCACACATAACGGAACGCCGTTATTGCAGACCATCAGCCACGCGCTGGAGCCGAAAGCCGACGTAAGCAAACTGCCTGATATCTCACCTGACAATAAGATCCTGTTTATTGCCGGGCACGATACCAATATTGCCAATATCGCAGGCATGCTCAACATGCGCTGGACGCTACCAGGGCAACCCGATAATACCCCTCCGGGCGGAGCTTTAGTCTTTGAGCGCCTGGCCGATAAGTCAGGGAAACAATACGTTAGCGTGAGCATGGTATATCAGACTCTCGAGCAGTTGCGATCCCAAACACCACTTAGCCTTAATCAACCTGCAGGAAGCGTTCAGCTAAAAATTCCTGGCTGTAACGACCAGACGGCTGAAGGATACTGCCCACTGTCGACGTTCACACGCGTGGTTAGCCAAAGCGTGGAACCCGGCTGTCAGCTACAGTAAATATCCGACGAAAAAAATGCCGCTCGCGATTAAGCGAACGGCATTACTTTATGGTTTCGTCGGTCGGATTAGCACGGCGACAGCCGACAAACCTATGCAACTATCGTTGTCAGCAATCCGAAAAACTTACGCTTTGTTCATCATCAATTCGCGCAGCGCGGCAAAATCGGCTGGCAGATTATGGGAAAGCAGCGGTAAATCAGCACGCTCGGCAAGTTCTGCAGGCAGCGGCAGAGTTTCGCCCAGAATCTCTTCCACGCTCTCTTTAAACTTAGCTGGATGCGCTGTTCCCAGGAACAGGCCGTATTCGCCCGGCTGAAGCTGGTCACGCAGCGCACGGTAAGCAATGGCAGCATGCGGCTCAGAAACATAACCCACTGCTTTCAGCTCTTGCATGGTGGCTTTGGTGGTTTCGTCAGTCACGGTCGCATAACCCAGGTCGGTCAAACGCCAGGTCTTACGGCGGAACAACTCTTCCACGCGCGGCCAGTTGTTCGGCTGGCTCACATCCATGGCATTAGAAAGCGTAGCCACGGTGGTTTTCGGGGTCCACTGACCGTTAGCTAAGAAGCGTGGAACGGTGTCGTTGGCATTGGTCGCCGCAATAAAGCGTTTGATAGGCAGACCGAGTGATTTCGCCAGCAGCCCCGCCGTCAAATCCCCGAAGTTACCGCTTGGTACGGAAACCACTAACTGGTTACGCGCTTCCTGAGGCAGTTGAGCAACCGCTTCAAAGTAATAGCAAATCTGCGCCAGCAAACGGCTGATGTTGATGGAGTTGGCAGAGTTTAACCCCAGCGCCACTTTCAGCTCTTCATCATCAAACGCTTGTTTCACCAGCGCCTGGCAGGCATCAAAATCACCGTCAATGGCGACAGTTTCAATGTTACCGCCGAGCGTGCAGAACAGTTTTTCCTGCAGCGGGCTGATTTTGCCACGCGGGTACAAAATCACCACGCGCACATTTTTCAAACCATAAAACGCATGCGCTACCGCAGCACCGGTGTCACCGGAAGTGGCGGTCAGGATAGTGACAGGCTTGTCGCCGCTGATATGGGTGAGCATCTGCGCCATAAAACGGCCGCCGAAATCTTTAAATGCCAGCGTCGGGCCATGGAACAGCTCAAGGCAGCCGATGTCCGGCTCAACACTTTTCACCGGAGCCGGGAAGGCAAACGCTGCGCGAACACGCGCTTCCAGCACTTCTTGCGGGATCTCATCACCGATAAAAGCAGACAGAATTTTGCTGCTGCGGGTGACAAAGTCCATCTTCAACATTTCGTCGACTTCAGTCAGTTCGAATTCCGGCAAATCATGTGGGAAAAACAGCCCCTGCTGCTTACCCAACCCCTGCACAATCGCCTGGGCAAAAGTGACCTGCTCGTTATGATCTTTAAGGTTATACAGTTTCATGCGTTATCCCAAAACTCGTGCGCCCGCCGTATCCAGACGGCAAATATGTACAAAACCTTCCTGGTTCTGCAAATAGTGTTGGCTGAGCCAGTCAGCCACGCGTTGTGCGGTATCAGTGTTATCGCACAGCGCAAAGAGAGTTGGGCCGGAACCCGAAATACCACTCGCCAGAGCACCAATATCCGCTGCGGCCTGGCGTGCTTCGTTAAAGCGCGGCAGCAATTTAGCGCGGTACGGCTCGGCAATCACATCACGCATTAGTTTTGCCGCAAGCTGTGGCTGGCGGGTATGACATGCGTGAATAAAGCCCGCCAGATGACGACCGTGGCTGATGCAATCCTGGCGGCGGTACTGCGCAGGCAAGATTGCGCGAGCTTCAGCGGTAGAGACTTTAATCCCCGGATACGCCAGCACCCACAACCACTCATCAAAACCCGGAACAGACTGGCTGATGATGCCATTTTCTTCAATCATCAACTGCATGCCGCCAAGGAAACACGGTGCGACGTTGTCATAATGAACGCTGCCCGAAATGCGCCCTTCCAGCTCGCCCATCAGGCTCAACAAACGGTTGTCGCTCAACGGCTTGCCGCAGTATTCGTTCATCGCCATTAAACCTGCGACCACGGAACACGCGCTGGAACCCAGACCGGAACCAATCGGCATGCTTTTTTCCAGTGTCATCTTCACCGGAATGTTTTTGCCGATTTCCTGGCAGAAGCGTTCCCAGCACTGATACACGATATTTTCACGTGGTTCGTCTGGCAACTTACTGGCAAAGCGGCCGATGTTATTCAAACTAAAGGTGTCTGCCGCTTCAACAGTCACATAATCCCCGAGCAGCGAGCCATCAATCGGCGAAACTGCCGCGCCCAGCACATCAAACCCGACGCTCATATTGGCACTGGAAGCCGGGGCGTATACTTTAACCATCTTAAACTCCTAACTTCCATGACAAAGTGCGCAATAAGTCGGCGAAAACACCGGCAGCAGTAACATCATTTCCTGCTCCGTAACCACGCAGGACGAGGGGTAACGGCTGATAGTAATGGCTATAAAACGCCAGCGCGTTTTCACCATTTTTAACTTTATACAATGGGTCGTTGCCATCCACGGCATCAATTTTAACTTTACAGCTACCGTCAGCCTCGATGACGCCAACATAGCGCAGCACTTTGCCTTCGTCGCGGGCTTTTGCCACACGCGCGGAAAACTCATCATCGAGTTGCGGCAAGCGCGCCATAAACGACTCGACATCACCTGTAGAATCAAACGATTCCGGTAATACTGGCTCAATGATGATATCCGAAAGCTCAAAATTACTGCCGGTTTCACGCGCCAGAATTAACAGCTTACGCGCCACATCCATACCTGAAAGATCATCGCGCGGATCGGGTTCGGTATACCCCATTTCACGGGCAACGTTGGTGGCTTCTGAAAGGCTCATGCCTTCGTCCAGTTTGCCAAAAATAAATGACAGGGAGCCGGAAAGCACGCCAGAGAAACGCTGTAACTCGTCACCCGCATTCAGCAGGTTTTGCAGGTTTTCGATAACCGGCAAACCCGCACCGACGTTGGTGTCATAAAGGAACTTACGGCGGGATTTTGCCGCCGCATTACGCATCTGATGGTAGTAATTCATGGTGGAAGTGTTCGCCTTTTTATTCGGCGTCACCACGTGGAAACCTTCACCAAGGAAATCTGCATACTGGTCAGCAACCGCCTGGCTGGAGGTACAGTCAACAATGACGGGGTTGAGCAAGTGATACTCTTTTACCAGACGAATCAGGCGGCCAAGGTTGAACGGCTCTTTTGCCTGAGCCAGCTCTTCCTGCCAGTTATCCAGATTCAGGCCGTGAATATTGGTCAGTAGCGCTTTCGAGTTCGCAATGCCGCACACGCGCAGGTCAATATGCTTCTGCTTCAGCCACGCCTGCTGGCGCTTAACCTGTTCAACCAGTGCTGCACCCACGCCACCCACACCAATCAGGAACACTTCGATAACCTGGTCGGTATTAAACAGCATCTGGTGCGTGACGCGCACACCTGTGGTGGCATCATCGTTGCTGACAACAACCGAAATGGAACGCTCTGAAGAGCCCTGTGCAATCGCCACAATGTTGATGTTGGCGCGCGCAAGGGCGGCAAAGAACTTGGCGGAAATGCCACGCAGAGTACGCATGCCATCACCCACTACGGAGATGATTGCCAGGTGCTCCATGATAGCCATCGGCTCAAGCAAACCCTCTTTCAGCTCAAGGTAAAACTCATCTTCCATCGCACGGCGAGCACGGGCACAGTCACCCTGCGGCACGCAGAAGCTGATGCTGTATTCAGACGATGACTGAGTAATCAGCACCACAGAAATGCCCGCGCGAGACATCGCGGCGAACACGCGAGCTGCCATGCCAACCATGCCTTTCATGCCAGGACCGGACACGTTAAACATCGCCATGTTATTCAGGTTAGTAATGCCCTTAACCGGCAAGCCGTCTTCATCGCTTTCCGCGCCAATTAAGGTGCCTGGCGCTTGCGGGTTACCGGTGTTTTTAATCAGGCAAGGGATTTGGAACTGTGCGATAGGGGTAATGGTACGAGGATGAAGGACTTTAGCACCGAAGTAAGAAAGCTCCATGGCCTCCTGATACGACATTGATTTCAGCAGCCTGGCGTCGGGTACCTGGCGCGGGTCGCAAGTATAAACCCCATCAACATCAGTCCAGATTTCGCAACAGTCTGCACGTAAACAGGCAGCCAGCACGGCAGCGGAATAGTCAGAACCATTGCGGCCCAGAACGACCAACTCACCCTTTTCGTTACCGGCAGTAAAGCCTGCCATCAGGATCATATGGTCAGCCGGAATGCGGCTGGCGGCGATACGGCGAGTGGACTCAGTAATATCAACGGTGGACTCAAGGTAATGCCCAACAGCAAGCAGCTTCTCGACCGGATTAATCACGGTGACGTTGTGGCCGCGAGCTTTCAACAGTTCAGCCATGATAGCGATAGAGAGCTTTTCACCCCGGCAGATGATGGCCGCGTTGATGCTGTCCGGGCATTGCCCCAGCAGGCTGATACCATGCAGAATGTGCTTCAGCTGCGCAAACTCTTGCTCAACAAAGGTTTTGAGCTGTGCCGCCGGGAAACCAGGTTGCGCCTTCGCAAGGCCGTTGAGGAGATCGCTAAAAATACGCTCGGAGTCACTGATATTCGGTGCAGCATCCTGGCCGCCAATGGTTTTTTCAATCATGGCAACGAGGTGATTGGTAATTTTCGCCGGGGCAGACAGCACGGTGGCGACCTGCCCCTGTTTGGCATTGCTTTCCAGGATATCGGCAACACGCAGAAAACGCTCTGCATTTGCCACTGAAGTACCACCGAATTTCAACACTCGCATTTGTTATTACCCTTGAGTTTTTAGTCCAAAAAAAAGCCCGCACTGTTTAGGTGCGGGCTTTTTTCGTTTTTCCTGGTATGCGTCAGCCCGCACCGTTACCTGTGGTAATGGTGGTTGTAATAATTGTGGTCATCGGGCTGATACGAATCATGGATGTTGTGTGCTCGTAATATGATTTACCTATATTGACTAAAGTATCCGAGGGTTTAAGTCAATTTATTTTTAATTTTACCACTGTTAGTGACACAGCTTCTGAACACTGATTAACCATCAAAAACCACGATCATTACGCTGAAAAAATGGGGGAATCACACCCCATCCTCACTGCCTTTAACGCGGTTATTAGCATTATTATCTGGCAGTTTTTTTTCAATATCATGAAGCAGACGATGCAACATTGCCGTATCGCGCTGAGCTAACAGGCCAAGACGCTGTTGTAACCAGTCGACCATTTTTTGGTCGCCTTTCGCCTCAACACGTTCAAGCAAGGTTGTGATGCGAGAACGCAGTGCATTTAACTGTTTAGCATCCACCACATCATGTTCCGGCGCAGGAAGCTGCATAAGCGCGGAGAGTTGGTAGCTATAAACCATTACCGCCTGGCCAAGATTCAACGATGGGTAATCAGCAACCATTGGCACGCCGGTTAAAACGTCTGCCAGTTCCAGCTCTTCATTGGTCAGCCCGGAATCTTCACGGCCAAATACCAGCGCTGCGGTGCCGACCCAGCTACGTTTTTCTTCCAGCAGGGGAACCAGTTGCTGCGGAGTGGCGTAGTAATGGAATTTCGCGCGGCTACGGGCGGTTGTCGCAATAGTAAAATCGACGTCATGTAAGGCTTGCGCCAGCGTATTGAAATGCTGCGCATTATCCAGCACGTCACCGGAACCATGTGCCACCCAGCGAGCTTCAGGTTGGCGGTCGGCTTCGCTGTCAACAACGCGTAATTCCGTAAACCCCATGGTCTTCATGGCACGGGCTGCAGCACCTACATTTTCAGCTCTGGCCGGTGCGACCAAAATAATTATAAAACGCATTAAAACTCTCTTTCGAAAAAGTGTCCAATATCGGATATTCACAAGATCCAAATGATAATACGCATCAAAAATTTACATTAAGGTAACATTTACCTATAGAATGTATGAAATGCGAATCATAAGCACCCTGAATACATATTGGTGGTTTGACCAGCTAGCAACGAAGCGATACATTCATATAATCTATTGTTTTAATAGATAAAAACAGACAAAAAGCATCATCAGCAATCAGATTTACGTTCTTTACTAATCAATTGCCGTAACTATATTGATTATTAAAAAAATGTGACGGAAGATTGCAAAACGCTGCGATGATTTCATCAAACTGTTAACGTGCTACAATTGAATTTGATATATGTCAACGAAGCGTAGTTTTATCAGATGTCTAAAGCGGTCCTGCCTGTTATGTTGCTGTTAAAATGGTTAGGATAACAATCGTTTTTGACACCGTCGGGTCCAGAGGGAAAAGTACCCACGACCAAGCTAATGATGTTGTTGACGTTGATGGAAAGTGCATCAAGAACGCAATTACGTACTTTAGTCATGTTACGCCAGACATGTTAATTTATGGCATGTATTAGGCAGGTCAGGGACTTTTGTACTTCCTGTTTTGATTTAGTTGGCAATTTTAGGTAGCAAACATGCAGACCCCGCACATTCTTATCGTCGAAGACGAATTAGTAACACGCAACACGTTAAAGAGCATTTTTGAAGCTGAAGGTTATGATGTTTTTGAAGCGACTGATGGCGCTGAAATGCATCAAATCCTTTCTGATAATGACATTAACCTGGTCATTATGGATATCAACCTGCCGGGTAAAAATGGCCTGCTGCTGGCACGTGAGCTACGCGAGCAAGCCAATGTGGCACTGATGTTCCTGACAGGTCGCGACAACGAAGTGGATAAAATCCTTGGCCTTGAAATCGGCGCAGATGATTACATCACTAAGCCATTCAACCCACGTGAATTAACCATCCGTGCGCGTAACCTATTGTCTCGTACCATGAATCTGGGTGCAATCAGCGAAGAACGTCGTTCCGTTGAAAGCTACAAATTCAATGGCTGGGAACTGGATATCAACAGCCGCTCATTGGTCAGCCCAAATGGTGAGCAGTACAAGTTGCCGCGTAGCGAATTCCGCGCCATGCTGCACTTCTGTGAAAACCCAGGGAAAATTCAGTCCCGCGCTGAATTGCTGAAGAAAATGACAGGCCGTGAGCTGAAGCCACACGATCGTACTGTTGACGTCACAATTCGTCGTATTCGTAAGCACTTCGAATCGACCCCTGATACACCTGAAATCATCGCTACGATCCACGGCGAAGGTTATCGCTTCTGCGGCGATTTACAGGAATAACCTGTAATCAAACATGATTGTTAAAGGGCGGATTTTTATCCGCCCTTTTCTTTTTCCCCGGCTAACCGACTACTTCCATAACCGAAACCTTTCTGAATCGTTCCGCGTATCACCTGCGGCGGCTGTCTGGGCTTTTCTGCCCATGCCATACCAGTCAATATTGCGCGTCAGCAGCATAATGGCGGACAGCGATACAAACAGCACCCCAGTACCTAACAGCAAAGCGCTATCTTCGGACTGAAGAAGCAGCCAGAGCACCGCATCGAGCACCAATAGCCCCATCGTGAACATCACACTCGCTTTCCCGCTTTTCAGTACCGCTTTGAGATAAAAACCGTTAATCCCTGCGCAGACCAGACTTGCCAGCAGCCACGCCGCGTTAAAGCCGGTGTGTTCCGACACCGCCAATAGAACCAGATAGAACATCACCAGTGACAGGCCCACCAGTAAGTACTGCATCGGATGAACACGTAAACCGGTCAGCGTCTCCAGCAGGAAGAAGCTCATAAAGGTTAACCCAATCAGCAAGATGGCATACTTTACGGCACGGTCTGTCAATTGATACTGGTCGACAGGGTTCGCTACAGTGACGCTAAAAGCAGGTAAATGGTCAACATCAATTAACTGACCATCATAGAAATGGGTATTCAGATTGTTGGCAAACCAGGTACTTTGCCAGTTGGCGCTAAACCCGCTTTCGTTCACCGTGCGCTGTTGCGGCAGGAAATCGCCAATAAAATTAGGGTGTGGCCAGTTACTGGTCAGGCTGAACTGGCTATTACGCCCAATCGGCACAACGGCGAGCTGTTTAGTCCCCATCAAATCCAGGTTAAAACGCAGGGTTAGTTTCTCATCCTTAAGCCGTTCAACAGGGAGAATGGCATGTAGCCCCTGCTCGATTCCAGGCAGATGACTGCCAGGTTCAATCGGATATGACTTACCGTTGATCGCAAGCTCACCCACTTTACCGATACCGCGAGAATCCCCTACTGCCAGCACGATATACGGTTCCCCAAACTGAGTGTTTTGGTCCGTGTCGTTTTCGAGTTGCTGGCGATTAAACGTAGCATCAAGCGTAATGGCAGTGCGCCAGATTTGCCCTTCATAAATACCAATGCGGCGTGGTTCAACGGTTTGCTTTCCCACAATATTTAAATTTTCTGGCAGGTAATAGCGGATAAACCGGCGCTCTTTTTTAACCTCTTTTTTGTCTTCTATTACGGTCGTCAGCTCCGTTACGGGAATGGCAATCAGCGGGCCAGTCAGGGTTTGCGGCCCGCTGGTGCTCTGACGCAGAGATTGTTCAACATCATCCCGGTAGCTACTGCGTTCGTTAATTAACGAACTGAGCATATTTAACGGAATCAACAGCACAACCATACATCCCAATAAAGTCATCACTTTCCAGAACAACGCAGATTTAAACATAATCCCCTCCATTTTTGATTTTGAGAGGATAGAGTGGTTGTGTGGGGGCTAAATGAAGTTGTGTGAAGGGAGAGTGAAGTGCCGCAATTATTTACCCGCTAACGCCAGCCGTGCCTGCGTGCCGCCTTCCGGGCGGTTTTCAAGAGTGATGCTGCCGCGATGGAGGCGTGCCACTTCCTGAACAAACGCCAGGCCTAAGCCACTGCTTTTCTGGCCATTACTGCGCGGCAAAGAGTAAAAACGCTCGAACACACGGTCTTGCGCGTAATCCGGGATGCCACTTCCGGTATCCGAAACAGTGATAACACTCTGCCCGCCGTAGTGCTCAACGCCCAACACAATCTCACCACCCGGCGGGGTAAAGTCGAGTGCGTTATCCAGCAAGTTCCCAACCGCTTGTTCCAGTAAGGCGGCATCACCTTCAACCACGGTGTCTACATCTAAACGTTCATCGACTCTTAAGGTTATTTGTTTGCCAGCGGCGACAACTTCGCGGCTATCGTAGAGCGCCGAAAATAGCGCCGGCAAACTGACTGCCTTGGGCGTAATTTCAGCACGGCTTTCTAATTTAGCCTGGCGTAATAAATTGTCGACGAGCTGTTGCATGCGCAGGTTTTGCTGAAGAATATTGGCTGAGAATTTCTCGACAACTTCCGGCGGAGGCCCTTCGCGCAGAATTTCTGCCGCACCACGCACTGCCGCCATCGGGCTTTTCAACTCATGGGTCAAAGCGTGAACGTACTGTTCAATATATGCCTTGCCTTCGAGTTTCAGGCGCATACTTTCAAGTGCTGAAGCCAGCTTACGCAATTCACTGCTGCCAGGTTCAGGCAGTGGTAATGGGTGCTGCGTCGTGACTGAATCTGCGTAACGCACCAGCTTCCCGATAGCCCGGTTAATCCATAGCACAAATCCCAAACCAATCAACAATGCGATGCCAAGTAATGCCACCCCAGCCCACAGAATGCGTCGCTCACTGCGGCGTATCACCGGGTCCATTGCACTGTTTGGCTTGCCAACACTCAACACACCAATGATATTTTGCCCATCACGCACGGGTGCAGCGACATACATCACGGTGCTTTCAGGGTTGTTGGCGTTTATCGGCGTGCTGCGAGCACCATACTTCCCCTGCAACGTCAGCCAGACATCGTTCCAGCGCGAGTAATCCTCACCAGTCGCATTTCCACTGGAATCAAACAAAACGATGCCTTTTACATCTGTCAGATAGACGCGGTATTCATTTTTGGATTTGGTAATGCCGCTGATATTGGCCTTGAAGGTGTGCTGACTAAGACGGGAAAAGGCTTGCGCGAGCTGGCCATGCTGCGTATTTCCCGCCAGCATGTCGGCTCGGGCAAATTCGGCAAGCAGTGTGGCGGTATCAATTAGCGTGCCCTCCGTTGCGCGTCGAACGCCAGGTTTCACTTCCTGTAAAAAAATCGACAGCACAAACCAGGCCGCAATTGCCACAATCAAAAAATAGCCCAGCAGCAGGCGCATCCCGATGCGCATTAATTCACTCCAAGGCTATAACCTAAGCCACGGTGCGTATTGATCGGTGAAAGATCGGGGTTGATCGCTCGCAGTTTGGCACGCAGCGTTTTAATGTGTGTATCGACCGTGCGATCAAAACTCTCTTCGGCGGTACTCCACACCAGATCCATCAACTGTTGACGGGAGAACACCCGGCCAGGCCATTGTAAAAAAGTCTTCAGTAACAGGTACTCGTAACGCGTAAGCAGCAAGGGTTGCTGGCACCAGGAGATCTGCGCGGCCATTTCATTGAACTCAAAAAGCCCAATCCGCTGGGTGTTTGCGGCTAAACTCTGGCGTTGTTTTTGCAGGCGACGCAACACGGTGCGAACCCGCGCACACACCTCACGTGGGGAAAACGGTTTAGCGATGTAATCATCAGCACCCATTTCCAGGCCAATCAGCCTGTCGACCTCTTCGCTACGCGCCGTAAGAAATAACAACGGTAGCTCCGGGTAGTCAGACAGCAGGCGGCGGCATAACTCGAAGCCATTAATATCTGGCAGGCCAATATCCAGAATAGCCAGATCCGGACGCTCAGAACGTGCAGCCTCCAGCACGGGCAAGCCGCGTTCGAAGGCTCGCACGCTAAACCCCTCTTGCTGTAACGTATAAATCAACGTATCGGCAATGCTGGTTTCGTCTTCAACTAACCAGATAGTGGCCTGGTTCATCGCATATTCCCTGTTACTTCCACGGCATAATCGGCACCGCACTCAGCGCATTTTTCGGTGAACCATCAACCACCTTGTCGGAGTATGCCAAATACGCCAGCGTGTTGCGTTTAGCATCATAAAAACGCACCACTTGCAGCTTCTTGAAGACTAATGATGTGCGTTTCTGGAAGACAACATCCCCCTGAGTTTTGCCTGCTTTTATTTTCTCGCTTAACTCAACCGGCCCAACTTGCTGGCAAGAAATCGCGGCGTCGGAGGTATCTTCTGCCAGACCAAGCCCACCTTTAATACCACCGGTTTTTGCACGGCTGATATAACAAGTGACGTTCTTCACGTCCGGGTCATCGAATGCTTCAACGACGATTTTATGATCAGGGCCGAACATTTTGAAAACCGTATCAACCGAGCCGATTTGCTCTGCCCGAACACCCAATGAAATCAACATCAATGAACTCAGCGCAACTAAAACTTTATATTTCATATTGTTACCATTGGTTAAGATTACTTGTGGAGACTATTAACTTTTTCGCCCAAAAAGTCGTTAAATATCACGTTATTAATAAAATTGTCAGAATGAGTAACTAGTTTAGGCACAACTTGTTAAAAAAAACTCTGAATGTCAAAACAACAAAAAATGCTATCATCGCCCACATTAACGGCACTCACCGTGTCAGGATGAGGATATTATATGGATCAGGCAGGGATCATTCGCGATCTATTAACCTGGCTAGAAAGTCATTTGGATCAACCTCTGTCACTCGATAATGTGGCGGCGAAAGCAGGTTATTCCAAGTGGCATCTACAACGGATGTTTAAAGAGGTGACGGGGCATGCCATTGGCGCATACATTCGTGCACGCCGTTTATCAAAATCTGCTGTGGCACTGCGTTTAACTGCAAGGCCAATTCTTGATATTGCGCTGCAATATCGTTTTGATTCGCAACAGACATTTACCCGCGCATTCAAAAAACAGTTTGCTCAAACACCCGCACTGTATCGCCGTTCTCCTGACTGGAGCGCATTCGGTATGCGTCCGCCGCTGCGTTTAGATGAGTTTACTCTTCCGCAGGCACAGTTTGTCACGTTGCCAGAAACTCATCTGGTGGGTGTGACACAAAGTTACAGCTGTACGCTTGAGCAAATTTCTGACTTCCGTAATGAAATGCGTATCCAGTTCTGGACGCAGTTCCTCGGGAACTCGCCTACGCTACCGCGTGTGTTGTACGGGTTACATGAGCCACGCCCAAGTATAGAGAAAGACGACGAGCAAGAAGTCTTCTATACCACGGCACTGACGCCAGAAATGGCGAATGGATTCTTGCCGGACTCTCATCCGGTCAGGCTGGAAGGTGGTGATTACGTTCAGTTCGACTACGAAGGCCCAGGCACTGGTCTGCAGGAATTTATCCTGACCATTTACGGCACTTGCATGCCGTCGCTGAACCTGACTCGCCGCAAAGGCCAGGATATTGAACGCTTCTTCCCGCAAGAAGAAGCGCGTGTTCAGGACCGACCAATGCAGATCAGATGTGAATATCTGATTCCGGTACGTCGTTAACGCTCTATACAATACCCTTCAGCATTCGAGTTGTAGCCAGGCGGCAAGGGAACTTATCCCCAGGAGCTTACTTGAGTAAGTGACTGGGGTAAGTGAGTGCAGCCAACACCCCTACAGCTTGAAGGATGAAGGGTATACGTCGTTAACTAACGCTGAAGTTCATCCAACGCAGGGGCGTCTAAATGTGAGATATCCCCTGCCGTTTCAACCACCCAGCCTGGGGCCAACCACGGGCTTTGCTGGTGATCAACACGGGAAATCGAACAGTTTCTTAAACGTAAGCGACGTTCAGCCCAGGCCGGTAATCCCAGAATCGTACTCACCAGGCAGCCTAACGCCATACCGTGGCTCACCAGCAACGGGCGACTACCCGCAGGCAAATCCAGGCAAGCATTTAAAGCCGCGTGCATCCGCTCGCTCATCTCTGACATGCTTTCGCCTTCCGGGATGCGGCCATCGGCTGTGCCGTTCACCAGTTGACGACGCCAGCCCTCTTCTTCTTCGTTTAGCGTGTCCAGATTGCGGCGCTCTAACACCCCCATATCCAGCTCACGTAAACGCGCATCCAGCGTAATATCCACACCACATGCCTGCGCGATGATTTCGGCGGTACGACGCGTACGCCCTAAATCACTGGCAATAACATGCGTGATGCCTAACGTTTTGACACGCTCAGCCACCTGCTCGGCCTGACGTTCTCCTTTTTCAGTCAGCGCACTGTCTGACTGGCCCTGAATGCGGCGCTGCGCATTCCACTGCGTTTCGCCGTGGCGAACAAGGTATACCTGTAACATGCGTTTTTTCCGTTATACTGCGGCAACAATTTCTTGAGAGTTTCACTGATTATGTACCATGTCGTCTGCGCTACAACTAATCCAGCCAAAATTCAGGCAATTCACCAGGCATTCGACGATATCTATGGTGAGGGATGCTGCCATATTGAACCCGTCGCCGTCGATAGTGGTGTGCCTGAACAGCCATTTGGAAACCATGAAACGCGAACTGGCGCACGATGCAGAATCATGAATGCCCGCCAGGTTCGTCCGGAAGCTGATTTTTGGGTTGCAGTTGAAGCAGGAATTGATGATGACAGTACTTTTAGCTGGGTTGTGATTGAGAACCAAAATAACCGTGGTGAAGCCCGCTCAGCCACGCTGCCGCTTCCTGCAATCATTCTTGAAAAAGTACGCTCTGGAGAGGCTTTAGGGCCAGTGATGTCGGACTATACCGGGATCGATAAAATTGGGCGTAAAGAGGGGGCCATTGGGGTATTTACCGCCGGGAAGCTTACTCGTAGTAGTGTCTACCACCAGGCGGTGATTCTGGCGCTAAGCCCTTTCCATAACGAAGTTTATCGTTAATTTTTACCGCTTAATAATTCCTGCTCCAGCCATGCACGCAACGCTGGCGGAGCAGATTTCAGGCTATTTGAACCACGCGTAATCGTCGCAATCCCCGCACCCAGTTCATTTTTAAGCTCGCGCTGGCTCATTTCGCCACGCAATAACTCTTCCACAATCCTGACTCGCGTCCCGAGAGCTGTGCGTTCGTCTGGTGTCAGTAATAACATCAGCAACGGCATATGTAGCTGCTTATCGAACGATTGCTGTAGCAACTCCACAAAGCGGAGCCATTCTTGGTTACTTTGCTCAGCATGTTCTGCCGAGTATTGAGAGTGCTGAGTCATGTTATGCCACCCTACATCATACTAATTGACTAGTACGATAGCATAACATGGACACCCCAAAATCAATAACGGCGTTGCCACTCAGTATCTGTCAGCAACGGTGCGGATTTACCCATGAAATACTGGTAATACGCATCATAAGCCAGCACGTTTTTCACATATCCACGCGTTTCTGAGAAGGGAATACTCTCGACAAATGCCACCGCATCTATCCGCCCGGCACTGTTGCCAAGCCAGGTTCTGACTCGGCCAGGCCCTGCGTTATAGGCGGCTGATGAGAAGATCCTGTTGTTCTCAAATTGCTGATAGACCGACTGCAAATACGTGGTGCCAATATTGATATTGGTTTCCGGGTCGAGTAGCTGAGAGGGGCTGCTGTAACCTGGAATGTTGAACACTTTGACAGTATGTGCAGCCGTCGCTGGCATCACCTGCATCAGGCCGCTGGCGCCAACAGGTGAGCGCACTTTCGGGTTCCAGGCACTTTCCTGGCGCGCAATCGCCATGGCATAACTTTGCGAGATATCTTTCCCGCTGACATAGCGAGAGAATGTCTCTTTGTAAGCCAGCGGGAAACGTTCTTCCAGATGATCCCAAAGTTTTCCAGCGATCGTAGCCTGCACGCTAAGATCCCACCAGTTTTGATCAAACGCGTAACGCGCTAACCCTTCCTGCTCAGGCTTGCTGCGGCTGGTGATTAAATTCGCCCATTCGCTGCGCGCAGTGTTATCCATGTTCCAGTACATCAGCTCGCGAACACGTGCCATTTCTGGCCCTTGCACCAGCGCCGGATTTACCGCCACCGCTTTATCGACACGCAACGGGTAGTCTTCCCCTAAACGCTGGGCCGCCACCATTGGGTAAAACCCGCGTTGCTGCATCAAAGCATGCAGGATCTCTTTTGCTTCCGCATCACGGCCACGTTCCAGTAACAGGTCAGCCTGCCAGTAACGCCATTCATCTTTCTCTTTGGCTTCCATCGGCAAACGCGCAAGCCAGGTATTCAGGCCAGTGCGATCGCCCGTTCCCAACGCCATGCGCACACGGCGCTCAACTAAGCTGGTTGATTCCGAACGCATAATGGCGTCATCACGCCACGCAGCCTGTTCAGCGGTGACATCGTTACCCATCAAGCGCCAGGCGACGGTATCTCTGAGTTCCTGCGCCTGCGAATCGTTGAGTTGCTGCGCTTGCACAAGTGAAGGGATCATCATGCGCGCGTTTTCTACGTCATCCCGCGCCACACGCGTAAACGCCACGGCGGCAGCCTGGCGCGTAAAGTCTGTTGCGCCAACCGTTTGGGCAAACGTCAGCACCGAATTTGGATTGTTTTGCAGGGTGATTAACGCGCTGGAAATAGTCTGATATTCCGCAGGCATCTGGCTGGCAAGATTGGTCACCAGAGAAGTGTTGCCCTCTTTCATCGCCAGGCGAATACGCTCCAGATAAGCTAGCGGATCTTGAGTCCCTGAGGTGCGCCACGCCGAGAATAAACGGTCACAGCTCGACGGCAAATTTTTCCCGGTCAGCCATAATTCTTTGGCTCCCGCCCATGCGGCATCCGTCTGGCCGGTGTTCCATTTCGCGTAGTAGTAATTACATTTGGACTCGATGGTGCCCGGCTGTTCAGGGCTAAACGCCAACAGCCCGCGCCAGTCTTCGCGGCGAGCCAGTTCATTCACAAAGCGTGACTTCAGTGAACGGGCCGGAGGGAGTGTCGGGTTTGCTTCAACAAAACGGCTGACGACGAGCGTTGGCTCATTCATTAGGTCGTCTGTTATCTGACGATATTCAAGATAGGGATAAAGCGGGTAATCCTGCAACGTGGGCATTATTTGCTGCACCACATCCATTTGCTTGCTATCCCACGCTTGTTTGATTTGTGCGTATCGGCTGCGTTGCTCGTCGAGCGAATCCGCACGAACTGCATGAGTTATTGCCGCAAGGCCAACAATTGCCACCAGCAATTGCCCCACGGCTTGTTTGGCTTTCCCCACAAGTTCTCCTCACATTTTCACAGGCAGCATCATGCCGCCATTAATTACTTCATGCTAACTCTCGCACCGTGGTTTCGCCACGTCAGAGGGCGTTATTTTGTCTATAAAAGTGTTAAGCCTGTTTCGGGTAACACATCCCACTTCCCCTGCTGGGATTACCCGCTGAAAAGGGCTACACTTCGCCTTTGATACGAACCATCTTAAATCACGAAAAAGAGGCGAAGTCGCACTGTGGCTCAATTCGTTTATACCATGCATCGTGTCGGCAAAGTTGTTCCGCCGAAACGTCATATTTTGAAAAATATCTCGCTCAGTTTCTTCCCTGGCGCCAAGATTGGCGTACTGGGTCTGAACGGTTCCGGTAAATCCACGCTGCTGCGCATTATGGCCGGCATTGATACCGACATTGAAGGCGAAGCTCGTCCACAACCTGGACTGAAAATCGGCTATCTGCCGCAAGAACCGCAACTCAACCTCGAACACACCGTCCGTGAATCGGTTGAAGAAGCCGTTGCTGAAGTGGTTAATGCCCTGAAAGGCCTCGACGAAGTGTATGCCAAATATGCTGAGCCAGATGCCGATTTCGACAAACTGGCTGCCCAACAGGGTAAGTTCGAAGAAATCATTCAGGCACACGACGGTCACAACCTGAACGTTCAACTGGAGCGTGCTGCTGATGCACTGCGCCTGCCAGATTGGGACGCAAAAATTGATAAACTGTCTGGTGGTGAGCGCCGCCGTGTGGCACTTTGCCGCCTGCTGCTCGAAAAGCCAGACATGCTGCTGCTCGACGAACCAACGAACCACCTGGATGCTGAATCCGTGGCGTGGCTCGAGCGTTTCCTGCACGACTTCGAAGGCACCGTTGTGGCGATTACCCACGACCGTTACTTCCTCGATAACGTTGCAGGCTGGATTCTGGAACTTGACCGCGGCGAAGGCATTCCGTGGGAAGGTAACTACTCCTCCTGGCTTGAGCAGAAAGACGAACGTCTGGCTCAGGAAGCCTCTTCGGAAGCGGCTCGCCGTAAATCCATCGAGAAGGAACTGGAGTGGGTGCGTCAGGGTGCAAAAGGCCGCCAGTCTAAAGGCAAGGCACGTCTGGCTCGCTTTGAAGAACTTAACAGCACTGAATACCAGAAACGTAATGAAACCAACGAACTGTTTATTCCACCAGGCGCACGTCTGGGCGATAAAGTCGTTGAGGTTACCAACCTGCGTAAATCCTACGGCGACCGCCTGCTGATTGAAGACCTGACATTCGCCGTACCGAAAGGCGCGATTGTCGGGATCATCGGCCCGAACGGCGCGGGTAAATCTACCCTGTTCCGTATGATGTCAGGCCAGGAACAGCCAGACAGCGGCACCATTGAACTGGGTGAAACCGTCAAACTGGCGTCTGTCGATCAGTTCCGTGACGCGATGGACAACAGCAAAACCGTGTGGGAAGAAGTTTCCGGCGGGCAGGACATCATGCGTGTCGGTAATACCGAGATGCCAAGCCGTGCGTACGTTGGCCGCTTTAACTTTAAAGGCGTTGACCAGGGTAAACGTGTTGGTGAGCTGTCCGGTGGTGAACGTGGTCGTCTGCACCTTGCGAAACTGCTGCAGGTTGGCGGCAACGTACTGCTGCTCGATGAACCAACAAACGACCTGGATATCGAAACTCTGCGCGCGTTAGAAAACGCCCTGTTGGAATTCCCAGGCTGTGCAATGGTTATCTCGCACGACCGTTGGTTCCTTGACCGTATCGCCACGCACATTCTGGATTACCAGGATGAAGGCAGAGTGGAGTTCTTTGAAGGGAACTTTACTGAGTACGAAGAGTACAAGAAACGCACTCTGGGTGCGGATGCGCTGGAACCTAAGCGTATTAAGTACAAGCGTGTAAGTAAGTAGTTGTTGTAACACCCTCACCCTAACCCTCTCCCCCAGGAGAGGGAATTATCCGGTTTTCTCCCTCTTTCCAGGAGAAGGTAATTAGCGGTTTTCTCCCTCTCCTAAGAGGGAAAGGGCCGGGGTGAGGGTTATTTTTCTACTCGCGTTCGCCAATCAAACCTTTCACCAAATCAACACAGCGTAAAAAGCGAGAATCGTAGTCAGGCTCTTCTACATGAACGTAGCTGATGTTGTTCTCGTCGAGCATCGAAACCAAAAGATTCTGGAAAGATTTACGATCGGTATCGCTGCCCAGGCTGCGCAAACCATCAGCCACCCACGGCGTGTTGTTTTCCAGCAAAATCACTAGATCAAAGCGGTACTCATCAATCAGCGCCTGCACAAATGGGTGCTCACGCCCTTCGTATTTTTTGCAGAATGCCTGCGTAGTGACAAAATCGGTGTCGATAAACGCAACTTTGTTAGCATATTTAACTGCAAAATCAACGTACTGTGCGTGGCCAATGGCGATTTTATCGTAGTCAGAATATTGCAACGCCATCTCATCACCACCGAGGTGTGAAAAGACGTAATCACGCCCGTATTCCCAGGCGCTGGTCGTGTTGAAGATATTGGCGAGCTTATTCACCATCCACGACTTACCGCTCGACTCGCCGCCCAGAATAGCCACGGCGCGCACAAAGAACGGTTTAACTTCGGTAGGAATGTATTCCCAATAGCGGAATGGGTTTTCGCGAATCTGCCCACCGCTGATATTCATGAATGTGCGTTTCGGGTCGATAAGCACCGTTTCAATACCGAGCTGTTCGATAAAGCGCGGCGCATCGCTCTCTTCCGAGGTATAGATGCAATCGGGGTTAATCCCTTTGCTCTCCATGAACGCTTTAATGCCACGGCTCCACACATCCCAACCGTGCGGATACGGCTCCATTCCCTCTTCGTTAAAAGAGTGAATACGGATATTTTTTTGATACTTGAAGGTCTGGAGTAACCAGCGCAGGCGGTCGCCCGTGGTCGGTTGCTGCGACATGGCGCTATCTTCAAACAGCAGGCGGTCGCGAGTTTCGTCATAACCCATGATGATATGCAGTTCATCAACCTGGCTTGCTGCGCGTTGAATCAAATAGATATGGCCGGTATGCAGCGGATAAAACTTCCCGAAGACAACACCCACTTTTTTCTCACGCCGGGGAAATTCCAGGCCGAGAAAACGATGTAATGCTTCCAGTTTCTGCGCACTTGGACTTTTGATTTTTGCGTTCAGTAACTGGCTAAGATAACCTTTGGTCATGCCGCAGGATTCTGCAACTTGCTGTAGCGTAACGTTCTGCTGACGAATAGCAGTCTTCAGGTACTCAAAAGACGACATGTTGCCTGCTCCTGCAAAATGGGAAATATACCCTAATTCATTCGAGTTGCAGCCAACACTGCTGCAACCTGAATTATGACGAGTATCAATTATAAGTCGTCAAATACCGACAGCGCATCAGCGAGTTTTTTGACGCCGAAGACCTGCATTCCTTCCGGTAGTTTTTTCGGTACGTTAGCCTGCGGCACAATCGCCCGTTTAAAGCCGTGTTTTGCCGCTTCAGAAATACGTTCCTGGCCGCTTGGAACCGGACGAATTTCCCCGGCCAACCCCACCTCACCAAACACCACTAAATCTTGTGGCAAAGCGCGGTTACGCAGACTGGACACCATCGCCAACAATAAGGCCAGGTCGGCACTGGTTTCCGTGACTTTCACACCACCGACCACGTTAACAAACACATCCTGGTCAGCCATTTGCAAACCGCCATGGCGGTGCAACACGGCCAGTAAAATGGCCAGGCGGTTTTGTTCGAGGCCAACAGCCACACGACGTGGGTTGGACATCATGGATTGATCCACCAGCGCCTGAATCTCTACCAGTAGCGGACGCGTTCCTTCCCACACCACCATCACTGAGCTGCCGGGTGTCACTTCATCACCACGGCTCAGGAAGATAGCCGAAGGGTTACTCACTTCACGCAGCCCCTGTTCCGTCATGGCAAATACGCCCAGCTCATTCACCGCACCAAAGCGGTTTTTATGGCTGCGCAGGGTACGGAAACGAGAGTCGGCATCACCATCAAGCATCACCGAGCAGTCAATACAGTGTTCGAGAACTTTTGGCCCGGCGAGCGACCCGTCTTTGGTGACGTGGCCAACCATGATAATCGCCACGCCACGTGTTTTGGCAAAGCGCGTCAGATAAGCGGCAGATTCACGCACCTGCGCCACGCTACCCGGCGACGATTGCACGTCAGCCATATGCATCACCTGAATGGAGTCGATAACCATCAGCTTCGGTGCTTCTTCTTCGGCAATCATGCAGATTTGCTCGATACCGGTTTCAGACAGCATATTCAGGTTGTTCGTCGGCAAACCTAAACGGTGCGCACGCATCGCCACTTGTTGCAGCGACTCTTCACCCGTGACGTACAGCGTTTTCATTTGTTCGCTGAGTTTACACAGCGTTTGCAGCAGCAATGTTGATTTACCCGCACCTGGATTACCGCCAATCAGAATGGCACTACCCGGCACCACACCGCCGCCCAGTACGCGGTCGAACTCTTTAAAACCGGTGGAAAAGCGCGGCAGTTCTTCGAGGCTGATATCAGAAAGTTTTTGTACTTTGCTGACGCCCGCGCTACCGGCATAACCTGACAAACGCTCGTTACGCGCAACTGTCGGAGAGGCGGCAATACGCACCTCCGTGATAGTGTTCCATGCATGGCAGGCGCTGCATTGCCCCTGCCAGCGAGGATAATCTGCACCACATTCGTTGCAGACAAATGCACGTTTCGGCGCTTTCGCCATTAGCGTTCTTCCTGAATAAGACTGCCTGAAAGAATACAGAATACACCCATCAAATCAGCATGACGGATGGTGATTTCTGTTTTCTCATTAACCTTTGGTTTCGCGTGAAAAGCGATGCCCAGCCCGGCAGACAGAATCATCGGTAAATCATTCGCGCCATCACCAATCGCAACGGTTTGCGCGACGGGGATTTCATATTTATCCGCGAGGCGCTTGAGTGTTTCCGCTTTGAACTGTGCATCAACGATTTGGCCGATCACTTCGCCCGTCAGCTTGCCGTCGCAGATTTCCAGTTCATTGGCGACAACCGCATGCAGATGCAGTTTGTCGCGCAGATACTCCGCAAAGAAGGTGAAGCCGCCAGAAGCGATAGCCACTTTCCAGCCGAGTGATTCGAGTTTAAGTACCAACGAAGTCAGCCCGGGCATCAGCGGCAGTTCATCACGGACCTGGCGCAAAATAGAAGCGTTCGCTCCTTTGAGGGTCGCAACGCGTTGTTTCAGGCTGGCCGCGAAGTCCAGTTCGCCACGCATAGCGCGCTCGGTGACTTCCGCTACCATTTCACCGGTGCCTGCCAGTTTGGCGATTTCATCAATGCACTCGATTTGAATGGCGGTGGAATCCATGTCCATTACCAGCAGACCCGGCGTGCGCAGATGTGGGATTTTACCCAGCGGCGCGACATCCAGCCCAGCCTCGTGCGCAAGTTTAGTTGCTCGCGGTGTTAATGAACCCGCCAGGCGAATAACCTGATAGTCTTCAACGCACCATGCGGTGACAATAACCATCGCCGCACCCAATTTACGTTGGTAGTGATTCAGGCACTCTTTATTCAGATTCCGACCATACAGAAGCCAGCCACTGCGGCCAGCACGGTAATCGAGTGGCATGACTTCATCACCACTTAACGATAGCGGCAACCCAGGCCAGAGAGAGACATCGGTCGGCAGGTCGCACCAGGTCAGACTATTTGGCATCACAACTCCAGAATAAAGATAAAGGCCGGGACAAAACAACGCATGAGGCTACCTTGTACTCGTAGCTTCTGGCAACATTAAAGTAAGCAATTTTCCTAAGGTGCATTATGGCTCGGGCAAAAATGAAATTCAGGCTGCATCGTGCAGTGATTGTGCTTATCTGCCTCGCACTTTTAGTCGCGTTGATGCAGGGGGCTTCATGGTTTAGCCAGGGGCACCAACAAGCCCGTAATGTACAGCTTGAAGAGCTGGCAAGAACGCTGGCACGCCAGGTGAGTTACAACCTGACCCCATTAATGAAATCTGAAAACCCTGATGAGAAAAAAATCTCAACTACCCTGAAATTACTGACTGAAGACAGTCGTATTCTGGATGCGGGCGTGTACGACAGCAATGGCGATCAAATTGCGCGTGCGGGTGAAGGAATCGGTGTGCGCGACAGACTGGCGCTGGATGGTAAGAAAGCAGGCAGCTATTTCAACCAGCAGATCGTTCAGCCGATTGAAGATAAAGATGGGCCAGTGGGCTATCTGCGCATCACACTGGATACGCACACCCTCGCCTCTGAAGCCAAGCAGGTGGATAACACGACGAATATTTTGCGCCTGATGATGTTACTGGCGCTGGCGATTGGCATTGTGCTGACACGTACTCTTTTGCAGGGTAAACGTACCCGCTGGCAACAGTCTCCTTTCCTTCTTACTGCGAATACCGAAGTTAAAGAAGACGAGGAAGAACAGAGCGCCAATAAACCTTAACAGGAAAGGAATTCTACGATGACGAGCTTGCGTCTGCTTATTTCTGACTCTTATGACCCATGGTTCAACCTGGCGGTTGAAGAGTGTATTTTCCGCCAGATGCCGGCCACGCAGCGTGTGCTTTTTTTATGGCGCAATGCCGATACGGTGGTCATTGGCCGGGCACAAAACCCGTGGAAAGAGTGTAATACCCGGCGCATGGAAGAAGATAACGTGCGTCTGGCAAGGCGCAGCAGTGGCGGCGGCGCGGTTTTCCACGATCTGGGGAATACCTGTTTCACGTTTATGGCCGGGAAGCCGGAATACGATAAAAGCGTATCTACCGCCATTGTGGTGAATGCACTAAATTCTCTCGGCATCAACGCGGCGGCATCCGGGCGTAACGATCTGGAAGTCGAAACACTTGAAGGGCCGCGCAAAGTTTCCGGTTCGGCTTATAAAGAAAACCTGGATCGCGGTTTCCATCACGGCACTTTGCTGCTCAATGCCGATCTCAGCCGTCTGGCGAATTACCTGAATCCTGATGAGAAAAAACTCCAGGCCAAAGGCATTACCTCAGTACGCGGCCGCGTTACCAATCTTGGCGAGATCCAGCCAGGCCTGACTCATGAGCAAATTTGTGATGCCGTGCGCGAGTCATTTTTTGACTATTACGGCGAACGCACAGAAGCAGAACATATCTCTCCGGACGCCCTGCCCGACTTACCCGGTTTTGCTGAAACCTTTGCCCGGCAAAGTAGCTGGGAATGGAATTTCGGCCAGGCACCTGCATTCAGTCACTTGCTGGATCAGCGTTTTACCTGGGGCGGTGTTGAGCTGCATTTCGACGTTGAGAAAGGGCATATCACGCGCACGCAAATCTTTACCGACAGCCTGAATCCAGCACCACTGGAAGCTCTGGCGGCGCGTTTACAGGGTTGTCTGTATCGCAGCGACATGTTGCAGCAGCAGTGCGAAACATTGGTTGCCGATTTCCCGGAACAAGAAATGGAATTGCGTGAGTTGGGCGCGTGGATTGCGCAGACGGTGCGCTAAATAGCGTCGTGAATCGAGACTAAAGGATTAAGGGCGCTTTGCAGCGCCCTGATAAAACTTACTCTTTATCGCCCAGTAACACAGATTCAAGAGCAATCTTGATCATGTCGTTAAAGGTAGTCTGGCGCTCTTCAGCAGTGGTCTGCTCGTGAGTACGGATATGGTCAGACACGGTGCAGATGGTCAGTGCTTTCGCGCCGAATTCTGCTGCCACGCCGTAGATACCCGCGGCTTCCATTTCCACGCCCAGGATGCCGTACTTTTCCATGACGTCAAACATGGTTGGGTCTGGCGTGTAGAATAAGTCTGCGGAGAAGATGTTACCTACGCGAGCGTCAACGCCCAGCGCTTTAGCTGCATCAACTGCATTGCGAACCATGTCGAAGTCAGCGATGGCTGCAAAGTCGTGGTCTTTGAAACGCAGACGGTTCACTTTAGAGTCGGTGCAAGCGCCCATGCCGATAACCACATCACGCAGTTTCACATCAGCACGTACCGCGCCGCATGAACCCACGCGAATGATTTTCTTCACGCCGAAATCAGTGATCAGCTCTTTGGTGTAGATGGAGCAGGATGGGATACCCATGCCGTGGCCCATTACAGAGATTTTGCGGCCTTTATAAGTACCGGTGAAGCCCAACATGCCACGCACGTTGTTCACTTCACGAACATCTTCAAGGAAAGTTTCTGCGATGTGTTTTGCGCGCAGCGGATCCCCAGGCATCAGTACGACGTCTGCGAAATCACCCATTTCAGCATTAATATGTGGCGTTGCCATATTTATATCCTTGTTTTAAGAGGTAAACGTCTGGGCGGATAAAACATCTCACCCAAATCTGTAATCCATATACCCTAAATAATTCGAGTCGCAGGTGAGCTTTTGCAGCCAACACCCCTGCGGCTCGAAGAATGACGGGTATTACAGCATGTTCTTACCGTAATCCATCGGAGACGTACCGAAATAGCTAGCAACCGTCTGACCGATATCAGCAAAAGTTTCACGGTGACCTAAAGAACCGGCTTTCACTTTCGGGCCGTAAACCAGCACCGGAATGTGTTCGCGAGTATGGTCAGTGCCTTGCCAGGTTGGGTCACAACCGTGGTCAGCGGTAAGGATTAAAATATCATCCTCTTTCAGCAGTTCCATCAGTTCTGGCAGACGGCGGTCAAACAGTTCCAGTGCTGCAGCGTAACCCGCTACATCACGGCGGTGGCCGTAAGATGAGTCGAAATCAACGAAGTTGGTGAACACGATAGTGTCGTCGCCCGCTTCTTTCATCTCTTTGATGGTGGCATCAAACAGCGCATCCAGACCGGTCGCTTTCACTTTTTTGGTGATACCGACTTCAGCATAGATATCCGCAATTTTACCGACAGAAACCACCTGACCATTTTTCTCATCAACCAGTTTTTTCAACACGGTTGGTGCTGGCGGTTCAACAGCCAGATCGTGGCGGTTACCAGTACGCTGGAAGTTACCGGCTTTATCGCCGATAAACGGACGCGCGATAACACGACCAATGTTGTAGCCGCCTTCGGTCAGCTCTTCACGGGCAATTTCGCACAGCTCATAAAGTTTATCGAGGCCGTAAGTTTCTTCGTGGCAGGCAATCTGGAACACGGAGTCAGCAGAGGTATAGAAAATCGGCTTGCCGGTTTTCATATGCTCTTCGCCCAGCTCATCGAGAATCACAGTACCGGATGAGTGGCAGTTACCGAGGTAACCTGGCAGGTTTGCACGCTCAACCAGTTTATTCAGCAATTCCTCTGGGAAGCTATTTTGGGTATCAGAGAAGTAACCCCACTCAAACAGCACAGGAACACCGGCGATTTCCCAGTGACCAGACGGCGTGTCTTTACCGGATGAAAGCTCATGCGCCCAACCGTATGCACCGATAACGTCTGCGTCACCGTCCATACCTGCTGGAATTTTGCCAGTTGAACCTTCGGCTGCTTTGACAAGGCCAAGGCTGGTCAGGTTTGGCAGATGCAGCGGGCCTTTACGACCTTTGTCTGCTTCGCCTTTGGCACAAGCCTGCGCAATGTGCCCGAAAGTATCAGAGCCAACATCGCCAAATTTTTCTGCATCTTCTGTCGCGCCAATGCCGAAAGAATCCAGCACCATAATAAATGCACGTTTCATAATTTCTCCTGCGTAGTCGCGGCCAAAACGCCCGGAGGCGTTTCAAAAAGTGATCAGATCAGTATGCCAGCATTTAGCTGATACGGCGATAGACGTCTGGTGTTTGAGCCGGTGCGGTATCGTTAACTTTAATTGCCGCTTTCACCGCTCGTGCCGCTTCCTGCCATTGGCTTTCGCTTGCGGCATGAATCACTGCCAGTGGACGTGAAATCTCAACGCTATCGCCCAGGCGCACCATGTCGGTAAAGCCGACGCTGTAATCCAGGGAGTCAGAAGCCTGACGGCGACCGCCGCCCATCGCCACCACTGCCATACCTAGCGCACGGGTGTCCATCTCGGAGATGAAGCCATTTGTATCGGCATACACCGCTTTGCTCAGCACAGCTGTTGGCAGGTATTTCGCATAGTTTTCGACGAAATCGGCCGGGCCTTTTTGTGCCGCAACCATACGCCCAAAGACTTCTGCTGCTTTACCGTTATCCAGTACCGCTTGCAGTTTGGCGCGTGCTTGCGCGTCGTCTTTAGCGAGGTTGCCGGAAAGTAACATTTCCACGCACAGCGCCATGGTCACTTCATGCAGACGCGGGTTACGGTATTCGCCCGTCAGGAACTGCACCGCTTCGCGAACTTCAACCGCGTTACCCGCGCTGGATGCCAGCACCTGGTTCATGTCGGTCAGCAATGCCGTGGTTTTAACACCCGCGCCATTTGCCACGCCAACAATGGCTTCAGCAAGCAATTCGGAAAGCTCGTAAGTTGGCATAAATGCGCCGCTACCCACTTTCACGTCCATCACAAGCGCATCCAGGCCTTCTGCCAGTTTCTTCGCAAGAATCGACGCGGTGATCAACGGAATGGAATCTACGGTCGCGGTAATGTCACGCGTGGCATAGAAACGCTTGTCAGCAGGAGCAAGGGAGTTTGTCTGGCCGATAATCGCCACGCCGACATTTTTAATGATGTCGCGGAAACGGTTATCGTCCGGGAAAATATCAAAGCCTGGGATCGCTTCAAGTTTATCGAGCGTACCGCCAGTGTGGCCCAAACCACGGCCAGAGATCATTGGGATATAACCACCGCATGCCGCCACCATTGGGCCGAGCATCAAGGACGTCACATCACCCACGCCGCCCGTTGAGTGTTTATCAACGATGGGGCCGTTCAGGTTAAGACTCTTCCAGTCCAGCACGGTTCCTGAATCTCGCATCGCCATGGTCAGTGATACGCGTTCTGGCATAGTCATGTCGTGGAAGAAAATGGTCATTGCCAGTGCGGCAATCTGCCCTTCGGAGATGGTGTTATCGCGAATACCATTAATGAAGAAACGAATTTCCTCATCATTTAGCGCATGACCATCACGTTTTTTACGAATAATTTCTTGAGCGAGGAACAAGGTAACCCCCTGAATTTATCAGGTTAAATGCGGCGGGAAGCCCGCCACGAATAAATATTACTCTAAATAATTCGAGTTGCAGGCAGGCGGCAAGAGAACGAACCCCCAGAGCTTACATGAGTAAGTGACTGGGGTGAGAGAGCGCAGCCAACGCACCTGCAGCTTGAAGTATGATGAGTAATTAGTAGCTGCTGGCGCTTTTGCCGTCGCCATGACCCAGCGCTTTCAACAGGCTCGCGAGCAGGCTGGATGCGCCAAAACGGTAGTGACGGGAATCAGCCCAGTCAGCGCCAAACAGGTCGTCAGCAATAGACAGGAACAACGCTGCGTCTTCAGCTGTACGCACGCCGCCAGCAGGTTTGAAACCAACTGTTTTTTCAACACCCATATCACGAATCACTTCCAACATGATGCGAGCGCTTTCAGGCGTGGCGTTAACGGGCACTTTACCGGTAGAGGTTTTGATGAAATCAGCGCCTGCTTTGATAGAGATTTCTGAAGCTTTACGAATCAGTGCTTCTTCTTTCAGCTCGCCAGTTTCGATGATCACTTTCAGCAAAACGTTAGCCGCAGCACAGGCTTCTTTACAGGCTTTCACCAGCTCAAAACCCACTTGTTCGTTACCGGCGATCAGCGCACGGTACGGGAACACCACATCAACTTCGTCTGCGCCGTAGGCGATAGCAGCACGAGTTTCAGCCAGTGCGATTTCGATATCGTCGTTGCCGTGTGGGAAGTTGGTCACCGTTGCGATACGGATATCAGGCGTGCCCTGTTCGTTCAGCGTTTTACGTGCGACAGGAATAAAGCGTGGGTAGATACAAATAGCAGCCGTGTTGCCGACTGAAGTTTTGGCCTGATGGCAAAGTGCGATCACTTTTTCATTAGTGTCGTCGTCGTTCAGGGTCGTCAGGTCCATCAGTTTCAGAGCGCGCAGGCTGCTTGCAGTTAAATCGGTCATAACATTCTCCAACAAAAGATATAGAATCAGTTGCGATGTTATAATTATAACATTCACAACCCAGATGGTTTTGCGTATAGCTTCACAAAAACCACGGTGAAATTACATAATTTGTACAGTATATGTGATTTAACAACGAGTGATAACGGAAAAGTCGCCGCCAGAAATAAAAAATGGCCGACGAAAGCGCCGACCATTGATTTCACAGGGATGTTATAATTTTAACATCACCTTTTTATAATGACAGGAAGACCCCGGCAATTGTTGCACTCATCAGGTTAGACAGCGTACCTGCTGCAACAGCCTTCAGACCTAACTGCGCAATGTCGTGACGGCGGCTCGGCGCCATGCTTCCCAGCCCACCAATCAGGATAGCGATAGAAGAAAGGTTAGCAAAACCACACAGCGCGAAGGAGATAATGGCTTTAGTGTGATCCGACAGAACTTGCAGGCCAGCAGCCGCTACGGTTGCATCATCTTTCAGGTATTCCCCGAAGTTAAGGTACGCCACAAATTCGTTGATAATCAGTTTCTGGCCGATGAAGGAACCAGCAACGTTAGCTTCGCTCCACGGAACACCGATAACCCACGCCAGCGGTGAGAACACCCAGCCGAGAATCAGTTCCATAGACAGTTGCGGGTAGTTGAACCAACCACCGATGCCAGAAAGCATGCCGTTAAGCAGGGCAATCAGTGCCACGAACGCCAGCAACATTGCGCCTACGTTCAGAGCCAGTTGCATACCTGAAGCTGCACCGGATGCCGCAGCGTCCAACACGTTTGCCGGGCGATCTGGGTCATTTTTCATGGAATCCAGTTCTGGTGCGTCATTTGGTGTTTCAGTTTCTGGCAGAATCAGTTTAGCAAACAGCAGGCCGCCTGGGGCTGCCATGAAGGATGCTGCAATCAGGTATTCCAGCGGTACGCCCATTTGTGCGTAACCTGCCAATACTGAACCTGCAACAGATGCCAGACCACCACACATTACCGCGAACAGCTCTGAACGGGTCATGGTTGCGATGTAAGGACGAACGACCAGCGGAGCTTCTGTCTGGCCAACAAAGATGTTTGCTGTTGCAGAAAGGGATTCTGTACGCGAGGTTTTCAGAACCTTACGCAGACCGCCGCCGAGAACACGAATAACTAACTGCATGATGCCAAGGTAGTAAAGCACAGCAATCAGTGAGGAGAAGAAGACAATAATTGGCAGAACGCGCAGTGCGAAAATGAAACCGCCGCCACCAAAAACTTCGAACATTTTGTCTGAAACCAGGCCGCCGAACAGGAAGGAGATACCTGCGTTACCGTAAGCGATAACGTTCGCGACACCTTGAGACATAGCGAGTAGAACTTGACGACCAACCGGAACATACAAAACCAATGCCCCGATACCGATCTGAATAATCCACGCACCAAGAACGGTACGAATATTAATCGCTTTGCGATTACTGGAAAGTAAAACGGCGATCAGCAGCAGAACGATCATGCCGATCAATCCCATGAGTAGTTGCATACAGAATCCCTGTGTATTAATTGAAAAATGAAAGCGAGCTAAAAATCTACAACGGGCGGGATTATAACGGCAGGTAGGCCAGCAAATGGAACGGCAATCACGTATTTATAGACATTCACGGAAACGTTTGTCTTATAAAGTGAGCCAGATCACATTTTGTTACTGACTATTTCATTCTGAATAATTCATGACAATTATTAATCAAGGTGTTCGCGATCGCTTCAGGAGGTTCTGAACGTAGTGTACAAAGTGCCTGAAAAACGTCTGCAATGCGCTCCGGGCGGTTGGGTTGACCTTGCCACCCATTAAGCGGCATGTCGGGCGCGTCAGTTTCCAGCACCAGCGATGTTAGCGGCAGATGTGCGAAAACATCCCGGGTTTTACTGGCGCGCGGGTAGGTAATCGTTCCGCCAACACCCATTTTGTAACCTAACGCGACGAAGCGTTCAGCTTGCTGCAAACTGCCTGCAAAACCGTGTACCACACCGGTTCGCGGTAAGTTATGGCGCTTTAAATGGGCAGCGAGTTTATCGTGGGTACGGCGGGAATGAAGAATAACCGGCAGATCATAACGTTTTGCCAGTTTTAGCTGTGCATCCAGCATCGCTTCTTGCTTATCAAAAAGTGGGTTTTGCATGTAGAGATCAAGACCCATTTCGCCAATCGCCACCAATTTCGCCGGGCGCTGTTGCAGGTGGTGCTCAAGCAAAGCCAGAGAAGCATCCTGATGTTTATGAATCACAATCGGATGCAAACCTAATGCGGCATACAGCGTCGGGTAGTTATCTGCCAGCGCAAGTACCTTGCTGAACCGGTCTGCTTCAATTGCCGGAACAATGATTTTTTCAACACCCGCTTGTGCGGCAAGCGCCAGGC
Source organism: Buttiauxella brennerae ATCC 51605 (assembly GCF_001654925.1). Lineage (GTDB taxonomy): Bacteria > Pseudomonadota > Gammaproteobacteria > Enterobacterales > Enterobacteriaceae > Buttiauxella > Buttiauxella brennerae. Next base: position 81,148 of record NZ_LXER01000029.1, read on the forward strand.
TGTTGGTTTCATCGTCGCTAAAAGGCGGGAAATCGAAGTGACAGTGAGTATCGTAAAACTTCATCGTCACGCCGTGTCCTCATTATTAAAGGTGGAATCATTCGCTTCCGGTGTCTCAATGACCTCTTTGGATAAAGGCTCCTGAACCACCATGGCAGGTGGAACGACCATCGGCCCGGGCACGACAATGCGCGGGAGATGGCGCCTTATCGGCGGTTGATCCGCGAGTAATTTGCCCACCGTTGCGAGGAAATAGCGCCCGCATAAACGGCCGGTTTTGTAGTCGGTATTCAGCGCCGGTAATCGGCTACCCAATGCAGAACTCATCAACGGTTTCGGCGGGTAAATTTCGAAAATGCGCAGTTTACCCGGTGGTTTTTCAATGAAGCTCTGTATTTCGCGGTAACTGGCTTCATGATGATGCACCAGGTTTAGCAATGGCTGCAGGCTGCTGTCTCCCAACCAACGTTCCATACGTTTAAACCATTCAGGTGTGTAGTACATCTGCGAAGGCACGGTACGAATAACGACCAGGGTATCCGCCCCGAGGCGGACTGCTTCTCTCACAGGGATAGCATCACTGATGCCGCCGTCCTGATAACCGATGCCGTCAATCTCCACTCCGCTGCGGTAAAAACCTGGAATCGCGCTGGAGGCTTTGAGCAAATTCAGCCAGGTGCCGCTGTTGGGCAAGAAGTAACCCGGCGAGTAGTCATCGCTGCGACAGGCGCACATGTAAAAGGCTTTACCTGCTTCGAACAGCTTTTCAGCCGTCACCATTGAGAGCGGAATTTTGGTCGAAGTGGACTCGACCAGCCAGTCGAGATCGATAAGATGCCCTCCACGCACAAAGCGCAGCGGATCAAAAAATTCGCGGGTAGTGGTAAAACGAGTAATCACTCTTTTGGCATAACCGGGCTGGTTGCACACGTACGCAGAAAGGTTTTGTGCACCGGCAGAGGTGCCTAAGAAGAGGTCGAACGGGTTGAAGTTAGCGCGCATAAATTCGTCCAGCACACCGGCTGTAAATATCCCACGCTGCCCGCCGCCTTCACAAACAATGGCGAGTTTTCCGGGACGAAACTTTGGAAGCGCAAGCGGCGCAATGTTGCCGAGCGTTACGGGTATTCTTTGTCCCACCCTGCCTTCCTTAATCTAAAGGATATTTATTATTGGTTATTTATTATTTGTTAGTCGATTAAAAACGCGAGAGCCAGTCTAAATAGACTGGCTCTCTGGTCTGTCTCTAATGGTTATAGCACGTAAATATTGCTATGGGCGTTTTCGACCCATAAACAGGCTTACCAGGAACAGAATAATACCTACCACGAAGACAATTTTTGCTGCACCTGCCGCAGTACCCGCGAGAGTACCAAAACCCAGTGCTGCTGCAATCAACGCAATGACCAGAAAAATAATGCCCCAACGAAACATAAGCTTCTCCTTAACCATAATGAACCCGAATCGCTTCTGGATGAGCGCCAGAAACACACTCATTGGCGATATTGAGTAACGATGTTGCTGACCTACTCCCCCGGCGTTGCCGGAGGAGAAAGTTTCTATACCCTTTGGGTATTCAGTTCTGTTACTTCACTTTCAGGTCGTTTTTGACGCTTTTCACGCCATCAACTGCTTTTGCGATACTCTCGGCTCGTGCTGACTGCGCATTCGATTCCACGGTACCGGATAGCTGTACAACACCTTCAGTGGTTTCCACTTTCACATGGCGTGAAGGGACGATGTCATCAGCTAAAAGTTTAGCTTTAATTTCGCTAGTGGTTGCAGTATCGCCTGCATAACCGCTTACGGATTTATCGGTGCCATTACGCACATGGAGTTTGTCGCTGACGGAAGCAACGCCTTCCACGCCTTTCGCGACGGTTACGGCCTGCTCGGCCTGCGCCTGGCTTTCAACAAATCCACTCAGCGTCACCACTTTCTTGTCGGTTTTCACGGAGATATCGGTACTCTTGATATTGTCGTGATCGACCAGGGCGGCTTTCACTTTCGCCGTGATACTGCTGTCATCCATGAAATTACCGACGTCTTTTACGGAGCTATCAATTTTTTCGCCTGCTGTGTCCGCTGTCGATTCGGTTTTGTTAAGCATCTTGTCTTCTGCTAAAGCGCTACCGCTTGCCAATACAGAGCCAAGAACAACAGCTAACAGAGTTTTAGAAATCTTAGTCGTAGTCATAGTCATCGATTAATTCCTATAGTTTTGCTCACAATTTGAGCACAAGCCTTCAGATACCGGCTTTCCTTAAACATCAGGCCAAGTGGTACGGCCTAAAAATTTTGCGATCAGTTTTTAATAGCGCCAGGAAAATTGAGTACGAATGAACCCGCCAGAAATCTTCATTTACGTGGCATTTTCAACCAACCAATTTGTCATTGGTTTGTTAAATATAGACAACAATCACGGAATTGCATGGCGAAAGTGGGTGAACATGAGGGAAATGCGGGAAATTAAGAACATTCCGTAAGGGATTAATAAGACGGGAAAAGTAGCAGGACGCGACGGCTGCCGCGCCCTGAGAGACGATTAATGCTCGCGGGTTTTACGGAAGGTCACTTCCGGGTAACGGTCTTGTGTCAGGTTCAGGTTGACCATCGTTGGAGCGATATAAGCAAGGTTATCGCCGCCATCAAGCGCCAGTTGCATTTCGTTTTTCCGTTTGAATTCTTCAAACTTCTTCACGTCTGTGCTTTCAACCCAACGCGCCGTTGAGACGTTGACCGATTCGTAAATCGCTTCAACGTTGTATTCACTCTTCAGACGCGCAACCACCACGTCAAACTGGAGCACACCAACCGCGCCCACAATCAGATCGTTGTTAGCGATTGGACGGAATACCTGGACTGCGCCCTCTTCAGAAAGCTGTACCAGACCTTTCAGCAGCTGTTTCTGTTTCAGCGGATCACGCAGGCGAATGCGACGGAACAGTTCCGGTGCGAAGTTCGGAATACCGGTGAACTTCATCATTTCGCCCTGAGTGAAGGTATCACCAATCTGAATGGTGCCGTGGTTGTGCAGGCCGATGATATCGCCCGGATACGCTTCTTCAACGTGCGAACGGTCGCCCGCCATAAAGGTCAGCGCGTCAGAAATCACCACGTCTTTACCGGTACGAACCTGGCGCAGCTTCATGCCTTTTTCGTACTTACCGGAAACCACACGCATAAAAGCAACGCGGTCACGGTGTTTCGGGTCCATGTTGGCCTGAATCTTAAATACAAAGCCGGTGAATTTATCTTCCTGCGCTTCCACTTCACGCGTATCAGTTTTACGCGGCATTGGAGCAGGTGCCCAATCAACCAGGCCATCAAGCATGTGGTCAACACCAAAGTTGCCCAATGCAGTACCGAAGAAGACAGGTGTCAGCTCACCTTCAAGGAACAGCTCACGGTCAAATTCGTGGGAAGCGCCCTGAACCAGCTCCAGCTCATCACGCAGTTGCGCTGCCAGATCTTCACCAACAGCAGCGTCAAGATCCGGGTTATCTAACCCTTTAACAATGCGCACTTCCTGAATGGTGTGACCTTTACCAGTCTGATAAAGATAAGTTTCGTCTTTATAAAGGTGATAAACACCTTTGAACAACTTGCCACAACCGATTGGCCAGGTGATAGGTGAACAGGCGATTTTCAGCTCACGTTCAACTTCATCCATCACTTCCATTGGGTCGCGGATATCGCGGTCAAGTTTGTTCATAAAGGTGAGGATCGGCGTATCGCGCAGACGAGTGACTTCCATCAGTTTACGCGTACGATCTTCTACACCTTTCGCGGCATCGATAACCATCAAACAGCAGTCAACCGCGGTCAGAGTACGATAAGTATCTTCGGAGAAGTCTTCGTGCCCTGGGGTATCGAGCAGGTTGACCAGGCAGTCGTGATACGGGAATTGCATGACAGATGTGGTAATCGAGATACCACGCTGCTTTTCCATTTCCATCCAGTCAGATTTAGCATGCTGGCTGGAGCCACGCCCTTTTACCGTACCGGCGGTCTGAATGGCCTGTCCGAACAGCAGCACTTTTTCAGTGATGGTCGTTTTACCGGCATCGGGGTGAGAAATGATCGCAAAAGTGCGGCGTTTCCCCACTTCTTGCAAAAAAGGAGACAAAGTCATAATGAAATCTTCTGTGTATTCCGCCCAGACGTAACTGCGCGGCAAATGAACGTTACCTGACGGCTATTTTACCTATCAGGTCAGGTTTAACAATCGGCGTTGTACCCAAGGGTTGATGCAATTATGAATTACACAACAATCGCTCCAGTTCACTTAGTGAGGCCACTTCCCAGGTCGGCGTGATGCCTTCTGGCAAGCTTCGTCCGTGGGCGTTGAGCCAGCAGGTGGCAATTCCTGCGTTCATACCACCCAAAATATCTGATTCTGCGGTATCACCCACCATCATGACGCGATCGCGTGGCGGATAACCCATTTGCTCAAAGGTATAATCAAAAATCTTACGATCGGGTTTCGCGACGCCAACCTGCTCGGAAATCACCAGCAAATCGAAATAATCGCGCAAACCAGTACGCTCCAGACGAATTTGCTGCAAGGCAGTAAAACCGTTGGTGATAATACCTATTTTTACTTTACCTTTTAACGCATTAAGCAGCGAAACAGCCCCTGGCAACGGCACACAAATTTCGGCCATGGCATTGAGGAATGCAGCGTTTAAGTCACCCGCGGGCACTGATAACCTTTCGGACCAGCCCTCAAAACGCTGATGCTGTAACTGAAGAGCGCTAATGGCACCGTTCTGGTAATCGACCCATAAAGGCTTGTTAATTGCCTGGTAATCCTGGAAGTCTTCAGCGGTAAACGTCACGCTATAATCGAGAAACATCCGCTGCAAGCCGCCGAACGCGTCAAAGGTAAATAACGTTTCGTCAGCATCAAATAAAATCCAGTCCCAGTTCATCAACACACCTTTTTCAAATTAGCCTAACGGTAATGCCATGATGATGGCATCTTCGCGACCCTCTTTAGCCGGGTAGTAGTTACGGCGAATGGTCGCCTCGTTAAATCCCAGGCTTTCATAAAGTGCAATCGCAGCCGTGTTCGAGGCGCGCACTTCAAGCCACAGGGTAAACACATCGCGCTTTTCCAGTTCGCTGATCAAATGCTCCAGCAACTGGCGACCTAATCCCTGACGTTGAAAATCGGGATCGACCGCAATATTAAACAGCGTCGCCTCATCCAACACGACTTGTGTCACCGCAAACGCCGCCATTTTGCCGTCTACGTCGAGACGCAAATTGAGATAGCGTTCACCTTCATTACTGGCGAAGGTTTTTTCACTCCATGGGAAAGCATGGCTGCGCTGTTCGATGGCATAAGCCAGACTCAAGTCACTGGTGCTGAGGGAAGAAATCGTTTTCATATTCGCAAATTTGCTGCCACAGCGCCTGTCGAGCGGCGCCATTGTGATAAAGCTCGTTTAATTTGGGAGTCTCTAACTGTGCGCCAGGAATAGGGAGAGCTTCACTCACTCCTAACCGCCAGCTATTACACCGGCTGTCACCTGGCAGCATCGCGGCTCGCTCAGGTGTCAGTTGCATGACCTGCTGGGCATCCAGATTCAGGCTACGCAAAACATCTTTAACGAGCGGATCGCTTAAGTCCGGAAGGTCTTCGGCAATCATCAATAATTTAGTGTTTGCATGCAGTGAGACTGCAATTTCGCCCTGCAACGCGGCCGGGCGTCGCAGCTCCCACTGGGTTATTCCCAGTTGTTGTAACAACCAGTCACGTCGCAAAGGTATATGGGGCATAGCGAAACCTGGTGAGAGTGCCAATTGGGGCGCAAATATAGCAAATTCATCGAATATGCGCCATTAAAGCTCTTTCCAGGCAAATTCATCTGAGAGGCACCTGTGAGGGGCGAGACCTACGAATGGGCCGAATAAGAGTGCAGTCAACGCCGCTGCAACTTTGAGTAAGAAGTGTATAATCCCCGTTCTGATTTCCCAGGAGTAATTTGATGACTGCGTTAACCCCGGCAAGTGAAGTGCTGCTGCGCCATAGCGATGATTTTACCGAAAGCCGCGTGCTGTTTGCCGGTGACTTACAAGACGACCTGCCAGCCCGTTTCGAAACGGCAGTAAGTCGCGTTCATACCCAACAATTTCACCACTGGCAGGTATTGAACGCTCAGATGGGCGAAGATGCACAATACGGCCTGGTGGCTGACGCCAGTAGCATTGGCGACTGCAATACTCTGATCTATTACTGGCCGAAGAATAAGCCAGAAGCTCAGTTCCAGTTGATGAACATTCTGTCGTTGATGCCTGTTGGCAGCGATATTTTTGTCGTCGGTGAGAACCGCAGTGGTGTGCGTAGTGCTGAGCAGATGCTCGCCGAATTCAGCCCGCTGAATAAAATCGATAGCGCACGTCGTTGTGGTTTCTATCACGGTCGTCTGGAAAAACAGCCGCAGTTTGATGAAAATTCCTGGTGGGATGAATACCAACACGAAAGCCTGACCGTGAAAACGCTGCCTGGCGTGTTTAGCCGTGACGGCCTGGATACCGGCAGTAAACTGCTGCTCTCCACGCTGAAACCGCATACCCGAGGCAAAGTACTGGATGTAGGTTGTGGTGCGGGTGTGTTGGCTGTATCGCTGGCAAAACATTCTCCAAAAGTCCGTCTGACTTTATGTGATGTTTCAGCGCCTGCCGTTGCAGCAAGCCGTGCAACACTTGCTGCAAACGAGATTGAAGGCGAAGTGATTGCCAGTAACGTCTATTCCGAAGTGAATGGCCGTTTTGACATGATTATCTCTAACCCACCGTTCCATGATGGCTTACAAACCAGCCTCGATGCAGCTCACCAGCTGATTCGTGGTGCGGTTCGCCACCTGAATATGGGCGGTGAATTGCGTATTGTAGCCAACGCCTTCCTTGCGTATCCGGACGTGCTGGATGAGACCTTCGGTAACCACGAAGTGATCGCGCAGACGGGCCGTTTCAAAGTTTATCGCTCAGTTGTTGTGCGTGGCGTGAAGAAGCGTTAATACAATGCAGTGCCGCTTTTTCCAGCGATTAGAAAAGCGGCACCAAATTAACTGTTGACGACGCGCAGAAAACATCTAGAATGCGCCTCCGTGGTTACAATACTTCGGTGTTGTGGGTATGCGAAGGTGGCGGAATTGGTAGACGCGCTAGCTTCAGGTGTTAGTGTTCTTACGGACGTGAGGGTTCAAGTCCCTCTCTTCGCACCATTAACCACGCAAGATATCGTTCGCACTGCGCGAAGGTGGCGGAATTGGTAGACGCGCTAGCTTCAGGTGTTAGTGTTCTTACGGACGTGAGGGTTCAAGTCCCTCTCTTCGCACCAATGCGAAGGCGATATCAAAGATTTAAGTTTGAAAAGATAGTTTAAAAACTGTGCGAAGGTGGCGGAATTGGTAGACGCGCTAGCTTCAGGTGTTAGTGCTCTAACGGGCGTGAGGGTTCAAGTCCCTCTCTTCGCACCAATTTTTAAATGTCTGTTGTTCTCAATATCCCCCCTGCTTAACTCCTTTATTTCATACTTCCCAAATTCATCATCACCAGCGCAAGCCCACTGGCAAACGCAACGCATGATGGTAACAGCACAAAATGACGTAACCTTTTATGGTACAGCATTGCTGTGGTTGCCAATAAACCGAGTACTATCAATACGCGCCACTGGCTAAAAGAAAGATCCAGATACAATAGCGCAGCGACAATTCCCCCTGGTATTAGCACAGCCCACGCGCTTTCTAACTGCCGTTGTAACATTCTCGCTATCCTATCAATTGGTAATGATAACCAATATCATATGATATTATTTCTCGTTTGTCAGTGCCAGACTCCCCTTCTCATTACATTAGAAATGTTCAGCTTTTCTCATCACCAGATGACATATTTTCCCTAAGGTGATAGATTGAGCCGCGATATTAACGATATGATTAACAACAATATAATTACATTAGGTAATTATCCCCTCTGTGTATTTTTACATTAATATTCAACAACATAATGTTGTGCATGAGTAGAAAGAACTATTTTGATATGACAGCAACCACCTGGCGCGCTTTACACAAAGGGAAACATCAACTCTCGTTGCGTTTATTTTTATTACTAAACGCTTTTTCCGCGGGATTTAGTATGGTGTCTCCATCAGCCAACACGCGACACTTTACGCTGCCTATCATTCTGGTACTGGTGGTGAGTCTGCTGTGCCTGGCCTGGCAATTCATTAACAAAAAAAAGCTTATCAATATTAATGCGATATCGTTAACTATTGGAATGCTCTGGGCCTGGCATATCTATATAAAAGTTAGCGTCATGCCAATTAAGGACCTTAATTTTCTAATTATTGCTTTATTGGCGATATTATTTATTGGTTCAATCTCTTTTATTAATAATATACAAGCGTTTATAGCCTCCTGCTTACCAGCAACCGTGATGATATTATGGCTTGACCAAGGTGCTAACTGGCCACGAGTCTTGTACTCCATTGTCCTGCCGGGTATTGGCATCACCATTCAACATATCATTCAGCAGCGTAACGACAATTTTACCCGCCGCTTAATGGATAAATTACTCGAAGAAAAAGAAACTCTTAATGATTTGAGCATGTTAGATCCATTAACAGGTTTATATAACCGCCGGGGTTTCCGCAATCGTCTGGATACCATTCTGGCGCTGGGCAACGGGAAGCATTACGTATTGTTGCTGGATATCGATCACTTTAAAGCCTACAACGATAACTACGGACACAGCATGGGCGACCAGGCGCTGACACATGTTTCCGCGGTGATTCGTGATGCCGTTCGTTCACGGGATGTCGTTACGCGTTACGGTGGTGAAGAATTTATGGTGCTATTGACTGATATTGATGCCGAGCGCGCCCTGCAAACGGCTGAACGTATCCGCCAGCGCGTGTACGATTTAAAAATCCCGCATATGTTTACCGAAGATGTCGCCACAAACGTGACCGTCAGTATTGGTATCGCCCCGCTTGAGCAGCAAGATATTGAAGATGCTCTACTCAAGGCTGACAGCGCCCTTTATCGCGCTAAACGCCAGGGCCGTAACAGTATTCTGGCAAGCGAAATGCACTTAGCAACCTGAGCTAAAACAGCCGCTTAATTTTCCCTTCCCGCTTTGCTCACAGATTCGCCTTGCGAAAGGCTTTATCTATAGATAGGATTGGCAATCATTATCATTTGTATTAGTGGTCTTGTTTGCAGATGGCGCTTCATTCTTCACAGCTTAATGACGATTTTGGATGGCTACCGCCATTTGCGAACGCGCAGACGACGTTTGCGGATGAGCTGCGCACGCATTTCACTGCACATAAGCCGTGGTTCAATGACATCATCAAGCTTAATGAACCCGCTCCCGCAACCAGCCTGACGCTATACCAGTGGGCACAGCCCGCGACATTAACCTCTCTTCTTGCCTGTTATAGCGACCATATTTATCGCAACCAACCCAAGCTTGACCGTGAAGGTAAGCCGCTCAAATCCCTCTGGGCACAGTGGTATCTTGGTTTACTGGTTCCGCCATTGGTCATGGCGCTGATCACGCAAACGCGCGCGCTGGATATCGACCCGCAGCATATCCAGGTGGAGTTTCATGAAACTGGCAGGGCGGCAACTTTCTGGTTGGATGTTCAGGAAGACAGAGTCGCAACAACCATGCCGATATCTTTGCGCCTTGAAAAGCTCATCACCAAAGGGCTGATGCCCGTCGTTGATGCGCTGGAAAGCAGCGGTGAAATTAATGGCAAACTCATCTGGAGCAATACCGGGTATCTGCTGAACTGGTTTTTTGGCGAGCTGAGAGAATGGCTTGATGAACCAACGATAGCGGAGTTGCGCCAGGGCTGTTTCTTTGAGAAAAACCTACGCAACGGGCAGGACAACCCTCTTTACCGCACCGTGATCCCACGCGAAGGCTTGTTGGTGCGTCGCACCTGCTGCCAGCGTTATAAGCTGCCAGATGTGCAGCGTTGCGGTGATTGTACCCTTAAATAGTCAACGGTGGGTTTCCCCACCGTTTAGTCCCTTCATACTTCAAGCTGCATTTACGTTGGTTGCAACTCGAATCAGCCATTTATTATCACGCAGCTTCCTGGCTCGCTTCACCAGAGGCTTTCTGCGCTTCTTCCGCTTCTTGCTCCAGCAACTGCTTCTCGTACACTTTGAAGAACGGGAAATAGATGATAGCGGAAACAACCGCCAGCAGAATGACCAGTATTGCCGCCCGGAAATCCCAGCCCAGCGCCCACGCCGCACCAATTGGTGCTGGTGCAGTCCATGGGACAACCGAAATTACGCGACCAATCAAATCCATCTTCATCGCGCCCCATGCCAGCACGGCGTTCACCATTGGTGCCAACAAGAACGGAATAAAGAACACCGGGTTCATCACGATTGGTGTACCGAAAATCACCGGTTCGTTGATGTTAAAGAAGCTAGGCACCACGCTCAGTCGCCCAATAGACCGCAGGTGAGCCGATTTACTGCGCAGATAGCAAATCACCAGCCCCATCGTTGCACCCGAACCACCTATCACGATAAAGAACGTCCAGAACGCTTCCATAAAGATGTGTGGCAGTGGTGCACCTTGCGCCAAAGCACTCTGGTTCATCCCCAGGTTGGTCAGCCAGAACATTTGCAGCATGCCAGAAATGATTGCCGCACCGTGGATCCCTGCAAACCACAGCAGGTGGCCAATCAGCACCGCCAGCAGAATCGCAGGCAATGAATCCGCGGCGGAGACGAGCGGTTTAAACACCGACATAATCGCCTGTGGGATCAACATGTCGAACTGCGATTGAATCAGCAAACTCAGCGGATAAAGCGTTAAGACCACCACCAGAACAGGAATCAAAAGATCAAAGGAGTTTTTGATCATCGGTGGAACCTGATCCGGCAATTTGATCCCGATATTATGCGTCTTCAGGAAACGCATCATTTCGACACAGTAAATCGCGACCAGGATCGCGGTAAAGATCCCCGTGCCACCAAGGCTATCCATTGGCATCACGCCTTTGGTCTTAGGCGCGGCCACCAGCAAGAATGCCATCAGCGAAAGCATCGCGCACATGAACGGGTCCAGTGCGTGCGACTTTACATAGTGTTTGCCGAGGTTGTAGGCAATGGCCGCACAAATGTAGATAGACATGATGCCCATCGTCATATCAAACGGCGTTAGAATTTGCCCCTCAAACTGTTTCGCCATATCCAGCCATGCGCGAGCAAACCCCCAGGTGGTGGTTGGCGAGAAGGGTGGATAAGCAAAAACCAGTAAGAACGAACCGACAATCATAAATGGCATCGCAGAGATGAACCCATCACGAATCGCCATAACATGGCGCTGTGAAGAGATTCGACCGGCGACCGGGCTAACATAATTTTCTACAAAACGAAAAATCAGATTAAAAGCGGCATGATTGGTAGACATAGCGTAGCTCCTGTCAGGCTATCAACGCGGATGTATTAGCGGTGACAGTTTCGCCGCGTAACAATCCATAATTTATAGAGTTGATTCCCGTAACCGGGACCTTTTTAGTTAAAGCTTTAATCACTACAGCACTGCCAGGGGCATCAGTGGCACAGCATAAAAAAATATGTTTCATAGGCTGCTCTTATTATTGGGTACAGGTGTATGACCGATTCAGTATTCATTGCTAATTCATGCACTGCAACCGGTTACTGAAACCGGTTGCAGTGATTGTGAAGAAGATCGAGAAATCACTGAAACTTTAACTTCTTTAGGTATTTCATCTCACAGCAATACCTGATGACATTCGGGACAGATAAATCAAAGTTCTCTGGTTTACATATAGCACATGCTTATGCCAAATTATTTGCTACCAAAAATGGGAGAAAAGCATGAGCCTGCAGTCTGTCCGGCAATTCTTTGCCGAAAACGCCCCCGATATCGACATCATTGAATTAACTCAAAGCACGGCAACCGTTGCTTTAGCGGCCGTTGCCCATCACGTTGAACCAGGGCAAATTGCCAAGACATTGTCGTTGAAAGTGAAAGACGAGGTCGTGCTGGTTGTCGCGAAAGGTGACGCACGCCTGGATAATAAAAAGCTCAAAACGGCTTTAGGGGCAAAAGCCCGCATGCTCAGTTGCGATGAAGTCGTTATCTGGACCGGTCACCCGGTGGGCGGTGTTTGCCCGTTTGGCCTTGAAAACCCGTTAACGGTTTACTGCGATATTTCACTGAAACAATATGCAGAAGTACTGCCGGCCGCCGGATCAATTCACAGCGCGGTGCGTATTTCCCCTGAGCGCCTGGCTGAGCTCACCGCTGCGCACTGGGTCGACGTTTGCCAGTAATCAGGTGGCTGAGGAGATTTTAAATCCCTCAGTCATCCCCTTTCATTTCATATTCCCTGGCTATACGGCGGAAAGTTCAGCTCCTGCATGCCACTTTCACTGATCATCCACGCATACATTTCAGCATCCGTTTTAATCGACAACCGACGCATGGCACTGCTTTTCTGCGCACTAACGGTTTTATAGTTTTTCTCGAGTAGCGTCGCAATTTGGGCGATTTGCCAACCTTTGCTAATCAGCCGTAAAACGCGACGTTCGGAAAACGTTAAGTTCGTTTTGGCCGCCTCCGTTATGGGAGCCTGGGCCGCCTTCTCCTGCAAAAGGAGCTGGCTAATTTTATCGACTCCACCACTACGATTGAAAATGTGTTCGATAATGCTGCTCATCGGTTCATGTAACGACAGCAATGAGGTTTTAGCTGTCAGCAACCGTTCAATCGCAATATTGACCAGTTGCACAGGTAAAATAAAAATCCAGTGTATGTGGCGATATTGAGTTTGAAGATGGTTAATCGGGCCGTATTCATTGAAGATCTCCTGCAAGGAGCTGTCCAACTCAAGCACAACCACATCAACCTGTTCCAGTATTTCCGGGCTAAGCGCGGAATAATCCTCCAGCATAACCAGTGAAGAGCACGCTGATTCTTTTGCCATCACATACTGCAAACCTTCACGCATTAATGGCCGTTTACTGATAACCAGCGCACGGCAAAAGGGATTGTGCAGAAATATTTTTCCTTCGCGTTTCGACATCTTTATCTCCTTATGGAACAGCTACTTCCCTGATAATGCACAACCCAACACATAGAGATCTTTCTCGCAGCGCAAGCCCAGCTTTTCCATCGCATGTCTTTTATGTGCACTCACGGTTCGGATATCGCGCCCCAGCCTCTGAGCCACCTGGCTTACGTTGTTGCCTAAAAATAATTGCCCTAATACCTGAACCTCACATGCCGTCAGTTCAGCAGAAACTCGCGATGACAGGATGTTTTTAATAATCGGGCTATATAACATCGTCGTTGCCGAAAATGACTTTATTATCAAGTCGGTAAATATTGATGCAGTTTCATACTGAGAAATAATGACCCGCACACCTAAGGCTGAAATATAATTAATGATACTTAGTTCATGGTTTTGCACATAAGCAACAATGACCGTTCGGGGCTGAACGGTTTGGCACCAGTTAATAAATGCAATTTCATTGGATAACTGGCTTGAGGATTTACTGATATTTAAAATAACAATAGCATCAGGCACTTTCACAACTTCTGCAAATGCTTCATTAACGCTATTGATAACATTCACTCCATTGGCGATATCACCTGATCCCTTCAATTCCGCTGAAGCTTTGAGCTGGCACACAACGCCCTGCGCGGTTAGCACACAAGGTATAACGACCATTATCCGGTTCAATAAATATTTCGCAGTGATAGTATTTTTCATATCATTCCCTTTATGAATGTATAAACACTGAGATTAGGAATGATAATAGACCCACACCAAAAATAAACATAGAACGTAATATTAATGATGATGTTTTATTTAAATATAAACAACAGATCTAACGTCATTTAAAACAACAAAACATTAGTATATATAAATAGTAATTTTAAATATAATTAACTACCCTGCAGCTCACGCATAGGATGGTGACGAAAATCTTTTGGCGTGGTGTTGGCGTAGCGACGGAAAAAACGTGAAAAATAGGTCGCATCACTAAAACCAAGATAATCAGAGATTTGACTAATTGTCATGCTGGTGTAGAGCAAACTGCGTTTGGCTTCGAGCAACACCCGCTGGTGCAAAACATTAAGTGCGCTGTAGCCATAAAACTCATGGCACAGGTTATTCAGATGCACGCTCGATAACCCTACCTCGCAGGCGTAGTACGTCACCGGCAACTGCTCCCGATAATGCCTTTCGACCAACTGGTTAAATTGATGCATCACAGAACGTTTGCGCTCAACGCGTGAACTGCCGCTCGGGGCCGGAGCACACTGGCGGTTGAGCCAGACAAGCAGTGCGCTTATCAGTGAATGCAGCATCATATCCCGCGCTTCACCTTGCCCCTCATACTCACTTTGTAAGGTGCTAAATAACGTACTTATTTGCCGGCCAGAACTTTTCACCGGCACGCACCTCGCCTGAGTCAGCACTTGCAAAGGGCGGCCAAATTGCTGTTCAAACTGGGCGATTAAAGGTGCAGAAAATGACAGGGAATAGCCCTGCGCACCGGGTGAAAATTTAAAACCATGCACGCATAACGCAGGCACTATCTGAATACAGGCATGCCCGACCTGATGCTTCACGCCTTCAATGTCTATTTCCACCTGCCCCTTGCGCAAATAGAGCAGTTGAACCAAATCCGCATGCTGATGGGTACGAATATGCCACTGATAAAGACTGCTGCGGCTATGGATAGACTCGCAATGCAGCAAATCAGATGCAGGCCAGTTCCGGCTTTCACCATAAAGTTTGAATACCGGAATACTGGTGTTCGGGGTCATGACATCCTCATTGGTGATGATCAAATCCAATGCCGAAAGTATAGGTTATTCAACGGATTCGAAAGGCAACCCGACATAATTTTCGGCAATGGTCGTCAAACCCGCACGTGATGCCAGATAGTAGTCACGATCGGCCTGCTGCATCTTACGGTCAAACGCATCCATCCCTTCGAAATCGTGCAGAAGATTCGTCATAAACCAGCTAAAACGTTCACCTTTCCACACTCGTCGCAGCGCCATTGGCGAATAAGTTTCCAGTAAATCGGTTCGCCCTTCATGATAAACCTTGCTCAAAATCCGATAGAGATAGTTCACATCCGACGCCGCAAGATTTAACCCCTTCGCCCCCGTCGGCGGTACAATATGAGCGGCGTCGCCCACCAGGAAAAGGTTGCCATATTGCATAGGTTCAACCACAAAACTGCGCAAAGGCGCGATACTTTTCTCAAGTGAGTGACCAGTCACTAACTTATCAGCTAACGCCTGCGGTAAGCGCTGTTTAAGCTCACCCCAGAAGCGTTCATCAGACCAGGCTTCCACGCTATCAGTAAGCGGTACCTGCAAATAGTAGCGGCTTCGGGTTAGTGAGCGCTGACTACACAAAACAAACCCCCGCTCATGATGGGCATAGATTAATTCGTGATTCACCGGTGGCGTGTCCGCCAGCAGGCCCAGCCAACCGAATGGATAAACACGTTCGTATTCACGGGTTATCTGCGCAGGAATAGCTTTACGTGAAACGCCATGGAAACCGTCACACCCTGCAATGTAATCGCAATCTATGCGATAAGTTTCCCCCTGCTTGTCAAAGGTGACATAGGGCGAATCACTTTTAACATCAAACAATTGCACATTTCTCACGCCGTACATAGAGATAGCATCCGTTTGCCTGCGCGCCTCCATCAAATCACGGGTGACTTCTGTCTGACCGTACACCATCACGGTCTTTCCACCCGTCAGTTCTTTGAGCGGTACAGCGATACGCTTACCATCGACCAGAAACTCAACCCCTTCATGTACCAGCCCTTCGTCATCCATTCTTTTGCTGACGCCAGCCTCACGTAATAAATCTACGGTGCCATTTTCCAGAATGCCCGCACGAATGCGGCCTAGAACATGCTCGGGTGATTGCCTTTCAAGCACCACATTGCGAATACCTGCGTTATGCAACAATTGCCCCAACAGCAAACCTGATGGGCCTGCACCAATAATAACGACCTGAGTTTTCATAGGGTACGCTCGGTTATATAAATGTTATTTTTATGTTTAATAAAATGCTGACTCATGCATTTTTATCACCCATAGAGCGAAAAAGAAGGCCAAATTCCGTCTAAAACGTGCACTTTTCGAAAGTCATCTGCGGAGTGTGGACGAGTTCATATTTCGCCGAAAAAGCGTGCGAAATCGGTTATCTCGCCAAATGTTGATCTGGAGCGCCTGAGCTCAGGTAGCGGTCTATGTTAATAATGGGGAATGTTAAAATTTGAGCGATTACGCTCGCCTTCCATTTTTATAGGCCTGGCATGCAGACAGAAGTAAACACCCAACGTGATGTCACCCGTTTGTGTATCCAATGTGGTCTTTTTTTACTGCAACACGGAGCTGAAAGCGCACTGGTCGAAGAGCTTTCCAGTCGTCTGGGAATTGCGCTGGGTATGGATAGCGTTGAAAGCTCAATTTCAGCGAACGCCATCGTACTGAGCACAATAAAAGACAATCAGTGCCTCACGACCACCCGCAAAAATATCGACCGTGGCATCAACATGCACGTGGTAACGGAAGTCCAACACATTGTGATCATGGCTGAACATAAGCTTCTGGATAGTCATGATGTTTTAAAACGCTTCGAGCACATTAAACCGCTACGCTACCCGCGTTGGTTAGTGGTGTTGATGGTTGGGCTGTCCTGCGGCTGCTTTTGTAAGCTGAATAAAGGCGGCTGGGACGGTGCCTTCGTGGCATTTCTGGCCAGTTCTGTGGCGATGTACGTTCGCCTGGTGCTCACTTCGCGCCATTTACACCCGCAAATTAACTTCTGTATTACCGCGTTTGTCGCCACCACAATTTCCGGGTTACTCATCGCCAAAGGCCCGTTTGCCGCGACATCAAATATTGCGATGGCCGCAAGCGTGCTGCTTCTGGTACCAGGCTTCCCGCTGATTAACGCCGTGGCCGATATGTTCAAAGGCCATGTCAATACCGGGCTGGCACGATGGGCCATGGCCAGCCTGCTGACACTTGCGACCTGTATTGGTGTGGTTATGGCGATGTCATTATGGGAGCTGCGCGGATGGGAGTAATCGACTTTATACTGGCGCTGCTACAAGACATGGCGCTGGCAGCCATTCCCGCTGCAGGCTTTGCGCTGGTGTTTAACGTCCCGCAACGCGCTTTGCCTTACTGTGCGTTACTTGGTGCGATTGGCCACGGCTCGAGAATGGCGATGATGACTGCGGGGGTTAATATCGAGTGGAGTACGTTTATCGCCTCGATACTGGTGGGCAGCATCGGAATACAGTGGTCGCGCTGGTATCTTGCGCACCCGAAAGTATTCACCGTGGCCGCAGTGATTCCCATGTTCCCCGGCATTTCCGCCTACACCGCCATGATTTCTGCCGTCAAGCTCAGCCATTTTGGTTACACCGAAGAGCTCATGATTCAGCTGCTCACGAACTTCCTGAAAGCGTCATTTATCGTGGGCGCATTATCGATTGGCTTATCAATTCCCGGCCTGTGGTTATACCGTAAACGCCCGCGAGTGTGATGCGTTTCAGGGCTTCGCTAACTCAACCGTGCTTTGCCCGCGCAAACTTGTTTTAATGTCATCTGGCCTGGGCGGTACCCGCGGTCGGATGACATTAAGGAGTCTTGCGTGGAAACCCACGAAATTTATCTTCCTGAGCGTTTTGATGACGCCAGCCTGAAAGAAAAGATTTTCTTCAGCGCCATCAGTTTGTTCGCTGAATTTGGCCTTAACGGCGCACGCATGGAGCAAATTGCCGAAAAGGCGAACACCACAAAACGCATGGTGGTTTACCACTTCAAAAGCAAAGAGTTGCTTTACGTTCAGGTGCTTGAGTATGTGTATACCCAGATCCGCAGTTGCGAGCGTAAGCTGAATCTCTCAGACCAACCGCCCGTCGAAGCGATGGTTGAATTGGTGGAATGGACATTTGATTTCCACGCCACTCACCCGGATTTTATTCGCATCATCTGCATGGAGAACATGCAACGCGGGCGCTTTGTAAAAGAGTCAGCCTACCTGCGTGAAATTAACCGCAGCGCGCTCGAACTCTTGCAAGATGTGCTTTCACGCGGCCAGCAAAAGCAGCTGTTTAATCAGCTGGTCACCGCCAAAGATGTGCACCGCCTGATCAGCAGCTTTAGCTTCTACCATGTGGCGAACAGCTACACCTTCTCAAACTTCTTTGAAGAGGGAACGGAGCTGCTTGATAGCAACACGCATTACCGCGAAATGGCGGTAAAAGTTGTGCTGCGCTATATCGGGCCATAAAAATCGTATTATCCGGGTGCTTTAAGAAATCTCTGAACCTCGATGGGCCCAGAGAAAGCGGTATACTCGACGAAAATTCTCCTGCGATGCAGGGTTATCGATAAGAGTATAAATAGATGAAAGCAAGCAATCAGGTTCTATGTGCTATCGCACTGGCAACATCCGTATTCACAGGCCAGGCCTTAGCAGCAAGCTGGCAGGATCAACTGTCCAGCGCGGCCACAGAGTTGAGCAAAACCGCCACCACCAGCAGCGCCGGGACCACGGGTAACTCTGTTACGTCACTGACAAGCCTGCTCGGCGGCGGCACTAAAGCCCTGAGTTCAGACAGCATGACTAACGCTGCAGGTATTTTGCAGTACTGCATGAAGAACAAGCTGGTGTCCGCGACCAACCCGGACAACATCAAAAATCAGCTGATGGATAAGCTTGGTCTTGATAGCGGTACAAAACAGACCCAGCCACAGGATTACACCGAGGGCTTAATGGGCCTGCTGAATACCGGTAAGGGGCAGCAACTGAACCTGGCCACTATCGGCAGCTCACCGCTGGCTGAAAAAGTGAAAACTCAGGCGTGTGATTTTGTCCTGAAGCAGGGCGTGAATTACCTGTCATAATATTTTTCCTGCCCCGCAACACCGGGGCGGGTTTTAACTCTTTCATGGCACCACGTTAATTTCCATCACCGCATATACCCCATCACTGGGCAACGTCACGGTGACATTTTGCAAACCAATTCCCGCAGCCAGAATAATATCTCTCAACTCAAAAAGCGTTCGTGGATAAATCGTCGTCCACCCAACACAACGCAAGGCGAAATCAATTTGTGGGCTGGTTTTTAGCATATTAGAAATAATCAGCACCCCGCCGGGTTTTACCAGACGCAACGCGTGGCGAAGAAAATTCACCGCTTCCGATTGCGAAAAATATTCGAAAATCCCCAACCCATCGACCAGCTCCGCTGACTGCTCGCCCAGCTCCTGAACCAGCTTGTCACTGACAATCATCCGGTCGAACAAATTGCGCATCAGCAGCTGAAAATGGTGCCCTTCCACCAGCCCGTATTGTGTCGCCAGTCCCCGGGCAAATTTGAGCGACTGCCTATCGTGATCGATAAGCAACAAAGTGAATTTCTGCGCTTTTAATTTTGCCCCGCGCAACGTCTTCAACACGGGAACCGCCGCACCACAGGCGAGGCTAATCCAGTTTCCTGACACACGTGTGTTGAGGTGGATATCCGCAATGGCGGCCATCACTTTGGCGCGCGAGCGAATCCCACGCGCATCATTGGCGTGAATAAACCAGGGCCGGCTGTTGAGGTCCATTTCTCCACCGCTTATCAGGCGTTCGGCAAGAGGGTGTTGTACCGCCCACAGAGCCAACGCCGTGGGAACCAGCTGGCAGCGCCACTCCTCCAGTGCAGGTCGGTTGTGAAAGGCAAGTTCTGAGAGTTTGTTCCGGCACCGTATTCGCCGCATTCCCTGGTTACCCAGAATGATTTCCGGGGCTTCGAGAGAAGGATCGTTGACCAGCTGTTGGTTGATATCATCAATCTGCTCTGACACCTGATCCTTCATCGGCCAGTTGTCACTGATATCGCTGTAAGAGGTATGTTTAATGGCAAGATCCGCAGGCACCGATCCTGAGATCACGGTGAGAAAAGGTTGCCAGGACATGTTTAACCTCTGCAGACGTTTTCTCTGAGTGTAGAAAATACACCGTGATTATCCGTCAGCAGAAAGTCGTAATTTAACGCCAGTGAAAGAGCGTCCTCACCACGCCTGAAGCGGGGCGAGGGCGATAATTCAGCGTAAGAATGACTCAGTCAATTTGACCCAATACGTCGCGCCACCCGAAATACAGGCATCGTTAAATTGATATAAAGGATGATGAACTGAATAGTCATTTTTGCCCGTCGCTGTGCCAAGCCACAGATAACAGCCAGGAACTTCCTCCAACATAAACGAGAAGTCTTCGCTGCCCATCGCACTTTTCACCTGCGCAGGATCGGCAACTTTATCGGATCCAAATACGTCACGCGCGACCTGCAAAGCAAACTCGGTTTGTTGAGGATCATTCACCGTGACCGGGTAGCCAAAATCCACCGCGATTGACGCCTTCACTCCGAAGCTTTCCGCCTGAGCGTGCACCAATTTATCAATGCGCTGTTTTACCGCATCGCGTACTTCTGATTTAAAGGTACGCATATTCAGTTTAAGCACCGCACTGTGCGGGATAATGTTATGTGTGGTGCCGCTTTGCAGGCTCCCTACGGTGACCACCGCCGAATCCTGCGGATCCACATTGCGCGAGACTATCGTTTGTAGCGCCATCACGATCGAGGCCCCAGCAACGGTAGGATCAATACAATGCTCTGGCATCGATCCGTGCCCGCCTTTGCCTTCGAGTGTAATCGTCATGCTGTCTGACGAGGCCATTAGTGCGCCTGGTTTGGTGGCGATTTCCCCGGCAGGAAGCAGCGGAAAATTGTGCAAGCCAAACACCGCATCGCATGGGAACAGCTTGAATAAACCGTCATCAATCATGCGCTTTGCACCACCGATAGACTCTTCTGACGGCTGGAAAATCAGGTGCAGCGTGCCGTTGAACGGGCGGTGCTCTGCCATATAACGTGCCGCTGATAACAAAATCGCGCAGTGTCCATCGTGCCCACAGGCATGCATTTTCCCCTCATTCACGCTCGCCCACGGCAGCCCGGTTTGTTCCTGCATCGGCAGTGCGTCCATATCGGCACGGATCCCCAAACGCTTACCGCCCTTCCCAACTTTTAACGTCCCTACCACGCCTGTTCCGCCCAGGCCACGATGCACCTCGTAGCCCCAACCCGTCAGCAATTGGGCGATGCGATCGCTGGTGCGGAACTCCTCAAAACCTAATTCCGGGTGTTGATGGAAATCACGGCGGATAGCAATCATCTCTTCTTCGTGGTCGAGAATTTCTTTAATCAGCATAGGGTTATTCCTTTTTATTCATCACAGAAAGTTTTGCGTTCATGCCAGGCCAGCAATGCGCCGAATGTCACCACGGCACAGAACATCAAATACCAGGCTGGGGCCATGGGTTGCCCGGTGACTTTTAGCAGCCACGTCACGATCAATTGTGCGAAACCACCAAATAGCGTGACACCAATGGCATAAACCATAGCCATACCAGAAGCACGAACCGCTTTTGGGAAGGCTTCGAGGATCAACAAGAAAAAGGCGGCGGAACTGATATTGGCGAGGATCTGATCCACGGCGATCAGCGCCAGGGTAATGCCGAGCGGCGCACCGTGCAGAATGGTGGCGAAGATCGGCCAGATGAGGGCAAATGATCCTAATGCACAGGCGATCAAGATCGGTTTACGGCGCGGTAATTTATCCGCCAGTTTGCCGCCAAAGAAAGGCACCACCAGCGTTAATGCCGCCGCCGTCAAACTCACCCACCACGACGTACTGGCAGGCATATGCAGCGTGTTAACCATATAAGCAGGCATGTAGTAGATGATGATGTAAAAGGTCGTGGTGCCTTTCATCACCAGCAAAATGCCCAGTAACAAAGCGCGGCGATGTTCGCGCCATAATGTGAGAGTCGGGCTTTCTGCGCTAACGGTTGGCGCCACAGTATGCGTTTCAGCAAGCTGGCGGCGGATGTACAAACCAATCGGCATAATCGCGAGGCCAACAATAAACGGTATACGCCAGCCCCAGTCATAGAGCTGTTGCTCACTCAGGACGTGGCTTAATCCCGCGCCCATTGCCGCACCAAAAAGAGCCGCCCCACCCTGGCTGGTCATCTGCCAACTGACGCGTGCACCACGGCGAGATTTATCCCCCGCTTCCATCAACCATGAGGTCGCCGCCCCAACTTCCCCACCGGCAGAGAAACCCTGAAGCATACGCCCGGCCACCAGCACAACCGGCGCCATGATCCCCGCCTGCTGATAAGTCGGCGCAAAGGCCACCATCATGACACCTAAGGACATCAGACCGAGGATCAGCGTCATTGCCGATTTACGCCCATGTTTATCGGCATAACTCCCCAGGACCATACTGCCGAGCGGGCGCATCACAAAGCCAACCCCAAAGGTCCCGACAGCCAGTAACAATGAGGTGTAATCGTTGGAGCTTGGGAAAAACAGATGACCAATGATCACCGAGAAAAAGCTGTAAACCGCAAAGTCGTAAATCTCGAGGCCATTGCCGAGAGTGACCGCCGCCAACGACTTAGCGTTAGCGCGCTCCGGGACCAACGGCGCATCATACGGAAGCGAGGCTGACATCTCGGCATCCACCTGGGCATAGCTGACACGCTGTTTCATGCTCACGTCCTTTTTTGTTACTCAGATGTAAACAAACTGGGGTTGTTTTAACTATCTGCATAAAAAAAGAACATTACAATCATAAAAATTAGTTATGCCTTTGGTTATCTTATTTGTATTGTAAGAGAGCAAAATTTGCACCACGGTGATGATTCAGGCGGTACGGAATAATGAAAATCAAACTAAATCAGTTAGATATTTTGTTGGAAGTTGCCGCGCAAGGCAGCATCGGCAAAGCGGCAAAGGCGTTACACCTCACACAACCCGCCATTTCTAAAACCATTCAGGAAATGGAAGCTGAAATCGGCATGCCGATTCTGCAACGCTCATCACGCGGCGTAACGTTAAATGAGTATGGGCAAGTTTTACTGCGCCATGCGCGAGACATCGACCGCTCTTTGCACCAGGCGCGGGATGAAATCGACAATCTGCTTGGCAAAGCCATGCGTCAGTTACGGGTCGGTTTTACTTCGGCGGCCTCTTACGGGCCATTTACCAACACGCTGATTCAATTTCAGGCGCGCTATCCGGGCGTAAAACTGATTGTGATGGAAGGCAGGCCGCAGCAAATTCACGATGCGCTGGAGAACCAACGGCTGGATATTGCCGTCATCACCACGGCCAGTAATGTGGCGCCAAACGGCATGTATTACGAAACGCTGTACGCCCTTGGCAACACGGTGATTGCCGGTAACCAGCACCCCGTCACACATACAACTTCACTGAAAAATTTGATGGATTACCCGTGGCTGGACTGGGATGAACCCGGCGAGCACTCCATTCTTGGGCAAGTTTTTCGTCGTTATAACCTGCCGCTACCGCAAAATATTATCCACTGCTCATCACCCTGGATCATGGCGCGCATGATGGAACAAACGGATGCGGTAAGCATGTGGACATCCGTGCGACTGCGCTTTCCAGGCTACAGCCCGAACCTGCGGCCGCTGGTGCTGCGCGAAGTGCTTCCGGCCAGCAGCATCTGCATTTTGTGCCCAAATATTGCCAGGCTTTCAACCGCCGGAAATACCTTTATGGAAATGCTGAGGATTAATACGCGTGACTGGTTGCAGGATAGTGATGCACTGGAGATGGTGGCGCGGGTTTAGACGTTTTATTGCGGCCAGGCTATAAAACCAGGCCGCATGACTGACAAGTTAGCTCAAATCAGAGCCGTTGCTGGCAATCACTTTTTTATACCACCAGAACGATTTTTTACGCGTGCGGGCGAGTGTACCGTTGCCCTGGTCGTCGCGATCAACGTAGATAAAGCCGTAGCGCTTGCTCATTTCCCCGGTCGATGCTGATACCAAATCAATGCAGCCCCAGGATGTGTAACCCATAACCGGGATACCGTCGTCGATAGCATCTGCCATGGCTTTGATGTGCTCACGCAAATAACTGATGCGGTAATCGTCGTTGATTTCGCCCTGCTCGTTAATTTCGTCTTTTGCACCGAGTCCGTTTTCCACCAGGAATAACGGTTTCTGGTAGCGGTCGTACATCATGTTCATGGTGATGCGCAGACCGAGCGGGTCAATACCCCAGCCCCATTCGCTCGCTTGAATATGCGGGTTTTTCAGGGATTTCACGATGTTTGCCGCATTGCTGTTGTTATCGTTCATATCCGCTGAAGCGCAGCGCGAAGCGTAGTAACTGAATGAGACAAAATCGACGGTATTCTTGATAATTTCATCGTCACCTGGTTGGATTTCAAGATCAAAACCTTTCTCGCGGAACAGACGTTTGGTATACGACGGATAAGCTCCGCGTGCCTGAACATCAATAAAGAACAGGTTTTCGCGGTCTTTTTCCAGTGCCGCCCAAACATCTTCAGGTTTGCAAGAATACGGGTAGAAATTCCCCCCCGCCAACATGCAGCCAACCTGATTTATCGGGTTAACTTCATGGGCAATTTTTGTCGCCAGCGCGCTTGCCAACAACTGGTGGTGCGATGCCTGGTACTTAACTTGTTCTTTATTATCGCCTGCTTCGAATACCAGACCTGCGCCAGAGAATGGGCTGTGCAGCAAAATATTGATTTCGTTAAAGGTCAGCCAGTATTTCACCAGGCCATCAAACGCTTCAAAACAGGTACGCGCATAGCGGGTGAAAAACTCCACCATTTTGCGATTACGCCACGAACCGTACTCTTTCACCAGATACATCGGCACATCAAAATGGCACAACGTCACCAGCGGTTCGATACCGTACTTTTTGCACTCCGCAAACATATCGCGATAAAAAGCGATGCCTTCCGCGTTTGGCGTTAATTCATCGCCATTAGGGTAAATACGGCTCCAGGCAATCGAGGTGCGAAATACGGTAAAGCCCATTTCCGCCATTAACGCGATATCTTCTTTGTAGCGATGATAGAAATCGATACCGACATGGCTCGGGTAATATTCGTCATCACGTAAGTTAAAGCGTTTCTCGAGCCCTAATTTTACCGATAAGCGGTCTTTGCCATGTGGGATGGTATCGACCGTGGTAATCCCTTTGCCACCTTCAAGATAAGCGCCTTCAGCCTGGTTCGCCGCAATTGCACCGCCCCATAAAAAATCCTTTGGAAATAGAGATTCGCTCATGAGATTCCTCTTCTTAATTAGTTAGCGCTTGCGGGTGCAATAACGGCGTTTGGCTGTACTTGTTCTTTCTCTTTAGTTTGTTCTTGTTCAACCGGGATATCTTCGAAGCCCAGTAACAGTGTCAGGAAGAAAGAGAGCACAACCGCCAGAATCATCACGCCAAACACCCATACGATGCTCATTGGATTCGCCGGGTCAAAGAACTGCACGCTGGTAAATAAACCTGGAGAGGCCATCGAATGGCTCGCCAGCCCGCCGATTCCGGCGACCGCTCCGCAGACAAAACCACTGATGAGCGCCGCAATCAATGGGCGTTTAAGACGCACCGCCACACCGTAAAGCGCAGGTTCAGAAATACCCGCCACAATTGCAGAGGCTGCCGCAGCCAGCGCCGTCTGGCGCAGTTCAGGGTTTTTCGTTTTCCATGCCACCGCTAAAGATGAACCGCCGAGTGACAAGTTGGCACCGATTTCAGAGGGCATAACCATCCCTTCTTTGCCTGTCTCCGCGATGGTTTGAATAATAGACGGCGTGAATACACGGTGCATGCCTGTCATCACCAGCAGTGGCCACAGCGCGCCCATAATCGCCACCGACAACCAGCCAAGGTAATGGTGGATGGTGTAAACCAGTGAAGAAATACCGGTACCAATCCAGATACCCAGCGGGCCAATCAGCATGATGGCAATCGGTGCTGAGATAAGGACAATCAGCATCGGTTTGAGGAAGTTTTTCGTGACCGCAGGCGTGATACGGTCAACCCATCTTTCGATGTAAGACAGCAGCCAGGTCATGCACAGTGCAGGAATAACGGTGTAGGTATATTTCACCGCCGTGACCGTCATCCCCATAAATTCAACATGTTGCCCCTGGGCCGCTTTCGCCATCAGGTCGACAAAGTTTGGATGAACCAGAACCCCGGCAATCGCGATGGCCAGCGACATATTGGTTTTGAATTTTACCGCCGCAGAAGCCGCGACCATGACAGGCAGGAAGAAGAACGCGCCATCGCCAATCACGTTCAGAATGACAAGCGTTGAGGAGCCTTTTTCGAAGACGCCGGTCATGTCCAGAATCATCGCCAACAGTTTTACCATTGAGCCGCCAATAATGGCGGGGATCAGCGGTGACATGGTGCCAATCAGGGCATCCAGAATCCCTGCGCCAATGCGTTTCAGGGTGATTTTGCCTTTGCCTTGTGCAGGCTCAGCGGGCTGTATGCCTTCTGGCAAGAGTTTCAGCACTTCAGCATAGGCCTGAGAAACTGTGTTACCGATAATCACCTGGCACTGATTTTCGCTGCGCACCACACCCAGTACACCGCTGATCGCTTTGAGCTGTGCGGCGTCGACGCGACTGTCGTCATTTAACACAAACCGTAAGCGTGTCATGCAGTGTGTCACTGCTCGCACGTTACCCGCACCGCCAATTGCGTCGACTATCGACTGTGATACTGCCGCATAATTCTTAGCCATGAGCTACCACTCTTTCGTATTTAAATTCATTTAGTTATGAATGACTTATACCGGTAACACCGCGTCGACGTGTAGGGGTCTGAGAAATAGGTAACCGGTTCCACATTAGATTGTCCAGGTGAAACGAACAGATCAAACACTAATTTTACATATTGTTAATTTTGTGATTACGATCGCCATAATCAGCCTTTTAAGGCCACTAACACCGCTTTCATACCCTAAATAATTCGAGTTGCTTCGAGGCGGCAAGGGAACGAGTCCCTGGGAGCTTACTTAAGTAAGTGAACTGGGCGAGGTCACGCAGCCAACAAAGAAGCGGCTTGAAGTATGACGGGTATGGGGCAGTATTTTGTCGCTGCGGAATGTGTAAAATGGGCGCAATCAACAAAGCCAGGAAGCTCCCATGTCGACAATGCAAGAAGTGGCAAAAAAAGCCGGCGTCTCAAAAGCCACTGTTTCACGCGTTTTATCCGGCAAGGGATACGTCAGCGAAGCCACCAAAGAGCAGGTCTTTAAAGCGATTGAGGAAGCGGGATATCGGCCAAATTTACTGGCGCGTAACCTGGCAACGAATAAATCAGAATGCATTGGTTTAGTGGTCACCAACACGCTTTATCACGGCAGTTATTTCAGTGAAATACTTTCGCAGGCCGCCAAGAAATTAGAAGACAATGGTCGCCAGCTCATTCTGGTCGATGGCAAACACAGTGCACGAGAAGAACGTGAAGCGATTCAATTCCTGCTCGATTTACGCTGTGATGCGGTAATTATTTACCCGCGTTTTTTAACCATTGATGAAATGGATTCGATTATTGAACAGCACAAAACACCGATTATGGTGGTGAACCGAAAATTAAGAAAACACCAAAGCCACTGTGTTTTTTGCGACCACAAAGGTTCCAGTTTCCAGGCAACAAAATATCTCATTGAGCGCGGGCATCGCGATATTGCCTTTATTACCGGAGCGATAGATTCTCCTACCGCTATCGAACGCCTGGCAGGCTATAAAGAAGCATTAAATCAATATGGTATTGGCGTAAATGAAGCATTGATTGCACAAGGAAAATGGACGCCAGCCAGCGGAGTGTCGGCGGTTGAATCCTTGCTGGCGAATAAAAACAAGATCAGCGCCATTCTTGCCAGTAATGATGAAATGGCTGTCGGTGCCATGAAGAAATTAAACGATCTTGGTGTTTCTATTCCGGGTGAAATATCCATTATCGGTTTCGATAATATTCCTACGGCCGCTTATCTTTCACCGGCTTTAACCAGCATTAAAGATCCCGTGAGCGATATGATAAGCGAGGTTATCAACCGCTTAATATCCATGCTCGATGGCGGATATTTGTCGAAAGAGAATGTGTTTACATCAGATTTACTGGCAAGAAATTCAGTGATTGACGGGCCATATAAAGGTTAATAAAACGGCGCATTCGCGCCGTTTCAATAAAAATCAGCTCGCGACTTTTACAATTAATTTGCCGAAGTTCTTACCACTGAGCAAACCACGGAACGCTTCAACGCTGTGTTCAAGACCATCAACAATATCTTCACGGAACTGGATTTTGCCTTCCGCCAGCCACTGACTCATCTGCTTAAAGAATTGCGGGTAACTGTCGCTGTAATCCTGAGAAATAATAAAGCCTTGTACGCGCAGCCGTTTTTTCAGGATGGTGCCCATCAGCAATGGCAACCGGTCTTGTTCAAACGCGCTGTTCATGCCGTTGTATTGGCTGATAACGCCACACACCGGGATTCGCGCTTTGGTATTGAGTAGCGGCAGCACTGCGTCAAATACTGCCCCGCCGACGTTTTCAAAATAGACATCAATGCCTTTGCTACAGGCTTTTTTCAACTGCTCGGCAAAGTCCGGGGCTTTATGGTCAATACAGGCATCGAATTTCAGCGTTTCAGTGACGTAACGGCATTTATCCGCGCCACCTGCAATCCCCACAACTTTTGCACCCAGCAGTTTCGCTACTTGCCCAACAACCGAACCTACTGCACCGCTGGCAGCCGCGACCACCACAGTTTCTCCGACTTTCGGTTGTCCAATATCAGTCAGCCCCATATATCCGGTAAAGCCAGGCATGCCGAGCAAACCAAGCGCATATGAAAGGTGCTGCATATTCGGGTCGAGTTTTTGCACATCGCTGCCATCAGACAACGCGTAATCCTGCCAGCCGGTATAGGCCAGGACCAGGTCACCCGCTTTATAGTCCGCATGTTCGGATTTTTCGACCCGGCACACGGTGCCTGCACCAATGACATCGCCAATAGCCAGCGGTGCGGAATAAGACTCGGCATCATCCATACGCCCGCGCATATACGGGTCGAGTGATAAATAGAGCGTGCGCAGCAGTAACTGGCCTGCAGCGGGTTGTGGGACGGGCGCTTCTTCCAGCTTGATATCTTGACTGGTCGGCATACCTTGCGGGCGTTTCGCCAGCACAAAGCGGCGGTTAATCTGGGACGACTGAGTCATAACGCTCTCCATTGATAGGGTCGTGAGTAAAAATTCAATTAGTCCCAGACTAGCTAATAATCCACCGACATGGGGTGAAAAATGTGCCTTATCGCACTTCAATAAAACTCTAATGCAGTACCGTCACGGCATCTTCCAGGCGAGCCGCGCGGTGTTTGACCATCGCAGATACTTCCGCGCTCTCTTCAACTAACGCTGCATTTTTTTGCGTGATAGCATCCAGTTCAGCCACCGCGCGCGTTAAATCAGACAATCCTTCGGCCTGCTCAGAAGTGGCGTGGCTGATCTGCCCCAAAAGCTGAGTCACATTGCGCACCTGCTCGACAATATCATTCATGGTGCGCCCCGCTTCGTGAACCTGAACAGTACCCGATTGCACTTTGCTGGCGCTGGCATTGATCAGCTTGCGGATATCATTTGCCGCCGTCGCACTGCGCTGCGCCAGGTTTCGCACTTCACCGGCCACCACGGCAAAACCTTTCCCTTGCTCACCGGCACGCGCCGCCTCTACCGCCGCATTCAGCGCCAGAATATTAGTCTGGAAAGCAATATCATTGATGAGGCTGGTGATAGAGCCGATACGTTGCGTACTGTCGGCAATGTCATCCATGGTGGTCACCACAGTTTCCATCGCCTTTCCGCCGTGGGCTGCGGCCTGGCTCGCAGAACTCGACAGTTTATCGGCGGCGGCGGCTGTTTCTGAGTTGTTCTGTACCGACACCGCCATCTGGCCCATGGTGGTGACGGTTTGCTGCACATTCACCACGGATTGGCGGGTGCGTTCGTTCAATTCCACATTGCCTTTCGCCAGTGCCTCGCTGCCGCTGCGCACGTTTTCCACCTGATGGCTGACATCATGAATCAGCCAGCGGCACATCAATCCAAGCTGGCCGATGGCCCGCAACGTCATGCCAATTTCATCCGTTCGCGCAAAATGCTGCACACGCTGTTGATTTCCCGTGGCGACTTCCAGCGCCTGGCGTGCCACATTTTCCAGCGGACGGGCAATTTGCCACTCCAGCAAAGCGCAGGCCAGCAGGCTCGCTAACGCATTGATAACCACAGACAACGCCCCCTGCCCCAATGAAATAGAGGCTACCATCATCAGCAAAAACACACCGCTCATGATAAGCCGAATGCGGCCTCGCAGCGGGAGAGCGGGCAATTTACCCAGCCAACCTTTACGCAGCACTAATCCTTTAAATAAACGGCGTTTGCAGCGCCCTTCCTTGAGCGCCTTATACAGCGGCTCGACCGCTGCGATCTCTTCAGGCTTCGCTTTAGTACGAATCGACATATAGCCCGTCGTCTTGCCATTGCGAACCAACGGCACAACATTCGCCCTTACCCAGTAGTGATCGCCGTTTTTGCGCTGATTTTTGACGATGCCGGTCCAGGGTTCTCCTTTTTGCAGGGTGAACCACATATCGGCAAAGGCGGCTTTGGGCATATCAAGGTGGCGCACCAGGTTGTGGGGCTGGCCTGTGAGTTCATGAAGCGAGTAACCACTGACCTTCACAAATGCGTCGTTCGCATGGGTGATTGTGCTTTTTAAATCGGTTGTCGACATCAATGTCGTATCGTCATCAAGCAGGTATTCATGCTGTGTAGCAGCCGTGCGCGCAGTCATAGCAACTCCCTTGGCAGGTTATCCAATTGTTAATATTTTTAGTTGTATTGTTATTTCGGCGCTGCAAAAATTTCCTTTAGCGGTTAAACTTGACGACGATCACACTTTTTTAACTAAGCCATATTTTTTATAATGATTTTGGATGGGGAGCACATTTCCCATTAATTTCATGAAGTTATTAATGAAAATGTCATAGTGACGCTAAGTGCTGGAGTTTTGACCTTCAATTTGCAATCGGCACACTACACTTAGTACGGGGCCGTTTCGCCCCCGCAAGGAAAAAGAGGATAATAATGTTAAAAAGGAAAAAGAAAGTCAGACCTATTAAGGTCAGTGACGTCACCATCATCGACGATAGCCGTCTTAAAAAGGCGATTACCGCGGCCTCGCTTGGCAATGCGATGGAATGGTTTGATTTCGGCGTGTACGGCTTTGTTGCTTACGCCCTCGGTAAGGTTTTCTTCCCGGATGCCAGCCCTAGTGTGCAGATGATTGCCGCCTTGGGTACCTTCTCTGTTCCCTTCCTGATTCGCCCGTTGGGTGGCCTGTTCTTCGGCATGCTCGGTGACAAATATGGTCGCCAGAAGATCCTGTCCATTACCATTATCATTATGTCATTGAGTACCTTCTGTATTGGCCTGATTCCGTCGTACGCGACTATCGGTATCTGGGCGCCAATCCTGTTGTTACTTGCGAAAATGGCGCAAGGGTTCTCAGTCGGCGGCGAATACACTGGCGCATCTATCTTTGTGGCGGAATACTCACCAGACCGTAAACGCGGCTTTATGGGCAGCTGGCTGGACTTCGGTTCCATTGCCGGTTTCGTCTGTGGTGCGGGCGTGGTGGTGCTGATTACGGCGATTGTCGGCGAAGACAACTTCCTTGAATGGGGCTGGCGTCTGCCGTTCTTCCTGGCATTGCCATTAGGGATTATCGGCCTGTATCTGCGTCATGCACTGGAAGAGACTCCTGCATTCCAGCAGCACATTGATAAACTTGAACAAGGCGATAAAGAAGGCCTGGCTGAAGGCCCGAAAGTCTCCTTCAAAGAGATTGCGACCAAACACTGGCGCAGCCTGCTGACCTGTGTCGGCATCGTGATTTCAACCAACGTCACCTACTATATGTTGCTGACGTATATGCCAAGTTACCTGTCGCACAACCTGCATTATTCCGAAGAACATGGTGTGTTGATCATTATCGCCATTATGATTGGGATGCTGTTTGTGCAGCCGATGATTGGCCTGCTGAGTGACCGTTATGGCCGCCGTCCGTTTATCGTCTTCGGTAGCGTGGCATTGCTTGTTCTGGCGATCCCGGCCTTTATTCTGATTAACAGCAATGTGCTGGGGCTGATATTCGCCGGGCTGCTGATTCTGGCGGTCGTGCTGAACTGCTTCACCGGGGTGATGGCTTCGACTCTGCCCGCCATGTTCCCGACGCATATTCGTTACAGTGCGTTAGCCAGTGCCTTTAATATTTCGGTGCTGGTTGCGGGTGTGACCCCAACGGTTGCGGCGTGGTTAGTGGAATCGACCGAAAACCTGATGATGCCTGCGTATTATCTGATGGTGGTGGCGGCTATCGGTTTGATTACCGGTCTGACCATGAAAGAGACCGCTAATAAGCCGCTGAAAGGGGCAACGCCTGCGGCGTCTGATATTGCCGAAGCGCGTGAAATTGTTCAGGAACACCACGATAACATCGAGCAAAAAATCGAAGATATCGACCGTGAGATTGAAGAGTTACAGGCGAAGCGTACCAACCTGGTGGATCAGCACCCACGCATCAACGAGTAAGTTTTAGCAGCATTAAAAGCGCCGGGCCAATGCCCGGCGTTTTCATTTCTGGCTTTAACCCTCATTCCTGGAAGGCATTGGTTATCTCTAAAATTTATAAGCAAAGTATTTTTTGGACTTTGCGAATATCCATAACTCACCTAACGTAACCCAGTCCGCGAATAACAACTCATAAAGAATTCCTCTCTTTTACGCAGGGTGCAATATGCAAAGAAAATTACTGCCGTTAATGCTATTAGCTGCAATCTCCACGAGCAGCTTTGCCGCCACACCGCCAAATACTTTAATTGTTGCCCAGGGACTGGACGATATCGTCAGCCTTGATCCTGCTGAAGCGAATGAGCTGTCGAGCATTCAAACGGTGCCGAGCCTTTACCAGCGCCTGGTGCAGGCCGACCGTGAAGACCCGGCCAAATTAGTCGCGGTGCTGGCAGAAAGCTGGCAGAGCGATGCGGCTAACAAAAAACTGACCATTAAGCTGCGCCCGGATGCCAAATTCTCATCGGGTAACCCGCTGCGCCCGGAAGACGTGATCTTCTCTTATACCCGCGCGGTGACGCTCAACAAATCCCCGGCGTTTATTCTCAACGTGCTGGGCTGGCAACCAGACAACATCGCCAGCCAGCTGAAAAAGGTCGATGACCACACGCTGGAATTACACTGGACGGCAGACGTCAGCCCGGCGGTGGCGCTAAATATTCTCTCCACGCCGATTGCCTCAATCGTGGATGAAAAAGCCGTTACACCTAACGCGAAAGCGGGCGATTTCGGTAACGAATGGCTGAAAATGCACTCTGCGGGCAGTGGCCCATTCAAAATGCGTGTTTACCAGCCGCATCAGGCCATTGTTTTAGACGCCAACCCAACCTCACCGGGTGACGCGCCTAAAGTTAAAAATATCATTATCAAAAACGTGCCCGATCCTGCCGCTCGCCGCCTGCTGATTCAGCAAGGCGATGCCGATATCGCACGTGATTTAGGTGCGGATCAGACCAGCGCGCTGGAAGGCAAACCGGGCGTGAAAGTGTTGAGCATCCCTTCTGCCGAGCAGAACTATATGGTGTTCAACGCCGGTAATAACGCTAACCCGTTGCTGAAAAACCCGGCCCTTTGGGAAGCCGCCCGTTATCTGGTGGACTACGAAGGCATCACCAAAGATCTGTTAAAAGGCCAGTATTTTATCCACCAGAGCTTCCTGCCAGTCGGTTTTGCAGGCGCGCTGGACAACAACCCATTCAAATTTGACCCGGCAAAAGCGAAAGAGATCCTCGCCAAAGCGGGTATCAAAGATGCGCACTTCACGCTGGATGTGGAAAACAAACCACCGTTTATCACCATCGCTCAATCAATGCAGGCGAGCTTTGCTCAGGGTGGCGTGAAGATTGATCTTCTGCCAGCCGCAGGCAGCCAGGTGTACGCTCGCGTTCGTGCCAAACAACACCAGGCCGCGATCCGCTTGTGGATCCCGGATTACTTTGATGCCCATTCCAATGCCAGTGCCTTTGCTTACAACGACGGTAAAGCAAGTACCGTTGCGGGCTTAAACGGCTGGCAAATCCCGGAGTTAAGCAAGCAAACTCTGGCCGCAGTTGCGGAGGCTGACCCGGCGAAGCGCCTGGATTTGTATAAGAAAATACAGGAAGAGATTCAGCACAATTCACCGTATGTATTTGTGGATCAGGGTAAAACCCAGATCGTGGTGCGTGAGAATGTGAAGGGCTATCAGCAAGGTTTAAATGCAGATATGGTGTATTACGACCGCGTGAGCAAATAGTTTATTCCCCTCACCCTAACCCTCTCCCCCAGGAGAGGGGATTGATCGCTTTTCTCCTTTCCACCGGGGGCCAGCTTTCTCCCTCTCCCTCAGGGAGAGGGTCGGGGTGAGGGTTGCTTTCTCCAACACCAGCATAAGAGTTACCCATGTCAGAAGTTTCATTCCGCCGCCCGTTGCTCACCCTGATTCAGGGATTGTTTACCCTGGCGCTAACGCTTATCGGCTTGCTGCTTATCACCTTTGCGCTTTCGGCACTGTCGCCTGTCGACCGCGTGCTGCAAATCGTGGGCGATCACGCAAGCCAGGCCACCTACGACCAGGTGCGCCACCAGTTGGGTTTAGATAATCCGCTTCCCGTTCAGTTCTGGCATTACCTGGTCAATCTCGCGCATGGCGATTTAGGCACCGCCAGCGCCACCGGCCAGCCGGTGCTAAAGGATTTGTTGGCCACGTTTCCGGCAACGCTGGAACTTGCCACCCTCGCGCTGATTATTGGTAGCGTTCTGGGCGTCATTTTTGGCGTGCTTTGCGCCCGCTTCGCAGGCTCACCCTGGGATCTGGCTGTCCGCACATTCACATTGCTCGGCAACTCTGTCCCTATTTTCTGGCTGGGTCTGTTGTTGCTGGCGCTCTTTTACGCGCGCCTGCAATGGAGCGCCGGGCCTGGGCGGCTGGATGATATTTACCAGTACACCGTCGAAGCCAAAACCGGTTTTGTGTTAATTGATACCTGGCTTTCTGGCGACCGCGACGCGTTTCTCAATGCCATTAACCATCTTGTTTTACCTGTGCTGCTGCTCGCCTATTACTCGCTGGCCAGCATTACCCGACTGACGCGCACCGCCTGTCTGAGCGAAATGAACAAAGAATACATTACGCTTGCCCGCGCCAAAGGCGCCGGGGAGATGACGATTCTGGTGCGCCACGTACTGCCCAATATTCGCGGCACGTTGTTTACGGTGATTGCGCTGGCCTACACCGGCATGCTCGAAGGTGCGGTATTGACTGAAACGGTCTTCTCCTGGCCGGGGATCGGGCGTTACCTGACGACCGCACTGTTTGCCGGGGACACCACCGCCATTATGGGTGGCACACTGCTGATTGGCGTGTCGTTTGTCATCATCAATAATCTGACTGACGTGCTGGTGCGTGTCACCGATCCGAGGGTGCACTGATGCCGTCTTATCTCTTTTTACGCCGCACTTTGCGTTCACCTGCCGCCCTCTGCGGCCTGGTGATTATTACGTTACTGCTGCTGGTTGCCGTTTTCGCCCCGCTCATCGCCCCGTTCGATCCGAACTGGCAGGATGCCGCCGCACGCCTGCAAGCCCCGAATGCGCAACACTGGTTGGGAACGGATAGCTACGGCCGTGATTTACTCTCACGCCTGATTTATGGCACGCGCCCGGCTCTTGGCCTGGTGTTGTTGGTCACAGTAATAACCCTGCCTGTTGGGCTATTGATTGGCATTCTTTCTGGCTATTACGGTGGCTGGATGGAGCGGGTGCTGATGCGTTTTACTGACGTTGTGATGTCGATGCCGCGCCTGATTCTGGCATTCGCATTTGTCGCCATGCTTGGCCCTGGGCTTGTGAATGGCGCACTGGCATTAGCACTGACGACATGGCCTGCCTATGCTCGCCAGGCGCGTAGCGAAATTCAGCGTCTGCGTCATAGCGACTATCTCGCTGCCGCCGAAATGATGGGCATCCGTGGCTTGCGCCTGTTGGCGGGGCATATTCTGCCACTGTGTTTACCTTCGGCTATCGTGCGCCTGGCACTCGATCTGGCCGGGATTATCCTCGCCGCAGCCGGACTTGGCTTCCTGGGCCTTGGCGCGAGGCCACCGATGGCGGAGTGGGGTTCGATGATCGCAGACGGTATGCAGGTGATTTTCGATCAATGGTGGATTGCGGCGATCCCTGGCACCGCCATTCTGATTAGCAGCCTGGCGTTTAACTTACTGGGCGATGGGTTACGCGACGTGCTGGAGCCGAGCCATGACTGAGAACAGAATTGAAGTTAGCGGGCTAAACATTGATTACCCCGGCGCGCGCGTGGTGGAAAATCTATCGTTTACGCTGGGTAACGAGCGCCTGGCACTGGTGGGCGAATCCGGATCCGGTAAATCCATGACGGCACGGGCGCTGATGGGGCTGGTACGCAAACCGGGTAAAGTCAGCGCCAGCCAGCTCAACGTGCTCGGTAACGACCTGCTAAGCCTGCACAACCGCGACTGGCAACGCCTGCGCGGTAATGACATCGCAATGGTATTGCAAGATCCACGTTACGCGCTCAACCCGGTCAAAAACGTCGCCCAACAGATTGACGAAGCATTGCGTCTCCATCAAAAACTCTCGGCAACACAGCGCCGTGAACGCATTCGCGAAGTGATGGACTCAGTTGGCTTGCCGGAAAATGTATTGCCGCGTTACCCGGGCGAACTTTCTGGTGGCATGGGACAACGCGTGATGATTGCCATCGCGCTGGTTAATAACCCAAAAGTGTTGATTGCCGACGAACCCACTTCCGCGCTGGATGCACGCCTGCGCAATCAGATTCTGGAACTGCTGGTGGAGCAATGCGAGCAACGCCAGATGGCGATGCTGCTTATCAGCCACGATCTTCCGCTTGTTGCCCAGCATTGCCAGCGCGTGCTGGTGATGTACCAGGGGCAAAAGGTTGATGAAATGGCCGCAAACCAACTTGCGACAGCAACCCATCCGTATACTCGTACGCTCTGGACCTGCCGCCCTAACGCCGCAACTTACGGCATGATGCTGCCAACATTAGACCGCAGTCAGAATCTGCATGGAGAAAACAATGGCGCTCGTTGAGGTCAATAATTTGTGTGTTCAGTTTGCCGCAAAGGGCCAGCTAAAAACGGCCGTTCGCGATGCCAGTTTCGCTATTCATTCTGGGGAAACATTCAGTTTAATTGGCGCGTCTGGCTGTGGGAAATCCACTATTTTGCGCGTACTGGCAGGGTTACAACGTGAATGGCAAGGTGGCGTAAAACTGCTGGATGGGGCAATCAAACCCGGTGTGCGTTTCCAGGGTGATTTGCGCCGTAACGTGCAAATGGTGTTTCAGGATCCTTACGCGTCGCTTCACCCCAACCATACGATTTACCGCACGCTTGCCGAACCGTTGACCCTTCGCGGTGAAGCGCAGATTGCCGCCCGGGTGGAAGAAGCATTGCTGCAAGTTGGGCTGCCAACCGATGCAATGAAGCGTTACCCACACCAGCTTTCCGGTGGCCAGCGCCAACGTGTCGCCATTGCGCGGGCACTGCTGCTGCGCCCGAAAATCCTGCTGCTTGATGAGCCGACTTCGGCGCTCGATATGTCTGTGCAGGCTGAAATTCTCAACTTACTAAACCGGCTTAAACAGCAGTTTGGGATGACTTACCTGCTCGTCAGCCATGACGCAGATGTGATTGCGCATATGTCAGACAGGGCGGCTTATATGGCGGGCGGCATCATTGAACATGAGTTTGACCGCGCCGCCCTGGTGCGGGGCGAACACCGGATGGATGCTGCGTAATGTTTACCCGAGCGCAACCATCTCTTGCGCCGCAGTTCCCATAATGCAGCGGTTGCGTCCGGTATTTTTGCCGTAATACATCGCTTTATCGGCACGGCCAATCGCTTCATGCAATGAGTCTGCGTCAGAGACTTGTGTCAGCCCACCGGTTGCGGTGACATTTATTTTTTCGTGGCCTACAGTGATACTTTGCTGCTGTAGATGCTGGCGTAAACGCTCTGCTGCTTTTTGCGCATCCTCATCATTCTTTGCATCCAACAAAATAATAAATTCTTCGCCACCAAAACGATAAATTCGTTCCGTTCTGCGCGTAGCATCTTTAAGCACCAGGGCAACTTTTCGTAATACCTCATCACCGGCATTATGGCCCCAGGTATCGTTTATCGACTTAAACCGGTCAATATCCATTATTAGCAAATAAAGATGGCGGCAGCTGCGCTGGCTCTTCTCGCGGACTAACGGAAACTCGCAATATAATAAATGACGCAGTGGCAACCCCGTTAATGCATCATGCATATTACGGTACGAGAAAAGATATTCTTTATAACGGTCGAGGCTTGCGGTGAAATTTTGCTGCGCTTTTTGATATGTTTCCAGCAAAGAATCCGTCACCGAGCGCTGAATAATCGACTGCATCATCTCGCGAGAGATATCATGCATATCTTTATGGTTTTTATCGATAATGATGACCATATCTTTATCTAAAGCATCGCCGTTGAGTCGTAGCGACAACCAACGGCTAAACCGGC
Organism: Buttiauxella brennerae ATCC 51605; assembly: GCF_001654925.1. Lineage (GTDB taxonomy): Bacteria > Pseudomonadota > Gammaproteobacteria > Enterobacterales > Enterobacteriaceae > Buttiauxella > Buttiauxella brennerae. Next base: position 119,876 of record NZ_LXER01000029.1, read on the forward strand.
AATGAAGATGCGATTGTGGATCAAGAATATCGGCATCGGCCTCTCCTCCCAATAAACTGAGGCGAAGGAATTTCCCGGCCCAGTCATAATGATCTTTAATCGCAATATTCAGTTCTGATAAGGAATAATCAAGGTCATTAATATTCATTTTTCAAACCACACATACGTTACATTGATTTAACAATCACCAGAAAATAATAACGTTCAATGGTGAAAAATTTCCCGCGAAAATTATAACGTGAATAATCATTAAACCGGCAAGCAATCATTCCGTAATTTACGCATACCGCATTAATTGACATAAAAATAAAGAAAACTGCCCGATACCATTCATTTTATGAATGAATTAAACCTAACTTTTCTTTTTCTGGTGATAATTTAAAAAGGTATCTATTTCAGCCAGACAGGTTATCCAATAGCTGAATGCACCATTTAACAGCACGTTGCATGGTTATGGTGCAGCAAAACCAAATATCTGACAGCAAAGCCGCTCTGACGCAGCAGAAAAAAACACAAAATGTCACCTTTGGTGATTAATTATTACGCGTTCTACGTTCCCTCAGATCGTTTATCCTGATTTTGCTTAGGGGAAGCGAAGTGGCGTATTCCCTGCAATACTTATTTTGTGTATCGCGTGATACGTCATCCCCAGGAGCACATTTTGAACAGGTTACCTACCAGCGCTTCGGCTCTTGCCTGCACAGCGCACGCTCTCAACATCATCGAAAAGAAGTCATTAACTCATGAGGAAATGAAGGCGTTAAATCGCGAGGTTATTGATAACTTCCAGCAGCATGTGAATCCAGGTTTTCTTGAGTATCGCAAATCAGTGACCGCCGGCGGGGATTACGGAGCCGTAGAGTGGCAAGCGAACAGTTTAAATACGCTTGTCGACACCCAGGGTAAGGAATATTTGGATTGTCTGGGTGGGTTCGGCATTTTTAACGTGGGGCACCGTAATCCAACAGTGGTATCCGCCGTACAGCATCAGCTCGAAAAACAACCCCTGCACAGTCAGGAGCTGCTCGACCCCCTACGGGCGATGCTAGCCAAAACGCTTGCGACACTCACTCCGGGTAAACTTAAATACAGCTTCTTTAGCAACAGCGGTACAGAATCAGTTGAAGCAGCGATTAAACTCGCTAAAGCGTATCAATCTCCACGTGGAAAATTTACCTTTATCGCAGCCTCAGGCGCGTTTCATGGCAAATCTCTCGGGGCATTGTCTGCAACGGCAAAAGCTGCTTTCCGAAAACCCTTTATGCCGCTTTTACCGGGCTTCAGGCATGTACCTTTCGGCAATATCGACGCGTTACGCACCATGTTCAGCGAATGCCGTAAAACCGGTGATGACGTTGCAGCCGTAATCCTTGAACCTATTCAGGGTGAGGGCGGCGTGATTATCCCACCAGCAGGGTATTTACCTGCGGTTCGCAAACTTTGTGACGAATTCAGCGTGCTACTGATTCTGGATGAAGTGCAAACAGGTATGGGTCGTACCGGCAAAATGTTCGCTTGTGAACATGAAAACGTACAGCCTGATATTTTATGCCTGGCTAAAGCACTCGGCGGCGGCGTAATGCCGATTGGCGCAACGGTTGCGACAGAAGAAGTATTCTCTGTGCTGTTTGATAACCCTTTCCTGCACACCACAACATTTGGCGGCAATCCGTTAGCCTGTGCGGCTGCACTTGCCACAATTCATGTCCTGCTTGAGCAAAATCTTCCCGCCCAGGCGCAACAGAAAGGACAGTTGTTGGTCGACGGTTTCCAGGCACTGAAACGCGAGTTCCCGGACCTGGTGGTTGACGCACGCGGGCAAGGTTTATTGATTGCTATCGAGTTCAGCGACAACGAAATTGGCTATAGCTTTGCAAGTGAAATGTTCCGCCAGCAGGTGCTGGTCGCCGGGACGCTCAATAATTCGAAAACGATTCGTATTGAGCCTCCACTGACCATCACCATAGAGCAGTGTGAACATGTGTTGGGCTGTGCGAGAAAAGCACTGAAATCGCTTTATGCCAACAGTAATAAAACCGAGTTAGTTCTGTGATCGAGTTATCCCCCGGAGAACTAATACCGGGGGATATAATAAGCAGGCTTATTTCATCCCCTCATTTAACGTTCTATACTTGCGACTCTTAATAATTATACTTTCGGTCGCCCCTCATGATTTACGACTGCTTCCTCTATTACGATGAAGATATGTTGCTTGATTTACGACTCAACGTACTCAATGACTCTGTTGATAAATTTGTCATTGTTGAATCGACACATTCTTTTACTGGCCAGCCGGTAGAATTGCATTTCGATATCAATAAATTCGCAAAATTTAAGGACAAAATCATCTACGTTGTCTTTGACGAAAAACCAGATGAAGACAGCTGGATCAATGAGTCGCGCACGCGTAATGCGATAATGAGAGGGCTTGAGAAAGCCAAAGATGATGATATTGTTATTGTTTCTGATGTTGATGAAATAATACATCCTGACGCCATTGCCCAACACAAACCTTATTACTTGTGTTCAGTTCTGTATCAAACGTTTTACAACTATCAATTTAATCTGCAAGTCTTTAATAAAGATGGTAAAGCCCGTATTTGTCCGGCGCCGCGTATAACAAGTTATAAAAATTTAAAAACCTTTTTTATGGGTGAGCCAGAAACGTTACGTAATTTAAAACGCTCTGTTTTACATAAGCAGTGGTTTAAATGGAACTACCTAAAATTCAGGACCAAAACCATTCAAAATGGTGGCTGGCACTTCTCCTGGATAATGACATCTGAACGCATTTCGGAAAAAATGTCTGCCATTTCGCATACGGAATACGACACACCAGAGCTTAATAATCAAGAGCATATCCAGAACGCGATTGAAAACGGCCTGGATATCTGGGCACGTGAAAGAAATCTGCAAGTTGTGGATTTACACCATGGAGATTTCCCGGAATACCTGAAAGCGAATGCTGAAAAATTTGCTGAGTTTATTCGGTAATTTTTGAATATTTATGGCCCTTCCTGTTCGGGACAAGGGCCATAAAGCAGCGATGCTAAGGCAGCAACCCGACAAAACTCCTTTTCTTACGCGGCTGCGACATCATTCCTTCCAGCTTCTCAACACACGCCAGGTAATGTGCAGTTTGCTTATGCGCCAGCACCGCTTCGTCGTTCTGATAGGCCTCGTAAATAAAGAATCGTGTCGCGACATCTGGATCCTGCAACACATCAAACCTCAGATTTCCCGGCTCTTTGATGGAACCTTCATGGTTGGCGCGGAATACGTCCATAAACTCATCGACTCGTTCCGGTTTGATATTAATTTCCACCAACGTTACGTTCATGCCTTGTCTCCCTGATGCTTTTCATCCAGCCAGAATTGATACGCCTCGCGGGCAGAAACGTTCTCATGCACCACCTTTTTCACCGCTTTTAACATGGCGAGCGGAGCCTCGGACTGGAAGATATTGCGCCCCATATCTACACCGCTTGCTCCCTGATCAATTGCCCTGAAACACATATCCAGCGCTTCGTGTTCCGGTAATTTTTTACCGCCAGCAATGACAATCGGCACCGGGCAACTGGCGGTGACTTTTTCGAACCCTTGTTCGACAAAATAGGTTTTCACAAACTGCACGCCAATTTCTGCCGCGATACGGCTGGCCAGTGAGAAATAGCGCGCATCACGTGCCATCTCCGTACCCACGCCCGTCACCGCAAGCGTTGGAATGCCATAGCGAGTGCCTTCGTCGACCAGCTTAATGATGTTGTTTATCGACTGATGCTCATATTCACTGCCAATATAAATCTGCGCGGCTACAGCGCAGGCGTTGAGGCGCAGCGCATCTTCCATAGTGACAGCGACACTTTCGCGCGACAGCTCGCTCAGAATTGAATTCCCACCTGATGCCCGCAGCACTACCGGTTTATTGGTGGCAGGCGGCACGACACTGCGCAAAATACCGCGCGTACACATCAGCACGTCGGCTTCACCAAACAGGGGCGCAATGGATAAATCAATGCGCTCGAGTCCCGTGGTCGGCCCCTGAAAATAGCCGTGGTCGAATGCCAGCATGACCGTGCGCCCGGTATCCGGGTTGAAAATCCGTGCCAGGCGCGACTGCATGCCCCAGTCCAACGCCCCGCTCCCCTTCAGGTAAAATGCTTTATTCTCCTGAGGGCGGCCAATACCGTAATCTTTACCGTCTCTGATATCGTCAAGATCTGCCATTTTTTCCTCCCGTCAACGTTCAAAAGTTTAGACATCCGTATCTGGCAGCCAGGCGGTAATTTATCTTTTTGTCTCACACCTCACATTTTCAGGCCCGGTATCTTCAGCCCGATGTTCTAAATTTGATTAAGGGTTCGACCGGCGAGCAATGAGATAATTAAGAACAGAGGTGACGATGAGTTATTTACTTGCTTTGGACGCCGGAACCGGCAGTATCCGCGCCGTCATCTTTGATACTTCAGGCCACCAGATTGCTGTCGGCCAGGCCGAATGGAAACACCTCAGCGTGGCCGATGTGCCCGGATCAATGGAGTTTGATCTTTCCACCAACTGGCAGCTCACCTGCCAGTGCATTCGTGAAGTACTGCAAAAATCACACTTACCGCCCGGCGCGATTGCTGCGATCTCCTGCTGCTCGATGCGAGAAGGGATCGTGCTTTATGACAGTAACGGCGATGCTATTTGGGCGTGTGCTAATGTCGATGCCCGCGCCAGCCGCGAAGTCGCCGAGCTCAAAGAGATCCACGATTATCAGTTTGAGTCCGAGGTTTACCAGGTTTCCGGGCAGACGCTGGCGTTAAGCGCCATGCCGCGCCTGCTGTGGCTGGCACATAACCGGCCTGATATTTACCGCAAGGCCGCGACCGTGACGATGATTAGCGACTGGCTGGCAGCCAAACTTAGCGGCGAGCTGGCGGTGGATCCTTCCAATGCGGGCACCACGGGAATGCTGGATCTTACTACCCGTGACTGGCAGCCCGCCCTGATGGATATGGCTGGACTGCGTGCCGATATCCTCTCGCCGGTAAAAGAGACAGGCACCGTGCTCGGCGGGGTGACTGCGGATGCGGCACAACAAAGCAGTTTGTTAGCCGGAACCCCCGTCGTGATGGGCGGTGGTGATGTTCAGTTGGGTTGCGTGGGGCTTGGCGTTGTGCGCGCCGGGCAAGCCGCAATATTGGGTGGCACATTCTGGCAGCAGGTAGTGAATTTACCTGCCATCAAAACCGATCCCGATATGAATATTCGCGTTAACCCGCATGTGATTGGCAACATGGTGCAGGCGGAATCCATTAGTTTCTTTACCGGCCTGACGATGCGCTGGTTCCGCGATGCTTTCTGCGCCGAAGAAAAACTGCTGGCTGAAAGGCTTGGTGTAGACACCTATTCCCTGCTCGAAGATATGGCGGCGCGCGTTCCGGCAGGTTCTCATGGAGTGATGCCGATTTTCTCTGACGCCATGCATTTCAAGCAGTGGTATCACGCAGCACCATCGTTTATTAACCTGTCTATTGATGCGGAAAAATGCAATAAAGCGACGCTATTCCGGGCACTGGAAGAAAATGCGGCGATTGTGTCGGCATGCAATCTTGCGCAGATTTCGGGTTTCTCTGGCATACAGTTTGCGTCGCTGGTTTTTGCCGGCGGAGGCTCAAAAGGTGCATTGTGGAGCCAGATTTTGAGCGACGTAACAGGTTTGCCAGTGCGTGTCCCCGTGGTGAAAGAAGCCACCGCACTTGGCTGTGCTATTGCTGCGGGTGTGGGCGCCGGGTTGTTTAACAGTCTTGCCGATACTGGTGAGCACCTGGTGCAATGGCAGCGCGAGTTTACGCCGAACCTGGCGCACCGTGAGTTATATGACGAGATGAAACGCAAATGGATGAAGGTGTATGCCGATCAGCTCACGCTGGTTGATAGCGGGTTAACGACGTCGATGTGGCAGGCGCCGGGTTTGGTCATGCCACCCTCACCCCGGCCCTCTCCCTGAGGGAGAGGGAGAAAACCGAGAAGTCAGCTCTCTTGAGGGAGACGGAGACACCGAGCAGTTCCCTCTCCTGGGGGAGAGGGTTAGGGTGAGGGCGTTTAAATCTCACATCAGAAGTAATATTTAAATCTTACGCGGCCACCGTAACGCGTGTCATCGCTGCCATTGCTGTCGCCTTTATCCGCGCTGACCCAGGACACATAGGTACCGAGATAAATATTAAAGTTCTTCATGCCCATCACGTTCGGGAATTGATATGAAGAGTGGATCGTGTGGATATCGTAAGTCCCCGCATTGGTTATCCAGCAATCATCATCACAATTATCCATTGCCGCGTTGACATCAAACTTATCAATGTCGTTATGGGCGTAGATATAACCGAGCTCAAGGCGCTTCCACAAGGCGTTCACCCCGGCAGTAAAGTCGGTTTCATCAGCTGCATCTAAATATGCGGTATTGAGGTTTGCGACAACCCCGTTATCCGGATCGTTTTTCTGCCCGTTCCACGTCATGGTCAGGCCGTAACCGGTACGATCGGATTGATCGACCATTTGGCCATTAGCATCGCGGTAGCCGTAAGCGTTGTTCACCACCTGGGCTTCCATCGCGGCCGCCACCGAGAAGCTATCCTGCGACCAGGAAATTACCGGGCGCAAATAGGCAACGTTTTTATCGTTAGTTAATTCGTTGCCATGATATGACTTGTCCTGGTAAAGCGAAGTGCCGTCTTCCAGCAATGTATTGAGCTCAAAATACCAGTTGTCGATAGTCTTGCTCAACAGGAAGTTGCCGCCGGAATCACTGCGCCCACGCCCTTCTTTCATCATGTAGATGTAACCGTAGCCATCACCGTAGAGATCGTTGGCGGTATTGCCGGAATACTCAACAAACGTGTCCTGGTTAAGCGGGAACATATCGTAGGCTTCGAAACGGCCCACCTTAATTTTCCAGTCATTCTCACGCCCGAAGAAGAACACGGCATCATCGAGATTCATATGCCCGGTTAAATCCGCTAAGGGTTGCGCTGAGAAGCCAGCGAAATTACCGTTATCCAGATGGCGATAACCATCAAAGCCCAGCAATAAGCGGCCGTTAATATCCCAGCGTTCGTTATTGCCATCAGCCCAATTTGTATTGGCACTACGGCGCATAGAAGTCAGGCCATTACTGCGACTGGCGGCATCCATATTAAATTCGACGTCACCATAGATTTTTAAATCGCCATATCCGGTGAGGGATAGCTTCGGCGATGGATTATCAGTTTTATCATTAGCGGATTGTTCGCTAACCACCGTAACAGGAGCGGTATGACTCATCTGCGGTGGAACAGGTTTAGCTTTAAGTTGCTGAATTTCTGCTTCTGCTGCGGCAGCCCGCTGTTCAGAGGCTTGTAGGCGTTGCTCTAACTGATTTAAGCGCTGCTCAAGCGAACTTTGCTGTGTTGAGGCCATTGCACTGGTAGATAATATTGCTCCGACAAACAACGCCAGTGCCTTTATTTTAACGCGCATCTTATATCCTTATAATATTCAGCATAATGAAATTTACCCGTCATGATTCAAGTCGCGAGTGCGTTGGCGGCGCTCGTTCACCCGAATTATTTAGGGTATAAGTCAGGTCAATGTATTATGTAAATACATAGCCAACGGATAATAAATTGGTGGCATTTCTAAAGTTCATCCTGAACAAACATAACAATTTTAAATCTTCGCAACAGAAACGAATGACTAATATATTGGTTGCATCACATTCAGATTTATAAAAAAAGAAAATTACATCAATTATATTTAGATAAATAATGTATGGGCGTCGATATATATAATCACTCCGTCTTTTTCACAATATATATGAATTAAAAAACGAAAATTCGTAACTCAGCACACACGCCACCTTTTTCGGCCAGTGAGCAAGAAAACGGAAGAACTTTGAATCTCGTCACAATCATTCGATCCCTTTTTTCCCATTAGCGCCGCAGACCGCTAAATTACTAACTCATCCGACCACATAATAATAATGACCCTGCAGGAAGAAAATATGAGCTATCCGTCGCTGTTTGCCCCGCTGGACCTGGGTTTTACCCAACTTAAAAATCGTGTGTTGATGGGTTCGATGCATACCGGGCTTGAAGAGCACCCCAAGGGTGCTGAGCGTTTAGCCGCATTTTATGCGGAGCGTGCACGCCATGGCGTGGCGTTAATTGTCACTGGCGGCGTTGCCCCTTCCCCTTCGGGTGTCGGTGTGGAAAGCGGCGCGGTACTCAATGATGAAAGCCAGCTTGCCCACCACCGCATCGTGACCGATGCCGTACACCGCGAAGGTGGGAAGATTGCCCTGCAAATTCTGCATACCGGACGTTACAGCTACCAGCCCAATCCGGTTGCCCCTTCCGCGATTCAGGCCCCGATTAACCGTTTTAAACCCCACGCGCTGAGCCATGACGAAATCCTCACGCTGATTGAAGAGTTCGCCCAGTGTGCACATCTCGCGCAACAGGCTGGTTACGACGGCGTGGAAATTATGGGGTCTGAAGGCTACCTAATTAACCAGTTTCTGGCGGCAAGGACCAACCAGCGCGATGATGTATGGGGTGGTGATTACTCCCGGCGCATGCGTTTTGCGGTAGAAGTGGTGCGTGCAGTACGTAAAAAATCAGGTACCGACTTTATTATTATTTATCGCCTTTCGATGCTCGATTTAGTGGAAGGCGGCGGGACTTTTGAAGAAGCCGTTCAACTTGCCAAAGCCATTGAGAATGCAGGGGCTACGCTGATTAATACCGGCATTGGCTGGCACGAAGCGCGTATCCCCACTATTGCGACGCCGGTTCCACGCGGTGCATTTAGTTGGGTAACGCGCAAATTAAAAGGACATGTTTCGATCCCTTTAGTCACCACCAACCGCATTAACGATCCGCAAACGGCTGAGAAGATCCTTGCCGATGGTGATGCTGATATGGTGTCTATGGCCCGTCCATTCCTTGCCGATGCTGAATTTGTTTCTAAAGCCGAGCAAGGGCGTGAGGATGAAATCAACACTTGTATCGGCTGCAATCAGGCGTGTCTGGACCAGATTTTCCTCGGTAAAGTCACTTCGTGTCTGGTGAACCCTCGTGCCTGTCATGAAACCAAAATGCCCGTCGTCCCGGCCACAGTGCATAAAAACCTGGCGGTAGTGGGGGCAGGTCCCGCAGGATTAGCTTTTGCGATCAACGCCGCAGCGCGTGGCCACAAAGTGACATTATTCGATGCCGCTTCGGAAATCGGTGGGCAGTTTAATATTGCTAAACAGATCCCAGGCAAAGAGGAGTTTTACGAAACGCTGCGTTACTACCGCCGCATGTTGGGGCTGACCGGCGTGGAAGTTCGCCTCAATCAGTACATCACCGCACCAATGCTCACGGAGTACGACGAGGTGATCCTCGCCTGTGGTATCGAACCGCGCTTGCCGCTTATCGACGGGATCATGCATCCGAAGGTGCTGAATTATATCGATGTACTGCGTGAGAAAGCGCCGGTTGGCGATCGCGTAGCCATTATTGGTGCGGGTGGAATTGGCTTTGATACCGCGATGTACTTAAGCCAGGAAGGTGAGTCCACCAGCCAGAATATCGCCGAGTTTTGTGTGGAATGGGGCATCGACACCAGCCTGCAACACGCAGGGGGTTTACGCCCGGAAGGAGCAAATCTGCATAAAAGCCCACGCCAGATTGTGATGCTACAGCGCAAAACCAGTAAGCCTGGCGAAGGGTTAGGGAAAACAACGGGCTGGATCCACCGCACAACGCTGCTGGCGCGTGGCGTGAAAATGGTGGCAGGTGTGACTTACGAACGAATTGACGATGAAGGTCTGCATATTACGGTCGGTGGAGAGCCACAGACGCTGGCGGTGGATAACGTGATTATCTGTGCCGGGCAAGATTCACGTCGTGAACTGGCCGAGCCGCTGCGCGAACTGGGGAAAACACTGCATTTGATTGGTGGTGCGGATGTGGCAATGGAACTGGATGCCCGGCGCGCAATCGCGCAGGGCACCCGTTTAGCGCTGGAAATTTAGCGAAGACGGCCTAGTTTCACGGCTTTTAATACGACGAATTTCTTGTTCGTAGCCACGGTGTCACAGTTACCGAAGATCTTCTTCAATTTGTGGTAGTAATCCAGATGGCGGTTAGCAACGATGTACAGCTCGCCGCCATTTTGCAAGCAACGACGGGCGTGGTGGAACATCTCCCACGCAACCTGATCGGTCAGGGCATGCTGCTGGTGGAACGGTGGGTTGCACAGAATAGTGTTAAAGCGGTATGGCTCAACACCGGACAATGCGTTGTTGATCATAAACTCACAACGATCCAGGTTTTCTGGCATGTTGGTTTCAACGTTCAGGCGGCTGGAAGCAACGGCCATCGGTGATTCATCAACAAATACCACGTTCGCTTCCGGGTTTTGCTCAAGCAAGTGCAAACCGACCACGCCGTTACCACAACCTAAATCGACAATTTCACCTTCAAGGCCTGTCGGCAGGTTTTCGATAAAGAAGCGCGCGCCAATATCCAGACCGGTACGGGAAAAGACGTTAGCGTGGTTATGAATCGTCCACGGCGTGCCTTCCAGTTTCCAGTTCAGCGTTTCGGGTACTTCTTTAATTGCCGGAGCATTGAACGTCGTGTTGATCAGACGCGCTTTTTTCCACGCAAGTGTTGTGGTGGTTGGCCCAAGGATCTTTTCAAACAACTCGATGGTTGAGTTGTGAATATCACGCGTTTTTGCACCCGCAATAATACGTGTTTCAGGGGTCACAACATGGCGCAAAGCACGAAGCTGTTGCTCAAGCAGTGCCAGCGTTTTAGGGATCTTAATCAGAACCACGGCTGGCGCTTCTGGGTATTTAACGGTGCTATCAAGGAACGTGACGTTGGATTCAACGATACCGTTCTCACGCAAGTTCTCACGGATAGCCAGTTCGCTAAGATACGAGTCACTGATGCTGTATGGCTTGTGTTCAGCCAGCACGCAAGACAGCGCCCCGAAAGTGTCGTTAAAAATCAGGACCGGGCCACTGATTTCGATTTCGTCCAGTTGCTGCAAAAGGTAGTCATCCGCAGCTTCCCACGCCTGTAGTGGGTTAACGTCATCCGTTTCTGGAAAACGTTTTAGTGTCAGTGAACGGAAACCGTCGTCTAATTGGCTCATCGGCCCTCCTGGATGGTAAAATTTCGGCATAATCCCCGAATGGGGGCGTGAGTATACCCTTTTTTTCCCTCAAACTGCGCAACTGCCTTTTGAAAGACGTCAAGTAAGCGAGAACTAATGAGCAATTTAACTTATCTGCAAGGTTATCCGGAGCATTTGCTCTCGCAAGTTCGCACCCTGATTGCGGAACAACGTCTGGGTGAAGTACTGCAAAAACGCTATCCGGATACGCATAACATCACGACTGATAAAGCCTTGTATGCCTGGACGCAAGACCTCAAAAACCAGTACCTGCGCAATGCGCCACCCGTGAATAAAGTGGCCTATGACAGTAAAATTCACGTGCTCAATAACGCACTGGGTCTGCACACAGCCGTGTCACGCGTTCAAGGAAACAAGCTGAAAGCCAAAGCGGAGATTCGTGTCGCAACAGTGTTTAAAAATGGGCCAGAAGCCTTTTTACGCATGATTGTGGTTCACGAACTGGCGCACCTGAAAGAGAAGGATCACAACAAGGCGTTTTACTCGCTGTGCTGCCATATGGAGCCGCAATATCACCAGCTGGAGTTTGATACTCGGCTTTGGTTAACACAGATGGCATTGAACGGGCAGGCTTAATCGGAACAAACGGTGGATATCGCTTACACGAATCCACCCGACGCCATTACTTCAACCCGGCAAAGACCGCAGCAATCGCCACAGCCCCCGGATCTTTCACCCCTTTCAGGTTGTCGCTATTCACGTAAGAAGAACGCCCGGCATTGGCTTTGTGCATTTGCGCCGTCGCCTCTGCACCTGCTTGTGCGGCCTTAATGGCAGCGTTCAGGTCACTCTCTTTCAAGGCTTCAAGTGCAGGCTGCAACGCGTCTATTAACGTGCGATCGCCGAGATTGGCACCGCCGTAGCGTTTCATCTGTTCAAGGCCAAACAACAGCGCATCGGCAATCGGCTGCTTTTTAGCCACCTTTTGCCCCGCTGCCGTGAAGAAAATGGACATCAACACACCGCTTGAGCCGCCCATCACCGTGGCAAGTCGTTCACCAATCAACTCCAGCAAAACGGCCGGATCATTGAGTGGCAGTTTCCCATCATCATTAAGCTGAGCGATATCCCGCGCACCCTGTGCAAATGTCGAGCCGGTATCGCCATCCCCGACTTTTGCATCCAGAGCATTCAACGCTTTTTCCTGCTCGATAAGCGTCTTTGTGATACTGGCGACCAGTGCTTTCACCGTGGCATTTTCCGATGATTTTACCTGCATCCCCTTACGGATAATGCTGTGTTTTTGCATCGGCATGGCGTGAAGCTTCACCATGGTTTGCCAGCCCGCCGTTTCTACATCTGCGTGTAACGCTTTAATAAATTCGTCATTAAGCACAATGGTTGAGAGCGAAAAACCTTTCATATCAAGCGCGGTAACCAACGGCGCCGGGCCAATCAAATAGTCGATTTGCTCTTTTAATTCTGAATGCGCAAGCTCTTTGGTCAGAATAGCCATCTCCAGCGATGACACTCCGCCCAGGTTGTTGACCAGCACCGCAAGCCTTGCGTCTGTACCGGTCTTTTTACGCAAATGTTTTACCAGCGTCGCCACCGTTTGCTGACTGTTCTGGCTGGCAACAGTGCTTGCACCAGGTTCACCGTGGATACCCAGCCCTAACTCAACATGGCCGCCTTTGATGCGCCCTTCTTCCTCGTTTTGATCGGGCAGATTGCAGGTTTGCATGGCGACACCGATGCTGGCAATGCTGTCGCAGGCACTTTGCGCGATCTCCCGAACATCGCTCAACGATTTACCCTGCTCTGCGGCAAAGCCCGCAATTTTGTGCACCAGCACAGTCCCGGCAATACCGCGTGGCTGTTTGTTATCGGGCAGCGAAATATCGTCGCCCACAATAACCATCTCCACTTTCAGGCCGTGTTTTTTGGCTTTCTCGGCCGCGAGTCCGAAATTCAGGCGGTCGCCGGTATAGTTTTTGACGATAAGCAAGCAACCACGGTCACCGGTAACGGCCACAATGGCGTTTAATACAGCTTCCACACTGGGTGAAGCAAACAGGTCGCCACACACGGCTGCGGTTAACATCCCTTTGCCGACAAAACCTGCATGCGCCGGTTCATGCCCCGAGCCACCGCCCGAAATCACCGCAACTTTGCTTTTATTCCAGTCCTTACGCACGACCACTCGAATAGAAGGATCGGTATCTAAACGCGCCAGGTTATGAAAACGAGAACTGATAATCACGCCTTCGATGGCGTCGTCGACCATTTGCTTACGGTCATTAAAGAAGAATCTGGACATAGTTTCCTACTAATAAGTCATGCATATGAAAAGCATAGTCGTTTGTTTCGAGGGAGACCGCAAACCTGGATTTTGTCAGGTGACGAACGCCTGCCGCTTGCTATGCTTATGGAAATGTCGTCACAGGGAAATCATTATGGCCTCACCACTCCTGATTGCCAGAACCACTGAACAAGAACTGCATTTGTTGCCCGGTATGGCGAACCGCCACGGACTGATAACCGGTGCAACGGGCACTGGCAAGACGGTCACGCTGCAAAAACTGGCCGAATCGTTTTCACAGATTGGTGTGCCGGTCTTTATGGCGGATGTGAAAGGTGATTTAACGGGCGTGGCGCAGGAAGGTGTGGAGTCTGAAAAACTGCTCGCAAGGCTTGCCAAAATTGGCGTGACAGACTGGTCACCCAAGGGCAACCCGGTTGTGTTGTGGGATATTTTTGGTGAGAAAGGCCACCCGGTGCGTGCGACGGTTTCGGACCTTGGCCCACTGCTATTTTCGCGGTTGCTCAACCTCAATGAAGTGCAGTCCGGCGTACTACAAATCATCTTCCGTATTGCCGATGACCAGGGTTTATTACTGCTCGATTTTAAGGACCTGCGGGCAGCAACACAGTACATCGGCGATAACGCAAAATCGTTCCAGAACCAATATGGCAATATCAGCAGTGCTTCCATCGGCGCCATTCAGCGCGGGCTGTTACAGCTTGAGCAACAAGGGGCCGAGTACTTCTTTGGCGAACCGATGCTGGATATCAAAGACTGGATGCGCACCGATGCTAACGGCAAAGGCATCATCAATATTTTATCTGCTGAAAAGCTCTATCAGATGCCGAAACTGTATGCCGCCAGTTTGCTGTGGATGCTTTCAGAAATCTATGAGCAGCTCCCTGAAGCGGGCGACCTGGAAAAGCCAAAACTGGTGTTCTTTTTTGATGAAGCACACCTGCTGTTTAACGATGCTCCACAAGTGCTGCTGGATAAAATCGAACAAGTTATCCGCCTGATTCGTTCCAAAGGTGTTGGGGTCTATTTCGTTTCTCAAAACCCATCAGATATCCCGGATACCGTACTCGGGCAGCTCGGTAACCGTATTCAACATGCGCTGCGTGCCTTTACGCCCAAAGACCAGAAAGCCGTGAAAACCGCCGCGCAAACCATGCGTGCCAACCCTAAATTTGATACCGAAAAAGCGATTCAGGAGTTAGGAACCGGCGAGGCACTTATCTCATTGCTGGATGAGAAAGGCAGCCCGACAGTGGTTGAGCGAGCCATGGTTATCGCCCCGTGTTCACGTATGGGACCGGTCACTGACGATGAGCGCAACGGGTTACTCAACCACTCACCGCTGTATGGCAAATACGATGAAACTGTCGATAGAGAATCGGCGTATGAACGTTTGCAAAAAGGCGTTCAGACCGCTGGTGAGCAACAAAATGCGCCACCTGCCAAAGGTGAATCAGTGGCGGTTGATAACGGTATTCTTGGTGGGCTGAAAGATATTCTGTTTGGCACCACAGGACCGCGTGGCGGCAAGAAAGATGGCGTCGTGCAAACCATGGCGAAGAGTGCCGCACGCCAGGTGACGAATCAAATTATTCGCGGAGTTTTAGGCAGTATTATGGGGGGGCGTAAACGGTGATTTCTACACGTTAACTATCTATACCCAAAATAATTCGAGTTGCAGCCAGGCGGCAAGAGAGCAAACTCCCAGGAGCTTACTAAAGTAAGTGACTGGGGTAAGTGAGTGCGGCCAACACCCCTGCAACTCGAAGTATGACGGGTATTATTAGCCGGAGCGCTTCATCATCATCCACAGACTGATAAGGAAGAACGTCCCGCTTGGCAACAACGCGCCTAAAATAGGTGGGATGTTATATACCAGGCTTAGCGGTCCAAAGATTTGGTCCAGCACATAGAACACGAAACCAAAGCTAATACCGGTGACCACTCGCACACCCATTGGCACGCTACGCAGCGGGCCGAAAATGAACGACAGCGCCATCAGCATCATCACAGCAACAGAAAGTGGTGCAAAAATTTTGCTCCACATGTTGAGCTGGTAACGCCCGGCATCCTGCCCACTGGACTTCAGGTATTTCACATAACTGTGCAGACCGCTGATAGACAGCGCATCCGGGTCCAGTGAAACCACCCCCAGTTTGTCTGGCGTCAGGTTGGTTTTCCATTCACCACTGACAGTCTGAGCACCGGTAATTTGCTTTTCATCAGTCAGGTTGGATTCATCAACCTGCGACAAACGCCACACCTTGTGTTCCGTATCATACTGCGCAGACGCGGCATAACGGACCGATTGCAGACGGCGCTCTTTGTTAAAGCTATAAATACTGACGCCCGCGAGGTCACTGGCACCTTTCACGCGTTCGATATAAACAAAGTTATGGCCATCTTTGGCCCATAAACCCTGCTGTGTCGTTAGCAAAGAACCACCGTACATCTGCTGCGCACGGTATTCACGCGCCATTTGCTCACCCTGCGGTGCGACCCACTCGCCAATTGCCATGGTCAGCAACACTAACGGAATCGCCGTTTTCATCACTGAGAGCGCAATTTGCAAGCGCGTAAAACCAGAGGCTTGCATCACCACCAGCTCACTACGCTGCGCCAGCATCCCAAGACCAAGCAGAGCACCAAGTAACGCGGCCATCGGGAAGAAAATCTGAATGTCTTTCGGGATGCTCAGGACGGTATATAAACCCGCGCCCATTGCAGAATAACTGCCCTGCCCAGCTTTTTTCAGCTGGTCGACAAACTTAATAATGCCCGACAGCGACACCAACATGAACAGGGTCATCATGATAGTGTTGAAGATAGTTTTGCCGATATAACGGTCGAGAACACCAAACATTTATGCTGCTCCTCGTGTTCTGCTAAAGCTTGCGCGTAGCTGGCGCATCGGCACCGTATCCCACACATTGAGCACAATCGCGATGGCAAAATAGACCAGGTTAACCAACCACATCCAGATCATCGGGTCGATTTTCCCCTTCGCCGCATTCGATTTCAGTGAGGTCTGAAGCAGGAAGAAGACCAGATACAACAGCATGGCTGGCAGCATTGAAAGCACGCGTCCCTGACGCGGGTTCACCACGCTTAATGGCACCACCATCAACGCCATAATGACAACGGCCATGATAAGAGTCAGGCGCCAGTGCAACTCGGCACGCGCATTTTCGGAATCGCTCGTCCACAGCGTTTTCATATACATCTGATCAGAGTCAGATGGGTCGAGCGCCACCGTCTGGTGCCCTACCACCGCCTGATAATCCTGGAAGTCAGTGATACGGAAATCCCGCAGCAATGCTGTCCCTTCAAAACGGGTGCCGGTATTGAGCGTCACAACTTGTGAGCCGTCAGGGCGCTGAGATAAATGACCAGAATCAGCGACAACCACGGATGGACGAGCGTTGCCTTTCGGGCGCAGCTGCGCAAGGAAAACATCTTTAAAGCTTGAGCCGTCGACACTTTCTATAAACAGCACTGAATTGCCATCGGTCGCTTGCTGGAACTGCCCCTGGGCAAGTGCTGCCATGCCGGGGTTAGCCTTGGCTTCAGCCAACACTTCGTCCTGATGACGAGCAGACCACGGGCCAAGCCACATCACGTTGACCGTGGCAACTGCACCAGTGAAGAGTGCGAGGATCATTGCAGCTTTGATCAGCACCGCTTTACTCAAACCGCAGGCATGCATTACCGTGATTTCACTTTCGGTATACAGTCGGCCAAGCGTCATGAGAAGCGCGAGGAAAAGGCTCAGTGGCAGGATAAGCTGCGCCATTTCAGGCACGCCAAGTCCTAACAAAGAAAGTACGAGGTTTGTCGGAATATCGCCGTCAACCGCCGCCCCGAGAATCCTAACCAGCTTCTGACAAAAAAAGATCAGCAGCAGGATGAAGAGGATCGCAAGTTGGCTTTTGAGCGTCTCCCGAACCAGATATCTTATGATAATCACATTAAATACGCCTGTGAAAACGAGTCTTTTTGCAGGAAAATCGCTTGTTTCATCGCTTATACGTCATTTATTCTCTTGAGTCGTCGAAAACATCGCTAATATTAAAAAGCCCGGCATAATTCTGGCGCAGGGTGATTTAAATGACGTTGCCGAAACCGTAAAAACATACTCGTAAGATTAACACGAAGTCATCGCAACCGCGGAGATGAGTTACGAAAGCTTGCAATTCTAGCTGTAGCCACCGCCGTTGTCTTTAAGATTCAGGAGCGTAGTGCATGGAGTTCAGTGTAAAAAGCGGTAGCCCAGAGAAACAGCGTAGTGCCTGCATCGTTGTGGGAGTCTTTGAACCGCGTCGCCTGTCCCCGGTCGCCGAACAACTCGATAAAATCAGCGATGGCTACATCAGCGCGTTATTGCGCCGTGGTGAGCTAGAGGGGAAACCCGGCCAAACTTTGTTGCTTCACCACGTTCCGAACGTGCTCTCTGAGCGCATTCTGTTGATTGGGTGTGGCAAAGAGCGTGAGCTGGATGAACGTCAGTATAAGCAAGTTATCCAGAAAACGATTAATACTCTGAATGATACTGGCTCAATGGAAGCTGTCTGTTTCCTGACCGAATTACATGTTAAAGGCCGCAACACTTACTGGAAAGTACGCCAGGCAGTGGAAACGGCAAAAGAGTCGTTGTATAGCTTCGACCAATTAAAGACCAACAAAAGCGAGCCACGCCGCCCGCTGCGTAAAATGGTGTTTAACGTGCCAACCCGTCGTGAGCTGACCAGCGGTGAGCGCGCGATTCAGCACGGTCTGGCTATTGCAGCCGGTATTAAAGCGGCAAAAGATCTCGGCAATATGCCACCAAACATCTGTAATCCTGCGTACCTGGCTTCTCAAGCGCGCCAGTTAGCGGATGCTTTCAGCAAGAACGTGGTGACCCGCGTGATTGGCGAACAGCAGATGAAAGAACTGGGCATGCACTCCTACCTCGCGGTGGGTGATGGTTCTCAGAACGAATCATTGATGTCGGTTATTGAATACAAAGGCAGCGCCGATCCTGATGTGCGCCCAATCGTGCTGGTCGGTAAAGGCCTGACGTTTGACTCCGGCGGTATTTCTATCAAACCTGCCGAAGGCATGGACGAGATGAAGTACGATATGTGCGGTGCTGCATCCGTATACGGCGTAATGCGTATGGTCGCAGAACTGAACCTGCCGATTAACGTGATTGGCGTGCTGGCGGGCTGTGAAAACATGCCTGGTGGACGTGCTTATCGCCCG
This sequence comes from Buttiauxella brennerae ATCC 51605, assembly GCF_001654925.1. Taxonomy (GTDB): domain Bacteria; phylum Pseudomonadota; class Gammaproteobacteria; order Enterobacterales; family Enterobacteriaceae; genus Buttiauxella; species Buttiauxella brennerae. The sequence goes on from NZ_LXER01000029.1 coordinate 138,603, forward strand.
GGCGATGTGCTGACCACCATGTCAGGCCAAACGGTTGAAGTGTTGAACACCGATGCCGAAGGCCGTCTGGTGCTGTGTGATGTGCTGACCTATGTTGAACGCTTCGAGCCCGATGTGGTTATCGACGTGGCGACGCTGACCGGCGCGTGTGTGATTGCCCTGGGCCATCACATCACCGGTTTGATGTCTAACCACAACCCACTGGCACACGAGCTTATCGGCGCATCTGAACAAGCGGGTGACCGCGCGTGGCGTCTGCCGATTGCTGATGAGTATCAGGATCAGCTGGACTCCAACTTTGCTGATATGGCAAACATTGGTGGCCGTCCGGGTGGTGCAATTACCGCAGCCTGCTTCCTGTCGCGCTTTACCCGTAAGTACAACTGGGCACACCTGGATATCGCGGGTACAGCCTGGCGTTCAGGTAAAGCCAAAGGTGCAACGGGTCGTCCGGTAGCATTGCTGTCGCAGTTCTTGTTGAACCGTTCAGGGTTTAACGGCGAAGAGTAATTTAGCGCCCTCACCCTAACCCTCTCCCACAGGAGAGGGAATTGCCCGGTGTTCTCCTTCTCCCAGGGAGAAAGCCGGGATGAGGGAGAAACACCATTCACAAGAAAAAGCTGGCTTAATGAAAAACGCGACGTTCTACCTGCTCGACAACGACACGCCTTCCGGTGAGTTGAGTGCCGTTGAAGCGTTGGTGTGTGAACTGGCGGCAGAAAGCTTTCGTGCAGGAAAACGCCTGCTGATTGCTTGTGTTGATGAACAACAAGCTATCCGTCTGGATGAAGCACTTTGGCAGCGCGACGCGCACGCATTTGTCCCGCATAATCTTGCCGGTGAAGGGCCGCGTTATGGTGCCCCGGTAGAATTGGCCTGGCCGCAACGACGCGGTAGTTCTCCGCGCGATGTGCTGATTAGCCTGTTGCCACAGTTCGCAGATTTTGCCACCGCTTTCCATGAAGTGATAGACTTCGTACCTTACGAAGACACTCAAAAACAACTGGCCCGTGATCGCTATAAGGCGTACCGCGTTGCTGGTTTCCACTTGACTACGGCGACTCATACCCCGCCGGGAACGACATAGCAGACAATGGAAAAGACATATAACCCGCAAGATATCGAACAGCCGCTTTACGAGCACTGGGAACAGCAGGGCTACTTTAAGCCAAATGGCGACACCAGCCAGGAAAGCTTCTGCATCATGATCCCGCCGCCGAACGTTACCGGCAGCTTGCATATGGGTCACGCCTTCCAGCAAACGATCATGGATACCATGATTCGTTACCAGCGCATGCAGGGTAAAAATACTCTGTGGCAGGCGGGGACTGACCACGCCGGTATCGCGACCCAGATGGTCGTTGAGCGCAAAATTGCCGCCGAAGAAGGGAAAACACGTCACGACTACGGCCGCGACGCCTTTATCGAGAAAATCTGGCAGTGGAAGGCAGAGTCTGGTGGCACCATCACCCGTCAGATGCGTCGTCTCGGCAACTCCGTAGACTGGGAGCGCGAGCGCTTCACCATGGATGAAGGCCTGTCCAACGCGGTGAAAGAAGTGTTCGTGCGCCTGTATAAAGAAGACCTGATTTATCGCGGTAAGCGCCTGGTAAACTGGGACCCGAAACTGCGCACCGCAATTTCCGATCTGGAAGTTGAAAACCGCGAATCTAAAGGTTCTATGTGGCACCTGCGTTATCCACTGGCTGACGGCGCCAAAACCGCTGACGGCAAAGATTACCTGGTTGTCGCCACTACTCGTCCAGAAACCGTGCTCGGTGATACCGGCGTGGCAGTGAACCCGGAAGATCCGCGTTATAAAGATTTGATTGGTAAATTTGTTGTGCTGCCGCTGGTTAACCGTCTGATTCCAATCGTGGGTGATGAACACGCCGACATGGAAAAAGGCACCGGCTGCGTGAAAATCACGCCTGCTCACGACTTCAATGACTACGAAGTTGGCCGCCGTCACGCCCTGCCAATGATCAACATTCTGACCTTTGACGGTGATATCCGTGAGAGCGCAGAAGTGTTTGATACCAACGGCGAAGAAGCCGATGTGTATAGCAACGAGATCCCAGCTCAGTTCCAGAAACTTGAGCGTTTCGCCGCGCGTAAAGCCGTTGTTGCTGCGTTTGACGAAATGGGCCTGCTTGAAGAGATCAAACCTCACGATCTGACCGTACCTTACGGCGACCGTGGCGGCGTGGTTATCGAGCCAATGCTGACCGACCAATGGTACGTGCGCACTGCACCGCTGGCGAAAGTCGCGGTTGAAGCGGTTGAGCAAGGCGACATTCAGTTCGTGCCGAAGCAGTACGAAAACATGTACTTCTCCTGGATGCGTGATATTCAGGACTGGTGTATTTCTCGTCAGCTGTGGTGGGGTCACCGTATCCCGGCCTGGTACGATGCCGAAGGCAATGTATATGTTGGCCGTGATGAAGCGGAAGTTCGCGCTGAAAACAACCTTGGCGACGACGTTGCACTGAATCAAGACGAAGACGTTCTCGACACCTGGTTCTCTTCTGGCCTGTGGACATTCTCCACCCTCGGCTGGCCTGAGAATACCGAAGCGCTGCGCACCTTCCACCCAACCAGCGTGATGGTTAGCGGCTTCGACATCATCTTCTTCTGGATTGCACGCATGATCATGCTGACCATGCACTTCATCAAAGATGAAGACGGTAAACCACAGGTTCCGTTTAAAACCGTCTATATGACCGGTCTTATCCGTGATGACGAAGGGCAGAAAATGTCCAAGTCCAAGGGTAACGTTATCGATCCACTGGATATGGTTGACGGTATTTCCCTGGAAGACCTGCTCGAGAAACGCACCGGTAACATGATGCAGCCACAACTGGCTGAGAAAATCCGTAAGCGCACCGAGAAGCAATTCCCGAACGGCATTGAACCACACGGCACCGATGCACTGCGCTTTACGCTGGCAGCACTGGCATCTACCGGTCGCGATATCAACTGGGACATGAAGCGCCTGGAAGGTTATCGTAACTTCTGTAACAAGCTGTGGAACGCCAGCCGTTTCGTGATGATGAACACCGAAGACCAGGATTGCGGCTTTAATGGCGGCGAAATGGTTCTGTCTCTGGCAGACCGCTGGATTCTGGCGGAATTCAACCGCACAGTGAAAGCATACCGTGAAGCGCTGGATAGCTACCGCTTTGATATCGCTGCCAACATTCTGTATGAATTCACCTGGAACCAGTTCTGTGACTGGTATCTGGAGCTGACCAAACCGGTGATGAACAGTGGCACTGAAGCGGAACTGCGCGGTACGCGTAATACGCTGATTAACGTGCTGGAAGGTTTGCTGCGTCTTGCGCATCCAATCATTCCATTCATCACTGAAACCATCTGGCAGCGCGTGAAGACCTTCAAAGGCATCACCGATGATACCATCATGCTGCAACCGTTCCCGGCGTATAACAGCGCACAGGACGATGAAGCTGCGTTTGCAGATACCGAGTGGCTGAAGCTGGCGATCACCGCAGTACGTAACGTTCGTGCTGAGATGAACATCTCTCCGGGCAAACCATTGCCAATCCTGCTGCGTAACGTGAGCGCGGAAGCGGAACGTCGTGTAAATGCGAACCGTACCTTCCTGCAAAACCTGGCGCGTCTGGAAAGCATCACCCTGCTGCCTGCTGATGATAAAGGCCCGGTTTCCGTGACCAAAATCATCGAAGGTGCAGAGCTGCTGATTCCAATGGCAGGCCTGGTCGACAAAGCAGCTGAGCTTGCACGTCTGGACAAAGAGATGGCGAAGCTGGATGTTGAAATTACATCCATCGAAAACAAGCTGTCTAACGAAGGTTTTGTGGCGCGCGCGCCTGAAGCCGTTGTCGCAAAAGAACGCGAACGTCTGGCTGCCTGTGGCGAAGCTAAAGTGAAACTGGCTGAGCAGAAAGAAACTATCGCCGCTCTGTAATTGAGAAAAGTGATGTGAAAAGGCCGGGGATTCCCCGGCCTTTTTTATTGCGTCAATTTATTGTGGCATTACGCGCCCATTATCATCTACCGCCCAGGTATGGTCACTATCGTAAAAAGTAAATTCTTCTTGTTTGCCCTCTGTAAAATCTACGGCCAGAAGGAGGTTTTTCTCCAGACAATTGGCAGACTCATCAACTTTTTTGAAACAGACCAAATCCCCATTGCCTGATTTATTAATGTCGATAAACCCGCTGCCGATATCCCAAAATACAATGCCATATGAGGCTGTTTCCGGAATGTGGTACCTGGACTTAAGTTCAGCCTTATGTTCAAGATACCAGTGGATCCTACCCCGTTCGGTTAGCGGCATATGATCAACGGCAATATCGTAATCTTCCCTATCGGTAAAACCTCGTTGACTCCCGGCAGTAATGCCAGATCCAAAGGCAGGATCGGAAGAATATCGCCCCCCTGCGCGAAGAATATTAACAGGACGCAATGTCCATAAAAAATAACAGCAAATAAGTAGAACCAGGCCGCCAAAGAATAATTTACGCTTAGCGTTATGTTTAGTCATATTCCACCACGAATATTGGTGTGAGTAGTGAAATTGGTGAAGAAAGGTTTATAAGCGTAATCCCTATGATGCTGTAAGAAAAACCAAATCCGGAAGAAACGGATACTTCTATAAATAGGATTAATAATATCTTCTTTACCTAGTCCAAAGTGATCCTGTGCTTTAAAACGAAGCAAAGCATTCCATGACATCGCATATCGACAAAAATTCACTAATTCTATTTCCTGTGCATGAACATCATGCACACTCACTCCCAAGCCATTGTACTTATCCTGGAACCGGTTAAATTTTGGCAATCGCGTTTGTTCAATTTGTCTTCTAAGATCGGCAATAAAATCGATACTAATACTCGCCTTTTGCTTCAGAAAGAAATGTTTATCCAAAGACTGAGTAATCTTTCGCAGGGTATCGTCGGTTCCCGTTCCTTCGACGATCTCTTGATAAGCGAGATCAAGTTTTATACTGTGCCAGGATGCACCCTTCCCATATTGAAAATTATCGATCAACTCGCTAATAATGTTTTTATATTTCCCCCAAGCAAATTTTGTTGATAACTCCTTCATTTCCATAAAAAGAATAGCTGCACATTGGGTACGACTAATTGGTCTTCCAGGCGGTATATTTACCCCAAAGCCAACGATTTTCCTGTTTAAATAGCTCGCTGTGTCAAACTGTAACAATCGGAAAGGGTCAACCTTTGCGGAGATATCATTCAGACCCAATATCTTAAAATCGTGATTGCTAAGCCCCCCGTACTGCATATCATCTGTATTATTATCATTGAAGTGGTGAAAGGTTGAAAAAATCTTGCACGGTAAATTCATTGATAAAACCATATCTAAATTCATTAATCATCATCCTGATAAATAAGTATCAACGATATTGTCATAATGAAATTATGAATAAATATAAAACTAAAAACATGACTCAGTTACCATTGTTATTATTTTATTCCTCCTGGCACAGTGGAAATGAACTGTTAAATCTGGAAACAGCAAAGTTTCTAACTGAAGCTGATGACAAACTTCCCTTGTAGGTCGGATTAGCGTAGTGACATCTGACAATCAAAGGGCACAGCGTGGATGCGCAGCCGCTTATCCACCCTACGAAATCCGCATAGTGATCTTTGTCAGCAATCTGCTGCCGGGGGATCCCCCGGCCTTTTTATGAGTGTAATGATTGGCTAAAAACTAATGTTGGGAGCCAAGCCTCGAGAAAGACGGCTCACAATATCGTTGGCGATTTTTTCGTTGTGGTCTTGTAAATCTAATTCATCCAGATCCCCATCGACCCAGGTATTTTGTGCCAAATATCGGCAATAGCGTACTCGTGCCCATGGGTAACCCAAACCTAAAGTGCAAGCTGTTATCAGTGTATTGATGATTAATTGACTGAAAAAACCTGTAATTGTCAGCGTTGAGCGGAAGGTAAATTTCTCGCTAAACGAGACGGTTTTATAATAATAATTACGCATTGTGACGTAGAGAAAACTTGCAACAAGTAATATGCCAAACATATAAATCAGATAACCAACAAGCATCGTTGTTCCTGATGACTCAAGTATCGTGGCAATAGCTTCAGGATCGCCCTCGTGGGAAAGTATTGCTATATAAGCGGGGACTTCTAACTTCAAGACTATCAAAAGAACAGGAATCAATATCAACGTACTAATAAGACTGATAGTGACGAATTTTTTGATACTTATGTTGGCACTGAAATTGTTCTTACCAAAACTTAAATGATTGAATAATAAATTCAACCAAAGTGCCGCCGAAACACCCTGCACAATGGCCATCCCCAGAACCCCTACAACGAAAGCGATAACACCGGTAATGATGAGCCGATCAAGTTCGAAAACCGAAACTGAGCGGCAAGTTGCCATGATAAGAGTACAAACCACAATAACACCCAGCATCATGATTAACGGACAACCCAACATCACCCACCATGCTTTAAAGCCTGAACACCGAAAATTAAAACGCACATTATTTAGGGTGGTAGACTGCAGCTGGTAACGTAAACTTTGAACAAGCAAATACGGCATAAACAGTATTAATACAGCACCCAAACACACGGCTACCAAAGTGTGCCTACCAATAACGCCCCCTTCTAACGCGATAATATAAATGAACATACACAGCCAACTGGCGAATAGAGATCGACCTGTTGCATGATAACCAAAGCGTGAGCCTGACAATTCTGTATGGCTATAGAGGTATCGCTTAGAGCGCACCAGCGCCCACGCACTAAATAAGCCGAATGTTATTATTATTAGTAACAAATTGACTATACACACCCTAAAATAACCACTACCCGTCCCGTTAAAAACCAGGTTTCTGGATTGTTTTTCTTTTATTTCGACTTGCTGATCTGACATATATCTCCCTCAGGATTGCATCCCTGTATCTTGGTAAATGATTTTTTTATACTGTTGCCGAGCGTTATCTAACCACACCTCTCTATGTTTAAATAATCCGAAACGGGAGTAACAAAAAAGCTTAGAAACTTGCTTGTTAAGTTTCACAGTGGTATTAAAATGAGCTGTCTTTACCCCACTATTAATGAGTCACGCTATGAATCTTGCTGCTCCGGTTGACATCGCTCTGCGCCGGATAACCCCCCATGACAATGCGGCTATCGCGCGTGTCATCCGCGAAGTCTCCGCTGAATATGGTTTAACTGCCGATAAAGGCTATACCGTTGCAGACCCTAATCTGGATGAACTGTTTCAGGTTTACAGCCAGGCAGGGCACGCGTTCTGGATTGTGGAGGTGGATGGCAAGGTGGTTGGTGGCGGAGGCGTCGCGCCGTTAACCTGTAGCGAGCCGGATATTTGTGAATTGCAGAAGATGTATTTCCTGCCGGTTGTGCGTGGCAAAGGGCTGGCAAAAAGATTGGCATTGCAGGCGATGGATTTCGCCCGCGAAGAAGGTTTCAAGCGCTGCTACCTCGAAACGACGGCATTCCTGACAGAAGCTATCGCGCTGTATGAACGCTTAGGGTTTGAACATATTACTGAGCCACTGGGCTGCACCGGCCATGTTGATTGCGAAGTGAGAATGCTCAGAACGCTTTAAATCTGCACGCCGCTATGAAAACGGAATTCGCTATCCAGGCTTCTGGCGTTGGACAATGCAGAAAATTCAGTACCGGGGAGAGGAGTTGCGGGTAGTTCATAATGAGTCGTTATCTTTCGTTGATGTGCAGCGGCTTACGCCGCTGCACGGAAGAGATTAGTGGCGGACGCCGTCGTCGTCTTCATCGACGTCGTCTTCGTCGTCACCTTCTTCTTCACCGTCTTCGCCGTTCGGGTCTTCGAAGTAAGTGCCCCAACCGTCATATTCCACACCGAATTTCTCAGCGAGGTTTAACAGTTGTTCTACTTGCTCGTCCAGTAGTTCAGCTTTAAGCGCTGACTCACTTAATACGTCGCAGCAGATAACGGTATCACCCTCTTCCACTTCCAGCTCTTCCGGGTCTGTCACTTCATAACCCATTTTGAACGCTTCAACAGCGGCTTTTTCAAGAGTTTCGAAATCGTCTGCGGAAAGGTGATGCTCGATTGTGTACAGCGCATCAGGATCGCTGCCGTCTTCCAGTAATTCTTCAATAATCAAACGCGTTTCTTCGCGTTGCTCTTCCAGCAGTTCTGGATTTGCCATGGCCCTTTCCTCAATTTGTAGGCAGATACTTCTATTTTCACACACGGCTGAGTTTGCCTCCACCTTTCCCGATAAAGATTTATCCGCCGGGGGTTGCAAATGCATAATCATACATATAAATTGAATTTTAATTCAATAAATGGCAAGTGCCATGCGAGGAAAATATGAGTCATTTCTATCAAAAGCATTTTCTTAAATTACTGGATTTCACCCCTGCACAGCTTCACGAGTTACTTGCTCTGTCTGCCAAACTAAAAAACGATAAGAAAAAAGGCACTGAAGTTCAGCATCTTACTGGAAAAAACATCGCGCTCATCTTCGAAAAAGACTCGACTCGCACGAGGTGCTCTTTCGAAGTTGCCGCATTTGACCAGGGCGCTCGCGTCACTTATCTCGGCCCAAGCGGCAGCCAGATTGGGCATAAAGAATCAATTAAAGATACGGCGCGTGTATTAGGCCGTATGTATGACGGTATTCAGTATCGCGGGTTTGGTCAGGAAATCGTTGAAACACTGGCGCAGCATGCTGGCGTGCCGGTGTGGAACGGGCTGACCAATGAGTACCATCCCACGCAATTACTGGCCGACCTGCTGACAATGCAGGAACACATGCCAGGCAAAACTTTCAAGGAAATGACGCTGGTCTATGCGGGTGATGCGCGTAACAACATGGGCAATTCCATGCTCGAAGCCGCGGCACTTACCGGGCTGAATCTGCGCCTTGTGGCTCCACAAGCCTGCTGGCCTGATGAAAAGCTGGTGGCAGAATGCCAGGCAATGGCCGCTCACAATGGCGGGAAAATCACGCTGACGGAAGATGTTGCCGCAGGCGTTAAAGGAGCTGACTTCATTTATACCGATGTGTGGGTATCGATGGGCGAGGCCAAAGAGAAATGGGCTGAGCGTATTAACTTGCTGCGGGCTTACCAGGTCAATAGCGCGATGATGGCGTTGACCGGCAATCCGCAGGTTAAATTCCTGCACTGCCTGCCTGCATTCCATGATGACCAGACGACGCTGGGCAAGCAGATGGCAGAACAATATGGCCTGCATGGCGGTATGGAAGTGACGGACGAGGTGTTTGAATCGGCAAATAGCGTTGTGTTTGATCAGGCTGAAAACCGCATGCACACCATCAAAGCGGTGATGGTCGCGACGCTGGCTGACCTCTAAGAGTTAATGGCGGGCGGCTTTTGCCATCCGCCACCATCGTTGATTACGCCATCAACATCTTAACCACGACTTTACGCACGGTCGCAGGTTTCCCCACCGCGCACAAAGGTTTGTGCACCTCACCCGGATAGAACACCACAAAATCCCCTTCATTCAAGATGACGGTTTTTTCCTGCTCGCCTTCTGGCAGGAACGCGATGTCCTTGTCAGCCAGCCAGTCAGTTTCTGGCGTGCCCGCAGGCAGACAGCTAAAGGTCATACCTTCCTGGCCGCGCATCACAATCTGGATATCCAGATAGCGCTGGTGGAACTCTGCCGGGCGCTCTGCAATGGGTTGAGTGGAATCCTCAGAAACCAGCATAAACAGACGGTTACCGTCGATGTCATGCTTACCCAACGGGGTTTCTGGCGTGATGTGCTGTTTAACGTGCTCAATCGCCTGACGCAGTTCTTCAGGAAGCCAGGATTGCAAAGCGTGAATGTTGCCAATAATCATGATTAATACCTTTTTGAAACGATGTTTTATTACGGTATTTATACGAGCATTCATCTTTTGCCGCCATGAGTTTTTTAAGAAAACCTGTGCTGGCGCATGTTTAGCGCAAAACATGTTACGGCTTTGTTTCTGCCATGAGGTTTTTATGCATGAAAAAAGCATAACCTCTAAACCCAACCCAACAGACAACCTCGTAACCATCTGTTTAAAAAACAAAATTATTTAAAATGAACCACCAGTCACAGTTTAAAAACTGGTAAATTAGTGCAAATTTAGTCATAACTATTTTGTTTATTTTCCCATGGGGTGAATGAAAAATACGGCTTTATGCATAGTTATATTTAAATTTTAAAATATAACTATTTTTCAATAAGTTAAAAAACATCAGTTTGGTTATCCAATAACATTCAATTAACACAAACAAAATAGAATATGCATTAATTCGCGTAGTTATTCAGACAGGTTAATGGCTTTATTTATAATTCCATGACAGCTATCAATTAATTAACAGAGAATTAAAAAGTCCCTTGAGCGCGTGATTAAGCTCACATTAAATATCCCTTGTGAAATTAACATACGCTTCGAAGACATTTCGAAAGCCAGGTTAACTTGCGGTAATCATTAACGATTACCACTGATATTTTCATCTCAGGATTAATGCAAAGGAATAGTCATGGACAAGCACTATGTTGGTTCCGAAATTGGACAACTTCGCAGTGTAATGCTGCATCGACCAAATCTTAGCCTGAAAAGACTCACCCCCTCTAATTGCCAGGAATTATTATTTGATGACGTTTTATCCGTAGAACGCGCTGGCGCAGAACACGATATATTTGCCAATACATTACGTAGTGAGGGGGTTGAAGTTTTATTACTGACTGACCTTCTGACTCAAACCCTGGACGTTAGCGATGCCAAGGCCTGGCTGCTGGCAACACAGATTTCTGACTACCGCCTTGGCCCGGCATTTGCCTCCGATATTCGCAGCTGGCTTGCCGATATGCCACACCGTGAACTGGCACGCAGGCTGAGCGGCGGTCTGACTTATGGCGAAATTCCAACTTATATTAAAAATATGGTTGTCGATACCCATGAAGTCACCGACTTTATTATGAAGCCGCTGCCGAACCATTTATTCACCCGCGATACCTCCTGCTGGATTTATAATGGCGTATCTATTAACCCAATGGCGAAAGCCGCACGCCAACGTGAAACGAATAACCTGCGGGCTATCTACCGCTGGCATCCAACATTTACCGACGGCAATTTTATTAAATATTACGGTGACGACAATATTAATTATGACCATGCGACATTAGAAGGCGGTGATGTATTAGTCATTGGCCGTGGTGCGGTATTAATTGGTTTGTCTGAGCGCACCACTCCGCAAGGTGTGGAATTCCTCGCTGAATCATTATTCAAACATCAACAAGCCACGCGCGTTATTGCCGTTGAACTGCCTAAACACCGCTCCTGTATGCACCTCGATACGGTGATGACACATATCGATATCGACACCTTCTCCGTCTACCCGGAAGTGGTCCGCAAAGACGCGCAGTGCTGGACATTAACCCCGGATGGCCGTGGCGGCATCAAACGCCACCAGGAGCCAAACCTCCTGCACGCCATCGAACAGGCGCTGGGCATCGATCAGGTCCGTTTAATCACAACTGGCGGTGATGCGTTCGAAGCAGAACGTGAGCAATGGAATGACGCCAACAACGTGTTAACCGTGCGCCCGGGTGTGGTCATTGGCTATGAACGCAATATCTGGACCAACGAGAAGTACGACAAAGCGGGCATCAAAGTATTGCCGATTCCTGGTGACGAGCTGGGTCGTGGTCGCGGTGGCGCACGCTGCATGAGCTGCCCGTTAGAACGCGACGGCATTTAATCCAGGGAGAGATGACATGGAACACAAACCGACACTGGTTGTAGCACTCGGCGGCAACGCGCTATTGAAACGCGGCGAGCCTCTGGAAGCGGAAATACAGCGTAAGAACATTGATATAGCAGCCAAAACCATCGCGCAACTCACCTCATCCTGGCGTGTCGTGCTGGTTCATGGCAATGGGCCGCAGGTCGGGCTGCTGGCACTGCAAAACAGCGCCTATCAGAAAGTGACGCCTTATCCGCTCGACATTCTTGGGGCCGAAAGCCAGGGAATGATTGGCTACATGCTACAGCAGTCGCTGAAAAACCAGCTGCCAAACCGGGAAGTCAGCGTACTGCTGACTCAGGTTGAAGTGGATGCCAATGACCCCGCATTCCAGAACCCAACGAAATACATCGGCCCGGTGTATGACAAGGCACAAGCCGACGTGCTGGTTGCGGAAAAAGGCTGGACAGTTAAAGCCGATGGCCAGTATTTCCGCCGCGTGGTGCCTTCCCCACAGCCAAAACAGATTGTGGAAAGCGATGCGATCACCGCCCTTATCGAGCGTGATCACCTGGTGATTTGCAACGGTGGCGGAGGTGTTCCGGTCGTGGAAAAAGCCGATGGCTACCACGGTATCGAAGCCGTGATTGATAAAGATCTTTCCGCCGCATTGCTGGCACGCCAGATCGAGGCCGATGCGCTGTTGATCCTCACCGATGCGGACGCGGTCTATTTCGATTGGGGAACCCCTGCGCAACGCCCGATTTCACATATTACGCCGCAAGAGTTAGACGCCATGAAATTCGATGCCGGTTCGATGGGGCCGAAGGTCGCCGCCTGCAGCAAATTCGTCGCGCAGTGCCACGGTATTGCCGGAATTGGCGCTCTTGAGGATGGTCCGGCAATTCTGGCAGGCGAGAAAGGCACACTGATTCGCGAGTAACAGCTTTGAATACCGCCCTCACCCTAACCCTCTCCCTGAGGGTTAGGGTGAGGGCGAACAGAAAATTATTTTTCAAAAGGATATAAAAATGACTATCAACCTGAAAAACCGAAACTTTCTGAAACTGCTGGACTTCAAACCGGTAGAAATCCAGTACCTGATCGATTTGTCTCGCGAACTGAAAGCCGCCAAAAAAGCTGGCACGGAAAAGAAAACGCTGGTGGGCAAAAACATCGCGCTGATCTTTGAAAAAACCTCCACCCGCACACGCTGCGCATTTGAAGTTGGTGCATTTGATCAGGGCGCACTGGTGACCTATCTCGGCCCAAGCGGCTCGCAGATTGGTCACAAAGAATCAATGAAAGATACCGCCCGCGTCTTAGGCCGGATGTATGACGGCATCGAATACCGTGGCTACGGCCAGGATATCGTTGAAGAGCTGGGCGAGTACGCCGGTGTTCCGGTGTGGAACGGCCTGACCAATGAATATCACCCGACTCAAATTCTCGCGGATTTGATGACCATGCTTGAACACGCACCGGACAAAAAACTTCAGGATATCGCCTTCGCTTATCTGGGCGATGCACGCAACAACATGGGTAATTCCCTCATGGTGGGTGCTGCGAAGATGGGCATGGATATTCGCCTGGTGGCACCAAAAGCGTTCTGGCCAGAACCTGCCCTGGTTGAACAATGCCGCGCTATCGCCAAAGAAACAGGTGGCCGCATCATGTTGACCGACAGCGTCGAAGAAGGGGTTGCCGGCGTTGATTTCCTCTACACCGATGTGTGGGTTTCTATGGGCGAGCCTAAAGAAGCCTGGGCTGAACGTGTCAGCATCATGACGCCTTATCAGGTTAACCAAAACGTCATTAATGCCACTGGCAACCCGAATGTGAAATTCATGCACTGCCTGCCTGCTTTCCATAACGAAAATACCAAAGTCGGTAAAGAAATCGAGCAGGAGTACGGCCTGAAAGGGTTGGAAGTGACTGAAGAAGTCTTTGAATCAGCACATTCCATCGTCTTCGATGAAGCCGAAAACCGCATGCATACGATTAAAGCCGTCATGGTTGCCACGCTCGGAGAGTAATTCGCACTGGCGGCGGGAATAGTCTCGCCGCCACCCGCGCATTCATGCTGTATCCCACAGCAAGAGGAAAGGAAAATGGCCGATGCTACCCACGGTGATGTCGCCGCGACATCCACAACAAAAGAAACAAAATTAGGGCTTAGCGCGCTGGTCGCGCTAGTCATTGGTTCAATGATTGGCGGTGGGGTATTCAGCCTGCCGCAAAACTTTGGCTCCGTCGCCTCGCCGGGCGCGTTACTCATTGGTTGGGTAGTGACCGGGGTTGGGATGTTATGTCTCGCATTTATCTATCAAAACCTGAGCTCCCGCTGCCCTGAACTTGAAGGGGGCGTCTATAGCTACGCGCGTGCCGGATTCGGCGATTTCATCGGCTTCCAGTCAGCCTGGGGATACTGGTTCTCGGCCTGGTTGGGTAACGTTTCCTATGCAGTATTACTGTTCAGCGCGATGAGCTTTTTCATCCCGGTATTCGGCGATGGTAATAACCTGCCGTCAATCATCGGTGCCTCCGTCGTATTGTGGCTGGTGCACGCGCTGGTTCTGCGTGGTGTGCGTGAAGCGGCATACATCAACACGATCCTCACCGTCGTCAAAGTGGTTATCCTGCTGGTATTTATCGTCGCCGTGTTGATAGCCTTTAAGATTGGCGTGTTCACCGCCGATTTTTGGGGCCGCATGATGGTCGTCAACGGCACCGCGCCTGAGCTTTTCGATCAGGTGAAAAATACCATGCTGGTGACCACATGGGTGTTTATCGGCATTGAAGGAGCGACCGTCGTTTCTGCTCGTGCTGCAAACCGTAGTGATATCGGTAAAGCCACAGTGATTGGTTTGCTGGGCGCACTGGCTATCTATGTGCTGGTCAGCGTGTTGTCGATGGGGATTTTGGACCAGGCGTCACTTGCCGGGCTGAGAAACCCTTCTATGGCCGGTGTGCTGGAAAATGTGGTTGGCCCATGGGGGGCTAAATTTGTTGCCGGTGGCGTTATCCTTTCTGTGGCGGGCGCCCTGCTCGCCTGGACACTCTTCGCCGCAGAGCTGCCACGCGTTGCCGCCAAAGACGGTATTTTCCCGAAAATCTTCGCCAAAGAGAACGCCAGACATTCCCCTTCATTCTCATTGTGGATAACCAACGGCCTGATCCAGTTATTCCTCATCCTCACACTGTTCTACCAGGCGGGTTATCAGGCGCTGTTCTCTATCGCAACCGCTGCCATTCTGCCACCTTATCTGTTTAGCGCCGCCTATGGACTGAAACTGGCCTGGACGGGAGAACGCTATGCGAAAGGGGAATCACGCACCAGCGGATTGATTCTCGGCATCATCGCCACCGTCTACGGGTTCTGGCTTTGCTATGCCGCTGGTGACTCAATGCTACTGAGTTCGTTGTTATTCACCCCAGGGCTTTTGGTCTTCCTGTGGCAGAAGAAACAGCAAGGGCAACAAATGCTGAAAGGTTATGAATGGGCTATCGCTGCGGCAATTCTACTGTTGGCGGCCTGGACGTTAAAACTGGTTGTTTCAGGATCAATACAGATCACTTGATATGTTTAACGCCCCTTCGGGGGCGTTAAATTCTTTAAACTTAACAAGTTGCAACATTTATTATTGATAAACCTTGAAAAATCCGATCAAACGAACAGTTTATATTTATAAGCGGCGTAAATTAGTCGCCTGATAAATAAAGGAATGGTGAATACAATGAGCGTATCCCACGCCCCCTCGGAGAAGGATCATAACCAGCTAACACTCTGCCAAAGACTCATTGTCCATAAAAGCTATCAATCGCAAGAAGAGCTGCGCCGCGATATGCAGCTCCACGGATTTGAAAGCATTAGTCAGTCTACGGTGTCCCGGCTGCTGAAATTGCTTGGCGTGATAAAAATACGCAACGCCAAAGGTCAGAAAATTTATGCATTAAATCCGCAATCTCAACCTGCACCGGATGCAGCACGTTCAATCGCCGAGATGGTGATGAGCGTCGAACATAATGCGGAATTTGTCATGATTCATGCGGTTCACGGATACGGGCGCGCCGTGGCAAGAATTCTCGATTATCGTGCTCTGCCAGAGATTTTAGGTGTGGTCGCGGGCAGCAGCATCGTGTGGATTGCACCGCGCGAGGTGCAGAAAACCGCGCAGGTCCATCGGCGAGTCCTGCAAACCCTTGGCTTACGCTAAAGGCGGATAAATATTCACTGCAACCGATTGCTAACGGATATAATGTGTGAATTATTCGCTTGAAGTGTCCAGTCACATGCGTATAATGCGCCACAATTTGCCGGAGGAAGCATGGTCCAGTGTGTTCAAAAAATTGCCACACCACGTCGTCTAAAAGACGGCGCTAACCTGTTTTTCTTTCCGTTGCTTCAATCAATTCCAAAGGCCCCTCAATGAGGGGCCTTTTTTTTTGCCCGACGCCCGAGAACAGGAGATAAACATGGCTAACCCCCTATATCAAAAACATATCATTTCCATAAACGATCTCAGTCGTGAAGAACTAGAGCTGGTGTTATCTACGGCGGCAAAACTGAAAGCCAACCCGCAACCTGAGCTGTTGAAACACATCGTTGTTGCCAGCTGTTTTTTTGAAGCATCAACGCGCACTCGCCTCTCTTTTGAAACCGCCATTCACCGCCTGGGAGCATCGGTTGTCGGTTTTTCCGACAGCAGCAATACATCTCTGGGCAAAAAAGGCGAAACGCTGGCCGATACCATTTCGGTTATCAGCACCTATGTTGATGCCATTGTGATGCGCCATCCGCAAGAAGGGGCTGCACGCCTGGCAACTGAGTTCTCAGGCAATGTGCCGGTGCTGAATGCCGGTGATGGTGCCAACCAGCACCCAACGCAAACGCTGCTGGACTTGTTCACCATCCAGGAAACACAGGGCCGCCTGGAAAACCTGAATATCGCCATGGTCGGTGACCTGAAATATGGCCGTACCGTGCACTCACTGGCACAGGCGCTGGCGAAATTTGAAGGCAACCGCTTCTACTTTATCGCGCCAAACGCATTGGCAATGCCGAAGTACATTCTCGATATGCTGGATGAAAAAGGCATTGTCTGGAGCTGCCATGAAGCTATCGACGACGTGGTAGGCGAGCTGGATATTTTGTACATGACTCGTGTGCAGAAAGAGCGCCTGGACCCGTCTGAATACGCCAATGTGAAGGCTCAATTTGTGCTGCGTGCGGCAGACCTTGCCGATGCCCGCGAGAACATGAAAGTACTGCACCCGCTGCCACGCGTTGATGAAATCACCACGGATGTTGATAAAACTCCGCACGCCTGGTATTTCCAGCAGGCAGGCAACGGTATTTATGCCCGCCAGGCACTGCTGGCGTTAGTTTTGCAACCTGAACTGGTTTGAGTGAGAGGAAGATTAAGATGACACACGACAACAAATTACAAGTTGAAGCGATTAAACGCGGTACGGTTATCGATCATATTCCTGCACAGGTGGGCTTTAAGTTACTGACTCTTTTCCAGTTAACGGAAACTGACCAGCGCATCACTATCGGCCTGAACTTACCTTCAAAAGAGCAGGGTCGCAAAGACCTGATTAAAATCGAAAACACCTTCCTGACGGATGAACAAGTTAACCAACTGGCGCTGTATGCACCGCATGCAACGGTCAACCGCATTGATGAATATGAAGTGGTCGGTAAGAGCAAACCGAGCCTGCCTTCACGCATCGATAAAGTGTTGGTTTGCCCAAATACCAACTGCATCAGCCGCAGCGAACCCGTTCATTCTTCCTTTGCAGTGAAAAAACGCGACGAAAACATCAGTCTCAAATGCAAATATTGTGAAAAAGAGTTTGCGCATCACGTTGTGCTGGCAGATTAATCATTGCCGGTCGAGTTCTCGCCTCTATAATGGGCGGGAGCTTTATCACTTCTCATAAGGAATGAAAATGTCTTCTCGTACCATCAGTACCGAAAATGCACCTGCCGCAATCGGCCCATATGTTCAGGGCGTTGACCTTGGCAGCATGATTATCACTTCTGGCCAGATCCCTGTGAACCCAAAAACGGGCACCGTACCGGAAGATGTGGCAGCGCAAGCGCGTCAGTCTCTGGAAAACGTGCAGGCGATTGTTGAAGCCGCTGGCCTGAAAGTTGGCGATATCGTTAAAACGACTGTTTTCGTAAAAGATCTGAATGACTTTGCGACCGTAAACGCAACTTACGAAGCATTCTTTAATGAGCACAAAGCAACTTTCCCTGCGCGTTCTTGCGTTGAAGTGGCTCGCCTGCCTAAAGATGTGAAGATTGAAATCGAAGCGATTGCCATTCGCCGCTAACGATAAGCTTTTGAAGCATCAAGAAAAGGCCGCGATTGCGGCCTTTTAAATTATTACGGTTTCACACTCGCCCGCAACAATTTCTGTAACGGATAGACTGCCGCAACAACGACCTCATCTTGCGTTTGTGCCGCATCGTCGAGCTGTTTTTGAATCCCCTGAACTTCATCAGCGCTCAGGTTTCCCTGTTTAGCCACCAAATCCGTGAGCCGCAGCCCTATTCCCGCCAGTTTATCGACATTTTCAGCCACCGGTTTCAGCGCTTTAAGCTGGTAATTGCCATCGATAAGTTCCAGCACATCTGGCGTGTTACTTTGCCAGCGAGCAAAAGTACGGCGCAAAGACTCCGCACTGTTGCTGTCCTCCGGGTCGGCTATCAGTTTATCGGCCCAGAGATCCAGCGCACGCACCTGGCTGCTTTCTGCACCTAATGCATCAGCAAAACGGTTTAGCGGCTCGAAGTGATGGTAATTCCCGGCCTGGAATTTCAGGTGCTGGCGAGTGTAGTACTGCGCAGGCTCGACCGCCTGAGCCAGTATTTGCAGCGGCATAATCTCCGGCGTGCCCGCGAGGCGCGTCATTTGTTGAGCTGCCGCAGCGTGCTGCTGCAAGCCCACAGAAACCGTTGACCATGCATCTATCGCCTGCAAACGCTGGTACATATTATCGATGTCCTTCACATCTTCTGCGGACCATAGGCGCTCTGCCACCGCAAATGCACGCGGCCACAGCTTGATATCCAGCAGCGGCGATGCGACGTTTTCGGCCCACAGCGCGGCCTCGCCACCGATAATATTGTTCATCTGTTCCGGCGTTGGCACCACCGGCTGAATGCCATCAGGCACGTCATCTAATTTCTGGCCGCTCGCCGGGTAGCGAACGTTGCCCACCAGCAAATAACCGCTCAATTTGTCTTTATCGAGCGTTAATACCGGGCGCGTTTCTCCCATCCAGGTATCTACGGTAAACGTAACCTGAGTGGGGCTAAGCCACTGGATATCACGCACCGCACGGCGGGATTTTCCTTTGAAATCGATAAACCCACGCCAGGCCATTTTATTGCTCACCAGCGTAAAGCTCCCTTCAACGGCACTGCCTTTCAGGCGAGGCATACTGAAGAACCAACTTTGCGCGCTGTCTGATTCGGTCAGCTTATCGATCCCATTCAACCCTTGCGGCAGGATCTCATTACGATAGTGGTAAGCCGTTGATTGCGGTTGATCGAGATAGAAGCCGGTCGACAAAATACCTTTGTAACCGTTCGCCGCGACCATCCCCAGTGCGTCCTGCCCTTGCCAGGATTGGATCAGAATGCTTTTCGGTAGATCCGGATGGTAGATCTCATCCCAGCCCATCATCTGGCGGTGATGTTTTTCGAGGATCTTCTCCAGCCGTTGGTTGAAGTAGGTCTGCAAAGCATGGGGGTCGGCAAGATTATGCTGCTTCATAAACGCCTGGATTTGCGGAGAATTTTTCCAGTGCTCGTCATCAACTTCATCGCCACCAATGTGCAAATAGCTGTCCGGGAAAATGGCCGTCAGCTCGCCAATTAAGGTATCAACAAATTTATAGGCAGCGTCGTTTGTTGGGTTCAGCAGCGGTTTTAACACGCCCCAGTGGCGCTCCATTTGATACGGTCCCGGCGCGCTCATCAGTTCCGGGTAGGCCACTGCAATCGCCGACGCATGGCCCGGCAAGTCCATTTCCGGCACCACTCGAATACCGAGCGATGCGGCGTAGCGCACCACTTCTTTCATTTGCGCTTGAGTGTAGAAATCTCCGTCACTCGCCAGTTGCTGCAATTTCGGATAGGCGGTGGAGGCAAAACGCCAGCCCTGATCGTCAGTCAAATGCCAGTGCAGAACGTTCATTTTGGCCGCAGCCATGCCATCTAACTGGCGCAGAATATCTTTGATGGGCATGAAGTGGCGGGCTGAATCGACTAATAGCCCACGCCATGGAAAACGCGGCTTATCTTTGATCGCAACAAAGGGAATTGCGGTGTTTTCCGGGCCGTTCTGAATGAGCTGTAGCAGGGTTTCCATGCCGCGCATCGCGCCAAAGCGCGTGTTTGCCGTGAGCTTTACGCCGTCAGCAGTGACGCTTAACTGGTAGCTTTCATCGCTGTTGAGTTCAGGTAATGAGGCAACGGCTTGTTTGATTTGGATATCAATGGTGGGTTTTGCAGGGTTGGCCTGTGCAGGTTGTAACTGCCAGCCCGTTTGCTGAGAGATTCTCTGCCGCCAACGGTCAATTGCGCCGGGGAGTTTGTCGCCGCTGATTTTAATGGAAATGGCGTTGTCGAGAACCAGCGTCCCTTCTGCGGCCGGGCGGTCAACCTGCTGCGGCCAGGGCATTAATGGTAAATCACCTGCCGGAGCAGCCCAAGCCTGACAAGTTGCAGCGATGCAACCTGCCAGCAGGCTCAAACGTATTGATTTAAACATGAATATTCCTTTAACAATGACGGGCCAGAAAAAAGCAAAAACAATCTGGTAACACGTGTAGAAATATTCATCAAGGTTATGGGCGGGATGCAGATCACATCCCGCTCATATTTACTATACCCATTAGCATTCGAGTTGCAGCCAGGCGGCCAGGACGAGAACCCCAGGAGCTTACTTGAGTAAGTGACTGGGGTGAGCGTCTGCAGCCAACGCCGCTGCAGCTTGAAGGATGATGGGTATATTACTGCCAGCCGTAACGACGGCTGTAGAACCCCTTCACACACTGAGTCAGCGTCATATATCCGGCAAGGATAGCAATCAGCCATGGGAAGTAGCTCAGCGGGAGCGCCTGGAGCTGCAGATAACTTGCCAGCGGCGAGAACGGCAGGCCAATCCCAACCACCATCACGACCAGCGTCATGATCATTAACGGCCATGCAGCACGACTCTGAATGAACGGAATGCGGCGGGTACGAATCATATGCACAATCAATGTTTGTGACAGTAACCCGACCACGAACCAGCCAGACTGGAACAGGGTTTGTGCTTCTGGCACATTTGCCTTGAACACCCACCACATCACGCAGAACGTCAGAATATCGAAGATGGAGCTTATCGGCCCGAAGAACACCATAAAGCGGCCTAAATCCGCCGGGTTCCAGCGCTGTGGTTTCTTAATTTGCTCGTCATCAACGTTATCGAACGGAATCGCCACCTGGGAGACATCGTACAGCAGGTTCTGAATCAGTAAGTGCAACGGCAGCATTGGCAAGAATGGCAAGAAGGCACTGGCCACCAGCACACTGAACACGTTACCGAAGTTAGAACTGGCGGTCATTTTGATGTATTTCAGCATGTTGGCAAAGGTTCTGCGCCCTTCAATCACACCTTGTTCCAGCACCATCAGGCTTTTTTCCAGCAGGATGATATCTGCGGCTTCACGCGCAATGTCTACCGCGCCATCCACTGAAATCCCGATGTCGGCGGCGCGCAGTGCTGGCGCGTCATTAATGCCATCGCCCATAAAGCCGACCACATGCCCTTCACCACGCAGCAGGCGCACAATGCGCTCTTTGTGCATTGGTGTGAGGCGAGCAAACAGCGTGGTGCGCAGAGCCAGTGCAGCAAGCTCAGCGTCAGCCATGTTTTCGATTTCGCTACCGGTCACTAACGTGCCGACATCCAGCCCCACTTCGCGGCACACTTTCGCCGCCACCAGTTCGCTATCACCGGTCAGGATCTTAACGGCAATGCCGCTTGCTTTAAGTGCTTTCAGCGCAGGCGCGGTGGTTTCTTTCGGTGGATCGAGGAAGGCGATGTAGCCCTCAAGGATCAGATCCGATTCATCCACGCGGCCGTAATCTTCACAGCGTGCAGGCAAGAATTTGCTGGCAACGGCGACCACACGCAAGCCCTGGCGGTTAAGATCGTCAGTCACACGGCGGATACGCGCCAGCAAAGTTTCGCTGAGCGGCACGATCTCGTCGCCATAACGAACCTGAGTACAAACATTCAGGATCTCCTGCAACGCGCCTTTACAGATCAGCTGATGCACATCCGGCTGTTCAGATACCACGACTGACATACGGCGGCGTTCAAAATCAAACGGGATCTCATCCACTTTCTGCCAGCGTGCAGCAGCATTGCGGGCATGATCTTCATCAACACCTTCCAGCACCGCGACATCCAGCAGGTTTTTAAGCCCGGTTTGATAATGGCTGTTAAGCCAGGCTGTGTGCAGAACGTGGTGACTCACCGCGCCGAGAATATCGGTGTGCGATTCCAGAACAATGCGATCTTGCGTGAGCGTGCCGGTTTTGTCGGTGCACAGAATGTCCATCGCACCAAAGTTCTGAATAGCATCCAGGTGTTTGACGATCACTTTCTGTTTAGAGAGTTTCACCGCACCACGGGCCAGCGTCGAGGTGACGATCATCGGCAGCATTTCCGGCGTTAAGCCGACTGCAACCGAGAGCGAAAACAGCGCCGCCTCCCACCAGTCGCCTTTGGTGAAGCCGTTGATCAGCAGCACAATTGGCGTCATCACCAGCATAAAGCGGATCAGTACCCAGCTCACACGGCTGATGCCTTTCTGGAACGCATTCGGCTCGCTTTCTTGCTGCGTGACACGCCCGGCCAGTTGGCCAAACCAGGTATTGCCGCCTGTTGAGATGATCATCGCAAGCGCTGTGCCGCTCACCACGTTTGTGCCCATAAAGCACAGCGTGTCGCATTCCAGCGGGTTGTTGTGCGACATATCACGGCTGATCGCGACCTTTTCAACCGGCAAGGA
This sequence comes from Buttiauxella brennerae ATCC 51605, assembly GCF_001654925.1. Classification (GTDB taxonomy): domain Bacteria; phylum Pseudomonadota; class Gammaproteobacteria; order Enterobacterales; family Enterobacteriaceae; genus Buttiauxella; species Buttiauxella brennerae. The sequence goes on from NZ_LXER01000029.1 coordinate 161,425, forward strand.
TTCGCCAGTCAGCGAGGCCTGGCCGACGAAGAGATCACGCGCTTGTATCACACGCAGATCCGCCGGGATCATGTCGCCTGCCGCCAGTTTGACGATGTCGCCGGGCACCAGTTTTTCGAGCGGGATTTCGATAAATGCGTTTTCACCGCTTTCGTTCACTACACGCAGCACGGTCGCCGTGTTGCTGACCATCGCTTTGAGCGTGTCCGCCGCTTTGGTGGAACGCGCTTCCTGAACGAAGTTCAGCAATGTGGCAATCACCACCATCAGCGCAATGACACCTGCGGCAAACATATCTTCAGTAGAGTAGGAAACAATACCGAGAATGGTGAGCAAGATATTGAAAGGGTTGCGATAGCACAGCCACAAATGAACCCACCACGGCGACGGCTTTTGCGCCGGGATTTGGTTGAGGCCATGAAGCTCAATGGCTTGTTCAACTTCCTGCGCATTCAGCCCTTCCGGGTGGCTTTTGAAATCGCGATAAAGTTGCTCTTCAGAAGCGGCTGCATATTTCAGGCAGGCTTCACTCAGAGAGGCGGGAACCTCTTGTGCATGAGCAACGGTATTGTCGTCCGGCATCAGGTCGCGTTGGATCAAGCGACGTGGCAGGTGGCGGCTCAGTTGTGCAAACAACTGCCGGGTCAGATTTTTTAACAGCATAGTAGTCCCTCGGCCCCACGTAATGCGGAGCCTGGTGACATGCAGGCACGGCTAATCCTTGCCTTGCAGGCCAAATAATTTCTTCAGCAGGGATATCGTTGATTGATACAAGATAGATCTGCCTTACGCAATCCGGTAAGGCAGTCGCTTCAAAGGCAGTTGCTTTAAAGAAGGGAGTCTTACCGGATTATTCCTGTCATTACAGGGTCTGGACTGGGATCAGGTTCCATGTCGCCTCCGGTTAAAAGAAAAAGTCATTACACTAGTCGCGGCCATTCTACGCCCGCAAACCTAAACCTGGCGTAAACCAGATTTTTTCCATTGTGGTATTGTTGGCTTGCCTTGATTCTAATGAGCAATTGATTGCCGGGAACCCACACGATGCAAAGCCGCCTCACTATTAAAGACATCGCCCGTTTAAGCGGTGTCGGTAAATCCACGGTCTCCCGTGTTCTGAATAATGAAAGCGGTGTCAGTGCCCGTACGCGAGAACGCGTGGAAGCGGTCATGCAGCAAGAAGGGTTCTCCCCTTCCCGCTCGGCCCGTGCCATGCGTGGTCAGAGCGATAAAGTCGTCGCCATTATTGTGACGCGTCTGGATTCGCTCTCCGAAAACCTCGCAGTACAAACCATGCTGCCGTCGCTGTACGAGCAAGGGTATGACCCGATCATGATGGAAAGCCAGTTCGACCCGGAGCTGGTGGAAGAGCACCTCGGCATGCTTAAACGGCGCAACATCGACGGAGTCATTCTGTTCGGCTTTACCGGCATCAACGAAAAAATGCTCACTCCGTGGCAATCGACGTTAGTACTGATGGCGCGTGATGCTAAAGGCTTTGCTTCCGTTTGTTATGACGACGAAGGCGCTATCACCAGCCTGATGGCAAAACTCTATGCCGAAGGCCATCGCCACATCAGTTTTCTTGGCGTACCACACAGTGACGTGACCACCGGCTTGCGCCGCCATGAAGCTTATCTCGCCTTCTGTAAACAGCACCAGTTAACGCCAAACGTAGCACTGCCAGGGTTGGCGATGAAACAAGGTTACGAACACGTCGCCGAAGTGTTGTTGGCGGAAACCACTGCCCTGCTGTGCGCGACCGATACTCTCGCTCTGGGCGCCAGCAAATATCTACAGGAACACCAACGCACCACGCTACAACTGGCAAGTGTGGGCAACACGCCTCTGATGAAATTTTTTCACCCGGAAATCATCACGGTCGATCCCGGTTATGCAGAAGCCGGTCGTCAGGCGGTTTTGCAGCTGATTGGGCAAGTCACGCAAGATCGTGAGTTACGCCAGATAGTCATCCCCAGCACTCTCCAGTAAAACCCCTCACTTCAGGTTTATTGTGATCGTCGCTTGATTTAGGGAACGTTCCCATTTTCGAGGGAAAGATTAAAAGATAACCTAGCGGCAGATAAAAATACTCACTCCTTACTCTGGAACCTCATCATGGCCAAAGTGAAACAACAGGATATAGACAAGCTGATAGACCTGGTCGGCGGGCGTGAAAACATTGCCACCGTCAGTCACTGCATCACTCGCTTACGGTTTGTTTTAAACAATACCGCTATTGCGAAACCAAAAGAGATTGAAGAGCTGCCGATGGTAAAAGGCTGCTTTACCAACGCCGGGCAGTTCCAGGTCGTGATTGGCCCCGAAGTGGGTGATTACTATCAGGCGCTGATCGCCGCAACAGGCCATAGCACCGCAGATAAAGAACAAGCGAAACTCGCGGCACGCCAGAATATGAAATGGCACGAGCAGTTAATTTCCCACTTCGCAGAGATTTTCTTCCCTCTGTTACCGGCATTGATCAGCGGTGGTTTGATCCTCGGCTTCCGTAATGTGATTGGCGATTTGCCTATGAGCAACGGGCAGACGCTCGCGCAAATGCACCCTTCTTTGCAATCTATCTACGACTTCTTGTGGCTGATTGGCGAGGCCATTTTCTTCTATTTGCCAGTCGGTATTTGCTGGTCCGCAGTGCGAAAAATGGGTGGGACACCTATCCTTGGGATTGTGCTTGGCGTAACTCTGGTTTCACCACAGCTGATGAATGCCTATGAATTAGGCAGCAAAATTCCTGAAGTGTGGAACTTTGGCTGGTTTACCATCGAAAAAGTGGGCTACCAGGCGCAGGTGATCCCAGCACTGCTGGCGGGCCTGGCTCTTGGCTTTATTGAGACGCGTCTGAAACGCATCGTCCCGGATTACCTCTATCTTGTAATAGTGCCTGTTTGTTCCCTGATTCTGGCGGTATTCCTGGCACATGCGTTTATCGGCCCGTTTGGTCGTTGGATTGGCGACGGTGTGGCCTTTGCGGTTCGCCACCTGATGACCGGCAGTTTTGCGCCGATAGGTGCAGCACTGTTTGGTTTCCTATACGCACCACTGGTGATTACCGGCGTGCATCAGACAACACTCGCCATCGATATGCAGATGATTCAGAGCATGGGTGGCACACCGGTTTGGCCACTGATTGCACTGTCTAACATTGCTCAGGCGTCAGCGGTTGTCGGCATCATTATTTGCAGCCGTAAACATAACGAACGTGAGATTTCAGTTCCGGCAGCGATTTCCGCCTACCTCGGTGTTACCGAGCCGGCGATGTACGGCATCAACCTGAAATACCGCTTCCCGATGCTGTGCGCAATGGTTGGCTCAGGGCTTGCAGGCTTGTTGTGTGGCCTGAGCGGCGTGATGGCAAACGGGATTGGCGTTGGCGGCTTGCCTGGCATTCTGTCCATCCAGCCGCGTTACTGGGAAGTGTATTCCCTCGCAATTCTGATTGCGGTGATTGTGCCAATCGTACTGACCAGTGTGATGTATAAACGCAAATACCGTCAGGGCACGTTATTAGTGGTTTAGTTTTCGATGATTTTGTTTTCAACACATGCCCTAAATAATTCGAGTTTCAGCCAGGCGGCAAGAGAGCGCATCCAACGCAGTTGCAACTCGAAGTATGACGGGCATTTAGGAATGAGTTATGAATACAACACCTCCCTGGTGGCAACATGGTGTCATCTACCAGATCTACCCGAAGAGTTTTCAGGACACGACTGGCAGCGGTACCGGCGATCTTGCAGGCGTCATCAAACGCCTGGACTACTTAAAATTACTGGGCATTGATGCCATTTGGCTGACGCCGTTTTACATCTCCCCGCAGATTGATAATGGCTATGACGTTGCCAACTACTGCGCGATTGACCCGACGTACGGCACCCTCGATGATTTCGACAAACTGGTCGCCGAAGCACATGACCGTGGGATCCGCATCATTCTGGATATGGTGTTTAACCATACTTCTACGCAACACGCCTGGTTCCACGAAGCGCTGAATAAAGAGAGCCCGTACCGCGAATTTTATATCTGGCGTGACGGCACACCGGACCTGGTGCCAAACAACTGGCGCTCCAAATTCGGTGGTAACGCCTGGCGCTGGCATGCGGAAAGCGGCCAGTATTATCTGCACTTGTTTGCGCCGGAGCAGGCGGATCTCAACTGGGAAAACCCACAGGTTCGTGCTGAGCTGAAGAAAGTCTGCGAGTTCTGGTCCGATCGTGGCGTAGATGGTTTACGCCTGGATGTGATCAACCTGATATCGAAAGATCAAGATTTCCCAGCCGATATTGATGGCGGTGATGGGCGTCGTTTCTATACCGACGGGCCGCGCATTCATGAGTTTCTGCAAGAATTTAGCCGTGATGTGTTTACGCCACGCGGGTTGATGACTGTTGGCGAAATGTCGTCAACCACGCTTGATAACTGCCAGCAATACGCCGCGCTGAACAGCAATGAACTGTCGATGACGTTCAACTTCCACCATCTGAAAGTGGACTATCCAGGCGGGCAAAAATGGGCGCTGGCAGCTCCTGATTACGTCGCCCTGAAAGCGATTTTCAGCCACTGGCAGCAAGGCATGCACAATGTGGCGTGGAATGCGTTGTTCTGGTGTAACCACGACCAACCGCGCATCGTGTCGCGCTTTGGTGATGAAGGCGAACTGCGCGTTCCGGCAGCAAAAATGCTGGGGATGGTGCTGCACGGTATGCAAGGCACGCCGTACATTTACCAGGGCGAAGAACTGGGGATGACCAATCCACACTTCAAACGCATCGTTGATTATCGCGATGTGGAAAGCCACAACATGTACGCCGAACTGCGTGCGCAAGGCCGGGACAGCGACAATCTGCTGGCCATTCTTGCCAGTAAATCGCGCGATAACAGCCGTACACCGATGCAGTGGGATGAAAGTGAACATGCCGGTTTTACCCAAGGAACGCCGTGGATAAACCTGTGCGATAACTATCAAACCATCAATGCCAAAACAGCGGTGGATGACCCGGACTCGGTGTTTTATGCCTACCAGCAGCTGATCAAACTGCGTAAAGCAAACCCTGTATTTACCTGGGGTAGCTATCAGGACTTGCTGCCGGAGCACCCATATCTGTGGTGTTATCGCCGTGAGTGGCAAGGGCAAACATTAGTCGTGGCAGCCAACCTCAGCCGTGAAAACCAGTGGTGGATGCCGGAAGCCTTCGAAGGTGACTGGGAGGTGCTGATGAGTAACTATTCTGACGCCGCAGGCAAACCTGGCGAGATAAGTTTACGTCCATTCGAAGCCGTTTACTGGTTACAAGGTTAATCCTTACCCGATTTCTCCCTCTTCTTTGAGGGAGATCTCTTCCTGCAAATTTAAAGCATTTCCCCCACTGCCCATCCTTCCTGCTACGCCCGATTTACTTTGTCCTGCGTCAATAAAATCGCAAACATCTTTGATGCAAAGCACTACATATAGACCTTAAAATGCACCCCGACCCAACATGTTGTAGTTATCGACTATTATAACAACATGTTCTACAGATGATTCTGGGGATTATCTGTGGATAAACGTAGGCACAAAATCAGAAAGCCTATGGCAGCGCGAGCAAATACGGCCCGCGGGCAATTCCAATCCTTTGTGGATAACATTTTTAAATATGGAGAAACCATGACACCGCATGTGATGAAAAGAGACGGGTGCAAAGTACCTTTCACTTCAGAGCGCATTAAAGAAGCTATTCTTCGTGCAGCTAAAGCAGCGGGAGTCAATGACGCAGACTATTGCGGCCGCGTCGCAGATATTGTCCGTGCGCAGATGGAAGGCCGTAGCCAGGTTGATATTGGTGAAATCCAGACTGCCGTAGAAAACCAGTTAATGGCCGGTAATTACAAGCAGCTTGCACGCGCTTATATTGAATATCGCCATGACCGCGATATCGAGCGTGAAAAACGTGGTCGTCTGAACCAGGAAATCCGTGGGCTGGTTGAACAAACCAACTCCGCTTTGCTCAATGAAAATGCGAATAAAGACAGCAAAGTTATCCCGACTCAGCGTGACCTGTTAGCCGGTATTGTGGCCAAACACTATGCCTCGCAGCATCTGTTACCGCGTGATGTGGTTCTGGCGCATGAACGTGGCGACATTCATTACCACGATCTGGATTACTCCCCGTTCTTCCCGATGTTTAACTGCATGCTTATCGATCTTAAAGGCATGCTGACGCACGGTTTTAAAATGGGTAATGCGGAAATTGAACCGCCAAAATCCATTTCGACAGCCACAGCAGTTACCGCGCAAATCATTGCTCAGGTCGCCAGCCACATTTATGGCGGCACCACGATCAACCGTATTGATGAAGTGCTGGCGCCGTTTGTGACAGAAAGTTTTGAGAAACACCGCCAGACCGCTGAAGAATGGCAGATCCCGGACGCGAAAGGCTATGCGCTTTCACGTACTGAGAAAGAGTGTTACGACGCCTTCCAGTCCCTGGAATATGAAGTGAATACGCTGCACACCGCTAACGGCCAGACGCCATTTGTGACCTTCGGTTTCGGCCTGGGAACCAGCTGGGAATCGCGCCTGATTCAGACCTCTATTTTGCGTAATCGCATCGCGGGGCTGGGCAAAAACCGTAAAACCGCAGTGTTCCCAAAACTGGTTTTCGCGATTAAAGATGGTCTGAACCACAAAACTGGCGATGCGAACTACGACATCAAACAGCTTGCTCTGGAATGCGCCAGTAAGCGCATGTATCCGGATATTCTGAACTATGACCAGGTGGTTAAAGTCACCGGTTCGTTCAAAACGCCAATGGGCTGCCGCAGCTTCCTCGGCGTGTACGAAGAAAACGGCGAGCAAATTCACGATGGCCGTAACAACATCGGCGTGATCAGCCTGAACTTGCCGCGCATTGCTCTGGAAGCGAAAGGTGATGAAGCTGCATTCTGGACGCTGCTCGATAGCCGTCTGGAGCTGGCATTCAAAGCACTGATGACGCGTATTGCGCGCCTGGAAGGTGTGAAAGCGCGTGTTGCACCAATCCTGTATATGGAAGGGGCTTGCGGTGTGCGCCTGAAAGCAGACGACGACGTTTCTGAAATCTTCAAAAATGGCCGTGCGTCGATTTCACTGGGTTACATCGGTATCCACGAAACGGTGAATGCCCTGTTTGGTAACCAGCACGTTTACGACAGCGAAGAGTTGCGTGCGAAAGCCGTCGCCATTGTTGAACGCCTGCGCCAGGCAACCGACAGCTGGAAAGAAGAGACTGGCTACGGTTTCAGCCTCTACAGCACACCAAGTGAAAATCTGTGTGACCGCTTCTGCCGTCTTGATACTGCTGAGTTTGGCGTGGTTCCAGGCGTTACCGACAAAGGTTACTACACCAACAGCTTCCACCTGGACGTTGAGAAAAAAGTTAACCCATACGACAAAATCGACTTTGAAGCAGCGTATCCACCGGTGGCGAACGGTGGTTTCATCTGTTACGGCGAATACCCGAACATCCAGCACAACCTGCAAGCGCTGGAAGACGTCTGGGATTATAGCTACAAACATGTTCCGTATTACGGCACCAATACGCCAATTGACGAATGCTACGAGTGCGGCTTTACCGGTGAGTTTGAATGCACCAGCAAAGGCTTCACCTGCCCGAAATGTGGCAACCACGACGCGGCTCGCGTATCCGTAACACGCCGAGTTTGCGGTTACCTCGGCAGCCCGGATGCACGTCCGTTTAACGCCGGTAAGCAGGAAGAAGTGAAGCGCCGCGTGAAGCATTTGGGTAACGGGCAGTTAGATTCTTCGCAAAGCAATTAACGTCAGAGCAAAGCGAAAATGAATGTGCACCAATACTATCCGGTAGACATCGTCAACGGGCCTGGCACACGCTGCACGTTGTTCGTTTCCGGCTGCGTGCATGAATGCCCAGGGTGCTACAACAAGAGCACCTGGCGGCTGAATTCCGGTATGGCGTTCACGCAGGAGATGGAAGACCAGATTATTGCCGATCTGAACGACACGCGTATTCGCCGCCAGGGGTTGTCGCTTTCGGGCGGCGACCCGCTTCATCCGCAAAACATCGCGGATGTGCTAAAGCTGGTGCAGCGAGTGCGGGCGGAATGCCCAGGCAAGGATATCTGGATGTGGACGGGTTATACGCTTGGTGAGTTAACGGCAGCTCAGCGCGAAGTGGTTGATTTAATTAACGTGCTGATTGACGGTAAATTTGTTCAGGAGCTAAAAGACCCGTCGCTTGTCTGGCGCGGCAGCAGCAACCAGGTCGTTCATCATTTGCGATAAAGCCCCTATGGGGCTTTTGCTATTTCACGTAACTGACGCGAGTCCAGAATATTCACACCTTCACCTGCGGGTTTGAGCGCCTCATGCAACATCGCCTTTGCCACATCCCGGGCCTCAATAGACTTCCACTTTCCAGGCATGATTTTAAAAATCGGTGCAAACAGCGATTCGTTAAAGCGCTGTGATTCGCGATGCCCAAGCAACATGGATGGGCGAACAATCGTCAGACGCGGCCAGTCTTGTGCAATTAGCGCCTCCTCCATCTCGCCCTTCACCCGATTGTAAAAAAACGGTGATTTGCTGTTCGCGCCAATGGCGCTGACCACCAGCATCTGTTTTGCGCCCAGGCGCAGGCCGGTGATCGCGGTATCCACCACCAGCGTATAATCCGCCAACACGAACGCTTCTTTACTACCCGCCTCACGCATTGTGGTGCCAAGGCAGCAAAATACAGTATCCAGCGGTTCGGTTAATTGTGTTAACGCATCACTAAGTTGGGGATCATAAGGATTCGTCACTTTGTTCATCACAGGCAGAGGGCGACGAGTCGCAGCAACAATATGACCGATCTGTGGCTCATTGATCAGCATGCGTAGTAAGTGCCCACCAACAAGGCCTGTGGCCCCCGTAATCAAAACCCGGTTCATAAGATCTCCTGTCGCCTGTTAACCAAGTTTAGTTTCATCCCGCAACCAGTGGAGTTTTTTACCGAAACCGAGCGTGTTGTCGGTCATTTTTATCTCGGCGAGATAAATTTCCCATACCGGGGCTTTCATGACTTTCGCCACCGGGAAACGCTTGCAGTAGCGGGCACGAACACTAGCGGCATTTTCGTCAGCAACCAATGTGATTTCACCGCGAAACTGCACCCCACGGATTAACGCCACCGTTTTGGGCTGCCCGTTAACCGTTCCGGCTACATTGGCCTGGTTTCCAATCAACTCTCCGTGACGTGTGTGAGTTTCGCTTAACAGGTAAAAAGCGACGCGCTGTTCGTCAAATAAATAAAACGCATTGGCGCACCATAAATCACCATGACTGCCTGCGCAGTAAGTGAGTACATGCTGTTTGTTCAGCCAACGACTGATGGCATTGAGAGTTTCCATGTGTAACCTGAAGAGTGATATTCTGCGGAAAACGTTAATTATGCGCCGAGCTATGTCACCCTGGTATCTCTATTTAGTCCGCACCCTTGATAACCGTTTGTATACGGGCATTACCACTGATGTGGAACGCCGCTTCTCTCAACATCAGAGTGGAAAAGGCGCAAAAGCATTACGAGGGAAAGGTGAATTGACGCTGGCATTCAGCCATCTGGTTGGCGATCGTTCAAGCGCGTTGCGCCTGGAATATCGCATCAAGCAGTTAACTAAAGCGCGCAAAGAGATGTTGGTAAAAGGAGCATTGTCGTTTGAAGACCTTCTGGCAGGCCTTCAAACGTAATCAGAGATCAAAACTCTCGGTTAAAATGCTCGTGATATTCCACTAATCCACTTACGCCATTAAGCGCGTCATCAGCCAGCGGATGAATCAGGAAATAAACTTCGGTATCAGGCCAGGCACAGCGCAAATCGAATTGTGCAGCGGGAACAAAACCAAAACGCCCGTACAATGCCGGTTCGCCTAACGTGACAACCGCCGCGTAGCCAAACTCATTGAGTGAGTCTAGCCCTTCGTAAACCAGCTGTTTTGCCAGCCCCTGACCACGATAAGCCTCATCAACAGCCAGTGGAGCCAGACCAACCCACTGTAGCTCTTCGCCTTCGACTGCGACCGGGCTAAAGGCCGCATAACCCACAACCTGGCCTTCGTCATCAGTAGCAACAACGCCAAGCGTTAACAGGCCGTCTTCTCGTAAATCCTTCACTAAATCAGCTTCGCCATTGCCATTAAAAGAACGACGAAGTAATGCATCGATGCCAGGCGCATCAATAGGTATTTCTACACGAATTAGCATGGCTCACCTACCGAGTTACTTTCTGGAGCAGGTTTGTGTTTCATTCCTGCTTCGACAAAATCAGCCAGTTGCAGCAACAGCATGCGTAATGGTTTCGGCATCGCATCCAGCTCAATGGCATCCATTAAATTTTTGACGTACAGACCCAACTCTGTATCACCTTCGATAACCAGACGGCGCTGGAAAAAGAGGGTGTCGGGATCTTGTTTACGTGCGGCAATCATCAGTAGATCGTTGGCGGTTGCGCTGAAGCTCACATCCGCTGGGGCATCTTCACGCACAACCAGCTTATTGTCATGCACTGAAGTAAACCATTTTAGACCGAGATCACGCACTTCAATGCTTAACCAGCGCCCATCAAGAAATTCCAGCTCACCTTCTTCCAGTGCCTGACGGAATTGCCAGCCAAGAACTTGTTCCAGAACCTGACGCTTTAGAGCAAAGGGCGTCAGTTTAACCGGTGTTCTTAACAGTGACGGGCCAAGATGGACCAGGCGTGAACGCAATTTATCCAACACGAGCTTTACTCCTTGAAAAATTTAACCGCTATTTTGCCACACCCGCTAATCTCCGTAGCGGTGCAAATCAACAATTACGCGGGTTATCAATACCACTATATTGATGCCATCAATACGCCATTAGCTGCCTTAAATCAAAATTTGTCGCGGTCGGGTTAACTAAAATCCCAGTTCGTTAACAATTTTTGCCGCCCTTGCCTGGGCTGCATGGGTCACCACTCAGGTTACCCGATGATTCAGGATAAATTATGGAGTTGCTTTGCCCAGCTGGAAACTTACCGGCGTTAAAAGCGGCCATCGATAATGGTGCCGATGCGGTTTACATTGGCCTTAAAGATGACACCAACGCCCGCCATTTTGCTGGCCTGAATTTCACGGAGAAGAAACTGCAAGAAGCGGTGAGTTACGTGCATCAACACCGCCGTAAACTGCACATTGCTATCAATACGTTTGCGCACCCTGACGGCTACGTGCGCTGGCAGCGTGCGGTGGATATGGCAGCACAACTCGGTGCAGACGCCTTAATTCTGGCCGACCTTGCGATGCTTGAGTACGCAGCAGAGCGTTACCCGCATATCGAACGCCACGTATCGGTGCAGGCTTCCGCCACTAATGAAGAAGCGGTTCGCTTTTATCATCGCAACTTCGATGTTGCGCGTGTTGTTTTGCCACGCGTGTTATCCATTCATCAGGTAAAACAGTTGGCTCGCGTGACCCCCGTGCCGCTGGAAGTTTTTGCGTTCGGTAGCCTGTGCATTATGGCCGAAGGGCGTTGCTATCTTTCCTCCTACCTGACCGGTGAGTCTCCAAACACCGTAGGTGCATGTTCCCCGGCACGCTTTGTGCGCTGGCAACAAACGCCACAGGGGCTGGAATCACGCCTCAATGATGTGTTGATTGACCGCTATCAGGATGGTGAAAACGCAGGTTATCCAACGCTGTGTAAAGGCCGCTATCTGGTTGATGACCAGAAATATCACGCGCTTGAAGAACCAACCAGCCTGAACACACTTGAACTGTTACCTGAGTTACTTGCCGCAAATATTGCTTCGGTGAAAATCGAAGGCCGTCAACGTAGCCCGGCGTATGTCAGCCAGGTCGCCAAAGTGTGGCGCCAGGCAATTGACCGTTGCATAGCGGACCCGGAGAACTATCGGGCGCAACCCGCCTGGATGGAAGCATTGGGCGCGATGGCCGAAGGCACACAAACCACACTCGGTGCCTATCACCGCAAATGGCAGTAGGAAAACCCATGAAATATTCATTAGGGCCAGTGTTGTACTACTGGCCAAAAGAGACGCTGGAGAAATTTTACCAGGCTGCGGCAAACAGTAGTGCCGAGACGATTTATCTTGGTGAGTCAGTGTGCAGCAAGCGCCGTGCAACCAAAACGGGCGAATGGCTGGATATGGCGAAAAGCCTGGCAAGCCAAGGCAAACAAGTTGTCCTCTCCACGCTGGCACTGGTTCAGGCTCCATCTGAGTTAAATGAGTTGAAACGCTATGTCGAGAACGGCGATTTCCTGATTGAAGCGAACGACCTGGGTGCCGTGAATATGGCCGCAGAACGCAAGCTGCCGTTTGTCGCAGGCCATGCGCTCAACTGCTATAACGCGGTGACGCTGCGCATACTCCTCAAACAAGGTATGGTTCGCTGGTGTATGCCGGTTGAGCTTTCACGTGACTGGCTGGCGAACATGCTGACTCAGTGCGATGAATTAGGTATTCGCAATAAGTTTGAAGTTGAAGTTCTCAGCTACGGCCATTTGCCACTGGCCTATTCCGCACGCTGCTTTACCGCGCGTTCCGAAGACAAACCAAAAGATGAGTGTGAAACCTGCTGCATAAAATATCCGGTCGGGCGCAATATGCTTTCTCAGGAAAACCAGCAAGTGTTTGTGCTTAACGGCATTCAGACCATGAGCGGGTATGTTTACAACCTCGGTAATGAACTTGCGTCGATGAAGGGCCTGGTCGATATGGTGCGTTTGTCGCCAATGGGGATGGAAACTTTGCGCGTTCTGGAAGCCTTCCGCAAAAATGAGAATGGCAATGCACCGTTATCTCTGGCGCAGCAAAGTGATTGTAATGGTTACTGGCGACGCGTCGCTGGCTTAGAGCTGGTGACTCAGAGCTAAAAAAGGCTCACTTTGTTACTTAATTGTGATGGTTTTCGGCAATACTGAAAGACAATCATCACTAAACAGAGTGAGCCGTTATGTCTCAAACTCCTTTTTCACTACTCGATCTAGCCCCTATTCCACAAGGCTCTCAGCCTCGTGATGCGTTTCATCGTTCCTTAGATTTAGCTCGCCTGGCCGAGAAGCGTGGCTATCACCGCTACTGGCTGGCAGAGCACCACAATATGACCGGCATCGCGAGTGCTGCGACGTCCGTGTTGATTGGCTATCTGGCGGCGAATACCGAAACGTTGCGCCTCGGTTCCGGTGGCGTGATGTTGCCGAACCACTCACCTCTCGTGATTGCCGAGCAGTTTGGCACCCTGGAGACACTTTACCCCGGGCGTATTGACTTAGGATTAGGTCGCGCGCCGGGAAGCGATCAGCGCACAATGATGGCATTACGCCGTCATATGAGTGGCGACATCGACAATTTCCCGCGTGATGTGAGTGAACTGGTGTCATGGTTTGATGCGACAGACCCTAACCCGGCAGTGCGCCCCGTACCTGGCTACAACAGCAAAATCCCTGTCTGGTTGCTGGGCTCAAGCCTGTATAGCGCTCAACTTGCAGCACAATTCGGGCTGCCATTTGCTTTCGCCTCGCACTTTGCACCCGATATGTTGTTCCAGGCGCTGCAACTTTATCGCGCCCAGTTCAAACCGTCTGCTCGCCTGCAAAAACCCTATGCAATGGTGTGTATTAATATCATCGCAGCCGACAGCAACCGCGATGCAGAATTCCTGTTCACTTCGATGCAGCAAGCCTTTACGAAATTACGTCGTGGTGAAACCGGCCAGTTGCCACCACCAATCGAAAATATGGACAGCTTCTGGAGCCCGGCTGAAAAATATGGCGTGCAGCAAGCATTAAGCATGTCGCTGGTGGGAGATATTGCGAAAGTCCGCCACGGGTTAATTTCGTTGCTGCGGGAAACCCAGGCCGATGAAATTATGGTTAACGGGCAGATTTTTGATACTGAAGCGCGGATGCATTCGTTTGATTTAGCGATGGATGTGCACGAGAGCCTGAAGGACTAACTTCCCCTCTCCCTGGGGATAGGGAGAGGGTGAAGATCGAGCATTCAATGATAAACCGGCAGTAAATCGAAGCTCGAAAGAATATGAATCGCGGCGTTCGTGACACCGAAGAGAAGAATCAGCGCGATCATTTTATTCCCGCCCCACACCCGGTAAGTCGGGCTGCCAAATTTCTTGCGTGAGGCTTTTGCCAGAAGCGCCGGAACGATAGCGGCCCAAATAGTCGCTGCCAGCCCTGCATAACCAATCGCGTAAATAAATCCGTCAGGCCAGATAACCCCACCCAACATCGGTGGGATAAATGTCACCAGGGCGGTTTTCAAACGGCCAACAGGTGAGTCATCAAATTTAAACAGGTCGGCCAGATAATCGAATAGACCTAATGTCACGCCCAGGAATGAACTGGCAACAGCGAAGTTGGAGAAAACGATCAACAGTAAATCCAGGGTGCGACTGTTCAGTACACCACTCAATGCACCGACCAACACATCAATATTCCCGCCTTTATCAGCAATAGCAATAAAGTCGCTGCGCGGAATATTTCCCATGCTGCCAACTAACCAAATAGCGTACAGCACCAGTGCCATCAGCGTTCCCCAGACAAGGCATCGCTTAATGGTCTGTGGATCTTTGCCGTAATATTTCATCAGGCTTGGTACGTTACCGTGGTAGCCAAACGAGGCCAGGCAAAATGGCAACGTCATAAACAGATACGGCAAATAGCTTGGGTTGATGGCTTTGCTATCGAGAAGTGTTGCGGGTTCGACATGCCACATCAGGCCGCCAAACGTCATAAAGAAAGTCAGGATTTTCGCGCCAAGCACGATGGTCGTCATGCGGCTGACTGCGCGGGTACTAAGCCAGACGATAAAGGCGACCACCAGGGCAAATATCAACCCGGCGAACCTTGCGGGGAAATCGACAGACATTTTGCCAAGCGTGTGGTGAATCACCGAGCCGCTTGCCGAAATATAGGCGTAGGTCAGGATATACAGCACAAAAGCGATAGAGAGGCCGTTAATCAGATTCCAACCTTTCCCCAGCAAATCTTTCGTGACCGTGTCAAAACTTGAGCCGACACGGTAGTTGAGGTTGGCTTCCAGAATCATCAAACCGGAATGCAGCATACAAAACCAGGTCACGACCAATGCAGCTAAAGACCAGAAAAACCAGGCACCCGACATCACCACCGGCAGGGAAAACATTCCCGCCCCAATAATGGTGCCGCCAATAATCATAATGCCGCCGAAGATAGACGGCGAGGCCTGGGTGGTCGATAAGGTTGCCATACGAATTCCTGAAACAATGAACGGCTGTCGAAGCGACAGGTTTACTGCGCTACATTGTACCAGTACATGAGTACAATTTGGATAAAAAAAATCCCGGTTGTATTAACCAGGATTTTTATCACTGCCTGCTGGTAAACAGCAGGCATAAACTTCTGTGATTATGCTTCTGTGGTACGACGACGAGCAGGAGCTGCACCGTCTTCACGACGTGGGCCACGACCGCCTTCACGACGTTCGCCGCTGAAGCTACGTGGTGCACCAGCACCTGCTGGGCCATCACGACGTGGACCGCGACCGCCTTCACGACGCTCACCACCACCGAAACCACGGCCAGCACCTGCTGCTGCACCGCCGCCACGACGTTCGCCGCCACGGTCAGTACGAGGCTGAGCATCACCCATCAACTGCATATTCATTGGTTTGTTCAGAATACGAGTACGGGTAAAGTGCTGCAGGATTTCGCCCGGCATGCCTTTTGGCAGTTCGATAGTAGAGTGAGTACCGAACAGTTTGATGTTACCGATGTAACGGCTGCTGATATCACCTTCGTTAGCGATAGCGCCAACGATATGACGAACTTCAACACCATCATCACGGCCAACTTCAATACGGTACAGTTCCATATCGCCAACATCACGACGTTCGCGACGTGGTGCATCGCCATCACGCTGTGGACGATCTGAACGCTCTGGACGGTCACCGCGTGGTGCACGTTCTGGACGATCGCCACGTGGAGCACGGTCTGAACGCTCGAAACGCTCATCACGTTCACGGAATTCACGACGTGGACGCATTGGTGCATCTGGTGGCAGGATCAGAGGACGTTCGCCCTGTGCCATCTTCAGCAGTGCTGCTGCCAGCGTTTCCATATCCAGCGCTTCTTCAGATTCAGCAGATGGCTGAATTTTTGCAAGCAGACCACGGTACAGATCCAGATCGCTGCTATCCAGTTGTTGCTGAACTTTAGCTGCAAACTTAGCCAGACGACGCTCACTCAGCAGATCGCGGTTTGGCAGTTCAACTTCAGGAATAGTCAGCTTCATGGTGCGTTCGATGTTGCGCAGCAGACGACGCTCGCGGTTCTCAACGAACAGCAAAGCACGGCCAGCACGACCAGCACGGCCGGTACGGCCGATACGGTGAACGTAAGACTCAGAGTCCATCGGGATGTCGTAGTTAACAACCAGGCTGATACGCTCAACGTCCAGGCCACGAGCTGCAACGTCGGTTGCAATCAGGATGTCCAGACGACCGTCTTTCAGACGCTCCAGGGTTTGCTCACGCAGTGCCTGGTTCATGTCACCATTCAGTGCAGCACTGTTATAGCCGCTCTGTTCCAGCGCTTCAGCCACTTCCAGAGTTGCGTTTTTGGTACGTACGAAAATGATCGCCGCATCAAAATCTTCAGACTCGAGGAAACGAACCAGTGCTTCGTTCTTACGCATACCGTGCACAGTCCAGTAGCTCTGGCTGATGTCCGGGCGAGTAGTCACGCTAGATTGAATGCGCACTTCCTGCGGATCTTTCATGAAGCGACGAGTAATACGACGAATCGCTTCTGGCATAGTTGCAGAGAACAGAGCGGTCTGGTGACCTTCTGGGATCTGCGCCATGATGGTTTCAACGTCTTCGATGAAGCCCATACGCAACATTTCATCAGCTTCGTCCAGTACCAGACCTTTCAGGCTGGACAGGTTCAGCGTGCCGCGTTTTAAGTGATCAAGCAGGCGGCCTGGGGTACCAACAACAATTTGTGGTCCCTGACGCAGGGCGCGCAGCTGCACGTCATAACGCTGGCCACCGTAAAGGGCAACAACGTTTACGCCATGCATATGTTTAGAGAAATCCGTCATGGCTTCAGCAACCTGAACCGCCAGTTCGCGGGTCGGTGCCAGCACCAGGATTTGTGGTGCTTTCAGCTCTGGATCAAGGTTGTGCAGCAGCGGTAAAGAGAACGCTGCAGTTTTGCCGCTACCAGTCTGGGCCATACCCAGTACATCGCGGCCAGCCAACAGCTGTGGGATACACTCTGCCTGGATTGGAGATGGTTTTTCGTAACCCAGATCGTTCAGGGCTTTAAGGATGGAGTCGTTAAGACCCAGATCAGAAAAAGTAGTTTCGATAGTAGTAGTCTCGATGATGTCAGTCATGTAGTACACGTGCCTCGTAGATGGCGGCCAGTCTACATAACTCATCGTGAAATTGACCTGCAATTTTCATTGAAAAGTGTGAACCGGCTCAAATTTGGTTGATTAACGAACAAAAACGCCCTCACCCGTTAAGGTGATGACTTTAATAAAAAAGTTTATGGGCTGATCGATGTTCGTCAGCTATTGCTGGTCCGATTCTGCCAGGTCATCTTGCTCCTGGCCCAAGAGCGCTAATTCCAACAATGCATAACGATGCTCAACGTAGTTGTGTACGTTGTTAGCGACCGCTAACTTGAACAGTGCCGTGGCGCTGTCCTTTTCCCCCAGACTTAGGTAATACTTACCTAAATAGAAGTTGGTTTCACTGAGATGCTCAGCGAGCGAGGTGTTATCCGTTGCGTCCGCCTCGAGGCGTTCCATTAACGTTTTTTCGTTAATGTTCCCCAGGTAGAACTCGACAATGTTCCATCCCCATTGTTCTTTGTCCGATTTATCGAGGCGCTGTTGTAACGCCACTTTAGCCTGCTTTGCATCTAAATTGCTTTCAGCAATGTAGAGCCACAGACTACGGAAAGGATCATTGGGATCGTCTTGATAAAACGCTAGCAGATCATCTTGCGCCAAACGATAACGACCACCGTAGTAGAGGGCGATACCGCGATTTAAATGCGCATAGTTGTAAGTTGGATCAAGCTCAAGTACAGAATCAAACGCTTCATAGGCAGCATCAAAATTGCCTGCCTGCGTTAAATATATACCTAAGTAATTGAATACTTCAGGCATATCGGGGCGGATTGCCAACGCTTGTGAAAAATCATTTCGCGCCAGAGCCCGCAAGCCAAGGCTATCATACAACACTCCGCGCTCATATAAAAGCTGCGCGCGTTCATCATCGGTTAAAGCCCGGCTAGCAAGTATCTGCTCCATGCGTGCAAGAATGACTTCTTGCTGCAAAGTCGGCTGCAATGGCACCGCCAGGACTTCACTTTCACGCCAGGCAGAATTGCTGCATCCGGCCAGTGTGAGAGCTGTCGCAACGAAACACCAGCGCAAAAAAGGCTTCATTTCCCACTCCCGAAGACAACATATGGTTGACGTCCTGTCCGCCGGCTCTAAAACGAGACTCCCTGCCCCGTAATAAATAGCTCTCCATGTCGCCATGGAGAGCTTAAACGGTATCGCTTACTCAGCTTCTGGTGCAGCAGGTGCTGCGCTTTCTGCTGGAGACTGCTCAGTTGCTTCTTTGATGCTCAGACGTACACGGCCCTGGCGATCAACTTCCAGTACTTTAACTGGAACTTCTTGACCCATTTGCAGGTAGTCAGTCACTTTCTCTACGCGCTTGTCAGCGATTTGAGAAATGTGCACCAGACCTTCTTTGCCGCCGCCAATTGCAACGAATGCACCGAAATCTACGATACGAGTAACTTTACCCTGGTAGATACGGCCAACTTCGATTTCAGCAGTGATCTCTTCGATACGACGAATAGCAAATTTCGCTTTCTCGCCATCGGTCGCTGCGATTTTCACGGTGCCGTCATCTTCGATTTCGATAGTTGTACCGGTTTCTTCGGTCAGCGCACGAATCACAGAACCACCCTTACCGATCACGTCTTTGATCTTGTCTGGGTTGATTTTGATGGTGTGAATACGTGGAGCGAACTGAGAGATATCGCCACGCGGAGCGTTGATAGCCTGTTCCATTACACCAAGGATATGCAGACGCGCACCTTTAGCCTGGTTCAGAGCCACCTGCATGATTTCGCGGGTGATACCTTCGATTTTGATATCCATCTGCAGTGCAGAGATACCTTCACGGCTACCAGCAACTTTAAAGTCCATGTCGCCCAGGTGATCTTCGTCACCCAGAATGTCAGACAGAACAACAAAGTTCTCGCCTTCTTTAACCAGACCCATCGCAATACCGGCTACAGCGGCTTTGATTGGCACGCCTGCATCCATCAGTGCCAGAGAAGCACCACATACGGAAGCCATGGAAGAAGAACCGTTAGATTCAGTGATTTCAGACACTACACGCACGGTGTACGGGAAGCGGTCAGCTTCTGGCATAACAGCCAGTACGCCACGCTTAGCCAGACGACCATGACCAATCTCACGACGCTTCGGTGAACCGACCATGCCGGTTTCGCCTACGGAGTACGGAGGGAAGTTGTAGTGGAACAGGAAGTTGTCGGTACGTTCGCCCATCAACTCATCCAGGTTCTGTGCGTCACGTGCGGTACCCAGAGTTGCTGTAACCAGCGCCTGAGTTTCACCACGGGTGAACAGTGCAGAACCGTGAGTACGTGGCAGAACGCCAGTACGCACATCCAGACCACGGATCATGTCTTTTTCGCGACCATCGATACGCAGTTCGCCAGCCAGAATACGGCTACGAACAACATTTTTCTCGATAGCGTGCAGGATGTCGCTAACTTCGCCAGCATCAATTGAATCGTCTTCAGCTGACAGTGCAGCGATAACGTCAGATTTGATAACGCCGACTTGTGCGTAACGCTCTTGCTTGTCAGTAATACGGTAAGCATCGCTCAGGCGGGATTCAGCAAGTGCAGCAACGCGCGCATTCAGCACTTCGTTAGCGGCTTCTGGCTGCCAGTCCCAACGTGGTTTGCCAGCTTCAGCAACCAGGGAGTTGATGTTCTGGATAACAACTTGTTGTTGTTCGTGGCCAAATACTACCGCGCCCAGCATCTGGTCTTCGCTCAGCAGTTCAGCCTCGGATTCAACCATCAGCACAGCACCTTCGGTACCGGCAACAACCAGATCCAGCTTGCTGGTTTTCAGTTCGTCAGCAGTTGGGTTCAGCACGTACTGGTCATTGATATAGCCCACGCGAGCAGAACCAATTGGACCATTGAATGGAATACCAGACAGGCTCAGAGCGGCAGAAGCACCGATCATTGCAACGATGTCAGGGTGAACTTGTGGGTTCACGGAAACAACGGTCGCGATAACCTGAACTTCATTCACGAAACCTTCCGGGAACAGCGGACGCACTGGGCGGTCAATCAGACGCGCGATCAGTGTTTCGCCTTCGCTTGGACGGCCTTCACGACGGAAGAAGCTACCTGGGATACGACCAGCAGCGTAAGTACGCTCCTGATAGTTAACAGTCAGTGGGAAGAAATCCTGACCCGCTTTCGCTTTTTTCTGACCGACTACGGTCACGAATACAGCGGTGTCGTCCATGCTTACCATTACTGCTGCGGTAGCCTGGCGAGCCATCATACCGGTCTCTATTGTGACCGTATGCTGACCGTATTGAAATTTACGGACAATCGGAGTTAGCAAAATAATATCCTTAATAATCTTTGGTAGCAGGTGATTGCACTTGCTCCATTTAACCCGATCTCTATCGCATCCTCGCGACTAATGACAACCCTGACCCGCCCTTGCGGATAAAGCCTCTCATTAGCCGCGCGAACCTCTGCAACAAAGATCACACCCTGCAACAATACATTAGTTTCCATAGAATTGCTGCCATATGGTTGAAAAAAGGGGCCTTAAAAGGCCCCTTTTTCTGAAACTCGCAAGACTTAGCGACGCAGACCCAGACGCTCGATCAGGCTGGTGTAACGTGCTACATCTTTACGCTTCAGGTAGTCGAGCAGTTTACGACGCTGAGAAACCATACGCAGCAGACCACGACGGCTGTGGTGATCTTTTTTGTGTTCTGCAAAGTGACCTTGCAGGTGGTTAATCTGTGCAGTCAGCAGTGCAACCTGAACTTCGGTAGAACCGCTGTCGTTAGTACCACGACCAAACTCAGAAACGATTTTAGCTTTAGCTTCAACGCTTAGAGACATTTTAAACTCCAAAATTATAGATAAAAAGATAGAGTGCCGATCTCTAATTCAGCAACTCCAGTGCACTTTCACAACAATGTTAAACAAGGGTATGAAAGTTAAGCTGCTCCATTTTACCTGTAGCCACCTCTTATCGCAAGGCAACTCCAGGTGTCAGAGCGGATACTCAACGACCAGACGACGAGGCGCAACGCGTCCATCATCATCAATTTCGGCCATGCCGATAAATTTGCCTTCATCACCTTCGGTGACGCGAACTAGCCCTTCTGCTGGGCTGCCCGAGACTTGCACCGGCTGCCCATTCTTGAAGTAACCCGCAACAGCAGGTAATAAATTCACGATGGGGAAGTCCGAAGCAGGACTGTCCATTGGCATCAATAACGGGTCTAACAACACGGATGGCTCAATTTCTTGCGCTTGTGCTTGCTCAACCAATGCATGCAATTGCTCAAGCGTTACCATGCGTTCGACAGGATACTTGCTCACTGCAAGGCGACGCAGGAAAGTCACATGGGCACCACAACCGAGTTTCTCACCTAAATCATCAGTGATGGTCCGGATGTACGTTCCCTTAGAACAGTGAATTTCCAACTCAAGTTCATTGCCTTCATGGCGAATAAACAGAAGTTCGTAAACCGTGATAGACCTCGCTTCACGCGGCACTTCGATACCCTGGCGCGCATACTCATAAAGTGGCTTGCCTTGATATTTCAGTGCGGAGTACATCGATGGAACTTGCTGTGTTTCACCACGAAAGCTATCTAACGCTTGCGCCAGCTCTTGTTCGGTAAAGGTTACCGGACGCTCCTGAACGACTGTGCCATCAGCATCAGATGTATCAGTGCGCTGCCCAAGGCGGGCAATAACACGGTAACGCTTGTCGGAATCGAGCAGATAACGCGAGAATTTTGTCGCTTCTCCGAGGCAAATCGGCAGCATTCCGGTTGCAAGCGGGTCAAGCGCTCCGGTATGACCGGCACGGTTAGCGTTATAAATACGCTTCACTTTCTGCAACGCGTCGTTCGAAGATAAACCCTGAGGTTTATCTAACAACAGTACTCCGTGGATATCACGACCACGACGACGAGGACGACTCATTAATCCTCCTTGCTGTCATCCGTATCGTTTACACGGCGCTCATCATCGTTTCTGATGACGTTAGAAACCAGATTCGACATGCGCATACCTTCAACCAACGAGTTATCGTAGAAGAAAGTCAGTTCAGGCACGATACGCAGGCGCATTGCTTTGCCCAGCAAAGAACGAATGTAGCCAGAAGCATCCTGTAAAACCTTGATGCCTTCTTTCACTGCTTGTTCGTCTTTATCGTTCAGGAAGGTTACAAACACTTTGGCATAAGCCAGATCGCGTGACACTTCGACACCAGAAACGGTGGTCATCATACCCAGACGCGGGTCTTTAATTTCGCGCTGCAGGATGATTGCGATTTCTTTCTGCAATTCCTGGGAAACACGCTGTGGGCGACCAAATTCTTTCGCCATAATAAATTCTCCATAAAATCAGGGGGCGCTCGGCCCCCTAAAGATATTAGCTATGTACCCGGCTGATATCAGGCGATGGTACGTTGGATTTCGATGATTTCGAATACTTCGATCACATCACCAACACGCACATCGTTGTAGTTCTTCACGCCGATACCACATTCCATACCGTTACGAACTTCGTTGGCGTCATCTTTGAAGCGGCGCAGGGATTCCAGCTCGCCTTCATAGATAACAACGTTGTCGCGCAGAACACGGATTGGGTTGTGACGTTTGACCACACCCTCGGTAACCATACAACCTGCGATTGCGCCAAATTTAGGTGATTTGAACACGTCGCGAACTTCGGCCAGGCCGAGGATCTGTTGTTTCAGTTCCGGAGACAGCATGCCGCTCATTGCTGCTTTAACTTCGTCAATCAGATGGTAGATGACGGAGTAGTAACGCAGATCCAGGCTTTCTGACTCGATAACGCGGCGTGCAGATGCATCAGCACGAACGTTGAAGCCAACCAGAATAGCGTTAGAAGCTGCAGCAAGCGTAGCGTCAGTCTCAGTGATACCACCAACACCGGAACCGATGATTTTAACTTTAACTTCATCAGTAGACAGTTTCAGCAGGGAATCGCTGATCGCTTCAACAGAACCCTGAACGTCAGCTTTCAGCACAACGTTAACTTCAGACACTTCGCCTTCGGTCATGTTGGCGAACATGTTTTCAAGTTTAGATTTCTGCTGGCGAGCCAGTTTAACTTCGCGGAATTTACCCTGACGATACAGAGCAACTTCACGAGCTTTTTTCTCGTCACGAACAACTGTTACTTCATCACCCGCTGCCGGAACACCGGACAGACCAAGGATTTCAACAGGAATAGACGGACCTGCTTCAGTCACTTCACGACCCATTTCGTCACGCATTGCACGAACACGGCCATATTCGAAGCCACAAAGAACGATATCGCCTTTGTTCAGAGAACCTTCGCGAACCAGAACAGTTGCTACCGGACCACGACCTTTATCCAGGAAGGATTCGATAACCACACCGCTTGCCATGCCATCACGCATTGCTTTCAGTTCGAGAACTTCAGCTTGCAGCAGGATTGCGTCCAGCAGTTCGTCAATACCAGTACCTGCTTTAGCAGATACGTGGATGAACTGGCTTTCACCGCCCCACTCTTCAGGCATGATGCCGTACTGAGACAGTTCCTGCTTAACGCGGTCTGGATCAGCTTCTGGCTTATCGATTTTGTTCACTGCAACCACTACCGGCACCTGCGCCGCTTTCGCGTGCTGGATAGCTTCGATAGTTTGTGGCATCACGCCATCGTCTGCAGCAACAACCAGAACAACGATATCCGTTGCCTGAGCACCACGAGCACGCATAGACGTAAACGCTGCGTGTCCCGGGGTATCCAGGAAGGTAACCATACCGTTATCAGTTTCTACATGGTATGCACCGATGTGCTGGGTAATGCCACCCGCTTCGCCAGACGCTACTTTAGTAGAACGAATGTAGTCGAGCAGGGAAGTTTTACCGTGGTCAACGTGACCCATGATGGTAACAACTGGAGCACGTGACTCAGCAACTGCGTCAGTGTCACGGTCGCTCATCAGCGCTTCTTCCAGCTCGTTTTCACGACGCAGGATAACTTTGTGGCCCATCTCTTCGGCAACCAGCTGTGCGGTTTCCTGGTCGATGACCTGGTTAATGGTTGCCATTGCGCCCAGTTTCATCATCGCTTTGATGACCTGAGAGCCTTTAACAGCCATTTTGTTAGCCAGTTCTGCAACAGTCACTGTTTCGCCGATAACGACATCACGGTTAACTGCCTGCACAGGCTTGTTGAAGCCTTGCTGCAAAGAACTTGGTTTACGCTTACCTTTACCACCACGAACTGCAGCACGCGCTTCTTCACGGTCAGCTTTAGACTCGCCGTGTTTGCCGCCTTTCTTCTGGCGTGGTGCTTTAGTTGTCGCAGTACGAGCACGAGTACGGCCAGCTTCAACTTCGCGGTCGTTTTCGTCTTCAGCCTGGCGAGCGTGTTGAGAAGTGGTTACATGGTAATCAGATTTGTCGTCTTCCACTTTCTCTTCTTCCGTCCAAACACCTGCGTTAGCTTCAGCCATTTTACGGGCCTCTTCAGCTACACGGCGGGCGTCTTCTTCTAATTTGCGACGGGCTTCTTCTTCAGCTTTGCGCTTCAGCTCAGCAGCTTCAGCTTCACGGCGGGCTTTATCGGCCTGGGCGCTTTTGGTCATATCGTCTTGTTGATTGCTCACTTTGTCTTTTTCCGCAGCTTCACGTTTCGCTTTATCAGCGGCTTCACGCTTAGCTTTATCTTCAGCTTCACGTTTAGCTTTTTCTTGCGCCTCACGTTTGGCAGCTTCCTGCGCCTCACGTTGGGCTTGCTCTTCCGCTTCACGCTGCGCCTGTTCTTCCGCGGCAAGACGTTCGGTCTCTTGCGGATCACGTTTCACAAAGGTGCGCTTCTTGCGGACTTCGATTTGTACCGATTTACTTTTCCCACCGGTACCTGGAATGTTTAAAGTACTGCGCGTTTTGCGCTGTAATGTCAACTTATCTGGCGCAGAACCGTGTTCACGATTCAGGTGCGCCAGTAATGTCTGTTTTTCCTGGGCCGAGACAGAATCATCAGCAGCCTTAGGGATCCCTGCATCAGCAAATTGCTGTACCAGGCGGTCCACGGAGGTCTGAATCTCTGCGGCCAGCGCTTTTACGGTTACATCTGTCATGCTGTTCCTTCCTGCTACAGTTTATTACGCTTCGCCGCCAAACCAGCAGATATTGCGAGCAGCCATAATCAATTCCCCGGCTTTCTCGTTGGTTAAACCTTCAATATCTGACAGATCGTCGACACCTTGCTCAGCCAAATCTTCCAGCGAGCTCACACCGCGCGAAGCGAGTTTAAAGGCCAGGTTGCGATCCATACCTTCGAGGTTCAGCAGATCCTCTTGAGGTTTGTTATCGCCCAGGCTTTCTTCCTGCGCCAATGCCAGTGTGGTGAGGGCGTTTTTGGCGCGATCACGTAATGCTTCCACTGTATCTTCATCAAGGCCATCAATTTCCAACAGCTCTTTCATCGGCACATAGGCCAACTCTTCGAGAGAGGAGAAACCTTCTTCTACCAATACAGTGGCAAAGTCCTCGTCGATCTCGAGGTATTTGGTAAAGGTATCAATGGCAGCATGTGCTTCAGCCTGATGCTTGGCTTGCAGGTCATCAACAGTCATAACGTTGAGTTCCCAGCCGCTCAGCTGTGCAGCCAGACGAACGTTTTGTCCGTTACGACCGATTGCTTGCGCCAGATTGCCTGCCTCTACCGCGATATCCATTGTATGTCGGTCTTCATCGACAACAATGGAAGCCACGTCAGCCGGAGCCATAGCATTGATAACGAATTGAGCTGGGTTATCGTCCCACAGCACGATATCAATACGCTCACCGCCCAGTTCAGTAGAAACTGCCTGAACACGCGCACCGCGCATGCCGACACAAGCACCTACCGGGTCGATACGCTTGTCGTTGGTTTTCACGGCGATTTTCGCACGAGAACCAGGATCACGAGCAGCGGCTTTGATTTCAATAACTTCTTCGCCAATTTCCGGCACTTCAATGCGGAACAGTTCGATCAGCATTTCTGGCTTGGAACGGCTAACAAACAGTTGAGCACCGCGAGCTTCCGGACGCACAGCATAAAGCACACCGCGGATACGGTCACCTGGGCGGAAGTTTTCACGCGGCAACATATCTTCGCGAAGAATAACAGCTTCAGCGTTGCTACCGAGATCAAGAGAGATGTTATCGCGGTTAACTTTCTTCACGACACCAGTGATGATTTCGCCTTCGTGCTCGCGGAACTGATCAACCACCATTGCGCGTTCAGCTTCACGTACTTTTTGTACGATAACCTGTTTCGCGGTCTGAGTAGTGATACGGTCGAAAGTCACAGATTCGATCTGGTCTTCAACGTATCCGCCAACATTCAGCTCTGGATCTTCGAATTGAGCTGCATCAAGAGTAATTTCACGCGTTGGTTGGGTAACTTCTTCAACAATGACCCAGCGGCGGAAAGTATCGAAGTCACCACTTTTACGATCGATGCTGACACGCACATCAATCTCTTGTTCGTATTTTTTCTTGGTCGCTGTTGCAAGTGCACTTTCCAGCGCTTCGAAAATTTTCTCGCGCGGCAGTGATTTTTCGTTGGAAACTGCTTCTACAACAGCCAAAATTTCTTTGTTCATCCTGGGTTTTCACCTCAATCCAAACTATTAAAAGTGGGGTACCAGGTTCGCTTTCTGGATGTTGCTCAGCGCGAACACTTCATCTTTTCCTTCCACCGTAACCGTGATCATCTCACCTTCTACGGCTTTAATAATACCCTGCCATTTACGACGGTTTTGCACAGCCATTCGCAACACAATGCTCACTTCTTCGCCGTTAAAGCGAACGTAATGCTCTGCATTGAACATTGGGCGATCTAGGCCTGGTGAGGAAACTTCCAGGTTGTAAGCTACAGTGATAGGGTCTTCGACATCCAGAACTGCACTTACCTGGTGACTGACATCAGCACAATCATCAACATTGATGCCATCTTCACTATCAATATAGATGCGCAGCGTAGATTGGCGACCTCGAACGAATTCGATCCCGACCAGTTCATAGCCCAGCGCCTCAACCGGTGCTGAAATCATCTCTGTTAATTTTTGCTCTAATGTGGACAAGCCCACCCCCAAGAAATAAAAAAAGGGCATATAGCCCAGTTATTCTGAAGTCAGATAACAAAAAACCCCGATAAATCGAGGCTTTAGATAACTGAACCCTGTACACCGCAATTGCGGCCCGGACACCATCCAGGAGAATTTTTTTCTAAATTCTTCGCGAGGCACCAACTGGTGTTCACAGTATATTTGAAAAAGAACTCTCAGGGAAAGTGGTTGCGGGGGCCAGATTTGAACTGACGACCTTCGGGTTATGAGCCCGACGAGCTACCAGGCTGCTCCACCCCGCGTCCGAAAACGTGGCAAATATTACGCCGATATTGCATAAAATGCAAGAAATGCAGATATTTTGGTACCGAGGACGGGACTTGAACCCGTAAGCCCAATCGGGCACTACCACCTCAAGGTAGCGTGTCTACCAATTCCACCACCTCGGCACTTTGAACACGGTAATCACTTCTTACCGTATTGAAGCTTACTACTTATTACTGCGGAATATCGCTGCTCGGCTTGGTAGGTGCCGCTGGCTGTGACTCAGTTTTTGTAGGCTGAGTTAAATTATCCCACACACTTCCTTTATCGGTTTTGTTGGTATTGAGGTTACCCAGTACCAGGCTGATGATAAAGAACAGTGTTGCTAACACAGCGGTCATACGGGTCATGAAATTACCAGAACCATTTGAACCAAACAGTGTAGCGGAAGCGCCTGCTCCGAAGGAGGCTCCCATATCAGCGCCTTTACCTTGTTGCAGCATGATAAGACCCACAAGGCCTAAGGCTACAATAAGGAAAACAACTAAAAGAGCTTCGTACATAATCAACCTGTTCCTTGCGGTATTACCGCATACCAAAGCTTCAAACCAGTCAAGCGGATACGTTTAAGTTTACCCACTGAAGCGGGTGAGAATACTAACCAAAGCCGGTCTTACGCGCAAGGGCAATTTATTCACATTTCGCTGACTGGAGAAAAAAACAGCAATACATTTAGATTTGTTTATAAAAGAGGCGACAAACGCCGCCTTTTTACACAAAAAATAAGATTGCTAATTAAACGGCTTTTACCGCATCGGCAATGCGGTTGGCATATTCGATAACCAGCGCTTCGTCTTCGCCTTCCACCATCACACGAATGAGTGGTTCAGTACCGGATTTACGCAATAGCACACGGCCACGGTTACCCAATGCTTCTTCCACTTCTGCGGTCACTTTTTTCACTGAATCGTGTTCAAGTGGATCGCCACTGCCTGCGGTAAAGCGCACGTTAACCAGAATTTGCGGGAATAATTTCATTCCACTGCACAAATCATGCAGGCTCATATGGTTACGGACCATAGCGGTAAGTACTTGCAAACCTGCCACGATACCGTCACCAGTGGTGGTCTTATCCAACAGAATCACATGGCCGGAGTTTTCAGCGCCAATTCTCCAGCCTTTCTCCTGAAGTTTTTCCAGCACATAGCGGTCGCCCACTTTTGCACGCGCAAACGGAATACCGAGCTGTTTCAATGCCAGCTCCAGCCCCATGTTGCTCATCAGTGTACCGACTGCACCACCGCGCAACTGGCCCTGACGGAGTCCTTCACGAGCAATGATGTAGAGGATCTGGTCGCCATCAACTTTATGGCCCAGATTGTCCACCATGATGACACGGTCGCCATCACCATCCAGTGCAATACCAATGTCAGCTTTCTCAGCCAGCACACGCTCTTGCAGCATACGCACGTCAGTGGCACCACATTTTTCGTTGATGTTAACGCCGTTAGGCTCACACCCTACGGTAATGACCGTTGCACCCAGCTCACGCAGCACATTTGGCGCAATGTGGTAAGTTGCACCATTAGCGCAATCGACAACAATTTTAAGGCTGCTGAGGCTTAATTCATTCGGGAATGTGCCTTTGCAGAATTCGATATAACGACCGGCCGCATCAACAATACGGCTGGCTTTACCCAGTTCCGCAGAATCGACACATGTGATCTCTTTTTCCATTTCCGCTTCAATAGCTTCTTCAACATCATCTGGCAGTTTTGTGCCATCGATAGAGAAGAATTTAATCCCGTTATCATAGAACGGGTTGTGCGATGCGGAGATAACGATCCCTGCTTCGGCGCGGAATGCACGGGTCAGATATGCAACGGCAGGCGTTGGCATCGGGCCGGTGAATGAAGCAGACAGCCCCGCTGCAGCCAGGCCCGCTTCGAGAGCGGACTCAAGCATATAACCAGAGATACGGGTATCTTTGCCTATAATAATTTTACGCGAGCCATGGCGCGCTAAAACTTTGCCCGCAGCCCAACCGAGCTTAAGCACAAAGTCAGGAGTAATAGGGGAATCGCCAACACGACCGCGGATGCCATCTGTGCCAAAATATTTACGGTTACTCATAGCGTTTTTTTTCCTTCGCTGAAAGTGTGGCTTCCACCACGCGCATCGCTTCGACTGATTCTTTCACGTCATGAACTCGAATGATATTAGCCCCCTGCATTGCAGAAATAACTGCACATGCAAGACTGCCGCTCAGGCGTTGATCCGGCCCGACGTTTAGCAGTTGGCCAACCATTGATTTACGCGACATCCCCACCAATAGCGGTAAGCCAAAGTGATGGAATTCTGAAAGTCGGGCCAAAAGTTGGTAATTATGGGTCAGATTTTTACCGAAACCGAAGCCCGGGTCGAGCAACAATTTTTCTTTTGAGATACCTGCTGCTTCACAACGAGCTATTTGGTCGATAAAGAAGCGATTCACATCAGCAAAAACATCGTCGTAATGCGGTGCCTGTTGCATATTTTTGGGCTCACCCTGCATGTGCATAATGCAGACGGGTAAACCCGTTTCTGCCGCCGCTTCCAGTGCGCCGGGTTCCTGTAATGAGCGAATATCATTGATGATATGTGCGCCAACACGGGCAGCTTCACGAATCACTTCAGGTTTCGATGTATCAACTGATATCCAGACTTCAAAGCGCTGAGCAATCGCTTCCACAACAGGGATCACACGCGACAACTCTTCCTCAACGCTCACTTCAGCCGCCCCAGGGCGTGTCGACTCACCACCGATATCAATAATCGTCGCGCCAGCGTTAATCATCGCATTCGCGTGTTTTACGGCTTCAACTAATGAGTTGTGCTGCCCGCCGTCAGAAAATGAGTCTGGCGTGACGTTCAAAATACCCATGATATGAGGATGAGAAAGATCGAGCGTAGTGCCCTGGGCGGTGAGTTTCATCAAAATTCCCTGCATAGACTTTGGTTAAGACAAAAAACAAAAACCCTGGGACAAGCCCAGGGTTTTATAGACTACTGCATTAACATCCGGCAGAAACGACTTATTTGTCGCCCAACTGCTCAGACATGGTGGAGTCACCCGGATTCGGCGTACGCGGTTCATCGACCGGACGCGGAGCACGTGGAGTCGTTCCATTATTGTCTGAATTGTTGCTGCTGTTGGATTCTTCCCAACCTGCTGGCGGACGCACCTCGCGACGGTTCATCAGGTCATCAATCTGTGGCGCATCGATGGTTTCATACTTCATCAGTGCGTCTTTCATGGTGTGAAGAATATCCATATTTTCATTCAGGAGCTGACGAGCACGAGCGTAGTTACGCTCAATCAACAGCTTCACTTCCTGATCGATGATACGTGCAGTTTCATCGGACATATGTTTCGCTTTAGCCACGGAGCGGCCCAGGAACACTTCACCTTCCTCTTCCGCATACAGCAACGGACCGAGTTTCTCAGAGAAGCCCCATTGGGTGACCATGTTACGAGCGATAGATGTTGCTACTTTGATGTCGTTAGACGCACCGGTAGAAACATGTTCCGCACCGTAAATAATCTCTTCAGCAAGACGACCGCCGTACAGCGTAGAAATCTGGCTTTCCAGTTTCTGACGGCTGGCACTGATTGCATCACCTTCCGGCAAGAAGAACGTCACACCCAACGCACGACCGCGCGGAATGATCGTTACTTTATGCACAGGATCGTGTTCTGGAACCAGACGACCGATAATCGCATGCCCTGCTTCGTGATAGGCAGTAGATTCTTTTTGCGCTTCCGTCATCACCATGGAGCGACGTTCCGCACCCATCATGATTTTGTCTTTCGCTTTTTCGAACTCAACCATTGAAACCACACGCTTGTTGCCACGGGCAGCAAACAGAGCAGCTTCGTTGACCAGGTTCGCAAGATCCGCACCGGAGAAGCCTGGAGTACCACGAGCAATGATTGCTGCGTCGATATCTGGAGCCAGCGGCACCCTACGGCTATGCACTTTCAGGATTTGCTCACGGCCACGCACATCTGGCAGACCAACAACAACCTGACGGTCAAAACGGCCTGGACGCAGTAACGCTGGGTCAAGTACGTCTGGACGGTTAGTTGCAGCGATAACGATGATACCTTCGTTACCTTCGAAACCATCCATTTCAACCAGCATCTGGTTCAGTGTCTGTTCACGCTCATCGTGACCACCACCAAGACCCGCGCCACGCTGACGGCCTACGGCGTCGATTTCATCGATGAAGATGATGCATGGTGCCGCTTTCTTAGCTTGTTCAAACATGTCACGAACACGAGATGCACCCACGCCCACGAACATTTCAACGAAGTCAGAACCGGAAATGGTAAAGAATGGTACTTTCGCTTCGCCTGCAATGGCTTTTGCCAGCAAGGTTTTACCGGTACCCGGAGGGCCAACCATCAGCACGCCTTTCGGGATTTTACCGCCCAGTTTCTGGAAACGGCTTGGCTCGCGAAGGTACTCAACCAGCTCAGCAACCTCTTCTTTTGCTTCGTCACAACCAGCAACGTCAGCAAAAGTGGTCTTAATTTGGTCTTCGGTGAGCATACGCGCCTTGCTCTTACCGAACGACATGGCACCTTTGCCACCGCCGCCCTGCATTTGACGCATAAAGAAGATCCAGACCCCTATCAGCAATAGCATTGGGAACCAGGAGATGAAAATAGAAGCCAGCAAGCTTGGCTCTTCAGGCGGTTCGCCTACTACTTTCACATTTTTGGTCAGCAGGTTATCAAGCAGCTTAGGATCGTTAACGGGGATGTAAGTCGTGTATCGGTTACTATCTTTCTTGGTAACTTTGATTTCACGTCCATTGATACTCGCTTCGCGAACCTGGTCTTGATTTACTTCAGACAGGAAAGTGGAGTAATCCACCCTACGGCCGTTTGACTCGCTGGGCCCAAAGCTCTGGAACACAGACATCAGCACAACCGCGATGACCAGCCAGAGTATTAGGTTTTTCGCCATGTCACTCAAGGGATTAACCTCATATTACAACTGTGTTAACAAACAGCGCCAGGGGACTATACTTTTCGCCCAGTCGCTACAATGTACACTTCACGTGAGCGGGCACGAGAAGAGTCCGGTTTACGAACTTTAACTGTCGTAAACAGGGAGCGAATTTCCCGCAGGTACTCATCGAAACCTTCGCCCTGAAACACTTTCACTAAAAAACTACCACCCGGTGCAAGAACATCACGACACATTTCCAGTGCCAGCTCTACTAAATACATAGACCGAGGAATATCAACTGCCGGTGTCCCGCTCATATTTGGAGCCATATCTGACATGACAACCTGAACTTTACTGTCACCAACACGATCCAACAGAGCTTTCACGACTAATTCATCACGAAAGTCACCCTGAAGGAAATCAACACCAACGATAGGATCCATTGGTAAAAGATCGCAAGCAATGATTCGCCCCTGATTCCCGATTTGAGTCACCACATACTGTGACCAGCCTCCGGGAGCAGCGCCAAGATCAACAATAGTCATTCCTGGCTTAAAAAGTTTGTCACTTTGCTGTATTTCATCAAGTTTAAACCAGGCACGGGAACGTAACCCTTTTTTCTGCGCCTGAATTACATATTTATCGCTAAAGTGTTCCTGCAGCCAGCGACTAGAGCTGGCAGAACGCTTTTTACCTGTCATCTCAAATTCCAACTTTGTTCATCGTGAATAGCAGGCTGTAAGAGTTATCAGCACAGCCGATTGGCGATACGGGAGATATGGCGGTAGAATGAACCGTTTTCAATCCCAACGTAAGCAAAAAATACGATGAATCTGAGTACTAAACAAAAACAGCACCTGAAAGGTCTTGCTCATCCGCTCAAGCCAGTAGTTATGCTTGGCAATAACGGTTTGACCGAAGGGGTACTGGCCGAGATTGAACAAGCGCTTGAACATCATGAGTTAATCAAGGTGAAAATCGCAACGGAAGATCGCGAAACTAAAACCTTGATCGTGGATGCCATCGTGCGTGAAACCGGCGCCTGTAATGTACAGGTTATCGGTAAAACGCTGGTGCTCTATCGCGCGTCTAAAGAGCGCAAAATCTCTCTGCCAAAATAAGCAGAGAGTGTGCAAAATGCCACGCTCTGTTAGTTGATAAAAGGCCGCGATGCGGCCTTTTTCCTTTCTTTACAATACTCCACGCTATAAAAAAGCGTAGCAGAAATTATAAATATTCCACTTTGATGATTTCGAACTCCACATCGCCACCTGGCGTGCGGATAACAACAACATCATCACGCTCTTTGCCGACAAGGCCACGAGCAATCGGTGAGTTCACCGAAATAAGATTCTGTTTAAAATCAGCTTCATCATCACCAACGATGCGGTAAGTCTGCTCTTCATCGGTATCCAGATTCAAAACCGTCACGCTTGCACCAAAAATAACACGGCCATTATTTGGCATTTTGGTGATATCAATAATCTGAGCATTAGACAGCTTTGCTTCGATATCCTGGATACGGCCTTCACAAAAACCCTGTTGCTCACGCGCAGCGTGATATTCAGCGTTTTCTTTTAAGTCGCCGTGCTCGCGAGCATCCGCAATCGCGGCAATAATTTGCGGGCGACGCACTGATTTCAGCTGATCCAGCTCTTCACGTAATCTTTCTGCGCCACGTAGGGTCATCGGAATAGGTTGCATTGTTATACCTCTTCAAAACTTTCCTGTTCAGAACTGCCCAACGGCACTCCTGAATCCAGAGCCTGGTTTACGTTAATTCAGCAAACCCCTGGCACTAAGCAAAATAAAACCAACCCAGAGCAAAGCACCAGGTCAGTAACGGTTTCCAAATTGACCTGTATTTTACCCTGGAGTTCACTGAGGGTCATCGTTTACTTTGCACTGCGATGCACCGTAGTATGACGACACGTTTCCAGGTTGTTACCGCGAGATTATGCGATTTTTTAGATTTGTCATTGGATTGACCAGTGCTGTGGTGTTTACCGTTCAGGCTGCCAACGTAGAAAACTATACCTCCCAGTTGCCTGCGGGCGCGAATCTGGCTTTGATGGTACAAAAAATCGGTGCACCTGCCCCGTTAATTGACTATCACAGTCAACAGATGGCGCTGCCCGCAAGTACCCAAAAAGTGATTACGGCTCTGGCGGCGTTACTCCAGTTAGGCCCAGACTTCAGGTTTAACACCACTCTTGAAAGCCATGCGCAAGTCAGTAATGGCGTGTTGCAAGGTGACCTTATTGCGCGATTTGGTGGCGATCCAACGTTAAAACGCCAGGATATTCGCAATATGGTCGCGGTTCTGAAGAAGTCAGGTGTTCAGCAAATTCAGGGAAATGTGTTGGTCGACACCTCTGTTTTTGCCAGCCATGACAAAGCGCCGGGCTGGCCGTGGAACGATATGACGCAGTGTTTTAGCGCCCCACCTGCTGCCGCTATTGTTGACCGTAACTGTTTCTCTATTTCGCTTTACAGCGCCCCTAAACCTGACGATTTAGCGTTCATTCGCGTCGCTTCTTACTATCCTGTGGTGATGTTCAGCCAGGTTCGCACGCTCGCTAAGGGTTCTCCTGACGCACAATATTGCGAACTGGATGTCGTCCCGGGAGACTTGAATCGCTTTACGCTAACCGGTTGTATGACACAACGTGCCGATCCACTTCCGTTGGCCTTCGCAATACAGGATGGAGCCAGTTACGCAGGTGCGATTTTGAAAGCCGAGCTCAAAGAGGCGGGAATCAGCTACAGCGGAACCTTATTGCGCCAGACGCAATCCAATACACCCGGAACGGTTATCGCCAGCAAGCAATCGGCTCCACTGCACGATTTGCTAAAGGTCATGCTCAAGAAATCAGACAACATGATTGCCGATACTGTCTTTCGCACCATCGGCCATAACCGTTTTGGCGTGCCGGGAACATGGCGTTCCGGGGCTGATGCTGTCCGCCAAATTTTGCGGCAGAAAGCAGGTGTAGATCTTGGTAACAGTATTGTGGTCGACGGTTCAGGGTTGTCTCGTCACAACCTGATTTCCCCTGCAACCATGATGCAGGTTTTGCAGTACATCGCCCAGAATGACACCGAGCTTAACTTCATCTCAATGCTACCGTTGGCAGGTTATGACGGCTCGTTACAGTATCGTGCTGGTCTGCATCAGGCAGGCGTTGACGGGAAAGTTTCTGCCAAAACAGGTTCGCTGCAAGGGGTGTATAACCTTGCTGGATTTATCACGACTGCCAGCGGCCAACGTATGGCCTTTGTGCAATATTTGTCAGGCTACGCTGTAGAGCCTGCCGACCAACGTAACCGTCGTATCCCATTAGTGCGCTTTGAAAGCCGGCTCTATAAGGATATCTACCAGAATAATTGAGTTATGAAACTGCTAATAGTTGAAGACGATTTACTGTTACGGGAAGGCCTGGTGCTGGCAATGAACAGCGAAGGTTATGCTCTTGATTGCGCCACGACCGCTGCCGAAGCGGATGCACTGATCGAAAGTGGTGAATACGGCATGGTCATTCTTGATCTGGGCCTGCCCGATAAAGACGGTGCCACTTTGCTAAAGCAATGGCGTCGCCGTAGTATCAGCACGCCCGTGTTGATACTCACGGCGCGCGATGCACTCGAAGACCGTGTGAATGGGCTGGATTCAGGTGCAGATGACTATCTGGTCAAACCCTTCGCGCTCGCCGAATTGCAAGCCCGGACACGAGCACTAATCCGCCGCTACCAGGGGCAAAGCGATAACCTCCTGCAACATGATGATCTGACGCTCAACCTGCAAACTCAGCAAGTGTTGTTACAAGGTCTGCCGGTAGAAATCACGCCGAAAGAGTTCGCGTTACTGACTCGCTTGATGATGCGTATCGGGCAAACCGTGCACCGTGAAACATTGCAGCAGGATATCTATAGCTGGCAGGACGATCCGGGCTCAAATACGCTTGAAGTGCATATCCATAATCTGCGTCGCAAGTTAGGAAAAGACAGAATCAAAACCGTTCGTGGTGTTGGCTATCGACTGGAGAGTCGTGCATGAACAGTATGCGTCAGCGGCTGATGATCCTCCTTGCGCTTATTCTTCTATTTTTTCAATTAATTAGTGTTATCTGGCTGTGGCATGAAAGCCGTGAGCAAATCAGTTTTCTGGTGAGCGAAACGTTATCAGCCAAAGCGCGTAACCAGCACGTCGAAAAAGAAATTCGTGAAGCCATTGCTTCGTTACTGGTGCCTTCACTGGTGATGATTGGTTTCACCTTGTTCTTCTCATTCTGGGCGATTACCTGGATCACCCGTCCGCTAAACCGGCTTCGCACAAGCCTTGCTAATCGATCCGCTGATAATCTGTCACCTCTGCCTATGTATTCTGATATGGACGAGATGGCGGCCGTTACCACATCGCTCAATCAGCTACTCGCACGGCTGGACCACACGATTCAGCAGGAACGCTTGTTTACCGCAGATGCTGCGCATGAATTACGAACTCCGCTTGCGGGTATCCGACTGCATCTTGAGTTGATGGTTAACTCAGGCGTTCAGCAAGCCCCTATGCTGCTGGAGCGCATTGACCAACTCATGCATACCATTGAACAGCTTCTGATGCTCTCACGTGCTGGGCAGGCGCTGGCGAGCGGCCATTACGACACACTGAACTGGTCGCGCGACATCATTTCACCACTGAAAATGGAAATGGAAGAGATGGTCGCTTTACGCCAACAGGAAATTATCTGGCCAAAAGAAAGTGAAAACATCGTTCAGGGTGATGCCGTGTTACTGCGACTGATGCTGCGTAACCTGCTGGAAAATGCATCCCGCTACAGCCCTACTCACAGCACCATTACCGTTTCATTAACCGCTGAGGGTAAAGGTGCAACGCTTATGGTCTCTGATCAAGGGCCAGGCATTGGTGAACAGCACCGTCAGACGATTACTGATCCATTCCGGCGTATGGATCAACGTTATGGCGGCAGCGGGCTCGGGTTGAATATTGTGCAGCGTATTGTTCAGCTTCATAACGGGAAACTAGCGTTAGACAATGGTCCTGAAGAGAAAGGTCTTCAGGCGAGCTGTTGGATCCCTTCGCAAAACCAGTAATTCACAAATAAAAAAAGGGCCGGAAAATTTCCGGCCCTTTCAAAGATAACGTTTTATTTCTGATAGATGATTTCGACACCTTCGTCGTCATCTTCATCCCAGTCGTCATCCCAGTCTTCGTCTTCTTCCGCTTCCACGGCATCGAGTTGCTGCTGATGATAGTCATCCCACATGAACTCAACTTTTTCCGGTGCAATCGGCTGGAGCTCAGCGATTTTCGGGTTAGCAATGATGAAGTCCATTACATCCCAGCACAGCGCATTCACGCCTTCGCGGTTAACGGCAGAAATCAGGTAGTATTTCTCTTCCCAGCCCATAGCGGTCGCAATTTCTTTTGCACGCGCTTCGGCATCTTCTTTGCTCATCAAATCGCATTTGTTGAAGACCAACCAGCGTGGCTTCTCAGCAAGTTTCTCGCTGTATTTTTCAAGCTCACCAATAATGACGCGGCCATTTTCAACCGGATCTGATTCGTCAATTGGTGCGATATCGATGAGGTGCAATAACACGCGGCAACGCTCAAGGTGTTTCAGGAAGCGGATGCCGAGGCCTGCGCCATCAGCTGCGCCTTCGATAAGCCCTGGAATATCGGCAACCACAAAGCTTTTCTCGTTATCCATACGGACAACACCAAGGCTTGGGATAAGCGTAGTAAACGGATAATCCGCCACTTTTGGTTTTGCCGCAGAGACAGAACGAATGAAGGTAGATTTACCGGCATTCGGCAAACCAAGCATACCCACGTCAGCTAACAGCAGCAGCTCAAGTTGGATATCACGCTTCTCGCCAGGCGTACCCATGGTTTTCTGACGCGGTGTACGGTTCACAGATGACTTGAAACGGGTGTTACCCAAACCGTGCCAACCGCCCTTAGCAACCATCAGACGCTGACCATGCAGGGTCATATCACCCATGGTTTCGCCAGTGCCCTGATCGATAACACGCGTTCCTACAGGTACTTTTACAGTAATGTCTTTACCACGTTTACCGGTACAGTCACGGCTCTGGCCATTTTGACCACGTTCAGCGCGGAAAGATTTCTCGAAGCGATAGTCGATCAGGGTGTTGAGGTTTTCATCCGCCTCCAGCCACACATCACCGCCATCACCGCCATCACCACCGTCCGGGCCGCCTCTGGGAATATATTTTTCACGACGGAAGCTAACGCAGCCGTTACCGCCATCACCTGCTACGACCAGGATCGTTGCTTCATCAACAAACTTCATTTCACTTCTCCGTAAATCATTCGCCCGAACGTTGTACTGGAAGAACAGCTTCGGTTTTGCGCCAACGCCCCCAAAGACGGTGACCAATGGCTGAATACATTGCACCTGCAACCACGACGAACGCGCCGATATAACCCACAAGGTTAAGTAACGGCATAGCGAAGAAATCGGGCCAGGCTAACGCTAATAAATCTGAAAATAGCAAAGTAAACAGCGGAGTCAGCGTAATAATTGCGCTAACCTGTGCCGCCTGCCACCGTGCCATGGCTTCTGCCAGTGCCCCATACCCAACCAGTGTATTCAGGCCACAGAAAACTAAACATGCCAGTTGCCAACTACTGAGTTGGAAAATTTTATCCAACTGAGCCAGAGGAAAAAGTGCAACAGTACATAAAGTGTACAGCAAAAGGAGGATCTGTTGCGAGGCCAGGCGGCGTAATAATACCTTTTGTGCCACGCCATAGATGACCCACACTGTCGCCGCCATAACACCGAAAATCACCCCAAGGGTGTAATCTGTCAGGCGGGTAAAAATTTCTATCAGGCTGGTGTTAAAGAACATCACCAACCCGCAAAGAAGCATTGTGGCCCCGATGACCTGCGTACCGCGCATTTTTTCTTTCAGCACAACAACGCTTGCCACCATCATTCCCACCGGGGAAAGCTGGCCAATAACTTGAGATGCCGTCGGGCTCAGGTACTGCAACGACGAACTAAAAAGCAAAAAATTTCCGAACAGACCACCCGTTGCGATGGCAAGTAGTGCCAGCCAACGTGGTTTACGGAACAGGCGTAGAGGCGGCAATTTTCCACGTATAGCAAGAATGCTACCGAGCCCCAGGCTTGCCATCAAGAAGCGATAAAAGACGACTGTTGGCGGTTCCATCACCGTCAGCACCTGTTTCATCGCAATTGGCAATGCTCCCCAGCAAACTGCTGTAGTAAGCGCCAGGATAATGCCAATCCCTGCCTGCTGTTTCATGCTCTAATCCTGCAACCCGAAATCTGAAGAAAATACTTCATTGATTTACCGGTCGCAGAATGTAAAAAGCCCCGCAACGTGTTGCGGGGCTTCTATCCGTTACC
Organism: Buttiauxella brennerae ATCC 51605; assembly: GCF_001654925.1. Taxonomy (GTDB): domain Bacteria; phylum Pseudomonadota; class Gammaproteobacteria; order Enterobacterales; family Enterobacteriaceae; genus Buttiauxella; species Buttiauxella brennerae. The sequence goes on from NZ_LXER01000029.1 coordinate 201,598, forward strand.
GGGACGCGAAAAACTTATTCAGCAACGATGCTGATGAACTTACGGTTTTTCGGACCTTTAACTTCGAACTTAACTTTACCGTCAGTCAAAGCGAACAGAGTATGATCTTTGCCGCAACCTACGTTGGTGCCAGCGTGGAATTTAGTACCACGTTGACGAACGATAATGCTGCCTGCCAGAACTGCTTCTCCGCCGAAACGTTTTACGCCCAGACGTTTAGCTTCGGAATCGCGACCGTTACGAGTAGAGCCGCCAGCCTTTTTATGTGCCATTTAATATGCTCCCCTGTATTAAGCGCTGATGCCGGTGATTTTCACATCAGTGAACCACTGACGATGACCTTGCTGCTTACGGTAGTGTTTACGACGACGAAACTTAACAATCTTAATTTTCTCGCCACGACCATGAGCAACAATTTCAGCTTTGACTACGCCGCCATCGACGAAAGGAACGCCGATTTTGATTTCTTCACCATTAGCGATCATCAGAACTTCTGCGAACTCAACTGCTTCGCCAGTTGCGATGTCCAGCTTTTCCAGGCGAATGGTTTGACCTTCGCTTACTCGGTGTTGTTTACCACCACTTTGGAAAACCGCGTACATATAAAACTCCGCTTTCCGCACGCACCCTACGTATGTTTCAGGTGGCGCTATAAATATTCACAATAGGGCGCGAATATTACGCAAAACGAGAGCCTTTGACAAGCCCTGTCATTAAACAGAGTAGAAAAAAAACGCAACATCACACCAGCCGTTTATCTGCCTCGTTTTTTCAGTACAATCTGTACTACATTATTACTCCTCTACCCTCACGTGATTCCGTAAAGACATGTGGTAAACAGGACTTTAAGCCAGACTTTTGCGATGAATTTAGAAAAAATTAATGAGTTAACCGCGCAAGATATGGCGGGAGTCAATGCGGTCATCCTTGAGCAACTGAACTCAGATGTCCAATTGATCAATCAGTTAGGGTATTACATCGTCAGTGGCGGTGGTAAACGTATCCGCCCGATGATTGCTGTTCTTGCAGCTCGGACACTCGGCTATCAGGGCAATGCGCATATCAATATTGCGGCCCTTATTGAGTTCATTCACACCGCAACATTGCTCCATGATGATGTTGTCGATGAATCAGATATGCGTCGCGGTAAAGCAACGGCCAACGCAGCATTTGGCAATGCAGCCAGTGTTTTAGTGGGTGATTTTATTTATACCCGAGCCTTCCAGATGATGACGCAGCTCGGCTCACTCAAGGTTCTTGAGGTGATGTCCGAAGCGGTGAATGTGATTGCTGAAGGCGAAGTTCTGCAACTGATGAACTGCAATGACCCTGATATCACCGAAGAAAGTTATATGCGGGTGATTTACAGCAAAACAGCACGTTTATTCGAAGCGGCGGCCCAGTGTTCAGGTATTTTAGCCGGCGCAACGGAAGAACAAGAAAAAGCACTTCAGGATTATGGCCGTTACCTGGGAACGGCTTTCCAGCTTATCGACGACCTGCTGGATTACAGCGCTGATGGGCAAACTTTGGGTAAAAATGTCGGTGATGACCTTAACGAAGGCAAGCCAACTCTCCCTCTGCTGCATGCCATGCGTAACGGAAATGCTGAGCAAGCAAAAATGATCCGCGAAGCTATTGAGCAAGGAAACGGGCGTCATTTGCTGCAACCCGTGTTAGATGCAATGACTGCATGTGGTTCCCTGGAATGGACGCAACTGCGTGCAGAGCAAGAAGCGGATAAAGCAATTTCAGCACTGGATATTTTGCCTGAAAGCGAACACAAAGAAGCGTTAATTGCTCTGGCTCACATGTCAGTTCAACGCGATCGCTAATCTTTTCAGCGCGTCTGTTAAAGGCGCGCTAAGTTTCCAATAAAATCTCTCTACAATCTCACCAAAGCCTTCAGCAACTCCCTATACCAATCTGTTTTCATTGATTTTCACTCACTTTGTGTGGATTAACACAGATTTGGTTTTTTACGTTTTAATTGGAATCTTTTGACTCATTGCTATGTTATAAATTCAGTTGAGCAATCCAGTAAAAGTATCGGCACAGGGAGAAACATGGAAAGTAAACAATCTGACTGGCACCCGGCAGATATCATCGCAGGGCTACGCAAACGTGGAACATCACTGGCAGCTGAATCAAGAAAAGCAGGTCTGAGTTCATCAACACTGGCAAACGCGTTGTCGCGTCCGTGGCCGAAGGGTGAGTTAATTATCGCTCAGGCACTGGATACCTCGCCCTGGGTGATTTGGCCATCGCGGTACTACGATCCACAAACCAACCAGTTTATTGACCGTTCAGGTTTGATGCGTAAACGATAAAAAAACCGGGCATGCCCGGTTTCTTTTATTTTTAATGGCGATATTTATTCGCCGCTGCTGCCTTTCACACGTTCAATCTTCGCACCCAGCGCCTGAAGTTTATCTTCAATACGCTCATAGCCACGATCGATGTGGTAAATACGGTCAACAACTGTTGTACCTTCTGCAATACAGCCCGCCAGAACGAGGCTTGCTGAAGCGCGCAGGTCAGTTGCCATCACTTGCGCACCGGACAGTTTCTCAACGCCGTGGCAAATAACAGTATTGCTCTCAATTTCCGCGTGCGCGCCCATACGAATTAACTCAGGGACATGCATGAAACGGTTTTCGAAGATGGTTTCAGTAATAACACCCGTGCCTTCAGCCACCAGGTTCAACAGGGTAAACTGAGCCTGCATATCTGTTGGGAAACCAGGGTGCGGCGCAGTACGGATTGTCACGCCTTTCGGACGCTTACCGTGCATATCCAGACTCACCCAATCTTCACCCACTTCAATATCGGCACCTGCTTCACGCAGTTTCGCTAACACTGCATCCAGCGTATCGGGTTGAGCATTACGGCAAACAATTTTGCCACCGGAAATGGCCGCAGCAACCAGGAACGTCCCGGTTTCAATACGGTCAGGCACGACGCGATAAACACCGCCACCGAGGCGTTCAACGCCCTGAATGGTGATGCGATCGGTACCTGCACCGGTGATTTTCGCACCCAGTGTATTCAGGAAGTTCGCTGTATCAACGATCTCCGGCTCACGGGCAGCGTTTTCAATGATGGTCGTCCCCTCAGCAAGGGTTGCAGCACTCATGATGGTAACAGTGGCACCTACGCTCACTTTATCCATCACGATATGCGCGCCCTTCAGGCGACCATTTACGGAAGCTTTAACGTAGCCTTCTTCCAGTTTAATTTCCGCACCCAATTGCTCAAGGCCGGTAATATGCAAATCAACCGGACGTGCGCCGATTGCACAACCGCCAGGCAATGAAACCTGACCCTGACCAAAACGCGCGACCAACGGCCCAAGCGCCCAGATAGAAGCACGCATGGTTTTAACCAGGTCGTAAGGCGCACAGAAGATATTCACTTCACTGGCGTCAATCCACACTGAACCATTGCGTTCGACTTTAGTACCCAACTGGCTTAACAGCTTCATTGTGGTATCAATGTCTTTCAGTTTTGGAACATTTTGAATCTCAACTGGCTCTTCGGCCAACAGTGCGGCGAAGAGGATTGGCAGCGCGGCGTTTTTCGCCCCGGAGATCGTCACTTCACCACTCAGTCGGGTTGGCCCCTGAACTCGAAATTTATCCATTGCAACTGCTCTCTATTAAATGCAAATCGTTACAACCCGCCGTGGCGAATTGCTCAAAAACCATTAAGTTTACGATCGCGATCCCACTCTTGCGGAGTGTAGGTCTTGATGGAAACCGCATGAATACGGTTATCAGCAATCAGTTCCATCAATGGCGCATAAACTGTTTGTTGCTTCTTCACGCGACTTAACTCGGCGAATAACTCACCCACCGCAATCACCTGAAAATGGCTACCATCGCCTGAGACGTGGACTTCCTGGAGGGGCAGTGCGTTCATCAGCACTGTCTGAATTTCATGATTTTCCATGGGATATAATTCGTCGGTTAAGGAAACAAGCCACACATCTTAGAGGAAAGTGGCGTTGTCTTAAATAAGCAAAAAGCCCCTGATCTCAATAGATCAGGGGCAATGATAGTAACGCTATGAAAACATTAGCCTGCAAAAGCAGGAAGGATGTCTTCTGGCAGGTTATAAAGTTTGGTTAGCGTCTGTAAATTATCGCTGGCGCCCTGCAGTTCAATCTCAACGTTTTGGCGTCTGACAAAGGCCACAAGATGAATCAAAAGCGCGACACCTGAAGTATCAACACGCGATAATCCCGAAAGATTAAGAACCTTAATACCTGCCATGATTTGCTCACGCTGGTTCCATAAAGGCCCCACCGTATCGCTATCTAACTCACCCGCCAGATGCAGCGTTGCTGCTTCACGCTGCCAGTTAAGTTCGCCCGCCATTACTTTTTCGTTTCCAGAGTAATAGGCAGTTTAGAGATTGATTGCAGCTGAGCCGTCAAACCATCGATGCCTTTGGTGCGCAGGATATCACTCCACTCATTTTGCTTAGTGGTAATCATGCTGACACCTTCTGCAATCATGTCGTAAGCCTGCCAGTTGCCTGTCTGGGTATTTTTACGCCACTGGAAATCAAGACGAACTGGAGGACGGCCGTTTGGATCAACGATAGTCACACGAATCGCCAGAATAGTGGCATCACCCAAAGGCTGCTCAGGTGCGATTTGGTAGGATTGCCCGTTATACATGGCAAGTGCCTGACCATATGCTTGTTTCAGGTACTCTTCAAACGCTTTGAAGTAGGCGTCGCGCTGCGCAGGCGTTGCGTCTTTATAATAGCGACCTAAAACCAGTGCACCCGCATATTTCACCTGCACATATGGCAGCAGTTCCTGACCAACAATGTCACGCAGATAGTTTGGGTTCTGACGAATTTTAGGTTGTTCGGTTTTCAGACGATCAAAAGTTTTTTGCGCCGCTTCGCCCATCAGTTTGTATGGGTTACTTTGATCCGCAGCATTCGCCAGTGGTGCGATAACCAGCATGGCAATCATAATAAGTCGTTTAAACATAAAACTTTTCCTCTTAGATTAGTGCGTGGTGCCGGGCTGTGGCGCTGCACTATTTTTCTCTGAATCCTGCGATGAGGAATCCCCTGAGTTCTGATTATCGGAATTACCGCTTTTATACAAGAATTGGCCAATCAGGTCTTCCAGCACCAAGGCTGATTTCGTGTCCTGAATCGTGCCGCCCTCTTTAAGGATAGATGAACCGAGTTCAGGGTCATCAAAACCGAGGTTCAGCGCAAGGTATTGCTCACCCAGCAAACCTGAAGTGCGGATAGCAAGCGAACTGGTATCCGGGATATGGTCATAGCGTTGTTCAATATCCAGAGTCACGCGAGGTAAGTATGTTTTCGGATCAAGAGTGATGTCATCAACACGGCCAATCACCACGCCACCAAGGCGCAATGGAGAACCGTTTTTCAGGCTACCGATGTTATCAAACGTCGCGTAAACCCGGTACGTCGGCTCACTGCGCAGTGAAGTGACGTTTGCCACTTTCAGACATAAAAAGACAATGGCAGCCAGCGCGATAATCAGAAATGCCCCAACCCCAGTTTCAAATTTCTTAGTTTGCATGAACTTAATTCCCAAACATCAGTGCAGTGAGCACAAAATCCAACCCCAAAACGGCCAGTGAAGCGTGCACAACGGTTCTTGTTGTTGCCCGGCTAATCCCTGCGGACGTAGGAATAGCATCATAGCCATTGAATAGTGCAATCCAGGTTACTGTTATCGCGAACACCACGCTCTTGATAACACAGTAAATCAGATCGGTACGCCAGTTGACGGCATCTTGCATCGCCGACCAGAAGAAACCGGCATCGATTCCCTTCCAGTTCACGCCGACCAGTGCGCCACCCCAAATACCCACGGCAACAAAAATAAGCGTCAGCAATGGCAATGAAATGACACCAGCCCAAAAGCGAGGAGACACAACGCGGCGTAAAGGATCAACCGCCATCATTTCCATGCTGGAAAGCTGTTCTGTCGCCTTCATTAAGCCAATTTCTGCGGTCAGAGCAGAACCTGCACGCCCGGCGAACAATAACGCGGCCACAACAGGGCCCAACTCCCGCAACAATGACAAAGCAACCAACATGCCCAGACTTGATTCTGCACTATAGGTTGTCAGCACCAGGTAGCCTTGCAGGCCAAGCACCATGCCAATGAACAAACCGGAAACCACGATAATCAGCAGCGATAATACGCCGACGTTATACAACTGACGAATCAGCAGTGGCGCGTGTTTGCGGAACTCAGGTTTCCCCACCAGCGCATTAAAAAGCATTATCCCGGCCCGGCCGAATGACGCGCAGGTTTTCAGTCCCCGCCGCCCGAACGATGCCAGTGCATTAAAGAGCATGAGTCACTTAACTCCCTGTTTTTGATAATAGGTCATTCCGATAATCCGTTGCCGGATAGCGGAACGGTACAGGCCCATCGGCAATACCATCGAGGAACTGACGTACTCGTGGGTCGCTATTTTCACGCAAGCCTGTAGGCGTCCCTTCAGCCACAATGTGCTGATCTGCAACAATATAGGCGTAATCGGCAATGCTCAGCACTTCAGGCACGTCGTGTGAAACCACGATACAGGTGACGCCCAGAGCGCTGTTTAATTCGGAAATCAATTTGACCAGCACACCCATGGTAATCGGGTCCTGACCAACGAATGGCTCATCGAACATAATGAGATCGGGTTCGAGTGCAATGGAGCGAGCAAGCGCTGCTCGTCGGGCCATACCACCAGACAGTTCGTTAGGCATCAGTTTAGCCGCGCCACGCAATCCCACCGCCTCAAGTTTCATCATGACGGTGCTATGCAGCAACTCTTCCGGCAAACGGCGATGCTCGCGAAGCGGGTAAGCGACGTTCTCAAAAACATTGAGATCGGTAAACAACGCGCCGGACTGAAATAACATGCTCATGCGTTTACGAACGTTGTACAAACGCGAACGCGACATTGCCGGTACGTTTTCACCGTCAAACAGGATTTCACCACTATCCGGCTGAATTTGACCGCCAATCAGCCGCAGCAGTGTCGTCTTACCGATTCCTGAAGGACCCATTATGGCGGTAATTTTGCCACGAGGCACGTTCAGCGAAATATTGTCAAAGATGCGCCGAGTGCCGCGGGTAAACGTCACACCGCGAATTTCGACCAGATTCGTCTGCGTCTGGCTCATCATCTTTCCTTTTATCAATTTCACGGACCAGGTATTGAATGGGAACACCGCCCCAACCCAACATTTTTACAGAATAGTACCTGCTCCAGGTAGCAAAAACTGGCATTTGTTTTACTTTTCTGCCACATAAAGTCAGAATTAAGAATTCCTACCATAGCCTACAGAACTGTATGCTCCGCCGGCACTTTCACAGCGCAAGACCGGCGATTATACCTGAATAAAGGATTTTGCATGCTGTTAGCTACAGCTCTGTTAATTATCGGTTTGCTTTTAGTCGTCTATGGTGCCGACCGTCTGGTGTTTGCGGCTTCAATACTTTGCCGCAGTTTCGGGGTCCCACCGCTGCTTATTGGTTTGACCGTCGTCAGCATCGGTACCTCATTGCCTGAACTTATCGTCGCAAGCACTGCTGCGCTGCATGGTCAGTTGGATTTAGCGGTGGGCACAGCGTTAGGTTCAAATATCACCAATATCTTACTGATTCTCGGCTTAGCGGCACTTTTGCACCCTTTTACCGTGAATTCCGATATTCTACGGCGTGAATTACCCCTAATGTTAGTCGCAAGCGGCGTTATCGGATGGCTTCTTTTCGATAATCAGTTAAGTCGCATTGATGGCGTAATACTGATTGCAGTCGCTATAGCGTATCTGTTGTTTACGATTAAAATAGCGCGCCTCGCCGGCAATGAAGGTGCCGACAACCTGACCCGCGAGCAGCTGGCAGAACTTCCTCGTGAGGGGAGCCGACCTGTCGCCTTTTTATGGCTTGCCGTTGCGTTAATTATTATGCCGATGGCCACGCGTATGGTTATCGACAATGCCAGTGTGGTCGCGCATTACTTCGGTGTGAGCGAGCTTGTGATTGGGCTGACGATTATCTCTGTCGGCACGAGCCTGCCTGAACTTGCCACAACGATCGCGGGTGCCCGTAAAGGCGAAGATGATATTGCGATAGGTAATATCATTGGCTCGAATATTTTCAATATCGTGTTGGTGCTGGGTATCCCGGCGTTAATTGCACCGGGTGAAATAGACCCTTACGCCTTTACCCGGGATTATTGGGTGATGTTGGTCGTAAGTGCCATTTTCGCGGTACTTTGCTGGTGCAGGGCTCGCTCTATCGGCAAGACGGCAGGCGCTCTGTTAACATGTAGTTTCTTCGTATGGATTGTGATGCTGTGGTTTTCTGCATCACCGGTCGTAGGGTAAACGGAACGGAAATTATGTCACAGATAGATTTGCAACCGGGTTTTGACTTTCAGCAAGCAGGCAAAGAAGTACTGAAGATTGAACGTGAAGGCCTGGATCAGCTCGATCAATACATCAACACAGACTTCTCTGCGGCCTGTGAAAAAATGTTCTATTGCCAGGGCAAAGTCGTCGTTATGGGCATGGGTAAATCTGGCCATATCGGTAAAAAAATGGCGGCAACGTTTGCCAGTACTGGCACACCGTCGTTTTTCGTACATCCTGGTGAAGCAAGCCACGGCGACCTGGGCATGGTTAGCGCACAAGATATCGTGATTGCTATCTCTAACTCTGGCGAGTCAAACGAAATCTTGGCGCTGATCCCGGTTCTCAAACGCTTACAGGTGCCATTAATTTGCATCACCAGCCGCCCGGAAAGCTCGATGGGCAAAGCGGCCGATGTCCATTTGTGTGTCAAAGTCCCGCAGGAAGCGTGCCCGCTAGGCCTGGCTCCAACATCCAGCACCACGGCCACACTGGTAATGGGTGACGCTCTGGCTGTTGCCTTATTGAAAGCTCGCGGCTTTACCGCAGAAGATTTTGCACTTTCTCACCCAGGCGGTGCATTGGGACGTAAACTGTTACTACGTGTCAGTGACATTATGCACAGCGGTGACGAGATCCCCCATGTCAGTAAAGATGCATCTTTGCGCGACGCGTTGCTGGAAATTACGCGCAAAAATATGGGGATGACCGTAATCTGTGACTCCCTGATGAAAATCGAAGGGATCTTCACCGATGGTGACTTGCGTCGGGTCTTTGATATGGGCGTTGACCTCCACTCCCTGAATATTGCAGATGTCATGACCGTTGGCGGAATTCGTGTTCGCCCAACATTACTGGCGGTTGATGCACTGAACTTGATGCAGTCTCGCCATATTACCTCGGTACTGGTTGCTGATGGCGACCAACTACTCGGTGTGGTACATATGCACGACATGCTGCGCGCAGGCGTGGTTTAACAAAGGATTAGCATTAATGAGTAACCATGAAGCGTCACTTGCCACCTGCTACGGTCCGGTAAGCACGCACGTGATGGAGCGGGCAGCCAACGTGCGCCTGCTCATTTTAGACGTTGACGGTGTGATGTCTGATGGCCTGATTTATATGGGCAATAGCGGCGAAGAGCTGAAAGCATTCAACGTGCGTGACGGTTATGGCATTCGCTGCGCGCTGACTTCCGATATCGAAGTCGCCATCATCACTGGGCGCAAAGCAAAACTGCTTGAAGACCGCTGTGAAACGCTGGGCATTACCCATCTCTATCAAGGGCAGTCTGACAAGCTTCTGGCTTTTCACGATCTCCTGGGTAAGCTCAACATTCCGGCGGAGCAAGTTGCCTATGTCGGTGATGATTTAATCGACTGGCCTGTAATGGCGAAAGTCGGTTTGAGCGTGGCGGTATCTGATGCTCATCCACTGCTTATTCCCCGTGCCGACTACGTTACCCGCATTGCTGGCGGCCGTGGGGCAGTGCGCGAAGTCTGCGATCTCCTTCTATTGGCACAAGGAAAGCTTGATGAGGCCAAAGGGCTATCTATATGAGTAAGACCAGACGTTGGGTTATCATCCTGCTTTCATTGCTGGCGTTGGTGCTAATTGGCTTTAATCTGGTCGATAAAGACACCGTTGCACCTGTGACGGTAAACAGCAACGAGCCAACCTATAAAAGTGAACATTCCACGACTCTCGCCTACAGTCCTGAAGGGGCTCTAAATTATCGGCTGGTCGCGGAACACGTTGAATATTTTTCCGATACCGCCGTTTCGTGGTTCACCAATCCGGTGATGACACAGTACGACGAAAACAAAGTTGCGACCTGGTCATTACGAGCAGATCGCGCCAAACTGACTAACGATCGGATGCTGTATTTGTATGGGAATGTGGTGCTGACTGCTCTGACACCAGATTCCCAGCTACGCAAAATTACCACGGACAATGCGCAGGTTAATTTAGTCACTCAGGATGTTGCCTCTGATGACCAGGTAACCTTGTACGGAACCAGCTTTAACTCCACCGGCCTCAAAATGCGTGGAAACTTACGCAGCAAAAATGCCGAGCTGATTGAAAAGGTTAGAACATCCTATGAAATCCAGAATAAACAAACTCAGCCTTAATTTAGTACTGACGAGTACGCTTTTAGCCGCCAGTTTTTCGGCATTTGCGCTGACGGGTGATACCGACCAGCCGATTCACATTGAATCTGACCAACAGTCGCTGGATATGCAAGGCAACATCGTCACTTTCACCGGCAACGTTATCGTGACGCAAGGCAGTATCAAAATTAACGCCGATAAAGTCGTTGTAACCCGTCCAGGCGGCGAGGAAGGCAAAGAAGTGATTGATGGCTATGGTAACCCAGCCACTTTCTATCAGATGCAAGATAGCGGTAAGCCAGTCAATGGACACGCAGCGACCATGCACTATGAGCTGCAAAACGACTTTGTGGTACTGACCGGCAACGCTTATCTCGAGCAGGTCGACAGCAACATCAAAGGCGACAAAATTACCTATCTGGTTAAAGAGCAGAAAATGCAGGCCTTTAGCGAGAAAGGTAAACGAGTCACCACCGTTCTGGTCCCTTCTCAATTGCAGAAAAAAGACGGCCAGGCTCCGGCACCTGCCCCGAAAAAGAGTAACTAATTCGTTATGGCTACTTTAATTGCAAAAAACCTCGCCAAAGCCTACAAAGGCCGCCGCGTTGTAGAAGATGTCAGCCTGACCGTTAAGTCCGGAGAAATTGTGGGTTTGCTTGGCCCTAACGGTGCGGGTAAAACCACAACCTTTTACATGGTTGTAGGGATTGTGCCGCGCGACGCTGGTAACATCATTATTGATGATGAAGATATCAGCCTGCTGCCGCTTCATGCTCGTGCCCGTCGTGGTATTGGCTATTTGCCGCAGGAAGCGTCTATCTTCCGCCGCTTAAGCGTGTTTGACAACCTGATGGCTGTCTTGCAGATCCGTGACGATCTTTCCGCCGAGCAGCGTGAAGATCGCGCCAATGAGCTGATGGAAGAGTTTCACATCGAACATTTGCGTAATAACCTCGGGCAGTCTCTGTCTGGTGGTGAACGCCGTCGTGTCGAAATTGCCCGCGCATTGGCCGCAAACCCGAAATTTATTCTTTTGGACGAACCTTTTGCAGGTGTTGACCCAATCTCCGTCATCGACATCAAGCGAATTATCGAGCATTTGCGCGATAGCGGCCTTGGTGTGCTGATTACCGACCATAACGTACGCGAAACGTTGGCCGTGTGTGAACGCGCTTACATCGTCAGCCAGGGCCAGTTAATTGCCCATGGCACGCCTGCGGAAATCCTGGAAGATGAGCATGTTAAGCGCGTCTATCTGGGCGAAGAGTTCAGACTCTGATAGGGTAGGAAGTATAACTATTAATACTCTGGGTAAATCGAGTTGCCCACGTTCCAGCAACTCGAAGTATGACGAGTATATACCTGAGGAAGTTCGCTCTGAATATGAAGCAAGGTTTGCAATTAAGGCTTAGCCAACAACTTGCTATGACTCCCCAGTTGCAGCAGGCCATTCGTCTGTTACAACTGTCGACGTTAGAGCTACAGCAAGAACTTCAGCAAGCACTGGAAAGTAACCCACTGCTTGAGCAAACCGATCTGCATGAAGAAATTGAAACTCAGGAAGTTCGTGAAAATGAAGCTTTAGACACTCGTGAGGCGCTTGAACAAAAAGAGATGCCTGACGAGCTGCCGCTGGATACCAGCTGGGACGAGATCTACACCGCAGGCACGCCATCAGGAACGGGATCCGATTACAGTAGTGATGACGAGCTGCCGGTTTATCAAGGGGAAACAACCCAGTCACTTCAGGATTACCTGATGTGGCAGGTCGATCTCACCCCGTTCTCTGATACCGATACAGCCATTGCGACATCTATTGTCGATGCTGTCGATGAGATGGGCTATCTCACGGTTTCGCTGGAAGAAATTCTGGAAAGCATGGGCGATGACGAAATCACGATCGACGAAGTGGAAGCGGTACTCAAACGCGTCCAGCGTTTTGATCCTGTTGGCGTTGCCGCACGCGATCTCCGCGATTGCTTGCTCATCCAACTTTCTCAGTACGCCAGAGAAACACCCTGGCTGGTAGAAGCACGCCTGATCGTCAGCGATCATCTGGATCTGCTGGCCAACCATGATTTCCGTAGCCTGATGCGCGTCACGCGCCTGAAAGAAGAAGTGCTGAAAGAGGCAATGTGCCTGATTCAGTCTCTTGATCCACGTCCAGGGCAATCCATTCAAACCAGCGAGCCCGAATATGTTATTCCCGATATTCTGGTGAAAAAAACTCAGGGGCGCTGGACGGTAGAACTGAATGCTGACAGCATTCCACGCCTTAAAATAAACCAGCAGTACGCTGCAATGGGCACAAATGCCCGCAATGACAGCGACTCACAGTTTATTCGCAGTAACCTGCAAGAGGCCAAGTGGCTAATTAAGAGTCTTGAAAGCCGCAACGATACGCTGCTGCGCGTCAGCCGTTGCATCGTTGAGCAGCAACAAGGCTTTTTTGAGCATGGCGAAGAACACATGAAACCGATGGTTCTGGCTGATATCGCTCAGGTGGTCGAGATGCATGAATCGACCATTTCCCGTGTGACGACGCAAAAATATTTGCATAGCCCACGCGGAATTTTTGAATTGAAGTATTTCTTCTCAAGCCATGTGAATACCGAAGGTGGAGGCGAAGCCTCTTCAACGGCGATTCGGGCATTGGTGAAGAAATTAATTGCGGCGGAAAACCCTGCGAAACCACTGAGTGATAGCAAGTTAACGACTATGCTATCGGCTCAGGGGATCATGGTTGCACGCCGCACTGTTGCGAAGTACCGAGAGTCTTTATCCATACCACCGTCAAACCAGCGTAAACAACTGGTGTGACTTAACCGATAAGGAAGACACTATGCAGCTCAACATTACAGGACAAAACGTCGAAATCACTGACGCACTGCGCGATTTTGTGAGTACGAAGTTTGCCAAACTGGAGCAGTACTTCGATAGAATTAACCAGGTCTACATTGTGTTAAAGGTGGAAAAGGTCACGCACATTGCTGACGCAACGCTCCATGTAAATGGGGGTGAAATACATGCCAGCTCAGATGGGCAGGATATGTATGCGGCAATTGATGGTTTGATTGATAAACTGGCACGCCAGTTAACCAAACATAAAGATAAACTAAAACAACACTAATAATCCGGGCAACTGTTTCAGCATATAGCCATTAGTTTTCGAGTTGCAGGCGTGTGGCTGTAACTAAAAAGATGATGGGTATAGACGGCTCGTTACCAGGAGTAACGGGCCGTTAGCATAACAGGGGGCTTAGGTGAACTTATGATGAACAACGATTCTGCTCTACAACTTAGTCATGTCCTGAACAAGGAATGTACGCGTACCAATGTACATTGCCAAAGTAAAAAACGTGCGCTGGAAATCATCAGTGAGCTGGCGGCGAAGCAACTCGGCCTGCCACCACAAGTGGTCTTTGAAGCTGTGCTGACGCGTGAACGCATGGGCAGTACCGGCATCGGTAATGGTATCGCCATTCCCCATGGGAAACTGGAAGAAGATACCACCCGCGCTGTTGGGGTGTTTATTAAACTCGAAACGCCTATCGCCTTCGACGCTATTGATAATCAACCCGTAGATTTGATGTTTGCGCTGCTGGTACCAGCAGATCAAACAAAAACGCATTTACATACTTTGTCCCTGGTGGCTAAACGCCTGGCAGACAAAACAATTTGTCGACGCCTGCGTTCAGCACAGAGCGATGAAGAGCTTTATCAGATCATTACCGAAACAGAACAAGGTAGTGAAAATGAATAATCTGGCTGCGGTTATCTTGATGCCACAGCAAGAGAAGTTGGGGGAGTGATAAAATGGTGCTGATGATTGTCAGCGGCCGCTCTGGTTCAGGGAAGTCTGTAGCCTTGCGTGCACTAGAAGATATGGGATTCTACTGCGTAGATAACCTACCAGTGGTGCTGTTGCCTGATCTTGCCAAAACTCTCGCAGAGCGAAAAATTTCTGCGGCAGTCAGCATCGATGTGCGTAACATGCCGGAAAACCCGGAAATTTTTGAACAGGCGATGACCAATCTGCCTGATTCATTCTCGCCGCAATTATTGTTCCTCGATGCCGATCGCAACACGCTGATTCGTCGTTATAGCGACACGCGTCGTTTGCATCCGCTTTCCAGCAAAAATCTGTCGCTGGAAAGTGCAATTGATGAAGAAAGTGACCTGCTGGAGCCACTGAAATCCAGAGCTGACTTGATCATCGACACCTCTGAAATGTCGGTACATGAACTCGCGGAAATGCTGCGTACGCGCCTGCTTGGTAAACGCGAGCGCGAACTGACGATGGTGTTCGAATCCTTCGGCTTTAAACACGGTATCCCGATCGATGCGGACTACGTGTTTGACGTGCGCTTCTTGCCAAACCCGCACTGGGATCCAAAACTGCGTCCTATGACCGGTCTTGACAGGCCTGTTGCGGCGTTCCTCGACCGTCACACCGAAGTGCATAACTTTATCTACCAGACGCGCAGCTATCTTGAGCTATGGTTACCTATGCTGGAAACTAATAACCGCAGCTATCTGACTGTGGCGATTGGCTGTACTGGCGGTAAACACCGTTCGGTATATATTGCTGAGCAACTGGCAGACTACTTCCGCTCACGCGGTAAAAACGTGCAATCCCGTCACCGTACGCTGGAAAAACGCAAAACATGACCGTAAAACAGACCGTTGAGATAACCAACAAGCTGGGCATGCACGCACGCCCGGCGATGAAACTGTTCGAACTGGTGCAAAGCTTTGATGCCGAAGTGATGCTGCGTAATGAAGCAGGTACGGAGGCTGAAGCTAACAGCGTGATTGCCCTGCTGATGTTAGATTCAGCCAAGGGTGGTCATATTGAAATTGAAGTCACCGGGCCGGAAGAAGAACAAGCATTGAATGCCGTTATCGCGCTGTTTAATTCCGGGTTTGATGAAGACTAACTCACTTCAATTCATTCTGCGCCAGGAACGATTCGCCACCTAGCTGGCGCATCTGGCGCAAAATCCATTGCTGCCGCTGCCGTACATAGCCTGAAGGCGCATTCGCTTTAAAGCGAATAGGATTGGGTAATACTGCGGCGAGCAATGCAGCTTCCGATGCTGTCAGACGACTTGCAGGTTTATGGAAATAGCGCTGTGACGCTGCTTCCACGCCAAAAATCCCTTCGCCAAATTCCGCAATATTCAGGTAAACCGTCAAAATGCGGCGCTTAGTCCAGACCACTTCCATGCCGAGTGTTAACCCAGCCTCAAGACCTTTTCGCACGTAGCTACGACCATCCCACAGGAACAGATTTTTAGCTGTCTGTTGAGAAAGTGTCGAGGCACCACGAACGCGGTTTTCATTGCGTTCATTGTGAGCCACAGCCTTTTCGATAGCCGCAACATCAAAGCCCCAGTGGTCAGGGAATTTCTGATCTTCTGCTGCAATAACCGCAAGCCCCATCCACGGTGAGATTTCATCCATGCTGACCCAATCAGAATGTGCCACATAGCCAAAATCACCTGAGAACCAGGCACTGAATTGCCGTTCTACCATCACTGCCGAAAATGGCACCGGTAAAAAACTAAACAGAATAATTCCCGCCAGCCAGATCCCTGCCAGCGCCAGAACGCCGCGTAACAACCAGCGCTTGAGAAGAGGCCAAAGCGCAAAACGCCCTTTCCTCATGCCGTTAGATCCAGAACGCGAGCCACCAGCTTCTCGATACCCATCGCGGCCTCATCAATGCGCGTCGCCAGCATATAAGCAGGCGTCGTCACGACTTTATGCTCTTCATCAACCACGATGTCATCGACCGGGCAAGGGACGTGTTCAGCCCCCATCTCTTCGACTATTTCTGCGGTATCAATATCGGTACCAATGGTTAAACGTACCGGGACGTCGAGGATTTTTGGCAGCATTACAGGCGCGATGCACATAAAACCGAGCGGTTTTCCCTGAGCATGGCAGTCTCGAACCAGGCGGCGAAAATCAGCATCAACCTGGCATTCAATGCCCTGGCTGGCAAAATCGCACAAATTCTTAGCGGCACCAAAACCGCCCGGAACAATCAGCGCATCCAGTTCACTGGCATCGGCCTGAGCTAATGGAGTGATCGCACCGCGAGTGATTCGCGCCGCTTCTGCGAGCACATTACGATGCTCGTTAACCTTATTATTAGTCAGGTGATTAATAACGTCTGCTTGAGGTTTATCAGGTGCAAAACAAACGGCTTCAGCGCCAGAACGAGCGATTGCCAGCAGGGTAATAACAGCTTCATGAATCTCACTACCGTCGTAAACCCCACAACCACTGAGCACCACACCAATCTTCTTCATTCAGCCATTCCTTTTCATCATGCAATTTTTTATCATCAGTTATGATAATTAGATCGCTATGGTTCACACATTTTACTGATTCACGTAACAATCTATTTAAGATTTGCTATCTTAATGCCTGAGCAGCACACAAGATTATCGGCTGTGCCATTTAGATAAATACTTATAACTCAACGGCGCAGCCTACTTTTTCCCTGGTGTTGGCGCAGAATTCGCGCACCCCGGTTTATCCGGGGTCATTTTTTGGGAGCGTTCGCCACCCAGACCTTCAGAACATCAACATCGTGTTGCCACTCTTGCTTCAACTCTTCAATCCACTCACCGACATTTTCTGACCAGGCTGGTAAGTCCGGAGACTGAATTTGTTGAGCTATTTGCTGCAAGTGACGCAACCCAATGGAACCCGCCGCACCTTTAATTTTATGGCCTTCTTCCACCACGCCTTTTTGGTCGCGAGCCGTCATATTGGAGTCCAGCACACTCAGGTAACCCGGCATCATTTTTTCAAACATCGCCAGCCCATCAGTAATCAGTTTTGGCCCTACTAAGTCCATGTATTGCTCAAGCATCGGGATATCGAGCAATGCTTGTTGCTTTTCGCTATTAACTTGAGGCATTTGAGACTCCTTTTCAGACTCTGACTGTTGGTTGTCCCAGAATTTTTGGATCATCGCCATCAACGCCGGAACTGCGAGTGGTTTGCTTAGCACATCATCCATGCCAGCATCCAGGTACTCTTTTTTATCTTTCAATACGTTAGCCGTCAAGGCTACCAGCGGCGGTAACTCGTCACGCGTGTAACGTGTGGTTAGCTGCCGGGAAATATCCAGCCCGGTCATGTCCGGTAACTGGATATCCAGCAGCACCAGGTCATATTCCCCTGGGGTGAATTTTTCCAGCGCCTCTTTGCCGGTCATCGCAACATCCACGCTGTTGCCCAATTTCTCAAGCACCGAACGCGCAACAATGACGTTGAGTTCAATATCTTCCACCAGCAGAACGTGTAAAGCAGGCAGCGGCATTTCATCATCGTCGAGAGTATCTTCGACTTCATCCGCAACGCGTGGAGCCTGAATGGTCAGGGTAAACAGCGAGCCTTCACCCGGTTTGCTGCTGACGGTAATATCACCGCCCATACTCTTGGCCAGGCGACGCGACACTGCCAAACCGATTCCTGTACCCGTTGCCGGTTTACCACCGTGGCTGTCTTTCACCTGATAGTACATAGCAAAAATCTTGTCTTGCTCATCCTGCGGAATGCCAATACCGGAATCCTGCACTTCGAAGCGAAGCGTATTTTCTTCTTCATACTGCACACGCACAGCGACTAACCCGCCTTTCGGGGTGAACTTCACGGCGTTGCTGATAAGGTTCCACAAGATCTGGCGCAAACGCGTTCCGTCCGTCACGACTTTGTGCGGCAACGGTAGCGTCGGGTTCATTTCAAGCTTCAGCCCTTTTTGCTGCGCCTGTAAACCGGAGAGGTTTTCCAGATCAGCCAGGAAACTGGTGAAATCAATCGGCTGGTTATCAAGCTGAACTTTACGGCGCTCAAGCTTATCCATATCAATGATATCGTTGAAAATATTACCAAGCGTAATCGCTGAAACGTGAATGGTTTTCAGGTAGTTTGTTTGTTCCGGGTTAAGCTCAGTATCCAGCAAGATACGGCTCAAACCGACAATGCCATTGAGCGGTGTACGCAGCTCGTGGCTGATTGTAGAAATGAAGGTGGTCTTGTCACGGCTGGCACGCTCAAGCGCATCCTGGTAGCGTTTACGCTCGGTTATATCGCGACCAAAGCCCATTAACCCGTGGCGTTTACCCACGCGGTCGTAATAAGGCACTTTACGAATTTCAAAACAGGCTTTGCGCCCATCCGGGTAATCCAGCCATTGTTCGTAGGTGAGAGAAACATTGTGGCGGAAGACTTTTTCGTCGGTTTCGATAACCTTCTGCGCCGCTTCTGGCGAATAGACATCTTCCGGTTTCAGGCTGATCAGCTGTTTTTCGCTTTTGCCCGTCAACAGCTCCATCGCACGGTTACAACCCGAAAACTCTTTGTCCTCATTGCGATAGAAAACCAGGTCCGGGGAAGCATCAAGGAAAGAGCGTAAGAATGACGACTGCTGCTCAAGCTGGAGTTGCGTCTCTTCACGCTCCTGCATCTCAACTTTCAACTGCTCGAGCATGGTATGGCGTTCATCTTCAGCTTTAACGCGGTCGGCAATTTCCTGGTTCAACTGTGCAATGTTGTCTTTGAGCTGCACATTGAGTTTTAGATCGCGTTCGCGCATCTCTTCAAGTTTCTGCACCAGCTTTGAAAGCCGCTGGCGCGACTCTTCGAGCTGCTCAACCACCACGGAAAGGAAATAGACGGCCCAGGGCGTAATTAACAGGCCAAAGAAGATAGAACGGACGACATCAATACTTTCAACCTGGCCACGTAACAGCATGGTCACGGCCATTTGCACCACAATAGCCAGCACCACAAGGGCAGAGGCCAGCAACAACGAGAAGCGCACTAATCCGAGCTTCACCATCAAATCAACGTAATATTGTGCCAGTAACCGGATTTGCTTCATGGAACGTTTCCCTCGCTTACAATCTGCTAAATATACCGCAAAAAGATCACACGCTCAGGAATTACAACAGAATTGTCGGGTTCCACGGGGTACCGAGTGCCGAACCTTGCGTACCGTGCTCATTCAGATAGCTGTCAATCGCCCCCATTCCACTCCAGCGGTTCTCACACCACAGCGGTGCCAGCAACGTGGGCCGTCGGGCATTCGCCGAAATGCGATGGAACACAACATCAAGCGGAGTATGGCGAATCATCTCCCCTGCGATGGCCGCATACTCTTCTAATTCAATAGCCTGTAACCGCCCTACCTGCCAGCTTTTGGCCATCGTGCTGCCGTCAACAATGTGTAATGGATGAAGTTTGATGCCATCAACACCGGTCTCAACCACTTTTTCCAGCGTTTCCATACAGTGATCGTGTTTTTCACCCGGCAAGCCGACAATCAAATGGCTGCACACTTTTAAACCCCGATCCCGGGCGCGGCGCGTGGTTTCCTGGTAGCAGGCAAAATCATGCCCACGATTAATACGATGTAGCGTTTTATCATGTGCCGTCTGCAAGCCCAGCTCTAACCAGACCTCATAGCCTTTCTCATGGTATTCGCTTAACAAATCCAGCACGCTGTCCGGTACACAATCCGGGCGTGTGCCAACGCATAGCCCAACAATAGATGCCTTACTGACGGCTTGTTGGTACATCGAACGCAGCACCTGTACTTCCGCCCACGTACTGGTGTACGCCTGAAAATATGCAAGATAGTGTTGTGCACGGTTCACCAACTGCGACTGGCGCTCCAGTTGATCAGCGATAGTGTGGTTTTGTTGGGTTTCATCGGCAAAAGAGGCCACATTGCAAAAAGTACAGCCACCACGCCCAATAGTGCCGTCGCGGTTTGGGCAACTGAAACCGCCGTGTAGCGTGAGTTTATGGACCTTATGGCCGTAACGACGCTGAAGATCCCCACCAAACATATTGACTAATTTTTGTAACTGCATAATCTGATGGGCCGCCCTGTAAAAGGGACGTAGCCTGCCATTTTCTGTCCAATTTAGCGATGACCTGGATCAATCGCTTTGGCGCAGCTTTATCTATTGCATAATAATGCAAAATTAGTGCAATTTTACGCACACAAAAGATGATTACTTTTCCTTATATTGACCCTCTATTTTTAAAGAATATGTGCCCTTGTGAAAAACAGTGGCATACAACACGCCAGACCTCATTGATAGCACAAGATCCTGCCAACTTAAGCATTGCCAGCACGGTCTGGAATTTTGCAGCCCGCCAGATAGTGAGAGAGATCACAATACCCAGGCGATCCTCCTGCCGCTTAAATACGACAAAAATGATAATAAAATGTTTACATTCATGATGTTAAATAGAATTTAGTACATAATCGTATAAATAAGAATGCCATTTGACCTGTGTGCGCTTTCCCGATAACTTGGAAATCCGCTGGAAGCTTTCTGGGTGGGTTCTGTGCCCACCATATTTATGCAGTAATTAAGATTCCCTCTAAAGCAAGTCCTCAATACTTGTGCAACCGGATGCGTTAGACATAAAGAGGGCGACACGCGAGGTGAGCGTAGATGCGCAAACCCCGTCGCCATGCCCTTGCTGCGTCTGGACGCAATCGGTATCGGGAATCACGTAGAGCCTGGGGAGGTTCACTGATATGTTGTACGATAAATCCCTTGAGAAGGATAACTGTGGTTTCGGCCTGATCGCCCACATAGAAGGCGAACCTAGCCACAAGGTAGTGCGTACTGCTATTCACGCACTGGCCCGAATGCAACACCGTGGAGCAATCCTCGCCGATGGTAAAACCGGTGATGGTTGTGGCCTGCTGTTGCAAAAGCCTGACCGTTTCTTCCGAATCGTTGCGGAAGAGCGTGGCTGGCGTTTGGCAAAAAATTATGCCGTCGGCATGATTTTCTTAAACAAAGACGATGCACTGGCTAAAGCAAGCCGTCGTATCGTTGAAGAAGAGTTGCAAAACGAGACCCTGTCGATTGTTGGCTGGCGCGAAGTGCCAACTAACGAAGACGTACTCGGTGAAATCGCCCTCTCCTCAAAGCCTCGCATCGAACAAATTTTTGTTAATGCTCCGGCCGGCTGGCGCCCACGTGATATGGAACGTCGCCTGTTTATCGCCCGTCGCCGCATTGAGAAACGTATCCAGGATAAAGACTTCTACGTTTGTAGTCTCTCCAACCTGGTTAACATCTATAAAGGTCTGTGTATGCCGGCAGATTTGCCGCGCTTTTACCTGGACCTGGCGGACTTGCGCCTGGAATCGGCTATTTGCCTGTTCCACCAGCGTTTCTCCACCAACACCGTACCACGCTGGCCGCTGGCTCAGCCGTTCCGCTACCTGGCACACAACGGTGAAATCAACACCATCACCGGTAACCGTCAGTGGGCGCGTGCGCGTACCTATAAATTCCAGACTCCGCTGATCCCAGATTTGCATGACGCAGCGCCATTCGTGAACGAAACGGGTTCCGACTCAAGCTCAATGGATAACATGCTGGAACTGCTGCTGGCAGGCGGGATGGATATTGTTCGTGCCATGCGTCTGTTAGTGCCACCAGCCTGGCAGAACAACCCGAACATGGACCCGGAGCTGCGCGCCTTCTTCGACTTTAACTCCATGCACATGGAGCCGTGGGATGGTCCGGCCGGTATCGTTATGTCCGATGGGCGCTACGCCGCCTGTAACCTGGACCGTAACGGCCTGCGTCCGGCACGCTACGTTATCACCAAAGATAAGCTCATCACTTGTGCGTCTGAAGTCGGGATCTGGGATTACCAGCCTGATGAAGTCGTCGAGAAAGGTCGTGTAGGCCCTGGTGAGCTGATGGTAATCGATACCCGTATCGGCCGTATTTTGCATTCAGCTGAAACGGATGGCGATCTGAAAAGCCGCCACCCGTATAAAGAGTGGATGGAAAATAACGTTCGCCGTCTGGTGCCGTTTGAAGATTTGCCAGATGAAGAAGTCGGTACACGAGAACTCGATGACGATACGCTGGCCAGTTTCCAGAAGCAGTTCAACTACAGCGTTGAAGAACTGGATTCAGTGATTCGTGTGCTGGGTGAGAATGGCCAGGAGGCAGTCGGCTCAATGGGTGACGATACCCCATTTGCCGTGCTCTCAAGCCAACCGCGTATCATTTATGACTACTTCCGTCAGCAGTTTGCGCAGGTAACCAACCCGCCAATCGATCCGCTGCGTGAAGCACATGTCATGTCGCTTGCGACCAGTATTGGCCGTGAAATGAACGTCTTCTGTGAAGCTGAAGGCCAGGCTCACCGCCTGAGCTTCAAATCGCCAATTCTGTTGTGGTCTGATTTCCAGCAGCTTACAACGCTTGAAGAAGAGCATTACCGCGCAGACACGCTGGACATCACTTACGATGCCGCCGCTCAGTCGCTGCACGAAACGGTTTGCGCACTGTGCGATGAAGCTGAACGCATGGTTCGCAACGGTACGGTTCTGTTAGTGCTGTCTGACCGTAACATCGCGAAAGATCGCCTGCCGGTTCCTGCACCAATGGCAGTAGGTGCGATTCAGACTCGCCTGGTCGAGAAGAATCTGCGTTGCGATGCGAACATTATTGTCGAAACGGCAAGTGCGCGTGACCCGCACCACTTCGCTGTTCTGCTCGGCTTTGGCGCAACCGCAATCTACCCATACCTCGCTTATGAAACGTTGGCGAAGCTGGTTGATAACGGCGCTATCGAAAAATCTTACCGTGCAGTGATGCAAAACTACCGCAACGGCATCAATAAAGGCCTGTACAAGATCATGTCCAAAATGGGCATCTCGACTATCGCCTCTTATCGTTGCTCGAAGCTGTTTGAAGCGGTCGGCCTGCATAAAGAAGTTTCTGAGCTGTGCTTCCAGGGCGTTGTCAGCCGTATTGGTGGTGCAGGTTTCAACGACTTCCAGCAAGACTTGCTGAATCTGTCCAAGCGCGCATGGTTAGCGCGTAAGCCGTTAGATCAAGGCGGCCAGCTGAAATATGTCCACGGTGGCGAATATCACGCTTATAACCCTGATGTGGTTCAGACGCTGCAAAAAGCGGTGAACAGCGGCGATTACAAAGACTACCAAGCGTACGCGAAGCTTGTAAACGAGCGCCCGGTGGCAACACTGCGCGATATGCTCGCACTCGATCCGCAAGGCGAAACGGTCAAAATTGAAGACGTGGAGCCAGCGACTGAACTGTACAAACGCTTTGATACTGCCGCGATGTCTATCGGTGCGTTAAGCCCGGAAGCACACGAATCTCTGGCAGAAGCGATGAACAGCATCGGTGGCAATTCCAACTCCGGTGAAGGTGGTGAAGACCCTGCGCGTTACGGCACCAATAAAGTGTCCCGTATCAAACAGGTGGCTTCTGGCCGCTTCGGTGTGACCCCGGCTTACCTGGTGAACGCCGATGTTATCCAGATTAAAGTCGCTCAGGGTGCTAAGCCTGGCGAAGGTGGTCAGTTGCCGGGTGATAAGGTCACGCCGTATATTGCAAAACTGCGTTATTCCGTGCCTGGCGTTACGCTGATTTCGCCTCCGCCACACCACGACATTTACTCTATCGAAGATTTGGCGCAGCTGATTTTCGACCTGAAACAGGTCAACCCGAAGGCGATGATCTCTGTCAAACTGGTTTCCGAACCTGGCGTTGGCACCATCGCAACAGGTGTGGCGAAAGCCTATGCCGACCTGATTACTATCGCCGGTTACGACGGTGGTACCGGCGCAAGCCCGCTGTCATCAGTGAAATATGCGGGTTGCCCGTGGGAACTGGGTCTGGTGGAAACACAACAGGCACTGGTTGCCAACGGCCTGCGTCATAAGATTCGCCTGCAAGTTGATGGCGGCCTGAAAACGGGCTTAGACATCATCAAGGCCGCGATTCTTGGCGCTGAAAGCTTTGGTTTCGGTACCGGTCCAATGGTCGCATTGGGTTGTAAATACCTGCGTATTTGCCACCTGAATAACTGCGCAACCGGTGTTGCAACTCAGGATGAAAAACTGCGTAAAAACCACTATCACGGCCTGCCATTCAAAGTGACAAACTACTTTGAATTCATTGCCCGTGAAACACGTGAGTTGATGGCGCAGTTAGGCGTGAAGCGCCTGGTTGACTTGATTGGCCGTACCGAACTGCTCAAAGAGCTGGAGGGTTTCACTGCCAAACAACAAAACCTGGATCTGTCTAACCTGCTGAAAACGGCTGAGCCTATGCCGGGCAAAGCAGTGTACTGGACCGAAACGAACCCGCCGTTTGATAAAGGTGACCTGAACGCTCAACTGCTCGCTCAGGCGAAACAGTATGTGGATGACAAACAGAGCAAAACGTTCTGGTTTGATATCCGCAACACCGACCGTTCTGTCGGCGCTACGCTGTCTGGTTATATCGCACAGCATAACGGTGACCAGGGTCTGGCTGCCGATCCGATTAAAGCGCATTTCAGCGGTACTGCCGGGCAGAGTTTCGGCGTGTGGAATGCCGGTGGCGTTGAACTGCACTTGACTGGCGATGCCAACGACTACGTCGGCAAAGGTATGGCAGGCGGTTTAATCTCGTTGCGTCCTCCGGTGGGCTCCGCCTTCCGCAGCCACGAAGCGACCATCATCGGTAACACCTGTTTGTACGGTGCAACAGGCGGCAAACTTTATGCTGCTGGCCGTGCGGGTGAGCGTTTCGCAGTGCGTAACTCCGGTGCTATTACCGTTGTTGAAGGCATTGGCGATAACGGTTGTGAATACATGACTGGCGGTATCGTCTGCGTCATCGGTAAAACAGGGGTGAACTTCGGTGCGGGTATGACCGGTGGTTTCGCTTACGTGCTGGATGAAGACGGTGATTTCCGTAAACGCGTTAACCCTGAGCTGGTTGAGCTTATCAATGTTGAAGAACTGGCCATCCACGAAGAACACCTGCGCGGTATGATTACCGAGCATGTGCAACTGACGGGTTCCCAGCGCGGTGAAGAAATTCTGGCTAACTGGCCGGCATTTGCCCCGAAATTCACGTTGGTTAAACCTAAGTCCAGTGATGTCAAAGCATTGTTGGGTCACCGTAGTCGCTCTGCAGCAGAGCTGCGGGTACAGGCGCAGTAAGAGGTCACGATGAGTCAAAACGTTTATCAATTTATCGACTTACAGCGCGTAGATCCGCCAAAGAAACCGCTCAAGATCCGTAAAATTGAATTTGTGGAAATTTACGAGCCGTTCTCAGAAGGCCAGGCCAAAGCACAGGCAGATCGCTGCCTGTCTTGCGGTAACCCGTACTGTGAATGGAAATGCCCGGTTCATAACTACATTCCAAACTGGCTGAAACTGGCCAACGAAGGGCGCATCATTGAAGCAGCTGAATTGTCCCACCAGACAAACAGCCTGCCGGAAGTGTGTGGCCGAGTTTGCCCACAAGACCGTCTTTGCGAAGGTTCTTGTACGCTGAACGACGAGTTTGGTGCCGTCACCATCGGTAACATCGAGCGCTATATCAACGATAAAGCGATTGAGATGGGCTGGAAACCCGACCTGACTGGCGTGAAACAAACCGGCAAACGCGTGGCTATCATCGGTGCTGGCCCTGCTGGGCTTGCATGTGCTGATGTGCTGGCGCGTAACGGTGTGAAAGCGGTGGTTTATGATCGTCACCCTGAAATTGGTGGCCTGCTGACCTTCGGTATTCCAGCGTTCAAGCTGGAAAAAGAAGTGATGACCAAACGCCGTGAGATCTTCGGCGGCATGGGTATCGAATTTAAGCTCAACACCGAAGTTGGCCGTGACGTTCAGATTGACGACCTGCTTAAAGAGTATGATTCCGTATTCCTTGGCGTGGGGACTTATCAGTCAATGCGCGGTGGTTTAGAGAATGAAGACGCAACAGGCGTGTTTGACGCCCTGCCGTTCCTCATTGCTAACACCAAAAAGATCATGGGCTTCGGTGACTCACCAGAAGAGCCGTATGTGAATATGGAAGGCAAGCGTGTCGTGGTACTTGGCGGTGGTGATACTGCGATGGACTGCGTACGTTCTTCTATTCGCCAGGGTGCAACGCACGTCATCTGTGCTTACCGCCGTGATGAAGAGAACATGCCAGGCTCTAAGCGCGAAGTGAAAAACGCGCGCGAAGAAGGTGTGGAATTCCAGTTTAACGCACAGCCATTAGGTGTTGAAACTAATGCCAACGGTAAAGTATCGGGCGTGAAGTTTGCCCGCACCGAGCTGGGTGCTCCGGATGCCAATGGCCGCCGTCGCCCGGAAATCGTTGCCGGTTCAGAGCACGTTGTACCTGCTGATGCGGTCATTATGGCGTTCGGTTTCCGCCCACACGCTATGCATTGGCTGGAAAAACACAGCGTTGAGCTGGACAGCCAGGGTCGTATTATCGCCCCGGAAGGTAGCGAAAATGCATTCCAGACCAGCAACCCGAAAATCTTTGCTGGCGGCGACGCCGTTCGTGGTTCTGACCTGGTTGTAACCGCTATTGCTGAAGGCCGTAAAGCCGCTGATGGGATCCTGAACTTCCTCGAAGTTTAACGAACCGCCGATGTTAAAAAGCCCGGTGATGTTCATATCACCGGGCTTTTTTATGCTTCGAGCGCGCTGCGATGCAGTTTGACAACCACTTTCTTGATAGGCTCCGCGTGCGTAACCACACATCCAGGCTTATGGGGTTCCAGCGGCATAAATACGGCAAACTGACCGGGATGGAGTGTTAGCACCTGTTGCTTATCAATACGGTTGCAAAGCTGGTAATCCTCTTCCGCATGAAATTCCTCACACTCACGCGCACTCTCAAAATTCCCATAGAAAATCCTTTCCGTCCCTTCCAGTAACACTTGAATATCGATGTATTCCCGATGTTGTTCCGCTTTCTTCTCATCGGCATGCTGGGTGGCAAACGCCATGACGTTCATAAACAGCGTCTCGCCTTGCAGAACGTACTTCCCCGACTCCTTAAGCTGCGGCTGTTCGGCTAACGCAACACGAAGTGCATTCAGAATGGCTGCGGGTAAACCTGCGGCTTCTGGCTGATAAATATCTCCGGCGATCATGGCATGGCTTCCTGTGCTAAACGTGCAGCCCCTAGCAGGCCCGCGTTGTGTTGATAATGCGCGGCGAAAAGCTGCGGGTGATAGATATCCGGCTCCTGGCCGAGAAACTCTTTAACCAACGGCAAATAGCCAGCAGCAAGCCCGACACTGCCGCCAATCACCACACACTGGCAATCGGTAGCCGCTTTGATATCAGCAATCAGCCGCGCCAGGGTCTGCGCGGAACGTTGTACCAGAGCATTCGCCTGGGGATCGCCTTGAGCTGCACGAGCAAAAATCGTTTTCGTATCACAACCTGCCAGCTTCCCTTGTGCCGCAGCAGCGATGCCCCGCCCGGATGCGATAGCCTCCACGCATCCTCTGCGCCCACAGCCGCAACGCGGCCCGTTTGGATCGGCAAGCGTATGACCCAGGTGCCCTGCTAATCCTCCTGCGCCAACCAGCAGATGGCCATTGCTCACAATCCCACCACCCACTCCTGTCGACACCGTCAAAAACACCATATCGCGGGCTTCTACTGTAAGTGCGTGATACTCCGCCCACGCCGCCGCCTGCGCATCATTCACAGCGATACAGGGTAAATGGGTCAAACGAGTCAGCACCTCGACCAGCGGAAAATGCGCCAGCCCACCCAGGTTATCCGGGTTAATAGCCGTCAAAGCACCATTTTCGATAATGCCGGTGGAAGCAATAGCAACGCGCTGCGCACTGAACGCCAGCGGAGCAACGAGTTCTGTAAGACAGGCCTGTAAAGCATCGGGATTTTGGCCGGCTTGCGTCATCACCTCCCGCCTTTCGATGATATTCAGTTCGCTATCCACCAGGGCTGCGGCCAGTTTTGTGCCACCGAGATCTATCGCAAGCGTTGTCATTTAACCGCCTTTGTCAGCGCATCCTGATACCACTGGCAAATGTGCTCCAGACGCGTAATGGCAGAGCCAACGGTCACCGCCCATGCACCATGCTTCATAGCCTGCGCCGCCCATTCTGGCGAGTTATAACGGCCTTCTGCAATGACACGACAACCTTCATCGCTTAACGCCCGCACTAACGCAAGGTCAGGCTCATTGGGCGTGTGTGCCGTTAGATAACCAGACAGCGTGGTGCCTATCAGTTCAGCCCCCTGCCGCTGGCAATAGAAACCGTCCTGAACCGAAGAACAATCTGCCATCGCCAACAAATCGTGTTGATGAATACGTGCCAACAGTTCACTGACTGGCACCGGGCGCACCCGATCGGTGCCATCAAAAGCGATGATATTCGCCCCGGCTTGCGCCAGGGCATCAACATCTTCGAGAAATGGCGTAATTCGCACCGGCGAATCGGGAAGATCGCGTTTGATAATGCCGATAATCGGCAGTGAAACTAGCGCCCGCGTGGCTTTCAGATTCTCTATACCTTCGATACGTAGCGCGACAGCACCCGCTTGTTCCGCCGCAAGCGCCATAGCCGCAACGATTTCAGGCTTATCAAGTGGGCTTGCAGGAACCGGCTGGCAGGAGACAATCAGGCCGCCTGCCACTTCTATCTGCCGGGACATTTTTTCAATCAGTGACATATCAGTTCCCTATCAATTTAGTCTTGTGGCTACCCGAAACGACCGCCCCACTGAATGGTTTGCCGTCAATGGCGTCGTGAGTACGTACCGCTTCTGGATGGATCCAACGCTGGATACGTGATGGCATATCCAGGCCAATCAACAGGATGACCACAAACGTCAGGCTGAACGACAGTGATGCCAGCGCCGTCCCTAAATCAAGGCGCTGAGCGATAGTCGCGCCAATCACCGGAGCCAGTGCGCCACCGAGCGCGCCGACGTTATAGGTAAAGCCAAGACCTGCGGCACGCTGTTCGGTATCGAAATAACCGCCGATAAGCTTAGGCAATATTCCCGAAATCCCCTGCCCCAACATTTGTTGTAAGAACAGCAGCAGGCCCAGCACCCAAATGTTGCCGCCACCAATTGCGAATACCGGAATAATTAGCAGTTGTGATGCCAGCAGGCTGCAGACATAGGCTTTGCGCGTCCCTAGCCAGTCGCCCAGGAAGCCACCCACACAGCAGCCGACTGCGGCACCAAATCCACTAAAGAACAGAACATGAGCCACCGTTGCAGGGTCGTAGGCCAGTTCAGTTTTCAGATAAGTGGGCAGTAACGCCTGAATCGGCCAGGAGTAGAGGAAGGCGAAGAACACGACGATCATCAACGTGACACCTGTCGGCCAGCGTTTGCCACTACTTTGCACCATAAAGCTAATGAAGATGGCCGCACAAATCAGGCCGAGAACTGCAATCAGTAGTGCATTGCCAAGGTTACCGGCAAAGCAGAAGTAAAGTGCCGCTGCGACGACTATCGTCAGGCCAATATTGATAAGCCGGTGTTCGCCGCGATACAGAATATCCACCATGGTTTTGGTTGGCTTTTTATCGGCAAACTTCTCTTTCCAGTCTTCTGCTTCGGGGATATTTTTACGCAGCCAGAGCGCGAAAATAATGGGTAAAATGCCGATGAAGAACAGTGCACGCCAGCCCCAGACAGGCACCACTACGCTATACACTTGAGCGGCGATTACCGCCCCAACAGAAAAGCCGGAGATCAGAAAACCACTCGCTTTATTCCGCATCTGCTTCGGCCAGCTTTCGATAACATAAGTAGCGCTTGAACCGTACTCACCCGCCATTCCCATGCCAATCAGCAGTCGGGCAAAGAACATGGTGGTAAAACCTGGGGCAAAACCGCAGGCCAGCGTGCCGAAAGAAAACAGCACGATACTGGTGATCATCGCCAGTTTGCGGCCATAGCGGTCGCCCATTGCCCCTAAAACCAGGCCACCAAACCAGCGCGAGATAAATGCAGCCGAGATTAAACTCGCGGCCTGAATGGTCGTCAGGCCAAATTCACTCTGAATTTCAGTCAGTACTAACGCTATTAAGACAAAATCAAAACCATCCAGTAAGTAGCCAATCCAGGCTGCCGAAAACGCTTTCCATTGCGGTTTGGTAAGATGGCGATACCACGGGATCTGTTGGGTAGTGTTATTCATAAAGCACTCCCGGTGCGGGTTTGTGAAAACCCGCCCATTGGTTAGATTAGGTATTAGCGATACTGGCGTTCAGCATCATTTATTATTCAGAACGTTGCACGCTCGCTCTGCAGCTGTTTTGCCAGCGCTTTCAGCTCCGGCAGATATTGCTCATCAACCGGGGAAAACGGCTTACGGCACAGCGGTACCGCTACCACATCCATATAGTGCAGCAGGGTTTTCAGTCCACGGAAAACGCCCACTTTGATCAACAGATCAATGACTTTATTACATTCGCTTTGTAGATGGCTTGCGCGCTGCATATCCCCTTCGAGCACCGCTTGCTTGATGGCGAGGTAACGCCAGCCCATCACGTTGTAAGTGCTACCAATGCCGCCATCGGCACCTGCCACAAGGCCTGATGCGAAGATCTCGTCATAACCGTTATAGAGCACCAGATCAGGATGTGCACGGCGGATCTGCTCCATCTGATAAAGATCGCCGGAGGTTTGTTTTAATGCGCCCACTCCCGGCAAGTTGATAAGAGTACCAATCTGCTCAAGCGTCAGTTTCACGCCACTCAACGCAGGGATGTTGTAAACCACCATCGGCAAACCGCCGGATGAATCAATCACGGCGCGGTAATGGTCGCAATGTTCGTTAAAGCTGAATGGGTAGTAGAAAGGTGTCACTGCGGAGACGGCATCAAATCCGTAACGGTGTGCAGCACTCGCCAGCGCCTGGCTTTCATGGGTGCTGATACTACCGACATGGGCAATTAAGGTCACTTTACCTTTAGCCTCTTCCGCGACGATTTCCAGCACCTGTTCACGTTCCTGTGAACTTTGCAGGAAGGCTTCCCCGGTTGAGCCGCCGACGTAAAGGCCATCAACCCCCTGCTCAATATTGAAACGAACCAGGCGCCGTAAGCTTTCGGTGTCTATCTGCTGTTGCTGATTAAATGGAGTAAGCAGTGCGGGCATCACACCGCGAAGATTCTGTTTCATAAATGCCTCTGTGTTGTCTGGTTTCTGGAGTTAACGATATACCTTTATACCTGTTATACCAGATCAAAAACTAAACACCACAGCGCGGAGAGCTAAGAATGCGATCCTGTTCATACGAAATTATGATGGGTATGCAGACGTTACCGGCAAAGACGTGCGCGGGATCGCAGATTAATGCAGGTTATTTTTTCGCTGTGCGTTTGCGTGGTGCGGGATAGTAAGAGGCAAATACACTTTTCAGGTGCGCTTTCAGGGCTGCGTCAGCCGCATCAGGATCACGAGCCTGGATCGCGTTATAGATGTCGATATGCTGTTGGTAGCTAACCGTATTGTGGGCGAGAAGAACATCCTGCGAAACCGCGGGACGCGCGGCAATCAGCCAATCGAGCAATGCGACATGCACCGCCATGAAGATCGGGTTATTGGGGATCTCGGCCAGCTCGCGGTGGAATTCAATATCGGATCGAATAAACAGATCGTTGTCATCCAGCGCCTGATTGTTCATCTCCAGCGCTTTTCCAAGACGGGCGATTTGCTCATCTGTGGCAAATTCCGCAGCGTAGCGGACCAGGCTTGATTCAAAGAACATGCGCAGTTGCTCGAAGTGCGCAATGCCGCCAGGCCGTGCGAGGAAGTCTTTCGCGACGCCAGATAACTCACCAATTATGGTGTCTGCGGAAGGGCGCGAAACGCGGGCACGTTCGCCATTACTGATTTGCACCAGCCCTTTGCGTTTGAGCGCAGCCAGTGCTTCACGCACCGAAGGGCGACCAACATTGAAAAAAGCCATCAGTTCACGTTCAGAAGGCAACTGCTCACCTTCGGCAAACTCACGTCGGCGAATCATCTGCTCGAGCTCTTCTTCCACCATTTCTGAGAGTTTTTTACGCGCAAGCGGGCGACGTCGCATCGTATGGCCGATGGTTTCAGTCGTCTCAGGTGGCTGCTCGTCAAATGTGCTCATCGCGTCAGAATTGGCCGTTTAATGGAAGGAAGATCGCAAATAATATTGTCGAATCATAACACAGCAATTCGTGGCTGACGTAAAGATGCCGTCCGCATGTTTATTTTAGGCAAGAAAAAGCCAGTCATCAGACTGGCTTTCGATTCCCGATTAACGCTCGCGAGTTACTTCACTACGCGCAGAGCTGGACGTCCACCACGTGGAGGTGGCTCGTCATCCGGACCGTTGTCATCTTCATCATGATCGGGGCGTGAGCCGTCGATCACTTGCATGACCATTTCTGAATCAGACGGCAACTGCTCAATATTGTTATGACTTTCACCATCTTCGTCATAGTTGGCTTCTGGCTCGAACATGGTGCCAGCACCATTTTCTCGAGCATAGATAGCCAGAACCGCAGCCATAGGAACAAATACCTGGCGTGGAACGCCACCGAAGCGCGCATTAAAGCGCACATCGCTGTTGGACAATTCCAGGTTTCCTACAGCACGTGGGGCAATATTCAGGACAATTTGCCCGTCACGCGCATATTCCATCGGTACATGCACGCCTGGCAATGTCACATCCACCACCAGGTGCGGAGTGAGCTGGTTATCCAATAACCACTCGTAAAAAGCACGGAGCAGATATGGACGACGTGGTGACAATTGCGACATATCCATCAATTAGCCCCGGGTCTGCAGACGCATTTCGCGCTCAGGTTCGGTCAGAGAAGCCAGGAATGAATCTCGTTCAAATACGCGAGTCATGTAGCCTTTCATCTCTTTAGAACCCGCGCCTGTCAGCTCGATACCCATTTGTGGCAAACGCCACAGCAGAGGTGCCAGGTAGCAATCTACCAGACTGAACTCATCACTCAGGAAGAAAGGTTTCTGAGTAAATACAGGTGCGATTGCCAGCAACTCTTCACGCAATTGCTTACGTGCAGCGTCAGCTTCTTGAGCAGAACCACTCATCACGATATGCATCAGGGAGTACCAGTCTTTCTGGATACGATGCATGTACAGGCGACTTTCACCACGTGCAACCGGGTAAACCGGCATTAATGGTGGGTGCGGGAAACGCTCATCAAGATATTCCATGATGATGCGGGATTCCCACAGGGTAAGTTCGCGGTCAACCAGGGTCGGTACGCTGTGATTTGGGTTGAGGTCAATCAGATCCTGAGGCAGGTTATCCGTTTCCACATGCTCAATTTCAACGCTAACACCTTTTTCAGCCAGGACGATACGAACCTGGTGGCTATAGATGTCAGTAGGACCGGAAAACAGCGTCATCACCGAACGTTTGTTGGCAGCGACAGCCATGAAAACCTCCAAGTTTATCAGAAAATTACTGCTAATAGCCGCAAGCGGCAACTAACCTGACCGTTTGATACCCAACGACGCCGTAACACCATCAGTTGCCAGAAAACGAGGCGAAAACAAACTGATGCCGACATGCGGGCAGAAAATTGTTTGATAGTTTACCAGATTTTACGGGTTTTGTGGGGGATGGATCTGGGATTAGCCTGAAAAGCCAGTACTATCATAATGTTAGCATCAATAAATATAATTTTCAGGCATAAAAAAACCCGGTACAGGACCGGGTTTTTTCGCAAATTGTATTCTGCAAAAGCAGAGGACAATTAACGTTTGGAGAACTGAGGACGACGACGTGCTTTACGCAGACCGACTTTCTTACGTTCAACTTCACGAGCATCACGAGTAACGAAACCAGCTTTACGCAGTTCGCCACGCAGGGACTCGTCGTACTCCATCAGAGCGCGGGTGATACCGTGACGGATCGCACCAGCCTGACCAGAAGTACCACCACCTTTAACAGTGATGTACAGATCGAATTTCTCAACCATATCAACCAATTCCAGCGGCTGACGAACTACCATGCGGGCAGTTTCACGACCGAAGTACTGTTCCAGAGAACGTTGGTTGATGATGATTTTACCGCTGCCCGGTTTGATAAAAACGCGAGCTGCAGAACTTTTGCGGCGACCAGTGCCGTAGTATTGATTTTCAGCCATTGCCATAATCCCGATTAAATGTCCAGAACTTGCGGTTGCTGTGCCGCGTGGTTGTGCTCGGTGCCCGCGTAAACTTTCAGTTTACGGAACATAGCACGGCCCAGCGGGCCCTTTGGCAGCATGCCTTTAACCGCGATTTCAATCACACGCTCAGGATGGCGAGCAATCATCTCTTCAAAGGTCGCTTGTTTGATACCACCGACGTAGCCGGTGTGGCGGTAATACACTTTGTCAGTACGCTTGTTGCCGGTTACAGCAACTTTTTCTGCGTTCAGAACGATGATGTAATCACCAGTATCAACGTGCGGAGTGTATTCCGCTTTGTGCTTACCGCGCAGACGGCTAGCCAATTCAGTAGCCAGACGACCTAAGGTCTTACCGTCAGCGTCAACAACGAACCAGTCGCGCTGTACGGTTTCTGGTTTAGCTGTAAAAGTTTTCATTAAAAGCTTACCCAATATATAGTTACACGTAGGTGTTCACCCAAACGTTTAAAATCAGTTCAAGGTTCACACGACAAAGTCCGGCAAACCTACCCCTTCGAATAGCCAATGCCAGCACGACCAAGTTTCGGGAAAAAAACTTTGGTTGTAACGTGGGGTCGCAAGATTATAGGGAAGTCGCCCCTAAAGGTCGAACCTTTTTGTCGTTTTTGTCTCACTTTATAGTCAGCCTCAGCTGCGCATTGCCGTTTAAGGCATATGTTGCAACCGCAAATATTCTTCACTTTGCATTTCCTGCAGGCGCGACAGGCAGCGCTGGAACTCAAAGCGCAGCCTTTCCCCCTGGTAAATCTCAAACAGCGAAACTTGTGCTGAAACCACTAATTTAACGTGGCGTTCGTAAAACTCATCGACCAGTGCAATGAATCGTCGCGCTTCATTTTCATTGCGAGTGTTCATGACTGGCACGTTAAACAACATCACGGTATGAAAGAGGCGTGATAGTGCAATGTAATCATGCTGGCTACGGGCATCAACGCACAGGGTATTAAAATCTACCGCCAGCGTCTGATTCACCAGGCCGAGCGTCGCAAGCGGGCGGTGGTTAATCTCCAGTACCGGCTCGCCTTCCCTAACAGCCCCGGCAAGTGCTGCATAGAGTTTTTCCATCTGCCGCGCGGTTTCGTCGTTTAACGGCGAAAGCCAGAGATGAGCTTGAGTCAGGGTTCTTAAACGGTAATCAATACCTGCATCCACGTTCATCACTTCACAATGGCGCTTGATGGCTTCAATCGCAGGGATAAATCGCGGCCTCTGCAAACCATTACGGTACAGCTCATCTGGCGGGATATTTGACGTCGCCACCAGCGTAATTCCGCGTGCGAAAAGTGCCTGCATTAATGTGCCAAGCAGCATTGCATCGGTGATATCCGACACAAAAAACTCATCAAAACAGAGAATATCCGTTTGAGCTTTGAAGCGGTCGGCAATCAACTCTAGCGGATCGGTTTGCCCTTGCAGATCGGCCAGCTCCTCATGAACCCGCAACATGAAACGATGGAAATGCAGCCGCAGCTTGCGCTCACCAGGCAGACTCTGAAAAAACATGTCCATCAGCCAGGTTTTCCCTCGCCCTACTCCACCCCACATATATAAGCCACGGGCGGGTTCCTGATTTGCACAAGCGCTGCGTTTACCAAAGAGTTTGCCGAAGAAACCAACATTTGCGGGCGCAGCAGGCATTTGGCTGCTTAATGCCTGCCAGATAGCATCGAGCCGGGCCACGGCCTCACGCTGAACGTCATCAGGTTGATAACTGCCTTCAGCCAGGGCTTGTTGGTAGCGCAATGCAGGGGAGAGATTTTGCATGGTATTATGGTATTCCCTTAAAAATCGGATTGCCGTTTACTTAGTACTCAAAAAAGGACGGTTGTCGAAAAAAAGGCCGTTCTACCCTAAGCGATGCTGCGTCAGGATTCCACTTCTCTTAGGTTAACGGTTATAGTGGCTACATTACCCTACGGAAACACAATACAACGGGAGAAGTTCATGACCTGGGAATATGCGCTAATTGGGTTAGTTGTTGGCATCATCGTTGGTGCTGTTGCTATGCGTTTTGGCAACCGCAAGCTGCGTCAGCAGCAGGCTATGCAGTATGAGATTGAGAAAAACAAAGCAGAGCTTGAAGAGTATCGTGAAGAGTTAGTCAGCCATTTTGCACGTAGTGCGGAGTTGCTGGATAACATGGCTCACGACTACCGCCAGCTTTATCAGCACATGGCAAAAAGCTCCAGCAGTCTGTTGCCTGAAATGTCAGCGGAGGCGAATCCATTCCGCAACCGCCTTGCTGAGTCCGAAGCCAGCAACGATCAGGCACCGGTGCAAATGCCGCGTGACTACTCTGATGGTGCATCTGGTTTGCTGCGTACCGAGCGCGCAAAACGCGATTAATCACAAATTTAGAATTTTATTCCGGGGTACAACTTTTGTACCCCGATCTCTCTTCAGCACAGCTATCATTTACTAATATCACTTCACTCTATAACAACATTGTTACCCGGTTGATATTTCAATAACATCGGAGTGTCATACTCTTCAAATTTCGAGTGACAGGTAGGCGGTAAGGGAGTGAATCCCAGGGAACCTACTAGAGTCAGTGGCGGAGCGTGCGAGCGCAACCAACATCTCTGCGGCTTGAAAGATGACAAGTGTATCGGGTTTTCCTTTTCCAGGTTCAGGTCACGAGAGCAAGCCATCAATGAAGAAAAAAACACTGTTATTGAGTGCATTAGCGATAAGCGTTGGACTAACGTTCGGTATTGCATCGCAGGTCAATGCGGCGATTCCAGCACAAGTTCCGGGCCAGTCCGCGATTCCAAGCCTTGCGCCAATGCTGGAAAAAGTATTGCCCGCCGTGGTTAGCGTTCAGGTTGAAGGCACTGCCGCTGCACCGACTCAGAAAGTCCCGGAAGAATTTAAAAAGTTCTTTGGCGATGATATGCCGCCATCTGAAGCACAGCCGTTTGAAGGCCTGGGTTCTGGCGTCATCATTAATGCTGAGAAAGGCTATGTACTGACCAATAATCACGTCATCAGCCATGCTGAGAAGATCAGTGTGCAACTTAATGATGGCCGTGAGTTTGATGCCAAATTGATTGGTGGCGATGATCAAAGTGATATTGCGCTGATTCAAATCCAGAATGCGAGCGGCCTGACACAAATCGCCGTAGCTGATTCCGACAAACTGCGCGTGGGCGATTTTGCCGTGGCCGTGGGTAACCCATTCGGTCTTGGGCAAACGGCAACATCAGGGATTGTCTCGGCATTAGGCCGCAGCGGCCTTAACCTTGAAGGGCTGGAAAACTTTATCCAGACTGATGCCTCGATTAACCGTGGTAACTCTGGCGGCGCCTTGCTGAACCTTAATGGCGAGCTTATCGGCATTAACACCGCCATCCTTGCACCAGGCGGCGGTAGCGTCGGTATCGGCTTTGCCATTCCAAGCAACATGGCACAGACCCTGGCCAAACAGCTGATGGAGTTTGGTGAGATTAAACGCGGTTTGCTCGGCATTAAAGGCACTGAAATGAGTGCTGATATTGCCAAAGCCTTTAACCTGACCACCCAACGCGGCGCGTTTGTTAGCGAAGTCCTGCCACAATCCGGTTCAGCTAAAGCAGGCATAAAAGCCGGTGATGTGATTACCAGCCTGAATGGTAAGCCTCTTAATAGCTTTGCGGAATTGCGCGCTAAAATCGCCACCACGGAGCCTGGAACCGTGGTGAAACTTGGTTTACTGCGCGACGGGAAGCCACTGGAAGTCAGCGTTACGCTTGATAAGAGCACCGCTGCATCTGCTAACGCCGAGCTGATTATGCCAGCCTTGCAAGGGGCAACCTTAAGCGATGGTCAGCTTAAAGATGGCACGAAAGGCATCAAACTCGACAGCGTTGAGAAAGGCACCCCAGCAGCACAAGCCGGGCTGCACAAAGATGATTTCATTATTGGCGTGAACCGCGAGCGAGTCTCAAGCATTGCTGAGATGCGTAAAGTTCTGGAAACCAAACCAGACGTGATTGCGTTGCACGTGGCGCGTGGCGAAGAGAGCATCTACCTGTTAGTTCGCTAATCTGTTCAGTAATCGGACATCGCTATACGATGTCCGATTAACTCATGCTATTCTGCTTCCGGCTTATTATTAACTAATTCAAATCCATGTTTCTTAAGATATTACGTTCGGTGGTAATCGGTCTGATTGTGGCTGGAATGTTGCTGGTAGCATTACCAACATTACGCCAGAAAATCGTCCCGTTAGCGCCTTCGAAGTTTGACAGTGCCGATGAAACACCGCTGAGCTACAACTCCGCGGTGCGACGCGCTGCGCCAGCAGTAGTGAATGTGTATAACCGCAGCGTGGGTAACAATTCGCAAAATCAGCTAGAAATCAAAACGCTGGGTTCTGGTGTCATCATGGACGAACGCGGATACATCATTACCAACAAACACGTCATCAATGATGCTGAGCAAATTATCGTTGCCTTGCAGGATGGGCGTGTATTTGAAGCGTTGCTGGTCGGTTCAGACAGCCTCACCGATTTAGCTGTTCTGAAGATCAATGCGACCAATCTTCCTGTTATCCCTATCAACAATAAGCGCGTGCCGCATATTGGTGATGTCGTCATGGCGATTGGTAACCCGTATAACCTCGGGCAGACCATTACACAAGGGATCATCAGTGCTACGGGGCGGATTGGCCTTAGCCCTTCAGGTCGCCAGTCTTTCCTGCAAACCGACGCTTCAATCAACCATGGCAATTCCGGTGGCGCGTTGGTTAACTCGCTAGGTGAACTTATGGGCATCAACACTCTGTCGTTTGATAAAAGTAACGATGGTGAAACGCCGGAAGGTATCGGCTTTGCGATCCCGACCCAGCTTTCCACTAAAATCATGGATAAGTTAATCCGAGATGGCCGCGTGATTCGTGGTTACATTGGTATTGGCGGGCGTGAGATAACGCCATTACATGGCCCGGCCACCGGTATTGACCAGATTCAGGGCATCATTGTTAATGAAGTCACCCCTGACGGCCCAGCTGCAAAAGCCGGTCTTCTGGTTAACGACGTGATTATTTCGGTCAACCATAAACCAGCCATCTCCGCGTTGGGAACAATGGACCAGGTAGCGGAAATTCGCCCGGGTTCAGTTATCCCGGTTGAAGTCATGCGTGATGATAAGAAGCTGACGCTACAAGTAACGATTCAGGAATATCCCGCCACAAATTGATAAACGTTGAATCGCAGGCAATAAAAAACCGGAACTCAGTTCCGGTTTTTTATTTATGAAGCCTGGTGCTTACTTGTTAACGAACTCTTCACCAAGGGTAATATCTTTCTTCAGGGTATCCAGCATACCTTCCAGTGCCTGGTGCTCAAACGCACTCAGTTTGCCGTAAGATTTGTGCTCTTCAATACCATTTTTACCCAGCAGTAACGGCTGAGAGAAGAAACGAGCGTGCTCGCCGTTGCCTTCTACATACGCACATTCAACAACATTGCTTTCGCCCTGCAGTGCACGTACCAGAGAAAGACCAAAACGTGCAGCAGCCTGACCCATTGACAGAGTTGCGGATCCGCCACCTGCCTTCGCTTCCACAACTTCAGTACCTGCGTTCTGGATACGTTTGGTCAGATCAGCAACTTCTTGCTCGGTGAAGCTTACGCCTGGGATCTGAGACAGCAATGGCAGAATAGTCACACCAGAGTGGCCGCCAATGACAGGCACTTCGATATCAGTCGGCTGTTTGCCTTTCAGTTCCGCAACAAAGGTGTTGGAGCGGATGATGTCCAGCGTGGTTACGCCAAACAGTTTGTTTTTGTCGTACACGCCTGCTTTTTTCAGCACTTCAGCTGCAATCGCAACGGTAGTATTCACAGGGTTTGTGATAATACCGATACAGGCTTTCGGGCAAGTTTTAGCAATCTGTTGAACCAGATTCTTCACGATTCCCGCGTTGACGTTAAACAGGTCAGAACGATCCATACCTGGTTTACGAGCGACACCGGCTGAGATCAGCACCACATCCGCACCAACCAGTGCAGGGGTTGCATCTTCACCGCAGAAACCTTTGATTTTCACATCAGTAGGGATATGGCTCAAATCAACTGCAACACCTGGGGTTACCGGTGCAATATCATACAGGGAGAGTTCTGAGCCTGAAGGCAGTTGGGTCTTGAGTAGAAGGGCAAGCGCCTGGCCGATTCCGCCTGCTGCGCCGAGGACTGCAACTTTCATCCTAAACTCCTTATTATGGTTAGCAAATAGGTGCCGTAACTCCATGCGGTGGCGACCATAATCCAGAGAAGGGGTAATTACAATCTTCCCGCTTAAGGTTTGCGAAGTTACGCAATCCTGAAACGTTACTGCTGCATTTACTCGCCGGGTGGAAACGACGCCTGAGCGCCCGGTCACTACCTGATGTTGTCACATCAACAGGCGGTTACATTACCCCTCCCCTCGCAGCAAAACAACATCATTTTGATAACATTTGGTTTACTTACAGACTTATTTTAGAGACGTGACGAAGGCATGTTTCTCAATAACAAAATTTGATAAAATCAGCCTCTTTCATAACATTATTTCAGGCTAACACCCAGCCATTGATTTGCATAAAAATTCATTTAAATGCATAATAATGTTATCTTTGTTGACCTGTATATGGGTGATCTATGCGTATTTCCTCAAAACAAGAAGAATTAGTCAAAGCATTCAAAGCATTATTGAAAGAAGAAAAATTCAGTTCTCAAGGCGAGATTGTCCATGCTTTGCAAAATGAAGGCTTCGAAAACATTAACCAATCTAAAGTCTCGCGCATGCTGACGAAGTTTGGTGCGGTGCGTACGCGTAATGCCAAGATGGAGATGGTGTATTGCCTGCCAGCTGAGTTAGGTGTGCCAACCACATCAAGCCCACTCAAAAATCTGGTGCTGGATATTGATTACAACGATGCCGTTGTCGTTATCCATACAAGTCCTGGCGCTGCACAGTTGATTGCACGCTTGCTGGACTCTTTAGGTAAAGCAGAAGGGATCCTCGGCACCATCGCCGGAGATGACACTATCTTTACTACCCCAGCAAAAGACTTCACGGTTAAAGAGCTTTATGAAGCGATTCTGGTGCTCTTTGAACAAGAGCTGTAAGCATTAATACCCTGTTCCCGCTGTCATCGCATGGCGGGAATGACATCCTGATAACATCCTTATCCTTCCTTATACCTGTCTGTAAATTCCACTCGTAACATCCCAGGCGAGCTTAAAAGCCGAATCCATCAGCCCGTTATGTGATGCACCGCACAAAAAGTCAAAGTCTGACATCTCATTGTTTTTACTTATATTTAACAAAAAAATAGCAATAAAAGACCATTTTTAATAACTTTACGAACTAACGAAAGCCTCTATTATTGTAAAGTTTCATAGAGAATAATTAGCGTGGTATTAATTTTCCAGGTTATTAGTGTATACTTGATTTTGTGATGAGGGTCACGGAATGATGACCCAAACAAAAGAATACGACGAGGTAAAAATTATGAACATGAAAACAACATTAGTTACTGCAAGCCTGCTTTCCATGCTGTCATTCGGCGCATTTGCCGCAACATCTATCAATGCTGATCAGGCGCAAGACCGTCAGGCAATGGGTACCGTTTCGGTAAGCCAGGTAGGTAGTGCACCGATGGACATGCACCAAATGCTGAATGAAAAAGCTGAAGCGAAAGGTGCTTCTTCATACCGCATCGTTGAAGCACGTTCCGGTGATGCATGGCATGCAACTGCTGAGCTGTACAAATAACAGCCCGGTAGCAATAAGCAAAAGCAATACAACGATAATCCAGACAACGGCCCCAAGAACAATAAAGCAGTTTAGCCCTTCCGGTCGTTGAGAAAACTATTCAGGAGTAAAGATTATGAAAACCAAATTAACTATCGCAGCACTGAGCCTTTTCTCTGTTATCTCTTTCGGCGCTAACGCAGCCGCACATCAGGTAACCAGCGAACAAGCACAAAACATGCAATCTATGGGTAGCATTTCTGTCAGCCAGGTTGGCAGTGCACCAATGGATATGCGTCAGGAATTATCACAGAAAGCGACTAAAGAAGGTGCATCGGCATATCGCATTACCGAAGCACGTAGTGGCGATGCATGGCACGCTACCGCTGAACTGTATAAATAAACCCTCGTCGTCAAATTCTGACGACTTTGCCCCCGCTCGCGGGGGCTTTTTTATGCCTTTAAATCAGCCTTAGCCACGCACGTTAAAGCGTAACTGCCCTTCCAGTTCTTCTTCTGCTTCGTCAAAGAGCAAAATCAAAGCCCCGTAACGTCGCCTTTGCATTTCTGGCAGATGAACAAACTCGATCTCCGCCGGGAGCGGTAATGTGCCCCCAACGACTACATCCCACAAGCTATCGAGATCGTGAATCTGTTTTTTCTCGAGTTGAAATGCCTGGGTAAAGTGACGATAGAATCCAGGCTGGTCTTCTATCTGACTAAAATCAAAGGTGTATTTTTTCATTACTTGCCACCTTAACCAGAACGAATTGTTCTACAGACCGCCAATGTGCAGGGTTTTGACTTCCAGAAACTCATCCAGCCCCAATACGGAACCTTCCCTGCCAAGCCCTGACTCTTTCACGCCGCCAAACGGCCCCAGTTCAGTCGAAACGGCACATTCGTTAATCCCTATCATCCCACTTTCAAGTGCCTGAGAGACACGGAACACGCGTGACAAATTCTGAGTATAGAAGTAGGCGGCCAAACCAAATGGCGTATTGTTCGCCCGCTCAATCACCTCCTCTTCGGTTTTGAATCGGAAACAGGCTGCCAGCGGGCCAAAAGTTTCTTCCTGTGCCAGTTTCATGTTGTCATTAGCATCGACAATCACCGTAGGTTGCCAGAAATTACCACCCAACTCATGACTCTTGCCTCCCACCAGCACGTTGCCGCCCTTCGCCTGTGCATCTTCAACATGCTCACGGACTTTATCGACTGCAGATTTCTCAATCAGTGGACCAACAATGACGCCCTCTTCCATGCCATTCCCTACTTTCAGGGCTTTGACCGCATCTGCCAGCTTATTAACAAACTGATCGTAGACAGTATCCTGAATGAAGAAGCGGTTAACACTGACGCACACCTGCCCGGCGTTACGGAATTTGTTGGCAATCGCACCTTTCACAGCTTCATCAATATCGGCATCATCAAAGACGATATACGGCGCGTTACCGCCTAATTCCATAGAGACTTTTTTCATGGTTTCCGCGGCATTACGCACCAGCGTTTTGCCAACGGCAGTGGAACCGGTAAACGAAATCTTCCGTACTTCATGGCTCGCCATAATCGCGTCGCTGATTTCTTGCGTATTACCGGCTACAGCATTAAGCACGCCATCAGGAACGCCCGCTTTTTTCGCCAGCGCCAGTAAAGCAAATGCCGATAGCGGCGTGTTATTAGCAGGCTTTATGATTCCGGTACAGCCCGCGGCGAGGGCCGGGCCGAGTTTGCGAGTCAGCATCGCCATCGGGAAATTCCACGGCGTTATAGCGGCAACAACACCTATCGGTTCACGGGTGGCGAGAATCCGCGACCCCGGTTTGATGGCGGGAATAATTTCACCGTTTGCCCGTTTTGCCTGCTCTGCAAACCACTGAATAAAACTCGCGGCGTACTCAACTTCCCCTTCCGCCTCTTTCAGCGGTTTACCTTGTTCGGTGGTCATTAAGCGACCAAGCCAGCTTTTGTTCTCAATAATCAGCTGGAACCAGCGGTAGAGAATCGTTGAACGTTCTTTGGCGGTTTTTGCACGCCAGGCCGGGAATGCTTTAGCGGCAGCGGCGATAGCTTCTTCAGCCTCTTTTTTGCCGGCTTTTGCGACTTTGGCGACAACTTCACCCGTTGCAGGGTTAAGTACATCGAAGGTTTGATTGAGTTTGCGCCATTCTCCATTGACCAGATAACCAGTGTTGAATAATTCACTATCCTGG
Source organism: Buttiauxella brennerae ATCC 51605 (assembly GCF_001654925.1). Classification (GTDB taxonomy): domain Bacteria; phylum Pseudomonadota; class Gammaproteobacteria; order Enterobacterales; family Enterobacteriaceae; genus Buttiauxella; species Buttiauxella brennerae. Next base: position 246,106 of record NZ_LXER01000029.1, read on the forward strand.
AGTGCCTGATTTGTCATAGTTTTCTCCTGTGATGAATTGGGCATCTGGTAAGTATAGATACAAAAAAGCCGACGTAAGCGTCGGCTCTGTTTAAGCATCTATCAGGGCGTGCTGATATTTGTGCAGCACATGCGCCAACCGCTTCACTGGTTCGGTAACCTGTAACGGTGCCTCCCAGATTCGTAACTTTTCCTGGTAAATATCTAACTCCGCCAGCAATTGTTCGAAGTAACGCCGTCTTTTATCGTCACTGGATGCAGAAATCACGCGGTCTGCCGTGTTGCGCAGTTGGCGATGGAAAGCTGAGAGATCGTCATTCACCGGTATTGGTGCATCGCGCAATCTCTGGTGAGCAATGATCAAAATCAGCGCTAAACGGTAACGGTCAATATCGCCAGGGAACGTGTTGAGCAGCAAGAAAAGTTGCTGATACAGCGCCGGAAGATGGTTCTCCTTACGGCGATTTTTATTGGTGGTCAGTGCAGAAACCGCAGCCGAGACAAACTGGTTCAACAAGGTGCGGCCGGTGCGTTCTTTCGAGTTATCTCGAATCAGCAATATCACCATCAATGCCAGGAAGCAGCCCACGATTTGCCCCAGCGCACCATCGAGGAAAGTGTTCAGGTGAAACGTCATCGGGTTATCCAGCACAATGACGTTGATTGTCCCGGCCAGTGCACCCATCGATCCCAGACGTCGTTTCTGTACTTCAATCCCGATAAAGAAGCCCAGTAAGCCGAGGCTAATACACAGCAGTAAAATGCTTTGCTGGGTAGAAGGAATGATGACAAGGAAGTAGAGAGAACCCAGCGGTAACGCCACCAGCATCCCGTATAAAAAGTCCATTGCCACCATGCGAGGGTTGGGCAAGCGCATTGCCAGTGACGTCACGACGGCAATCATAACCATCGCACCGCTTCCTGATGTCCAACCCGTCCATAACCAGAACAAACTCCCAAGCAGGCATGAAACAGTCGTGCGCCAGAAGTTGATCATCGCGTGATGGCCCTCGGCAGACTGCACTTTGACCACCACCTCCTGGTTCAATACTTCCTCTTCCACCGCACTGATACGAACGTTGCTGGCGACACCGCGTTTGAGCAACAGGTAGCGGGTGACTGCACCAGCCCAACTGCTGATGGTGACGGGGGTATTTTTTTCACCGGCATAGGAAATGACTTTGCGGACAACCTTCATCTGCTTATGAACATCAGCAGCGGTTTCCACCGGAGTCTCAAACAGCGTGCGGAACTCTGGAGTGACAAATTCCGGGCGTGTATTTTGAATCAGATAGGTTTCGCAGGCCTGCGTAATGAGCGTAAGCGAAATGGTATTGATTGCCTTCAGACGACGGTTTGCTCGCCCCCAACGTGAGGATTCGATTTTGAGATTAGTACGCATCCCTTCAAGAGCCGTAGTGCGGCGCACAAGCCCAGCCCACGCTTTATCAACCACCTCTTTATCGCCGTGAGCAATACACAGCTGCATCAGCCGATATTGATCCACCAGCAAGTTATCTAACTCGCGATCGATCTCTTGTTTGATGGAACGCGGGGAAAAGAGCAGGTCGGCAAGGATCGCACAAACAATACCAATCACGATTTCACTGCAACGCTCAACCGCAAACTGCGGTGTCAAAAGAGGATGAGCCTGAATCGTGACGATAATAATCAGCGCCGTGTAGCCAGAAAGCCCCCAGGCATAAGAGTTTTCAACTTTTACCAGTGAGGAAATCCAGGTACAAAAACCGGCCCAGATACAGCACACCAGTAGCATCACCACCGGCGCACGAATCAGTAACGTGATAATAAACAGGGCGGCAAAACAGCCGATAAAGGTGCCGACAATACGCAGCATGCCACGGTAACGAATGGCACCAGAATAGGGTTCACCACCTGCGGCAAACGCCGGACCAGCCGCAACAATAGCCGCCGTCAGCACCGCCCAGCGCGGCGTTTCAAGCTGGAAATGGAAGCCGACAAACATTGCCAGCACGATGGCAAAAGCCAACTTGAAGGCAAAGCGCAGATGCAGCCGCGAGATAAAATACATATCAACTCAACCTACGCTTAGCCGAACTCACGCAAACGATGCATGAATTTGATGAATACCGAATCGTGGTCGGTATCGCGATCTTTATCTCCCGTCACCACGACCGTTGCCGTTGTTCCGGCGGGATAAAGGTTAGCCTCTTGCTCATCAAGATGGATTCGCACCGGCACACGCTGCGCCAGACGCACCCACTCCAGGTTGGAATCAACTGTCGCCATCCCTTTGGTGTCTCTTGTGCTGCTGGCGTTGGTGACGCCGGCAGAGATGCTGTCTACCGTTCCGCGCAACACGCGATTGCTGCCCAGTGGCGTGATTTGCACACGATAACCAGGGCGGATGCCATCGAGCTTGGTTTCTTCCATATAGGCCAGAATGTAGAAAGTGCCGCGTTTAACCAGCGCAACAGCGGTGGAACCGCGGGTAATAAATTCACCGGTATACACATTAAGGTTCGTCACCCAACCTTCGGCTGGCGCACGAATGATTGTGCGTTCCATATCCAGTTGCGCCAGATCACGGGTCGCTTCGGATTTTGCTAACTGATGCAGCACGGTCTGTAGAACGTTGTTCGATTGTTCAATCTCCTCACGCGACATCGCCTGAGTCCCCAACGAATTACGACGCCCTGCTTCCCGGCGTTTTTCCCCGGCGAGTGCCTGGAAGTAAGCAACATCGGCCTGCGCCTGCTCCAGCGCTTTCTGATAGCGTGGCTGGTCGATGGTGAACAGAACCTGATCCTTTTTCACCAGTTGGTTGTCATGCACTTTTACGTCGGTGATTAAACCCGAAACGTCTGGCGCAATGGCGACAACATCAGCGGTAAATCGGGCGTCACGTGTCCACGGGGATTCGGTATAGAACACCCAGGCGCGGAAGATAGCGATGAACGCCAGCAGCACCAGAATCAGTGTGATGGCAGTGCGGGTTATTTTTCTTGTTAGTGCTTTCACATCAACCTCAAACAAACAGACGAGAGATCAGATAAAACAGGCAGCAATAAAGCGCTGTATTAAATAATGCCGGATGCCAGACAAAATCGTAAATTCCCGTCGGTGTAAGCAGACGGCGAACCAGCCAGAACAACACCAGCGAAAGAATTAGCTCGAAGAATATCGGTGGAAAAGAAAGACCGAATATCACGACTACGGGAAATAGACTCATGTTAACCTTGCAGAAAATACGGAAGACACAAACCCTGGACAGCCAGGTACACTGAGCTAACGAATGATGCGGGTTGCGTTGTTAATAGTATATTAACGTAATTGTTAGCCAGTTATCTATAATGTGTGATCTAAATCACTTTTAAGCCAGAGTGAACAATGGAAAGACTAAAACGCATGTCGGTATTTGCCAAAGTTGTCGAACTTGGCTCTTTTACCGCCGCGGCCAGGCAGTTGGAAATGAGCGTATCGTCCATCAGCCAAACCGTTTCCAAATTAGAAGATGAGTTACAGGTCAAGCTGTTAAACCGCAGCACACGTAGTATTGGGCTGACCGAAGCAGGTAAAATTTACTACCTCGGCTGCCGCAAGATGCTACATGAAGCGCACGCAGTGCATGAACAACTTTATGCATTTAATAACACGCCAATTGGCACGCTGCGCATCGGCAGTTCTTCAACTATGGCACAAAATGTACTCGCGTCCATGACTGCCGATATGCTCAAAGAGTACCCGGAGCTGACGGTAAATCTGGTCACTGGCATTCCTGCACCCGATCTTATTGCTGATGGTCTGGATGTCGTCATTCGTGTTGGCGCATTGCAGGATTCCAGCCTGTTCTCAACCAAACTCGGTTCAATGCCGATGGTGATTTGTGCCGCGAAAAGTTACCTTCAGCAAAATGGTACACCGGAAAAACCAGCCGATCTTGCCAGCCATTCCTGGCTGGAATACAGCATTCGCCCGCATAACGAATTCGAGTTGATCGCACCGGAAGGGCTGACGATCCGCATGCTGCCACAGGGGCGGTTTGTGACGAATGATCCTATGACGCTGAGCCGTTGGCTAAAACTGGGTGCCGGGATCGCTTATGTGCCGCTGATGTGGGTGATCGATGAGATCAATGATGGGACGCTTGAGATCCTGTTACCGGGTTATCAGTCGGATCCCCGCCCGGTATATGCGTTGTATACCGAAAAAGATAAATTGCCGTTAAAAGTGCAGGTGTGTATTAACTACCTGACTGAGTATTTCGTGAAGGTATCGCACCTTTATCAAGGTGTTCGCGGGATAAAAAACAGCCGGGATTAACCCGGCTGCTTTTTTACTTTTGAAAGAAAAGTTTTACGCTGTGCCGCCAACCGTTAAGTTGTCGACTTTAAGCGTTGGCTGGCCAACACCGACGGGCAGACTCTGCCCTTCTTTGCCACACACACCAACACCGTTATCCAGCGCAAGGTCGTTACCGACCATAGAAATCTGCTGCATCGTTTCGATACCGGAACCAATCAGCGTTGCGCCTTTCACCGGAGTCGTCACTTTGCCATTCTCGATGAGATACGCTTCAGACGTTGAGAACACAAACTTACCAGAAGTGATATCCACCTGCCCGCCACCAAAGTTCGGGGCGTAAATGCCGTACTCAACCGATTCGATAATCTCTTGCGGCGTAGACTTACCGGCCAGCATATAAGTGTTGGTCATGCGTGGCATTGGCAGATGTGCATAAGATTCGCGACGACCATTACCTGTTGGCGCAACACCCATTAAGCGGGCATTCAGTTTGTCCTGCATGTAGCCTTTCAGGATGCCATTCTCAATCAATACGTTGTACTGGCCCGGAACACCTTCATCGTCGATAGCCACGGAACCACGGCGATTGGCCATGGTGCCGTCATCCACAATAGTGCAAAGCTCTGAAGCAACCAGTTGCCCCATTTGGCCGCTGAATACTGAAGTGCCGCGACGGTTAAAGTCACCTTCCAGACCGTGACCCACGGCTTCATGCAACAGCACGCCAGGCCAGCCTGCGCCAAGCACTACCGGGAACATACCCGCTGGTGCTGCCACGGCAGAAAGTGTCACCAGAGCCATACGTACGGCTTCTTTAGCCCACGCATCTGCACGCACTTCACCATCAACGGTTTCGAGGAAATATTCATAACCGAAACGACCACCGCCACCGCTTGACCCGCGTTCACGTTTGCCGTCTTCTTCAACCTGAACACTGACAGACAGTCGCACCAGCGGGCGAACGTCAGCCGCCAGAGTACCGTCAGTTGCCGCGACCAGAATCAATTCATAAACACCAGTCAGGCTGGCGGTAACTTCCTGAACACGCTTGTCTGCCGCACGGGCAACGCTGTCCACACGTTTCAGGATGTCGAGTTTCTCTTCACGCGTCATGCTTTGCAGAGGGTCAGCGCTGGTATAGAGCGCGCTATGTTGCACGGCGCCTAAAGTCTGTACGCGGCCATTCCCTTTTTCCTGCACAATGCTTCGTGCCGCATGAGCACTTTGTTCCAGTGCCAGTAAGCTGACCTGGTCGGCATAAGCAAAACCGGTTTTCTCGCCGCTAACGGCACGCACGCCCACACCCTGATCGATGTTGTAAGAACCATCTTTAATGATGCGGTCTTCCAGCACCCAGGATTCGTGATAACTGGACTGGAAATAGAGATCCCCATAGTCAAGTCGACGCTCGGACAATTGTCCCAGAATGGAAAACAGATCTTGATGGGTTAAGCCATTCGCAGACAGCAACTGCTCACTTACCAGGTTCAGACTCATCGTTTTGCTACTCTTATTTGTCTATCAATTGGAGATATCTATTGAGCTTGCGGTAATTATTGTTCCGCGTCAAATCACTTAGCGTCATTAACCCTTGGCTGGCGGAGCACTTCATTAATTTGCGGTTTATCGACCGACCCGGTGATGTGATAGCGAAGTACGGATATTTTGCTCCACACTGGCCCTAACACTTTACTGGCCGCAAACACCGCGGCACCAACAATCGGGTTCACAACAAAAGCCGCCGCTACACCGACGGTTGCCGAGATTTCCGGTGCGACGACAGCTTCAACATCGAGTCGGCGTCGAACCAGATCGACGGAACCTTTCATGCCAATATCAGCTTCCAGCCCATCCACCAGGGTATCGTCACTGTGTAGCACGCCATCTTTAATCCAGGCAGTGCTGCGGATGGAGTCAAAATAGAAGCCATCGCCGAAGGTATCGCTAAAGTCGAAACGCAATTTACGCATTAATGCGTCAACACTGACCAGGCGTAGCAATTGCCCGGCGTGCCCGGTACCCAGATCGGCAATCTGACCTTTACCTAATTTGGTGTGAAGGATCCCGTTTAATGAGGCGACGTCTGGCTGCCACGGCTTATCACGCCAGTGCAAATCATAATCCACGTCAAACGATGAACCCTGGATTGGCGTTTTCACACCAAAGAAATTGGTCGCAGCATCAAGTTTGGTACCATGGAGTTTACCTTTTAATGAGGTGCGCTCTTCTGCCGGGCTGTTAACCCACTGGCCGCTGGTCGTAAGCCTTGCAAAACCGGAGTCGAGTAAACCATTTTCCAGCTCCAGCGTATTCCCTTTAACCGTGAAGTCGCCTTCAATCCGGCCATATTTTTGCCCCCACAACCAACACTCAGCACAGCGTAATTGCAGATCGGGCCAGCTGCGGAAATCAATGGCGCTATTGTCAGTTAGCGGTGAAACGCTGCCCGATTTAGCGGTGCTGTTGCCCCAGTCAGGGTTGAAATACAGGTATTTGATTGCCGCACGCCACGGTGCTTTATCCTGCATCAATAACGAGCCATTCACTTCGCGCCCCTGAGCTTCAACGCGCATTCCGCCCGGAACAGCGTGGGAAACCAGGCTCAGGTTGTTCCATTGCTGGCCCGCGAAAGTCAGTGAAGGCGTGCGTAACGTGATATCCGTCGGGAATGATGCTGAGTTACCGACACTCTCTACAGCCCCCTGGCTAAACAGTGCTAACCATTGCGCTCCGTCCATCGCGGGCAGATCAAGTTCCAGCCCGGATTGGTCCGGTAACGGTGGTGTCGTGTGACTGTTCGATGCCCAAATTGCGCGGTCAAGCGTCAGCTTTTTATTAAGCAGCCAACGGCTGGAAAAGTGGTTTTCCGCACCTGCATTCCCCGTCAGATTGAAACTGTTGAGGTCGCCTTTCACCGCAATTTTCAACGGCAGAAGTTGCCCTGCTGTCTTATCGACTGGTGCTGGTAAGTGACTGCTCACATTTTTCAGATCCGCAGCCACATTAACCTGATAATTTGCCTCACCGTGGTAAGGAAGCGTTACCGCCACATCGCCTTTCCACGGGACACTGCCGCTCAGTTCCTTATTGATGAGTTCAGGCAGAATACCCATTTTTGTCGGCTGCCAGTCACCCAGCAAATTGACGCCAATCTGGTAGTCTTTCTCACCCGTTTTGGTATTAAAATCAATCCCTACCGGTTGGTTAAACCAGGTGGCTTTCATGGGTTCGCTTTTCAAATCACCATTCACAAAGCTGAACTTACCCGTCAGGTTGTTCAACGTGCTGGAGAGAGGTTTGATCAACAGAGTATTGTTTTTGAGCTGAACATCACCCGATGCTGTCGTCATTTTGCCATCAAGGGGAATATCCAGATGTAAGCGAGCATTCACATCGCCGCCAATCTGGAGTTCATCAAGTGCCGCAGACAATGAATCTTTAAGAGGTGTGTCTTTGAAATAGGGGCCGACCGCACTTCCCGGGCCACTGATATCAGAATCAACCAACAGCCTTTCTTTCGCGTAATCCGGGATAATCGCCGTGAGATTGCGCCCCGTCACACCGCCAAGTTTCACTTCATCTGATTTCATCCACAAACCGTCATTGATGAAATCAAGCGTGATATTCAAATTGTCCAGCGCAGGCCAGTCTGGCTGGAAGGCAAATTTCGCCTTACGCAGTGGGACGTAAACCTGGAACTGGCCTTCATTATGCAAATACGGGAAGAGATGAGGATTGCCGCCGTAGACCAGCGTCGCGTTTTCAGCTTCACCCCCCTGAATCGCACCGCTGAGGTAATCCACCAGCTGTTTGCCCATCAGGTTTTCCGGGAAATAACGCCAGGCATCAGCCCCGTTGTGCGTCGTTATTCCGGCTAATATACCTAACCACGGTTCATCGCCGGTTGGCTGGTAGTAGCGGAAGTCACCCGCCGCCCAGACAGAACGGGCTTTGACATCAAGATTTTTGCCATCAAGCTGGAAACCTGCGGCATTCTTTTGCCACTCAAGTGTTGCGACACCACGCTCTACTTCGAGTGGTGCACGGAAGACGCCCTGGTACGGCATTTTGGCATCAAGTACCTGCACATTAAGCTGCCCGTGCCCCACGCTCCCGGTGACTGAACCTGAGAAGTGTTCGATGCCAGGTAACATTTTCCATTGGTTCCAGCTTACATCTTTCCAGCGCCCTTGCATGCGGGTGCTTTCCGTTTGCTGGAGTGGGATATCCACCGCCAGCACATCAATGTGCCCGCGCGGTTGTAATGTGGTCCAGATATCACCTAAATCAGGGGAGATTTTCTCGGCAATCGGTAGCAAGCCTGTGAAGCTTTCCAGCTCCATATTCGTGGCACGCACCCGCAATTCGTCACTACGAGTACTCGCTTTGCCGCCCACATCTTGCGGAGCAATCCACGCCAGTGATAACGAACCTTTCGGCCAGGTTTTACCATCAAGCGTGATATTGGTTGAAGGGATAGCAAGATCCCAGCTCGCGTCAGAACGATTGACGTGAGCCATTAAATTATCAACAGACAACTGGTGAGAGGAGCTTTTACCTGCCCAGCTCGCGCCACCCTGTTTCAGCCAGACGTTACCGCCCGTGATGTCACCTGATTTGATCTCCATCCACGCTTCAAGGCTAAATTGAGCGCTCTGCAAATCAACATTGTCTTTCATCCAGCGGCCAAGCCAGGGCTTAACATCGACGTTCTCAGCCTGCAGCCAGACTTTGCCGATGTTCAGCAAACCGTTCTCATCGCGCAGATCCATCCGCACTTTCGCCACACCATGCTGACCGTTAAAGCTTGATAAGCTGACCAACCCTTCGGCACGGTGACGGTTGTTAGTGTTAAGCCAGGTAAGTTGCGGTACGGCAAGTTCGGCACGTTGGCCAGAAAGCGTCAGGAAACTGAGGGTACTGTCGCGCAGATCAAAATGATCGAACTGGCGTAAGAAGAGATCGCTGATTTTACCCGGCTCGAATTTACTATCCCCTTTGTTTTGACTCAACGGGGTATTAGTACGCATCTGCATTTGGTAAAAAGTGAGATCGCGGAATTGCCAGCGCATGTGCAAAAGGCTTTGCCAGAGATCAAGCGCTAACGTGACACGCTTGATGTTCAGCTCACCGCCATCTTTCAGGCCCGCTTTAATATCGCGCACATCAAGCGTCGGGCCAAAATTCTCCCAGCTTGCCTGAATTTGGCTTGCATCGACAGGCGTGCCCGTCATGGCTTCGATTTTTTCGAGCAAAGCCGGGCGCCAGGCATCGAGATGCGGCAACACCAGCCGCAGACCACTCACCAGCAGTGCGACGATAACGATAAGCGTTGCGCCAGTGAGTAGCAGAATGCCGGGCAGTCGCCTCACGTATGTCTCCTTGTCTACCGCCGGAGCGGAACTCAAAACTGTGCCAACAGCACAGAGAGCTACATCATAACGACGTCAAACTGCTCCTGATTATAGAGCGGCTCGATCTGCACTTTGACTTGTTTGCCGACAAAAATTTCAACTTCGGCCAATGAATGTGACTCTTCGCTTTTTAGCGCTTCACCCACTGCAGGTGATGCATAAACCAGGAAGCGGTCGGAATCGTAAGCATGATGCACGCGCACGATTTCACGCATAATTTCATAACAGACCGTTTCAACCGTTTTCACGGTGCCGCGCCCGTGGCAAGTTGGACAATCATTGCAAAGCACATGTTCAACACTTTCACGCGTGCGTTTACGGGTCATTTCAACCAGACCCAGCTGCGAGAAACCATTAATACTGGTTTTCACACGGTCTTTACTCAACGCTTGCTCAAGCGAATGCAGCACACGCCGACGATGGTCTTCATTACTCATATCAATGAAGTCGATGATGATAATGCCGCCCAGATTACGCAAACGTAACTGGCGGGCAATCGCCTGCGTCGCTTCGATATTGGTATTGAAAATAGTATCGTCAAGATTGCGGTGACCCACAAACGCACCGGTGTTGATATCAACGGTGGTCATCGCTTCAGTTTGATCGATAACCAGATAGCCGCCAGATTTCAGCTCAACTTTTCGTTCCAGCGCGCGCTGAATTTCGTTCTCAACGTCAAACAGGTCAAAAATAGGCTGGCGACCGCTGTAGTGTTCAATTTTGCCGTGAATTTCCGGCATGTACTCTGCGGTAAATTCCAACAGCATGTCGTAAGTCAGGCGGGAGTCGACACGAATTCGGTCGAGTGCCTCGTCGGCAAAATCACGCAACACGCGCTGTGCCAACGCTAATTCACCGTACAGCTGGCATCGTGTTTTATTACGTTTTTTGCGTTCGCTAACTTTGGTCCAGACACGCTTAAGGTATGCCGCATCAGCAGATAAATCGTCTTCGCATACACCTTCAGCGGCGGTACGAATAATGAACCCACCTTGCTCATCGCAATAGGCATTCACCACACGCTTCAGGCGTTCACGCTCGGCTTCACTTTCAATACGCTGAGAGACACCCACGTGCGAAGCGCCTGGCATAAAGACCAGGTAACGGGATGGCAATGTGATATCCGTCGTCAGACGAGCGCCTTTAGTGCCCAGCGGGTCTTTCACCACTTGCACCATTAAATCCTGGCCCTGACGTACCAGCTCTGAAATATCACGCACGGTGAAGTTCTTCTGCTCTTCGCCCGCCACACATTCGGTATGTGGCATGATGTCAGAAGCGTGAAGAAACGCTGCCTTATCAAGGCCAATATCTACAAATGCCGCCTGCATCCCCGGAAGCACCCGGCTAACACGACCTTTGTAGATATTCCCTACGATCCCGCGACGTGCTTCGCGTTCAATATGGATCTCTTGCAGTATTCCACCATCAATGTAAGCCACACGAGTTTCCGATGGGGTCACATTGACTAACAATTCAGCCGTCATGTTTTCCTCGTCCATCACGCAATGCGTGAAAATTACTCAGCAATTCATAGGTTTCAACTAGCGGTAAGCCGACTACAGCATGGTAGCTGCCATTAATCTTCCTGACAAAACAACCACCAAGCCCTTGAATACCGTATGCACCTGCTTTATCCATGGGTTCACCGCTGGCCACATAACCGGCGATATCCTGTTCTGATAATGCTCGAAATGTCACTTCAGTCGTCACCAGGCAATCGAGCAATGATTCCCGGTCTGCCAGTGCAACCGCCGTCATGACCTGGTGTTGATTCCCGGACAACATGCGCAGCATGGCAGCAGCCTGTTGTTCATCTTTTGGTTTTTCCAGCACATTGCCATTGTAGATAACAATAGTATCTGCACCCAGTACCGGTAAATCACGCGGCGCTAGCGCAACACCTGCACGTGCTTTATCACGCGCAAGGCGCACAACATATTGTTGCGCGCTCTCAGAGCTCAGCCGCTGCTCTTCTACGTCAGTAATGATGCGTTCAAATGACACACCCAACTGAGTCAGAAGTTCCTGACGGCGTGGAGAACCCGATGCCAGATACAAAGATGTCATGTTCAGTCCTATTGCACAGCAAATTGTTGGCGAATTTTACGCATCAACAAAAATATCCATGGCCACAATACACCGTTGACCACACTGCTCCAGAATATTTCTGGGCGGAAAGAGACATTGATGACTAAAAATTCAGACCAGAAAACAATGACATCTGTCATCAATGACAACAGCATAACCACCAGCGCCTGTTGCCAAAGCGCGAGATTGCGGAATAGTTGGTACTTTAACGCGACCAGGTAAGCAACGATGCTCAGAGATAACGCCCGCACACCAAGAGTGGAACCACTGATCAGATCCAGTATGGCACCCACCACAAAACCGGTTCCTACATTTACGCGATGAGGCAACGCCAGAATCCAGTACAGCAGGATCAGTAAAACCCAGTCCGGACGATAGACTTTCAAATCGTCAGGCCAAGGCATTACTTGTAACAGCAAGGCGACAAGGAAAGAAAGCCAGATAACCCAACGGCCCTGGCTACGGTAACTTCCCACTACTGCCCCCCCCGGCTTGCAGGTGCCGGAGAACTGGCATTCCCTGCAGGAGCCTGCACCATTCCCGTTGCGGGGGCTGGAACAGGGGCTGGAGCCGGCGGGCCAACAGAATCAGCCGGAGGCAAAACCTGCGGCATCATTTGCATCAGACGCTCATTAGCCACGCGGTGAACTTCTTCCGGCGGCATAGGGGTTTGCCCTTCGCGATCCGCACCCCACAACAGCAGCAAATAACGCAGACGTTGCAAACCAGCGGTTGGGCGAGCCTGAATAACGGTGTACGCACGTTGAGTATCAAGTTTCACCGAAGAAACCACACCCACCGGATAACCTTCAGGGAAGCGACCACCTAAACCAGACGTCACTAATACATCGCCAACGCGAATATCAGTATTTGCCGGTAAATGTTCAAGTTGCAGGTCGTCAGTACAGCCGTTACCCGCCGCAATAATGCGAATGTCATTACGCAGAACCTGAATAGGCAGCGCATGGGTTGCATCACAGATCAACAGGACACGGCTGGTGAGTTTCGCCACCGCCACAACCTGACCTACGACACCTTTATCACTGATGACGGGTTGACCTTCATAGACACCGTTCACGCTACCTTTATCAATAACCACCTGGTCACTGTAAGGATCGTTAACGGTAGAGATAACCTGGGTCACCATTTTTTGCTCGTCCTGACGTAACGGCGAGCCAAGTAATTCACGCAAGCGTGCGTTTTCCTGACGATATTGACCCATCATCAGTAATTCGCTGTTTTTCAGGATCAGTTCCTGACGCAATGCACGATTTTCGAGTTCTAGCTGATCGCGTGATGCCAGTGTTTGCGAGACGCTGTCGAGCAATTCACGGGGACCATTCGAGACAAAATAGAAAGGACTGACGGCAGTATCCATATACGTTCGAATTTGACTGAACGTACCCAGACGGCTATCGGCAATAATGACACCAATCGCCACCAGCACCGCCAGAATAAGGCGAAACTGCAACGAAGGGCCACGGCTAAAAATTGGCTTCATAGGCTGTGCGTATTCCAGGGCCAGCAAGGAAAAGGCAGTGATAGTCACTGCCTTTTACGTGTGGCTGATTACTCTTCGCTAAACAAGTCGCCGCCGTGCATGTCGATCATTTCCAGTGCCTTGCCACCGCCACGGGCTACGCAAGTCAATGGATCTTCTGCAACTACTACCGGAATGCCTGTTTCTTCCATCAGCAGACGGTCGAGGTTACGCAGCAATGCGCCACCACCGGTCAAAACCATACCGCGCTCAGAAATATCAGAAGCCAGCTCTGGTGGGCACTGTTCCAGTGCAACCATTACTGCACTCACGATGCCTGTCAATGGCTCTTGCAGGGCTTCGAGGATTTCATTGGAGTTCAGGGTGAAACCGCGTGGAACACCTTCAGCCAGGTTACGACCACGAACTTCGATTTCACGCACTTCATCGCCTGGGTAAGCAGAACCGATTTCGTGTTTGATACGTTCAGCCGTTGCTTCACCAATCAGTGAACCGTAGTTACGGCGCACATAATTAATGATGGCTTCATCGAAGCGGTCACCACCGATACGAACGGAAGAGGAGTAAACCACGCCGTTCAGGGAGATAACGGCAACTTCAGTCGTACCACCACCGATATCCACAACCATAGAACCGGTTGCTTCAGAAACTGGCAGGCCAGCACCGATAGCCGCAGCCATTGGTTCTTCGATCAAGAAGACTTCACGAGCACCTGCACCTTGTGCAGATTCACGGATAGCACGGCGTTCAACCTGAGTTGCGCCAACTGGCACACAAACCAGAACACGCGGGCTTGGGCGCATAAAGCTGTTGCTATGCACTTGCTTGATAAAGTGCTGCAGCATTTTTTCGGTCACGAAGAAGTCAGCGATAACGCCGTCTTTCATCGGACGAATAGCCGCGATGTTGCCAGGGGTACGACCCAGCATCTGTTTAGCGTCATGGCCTACGGCCGCAACACTTTTAGGTGAACCGGCACGATCCTGGCGAATAGCCACGACAGATGGCTCATTCAGTACGATGCCTTGTCCTTTTACATAAATCAGGGTATTCGCGGTACCCAGGTCAATGGACAGGTCATTGGAAAACATGCCACGAAATTTTTTCAACATACTAAGGGATAATCCTGAAAGCTGGGGCGGAAACAAAATCCGCTTACTTTACCAACCACTCATTGCAGCGACAAGGCGCATAAATGTTCTGCAATGGTGAAAAATTGTGCAGTTTACTATGACCGTTACACTTTCGGCACGTTCATCCTCGAACCGCAGAGGAAATAAACAAACGCTGTAGGTTAAACGAACAGTGCAAGGAAGCAAACTGGGTTCATTCGTGCTTTAACAATCTGGTCAGCAGGCGTAGTCGCCCCCTTGAGATGCAGCGCGCGTTATTCTACGTCAAATATTTATAAACGGCAGGTTAAACCGAGTATCTTTGCGAATATTTTTTCACGTTGCTGTCGAGCGGTTGAGAGGCGGCAAAAAAATCCCCCTGAGCACCCGCCACACCTTTCTCTACCAGTGTCTGCCATTCACTTCGAGTTCTTACACCAACCGCAAAAACTTGTGTCTGAGTCCCGTTACAAGCCTCAACCAGACTCTGTACAAACAGCTGATTTTCGGTTCGTTTCTCAATGTTACGCACAAGCCCTGGGTGCAGTTTTATCAACTCAACGTCCAATTCTTTAATATAGGACGTGCTCACTACGGTCAAACCTGCCTGGGAGACAGCAATGCGAACCCCCAGAGCCTTGATCAAGCGAATCACAGGTTGCAAACGGCTGATGTGTTGACAAACATCTGCCTCTGCAAGTTCAAAAATAATACGTCGACGAAGCGATTTTTCTGACTGCATCAATGCATCACGCAGCCAACGCTGGAAAGGAGCACGAATCAAGGACTCAACAGAGACTTGAATTGCCAGTGTTTCTTCGGGCCAGAATCCTGCCAACGGCAACAACCGTGCAATGGTTTGTCGGTCATATTGCTCAGACAAACCAAACTGTTTCACCATCGGCAAATATTCAGCTGCCAATACTTCTTGCTCGCCGTCAAAGATTCGACACATGATTTCACGATGATGCACGTAACCATCGCGCTTCACCGCCGGTTTTTGGTAAAAACGCGGACCGCCACGCTGCAAGACCTGCTCAATGAGCGTACGCCATTTAACGTTGCCGCGCCCTTTTTCCGGCAAACTATCGTCGTATACTGACCAACTGTTTGCCCCTTGCAGCGAAGCATTACGCGTCGCGACTTCGGCGTTTTCCATTACCTGTTCTTTGCTTTGCCCGCTACGCCATGCGCAAATACCGATATGCATCATGTCATTGCGATCCAATATCCGCGTTGGCGGCAGAGAATCGACGGCATTCAGTAGCTGGCTGGCAATGCTATCGGCTTCTTTTAATGTGCGATGCGGAAGCAAAACGGCAAAATCGCTGCGGAAATAGCGTGCCAGTAAAGCCCCCGGATAGCGCATCACAAATGTCGACAACATGTTAATAATCATGAACAGATACTCTTCTACAACACTCCGTCCCCAGGTTTCATGCAAAGTATCGAAATCTGGCAGGCGGATGATCATCACGACGCCGTGCGCACCAACTTGCTCCTGCTCATCGAGCAAGGTGGCCAACTGGTTATCAAAGAACAGGCGATTATTAAGCCCTGTTTTCGCATCCTGAGCGGCGAAAGCGCGAATCAGCGTATCCATTCGGCTGCGTTGATCACTGGCGTTTTGCAGGTCAGAAAGCAACACATCAAGCGCACTGCTGGCTTGTGGCGGCCATTCCTGCACCGAACCGCGTACATCGACACCTCGTTCACCATTCAGAATACGGCGCGCGCGGCTTTCCAGTAACTCTTGCCCGGCAAGCTGATTTTTCATCCAGCGAATGGCAAAAAACAGCACGATAAGCATGAGGCCGATAGTGATAGAAAGAGGCACGGTCGTGAAGAGAGAGTTGTAGTAATTCGCCACTGGGTCGCGGTATGTCAGGCTCAGAAACATCCCCGGATGCTTCATTAATTCAACGGTTACAGTACGAAAGCTGTAGCTGTTTCCCAGCAAACGATAAGATTGGGCCAACTGGTGCTGATAAACGGTGTTACCACCAATTTTGAAATCGACCTCAGTGATATCAATCGGCACCATCACTTCATTGAGGCGTTTGATCAATGCTTCTGGAGAGCTTGAAACTAAATCGTTATCAATGATGGTGGCAACTGCAACCACGCGTTGATGAACTTTATAGTGCATCGCATTGAAGAAGCTTAATGAACAGCCCACAAGCGTCACAAAAATAGCGAGGCCGGTGAGTAATGTCATAAAAGCAGAAAGTTTCGTCGTTAATCGCATCCTTGTGTTAACTCCGTTTGGTGAAGATATACCATCTAAAATCTGTGGCCTGAGCTGTGCGGCATTACATAGTAAAAGCGCGGGTCTGGCAAACACGGTGAACAGATTCTCACCCTTTGTTGCAAAGGACCCATTTTGCACACCAGATTTCAAGTATAGCCGTCAAAGGCTTTTGTCGGATTAATGCTTTTTCGCCCACAGCCAAGCCCACTTAAGTTTCAATTTTTTGTGACAAATTCGCAGGCTTGCCTGTTCTCCGTCATGCTTAGCTTATAAAGCAACGATGGAGAATAAGATGAAGAAGGTCACCCGCTTAACTGAAGCAGATGTCACACCCGAAACCGTTTTTTTGCTCAAACGCCGCCAGGTGCTGAAGGCATTAGGTATCAGTGCGGCGGCCCTTTCGCTGCCCCAGACTGCCAATGCGGATATTCTTTCCTGGTTTAAAGGTAATGACCGACCACCCGCGCCATCAGGAAAACCTCTGCAATTCAGCCAGCCAGAACAGTGGCAGGCGAAACTGGCGATGACCCCGGAAGATAAAGTGACGGGCTACAACAATTTCTACGAGTTTGGTCTTGATAAAGCCGACCCTGCGGCAAACGCCGGGAGTTTAAAAACCGATCCGTGGAAAATCACCATTAGTGGTGAAGTCGCAAAACCGCAAACCCTCGATCTGGATGACCTGTATAAAAAATTCCCGCTGGAACAGCGCATCTATCGCATGCGTTGCGTTGAGGCCTGGTCGATGGTAGTGCCGTGGATTGGCTTCCCGCTCAGTAAATTGCTGGCGCTGGTTGAGCCCACCAGCAAGGCGAAATATGTCGCCTTTGAAACGCTTTACGATCCGGAACAAATGCCCGGTCAGAAAGACCGCTTTATAGGTGGTGGTTTGAAGTATCCCTATGTCGAAGGGCTACGCCTTGATGAAGCGATGAACCCTCTGACGCTGCTCACTGTGGGTGTTTATGGCAAAGCGTTGCCGCCACAAAACGGAGCACCAATTCGCCTCACCGTACCGTGGAAATATGGCTTTAAAGGAATAAAGTCGATTGTCAGTATCAAGCTGGTTAGCGAGCTGCCGCCTACCACCTGGAATATGGCTGCACCGAATGAATACGGTTTTTATGCCAACGTGAACCCGAATGTTGATCATCCCCGCTGGTCACAATCGAGCGAACGTTTCATAGGTTCTGGTGGCGTGCTTGATGTGAAACGCCAGCCCACGCTGCTGTTTAATGGTTATGCCGATCAAGTCGCTTCACTGTATCGCGGTTTGAATCTGAAGGAGAATTTCTAACGTGAGATTAACGGCAAAGCAGGTTACATGGCTTAAAGTAGTGCTGCATCTCGCCGCCTTTATACCTTTTGTCTGGTTATTTTATGCCGCAAGCCAGGGGCAGCTGAGCGCTGATCCTGCAAAAGACATCCAGCATTTTACCGGCAGGATGGCGCTGAAGTTACTGTTGGCAACGCTATTAGTCACACCTTTGGCGCGATACGGAAAGCAACCGCTGCTCATTCGCACCCGCCGCCTGCTGGGATTATGGTGCTTTGCATGGGCCACGATTCATCTAACCAGCTACGCTATGCTCGAGTTAGGCATCAGCAATCTGGCGCTTCTTGGTCGGGAACTGGTCACGCGCCCTTATTTAACTTTAGGAATAATTAGCTGGCTGGTGCTGCTATCATTGGCCGCAACGTCTACGCAATCTTTACAACGAAAGCTAGGGTCTCGCTGGCAAAAACTGCACAACTTCGTCTATCTGGTTGCTATCCTCGCACCCATTCATTATTTATGGTCGGTAAAGGTTATCTCACCACAACCGTTGTTGTATGCTCTCGGTGCAATCATCCTTTTAGCCTTGCGCTACAAGAAATTCCGCCAGTGGCTGCGATAACGATAGATATGTGTTCTTCCCCGCAGAAAAGTAATCAACCCTCCTCTTAAAAGGGATATCAGTTGATCATCTTCCCTGATAAGACCAGTATTTAGCTGCCAAATGCTACGAAATCGTTATAATGTGCGACTTTGGTTTTTCTGACAGGCCATTTTCTGGCTCTGAAGGTGACAACCGAGCAACTTAGGTATATTTTGTAAAATACCTACAAATTGCAGGAGATGGCAGCACGATGTCGGCTAATTTTCACATTTTGCTTTTGAACGGACCGAATCTTAACATGCTGGGAACACGCGAGCCTGAGAAGTACGGCACGCTGACTCTGGCGCAAATTGTTAACTCGCTCGAAGAAGAAGCAAAAACGCTAAATGTCTCGTTCAGCCACCTGCAATCTAATGCTGAATATGAGTTGATCGACCGAATTCATCAGGCTAAAGACACTGTCGATTTTATTCTGATTAATCCGGCCGCGTTTACGCATACGAGCGTTGCACTGCGTGATGCCTTGTTAGCGGTAGATATTCCGTTTATCGAGATCCATCTGAGCAATGTGCATGCGCGCGAACCGTTCCGCCATCATTCATATCTTTCTGATAAAGCGGTTGGTGTCATCTGCGGATTAGGCGCTGACGGCTATTCATATGCACTACAGACGGCGGTAAAACGCTTGTCAAAATCCATCTAAACAAGAGTACGGAACCCACTCATGGATATTCGTAAGATTAAAAAACTGATCGAGCTGGTTGAAGAATCAGGCATTTCTGAACTGGAAATTTCTGAGGGCGAAGAATCTGTTCGCATCAGTCGTGCACCGGTAAACACCGGCTACCCGATGATGCAACAGGCTTATGCTGCGCCAATGTACCAGCCACAGCCGCAGGCCGGCCTGTCTAACGTTGTTGCACCTGCCGCTCCGGCAGAAGCACCGGCGGCTGCTGAAATCAGTGGTCACATCGTGCGTTCCCCAATGGTCGGTACTTTCTACCGCACCCCAAGCCCGGATGCTAAATCATTTGTTGAAGTTGGCCAGAAGGTTAACGTTGGCGATACTCTGTGTATCGTTGAAGCAATGAAAATGATGAACCAGATCGAAGCTGACAAAGCTGGTGTGGTGAAAGCCATTCTGGTTGAAAACGGTCAACCGGTTGAATTTGACGAGCCGCTGGTCGTCATCGAGTAACGAGGCGAACATGCTGGATAAAATTGTCATCGCTAACCGTGGTGAGATTGCATTGCGTATTCTTCGTGCCTGTAAAGAACTTGGCATCAAGACTGTCGCAGTTCACTCCACTGCCGATCGCGATTTAAAACACGTATTGCTGGCGGACGAAACTGTTTGTATCGGCCCGGCTCAGTCCGTAAAAAGCTATCTGAATATCCCGGCTATCATCTCTGCGGCAGAAATTACTGGCGCCGTGGCGATTCACCCGGGTTATGGCTTCCTGTCTGAAAATGCCAACTTTGCTGAGCAGGTTGAGCGTTCAGGCTTTATCTTCATTGGCCCGCGTGCTGAAACTATCCGTCTGATGGGCGATAAAGTTTCTGCAATCAACGCTATGAAGAAAGCTGGCGTACCTTGCGTACCAGGTTCTGACGGTCCTCTTGACGGCGATATGGATAAAAACCGTGCCCATGCTAAACGCATCGGTTACCCGGTAATTATCAAAGCGTCCGGCGGCGGCGGCGGTCGTGGTATGCGTGTCGTACGTAACGATGCCGATCTGGAACAATCCATCAATATGACCCGTGCGGAAGCAAAAGCTGCTTTCAACAACGATATGGTCTATATGGAGAAGTACCTGGAAAACCCACGCCACATCGAGATTCAAGTTCTTGCTGATGGTCAGGGTAACGCGATCTATCTGGCTGAACGTGACTGCTCTATGCAGCGTCGTCACCAGAAAGTTGTTGAAGAAGCGCCAGCGCCAGGCATCACGCCGGAACTGCGTAAATTCATCGGTGAACGCTGCTCTAAAGCGTGTATCGACATCAACTATCGCGGTGCAGGTACTTTCGAGTTCCTGTTCGAAAACGGTGAGTTCTACTTTATCGAGATGAACACCCGTATTCAGGTTGAACACCCGGTAACAGAAATGATCACCGGTGTTGATCTGATCAAAGAACAGCTTCGCATTGCAGCGGGTCAGCCACTGTCTATCAAGCAAGAAGACGTTATTGTTCGCGGGCATGCGGTGGAATGCCGTATCAACGCCGAAGACCCGAACACCTTCCTGCCAAGCCCTGGCAAAATTACTCGTTGCCATGTGCCGGGTGGTTTTGGTGTACGTTGGGAATCGCATATCTATTCCGGCTACACTGTTCCTCCATACTACGATTCAATGATCGCGAAACTTATCTGTTACGGCGAAACCCGTGAAGTTGCGATTGCGCGTATGAAGAACGCCCTGGCTGAGCTGATCATTGATGGCATCAAAACCAACGTTGATTTGCAGACCCGCATCATGAACGATGAAAACTTCCAGCATGGTGGGACTAACATCCACTATCTGGAGAAGAAACTGGGTATTCAGGACTAAGTTTCCGCAGTCAACATCGCTAAAAGGCCGGTTATCCGGCCTTTTTCTTTTTTGGCTATGCGTTACAATCGCCGCTTTCCGCCAACTCAAGGGACAACAATGGACGCGCGTTTTGTTCAGGCCCATAAAGAAGCCCGCTGGGCACTTTGGCTAACCCTTCTTTATCTCGCAGCATGGTTAGTGGCTGCTTACTTACCTGATAACAATATCGGCCCAACAGGTCTCCCGCACTGGTTTGAAATGGCGTGCCTGCTGGTACCTTTGCTGTTTATTTTACTGTGCTGGGCAATGGTGAAGTTTATCTTCCGTGATATTCCTCTGGAGGATGATCATGCAGCTTGAAGTCGTATTACCGCTGATAGCCTATCTATTAGTGGTTTTTGGCATTTCTTTGTACGCCATGAAGCGCCGTACCACTGGCAATTTCCTTAACGAATATTTCCTTGGCAGCCGTTCAATGGGTGGATTCGTATTAGCGATGACGCTAACCGCCACCTATATCAGTGCCAGTTCGTTTATTGGTGGGCCGGGTGCGGCTTACAAATACGGTCTGGGCTGGGTTTTGCTGGCGATGATCCAGCTTCCCGCTGTGTGGTTATCGCTGGGGATTCTGGGGAAAAAGTTTGCCATTCTAGCGCGTCGCTATAACGCCGTGACCCTGAACGACATGCTTTACGCACGCTACCAAAGCCGCCTGCTGGTATGGCTGGCAAGTATTAGCCTGTTGGTGGCTTTTGTTGGCGCGATGACCGTGCAGTTCATTGGCGGCGCACGCTTACTGGAAACCGCTGCGGGTATTCCTTACGAAACCGGCTTGCTGATTTTTGGTATTAGCATCGCGCTTTACACCGCCTTTGGCGGCTTCCGCGCCAGCGTTCTCAACGATGCGATGCAGGGTATGGTGATGTTGGTTGGAACGATTTTGCTGTTGGTGGGCATCGTTCACGCAGCCGGTGGCTTGCACAACGCGGTAGATACGCTTCAACGCATCGACCCTAAGCTTGTCTCACCACAGGGTGCCGATGACATCCTTTCCCCAACGTTCATGACCTCATTCTGGGTACTGGTCTGTTTCGGCGTGATTGGCTTGCCTCACACGGCGGTGCGTTGCATCTCTTATAAAGACAGTAAAGCCGTACACCGTGGAATTATCCTCGGCACGATTGTGGTCGCAATTTTGATGTTTGGTATGCACCTGGCCGGTGCACTAGGCCGCGCCGTGATACCTGATTTGAAAGTTCCGGATCTGGTTATCCCGACGTTGATGGTCACGGTATTGCCACCTATTGCTGCGGGGATCTTCCTTGCGGCACCGATGGCGGCAATTATGTCGACAATTAATGCCCAATTGCTGCAATCATCCGCTACGATCGTCAAAGATCTTTATCTGAATATGCGACCAGATCAGATCACTAATGAAAAGCGTCTGAAAAGAATGTCCTCGGTGATCACGCTAATCTTAGGCGTGCTGCTGTTACTTGCGGCATGGCGTCCGCCTGAAATGATCATCTGGCTGAATTTGTTAGCGTTTGGTGGTTTAGAAGCCGTGTTCCTCTGGCCGTTAGTTCTGGGCCTTTACTGGGAACGTGCCAATGCTGTGGGCGCACTGAGTGCGATGATTGTAGGTGGTGGGTTGTATGCGGTACTGGCGAGCTTCAAAATCCAATTGTTTGGCTTCCACCCCATTGTGCCATCCTTATTACTAAGTTTGCTGGCGTTCCTGGTAGGTAACCGTTTCGGTGAGCCGCTGCCTGCCCCAGCACTCGTTTCAACTACTGATAAATAAAGAGTTTCGCTATGCCATGGATTCAACTGAAAATTAATACTACTGGCGCAACCGCTGAAGAACTCGGCGACGCACTGATTGAGAGCGGCGCTGTATCCGTGACCTTTCAGGATACCCATGACACACCGGTATTTGAGCCATTACCTGGCGAAACCCGTTTATGGGGCGATACCGATGTGATCGGTCTGTACGACGCTGAAGCTGACATGAACGAAGTGGTCGCCATTCTCGAAAACTGCCCACTGCTGAGCGTTGGTTTCCACCATAAAATCGAGCAGATCGAAGACAAAGACTGGGAACGCGAATGGATGGATAACTTCCACCCAATGCGCTTTGGGAAACGCCTGTGGATTTGCCCGAGCTGGCGTGATGTGCCAGACGTGAATGCGGTCAACGTCATGCTGGACCCGGGTCTTGCGTTTGGTACTGGCACCCACCCAACCACATCTTTGTGCCTTGAGTGGCTTGATGGCTTGGATTTAGCGGGCAAAACCATCATCGACTTCGGATGTGGCTCCGGCATTCTTGCGATTGCGGCTCTGAAACTGGGAGCGGCAAGAGCGATTGGTATTGATATCGACCCGCAAGCCATTCAGGCCAGCCGTGATAACGCAGAGCGTAATGGTGTTTCTGAACTTCTGGAGCTGTATTTGCCGCAAGACCAGCCAGAAGCCATGAGCGCCGATGTGGTGGTTGCTAATATCCTGGCAGGCCCATTACGTGAGTTAGCCCCTTTAATCAGCGTGCTGCCTGTTCAGGGCGGTTTCCTGGGGCTTTCTGGTGTTCTGGCAAGCCAGGCAGAAAGTGTTTGCGAAGCGTATCAGGACAAATTCACCCTCGATCCGGTCGCTGAAAAAGAAGAATGGTGCCGCATTACGGGCATCAAACGCTAAGTATCTTCCCTAAAAGTGGCCAACTGGCCACTTTTGCCAGCCGCTTAATCCTAAATTTAACGCCCCCGCCATTTTTGCCCCCTTTTTCCTGAAAGCCGAGTTTTATAATGCGTCGCTTCAAACGTATCTGTTAACCGACGTTGTTTAATAAAATTTATCAGGGAATGAATCAATGAAAACCACTTTGCGCAATCTGGCAATTCTCACTATGGGTATGCTGCCCGCGTTAGCGATGGCCTCTCACTGGAGTTACGAAGGTGAAGGTTCACCCGAGCACTGGAGCGAAATCAGCCCAGAGAACCAAATGTGTAAGCAGGGTATGAATCAGTCACCGATTGATATCAATAATACTCTTCAGGCGCATGTTAACCCGCTGAAAACCAGCTACGTTGACTCTCCTGTCACTATCATTAATAACGGCCATACTGTGCAGGCTGGTTTTGCTGCCAATGCGAAAGATAACGTGATTATTGATGGCGTTTCTTTCCAGCTCCAGCAACTCCATTTCCATGCGCCAAGCGAGAACACGCTGCACGGCAAACATTACGATATGGAAATGCACATGGTGCACAAGAATGCCGACGGTGAGCTTGCCGTAGTCGCAGTAATGTTTGAAATCGGCGCGGCAAACAGCGAATTGAGTAAACTTTGGCAGGCTATGCCAGCTAAAGCAGAAATGTCTGGCGAGCTCACACAGAAAATTGATATCAACAAACTGCTGCCCGCTGACTTGACCCACTATCGTTTCAGCGGTTCGCTGACAACACCGCCGTGTTCAGAAGGTGTCCGTTGGCTGGTGATGAAACACCCAGTTACGCTGTCTGAGCAACAACTGAAACAATTCACCTTAGTTATGCATCACGATAATAACCGCCCAGTACAGCCTTTGCATGGCCGCGTAGTTGTTGAATAAATCACCAATTAACGGGGTTTTTACCCCGTTCTCACTCAAGTTTTGACCACAAAATATTGGCGTTTCTCAGCAGAAAAATGAGATTTCACTCACATAAAAATGCAGAAATAGATGAACAAAGCAGCAGTTTATCTGGAAACAACGGCTTAAAATGGCGGTAATTACCTCTTAGTTTCACAAAAACCAAAAAGAGCATAAATAAACCAAAATCACTTAACATGATGATAATAATGATAAATTTTATTTACCCGTCATTCTGTATACAGATTCATTGATCTACGACAGCTGATTGTTCAAAGTTTGGCCTTTCATCTCACGTCAAAAATGCGTAATATACGCCGCCTTGCAGGCAAGTATGGTCATTTCTTAACTCATGCGCATTGGACAACACCAGCTCAGAAATCGACTGATTGCAGCACCTATGGCTGGCATCACTGACAGACCATTCAGGACGCTGTGTTACGAGATGGGGGCCGGACTGACTGTTTCCGAGATGATGTCCTCTAACCCTGAAGTTTGGGCGAGCGATAAATCACGTTTACGGATGGTGCACGTGAATGAACCAGGTATTCGCACCGTGCAAATTGCCGGTAGTGACCCTGATGAGATGGCAGAGGCCGCACGTATTAACGTGGCTAATGGCGCCCAGATTATTGATATCAATATGGGATGCCCGGCAAAGAAAGTGAATCGTAAGCTCGCGGGTTCAGCACTTCTGCAATACCCAAGTCTGGTGAAGTCTATCCTGACGACGGTAATTAACGCAGTGGACGTGCCTGTAACGTTGAAGATTCGCACTGGCTGGGATACGGCGCACCGTAACTGTGAAGAGATTGCCCAACTGGCTGAAGACTGTGGCATTCAAGCTTTGACGATTCATGGACGCACACGCGCCTGTTTATTTCAGGGCGACGCTGAATACGACAGCATTCGGGCAGTTAAGCAGAAAGTTTCCATTCCGGTAATCGCGAATGGTGACATTACTGACCCGCTTAAAGCCAGAGCTGTGCTCGACTACACAGGGGCTGATGCTCTTATGATAGGACGCGCGGCTCAGGGAAGACCCTGGATCTTTCGGGAAATCCAGTATTATCTGGACACTGGAGAGCTGCTTCCTCCCCTGCCTCTGGCAGAGGTAAAGCGCTTACTTTGTGGGCATATTGGTGAACTTCATGAGTTTTATGGTCATGCTAAGGGATACCGAATTGCACGCAAACACGTTTCCTGGTACTTACAGGAACACGCTCCAAATGACCAGTTTCGGCGCACATTCAACGCCATTGAAGATGCAAGCGAACAGCTTGAGGCGTTGGAGGCATACTTCGAAAATCTTGCGTAATTAGAAATAAAGAGCTGACAGAACTATGTTCGAACAACGCGTAAATTCTGACGTACTAACCG
Source organism: Buttiauxella brennerae ATCC 51605 (assembly GCF_001654925.1). Taxonomy (GTDB): domain Bacteria; phylum Pseudomonadota; class Gammaproteobacteria; order Enterobacterales; family Enterobacteriaceae; genus Buttiauxella; species Buttiauxella brennerae. Next base: position 272,189 of record NZ_LXER01000029.1, read on the forward strand.
TTTCCACCGTTAACTCACAGGATCAGGTTACCCAAAAACCTCTTCGTGACTCCGTGAAACAAGCACTGAAGAACTATTTTGCTCAACTGAATGGTCAAGATGTTAGTGATCTGTATGAGCTGGTATTGGCTGAAGTAGAGCAGCCATTGTTGGACATGGTGATGCAATACACCCGTGGCAACCAAACCCGCGCTGCCCTGATGATGGGCATCAACCGTGGCACGCTGCGTAAAAAATTGAAAAAATACGGCATGAACTGATATTAATCAGTTAACTTGTTGTTTAAAAAGGCGCTACTCGGCATGGGGAAGCGCCTTTTTTAATATTTGTGATACGCCTGGTGACAGGCTACTTTGCTAACGAATGGTTCAGGTAAACTTACTCGGTATGCGAATATTCAGCTTCCGCTAACGAACGGAGTTGTTCCTGCATATACGCAGAAAAGTATTCAGGATTTTTAATCACAACACGGTTGCCGGACTTAATTTTATCAGCCCACCCAGCCACTTTTTTGGTGAATTCAGTATTCCATCCCTCCTGATTCGCTCGTGCCGTAACATCATCTGCACTCGCCGGTACCCCCAGCTCATTCAGATACTTAAAGATCCCCTTCGCTGTGCTCTCATCCATAGAATGCGGGGTTGATGCGGATGTATTCATACCGCCAATGTAGTCCAATGCTTTTTCAATGACAGCTGGCATATTCTTATCCTTAAAATTAACCGTGTATTAAACGAGCCTGTAGCACGCACTGACCATTACCAATTAACCATACGGTTTAAATAGTTGCCACCCTTGGTAGGGCATCCTTTTTAATAGTTGTGACATACCGAACGCTTCCCGAATAATTGGACGTTTTTGACTATGGCGCAAACGCCTTTTTAGTGCATGGAATCCAGCCATCCCTTCAGGTTCCCAGTCGAAATTTGGATCTATCTGAATAATATTGAAGCCGACAATATGCTTGAATACGGGCATGTGTTACCCCTGCCAGGGCATGAATCGATGTGGTTCGAGGCGTTACCTGTTGAACTACAAACTCGTATTGAAAAGCTGGGCGTTACTCACGATAGCTTTGGGTTGTAACATTGTCTGATTATCTGAAAATACTTAACTTCACTTTTTCTCCACACTTTCTTGCCTGTAGCCGATTTCCTCCACTTTGTTTACACAGCACATGAATTGCAATTATTCCCCGCTCATTGCAAGGATGATTACGGTGATAAAATCACCGCATTCACACCGATCAGGTTGTTAGATTACCCGTAGCACTGTCGCGCGAGCTATCCCTGTCCGGAGTTTGGTAAATGAGGTTCCTATGAAAAAGCTAATTACCGCAGCACTGCTTTCTACGCTTCTGGCGGGTTGTGCAACCAATTCACCTTGCGTACCGGTTTATGACGACCAGGGCCGCCTGGTGCACACCAATACCTGCATGAAAGGAACAACTCAGGATAACTGGGAAACCGCAGGCGCAATCGCCGGTGGTGCGGCAGCGATTGCCGGTTTAACGCTGGGTATTGTGGCGTTAACTAAATAAATTCCATCCCCATATTTCAAAAGCGCGCCTTTATTTAGCGCGTTTTTTTTATTGGAAAATCCTTAATCCTTTTCCTTTGCATTGTTTAAGTGCATTCATTTATCGCCACTTCATTTGTTAGCTTCCCGGGCTTGTATGCCCGATCTTTTTAGCGTGAAACAAATCACTCAGTTCGTTCCGGTTTTGTTTTATTGCACCAGCAGACGTGACTCTTCTCACAAACCTCCGCAGACGCTATCCACGCTAATGTTCACGCCAGAAACTACTTCTTTTCATATGATCAAAATCTGAAACTTTTTTGCGCTGAAATGTGGCGTAGGTTTCAATTTTGCCCCGTTATGGGGCGTTGTAAGTAATTTTTCCTGTCTACACTCAGCTTACTGCGACAGGAGGTACACGCATACCGTCTCTCGCAATCTTGGCACTCCCTTTGCTTTAACCACAATGGCAGATGCCACAGACAGGAAAAACGGCGCCATACGGATGCCGACACTTATAACGATAATTTCGCCACACAGGATGCATTATGAAAAAGACTCTGATCTCCACTCTGGTCGCTGCCGGTGCATTATTCGCGGTAGTCAATCAGGCTCATGCTGGCACTACGTTTGATGCGGTAAAGAAGAAAGGCTTTGTGCAATGCGGGATAAGTGATGGCTTGCCTGGTTTTTCTTACGCCGATGCAAACGGTAAATTTACCGGCATTGATGTGGACGTTTGCCGTGGCGTTGCCGCTGCGGTATTTGGGGATGCCTCAAAAGTTAAATATACCCCGCTGACCGCAAAAGAGCGTTTTACGGCTCTCCAGTCAGGCGAAGTCGATATTCTGTCACGTAATACCACCTGGACTTCATCACGCGATGCCGGCATGGGAATGATGTTTACCGGCGTCACTTATTACGATGGCATCGGTTTCCTTACGCACAACAAAGCAGGCCTGAAGAGCGCTAAAGAACTGGATGGCGCGACCGTTTGTATTCAGGCGGGTACTGATACCGAGCTCAACGTCGCCGATTACTTCAAAGCAAATAATATGAAGTACACCCCTGTAACGTTCGATCGCTCCGATGAGTCAGCCAAGGCTCTGGAATCAGGCCGCTGCGATACTCTGGCTTCCGACCAGTCTCAACTCTATGCACTGCGCATCAAACTGAGCACACCAGGTGAGTGGGTGGTTCTTCCTGAAGTCATTTCAAAAGAGCCTTTAGGCCCAGTCGTACGCCGTGGTGATGAAGACTGGTTCTCCGTCGTGCGCTGGACTTTATTCGCCATGCTCAATGCTGAAGAGATGGGGATTGACTCTAAAAACGTTGATCAGATGGCTGCTAACCCAACCACACCGGATATGGCTCACCTGTTAGGTAAAGAAGGTGATTTCGGTAAAGACCTGAAGCTCGATAATAAATGGGCGTACAACATCGTCAAACAAGTCGGTAACTACGCCGAAATCTTCGAACATAACGTCGGTTCTGATAGCCCGTTAAAAATCAAACGTGGGCAAAACAACCTGTGGAACAAAGGTGGTATTCAGTACGCACCGCCTGTTCGCTAAGCGAGACGTCAGAAATGGGCACTACTTCGGTAGTGCCCAAGGTTTGAGTTTATGTTACTGAGGTTCGCTTATGTCCCATCGCCGCCCAATCGTAAAAGGTGATATTTCCTTTTCTAACCCAGCGGTTCGTGCTTGGCTGTTCCAGATTATTGCTGTCGTCGCCGTCGTAGGCATAGCTATTTATCTGATTCATAACACCGTCACCAACCTTAGTAATCGTGGCATTACCTCAGGTTTTGCATTCCTCGACCGAGCCGCTGGCTTCGGTATCGTTCAGCACCTCGTTGATTATGAACAGGGTGATACTTATGGACGCGTGTTTGTCGTCGGCCTGCTGAACACTTTGTTGGTTTCCGCATTGTGCATTGTGTTTGCTTCATTTATCGGCTTCTTTCTGGGGCTTGCCCGACTGTCCGATAACTGGTTGCTACGTAAACTTTCCACTTTCTACATTGAGACATTCCGCAATATCCCTCCTTTATTGCAGATCTTCTTTTGGTATTTTGCTGTTCTTCGCAACCTGCCCGGCCCTCGTCAGGCAGTCAACGCATTCGACCTTCTCTTTCTGAGTAACCGCGGGCTCTATATCCCCTCCCCGCAGATTGGTGAAGGTGTACTGGCTTTCATCGGTGCCATTTTGTTAGCACTGATAATCTCGGCAGGCTTGTATCGCTATAACAAAATGCATCAGATAAAAACCGGGCAATTGCGTCGCACCTGGCCTTACGGTTTGGGGTTACTGATCTTGTTACCGCTACTGGCACACGGTTTTTTTGGCGCAGCATTACACTGGGATGTTCCCGCTTTACGGGGCTTTAACTTCCGTGGGGGGATGGTTCTCATTCCTGAGCTGGCGGCATTAACTTTAGCATTGTCGGTGTATACATCCGCTTTTATTGCCGAAATTATCCGCGCGGGAATTCAGTCTGTCCCCTACGGCCAACACGAAGCAGCACGTTCCCTGGGCATACCGAACCCTGTCACATTACGGCAGGTTATTATTCCTCAGGCAATGCGCGTCATCATTCCGCCACTCACCAGTCAGTACCTCAATATCGTCAAAAACTCATCACTGGCAGCCGCAATTGGTTACCCGGACATGGTCTCATTGTTCGCAGGAACAGTGCTCAATCAGACAGGTCAAGCCATTGAAACTATTGCCATAACGATGTCGGTCTACCTGATTATAAGCCTGACTATTTCGTTACTGATGAATATCTATAATCGGCGAATTGCCCTGATTGAGCGCTAAGGAATTACGATGACAAAAGCATTAGTGTCACTTCACACGCGCCCAAAAGCTGTTCGCTCAAGTGCCGTGCAATGGGCTCGTAAGAATCTTTTTTCCAGCTGGTCTAATAGCTTACTGACTATTTTCTGTTTGTGGATGATGTGGTTGCTGATTCCACCCTTGTTAAACTGGACGATTTTCCAAGCTAACTGGATTGGTGAAACCCGTGCGGACTGCACAAAAGAAGGGGCATGCTGGGTGTTTATCCACGCACGTTTCGGACAGTTTATGTATGGGCTCTACCCGCATGATCAACGCTGGCGCATTAACCTTGCACTGCTAATTGGTCTGGCTTCCATCATTCCAATGTTCTGGAATGCGATGCCACGCCGTGGCCGTTACATCGCCGCATGGGCCGTTATCTATCCGCTGGTTGTTTGGGGTTTATTATACGGTGGCTTTTTAGGTCTGGATCGTGTCGAGACACGCCAGTGGGGCGGGTTAACATTAACGTTGATCATTGCATCCGTCGGGATCGCCGGGGCGTTGCCATTAGGGATCTTACTGGCCTTAGGTCGCCGTTCGACGATGCCGGTAGTCAGAATCTTGTCAGTGATATTTATCGAGTTCTGGCGAGGTGTTCCGCTAATCACGGTGTTGTTCATGTCATCCGTCATGCTGCCGCTGTTTCTTTCTGAAGGAACAAGCATAGACAAACTTATCCGTGCATTGGTTGGGGTGATCCTTTTCCAGTCGGCTTATGTCGCTGAAGTGGTTCGCGGTGGCTTGCAGGCGCTACCAAAAGGGCAATACGAAGCCGCAGAATCTCTGGCGTTGGGATACTGGAAAACCCAGGGATTAGTGATCCTCCCGCAGGCATTAAAGATGGTCATTCCAGGCCTGGTTAACACCATTATTGCTCTATTCAAAGACACCAGTCTGGTGATCATTATTGGTTTGTTTGATCTGTTTAGTAGCGTACAGCAAGCCACTGTCGATCCTGCCTGGCTTGGAATGTCGACCGAAGGCTATGTCTTCGCAGCACTCATCTACTGGATTTTCTGTTTCAGCATGTCGCGCTACAGCCAGCATCTTGAAAAACGTTTTAACACCGGACGAACACCGCACTGAGGATGAATAAATGAGCCAGATTACGATGCAACCCGCTGATGCGATGATCATGCTGGAGAATGTGAATAAATGGTACGGGCAGTTTCACGTACTTAAAGATATCAATTTAAAGGTGCAACAAGGCGAGCGCATTGTCCTGTGTGGACCTTCCGGTTCAGGTAAATCAACAACCATACGCTGTATTAATCACCTGGAAGAGCATCAACAAGGGCGCATTGTCGTTGATGGAACCGAACTCAACGATGATTTACGTAATATAGAGAAGGTTAGGACTGAGGTCGGAATGGTTTTCCAACACTTTAACCTGTTCCCACACCTGACCGTTTTGCAGAACTGCACTCTTGCCCCGATCTGGGTGCGCAAGATGCCCAAGAAAGAAGCTGAAGCTCTCGGAATGCACTATCTGGAAAAGGTACGCATCGCAGAGCATGCGCATAAGTTCCCGGGGCAAATATCTGGCGGACAACAGCAGCGTGTGGCGATTGCCCGCTCACTGTGTATGAAACCTAAGATCATGCTGTTTGATGAACCTACTTCTGCGCTGGATCCGGAAATGGTTAAAGAAGTGCTGGATACCATGATAGGGCTGGCTGAGTCTGGCATGACAATGTTGTGTGTAACGCATGAAATGGGCTTTGCGCGGACGGTGGCTGACAGAGTGATCTTTATGGATAGAGGTGAGATCGTGGAACAAGCACCACCAAATGAATTCTTTGCTCACCCTAAGTCGGAGCGTACTCGTGCTTTCTTGTCTCAGGTTATTCATTGATATTTAACAAGAAAGGCCACGTAAGGGGCCTTTTATTTTCGCTGGAAATACAAAACAAAAAGGCCATCCGCAAGGATGGCCTTTTTGTTTATTTGA
>NZ_LXER01000030.1 GCF_001654925.1 Buttiauxella brennerae ATCC 51605
ATCGCCGCGTTACTCTGTGATGTTGTTCACATGTTCCGTGTCGATGGAGGCGCATTATAGGGATCTCTTTTTATTGCACAACCCTTTTTTCGATCTTTTCTTCCGACTGATTAGTTTTCGCCCTTTTCGCTGCGATCCTGTCCAATTCGCCTTGTTTTAGATGCTTTACCTCCTTGCCATCGGTTAAGAAAGCAGCCACAGTCTATCTACGAAGAGAACTGTCTGAGGTATTTATGTCCGCAGTATTACGACCTTTCCAAGAAACTTATCCTGAAATAGGCCAGCGCGTGATGCTTGATCGTTCAAGTGTCGTCATTGGGGATGTACGTATTGCCGATGATGTGAGCATTTGGCCGTTAGTTGCTATTCGCGGTGATGTTAACTATGTAGCAATTGGTGCACGTAGCAATATTCAGGACGGTAGTGTGTTACATGTCACGCACAAGTCTTCTTATAACCCTGAAGGTAATCCGCTTGTTGTTGGTGAAGATGTGACGATTGGACATAAGGTCATGCTGCACGGCTGCACGATCGGCAACCGCGTACTTGTGGGTATGGGATCGATTTTGCTGGATGGTGTAGTAATAGAAGATGATGTAATGATCGGTGCAGGAAGTTTAGTGCCACAGAATAAGCGTCTTGAGAGCGGCTTCCTTTATCTGGGTAGCCCAGTGAAGCAGATCCGCCCTCTTACGGCTGGAGAATTGGAAGGCTTAAAATACTCAGCTAATAACTACGTTCGCTGGAAAGATGAGTACCTTGCTCAGGAAAGCCAGACGCAGCCTTGATTGTCATCTTCACCAGCAACAATCAACTCCTCAGCTTCGTCTTCCAGCTCCCAGCGGTTAAGACGAAAGAGCGCGAGCCAGGATTCTTTATTATCGCCACCATAACGGCTGGCGATAATTTCCCCGGTAATCGCACACGTAACCTGAAAACCATTTACTAATGCAGGGAAACAGATCGCCTGAAGTTGATCGTCCCATTGTTCACGGTCGGGAAATTGGATCGCCTGGTTCACTGCGCCATTTCCTGCTTTAGCTTCTCTATGACTGGGGCAATTTCAGGTAACACACCGTGCCACAAGAAAAAGGCATGTGCGGCTTGGCCCACCAGCATCCCTAAACCATCAGCATAGTTTTGAACACCGTGTTGTTTGCACCAGTGTAAGAAAGGGGTTTCGCCCTTTTGGTAGAACATGTCGTAGCAATGAACATTGTGCGAAAGCAGCGATGCTGGAATAGCAGGAATGTCACCGGCAATACCACTGGAAGTCGCATTAATAATGAGATCAAATTGATGTCCCTCCAGTTGAGATTGTTCTAATGACTGGATGCTGCCCATATGGTTAAACAGTTGTGCGAGTTCCTGGGCCCGTGAAAATGTGCGATTGGTGATCGTCACTGCGCAATCGAGTGAGAGCAGCGGCAGTAATACTCCCCTTGCAGCGCCACCAGCACCCAGCAGCAAAACACGTCGACCTGGTTTGATAAGCGATAAACGTTCGAGATCGGTCAACAAGCCAACCCCATCGGTGTTATCACCTAACAGACGACCATCTTCCAGACGTTTGAGTGTATTCACCGCTCCGGCTAACGCAGCACGTTCCGTCAGTTCATCCGCACAAGCGAATGCCTGCTCTTTGAAAGGAACCGTGATATTGATGCCTTTACCGCCCGCCTGAAAAAACTGCTCAAGTGTTTCAATAAAAGCATCAACCGGCGCTAACACGCGACCATATGGATGCTCTATTTGTAATTGCTCAGCAAACATCTTATGAATTTGCGGAGATTTGCTGTGCTGAATTGGATTACCAAAAACGGCGAAGGTTTCCATTATTTACCCCTGGCGGAAAAGCTCGCCGGTCAAAGCGTCACGGATTTCAGAAGGATTCTGTCTGCCACCGGTATCGCCACGCAGCACCGGGAAATCATCGCCAAATTGTAGCAAGACTTCATCGGCAGTACGACAAGGTGGCAGCCCGGACAGGTTGGCACTGGTAGACACCAAAGGTTTTCCATAAGCTAAACACAGCTCGCGAACCAATGGGTGGTCAGTCACCCTCACAGCTAAAGAATCAAATCGACCTGTTAGCCAGCGCGGTGTGGATGGCAGTGCAGGAAAAACAAAGGTTACAGGCCCCGGCCAGCAGGAAAATACGGCATCTCGCTGCATTTGAGTCAGGGTTACACTATCTATATAAGGAAGAAGCTGTTCGAAATTCGCAGCGATCAGAATCAAACCTTTGTCGACGGGGCGATGTTTTAGTTCAAGCAAACGCATAACGGCCACTTCGCTGTCGGGATCACAACCGACACCAAAGACAGCTTCGGTTGGATAAGCGATGACTTGTTGTTGTTTTAGGGCGGCAACGATCTCTACGAGTTGCTCTGATTGCAGGTTTGTCTTCACAAGCTTTTATTCCGCCGTTACCGGCTTTCCACATTGTTTATTGGCACAGAATTGCTTTAGCCCCTGCGCCGTTTTCTTTTCGATAAGTAAAGGATAGTGACATGCAGTGCATTCACCAGCCACCGGTTTGCTATTTATAACAAACTGGCATGTTGGATAGCAGTCGCACGACCAAAAGGTTTTGCCGAATCGAGAACGTCGCTGGACTAATTTCCCTTGCTGGCATTGAGGGCAGCTGATTGCTGTTTCATCTGGCTTGTCGATGACTTCCGAGTGTTCACACGTTGGATAATCACTGCAACCGATAAACATACCAAAACGCCCCTGCCGCAACACAAGGTTTTTCTGGCATAAAGGGCAAAGCTGACCTTCAAGCACTTTAACTACGTGGCCATCAGCCTGGTTTTTTAGCGGGCGCACATAATCGCATTCCGGATAATGGGAGCAGCCAAGAAAAGGGCCGTGTTTACCAGAACGAATGACTAACCCTGCCCCACATTGAGGGCAGGGTTCATTTTTAGGCACAGTGAACAGTGCTGATTTGGTCATAACATCTCATGCTGCGACTTTAATTTAGTGCAGCATACCTTCATTTACTTCGAAGAGTAATTCTTCCATTTGTTGGTAAGCGTTTTCGCAACCCGGAATGTTGAACAGCACCATCAGCACCACCCACTTTAAATCTTCCAGCTCGAACTCGGCGGTGTCTAATGCTAATACTCGTTCAATGACCATTTCACGGGTTTCGAGGTTCAGCACCTGAATCTGTTCAAGGAACAGTAAAAACCCCCGACAACTTGCATCAAGTCGCTGGCATTCATCTGCGGTATACATACGCATTGAAAGTGGGTCAGCGGCCAGTTGCATGGGTTCAGTCAGACCTTCCTGATAGTCCGCCAGTTTTTCAAGCCATACAAGAGCGTTATAAATGTCTTCATGATCAAAACCGGCGTCGGCGAGATCACGTGTCAATTTATCTTGATCAACTCGCATTTCCACTTCGTTGTGGATGTAGGTTTCAAATAAGTACATTAGTACGTCGAACATGGCATGCCCTCCTCAATCGGACATAGCCGCCGGGTACAGCTGCGATCCATCCTGCTAACTCCAGTTCGAGTAGCTGGGCTACCGTCTCTGGCACAGGTTGGCCGGCACGTTCAGCGACGACGTCAACAGGTGTAACCTCATCTCCTACGTTAGCCAACAGCTCAGGAAATGGCAATGTGCGATCCCCCTCATTGTGTGAATATATTAATGCTTTGTGAGGTGAAGGAAGCCATTGCAGTTCGTTTTCCAGGTGCTCGAGTATGTCCGAAGGATGGCTTACCAGTGTAGCGCCTTGCTTAATCAACCAGTGTGGCCCTTCACTGCCGGGGCTACCCACTGCGCCCGGTAACGCAAACAGTTCCCTGCCTTGCTCGAGTGCATAACGGGCCGTGACCAGCGATCCACTGCGCTCACTGGCTTCGACAACAAATACCGCACGACTCAGCCCACTGATGATGCGATTTCTGCGCGGAAAATTGCCCGGATAGGGAGAGGTCGTTAGGGGAAATTCAGAGATGATCGCCCCTCCTTCCGCAATTATCTGTTCGGCCAATTGCTTATGGCGCCTGGGGTAAATTCCAGCCAGCCCATTCCCCAAGACCGCGATGGTTTTCCCGTGAACGTTTATTGCCGCGCGGTGCGCCACAGCGTCGATACCCAGAGCCAAACCACTGGTTATCGTTAACCCGGCAGTAGCTAATGGTTCGCAAAACATCCGGCACCAACGCTCACCATATTGGGAAATATTGCGATTACCGACCACGGCGAGTTGGTTACTGGAAAGAAGCCGAATATCCCCCCTGACAAATAAGGCTGCAGGGTAGCAATCTATTGCACGCAACTGAGCGGGATAATAATCACTGTCGGCCGTGAGAAGATGATGATCAGGTCCTTCAAGCCAGTCCAATGACTCTTCCAGTTCTTTGTCACTAAATTCCAGAAAATGAGAAATCTGCTGGGTAGATAAGCCTGCACTCGTCAGAGAAACAACCGAACACTCAGGCTCCTTCAACAAGAAATGGGCAATTTTTAATAGCTTATCGCCACTCAGGCTTTGAACCGCCATCAGGCGTAGCCAAATCTCCATTGGTGACATAATTCCCTCCTGCCATAAGCTATAAATGCAATCCTTGCGATTGGTCACTGATGCTGTCAATCAGGCCGGGAAATGTCTAGAATAGAGGTAATAATCTTTCTATCAATTGAACACAGCTCTGGATATTTATGTCAGTTTTGCAGGTATTACATTTTCCGGACGAGCGCCTTCGCACTGTGGCGGCTCCGGTCAAAGAGGTGAATGCTGAAATTCAGCGGATTGTCGACGACATGTTCGAGACAATGTACGCCGAGGAAGGCATTGGCCTTGCAGCAACACAGGTGGATATCCATCAACGTATTATTGTGATTGATGTTTCTGAAAATCGCGATGAGCGCCTGGTTTTAATCAACCCTGAGCTTCTGGAAAAGAGTGGAGACACCGGTATCGAAGAAGGTTGTCTTTCTATTCCAGAACAACGGGCGCTGGTTCCTCGTGCGGAACGAGTCAAAATCCGCGCACTGGACCGTGAAGGTCAGCCGTACGAACTAGAAGCCGATGGCCTGCTGGCAATTTGTATTCAGCACGAAATGGACCATCTGGTTGGCAAACTGTTTGTCGATTACCTTTCACCGTTGAAACGTCAGCGTATTCGTCAGAAACTGGAAAAAATGGCTCGTCTGAATAAGAGCGCCTAATCCATCACAAAAGGGAATAATGTGTCTGATTCACTGCGTATTATTTTCGCCGGTACCCCTGACTTTGCAGCGCGTCATCTTGACGCGCTGTTGTCTTCTCAGCACCAGGTTGTTGGCGTGTTTACACAACCCGACAGGCCTGCTGGGCGTGGCAAAAAGCTGATGCCGAGCCCGGTAAAAGTACTGGCGACTGAAAAGAATATCCCCGTTTTTCAACCTGCCTCTTTGCGTCCGGCCGAAAATCAGGAACTGGTTTCCAGCTTGAACGCCGATGTCATGGTGGTTGTAGCTTACGGTCTGATTCTGCCAAAAGCGGTTCTGGATATGCCACGCCTGGGCTGTATTAATGTTCATGGTTCTCTGCTGCCACGCTGGCGTGGTGCGGCACCTATCCAGCGTTCGTTATGGGCTGGTGATGCCGAAACTGGCGTGACCATTATGCAAATGGACGTGGGCCTGGATACTGGCGATATGCTGGTGAAACTCTCCTGCCCAATTGAAGCCACTGATACCAGCGCAACGCTCTACGATAAGCTGGCAAATCTTGGGCCTCAAGGGTTACTGGAAACGTTAAACCAACTGGCTATAGGGCGTGCAACACCAGAAGTTCAGAGCGAGGAATTGGTCACGTACGCTGAGAAACTCAGCAAGGAAGAGGCGCGTATCGACTGGTCGCTATCTGCTGCACAACTCGAGCGTTGCATCCGCGCCTTTAACCCATGGCCAATGAGTTGGCTGGAAATTGACGGCCAACCCGTCAAAATCTGGCAAGCATCAGTAATCAATCAACTCACTGACGCAGCGCCAGGAACCATCATTGAAACCAATAAACAGGGTATTCAGGTGGCAACCGGCGACGGGATTTTAAATCTGCAATCCCTTCAACCAGCAGGAAAGAAAGCGATGACTGCTCAGGATCTCCTGAACTCTCGCAGCGAATGGTTTAAGCCAGGTGCACTTCTCGCCTGAGAAAAGAAATTCTTTGCGCCCAGGTCAATCACCTGGGCATTTTTGTTTTTAAGCGCCGAAAAACCAGAGCGTACGTATGAAAAAAACATTAAATCTTCGCAGTATGGCCGCACAAACGATTGAACAAGTTGTGGAACAAGGTCAATCGCTCAGCAATGTCCTGCCTGCTATGCAACAAAAAGTCTCTGATAAAGATAGAGCATTGCTTCAGGAGCTTTGCTTTGGCGTATTACGCACTCTGCCTCAGCTGGAATGGTTGATTGGTAAGTTGATGTCTCGCCCGATGACGGGCAAGCAACGCACCATCCACTATCTGATTATGGTAGGTTTTTATCAGCTGCTTTACACCCGCATTCCTGCTCATGCCGCTCTGGCAGAAACAGTTGAAGGCGCAGTTGCTATCAAGAAGCAATCACTTAAGGGTTTGATTAACGGCGTATTACGCCAGTTCCAGCGTCAACAAGAAGAGCTGATGGCAGAAGCGGCTAAACATGAAAGCCGTTTCTTACACCCAAGCTGGTTACTGCAACGTCTGAAAAAAGCCTATCCGGGCCAATGGCAATCTATTGTCGATGCCAATAATCAGCGCCCTCCGATGTGGCTGCGTGTTAATCGCCAACACCATACTCGTGAAGAATGGATGGCGTTATTAGCAGAAAAGGGGCTGGAAGGTCATGCTCATCCGCAATATCGCGATGCTGTGCGCCTGGAAACTCCTGCACCAGTTCATGCATTACCGGGTTTTGAAGACGGTTGGGTGACGGTTCAGGATGCCTCAGCGCAAGGTTGTGTTGATCTGCTGGATCCGCAAGATGGCGATGCGATCCTCGATTTGTGCGCAGCACCTGGCGGCAAAACCACCCACATTCTTGAAGCAGCGCCAAAAGCACGCGTGATGGCTGTCGACATTGATGAGCAACGTCTGAAGCGCGTGCATGAGAATTTACAACGCTTAGGTATGACGGCTGAGGTTAAATCCGGCGACGGACGTTACCCTGAGAAGTGGTGTGGCAATCAACAATTTGATCGCATCCTGCTTGATGCGCCATGTTCAGCAACCGGTGTCATCCGCCGCCACCCGGATATCAAATGGCTGCGTCGTGACCGAGACATTGCTGAATTAGCTTCTCTGCAAAAAGAGATTCTGGAAGCGATTTGGCCAAAACTGAAATCGGGTGGCACATTGGTTTACGCCACATGTTCTATCCTGCCGGAAGAAAACTACCAGCAAGTTGCTGCATTCCTGGCGCAGCATCCAGAGGCGAAACTGGTTGAAACGGGTACACCAGAAATGCCTGGGATCCAGAATCTCTCTTCTCCGGAAGATGGTGATGGCTTCTTTTACGCTAAGCTAATTAAAAGCTGATTCAGGTTTGCTGAGTCTTAGGTTTCATCTCAAATGAAGCTATAAAAAATGAAAATAATCATTCTCGGTGCGGGCCAGGTCGGCGGCACACTGGCAGAAAACCTGGTAGGTGAGAACAACGATATTACTGTTGTTGATACCAATCAGGATCGTCTGCGCAGCTTGCAAGATAAGTTCGATTTACGCGTTGTACAGGGGCATGGCTCGCATCCGCGCGTTTTGCGTGAAGCCGGCGCAGATGATGCCGATATGCTGGTCGCAGTAACCAGTTCAGACGAAACGAATATGATTGCCTGCCAGGTAGCCTATTCGCTTTTTAATACCCCAAACCGCATTGCACGTATCCGTGCACCTGATTATGTGCGGGATGCCGAACGTTTGTTTAATTCAGAAGCGGTTCCCATTGATCACTTGATCGCGCCTGAACAACTGGTCATCGACAATATTTATCGTCTGATTGAATACCCGGGCGCACTTCAGGTAGTGAATTTTGCCGAAGGGAAAGTCAGCCTTGCCGTGGTGAAAGCCTATTACGGTGGCCCGTTAGTCGGAAATGCACTATCCACTATGCGCGAACATATGCCGCATATCGAGACACGCGTTGCCGCGATTTTCCGTCATGACCGTCCGATTCGCCCGCAAGGTTCGACCATTGTTGAAGCCGGAGATGAAGTCTTCTTCATTGCCGCCTCTCAAAATATTCGGGCGGTAATGAGTGAGTTACAGCGCCTCGAAAAACCGTATAAACGAATTATGCTGGTAGGTGGCGGTAATATTGGTGCGGGTCTGGCACAGCGCCTTGAAAAAGATTACAGCGTTAAACTTATTGAGCGCGATCCGCAGCGTGCTGCCGAACTTGCTGAAATGCTGCAAAACACCATTGTTTTCTATGGTGATGCTTCTGATCAGGAGTTGTTGGCCGAAGAACATATCGAACAAGTTGATTTGTTTATCGCCGTCACCAATGATGATGAAGCTAATATTATGTCGGCTATGCTGGCCAAACGCATGGGAGCCAAGAAAGTGATGGTTCTGATCCAGCGTAAAGCCTATGTAGACCTGGTCCAGGGCAGCGTGATTGATATTGCTATTTCACCGCAGCAAGCCACCATTTCGGCATTATTAGGCCATGTCCGTAAAGCCGATATCGTTGGTGTTTCATCTCTGCGACGCGGTGTTGCTGAAGCAATTGAAGCTGTTGCTCATGGCGATGAAAGTACTTCGCGCGTCGTGGGCCGTTCAATTGATGAGATAAAACTCCCACCAGGAACGATTATTGGTGCGGTTGTTCGGGGGAATGACGTCATGATAGCGAATGACAATTTGCGTATAGAACAAGGCGACCACGTCATCATGTTCCTGACAGATAAGAAATTTGTCAGCGATGTAGAGCGCCTGTTCCAGCCAAGCCCATTCTTCCTGTAATACCCAAAGGGCAGATGTTCAGTCTGCCCTTTTATCTATCCTTACCAATAAACCACTATAAAATTAAGGCATTAGCGAAAAATTCTTATTTGCCCATGTAATGGCAATCGGGACATGATTTGTTAGACTTATTAACGTCAGCCAGTACAAGGAGAGAAAAATGAGCATGTTAAAAGAATTCCGCGAATTTGCGATGCGCGGAAATGTTGTTGATTTGGCAGTGGGTGTCATTATAGGTGCAGCATTCGGGAAAATCGTTTCTTCACTGGTTGCGGATATTATTATGCCGCCGCTTGGGTTGCTGATTGGGGGCGTTGATTTTAAACAATTCGCCTTAACGTTAAGACCTGCTGTCGGTGATATTCCAGCAGTCGTCATGCATTACGGTATCTTTATTCAGAATATCTTTGATTTTGTGATTGTTGCTTTCGCAATTTTCCTCGCGATTAAAGCAATTAACCAATTAAACCGTAAGAAAGTAGAAGAGCCAGCAGCTCCGGCAGCACCAAGCAAAGAAGAAGTCTTACTCAGCGAAATCCGTGACCTGCTTAAACAGCAGAATGAGCGAATCTGATAACGCGATTTAAAAGCGGAAGGCCAATGGTAAAAAAGCGATTTGCATTTTTGCCACTGGCCTCCCAGTTACCCCGTTTACCATGTTTTGCCGTGCGTTGATAACTCCCTTTCCCTTTCTTATTCTTTTCAACTCGTTGACGGAATAACGGGTCGTGTAATAAAGCCTCAATGGAATTATCTTTGATGATCCCTTTTTGGTGCTGATATTTGCTCATACAAACTCCAGATTGATGAAAATTACGGCGCAATTTTATGCCTGTATTTTGCCGATCGCAATTTATTCTTTTCGTTGGCTAGCTCCTTGCTCAAGCGCTTCAAGAATTGAACAATAGGCACTGCTATGGGCAGTTCCACAGCATGCATCATTTAATCGCTGCAACGATCGCTGCATGTGCTGAAGCTCTTTAATTTTAGACTCTACTTCCGTGAGTCTCGATTGCACGATGCTTTTTGATTCCTGACAGGTGTGATGTTCAGGATCGATTCGGATCGACAGCAGTTCACGGATAGTTTCCAGCGTAAAACCTAACTGCTTGGCATAACGGATAAACTTCAGACGCTGCAAATCGCTTTCGCTGTACAACCGAAAACCACCTTCAGTTCTGACTTCATGATCCATCATTTGCTGTTTTTCGTAATAACGAATGGTATCAGGTGTAACATTGGCCAGTTTGGCCAGCTCTCCAATACGAAACATGTTTATTCCTTCTCAATTTTTTGAAGCAATCTGTCAGCGTAATCACCGTGTAGAAAATCCGTATTCACTCCAGCTTGTTGAAGCTTTAGCTCAAGCAGCGTCAATTTCTTTCTTACAGCCTGATAATCTGGATGATCCTGATTTATAGACCTCAGTAATTCATTTAGCTCAATAGCATCTTTACGCTGTTGAAGTTCCGGGGGCAAACAGCCTGCATTTTTCAAAAGACGCCAGGCGGCGCGCAATTCTTCCGGAATAAATGAATCGTCATCAAGCACCAAAGGTGCACCTTCTCCAGGAAGGGAATCAAACTCACCTTTACGTTGTGCATCAAGAATATGGCGTTCCGCCCATTGATCGAGTAACAGCATAATGAATTCTACGCAAACAGGGGATAAGACAAAGATACGCTGGAATAGTACAGGAAGGGAAATTACAGATATAAAAAAACCGGGCAAGCCCGGTTTTTCCATGTTACTACAGATTACTCTGCAGCAGCTTCTGTTTGAGACTCGGCGCGATCAACAAGCTCGATGTAAGCCATCGGAGCATTGTCACCTGCACGGAAGCCACACTTAAGAATGCGAGTGTAACCACCAGTACGGGCTGCGAAACGCGGACCCAGTTCATTAAACAGTTTTGCCACGATCTCGTTATCACGAGTACGGGCGAATGCCAGACGACGATTAGCAACGCTATCAGTCTTGGCAAGAGTAATCAGCGGCTCAACTACGCGACGCAGCTCTTTCGCTTTAGGCAGAGTCGTCTTGATGATCTCATGACGAACCAGTGAACCTGCCATATTGCGGAACATAGCCTGGCGATGGCTGCTGTTGCGGTTCAGTTGACGACCACTCTTACGATGGCGCATGACCTTATCCTTCTCAGTAAAACCTTAACCTGTGATCCGGTTACTCGTCAGCGATGCTTGCCGGTGGCCAGTTTTCCAGGCGCATGCCCAGAGACAAACCACGGGAAGCCAGCACGTCTTTAATCTCGGTAAGAGATTTTTTACCCAAGTTAGGCGTTTTGAGCAGCTCAACTTCGGTACGCTGTACCAGATCACCGATATAGTGGATAGCTTCTGCCTTAAGGCAGTTAGCAGAGCGGACAGTCAATTCCAGATCGTCAACAGGGCGCAGCAGGATCGGATCGAACTCTGGTTTCTCTTCTTTAACTTCTGGCTGACGTACATCACGTAAGTCAACGAAAGCTTCAAGTTGTTCAGCCAGAATGGTTGCCGCACGACGAATCGCCTCTTCAGGATCGATTGTGCCGTTGGTTTCCATTTCGATGACCAGCTTATCCAGGTCGGTACGCTGTTCTACACGCGCCGCTTCAACATTGTAGGCAATTCGCTCTACAGGGCTGTAGCAGGCGTCGACCAGCAGACGGCCGATTGGACGCTCATCTTCTTCCGAATGAATTCGGGCAGAGGCCGGCACGTAACCGCGACCGCGCTGAACTTTGATACGCATACTAATAGATGCGTTCTCATCGGTCAGGTGGCAGATCACATGCTGCGGCTTGACGATTTCGACATCACCATCATGGGTGATATCGGCTGCAGTCACAGGGCCAATGCCAGACTTATTCAGAGTAAGAATAACATCATCTTTACCTTGAACTCTCACCGCCAGCCCTTTCAGGTTGAGCAGGATTTCCAGGATATCCTCCTGAACGCCTTCTTTGGTGCTGTACTCGTGTAGTACACCATCAATCTCAACCTCTGTCACCGCGCAACCCGGCATCGATGAGAGCAGAATACGGCGCAGTGCATTACCAAGAGTATGGCCAAAGCCACGCTCTAAAGGCTCAAGGGTCACCTTGGCGTGCGTCGAACTCACTTGCTCGATATCTACCAGGCGCGGTTTTAGAAACTCTGTCACAGAACCCTGCATTGTGTCCTCTCTTTGGTACTAAGCTTTACTTGGAGTAAAGCTCGACGATCAGGTGTTCGTTAATGTCCGCAGACAGATCAGTACGCTCAGGCTTACGCTTGAACACACCTTCCATCTTAGCAGCATCAACTTCCAGCCAGGTTGGCTTTTCACGCTGTTCAGCCAGCTCCAGAGCGGCCTTCACGCGAGATTGCTTTTTGGCTTTCTCACGGATGCTAACTACGTCATTCGGAGTTACCTGATAAGAAGCGATGTTAACAACGCGACCATTTACCATTACTGCTTTGTGGCTAACGAGCTGACGTGATTCTGCACGTGTAGCGCCGAAGCCCATACGGTAAACAACGTTGTCCAAACGACCTTCAAGCAGAACCAACAGGTTTTCACCGGTGTTGCCTTTCAGACGTGCCGCTTCTTTATAGTAGTTACGGAACTGACGCTCCAGAACACCGAACATGCGGCGAACTTTTTGCTTTTCACGCAACTGCACACCATAGTCAGACAGACGCGGTTTACGCGCACCGTGCTGGCCAGGAGCTTGTTCAATTTTACACTTGGTATCGATCGCGCGAACACCAGACTTCAGGAACAGGTCTGTGCCCTCGCGACGGCTCAGCTTGAGCTTAGGACCCAAATATCTTGCCATTTTCTTTCTCCAACATTCCTAAAAACGAGCGTTATACGCGACGTTTTTTCGGCGGACGACAACCGTTGTGAGGGATCGGAGTCACATCAGTAATATTAGTGATGCGGAAACCAGCGGCGTTCAGAGCACGAATAGTAGATTCGCGGCCTGGACCCGGTCCCTTAACCATAACTTCAAGGTTCTTGATACCGTATTCTTTCACAGCTTCTGCGCAACGCTCTGCTGCAACCTGAGCTGCGAACGGAGTGGACTTGCGAGAGCCACGGAAACCGGAACCACCGGCAGTTGCCCAACCCAATGCATTACCCTGACGATCAGTAATAGTAACGATTGTGTTGTTGAAAGAAGCATGGACATGAGCCACGCCGTCAGAGACTTGTTTTCTTACACGCTTACGTGCACGAACTGGTGCCTTTGCCATTATTCAATCACCCCGATTATTTCTTGATCGGTTTGCGCGGACCCTTACGGGTACGTGCGTTGGTCTTCGTACGCTGACCGCGTACTGGCAGACCACGACGATGACGCAAACCGCGATAGCAACCAAGGTCCATCAGACGCTTGATGCTCATACTCACTTCACGGCGTAGATCACCTTCAACGACAAATTTGGCAACTTCGTCACGCAGCGTGTCGATTTGTTCTTCAGACAGCTCTCTGATCTTAACATCTTCAGCGATACCCGCCGCAGCACAAATGGCCTTTGAACGAGTCTTGCCTACACCGTAGATCGAAGTTAAAGCGATCACGGTATGTTTTTGATCAGGAATGTTAATGCCTGCTATACGGGCCACTATGCACTCCTACTATTTAGATTATGCGTCCCATACCGAAAAGCCCGTTTTCAGGATACTCAAATGGAAACGCATAGACATACAAAAGATTGGCTGGCTAATCTAGCCAGCTCAACCCAACTTTGCAAGAAAAATATACGAGATAATCAGCCTTGACGCTGTTTATGCTTCGGTTCGGCGCTGCAAATCACGCGAATAACACCGTCACGCTTAACGATTTTGCAGTTACGACATAATTTCTTGACGGAAGCACGAACTTTCATTTTTACTCTCCGTAACTTCTCAAGCGACTATTAACGGCCGTAGCCTTTCAGATTCGCTTTCTTCAATGCAGACTCGTACTGACTAGACATCATCAGAGTTTGCACTTGAGCCATAAAGTCCATGATAACCACGACAACAATGAGCAGTGAGGTTCCACCGAAGTAGAAAGGCACTTTCATTGCGTCACGCATGAACTCCGGGATTAGGCAGATAAAGGTAATATACAACGCACCAACCAAGGTCAGGCGGGTCATCACTTTATCAATATACTTCGCCGTTTGTTCTCCCGGACGAATTCCTGGTACAAATGCACCGGACTTCTTCAGGTTATCTGCTGTTTCACGTGGGTTGAAAACCAACGCCGTATAGAAGAAACAGAAGAAGATGATTGCAGACGCATAGAGTAACACATAAAGCGGTTGCCCAGGCTGCAAATACAGCGAAATTGTAGTCAGCCAGTTCCAACCGGTACCGCCCCCGAACCACGATGCAATCGTTGCTGGGAACAGAATAATACTGGAAGCAAAAATTGCTGGAATAACACCAGCCATATTTACTTTCAGCGGTAAATGCGTGCTCTGCGCAGCATAGACACGACGACCTTGTTGACGTTTTGCGTAGTTTACCACAATGCGGCGTTGACCACGTTCAACAAAAACAACGAAGAAGGTCACTGCGAATACTAGTACTGCAACCAACAGCAACAGGAGGAAGTGCAGGTCGCCTTGCCTTGCTTGTTCGATAGTATGGCCAACGGCCGGCGGCAAACCCGCAACAATACCAGCGAAGATTATGATTGAGATACCGTTACCGATACCACGCTCAGTAATCTGTTCGCCCAGCCACATCAGGAACATAGTCCCGGTGACAAGACTCACAACAGCGGTGAAATAGAATGCAAAGCCTGGATTTAACACCAGGCCCTGCATACCAGGCATATTCGGCAAACCGGTAGCAATACCGATTGACTGGAATATTGCCAGCACCAGAGTACCGTAACGGGTGTACTGGCTGATCTTACGACGACCAGACTCCCCTTCTTTCTTCAACTCTGCTAACGCTGGATGAACCACCGTTAATAGCTGGATAATAATCGATGCCGAAATATACGGCATGATACCCAATGCAAAGATAGAAGCACGGCTGAGAGCACCACCAGAGAACATGTTAAACATTTCAATGATAGTGCCTCGCTGTTGCTCAAGCAGTTTGGCAAGTACAGCGGCATCAATACCAGGGATCGGAATAAAAGAGCCAATACGGAACACAATCAGCGCACCGATAACAAACATCAGTCTGCGTTTCAGCTCGCCAAGCCCGCCTTTAGCACTTTGAAAATCTAATCCCGGTTGCTTTGCCATCTGCTACTTATTCCTCGATTTTACCGCCAGCAGCTTCGATAGCAGCACGAGCGCCTTTAGTTACACGCAGACCGCGAACAGTTACCGGACGAGAAACCTCGCCAGACAGAATCACTTTCGCGAATTCGATCTGAATACCGATAATGTTGGCCGCTTTCAACGTGTTCAGGTCAACTACGTCGCCTTCAACTTTCGCCAGATCAGAGAGACGAATCTCACCAGTGATCATTGCTTTGCGAGAGGTGAAACCGAATTTCGGCAGACGACGGTACAACGGCATCTGACCACCTTCGAACCCACGACGTACGCCACCGCCAGAACGTGAGTTCTGACCTTTGTGACCACGACCGCCGGTTTTGCCGAGACCAGAACCGATACCACGACCCAGACGCTTGGAAGCGTGCTTAGACCCTTCGGCCGGAGACAGAGTATTTAAACGCATCTCTTACTCCTCAACTTTAACCATGTAGGAAATCGCGTTGACCATACCACGTACAGCAGGAGTATCTTCACGCTCTACAGTATGGTTAATACGACGCAGACCCAGGCCAAGCAGCGTTGCCTTGTGTTTCGGCAAACGACCGATCGAGCTGCGGGTTTGTGTAATTTTAATAGTCTTTGCCATGGTCAATTACCCCAGAATTTCTTCAACGGATTTACCACGCTTGGCAGCGACCATTTCCGGAGACTTCATATTCGCCAGGCCATCAATAGTTGCACGAACCACGTTAATCGGGTTAGTAGAACCATATGCTTTAGCCAAAACGTTATGAACTCCAGCGACTTCCAGAACGGCGCGCATTGCACCACCGGCAATAATACCGGTACCCTGAGAAGCCGGCTGCATGAACACACGAGATCCTGTGTGCACACCTTTAACAGGGTGCTGCAGGGTGCCGTGGTTCAGCGCGACGTTAATCATGTTGCGACGGGCTTTTTCCATCGCTTTCTGGATAGCTGCTGGAACTTCACGCGCTTTTCCGTAACCAAAACCAATGCGACCGTTACCATCGCCAACCACTGTCAGAGCAGTGAAGGAGAAAATACGACCACCTTTTACGGTTTTAGATACGCGATTTACCGCGATCAGCTTTTCCTGCAGTTCGCCAGCTTGTTTTTCGATGTGAGCCATCTTACACCTCTACCTTAGAACTGAAGGCCAGCATCACGGGCAGCATCTGCCAGTGCCTGGACACGACCATGATATTGGAAACCAGCACGGTCAAAGGATACTTTCGTAATGCCTTTTTCCAGTGCGCGCTCTGCAACAGCTTTACCCACAGCTGTAGCGGCGTCTTTATTTCCAGTGTACTTCAGTTGCTCAGCGATAGCTTTCTCTACAGTAGATGCAGCTACCAGGACTTCTGAACCGTTTGGTGCGATAACCTGTGCATAAATATGACGAGGCGTGCGGTGAATCACCAGACGAGTCGCACCCAGTTCTTTGAGCTTGTGACGTGCGCGGGTCGCACGACGGATACGAGCAGATTTCTTATCCATAGTGTTACCTTACTTCTTCTTAGCCTCTTTGGTACGCACGACTTCGTCGGCGTAACGAACACCCTTGCCTTTATAAGGCTCAGGACGACGGTAGGCGCGAAGATCAGCAGCCACTTGTCCAATCATCTGCTTATCAGCGCCTTTCAGCACGATTTCAGTTTGAGTTGGACATTCAGCAGTGATTCCCGCTGGCAGAGCATGTTCAACAGGATGAGAGAAGCCCAGGGCCAAACTCACCGCATTGCCTTTAACTGCTGCGCGATAACCTACACCAACCAGCTGCAGCTTCTTAGTGAAGCCTTCGGTAACACCGATAACCATTGCATTTAACAGCGCACGAGTGGTACCCGCTTGGGCCCACGCGTTAGCAAAACCTTCGCGCGGAGCGAAAGTCAGTGCATTATCAGCGTGTTTAACTTCAACAGCATCGTTGATTGTACGAGTCAGCTCGCCGTTCTTACCTTTGATCGAAATAACCTGACCGTTGAGTTTTACCTCTACGCCAGCAGGAATAACGACCGGTGCTTTAGCAACACGAGACATTTTATTCCTCCAATTAGGCTACGTAGCAGATAATTTCGCCACCAAGACCAGCTTGGCGCGCTGCACGATCAGTCATAACACCTTTAGAGGTAGAAACGACAGCAATACCCATACCGGCCATAACTTTAGGTAGCTCATCTTTTTTCTTATAGATGCGCAGACCTGGGCGGCTGACTCGCTGAATGCTCTCTACCACAGCCTTGCCCTGGAAATACTTAAGAGTCAGTTCCAGTTCAGGCTTGATGTCGCCTTCGATTTTAAAATCTTCAATATAGCCTTCTTCTTTCAGCACGTTGGCAATTGCCAATTTCAGCTTGGAGGAAGGCATGGTGACCGCAACTTTATTCGCGGCTTGACCGTTACGGATACGGGTCAGCATATCCGCGATCGGATCTTGCATGCTCATCTGTCTTTACTCCCGTGATTCAATTGGATATTACCAGCTAGCCTTCTTCAAGCCAGGTACTTCACCGCGCATAGCGGCTTCACGAAGCTTGATACGGCTCAACCCGAATTTGCCCACATAACCATGCGGACGACCAGTTTGGCGGCAGCGGTTACGCTGACGGGACGGGCTGGAATCACGCGGCAGAGACTGCAGCTTAAGAACAGCATCCCAACGTTCTTCGTCGGATGAGTTCACACCAGAGATGATAGCTTTCAATTCCTCGCGTTTAGCGCGGTATTTGTCGGCCAGTTTCACGCGAACGACTTCGCGTGCTTTCATCGATTGCTTAGCCATTAGTAACCCTACCTTACTTACGGAATGGGAAGTTAAAGGCAGCCAGCAGAGCACGGCCTTCATCATCAGATTTCGCAGTAGTGGTAATGGTAATATCCAAACCACGAACGCGATCGACTTTGTCATAGTCGATTTCTGGGAAGATGATCTGCTCACGGACACCCATGCTGTAGTTACCACGGCCATCGAATGACTTAGCGGACAAGCCACGGAAGTCACGGATACGTGGTACAGCAATGGTGATCAGGCGCTCAAAGAACTCCCACATGCGTTCGCCACGCAGAGTTACTTTACAGCCGATCGGATAGCCCTGACGGATTTTGAAGCCTGCAACTGATTTGCGTGCTTTGGTGATCAACGGTTTTTGACCGGAGATTGCTGTCAGATCCGCTGCTGCGTTATCCAGCAGTTTCTTGTCAGCGATCGCTTCACCAACACCCATGTTCAGGGTGATCTTCTCGACCCGAGGGACTTGCATGACAGAATTGTAGTTAAACTCAGTCATGAGTTTTTTAACTACTTCGTCTTTGTAGTAATCATGCAGTTTCGCCATCGTACTACTCCAAATTACTTGATAGTTTCGCTGTTAGATTTGAAGAAACGGACTTTTTTGCCCTCTTCGAATCTAAAGCCTACACGGTCAGCCTTGCCGGTTGCTGCATTGTAGAGAGCAACGTTAGAAACTTGAATTGCAGCTTCTTTTTCAACGATGCCACCTGGTTGGTTCAGGGCCGGAACCGGCTTCTGATGTTTCTTAACCAGGTTAATACCTTCAACAATGAGCTTGCCGGAAGACAAGACATTCTTAACTTTACCGCGCTTACCTTTATCTTTACCGGTTAACACGATAACTTCGTCATCACGACGGATTTTAGCTGCCATGATTCGCTCCTTAGAGTACTTCTGGTGCCAGAGAGATAATTTTCATGAACTTCTCATTACGCAGTTCACGAGTTACCGGCCCAAAAATACGCGTGCCGATTGGCTGCTCGCTGTTATTATTTAAAATAACGCATGCATTACCATCGAAGCGAATGACAGAACCGTCCGGGCGACGAACGCCCTTCCTGGTGCGCACCACTACCGCTTTCAGGACATCGCCTTTCTTCACCTTACCACGCGGAATTGCTTCCTTGATGGTAATTTTGATGATGTCGCCGACGCCTGCGTAGCGACGGTGCGAGCCACCCAGAACCTTGATACACATTACGCGACGCGCGCCGGAGTTGTCGGCCACGGTCAGCATAGTCTGTTCTTGGATCATTTCAGTGCTCCGCTAATGTCAACTACTACTTCGGGACCCATAATTAGGTCATTAAAAAGCCCCATAAACGAGGGCGCGGCATTATAACACCGGTTCCTGGATATGGGTAGAAAAAATAAACGGCTCATTTTCTGAGCCGTTTATCGTTAGTGAAAGCTCACTGTATTACAGAACCGCTTTCACTACAACGCGAACAAGTGTCCAGGACTTAGTCTTGGACAGTGGACGGCATTCGCGGATTTCAACCACGTCACCAGTACCACATTCATTGTTCTCGTCATGTACGTGCAGTTTGGTCGTACGTTTGATGAATTTACCGTAAATCGGGTGTTTCACCACACGTTCGATAGCAACAACAATGGATTTCTCCATTTTATCACTAACAACGCGACCTTGCAGAGTACGGATTTTATCGGTCATTACGCACCCGCCTTCTGAGTCAATAAAGTCTTAACACGAGCAACATCACGACGCACTTGCTTCAGCAGGTGAGTCTGTTGCAGCTGGCCACTTGCCGCTTGCATGCGCAGGTTGAACTGCTCACGCAGCAGATTCAGCAGCTCGGTGTTCAGCTCTTCAACACTCTTTTCACGCAGCTCTTTTGCTTTCATTACATCACCGTCTTAGTTACAAAGGTGGTTTTAATCGGCAGTTTCGCTGCTGCCAGCTTGAATGCTTCACGGGCCAGCTCTTCTGGTACGCCGTCCATTTCATACAGGACTTTGCCAGGCTGAATCAGGGCAACCCAATACTCTACGTTGCCTTTACCTTTACCCATACGCACTTCAAGCGGCTTTTCGGTGATCGGTTTGTCCGGGAATACACGGATCCAGATCTTACCCTGACGCTTAACTGCACGGGTCATTGCACGACGTGCTGCTTCGATCTGACGTGCAGTCAGACGACCACGGCCAACAGCTTTCAGACCGAAAGTGCCGAAGCTAACATCCGTACCAGCAGCCAGACCACGGTTGCGGCCTTTGTGCACTTTACGGAATTTTGTACGCTTTGGTTGTAACACAGCGACTCTCCTTACTTACGGCCTTTACGCTGCTGCTTTTTAGGTTGAGCAGCCGGTTTTTCCGGTTGTTCAACAGCAGCCATCCCACCCAGGATCTCACCTTTGAAGATCCACACTTTAACGCCGATTACACCATAAGTGGTGTGCGCTTCAGAGGTGTTGTAGTCAATGTCAGCACGCAGTGTGTGCAATGGCACGCGACCTTCACGATACCATTCGGTACGTGCGATCTCGGCACCGCCCAGACGGCCACTAACTTCAACTTTGATACCTTTAGCGCCCAGACGCATGGCATTCTGTACAGCACGCTTCATAGCACGACGGAACATAACGCGACGTTCCAGCTGTGAAGTGATGCTGTCAGCAACCAATTTTGCGTCCAGTTCAGGCTTACGAACTTCGGCGATATTGATCTGTGCAGGAACGCCAGCGATATCCGCTACGACCTTGCGCAGTTTTTCTACGTCTTCGCCTTTCTTACCGATTACGATGCCAGGGCGAGCAGTGTGAATAGTCACACGGATGCTCTTAGCTGGACGCTCGATAACGATACGAGATACAGACGCCTTCGCCAGTTCCTTAGTCAGGTACTGACGAACTTTAAAATCGCTGTCCAGGTTGTCAGCGAATTCTTTGGTGTTCGCAAACCAAGTAGAGTTCCATGGTTTTACAATACCTAGGCGAATACCATTAGGATGTACTTTCTGACCCATTGCTAGTCTCCAGAGTCTCAGCGATCGGACACAACCACAGTAATGTGGCTGGTGCGCTTCAGGATGCGATCTGCACGACCTTTTGCACGCGGCATAATGCGCTTCATGCTTGGGCCTGCGTCGACGAAGATTTTCGCGACTTTCAGATCGTCAATGTCAGCGCCATCGTTGTGTTCAGCGTTAGCAATGGCAGATTCCAGAACTTTCTTGACCAATACAGCCGCTTTCTTGTTGGTGAAGGTCAAAATTTCCAGTGCCTGCGACACTTTCTTACCGCGAATAAGGTCAGCAACAAGGCGAACCTTTTGAGCAGAAGAACGAGCGTGGCGATGTTGAGCTAAAGTTTCC
Source organism: Buttiauxella brennerae ATCC 51605 (assembly GCF_001654925.1). GTDB lineage: Bacteria > Pseudomonadota > Gammaproteobacteria > Enterobacterales > Enterobacteriaceae > Buttiauxella > Buttiauxella brennerae. The sequence goes on from NZ_LXER01000030.1 coordinate 21,324, forward strand.
ATCTCTTCCTCCTACTTATTTCTTCTTGGCTTTTTTATCAGCAGCGTGACCGCGATAAGTACGTGTCGGTGCAAATTCACCCAGTTTGTGACCGACCATTTCGTCGGAAACAAATACCGGAACATGCTGACGACCATTATGGACAGCGATGGTCAAACCGATCATGTTAGGAAAGATCGTTGAACGACGGGACCAAGTGCGCAGGGGCTTCTTGTCACCGCTTTCCACCGCTTTCTCTACCTTCTTCAGCAAGTGCAGGTCAATAAAAGGACCTTTCTTGAGAGAACGTGGCATGGCTTATCCTCTAAAATTATTTGCTACGGCGACGTACGATGAATTTATCAGTACGCTTGTTGCTGCGGGTCTTCTTACCTTTGGTCTGTACGCCCCACGGAGTTACCGGGTGCTTACCAAAGTTACGACCTTCACCACCACCGTGTGGGTGGTCGACTGGGTTCATCGCAGTACCGCGAACGGTAGGACGAACACCACGCCAGCGAGCAGCACCTGCTTTACCCAGAACGCGGAGCATATGCTCAGAGTTGCCGACTTCGCCCATGGTTGCACGGCAGTCAGCTTCGACTTTACGCATTTCACCAGAACGCAGACGCAGGGTAACGTAAGCACCATCACGTGCAACGATCTGCACATAGGTACCAGCAGAACGTGCAAGCTGACCGCCTTTACCTGGTTTCATTTCTACGTTATGAACGGTAGAACCAACCGGGATATTGCGCATCGGCAGGGTGTTACCTGCTTTGATTGCAGCATCAACGCCAGATTGAATCTGGTCGCCAGCTTTCAGGCCTTTAGGGGCCAGGATGTAACGGCGTTCGCCATCTTTGTACAGAACCAGTGCGATGTTCGCAGAGCGGTTCGGATCGTACTCAAGACGTTCAACAACTGCTGGGATACCGTCTTTGTTGCGTTTAAAGTCAACAATACGATAAGCCTGCTTGTGACCACCACCGATATGACGGGTAGTGATACGACCATTGTTGTTACGGCCACCGGATTTGCTGTTTTTTTCAACCAGCGGAGCAAATGGTTTGCCCTTATGCAGCTCAGGGTTGACCACTTTAACTACGTGGCGACGACCCGGAGATGTCGGTTTACATTTAACAACTGCCATTGTTTTTCTCCTCCGACTTACTCAGCGCCGCCAACGAAGTCCAGATTCTGGCCTTCCTTCAGGGTGACGTAAGCTTTTTTCCAGTCGCTACGACGACCGATACGCTGTCCATGACGCTTAGTTTTACCTTTAACTACCAAGGTATTAACGCCTTTAACTTCAACTTCGAACAGTTTCTCAACAGCAGCAACGATCTCTGCTTTGGTCGCGTCTTTTGCAACTTTGAGAACGATGGTATTTGTTTTTTCCATCGCCATAGATGCTTTTTCAGATACGTGCGGCGCGCGCAGTACTTTCAGCAGACGTTCTTCACGGATCATGCCAGCATCTCCTCAACTTGCTTAACTGCATCAGCAGTCATAACGACTTTGTCGAAGGCGATCAGGCTAACTGGATCGATTGTTGCTGCGTCGCGCACGTCAACCTTATGCAGGTTACGCGCAGCCAGGAACAGATTCTCATCCAGTTCGCCAGTTACGATCAGCACATCTTCCAGGGCCATGTCTTTCAGTTTCTGAGCAAGCAGCTTAGTTTTAGGCGCTTCAACAGAGAACTGTTCGACAACGATCAGACGATCCTGACGTACCAGTTCGGACAGAATGCTTTTCAGCGCTCCGCGGTACATCTTTTTGTTAACTTTTTGACTGTGGTCCTGCGGGCGTGCAGCGAAGGTTACGCCACCGGAACGCCAGATCGGGCTCTTGATAGAACCTGAACGCGCACGGCCGGTACCTTTCTGGCGCCACGGCTTTTTACCGGAACCAGTTACTTCGGCACGGGTCTTCTGAGCACGAGTACCTTGACGAGCACCAGCTGCATAAGCAACTACAACCTGGTGTACCAGCGCTTCGTTAAAATCACGACCGAAGGTAGTTTCGGAAACAGTCAGCGCGCTTTGCGCGTCTTTCAATACTAATTCCATTGCTATCTCCTCACGCCTTCACAGCTGGTTTAACAATAAGGTCGCTACCGGTTGCACCCGGAACTGCACCCTTAACCAGCAGCAGGTTGCGCTCAGCGTCAACGCGTACTACATCCAGGCTCTGAACAGTTACACGTTCGTTGCCCAGTTGGCCTGCCATTTTCTTGCCTTTGAACACTTTGCCCGGAGTCTGGTTCTGACCGATAGAACCCGGAACGCGGTGAGACAAGGAGTTACCGTGAGTAGCGTCCTGGGTACGGAAGTTCCAGCGCTTAACGGTACCTGCGAAACCTTTACCTTTAGAGGTGCCAGTTACGTCAACTTTTTTAACTTCAGCAAACAGCTCAACGCTAACGTCTTGACCTACAGTGAACTCTTCGCCTTCTGCAAGACGGAATTCCCAAAGGCCACGGCCAGCTTCTACGCCAGCTTTAGCGAAGTGACCAGCTTCCGGCTTAGTTACACGGCTAGCTTTTTTAGCGCCAGTGGTAACTTGAACAGCACGGTAGCCATCGTTAGCCAGGTCTTTGACCTGAGTAACACGGTTTGCTTCTACTTCGATCACGGTTACTGGGATAGAAACGCCGTCTTCTGTGAAGATACGGGTCATACCCAATTTTTTACCGACTAAACCAATCATTGTTTCAACCTCTCAATCGTCAATGACCTGATTAACCCAGGCTGATCTGCACGTCAACACCAGCAGCCAGATCCAGACGCATCAGAGCATCAACGGTTTTCTCAGTTGGCTCAACGATGTCAACCAGACGCTTATGAGTGCGGATTTCGTACTGATCACGCGCGTCTTTGTTGACGTGCGGAGAGATCAGAACGGTAAAGCGCTCTTTGCGGGTCGGCAGCGGGATCGGACCACGTACTTGCGCACCAGTGCGCTTAGCAGTCTCGACGATTTCCGCAGTTGATTGATCGATCAGACGATGATCAAACGCTTTAAGGCGGATACGGATTCTTTGGCTCTGCATGAGACCATAGCTCCAATTATTTTATAGACGAAAAAAATCACTACTCACACCCATTACGATTGATGGGGGAGTGTAATCGTTCATACATAGTTCCCCTATTGGGAACATTGTCGACAGCAGCTTCACTGTCAGGTTCATATCGAACCGCCATCAATTAAGACAGGCCCGCGCATTATACGTAAATATGCACCTTTCGCAAGCCATGGATGCGAATTAAACAATCTTTTGTTTAAGAGTGCGGCTCATCCCCAGTAAAGAGAGTAAGAGGTTTTGCTTGTGAGATTTAGCCAGGAACAAAACGCGCAATACCAACACTTCCATTTTGATTCTTGAAACTCAGTCAGTTAGCTTTCAACAAACTTAGCAGAGAGTCACGTACGCAATGCACACATCCCCTTTAGCTTTGCTTTTTATATGTCTGTATATCGGACTTTTACTTCGATTATCCTGGATAGATTATCAATGCATGCAGTTGCCAGACAACCTTAACTATCCCCTGCTTTGGTCTGGCCTGCTCTATCAAATCTGTTTATCACCACCGCAGTTAGCTGATGCTGTGCTGGGAGCAATGGCAGGGTATTTGTGTTTATGGGCACTCTATTGGATTTACTATTTTTGGCGAAAGAATGAAGGTATCGGCTACGGGGACATGAAGCTTTTGGCTGCACTCGGTGCATGGCATGGCTGGCAGAGTCTGGGGTGGATCATGCTTGCTGCAGCCACGGCGGGACTGTTATCTGTACTGTTCGCAAAACTGTTGTTGAGCAAACGTATTTCACTGACTACCACTCCGCTACCCTTCGGACCAAACCTGGCGATAGCGGGTGGCTCCATAGGTTGGATCTACTCTTCCTTCCCACAGCTTAGAGAACTCAATTTCCTTCTTTGATTTGCGACTGAATATAATTCTGCAAACCAATTTTAGAGATGAGGTCCAATTCTGTTTCAAGCCAATCAATATGGTGCTCTTCTTCAGCAAGGATTTGGATCAGCATATCCCGACTGACGTAGTCATGAATGGTATCCGCATAAGCAATGGCCTCACGCAAATCTTTAGCGCCATCCATTTCGAGCTTGAGATCGGACTGAAGCATTTCTTCGACATCCTCACCAATATGGAGTTTGCCTAAGTCTTGCAGGTTAGGAATCCCTTCGAGGAATAAAATACGTTCGATGTACTTATCGGCGTGTTTCATTTCATCAATGGATTCGTGGTACTCAACTTCATTAAGGCGCATCAGGCCCCAGTTTTTGAACATTCTCGCATGGAGAAAATACTGATTGATCGCGACAAGCTCGTTTCCCAACAATTTATTGAGATAATTTATTATCTTAGTATCACCTTTCATTTTTTACTCCCTCCGCTTCCACTACATGAAGCGTAGATGTAGCACGGAGTAAGTCAAAAAAAAGTGACTGTCTTAGGCAATCTCTTTAAATTCTGGGATCTGTAGTAACTCTTCTTGCATGATTTCTCGTGCTGCGCGAATGCATTTGCCACATTGGTTTCCCACTGGCACAAACTTGCGAAGCTGCTGGAAAGATTGTGGATGAAACTGGCGTACAGCCTGCCGAATTTTTTTATCACTTACACCATTACACAAACAAACGTACATAAGCACTCCCGTTCAAATTACGCGCAAAGTGTAAATGAGAATAGTTATGATTACAATAGCACACGCACGTTTGGTTCAGTGTCTAAGCGGTAAAAATTGCAAAAAAAAAGAGCGCCTGAGCGCTCTTTTTCATACAAAGGTATCAGCGATTAAGCGATAACTTTAGCAACAACACCA
>NZ_LXER01000031.1 GCF_001654925.1 Buttiauxella brennerae ATCC 51605
AGTTTTACCATGGTCAACGTGGCCGATAGTACCGACGTTGACGTGCGGTTTTGTACGTTCAAATTTTTCTTTAGACACGGCTATATTCCTTACTGTTGCGCTCTCCCCTCAAGGAGAGAGCACGGGATCAATGTTTTTTAAAACTCTGGCTTATTTGCCGCGAGCTTCGATTACGGCCTGAGCAACGTTGTTTGGCGCGTCATCATACTTCAGGAATTCCATGGAGTAAGATGCACGACCTTTGGTCAGTGAACGCAGTTGAGTTGCGTAACCGAACATTTCAGACAACGGAACTTCAGCGTGAATCTGAACGCCAGTAGCGTTAGATTCTTGACCTTTCAGCTGACCACGACGACGGCTAAGGTCACCGATAACGTCACCGGTGTTCTCTTCCGGAGTTTCAACTTCAACCTTCATGATAGGCTCAAGCAGAACTGGTTTCGCTTTCTTAAAGCCATCTTTGAAGGCAATAGAAGCGGCCAGTTTAAACGCCAGTTCAGAGGAGTCAACGTCGTGGTAAGAACCGAAGTGCAGACGCACGCCGAGATCTACTACTGGGTAACCCGCCAGAGGACCAGACTTCAGCTGCTCCTGGATGCCTTTATCAACAGCAGGGATGTATTCCGTTGGGATCACACCACCTTTGATGTCGTTGACGAACTCGTAACCTTTCGGATTCGAGCCCGGCTCCAGTGGGTACATGTCGATAACAACATGACCGTACTGACCACGACCACCAGACTGCTTAGCGTGTTTACCTTCAACATCGGTAACTTTCGCGCGAATCGCTTCACGGTAAGCAACCTGAGGTTTACCAACGTTAGCTTCAACGTTGAATTCACGTTTCATACGGTCAACGATGATGTCGAGGTGAAGCTCACCCATACCAGCGATGATAGTCTGGTTAGTTTCTTCATCAGTCCATACGCGGAATGATGGATCTTCTTTAGCCAGACGACCCAGAGCCAGACCCATTTTTTCTTGGTCAGCTTTGGTTTTCGGTTCAACAGCGATAGAAATTACCGGTTCAGGGAATTCCATACGCTCCAGAATGATCACATTGTCCTGATCACACAGGGTATCACCGGTAGTCACTTCTTTCAGACCAATAGCTGCAGCGATATCGCCCGCGCGAACTTCTTTGATCTCTTCACGTTTGTTAGCGTGCATCTGTACGATACGGCCCAGACGCTCACGTGCTGATTTCACCGGGTTGAACACGGTGTCGCCAGAGTTAACAACGCCAGAGTAAACGCGGAAGAAGGTCAGGTTACCAACAAACGGGTCAGTTGCGATTTTGAACGCAAGAGCAGCAAACGGCTCGTTGTCGTCAGAGTGACGAACAGCCGGAGTGTCTTTACCGTCGTCAAGCATACCGTTAATCGCAGTAACGTCAGTTGGAGCTGGCAGGTATTCAACAACCGCATCCAGCATCGCCTGAACACCTTTGTTCTTAAATGCAGAACCACAGGTAACCAAGATAATTTCGTTGTTCAGTACGCGCTTACGCAGAGAAGTTTTGATCTCTTCTTCAGTCAGCTCTTCGCCACCAAAGAATTTCTCCATCAGTTCGTCAGAACCTTCAGCAGCGGCTTCAACCAGTTTCTGGCGCCATTCTTCGGCCAGTTCCTGCATATCAGCTGGGATCTCTTCGTATTCGAAGGTCACGCCCTGATCGGCTTCATTCCAGTTGATGGCTTTCATTTTCACCAGGTCAACAACACCGGTGAATTTCTCTTCCGCGCCGATTGCCAATTGCAAAGGCACCGGAGTTGCGCCCAGACGTTTTTCGATCTGGTCAACAACTTTCAGGAAGTTAGCACCCATACGGTCCATTTTGTTAACGAACGCGATACGTGGAACTTTATATTTGTTTGCCTGACGCCATACGGTCTCAGACTGTGGCTGAACACCACCAACAGCACAGTAAACCATTACCGCACCATCAAGAACACGCATGGAACGTTCAACTTCGATGGTGAAGTCAACGTGCCCTGGGGTGTCGATGATGTTGATGTGGTGTGGTTCGAACTGTTTGGCCATACCAGACCAGAAACAGGTGGTCGCAGCAGACGTGATGGTAATACCACGTTCCTGCTCCTGCTCCATCCAGTCCATAGTGGCTGCGCCATCATGAACTTCACCGATTTTGTGGTTTACACCGGTGTAGAACAGAACACGTTCGGTAGTAGTAGTCTTACCGGCGTCGATGTGAGCACTGATACCAATGTTACGGTAACGCTCAATGGGTGTTTTACGAGCCATTTGATTCCTCTATATCCTAGGACGTTCATTTAAGTAACCCAAAGCGGGCAGCTCACATGAAGCGCCCGCTTGGTGACTAACACTCCGAAGGGATTACCAACGGTAGTGAGCGAACGCCTTGTTGGCTTCAGCCATACGGTGAACGTCTTCACGTTTCTTAACTGCAGTACCTTTGTTCTCTGCAGCATCAGAAAGTTCGTTCGCCAGGCGAAGAGCCATGGATTTATCACCGCGTTTACGAGCAGCTTCTACGATCCAACGCATTGCCAGAGCATTACGACGAACCGGACGTACTTCTACTGGAACCTGATAAGTAGAACCACCAACACGGCGGGACTTAACTTCGACAGTCGGACGAACGTTGTCCAGAGCGACTTCGAAAGCTTCCAGTGCTTGTTTACCAGAACGCTGAGCCAGGGTCTCCAGCGCGGTATACACGATAGATTCAGCAGTAGATTTCTTACCATCTACCATCAGAATGTTTACAAATTTGGCCAGCAACTCTGATCCGAACTTAGGATCTGGAAGAATTTTACGTTGACCAATGACGCGACGACGTGGCATGGGAATACTCCGTTGTTAATTCAGGGTTGTCCAAAACTCTATTGAGTTTGACATTTATTTAAAACGTTTGGCCTTACTTAACGGAAACCATTAAGCCTTAGGACGTTTCACGCCATACTTGGAACGAGATTGCTTACGGTCTTTAACGCCGGAGCAGTCAAGTGCACCACGAACGGTGTGGTAACGAACACCTGGCAAGTCTTTTACACGACCGCCACGGATCAGGATCACGGAGTGTTCCTGCAGGTTGTGACCTTCACCACCGATGTAGGAGGTAACTTCAAAACCGTTAGTCAAACGCACACGGCATACTTTACGCAGTGCGGAGTTTGGTTTCTTAGGGGTGGTAGTATATACACGAGTACATACGCCACGTTTCTGCGGGCAGGCTTCCAGCGCTGGCACGTTGCTTTTTGCAACTTTGCGAGCGCGTGGTTTGCGAACCAGCTGGTTAACTGTTGCCATTAAATAGCTCCTGGTTTTAGCTTTTTCTTCGTAAACACGTAATAAAACGACCTCATATAATATGAGGACGCAGAATTTTAGGGCTGAGCTGAAAAGGTGTCAAGAAATATACAACAATCCTGGATTTTACCAGGTGATCTGCTGTTCGTGTTTAACCGTCAATCTGACGAAGTCAGTATAGCTGACCTTGCCTATACCGGTCGAAATTTGAGCAGTTAAGCCGCGAGCCTCGATATCTTCCTGCAGAGCATACACAGAAATGGGGGCTGCGAGCAGCAAATCAAGAGCTCGGGTTCCTGATAGTCCAGCAATCACCGCATCTTGTAGTAATAAAACTTCATCGCCTTGCTTCAAACAGCGCAGTAAAGATTCAAGATCGGTCTGAAATGGTGAGTCTTGCAAAATATGCAGCATGTCGCCTCAGAAGGTTAGTACTACATCAAACTGATGCAGCATTTCGCGCAGAGCTTCGGGTTCAAGAGGTTTGGCATCAAGAACCCAGGCACTGTCTGGAGATAACCCTCGCTCACGGATAGACGCTGCACACAGATAGCATTGTTCGATGTCATACAGCGGCAACACGCGAAATGTTGCGATGTAGTCTCTGGCGAGAATGCGCCCTGGCTGCTGGCCTGGGATCAACTGCATTACCCCGTCACCAATGAAAAACACACCGATGTCTTCAGTCAGTGCCGATGTGGCGAGCAAAGCATCCAGCCCTTCCCGACCGCTAGCGCTGCCATGAGGAGATGATTTAAATACAAATGCCACTCGCTTCATCAGAATTGCACCGTCCGGTCGCACGTCAGCGTGGCCTGCGCCAGCGCTCCTAGTCCACTTAACGTGAAACCAGGCTGCAAGTTATGGGCTGGCTGACCAAGTTGCGTGGCTTGCTCTTCGTCTGTTACACCACGGCGCAGTGCCGCAGCAACACAGATATGCAATTCAACGTCATGTTGCTGATGTAACTGTTGCCAGGCACGAACTAAATCGAATTCATCATTTGCCGGGGAAGTCAGAAGGTTGGCGTTGTGCACACCTTCACGATAGAAAAAAATGCTCTCTAACGTATGGCCTTGCGCGATGACGGCCTGAGAAAACTGCAACGCGCTGCTCGCCTGTTGCGTACCATAAGCCGGGCCTGTCACCAGGATGGCAAAACGCATTACTTATCCTGCCCCTGGAAATCACCGTTCTTAAATTGACGGATATAGAGGTAAACCGTGTGCTTCGAAATATTCAAACGGTCGGCAACCTGGTTGATCGCATCTTTTATATCAAAGATACCTTTCTCATAGAGATTCAGCACAATCTGTCGATTCTTAGCATTGTTGGACACATTGCGATCGGCATTCACTTCTTCAATCGTGAATTCCAGTGCTTGCATGACCAGGTCTTCTACCGAGGATGCAAAGTTAACCGAAGAGGCAACTTCAGGTGTTTCCGGCGGAATAAAGGTCGACATAATTTGCGAGAACGGCACATCAAGGTTGATGTTGATGCAAAGTAGGCCGATAACGCGTTCGTCGCGATTACGGATAGCGATAGTTTCTGATTTCATCAGAACGCCACTTTTTGCCCGGGTAAAATAGCACTTGGACACGCTACTATCTGCACCCGTCATATCGTGCAGCATACGCAGTGCAAGGTCGGTAATTGGCGAGCCAATTTTACGCCCGGTATGTTCGCCGTTCGCGATACGGATTGCGGAGCATTTCAAATCTTGCAATGAGTGCAACACGATTTCACAATGAGAACCAATCAGCATCGCTAACCCGTCCACTACCGCTTCGTAGGATTTTAATATTTCAAAGTCGGTTTGTTCAAAAGGACGCTGGTCCAGTAAGTCAAGCTCACTGGTTTCATTGGTTAAAAGCGAATTGGACATTTAAAGATACCACCCTCTACAGAGAGCCTGTCGCGCTTAAATGGTGTCAGGGCAGACTCATACTCGTTGTTGCGCAGTCTGCTAAGGTAATACAGCGTAAGATGCGCTTTCCAGCTTTTATTATACCCTGCCTCAAATAAAAAACCGCCGCCCCTGAGGGCGGCGGTTAATAATGCCTTATTTGCTCTTAGGAGCATCAGCCGCTGGAGCAGCAGCTTCTGGTGCAGCATCAGGTTTAGCGTCTGCTTTTGGCGCTGGCTTGATATCCAGCAGCTCAACATCAAACACCAGGGTGGAGTTCGCTGGAATTCCCGGAACGCCAGTTTTGCCGTAAGCTAATTCTGGTGGAATAACCAGTTTGATTTTCCCGCCTTTCTTCAGGTTTTTCAGGCCTTCAGTCCAACCAGGGATAACACCGTCAAGACGGAAAGAGAGTGGCTCGCCACGGGTGTAAGAGTTGTCGAACTCTTTACCGTCGATAAGCGTACCTTTGTAGTTCACAACAACAGTGTCGCTGTCTGTAGGTGCTTCACCTGTACCGGCTTTGTCGATTTTATACATCAGGCCAGTAGGAGAAGTTTTAACGCCCTTCTCTTTTGCGAAAGTATCACGGAAGGCTTTGCCTTTATCCGCGTTTTCAGTAGCGTCTTTTTCCATTTTCGCTTGAGCGGAAGATTTCACGCGAGCTTCGAAAGCTTGCAGAGTTTGCTCAATTTCCTGATCGGATAATTTGCTCTTGTCAGCAAATGCATCCTGAACACCGGCGATAAGCTGGTTCTTGTCCAGCGTGATCCCCAGTTTTTCTTGTTCTTTCAGCGAGTTTTCCATATAACGACCCAGCGAAGCACCCAATGCGTACGCAGATTTCTGGTCGTCATTTTTGAATGCCGCGTTGCTTGCAGCTGATGCCGCAGGGGCAGCAGCATCTTTAGCGGCAGCAGCCGGGGCAGCCGGGGCAGCGAACGCCGGAGCGCTCAGGGCAACGGCCATCGTGGTCGCCAGTAGCGTTACTTTAAACAGTGATTTCATCCATTTCTCCAGGGCCGGGGCCTCTAACCCCAAGGTTATTATCAACTAAGAGACGTACTATAACGTCGTGGAAGAAATCTACACAATCTCTCCGCGTCTTATCGAGACAAATTCAGACTCTTTTTGTATAAAGAAGTTTCGTCCTGAGCAAAACGACGCTGTACCGTGCGGGATTTTTCAGTAGAATCGCCGGAAATTGTCCATCCGCAGGCCAGGAGAGATTAGCCATGCAACATAAATCGACCGAACAACGGCTGGAAGAACTTGAGAGTCGTCTCGCTTTCCAGGAGATTACGATAGAAGAGTTAAATCAGACGGTAACGGCTCACGAATTAGAGATGGTCAAACTGCGCGAGCATTTCCGCTTGCTGGTTGAAAAGTTAAAAGCCAGCCAACCGTCAATGGTAGCCTCGGAAGCTGAAGAGACTCCACCTCCGCATTACTAATGCATGACAAAAAGAAAAGGCGTGTCAGTGACACGCCTTTATTTATCCTTAACGGATTAGTGGCAACCGCAGCCGCCGTTACCGCCACAACCACCTTTACCGTGTTCATGGTCATGATCGTCGCCATGGCCGTGACCACCGCAGCAACCACCTTCATGGTCGTGATCGTGGTGATGATCGTGCTCACCGTGAACGTGGCCATGAGCCAGCTCTTCAGCGGTTGCTTCACGAATCGCGATAACTTCTACGTTGAAGCTCAGGTTCTGGCCTGCCAGCATGTGGTTGCCATCGACAACAACGTGCTCATCTTCAACCGCAGTAATTTCAACCGGTACTGGACCCTGGTCGGTGTCAGCCATAAAGCGCATGCCAACTTCCAGCTCATCAACGCCCATGAAGACGTCTTTAGGAACGCGCTGAACCAGGTTTTCGTCGTATTGGCCGTAAGCGTCTGTTGCGCCAACGTTAACGTCGAAACGATCGCCAACAACGTGACCTTCCAGAGCTGTTTCCAGGCCTGAGATCAGGGAACCGTGACCATGCAGATAGTCCAGCGGCGCACTCACCGGAGACTCATCAACCAACACACCGTCTTCTGTACGAACCTGATAAGCCAGGCTGACCACCAGGTCTTTTGCTACTTTCATGATATCTCCTGAGCGAGCGTGAGAAAAAAAACTGGCGCCGATTGTAGCGGAATTTAGCGCCGCTGTACCCCTAAGCTTAAAAAAAGCTGGGGCATCTCGCTAGTCTGGATGAAAAATCCCGATAACTTGCTCTTGTTCGCGAACGTGCTCGCGAGCTTGCTTATCCGCCTCACGCATTTGGTGGCCGCACTTAACACACTCAACAATATCGACATTATTCTCACGCCACATCGCGAGGGAATCCCGCGCCTGGCATTCGGGGCAAACAGCCCCGGCAATAAAACGTTTACGCACCGGCATTCGCTTCACCTTATTTATTCAAATTCATCCCAACCATCGAACTGCCGACGCTCTTGCTGCATCTCGCGTTCGAAAATCTCTTCCAGCTCACGACGCGCCTCACGCACTCTGGAAATTTGTGCGTTATCGGTATGAATCGGCATTAATTCACGCAACATGCTCATATCCAGACGCCTGAAATGGAGTTGTGCACGATGCGCTTGATGCGGATGCATACCTAGCGTCATCAGCGCCTTACGCCCCAACTCCAGCGCACTGGAAAATGTCTCGCGTGAGAATTGCGTGACACCAGCTTGCAACAATTCGTGAGCTTCTACACGGCCACGGGCTCGCGCCAGTATCGCCAGGTGTGGAAAGTGTTGTTGACACAAATGAACGACTTTCATCGTGTCTTCCGGCTCGTTACAGGTAATCACAATAGATTTTGCCGTTTCTGCCCCTGCTGATCGCAGCAGTTCAAGCTCAGTGGCATCACCGTAATAAACCTTGTAGCCATATTTGCGCATCAGGCTCACTGAGCTGATATCTCTCTCAAGCACCGTGATACGCATTTTGTTGGCCATCAGCAAACGGCCAATCACCTGCCCGAAACGCCCAAAGCCAACAATAATGACCTGTGGCTGGTCGTCTTCAACGTAAGGTTTTTCATCGTTTTCGTCGTCAGCAACATTAAATCGCCGCGCCAGAATGGCATCAACGCCTTTCATCAGCAGTGGCGTGGTCATCATTGAAAGCGTGACCGTCACCAGCAACAGCGGCATTTGGTCACCGCTGAACAGCTTTTGCGAGGATGCCGTCGAGAAAAGGACGAACGCAAACTCCCCGCCCTGGCTGAGCACCCCTGAAAACTGCAGACGCTCGGAGCTACGCAAGCCGAAAAACCACGACAATCCATACAGCACACCGGCTTTAACCGCCACCAGCACCACAACGCCTAAAACAACCCAGAAAAGATGGGTGTAAAGCACGCCAAGGTTTAATGCCATGCCAACGGAAATAAAGAACAGGCCGAGCAATAATCCTTTAAAAGGATCGATGGCGATTTCCAGTTCGTGCCGGTATTCGCTTTCTGCCAATAACACGCCGGCGATAAACGTCCCCAGCGCCATTGAGAAGCCGAGGGCATCCATAAATAACGCCGAACCTAATACCAGCAGAAGCGCGGCAGCGGTAAAGACTTCCCGCACGCCAGAGCCGGCAATAAAACGGAACACAGGTTTGAGCAGATAACGCCCGCCGACCAGCATCCCGGCAAAGGCCAGCACCTTGAAGCCGATTTTTATCCAGTCGGTATGTCCGCCGTCATTGCCTGCCAGCAACGGCACCAGCGCAATCGCCGGAATGACCGCTAAATCCTGAAACAGCAAAACAGAAAAGCCAAGCTGGCCTGACTCGTTGCGGTTCATGCCTTTATCGCGCATCAGCTGTAGCGCCATTGCCGTTGATGACATCGCAAGACCAATCCCGCCAATGACGGCTGCCTGCCAGGAAAACTGCGTCAGCATCAGCAACCCACCCAGCACCACAGCACTGAGCAGCACCTGCGCGGCACCGACGCCAAAGATAGAACGCCGCAATTGCCAGAGTTTTGATGGGTTCAGCTCCAGCCCGATGATAAACATCAGGAACACGACGCCCAATTCAGAGAAGTGAAGAATTTCATCCACATCGCTGATAAAACCCAGGCCCCACGGCCCAATCGCGATACCTGCCAGCAAATAGCCGAGCACCGCGCCAATTCCTAAACGCGCAGCGATGGGGACAGCAACAACTGCCGCGAACAAAAACAGGACGCCTGCCAGCAATACGTCAGAACCTTCCATCAGCGGCCTCCCGGTAATGTCGGTGAAGCCAGCCATTCGCCATAAGCCTTAGCATGGCTGATAAGCTCCTGAGGTGACTGGCGGCGAGCCCAATAAACAATCATGGGGTTCATCCAGTGCATACGGCACATGGCTGCGGTGAGTTCAAAGGGACGTAAAATATCGGTCAGCGGGAAGCGGTTAAAACCATCGTGCCGATAAGCACCTTCTGGCTCTCCGGTGGTAATCACACTACGCCAGTACTTTCCCGCGAGAGCGGTGCCTCCGACACCACTTGCGAAGCCACGGCTCAACACGCGATCCAGCCACTCTTTTAGCAATGCGGGGCAGCTATAGGTATAAAGTGGATGTTGAAAGACGATGACATCGTGCTCTTGCAGCAATGCCTGCTCGCGATAGATATCAATAAAAAAGTCAGGATAGTGCGCATAAAGGTCATGCACAGTGACATTGGCAAGCTGCTGCGCCGGCTGGAGTAAGACGCGGTTTGCGACCGAGTCTTGTGACTCCGGATGGGCATATAGCAGCAAAACTTTCGGCGGCTGCGACATCATTACCCTCCAGGGCGTCGTCATAGTGATTTTTTTGGGCTACCATGCAGCCCGACGCGGTGCCGATAGCATCACGTTACCTTAATATAATGACAATTTAACATACTCTGAACATACGGCGCTTTATGATTGTTTTCTCCTCGTTACAAATTCGTCGCGGCACCCGCGTTCTGCTGGATAACGCCACCGCTACCATCAATCCGGGCCAGAAAGTGGGTCTGGTGGGTAAAAACGGCTGCGGAAAATCCACGCTGCTGGCGCTGCTGAAGAACGAGATCAGCGCCGATGGCGGAAGTATGACCTATCCTGGTAACTGGGCGCTGGCCTGGGTAAACCAGGAAACTCCTGCTCTGGCGATGCCAGCCATTGAATATGTTATTGATGGCGACCGTGAATTCCGCCAGCTTGAAGCGGAACTGGCAAAAGCCAATGAGCGCAACGATGGCCACGCGATTGCGCTGGTGCATGGCAAACTGGATGCGGTTGACGCCTGGACGATTCGTTCCCGCGCTTCAAGCCTGCTGCACGGTTTAGGCTTCAGCAATGAGCAACTCGAACGCCCGGTGAGTGATTTTTCCGGTGGCTGGCGTATGCGCCTGAACCTGGCGCAAGCACTGATCTGCCGCTCAGACTTACTGTTACTCGATGAACCGACCAACCACCTGGACTTAGACGCCGTTATCTGGCTTGAACGCTGGTTGAAAAGTTATCAGGGAACCTTGATTCTGATTTCTCACGACCGCGACTTCCTTGATCCGGTAGTGGGCAAAATCATTCATATCGAACAAGAGTCGATGTTTGAATACACCGGCAACTACTCTTCGTTTGAAGGCCAGCGTGCGACACGCCTTGCTCAACAACAGTCGATGTATGAAAGCCAACAGGAGCGCGTTGCCCACTTGCAAGGCTTTATCGACCGTTTCAAAGCCAAAGCCAGTAAAGCAAAACAAGCGCAGAGCCGCGTGAAGATGCTTGAGCGCATGGAATTGATTGCACCGGCGCACGTCGACAACCCATTCCACTTCAGTTTCCGCGCCCCTGAAAGCTTGCCAAACCCGCTGTTACGCATGGAAAAAGTCAGTGCCGGTTATGGCGACCGTGTGATCCTCGATTCGATTAAACTGAACCTGGTGCCTGGCTCACGCATCGGTCTGCTTGGCCGCAACGGTGCCGGTAAATCAACGCTGATTAAATTGCTGGCGGAAGAAATCGAACCGTTGAAGGGCGATATCGGGCTGGCAAAAGGTATTAAGCTCGGTTACTTCGCACAGCATCAGCTCGAGTACTTACGCGCCGACGAATCACCATTGCAGCATCTGGCGCGTATCGCACCGAAAGAGCTGGAACAGCAACTGCGTGATTACCTCGGCGGTTTCGGCTTCCGGGGCGATAAAGTCACCGAGCACACGGCGCGTTTCTCAGGCGGTGAAAAAGCGCGTCTGGTCCTGGCGTTAGTGGTCTGGCAGCGCCCTAACCTGCTGCTGCTTGATGAACCGACCAACCACCTTGATCTCGACATGCGTCAGGCACTGACCGAAGCGTTGATCGATTTCGAAGGCGCGCTGGTCGTGGTATCGCACGACCGTCACCTGTTGCGTTCAACTACCGACGATCTGTACCTGGTTCACGATGGCAAAGTGGAAGCGTTTGATGGCGATTTGGAAGATTACCAACAGTGGCTTGTGGATCTGCAAAAGCAGGAAAACCAGCCGGACGATTCCGCGAAGGATAACGCCAACAGCGCCCAGGCTCGTAAAGACCAAAAACGCCGCGAAGCCGAATTACGCACGTTAACTCAACCATTGCGTAAGCAGATCACTCAGCTTGAAAAGCAGATGGAAAAGTTAAATGTGCAGCTTGCTCAAGTCGAAGAAAAGCTGGCTGACAGCGCTATTTACGACCAAAGTCGTAAAGCAGAAATGACGGAATGTCTGCAAACTCAGGTAAAAGTGAAGTCAGCGCTGGAAGAGTGCGAGATGGAATGGCTGGACGCGCATGACCAGTTAGAGCAGATGATGCAGGCTGAATGACTATTTGGCCTCACTAAAAGTGAGGCCAAACGACTCAGTGCCAAATCAGCAGCACACACGCAGCCGTCAGCAATCCCATAAATACATTGAAGATTGTCCAGGCACGGCGACTGCGCAGCAGTTTGCCAATCATGCTGCCAAAGGCAATCCAGATGATGCCTGCGACAATGTTAACCAGTGCAATACCAATACTGATTAACACAACCGAGTGCAGATACTGGGAACCCGCAAGGCTGAAACTTGCCACAGCACCTAGCGCCATCAACCATGCTTTAGGGTTGATAACTTGTAATAAACCGCCCTGCCAGAAAGGAATCGGAGCCGGAGGTGGTGCATCCGTCTCCAGTTTTTCATAGGTCGCAGTGCCTATTTTCCAGGCTAGCCATAATAGGTAAGCACTCCCGGCAATCTTCAGGATAAGGTGCAAAGCTGGATACAAAAGGATTAAGCTACCGACGCCAAACGCCACCAGCAACAGAATGCACTGCATTCCCAGCATAATGCCTATCATCAAAGGTATGGTGCGCATAAAACCGTAATTGGCGCCGGAAGAAGTCAGCAACATATTATTAGGGCCGGGTGTAATCGCCGCGACCCACAGAAAACCAAGCATTGAGAAGAAAAGCGTTTCCATGAAATGGGTGTTCCACACCCGGTAAAGTTAATTAGCAAACTAAATGAAACTAACAGTGTGATATGGCTACGACAAGTCCCGCAGCATTGAATTTTAATCACGAAGACGATGAGCAATTTCGTCCGTTAAAAGGTGTCAGCAATCCGCACCTGCAGACCATGCTCCCGCGGTTAATTCGCCGTCGCCTTAATTTTAAGCCTCACTGGCAGCGTCTTGACATGCCGGACGGGGATTTTGTCGATCTTGCCTGGAGCGAAGACCCACGCCTGGCAATGCATAAACCACGGTTAGTCGTTTTTCATGGTCTCGAAGGCAGCCTGCACAGCCCGTATGCCCACGGTTTAATTGAAGCCGCCAGCAAACAAGGCTGGTTAGGTGTGGTGATGCATTTCCGCGGTTGCAGCGGTGTGCCTAACCGCATGAAGCGAATCTACCACTCGGGCGAAACCGAAGATGGCAGCTACTTCTTAAACTGGTTATCTGAACGTTATGGCAAAGTGCCTACGGCGGCAGTGGGGTTTTCCCTCGGCGGGAATATGCTCGCTTGTTTAATGGCTAAACAAGGTGCTGACTGCACGCTCCAGGCCGGAGTCATAGTTTCAGCCCCTTTGATGCTGGAACATTGCAGCGCGCATATCGAAAAAGGTTTCTCCCGCGTTTATCAGCACTACCTTTTAAATCTGCTGAAGAAAAATGCCGCGCGTAAACTAAGAAGTTACCCGGGTACACTCCCGGTCGATATGCGCCAGCTTAAAGGGATGCGTCGTCTGCGCGAATTTGACGATTTGATTACCTCTAAGATTCACGGTTTTGCTGATGCTTTAGATTATTACCGTCAGTGCAGCGCTATGCCGCTACTGCCGCAAATCAAAACGCCGACGCTCATCATCCATGCAAAAGATGACCCGTTTATGGATCACCATGTGATCCCCGATAAAGCGATATTGCCAGCTAACATCGAATATCAGCTGACTCGCTACGGCGGGCATGTTGGATTTGTTGGCGGTACGCTGCGCCGCCCGGAAATGTGGCTTGAACAACGCATCCCGCAGTGGCTGACTAAATTTTTGGACCCGTAATATGATGATTCCCTGGCAAGATCTCGATCCCGAAACGCTTGAAAGTCTGATTGAATCCTTTGTATTACGTGAAGGCACAGATTATGGTGAACAAGAACGTTCACTGGAGCAAAAGGTGGCCGATGTTAAGCTGCAGCTGCAAAGCGGTGAGGCTGTGCTGGTATGGTCAGAGCTTCATGAAACGGTGAATATTATGGCTCGCGGGCAATTTCGCGGCTAAGTTTATGTACTACCCTCACCCCAACCCTCTCCCTGAGGGTGAGGGAGAAAAGTGAGCGCAAATCCCGGCTCGATCAATCCCCTCTCCTGGGGGAGAGGGTTAGGGTGAGGGCCACATTCAAAACACATTTGTGAAACCCATGGAGTTGTTGCCTTATGTCAGCCAAACATCCGGTCATTGCCGTAACAGGTTCCAGCGGCGCGGGAACAACAACTACCAGCCTCGCCTTCCGTAAAATCTTCCAGCAATTGAACCTGCGCGCAGCGGAAGTTGAAGGTGACAGTTTCCATCGTTTTACCCGCCCAGAAATGGATATGGCCATCCGCAAAGCTCGCGATCTGGGCCGCCATATCAGCTACTTCGGCCCGGAAGCCAACGACTTCGGTTTGCTGGAGCAAACGTTCATTGAGTATGGGAAGTCGGGGCAAGGTAAGTCGCGTAAATATCTGCACACTTATGATGAAGCCGTACCCTGGAACCAAATCCCAGGCACTTTTACACCATGGCAGCCCCTGCCAGAACCCACAGATGTTTTGTTTTATGAAGGCTTACACGGCGGAGTCGTTACCCCACAGCATGACGTGGCGAATGCCGTCGATCTGCTGGTAGGCGTGGTGCCGATTGTGAACCTGGAGTGGATACAAAAACTGGTTCGCGATACCAGTGAACGCGGGCATTCCAGAGAAGCCGTGATGGATTCCGTGGTGCGTTCAATGGATGACTACATCAATTACATCACGCCACAATTTTCCCGTACCCATATCAACTTCCAGCGCGTCCCAACGGTTGACACCTCTAACCCATTTGCGGCACGAGCAATACCGTCACTCGATGAAAGTTTTGTGGTGATTCATTTTCGCGGGCTGGATGACATCGACTTCCCGTATTTGCTTGCCATGCTGCAAGGGTCGTTTATTTCCCACATCAATACTTTGGTGGTACCGGGCGGCAAAATGGGTCTGGCAATGGAATTAATTATGACGCCGCTCGTTAAGCGACTGGCGGAAGGTAGAAATATTAATCAGGGCGGCTAATCACCGCCCTGTTCTACACACTAAGCGTCAATCACTTCGTAGCTGTGCGTAATATTCACTGCTTTTTCCAGCATCAGTGCAACAGAGCAGTACTTCTCAGCAGACAGGTCAACCGCGCGGGAAACCGCATTATCCTTCAGATCTTTACCTGTCACGATGAAATGCAGATTGATGTGCGTAAACAGACGCGGTGCTTCTTCGCGGCGCTCAGAAGTCAGTTTTACTTCGCAATCAGTCACGTTGTAGCGGCCTTTTTGCAAAATAGAAACCACGTCAATTGCGCTACAACCCCCTGCGGACATCAGTACCATTTCCATTGGACTGGGTGCTTTATCGCCTGAATTACCATCCATCAGAATCTGGTGTCCTGAAGCGGACTCCCCAAGGAAAGTTAACCCTTCAACCCACTTCACTCGTGCCTGCATGTTGCTTCTCCAGTTGAAAAAAATATCTCTCAGAGTACGCAGAATCGGCAAAACGCGCAACGGAAGGCGACCTACGTCATGCTGAAACGAGACAACAGGAGACACTTGTCAAAAGCTATGCTAAAACAATCCAGATGCTACATCGACACATTGACGTTATGTATGTATGCAGAGGACATCACTAATTACAGGCAGCAAGAATGACTTGCATGCCATCTCCCCAAGGTGGGGAATATTCTAATACTTGCAACGCCAGACAGGATGTTTAGCGTCCTGTCGTTGGTAGCCAGTTATAAAACAGAGGATAACCGCGCATGGTGCTTGGCAAACCGCAAACAGACCCGACTCTCGAATGGTTCTTGTCCCATTGCCATATTCATAAGTATCCATCGAAGAGCACACTAATTCACCAGGGTGAAAAAGCAGAGACGCTGTATTACATCGTCAAGGGCTCTGTGGCTGTTCTGATTAAAGATGAAGAGGGCAAGGAAATGATCCTCTCTTATCTGAATCAGGGTGATTTTATTGGCGAGTTAGGGCTGTTCGAAGAAGGCCAGGAACGTAGTGCTTGGGTTCGTGCTAAAAGTGCCTGCGAAGTGGCTGAAATTTCATATAAAAAATTCCGCCAGCTGATTCAGGTCAATCCAGACATTTTGATGCGCCTGTCTGCACAGATGGCTAGTCGTCTGCAAGTTACATCTGAGAAAGTGGGTAACCTGGCATTCCTGGATGTGACCGGTCGTATCGCACAGACACTGCTGAACCTGGCTAAACAACCTGATGCAATGACCCACCCAGATGGTATGCAGATTAAAATTACCCGTCAGGAAATCGGTCAGATCGTAGGTTGCTCACGTGAAACCGTTGGTCGTATCTTGAAAATGCTGGAAGATCAAAATCTGATCTCCGCACACGGTAAAACGATCGTCGTTTACGGCACTCGTTAATCCCCGTCTAAAAAATGGCGTGTTGCTTCATAACACGCCTTTTTTGTCTCTAAAATCTAACCCCTGCGGTAAAAAGGGATTAAACAACACATATGTGGCGTCGGATTATCTATCACCCTGAAGTTAACTACGCACTGCGGCAAACGCTGGTGTTGTGCCTTCCGGTGGCAGTAGGTTTGCTCTTTGGCAATCTCCAGTCCGGCCTGCTTTTCTCTTTAGTCCCTGCCTGTTGCAATATTGCAGGTCTTGATACACCCCATAGACGCTTCTTCAAACGCCTGATTGTGGGCGGCAGCTTATTTGCTATCAGCAGCCTGATAATGCAGCTTTTGCTGTTGTATACCGCCGTCCCCCTGCCCGTCATTCTTATGGTTATGGCACTGCTTTTGGGGGTAACCGCTGAAATCAGCTCCCTTCACGCCCGGCTACTTCCTGCTTCGCTGATTGCGGCTATTTTTACGCTCAGCATGGCCGGAAACATGCCTATCTGGAAACCCATGCTGTTGTATGTTTCCGGAACAATTTGGTACGGCGTGTTCAACTGGCTTTGGTTCTGGATGTGGCGCGAGCAACCGCTGCGTGAATCATTAAGCCTGCTCTATCGCCAGCTGGCGGATTATTGCGAAGCTAAATACGGCATGCTGACCCAGCATACCGACCCCGAAAAAGCACTGCCGCCACTGCTTGCCCGCCAGCAAAAAGCGGTCGATTTGATAACCATCTGCTACCAACAACTGCATATGCTGGCGGCGAATCAGCAAAACGGCTACAAGCGTCTGCTACGCGCATTTCAGGTAGCCCTGGATTTACAAGAACACATCTCGGTTAGCCTGCACCAGCCCGCGGAAGTTCAAAAGCTCGTTGAGCAAAGCCATGCCGAAGCGGTTATTCGCTGGAATGCTCAAACCATCGCCACACGTTTACGCGTGCTGGCTGACGATATTCTCTACCATCGTTATCCGCAGCGTTTCACGATGGAAAAACAGATTGAGGCCCTTGAGAAAATCGCCCGGCAGAATCCTGATAACCCGGTAGGGCAATTTTGCCATTATCACTTCAGCCGCGTCGCGCGCGTGCTGCGAACACAGCGCCCGCTGTATGTGCGTGATTTAATGGAAGACCGGCAACGACGCTTACCGCTGTGGGCCGCGCTCAAAAGCTATCTGTCGTTGAAATCTGCCGCGCTGCGTAATGCCGCAAGACTTGGCGTGATGCTCACTATCGCCAGCCTTTTTGGGGCGTTTTTACATCTGCCCAAGCCCTACTGGATTTTAATGACGGTCATGTTCGTTACGCAAAACGGCTACGGGGCTACACGAGTCCGTATTCTCCACCGTTCGGCGGGTACGATGGTGGGCCTTGCCATCGCCGGTGTTGCGCTGCACTTCCACTTTCCGCAGAGCATTGCGCTGGGTGCCATGCTGGTTATTACGCTGGTCAGCTACTTGTTCATTCGTAAAAGCTACGGCTGGGCAACGATTGGCTTTACGGTGACCGCGGTTTATACGCTACAACTGATTACTCTTAGCGCTGAGCAATACATCGTTCCACGTTTGATTGATACTCTGCTGGGCTGTTTGATTGCCTTTGGCGGCATGGTTTGGCTGTGGCCGCAGTGGCAGAGTGGTTTGCTACGCCAAAACGCCCACGACGCGCTGGAAAGAGACCAGAATGCCATTCGTCTGATTCTCAGTAATGACCCCGAACCAACGCCGCTCGCTTATGAACGCATGAAGGTCAACCAGGCGCATAACGCACTGTTTAACTCACTGAACCAGGCGATGCAGGAACCAGGCTTTGACTCGCATTATCTGGCCGATATGAAATTGTGGGTAACGCACAGCCAGTTTATCGTTGAGCACATCAATGCGATGACGACACTGGCGAGAGAACACAACATGCTGACGCCAGATTTAGCCCAGCGCTATTTGCAGTCGTGCGAAATTGCGCTGCAACGTTGCCAGCAACGGCTTCAATATGATGCGCCAGGGGAAACGCATGATGTGAATATTCTCGACCCACTGGAAGGGCTTCCGAGTGGGCCATTAAGTACCATGGAGCAACATTTACAGCGGATACTGAGCCACCTCAGCACCATGCATACCATTTCTTCGGTTGCATGGCGCCAGCGGCCACATCACGGAATCTGGCTGAGCCGCCTGCGGCGCTCAGATTGATGATTATCCGTTAACGATCTTCGCAACGGCTTTGGCAAAGCGCGCCATACCGTCAGCAATATCGGCACTTTCCACAATCAACGCCGGGGCAAAACGCATCACATCTGGCCCGGCGTTCAGAACCATCACGCCTTCCTGTGCTGCCGCATACAAAAATTCACGCGCGCGCCCTTTGTACTGTGGCTTTAGCTCGGCACCAATCAATAAACCCATGCCACGAATATCGCTGAACACGTCGAACTGTTCGTCGATTTGTTGCAAATGCTTGACGAATTGCTGGCGCTTTTCCGTAACGCCATTCAGCACTTCAGGCGTGTTGATGATATCAAACGCCGCGCCCGCGACTGCGCAGGCCAGAGGGTTGCCGCCGTAGGTTGAACCGTGCGTACCAACATGGAATGCAGAGGCAATCTCTTGCGTCGTCAGCATCACGCTCACCGGGAAGCCGCCGCCGAGCGCTTTCGCACTGGTCAGGATATCTGGCGTCACGCCGTAATGCATATAGGCGAACAGCTCGCCGATTCGCCCCATCCCGCACTGCACTTCATCGAATACCAGCAACGCTTTATGCTCATCGCACAACTCACGCAAGCCTTGCAGGAATTCTGGGGTTGCCGCCGTTACGCCGCCCTCGCCCTGAATCGGCTCGACCACTACCGCACAAGTATGGTCATCCATCACCGCTTTCACTGCGTGCAAGTCGTTAAACGGCACATGAATAATATCGGCAGGTTTCGGGCCAAAACCGTCGGAATACTTCGGCTGGCCGCCAACAGAAACGGTAAACAGCGAACGACCGTGGAAGGCATTATGGAAGGCGATAATTTTGGTTTTATACGGACTATGGCGAGTAGAAGCGTAGTAACGCGCCAGTTTGAAGGCGGTTTCGTTGGCTTCGGTGCCTGAGTTCATAAACAGCACGCGTTCAGCAAAAGTGGCGTCAATCAGCTTACGACCCAAGCGCAGTGCGGGTTCATTGGTGAAAACGTTGCTGGTATGCCATAGGGTTTCGCCCTGGCTTTTTAACGCTTCCACTAACGCCGGATGGCAGTGCCCAAGTGCGGTAACCGCGATTCCACCCGCAAAATCAACGTACTCTTTCCCTTGTTGATCCCAGACACGACAGCCTTTCCCTTTTACCGGAATAAACTCCGCTGGTGCATAAATTGGCAGAATCACTTCATCGAAAGTAGCGCGGGTAATTGCTGATTGTTCGGTTGCCATTAATTGCCATCCCATTTTTACGCAAGAACAGACATGAAAATATAATCATGAAATATGCATAAAAAATCATTATCTGGCAATAAAAAATCAACGATTGAGAAAATTGGCTAACAGCTGGTGCCCCTGCTCACTGAGAATACTTTCCGGGTGAAACTGCACCCCTTCCAGTTCAATCTCACGATGGCGGATACCCATAATTTCTTGTTCATCAGTCCATGCCGTGACTTCAAAGCACGCAGGCAACGTGGCAGGATCGATAACCAAAGAGTGATAACGCGTGACGGTGAGAGGGTTGTTCAGGCCGCTGAAGACGCCAGAATTATTATGCGTAATGGCTGATGTTTTGCCGTGCATCACTTTTTCAGCCCGCACAATGGTCGCGCCAAAGGCTTGTGCGATAGCCTGGTGTCCAAGGCACACACCGAGGATCGGTAACTGTCCGGCAAATTGTTGAATCGCCGCAAGGGAAATGCCCGCTTCACTGGGTGTGCAGGGGCCAGGAGAGATAACCAGTTTTTCGGGTGCCAGCATACTGATATCAGAAAGCGTCAGTTCATCATTACGTTTTACGACCACTTCTGCGCCCAGCTCGCAAAAGTACTGGTAAAGATTCCAGGTAAATGAATCGTAATTGTCGATAAGCAGTAGCATCGCGGCTCCGGGGTAAAAATGAACCGCGCTATTCTATTCGCTTTCGCGCGCTTCGCTCACGACTTTAGTGAAAATCTCCGTCAGCAAAGTCAAATCGCCCAACGCTCCCGCCTGATTAGCCGTTGCCCATGCTTCAGGCGAGACGTCTTTCCAATCGAGGATGTATCCGGCATGAATCGCTAACTGCTCGAAGAACACGCGCTGCGCCCGACCACTGCCAACAAAAAACGGATGAAGTACGTTAATTTCACAATAGTAATGTGACAGGCGCTGAACGAACTCAGTTCTGGAAAGGCCGACCAGATAATGCTCGTCCTCCATTTCTTGCATCAGATCGTTGCCTTCATTTTCGATGTACTCGAAATGGCAGAACTGTATCTCCCCTTTAGAAATATCAACATCTCTCAGCTCGCCTGCCCAGTCGAAAACATCCTGAAAAAGCTGCTCATGGATAGCGCACAACCAGGGTAATCCGCGATGCAACGGGCCAAGTTCAATCGTTTCTACACGCTGCGCGATAATCTCATCTTGCGCATGAGGCTCAAGAATATCCAGCCGGGAACTCGCCTGAAACGAACGGCTACGCTGCTGCTGCCAAAGGCGGGACTTTTGTTTGTCGGTAAGTTTCTTTGCCATGATGCCTCCCTAAACATGACCCATTGTTGCCACAAGTATAAGCAGCAATCGGTAGAAGTGCAGGAAGGTAGATATTGCGCGGGTATGGGGTGCCCGCGCAGGAATTTCTTATGGCATGACTTTCGCGGAAAGGATAACGACAGGTTTTGACGGTACATTTTGGTATGGACCGACATCATGTGTCTGTACCTGGGAAATCTTATCGGCAACGTCCATCCCTTTCACAACTTTACCAAATACCGCATAACCGAAGTCGCGCTGGCCGTGATCGAGGAAGGCATTGTCTGCCACGTTGAGGAAGAACTGGCTGGTTGCGCTGTCTTTATCTGCAGTACGCGCCATTGAAATGGTGCCACGGGTATTACGCAGGCCGTTATCCGCTTCATTTTTGATAGGTGGGTTTGGCTGCTTCTGATTCATATCTTCAGTAAAGCCGCCGCCCTGAAGCATAAAGCCTGGGATCACGCGATGGAAAATAGTGTTGTTGTAGAAACCGCTGTTCACGTAATCCACGAAATTCTTCACAGAAACTGGGGCTTTTTGGCTATTTAACTCAAGCTCAATTTCACCCGCTGAAGTCGTCAGCAGGACATGTGGGTCGCCTTTAGCAGCCAGTGCCGCAGGAGATAGCGCGGAGAGAGCAAACACTGTTGCTACGGCCGCCAGAGTTGATTTGAGCATGAATAATTCCTTACGAAGGCAGTGAATGAGGCAAGTTGCTTGATTGTAAAGAGGCACTCAACTATGCGCCAGCCATTTACTGTTTTTTACTTTCAAACAATCAATAAGTTGCGTGAATGAATTATCAATTCACACTATGTTTTCGTGACTAATATCACACCCACAATAGTGACAAACTGCAATAAATTCATAAATTGTATAAATGAGTCACGTTTTTGACTAAAATCCATTCTTCTCGAGTGCTGTCAAAGCACTTTACATTTCTATTCACAGGCTCGTCATGACTAACAGCAACCGCATTAAGCTCACATGGATCAGCTTCTTCTCCTACGCCCTGACTGGCGCGTTGGTAATTGTCACCGGGATGGTGATGGGCAATATCGCCGAATACTTCCACGTTCCCGTTTCCAGCATGAGTAACACCTTTACTTTTCTGAACGCGGGTATTTTGATTTCTATCTTCCTGAATGCCTGGTTAATGGAAATCGTGCCGCTTAAAACGCAGCTTCGCTTTGGTTTCATCCTGATGGTGCTGGCAGTCGCCGGGCTTGTCTTTGGTGATAACCTGACTGTTTTCTCCGTCGCGATGTTTGTGCTTGGGCTGGTCAGCGGCATCACGATGTCAATTGGTACGTTCCTGATTACGCACATGTATGAAGGCCGTGAGCGTGGTTCACGCCTGCTGTTCACCGACTCCTTCTTCAGTATGGCTGGGATGATTTTCCCGATGGTCGCCGCCATCTTGCTGGCGCGCAGCATCAACTGGTATTGGGTTTATGTTTGCATCGGCCTGGTTTATGTCGCCATCTTTATCCTGACCATCGGTTGTGACTTCCCGGCATTGGGCAAACACGCGCCGCAACCTGAAAAAGTCGCCGAAAAAGAAAAATGGGGTGTGGGCGTGCTGTTCCTGTCCATCGCAGCCCTGTGTTACATCCTCGGTCAGTTGGGCTTTATCTCCTGGGTACCTGAATACGCCAAAAGCCTGGGTATGAACCTGAATGATGCGGGCCAACTGGTCAGCGATTTCTGGATGTCTTACATGTTCGGGATGTGGGCGTTCAGCTTTATTTTGCGCTTCTTCGATCTGCAACGCATTCTGACTGTACTGGCAGGTGCTGCTACCGTTCTGATGTACCTGTTTAACAAAAGTGAGCCTGCACATCTGGCGTGGTTCATTTTGGCGCTCGGCTTCTTCTCTAGCGCAATTTATACCTCAGTAATCACCCTGGGTTCATTGCAGACCAAAATTGCCTCGCCAAAACTGGTTAACTTCGTACTGACCTGCGGCACCATCGGCACCATGCTGACCTTCGTCGTGACCGGCCCGATTGTGGCACACAGCGGCCCGCACGCGGCGCTGCAAACCTCAAACGCGCTGTATGCCGTGGTATTTATCATGTGCCTGATTCTGGGTCTTGTGACTAAGCACCGTCAGCATAACGCAGTGGCAGCGGTAAACTAACCGCAGCCGCAAAGCTAACGGCGGGTCTATTTACCCGCCGAATTTTATCTCTTCTGCTTCATCCAGCATCACCCAGGTTTGTGACAATTGCGTGGTCGCAATCACTTTCCCTTCCCGCACTGACCAACGCACCGGCACCTGCCTGCGCACCGCATCAAAACCATTCTCAGCCGGAAGAATAATCAGGTTCGCCGCATTCCCCTCAGCAATACCGTACTCCTGCACGCCGAACGTGCGGGCACTGTTATCGGTGATAAGCTTTAAGCCTTCATCAATTTGCTGGTAACCCATCATCTGGCAGACATGCAGCCCCATATGCAGCACCTGCAACATATTGGCGGTGCCCAGCGGGTACCACGGGTCAAACACATCATCATGCCCAAAGCAGACGTTTATCCCCGCTTCGAGTAACTCTTTCACCCGCGTGATACCACGGCGTTTTGGGTAATCGTCAAAACGACCTTGCAGATGAATATTTACCAGCGGATTAGCAACAAAATTAATGCCGGACATTTTCAGCAGGCGGAACAAGCGCGAGGTATAAGCGCCATTGTAAGAGTGCATCGCGGTGGTATGGCTGGCGGTCACGCGCTCGCCAATGCCATCGCGCAACGCCAGTGCCGCGACAGTTTCGACAAACCGCGACTGTTCATCGTCAATTTCATCGCAGTGAATATCTAGCGGGCGATCATATTTTTTCGCCAGCGCGAATGCTTTATGCAGTGACTCGACGCCGTACTCACGGGTGAATTCAAAGTGCGGGATTGCCCCCACCACATCCGCCCCCAGGCGCAATGCTTCTTCAAGCAGCGCTTCCCCGTTGGGGTACGACATAATCCCTTCTTGCGGGAAGGCGACTATTTGCACCTCAATCCAGGGAGCCGCTTCTTGCTTCACTTCCAGCATCGCTTTTAATGCGGTCAGTGTAGGGTCTGAAACATCAACGTGCGTGCGGACATATTGAATGCCGTTGGCAATCTGCCATTTCAATGTCTGCCAGGCCCGTTGTTTGACATCTTCATGCGTCAACAGTGCTTTTCGTTCAGCCCAACGTTCAATGCCTTCAAACAAGGTACCTGATTGATTCCAGTTGGGTTGCCCGGCGGTTTGCGTGGTATCAAGGTGAATATGAGGCTCAATAAACGGAGGGATTGCCAGGCCGCCTCGCCCGTCAAGCACCTGCGGGCTTTCAGCCTGGGTTTCGCTCATCGGTTTAATGGTTTTGATGCGCCCATTGTCGAGGGCTAATTGCCACAAACCTTCACGCCCGACAAGACGCACATTTTGAATTAACGCCAACGCTAAATTGCTCATACCCACTCCTTGTTAATTAGCCGCCTCTATTTCATAGCACGACCAGGCAAAATCAGGTGATTTATTGTCTTTCCGTGAATAACCAAACATTTCCACAACTTATAAAAAACCACCAAAATCAGACACATACCCATTAAGAGGTATATAAAGGTGTATTTGATTTGTATCAATAATCACCATGGCTGAATCGTTAAGGTAGGCAGTAATAGAAAAGAAATTGAGGCAATTATGAGCAAAGTCAAAATCGCAATCATCGGTAATGGCATGGTCGGCCATCGCTTTATCGAAGACTTACTTGATAAAGCCCAGCCAGGCCAATTCGATATTACGGTGTTTTGTGAAGAGCCGCGTAAAGCCTACGACCGCGTGCATTTATCTTCCTATTTTTCCCATCATACTGCTGAAGAATTATCCCTGGTTCGTGACGGCTTCTACGAGAAACACGGTGTAAATGTGCTGGTTGGCGAACGCGCCATCACCATTAACCGCCAGGAAAAAGTGATCCACTCGAATACCGGTCGTACCGTGTATTACGACAAACTGGTGATGGCGACCGGCTCTTATCCGTGGATCCCGCCGATTAAAGGTTCTGAAACACAAGACTGTTTCGTCTACCGCACTATAGAAGATTTGAACGCCATCGAAGCATGTGCCCGCCGCAGTAAGCGCGGTGCCGTAGTCGGTGGTGGCTTGCTGGGTCTTGAAGCCGCAGGCGCACTGAAAAACCTCGGTGTAGAAACGCACGTTATCGAATTCGCACCCATGCTGATGGCCGAGCAACTCGACCGCATGGGCGGCGAGCAACTGCGCAATAAAATCGAAAGCATGGGCGTGCGAGTTCATACCAGCAAAAACACCCAGGAAATCGTGCAGGTTGGTAATGAAGCGCGTAAAACCATGCGCTTTGCTGACGGTACGGATCTGGAAGTCGACTTTATCGTCTTCTCAACCGGTATCCGCCCTCGCGATAAACTGGCTACCCAGTGTGGCCTGGCAACAGGTCAACGCGGCGGTATCGCGGTCAACGATACCTGTCAGACTTCTGATCCGGACATTTACGCCATCGGCGAATGCGCCAGCTGGAATAACCGCACATTCGGCCTGGTTGCACCTGGCTACAAAATGGCGCAGGTTACCGCTGACCACCTGCTTGGCACCGCAAACGCCTTTGAAGGCGCAGACATGAGCGCCAAGCTAAAACTGCTGGGCGTCGACGTCGGTGGGATTGGTGATGCTCACGGCCGCACGCCAAATTGCCGCAGCTATGTTTACCTCGATGAAAGCAAAGAAGTTTATAAGCGCCTGATTGTCAGCGCCGACAACAAAACCCTGCTCGGCGCGGTTCTGGTGGGCGACACCAGCGATTACGGCAACCTGCTGCAACTGGTGCTCAACAACATCGAGCTGCCAGAAAACCCGGATGCGCTGATTCTGCCAGCCCATGCAAGCTCCGGTAAACCAGCCATTGGTGTTGATAAGCTCCCGGACAGCGCGCAAATCTGTTCCTGCTTCGATGTCACCAAAGGGCATCTGGTTAAAGCCATCAACAACGGCTGCCATACCGTTGCTGCACTGAAAGCGGAAACCAAAGCCGGTACAGGCTGTGGTGGCTGCATCCCATTGATCACTCAGGTATTGAACGCTGAGCTGAGCAAACAAGGCATTGAAGTTAACCATAACCTGTGTGAACACTTCGCGTTTTCACGCCAGGAGCTGTACCACCTTATCCGCGTTGAAGGCATTAAATCCTTCGACGAGTTGCTGCAAAAATACGGCAAAGGTTACGGCTGCGAAGTATGTAAACCGACCGTCGGTTCTTTGCTGGCCTCTTGCTGGAACGACTATGTGCTCGCGCCACAGCACACGCCGCTTCAGGACACCAACGACAACTTCCTCGGCAACATCCAGAAAGACGGGACTTATTCTGTTATCCCTCGTTCTGCAGGCGGGGAAATTACCCCTGAAGGTTTGATGGAAGTTGGCCGTATCGCTCGCGAATTCAATCTCTACACCAAAATCACCGGTTCCCAGCGTATCGGCCTGTTTGGTGCGCAGAAAGATGATTTACCCGAGATCTGGCGTCAGCTGATTGAAGCCGGTTTTGAAACGGGCCACGCCTATGCGAAAGCACTGCGTATGGCAAAAACCTGCGTGGGCAGCACCTGGTGCCGTTACGGTGTTGGCGATAGCGTCGGCTTCGGCGTTGAGCTGGAAAACCGCTACAAAGGTATTCGTACTCCGCACAAAATGAAGTTTGGCGTGTCCGGTTGTACCCGTGAGTGTGCGGAAGCACAGGGTAAAGACGTCGGCATTATTGCCACCGAGAAAGGCTGGAACCTATATGTCTGCGGTAACGGCGGCATGAAACCACGCCACGCCGATTTACTGGCTGCTGACTTAGACAGTGAAACACTGATCAAATATCTCGACCGTTTCATGATGTTCTATATCCGCACCGCAGACAAACTGACTCGTACTGCGCCATGGCTCGACAGTCTGGAAGGCGGTATTGAGTATCTGAAACAGGTCATCATCGAAGACAAGCTGGGCCTGAACGCTCAACTTGAAGCCGAACTGGAACGCCTGCGCGAGAAAGTGATTTGCGAATGGACTGAGACAGTCAACACACCAGAAGCTCAGGTCCGCTTCAAACACTTTATCAACAGCCCGGTGCGCGACCCGAACGTACAAATTGCTCCTGAACGCGAGCAACATCGCCCGGCGACACCTTACGAGCGTATCCCGGTCACCCTGGTAGAAGAAGTGGAGGAAAATGTATGAGCCAGTGGACTACCGTTTGCCAGTTAAACGACATCCTGCCTGCTACCGGTGTTTGTGCGTTGGTGGGTAATGAGCAAGTTGCCATTTTCCGCCCACGCAACGACGACCAGGTGTTTGCCATCAGCAACATCGACCCGTTTTTTGAAGCGAGCGTGTTGTCTCGTGGGTTGATTGCTGAACACCAGAATGAACTTTGGGTTGCCAGCCCGTTGAAAAAGCAGCGTTTCAGACTGCGTGACGGACTGTGCATGGAAGATGAGAGCCGCTCAATTGCGCACTACAAAGCGCGCGTACAAGACGGCCAGGTTCAGGTAAAAGCATAAGTCTTAAAACAACCCTCACCCTAACCCTCTCCCTGAGGGAGGGGGTTAGGGTGAAATTTCAGTTATTAATTTTTTCTTTTAATTTGTTGGGATAACAAAAATGTTCACCGATACCATTAATAAATGCGCGGCGAATGCCGCTCGTATTGCCCGATTGTCGAAAAACAACCCGCTTGGTTTCTGGATTAGCTCCGCAATGGCGGGCGCTTACGTGGGGCTGGGGATCATCCTGATTTTCACCCTCGGTAACCTTGTAGACCCTGCATATCGCCCACTGGTGATGGGAGCGACCTTCGGTATCGCCCTGACACTGGTTATCATCGCCGGTTCTGAATTATTCACCGGTCATACCATGTTCCTGACCTTTGGCGTGAAAGCAGGCACCATTTCCCACGCTCAGATGTGGGGTATTTTGCCGCAAACCTGGCTGGGTAACCTGATTGGCTCTGTGTTTGTTGCCCTGCTGTACAAATGGGGCGGCGGTAGCCTGCTGCCGGTAGACACCAGCCTGCTTCACACTGCGGCGCTGGCAAAAACTACCGCTCCGGCCATGGTGCTGTTCTTTAAAGGCGCATTGTGTAACTGGCTGGTTTGCCTTGCAATCTGGATGGCCGTGCGTACTGAAGGCGCTGCGAAATTTATCGCTATCTGGTGGTGCCTGCTGGCGTTTATCGCTTCTGGCTACGAGCACTCCATCGCCAACATGACTCTGTTTGCGCTCTCCTGGTTTGGTCATCATAGCGATGCTTACACCATGGCGGGTATCGGCCACAACCTGCTGTGGGTAACGCTTGGGAATACCCTTTCTGGCGTAGTATTCATGGGTCTGGGTTATTGGTATGCTACTCCGAAAGCCGAGCGTCCCCAGCCTGCGCGTGTCGCCGCGCCGGAGACTGCACGCAACTAATTTCTTTTGAGGATTGACCGTGGATCACCTGCCTATATTTTGTCAATTGCAAGGTCGTGCCTGCCTACTCGTCGGCGGTGGCGATGTTGCAGAACGTAAAGCGCGTTTGTTGATGGAGGCAGGTGCAAAAGTCACTGTAAATGCCCTGGAATTTTCCCCACAATTTCATGTGTGGGCGGAACAGGGCATGATTACTCTGGATCAGGGTGAGTTTAACCCCGCGCTGCTCGATGTTTGCTGGCTGGCGATTGCCGCGACGGACAACGATGTGGTGAATCAGCAAGTCAGCGATTCATGCGAATCCCGCCGTATTTTCTGTAACGTCGTCGACGCTCCGAAACAAGCCAGCTTTATCATGCCATCGATTATCGACCGTTCACCGCTGATGGTCGCTGTCTCTTCCGGTGGTACTTCTCCGGTTCTTGCCCGCCTGCTACGTGAAAAACTCGAAGCTATTCTGCCGCTGCATTTGGGGAAAATTGCCGCTTATGCCGGTACGTTGCGCGGTCGAGTAAAAACCAACTTCAAAACGATGGCCGAGCGCCGCCGCTTCTGGGAAAAGTTCTTCACCAACGATCGCCTTGCGCAGTATTTAGCGAACGAAGACAAGCAAGCCATTGATAAAGAAACTGAGTCGATGTTCGCCACACCACTCGATCACCGTGGCGAAGTTGTTCTGGTCGGCGCAGGCCCAGGCGATGCAGGGTTGTTGACCCTCAAAGGGCTACAGCAAATCCAGCAGGCCGATGTGGTGGTTTATGACCGACTGGTTTCCGATGACATCATGAACCTGGTTCGTCGTGACGCAGACCGCGTATTCGTGGGTAAACGCGCTGGTTATCACTGTGTGCCGCAAGAAGAGATTAACCAAATTCTGCTGCGCGAAGCGCAAAGTGGTAAACGCGTGGTGCGACTGAAAGGTGGCGACCCGTTTATCTTTGGTCGCGGCGGTGAAGAGTTAGAAACCCTGTGCGAAGTAGGCATTCCATTCTCCGTCGTGCCGGGCATTACCGCGGCATCCGGCTGTTCTGCCTATTCTGGCATCCCTTTAACGCACCGCGATTACGCGCAAAGCGTGCGCCTTGTTACCGGGCACCTGAAAACCGGTGGTGAACTGGACTGGGAAAATCTGGCGGCAGAAAAACAGACGCTGGTGTTCTATATGGGCTTAAACCAGGCTCCAGCGATTCAGGAAAAACTGATTGAGCACGGCATGACAGCGGATATGCCTGTCGCGCTGGTTGAAAACGGCACCGCGGTTAACCAACGCGTGGTCAGCGGCATTTTAAGTGAGCTTGGCGAATTATCGACCCAGGTTGCAAGCCCCGCCCTGATTATTGTCGGTCGCGTAGTTGCCTTACGCGATAAATTAAACTGGTTTTCAAATCACTAATAAGCAAGTTAAATCTCGCCCATTCCTTGTCAGGTTTCGGACTTAGCAATAATTAAGGCTTCTCATATACTGAGCAGCCTTTTTTATATGTCCAATTAAGCCAAAACCCACTAATGATAGGGAATATCAATGATTAAGCTCGTAAAGATTACATCTGTATTTGTTATTTTAGCTTCTCTGACTGCATGTACGGGTCACGTTGAAAATCAAGACAAAAGCTGTGGTTACGACTACTTCTTACACCCGGCAATTTCTATCTCTAAAATTATTGGCGGCTGTGGTCCTGCGACTGCTCAACCCACTAAATAAGACTGATTAAATAACCTCACCCTTGTAATTAGGGTAAGGTTATTTTTATAACTCTTCGCAAATATCTCGGTCGTACTTCCACTGCCCTTGCCTCTTCATGAAACCTGATAGCCTGACTCCTGCTCACCCTTTATCTCTTCATTAAAATAAATATCAATGGCAAACGTGAAATAGGTAAAAAGAGAATAGGGTCGCAAAAGATATTTAGCGGAGAATGATTGGGAGGGGTCGCCCTCACCCCGGCCCTCTCCCCCAGAAGAG
>NZ_LXER01000032.1 GCF_001654925.1 Buttiauxella brennerae ATCC 51605
TTTAGCGGAGAATGATTGGGAGGGGTCGCCCTCACCCCGGCCCTCTCCCCCAGAAGAGGGAGAAAACCGATCAATCCCTTCTCCCTCAGGGAGAAGGTTAGGATAAGGGTTGTGTTAAAAATTAAGGGTGAGCAACAAACCCAATCACTTCATAGACCTTTTTCAGCGTGACGCTGGCATGTGAACTCGCCTTCTCAGCACCGTCTTTCATCACTTGCTGCAAGTAAGCTTCATCGTTACGGAAACGGTGATAACGCTCCTGCAATTCGGTCAACATGCCAGATACTGCCTCGGCAACGTCGCCTTTCAGGTGACCATACAT
This sequence comes from Buttiauxella brennerae ATCC 51605, assembly GCF_001654925.1. GTDB lineage: Bacteria > Pseudomonadota > Gammaproteobacteria > Enterobacterales > Enterobacteriaceae > Buttiauxella > Buttiauxella brennerae. The sequence continues at coordinate 323 of NZ_LXER01000032.1, forward strand.
TTTGCCTTCAAACTGCTGTTCAAGCTCAGGGATAGATTTACCCGTCACACCCGCCAGAATATCCAACATGTTGGATACGCCTGCTTTATTCACCGGATCGTAACGCACAACAGGTGGCTCGTCAGAGTCAGTGACTGCACGTTTGATTTTCTTCACGACCGATTTCGGGTCTTCCAGCAGGCCGATAACGTTATTACGGTTATCGTCTGATTTAGACATTTTCTTGGTCGGCTCAAGCAGAGACATCACGCGAGCGCCTGATTTCGGGATAAACGGTTCTGGCACTTTAAACACGTCGCCATACAGCGCATTGAAACGTGCGGCGATATCACGGCTCAGTTCCAAGTGCTGTTTCTGATCGTCACCGACCGGCACAAGGTTGGTCTGGTACAGCAAAATATCTGCTGCCATCAATACCGGGTAGTCAAACAGGCCAGCATTGATGTTCTCGGAATAACGAGAAGACTTATCTTTAAACTGAGTCATACGGCTCAGCTCACCAAAATAGGTGTAGCAGTTCAGCGCCCAGCCCAGCTGTGCATGTTCTGGCACGTGAGACTGTACAAAGATGGTGCTTTTAGCCGGGTCGATACCACAAGCCAGATACAGTGCCAGCGTGTCGAGAGTGCGGCTGCGCAACTGTGTCGCATCCTGACGCGCAGTGATCGCGTGCAGATCAACGATGCAGTAAATGCAGTGGTAATCATCTTGCATGTTGACCCACTGACGCAGCGCACCCATGTAGTTACCAATGGTCAATTCACCTGATGGCTGTGCGCCACTAAAGACGATGGGCTTACTCATGTTCTTATTCCTGATGTTCTTTGTTAGAGAGCCCTAACGCGGGCAATAAATCGTTGAAGTGGTCAAACACGTAATCGGGTTTGCTCAACTCGATGGACTCACCGTAGTTATAACCGTAAGTCAGGCCAATGGAACAGCATCCAGCCGCTTGCGCCGCGAGAATATCGTTGCGGGAATCGCCAACAAAAAGCAGTTCTTCCGCGCTAAGGTTCAGCTCTTCCATCACTTTATGCAGCGCTTCAGGATGCGGTTTTTTATTTTCCACATCATCACCACCAATAATGACTTTGAAGTACTGCGCAATGCCTAATCTTTCCAGCATCGGTAACACAAACGGTGTTGGCTTGTTAGTTACCAGTCCCATCGGCAGGCCTTTTTCAGCCAAAACAGACAATGTATTCGCGACTTCCGGGAATAAGAAACTGCCCTCTTCCGCTGCTTGCGCATAGTAGGCGTCAAACAGTTTACGCGCGATAAGGCATTGGTCGGCTTCAGGTTCTTCACCTTTCAGCGCCCAGGTCAGTGCGCGCTTAACCAACACATCAGCACCGTTACCGATCCACTTTTCAACGTTGTCTTCACCCGCCGTCGGCAACTCCAGTGCATACAGAGCCTGGTCCATTGCCTGCGTCAGACCCAGTGCGGTATCGACCAGGGTACCGTCTAAATCAAAGGCGATACCGCGAATTTTACTTAACTTATCCATGACTTACCTTTGCTAACTCACTACGCATACGTTCAATAACGGCTTTGTAGTCTGGCTGATTGAAAATTGCCGAACCGGCAACAAACATATCAGCACCTGCCGCAGCAATTTCAGCGATATTGTCGACTTTCACGCCGCCGTCTACTTCCAGACGAATATCATAGCCAGAAGCGTCAATGCGCTCACGCACCTGACGCAGTTTTTCCAGCGTATGTGGAATAAATGATTGGCCACCAAAACCTGGGTTAACGGACATCAGCAAAATCACATCGAGTTTATCCATGACGTGATCAAGCCAACTCAACGATGTCGCTGGGTTAAACACCAGGCCTGCTTTGCAGCCGTGCTCTTTGATCAGTTGCAGGGAACGGTCAACATGCTCTGACGCTTCAGGGTGGAAGGTAATGATGTTGGCGCCAGCCGCAGCGAAATCCGGAATGATACGGTCAACGGGCTTCACCATCAGATGCACATCAATAGGGGCAGTAATACCGTAGTCACGCAGGGCTTTTAACACCATCGGACCAATAGTGAGGTTAGGAACGTAATGGTTATCCATAACATCGAAATGGACGACATCCGCACCAGCAGCCAGCACCGCAGCCGTGTCTTCACCCAAACGGGCAAAGTCGGCTGAGAGGATTGAGGGGGCAATCAAAAACTGTTTCATCCGCTTCTCCAATAGCAAATCATTAACGTCTGCGGACGAAACGGCTCAGGCACCGACTTTATACAGCGCCAGCAGTTCGTCCACCTTGTTACGCGTTCCACCATTACGGCTAATGCTGCGACGCACCTGCACGACATGCAGTTTCGCCTGGTGATACCACAACCGGGTGAGTTCCGTATCATGGTTAGAAATCAGCACCGGAATGTGATTTCCTTGCAAATTTTCAGCTAACTGCGCGAGATGTTGCTGCTGCACAGCGTTAAAGCTATCGGTGTGATACGCCGTAAAATTAGCCGTTGCCGACAAAGGCGCGTAGGGAGGATCGCAATAGACAACAGACCCTGCACTGACATCCGCCATGCTGACATCATAAGACTGACATAAGAATGTGGCGTTCTGAGCTCGTTCGGCAAAATGATACAACTCTTCTTCAGGGAAGTAGGGTTTGATATAGCGGCCAAACGGGACATTGAATTCACCACGTAGGTTATAACGACAAAGGCCGTTGTAACAATGGCGGTTCAGATATAAAAACAGCAGTGCACGGCGAAACTCATCTTTGCACTGGTTAAATTCGGTACGATTGAGATAGAACATCTGCTCATCGTTTTGCTCGGCAGTAAAGAGTTTACGAGACTCCTGAACGTACTCATCCGTGCGGGTTTTAACGATGTTATAGAGGTTAATCAGATCGCTATTAATATCTGCGAGGATATAGCGGGAGTAATCAGTATTCAGAAAGACTGAGCCGGCGCCGACGAACGGCTCAATCAGACAATCGCCTTTCGGCAGATACTTTTTAATGTCTTCGAGCAGGGGGTATTTCCCCCCCGCCCATTTCAGAAAAGCGCGATTTTTTTTCATGCTGCCTAACTATTTACACCTTTTCCTGCTGTGGAAAGGTTCCAACAGCGGCTGCGCTTGTTCATCACTTCAGATCAGACTGAACCTGATGGATAGGTTTTGCCCATGGGTTCTTGGCTTGCACATCAGCTGGCAATGTCGCAACGGCACGTTTTGCCTCATCTTTGTTAGCGTAGATGCCGCTAACCAGAACATACCACGGCTGACCATTACGCACAGTCTGGTAAACCATATAGTGCTGCAGATTCTCTTTCTTCGCCCATGCATTCAGGTTTGCTGAGTTTGAAGAAGAGCTAAGCTGCAGGGTGTAATGGCTACCCGGTGCACCTTTGATTGCCCCAGCATCACCCGCTACCGCGCCAGTTGCAGCTGTAACCGGTGCTGCTGTCGCTTTAGGTGCTGATGTTGTTGCTGTTGCTTGCGGTGCAGCTGCAGTTTGCTGCGGAGCTGCGGCAGTAACAGGCGCTTTAGCTGGTGCAGTCTGCACTGGCGCTGTGACAGGTTCGCTGCGTTTTGCAGTAGCAACAGGTTTTGGCTCTGTTACTGTGCTTTTCACGGCAGGCTGTTGCTTAGCCGGTTGAGCTTTGTGTTGTGGTTCAATGACAGCCGTTTTGCGTTCCTGACGTGGCGCTGCAGGTTTCACTGGCTCTGCTTTCGCAACCGGACGTGGTGCCGTTGTTGCGCCATTGCTGCCTGCAACTGCCGCCACGGTGGCTGGTGCGGTTGGCAGCGTAGAGCTGGTAACTGCATTGTCAATCTGACCCGATTGCTGAGTCAGCGCATTGTTCAGATCCCCTGGAACTTCTACACGCTGTTGACCCTGTGGTGCAGGTTGAGACTGCGCATCAGTCGGCGTGGAAGAAATGGCAGGAAGAGTAACTTCTTGTGGATTGCCTGCGGTTTCTGTCTGATTAGCAGCAGACGTTGAACCAGGTTGTGGTTGCGCGCCGTTGGCCTGGTCAGCAGCAGAACCGGACAAGTCGATATTCTTTTCAGCGTTCGGATTGCTATTCGCTGTTTCAGTATCAGTAGAAGGGGCTTTCAGGGCCGAACCAATCCCAATGATTAAAAGCAACAGTACAAGAATACCAATGCCCATCATCAAGTGCTGGCGGGAAACCGGAACTTTTTGTTTAGCGGATTTTTTACGGGTACGTGCCGGGCGACGTTCTTCTGCATCAACTTGCAGATCGTCGTCGTTTTCATACTCTTCTTCGTCACGAGTACGACGGGAACGCGCTGGACGAGGCTCATCGGCATCTAATTCAACATCATCGACATTGATCTGCGGCTCATTTTCGCGCTCATCAGCTTTGCGGCTACGGCCTGAACGACGATCGCTAGGATCGGGTTTCAGTTCGTCTTCCGGTTTAAATTCATCCATTTAACACCCCACTCAAAGGCCTGTGCCAGCAATTCAAACTCAGCACATAACCCGAAGTTAAAAATCGCCTGACTTCAGCGACCGAAATTTCTAATAATTAAGCCTGCTGACAATCAGCAATGGCGGACAAAACGATATCGTGTGGCACTCCGCCACGCATTTCACTCTTCCCGATTGCCAGAGGCAGCACTAAGCGCAGCTCACCAGCCAAAACTTTTTTGTCACGCATCATGTGGGGCATATACGCGGCGGCTGACATTTCTTTCGGCCCGGTAACTGGCAGCCCGGCACGTTGCAGCAATTTAATCACGCGCTGCACATCGGCCTCACTGAAGTTACCCAAACGCTGAGCTGTTCGTGCCGCCATAACCATACCAGCGGAAACAGCTTCACCATGTAGCCAGTTGCCATAGCCCATTTCTGCTTCTATGGCGTGACCAAAGGTGTGACCCAAATTCAGTAAAGCACGTAAGCCACTTTCGCGCTCGTCAGCGGCAACAACTTCTGCTTTCAGCTCACAACAACGACGAATACACCAGGCCAGTGCTTTACCATCGAGCGCAAGCAATGCATCCAGGTTGTCTTCAAGCCAATTGAAGAAATCGCCGTCGAGAATAATTCCGTACTTGATGACTTCTGCCAGACCGGATGCCAACTCCCGCGCAGGTAAAGTATTCAGACAGTCGAGATCCACCACTACCGAAGCAGGTTGGTAGAACGCGCCAATCATATTTTTACCGAGGGGGTGGTTTACGGCTGTTTTACCACCAACAGAAGAGTCCACTTGCGAAAGCAAAGTGGTTGGAACTTGAATAAAGCGCACGCCGCGTTGATAACTCGCCGCGGCAAAGCCCGTCAGGTCGCCGACGACACCACCGCCCAGGGCAATGAGTGTCGTATCACGACCATGTGGCTTTTCAAGCAACGCAGTAAAGACAGTGTCTAATACAGCGAGACTCTTGAATTGTTCGCCATCCGGAAGGATGACGGAATCGACTTTAACGCCCGCTTGCTCCAGCACGCCACGCACCTTATCCAGGTAGAGCGGCGCCAGGGTTTCATTGGTCACCAGCATCGTTTGGTCGCCAGCTTTCAGCGGCCCAAAAGATGCCGAGTCACTAAATAACCCAGCAGCAATGGTGATAGGGTAACTACGTTCCCCGAGAGTGACTGTTAACCTCTCCATAACGCGAAGTCCACCTTGATGTTGCTTAGCCCGCAGGCGTTTTTTTCGATTAAGCCAGAATCAGTTGCTTTCCAACATATTAATAATCTGGTTAGCAACCACTTTGGCACTTTGGTCGTCAGTGCGAATCGTCACATCAGCAATCTCTTCATAAAGAGGATTGCGTTCCTGAGCTAAGGCTTCAAGAACTTCACGCGGTGGAGTCTCAACTTGCAGTAGTGGGCGTTTTTTATCACGCTGTGTACGGGCGAGCTGTTTTTCAATTGTGGTTTCAAGATACACCACAACTCCACGGGCGGAGAGACGGTTACGGGTCTCACGAGATTTCACAGAACCGCCGCCAGTTGCCAGCACAATGCCCTGTTTTTCAGTGAGTTCGTTGATGATTTTTTCTTCGCGATCGCGGAAGCCGTCTTCGCCTTCAACGTCGAATACCCAGCCCACATCAGCTCCGGTACGTTTCTCAATCTCTTGATCAGAATCGAAAAATTCCATATTGAGTTGCTGAGCTAACTGACGCCCAATAGTGCTTTTGCCGGCACCCATAGGCCCAACCAGAAAGATATTGCGTTTCTCTGCCATTTTTTCGGTACTACTAAGACAATTCGTTGATGATAAACCCGCCCTGTTAAAACCAGGTGCAGCGGGACATGAACTGAAACCTCATAAGCGATAGTGCGAGAGTCAGACTGAAAATTATCTCAATACTCAAGGTGGTTTGGCAACCGATTATATTCCCCAGCCTTCTTATGAAGAAGAAAATGCATAAATCAGGGTTATCTGTCACAAGACTTGAGCAACCAGCCTCTCGAAACGGTACACCTTGTAAGCTAATTCCTCTCTGCCGTCAAACACCTGGGCACCGTTTCAAAGAAAAACTGTATGATGAAGAATGAAAATACTACGAAACCGGGATAAGCCGAGGGGTAATAAATACCACTAATTCACGGCGCTGATGATTTTTTGCATCATGACGAAACAGACTACCCACCATGGGTATTGAACCAAGAAAAGGCACACTGTCGCTACTGTCAGTATTGTGTTGCTGGAAGATCCCGCCAAGGGCAAGAGTTTCACCATTTTTCACCGCAACAACAGTTTCTATCTCTTGTTCATCTATCGCCAGGACTTCACCATCAGATTGCTGAATACTACGACCCGGCATATTTTGGCTAATGTGCAATTTTAAACGGATATTACCATCAGCCTGAATAGTTGGCGTCACTTCCATCCCCAAAACCGCTTCTTTAAATTCGATTGCTGTCGCCCCGCTTTCGCCACTGGAAACCGTATACGGTATTTCGGTGCCTTGTTTGATGCTGGCCGGCTGTTGATGCGCCGCCATCAAGCGAGGGCTGGCGATAATTTCCAGTTGTTGCTGTTGTTCCAGGGCAGACAATTCAAGCTCCAGCATTCGGCCATCAATGCGAGCAATGTTAAACCCGACTTTTGTTGAAGCATTATTGACTGAGAGATCGGCTGAAATACCAGTGGTCTGGTGGAGTTTACGCTCCCCAACTTGCTCTTCAGTGGACCATTTCACACCAAGCTCACGCAACTTATCCTGGTTGATAGTGACAATATGGGCTGCGATTTCCACTTGCCCAATGGGCAAGTCCATTTCAGTTACCCAGTCAGCGATCTGTTTGAGCACTGTTTTGTTATCACGCACAATCAACCGGTTAGTGCGTTTATCAGCAGTAATATTCCCCTGGGCACTCAATAGCTTATTACCGCCAGCCTTTAATGCCGCAGATAAATCTTCAACATCAGCGTAATGAGGGGCAAAAACTTTATAGAGCAGTGGTTGATCAAGTGCTTGCTGCTTGCGTTGTTCTACGGCCTGCGCCTGCTGTTCACGCAGCCGGGCTCTTGGCAAAACCTGTATCACATTGCCTTCTCGTTTTTGGCTGAGTTCAGCGGTGTTCAACACAAGCTGGAATGCCTGTTTCCAGGGGACATTAACCAAATTAAGAGACAACGCCCCCTCCACACCTGGTGCAATCATCAGGTTAACGTTTTCGCTTTCAGCCAATGCCTGCAAAACCTGAGTAACCGGTGCGTTATCAAGCACCAGAGAAATGCCTTTATCTGCCTGGCTTTTGAATGGTAGAAGCAACACCAGAAGTAATACCCGAATCCATGGCATCTGTTTTTCCTTTTATTTCCCAACGATAAGAAGAGGGCTGGCAAGTGGAGTCAAGACGCGCAGACACCAACCCAGGCGCTACGTTTTCAATATGCACGCCAGGTAAAAGCTCACTATCTGTCTTGATTCGCAGGCTTTTTCCTTGTGAGTTGAACATCAAAGCAATGTTGCTGGCAGGAGAGCTGACCACTCCCTGCAAAACCCAGGAAGCAAGCTGCCCACTTAGTTTTTCACAAGGTGATATTTGCGGCAAAAAGGGGTTTGGGGGCATTGCCCGCGCCGGGAAGATAACCAGCAATATGGCCCAGCCAATGTTACGGCTCATCATCAAACTCCATTGCCAGCACCAGTTTGAGTAATTCACCCTGGCTGGTGAGGGTAAAAGCGTTGCTGGTCACAACACGATATTCCGCAAGACGGGCAAATAGCCCCGGCAACTTTTCCCACGGCACAAGCATCTCCAGGTCCCCCTGCTTATTATCGGGCTGCCACTTCAGCAATTTCCCGCCTGACTTCCCAACAAATTCCGTCACCGAAAATACGGGAGGCTGCGCAGGCAAAAGCATCGGCACAGGCTTTATAAGCGGAGGGATTTTCCGTCGCAATTCAGCCACTTTCTGACTTGCCTGCTGGTTATCCCTTTCTAACTGCTGCCGCAAGGATTGCTGCGGTCGCATCAGGAACAGCCACGCCATGCTCACGACCAGACCGATAAAGATGGCGAGCGATACAACGCGTACCCAACACGGCCCACGAAACCAGCGTTCAATTATCCAGGACATTCGCCACCTCGGTCAGGGTTAAGGTGAAAACAAAGCCATATCCGCCCTGGGTTTCATGCTGCACCGCTCCGGCCCGTACAACTGAAACTCCATCAAGTTGCGCCAGTTCTTTTTCCAGCCGCTGAATATCTTCCATATCAGTGGCGTGTCCCTTAATTAAAAATTGCCCTTTTTGCAGTGATAACGAAGAAAACCAGGCTCCAACAGGCTTAAAAGTAGCAAGTTGAATTAATCGCGTTTCCCATATCTGGATGGCATGCTGCCGGGCCTCGCGAGCCTGCTGAATAAGCCGCCATTTTTTGCTCTGCTCTTGTAAAGCCAATCGCTGCTGAGACAGACGCTGCAATGCGGTTTGTGTGCTTGCCAGGTGTTTTTTATGCCCCTGCAACTGTTGAATTTGCCATGCTGATAGCTGTTGCACACTGGCGACCAGTAACGGCATAAGCAGCAATATCGAGCAGAAAAGCGTGCTCCATCGGCGTACACGCTGCTGGCGCAGCGTTTTACGCCAGGGGAGTAAATTTATCAGCGGTGTCATCTCGATACCCTACCGATGGCAAGACCGATTGCGATGGTATAGACACCGCCATGTAGCGGTAATGGAGGCTGCAAACGTGAAAGCGCCCGCCAGGCATCCAGGGGAAAAACACCTTCAGGGAAGGGCTCGGGTTGTGTATGGCTCAATGCAACCCGTTGCGGTTCGGTTTTAAGCAGTTGGCAAAAATCTGAAATCGTTGGCACTAGTTGGGTGTCAGCCCACCCCCATCGGGGGCTAGCCTCGGTCGAAGCCCATACCCAATGGCGAAGCTCGTGATGTACCAAATATTGGTACTTTTCCAAATGACAGGGGGCAATAAGCGCCGGTAATGCACTGGCTCCCGGGGTTAATGTCGCAGGATACAGATTTACCGCAGCAAGGCTTTTCAGCAACGCTGCGACATCTGCCTGGCGCGCAGCGACTATCAAATGCGTGTCTGCAACATCTTGTGACGCTAAATAATCCCAACACAATTGTGCCGCCGGCATCTGCATCTGCCGGGCTGTTGCCGAGGCGATATAAGCTTCGCTGGCCGGTTCGCTCAGTCGTTTGTCAGGAGTGGGAACCGGGCGCTGGAGCGTTCTGTGTGTTGGAAAAGAGACGCGCAACTGGTGGCGCACGGGCAGCTCTTTTCGCCATTCAGCCAACGCTTTAGTGAGTGCTTGCGCATTAATTAATAACCCGTCGCGAAAGGTCTCTTCGGGCAAGGGTAAAAACCACCAGTGGCGCAGTTGCCAGCCTTGCCGTTGGCGCTGCACAGCCACAGCTCGAATGCTTTCATGTTGAATATCCAGGCCAATTTGCCAGTTTGTGAACATCATGTTTACGATCTCCTTATCGCTGGTTACGGAAAATGCCATACCAATGCCACTGGCTTGCCTTTATACTACCGCGCGGTTGTTTATAAACTGCCCAATGGAAACGTTATGGGAAATTTAAGGTGAAGTTCGTAAAGTATTTATTCATCCTTGCAGTGTGTTGCATTCTGCTGGGAGCAGGCTCGATCTTCGGGCTCTACAAATTTATTGAACCGCAGTTGCCTGATGTCGCCACGCTTAAAGACGTGCGCCTCCAGATCCCAATGCAGGTTTATAGCGCTGATGGTGAACTTATTGCCCAATACGGTGAGAAACGTCGTATCCCGGTGACACTTCAGCAAATTCCACCTGTGATGGTGAAAGCGTTTATTGCGACGGAAGACAGCCGCTTCTACGAACACCATGGTGTTGATCCGGTAGGGATTTTCCGTGCTGCGAGTGTAGCGCTGTTTTCTGGTCATGCCTCTCAGGGCGCGAGTACCATCACGCAACAGCTGGCACGTAACTTCTTCTTAAGCCCGGAACGCACGCTGACGCGTAAGATCAAAGAAGTGTTCCTGGCGATTCGTATTGAGCAGTTGCTTACCAAAGATGAAATTCTCGAGTTGTACCTCAACAAGATTTATCTCGGTTACCGCGCTTATGGTGTGGGTGCCGCAGCACAAGTCTATTTTGGTAAGTCGATTGATCAACTCAGCCTGAGTGAAATAGCGGTGATTGCCGGTTTGCCAAAAGCGCCGTCAACGTTTAACCCGCTTTACTCTCTGGATCGCGCAACTTCCCGTCGTAATGTGGTGTTATCGCGCATGTTGAGCGAAAACTACATTACGCAAGCTCAGTATGACGAAGCGCGTAATCAGCCGATTGATGCAAACTACCACGCTCCGGAAATCGCGTTCTCTGCACCTTATCTGTCTGAGCTGGTACGCCAGGATATGGTTGCCAAGTACGGCGATAAAGCCTACGAAGATGGATACAAGGTTTACACCACCATCACCCGGAAAACTCAGCAGGCCGCACAGCAAGCCGTGCGTAATAACGTCATGGCTTATGACATGCGCCATGGTTATCGTGGACCATCAAATGTGCTGTGGAAAGTGGGTGAGACTGCGTGGGATAAAACCAAAATCGTTGATTCGTTGAAGAATCTTCCGGTTTACGGACCACTATTCCCTGCAGTCGTGACTGAAGCCTCAACCAATGAAGCCACTGCATTGTTGGCAGACGGCAGCGCCGTTTCTCTCAATATGGACGGCATGCGTTGGGCGCGTCCGTACCGTTCTGACACTGCGCAAGGCCCTACTCCGCGCAAAACGACTGACGTCGTGCAGGCGGGACAGCAGATCTGGGTGCGTAAAGTTGATGATAACTGGTGGCTCGGCCAGGTCCCGGATGTGAACTCCGCACTGGTTTCCATCAACCCTCATGATGGTGCCATCGTGGCGCTGGTCGGTGGTTTTGATTTCAACCAGAGCAAGTTCAACCGTGCGACCCAGGCGTTACGCCAGGTTGGTTCCAATATCAAACCATTCCTCTATACAGCAGCGATGGATAAAGGCCTGACGCTTGCGAGCGTGCTGAACGATGTGCCGATTTCTCGCTGGGATGCAGGCGCAGGTTCCGACTGGCGTCCTAAAAACTCACCGCCAGAATATGCCGGCCCAATTAGATTGCGCCAGGGGCTGGGTCAATCGAAAAACGTGGTGATGGTACGAGCAATGCGCGCCATGGGTGTGGATTACGCGGCTGAATACCTGCAACGCTTTGGCTTCCCTGCGCAAAACATCGTGCATACCGAATCGCTGGCATTGGGCTCTGCATCATTCACACCGATGCAAGTGGCGCGTGGCTATTCAGTGATGGCCAACGGCGGCTTCCTGGTTGACCCTTACTACATTTCCAAAATTGAAAATGAAATAGGCGGCACTATCTTTGAAGCGAAGCCGAAAGTTGCTTGCCCGGAATGCGATATCCCGGTGATTTACGGCGAAACGCAGAAATCTAACGTGCTGGAAAATCAGGATGTTGAAGACGTTGCCCAGTCTCAGGAAAAGCAGAACGCGAGTGTGCCAATGCCAAAACTTGAGCAGGCGAATAGCGAACTGGTTGCTCAAAGCAGCCCACCAGAATACGCACCGCATGTCATCAACACTCCACTGTCGTTCCTGATTAAAAGTGCGCTTAACTCGAATATCTACGGCGAACCAGGCTGGCAAGGTACGGGTTGGCGTGCAGGTCGTGACCTGAAACGTAATGATATTGGTGGCAAAACCGGTACTACTAACAGCTCAAAAGACGCATGGTTCTCAGGTTACGGGCCAGGTGTAGTGACGTCAGTGTGGATTGGTTTTGACGACCATCGTCGCGATCTGGGCCGGACATCCGCATCAGGCGCAATTAAGGACCAAATTTCAGGCTATGAAGGTGGCGCGAAGAGCGCTCAGCCCGCGTGGGATGATTTCATGAAAGCCGTTCTGGAAGGTGTGCCGGAAGAGCCGCTAACACCGCCACCGGGTATTGTGACAGTCAATATAGACCGCAGCACCGGGCAGTTAGCCAATGGCGGCAATAGCCGGGCTGAGTACTTTATCGAAGGCACGCAACCAACGCAGCAGGCGGTGCATGAAGTGGGTACGACGATTATTGATAATGGCGAGAGCCACGAACTGTTCTAAGACTTTGATACAAGCCCGCTTCACTTTGAAGCGGGCTGCTACAGAAAGGGTTCACAAACGACCCTTTTCTTTTAGCCATTCGCGTACCAGGAACAGCGCACTCACATTCCGCGCTTCGCTAAAATCTTCCTCATCGAGTAAACCCAACAAAGACTCCAGCGGCCAGCGTACTTGTGGCAGCTCTTCCGGCTCGTCACCTTCCAGAGATTCTGGATAGAGATCTTCAGCAATAACAATGTTCATTTTGCTGGAGAAATAGGACGGTGCCATCGTCAATTTTTTCAGGAATGTCAGCTGATTCGCCCCGAAGCCAACCTCTTCTTTTAGCTCGCGATTTGCAGCTTCAAAGACAGTCTCACCGGGGTCAATTAGCCCTTTCGAGAAACCAAGTTCATAAGATTCCGTACCAACCGCGTATTCACGGATCAAAATCAAATGGTTATCAACGATAGGGACTATCATTACAGCTTCGCGCGCAGACGGACGCATGCGCTCATAAACACGGCGCACGCCGTTGCTGAACTCCAGATCCACCGTTTCGACATTAAACAGCCGTGAACGGGCCACGGTTTCAACATGTAAAATGGTCGGTTTTTGTAATGGTTTGCTCATCGTGAACTGGGCTAACAGTAAATGCAGGTACTCCATTGTGCGTTACGCCGCATATCTCACGCAACGGACATTGGTTATTATTTACATTTTTGCAACTTTAAGGGATTTTTCAAAGCATCGGCTGCAAGTCAATAGAGACTAAATGAAATAGGAATTTGCTGATATTTCTCGTAAAGTCGCTTTGCTAACATTATGTTACAGCAGGGTATATACGTAAAAATGTCTCAAGATTGGGGCCGTACCTGCCGATAATTATTGATACCCAACAATGATGCAGCCTTGAGTCTGTTGGGTAGACACCCGGTTGTTGTTAGGGTGCAACCTGCTGCTTTTTAATAAGAAAACGAGTATTTGATGGGGAAAGCATGAGCACCTTATTACTTCTTTTAGCTGCTATGCTGGCCTGCATCTTAATTGCGGGGTGGCTTATCTGGCGCAGCCTGCGGTTACGCGCTCGGATATCACAAGCGCAATCATTCAGTGGGGCCACTTCCCGTAAGTTAACCGCTGATGAACGTGCAGCCGTTGAAAATTACATTGATTCATTAGCGCGTACGCAAGACATCGTGGGGCCTTCTGGTGCCAGTGCTGCACCGGCGAAACTGGTATTAAATGCGCTGAGCAACACCGCACTTTCTCTGACTCGTTCAATCACCCGTTATGGCTTATCCACTGATGACCCTAATAAGTGGCGCTATTACCTTGATTCTGTAGAGGTTCACCTTCCGCCATTCTGGGAACAGTACATTACCAACGACAACTACGTTGAGTTGATTCGTACTGAAACCATGCCGCTGGTTATCTCGCTTAACGGGCATACGCTTATTGATTACAGCAGCGAAAACCGTGGTTTCGCGCTTGAACAAACCCCTCATAGTCAGGCATCCATTCGTGGTGAAGAAAGCGAACAGATTGAGCTTCTGAATATCCGCCAGGAAACACCAGAAGAGTATGCGCTCAGCCGCCCGGATGGGCTGCGTGAAGCCATTCTCATCTGCGTGGCCTTCGTGATGCTATTTTTATGTCTGGTGACCCCTCCCGTCGTTTTACCCTGGTTGGTTGGCGGGGCATTTATGCTACTTGCGGCCAGCCTGTGGGGCCTGTTTGCTCCTCCTGCCAAAAATGCACTGCGTGAAGTCCACTGTTTACGCGGCACGCCAAAGCGTTGGGGACTTTTTGGTGAATCTAATCAGGATCAGATAAACAATATCTCGTTAGGGATTATTGACCTGATTTATCCGGCGCACTGGCAGCAGTATGTCGCTCAGGATCTTGGCCAGAAAACGGATATCGATATTTATCTCGACCGGCATGTACTTCGCCAGGGGCGCTTCCTGTCGCTGCATGACGAAGTGCGCAATTTCCCCATCCAGCATTGGGTGCGCAATCTGGTGATTGCCATAGGCAGTCTGCTGGTTCTGCTGATGCTGACGATTTGGGTACCGCTGGAGATGCCTTTAAAACTGAGTATGTCGTGGTTAAAAGGCGCACAAACTATTGAAGCAACAACCGTTGCGGACCTCGATAAAACAACGCTTCGTGTTGGTGACACGCTGAAAGTTAACGGTACGGGTATGTGTAATATCCACACGCCGGGCAACTACACCACGCGGCAGACGTACCCGTTTACCCCATTCGACTGCTCGCAAATCATCTGGAATACCGCGCAATCATTGCCGGTGCCGGAATCAGAGATCATGGATAAAGCCCTGGCGTTGACGCAGGCCGTCAGCGGGCAAATTCATCCGCAGACCAGTGAAGACTCAAAGGTAAACCCGCAATTACGCAGCGCGATTCAGAAATCAGGGATGGTGTTGCTGGATGATTTTGCAGGCATTGTTCTCAAGACACAGGCCCTTTGCACCGCAGACGATGAATGTGTCCGTCTTAAAAATGCACTGGTGAATCTTGGAAACACCAAAGACTGGGATGCGCTGACCAGGAAGGCTGATTCCGGGAAGCTCACAGGTGTAAACGTCCTGCTGCGCCCGGTCAGTGCTGAGTCGCTTGATAATCTCGTCACGACATCTACAGCGCCGTTCTTTATTCGTGAAACGGCGCGAGCTGCGCAGGCGCTCAACAGCCCGGCACCTGCAGGTTATGTGATTATCAATGACGAAGGCAGTGACCTGGTAGACCAGCCGCTGCCTCCTGTTCCGCTGTACGATATTCCGGCACAAGATCAATGGAGCGAGTTCCAACGGCTGGCAGATATGCTGCTCAAAACACCGTTTGTCGCTGAAGGCATCATTACCGGTATTCGTCAGGATGCCAACGGCACACAACACGTCACGTTGCACAAAATCCCTGATAGCAGCAGCTTGTGGCGGTATATCAGTACCACCTTGTTGCTCATCAGTATGATTGTTTGCTTGCTGATTAACGGTGCGCTGGCGATTCGCCGCTACCGCCGTAGCCGCAGTCGCCTGGCGCAAATCCAGCAGTACTATGATAATTGTATGAATCCATCGCTCACAGCTATCTCTTCTGTACGCCCGCTGTTCTAAACTTCACGCGGCAGGTTGTGCTAACCTGTCGCGCAGTTTCCTCTAATCAGGCCCAAATCTATGCATATTGATATTGCCTGGCAGGATGTCGATACCGTATTGCTGGATATGGACGGCACGCTGCTGGATCTCGCATTCGATAGCCACTTCTGGCAAAAACTGGTGCCAGAAACCGTCAGTGAACAAAGAAATATTCCACTGGATGAAGCACACCGGCTAATCGCCCACGAATATCACGCCGTGCAACATACGCTAAACTGGTACTGTCTGGATTACTGGAGCGAGCGTCTGGGGTTGGATATTTGTGCGATGACCACAACGCAAGGGCCAAATGCCGTGCTGCGTGAAGATACCGTCCCGTTCCTTAATGCCCTGAAGGACTGCGGCAAGCGGCGTATCTTACTGACGAATGCCCATCCACATAATCTGGCCGTCAAACTTGAACATACCGGTTTAGGCCAGCACCTTGATTTATTACTTTCCACCCACACATTTGGTTATCCGAAAGAAGATCAGCGGTTGTGGCAAGCCGTTGCTGAACATACCGGCCTGGAGCCAGAGCGCACGCTGTTTATTGACGATAGCGAACCGATTCTGGATTCTGCCGCGAAGTTTGGCATTCGCTATTGCCTGGGCGTGACCAACCCCGATTCAGGGCAGGCCGACAAAATCTATCAACGCCACCCGGCATTGAACGACTATCGCCGACTACTCCCGAAGTTGATCTCTAAGGAGTCGTGATGAAAGAAAAATCGCCTGACGGTGTACGTCTTGATAAATGGCTGTGGGCTGCGCGTTTCTATAAAACGCGCGCTATTGCCCGGGAAATGGTCGAAGGCGGTAAAGTGCATTACAACGGGCAGCGCAGCAAGCCAAGTAAACTTGTTGAGTTGAATGCCATGCTGACACTACGCCAGGGCAATGACGAGAAAACCGTCAAAGTGCTGGCGGTCACCGAGCAGCGCCGCCCGGCAACAGATGCCTCGCAGCTTTATGAAGAGACAGATGAAAGTATTACCAAACGGGAAAAAGTGGCGCTGGCACGCAAGATGAATGCGCTGACGATGCCCCACCCCGACCGCCGCCCCGATAAAAAAGAGCGTCGCGATTTGATGAAATTTAAACACGGTGGCAACGAATAGACCCAATAGATTTCGAGATGCAGGAAGGCAGCTAACGCATCTGCAACTTGAAAGATGAAGGATATTGTTGCCATCTGAATGAGAGAAAATTATGACCCAACACGACCAACTGCATCGTTACTTGTTTGAAAACTTCGCCGTACGCGGTGAACTGGTAACGGTTTCCGAGACCTGGAAACAAATCATGGAAAACCATGACTACCCGGCTCCGGTAAAAACTATTCTCGGTGAATTGCTGGTCGCAACCAGTTTGCTGACGGCAACCCTCAAGTTTGATGGCGACATTACTGTGCAATTGCAGGGTGATGGCCCAATGAGCCTTGCGGTGATTAACGGTAACAACAACCAGCAAATGCGCGGTGTTGCACGCTTCAAAGGCGAAATCCCTGCGGATGCTGATCTGAAAACCCTGGTGGGCAATGGCTACCTGGTAATCACCATCACTCCTGCGCAAGGCGAACGCTATCAGGGTGTTGTTGGGCTTGAAGGCGATACGCTGGCGGCATGTCTGGAAGATTACTTCTTACGTTCCGAGCAGCTCCCAACGCGTCTGTTTATTCGCACCGGCGAAGTTGAAGGCAAACCAGCGGCAGGCGGCATGCTGTTGCAGGTTCTGCCAGCACAAGATGCTCAGGCTGATGATTTCAATCACCTCACGGCACTGACCGAAACGATTAAAGCTGAAGAGTTGCTGACCTTACCGGCCAACGACGTGTTGTGGCGTTTGTACCACGAAGAAGAAGTGACACTTTACGATCCGCAAGCGGTCGAATTTAAGTGTACTTGTTCTCGTGAACGCTGTGCCGATGCGCTCAGAACGCTGCCTGATGAAGAAGTGAATAGCATTCTTGCAGAAGAAGGCGAAATCGACATGAACTGTGATTACTGTGGTAACCACTACGTGTTCAACTCCATGGACATTGCAGAAATTCGCAACAACGCCTCCCCGGCAGATCCGCAAGTTCATTGATTTTCCCCTTCTGACCTTCTCCTTTTTTTAGGGAGAAGGTTGGATTGTGGCCGTCCGGAACTAAATCAATTTCACAGTTTGCACACAAGTGCGCTCTCAGTCACACCTCGTCCGTTAATCGCACTATTTTTTAACATATTCAGAATATTTTCCCTGCCGTACTAGCATTTCCTGCCATACTCTCACCCCGTTGTGACTCGCTTCACAGCGTTTTCCGCTATACCCAAGCTATTCAAAATGCAGGTAGGCGGCAATCGAATGAACCCCGATGAGCTTACTCAAGTAAGTGATTCGGGTAAATGAGAGCAGCCAACACCCCCGCATTTTGAAGGGCGAAGGGTATATATGGATTCGAGTGGATGCTCAAATCTATGATAGGTGTCGCGGTTAACAACCAATAAACAACCCTACAATCTCAGGCAGTACAAATTGGCTAAGGAGCAGTGAAATGCGAGTTAAAGGCATAACCCCGCAAGATCTCGAGGCTTATGGAATTCATGACACAAGTGAAGTGGTTTACAACCCGGATTACGACACTCTGTATCACGAAGAACTCAACCCCAACCTGGAAGGTTTTGAGCGTGGCGTAGAAACCAATCTTGGTGCAGTAGCTGTTGATACCGGCATATTTACCGGCCGTTCCCCAAAAGATAAATACATTGTCCGTGACGACACCACGCGCGATACCCTGTGGTGGGCAGATAAAGGCAAAGGTAAAAACGACAACAAACCGCTGAGTGAAGAAACCTGGCAGCACCTGAAAGGGCTGGTCACTCACGAACTCTCTGGCAAACGCCTCTTTATTATTGACGCATACTGCGGTGCGAATGCAGACACCCGTCTGTCGGTGCGTTTTATTACCGAAGTGGCCTGGCAGGCTCATTTCGTTAAGAACATGTTCATCCGCCCAACCGAAGAAGAGCTTGAAACTTTCGAAGCCGATTTTGTGGTGATGAATGGCGCCAAATGCACCAACCCACAATGGAAAGAGCAGGGTTTGAACTCTGAAAACTTCATCGCGTTTAACCTTACCGAGCGTGTGCAGCTGATTGGCGGCACCTGGTACGGTGGCGAAATGAAGAAAGGGATGTTCTCAATCATGAACTACCTGCTGCCGCTTAAAGGCATTGCTTCCATGCACTGTTCGGCAAACGTCGGCGAAAAAGGCGATGTTGCGGTGTTCTTTGGTCTGTCTGGCACAGGCAAAACCACACTTTCTACCGATCCGAAGCGCCGCCTGATTGGCGATGACGAACACGGATGGGACGATGACGGCGTGTTCAACTTTGAAGGCGGTTGCTACGCGAAAACCATTCGTTTATCCCAGGAGGCAGAGCCGGAAATCTTCAATGCGATTCGCCGCGATGCGCTGCTGGAAAACGTCACGGTTCGTGCAGACGGCTCAATCGATTTTGACGATGGTTCAAAAACCGAAAACACCCGTGTTTCCTATCCGATTTACCATATTGAAAACATCGTTAAGCCAGTTTCTAAAGCCGGTCATGCCAATAAAGTTATCTTCCTGACCGCGGATGCCTTTGGTGTGTTGCCGCCCGTTTCACGTCTGACCGCAAACCAAACGCAGTACCATTTCCTGTCAGGCTTCACCGCTAAATTGGCGGGTACTGAGCGTGGCGTGACTGAGCCGACGCCAACCTTCTCCGCATGTTTTGGCGCCGCATTCTTGTCCTTGCACCCAACGCAGTACGCGGAAGTGCTGGTGAAACGCATGCAAGCCTCGGGTGCTCAGGCTTATCTGGTTAACACGGGCTGGAACGGTACCGGCAAACGTATCTCCATCAAAGACACGCGTGCAATTATTGATGCGATTCTGGATGGGACTCTGGACGATACCGAAACCTTCACACTACCCATGTTTGGCCTTGCCGTTCCAACCGCGTTAGCGGGTGTTGACGACAATATTCTGGACCCGCGTAATACCTACGCCTCACCAGAACAGTGGCAGGAAAAAGCGGAGCAACTGGCTAAGCTGTTTATCGATAACTTCGAGAAATACACCGATACCCCTGCGGGTGCAGCACTGGTGAGTGCAGGGCCGAAGATTTAAGATTTGAAGGGTGAATGAGTTTGTAAGGTAGGTTAGCGCAAGCACTATCAAATAAGCACTTTCAATAGTAAAAAAGCGAACCTCTGGAGGTTCGCTTTTTTTATCACTTAGCTTTCTTTTATCTGCTGCACTGTTCTATTCACAGGCAACGGTAAATAAGCCCTTATCCGCAAACCGCCCCGCTCACTAACGCCGATATCCAACAGGCCGTTATGGTTGTCGATAATACGCTGCACAATCGCCAGCCCCAGACCGGTGCCACTGGTGGTTCGCGCACTATCGCCACGCACAAAAGGCTGGAACAGATGTTTGAGCTGATCAGGTTTAATCCCTGGACCATCATCTTCCACCTGGAACCAGGCGCGGTTTAACTCGCCACCACTGCTGACCTTAATCCAACCATTTCCGTAACGCGCTGCGTTCACCACCATATTGGCGGCGGCACGTTTAATGGATAACGGGTGGATGTTCACCAACAATTCGCCGGCTTGCAAATCGGTGTCGATTTCCCGCTCATAACCACTTTCCGCTGCGACCACTTCCCCCAACACCGTGTTGAGATCGGCGGTTTCCAGTGGCATCTCTTGCCCGGTACGCAGGTAATCGATGAACTGCTCGATTATCGCATTACACTCTTCGATATCTTTGTTAATCGATTCAGACAGATAACCATCTTCTTCACTCATCATCTCTGTTGCCAGACGAATTCGAGTCAGTGGCGTGCGTAAATCGTGGCTAACGCCCGCCATTAGCAGCGTGCGGTCATCGGCCAGTTGCTTCACCCCAGCGGCCATATGGTTGAATGCCCGGGTAACAGAGCGCACCTCTGACGCACCATATTCACGAAGCGGCGGAGGGATGATGCCCTTACCGACCTGCAAAGCAGCGTGTTCAAGGTCAACCAAGGGTCGGTTCTGAATACGGATAAACAGCCAAGCCCCACCAATCGCCAGCAACATTATCGCCAGCGTGTAGCGGAACAGCGGCGAGAAATCGCCCTGGTGAATTTCAGTCAGCGGAACACGAACCCAGATATTTGGCGACAGCCACGTCTTCAGCCAGACAACCGGCGAGCTTTTGTTAACCTCAACACGAACTTCGGTTGGGCCACCCAATTGCTGCGCCATTTGATGGCTGAGGAATTCGTAATGCTGCGCCCAGCGCAAACCCGCGTCTTCCGCCGCTTCATTGGAATACAAAGAGATTCCCAACTCACGGTAGATTTCACGCCGAAATGCAGGCGGAACCACCAGTTGCGTGCCGTCTTCCAGTTGCAGTTTATCGGTCATCAGCATACGGACTTCGTAAGCCAGCACCTTATTAAACTGCTGTAAACTCGGCAGAATAGCGAAGTTCAACACCACAAGGTAAGTCGTCACCAGGCTGACGAACAGCAAGGTGACAATCAATAACAATGTGCGGGCAAACGAGCTTCTGGGGGAGAAGCGGACTCGCCTCATGCCTTGGAACCGTCCGGCACGAATACGTAGCCCAGACCCCATACGGTCTGGATATAGCGTGGATGCGCAGGGTCCTCTTCAACCATACGGCGCAGGCGGGAGATCTGCACGTCAATAGAACGTTCCATCGCACTGTATTCACGGCCACGGGCCAGGTTCATCAGCTTATCGCGTGATAATGGCTCACGAGGGTGGCTCACCAGTGCTTTCAGCACTGCGAACTCGCCGCTGGTTAATGGCATAGGCTCATCTTCACGGAACATCTCACGGGTACCGAGGTTCAGTTTAAACTTACCAAAGGCAATCACCGCCTCTTCCTGAGAAGGTGCACCAGGCAGTTCGTTAGCCTGACGGCGCAGAACAGCACGGATACGCGCCAGCAGCTCGCGCGGATTGAACGGTTTTGGAATGTAATCATCGGCGCCAATTTCCAGCCCAACGATACGGTCAACTTCTTCGCCTTTGGCGGTGACCATAATGATTGGCATTGGGTTGCTTTGGCTGCGCAGACGGCGACAAATAGACAAGCCATCTTCACCTGGTAGCATGAGATCAAGCACCATCAGGTGGAAGGACTCACGGGTTAGCAGGCGATCCATCTGTTCTGCGTTAGCAACGCTACGGACCTGGAAGCCTTGTTCGGTGAGATAACGTTCTAACAGCGCACGCAGGCGCATGTCGTCATCCACGACCAGAATCTTATAATTCTCTTGCATTCTTATACTCCCAAAGGCACGAACAGTGAGTGCGTATTCTTAAAAAACTGGAGCGTTACGACCAGTCAATTCTGGTATATATTCTAGTCGAAATTGTTACAAAGCATATTAAACAGATGGTTATCGGCACATTTTAACTAAAAATAATGACCTGGTTCGCAAATCGCAAGGATTGCCATAACCCTGATAATTAGGTTTAAATCCCCTTTAATTGTGCTACCCATTCAAGGCCTGACGATGAAAACGCCATTAATTACCCGTGAGGGCTATGAAAAGCTTAAACAAGAAAAGGACACCTTGTGGCGTGAAGAGCGTCCGGAGGTGACAAAAAAGGTCACCTGGGCCGCAAGTCTTGGCGACCGCAGCGAAAACGCCGACTACCAGTACAACAAAAAACGACTGCGAGAAATAGATCGTAGAGTGCGTTATCTCACGAAATGCCTCGAACAGTTGAAGATTGTCGACTATTCACCGCAACAAGAAGGCAAAGTGTTCTTCGGCGCGTGGGTGGAAATTGAAAATGACGCTGGAAACCAGATGCGTTTTCGCATTGTGGGCTATGACGAAATTTTTGGCCGCAGAGATTACATTTCTATTGATTCGCCGATGGCGCGCGCCCTGCTGAAAAAAGAAGTGGGTGACCTCGCCATCGTGCAAACGCCCGCCGGTGAAGCGCAGTGGTACGTCAATGAAATCGAGTATGTGAAATAAGCACAAGCCAGCTGCGGAACTGTCCGATTCATCACCACTCAGGCGCTGTGGCTGGCATTTTCACCCTCCAATCCGTATAACTATCCCCAATAATTTCGACTCAAACAGATGAAAAAACCATGATGAATGATTCACTCTGCCGCATTATTGCCAGCGAACTAAAGGCCCGCAACGAACAGGTTGATGCCGCCGTTCGCCTGCTGGACGAAGGGAATACCGTGCCATTTATTGCGCGTTATCGTAAGGAAGTCACCGGCGGTCTGGATGACACGCAACTGCGTCAGTTAGAAACCCGTCTTGGCTATCTGCGCGAGCTGGAAGACCGCCGCCAGACCATCCTGAAATCCATTACCGACCAGGGTAAATTGACCGACGAACTCGCATCAGCCATTAATGGCACGCTGAGCAAAACCGAGCTTGAAGACCTCTATTTGCCGTATAAGCAAAAGCGCCGTACGCGCGGGCAAATTGCTATCGAAGCCGGTCTGGAACCGTTGGCCGAACTGCTGTGGAATGACCCGTCACACACGCCGGAAGAAGCGGCAGCGAGCTACGTTGATGCCGATAAAGGCGTTGCCGATACCAAAGCCGCACTCGATGGCGCACGTTACATTCTGATGGAACGCTTTGCCGAAGACGCTGCATTGCTGGCAAAAGTGCGTAACTACCTGTGGAAAAATGCGCATCTGGTTGCCAACGTCGTAGCTGGCAAAGAAGAGGAAGGCGCTAAATTCCGTGACTACTTCGACCATCACGAACCGATTGCTACCGCTCCCTCACACCGCGCGCTCGCGATGTTCCGTGGCCGCAACGAAGGTATTTTACAGCTTGCGCTGAATGCCGATCCACAGCATGACGAACCACCGCGTGAAAGCTACTGTGAACAACTGATTATCGACCATCTCGGCCTGCGCCTGAACAATGCTCCGGCAGACGCCTGGCGTCGCGCCGTGGTGAGTTGGACCTGGCGCATCAAGGTGCTGATGCACCTCGAAACCGAGCTGATGGGTACCGTGCGTGAACGCGCCGAAGACGAAGCGATCAACGTTTTCGCCCGCAACCTGCATGATTTGCTGATGGCCGCTCCGGCTGGCCTGCGCGCTACCATGGGCCTTGATCCAGGCCTGCGTACCGGTGTGAAAGTCGCGGTTGTTGATTCAACCGGTAAACTGGTCGCCACCGATACCATTTACCCACACACCGGCCAGGCCGCGAAAGCGGCTGTTGCCGTCGCTGCGCTGTGTCAGAAGCACAACGTCGAACTTGTAGCGATCGGTAACGGCACTGCATCACGCGAAACCGAGCGTTTCTTCCTCGACGTTCAAGAGCAATTCCCGAAAGTCACCGCGCAGAAAGTGATTGTCAGCGAAGCAGGTGCATCGGTTTATTCGGCATCTGAACTGGCAGCGCTGGAATTCCCGGATCTGGATGTCTCGATTCGCGGCGCGGTTTCCATTGCTCGCCGCCTGCAAGATCCCCTGGCGGAGCTGGTGAAAATCGACCCGAAATCTATCGGTGTGGGCCAGTATCAGCACGATGTGAGCCAGTCACAGTTAGCGAAGAAGCTGGATGCGGTCGTCGAAGACTGTGTAAACGCCGTTGGCGTGGACTTGAATACCGCATCGGTGCCGTTACTGACTCGCGTGGCAGGTTTGACGCGCATGATGGCGCAGAACATCGTTAACTGGCGTGATGAAAATGGCCGTTTCCAGAACCGCCAGCAGTTGCTGAAAGTGAGCCGGCTGGGGCCAAAAGCCTTCGAGCAATGCGCAGGCTTCTTGCGTATTAACCACGGTGATAACCCGCTGGATGCCTCCACCGTTCACCCGGAAGCCTACCCAATTGTAGAGCGCATTCTGGCTGCAACCGAACAGGCGCTACAGGAATTGATGGGCAACGGTGAAGCATTGCGTGGCCTGAGTCCGCGTGATTTCACCGACGAACGTTTTGGTGTGCCGACAGTGACCGACATCATCAAAGAGCTCGAAAAACCAGGCCGTGACCCGCGCCCGGAGTTCAAAACGGCGAAGTTTGCTGATGGCGTTGAAACCATGAACGACCTGACGCCTGGCATGGTGCTGGAAGGGGCTGTCACCAACGTGACTAACTTCGGTGCGTTTGTAGACATTGGCGTGCATCAGGATGGCTTAGTCCATATCTCGTCGCTTTCCGACAAGTTCATCGACGACCCACACAAAGTGGTAAAAGCCGGTGATATCGTCAAAGTGAAAGTGATGGAAGTGGATTTAGCGCGTAAGCGTATTGCGTTAACCATGCGTCTTGATGAGCAGCCTGGCGAGTCCAACCGCCGTGGTTCCGCACCGCGTGAGCAAACAGAACGCCGCCCGGCACAGCAGCAAAAACCTCGCGGGCGTGATAATGCCAGTAGCAGTGCAGGCAACAGTGCGATGAGTGATGCACTGGCTGCGGCATTGGGTAAAAAACGTTAACACGTGATGCTGATTCCCCCTCTCCTTTCATCAGGAGGGGGCGGAATAACCCACATTTCTTTCCGCAATGAAAAATTCAGCACAATTTGCCTGTTTTATCCCCGTCAGAAATAAATAACATTTCATTATCACCCTAACTAATTTTTCAAATAATAGAATGAGTTTGCGGCAGATCAATTTTCGCAACAATTTAAAAACAGCACCAGTATTTATCAAACTTGTAACAGATGAAATACCAAGACAACATTAACGAATATTCATTAATAAAATGATTGTCACAGAATAAATTTAACACATTGTAATTATTGATATTTATATAAAATCCATGCTCGACATCTAAAAAATAAATTAGTCATACCTCTCCTGAAAAATAGATTAAAACGATCTATTCATCACAAAAATAATCATTGAAGACAGAAACCATTCTCATTATCATTGATTTGTTCGTTATTTCTCCTTTACCCAACGATAAGTCAGTTTCCATTGCATGAAGTCCTTTGCCTTTGCAGACAGACGTTCATTTTCGTTCGCGTAAACATAAGAGCCCAGCTCTAAGTAGGACCTATGCAATTCTTGCCAAGTAGTGCGTGGAAAATTACCGGCTTTGCCAGCGAAATTAGCCCGTCATATCGCCAGAAATTATTATCGCTCGGTATGTTGCCCGGCTCTTCATTCAACGTTGTACGTGTCGCGCCATTAGGTGACCCGATTCATATCCAAACACGTCGCGTCAGCCTGGTACTACGTAAAAAAGATCTCGAATTACTGCACGTTGAAGCCATTGCCTGATTGGCGGGGTGAGCGCTCGCGCTCGTTGCTATTTTCTTTAAGTTCACGAAAAAAATGAAAAAATTAACTATCGGCTTAATCGGTAACCCTAACTCCGGGAAAACCACGTTATTCAACCAGCTAACCGGTTCACGCCAGCGAGTGGGGAACTGGGCGGGGGTTACCGTAGAACGTAAAGAAGGTCAGTTTTCAACGCTTGCACATCAGGTCACACTTGTTGACCTGCCGGGTACTTACTCGCTGACCACTATTTCATCCCAGACTTCGCTGGATGAACAAATTGCCTGTCACTACATTCTGAGTGGTGACGCAGATTTACTGATCAACGTCGTCGATGCCTCCAACCTTGAGCGCAATTTGTATCTGACGCTGCAATTGCTCGAACTCGGCATTCCGTGCGTCGTCGCGCTCAACATGCTCGACATCGCCGAAAAGCAGGACATTCGCATTGATATCGACGCGCTGGCTGCACGCCTGGGCTGCCCGGTCGTTCCACTGGTTTCCACTCGTGGCCGTGGCATGGAAGGCCTGAAACTGGCAATCGACCGCCGTCAGCCAAACACGCACAGCGATTTAGTGCTTTATCCGCCACGTCTGCTTGAAGAAGCAGACAAGCTGGCGGCAGAAATGCCTGCGGATATGCCAGAGCAGCAACGCCGTTGGTTAGCACTGCAAATGCTCGAAGGCGATATCTACAGCCGTGAATATGCCGGCCACGCCACAGATAAGCTGGATGTGGTTCGTGCACAACTGGCAGAAGAAAACGAAGACCCGGCACTGCTGATTGCCGATGCGCGTTATCAAACCATCGCCGCCATCTGTGATTCAATCAGTAATAGCCTGACCGCCGAACCGCATCGCTTAACGGCAATGATGGATAAAATCATTCTTAACCGTTTCCTCGGCTTGCCTGTTTTCTTGCTGGTGATGTATTTGATGTTCTTGCTGGCGATTAACATCGGCGGCGCATTACAGCCCATTTTTGACGGCGGTTCTGCGGCCATCTTTATCCACGGTATTCAGTGGATTGGCGCCACACTGCACTTCCCAAGTTGGCTGACGATTTTCTTAGCACAAGGTATCGGCGGTGGTATCAACACCGTGCTGCCACTGGTGCCGCAAATCGGCATGATGTACCTGTTCCTCTCGTTCCTTGAAGACTCCGGCTACATGGCGCGTGCGGCATTTGTGATGGACCGCCTGATGCAATCTCTCGGCCTGCCGGGCAAATCATTCGTACCCTTGATTGTTGGCTTTGGCTGTAACGTGCCGTCGGTGATGGGTGCGCGTACGCTCGATGCTCCGCGTGAACGCCTGATGACCATCATGATGGCGCCGTTTATGTCATGTGGCGCACGCCTTGCCATCTTTGCAGTATTTGCCGCCGCGTTCTTCGGGCAGCAAGGCGCGCTGGTTGTTTTCTCGCTCTATATTCTTGGCATCGTGATGGCGATTCTGACTGGCCTGATGCTTAAGCACACCATCATGCGTGGTGAAGCGACACCGTTTGTGATGGAACTGCCGGTCTACCACGTTCCGCACCTGAAAAGCCTGCTGCTGCAAACCTGGCAACGCCTGAAAGGTTTCGTGCTGCGTGCCGGTAAAGTTATCGTCATCGTCAGTATTTTCATTGGTGCGCTAAATAGCTTCTCGTTTAGCGGCAAAGAAGTGGACAACATCAACGATTCGGCGCTGGCGTCGGTCAGCCGTGTGCTCACTCCGTTGCTAAAACCGATTGGTGTCCACGAAGATAACTGGCAGGCGACTGTCGGCCTGTTCACTGGCGCCATGGCAAAAGAAGTGGTGGTCGGTACGCTCAACACGCTTTACACCGCTGAAGACATGCACGAAGAACCGTTTGATGCTGCAAGCTTCAACTTGCTTGATGAGTTAGGCGGTGCCGCAGGTGAAACCTGGCAAAGCCTGAAAGACACCTTCAGCCTGAGCGTGTTGCTGAACCCAATCGAAGCCAGCAAAGGCGACGGTGAAATGGCAAGCGGTGCAATGGGTGTGATGAGCAGCAAATTTGGCAGCCCGGCTGCGGCCTATAGCTACCTGATTTTCGTTCTGCTTTATATCCCCTGCATTTCGGTGATGGGTGCGGTCGCCCGAGAGTCCAGCCGTGGCTGGATGATGTTCTCGGTGTTGTGGGGGCTGAATATCGCCTACTCGCTGTCCACGCTTTACTATCAAACCGTCACATTTAGCGCACATCCGCAGTACAGCCTGATCTGTATCCTCGCGGTGGTGTTGTTCAACGTGTTGCTGATTGGTGGGTTGCGTAAAGCTCGCAGCCGTGTGGATGTCAGCCTGATGACAACCCGTAAAACAGTCGAAGCGGCCTGCTGTAAAAGCACCGCTGGCGATTGCCACTAAGGAGAAGGTATGGCGAGCTTAATTGAGATTCGTGATGCACTGGCGCTACAAGGGCGCATGGATGCCACGCAAATTAGCCAACAGCTCGCCACGCCGTTGCCATTGGTGAATGCAATGCTGAGCCGCCTTGAAGCGATGGGCAAAGCAATGCGTATCACCGAAGACCCGAGCGATTGCCTGACGGGGAGCTGCAAGAGCTGCCCTGAAGGGAAGAAATGTGTTCGGGAAGTGTGGGCGTTGCGCGCATAGGTGGAGGGTGTCGCTTACGCTAATCCCCCTATAAAACCCGCAAATTAACTGTAACGCGTGCGAACCGACATCCGACATTAACCAAGCTGCTTTTGAAACGCCTCAAGCGCCAGGCACACATCCTGTGGATGCGAAATAAATGGCGCATGAGCCGCTTTCGGGAAAATCACTGCTTCGCTTTGCGGCCACTGTTCATCTAACAAACCCGCGATTTTACGCGGCACCAGCCCATCCAGATAACCGTATAAACGCAAGAACGGTACCGTAAGCTGGCGCAAAGGCTCGCGTAAATCTGCAGTCTTGAGAATTTCCAGCCCACCGTTTAACACCTCAACACCCGGCATTGGTTGCTCAAGCACTACCGCTTTCAAACGGCGAGCGTCCTGGCGTGCGGTTTCTGTTCCCAGCGTCTGGAGCGCCAAAAAGCGCTCAACGGTACGCTGAAAATCTTCACTCAATTGCTGCTGGAAACCTGCCAGCACTTCAGGCTTGATGCCCGGCCAGTCACCTTGCGCGGTGAAACAAGGCGAGGACGCGATAGTCACCAGCCCTTTCACACGCTCCGGATGACTTAATGCAACCTGACTTGCCACCAGCCCGCCCAGACTCCAGCCAAGCCAAATCGCCTGCTCTGGCGCCTGCGCCAACACGATATCAGCCATTTCCTCCAGTGAGAGCGCCCCGAAACTCTGGCTGCGGCCATAGCCCGGCAAGTCGACAAGATGAAGACGAAAATGCGAGCTTAATTCCGCACAAATGCAATGCCACACTTCCGCATTCAGCCCCCATCCGTGCAGCAGCACAAGATCATCTTTCCCTTCACCTTTTGTCTGCCACCAAAGCTTGCTCATCAGTTACTGTTCTCATTTTTATCTGCAAGGAAGCGAATATGCTAACAATCCCAGGGCTATGTTGGCTATGCCAGATGCCACTCACCTGCGCGCATTGGGGACTTTGTTCATGCTGCGTTAAAGCATTACCCGTTCCACCGCCCTGCTGCCCGCGCTGTGGATTACCTGCCACACATACAAAATCGCCCTGCGGCCGTTGCCTGCAAAAACCACCGGAATGGGATGCGTTGTTGTTCGTCACGGATTATGGCCCACCGCTAAGTCAGCTTATTCAGCGGTTTAAATTTAACGCCACTGTCGCGCTGGCTCCGGCGTTGGCGCGTTTAATGCTGCTGCGTGTACTGCAAGCAAAACGCTTTAGCCAGTTGCCGAAACCTGATTGCATCGTGAGTGTTCCATTGTATTCGCGTCGTGCCTGGCGGCGTGGTTTTAATCAAAGCGACCTGTTGGCAAGACAGCTTTCACACTGGCTGCAATGTGACTATATGCCGCGAGGGTTGCTGCGGATCCGCGCCGCGCAGGTGCAGCATCAACTGAACGCACGTATGCGTCGCAACAATCTTAAAGGTGCTTTCAGGGTTGATTTTCCAGTGGCTGGGCGCCATATAATTATTGTGGATGATGTCGTCACGACGGGCAGTACGGTGGCGGAAATTGCGCGAATGCTGAAAAAGCAGGGCGCGGCGACTATCCAGGTGTGGTGCCTTTGTCGAACCTTGTAGACCCTCGATGATGGGCGTATTATAACCGACTAAAATAGTCAACTATTGAGCAATCGTTATGATCCGTATTTCCGATACAGCACAATCCCACTTTGCCAAACTGCTGGCAGGTCAGGAAGAAGGGACGCAAATTCGCGTATTCGTCATTAATCCTGGTACTCCAAATGCGGAGTGCGGGGTTTCTTACTGTCCGCCGGATGCGGTAGAAGCGTCAGATACCGCCCTCAAATTCGAGCAGTTGACCGCGTATGTCGATGAACTGAGCAAACCTTATCTTGAAGATGCTGAAATTGATTTCGTCACCGACCAGCTTGGCTCACAGCTGACGCTGAAAGCGCCAAACGCCAAAATGCGTAAAGTTTCCGATGATGCGCCTTTGATGGAGCGCGTTGAATATATGCTGCAAGCGACGGTAAACCCACAGCTGGCAGGCCACGGCGGTCGCGTTACGCTGATGGAAATCACTGATGAAGGTTTTGCGATTCTGCAATTTGGCGGCGGTTGTAACGGCTGTTCAATGGTAGACGTGACCCTGAAAGAAGGCATCGAAAAGCAGCTGCTGGCTGAGTTCCCGGAACTGAAAGGCGTTCGCGATTTGACCGAACACCAGCGCGGCGAGCATTCGTACTATTGATTGATGTGTCGGATGGCGCTTGCGCTTATCCGACCTACAATTACGTATGCTTTTGTAGGTCGGATTAGCATAGCGACATCCGACATTTCTCTTATCTTTTCTTACGTCGCTTATCCAAATCCTTCAGCAACTTATTCACTTCTTCATCGGCGAACATCGCCTCAAGCGAAGTCGATAACTTGCGACGCCAGTTCTTATACTGATAGCTGGTGCCTGGAATATTCACCGGCTCCGCCATACCCAACCAATCCTCCGGCTGCAGGCCCAGTAACGCACTGTTGCTGTCGGCAATGTAACGCTGCATTCCACGATTAAGCGTTGATGTCATCGCCATCATTGAAGCCTTGTGTCCGGCGCGTTTTGGCAGACAACCATATTCATGCAGCCCATCCAGTAAACCTTGTTTAGCCCGTTCACGATCCTGATACAGCTCAGTCAACATCTCGTCGTCAGGATAAAGCCCAAGCGTTTTGCCCAGAGCCAGGTCACCACTTTCCCAGTAACCCCGCAGCGTCGGCAAATCATGAGTGGTTGCGACTGCCATGGATTGTTTCGGCCACGATTTCGGGGAGCGGAACTGTTTTTCGTTGTCGTGCTCGAAATAGAGCACTTTGTACGAGTAAACCCCGCTGTCGCGCAGCTTACCAACGATCTCAACCGGCACAGTACCCAGATCTTCACCGATCACCATGCAGTTATGACGCTGACTTTCCAGCGCCAGGATCGACAAGAGATCGTCAACCGGGTAATGCACATATGCGCCTTTATCTGCGGTTTCACCGTAAGGGATCCACCACAAACGCAACATCGACATCACGTGGTCAATACGCAATGCACCGCAGCTGGTCATATTGGCGCGCAGCAATTCGATAAATGGCTGATAGGCACGCGCCGTAATCACATGCGGGTCCATCGGTGGTAAACCCCAGTTCTGTCCGAGCGGACCGAGAATATCCGGCGGGGCCCCCACCGAGGCTTTCAGGCAGTAAAGCTCGCGATCACACCAGGTTTCAGAACCGCCTTCGGCAACACCTACCGCTAAGTCGCGATACAGGCCGATTGGCATTTTAAAGCCCTGGCTGGTTTGCCAGCATGCATCGAACTGAACGTAGGCCAGGTATTGCAGCCACAGATAGAAATTCACTTCGTCACTGTGTTCGGTGCAGAACTCTTTTACTTCAGGATTATGCGCATCGCGGAAACCTTCCGGCCATACCGGCCAGCCCCAACGCATTTCATCTTCTTTAACCTGGTATGCGTGCAGCGCATCGAAAGCGGCCTGGTAATAGAGGCTATCACCGCCTTCCTGCACAAACTTCTGGAAGGCGACCACTTGTTCGTCACGCGCACCGCGCCGCGAAAACTGCTTCCACGCCATGCGCAGAGCAGCCATCTTCAGCACGGTCACGGTGGAATAATCCACCCATTGCGCATCACGGGCTTCATTCAGCATTTGCTGCGTGACCGGCATTTTCCACCAGTCTTGCGCTTCATCACTGAGCAAGAAATCATCGACCGCATTCACGTCGATATAAATCACATTCAACCAACGGCGAGAAGACGGGCTATACGGGCTGGCGCTTTCCGGGTTTGCCGGATACAGCGCGTGGATTGGGTTCAGGCCAATAAATGCCCCGCCCCGTTTTGCGACATCCACCAGCATGCGCTGTAAATCGCCGAAATCGCCAATTCCCCAGTTATGGGCGGAACGTAAGGTATAA
This sequence comes from Buttiauxella brennerae ATCC 51605, assembly GCF_001654925.1. Lineage (GTDB taxonomy): Bacteria > Pseudomonadota > Gammaproteobacteria > Enterobacterales > Enterobacteriaceae > Buttiauxella > Buttiauxella brennerae. Next base: position 32,877 of record NZ_LXER01000032.1, read on the forward strand.
AGCTGAACGCACGCGCCCCACAGTTTTTCATCCTGCATCAGTGCCGCAGGTTCATAGCAGCGTTTTGGCGCAACAATCACGCGGCACTGCCAGTGGTGTTCATTCTGGCTGACCGTCAGGTCGTGGTAGCCTTCCGCCAGCGCGGCAGGCAGAGTCAGTTTTTTGCCTGCCAGTGCATGGCCTTTATGCTGCTTACCGTCTTCGGTCGTCAACTGCCAGCTGTAATCACCGTTACCTTCCAGCACCGTCGCCATGCGAGTGCCGGAAGTAAACAGCAGCACATTTGCCACTGGCGTCACCGCCACCTTTTTCAAGGCGGTGGTACGGCTCATGGCATCCAGCAAACGCTGCTTGGTATCCGCAGGAATAGCCTGCGGTTTGCCGTGGGCGTTAATGTAGTTTGGGCTAATTCCCGCCTCAAGGGCGGCGTTATCAAGACGTTTGCTGTCCATGCGTTCCCTTAGCGTTTTGCCTGCCAGATACGTTGCTGATAATCACGGATAGAACGATCGGAGCTGAACATGCCGCAACGAGCCGTGTTAAGAATGGCGGCGCGCGTCCAGGCTTCCTGGTCGAGATACAGTGCATCCGCCAGTTTTTGCGCTTCGGCGTACGCGGTGAAATCTGCCATCACCAAATACGGGTCGCCGCCTTGTTTACCAATGCTGTGGAGCATCTGGTCGAACGCATGTTTATCGCCATCGGCATAAATGCCCTTCTCCAGCTCTTTGAGCACCGCATCCAGCGTTTTATCTTTCTTACGCCATTTCACCGGATCGTAGCCTTTGGCTTTCAGCGCTTTTACTTCTTCCACAGTGTGGCCGAAGATAAAGATGTTTTCCGCGCCCACTTTCTCGGCGATTTCCACGTTCGCACCATCCAGCGTACCGACCGTCAACGCGCCGTTAAGTGCCAGTTTCATGTTGCCGGTGCCGGATGCTTCTTTACCTGCGGTAGAGATTTGTTCAGAAATATCCGCCGCTGGGATCATCACTTCCGCCGCAGAAACGCAGTAGTCAGGCAGGAACACCACTTTCAACTGATCGCCAACGATCGGATCGTTATTGATGGCGTGAGCGACTTTGTTGATCGCGAAGATAATATTTTTGGCGAGGTAGTAACCCGGTGCCGCTTTCGCACCAAACAGATACACTCGCGGCACGCGGGCGGCTGTTGGGTTCTCACGAATTTCTTTGTACTGCGCCAGGATATGCAGCAGGTTCAGGTGCTGGCGTTTGTATTCGTGCAGGCGTTTGATTTGCACGTCAAACAACGCATCCGGGCTTATCACGATGCCAGTACGCGTTTTCACAAACGCCGCCAGCTTCACTTTGTTCTGATATTTGATGTCGCGGTATTCTTTGCGGAATTTCGCGTCATCGGCATATTTTTCCAGCCCTTCCAGCACATCCAGATCGTTAGCCCACTCTTTCTTGAGTTTCTTATCAAGCAATGCTGCCAGCGCTGGGTTGCACTGTTTGATCCAGCGGCGCGGTGTAATACCGTTGGTGACGTTATGGAATTTGTTCGACCATAACTGGTGATATTCCGGGAACAGATCTTTGACCACTAAATCTGAGTGCAGCGCCGCAACGCCATTCACGGCGAAGCCACTGACAACACACATATTCGCCATGCGAACTTGTTTGTCGTGCACAACGGCCAGTTTCGCCCAGACAGCCTCGTCGCCCGGCCAGGTTTTATCCACCAGCTTTTTAAAGCGAGCGTTGATCTCATTGATAATCTGCATATGGCGCGGCAACAGCGCTTTCACCAGCTTCTCGTCCCAGCACTCCAGCGCTTCAGGCATCAAAGTGTGGTTGGTGTAAGCGAAGGTTTTGCTGGTGATGGCCCATGCGTCGTCCCAGCTCATCTGGTGCTCGTCAATAAGCACACGCAGCAGCTCTGGAATCGCGATAGTCGGGTGGGTGTCGTTCAGCTGAATCACTTCGTAATCAGCCAGTTCTTTTAGCTTGCGCCCTGCTAAATGGTGACGACGTAAAATATCGCCCACTGAACACGCACACTGGAAATACTGCTGCATCAGGCGCAGTTTCTTGCCGTTCAGATGGTTGTCGTTCGGGTAAAGCACTTTAGTCAGTTTTTCAGCGTCGATGCCCTGCTGTTCTGCTTTCAGGAAATCGCCGTCGTTGAATTTGGTGAGGTCAAACGGATGAGCGTGTTTTGCCTGCCACAAACGCAGCGGTTGCGCCACGCCATTACGGTAGCCGAGAACAGGCAAATCCCAGGCTTCGCCATGGAAGATAAACGCCGGTTCCCAACGCGTGGTGTCGCCGTCTTTAATCACTTTACCGCCAACACCCACTTGTACATCGAGCGCTGCATTATGCTGGAACCATGGGTAGCTGCCGCGCTTCCAGTCATCAGGCGCTTCCATTTGATGACCATCCTGGAAGGACTGGCGGAACAGGCCATATTGATAATTCAGACCGTAACCAATCGCGGACTGGCCAACCGTTGCCATAGAGTCCAGGAAACATGCCGCGAGGCGTCCCAGACCACCGTTGCCCAATGCTGGATCAGTTTCTTCTTCCAGCAAATCGGTCAGGTTGATATCGAATGCTTTCAGTTCATCCGCCACTTCCTGATACCAGCCAAGGTTCAGCAAATTGTTGCCCGTCAGACGACCAATCAAAAACTCCATTGAGATGTAGTTGACGTGGCGCTGTTTCTTCTCAGGTTTAGCGACCGGCTGCGCGGCCAGTAATTCTGCAAGTGCACCGCTGACGGCATGCCACCATTGTTGCTGAGTCATTTCAGCGGCGGAATGCAGTCCATAACGCTGCCACTGACGTGTCAGTGCAGCCTGAAATTGTGCTTTATTGAAGGTCGTCTGTGACATAGGGGCTCGGGTCCTGTGATGTTCTAATTTCATTACCCGTTAGTGTGCCGGGTGGCCTGGGCTTATTCCTCCTCCTGAGGGGGATTAGGGAGGGAGGAGTAGCGGGGAGTAGCTAAAAATGTGATCGCCGCCACTTAACGTTAGGTGCTTGCTGGCAGAATGCCCACCAGCACTGAGTTTTTGCTTCGACCTAATCTACGCCTCGATTGGATTCATCTAATCAATAGATTTGTGACAAAGTGCAACTTACAACGTCTGAAACCCTTAACAATCTTGCAATAAGCCGCAATCTGGTCGACCTTGTAGTTAGTATTAATTACGAAGCGTGAAAAAAATCGCATTCGTGCATATCTCATACACAGTGAAGTGATTGACCATGCTGATCCCCTCCAAATTAAGTCGTCCAGTTCGTCTGGAAAATACAGTGGTCCGCGACCGGCTGTTGATGAAATTATCGACAGCTAATAATTATCGACTGGCACTGATAACCAGCCCGGCGGGTTATGGAAAAACAACCCTGGTTTCTCAGTGGGCAGCAGGGAAAAATGAACTTGGTTGGTACTCTCTGGATGAGGGTGATAACCAGCAAGAACGCTTTGCCAGCTATTTGATAGCGGCGATTCAGCAAGCGACCTCAGGCCATTGCGTCACCAGTGAAGTCATGGTGCAAAAACGCCAGTACTCAAGCCTGAATGCTTTATTCGCCCAGCTCTTTATTGAAATGGTGGAATGGCATCGCCCAATGTTTTTGGTGATTGATGATTACCATCTGATCACCAACCCCGTTATTCATGAAGCTATGCGCTTTTTTATTCGCCACCAGCCAGAAAATATGACGCTGGTCGTGTTGTCGCGCAATTTGCCACAACTGGGTATCGCCAATTTACGCGTGCGCGATCAACTGCTTGAAATTGGTAGCCAGCAACTCGCGTTTACCCATCCGGAAGCAAAACAGTTCTTTGACCACCGGCTGAACTCGCCACTCGAACATAGTGACAGCAACAGCCTGTGCGATGACGTCGCAGGCTGGGCGACTGCGCTGCAATTAATCGCACTTTCCGCACGGCAAAACAGCAACTCCTCACCTCATCATTCTGCACGCCGTCTTTCGGGCATTAACGCCAGCCACTTATCTGACTATCTGGCCGATGAAGTGCTGGATAATGTTGATGCGCAAACCCGCAACTTCCTGCTGCGAAGTTCCGTGCTGCGTTCGATGAACGATGCATTGATTGTGCGCGTAACGGGCGAAGAAAACGGCCAGATGCGTCTTGAAGAAACGGAGCGGCAAGGACTGTTTATCCAACGCATGGATGACAGCGGCGAATGGTTCCGTTTCCATCCGCTGTTTGGCAATTTCCTGCGCCAGCGTTGCCAGTGGGAACTGGCGACAGAACTTCCGGATATTCATCGCGCCGCCGCAGAAAGCTGGATGGCGCAGGGTTTCCCAAGCGAAGCTATTCACCATGCCCTTGCCGCAGGCGACGCCACCCTGCTGCGCGACATCTTGCTGCATCATGCCTGGGCACTGTTTAATCACAGCGAACTCACATTGCTGGAAGAGTCGTTAAAAGCACTGCCGTGGGAAAGTTTGCTGGAGAATCCAAAACTTGTTTTGTTGCAGGCGTGGTTGATGCAAAGCCAGCATCGCTACAGTGAAGTTAACACCCTACTGGCGCGCGCTGAACAAGAAATGAATGTCGTGATGGATGATGTCATGCACGGCGAATTTAACGCATTACGCGCTCAGGTTGCCATTAATGACGGCAACCCGGATGAGGCAGAACGCCTTGCCATGATTGCGCTGGATACGCTACCGCTGGCCAGTTTTTACAGCCGGATTGTCGCGACTTCTGTACACGGCGAAGTGCTGCACTGCAAAGGCGAGCTCACCAAATCGCTGTCAGTAATGCAGCAAACTGAACAAATGGCACGCCGCCATGACATGTGGCATTACGCGCTGTGGGGTTTATGCCAGCAGAGCGAAATCTTGCTGGCACAAGGCTTCCTTCAGTCTGCCTGGGAATCGCAAGAGAAAGCCTTCGCCCTGATTGAAGAGCAGCATCTTGAGCAACTCCCCTTACATGAGTTCCTGCTCCGTATTCGTGCGCAGCTCCTTTGGGCATGGTCGCGTCTGGATGAAGCTGAAGCCAGCACGCGCATGGGCCTGGAAGTGCTTTCCGGCTACCAGCCGCAACAGCAATTACAATGTATGGCGCTGCTCGTGCAATGTTCACTGGCGCGCGGCGACATGGATAACGCACGTAATCACCTGAACCGCCTGGAAAACCTGCTGGGTAATGGCTCGTTCCACAGCGACTGGGTTTCCAACGCCGATAAAGTCCGTGTGATTTACTGGCAAATGACGGGGGATAAAAAATCTGCCGCCAACTGGCTGCGCCTGACGCCGAAGCCAGAGTTTGCCAATAACCACTTCCTGCAAAGCCAGTGGCGTAATATCGCACGTGCACAAATTTTGCTGAGTGATTTCGAACCCGCCGAAATGGTGCTTGAAGAGTTAAACGAAAACGCCCGCAGCCTGCGCCTGATGAGTGACCTTAACCGCAACCTGCTACTGCTAAACCAGCTTTACTGGCAGGCCGGGCGTAAAAGCGATGCGCAACGCGTGCTGCTGGAAGCGCTAGCGCTGGCGAATCGCACCGGGTTTATCAGCCATTTTGTGATTGAAGGCGAAGCGATGGCGCAGCAGTTACGCCAGTTGATTCAACTCAACACATTACCCGAACTCGACCAGCATCGTGCGCAGCGCATTTTGCGTGAAATTAACCAGCATCACCGCCATAAGTTCGCCCATTTTGATGAGAACTTTGTTAACCGTTTACTGACGCACCCGGAAGTACCGGAGCTTATCCGCACCAGCCCGCTGACACAGCGTGAATGGCAAGTGCTGGGACTGATTTATTCAGGCTACAGCAATGAACAAATCGCCGGCGAGCTGGATGTGGCGGCCACGACGATTAAAACGCACATTCGTAATTTGTATCAGAAACTGGGCGTGGCACACCGCCAGGACGCGGTGCAGCACGCGCAAAAATTGCTGAAGATGATGGGTTACGGGGTTTAAATTACCCTCACCCTGAGGGAGAGGGTATAGAACGGTTTTCTCCCTCTCCTGGGGGAGAGGGTCGGGGTGAGGGCAAAAAACTCACGACGCCAGCGATAACGCAGCTTTAGAGCCCCACTTTCCCAGCCACTGCGCCACCCGCGCCTGCTGCTCTTCGTTTAACCACATCCCTAATTTGGTACGACGCCAGATAGCATCATCCACGCCGCGCACCCACTCGTGTTCAACCAGGTAGCGCAACTCGGCCTCATAAAACTCATGCCCGAAATCTTCGCCTAACTCGTTGATGCTGGTGGCACGGCCCAGAATCAAATCACTGTTGCTGCCGTAAGTACGTGAGTAACGGCGTGCCAGGCTTTCGGTCAGGAACGGGTAACGGCGGCGCAACTGCGCGGCGTAATCATCCCGGTCACCATTGATATCGCCACCCGGTAAAGTGCAACCTTTGGTCCATGCAGGTCCCATTTTCGGGTAATAGCCTTTCAACTTCTCCAGCGCGTGTTCCGCAAGTTTACGATACGTGGTGAGCTTGCCGCCAAACACAGACAACAGTGGAGCTTTGCCCTGCTCGTCATGGATATCAAGCGTGTAGTCACGCGTAATAGCTTGCGGTGAATCAGACTCATCATCACACAGCGGTCGCACGCCAGAGTAAGTCCAGACAATGTCCTCGCGGCTCAGTGTCTTTTTAAAGTGCGCGTTATACGCATTCAGCAGGTAATTGATTTCGTTGTCATCAATGTGAACATTTTTCGGGTCGCCCTTATATTCCACATCAGTGGTGCCAATAATCGAAAACTCATCCATCCACGGGATCACAAACACAATGCGCTTATCTTCGTTTTGCAGAATGTAAGCCTGCTTCTGGTTGTGCACGCGTGGCACGACGATATGGCTGCCTTTGATCAGGCGGATGCCATATGGCGAAGGCAACTGGAGGCCATCATCAAAGAAGTTCTTCACCCACGGACCGGTGGCATTGACCAGACCACGAGCTCGCCAGGTAAAGGTTTCGCCAGTATCAATGTCCTGCGCTTCGACAATCCAGTGGCCGTTTTCACGGCGAGCGCTGGTGGCACGGGTGCGGGTTTTCACTTCCCCACCTTCACGCGTCACCATCTGCGCGTTCGCTAACACCAGGCGGGCATCGTCTACCCAACAATCAGAATATTCGAAACCGCGCACAATATTAGGTTTCAGGACAGAATCTGCGCCAAAACGCAAACTGGTGGACGCAGGTAAACTGGTGCGCTTACCCAAATGGTCGTACATAAACAGGCCAATTCGAATCATCCACGCCGGGCGCAGATGTGGGCGATGTGGCAAACGAAAGCGCATCGGGAAAGCAATATGTGGAGCCATATTCAGCAGCACTTCGCGCTCGGCTAATGCTTCACTCACCAGGCGAAATTCGTAATGCTCCAGGTAGCGCAGGCCACCATGAATCAATTTCGAGCTATTCGATGATGTGGCACTGGCCAGATCCTGCGCTTCAAGCATCAACACGGATAAACCACGGCCTGCGGCGTCAGCGGCGATACCTGCCCCGTTAATTCCTCCGCCAATCACAATCAGATCTTTAGTTTCCATGTTGCCCTCACACGCTTTCGTTAAAGTTCAAATATGTTCGTTATCGCTCATACTAGCAAGAGTACGCGCGGTTTGTAACGAAAAAAAAACATTACTGCGTGATATGGATAACATAATGACGTTAATATACTCGAGCTACTTCAAGATGCAGGTAGGCGGCAAACGAATGAATCCCGATGAGCTTACTGTAGTAAGTGATTCGGGTGAATGAGGGCAGCCAACAACCCTGCAACTTGAAGGGCGACGGGTATATCAGCGGCCAGAGGGCAGATTCCCTTAATATAGCGCAAAGCAATTCAATAAAATGACGAGCAAAACCATGGAAACTTTTGAGTGTATTGGTGTGGAAGAAGCGCACCAGAAGTTGCAGCAAAAACACGCTGTGTTAGTGGATATCCGCGATCCACAAAGCTTTGCGATGGGCCATACGCCGGGCGCGTTCCATCTGACTAACGATCGTTTAGTGGCCTTTATGCAGCAAACCGATTTTGAAACCCCTGTCATGGTGATGTGCTATCACGGCAATAGCAGCAAAGGTGCGGCGCAGTATTTGCTGCAACAAGGATACGATCAGGTGTACAGCGTCGATGGTGGTTTTGACGCATGGCACCGTCATTTCCCGGCAGAAGTCGAACACGGCACGTCTTAAATTGTTGTGCGACTGCCTTACCCTAAATAATTCGAGCTGCATCAAGGCGGCAAGGGAATGAATCCCGATGAGCTTACTTAAGTAAGTGATTTGGGTGAATGAGTGCAGCCAACAAAGATGCAGTTTGAAGTATGACGGGTATACTCATTTCTTTTGTACGGATTTGGTTGAAACCTTATGATCATGATTACCTCGTTTGCCAACCCGCGAGTCGCGCAGGCATTTGTCGACTATATGGCGACGCAGGGGATTATCCTCACGATTCAACGGCATGAACAAAGCGATATCTGGTTGGCGAATGACAGCCAGGAATCACGCGTTCGTACTGAGCTTGAACAATTCCTCGCCAATCCTGGTGATTCACGTTATCTGGCCGCAAGCTGGAATACCGGCCACACTGGCAGCGGCTTGCAGTATCAACGCTATCCGTTCCTCGCTACGATTACGCAGAAAGCTGGTCCCTTCACAATGGTGATCATGGCCGCCTGTGTGCTGGTCTACCTGATGATGCAAGTGATGGGTGACCGTGCGGTTATGGTCTGGTTAGCGTGGCCGTACAAAGACAGTTTGCACTATGAATTGTGGCGCTATTTCAGCCATGCTTTGATGCACTTTTCTATTATGCATATCGCGTTTAACTTACTGTGGTGGTGGTACCTCGGCGGCCCTGTGGAAAAGCGCCTCGGCAGCGGAAAACTCATCACATTAACGTTGATTTCGGCTTTATTGAGCGGTTTTGTACAGGCTAAATTTGGTGGCCCGTTGTTTGGTGGTTTGTCCGGTGTGGTTTACGCGCTGATGGGTTATGTCTGGCTGCGTGGCGAACGTGACCCTGACAGCGGCATCTATATGCAGCGCGGCCTGTTAGGCTTTGCAGTACTGTGGATTGTGATAGGATTTTTCGATGTTTTAGGAATGTCTATCGCCAACGCTGCACACATCACCGGCCTGGTTGTTGGGCTTGCGATGGCGCTGGTTGATACAATGCATGCGCGAAAACGAACATAGCATTTCAGGAGAATAAAACAGCGTGAAGCAAACACAACGTCATGATGCGATTGTCGAACTGGTTAAAAAACAAGGCTATGTCAGCACAGAAGAGCTGGTTGAACAGTTTGAAGTGAGTCCACAAACCATTCGCCGTGATCTGAACGATCTCGCCGAGCAGAATCTGATCATGCGCCATCACGGTGGCGCAGCACTGCCTTCTAGCTCTGTGAATACGCCGTGGCATGACCGTAAAGCGACTCAGACAGCGGAAAAAGAGCGTATCGCCCAGAAAGTCGCCAGTCAGATCCCTAACGGTGCCACGCTGTTTATTGATATCGGTACCACGCCGGAAGCCGTCGCGCATGCGTTGCTAAACCACAGCAATTTGCGCATCGTGACCAACAACCTGAACGTGGCGAATACGCTCAAAGTTAAAGAAGACTTCCGCATAATTCTGGCGGGTGGCGAATTACGCAGCCGCGACGGCGGAATTATCGGCGAAGCGACGCTCGATTTTATCTCTCAGTTCAGGCTGGATTTCGGCATTCTGGGGATCAGCGGCATCGACGGTGACGGCTCATTGCTGGAGTTTGATTACCACGAAGTTCGTACTAAACGCGCAATTATTGAAAACTCACGCTGTGTGATGCTGGTTGTCGATCACTCTAAATTCGGCCGTAATGCGATGGTGAATCTGGGTAGTATTAGCCTTGTCGATCAGGTTTATACCGATGTGATGCCACCCGCAGGCGTGATGCAGGTGATTGCCGAGAATAACGTGCAACTGGAGTTGTGCTGATATTTGCGTGAGAACAACCCTCACCTCTGCCCTCTCCCTGAGGGAGAGGGGGAATACGGGGCTAGTCCCCTCGCCCCTTTGGGGAGAGGGGAATAATTACAATCTCACCGGCTTAATATGCCAAATCTCATCGGCGTATTCCTGAATCGTCCTGTCGGATGAGAAATACCCCATGTTGGCAATATTGTGCATCGTGCGGATCGTCCACTCTTCCGGCTGGCGATACAGCTCATCTACCCTATCCTGGCAATCCACATAACTGCGGTAATCTGCCAGCACCTGATAGTGGTCACCAAAGTTGATCAGTGAGTCCAGCAGGTCGCGGTAGCGCGTCGGTTCGCCCGGACTGAACGTGCCCGTACCGATTTGCGTCAGCACCTGGTGCAGCTCTTCATCTTTTTCATAGTATTCGCGCGGCTGATAGCCTTTACGCCGTAGCGTTTCGACCTCTTCCGCCGTATTACCAAAGATAAAGATATTATCCGCCCCCACATGTTCCAGCATTTCAACGTTTGCCCCATCCAGCGTGCCGATGGTCAGCGCGCCGTTCAGGCCAAACTTCATATTACTGGTGCCGGAAGCCTCGGTTCCCGCCAGAGAGATCTGCTCGGAGAGATCAGCCGCCGGGATAATGATCTGTGCAAGGCTAACGCTATAGTTCGGGATAAACACCACTTTCAGGCGATCTTTCACCACCGGATCGTTGTTGATCACCGTCGCCACATCATTGATGAGGTGAATGATGTGTTTTGCCATGTAATACGCTGACGCCGCTTTACCGGCGAAGATATTCACGCGCGGCACCCAATCGGCTGTCGGATCGGCCTTAATGCGGTTATAGCGTGTAATCACGTGCAGCACATTCATCAACTGGCGCTTGTACTCGTGAATACGTTTGATCTGCACATCAAACAGCGCATTCGGGTTCACCACCACGTTGAGCTGCTGGCCGATATAACTTGCCAGACGCTTCTTGTTGGCAAGCTTCGCCTTACGCACATCCTGATGCACCGTTGGGTAATCAATATGCTGTTTCAGGTCATTCAACTGGCTCAGGTCAGTACGCCAGGTACGGCCAATGTTTTCATCCAGCACTTCTGAAAGCGGCGGGTTAGCCAAAGCCAGCCAGCGACGCGGTGTTACGCCATTGGTTTTATTACAAAAACGCATCGGGAAGATTGCGGCGAAATCGGCAAATAGCGACTGCACCATCAGGTTGGAGTGCAGCTCTGAAACGCCGTTAACTTTGTGGCTGACCACAACCGCAAGCCACGCCATACGCACTTTACGGCCATTCGACTCATCAATAATCGAAGTACGCCCCAGCAAAGCAGTATCGTTTGGATGCTGCTCCTGCAACGTTTTCAGGAAGTAGTCGTTAATCTCGAAGATTATCTGCAAATGGCGCGGCAAGATTTTGCCGAGCATATCAACCGGCCAGGTTTCCAGCGCCTCGCTCATCAGCGTGTGATTGGTATAGGAGAATGCCTGGCAGCAAACTTCAAACGCATCTTCCCAGCTGAACTTATGCTCGTCGATAAGCAAGCGCATCAGCTCAGGGATCGCTAATACCGGATGTGTGTCGTTGAGGTGAATGGCGATTTTATCCGCCAGATTGTCATAGGTTTTATGCAACTGGAAATGGCGGCTGAGAATGTCCTGCACGGTGGACGACACCAGGAAATACTCCTGGCGCAGACGGAGTTCACGGCCTGAATAGGTCGAGTCGTCCGGGTAGAGCACGCGCGAGACGTTTTCTGAATGGTTTTTATCTTCGACTGCCGCGAAATAGTCGCCCTGGTTAAATTTACCCAGGTTGATTTCGCTACTCGCTTGCGCATTCCACAGGCGCAGCGTGTTGGTTGCATCGGTATCGTAGCCAGGGATTATCTGGTCATACGCCACCGCGAGGATCTCTTCAGTTTCTACCCAGCGGAATTTTTTCGCTTCCATCTGCACTCGCCCGCCAAAGCGCACTTTGTAGCGCGTGTTGTGGCGTTTGAATTCCCATGGATTTCCGTATTCGAGCCAGTAATCCGGCGACTCTTTCTGGCGGCCATCGACGATATTTTGTTTAAACATACCGTAATCGTAGCGAATGCCGTAACCACGGCCAGGCAAGCCGAGTGTTGCTAATGAATCGAGGAAACAGGCGGCGAGACGACCGAGCCCGCCATTACCGAGGCCGGGGTCGTTCTCTTCGTCAATCAACTCTTCAAGATCCAGCCCCATCTCTTCGAGCGCGTTTTTGACGTCATCATAAATTCCCAATGACAGCAGTGCGTTGGAGAGCGTGCGGCCAATCAAAAACTCCATCGACAGATAGTAAACCTGGCGAACTTCCTGGGAAAGCTGAGCACGGTTAGAGCGCAACCAGCGCTCTACCAAACGGTCGCGAACCGCAAACAACGTGGCGTTGAGCCACTCATGTTTGTTCGCGATAACCGGATCTTTCCCGACAGTAAACATCAGCTTATAGGCGATTGAATGCTTGAGTGCCTCTGTACTGAGCGTCGGTGACGAATAGGAAAAAGGTGCGTTCATATCAGTGATTCCTGGTGGATGGCTACAGCAAACGTTGATACAAGTCGCGGTAAGAGTGCGCCGCTACCTGCCAGCTAAAATCCATGCCCATTGCCTGACGTTGAACAAATCGCCACAGCGAAGGGCGAGACCACAACACGAAGGCACGTCTGATCGCTCTTAACAGCGACCAGGCATTACTGTCTTCAAACACGAACCCACTGGCGATACCATCTGCCAGGTTTTCCAGCGAGCTGTCAGACACAGTATCTGCAAGCCCGCCCGTGCGCCGCACCAGCGGCAAAGTGCCGTACTTCAAGCCATACAATTGCGTTAAACCACAAGGTTCAAAACGGCTTGGTACCATAATCACATCAGCCCCGCCCATAATGCGGTGCGAGAATGCTTCGTGGTAGCCGATTTGCACCCCCACTTGTCCTGGATGTTCCGCCGCTGCCGCAAGGAACCCCTCCTGCATTACCGAATCACCCGCCCCCAGTAATGCCAGTTGCCCGCCTTGCTCGAGTAAACCCGGCAACGCTTCCAGCACTAAATCCAACCCTTTCTGGCTGGTTAAACGGCTGACCACTGCAAACAGTGGCGCTTTGTCGTTAACTTTCAGCCCCATGGCTACCTGCAACTGCCGTTTGTTTTCGGCCTTTTCTTCCAGCGAGTCGCGGGTGTAGCGAGAAGCCAGAAGTAAGTCATGGGCCGGGTCCCAGATTTTTTCATCCACGCCATTGAGGATACCGGACAAACGTCCCTCACGATGGCGCTGGCGCAACAATCCTTCCATTCCGTAGGCAAATTGCGGTTCGGTTATCTCGCGGGCATAAGTCGGGCTGACCGCCGTAATATGATCAGCATAGTAAAGGCCAGCTTTCAAGTACGAAATTTGACCATTAAACTCCAGACCGTTGATGTTGTAGAACGACCAAGGCAGATCAATTTCATTCATATGATGGGCATAAAACAGCCCCTGGTACGCCAGGTTGTGGACGGTAAATACCGACTTTGCCGGGCGACCACGCGCTTCCAGGTACGCAGGCACCAGGCCCGCATGCCAGTCATGCGCATGCACGATATCCGGGCGCCAGAAGGGGTCCAGACCACATGCCATCTCAGCACCTACCCAACCCAGCAATGCAAAACGCAGCACGTTGTCGGTGTAAGCGAACTGATTGGTATCGTGATATGGGCTGCCGGGGCGTTCGTATAAATGTGGAGCGTCAATGAGGTAAATCCCCACGCCGTTGAAGTGGCCATATAACAAAGTCATATGACCCGCGAAGGTGTCGCGGTGTGCAACAACCTGTGCATCAACAATGCCACGACGAATATCAGGGAAAGCAGGCAGCAGGACTCGCGTCTCCACCCCGCCTGCAATTTGTGCCGCCGGTAACGCGCCAAGCACATCTGCCAGACCACCCGTTTTCAGCAGTGGAAACATTTCAGAACATACATGTAAGACCTGCATTATCGCTCCCGTATGGAAAGTCGCAGCGCTCTCATCAAGTAAACTTCAGGAGCGCCAAACGATAAAACTTCACCGTGCAACCCTTGCTGCACGGTGATCAATCCTTTAAAACTTAACCAGGCAGCTTGGCCAGCATTTCACGGGTGACAAGCACAATACCTTCTTCAGAACGGTAGAAACGGCGCGCATCTTCTTCGGCGTTTTCCCCGACGACCATCCCTTCAGGAATGACGCAGGCGCGATCGATAATGCAACGACGCAAACGGCAGGAACGCCCGACGACGACATCCGGCAACAATACTGACGAGTCAATATTGCAAAACGAGTTAACGCGCACGCGTGGGAACAGCACCGACTGAACCACCACCGAGCCCGAAATAATGCAGCCGCCAGAAACCAGTGAGTTCAGCGTCATGCCGTGGCTGCCGGAGCGGTCTTGCACAAATTTAGCCGGAGGCAACGGCTCCATATGCGTGCGGATTGGCCAATCCCGGTCGTACATATCCAGCTCTGGCGTTACCGAAGCAAGGTCGAGGTTGGCTTTCCAGTAGGCTTCAAGCGTCCCCACATCACGCCAGTAGGGTTCGGCATCCGGGTCTGATTGCACGCAAGAAAGTGGGAATGGGTGGGCGAAGGCCGAGCCGGATTTCATGACATACGGAATGATATCTTTCCCGAAATCGTGGCTTGAGTTTTCGTCTTTATCGTCAGCTTCCAGCAGTTCGTAGAGGTAATCGGCGTCAAAAACGTAGATCCCCATGCTGGCGAGCGCTTTGCTGTCGTCACCAGGCATAGACGGTGGGTTAGCCGGTTTCTCAACGAACTCGATAATTTTCTCTTCGTTATCAACCGCCATCACGCCAAATGCTGAGGCTTCATGGAGTGGAACTGGCATACAGGCCACGGTACAGCGCGCACCTTTTTCCACATGGTCAATCAACATGCGCGAGTAATCTTGCTTGTAGATATGGTCACCCGCGAGGATAACCACATACTCCGCTTTGTAGCGGCGGATAATATCGAGGTTCTGCGTGACAGCATCGGCGGTGCCGCGATACCAGTTTTCACCATGCACACGTTGCTGCGCCGGGAGCAAATCGACAAACTCGTTCATCTCTTCGCTGAAGAATGACCAGCCACGCTGAATATGCTGTATCAACGTGTGAGACTGATATTGCGTAATCACGCCAATACGACGAATACCTGAGTTAATGCAATTCGACAGCGCAAAATCAATAATCCGGAACTTGCCACCAAAGTGGACAGCAGGCTTGGCGCGCGTTGAAGTCAAATCTTTCAATCGGGTACCGCGCCCACCAGCCAGAATCAGGGCGACAGATTTATTTGGCAGTTGTCTTGCCAACATCAGAGGATCGTTCTTATCAAGCCTAACCATGACTGACTCCTTTTTTATGATTTCTGGAAAACGCATACTCCGTGCGCGGGACCATGCCATACAGCCATCACTACCGGGTTGTCTTCACCGGCAAACGGAGGAATAGCACGCCATTCCCCTTCGGGTAGAACGATGTCGGCCACTTCTTCGGTAGCGTTAATCGTTATTAGCCAACGGTCTGAGAGTTGGATTTGTAACCGGTGAACCCCATTCTCCCACTCGCCAGCATTCAGAGGCTGGGCCTCTTTATTCCACCAGCGCACATTGCCATCACCTTCCTCCCACCAGACATTCCGGGTAAGTGCTGGAATCGTCTTGCGCAGATGAATCAATGCCGCGGTAAAAGTGGTTAAGCCATCATTACAGTTTTCCCAGTCAAGCCATGTCAGCTGGTTATCCTGGCAATAAGCGTTGTTATTCCCATGTTGGCTATGACCATGTTCATCACCGGCCAAAAGCATCGGCGTACCCTGAGAGAGCAGCAACAACGTCAGCAAGGCGTGAACGCTGTCGCGCCGTCTTTCTTTAATATTGAGCGAGGCTTCCAGCCCTTCGAAGCCATAGTTATTGCTGTAGTTATTGTTCGTGCCATCACGGTTGTCTTCACCGTTAGCTTCGTTGTGTTTTTGGTTGAAGCTGACACAATCACGCAGCGTAAAACCGTCGTGAGCCGTGATTAAATTGATGCTGGTCGAAGGAAGACGATCGCCATGGCGATAGACATCGCTTGAACCGGCAAAGCGGCAAGCGAATCCCCCCAACGATAAATCTTGTCGCAGCCAGAAACGGCGCATGCCATCACGAAAATGATCGTTCCACTCCGCAAATAACGGTGGATAGTTGCCGACCTGATAACCCCCCGCGCCAATATCCCAGGGTTCCGCTATCAGTTTTATCTGCGACAAAACCGGGTCATTTTTAATGGCTTCAAACAGCGGCGCATCCTGGCGAAATTCCGGCGTGCGCCCCATAACAGAAGCTAAATCGAAACGGAAACCATCAATGTGGCAACTGTCGACCCAATAACGCAGGCAATCCACCACCTGCGCCACCACGCCTGGCGTGCTCAGATTCAGCGTATTACCGCAACCGGTCCAGTTCTGGTAATCACCGTTATCCATTAACCAATAATAGCTACGGTTGTCGATTCCGCTTAGGGAGAGGGTTGGGCCGTCGCGATCCAGCTCCGCACTGTGGTTAAGAACAATGTCGAGAATGACCTCAATACCCGCCTCATGCAGCGCTTTCACCGCACCACGCAGCTCGTTAGCAGCCGCCAGCGGATCATGGTTCACCGCGTAGTAGCCTTCGACGGCGTAAAACGAACGCGGGTTATAGCCCCAATAGTTGCTTAAACCTAAATGGGCGACGCGTGGCTCTGTGACAAAATGCGCCACCGGCATCAGTTCCAACGCCGTAATCCCCAGGCGTTTGAAGTAGTTAATCATCACCGGATGGCCCAGTGCGGCATACGTGCCGCGCAGCTCTTCGGGGATCTCAGGGTGTAGTAGCGTCAGGCCGCGAACATGCGCTTCGTAAATAACCGTGTCGCCCCACGGCGTGCGCGGGTGCTCGTCGCCTTCCCAGTCGAATACATCACGCACCACAACACATTTCGCCATGTGTGGGCCGCTGTCTTCCAGGTTTGGCTCGTCATAACCGCCGTGTAGATGCGGGTGGTTATCGACCCCGCCAACAACCACTCGCGCGCAAGGGTCGAGCAGCAGTTTTGCCGGGTTAAAACGGTGCCCGTTTTGCGGGTCCCACGGGCCATGAACGCGATAGCCATACTGCAGGCCAGGCTTCGCTTCGGGTAAATAACCATGCCAGATGTCACCCGTGCGCACGGGCATGTCGTACCGCCGTTCATGGCCGTGCTGGTCAAAAACACACAGTTCGACTTTTTCAGCATGAGCCGAAAACAGCGTGAAATTGACACCTTTGCCATCAAAAAACGAACCATACGGAGCCGGACTCCCGGTGGTCAGTTGTGTCATTCCGCCTCCCGTACCAACCAAATTGTTGAGAGTGGTGGCAACGTCAGACTCAGAGAATGGTCACGCCCGTGGCTTGGGATCTCGTCGCTATGTACCCCGCCACTGTTCCCCGCATTACTGCCGTGATAATGCATTGAGTCCGTGTTCAGCTCTTCGCGCCAACGCCCCGGCTGGTTGATACCAAAGCGATAGTTGTAGCGCGGCACCGGAGTGAAGTTACTGGCAACAATGATTTCATTGCCCTTCGAGTCGCGGCGCACAAAGATAAACACCGAATTAACGTTGTCTTCGACCACCAGCCATTCAAAGCCGTAGCTGTCAAAATCCAGCTCGTGCATCGCAGCGTGGTGACGGTAAGTATGGTTCAAATCGCGGACCAGGCGTTTCACACCGTGGTGCCAGTTATCGCCCCCTTCCAGCAAATGCCAGTCGAGGCTGCTGTCGTGGTTCCATTCGCGACCCTGGGCAAATTCGTTGCCCATAAACAGCAACTTCTTGCCTGGGAATGCCCACATCCAACCGTAGTAAGCACGCAGATTGGCAAATTTCTGCCAGGCATCACCCGGCATGCGGTCAAGAATGGATTTTTTACCGTGGACCACTTCGTCGTGCGACAACGGCAGCACGAAGTTTTCGGTGCTGTTGTACAGCATGCCGAAAGTCATTTTGTCGTGATGGAACTGGCGATGAACCGGATCAAGTTTCATGTAATCGAGCGTGTCGTGCATCCAGCCCAGGTTCCACTTAAACCAGAACCCGAGGCCACCCATAGTTGATGGGCGCGACACACCACTAAAGTCAGTAGACTCTTCCGCCATGGTGACGGCACCCGGCGTTTGCTCGCCGATAATACGGTTGGTATTGCGCAGGAATTCGATAGCTTCGAGGTTCTCGCGCCCGCCTTTGTCGTTCGGGATCCACTCGCCAGGCTGGCGGCTGTAGTCGCGGTAAATCATCGATGCCACCGCATCAACGCGTAAACCGTCGATGCCGAAACGCTCAATCCAGTAAAGCGCATTACCCACCAGATAGTTGCTGACTTCACGCCGCCCATAGTTGTAAATCAGCGTGTTCCAGTCCTGGTGATAACCTTCGCGCGGGTCGCCGTGTTCGTACAGCGATGTGCCGTCAAACTTCGCAAGGCCAGCGTCGTCGGTCGGGAAATGCCCTGGCACCCAGTCGAGCAGCACGTTTAAGCCCGCAGCATGTGCGGCATTGATAAAGTAACGGAAGTCTTCGCGCGTACCGAAACGGCGCGTGGGCGCGTACAAACCTTGCGGTTGATAACCCCAGCTACCATCGAACGGGTGTTCGTTAATCGGCAGCAATTCGAGATGCGTAAAGCCCATCTCTTTGACGTACGGCACCAGTTGGTCCGCCAGTTCACGGTAACTGAGCCAGAAATTATTGTCGGTATGGCGGCGCCATGACCCAAGATGCACTTCATAAATGGAAATCGGCTGGTCAAAGCCGTTAGCACGCTGGCGGGCGGGGCTTAGCGTCGTTTTATCAGGCAGCCCGCAAATCAGTGATGCCGTTTCCGGGCGCATTTGCGACTCAAACGCGTACGGGTCAGCCTTCAGGCGTAAATGCCCTTCGGTATCAATGAGTTCGAATTTATATAATTGCCCAGGATGAGCGCCAGGAATAAAGAGTTCCCAGATACCGCTTTCGCGACGCAAACGCATCGGGTGGCGACGGCCGTCCCAATAGTTAAACTGGCCAACGACGGAAACACGTCGGGCATTAGGTGCCCAAACGGAGAAACGAGTGCCGGTCACGCCATCCATCGTGTCGGCATGTGCGCCAAGCGTTTCGTACGGGCGCAAATGCGTGCCTTCGGATAGCAGCCAGCTATCCATTTCCTGAATCAGCGGCCCAAAGCGATATGGGTCATCAATCAGGTTTTCATGGCCATGCCACATAACAGCCAGTTGGTAGCGGAAAGGATTTTTGCGCCGGGCAATTACCCCGCAAAAGAAACCGCGCGAATCAATACATTCTAACTTGCCGACCTTCCCACCGGTCTTCGGGTCGATAATCCACACTTCTGTGGCGTTCGGTAACAGGGCACGAACTTCCAGCCCGGCTTCAGTTTTATGCATTCCCAGCAGAGAAAAAGGATCAGCAAAATGACCCGCAATTAGCGCATTTATCACGTCTTTTTCTGGATGAACAGACATGGTTTCGTCCTGTTTTTTGTCATTCATTGACCCTAACGGACGGCAATAACATTGTTTTCCTGCAAGCCGTTCCGCCCAACTAATGTTCATGGCGGTTTATCGCCCTGAATAAAGCATAGCCAACGCTCTGTTTTGCTCCCGAAAATTAATGAACTAAAGTCATACGCTTCATGTATACCCAAATAATTCACATTATGGGAAGGCGGTAAGCTCAGGAATCCCCAAGAGCTTACTTAAGTAAGTGACTGGGGTGACGGAGTGCAACCAACACATCCATAACGTGAAGTATGAAGGGTATATGACGTGATAAAAAAAGGGGCTGCAATGCCCCTTTGGTGAGTAAGTGTAATTATGCGAGCAAGCGCAACATTCTACGTAACGGTTCGGCAGCGCCCCACAGCAACTGGTCGCCAACAGTGAAGGCAGACAAGTACTCAGGACCCATATTCAGTTTACGCAAACGCCCGACGGGAGTAGTGAGCGTGCCGGTTACTGCCGCAGGCGTCAGCTCACGCATAGTGATATCACGGTCGTTTGGCACGACTTTGACCCAATCGTTATGCCCGGCCAGCATCGCTTCGATGGTTGGCAGAGAGACATCTTTTTTCAGTTTCAGAGTGAATGCCTGGCTGTGGCAGCGCAGTGCGCCAACGCGGACACACAAGCCATCAACTGGGATGATTGTGCCGGTATTAAGGATTTTGTTGGTCTCAGCCTGGCCTTTCCACTCTTCGCGGGTCTGGCCATTATCAAGCTGCTTGTCGATCCATGGGATCAGGCTGCCAGCCAATGGCACACCGAAGTTATCGGTTGGCAGGCTGCCGCCACGTGCAAGGTCTGTCACTTTGCGTTCAATGTTCAGGATGGCAGAAGCCGGGTCCGCCAGTTCGCTGGCAACATGGCTGTGCAATTGGCCCATCTGGGTCAGCAATTCACGCATATGACGTGCGCCGCCACCGGAAGCCGCCTGGTAAGTCGCCACAGACACCCAGTCAACCAGGTCGTTTGCGAACAGACCGCCAAGGGACATCAGCATCAAGCTGACTGTGCAGTTACCGCCCACAAAGGTTTTCACGCCGTTGTTCAGACCTTCCTGAATAACGTGCTGGTTTACCGGGTCGAGAATAATAATCGCGTCATCTTTCATACGCAGTGAAGACGCTGCATCAATCCAGTAACCTTGCCAGCCGCTTTCACGGAGCTTTGGATAGATTTCGTTGGTATAATCGCCGCCCTGGCAGGTAATGATAATGTCCAGTGCCTTCAGCGCTTCCAGGTCATATGCGTCTTGCAGCGTGCCATTGTTCTGGCCTGCAAAAGACGGGGCCGGGAGGCCTAACTGGGAAGTGGAGAAGAAAACTGGGCGAATGGCGTCAAAATCGCGTTCTTCAACCATGCGTTGCATGAGAACGGAACCGACCATACCGCGCCAACCGATAAAACCAACATTTTTCATAGCGACTAATCCTGCGGATGTGTGTTGTGTACATTAATTGAGATTACTGTTCACCTTACAAAATGCTGCCGAAGTCGCAAGTGAAATTAATCAATGATATGCAAGCTATTAGAAATAGAACTTATCAATGAACACGTTATTTATTAGAGAACACCATTCATGACCGAAATCATTTCTGCGGCAGTACTGTTAATCCTGATTATGGACCCGTTAGGAAACCTGCCGATTTTTATGTCAGTGCTCAAGCATACCGAGCCGAAGCGCCGCCGGGCCATCATGATCCGCGAGCTGCTTATTGCGCTGATAATCATGCTTATTTTCCTGTTTGCCGGGGAAAAAATTCTCGCATTCCTTAATCTGCGTGCGGAAAGCGTGTCGATTTCCGGCGGGATTATTCTGTTCCTGATCGCCATCAGAATGATTTTCCCAAGCAAGGAAGGAAACGCTTCTGGCCTGCCTGCGGGTGAAGAACCCTTTATCGTGCCGCTGGCGATCCCATTGGTTGCCGGACCGACACTTCTGGCCACTTTAATGCTGTTATCGCATCAGTATCCAAACCAGATGGGACATTTAGTCGCCGCACTTTTACTGGCCTGGGGCGGTACCGTGGCAATTTTGCTGCAATCTTCTCTTTTCTTACGCCTGTTGGGCGAGAAAGGGGTGAATGCGCTGGAGCGTTTAATGGGGTTGATATTGGTTATGCTGGCGACGCAGATGTTCCTCGATGGGTTGCGGGTGTGGATGAAGGGTTAAATAAAAAAACGGTGGATGTCGCTTGCGCTAATCCACCCTACAACTGCTCTTCGTAGGTCGGATTAGCGTTAGCGACATCCGACACATTCACTAAAGCTCGATAACCAAACCTGACTCAGCTGAATCTGGCGTAATCACCGCACCCTGCTCGCCCGCAACACTCTTACCTGCCTTCACGCTCTTCACATTACCGATATTACGCAAACACAGCGTCCAGTCTTTCGCCTGGCCTTTACCTTGCACCGTCAGCGTGTTGCCCTCGCGCTTCACTTTCAGCGTGAAGATAACCGAACCGTCTGCTGCCGGGACTTCGCAAATTGCTTCGCGTCCATCATCGAGATTAAACAGCTGGAAAGCGGTGCCTTCGTGCCAGGCGTAATCCGGCTTCTGGTCGTTATTACCCAGCGCCAGTAGTGTGTTATCACGCACATACACCGGCAGGCTCTGGAAACCGTGCTGCTCTTTATGCCAGCGGCTGCCCTGCGCTTCAACGTTGTTGAACAGGTGCGTCCAGCGGCCTTCCGGCAGATAGAACTGTACGTCGCCCGCTTCACTGAACACCGGCGCAACCATCACTGACTCGCCCAACATGTACTGGCGGTCGAGATAATCGCAGCCCGGATCGTCCGGGAATTCCAGCATCATCGAGCGCATCATCGGCGTACCGAACTCTGCGGCAAATGCGGCCTGGCGGTACAGATACGGCATCATGCGCGATTTCCACTGCGTGAAGTGGCGCACCACATCGCAGGCTTCGTCGTCATACGCCCATGGCACACGGTAGGATTTGCTGCCGTGCAGGCGGCTGTGGCTGGAGAGCAGCCCGAACGCGCACCAGCGTTTATAAACATGCGCAGGTGCAGTGTTTTCGAACCCACCAATATCGTGGCTCCAGAAACCGAAACCGGACATGCCGAGCGACAAGCCACCGCGCAGGCTTTCCGCCATAGATTCGTAGTTGGCGTAGCAGTCGCCACCCCAGTGAACCGGGAATTGTTGTGCGCCCACGGAAGCCGAACGCGCAAACAGCACCGCCTCTTCTTCACCCAGTTCCTGCTTGAGCACGTTCCACACCAGCTCGTTGTAGATGAACGCGTAATGGTTGTGCATTTTCTGCGGGTCAGAGCCGTCATGCCACACTACGTCAGTCGGGATACGCTCGCCGAAGTCCGTTTTGAAGCAATCCACACCCATGCGTACCAGGCGTTTCAGGTGCCCGGCATACCACTCGCAAGCTGCCGGGTTAGTGAAATCGACAATCGCCTGACCTGGCTGCCATTTATCCCACTGCCACACCGCGCCGTTCGGGCGTTTCAGCAGATAGCCTTTTTCCATCCCTTCGCGGAACAGCGGAGATTTCTGGCCGATATAGGGGTTTATCCACACGCAGATTTTCAGGCCGCGAGCTTTCAGGCGTTTCAGCATCCCTTCCGGGTCGGGGAAGGTCACCGGATCCCACTCGAAATCGCACCACTGGAAGGCTTTCATCCAGAAGCAGTCGAAGTGGAAAACGTGCAGCGGCAAGTTGCGCTCCGCCATACCGTCGATAAAGCTGTTAACCGTCGCTTCGTCGTAGTTGGTGGTAAAGGAAGTGGTGAGCCACAGGCCAAACGACCACGCTGGTGGCAGCGCCGGGCGGCCAGTGAAGCGGGTGTAACGGTCAAGCACCGCTTTCGGCGTTGGGCCGTCAATCACGAAGTATTCGAGATATTCGCCTTCCACGCTGAACTGCACTTTGGAAACTTTTTCGGAACCCACTTCAAAAGAGACACATTCCGGATGGTTCACCAGCACGCCGTAGCCACGGTTAGTGAGGTAGAACGGAATATTTTTGTAGGACTGTTCGGTACTGGTGCCGCCATCGCGGTTCCAGGTATCCACCGTCTGGCCGTTTTTCACCAGTGCGGTAAAGCGCTCGCCAAGGCCATAAACCGTTTCGCCGACACCCAAATCCAGGCGCTCGAACATATGCGTGTTGCCAGTATTACCGTCCTGCACGTAGCCGTTGTTTTTTACCGCACTGCCGGTGATACGCACGCCGTCACGCAGGAAATCCAGCGCCCAGTCCAGGCCTTTGGTGACACGCACCGCCAGGTTGCCGCTTTTCAGCTCGGCAAACTCTTCCGTGTTCTGCATGGTGACTTTCACGTCCTGCAACACGTTCAGCGGGTAATGTGGGCCGTTATTCACCGCGCCCTGGAAGTGCTCGATACGCACACCGACCACACCTTCCTGCGGGGAGAAAAAGCGCAGCGTAAACAGAGGTGTATCGAGCTGGTTGCCACGTTCGCGTACATCTTTCATGCCCGCGTACACCACCATCTCATTACCCTGCTGCTCCACATCGAAAACCTGCACCGGGTGGATAAGCGATAAACCCGGCTGAATCAGCCAATTGCCGTCACTAATTTTCATCTTCTAAGTCCTCTCACTGCTGGAATTCTTTGGAAACGGGAGTATTTTCAAAATCTTTTTGATTGCGGCGCACGCCTTCAGCCAGTTCCCCGAGAATTTTATTCAGGAACGGCGTGTTCAGGGTGTAGAAGCGTTTCGCAATAATGGCGCTGATCAGGTAACAGATGCCCGGCACGATGGTGAAAAGCGCGATAATAATGCTGATGGTGGCGCTGTTTTGCGTGGTGGCACTGGCATCGTAACCGCCGCCTGCCAGCATCCAGCCAATCAGCGCACCGCCAAGGGCGAGGCCGAGTTTCAGCACAAACAAGGTGCCCGCAAAGCTGATACCGGTGAGGCGTTTGCCGTTGGTCCACTCGCCGTAATCAACAGTGTCGGACATCATCACCCACTGGATTGGCGTCACTAACTGGTGCAGCACGCCAATCACAAAGATGAAGACGAACATCAGGATGACCGAACTCATCGGCACGAAGAACATCGCGAAGCTCAGTACAGCGAGCGCGGCGTTGGTCCACCAGAAGACGCTGACTTTGCATTTCCAGTCGGTAAGCGGTTTAGCCGCGGCGCTGCCAATCAGGTTGCCGACGCAATAAGTGGTGAGGAACCCGGTGAACATCAGCGGCGAACCGAGGATCCAGGTGACGTAATACATCATCGCGCCGCCACGGATACACACCGCCATAATATTGAGAATGGTGAGCAGGCCGACGATGCGCCACTGGTCGTTTTGCCAGATATCGCGCAAATCTTCACGCGCAGAAGTGGTGCTCGGTGGCGCTTCCACGCGTTCTTTAGTGAAGAAGAAACAGGTCGCCAGCATGATAAATGCCACCACAGACAGCACCGCAATGCCGCCCTGGAAGCCGAAGGCTTTATCTTCACCGCCAATAAATTTGACCAGTGGCATCATCAACACGGTGGAAAGCATGCCGCCCGCCGTCGCCAGCACAAAGCGCCAGGATTGCAGGGAGATGCGTTGCGTTGGGTCGTTGGTGATAACGCCGCCGAGCGCGCAATAAGGGATGTTGACCACGGTGTACATCAGCGTCAGCAGCGTGTAGGTGATGGCGGCGTAAATCATTTTGCCGTGCAGGCTGAAATCTGGCGTGCTGTAAGCAAACACACAGACGATGCCGAACGGGATCGCGCCGAACAATATCCACGGGCGGAATTTCCCCCAGCGGCTGCGGGTGCGGTCGGCAATCAGCCCCATGCACGGGTCGGAAATCGCATCCAGCGCACGCGCCAGCAGGAACATGGTGCCGACGAACCCGGCAGGGATACCGAAGATATCGGTATAAAAGAACATCATGTACATCATGACGTTATCGAAAATGATATGGCTTGCGGCATCACCCAGGCCGTAACCAAACTTTTCCTTCGCGGAAAGTATCTGACTTTTCATTGCTCTCTTCCTTGGCCAAACGGCTGCGAAAATTCTCTGCCTAACGTTTTAGTGGATTGCGAGGGGCGCAGGAATTCCAATTTCTGGTTATCAGATTACGTTTCTTAATAACTGTGAGCAGTGTCGCTCTCTTAGCAGACTAAGAGTTAAGGAATGCGTGTTTTTCGGGCGGTTTGATTGATCTGGCTAATAGTTTCTGAGAAATGATTGGGGAAAGAGGAAACCATTGTTTGGTAAGGATGAAAAACTGGGTATACTGCGCACCGCCTCCATGTAGCAATCGAGGCTAGGAAGATCGTCGTCTCCGGTGAGGCGGCTGGACTTCAACTCCAGTTGGTGCCGCCAGCGGTGCCGGGCAGGTTCGACTCCTGTGATCTTCCGCCATTAAGCACTCTCGAAGTGTAATTTAACCTAAATTTCTTCCTATTATATGAATGAGTCATTTAATATTAAATTCTTTATTATGCAAGAGCATAGGAATTTAAAAAGACTTTCTATATATCATCTATCTTTTTTCAATCTGTTAGGAATGTTCATCATTTATTGGCGTATTCACTAGGTGAAATTTGTGATATAGATCAATCCAAATCTATCAAATTTTCTATTAACTGAAGTCTCATTATGTGAAGCTATTGTCTTTGACAAAAGATAAAACTACTTTAGGTGAGAAATTAGTGATCAAAGAAATACAAAAAAACATTCAAGAATGGATGCAAAGAATACCAGTAGTTGTTCTTGGTAGTGGAGCATCGGTCCCTCACGGGATTCCCGGAATGTGGCATCTCGGCCAGCATTTGATTTCAACAAAATTACCTCAAATATGCTCATCAGAAGAACACACAAAAGGATGGCAGGAATTCTTATCTCTAATTGAAACCACGGATTTAGAATCTGCTCTTACCAAAGTAAATGTTACAACAGAAGTCACTCAGCATATTGTTAATTCAACATGGCATTTTCTGAACGCGTCGGATCTAAACGTATATTATAATGTACTTGCTGATAGACAACTCTTACCATTAAGTAAATTATTCAAATTTCTACTGAGTGGAACAATGAGGGAAGTAAATGTTGTGACACCAAACTATGACCGGATTGCTGAGTACGCTGCTGAATCAGCGGGATTCTGTGCTTTCTCTGGTTTTAACTTTGGTTATATTGGTGAAAGAGCACAAAACCCACATCCCGTTATAATACAAAATAATCAAAGGTTACGTACAGTTAATGTTTGGAAGGTTCATGGCTCATTCGGATGGTTTTTTGATAGCTCTGGAGTTGTCGTATCAGTACCACCGATGCACCAATTACCCCCAAATTTAAGCCCTGTAATTGTAACTCCTGGGGTCGAAAAATTTAGAAAAACTCACGATGAGCCATTCCGCAGCACAATACAAAATGCTGATAGGGTAATGGGTAATGCTTCCGCATTTTTATGTATAGGATATGGTTTCAATGATAGTCATTTACAACCTAGATTAATTGAAAGATGCAAAAACCATGAAGTTCCATTGATATTAATAACAAAAGAAATAAGCTCAACTGCTCATGACTTTTTCAAAAGTGGAGATTGTAAGAAGTATATAGCCATTGAGAATTTTGAAGGAGGGATACGATATTTCACCGAAGAAGATCCAAGTGGAGTAATTGTGAAAGGCGTTGCATACTGGGAGCTAGACAACTTTATTTCTTTATTTGCTTAAGGATACACACAGTGCCAATTCTTGATTATAACGATAACGAAATTTTAGGGCGCGTTAGATCTGTTGATACAGCAACAGTAATTGTTGCTGTAGAAGATGTTGAACGTCTTCGTAAGTTACAGGTAAATCGCCTTGCAGTATTACAAAGTAGTCGCCCTGGCCAACACTTAATTGGAATAATTCAAAAAATAACAAGAACTGCGATTGAATCTAAAGAAAAGAAAAACGACCCCGATAAAAATAATGAAGAAGATTTTAATGAACAAAATAATGTAAAAATAACTTTAATTGGTACCTTAATAAATCGTTTAGGTGATAAAAGTAATGTTTTTCGCAGAACACTTGAAACAGTTCCAGAAATTGAAGCCAATTGTTTTTCTTTAGAAGGCGAAAGACTGACGAACTTTATGAGAGTGATTGCCAATATTGCTGAAGATAAACAACGACTATCTATTGGTCAATATACTCTTGATGATGCTGCCGATGCTTATCTAAATGGTAATAAATTTTTCCAACGCCATGCTGTTATTGTTGGTAGCACTGGCTCAGGAAAATCATGGACAACAGCAAGAATTCTTGAACAAGTGGCAAGACTAGACAACGCAAATGCTATTGTTTTTGATGTTCACGGAGAATATTCACCACTGATAGGATCTGGTTTTCAACATTACAGGATTGCAGGGCCTGCAGATCTTGATACAAATACCTCTTTAGAGGATGGTGTTTTATTTTTACCATTTTGGTTACTTGGTTATGAAGCAATGACATCCATGTTTGTAGATAGAAGTGATCAGAATGCTCCAAATCAGACAATGTTAATGTCGAGGACTATTGTTAACGCAAAGCGTAAATACCTTGAAAATGGAATGCATAATGACATTCTAGATAACTTCACAATAGACAGTCCAATTCCTTTTAATCTAGATTTTGTAATAAATGAACTAAATAGGCTCAACTCAGAAATGGTGCCGGGAGTGAAAGCTGGTACTGAAAAAGCAGGCGAGTTTAATGGGAAACTGAGCAGGTTAATTCAGCGTCTAGAGAATAAAATGACAGATCGTCGGTTGGGTTTCCTTTTCCAAGGGACAAACGAAACGATGCAATTTGATTGGCTAGAGAAATTGGTAACTGCTTTGATTGCTGGCACTAAAGATCAGACAAGCCAAAAAGGCGGGGTTAAAATAATAGATTTCTCAGAGGTCCCATCTGATATCCTACCATTAATGGTTAGTTTGGTTGCAAAAATAGTATTTTCTATCCAGCAATGGACCTTATCGACAAATCGACATCCCATTGCTATTTTTTGCGATGAAGCTCATCTTTATATTCCGGAAAGAAATTCTGCGGGTAGCTCTGGTGATATTTCAGTTGAGATATTCGAACGCATCGCAAAGGAAGGCCGTAAGTATGGTGTGGGACTTGTAGTTGTTAGTCAGAGACCTTCGGAAGTAAATAGAACAGTCTTAAGCCAATGCAATAACTTAGTAGCTATGAGGCTAACAAATGGTGATGACCAGGCTGTAGTTCGTCGATTATTACCAGATAGCTTAGGAGGATTTGGTGACTTATTACCAGTATTAGACACTGGAGAAGCATTAGTCGTAGGAGATGCAAGTTTGCTTCCGACAAGAATTAGGATTTCCGAACCTAGTAATAGACCTAATAGTAATACTATTGATTTTTGGGAGCGCTGGGCTGAAGATGCAAGTGTTGGTGGGCATATTTCTGCTGTAAATGGCTGGCGAAAACAAAGCGTTCAAACGGAAATCCTATAAATATTATTCATGGCCCCAGAACGATATTTTATTTATTCTGGGGTACTTTAGATATAATCAGCAAAAAAAAATTTATATTTTTAATAATCCCGCGCCGCCCCCTAAATGCTCCAACTCCTTCCTCCCAAGCTCTTTCAGCCAATTACCCAAACTCATGCCTGCATCTTTCGCTGCAACTTCAAATTGAGCTTTCAGTTCCGGTGTGATGCGGATCTGAAATGTTGGAGATTTACCTGATGTTGACCGTTTTACATCCCTTTTCACAGTTGACATGTACGTACCCACAGGATTATTTTAAGTAGTCATCTGACACCCTATCATAGGGCTACCTGAAAAAAAACGCCCCCGAAAGGTATTACGAGTACCAGACGGAGGCTCACCACAATCGTTAAAGGAGTTAACGACATGGCTAACACGAATACTACCACAACCGCTCGCCCTGAAATCCTGTGCACTCAACCAGTAATTGAATCCGCAATCACAACGCTTTTAAAAACCCCGCTCGGTGCCACGCACGATCTCTTCCAGGTGCTCGACGCCTGCCAGCATTATGTTGATGCGCTGATTGAAAACGACGACAACACCGAACGCATGGCCTTGTGCGGGCGCTTGCTTGCCGCGCTTGAAGTATTGAAAGTTGCGCTAAAAACGCCGCTGCCCGCACATTTAATCGAGCGCCTGACGGTGGATGTGGCAGAACCCGATAACTATCGCGGCCCGCTTTCTACTGATTCCGAAACCCTGCGCGAGTACTGTTCCGCACTTACTATCTTGCTGCTGCAACGCCAGCAGTCGCCTGAGCAGGAAGAACAGCTCACAGGTTTATTGTTCGAGTTGATTAACCTTCTGGTCGAGGATTTAAAAACGCCGCGCTTTGTTCGCACCGATGGCGGGCTGGCAATGATCAGTGGCGAGGCAGTGCCAGGAATTCACTAGGTTTTGTAGGGCGGTTAAGTAC
This sequence comes from Buttiauxella brennerae ATCC 51605, assembly GCF_001654925.1. Classification (GTDB taxonomy): domain Bacteria; phylum Pseudomonadota; class Gammaproteobacteria; order Enterobacterales; family Enterobacteriaceae; genus Buttiauxella; species Buttiauxella brennerae. The sequence continues at coordinate 62,894 of NZ_LXER01000032.1, forward strand.
AGCGTCACTCGCCAAAAATGGTGGATGACGCTTATCCACCCAACGAATACTGGTCCGGGAATCAAACCATGAATAACATGATTAAAATTGACGGCCACACCGCCATTGTTAGCTTCGACCCAGACATTGAAATGTTTCGCGGCGAGTTCGTTGGCTTAAACGGCGGTGCAGATTTTTACGCCTACAGTGTGCAGGAATTGAAAACAGAGGGAGCCGAATCTCTGAAATTCTTTCTTGATACATGTCGTGCAAAAAACATTGAGCCTTATAAATCATACAGCGGGAAGATTTCTGCACGTCTAACACCTGAAGACCATGCAGCTCTTGAACGTATCGCGCTGGCATGCGGCGAGAGTATTAATCAGTTACTCAATCAGGGCGCAAAATTAATCATTAAGCAACATGATGCGTGATTAGCAGGGCCAGCAATTAATCAGGTTTTGTAGCGCGGATTCGCTTGCGACATCCGCCATTTTTTAAAGCAACGCCTTCATCCACACGTCCCCTGCATGCTCTTCTTTGTCACTCCAGCATGTGAGATACTGCGCCAATATTATTTCCGCCGCATAAGCAAAAGAATCAGTCCGTTAGACTTACCTGGCGTAAACGAAATAAAACAAGGGGTTACGTGATGCGTAGCCCTTTTTTAATGCCTGATAAAGCAGGCAGCAATTGAAGAGGTTTTTATGAATTGGGATGTGTTGAAGTGGTTGATTGGCATCTACTTTGGCTGTTTTTTTGGTCTTCTCAAAGTGGCCTACTCAGACCCCAAATTTTATCTTGAGTATATTGATAAAAAGCTCACCTGGTTCTGTTACACCTGCATGATAGCGTTCAGCGCCTTCTGGTACGGGCTATACGCTTGCAGAAGCTACACGGTAGATAACATCGACCTCATTTCAGAACAGCTGACTCATTTAGACAAAGAATATAACTACGTCACTTCATACCTTCTGGTGCTGATTATTACATCCTGTTTATCCTTTGCTGCCAGCATTTTGTTTATTGATGTCGCACGCAGGAAACAAGCGCATTTGGCTTCTTAAGCCTCGCTAACACTCTGAACACGTTGAAAGCCCACATGGTAAAACTATGTGGGCTTTTTTTTGGCTGTAACAGGGCCAAACTCACCCTGCTTAAAACCATTCGTCATACACCTTAACAATCTGTCTTGAGCGCAGCAGGTAGAATCCCCTTCTTATTTAAAAGGGATATTTCAGTATGAAAAAATTGATGGCAGTTCTGCTATTAAGCGGTGTGGCGCTTTCGATCACGGCGTGTTCGAGCGATTACGTTATGTCGACCAAAACAGGCGATATGATTGTGACACAGGGGAAACCGCAAGTGGATTCAGATACTGGCCTGATCAGTTACACCGATCAGCAAGGTAACGAGCATCAGATTAATGACGACCAAATCGTGCAGATGATTAAGAAAGACTGATCTGTTGCGAAAATATCAGCCAGCTTAGGTTGGCTGATATGACATCCCCCCACTTATTTCCCCCTACAAAAAAATTCGTGCTGGAGGGGGTGCTCCTTCACTCCTAACAGAAAAATTTTTCATTTTCCTGGCAATATTTCTGCTTCTCATTCGTCTACCTCATCAGAAGCAATAATGAACTAATCTGATGAGGAGTAAAAATGATGAGAGATTTTGATATGCGTGGACATGGCCGGGAGCGCGGTCACGGATTCGGTGGTCACCCGATGGCTAAACCACTTCTGATGGGCATTGTGTTTATTGCCGCGTTGAGCCTGCTGGTGATGTCGCTGTGGAATGCACTGCTGCCTGCGATTATCGGCGTGAAAAGCATTGGTTTCTGGCAGGCGCTTGGGTTGCTGGCGCTGTGCCGTATTCTGTTCGGCGGCCTTGGGCTGCGTCCTGGGATGTTAGGTATGGGCCGGGAGCGCCGTCGTATGCATGAACGCTGGATGCAAATGACACCAGAGCAGCGCGACCAGTTTGTTCAACAGCGCCGCGGAGGATTCTGGCGTCATGGTCGCGGCCATTGCCATCATCGCGATGAGCGGCAGGGTGAGAATGAGCATTGCCGTCAGAAGCCGGATGATAACGCCCAGAAACCGACGCAAGCTGAGTGACGGCAATGAAAGCCGGGACGGCAGGACATTCTCGAGTCATGCTGGCGCTCAATGCGTGTCGCTCGAAGCTGAAAGCTTTTATCGTTGGCCGCACGCCGGTACGTGATGACGCAGACGATATCCTGCAAGAAGTGACATGGCAGTTGATGAAAGTGGAGCAACCGGTGGAGAACGTCGCCGCCTGGTTGTTTCGCGCCGCACGTAATGAAATGACCGACAGGGCACGCAAAAAGCGCGAGCTTCCGCTTTCTGATTATTATTCTGACGACGATGAGGGTTTTCTTCCGGAAGACGAACTGGCGGAAACGTTGTTTGGCGTGCCGCAGTCACCAGAAGACGAATATCTGAGCCAACTGCTCTGGGATGAGCTGGAAGATGCGATGTCGGAGCTTCCTGTGGCGCAGCGTGAGGCGTTCGAAAAAACCGAACTCCACGGCTACAGCTTTAAAGAGTTAGCGGAAGAAACAGGCATTAGCGTTCAGGCACTGTCATCCCGCAAGCACAAAGCCGTGCTTTATCTACGAATCCGTCTTCGCAATCTTTATGATGAGCTAACGGAAGACTGAGTGCGCAGAATCGGGTTTTTCTGAACTAAAAGCCCCCTGCCCGGAGTGGTGCAAGGGGTTGATTGAGCTTATTGTCCGACCCGCCACGCAACATCACGCATGGCATTGCGCGCTGCCTGGCTGATGCCACCAAGCTGGAAGAAGCCGTGGATCACACCGAGATAGCGTTGGCAGGTGGACTCAACGCCCTGGTCCATCAGGCACTCATGCAGCACCTCGCCTTCATTGCGAAGGGGGTCGTATTCAGCGGTGATGATATGCACCGGTGGCAGGCCTGCAAAATCTTCACGAAATAACGGGCTGGCTTCATCATCCATTGCGTCCAGAGCGGGCATATAGGCTTCGTAACCGGAAAGCAGCGTATCGCGGGTAATGATGTAGTCGTAGCCATTTTCCTGATAGCTGACAGATTCCGCCGTCGCGTCCAGCATCGGGTAAATCAGCACGAGGCGCGCAGGCAACCAGTTTCCCGCACTTTTCAGGCGCAGGGCGGTGACCAGGGCAATATGTCCACCGGCGCTGTCGCCCGCGAGCGTGATTCGTTCACGATCCACTTCCAGCTGTTCAGCCGCTTGCCAGATAGCGTCCGCTGCACGCTCAGCATCATCATGTGCTGCCGGATAAGTGTGCTCCGGTGCCACGCGATACTGAACGGCAATCACCCGGCAACCACTGTGATAGCAAAGCTGGCGTAACTGATTGTCATGGGTTTCAAACCCACCGCTGACAAAGCAACCGCCGTGGTAGTAGATCACGGCAGGAAGCGATCCGGTGGCATTGAGCGGGGAAAACATACGTAACGTGCAGCCATCAAGACAGATGTCTTTCACGTCGACCCGGGTTTCCGTGTCGCCCGCTAAAACCGTGCTGGCGATATACCCGGCGCGGCGTTCGGCAAAAGTTTGTTGACGTGAAGAAGGACGGCCAGAGTCGATGAATTCATCAACCAGCCCGGAAATTGCGGGTTCGAGGGACATACGGTGATCCTGTGTGATGACCAGGGCGGATAAGCCAAAGCTCACCGCCCTGGGAACTGATTACTCGCCTTCCCCTGGGAACAGGAAAGGATTGATGCTGCTGCGGGCAAAGCCTTCTTGCTCCATGCGCGCATCCAGCACCAGCGAAGCTAAATCGTCGGCCACGGCTTCCACTTTGGCATCTTTTTCCTGATAGAGGATCTTCAGGTAAGTGCCGCAGTCGCCACAGCTTTCCGCTTTAATCGCTGACTGTTCGCTTTCCAGCGACCAGTAGTTCAGGTCGCGGGTTTGCTCGCAGTTGCTGCATTTAATGCGCACCACATGCCATTCGGTTTCGCACAGGTTGCAGTGCAAATAACGCAGGCCACTGGTGCCACCGATTTGCACGACGCTGGATACCGGAATCGAACCACAAACCGGGCAGAACTGGCGTTGCTCGCCGTATTCCGCTTTCGCACGGCCCGGGATCAGGCTTGCCATTTGCGCCCAGTAGAGTGACAACGCCGCCCAAATGAACGGGGCTTTGTCGCTCGAAACCAGCGCAAAATCAGCGTTAAACAGCGCAGTCGCCATCTCTTCCAGTTCTTGCGAAGAGGCTTTTTCCAGGTTTTCGATAACCGCTAATGCCTGGCCGTCCATTTCTGGTTTCAACTCGGCAATCAGTGAATTCAGCAGGCGCTGCCAGTGCGGGTCACGCGGTAGCACGTGAATATCCAATGGCGGCTTACCCGTTTCAGACGCTTTCTGAATCAGATCGGTTAAATCCATTTGCAGCGGGTGGTCGTAGAGCACCACTTCCTGCGCATGGGCGATAAGTGCCGCAAAGCGCAAGAAATCGCCCAGCGGATTATCAGTCGCCAACTCGCGCAGGCGTTCTGCGCGGCGGTTGTAGAGGTTTTTCAGCCTTGGGAACAATAACGGCGGGATCATTTCCGCCGTGCGTTTATCGCTCTTCTCCAGCTGATCTTGCGGGATTATGCGAATACTCATTCCTGTCGTTTTTCCTGTTTTTGGCGAACTTCACGATACCATTTCGGATGGTGTTTCTTCGCCCAGGTCGTGGTGACCCAGCCTTCCACCATCGCAGTAATCGTGCCTTTCACCCAAAGGGCGGCGTAGATGTGGACCATAATAACCACAATCAGTGCCACTGCGGCAAATGAATGCACCATCAGGGCTACGCGAATCACCGGGATTGAGAAAGCAGGAGCGAAGTAAGGACGCCAGATAATCACGCCGCTCACCAGCAGTAACACCAGGAAAATAATCGCCGCCCAGAACACGCATTTCTGGCCGAAGTTATAACGCCCGGTATCACCCACTTCCTCGTTGACGATGATCTTACGAATATTCTTCGCCCAAAAGATATCATCCCGATTGATTAGGTTGTGGTGCCAGTAACGGAAAAACATGATGATAAACGAGGCAAACATCACCACACCGACGAACGGGTGGAGGATGCGCGCCAGCTGCGGCGTGCCGAGAACATGCATCAACCAGTTGAAGGAGGGGAAGAAAAAGCCCAGCCCGCTAATGGCCGCCAACATAAAGCAGAAGGCGGTTACCCAATGGTTGATGCGCTCAGGCGCGCTATAACGCTGAATAGTCACTTGTTTTTTCATGGTTTGCGCACCTCGTCATCCTCATGGTGCAAGTTATCGTCCTCTTCTTCGGCACGGTTCGGGCCGACACCCACATAGTGGAACACGCTGGCGGCAAAGGTTGCAGCAAAGCCAATGGCGGCCAGCGGCTTCCAGACACCTTTCCAGAATTTCACGGTTGGGCTGATGGACGGATTTTCCGGCAGGCCGTGATACAGCGTCGGCTTGTCCGCATGATGCAGCACGTACATGACGTGAGTGCCGCCAACGCCTTCCGGGTCGTACAATCCGGCGTTGTCGAAACCACGCGTTTTCAACTCAGCCACACGATCCCCCGCCAGCGTTTTCATATCCTCTTTCGAGCCGAAATGAATCGCCCCGGTTGGGCACGTTTTAACGCAAGCAGGCTCCTGGCCGACGGTCACACGGTCTACACACAAGGTGCATTTGTAGACACGGTTGTCCTCCGGGTTCAGGCGCGGCACGTCGAACGGGCAACCGGCGATACAGTAACCGCAGCCGATGCACTGTTCGGACTGGAAATCGACAATGCCGTTGGCGTACTGAATGATCGCACCTTCAGCCGGGCAGGCTTTCAGGCAGCCCGGATCCGCACAGTGCATACAGCCATCTTTGCGGATCAGCCATTCCAGCTTGTCGTTTTGCTCCACTTCCGAGAAACGCATCACCGTCCACGATTTCGCGGTCAGATCCGCCGGGTTGTCATACACCCCGACGTTGCTGCCGATCTCATCGCGCAGATCGTTCCACTCCGAACAAGCCACCTGGCAGGCTTTGCAGCCGATGCAGGTGGTCACGTCGATAAGTTTCGCGACCTCTTGCTGGTGATCCCGCGCCTGAGGCGCGGGCGTGAGGCCGTTGGTGGCGGAACGGCGGATAATATCTTGAGATTGATAAGCCATAATTCCTCTCCGCTACACCTTTTCCACATTGACCAGGAACGCCTTAAATTCAGGCGTTTGCGTGTTGGCATCACCGACAAATGGCGTCAGGGTGTTAGCGATAAAGCCTTTCTTCGCCACGCCTTCATAACCCCAGTGAATCGGAATACCGATGGTGTCCACTTTCTGGCCGTTCACATCGAGCTGGCGTATACGCTTGGTCACCACCGCTTTGGCTTTAATAAAGCCACGGTTGGAGGAGACTTTCACCGTGTCGCCGTGAGCAATACCGAGTGAATTTGCGAGCTTCTCGCCAATCTCGATAAACTGCTCTGGCTGCGCGATGGCGTTGAGTACCGCGTGTTTGGTCCAGTAGTGGAAGTGCTCGGTCAGACGATACGTGGTGCCGACATACGGGAACTTGTCGTGTTTTCCCATCGCTTCCAGGTCACCTTTAAACACGCGCGCCGCCGGGTTAGAAACCACGTTCGGGTGCAGCGGGTTGGTGCCAAGCGGTGTTTCAAACGGCTCGTAATGTTCAGGGAACGGCCCTTCCGCCATCTTGTCGATAGCAAACAGACGCCCTAAACCTTCCGGCTGCATGATGAATGGCCCAACGTCGGTGCCCGGTGCAGCAGTGCTGTAGTCGGCAATATCCGCGCCGCTCCACTTCGCGCCATCCCAGGAAATCAGGCGGCGTTTTTCATCCCACGGTTTACCTGCGGGATCAGCAGAAGCACGGTTATACAGAATGCGGCGGTTAAGCGGCCACGCCCAGGCCCAGCCTAGTGTGTTCCCTAAACCTGATGGGTCCGCGTTATCGCGGCGTGCCATCTGGTTACCGTCTGGCGTCCAGGAACCAGCGAAAATCCAGCAGCCACTGGAAGTGGTGCCGTCGTCGCGAAGTTGTGCAAACGAGCTGAGTTGCTGGCCTTTTTTCACCAGCACCGCGCCGGTTGCCGGGTCGACCACGTCCTGCAACGCTTTACCGTTGCTTTCCATCGCCACTTCTTCCGGCGCCGGGTTATCAGGCGTCTGGTAATTCCAGCTCATGTTCAGCACTTGCTCAGGCACCGCACCGCCTTCGGCCTGGTACATATGGCGCAGGCGGCTAAAGATACCCGCAAGGATTTCGCCGTCGTTCAGCGCTTCCCCTGGGGCGTCCGCACCTTTCCAGTGCCACTGCAACCAGCGGCCGGAGTTAACGATAGAACCGTTTTCTTCAGCAAAGCAGGTGGATGGCAGGCGGAACACTTCGGTCTGGATTTTCGACGGGTCGACATCGTTCATCTCGCCGTGGTTTTGCCAGAAGTTCGAGGTTTCAGTGTTCAGCGGGTCGATGGTCACGAGGAATTTCAACTTCGACAGTGACGCAATAACCTTGTTTTTATTCGGGAACGAGGCGACAGGGTTAAAGCCCTGGCACAGATAACCGTTCACGTGGCCCTGGTTCATCATCTCGAAATATTGCAGGACGTCGTAGCCCTTGTCCCACTTCGGCAACCAGTCATAACCCCAGCTGTTTTCCGCTGTGGCTTTGTCACCAAAGAAGGCTTTCATCATCGAAACGAAGAATTTCGGGTAGTTGCCCCAATAGTTGACCTGGCCTTCCAGCAGCGGTTTCGGCGTGTTGGCGGCAAGATAAGTCTGGAGATCGGCTTGTTTCTCGTTCGGCAGCGTCATGTAGCCCGGCAGGCTTTGTGACAGCAGGCCGAGGTCCGTCAGACCCTGAATGTTGGAGTGACCGCGCAGGGCGTTCACGCCACCGCCTGCCATTCCCATGTTGCCGAGCAGCAACTGAATCATCGCCATGGTGCGAATGTTCTGCGCGCCCACGGAGTGTTGCGTCCAGCCCAGCGCATACAAGAACGATGCGGTTTTATTTTTTGCGCTGGTTTCTGCGATGTATTCACAAACTTTCAGGAAATCATCTTTCGGGGTGCCGCAAATATTGGAAACCACATCTGGCGTGTAACGAGAAACGTGCTCTTTGAGCAGGTTCCATACGCAACGCGGGTGAGTCAGCGTCAGGTCGCGTTTGGCGAAACCTTTTTCGTCCAGCTCATAGTTCCAGGTGGTTTTGTCGTATTTACGGTTTGCCGCGTCGTAGCCCGAGAACAGGCCGTCTTCGAAGCTGTAATCCTCACGCACAATCAGATTGGCGTTGGTGTAAGCCTCAACGTATTCGCGGTTGAATTTATTGTTGTTTATCAGGTACAGCAGCACGCCTGACAGGAAAGCAATGTCAGAACCGGAACGAATCGGGGTGTAGAAATCCGCCACCGATGCAGTTCGCGTAAAGCGCGGATCGATAACAATCAGCTTCGCGCCGTTGTGGATTTTGGCTTCCATCGCCCAGCGGAACCCGACTGGATGCGCTTCTGCCGCGTTTCCACCCATCACAATAATGAGATCGGCGTTCTTGATATCAACCCAGTGGTTGGTCATCGCACCGCGACCAAATGTTGGAGCAAGACTTGCTACCGTTGGTCCGTGTCAGACACGCGCCTGGTTATCCACGGCTAACATGCCGAGGGCGCGGGAAAATTTCTGGGTTAAATAGCCTGTTTCATTACTGGAAGCGGATGCACACAACATGCCGGTGGAAAGCCAACGGTTGACCGTTGTTCCCTGGGCGTTCTGGGCAATAAAGTTCGCGTCGCGGTCAGCTTTCATCAGTTTGGCAATACGGTCAAATGCCGTTTCCCAACTGATCTGCTCCCACTTATCCGAGCCTGGTGCGCGGTAAGACGGGAATTTGAGACGGCTTTCACTGTGGATGAAATCCACAAGTCCTGCACCTTTAGGGCAAAGTGCACCACGGTTAACCGGGTGATCCGGGTCGCCTTCGATATGGAAGATAGATGCTTTGGCATTTTTCGCGCCGTCGCCGAGGCTATACATCAATAGCCCACAACCAACGGAACAGTATGTGCAGGTATTACGCGTTTCACGGGTGCGCAGCAATTTATATTGCCGTGTTTCCGCTAGTGCCACGCCTGGGGCAAAGCCCAATGCAGCTGCCGTAGTCCCTGCCATACCGCCAGCACAGATCTTAAAGAACTGTCTTCTGCTGACCTGCATGGGTGCTCCTTGTTTCGACATTTTTCACATGACTTATAAGTGTAATTTTTGCGGTTTGACCGATGAAGGTTCACAATCAAACCCAAACTGGAAATACCCCCTAATCCAATAGGGGTAGTGTTTCCAGAATACCACATTAGAATTAAGGCTGTTCCAATCAGGTTAAGACAAAGTGAACAATTCCAACTCAAATCAGAACAAATTTGTGAACGCCGTCACTGGCGCACGGACAATAGCGCTATGGCAGCGCCAGGATTTAGATCGGGCAAAAGATGACTGGCTGGCAGAAGAAGTCCCGGTGGCTCTGGTCTACAATGGCATTTCGCATGTGGTTATGATGGCATCGCCCAAAGATCTGGAACTATTTGCGTTAGGATTTTCTTTATCTGAAGGGATTATTGAGTCCCCGGCAGACATTTACGGAATTGATGTTTCGCCAGTGTGTAACGGCCTGGAAGTGCAAATTGAGCTCTCAAGCCGCCGCTTTATGGGGCTGAAAGAACGCCGCCGTTCTCTTGCCGGGCGCACTGGCTGCGGCGTTTGTGGAGTTGAGCAACTCAACGATATTGGCCGCCCAATCTCTCCCCTGCCGTTTACGCAAACATTCGACCTGAACAACCTTGATGCAGCCTTAAACCAGATGCGTGACTACCAGCCAGTCGGGCAACTCACCGGCTGCACGCATGCCGCACTCTGGCTTAATGAAAACGGCACTATTCTGGATGGCAAAGAAGACATTGGCCGCCACGTAGCGCTGGATAAACTGCTCGGCGCCCGTGGGCGTGAGGGTTGGCAAAACGGTGCAGTTTTAGTCTCAAGCCGCGCCAGCTATGAGATGGTGCAAAAATCTGCTCAGTGCGGCGTCGAAATTCTGTTTGCTGTATCTGCCGCCACCACGCTTGCCGTTGAAGTGGCAAGCCGTTGCAATCTGACGCTAATCGGTTTTAGCAAACCAGGCCGTGCGACGGTATATACCCATCCGCAGCGGTTGTGTTAACCAGTTGTACATTCCGTTACGTACCGACACCAATCACTCACTGAAGGTATTTGTTTATTGGAATAAAGTTATTTCAACGGGCCAGCAGGCCACACATAAACAAATACGAGACTATCAAAATGAAAAAAGTATTAACTCTGATTGCTGTTGCTGTAATGGGTCTGTCCTCTGCTGCTTTCGCTGCTGAAGCGACTGCTACACCGGCTCCTGCAAAACACACCACTACTGTGCACCACAAGAAACACCAGAAAGCAGCACCGGTAGCTCAGAAAGCGCAAGCGGCTAAAAAGCACCACAAAAAAGCCACTACCACTGCAACTCCAGCAGCACCGCAGAAAGCCCAGGCTGCTAAAAAGCACCACAAAAAAGCAGAGACCACTGCAACTCCAGTAGCGCCACAGAAAGCTCAGGCTGCTAAAAAGCACCACAAAAAAGCAGCTGCACCAGTAGCGCCAGCAGCAAAACCAGCGGTTAAACCAGCTGCATAAGTTGCAATGAAATCCCTCTTAATTAGAAACACCCGGCTTGCCGGGTGTTTTTTTATCAAATCGGAAACGCTGGTAAAGCGCTATCGGTTTGAAATTATCCTTACACTTGTCATTCTTTACGGCATGGTGGCTGTCAGCCTTTTTCTTTAATTCTTACGCCAGCAAAGCCATAAACTCGTCATAACTTTTCAGCCCGCTAATCGTCTGCGGCTCACAACCATTCAGCGCGTTTGCCAGATAGCTAAATATTTTCAACTCCTGCCGTGATGCACTACTGGTGCATGCCAACAGCAGGTGCCACACCATTTGGTTATTCACCATAACTGGCTGCGCCAGGCGAATAAAATACCCGCGAAATTTTTCACTCGACTCGCTCCAGCAATGGGGAATGGCGATGTGGTTGACCACCAGATTTTGCCCTTCGGATTCGCGCTGATAAACACGCTGCGCGTCGCCCTGGTGCAATAACTTCTCATTCACCAACCGCGCACAAATTTGCTCGATGACGTCGAGCCAGTTTTCATCAGACCGATTGGCGTATAAAAAACTCAATTCTTCAGGAATAAATAGCGGCAGCTTCTGCTTGATCAGCGCATATTCCAGCTTCTCTTTCAGTAGGTTAATTCCCGCCTGGCCGATGATATTTTTGATGGTAATGGTTTCTATCGGAAAATCATTCAGTGCAAAGTGACTATTGTTGATAACTAAAACCGGGGTGATTTCTTCACTCAACGCCCGCAGCCGATCGGGCGTCCGGGCGATAACCACCCGGCAGTTCAACAGTTCGCGCTCAATCGCCATTTGGTTGATGGTGGCAATGGCATTTTGCGCAGCAAGCAAAACAATGGTGTGCTTTTCGCCCTGGTTGCGCTCCAGCGCACAGGCGAAATACAGGCCCACCAGATCGCTGTCGTAAATCTCGATATTGAGCCGCTGCCTTATCTGGTTTATCAGCCCGATACTGAGATCAAAAGCCACAGGCCATGCCGCTTTCAGGTTATTCATCGAACCCTGTCGGCTTTCCTGCAGCCACACCGGGCAAGCAGCACAACGCGCGATATGTGCGGTTAAATCGACAATCAACTGTTGGTCATACTCCTCAAGCCCATGCGCCTGCCAAAGTTGGCCGACCAGTTCGTTGATTGCCGGTTCGTTGATGCTTAATGCCCTTTCGCGCAGCAGGTTTGTCAGCGCATCGGCTTCACGTAATGAAGGTTCGGAAAGGTACATCCCTGCGGCGTCGTAAACGGCACGAAAAGTATCGGCATTGCCGTTTTCGGGTTCAGCGCCCTGATTGCGTAACGTATAAACCGCTACCAGCAGCGACGCCATAAATTCTGGGTTATCACTTTTACCAGTCAATTGTTGTTGAAGCGCAAAAAACTCAGTCTCAGCGCCAGCAATCTGCGGATCTTTTTTAACAAGATTCGCCAGAATGATCAGTTTCTTACGGCGCGGTTCATCGACAAAATGCCCGGAATTCGGTTTGCTGGTAATTGTGAACCAACGTTCATAGCGCAGCTTGAGACGGGTCAGTTTATCGTTAACGATTTTCTCAGGCAGGTTGAGCGTTTCCGCCAGCTGCAAGCGGGTGACGAACGGGTTGGTAAGCAGCAGGAAAAGCATACGATCATCATTATCATGGCGCTGTAACTGCATGAAATAACTGCGTCTGTCGAAGATATCTAACTGATAACCGTTCGGCGTGGTGATAATGTGTGCGGTGCCGCTGAGGGTGAAATTAAGATAATCAATGTCACGCAAAACGGTGCGGCTCGACACATTTAACCCACGCGATAACGCCACCATTGTGAGGGACTGGTTTTCCAGTTTTTCCAGCAGAGATAACTGACGTTCGTTGAGCATTTCCGATGCACCGAGCCGAAGAAGAGAAGGTCGACGCTAACGCCAACCCTCCCTCTAAGGCAATCTTAAATTGTCTTTAAATATAATTATTTAGCTCATGAATGAATTCAGAATTTATATTCTCCAGAAGATGTTTGATCACCCCAAATGCAGCTTCATAATCGCGCGCTGAAATCATTGAGCTGTTGGCATGGAGATAGCGCGTTGGCAGGCACAGCGACATCACCGGCCGCCCGCCGCCCATGACGTTAAAACGCCCGCCGTCGGTGGCTCCGGTTTTCATGGTGCAGAACTGAACGGGCGCGTTGGCAGCTTTGCTGCTTTCCTTGAGTGCCGCGACCAGTTTTTGGTTGGGGAAATAGCGTTTATCAAACAGCATCACAGCCGGGCCGCACCCGAGTTTAAGCGGAAACTTAATCGGATCGATGCCGGGAATATCTCCGGCCACGGCGGTATCGAGCACAATCACCACATCTGGCTTCACACACTCTGCGGCAGTCTGTGCACCACGTAGGCCCACTTCTTCTTCTACGGTCGCAATGCCATAAAGTGTGATATCCGGGTTATTCACCGCCTGAAACAGTTCAGCCATTAACGCGCAGCCCGCCCGGTTATCCAGCGCTTTAGCGGTAATTTTATCGTCACCCCAGCGGGCAAAATTCGCTTCCGGGTTAATAAAATCACCCACCTCAATACCACGTTCCGCAACCTCTTCCCGGCTGCAGGCGCCGATATCAATAAACATTTCGTCGTGGGCCATCGGCTGCTGTTTTTGTTTTTCACTCAGCGCGTGCGGCGCAACAGAACCAATCAGGCCGGGGATTTTTTCGCCGCTGCGGGTGCGCACCGTCACGCGGTGGTTCAGCATCGACTGGTTCCACCACGAGCCGATGGTGTCGAACCAGATAAAACCCTGCTCGCTAATGTGCTTCACCATAAAGCCCACTTCATCCATATGGCCGACTATCGCGACTTTCGGCCCGCGGTTGCCTTTGCGGGCGACAAAACTGCCCAGCCCGTCAAAGGTGATTTCGTCTGCGCAGCTGCGCAGCTCACGCGCCAGTACCTGGCGAACTTCTTGTTCATCGCCACTCACGGCGCTGGCATCGGAAAGGTTTTTCAGCAGATCAATGTTCATGGGCAACGTCCTGTTTTGCAGCAAGTTTGCGGGCGGAGTGCTTCAGCCACGCCCCTTTAAGCACGATGATGAGCGTAATGTTCAATGCGAGTCCTGCGGCAAGCACCGCATAAAACGGAATAGCCGGCGACATCAGGCCAATCAGCGGGTCGAATACGCCAAGGCCTGGTGCCAGGCGTTGAATGCCAAAAGCGATAACCAGCATGCCAGTGATGCCGCCGCTCAAAGTATTCGCGGTGATCATCGGCAAAGGCGCGGCCAACGCATATGGGATTGCAGGCTCTGTGGCGACGGTTGCGCCCACCACAATCGCGCTGCCTGCGGCGTCTTTTTCCTGTTGGGTAAATAATTTTGGCGCAATAAACGTGGCGATACCGGCGGCCATCGGTGGCATTAGCGCGACGACACCGACAATCGCGTACCAGTCATAAATGTGTTTTTCGAGCAGCGAGAAGCAGAAGAACCATGCGGTTTTATTGATTGGGCCGCCCATATCAAACGCCAGCATCGCACCGACAAGGAATGCCGCAACCAATTTCATCGACGGCGGAATGGTATTCAGGAAGTGCAGCAGGCCATCCATGATGCTCGCCATAAATGGCCCAACCACGTAGTACGTCAGCACACCGAAAACCAGCAGCGTAACAAACGGGATCAGCATCGAACCAAGCAACGGCTGCAGCGCTTTACCCAGTTTCACTTTGCGGAAGTAACGCACGAAGTAGCCAATCGCTAGCCCCAGTACCACCGCGCCGAGGAAACCCGCGCCAGACTGCGTGCCGAGCAATCCCTTGTCATTCGCCAGATAGCAAACCAGAAACGCCGGGGCAAATGCGGGTTTATCGCTTATCGACCACGCAATGTACGCGCCCATAATCGGAATCATAAATTTGAAACCGAGATAGCCGATAGATTCGATCACCCAGCTAAACGACGGCGCGCCTTTGCTCATGTCCTGATACGGCAGACCAAATTGCACCAGCATATTGGCGAGTGCCACCAGAATACCGCCACCTATCACGAACGGCAGCGCAGCAGAAACACCCGCCATCAGCTGGCTCATCACGCTGCCCTGCTTCACTTCCTGATTGCCCAGTTTTACGCCGCTATCAGCCGCAAAAAGTTTTGAATGTGTAGGCAACTGCTCGAATATCTGGTTAATGTTTTTCAGCGCTTGTGAAATCGCCAGCTCATAGACTTTTTTCCCGGCGAAACGGGCGCGATCCTCTTCATTCAACCCGCGCCCAATGGCGAGAATAACGTAGTCTGCCGCGGTGATTTCATCATCCAGCAGACGGTTTTCAACACCGCTGGAACCCTGGGTTTCGACTTTAATGCTGTGTCCAAGCGCACGGGCTTTTTGCTCCAGCGCTTCCGCCACCATGTATGTGTGGGCGATGCCTGCTGGGCAGTTGGTGATCGCGACAATTTTCAGAGAGGCTTCCATCGCATAGTCCTCAGGAAAGAGTTTGATTAAGCAGCGCGGATACGTCCTGTGCACTGCCAGTCTTAAGCTGCTGGATAAAATCCTGATGGATAATTTTGCGGCACAGCATGGAGATAACGTTCACCTGCTCATCGCCGCCAATCTCGGGAATACCTATGCAAATCCAGCAGTTAACGCCTTCTTCATCCATCGCTTTCCAGTCGATGTCCGTCGAACTTCTGGCAAACAGAACGAATGGCTTTGCCACTGCCGGGCTTTTACCGTGCGGCACAGCCACACCGGAACCAAAGCCGGTGGAATGGTTCTGCTCGCGCAGCAACAGGGTTTGCAAAAAGGTTTGTTTATCGGTGACATAACCAAGGTCAGCCGCCATGGTTGCCAAGTTTTTCAGCACCGAATACGCGCTGTTTCCACCGATATTCAGGTTGATGGCTGCGGGATTAAGAAAGGACATGAAATCGCTCCGTCGAAGATTCAGAGCGTTATTGTAGAAAGTTAAGGCGCTGCAAATAACGACGGATATGTCACTGCTGCTGTGACATATCCGCAATCATTAAAGGTGTGATTTTGTGGGCAGGTGCACGTTCCGGGAAACTCACACCTCTTTTGAAATCAGCTCCATTTCTTTGCGCGTATAGACAATATGGTTGTCCGGTATATCTTTGTTAACAAAAGACATCGCGCCAATGGTGACATTCGAACCGATAGTAATATCACCAATAATGCAGCTGTTAGCCCCCACATTCACATTATCGCCAATGACTGTTTTACCCTTGTCACCACGCGTTTTCTGCCCGATGGTAATGCTCTGGCGTAGAACAATATTTCTACCAATCTCACAATCAGGGCGAATAACCAGCCCCGGGAAATGCCGGATCTCCAACCCTTCGGCAATAGTCGCCAGTGGGGAAATATCTATAGCGTATTCACGATTTAACTTGATCAGCTTTTTCTTCGCATAGCGGGAGAGAAAACCTTTTTTGGCTTTAAAAAAATATCCCCAAAGACGAAACCAAAAATAGAAACGGCGATCGGGACATTTCCAGGCCCGATGAATGACTCGCATCCATGAAAAAGCGCGGTCGCTTTTAAGAACTTCTTTTTGCAGGCATTTCTTCAGATGTGAGTACATAAAAAACCATGATTCTAAACAGGATATGAATATCCTATCGCAGATTGTTTATCGACCCTAGCGCTGGAATGGCGTACATTTTTTATCCTCAGACTCGAATGAAGGCCGGTAATTTAAGGATAAGGACATGTCAGTAAGAAGAAGAATGGAAGTGGGTGAACTCTACACAGACCACTGCGAAGGGCTGCCGGAAGAGCGCCGCGCCGGGAAAGAGCTGGTCTACGACTACAACCTGACGCGCCCTTCACAGGAAGCGCGCCGTGCGGAGTTGCTCCAGGAATTATTTGGCGATATAGGTGAGAACGGTTGGATTGAGCCGCCCCTGCGCGTGGCTTATGGCAGCCACACTCATATCGGCAAAAACTTCTACGCCAACTTTAATCTCGTTCTGGTGGACGATGCCACCATCACGATTGGCGATGACGTGATGGTTGCGCCGAACGTGACAATTTCTACCGCGGGCCACCCTATCGACCCGGAAATCCGCATCACAGGGCAACAGTTTTCGCGCCCCGTCACGATTGAGGATAACGTCTGGCTGGGAACGGGCGTGATGATTAATCCAGGCGTGGTTATAGGCCGCAATAGCGTGATCGGTGCCGGTAGCGTGGTGACAAAATCCATTCCGCCGAACGTGGTCGCAGCGGGTGTGCCTTGCCGGGTGCTGCGTGAAATTACCGCGGAAGATAAATTGGCTTTTGCCGGTTAGTCATCCCCTTTTAAATTGTAAAGACGGATAAGGTTTATCCGTCTTTACGCCAGTTTATTTTTGCCATCTAAATTAAACCCTTCCCTTTTCAGCCATATAAAAATGCGTTAGCAGTCACATTTTTGAAAGCTAATAAATACCCATCAAAACGAAACACACGCCGAAATTATTATTTTCACCCGCCAAGATTAATCCATTGAAATATAGAATATTTTCAACAAAAGTTCAGTTACCCACACTCAACAAAATGTGATGAATACCACAAAAAATAGCAATAAAAACTCTCTGTCAATTTCCCTAAGCCTCAAATGAATCCTGTTTTTGTGACATCCATTGCAAATCCAAGTCTTGTTTAAAGGGAAAAATGTCTGCAAGCAAATAAACGAGGCGAGCGTCATGAGAATCGGCATGGTAATTAGCGGCGGTGATGTCACGGGAATAAATAACTTTGTTTTTCAGATTTCCCGACTGGCACAAGCAGAAATCGTTTTGTTTAACGGTGGCATTCCTGGTTTGTTGCAGAATAATCACCAGGCTATATCCGTACGGGATCTAGTGGATTTTTCTGTCGCTGCCATTCCGATTATGTCTTCAGGAAGAACGAGTCGTAAATTAATGGGCAGTGAATATGAAACTGTCGCCAGACACTTAAAGTCCTCACATATTGATGTGCTTATTATGGCAGGTGGAGATGGCTCCTTACAGTTTCTGAATAACCTTAGCGAATATGGTGTGAATTGTTTCGGCGTCGGCATGACCATCGATAATGATGTTTACGGCAGTGATTACACCATTGGTTTTTCAACCGCCTGCGAACAAGTGATTAAAGAAGTCGGCAAACTTCGTAATACAGGGCGAGCTTTGCCGGGGCGTGTTTTTATGGTGGAACTGCTGGGCGGTTACTGCGGCGAGCTGACGCTGCAATCGGCAATTAAAAGCAACGCTGATTTTGCGCTAATTCCCGAGTGCCAACAGGCTTTAAGCGAACTGGCACACAAGATTAGCGCACGCCTTGAGACACAAAACAGCGTCGTGATTTTGTGCTCAGAAGGTTACACCAAAGAATATTCCCCCGGTTTCCAGGGGGCGATTGACACCATGATTAAACAGCTTGAACCGAAAATTGGCGTACGAATTCGTAAGTCGATTATTGGTTATAGCTTGCGTAACGGTGACCCTACCTGCGAGGAAATCTATCAGGGCACGATTATGGCAAGTGAAGTCGTTCGTTGTATCCAGTCCGGTATGAGAAATAAAGCCATTATTATTAATTCGAGTAACAAACCGATCCCTATAGATTTAATCAGTATGCAAAAACGCCTCGTCGACACCGAAGGGCATCATTATAAATTAGCGAAGCAGCTCAATATTATTTGAGGAGACTTTCAATGCTTAAAATTCTTTGTGTATGTGGCTGCGGTTTAGGTTCCAGTTTCGCCATTGAAATGGCTGCAACTGCCGTACTTAAAAAACTTCAGATTCCGGCAGAAATTGATCACACCACAGTATCAGAAGCGGGGGCCTTTAAATCTGACATTATTTTAACGCAAAAAACGTTCGCCGATATTTTAACGGCCGATGCCAGCGAGGAAGAAATTAAACGCGTCATTGTGCTGCACCGCCTCACGGATAAAGACGAAATCGAACAAAAGATTGTCGCCTTTTTAAAAGATCGCAATGTGAAGGTATTCGACCATGAATAGCATCATTAACTTTATTGTTAAAGACCTGCTAGGACAGGCATCAATATTGATTGCCTTTATTGCCATGCTCGGTCTTTTGCTGCAAAAAAAATCAAAGGGTAAAGTCGCGGAAGGGACGTTTAAAACGCTGCTTGGTTTTTTAATCATGATGGCGGGTATCAACATTATTGTCGATACGCTCACTTTCTTGAACGATATCTTCACCCACGGCTTTGGTATGAAAGGCTACATCACCGATGTGGCAGCTATTGCCGGCCTTGCAAACCGCGAGCTGGGTTCCGAAGTGGCACTCACGCTAATGGTGATATTTATCGTCAACATCATCATTGCCCGTATCACGCCGTTTAAATACATCTTTCTCACTGGGCAAGCACTGCTTTGGATGGCAACGATTGGTGCAGTGATCGGCTATAAAGCCGGGCTGACTGGGCTACCGTTGATTCTTACTGGTGGGATCTTCGGTGGAATTATGGCTGTGTTGATGCCTGCTCTCGCTCAACCCGTAGTGCGCCGGATTACCGGTTCTGACGATGTAGCTCTGGGTCACTTCTGCACTATTGGTTATCTGGTGCAGGCTGCGGTGGCGAAGGTTGTCGGCAAAGGTTCTAAATCTACCGAAGATCTGGTGCTGCCGGATAACTTCAAATTCTTGCAAGATACTTACCTTTCGATGGCCGTGGTGATGATCCCTATGTACCTCATCCCGGCGCTGGCGGCTGGCCCGGAATACATCGGCCAATACTCTCACGGCGTGAATTACCTGATGTTTGCCTTTATGCAGGCGATTCAGTTTGTTGCCGGGGTATTCGTACTCTACAGCGGTGTGCGTCTACTGCTTAACGAGTTGGTGCCTGCGTTCCGTGGTATTGCGATGCGTATCGTGCCTGATGCCAAACCTGCGCTGGACTGCCCGGTTCTGTTCCCTTACGCCCCCAATGCCGTGATTGTTGGTTTCCTGGCCACCACCGTCGGCTCCATCATCGGCATGATTGTCTTCCCAATGTTCGGCCTGGCAATGATTCTGCCTGGTTTGTTAACCAACTTCTTTGCTGGCGGCACCGCAGGGATTTTCGGTAACGCAATGGGCGGCAGACGCGGCGCAATCATCGGCGGTGTAGTGCACGGCCTGTTTATTACCTTCCTTCCTGCCATCCTGGTGCCAATGCTTGAAAGCTACGGCTTTACCGGTGTGACTTTCAGCGATTCAGATGTGATCAGTAGTGGCCTGATTTTGGGGCATGTCTTCCAGAATAACTGGACGTTTGTCGGCTTATTCATCCTGTTCGTAGCGCTTATCGCCTGGTTCGTGAATGGCAAATCAACCAAACCTCAAGAGGAAAAAGCACATGAGTCTGTATAACTTCCCGGATTTATTACAGGTAGCCAAAGAGCGTAAATTTAAAGCGGTAGGCTCCTTTAATTTGCACTGTCTTGAAATGCTGCCCGCTTATTTTAAAGCTGCCAAAGCAACCAATAGCCCGTTAATGATTCAAATTTCCACCGGGACTGCAGAATATTTAGGTTATCGTTTATTAGTCGATTCAATTCGTTCTTTATCCGAAAGCCAGCAAATACCAACCTGCTTGCATTTGGATCACTGCTCAGATATTGAGTCCATTAAAACAGCCATCGATGCAGGGTTTAGTTCAGTAATGTATGACGGTTCCCATCTGGACATGGCGGATAATATTGCTAATACACGTAAGGTTATTGATATTGCCCGCCCGCGTAATATCTCAGTAGAAGCAGAACTGGGAGCGATTGGCGGCTCAGAAGATGGCAAAGCGGTCGCCATGGAAGATATTTGCTTTACCACCACCGAAGATGCCAAACGTTTCGTTGATGAAACCGGGGTGGATATGTTGGCGGTGTCCGTCGGTACGGTACACGGCCTGTATACCGGCAAAGCGAAAATTCAGCATCAACGCCTGGCGGATATCAGCGAAGTGACCAAAACTCCGCTGGTACTGCACGGTGGCACGGGTGTTAGCGATGAAGATATGCGCCGCGCCGTCGCCGGAGGCATTGATAAAGTGAACGTTGGCACCGAAATGAATGTGCAATGGGTCGGGCACTGCAAAGAAACCTTCGAGAAGGGCAAAGTGAATGACAGCGTGCGCAAATTTTTAATACCAGCAAATGATGCAGTCGCTGCTGTATTAATCGAAAAGATCGCATTATTTAAATAAAGCAGGCGTTATCCTCTACTCTTCATTGTAACCCTGGTTGCGTGGCAACCGTCGGGCGGGAGCTAGCTATGTTTGGATCTTTAAAAAAACTTTTCCACAGTGATAATTCGGATACGGCGCAATATGATATTCAAGCCGTACAACTTGAAACTGAATTAACTGCTCTGGAAAATACGTTAACCGAAAATCCCAATAATGGCGAAACACAAAAAGCATTAATGTTGCGCTATAACCAGACGTTACAAGTTTTTGCGAAGAGTAAAACACACCGTCAGCATATCGATGCTTTATTTGTCAAAATTGATGAGCTGAGAAATATTATTCGTAAGAATATTTAGGGAGAACTCATGGCCATTAAAGAGTTATTAATTGAAGCGCAGGCAATACAAGTTGGCGTGCGCGAAACGGACTGGAAAAAGGTGATTAGACTTGCGGCTCAGCCGCTGGTTGATAATGGCTATATCCTGCCTTCCTATCATGAGGCAGTGATTAATAACACTCTGGAGCATGGCGCGTATTACGTTTTTGAAGAGGGCGTCGCCATGCCCCATGCCCGCCCCGAATGCGGGGTGATAAAAAACTGCTTCAGTATGGTGTTACTTGATGAACCCATCGCCTTTGCCGACAGCGAAAAGGCCGACATCGTGATTATGTTTGCCGCCTGCGACAGCAACGGGCACATCGAAGAAGGCATCCGCGCGATAGTGAATTTGTTGGGCGATGACGATGTCATGGCAAAACTGCGTCGGGCAAAAGTTAAGGAAGAGGTGATCGCAATATTATGAGCCAGTCCACGCGAACACAGGGAAAAACGGTGGTACTTGTGAACGGCGTACCCGCCTCAGGAAAAAGCACTATCGCCCGATTGTTGTCCGAACATTTTACGTTACCGCTACTGACTATCGACGGTATTAAAGAACCTTTTATGGCGCAGTTCAATGAGATAGACAGGCCGTTTAATCGCCGCCTGGGAAATGCCGCCTATGAAGTGATCTGGTCGATTGTGGCCGACAGCCCGGTGCAATGCGTGTTTATTATTGATGCATGGTTTGGCTTCCAGCCGAAAGAAGCACTTGAACGTTATCTTGAGCAGGCGGGAGTCACTCGGGTGTTGGAAGTGTGGAACCATATTCCCGGCCCCCTTGCCGCCGAACGTTATGCGCAGCGGCTTGGCGTAAGACGCCCCGGCCATCCGGGGGAAGAATATCTGCCAGAGCTGGTGAAACTTGCGGATAGCGCAGAACCGATGTCGCTGGGGCCGGTTTATACCGTGGACCACCGAGAGTCGATAGACACCGCAGGTCTCCTTGCATGGCTGAGTGAAGAATTTGGAGACTAACCCGAATGTTGCTTCCGTAAGCCGATTAAGCCCTCTGCGTTCCAGAGGGCTTAGGAAGAAATCAAGAAGCAGGAGAAGCTACGAGCTTGCGCGTCTTACCATAAATAATGGTCAGAACCGCAGGGACAGTAAATGCGACGATTATCGCAAACACTTCATAAATCATTTTTGAATCTGGGCCGCTGAACAGACCTAACTCAAACACATTGAGCACCGGCAGGAAGCTGTAAGTTTTAACACCCAGCAAACCGGTAATGCCACCACCCAACGCGGCACCAATACAACCGAACACAAATAACATTCTGTATTTCAGATTCACGCCGTACAGCGCCGGTTCAGTAATACCGAAGAAGGCAGAAATTGAGGCAGAAATCGCAATCTGTTTGTCCTTGAGGTTGCGGGCAATAAAGATTGCACCGAATGCCGCGCCAAACTGCCCCATTACCGCAGACATGAACATCGCCATAATGGTGTCGTAGCCGTTGACCTGAATATTTATCAGCGCCAGGGGGATGATGCCCCAGTGCACACCGAACACCACAAACAGCTGGCCAATACCGGCAAGGAGCGCGCCAGAAATGACTGGACTGAGGTTATAGAGCCATGCATATCCGTTAGCAATACCGACTCCGACGTAATCCGCAATCGGGCCAATCAAGGTGAACACTACAAAACCGCAGATGATGAGCGATAAACAAGGCACAAATACAAACGCAGCCAGCTCCGGGATTATCTTCTTCAGCCAGCGTTCCACATAGCTCAGGAACAACACGGCAAATACAGCAGGGATAACCGCACCACCATAAATCTTAACGTTCAGCGCAAGTCCCATAATATGGAATGCACCGGGAACACTTGGGTCGGTTAAAGGGAAAATCATCGCCGCTGTCAGTGCCAGCGCAGTAAATTTATTCGTTTTAAAACGTTCAGATGCCGTAACTGCGATAAACAACGGCAACATCACAAACACACCGCTCGACAGCGCATTAAACACGGTGAACACGTAAGAATGCGTATCTACCAGGTTCATTGTTTGCAGCAATACCACAATCCCTTTTACGACACCGACGCCCGCCAGCACACCGATGTAAGGCGTGAAAATAGCGGAAAGTGTCGCCAGCAAGCGGCTTATCCATGAGCCTTGCGCAGTTGTTTCTTCAGCTGCAGGCGTTTGTTCACCGAGCAGTTCTTTAATCGCTGAACATACCTGATCGACTTTCGGGCCAATCACTATCTGGAACTGACTCGGGCTATCCACTAATTTCACGACTTCAGGAAGACCATATAGCGCTTCCGGATTCACTTTATTTTTATCTTTTAATGTAAAACGTAAGCGTGTTGCGCAATGAGTAATATGTTCGATATTCCCAGGCTCACCAACATGCTTAATTATTTGTTGGGCAAGCTGACTATATGTCGTCATGGTATTTCCTTAGTTTCAAGGTTTGCGCTGTATTTATTGCCCGATAAACATATCAGGCAACGTTGTAGGGTAAATTAGTCATCAAGGAATAATCAGGCGTAATCGCCAGGTTTTGTTTTACTCTTAACGGAAATACCAAAATCGGTGAAAATACGTTGTGGCAAATTATTCCCTTTCGCTTCCGCGATATGGTGCGCCAGAATCTGGAAAGGAATAACCATCAGTAACGGGGCGATAAATATATCTACCTCAGCATTAATGGCGAGCGTTCGTTCATCGCTGCTTTCGCCTAATTTAACGGTGTAAATATAATCGGTATATTTTTGCTCATAGGCTTTCAGCAGTAATAAGCGCTCGCGCGCTTCTCCAGGTGTGTCGAGGAAAAACATCCGGTGATTACCGTTCACTTCAAAATAAGGGCCATGCATAAAGGCTTCCAGTTCTACCCCTTGTGATGGCACGCGAATAGTTTCCGCAAACTTGGTTTCCATTTCTTTAATCACACCCACGCTCGGGCCATAGCCAATTGCCGTAAATCTTGGGGAGGAAGTTAGCTCGTCTTTCCATTTTTCGAAAAAGAGTTCAGTTGTATCAATAATCTGTGGGATAGATTTTACTGCTACGGTTAATTTCGCTAATTCTTCAGCTTCCTGCGTTTCAGTGATTAAACCATTGCAGCGCGCGGTATAAAGACCGAGTAACATGAATTTAAAGATAGTCGCCACATAACCTTTAGTGACGTAACCCACGCGCTCTTCACCAATTTCAATATCGATGGCGTGATCGACGGTTTTCGCCAGTTCGCTGGACAGTTTGCTGGTTAAACCGTAGGTCACCACCGGGAAACTTTTGCGAATGTGTTTTATCGCATTGATGGTGGATGTGCTTTCGCCGCTTTGCGATACGCCAAGCACCAGATCGGTCGCGGTATCCATTTTTTCGTAGTGCTGGAAGTGGAACGGCTCCTCTACGGTAACACGCACGTTCGCCAGGTTTTCAACATAATATTTCGCGCTTTTGATGGCATTAATACTTGAACCAGTAGCTAAAACCAACCACGTGCCCTTTCCTTTAATCTCTGGCAGATCATGTGGATAACCATAAAGCATTGCTGAAAGTGTAGCTTGCTCTTCGTGAATGTAAGTCATCATTGTCGGCTTCATTGGCCCTCCTGAAATCAAAACCTGAAAACGTTTTCAGGTTTTAGGCTAGAGGAGCTTGAGTGGAGTTGTCAATCCACTTTTCAGCAATTGTGGTGGGGATCAAAAAATATCGTGTACGGGGGTTTTGGAGCAGTCAGAAATAGTGAAATGCTACGAGAGAGCTAGCAGGACTCGCCTGGTATCAGACTCAGTTGGATTTTTTCAGGCACTACAGATTCAGTCGTATCTTTCAGCAATGTCATTAAAACTTGCATCACTGTTTTACCGATGAGTTCATTGTGATGGTTCACCGTGGTAATTCGCGGAATGAAATATTCACTACCTGGGAAATACTCACAGCTGGCAATAGCAATATCGTCAGGCACAGAAATATTTTTGTCTTTTAATGCCCGAATTGCACCTTTTGCCACATGGTCATTAATCGCCACAATAGCTTCGGGCAATTTTTCACTTTGCGAGAGCAACTTATCTACCGCTTCATAGCCATGTTGTAAGTAGAAGTTATTTAATACAATGTGATTATCGTCAACCATTATATTAGCTTGCTGAAGCGTTTTTTTAAACGAATCTATACGTTGCTGGGTAATATAAACACTTTTCGAGCCACCAATAAAACCGATGCTTTTATAGCCCTTACTTATCAGATAATTAGTTGCAAGTGCAACACACCCAGACTGATCGCGCTCTACACAAGAATAATCTACACCGGCCAATTGCCGCCCAACCACAATTACAGGAATGGCCGCACAAAGTTTCTTCAACTCATGAAAATAAGAGTCTGGCACATTATAATAATCAATATTCCCACCAAGAATAATAACTCCATCAATCTGGCTATCAGTAATCGAGTTGAAAATATTTTCTTCAGGAATAATTTCACCCTGCGATGAGGATTTATTAGCTGATTGCGTATCGTAGAGTGTGACTTTATATCCCGCCCGCAAACTCTCATTTTCGATTTGAGCAACCAGCATCACAAAATATGGGTTACTGATATCGGAAACGACAATCGCCAGCGTCTGTGTCTTTTTGGAAATCATACCGCGCGCCAACAAATTGGGGCTGAATTGCTGCTCCTGAATAACTTTTTCAACCCTGGCGCGAGTTTTATCCGCCACCCAGCTGTTGTTATTCAGAACACGGGAAACTGTCGCAATAGATACATTGGCCAGTTCAGCAATATCCTTGATTGTTAGCGGCTTTTTCATTTTTTTGTCTCGTCCCTACAAGGCGTTAATAGTAGGGCAACGCGCCGGGTGAAGCAAAGGGGGATTTCTCCTTATCAAACACCCTCCACTTTTCCCAAAATCTGCCGATAACTTATACACGCGCCAGGGCGACTACCCGCCAGGTTATCGGACAGAGGTTTAAATGGATAGTTTTCAAAAAGATATCGATGAAAGGGCTAACCTGGCGTTATCCAATAAATTTGAACTGTTGTTGTTTCGCTTAGGAGAAGGCCAACACGGTGGCAAATCCGAGCTATATGGCATCAACGTTTTTAAACTGCGTGAAATTGTGCCGATGCCGAAAATCAACCGTGCGGCGGGAATGAAATCGCCCCTGCTGGGCATGGCCAATATTCGCGATCAGTTTATTCCGGTCATCGACCTGCCAGCCGTTACGGGCTGCACGCCACAAACCGGCCTGAATTTATTGCTGATAACCGAGTACGCACGCAGCACGCAGGCCTTTGCGGTGGAGTCGGTAGAAAATATTATTCGCCTCGACTGGAGCCAGGTACACGCTGCTGAATCGGGCGTGAGCAGCCGCAACATCACCAGTATTGCGTCCCTGAACAACGATGAATACAAAGGCGAACTGGCGCTGGTACTCGATGTAGAACAGATCCTCTACGACATTATTCCTTCCGGGCGCAAAGTTGATATGGCGGCCATCGAAGGGAACACAAACCCTCTGAAACCGGGTGCTGTCGCGATTGTTGCCGAAGACTCGAAAGTCGCCCGTCAGATGCTGGAGCAAGGGCTGAAAGGGATGGGGATCCCGGTGATAATGCACTCCACGGGGCTTGAAGCGTGGGAGAAAATCAAAGTGATTGCCGCAGAAGCCAAAGCCGCAGGCCAGCCGATCACCGACCGCATTGGTATGGTATTAACCGATATTGAAATGCCGGAAATGGACGGTTTTACCCTGACGCGAAACATCAAAACAGATATCACGTTAAAACACATTCCGGTGGTGATTCACTCGTCTTTATCCGGCAGCGCCAACGAAGATCACGTGCGCAAAGTGGGCGCGAATGGTTATGTGGCAAAGTTCGATGTGAAAGAGTTATCACAGGTGATTAATAAGGCGCTGGAAGGTGTGGTGGTTTAGTTTGCGAGCCATGCCGCAGAGCTTAACTTTCCGCACGCAAACCGCTTGCTGGCGATAATCAATCGCAGTATTGTTGCGCCGCACCTGCAAAATCAGGTGCCGGGATTAGCCTCCTGAAAAACTTGTCGGCGACATACGACGCGCCAGCGTCTTTTTTATGTCGTGCGTTCGGCTACACCCAATATTATGGTGGGCTGGATGGGGGCATCGAAAGATGCGCCAGTGTCCGATAAGGCTGGTAAGGCTAACCCTGTTCAGTCCACCACCCAGAGATTAGCCTCTCAGGTGGTGGTTAAAAAAATCACTTGTCGGAGGCTGCCACTATGGCTACTACCCCAACCCAAACTCATACTTCAGAAAACTCACCGCTTACGCTTTCTTTTGATATTAATACCGATTTCACCGTGCTGGCAGACTATTGCGAACGCTTCGCTGACTCGCTGATTGAAAGCGCAAAACCGGGGGAAAGACGCGTCCTTTGCTACCGCCTCGCGGAATGCCTGGAGCTGCTTTACTCGACGCTGAACGACCCCATTCCAGAACATCTGGTTGAAAGTTTCACCGTGGATCATATTCCGGCAGCAGTATCCACTTTTGAACCTGAACCGGAAGATCTTTGCCGCTATTGCCTGACGCTGGCAAACATCCTCAATAGCCACAATTTTTCTGCCATGGAAGAAAAAGCGCTGACCGGACTGTTGTTTGAACTCACGGGCCATTTTGCCGATGAGTTACGAACGCCGCGTTTCATCCGCACAGCAATAACGATGTAAATCTGCGAACCCGGCTCGAAAAAGCCGGGTTTTCCCTTTTTGGTTCTGCGTTACGAAGCCCATCCTGTATCATTGCCGCAGAGCAATCATAAGGACAACGTAGTGATGAACGAAAAAGTCAGTCAGGACAGCATCAACAAAGCATTATGGTCAGTGTGCGATACCTTCCGTGGCACCATCAGCGCCGACACCTACCGCGATTTTATTCTTACCATGCTGTTTCTGAAGTACATTTCGGATGTCTGGCAAGACCATTACGACAGCTATCAAAAAGAGCATGGCGACGAACCAGAACTGATTAACGAGCTGATGAAGAACGAGCGTTTCGTTCTGCCGCCGGACGCCAGTTTTTACGCGCTGTACGAGCGCCGCTTCGAGGCGGGCAACGGCGAGCGCATCGACCAGGCGCTGCATGCCATTGAAGAAGCTAACGGCACCAAGCTAAAAGATTCCGGTAAAAGTGTGTTCCAGGACATCTCTTTTAACACCGACAAATTAGGTGAAGAAAAGCAGAAGAACACCATTCTGCGCCAGGTGCTGGAAGACTTCGCCAAACCTGAGCTAAACCTGAAACCAAGCCGCGTCGGTTCGCTTGATGTGATCGGCAACGGTTACGAATATCTGATTAAAAACTTTGCCTCTAATGGCGGGCAAAAAGCCGGTGAGTTCTATACCCCGCCGGAGGTTTCCGACCTGCTGGCTGAGCTGTTAGACCCGCAGCCAGGCGATACCATTTGCGACCCGGCGTGTGGTTCTGCTTCGCTGCTGATGAAATGTGGCCGCAAAGTGCGTGAAAACCACGGCGGTAAGAATTACGCGTTATATGGCCAGGAAGCGATTGGTTCCACCTGGTCGTTCGCCAAAATGAACATGTTCCTGCACGGCGAAGACAACCATAAAATCGAGTGGGGCGACACCATTCGCAACCCGAAATTACTCGATAAAAACGCCAACCTGATGCTGTTTGATATCGTGACCGCCAACCCACCGTTTAGCCTCGATAAATGGGGCCACGAAGACGCCGCCCACGATCATTTTGGCCGTTTCAGCCGTGGCGTGCCGCCAAAAACCAAAGGCGATTACGCGTTTATTCTGCATATGATTGAAACGCTGAAACCTAAGAGTGGGCGTATGGGCGTAGTAGTGCCGCACGGCGTGCTGTTCCGTGGCTCCACGGAAGGTAAAATCCGCGAAAAGCTGATTGAAGAAAACCTGCTCGATGCAGTGATTGGCCTGCCGGAAAAACTGTTCTTCGGCACCGGTATTCCGGCGGCGATCCTTATCTTTAAGAAAGAGAAAGTCGACGATAACGTGTTGTTTATCGACGCCAGCCGCGAGTTTAAATCCGGCAAAAACCAGAACCAGTTAAGCGTTGAGAATATTGCCAAAATCGTTAAAACCTACCGCGATGGCGATAACGCTGAGAAATACGCTTATCTCGCCAGCCTGCAAGAGATCCGCGATAACGACTACAACCTGAATATCCCACGCTATGTCGATACTTTTGAGGAAGAAGAGGAAATCGATTTAATGGCGGTACGTGCCGAGCGCGTCAAGTTAGAAGAAGAATTAGACGCGCTGGAAGTGGAGATGGCGGGGTATTTGAAGGAGCTGGGTTATGAGTAAGGTGCCTGGGGGGTGGGTAAGAACAACATTAGAAGATTTTATTGAAATTAAGCACGGATTTGCCTTTAAGAGTGAGTTTTTCTCTGATACTGGTGATTATGTATTAATGACACCAGGCAGCTTTTATGAAGAAGGCGGTTTTAGAGACCAAAAAGGGAAGACAAAGTATTATTCTGGAACCATACCAGATGGTTATATTCTGAATAAAGGTGACGTCCTGCTTGCTATGACAGAACAAGGTGCAGGGCTGCTAGGCAGTGCTGCAATTGTTCCAGAGAATAATAAATATTTACATAATCAGCGTCTTGGTTTACTGAAAGTAAAAGATATATCAAGAGCTTCTGCTGAATTTTTCTTTTGGTTGTATAACTTTCCATTAATTAGAAAACAAATCAATGAACAAGCTAGTGGTACAAAAGTTAAACATACTTCACCAGATCGCCTACGCGGAGTAACTGCTTTAGTACCACCTTTGTCAGAACAACAAAAAATCGCCAAAATCCTCTCAACTTGGGATAAGGCTATTTCGACTACAGAACAGTTAATTAGCAATAGCCAGCAGCAGAAAAAAGCGCTGATGGATAAGTTGTTGACTGGCACGAAACGATTATCTAAGGCAATAGATCCATTCAAGGAATATAGATTCTCTGAATTATTAGAGATTGACAGTAAAACGTTATCCAATAAATTTAATAAAGACTTTGAGTTTGATTATATTTCTTTGTCTGATGTTAATAATGGCTATATATCTGATAAACTGAAAAAGTATACAGTAGAAGAGGCACCTAGCCGCGCAAAGCGGGTAGTACATAAAGGTGATGTTTTATTATCAACAGTAAGGCCTAACCTTCAAGGGTTTGCTAAAATTGAAGAAAAACATGATGGTTTTATTGCATCAACAGGATTTTCAGTATTAACTTCAAATAAAAATGTATGCAGTGATTATATTTATCATTATGTTTTTAGCAAACACATAACGGATCAAATAAATTCACTTGTAGCCGGTACTAACTATCCTGCAATTAATTCTTCTGATGTGGCAAATTTAGTTATTTATTGCCCCGATTATAAAGAGCAAGTTGAAATATCTAGTGTATTGAATATTAGTTGTAAAATGATTCAACTACTGCAAAAAAAACTCGCGGGTCTAAAACAAGAAAAACAGGCGCTAATGCAGCAGTTATTAACCGGCAAACGGCGCGTGGTGGTGTAACACCTCGCACTCTGCGTACCCTACAAAAAGGATATTGTTATGACGAACTCATCTCTAACGCCTGCCCCGGATGGGGAGTTTGTTCTGTTTCAGTCAGCGGATGGCAAGGTACGTTTAGAGTGCCGTTTTGCATCAGATTCGCTTTGGTTATCCCAGGCAGCAATGGCTGATTTGTATCAGGTTACGCCGCAGGCAATAACCCAACATATCCGCGCGGTTTATGACGAAGGTGAGCTTGAACAAAGTTCAACCTGTAAGGATTACTTACAAGTTCAAACCGAGGGCGCAAGACAGATCCAGCGCAAAATTCGTCATTACAATCTGGGGGTTATCCTCGCGGTCGGCTACCGTGTGCGCTCAACGCGCGGCACGCAGTTCCGTCAGTGGGCCACGCAAACCCTGCAAGAATACCTGATTAAAGGCTTTGTCATGGATGACGAACGCCTGAAGAACCCTCCAGTCGGTAAATCTGTGGTGCCAGATTATTTCGACGACATGCTGGAACGCATTCGCGATATTCGCTCAAGCGAAAGGCGCGTCTATTTGCGGGTGCTGGATATTTTCACCATGGCAGCGGATTACCGACCTTCTACTAAAGAAACCACGCAATTCTTTCGCGTCATTCAAAACAAACTGCATTACGCCAGCACCGGTTTAACCGCCGCCGAGCTTATTGCTAAACGCGTGGATGCCAGCCAGCCGAATATGGGATTAACCAGTTTTAAATATGATGAAGTGCGCCGTACCGATGTCACGATTGCCAAAAACTACCTCAATGAAAGCGAAATTGACGAGCTGAATCGTATTGTTTCAATGTGGCTGGACTTTGCTGAAGACCAGGCAAAACGGCGCAAACAAGTATTTCTGCGCGACTGGCAGACCAAACTCGATCAGTTTCTGGCATTTAATGACCGCGAAGTCCTGCAGCACTCCGGTTCCGTCAGCAAAAAAGAGGCGGATGAGAAAGCGCAGCAAACCTTTGAAGATTTTGCCCAACGTCGCCGTCGCCTGAAAGAAGCGGAAGGCGAGCGGATGAATATTGAAGTCTTGCGAACCATCGCCAGCAAAGAGAAAAAAGGCCACTAACATGAACCCACTCCCGCCTAAATTTAAGGAAGAGTACAGCGCCAAACTTCCGGCGCTGGTGCTGCTCACCAGCATGGGGTGGTCTTTTCTCACGCCAGCCGCAGCGCTGGCGGCGCGTAATGGGAAATACGATGAAGTGGTGCTGCGCAATGAGCTACGTAGCCAACTAGCGAAACGCCGCTTCAGCTTTGCGGGTAAAACGTATCCGCTGTCAGAAAAATCTATCGATAACCTGATTAACCAAGTGTGCAGCCCGGCGCTAAACGAAGGGCTGAAAACCGCAAACGAAAAACTCTATAACCACCTGCTGTACGGTATTTCAGTGACGGAGTTTGTCGGGAATAAAAAAGTCAGCATAACGGTGGCGCTGATTGACTGGCACAACGAAGCCAATAACAGCTTCCTGTTCACCGAAGAATTTACCGTGGCACGTTCGTCGGGTGTCGGGAACCGTCGCCCTGATATCGTCTGCTTTGTTAACGGTATTCCGCTGGCGGTCATCGAAGCCAAACGGCCAGACAGCCACGCTAAAAAAGGCCCGACTATCGACGAAGGGGTTTCCCAAAGTTTGCGTAACCAGCAAGTTGACGAGATCCCTCGCCTGTTTGCCTACAACCAGTTGCTACTATCGATAAATGGCATTGACGGGCGTTATGCCACGTGCGGCACACCGCAAAAGTTCTGGGCGGTGTGGAGCGAAGAAGATATTAGCCATGCGCAGATGTATGCGGTGAAAAACAAAGATCTTTCCTCCCACCAGGTTAACGCCCTGTTTACCCATCGCAAAGCGGAGTACCTGGAGTGGTACAAAGCCTGGCGTGCGGGCGGGGAACTGGCCGTAAGTGGGCAGGATAAGTTACTGATAAGCCTGTTATCGCCTGCACGCCTGCTGGAAATGACACGCCTCTTCACCCTGTTCGATAAAAAAATCGGCAAACTGGTTGCACGTTATCAGCAGGTGTTTGGCATCAAGCGCTTGATTGAGCGAATCAGCCAGAAACGTTCCGACGGCGGGCGTGAAGGCGGCGTTATCTGGCATACCACCGGTTCGGGAAAATCGTTCACCATGGTGATGCTAAGTCGCGCATTGTTGATGGTTGATGAACTGAAAAAGTGCCGGATTTTTGTGGTGACGGACAGAACCGATCTGGAAACCCAAATCAGTAATACCTTCGCATCGGGCGGCGAGCTTTCCGGCAAAAACGACCACAAGTTAGCGATGGCGACCAGCGGCCATCGTCTGGCTAAACAAATCAGTAAAGGCACCGAGCGTATTATTTTCTCGCTGATCCACAAATTTAATTCCGCCACGCGGCTACCTGAATGCGTTAACACCAGCGCGGATATTATTGTGCTGGTCGACGAAGGCCACCGCAGCCAGGGCGGGGAGAATAATATTCGTATGCAGCAGGCGCTACCGAATGCAGCATTTGTGGCCTTTACCGGTACGCCGCTACTGAAAGACGATAAAACCACCAACAAATTTGGCCCGATTGTTCATGCCTACACCATGCAGCGTGCAGTAGAAGATGGCACGGTCACGCCACTGTTGTATGAAGAGCGCAAACCGGATTTAGACACCCACTCACGCGCTGTTGATAAAGGTTTTGAACGCATTACCGCAGGTCTTTCTCAGGAACAAACCACTGACCTGAAAAGAAAATTCACCCAAAAGGGGCTTATTTATCAGTCTGATAATCGTATTGAGATTATCGCGCAGGACATCGCCGCTCACTTCAGCAAAAACATTAAAGATAATCTCAGAGGGCAACTGGCCTGCGACAGCAAAGCATCGGCTATCAAGTATAAAAAGTATCTCGATGAAGCCGGGCTGTTCGAGTCTGCCATTGTCATGAGCCCGCCGGATAGTCGCGAGGGCAATACCGACACCGATGAGGAGTCGATGCCTGAGATCAGCCAGTGGTGGAAAAAGAATGTCGGAACCACTGATGAGAAAGTGTATACCCGCCAGTTAGTCGAGCGTTTTGCAAGCGAAGGTGATTTGAAAATGCTTATCGTGGTGGATAAGTTACTCACCGGTTTTGATGAGCCAAAAAACACCGTGCTTTATATCGACAAGCCTTTGAAAGGCCATAATTTGATTCAGGCAATCGCCCGCGTCAACCGTTTGCATCCTGATAAGGATTTTGGCTTGTTGATTGATTACCGGGGGATTCTGGCCGAGCTGGATACGACTATCGCAAAGTATCAGGACCTCGCTGCGCGAACCCAGGGCGGCTACGATATTGACGATCTTACCGGGCTTTACCGGGCAATGAGCACCGAGTACAAGCGTTTGCCACAGCTGTATAAAAACCTGTGGGCGATTTTTAAAGAGGTCAAAAACACGCATGACCACGAGCAAATGCGCCAGGTTCTGGTGCCTAAAATGGAAATGCGTGATGGCGAGCTGGTAGATGTGAATCTAAAAGTAAGGGAAGACTTTTATCAGGCACTCTCTGAATTTGCTACCTGTATGAAAGTCGCCCTGCAATCTGCCACGTTCTTTGAAGATAAAACCTTTAGTGAGGCAGACCGCGAGCATTACAAAGTGACCTTGCGGGAATTTATCGCTTTACGCCAGTCAGCAAAACAGGATGCTGGCGAAACGGTCGATTACGATAAATACGCCGATGAAATAAAAAAACTGCTCGATAAACATGTTATTGGCGTTGAAGTACGCGAGCCGGATGGCATCTATGAAGTCAATAAGATGGGCAAACACACGCAGCCAGAAGAGTGGTCTGAAGATAAAACTCGCAACGAAACTGACATCATTAAAACGCGGGTGACCAAAATGATTGAACAAGACCTGCGTGACGACCCGTATGCCCAGGAAGCCTTCTCGGCTTTGCTACTTAAAGCGATAGAAGAAGTGGAAAGCTTGTTTGACCATCCGCTGAAAGAGTATCTGTTGTTTAGCGAATTTGAAGATCGCGTGAAAGCACGAACGCTGGATACCATCCCCAATCTCTTTCACGGCAACCATCATGCGCAGGCGTATTACGGCGTGTTTATGAAAATTTTACCGCATGTTTTCGCGGTCAATGATGAACAGGTGCAGGTTAAATGGGTGGGTCTTGCTTTTAAACTTGATGGGCTGGTAGAAAGGTCGGTCACTGAAAACTCGATTAATCCACAGAATATTGAGGCTGATATTCGCAAGAAGCTGCTGCCGATGATGTTCCAGGAGTGCAAAGCAATTGGTGGTGGGATGGATCAGGCAAAATCCATTGTGGAAATGGTGGTGCAAATTACCCGTGTCGGACTTAGCGGTATTTAAGGGGACAAGATGAGCGTCAGAATTCCTCGTACTGTGATAGAAGCCAATCGCCCTGCACTATCATTCTGGTATGGCGATGAACCGATTAGTTTCGAACGAGTAGGTCGCAGTAGCCAAAAATCGCAGGTACTGATTAAAGTCCATCCTGACTGCCGTGTCCTGGTTGCAGCCCCACTGTCAGCCAGTGACGAAGAGGTGGTACAAGCGGTTAAAAAGCGGGCTCGTTGGGTTTGGTTACAACTGCGAGATTTCCGCCAGCAACTGGAACACATTACCCCTCGTCGTTATATCAGCGGTGAAAGCCATTATTATTTGGGCAAACAACATATGCTCAAAGTTATTGAAAGTGAAGATGAAATCCCCCGAGTGAAGCTACTGCGTGGCAAGTTAGAGGTTGTGGTGCGCCAGCGTGACTCTGCCGTGGTCAATCAGCTTCTGGATAAATGGTACCGACTACGGGCAAGAGAAGTCTTTTCCCGCAGGTTGAATGCCATGATGGAACAGACTTTATGGGTTGAAACATTGCCACCAATACGTGTTCTGGCGATGCAAACACAATGGGGAAGCTGTTCGCCACTTGGACGGATCACGCTCAATCCACAGCTGGTTAAGGCACCGCGTGAATGTATTGATTACGTGATCTTGCATGAGCTTTGCCACATTGCAGAACACAACCACAGCGAGCGCTTTTATCGCCTGATGAATCAGGTCATGCCGGGATGGGAGAAGATAAAAGTACAACTGGATAATATGGCTAACCGACTCCTTTCTGCATAAGTGCCAGCGGGACGCTAGTTTGTTGCGGTGGGAGACGCTACGCTTTCCCTCTCTACAAATTCAGCGTAGCGTCTCTGGTACTTACTCTAAATAAAACACCTCTTTCAGCTCCGCACTCACCGGGCTGTTGTCGGCATTACTCGGCATGATTTCGCTCATATGCTTCCACCAGCGTTGGCAAACTTCCGTTTGGGCGACGGCATTCCAGCGGGCTTCGGACTCAATTTCTACCGTGGCAAAAAGTAGGTTGCGTTGAGCATCAAGATAAATAGCGTAGTGATGAGCACCGTGCTGTTTAAGTACCGCTTCCAGCTCGGGCCAAATTGGGGTGTGTCGGCGTTGATACTCTTCATGCGCATCCGGGTTTACCTGCATCACAAAGGCTTTGCGGATCATAACGCCTCCAGATAGAGCTCGCGGACTTCCTCGCGCGTTGCCACGCGTGGATTACACCCTGCGCACGGGTCGGCCAGAGCGTTATCCAGCCAGTCTTCGATATCAGCCGTTTTAATGCCGAGCTGGCTAAAGCCTGATGGGATACCCACGCGCGTTGAAAGCGAGCGAATGGCGAGAATCGCCTCAAAACTCGCTTCTTCTTCGTTCATATCCTGAGTATTTACGCCCATCGCTGCGGCAACTTTCGCAAAACGTGCAACGGCTTTCGGGCGGTTAAAGGCTTCAATCACGGGGAGCAAAATCGCGTTGCACACGCCGTGCGGCAGGTTGTGGGTCGCACCCGGTTGATGTGCCAACGCATGCACCAGGCCAAGACCGGCGCTGTTAAATGCCATGCCCGCCAGGTACTGCCCGTAAGCCATCATTTCACGCGCTTCAAGGTTTTTGCCATCGTCGACCGCTTTCGGCAACCACTGGCTAATCAGGCGGATAGACTCCAGCGCGTTGGCGTCGGTCAGCGGGTGCGCCGCAACAGAAACATAGGCTTCGATGGCGTGAGTCAGCGCATCCATGCCGGTTGCCGCAGTGACACTTGCCGGGATATCGAGCATTACGCTTGCGTCATCCACGGCGATATCCGGGATCAGGTTGGTGTCGATAATCACTTCTTTCACATGGCGCACGGAATCGGTGATGACCGCATTGCTGGTCATCTCAGCCGCAGTCCCGGCGGTGGTGTTAATCGCCACCAGCGGCACGCCTGGATTAGTCACTTTACCCACACCTGAATAGGCGGTTGATGGGCCTGGGTTTGCGGTGAGGATCTTCACCGCTTTGGCGGTATCAATCGGGCTGCCGCCACCGAAGGCAATCAGGTAATCGCAACCCGCCGCCTGATAAGCCACAAAGCCTTTTTGCACCAGTTCTTCGGTCGGGTTTGGGAACACTTCATCAAACAGTTCATAAGAAAGCTGATGTTCGTCAAGCGCGCTAAACAGGCTTTCAAGCAAGCCCATTTTCACCAGTTGTCCGTCAGTGATGATTAACGCTTTTCCCCAGGGTTTCGCAGCAATCAATTTCACCATATCGCCGATGGCACCCGCACCGTGAAGACTGATTTTTGGTAAGGCCAACATAAAGCTCATGACTATTCTCCTTAATATTGATGTTTTAAAAATCCATACCCTCACCCCGGCCCTCTCCCCCAGGAGAGGGGGAGAACCAGGGAGGGAAAAAATCAAACTCGCCGACGACCTAAAAAACGCCGCGTAATAATCGGTAGAGAAATCACGGTGATCAGCATCGCGCCGACAATAATCGACATCACAATGCCCGGCACATTCAGCAGGCTCAGGCCGAAGGTCACCAGCCCCATCAGGAATGCGGCGATAATCACGCCCGCCATACTTCCCGAACCACCCAAAATATTGACGCCGCCCAATACCGCCATCGTCACCACACTCAGCTCCCAGCCCATAGCGATGGTCGGGCGCGTGCTGCCAAGACGCGAAGTCAGCAGCACCGACGCCAGCCCTGCCATGACCCCCACCAGCACAAACAACATCAGGTTGTGGCGTTTCACGTTAATCCCTGAATACCAGGCACCGGTCGGGTTATTGCCGATGGCGTAGGTCCGGCGACCAAAGTTGGTTTTATGCAGTAAGAAAGCGAACAACGCCGCCAGTACAATGAACAGCGCAAATTCAAACGACAGTGCGCCCCAGACGTAACCTTGCCCAAACCAGGCAAAACTTTCCGGGTAATGATTAAGTGCCTGGTCACCTAGCAATATGTAGGTGATGCCGCGGTACAAACTCATGGTGCCGATGGTGATAACAATCGACGAAAGGTTAAAGCGCGTAACCAGTAGGCCGTTGAACAAACCGCACAACAGCCCGACGCCAAGCCCGATACACACAAGCCCTGCCGTATCGACGCCCGCCTGAGCGCAGAAGCCCATCACCGTTGAACTAAGCGCAATAGTGGACGCCACAGACAGGTCAATTTCACGGGCAATAATCAACATCGCCATCGGCAGTACGATGATCGCTTTTTCAGTGAAGTTGAAAGTGGCGTCCGACAGGTTCCAGATGTTGAGGAAATACGGCGATGCCAACGCGTTAGCCACAAATACTGCCAGCGTCACCGCCAGTAAGAACGACTCCCAGCACAGTAAGCGGCTCCACCGTGGCACCGTGGCGTCTTGCGGTGGTACAGATTCAGAAATCAGCGTTTTGTTCATGGTTTCACCGCCTGTTCTTTGCCACCAGGAGAGTGTTGGGAAAGCGCTGCATCACGCAGAATCAGCCGTCCTTTGCGTTTATTGCCGCGTTCGTTAAGCAACACCGCAATCACAATCACCAGGCCTGAAATCGCCATTTGCCAGAACGGCGAAACGCCAATCACCGGCAGCGCATTGTTGATAACGCCAAGGAATAACGCCCCAAGCAGGCAACCGAGCACACGCCCGATACCGCCCATGGTGCTAATTCCACCAATCACGCAGGCAGCGACGATTTGCAGTTCAAAACCGTTCGCCACATCGACATACGCCACAGCAAAACGCGAAATCCACAAATAGCCGCAGAACCCCGCCAGCGCACCCGAAAGGCTAAAGCTAATGAACTGCATTTTCCCGGCATTAATACCGGTGTAATACGCCGCCGTCGCGTTGCCGCCTGCGGTGTACATCGCCCGCCCGGTGCGGCTGTAACGCAAGAAATACCCAACCAACAAAAGGGCTGCGACCGCACACCAGCTCAATAACGGCATGCCCAAAACCACCGCACGCGGCAGCGCAAGGAAATCGTTGCTCATCTGGTGGGCGTTAATCCAGCCACCGTTTGACAGCAGGAAGATAATGCCGCGATAAATACTCATGGTGCCGAGCGTGACGACAATCGCCGGAATGCCCAGCTTCCAGACCAACAAACCGTTGATCACGCCCATCACCAGGCCCAGCACCGTTGCCAGTGAAAGCAGTGCCCAGACGGGGATTTGTGGGTAGTGAAAGTTTAATAGCGCGACAATCATGCCAGTAAGCGCGAGGTTCGCCGCCATCGACAAATCAATGCCTTTGGTCAGCAGCACCATCATCTGGCCGAGCGCGAGAATGATAAGAATCGAGGTGTCGTTAAACATCTCCACCAGGTTGCCAGGGGCCAGGAACGACGGCACGCGGCTGCCAATGCCCAGCACCATCAATAAGATGACGCCCGCCAGCAGAAATTCACGGTGTTTCAGTAGAGATTGCCACATTATGCCGCCTCCTCATGGGACCCGCTGGCTGCGCTGACAATCATTTCTGCCGTGGCTTCACCCGCCCGATATTCCGCCACCATCAACCCTTCATGCATCACGATAATGCGGTCGGCCATGCCCATCACTTCCGGGAGTTCGGACGACACCATAATCACTGCCAGCCCATGGCCAACCAGCTCGGACATAAACTGGTGCACTGCGGCTTTCGAGCCGATGTCGATGCCCTTGGTCGGTTCATCGAGAATGATGACTTCCGGCTGAGTCGCCAGCCATTTGCCGATCACCACTTTTTGCTGGTTACCGCCGGAAAGTGTTTCAACCGGCTGTTTCCAGCTGAAGGCTTTGACCTGCAAGCGCTTAGCGTATTCATCAGCCAGCGCCCATTCACGGGCATCGTTTAGCACACCGCGTGGATTAAGGCGGCTGAGTTGCGGCAAGCTAATATTTTGGTAGATAGGTAGTTCAATGATTGCGCCCTGCTTCTGGCGCTCTTCCGGCACGCAGACAATTCCGGCTTTGATGGCATCGGCAGGCTGGCGGAATTTCAGCGGCTGGCCGTTTAACACAATCTCACCTTGAGACGGACGCGAAACCCCTGAAAGCGCCTGCATCAGTTCGGTACGCCCGGCACCGACCAGGCCGTAGAACCCCAGAATTTCACCTTTGCGAAGCGTGAAGTTGATATGGGCAAACTCGGTTGGATGGCAGAGATCTTTCACCTCTAACACCACGTCACCGGGTTCGCAGTTCACTTTCGGGAAGGCGTGAGTAATTTCGCGCCCGACCATCATGGTGACCATGCGTTCTTCGGTTATCTCGTTGATTTTCCCGGAGCTGATATACACCCCATCGCGCAGAATGGTGTAGTGGTCGGCAATGGCAAAAATCTCATCGAATTTATGCGAGATAAAAAGAATCGCTTTACCCTCGCCTTTCAGCCGTTCAACGATTTGATAGAACTCGACGATTTCGTGCTGCGACAGAGCGGCGGTCGGCTCATCTAGGATCACCACTTGCGCTTCAAACGATAGTGCACGCGCAATTGCCACCATGTGGCGTTGAGCAATGCTGAGCGTTTTGAGCGTGGCGCGCGGGTCAATTTGTACTTCAAGGCGCGTGAGAATTTCCTGCGCTTTCTGGTGCATAGCGGGCCAGTCGAGCTTTTTGAAAATGCCGCGATACAGATAATGGCCGACAAAAATGTTCTCGGTGACGGTCAGTTCGTCGAACAGCACCGTTTCCTGGTGGATAGCCGTGATACCGACTTTGTGCGCCGACTCAGGGTTAGGCAACGTTATCGGAATCGCTTTATAAAGCAGTTCGCCCTCTTCAGGCTGATAAATCCCGGTCATGACTTTAACCAGCGTGGATTTACCTGCACCGTTTTCACCGATAAGCGCTGTGACTTTTCCCGGCCACAAGTCGAGATGAACATTTTCAAGGGCGCGAACGCCGGGGAAGACTTTGGTTATCCCCTTGAGGGATAGCAGCGGTGTCGTGAGTGCCATGGTTAAGTTCTCCGTTGATTCTGGGTGCCCTCACCCCGACCCTCTCCCCCAGGAGAGGGAGAAAATCTCGATCCGTCCCCTCTCCCTCAGGAGAGAGAGAAAACCTCGATCCGTCCCCTCTCCCTCAGGGAGAGGGTTAGGGTGAGGGTGGCTTCTAAAACCTAAATCAGAAAATTTTGGAGAATTTATCGATGTTGCTGGCGTCATAAACAAACGGCTCAGCCATTGCACCGCTGCCGTCTGCATCCAGTTTCACTTTGCCGAGCTTGCCCATACTGGCTTCATCTTTCGTCGCTGTACCTTTGACTAAATCATCAGCCAGATAGGTTGCGGCATAGCCGAGATCGATAGGGTTCCAGATAGCAAAACTTTTCGACGCGCCGGATTTCACCGCACCCGCCATTTCAGACGGCAGGCCGAGGCCCGTCACATAAACTTTGCCGATTTTCCCCTGGTCTTTCACCGCTTGTGCCGCAGCAACAATCCCGACGGATGACGGTGAAACAATGACTTTTAAATCAGGGTAGGATTTCAGCAAGCCCACGGTTTCACGGTAGCTTTTATCAGAAAGATCATCGCCATAAGCGACCGTTACCAGATTGACCGATGGGTACTTAGGCAGCACCTTTTTCATCTCTTCAATCCAGATATTCTGGTTAGTTGAGGTTGGCGTGGCGCTGAGAATAGCAACATCGCCTTTTTCCACGTTCATCGCTTTCAGCGCATCGGCGGCAAGTTTGACGTTAGTTTCGCCAATCAATGCGTTATTGGAAGGATTAAGGTGAATCTGGCGACCCTCTTTTGCGACACCAGAATCCCACGAAACCACTTTAATTCCGCGCTGCATGGCCTTTTTCAGCACCGGAACCAGTGCGTCTGGGTCATTGGCAGAAATAGCAATGGCATCAACACCTTGAGCGATCAAGCCGTTGAGAACTTCAATTTGTGCTTCAGCAGTCGTCGTGGTTGGACCGGTATAAATGACTTTGACATCACCCAACTCTTTGGCGGCTTCCTGCGCCCCGACGTTTGCTGCTTCAAAGAAACCATTACCCAGTGATTTCGCCACCAGCGCGATTTTCACTTCAGCAAGGGCAGAGGTGGACAGAGCGAGTGCGACAACGGTGAGCGTACAACCTAATATTGCTTTAGTTTTCATTGCTTGTACTCCGATGTATGTAGGGTTTGCAGGTTTTTTTATTTTTTTTCATAGGGTGGATTAATCCACCCTATGTTTACGACTTACAGTTCTAAAGCACTGGCTAACGGGGTGACACCAAAACGTTTGCCAAGCGCGATAAGCTCATCACGAGAGATGGTTTGTTTCATGCCACCCATCGAAATAACTTTTACCAGCACTTCAGCCGACTTCTCAGCGGTATCAATAAGACCGAACGCGTCATCAAGCGTTGGGCCGCTACCGAATACCCCGTGGAACGGCCACAACACCAGCGAATGTTTTGTCATTTCGCCAGCGGTCGCGGTGCCAATTTCGTCGGTGCCCGGCACCATCCACGGTAGAATGCCCACGCCGTCCGGGAACACCACCAGACACTCGGTGCTGCCTTCCCACAATTTACGGGTAATCACATCCGTGTTGTTTTCCAGCACATAGGTCAGGGCAATCAGGTTGGTGGCGTGGCAATGCATAATGACGCGATCTTTCCCGCCCGTGGTTTTGATACGCACGCTGTGTGACTGGAAATGCGACGCCAGTTCAGATGTCGGTACCGCTTCGTTTTCCAGCCCCCACAAAATGTGGTAGCCCGTACCGCGATTGTCCACTTTCACCACACCAATATTTGCCGCCGGGTCGAGTTGCACGTTGCGGAAAAACTTACCGGAACCGGTGACGATGAACGGCGTATTCGCCAGTTCAGGCATCGGCTGGCTTAATGCGATGTAACGCGGTGCGGCGTGGAAATCAGCCTGGAATGGCGTGATATCAGCCTCATCCAGACGCATGGTGATGTTGCCGCCGTTACGTTCGTCCCAGCCTTTCAGCCAGGCATCGCTTGTTGCTTTGATCATGCCTTCTACAAACCAGGCGTTAAGGATGTTCTGCATAGTCTTGTGGTTCCTGTTGTGTTCATTTTTCTCCTTCTCCCTCTTAGAAGAAGGCCGGGATGAGGGTGGTTAACCGCGTTGGCTCAACACGTCTTTTTCATAAGTCCGCACTGTTTTCAGCCACTGGGCATCAACCGGTGTGTCGTTACGCTGGCAATACATTTCCCAGACCGCCGCCCACGGCAGCGATTTCTGCTCTTCGAGCAACGCCAGACGTGCGGTGTAGTCGCCTTCCAGCTCAAGCTGGCGCAGGGTTTCGGTTGGCTCCAGCAAGGCACGCAGCAACGCTTTCTTCATGTTGCGGGTACCGATAACCCACGCGGCGATGCGGTTAATGGAAGCAT
The DNA here is from genome assembly GCF_001654925.1 of Buttiauxella brennerae ATCC 51605. GTDB lineage: Bacteria > Pseudomonadota > Gammaproteobacteria > Enterobacterales > Enterobacteriaceae > Buttiauxella > Buttiauxella brennerae. The sequence continues at coordinate 106,391 of NZ_LXER01000032.1, forward strand.
CGAAGAAATCCAGACCGATGTGAACGCGATCGAACAGATCGTGGCGAATAATCTCGCTGGCGATCGCTTGAGTTTCATCATCCAGCAGCACCACATGATCGCTGTCCCAGCGTACCGGGCGGCTCACGTGCAGCAGCAGGCGTGGCACATACAACATCGCGCTGGAGATTTTGTCGGAGATAACTTCGGTCGGGTGGAAGTGGCCTGCGTCCAGGCACAGCGCGGTCTGGCGGCTGGTCGCATAACCGAAATAGAATTCGTTGGAGCCAACGGTGTAGCTTTCCGCACCGATACCAAACAATTTGCTTTCTACCGCGTCGATATGGTGTGCCGGGTTGAGCTTTTCGCTCATCGCTTCATCCAGTGCCGCCACTAAACGCTGGCGCGGAGCCAGGCGGTCAACGGTGATGTCTTTCATGCCATCCGGGATCCAGATATTCATGACCGATGGCGTGCCTAGTTGTTCGCCGAAGTAGGCGGACACTTTGCGACTGGCTTTTACGTGGTCAATCCAGAACTGGCGAACTTCATCGTCAGCATGCGAAAGAGTAAAACCGTCGGCACTTAACGGGTGCGAGAAGCAAGACGGGTTAAAGTCCAGCCCCAGCTTGTTGGCCTTCGCCCATTCAACCCAGTTTTTAAAGTGTTCGGGTTTGATTTTATCGCGTGCAACCGCCTGCTCGGACTCCAGATAAATCGCGTGCAGATTCAGGCGTTTTGGGCCAGGGATCAGGCTTAATGCGCGTTCCAGGTCAGTGCGTAATTCAGCTGCATTGCGGGCTTTGCCCGGATAGTTGCCTGTTGCCTGAATCCCACCACTGAGTGCGCCTTCCGGGTTTTCGAATCCCGCGACATCATCACCTTGCCAGCAATGCATAGAAACCGGCAGGCGGTCTAGCTGTTGCAGTGCGGCTTCAACATCAACACCGACAGCAGCAAAGCGCTGTTTTGCCAGTTCCCAGGCTTGTTCAAGAGATGTGGTCATGCGCAAAACTCCTTACGTTTTTGAGTGCTCAGCGGAAACTGCGCGATATACCGGGCAATTTCGCTATCGGATTGGGGAATAAAAGATTTCAGTTCATAGCTGGCGGCGACAATTTTGCGGAAGTCGTCAACATCAGTAATTTCATCCAGCGCCATTAACTGGCAGCCAATATTGCCAAGCGTTGAAGCCTCAATCGGCCCGGCAAATACCGGAATACCGCAGGCGTCAGCACAAAGCTGGTTAAGTAAGGCGTTCTGGCTACCACCGCCCACAATATTCAGGCAGCTAAACGCACGACCACGAACGGATGCCAGCTCCGCCAGGGTTTTGGCATACAGCAGCGCCAGGCTGTCGAATATGCAGCGTGCAAGTTCGTTATCGGTGAACGGCACCGGCTGGTTGCTTTCGCGACACGCAGCCTGAATTTCGCGGCTCATGCTTTCAGGGTTAATAAAACGATCGTCGTTTGGGTTGATCACAAAACGGCAGGCCGGTGTTTGTTTGGTGCGATCAATAAGATCCGCCAGATCGGTGATCCCCAACTCGCGGGTCACGCGCTGCAACAGCCACAACCCCATAATGTTTTTCAGCACCCGGTAGCGCCCTTCCGCACCGCCTTCGTTGGTGATGTTGGCGGCTAATGCCGCGCTGTTGGCATAAGGTGTTTTGCTCTCAAAGCCCATCAGCGACCAGGTGCCAGAAGAAAGGTAAGCGGCATCTTTGTCTTTCAGCGGTGCACCAATCACCGCGCTGGCGGTGTCATGCGTGGCAACGGAAACCACCGGAATCTTGTTACCTTCGCGGCAAATCCACTGGCCGATAACATTGCCCGGATGCGTTGGTGTGCCGAACCATTTCTGCGGTACACCCGCCCACTCGAGCAGAGTTTCATCCCAGTTGTCGCTGTTGATGTTCACCAGTTGGGTGGTGGTGGCGTTGGTATATTCCCAGTTCAGCGCGCCAGTCAGGCGGAAGCAGAAATAATCCGGAATCAGCAAAGCGTGTTCGACTTTATCGAGCAGTTCGGGCTGTTGCTGCGCCAGGGCCCGAAACTGATAAAGCGTATTGAAAGGTAAGAACTGAATGCCAGTACGGCGATAAATTTCTTCACGGCCTAACTGGCTTAAAGCCTCGTCCATCACACCGTCGGTGCGGTTATCGCGATAGGAAACTGGTTGGCCGACACGGTTACCGTCGCGGTCAATCAGCACGTAATCCACGCCCCAGGTATCAATGCCAATGCTGTCGATGGCGATACCTTCATCGCAGGCTTTTTGCAGACCCGTGCGGATTTCCAACTCCAGCGCGTCCACATCCCAGACCGTGGAACCGTCGATCTGTTTTAAGCAGTTGGTGAAACGATGGATTTCTCGCAGGCAAATGCTGCGGGTATCACGTTCAAAGCGTGCCAGCATGACACGGCCGCTTGAAGCGCCCAGGTCTACCGCAACGCTATGGCGTAGAGTCATTTTTGGGGGTCCTTGCTAAATGAATTGACTCCACTCTAAAAAGTAACGCCATCGGTCACCTTCTCGTTACTGACAGCGCTAATCCGCCGCTGGCAAAGAAGCAAAGATGAACGTGAGTCATGTCACAGATTTATGTTTACACCCTTTATTCATCGGCTTGTGATGCTTGCCGCATTTCCTGATAATTCCCGTCCGTTCTTAAAAAACGAGCAAGTTTTAATTGATTTCGTGTCGAAACTTTAAGGTGCAGATGAGAATCGTTATCTACTATCAGGCAATGTTAAAAAAGCTTGGGGTAATGATGACGGTATTACATGGTTTTGACTTTTTCCCATCAGGGCATGCATCCGTGGCCATTGAGCCGCGTTTACCCCAGGCTGCATTCCCGGAGCATCATCATGACTTTTGTGAAATCGTCATCGTTGAACACGGCACCGGGACACACGTTTTTAACGGCCAGCCGTATACATTAAGCGGTGGTTCAGTCTGTTTTGTGCGTGACCACGACCGCCATCTGTATGAGCACACCGAAAACCTCTGCCTGACCAATATTCTTTACCGTGCGCCGGATGCATTTTGCTTTTTGTCCGGATTGGATAAATTATTGCCTCAGGAGCAAGACGGTCATTACCCGTCGCACTGGCGTGTGAATCAGCCCGTTTTGCAGCAGGTTCGCGGCCTGATCGAGCAATTTGAGTGCATTAGTGAAGCGGCGGATACCCATTCCATCGCCAACCGTGAAATTCTGTTTATGCAATTGCTGGTACTGCTGCGCAAAGGCAGCATGATGGAAGGCGCAAGCAACTCGGAAGGCCGCTTAAACCAACTGATGGCGTGGCTGGAAGATCATTTTGCCGAGGATATTTGCTGGGAAGCGTTGGCCGCGCAATTCACGCTTTCTCTTCGCACTTTGCATCGCCAGCTAAAACAGCAAACGGGCATGACTCCCCAGCGTTATCTCAACCGTTTACGGCTGATGAAAGCTCGTCACCTGTTGCGCCACGGCGATGAGAGCGTCACAGACATCGCCTTCCAGTGCGGATTTGGTGACAGCAATCATTTCTCCACGCTGTTTAAGCGTGAGTTTTCCTGGTCACCACGCGAAATCCGCCAGGGTCGGGACACGCAACTTCAGTAATCGCGAAGGCAATCACCGTTTTTTTATCCAGAAAAGCCAATACTTTCTGATTCTTTCGGTTTTTGAGGCATCACGGTGGCGGGTCATTTAGTTCTCAAAAAAGCAGATTTCTTCGCTTCTGCCGCGCAGCCCGTGGCGGTGGCGGACCGCTATCCGCAAAATATCTTCGCTGAACATACCCACGATTTTTGCGAGCTGGTACTGGTGTGGCGCGGCAACGGGTTGCACGTCCTTAACGACCGCCCTTACCGTATAACCTGCGGTGACCTGTTTTATATCCGCGCCGAGGACCGACATAGCTACGAGTCGGTTAACGGCTTAGTGCTGCATAACATTATCTATTGCCCGGAACGGTTAAAACTCAACGTCGACTGGAATGATTTGCTGCATAGCGCGCGAGCAGCGGGAGAAGATCCACGCTGGCGGCTGAGCAGCCACGGCATGGCACAAGCGCGGCAAATTATCGGGCAACTGGAACATGAAAGTGTGAAAACGGACGCGCTGTCGGTATGTCTGACCGAGAGCCTGTTTTTGCAACTATGCATTTTGTTGCGTCGCCACCGTTATCAATCACAGGACGCGACCGGACCCGACAGCAGTGAAACCCTCGATTTATTAATGGCGGCATTGGGGAAAAGCCTCGATTCGGCCTTTGAGCTTGCGCAGTTTTGCCAGCGGCATCAGGTGGCAGAGCGCCATTTACGCCAGCTTTTCCGCCAGCAAACGGGCATGAGCATCAGCCAGTATTTGCGCCAACTGCGCATCTGCCAGGCGCAAGATTTACTGCGTCACAGTGAATTGTTGATTGGGGATATCGCCACGCGTTGCGGCTTTGAAGACAGTAATTACTTTTCGGTAGTGTTTACCAAAGAAACGGGAATGACGCCACGGATGTGGCGCCAACGATATACCCTTCATCTTTCAAATTGCTGATGCGTTAGCGGCTCTCGTTTACCCGAATCACTTACCTGATTATGCAGCCATACCGAGACCGACGATATTCGCAGCAATAATAATCACCACGCAACCAAGACTCAGTACCCCAACTGGCCGTCTGCCCGCTGATTTCCACTCTTTCATAATCAAGCCAACCAACCCGCCACACAGCACGTAGAAGCTCATGTGCAACATCCAACTCATGTAGTCGTATTGTGCTGGGATTTTGGCGTGACCCCATGCGTAGAAGAAGAATTGCAGATACCACATCAAACCGGCCAGTGCGGCGAACAGCACATTGCTGATGATCAGCGGTTTTGCCAGAGAGAAGTCGGCTTTTATCGACAAACTCTTCATATTTGCCAGACGAATGAAGCAATAACCGAGGTTAATCACCGCACCGCCGCCCATGATGATCACGTAACTTGGCAGCGCGACATACAACGGGTCAACGCCTAACGCGGCGGCGGCTTCATGCATCGGTTTTGCGGCGTCCATCGCAAATGACATACCCGCCGAGAAGATACCGCACATCACCGCCAGAACCAGCCCTTTCTTCAGGTTGAACTCTTCGGCTTTGATACCCATTTTGCGTTCTTTAAGTTGGCCTGCGCGGGTCACAATCGCCACACCAACCAGAGCCACAAGAACGCCCAGCAAAGTCATGCGTCCGCCAGGTGTTCCCACTAATACATCAAATTTTCCGGCAATAATTGGCGTCATTAAGGTGCCGACTATCAGCGTAATACCAATCGCGATACCGATACCCATCGACATGCCGAGATAGCGCATTGTCAGGCCATAGTTAATATTGCCAATGCCCCACATCGCGCCAAACAGGAAAACTGGCAGTAATGTCGAAGCGCTAAACGAACCGAAATAAGCCCAAAAATCAGGGAGCAAAACGTAACTGACTGTCCATGGCAAAATTATCCAGGAAACGAAGCCGCCAACCGCCCACATTGTTTCCCAGGACCAGCGCTGTACTTTTTTGAAAGGGGCGTAAAAGCAGGCAGCACTTGCAGCACCCACCAAATGCCAGATTATCCCCATTGTGATAGCATTACTCATTATTCATATCCCTCTGTTTTAACTAAAAAACTCAGGGGTGAAAGCTGGCTACCCCATTGCCACTGAGTCTAAGGATTGAGCAACTGGCTCACCTTCCATGTGCTGCCGTAGCAGGGGGATAACTGGCAAAATTCAGGGGGTACGATTGACAGCGGTCACAGTTCTTTATACCCGCCGCCCGTCATTTTTCGGGTTAACAGATTTTTACGCTTTGCACATCCAGCAGCCAGGCGAGCTTTTCCAGAACCTCGCCCTGATGCCCAAGCCCAATTGCGCAATGATGAGCCGGCCCGCCAAGACTCCATTGCGTGGTGAAATCACGTGCCGACAGCGGGAAGCGATAGCGGCTATTGGTGTTGCCGATATCGAGTACCTCGCCGGCTACCGCCTCTCCTTCGGCATACTGCAAACGCACACCGTTTTGCGCATCCTCAACAATAGAAAGGAAAGTGACCGGGCCGGGTTTCACCGTCATCTGAATCGACACGCCTTTGCCCGGTTTGCCGTGATAAACCGGCAACGGCACGAGGCGCACGTCGCCTTCCGCCATCAATGGGTGCGCTGGGCCATCGTGTCCCCAGAGCACAACATCGTCGGCAAATTCAATGCCATAAGGCTCCGAGAACGAACCACCCGCGCCGAGCAACTGCTGGATTTTCATCGCCAGCACGTTTTTGATTTCGTACTCCCCGGCGACAGGAACGCCACGCTGAGTCAGCAGCGTGTTGCCGAGAATGATCGAGGTAATAATGTTCTCGTAAGCGTTGCCATTGCGCCCTTCGTAGTAGTAAGCCAGCGCGCCGAGACGATTGTTTTCGATGAGTTTATCCATGGCGCAGGCGGTTTGTACGGCTCGCTCCAGTTCGGCTCTTTCACAAATCGGGTCGATTTGCAGCGAGGCTTCCACTTCCTGCCATTTTTGTGTGCTGGCGCCTGCCGTCACCTGTTCGCGGTATTCCGCGAGCTCGCACATTTCCAGCGGTTTGAAGCGCACGCCGAGTCTGGCGCTCAGGTTGGTCATATTGCTGTAAACGTCGACCATGCCGTCGTAATAGCGGCCGAGTACACCCACCTGACAGGCCGCTAATCCCTTTTGTACTTCTAGCGCTTGCAGCCACTGTTCCGTTTGCTGCCAGACGTAATCATCGCCCTGCACAGCGCCAACGATCAGCTGATAGCGAATCTCCGCCCGATTAAATACGTTCGTCAGTTCTGGTGCGCTGCACGCCTGGCAATGCGCCAGCCATTCACCAGTGCGTTCGCCACGATCGGCCATGTCGCGGATTTTTCCGTACGGCAAACCCAGTTCGGGTTGTAGAGCGAGGATAATCACCGGCTTGTTGATCTTTTGCACCAGCGGCAGAACGGTGGAACTCAGCGCGTAGGTACTGATATAAAGCACGATGGCATCGACCGGTTGGCTTTGCAGTTGCGTGGCAAAAGTATCGGCTTTGGCAACGCTATCAATCAGGCCGCCGTTGATAACCGTGGCGCTCAGCTTCGTGAGGCGTTGGTCAATTTGCTGCAAGTAACCCGTCAGACGTTGTTCGAGACCAAAAAACTGCGGCCAGTAAGTATCAAGTCCGATACCGAAAAGGGCGACGTTAAGCGACATAGGGGTGCTCCAGGCAGGAAAGAAGCGCCGACTATCGCCCTATTTGTGCCACACTTCCTTTGCGGTAATGCCAGTTTCTGGACAGAGTGGCAAAAAACGATTTATCTACCTGACAATGCTCACATTTTCACCATCATGCCAAAATGTTATAACCATATTAAAAGTACGGCATTGATAATCATTTTCAATATCATTTAATTAACTATAATGAACCAACTGATTACGCGGCGTTAACAGCCTGTGCGCCGTTCGAGTTAATAAATGGAGATGTTAAACATGAGTTATACACTGCCATCCCTGCCTTACGCTTACGACGCCCTGGAACCCCATTTCGACAAGCAAACGATGGAAATCCATCACAGCAAACACCACCAGGCGTACGTAAATAACGCGAATGCAGCGCTGGAATCTCTGCCAGAGTTCGCAAGCCTGCCAGTTGAAGAGCTGATCACTAAACTGGATCAACTGCCAGCAGACAAGAAAACCGTTCTGCGTAACAACGCAGGCGGCCACGCTAACCACAGCTTCTTCTGGAAAGGCCTGAAAACGGGCACCACCCTGCAAGGTGATCTGAAGGCAGCCATCGAGCGTGATTTCGGTAGCGTTGATAACTTCAAAGCAGAATTTGAGAAAGCAGCAGCAACTCGCTTCGGCTCTGGCTGGGCGTGGCTGGTACTGAAAGGCGACAAACTGGCTGTAGTTTCTACTGCAAACCAGGACAGCCCGCTGATGGGCGAAGCAGTTTCTGGCGTTTCCGGTTTCCCAATCGTGGGCCTGGACGTTTGGGAACACGCTTACTACCTGAAATTCCAAAACCGTCGCCCTGACTACATCAAAGCATTCTGGGATGTCGTGAACTGGGACGAAGCAGCAGCACGTTTTGCCGCTAAAAAATAAGTTGCATTGCAGCTGACGAGAGGCGAGCCTGATGGCTCGCTTTTTTTATGTCTAAGCTCACCGGGACAGGGAGGATCAGATGCACCATCCGCTAAATGTTTATATTGGCAAAGTCCGTGAATACGAAGGCAGCAGGCCGAGTGCTATCGCCAAATATCAGGTCGACGGAGAGCTAAAACTCACGGAACTGGGGCTCGAAGGCGATCAGCAGGCTGAAAAAATCATTCATGGTGGGCCGGATCGCGCGTTGTGCCACTATCCGCGTGAACATTATCTTCACTGGGCGCGGGAATTCCCCGAACAAGCAGAGCTGTTTACCGCTCCGGCTTATGGCGAAAACTTATCGACCGAAGGCCTGACTGAAAAAGATGTCTATATTGGCGATATTTTTCGTTGGGGTGAGGCGCTGATTCAGGTCACGCAACCGCGCTCGCCGTGCTTTAAGCTCAATTACCATTTTGGCATTAGCGATATGGCGTCGTTGATGCAGGAAACGGGTTATTGCGGCTGGCTTTATCGGGTGGTGATGGCGGGAAAAGTGTCGACGGATTCACCGCTGGAGCTGGTGTCGCGCGTGAGTGATGTGACGGTGGCAGAAGCGATCGCTACGGCCTGGCATATGCCGTTTGATGATGAGCAGTATCACCGCTTACTTTCTGCGGCAGGGCTTTCCGTGAGCTGGACGCGTACCATGCAGAAGCGACGACTGTTGGGGAAGATCGAAGATAATTCCCGGCGGTTGATTGGGAAATAAGCCCCAGAAACGAAAAAACCCGCCGAGGCGGGTTTTTAAATTCTTAGCTTTGCTAACGCTAACCTTACAGGCTAGTTACGTTACCAGCAGCTGGGCCTTTAGCACCACTTTCGATGGTGAAAGACACTTTCTGGCCTTCGTCCAGAGACTTGTAGCCATCGTTCTGGATAGCAGAGAAGTGTACGAACACGTCTTTTGAGCCATCGTCAGGAGTGATGAAGCCGAAGCCTTTGTCAGAGTTGAACCATTTTACGAGACCAGTCATTTTGTTAGACATAGATATTACCTTTTAAATTAAATTTGCCTTCCGGCGCAATTGGAATGTTTTACAGATTTTTAAAGCGATAAAGGAAGGTAGATCACGTCGAAGGGTATCTATGATAACTCTTTGAGGACTGCGCTACTAAACTGCTTAAAGGTTCTGTGCTTCAAACCGATGAGTGCATTAACTCATATTTACGGCATCAATGACAAGGTTTATTTTAGCCGTCCACAGGGCCGGAGCTCAGGCCATCCGCGGGATCCCCCGCCTTGCGACGGGGAAAACAGCAATTACTGCATCGACGTTTGAGCAGCAGTATATGCCTGCATAAATGCCTGGTGCTGTGAAGCCAGAGGAGCAATCAATGAGTTGTATTGGTTTGCCTGCTGGGACGTTGGGAACTGAATACCACCCGCAGTGAAACCAACTTGCGTGCCCTGCTGCTGGATGAAATCACCCACTTGCACCAGTTGAGCTGTGAAAGTTTGTGCCGCAGGGATCAGCGGAGCCATCGCCTCTGCCGGAGCAATAACCACTTTCTGATAAACCTTGTCGTAAACGGCTTTCAGTTCATCAGGCTGTTTCAATGTGGAGCGCGAGCTGTCTGCCTGCATTTTTGCATTCTGCACTTGCTGGCCTAACACGTTCAACGAACCATTCGCCTGGCGCAGTGGTTCGCGCTGAGTCATGTAATCTTGTGGAACGCGAATGCTGTTTACGCTATCAGCGACGGGCTTCATGCCGTCGTCCATTGCCTGGTTCACCTGTTGGGAGAAGCCATACAAAATCGCGTAATCAGAAACCAGCGGGCCAAATTGCTTTTTCTGATCCGTTGTCAGCGTTGGCAAACGTTCGCCGCTGCGCATCGCCGTGTTCTGTAAGAAATCAATAAATGCTTTGCGTTGATCGCCTTCTTTATCAAAACAACCACTCAGGCTGACTACCATTAAAATTGCCGCAAGCGGCGCCATCCAGCGTGACCAGGACTTACCTGTCGCCATGTTTTCTACTCCTTTCACCATTCAATGCAAATACGCAAGTGCGCACCCAATAATGCTGCTAAGGATAGTCCAAGCCGCCGCCGCAAGATACCCTTTCGCAACAATCTCTTTAAGGCAAATTTGCGCTGTGATGGTGCACTTTCACCGCACTTTCTGCACCTTGCTGGCGCAACGCGCGTTAGCAGTGCAACACCCTGAAAATACGTTAATCAACTGTAATTAAACGATAAACAATACTGAGTTCAGATCTGGCATTCATTTTGCTGAGATCCCGTTGCAGGGGTGATAAGCGGGCAACCGATGTCGCCATACAATTTGAAAATGGATCACTAGGGTTCCGGTCGAAAGATGCTGGTCCGAGAGTGATCGACCGCCCTCTGGCGGTTACACGGCGGGACAAAAGCCCGGGAGGATAAGCGACCATTGCGCGCCGCCCTCCTGCATCTTTTTCCGCAACCGTCAGAGGAACCACCATGCTTAAAGCTTGCCACCGTGGAATCTTGTTTGCCGCACTCGCGCTGTTTAGTGTCAGCAGCTTTGCCGCCAAACCCTCGTTTAAACTCTGCTGGTCTATCTACGCAGGCTGGATGCCATGGGATTACGCCCAGCAAAGCGGCATCGTCAAAAAGTGGGCCGATAAATACGGCATCGATATTAAGTTTGTGCAGGTTAACGACTATATCGAATCAGTGAACCAATACACCGCCGGAGGATTTGACGGCTGCACCATGACCAATATGGATGCGCTGACCATTCCTGCCGCAGGCGGCGTCGACAGCACCGCGCTGATTATTGGCGACTACTCCAACGGTAATGACGGCATCCTCTCTAAATCCGCCCAATCTATCGCTGAGCTTAAAGGCCAGCCGATTAACCTGGTTGAGCTTTCGGTTTCCCATTATTTACTCGCTCGCGCCCTGGAAAAATCAGGCCTGAGTGAGCGTGATGTGAAAGTGGTCAACACCGCAGATGCGGATCTTGTCGCTGCGTTTACCACGCCAGAGGTGAAGTCTATCGTCACCTGGAACCCGTTGTTGGCCGAAGCGCAAAAACAACCGAACACCAAATTACTGTTCTCTTCCGCACAAATCCCCGGCGAAATTCTCGACCTGTTAGTGGTCAACACCGAAACCTTGAAAGCCCACCCGGAATTAGGCAAAGCCCTGACCGGCGCGTGGTTTGAAACCCTGAAAGTGATGCAGGGGGAGTCGGAAACCGCCAAAACCGCGCGTACGCAAATGGGCCAGGCGGCGGGCACCGATTTAGCCGGGTTCGACGCCCAGCTTGCTGCCACACACCTGTTCAGCGACCCGAAACTGGCGCTCGATTTCACCGACAGCCCGCAGTTGAAAGCCACCATGCAGATGGTTGCCGAATTTTCCTTTAAACACGGTTTGTTAGGTGATGCCGCGCCATCAGCCGATGTGGTAGGCGTTGCAACCCCTGCCGGCAACTGGGGTGACACCAACAACACCAAACTGCGCTTCACTGATGAGTTTCTTCGCCTCGTCGTAAGCAACGCGCTGTAAACCGGAGGTGCCCCATGCGCAAAATCATTAACTACCAACCCCAGCCAATGACCCGAGTGCTGATGGGCGCCCTGCCGTTAATTGCGGTGATCTTCTTCTATCTGGTGGCATCTGACGCCCGTCTTGCGGCAAACAGCTACGACAAACTGTTGCCGGGGTTTGATGCCATGTGGGCGGCTATCGACCGTATGGCATTCACGCCAAGCCCGCGCACCGGGGAATATCTGTTCTGGACCGACAGCGCGGCAAGCCTGCTTCGTTTGCTGGTCGGTGTGGGGCTGAGTGCATTCCTGGCGCTGGTTTTTGGCCTGTTTTGCGGCGCCCTGCCGGTTGTGCGCTCGGTTCTTTCACCGCTGATTACCTTGATAGCGCTGATCCCACCGCTGGCTATTTTGCCCGTCCTTTTCATCACCTTTGGGCTGGGGGAAGTGTCAAAAGTTGTGCTGATTGTCATCGGCATTACACCGTTTATCGTGCGTGATTTGCAGCTTCAGGTGCAGGCCATTCCCCATGAACAAATGGTGAAAGCCCAGACGCTTGGCGGCCATAGCGCGCAAATCCTCTGGCGCGTGGTTCTGCCACAGCTTTTGCCTCGCCTGATTGATGCGGTGCGTTTGTCGCTGTGTTCTGCCTGGTTGTTCCTGATTGCCGCCGAAGCGATTGCCGCTACCGAAGGGCTCGGTTACCGCATCTTCCTGATGCGCCGTTATATGGCGATGGACGTGATTTTGCCGTACGTGGCGTGGATTACGCTGCTCGCTTTCACCCTCGACCTGCTGCTGCGCGTCATCAATCGCCGCTGCTTCCCGTGGTACTACGCAAAATAAGGAGGCGCTATGGCGTTGCTCGAACTGAAAAATATCGAAAAGCACTATGGCGACCAAGTGGTGCTGGAACGGCTGAATGTCAGCGTTGAAGAAGGTGAGTTTGTCTCGATTGTCGGCGCATCCGGCTGCGGTAAAACCACCTTCCTGAAGATGCTGCTGGGTACTGAAAGCGCCACTAAGGGTGAGTTTTTACTGGATGGCCAGCCGATTTCACAAGAGCCAGATGCGCAACGTGGCGTGGTGTTTCAACGCTATTCGGTGTTCCCACACCTGACGGTGATTGGCAATGTGATGTTGGCAGAAGAGTTCAGCACCGCCCGCTGGCTGGGGCGAGTGTGGGGTAAGAAACGCCATGATATTCGTGAACGCGCCCGTGCAATGCTCGACCAGGTCGGGCTGCTGCCTGCGCAAAACAAATACCCTCACCAACTTTCCGGCGGTATGCAGCAGCGCCTGGCGCTGGCTCAGGCGTTAATGAAACAGCCACGCATTTTGTTGCTTGATGAACCTTTTGGCGCACTCGACCCAGGCATTCGCAATGAAATGCACTTGCTGATTAGCGACCTGTGGGAGCGCCACCGCCTGACCATTTTTATGATTACTCATGACCTGAAAGAGGGATTTTCCCTCGGTTCAAGGCTGTGGGTGTTTGACAAAGTGCGTCACGACCCGCAGGCACCAGACCGTTGGGGTGCGAGCATTACTTACGATATTCCGCTTGATAAAAAACCTGCCGGGAAAGCCCCCCTCAACCCGGCCCTCTCCCAGAGGGAGAATCCAGAACTCGATCAGTACCCTCTCCTGAGGGAGAGGGTCAGGGCGTCCTGAACCTAAATCGATCACCCAATAAGGAGCCGACATGACATACCAAACCGAACTACCCGCAGGCAGCCACTGGTCGCTCATCATGCGCAGTGGCACCGCTTTAACGCTCACCGACATTAATGGTGGCGTCAACGCTGCTGCGCTGTTTTACAACCCGGAAAACCTGCTGGAACGCTATAACGCGCCGGACACCCTGAAATGCCAGCACACCTTCCGCTTAACCGCCGGGCACTGTCTCTATTCGGATATGGGGCGCATCTTCTGCGGCATTGAACAAGACAGTTTCGGCTGGCATGAAACCGTCTGTGGCAGCAGCAATGCCGCGCAAATCGCAGAACAATTCGGCGCACTGGATTACCAGCAAGCCCGCAACGAACGCCACCAAAACGGCTACGACAGCTTTCTGATTGAACTGGCGAAATACGGCCTTGGGAAACGCGACATGGCGGCGAATATCAACTTTTTCGCCAAAGTCACCGCAAGCGATGAAGGTGATTTAACACTCGAGCAGCAGGGCCTTGCGGGCGCATCTGTCACCCTGCGTTTTGCGATGGACACGCTAGTGATTCTTCACACCTGCCCGCACCCGTTGAGCGCAGCGACGCAGTATCCGCGCCAGGCGCTGGGTATTCAACTGGACCCCACCCGCCAACCGCTGCCAGAAATTTGCCTGCAACGTGAAGAAAACTGCCGCGGCCTGCATAACAACAAACTTTATACCCTGGCGGAAGGAGCCTGCGAATGCTGACTGAAAGCCCACGCCACACAGAAACTGCCCCGTTCAAAGCCACGGTAAACGCCGGAGATTATTGGGTTTATCGGCTGCAAGAAGGCCAGACTTTGCGCATCACCGATCTGGAAGGCAACCAGGCGGCAGATACGCTGTTTTATAACGCTGACGACACCGCCGAACGCTACAGCGTGACGGATACGCTGCGCGGCCAGCGCAATGTTTTTCTCACTACGGGCAGCGTACTGCGCTCCAGTGAAGACCGCCCGATGCTGAAAATTGTGGCGGATACCTGTGGCCGCCACGACACTCTCGGCGGTGCTTGTGCCACCGAAAGCAACACCGTTCGCTATTCACTTGAAAAACGCCATATGCATGCCTGCCGTGATAGCTGGCTGCTTGCCGTGGCGCAACACCCGGAATATGGCCTGACGCGCCGCGACATTACCCACAACATCAATTTCTTTATGAACGTACCGGTCACCAAAGAAGGCGGGCTGCAATTTGCCGATGGCATCTCAGCGCCGGGGAAATACGTCGAACTGGTGGCGAAAATGAACGTTCTGGTGATGATCTCCAACTGCCCGCAGCTCAACAACCCTTGTAATGGTTACAACCCAACGCCGATTGAAGTCGCCGTCTGGTAACACTTTTAGCGCCGCGGGACGGCCCGCACTCCAGCGCCCGAATTGAAAGCAGGACGACCTGCGAGCCTGAGAAACGGTTATGTTTAAACGAGTCTTAATTGCCAACCGTGGCGCGATTGCGGTGCGTATTATCCGCACCCTGAAACAAATGGGCATCACCGCGATTGCGGTCTACGCCGAAGCCGATAAACACTCCCAACATGTGCGCCAGGCCGATCTTGCCTTCTCATTAGGTGACGGCAACGTGCGCGAAACTTACCTCAACCAGGACAAACTGTTTGCGATCCTGCGCAAAAGTGGCGCTGAAGCCGTGCATCCGGGTTACGGTTTTTTGAGTGAAAATGCCAGCTTTGTTGAACGCTGCGATGCAGAAAATGTGGTATTCCTCGGCCCGACGGTTGAGCAGATGGCGGCCTTTGGCCTGAAACATCGCGCCCGTGAATTGGCAGAGCTAAATAACGTGCCACTGCTTTCCGGCAGTGGGTTGCTGACCTCGCTTGAAATCGCCCTAGCGGAAGCAGAACGCATCGGCTACCCGGTGATGCTGAAAAGCACGGCAGGCGGCGGTGGGATTGGCATGCAATGCTGCGATAATGCATCAGCATTGAAAGAAGCATTTACCCGCGTAAAACGCCTTGCAGGCAACAACTTCTCCGACGATGGCGTCTTTTTAGAGAAATTCATCGCTCGCGCACGCCACATTGAAGTGCAGGTTTTTGGTGACGGAGCGGGTAATGTTATCGCGCTGGGCGAACGCGATTGCTCAGCACAACGCCGCAACCAAAAAGTGATTGAAGAAACCCCTGCCCCACGCCTTTCCGACGCGACCCGTAGCGCCCTGCACCGCACGGCAGTCGAGCTTTGCAAAGCGGTTAATTATCGCAGCGCCGGAACGGTTGAATACGTTTACGACGATGTCAGCGAACAGTTCTGGTTCCTTGAAGTCAACACCCGTTTGCAGGTTGAGCATGGCGTGACCGAGATGGTTTACGGCGTGGATATTGTGAGCTGGATGGTGGCACTGGCTGCAAATGAACTCCCTGCGTTAGAAACCTTGCGCACCACGCCAAACGGCCATGCTATTCAGGTGCGGGTGTATGCCGAAGACCCGGCGAAAAACTTCCAACCGGTGGCAGGTTTACTGAGCGAAGTGGAATTCCCGCAGACAGTTGATGACGCAACATTGCGCATCGATCACTGGCTGGCAACCGGCTGCGAAGTCTCGCCTTTTTACGACCCGATGCTGGCAAAAGTGATTGTTCATGCTGATTCCCGCGAACAGGCACTGGCCTGTCTTACACAGACTTTGCAGCAAACCTCGCTCTATGGTATCGAAACCAACCTGAACTGGCTGCAATATTTACTGACTTTGCCAGAAGTGCAGGAAGGGCGAGTGATTACCGCCACGCTTGGCAAGGTGAACTGGCAACCCGTAACGCTGGATGTGATTACCGGCGGCACCATGACCACTATCCAGGACGCACCAGGCCGCAGCGGTTACTGGCACGTTGGCGTGCCGCCATCCGGCCCGTTCGACAGCCGTGCCTTTATTCTGGGTAACCAGCTGTTAGGCAACGAAGCGCGCGCTGCCGGGCTTGAAATCACGCTACGCGGCCCGACACTGCGTTTTAATCAGCCGAGCGCCTTCGTACTGACAGGGGCTGAAATTGCCGCAAAACTGGATGATGAACCGTTATCGACTGGTGTAGTGATTAACGCTAACGCCGGGCAAACCCTGACGCTTGGCGACATTACCGGCGCGGGCTGCCGCAGTTATTTGTTGCTGGCAGGCGGCCTGAACTGCCCGGAATATCTTGGCAGCCGCAGCACCTTTACGCTGGGTAAATTTGGCGGCCATGCGGGGCGGGCACTGCGAGCCGGCGATGTGTTGCACCTGGCGGCACCTGAGCATCGTCCTGCTGCATCATTAACTGAACAGGACTACCCGCAGCTGAGCAATAGCTGGCAAATCCGCGTAGTTTACGGGCCGCACGGCGCCCCGGAGTTTTTCACCGAACAGGATATTGAGGAATTTTTTGCAGCGCGTTGGCAGGTGCATTACAACTCCAGTCGTACCGGTATTCGTTTGATTGGCCCAAAACCGACCTGGGCACGCAGCGATGGCGGTGAGGCAGGAATGCATCCGTCGAATATTCATGACAATGCGTATGCTTTTGGCACCGTAGATTTCACCGGTGATATGCCTGTGATCCTGGGCCCGGATGGCCCATCGCTCGGGGGTTTTGTCTGCCCGGCAACGGTGATTAGCGATGACCTGTGGAAACTGGGGCAGCTGAAAGCCGGGGATTCGATCGAGTTTGTGGCAGTGAGTCTGGATGATTTGGAAAACCACCCTCACCCTAACCCTCTCCCCGAGGGAGAGGGGATAGTTCAGTGTTCCCCCTCTCTTGGGGGAGAAGGGATAGTCCGGTTTACCCCCTCTCCTGGGGGAGAGGGCCGGGGTGAGGGCGTCCAATGCCCAATAACATCCCCCATCCTCTACCACGACCCCGCCAACAACGGCATGCCGTCCGTCACCATTCGCGCAGCGGGCGACCGCTTCCTGTTGGTGGAATACGGCGAACAAATGCTGGATATCGCCCTGCGTTTCCGCGTCCACGCGTTGATGCAGTGGCTCGAAGCACACCCGCAAGCGGGCCGCCTGGAACTCACACCCGGTATCCGCTCGCTGCAAATTCATTTCGACAACCGCCTCTGCCCACGCCAGCAACTGCTGGAAACCATCGTCGCGGCTGACCATGGACTTGGCGATCTGCAAAACGCCAGAGTGCCGTCACGCACTGTCTGGTTGCCACTTAGCTGGGATGACGCCGCCTGCCGCGAAGCAATCACGCGTTACACTCAGTCGGTGCGCCCTGGTGCGCCGTGGTGCCCAAGCAACATCGAATTTATTCGCCGCATTAATGGGCTGGACTCCGTTGATGAGGTGAAAAAAATTGTCTTTGATGCCAGCTATTTAGTGATGGGCCTGGGCGATGTTTACCTCGGAGCGCCCGTGGCGACACCGCTTGACCCACGCCACCGCCTGGTCACCACTAAATACAACCCGGCTCGCACCTGGACTGCGGAAAACTCCGTGGGGATTGGTGGCGCCTACATGTGTGTTTACGGCATGGAAGGGCCTGGCGGGTATCAGTTTGTCGGGCGCACATTGCAAATGTGGAACCGCGACCGTCAAACCGATGTGTTTAGCAAACCCTGGCTGCTGCGATTCTTCGATCAGATCCGTTTCTATGAAGTCAGTGCGCAAGAGCTACTGGAAATACGTGAGCGTTTTCCGTGGGGCGATTACCCGCTGCGCATTGAGGAAGGAGAATTTAGCCTCGACGATTATCAGCAAATGCTTGAACAAGAAGCAGAAACTATCGACACCTTCCAGCAGCAGCGCCAACTTGCGTTTGATGAGGAGCTGGCCCGTTGGCGTGCCGAGGGGCAATTTACCTTCGATAGCAGTCTGGACGAAACGCAGGAAAACGAGGAGTTCATTCCTGATTCCTGCTGCGGCGTTGAAAGTCAGGTCGCCGGTAGCGTCTGGCAATGGCTGGTTGAACCGGGCGAGCAAGTGACCGCCGGGCAGACCATTGGCATTCTGGAGTCGATGAAGATGGAAATCCCCATTACTTCACCGGTAGACGGCGTTATTCGTACCTTCCAGCGCCAGCAAGGCCACCAGGTTCATGCCGGGCAATTGCTGATGGTGATTGAAACGGCGGCTTAGTTTACACGCTCTTATGGCGGGTAACGCATTGTTTACCCGTCATGCAATGTTACACACTTGTTAACCTCCTCACAAATCCGCACAGACAACGATCATACTTAACTCATTAATATTTAATATATTAATGCGCACACTCAGGCTCCTCTATTTATATCAGTACGATAATCGCACACAAACACCTGCCGATTGATTGCCCAAACGCTTGCTGAGTGTTTTGATTTAACGAACGATTAACGAATTATTGTTCGATAATCGAACACCCCAGCATCCTTCAGGACTTGCCTTATGACAAAGACAACAACGACAGATATTCAGGCATTTATTAACGATAATAAGTTCTCCAGATACCAGTGGATGATCCTCATTCTCTGTTTCATTACGGTCGCGCTGGACGGATTCGATACCGCGATTATTGGTTTTATTGCCTCTGACCTGGTGCAGGAATGGGGCGTGCAGAAATCAGATCTTGGCCCGGTGATGAGTGCCGCACTCGTTGGCCTGGCCGTCGGTGCGTTAACTGCCGGGCCGATGGCTGACCGCATCGGGCGCAAAAAAGTACTGGTGTTGTCGATTCTGGTATTTGGTGGCTTTAGCTTGCTGACGGCCTTTGCCACCAGCCTGACATCGCTTGCTCTGCTGCGCTTCCTGACTGGCCTGGGCCTTGGTGCGGCAATGCCGAACGCGGCAACGCTGATGTCAGAATACGCCCCGGAACGTAAACGCGCCCTGCTGGTGAACCTGATGTTTGTCGGCTTCCCGATTGGTTCGTCGATGGGCGGTTTTGTTTCCGCGTGGATGATTCCGCACTACGGCTGGCAAAGCGTGCTGGTGCTGGGTGGTGTGATGCCACTGATCCTTTCCGTGGTGCTGATGATTTGGCTGCCGGAATCAGCGCGTTACCTGGTAGTAAAGAACAAGCCACAGAAAGATATCGCCACTATTTTGCGACGCATTGCCCCACTGCCGTCAGGCGAAAATCTTCGCTTCGTGCTGAACGAAGTCGGCGGTCATATTAAAGATAAAACCGCGCTGGGCGTGATTTTCTCGCCAAGATATCTGGTCGGAACCTTAATGCTCTGCCTGACCTATTTCATGGGCCTGCTGATTTTCTATCTCCTGACCAGTTGGCTACCGCTGCTGATTCGTGAAACAGGCGCAACGCTCAGTCAGGCGTCGATTATCACCGCGCTGTTCCCGCTAGGTGGCGGTATTGGGGTGCTAATTATTGGTGCTCTGATGGACAAGCTGAACCCAAACAAAGTAGTCGCAGTGGGTTATTTGCTGACGGGTCTGTTCGTCTGCCTGGTAGGGTTCTCTACTTCAAGCCTGGTATTAATGGGCGTGATGGTGTTTATCGCAGGCACCATTATGAACGGCGCGCAATCTTCAATGCCTGCGCTAGCCGCCGGGTTCTACCCAACACAAGGGCGTGCAACCGGTGTGGCATGGATGTTGGGGCTTGGACGTTTTGGCGGAATTCTTGGGGCGTTTAGTGGCGCATTCCTGATGCAAGCTGAACTGTCGTTCAAAACAATTTTCATGCTACTGGCAATTCCTGCACTCCTTTCCGCGACCGCGCTGATGGTGAAATCCTGGGCGGGCCAGCGCACATTGGCTGAGAACCGCGCCAATAACCACGAGCTGGATAAAGTTACGCAAAAAGCATGATGGAAAAATCTATAAGCACGGCGGGCCAGTCCCGCCGTTTTGCGTAAAATGCATAACCATTTACAAATTTATACTCAGTTCCACTCATCGCAGGCTTTTCAATCCGTTATGCCGCTTAGTTTTTTTGCTGAAACGCATAAGCCTGACGCAGCAAGAAAATAGTTAGCCTGAAAACCATCGGCACGCTTTTTTTCCAACTACTCTTAATAGGCTTCTTACCGTTCACGAGGTCGATGTGTGATTTATGAGGAGTTCTCGATGGAATATAAAGATCCAATGTTTGAGCTGCTAAGTAACCTTGAGCAGATTGTTTTTAAAGATAAGCATCAAACGATGGCGCTTAATGATAAGCCCAATGCATTTTCTGAATTTGAACAACTAAGAAAAAGTACCGGGCTTAAGATTGATGATTTCGCCCGCGCAATGGGTGTGAGTGTTTCAATGGTACATGAGTGGGAATCAAAACGACTCAGACCCTCCAATACCGAGCTGAAGTTGATGCGCTTAATGCAGGCGAATCCGACGATCAGTAAGCAGTTGATGGAATGATTTTGTACTTTGTACCCTGATTGCCTTGTCCCAAAATTGTTATCCAAAACCCCGCCTGAGCGGGGTTTGTCGTTTCTGAAGGCTACGTAAATAGTATGAAACGAAGCGGCAATGCTCGAAAACCTGACCTGTGTCACTCCCGTAATCACAAATCTAATCCATAACTTAGAGAGGGTTATTAACACGTAAAGCAAAAGGAGGTTGTATGTCTAAGAAAATCCTGGTTCCTATCGATATCTCCGAATCGGAGCTGACACAGCAGGTTATCCCCCATGTAGAAGGGTATGCAAAGCAGGACGATGCCACGATCCACTTCCTGGCCGTCATCCCTGACTATACCTATTTTGCCGCTTACGGCCTGGGCTATGCTTCGATTGCACCAGATGCCAAAGAGAGGGAAGCTGCCGCCATGGAATCTCTGAGCAAAATAGTGGCTAAATTTAACCTGCCTGAAGATCGGATTGAAAAGCACGTTCTGAGCGGTTCGCCAAAAGATCATATTCTCCAACTGGCCGATGACATTGACGCAGATGTGATTATTCTGGCTTCCCACCGCCCAAGCATGTCTACCTATCTTCTTGGCTCAAACGCTGCTGCAGTGGTTCGCCATGCGAAATGCTCAGTACTCGTGGTTCGTTGAGTCATAAAAAAACCCCGCGCTGCGGGGTTTGAGGTTAATGGCATATTTTTTCCCAGGCCGGATTAGCATCGCGACAACCTGTCTGGGAAATAGCTAGCCCATTGATAAAAAAGCGTAAACATTCAGGCGAAAAAAAACCCGCCGAAGCGGGTTGTTTAAAACAGCAGAGAACTTATTGCAGCAGGGAGATATCCGCAACCTGCAAGAACAGCTCGCGCAGTTTGGAAAGCAGCGTCAGACGGTTGATACGCAGATCTTTGTCTTCTGCATTAACCATCACTTTGTCGAAGAAAGCATCCACCGGCTCGCGCAGATTTGCCAGTTCTTCCAGCGCTTCCTGGTAACGGCCTTCAGCGAAGAACGGTTCCAGTTTGTCGCGCAGCACAACGAGGTTAGTCGCGAGACGAATCTCTTCGGCTTCTTTCAAAACGGATGCGTGAACATGGTCGTTCAGCGTCTCGTCTGACTTCGCCAGAATGTTTGAAACACGCTTATTCGCAGCAGCCAGCGCAGATGAAGATTCCAGCGTACGGAAGTGGGACACCGCTTTCATACGCGCATCGAAATCTGCTGGTTTGGTCGGACGACGCGCCAGCACGGCCTGGATGGTATCCACGCTGTGGCCTTCTTCCTGATACCAGGCGCGGAAACGGCCCAGCATAAAGTCGATGACTTCGTCGGTAACCTTCTGGTTGGTCAGCTTATCACCGTAAAGACGCACGGCCTCTTCGGTAAGTGTTTGCAGATCAAGCGGCAGATTTTTCTCAACGATGATACGCAGAACGCCAAGAGCGGCACGACGCAGAGCAAACGGGTCTTTGTCACCTTTCGGGTGCTGACCAATACCGAAGATGCCCGCAAGGGTATCCATTTTATCGGCGATTGCCACAGCACAGGCCACCAGGTTAGACGGCAGCGCATCACCCGCAAAGCGCGGCTGATACTGCTCGTTCAGCGCAACAGCAACATCTTCTGCTTCGCCATCGTGACGCGCATAGTGCATGCCCATCACGCCCTGGGTGTCGGTAAACTCGAACACCATGTTGGTCATCAGGTCGCATTTAGACAGCAAACCGGCACGAGTGGCGTGGTTTACGTCTGCGCCAATCTGGCCAGCAATCCAGCCTGAAAGGGCTTCGATGCGGTTAGTTTTATCGCGCAGCGTACCGAGCTGTTGTTGGAACAGAACGGTTTCCAGACGCGGTAAGTTGTCTTCGAGACGCTTTTTACGGTCGCTGTTGAAGAAGAACTCGGCATCGGCCAGACGTGGGCGAACAACTTTCTCATTACCAGAGATAATCTGAATCGGGTCTTTCGACTCGATGTTGGCAACAAAGATAAAGTTCGGCAACAATTTGCCGTCATTGGCGTAAACCGGGAAGTACTTCTGGTCACCTTTCATAGTGTGAACCAGCGCTTCCGCAGGAACGGCGAGGAATTTCTCTTCGAATTTCGCGGTCAGCACAACCGGCCATTCCACCAGAGAAGTCACTTCTTCGAGCAGGCTTTCGCTCAGATCGGCGTTACCGCCAATTTTGCGAGCCGCTTCTTCAGCGCCTTCTTTGATAACCGCTTTACGCTGCTCATAGTCGGCAATAACTTTGCCGCGTTCCAGCAGAATTTCAGGGTACTGATCGGCGTTGTCGATAGTAAATTCTGGCTCACCCATAAAGCGGTGGCCACGAATAACACGATCGGACGCAATGCCCAGGATTGTTGCAGGAATAACTTCATCACCCAGCAGCAGGGTCACAGTGTGAACCGGACGCACGAATTGGGTGTTGTTATCGCCCCAACGCATCAATTTTGGAATCGGCAGTTTGGTCAACGCAGTGGCAATCATTGCAGGCAGCAGGGCTTGCGCGCTTTCGCCTTTCACGTGCGCACGGTACAGCAGCCATTCGCCTTTGTCGGTCGCCAGACGTTCAGCCTGTTCAACAGTGATGCCACAACCACGAGCCCAGCCTTCAGCGGCTTTGCTTGGTTTGCCTTCTGCATCAAATGCCGCAGAGATGGCCGGGCCACGTTTTTCAACTTCACGGTCAGGCTGAGACTGCGCCAGATTAGAAATCTTCAGCGCCAGACGGCGTGGAGCGGCAAACCATTTTACTTCGCCGTGAGCGAGGTTCGCTGCATCCAGTTCCGCGGTTACGTTCGCAGCAAAGGATTCGGCCAGGCTGCGCAGGGCTTTTGGTGGCAGCTCTTCAGTGCCAATCTCCACCAGAAAAGTTTTTTCAGACATGGCAGCCTCTTATTTGTTCTTATTGCACATCGGGAAGCCAAGCGCTTCACGAGAAGCGTAATAGGCTTCGGCCACAGCTTTAGTCAGAGTACGAATACGCAGAATGTAGCGCTGGCGCTCGGTAACCGAGATGGCCTTACGGGCATCAAGCAGGTTAAAGCTGTGCGCGGCTTTCAGAATGCGTTCGTAAGCAGGCAGTGGCAGTGGGTTTTCCAGCGCCAGCAGGTGCTGCGCTTCTTTCTCATACTGCTCAAAGCAGGAGAACAGGAAATCCACATCGGCGTGTTCGAAGTTGTAAGTTGATTGCTCAACTTCGTTCTGATGGAACACATCGCCATAAGTGGTTTTACCCAGCGGGCCGTCGTTCCAGACCAGATCATATACGCTGTCTACGCCCTGGATGTACATCGCCAGGCGCTCTAAACCGTAGGTGATTTCACCCGTAACCGGTTTGCATTCCAGGCCGCCAACTTGCTGGAAGTAAGTGAACTGAGTCACTTCCATGCCGTTGAGCCACACTTCCCAGCCCAGACCCCAGGCACCCAAAGTTGGGTTTTCCCAGTTGTCTTCTACGAAGCGAATATCATGAATAGTGGGGTCCATACCCAGCTCTTTAAGCGACCCAAGGTACAGCTCCTGAATGTTGTCAGGAGAAGGCTTGATCACTACCTGGAACTGATAGTAGTGCTGTAAGCGGTTCGGGTTTTCACCGTAACGGCCATCGGTAGGACGGCGAGATGGCTGCACATATGCAGTCGCCATCGGCTCTGGCCCTAAAGCCCGCAGGCAAGTCATTGGGTGAGAGGTGCCGGCGCCGA
Organism: Buttiauxella brennerae ATCC 51605; assembly: GCF_001654925.1. GTDB lineage: Bacteria > Pseudomonadota > Gammaproteobacteria > Enterobacterales > Enterobacteriaceae > Buttiauxella > Buttiauxella brennerae. The sequence continues at coordinate 130,733 of NZ_LXER01000032.1, forward strand.
CTTCCATGTCCAAAGGTTGAACAATGGTGCAGCCCTGGCGAGCCCAGTAGTCCTGTAAAGTCAGGATCAGGCCTTGAAAGGTCTTGGTATCAAACTTTTGCATGTTGATTTCGCACGCGTTCGAGAGGGTTAAAAAGGGAAGCGGTCAGTATACACTCAAAACCATTCGAGTTGCATCAAGACGGCAACTGAATGAATCCCCTGGAGCTTAGTACACTAAGCGACTGGGGTGAGTGAAGGCAGCCAACGCAGAGGCAACTTGAAGGGTGACGAGTGTACCTTTTGAGGGAAGATAATCAGCCCGCATTCTCAGGCTGATGACGTTGTGTTGCGACTTTAAGTGGTCGAAAGATGTAAAAACTGGCCGCTTTCGTCGAATGAGCAGGTAAACCCTTCCTTGCGAACGGTGCTGCCAAGGATCTCATAGCTTCCCTGATACTGCTTAAAATCCACCACGCTGATTTGTTGCTCGCGGGTGTTGTAGCGATATGCCGCTTCCTGCTTACAGGTTTCTATCATCGCACCACCTTCAACTGCAGGTTGCTGTGCGCCCTGGGCATATTGCGGTTGTTGCTCCGGTGTACTGCAAGCGCTCAGTAACAGAGCACAAAAAACGAGAACCCAACTGCTATTTTTTATTTTTGGCATCATCATTCGTTACGTGTACGTTAAAATCGTTATTGTTATTCAATAATTAACAGGTATTTCATATTCTGCAAACCCGCTTCGCGGCTGACAAGATAGTGAATGCAAACTCAGATTAATACCCGTTTAAGCCATCGAGGAACGAATGCAGCAAAAAATTAACTGGATTGATAACTTGCGCGGGATTGCGTGCCTGATGGTCGTTATGATCCATACCACCACCTGGTACATCACCAATGCGAATATTGTCACGCCATTTAGTTGGGATTTATCAAACGTGCTCAACTCGGCTTCTCGCGTCAGCGTTCCGCTGTTCTTCATGATTTCAGGCTATCTGTTTTTTGGTGAACGCAGTGCACAGCAGCGTCACTTTTTGCGCATCGTCACCTGCCTGCTGTTTTACAGCGTGGTTGCGCTTATCTATATCAAATTACTGACCCCCATCAACGCGGGGCTTTCGCTGCGCTACATCCTACAAAAGCCGGTGTTTTATCACCTGTGGTTCTTCTTTGCGATCATGGTGATATACCTGCTTTCCCCCTTGATTCAGGTGAAAAAAGTCAACGCGATGGTGATTCTCGGGCTGATGGTTTTGCTGGGTGTTATCGCCAACCCCAATACCGTGCCGCAAACGCTGGGCGGGGTGAAATGGCTGCCGATTAATTTATACATTCGCGGCGATACGTTTTATTACGTGCTGTATGGCTTGTTAGGTCGCGCGATTGGCATGCTGGAAACGGATAAGCGCTGGATTAGCGGACTGGCGGCAGGCCTGTTTGCGTTGTGTATCTTTTCGATATCAACGGGTACGCGCCATCAGTTGGAAGTGAACGGGAGTTTTGCCGATACCTTTTATGTGTACTGTGGGCCGCTGGTGTTTATCGCCGCCATCAGTTTACTGGTACTGGTAAAAAACACGCTCAATGCCCGCCCGCTGCCGGGGCTGACACTCATTTCGCAGCATTCGCTGGGGATTTACGGTTTCCATGCGCTGATAATCCACTTCTTGCGCACCCACGGTTACCAAATCACAAACTCACCGGTGCTGGATATTTTGTGGATTTTTGGCGCGACGCTTGCCGGAAGTTTGCTGCTTTCCATGGCGTTACAGCGTATCGACACACGAAAAATGGTGAGCTGACGGAAAGATCTCTGTATGTTAATCACACAAATTATGTGGATATACAGAGATGAAGCGATGAATTACCAAATGACATCGATTTATTTTTATTCTTTTAAAGCCATGCTGTGGGCTGCTTTTTGCCTGACGATCAGTTTCTTCGGCAGCCCTGCTCCCTTTTTTTTCCTGTTAATTCTCGGCATTGTGTTCCCGGTCGTTATCTCTGTCCGGCTCCACACGCTGACCGAGCAAGGCGCAGTGCTAAACAACAGCCAGGCCGAGGAGTGGCTGGTTTTTGTCAACGGCATTCCTGTGCAGGAAACCCGACGCCCCTTGTCCAACCCGTTCTTTTACAGCACCCAGCGAGCCGCGCAGTTTTTCCGCAGGGCATTTTTAATGCGGGCGGTGATACAAGCGTTGATTATCGGTTGGATGCTGGTGACCTGGCCGCCTTACGAAATGTTTATTATCTCTGCGGGCATGATCCTGGCGTTACTGATAATGCTCTACAGCCTGATACATACGCTTAGCAATTTGCAGATGCTCAACAAAAATCACTGGGAAATAGAGTCACTTAAAGCACCGGGTGAGAGTGAATGGTTTCAGGCATTCTTTACCTGGCGCAAGCGCCGCCAGGGGGCGCTGGAAAGTGTACTGAGTCAGTTTTGAAGAGTATTTCTGGCGCGGGCGCGGTGCAGCTGGCGTGGTGATGAAAAGCCCGCAGCAACCGCCGCCTGCTCCATGCGTTGCCCCTGCAATAAGCGCTGTTCGGCAATAGCCAGGCGCAATTGTTCGAGATAATCCCGCACTGAAATCCCCAAATGCTGCTGAAAAAGCCGCGATAAATGGCGCGAACTGACGTGAACTTTATCGGCAATTTCCTGCACATCCCACGCCGATTCCGGCGCTGCCGAAAGCAAATCCTGCGCACGATGAACCGCCGGATGAATGTGGTTACGGTAACGCAACCACGGCGATAACTGTGGGTCATCACCCGAACGACGAAACCACACCACCATCTCTCGCGCCACGTCGAGTGCCGCTTTCGGGCCGCAATAGCGGTTAATCAGATGCAGCGAGAGATCAATCCCGGAGGTAATTCCGGCGCTGGTCCAGATGCCCCGGTCTTCGACAAAAATACGGTTTTCTTTCACCTGCGCCGTAGGCGCGGCTGCGCGTAATCTTGCCAGCACATCGTGGTGCGTGGTGCATTGCACGCCGCTCATCAGCCCGGCTTTCGCCGCCAGCAGCGAGCCTGAACAGACGCACATTAAATTGAGTTGCTGGCTATGAATTTGCGGTTGCAGACGCGTCAACCAACGGCGCACCGCCTCAGCTTGTGGCGTATCAAAGTAGCGATTTGAATCGCAAACGCCGGGAAGCACTAACAAACTGCCTGGCGGGAAACTTTCCGGCAGCGGTTCGATGCCCGAAAAATTGAGTCCAATGGAGGTAGAAACTTGTGGGTCCGGGCCGATGAAATGCAGGTGAAAAGCATCGCCTGCAAGCTTCAGCGTTTCCGCTGGGCCACTCAGGTCAAGAGACAGAACACCAGGCAACACAACGAACCAGACCCCAATACTCACGATAAAGACTCCAGGCACTCAGCAACAGTTTGAATTTCGGCAAAACGCCCCGCCAGCACCGTTTCAGTGCGGTGGCGCAGGGTTTGCGTATCCAGCGTAACCCCTTTCCAGCTCATCGGGAAGGTGAGCATCGCTTCGCTGACAAATGAAACGCGATAACCCAAATCAGACGCTACTCGCGTGGTGGTTTCGCAACATTGCTCGGTACGAATACCGCAGATAATCAGGTGGTTAACGTCACGGCTACGTAACCAAAGATCAAGGCCAGTATCGGTAAATGCGTTGTGAACGTGTTTCTGGAACGCCACATCCGCCTGATGTTGCAAAAACGGCATCGCTTTAACATAGCCGGAAGCCAGTGAAAACGGGCCTTCATCGTCAACATGGAAGATATCCACCACCGGTATTTTCAAATCCTGGCAACCAGAAATCAGCTGTGTAATAGCCTGCTGGAAAGCTGGGAGATCCTCTTCTTGCCAGTAATCGCGATGGAAAAAAGATTGCTGCGTGTCGATATTAATCAATGCGGAACGGGACATTTTCGGACTCCTCATCAGTGGGTATGAGGCCATTATGACAAGGGTTAGTGCTATTGCTAATACCAAAAACGGACAAGGTGAAGGTGATATGGGACAATCTTCTCCTTACCCATGCACACCGCCAGATTCAGCTGCAAAATGTGTTACTCTCGAGCCTGAAACCCTTCGGAGAAAATCATGATCAGCAAGGCAGCGCGCCCCACGATAAGCGATGTCGCGAAAGCGGCAAAGACCGGTAAAACCAGTGTTTCCCGCTATCTAAACGGCGAGCAAAATGTGCTGTCTGACGATCTTCGTTTGCGCATTGAAACAGCGATTGCGCAACTCGATTACCGCCCAAGCCAAATGGCTCGCGGCCTAAAACGTGGGCGTACCCGCTTAATCGGCCTGATCATTGCCGATATCACCAACCCCTACTCTGTCGATGTGCTCAGTGGCATTGAAGCGGCGTGCCGTGAAAAGGGCTTTACGCCGCTGGTCTGTAACACCAACAACGAAGTGGACCAGGAGCTGCATTACCTGGATTTGCTGCGCAGTTATCAGGTGGAAGGCATTGTGGTGAATGCAGTGGGGATGCGCGAAGAAGGGTTAAATCGCCTGCAACAATCCGCCCTGCCGATGGTGCTGATTGACCGAAAAATTCCTGATTTTGCCTGCGACGTGGTGGGTCTTGATAACATTCAGGCTGCAACAACCGCCACCGAACACCTTGTCGAACAAGGGTTTGAAGCCATTTTGTTCCTCAGCGAGCCTCTCGGCACGGTGAACACCCGCCGCGAGCGACTGAATGCCTTCCACGCCACCCTCAAACGTTACCCGGGCATTGTGGCGGAAAATGCCGAAGTCCCGTTGCACGAAGCCGATTTGATGGATAACACGCTGCGCCAGTTCCATTCTGCACACCGTGGCATGCGCAAAGCGGTGATTTCTGCCAACGGCGCACTGACCCTTCAGGTGGCCCGTTCCCTGCGCCGCATCGGCCTGCACTGGGGCAGCGACATTGGCCTGCTGGGGTTCGATGAACTCGAATGGGCAGAGCTTGCTGGTGTGGGCATCACCACGCTTAAACAGCCGACCTGGCAGATTGGTTATGCCGCTCTCCAGCAGGTCGTGAAGCGCATTGAAGGCGGTGGCGACACCGTTTATGAGCAGGTTTTTTCCGGCGAGCTCATCGTTCGCGGTTCTACCGTCCGCTGATCAATGTTCGTGATAGCGATCATAAATTGAACATGCCTGGCTTTTCTTTGGAACCGGTTCCATCTAGCGTAATAGTTATATTATTTAGATGAGTCTGGCCGGAGAATTTAATGCCGAGAAAAATTATTGTTGTCACCGCAGCTTACGGGCATGACCGCATTGCGGCGCTGGGCGGCCAACAAGCACTGTTGCCCATTATTGCCGGGGCGGGTGCCGATGGCGTCGAAATCCGCCGCGAGCTGTTAAGCAATACGCAGCTCGATGCCCTGCCAGAGCTGGCGCAGCAAATTGCCGGACACCGCCTCGAGGCCTGTTATTCCGCGCCGGAGCCGCTGTTTGCTGAAGACGGCAAACTGAACCCGCTAATCCCCTCTTTGTTACTCGAAGCCCACCAGCTGAATGCCAGCTGGCTGAAACTTTCGCTCGGCCATTTTCGCGGCAGCCAGCAGTTTTCTGTTTTGCAACAGTGGCTGGCGCAAAGTGATGTGCCATTAGTCGTGGAAAATGACCAAACCCTGTGTGGCAAACTCGCCCCGATGCAGCGCTTCCAGGCCGCCTGCAAGGTGCTAAACCTTCCAGTGACGCTCACTTTTGATATGGCGAACTGGCTGTGGGTTGATGAATCTCCAGAGGCCGCCGCACGCGTGCTGGCACCTTCTGTCAGCTATATCCACGTCAAAGCCGCCGTGCCACACCATTACCACTATCGGGCCATTGCGCTTGATGATGCCGAACCGCGCTGGCTCGAATTACTCAATAACCTGCCAGCCGATGCGCCACGCGGAATCGAATTCCCGCTCGAAGGCCGCGACCTGACGGCTGTCACCCGCCATTACGTCAACTTATTACGCGAGGAGTAAGCGATGTCGACGCAACTTGATGTCATTACCATTGGTGAAGCGATGGCGATGTTTGTCGCCAGCCAAAGCGGCGATTTAGCAGCCGCAGAGCAGTTTGTGAAACGTGTCGCTGGAGCTGAGCTGAACGTTGCCACGGGTCTTGCGCGTCTTGGCCTGAAAGTGGGCTGGGTTAGCCGCGTGGGCAATGACTCTTTTGGCCGCTATGTTCTGCAACAACTGGTGAAAGAGAATATCGACAGCCACGGAGTGACAACGGACGAGCGCTTTGCTACAGGCTTTCAGCTTAAATCTAAAGCAGAAAATGGAACCGATCCCATTGTGGAATATTTCCGTAAAGGCTCGGCAGCCAGCCACCTGTCGGTTGCGGATTTCAACGCAGAGTACTTTTGCTCCGCACGCCATTTGCACTTAAGCGGTGTGGCGGCAGCATTGTCGGATAGTTCATTAGAACTGCTCAATCACGCCGCTCGCGTGATGAAGCAGCAAGGGAAAACCATTTCGTTCGATCCGAATCTGCGCCCGGTGCTGTGGAAAAGTGAAGCCGAAATGGTGAAACAATTGAATCAACTCGCCTTCCAGGCAGACTGGGTGCTGCCAGGATTAAGCGAAGGCGCAATCCTGACCGGGCACAAAACCCCGGAAGCGATTGCCGATTTTTATCTCGACCAAGGTGTCAAAACGGTGGTGTTGAAAACGGGTGCGGACGGCGCCTGGTTCAAAACATCCAGCGGTGAAAAAGGGGCCGTAAGTGCGGTAAAAGTCGAGAACGTCGTTGATACCGTCGGAGCAGGCGACGGTTTTGCGGTGGGCGTAATCAGCGCCCTGCTCGAAGGGAAAACCTTAGAACATGCCGTCAGCCGCGGGAATAAAATCGGCTCACTGGCGATTCAAGTCATCGGCGATAGCGAAGGGTTACCGACCCGTAGCGCGCTTGGCGAATAAACGAAGACTGCATCAGCTGTGCCCTACACCCGGCATGATGCGACTCTCCTCAACATAGAGGCAAGGCCATGAAAACCCAGTCCCTTTCATCAAAGGTAATCGCGCCAAAACGTTGGTGGTACATCATGCCAATCGTGTTTATCACCTACAGCCTGGCGTACCTCGACCGTGCTAACTTTAGCTTTGCATCTGCCGCAGGCATTAACGACGATCTCGGGATCACCAAAGGGATTTCGTCTTTGCTTGGCGCGCTGTTTTTCCTCGGTTATTTCTTCTTCCAGATACCTGGTGCGATGTACGCCGAACGCCGCAGCGTGCGCAAACTGATCTTCGTTTGCCTGATTTTGTGGGGCGGTTGTGCGTCACTCACCGGGATGGTCAGCAATATTCCGGCACTGGCGGCGATTCGCTTTATCCTCGGCGTAGTGGAAGCCGCCGTGATGCCTGCCATGCTGATTTACATCAGCAACTGGTTTACTAAGTCTGAACGCTCGCGGGCGAATACTTTCTTGATTCTTGGCAACCCGGTGACGGTGCTGTGGATGTCCGTCGTTTCGGGCTACCTGATTCAGGCATTTGGCTGGCGTGAAATGTTTATTTTTGAAGGCATTCCAGCGGTTATCTGGGCATTCGCCTGGTGGATGCTGGTCAAAGATAAACCTGCGCAAGTTGGCTGGTTGTCTGATGCTGAAAAATCCGCGTTGCAGGCTCAGCTTGAGAAAGAACAGGAAGGCATTAAAGCCGTGCGTAACTACAGCGAAGCATTCCGCTCGCGCAATGTGGTGCTGCTGTGTATGCAATACTTTTGCTGGAGTATTGGTGTGTACGGCTTCGTGCTGTGGCTGCCATCAATCATCCGTGGCGCAGGAACGGCGGGCATGGGAATGGTGGAGGTCGGCTGGTTGTCATCGGTTCCTTATCTGGCGGCCACTATCGCGATGATTGTGGTTTCATGGGCTTCGGACAAAATGCAGAACCGTAAGCTGTTCGTCTGGCCACTGCTGCTGATTGGTGCGCTGGCCTTCCTCGGCTCCTGGCTGGTAGGTGCCGATCATTTCTGGGTTTCCTACACTTTGTTGGTGATTGCCGGTGCCGCCATGTACGCGCCGTATGGCCCATTCTTCGCCATCATTCCTGAAATGCTGCCACGCAACGTTGCCGGTGGCGCGATGGCCTTAATCAACAGTATGGGCGCACTGGGTTCGTTTGTTGGATCCTGGTTTGTTGGCTACCTTAACGGGGCGACCGGCAACCCATCCGCTTCCTACGTTTTTATGGGGGTAGCATTGCTCGCGTCAGTATGGCTAACTCTGATTGTGAAACCGGCGAGAAACCAACAAGTTCCGGTGGAAGCACACCACGCCTAATCTCAAGCCAGGCGGTCGTTATACCGCCTGGACTGTACTTAACTCAACGGAGAACGCTATGAAGCCGTCCGTCATCCTCTACAAAAAGTTACCTGACGACCTCCTTGCCCGCCTTGAAAGCCACTTTGTCGTCACTCAACTAAACGATTTAAGCCCGCAAACTGTCCAGCAAAATGCGCAGGTTTTTGCCGATGCACAGGGGATCCTTGGCTCGAGCGAGACAGTAGACAAAGCTTTTCTGGAACACACGCCAAAGTTGCGTGTCGCCTCAACGGTTTCGGTTGGCTATGACAATTTCGATGTCGATGCGCTGACTTCACGGGGTATCGCGCTAATGCATACGCCAACGGTACTGACTGAAACCGTGGCGGATACCATGATGACACTGGTGCTGGCGACGGCTCGCCGGGCGGTAGAAGTGGCTGAACGTGTTAAAGCTGGCGAATGGCAAGGCAGCATTGGGCCGGACTGGTTTGGCATCGACGTGCACCACAAAACGTTGGGGATTTTAGGCATGGGCCGCATTGGCCTGGCGCTGGCGCAACGTGCTCACTTCGGCTTTAACATGCCGATTCTGTACAACGCTCGCCGTCACCATCAGGAAGCGGAAGACCGCTTTAACGCTCGTTATTGCGACCTCGACACCCTGCTGGCCGAGTCCGATTTCGTCTGTATTTCATTGCCATTGACCGATGAAACTTATCATCTGATTGGCGCGGAGCAACTGGCAAAAATGAAATCCTCAGCGATTCTGATTAACGCAGGGCGCGGCCCGGTGGTTGACGAAAAAGCACTGATTCAGGCCCTGATGGACGGCACAATTCACGCCGCAGGTCTGGACGTATTTGAACAAGAGCCGCTGCCGGTGGACTCGCCGTTACTTAGCCTGCCGAACGTCGTGGCGCTGCCGCATATCGGTTCTGCGACGCACGAAACACGCTACAACATGGCGGCCTGTGCGGTAGATAATTTGATTGCGGCGCTGAGTGGCAACGTGAAAGAAAACTGCGTGAACCCGCAGGTATTGAAGTAATAGTTATTTATGTAAGGATTAGGGCCGGCCGGAAACTGCTGGCTCAGTTTACGCAACGACAAGTTTACGCAAACGAGTAACATCGACCATTTTCTCAGCTTCCGCAAGGCTGTACGACGTTTGCAACTTTAGCCATACATCTGCAGAACTTCCGATAACGACAGCTAACTTAACCGCCATTTCAGGGGTAAGTGCTGCTTTTTCAGTTAACAAGCGGCTTGCAGTTGAAGGCGCTATATCCATCGCTCTGGCAAATTCACGCAAGCTCACTTTGAGTTCATCCAGCGCTTCCTGAATGATGGCGCCTGGATGTGGGGGATTTTTCATTTTCATTAGTGGTAGTCCTCGTAATTTAAAATCCAGGCATCTCCTTCGTAAAACTCAAAGGTGATGCGCCAATTTCCGGAAACAGTCACAGACCAGAGATTTTCTCTATCTCCCTTTAGCGCATGCAGTCGATAACCAGGCATATCGATATCAGTTATCTTTTCAGCCGCATCAATAATGGCCAGACGGTTACGCAGACGAGGCACATGCTCCCAAGGCAAACCCTGAGACTGCTTGTTGAGAAACAGCTTTTTTAGTCCTTTGTGTTTAAAGCTACGGATCATCCTAAATCCCCGTTCCCTATGAAGGAACAATAACACGACTGTTTCGCCTTGCGCAACAGTCGTCGATTAAAAGATTTTCTGAGAATAGCTGCAGCAAAAATACAGGAAAACGGGCAAGAGAGAATTTCTCGAGGAGCTACGCATCCCCCGGATAAAGCATAAAAAAAAGGATGAGATCTGAGCCTCATCCTTTTTAAAATCGAGTGTTAACTTAGAAATCGGTATTAGAAAAACCTGTCATTTCTTCGAGGCCCATCTCACGGCCTAACGCCGTCATTGGATGGACGATAACCAGGCCACGTACCGCTTTTTTCAAAGCGCCCATGTTGGCTTGCTCTTTTTTGGTGATAGGACGCTTGTAAGGCAGTGCCATCAGTTTTTGTGCTTCTTTGCTCAGCTTCTGGTTGCGCACCGCTTGCAGGCGCACGATCTCAATTTCCAGCTTCGCTTTCTCTTTTTCCATCTCAGCGTACTTTTCAGCATCGTTGATCAGATGCAGTTCTGGCATCTCGTGACGGATAAGATCGAGGCGATCGCTCAGGCGTTTGATTTCTGCTTTTTCGATTTCTTTCATTTTTGATTAACCGTGAATAAAGTTCATTGCTGGCAAGGATACACCATTCGGCTTAAGAGGGCGAAAAGGGAGTTCGGTCAGAATTACTTCTGGAAGGCTTTTTTTAAGCTGATCCGTGAGATCAGCTCAGTTAAAGAGAGCACCATCGTGGAACGCACTATTTGCTGATAGCGCTGTTTTTGCATGGCAAACAGCTCAGGATCGCTGCCATCAACAAACTTTGGTGTCGGCGGTAGAGCAGAAACGCAGTGCAGTTCACCGAATGGGCCAAGCATCTCATCGTCGGTAAAATTATAGTCATTACCGTCATGGTTTAACTCTTCACGCAGCGCCATCAGCAGTTCGCAATCTTCGTACTCCGCGCGATTGAGCACGCCAAGCCCGTAGATAAGTTTGAGACGCACGGAAAGATCCCCTAGTGGCCCGTCACCATCCAACAAGGGTTCAACCGCATATTTCACCGCATAGTCGTCTTTACGGAAGACCTGAAGCACCAGGATATTAACCGCTTCGGTGAGAAGTTCGACCGCGGTAATCAGCAGGCTGCGTACGGTTTTGCCGGCATTGAGACGCTCAAGCACACGGTTTTCAAAGGCCTGGGTTTCTTCCATCTTTGCCTGCATCACTAAAATTTTCTATTGGGTGCAGCATCCACTGCACCCGCTCTCTTCTGCTACGCTTTAGCTTCGTACGCTTTCACCGCCTGAGCTACCACGTCGCTATTGGCATCAAGACCAGAAATTTCTGCCAGAGTGGCCTGCGGGCCTTTTTCTGCCAGAAGTTTTTCCAGTTCCTGAGCTTGCGGATCTTCTGCGCTGCGGTAATGCATCGCTGCGGCAATACCTTCAACCAGGTTCAGGTGTGGCAAGCCGTATTCGATGGTGCCAAGCAGTGGCTTAATCAGACGGTCGCCCGCACTTAACTTACGCAGTGGCTGGCGGCCTACGCGCTCCACATCATCTTTCAGATATGGGTTCTCGAAACGACCAAGGATTTTCTGGATGTAGGCTGCGTGTTTGTCTGCATCAAAACCGTAGCGTTTGATAAGCACCGCACCACTTTCGTCCATTGCCCCTTTCACGACAGCACGGACTCTTTCATCCAGAATTGCATCGCGAATGGTCTGATGACCGGCCAGTTGGCCAAGGTATGCGGTTATAGCATGCCCGGTATTCAGCGTGAAGAGTTTGCGCTCAACAAAGGCCATTAGATTATCAGTAAGTTCCATGCCAGGAATGTTCGGCAGGTCACCTTTGAACTGAGTTTTATCAACAATCCATTCGCTGAATGTTTCAACCGTGACTTCAAGCGGGTCATTAGTCGCAGATTCTGATGGTGGAACGATACGGTCAACCGCAGAGTCAACAAAACCAACATGTTGCTCAACCCAGGCCTGATCATCTTCCGACAGCGCCTTCATGACGTGGCCTTTAAGCTGGCTGGTGCCACGCACCATATTTTCACAGGCAATAATATTCAGCGGCTTTTCGTTGCCATTGGCACGGCGCAAAACCAGGCCTTTTGCCACGGCGGGTGCGATACGCTCAAGCACCACTGGACCGACTGCCGTGGTCACCAGGTCTACATCAGCAATCAGGGTAATCACTTCATCACCAATGCTGCTGACGGCATTCACGTTGGAAACGGTATCAATTTGCTTTTGCTCGCCAACAACATGCACCTGGTAGCTATGGCGCGCATTCAGCGCATCCAGCACAGTCTGGTTTACATCGGCAAAGGTCAGCTGAATACCCGCGTCTGCCAGCAGTTTTCCGATAAAGCCACGTCCGATATTACCTGCGCCAAAATGTAATGCTTTCATGTTGTTCACCTTCTTAAATTTGAATCACCCGAGAGGGCTGGGGTGAGGTTGTTTTGGTCTTGTGACGAAAACAACCCTCACCCTAACCCTCTCCCATTCGGGAGAGGGAAGTGGAGACTTACTTCTTACCTGCCAGCAGGTCGAGAACTTCCTGAACACTGGTGGTGTTCGCCAGGCGATCAATCACTGAATCATCATCCAGTGCGTTGGTCAGGCTGGTGATAACCTGGATGTGTTCGTTGTTACGCGCAGCAATACCGATAACCAGGCGGGCAATATCATCACTTTCTTCACCGAAGTGAACACCGTGTGGATACTGGCAGAACACAACGCCGGTTTTCAGTACGCGGTCTTTCGCTTCAACCGTACCGTGTGGAACCGCGATACCTTCACCCAGATAAGTTGGGGTCAGTTTTTCACGTTCAAACATTGCATCAACATACTCTGGCTGGACGTAACCACCGTTCACCAGTTGCTCACCGGCAAAGCGAATCGCTTCTTCTTTATTCGCCGCAGTCAGGCCGAGGAACACGTTACCAGCACCCAGGCGGAACAGCATCTCTTCGTCAGCAACGAAGCTGTCTTCCAGGCTGCTCATGACCTTCACTTCTTTCTCGCTCAGGTTATGAGAGGCCACCAGACGCTCGGTCAGATTGGAGTACAAGCTGCTGTCGAGGAAGTTGGTCAGGGAAATATGCTGTGCCTGTGGAACCTGGCGCATAGCGCGTTCGGTCAGGTCACGGTGCGTAATCACCAGGTCAACATCATCCGGCAGACTGTTGATTGCACAGTTAGTCACAGAGATATTTTTCAGGCCCGCATCGTTCACTTTCTTACGCAGCACACCCGCACCCATCGCACTTGAACCCATGCCTGCGTCACATGCCACGATGATTTTGCGCACGTGGCTCAGGTCGTTAGACAGGCCAGCACCGACTGCCAGTGGCTCTGCGCCACCTTTAGATTCCGCTTTCATCTCAGCCATACGGCGAGCCGCGGCTTCAATGTCGTCTTCTTCTTTCACTTTGCTGGTTTTCAGCAAGATGGCTGAAACCACGAAGGAAACTGCGGTTGCTGCCACGATTGCTGCGATGTTCGCGAAGTATGCACCTTTTGGCGTCATCGCCAGAACCGCCAGGATGGAACCTGGAGATGCCGGTGAAACCAGGCCGCCGTTCAGGATAGTCAGAGTGAACACGCCAGTCATACCGCCGAGGATAACGGCCAGAATCAGACGTGGGTTCATCAGCACATATGGGAAGTAAATTTCGTGGATACCACCCAGGAAGTGGATGATTGCCGCGCCGCCTGCAGACTGCTTAGCATTACCGCGACCGAAGAACATGTACGCCATCAGCACGCCCATACCCGGACCTGGGTTGGCTTCAATCAGGAAGAAGATTGATTTGCCCAGTTCGTGGGACTGCTGAATACCCAGCGGCGAGAAGATACCGTGGTTGATTGCGTTATTCAGGAACAGGATTTTCGCGGGTTCTACGAAGATAGAAGCCAGTGGCAGCATGTCATGGACAACCATGAAGTTAACGCCCGCCGCCAGAACTTTGGACAGGACTTCAACCGCAGGGCCGATACCCATGAACGCCAGAATCGCCAGAATCATACCGATGATGCCAGCGGAGAAGTTGTTCACCAGCATTTCAAAGCCGGATTTGATCTTACCGTCTACCCATGCGTCGAAATGTTTAATCGCCCAGCCACCCAGAGGGCCTGCAATCATCGCACCGAGGAACATCGGCATATCCGCACCGACGATAACACCCATGGTTGTGATGGCACCCACCACACCACCACGATCGCCACCGATTAAGCGACCACCGGTATAACCGATGAGCAATGGCAGCAGGTAGGTAATCATTGGGCCAACCAGTTTCGCCAGTGTTTCACTTGGCAACCAACCGGTAGGAATAAATAAGGCAGTGATAATACCCCAGGCGATAAATGCGCCGATGTTTGGCATTACCATGTTACTCAGGAATCGACCAAAGCTTTGCACCTTGATCTTGATATCGGATGACATACGCACACCCCTTATTGTGTTTACGTGCTGAAAAGCAGCCCGAGGTTTATTGTTAATGTGGTGGCAAGCAACGCTGCCAGATGCTCTAAGTGAGGCAAATCTGGCACTGAATCGTTAAGGTGTCCAGCGGACGGAAATTAGTGTGACGCAAGTCACCTATTGCGGGGTATGACAAGCCATGATCAGGAGATCCAGATCACATAATTAGTGTGTAAAAAAAACACAGTAGCTAATTTTTGCTCACTATTAACGCCTTTATGTGATTGAAGTCACATTTCATCATCGGCACTTTGTTATTTAAATGTGACGTTATTCACAAAATATTTTACGCGGATTTTCGCGAGTGTGATCCAGGGCAACTCAGCCTGCCGGAAGCATTTCGTTTTGTCAGAAAATTACAGCGCAGCGGCAAAACAACATTGTGCTATCCCAGGCGACTTCAGACATCCTGTTCCATACTTAGCTTTTGTCGGTTAAAAATGGACGATGTAATGAAACTGATCGGTAATTACACCAGCCCGTACGTGCGCAAAATATCTGTAATCCTGCTGGAAAAGGGCATCACGTTTGAGTTTGTAAACGACAACCCATGGACTTCAGAAAGCAACACTCCGCTTTACAACCCGTTGGGTAAAGTCCCCGCACTGGTCACTGATGACGGCGAATACTGGTTTGACTCTCCTGTGATTGCGCAATACCTCGAACTTTTGGATATCGCCCCTGCCCTTATTCCCCGTGACCCAAAAGCCGCCCTGCAAATGCGCCAGATTGAAGCGCTGGCAAATGGTGTAATGGACGCAGCCCTGGTTTCAGTGCGCGAGCGTCAGCGCCCAATCGAGCAGCAATCTGAAACAGAACTGCTGCGCCAGCGGGAAAAAATCAGCCGTGGCCTGACGCTACTCGAACAATATGCTGCGGATAAAAAGCTCAATGCAGATGAACTGTGCGTGGCAACCATTGCGGTAGCCTGTGCCGTGGGTTATCTCAATTTTCGCCGCGTGTCGCCAGGCTGGTGCGTCGATCGCCCGCATCTGGTGAAACTTGTCGAGAAACTTTTCGAACGTGAAAGTTTTGCACGGACCGAACCGCCAACAGCATGATCTCCCGCCATGACAGGGGGACAACTCCCCCTGTAAACTATCTCCATACTTCACCACTCTGCGGCTTGCCATGACTACCGATCGCACCTTGTATAGCCAACTTCCAGCAATAGACCGTTTGTTACGTGACGCTTCGTTCAGCACTCTGCTGCACCACTTCGGCCACACTCAAGTGGTCAACACCTTACGAGAAATGCTGGAGAACGCGCGGGAACATATCCGTCAGCAAGAAAAGTTGCCTTCCTGGAATGACGACTGGGCAACACAAGCGCAATTGCAGCTTGAATCCCACCAGCGCAGCGCGCTGCTGCCAGTGTTCAACCTGACGGGTACGGTACTGCATACCAATCTTGGCCGCGCATTGCAGTCAGAAGCGGCGATTGAAGCCGTAACGCAAGTGATGCGCCACCCCGTTACGCTGGAATATGACTTACATGGTGCCGAACGCGGACACCGCGACCGCGCGCTGGCTGGTTTGCTTTGTGAACTGACCGGTGCGGAAGATGCCTGCATCGTTAATAACAATGCAGCCGCCGTGTTATTAATGCTGGCCGCCTGTGCGAGTAGTGAAGAAGTGGTTGTCTCGCGTGGTGAACTGGTGGAAATCGGCGGAGCGTTCCGCATTCCTGATGTGATGCGCCAGGCGGGCTGCCAGCTCGTTGAAGTCGGCACCACCAACCGCACGCATTTGAAAGATTACCGCCAGGCGGCGAATGAAAACACGGCGCTGTTGATGAAAGTCCACACCAGCAATTATCAGGTAGCGGGCTTTACCAAAGCGGTGGATGAAGCGGAACTGGTGGCGCTGGGTAATGAGCTCAATATTCCTGTTGTGACTGATTTAGGCAGCGGCTCACTCGTGGACTTAACTCAATGGGGATTACCGGAAGAACCGATGCCGCAACAGCTGATTGCGGCTGGCGTGAGCCTTGTGAGTTTCTCTGGTGACAAGCTGCTCGGTGGCCCACAAGCGGGTATTATTGTCGGCAAAAAAGAACTCATTGCCCGCATTCAAAGCCACCCGCTCAAACGTGCATTACGCGCGGATAAAATGACGCTGGCCGCGCTCGAAGCGACGTTGCGCCTCTACCAACACCCGGAAACGCTGGTCGAAAGACTGCCGACGTTACGCCTGCTCACCCGCAATGCCAGTGAAATCACCGAGCTTGCGCAGCGCCTGTTACCTGCCCTTGAAAGCAAATTTGGTGAACAATTTAGCGTTTGCGTCGAAGCGTGTTTATCGCAAATTGGCAGCGGCTCGCTACCGGTGGACAGGCTGCCCAGTGCGGCTGTGACTTTCACCCCAAAAGATGGCCGTGGCACTACGCTCAGTGCGCTCACACAAGCTCTGCGCGAGCGACCACAACCGATTATTGGCCGCATCAGTGACGGGCGTTTATGGCTCGATTTACGCTGCCTTGAAGATGAAGCTGGTTTCATGGAGAACCTGAACCCATGATTATTGCTACCGCCGGGCACGTTGACCACGGCAAAACAACCCTGTTGCAAGCCTTAACCGGCGTGAACGCCGACCGTCTGCCGGAAGAAAAAAAGCGCGGCATGACCATCGACCTTGGCTATGCGTACTGGCCACAACCCGATGGCCGAATCCCTGGTTTTATTGACGTGCCTGGGCATGAAAAATTCCTCGCCAATATGCTGGCAGGTGTCGGCGGCATCGACCACGCGCTGTTAGTGGTCGCTTGCGATGACGGCGTCATGGCGCAAACGCGCGAACACCTCGCCATTTTGCAATTAACCGGGAAACCATCGCTGACCGTCGCGTTAACCAAAGCCGACCGGGTGAGCGACGATCGCATCGCGCAAGTGCGCGAAGCCGTGCTGGAAACGCTTAATGGGTTCGGCTGGCAAGATGCGACTTTATTTGTCACCGCGGCCACCAGCGGCACCGGAATTGACGAACTACGTGAACACTTACTGGCGCTGCCAGAACGCGCACATCCACGCCAGCATCGTTTCCGACTCGCTATTGACCGTGCTTTCACGGTAAAAGGCGCAGGTCTGGTGGTCACAGGAACGGCACTAAGTGGTGAAGTGAAGCCAGGTGATTCACTGTGGCTTACCGGTGCCGACAAACCGATGCGCGTGCGTGGTTTACATGCACAAAACAGCACAACCGACACCGCGTTTGCCGGGCAGCGTATTGCGCTCAATATCAGCGGTGATGCTGAAAAACTCGATATTAATCGCGGTGACTGGCTGCTGGCAGAACAGCCTCTCCAGCCGGTCGAGCGTGTGATTGTCCAATTGCACAGCCACGCGCCGCTGCAACAGTGGCAACCGCTGCATATTCACCATGCCGCAAGCCATGTCACCGGGCGCATTTCACTACTGGAAGACGATCTCGCCGAACTGGTTCTGGATACTCCGCTGTGGCTTGCAGACAACGACCGCCTGGTGCTGCGCGATATCAGTGCCCGCGTTACGCTCGCAGGTGCACGCGCCATTCTTCTGCATGCGCCACGTCGCGGCAAACGCCAGCCTGCATTTCTCGCCTGGCTACAGCAGCTCAAACTCGCTGCAAACGACCAGCAGGCGCTCGACACCCACTTGCAGCGCAGCGCCGTTACGCTCAATGACTTCGCCTGGGCGCGGCAACTGACAGCTCAAGGCCAGCAGGAACTGCTTGCCAGAACTGACTATCTTCGTGCGGGCAATAGTTTGCTCAGCGACGAAATGGCAGCACGCTGGAAGCAAAAACTGCTCGATGCTCTGGAGCGTTATCACCAGCAACACGACGACCAACCCGGCCCTGGGCGCGAGCGCTTGCGCCGCATGGCGTTACCCGGTGAAGACGAACCACTGGTTCTGGCATTGATCGAAAAAATGCGCCAGGAAGGGTTACTGGCGAGTCGCCAGGGCTGGTTGCATTTGCCGGACCACAAACCAGGATTCTCAGCGCAGCAGTTGGCCATCTGGCAAAAAGTTGATGCCCTATTTGGTGATGAGCCCTGGTGGGTGCGCGACCTTGCACGGGAAACACAGCAAGATGAACAAGCCATGCGCCAGCTTCTGCGTTTTGCCGCACAGCTTGGGTTGGTGACGGCGATCTTAAAAGATCGTTATTACCGAAACGATCGGATTCAGGTATTCGCAAATTTGATCCGCGAACTGGATCAAACGCAAGGTGCCACCAGCGCGGCAGATTTCCGCGACTGCCTGGGTGTGGGTCGTAAACTGGCGGTACAGATTCTTGAGTACTTTGACCGCATCGGTTTTACCCGCCGTCGCGGTAACGACCACTTACTGCGAGATAAGGCGTTGTTTCAAGCCGATAAGTAGCGGGTGATCAGGCCTGTATCGAAGCGATTCACGCTGAGATTATGGCGATTTACCTGGCCGCGATGTAATGGCTCTGACAGGCAGCCTCTCGTAATGAGAGGCTTTCAGAGAAAATGATTTAAAATTCGTCTAAATATCTAATTCCGTTGAGCTTACTGACGCACTTCACGTTTTTTTCTTTGCGCATAAAGGAGTATTAATAAATCTCAATGACGGAGGTTTACTCAATGGATTTTATGGAAAAATTAAACACATTATCAGCAAAAATAAAGCAGCAAGCTGGTGCGATTCAAACTGAAGAAGCAACGAAAACCGCGTTTGTCATGCCATTTATCCATAACGTATTGGGCTACGACGTCTTTGATCCTACAGAAGTTGTGCCAGAGTTCATCTGTGATGTGGGAACTAAAAAAGGTGAAAAGATTGATTATGCTATTTTTAAAAATGGCGAAGTACAAATTCTTATTGAATGTAAAAAAATTGGCGATGACCTTAATCTAAATCATGCCTCACAGTTATTCAGATATTTCCACGTTACAAATGCGCGTATATCCATTTTGACTAATGGTCAGGTTTATAAATTCTTCACCGATCTTGATTCACCTAATAAGATGGATGAAAAACCCTTTCTTGAATTTGACTTACTCGATATTGATGAATATGTTTTGCCGGAATTACGAAAACTCACTAAATCCGCATTTGATGTTGAATCAATAATTAATGCTGCAGGTGAGTTAAAGTATGTAAGTCAAATTAAGAAGATAATTAATACTCAATTTACCACTCCAGATGAAGATTTCGTAAAATTCTTTGCCTCACGGGTTTATGACGGAATCATCACGCAAAAAGTCCGCGACTCATTCACAGAGTTAACAAAAAAAGCGACCAGTCAATTTCTTAACGACCAGATAAATGAAAGGCTGAAATCAGCCATGAGCGGTGTACAAATCCCAGCAGTCACACAGGATACCGTAACGGGTTTGGAACCTTCCGAACCTGAGGTTTCTGATGAAAGTGAAATCCAGACCACAATTGATGAACTGGAGGGCTATCACATCGTTAAAGCTATCGTGCGAACAGTTGTTGATGCGGGTCGCATTAGTCAGCGAGATACGAAAAGCTATTTTGGTATTTTGCTTGATGATAATAATCGCAAACCTATCTGTCGCCTGCATTTCAATCGCACTCAGAAATATATCGGCATTTTTGATGAGGATAAAAATGAAACACGCCATCCAATTTCAACCCTGGATGACATTTACCAGCACGCCGATATTTTGAAATCAACAGCCAGTTTGTACGATTAAATCCGTTTCAATTGATATCCTTTCCCTGTTCAGGGAAAGGACATCTCGCTTCTCGTTAGAACAACCCTAACGGCTTATCTGAATAACTCACCAGCAGGCATTTCGTTTGCTGATAATGCTCCAGCATCATCTTATGGGTTTCACGCCCGATACCGGATTGCTTATAACCGCCAAACGCTGCATGTGCCGGATAAGCATGGTAACAGTTGGTCCACACACGCCCCGCCTGAATGCCACGGCCCATTTTGTACGCCAGGTTACCATTACGGCTCCAGACACCGGCACCCAACCCGTATTCCGTATCGTTCGCCAGCTCCAGCGCCTCTTCCATGGTTTTGAACGTCGTCACCGCAAGAACCGGCCCGAAGATCTCTTCCTGGAAAACACGCATGTTATTTTTGCCGAACAAAATGGTGGGCTCGAGGTAATAACCGGCTTTCAAATCCCCTTCCAGCGCTTTACGACGCCCGCCGGTGAGCACATCAGCGCCCTCTTTCTTACCGATATCAATGTAATTCAGGATGGTTTCCATCTGCCCTTGCGACACCTGTGCGCCCATTTGGGTGCGAGCGTCCAGCGGGTTGCCGCTGCGGATGGATTCCACGCGGCGAATAGCGCGTTCCATAAAGCGTTCGTAGATTGATTCCTGCACCAGCGCACGGCTCGGGCAGGTACAGACTTCGCCCTGGTTGAAGGCAAACAAGGCAAAACCTTCCAGCGCTTTGTCGAAGAATGCGTCCTCTTCATCCATCACGTCAGCGAAGAAGATATTCGGGGATTTACCGCCAAGCTCCAGCGTCACCGGAATAATGTTTTGCGTCGCGTATTGCATGATCTGTTGGCCCACTTCCGTGGAACCGGTAAACGCGACTTTGGCGATGCGTTTTGACGTCGCCAGATATTCACCAATTTCGCCACCCGCTCCGTTCACGACGTTGATAACGCCAGGCGGCAACAAATCGCCCACCAGTTCCATCAACAGCAAAACAGAAAGCGGTGTTAAACGCGCGGGCTTCAGCACAACGCAGTTTCCTGCCGCCAGTGCCGGAGCCATTTTCCAGCTCGCCATCAGCAGCGGGAAGTTCCATGGAATAATTTGTGCCACCACACCCAGCGGTTCGTGGAAGTGGTACGCCACGGTATCGCCGTCAACTTCACTGATCCCACCTTCTTGTGCGCGAATACAGGAGGCAAAATAGCGGAAATGGTCGATAGCCAGTGGCACGTCGGCACCGCTGGTTTCACGAATCGGTTTGCCGTTATCCCAGGTTTCTGCCGCGGCCAGCAGCTCGATATTCTGTTCCATGCGGTCAGCAATTTTAAACAGGATATTGGCGCGGTCCTGGACGGACATAGCGCCCCAACCAGCTTTCGCTTCATGTGCCGCATCTAACGCCAGGTCGATATCGCCTTTGCTGGAACTTGCTATCTCGCACAGCGGCTGGCCAGTGACAGGGGTAAGATTCTCGTAGTATTTACCGTCGACCGGTGGAACCCATTGGCCACCAATAAAGTTGTCGTAACGGGGTTTAAGTTTGAGCGGGAAACCATACTCGCCCGGGATAATTCGGGTATCGGGAGGATTATTTGTCATGTGAGTCTCCATGTCGGTTTGCACTCTCAAGCGTAGTCCCCGCTGCTGGTTTCTTCGCCAGTGTTTAAGCGCTTTACGACACAGGTCACGGATTAATAATCGAATGATTAGGACTAATCAGTCAGCAGGCTATTGGTTTTGATACATACTTAAAGATTACTTTTCCCGTTTCGCTAAAAGGAATATTCATGCGCCTGTTTATAGGTTTCGATGTAGGCGGCACCCATGTAAAGCACGGGTTGTTCACTGAAGAAGGAGAGGTGCTGATTGCCGAAGAATATGACACTCATTATGACAAACAGCAGTTTCTCGATGCCTGGCAAAGCGTGGTGGCAGGCTATCGGCAGCACAACGAAATCGCCGGTGTCGCCGTCAGTTTCCCCGGATACATCAACCCCCATACCGGCAATGTCCCCAAAGCAGGCGCTCTGGAATTTCTTGATGGCTGCAATTTGCTGGAGATTTTTGGCGAGCTGACCGACCTTCCGGTCACGGTTGAAAACGATGCTAACTGTGCAGCACTCGGCGAGATGTGGCTGGGTGCGGGCAATGAATACGACTCGCTGGTGTGCGTGACGATTGGTACAGGCATCGGCGGCGGCATTATTGTGAACCGCGAACTCATGCGCGGCTCGCACTTCCGGGCCGGTGAATTTGGTGTGCTGCCGGTGGGAAAATATGGTGAAGATATGCATCAACTGGCGTCAGCCAAAGGGCTGATGGATGCATGCCGCCGTGAAATGAATATCCCGGCCGATGAGAAAATCCGTGGTCAGGATATTTTCGCCCGCGCCGAAACGGACTTACATATTCAGGGTGTTATCGACAATTGGGTGAAGTACCTGGCGCGCGGTATTTATAGCGTGGTGTCGCTGTTTGATCCGCAGGCTATTTTGCTCGGCGGTGGTGTCAGTACGCAGCCAATGCTGTACCCGATGCTTGAACGCCATCTGGAAGGGTTTAAATTCTGGGATGTACTGAAAGTACCGATTCGCCCGTGCAAACTGGGGAATAAAGCCGGCATGCTCGGTGCCGTTTGGCTGGCAAAACAGAAATAAGCCGGATAAAAAAAAGCCCGACGAGTAGTCGGGCAATGGACGATTATGAAATATTTTTTATATACCCGTCATACTTCGTGCCACACGGGAAAAATGCGCTTACATGCTTCCAGGTCGCGTCACGAAGTTATCAAGGTAACTTCTTTCTGCACTTTCGGGATTAATTCACTTTCTCAGGGGTGAATGCTTACTGCTCGCCAGCAATCTCAACCACAACACGGCGGTCTGGAGCCAGGCAATCAATCAGTTGTGACTTAGGCATGCCATCAGCGCAGCTGTTACCCGTCACGGAATCATTTTCACCACGGCCTTCGGCACGCACGTTCTGAGCTGGTACACCTTGAGCAACCAGCGCGTCGACGACGGCCTGAGCACGTGCAGCCGAAAGCTGTTGGTTGTAATCTGCGGAACCCAGGCGATCGCTGTAGCCCACGACTGTTGTTGAGCTGTTTTTCGCCGCTTGCATATCCGGGCTGTTATACAGCTGCTGGATTGCCGCGTGGCCTTCTGAAGTCAGTTCTGCGGAGTTAAAGCCGAACAGCACGTCAGATTTCAGGTTAAACTTTTTCACTTCAGGTGCTGCAACAACCGCCGCGGCTGGAACCACCGCCACTGGCGCGTCGTTATGCTGACCAAAACGGTACACCACACCTGCAGATACGGAGCTTACATCGCTGCTCACGCCAATCTGGTTAGAGTTACCGACATTGCTAACCCACTGGTATTCCAGGCGCCCTGCCCAGTTTTTGGTAAAGGCATATTCAGTACCCACTGCGGCCAATGGGCGAACACCGGTTTCAAAATTGGTATGACCCGCGTTGCTGGTTTCTGCACGGTAGCCCATTGCACCCGCACGGCCATAAATATCCCAGTTATCCGTCAAACCGTAGCTCGCTTTCAGAGACAGTTGCAGACCCTGGCTTTTCATTTTCGAACCCGCAACACCGTTGTTGCCATTGATGCCCATGTTGCCGAGGTAGTCATAGCCACCTTCAACTGCTAACCATGGCAAAACCTGATAACCCGCAAACACGCCGCCGCTGGTGCTGTCTTTGTTGAAATCGAAGTCGGTCGCGTCGCTTGCGTTGTCGCTGAAGTTCTTGTCGCCACTCGCATCAAAATAATGTGACCAGCCCATTTTCGCGCCGCCGTACCAGGTATTCGCGTCTGCCGCAGCAAATACATTAGAAACAGCGCAGGCGTTCAGCACGATTAAAGCTACAAGTGTCTTTTTCATATAATTCCTAGCATATTCCGTTATCTGAGCAAACGACTCAGAATTAAATTACCATAAGTTTGTCGACCCAAATGTTAGAGAAGTAGCTCACAGATTTGAAATAATAATATGTTTATTTTTAAACGAATTTATTTTTTCAAACCAGATCATAAGATGCCAATAAACATTGTACAAAAAATGCTTATTTAACTGATTGATTTAGATAGCCGTGATAAGCAATCAAACTTTTTCAGGCAACTCGCCCATGCTAATTAAATAACTCCCTCTTTTAATCTCAAGGTATTCCCCTGTTTTTAAAGACGAAATGACATTTAGCACACTACTGCGCGATAAATGCGTTCTCTCCTGAATATACTCCAGAATAGAGGTGCGCAGCCTTGTCTCCAGAGGTAACTGAATCATTTCCAGAAGATGATTGCGAATAACAGAATAGGTACGTTGCTGTACGACTAAATCGTCACGGTAAAAAAGATAGCTGGTAAAGTAAGATAATGTAATAGATACGTCACGCCACAAGTTCTGTTGGTAAAATATTTGTTGGGCTTTTTGTGCATCGACGCGAAGTATTGTTGACTCGGTTTCAACACGCAGCGAATGGCAGTGTAAGGGTTGAAGCGCCTCCGCCAGGCCAAATAAATGGGGATCATAGGCGCTGGCAATAACCAGCCCATCTGTGGCACGCAGCACGGAGACTTCCCCCTGCATAAAGAGATATAGCTGCGCTTTCTCTTTGTATTCCCAATGTAATTTCTTGCGTGGTGGTGCTTTAATTTCGTCGCTGACGGGCTTTAATGCTGTGAGCAATCGCGCGATTGAGTCATCCGGTCGGGTGGGTGCAGATAACGGCATCTTTTTTCCTTTTAGTCTAAATTTATAATCATTATAGACACCAGGTCTAAAGATTAAAAATAAATAAGGCTGAGGCGGAATCTCAGACTGTAACATTTATATATCCAGAAACATTTTATGCCTCATTGAAATGAAGTCTGTCAGCTATGACATTTAATTTTAGCCAAGTTAATGCTAGCCAAATGATAATTTAATAATTACATTTTACTGTTCTCATATCACCGGGGATTTTCTTATGTTTTTAGATTATTTGGCATTAGGTTTATTGTGCTTTGCCGGGCTGGCTGTTTTTTATGGCATTATTGTCATTCATGATATTCCTTATGAAATTGCCGTTGAGCGAAACCACCCGCATCAAGATGCCATTCACGCCGCCGGATGGGTCAGCCTGCTAACGCTACATGTGTTATGGCCTTTTATTTGGATTTGGGCAATGTTGTACCGCGAAGACCGCGGCTGGGGCTTTCATAGCAAAGCAAATGACAAGGTTGCTGAACTACAAGCCAGGCTCGTACAACTCGAGAAAAAACTCTCATTACAGGATGGAAATAGCCATAGCGAATAATACCCCAAATAATTCGGGTTGCAGAAAGCCAATGCGCATGCAACTTGAAGTATGGCGGATATATCGCAGCAAGATTAATTAGACGATCGGGAATTACCGTGGAATTACTACTGATTCTTATTTACACCGCCATTTGTATTTGTATATTTAAAATCTTTAAAATACCGCTTAATAAATGGTCAGTACCAACAGCAATATTGGGTGGGTTTATTCTGCTAAGCGGTTTAATCCTGACCATGAATTATAACCACCCCTACACCGAACGCGCACAAATGCTCACCGTGACGGTACCGATTATCCCTGAAGTCCAGGGCACCGTGGTCGAAGTCACTAAAAATACCAATAAGATGCTGAAAAAAGGTGATTTCCTTTTCAGGATCGACCCCACGCCTTACCAGTCAAAAGTCGACGTCATTAAAGGTGAAATTGAAAGCGCGCAGCAGAATGTCGAAATGCTTAAAGCGCGACTGGCCTCGCAAACCGCCGATATTGAACAGTACAAAGCCAACCGCGACCTGGCATTAAAAGACGCCAACCGTTACCGCGACGGTAGCCGCGACAAAATGAAAAGCCCGTTTACCGACCAGGAAGTGGTGAGCGCGCAGGAACACTACCTGGCCGCACAAGCGCAATGGCGTTCAGCACAAGCGAAACGTGAGCAAACAGTTGCCCAGTTAGATGCCTTAGTGGGCAATGAAAATGCCACGGTCTATAAGCTCAAATCGAGCCTGAAAGAAGCGCAATATTATCTCGACAGAACCACCGTTCGTGCGCCAGAAGCTGGGTATGTCACGCAGGTTTTACTGAAGCCTGGGATGTTTTTACGCCCGCTGCCGCTGCGCCCGGCGATGGTTTTTGTGCCTCAGCAAAACAGCGATATTTATGCCGCATTCAGGCAGAATTCGGCATTGCGTTTACATGCTGGGGATAAAGCCGAAGTGGTGTTTAACGGAATTCCAGGCAAAGTTTTCCCGGGAACCGTAAAAAAAATATTACCCGTGGTCGCGAACAGTAGCTTCCAGGCACAGGGGTTTTTGCAGGGTTTAAGCCAGAATGCAGCTCTTGACGGAATTTATGCCGACATTGTCCTTGACCCGAATACCGCCGTTAAACTTTTGCCCGAAGGGACAACCGCCCAGGCGGCGGTCTACACAGGCTATGTTGAAAATTTGTCTATTTTGCGCAAGATTCTGCTGCGTATGACGAGCTGGACGCACTACCTTTACGTCGATCACTAAACGATCGCCGGGATCGCTTTTCATCGCGATCCCGGCTTATTCGTCTTACTCGCCGTTAACCCAAATCCGCATTTCCCCTTCCCCACGGTTCGCCCAACTAAACCATGGAATAAAGGTCAGCTTCTTCGGTTCGGCTTTTACCGGTGATTTATCGTAGTGATAAAGTGGCTGCTGTTCTGCACTCTCACTTGCCATACGCAGGCCATCAGCCTGAATCAGTAGTTTGTGCGCGAAAATCCCTTTGCCGTGAATCACGCTAAATGCGCTCTCTTTGGGTAGCCACAGGTTATGCAGTTGCGCACCGTTATCGGCTTCTTCCAGGCAATAGACCAGCGGCCCACGCTGCACCGCGACTTTCCCGGCAACGTGGCGCAACAGCGGGTTTCCGTAAACACGGCGCACCGGCATCGGTAGCGTCAGGGCAATACGGTCACCCTCCCGCCATTCGCGGTGAATGTGCAGGTAACCTTTGCGCACGTCCCCCACGTTGGCCTCACCATTGAGTAAAACGCGCGGGTTATCGCACCAGTCCGGCAGGCGCAGTGCGAGGGTGTGTTTCACCGCTTGCGGTGACGTGACGGTAATTTCGACCTGCTCATGCCAGGGATAATCGCCGCTGATTTTCAGACGCAGCGCTTTATCACCCACTGGCACTTCCATTTCGTTGCCGACATACAGATGTACATACAGTGCATCTGGTTGCGGCGTGTAGATGTAATGGCCAAGAGAGGTCAGCACGCGGGCGATATTGGGCGGGCAACAAGCACAGCCAAACCAGCGCTGGCGGACCGGTTTTACATGGTCATAAATATGGTTAAGTGCCAGCGTTTTCGGGTGGACTTCCAGTGGGTTCACATAGAAAAAGTGTTTGCCGTCCAGCGCCATACCGCCCAGCACGGTGTTGTATAACGCACGTTCCATTACATCGGCAAAGCGGCTATCGGCTTCCATTTGCAACATGCGGCGGGCGTACATCATCAGGCCGATGGACGCACAGCTTTCGGCGTAAACCGTGTCGTTTGGCAGGTCGTAATCGGAGCTGAATGCTTCGCCGCTACTTTGCGAGCCAATGCCGCCGGTGATGTACATCTGGCGCTGTACCATGTTGTCCCACAGGCGCAGGCAAGTCTGGCGTTTCTCTTCATCTTTATGCAGCCGCGCAAGGTGCGCGACTCCGGCCATCAGATAGACAAAACGCACCGCGTGGCCCACCGCTGTTTGTTGTAAGGCCAGCGGTTCATGTGCCTGGCTGTAGGCTTTATCTTTCACCATCCATGCCGGGCCGTGAATATTCCAGTGCGAGGTGCGCCCACGTTTTTCATATTCGATATCGTAGAAATGCGGCTGTGTACCACGTTCTTCCACAAAATAATTCACCAGATTTAAATAGCGCTGGTTGTCGGTCACTTCATATAAACGCATCAGCGCCAGTTCGATTTCCGGGTGCCCAGGGTAACCGTGAAGCAGATTTTCGCCTGGCCCAAAGACGCTGTCGATATGGTCAGCCAGACGGCACACCACATCCAGCAAGCGGCGTTTCCCGGTTGCCTGGAAGAACGCAACGCCCGCTTCAATCATGTGCCCGGCGCAGTAGAGTTCGTGGCATTCGGCGAGATTCGTCCAGCGTAACTCCGGCTCTTTGACGGTGAAATAAGTATTCAGATAACCGTCTTCACACTGCGCCGCTTCAACCAGTTCGATAACCTCGTCAGCCGTTTTTTCAAGTTCTGCATCGGGCTTCTGGCACAGCGACCACGCCACTGCTTCCAGCCATTTCGCCACGTCGCTGTCCTGGAAGACCATGCCGTAAAACTCGCCATCTTTGCGCCCTGCCGCTATCTCAAAGTTTTCGATGGCGTGGCTTGGGTCCGCCTCTGTTATGCGGTCGTTTAGTGCATCCCATTGATAAGGGATCACCACGTCGCGCACCAACCGTTGGTACTGGCCCAAAAACGTATCGGTCACTTTCAGTTTGTGCAGGTCAACTTCCTGTAAAACATCGGGCTGATTCATAACAACTCCTCAGGCGGTCTGGACATGGCGCTGACGTAAGTCAGTGGAAATCTGCGCCATCATGGGATTATTCAAGCGGCAACGGCGAATCGCCAGAGCCAGTAATAAGTGGAATGCAGCTGGTAGCAGGGTTTCCAGAGCGGTAATTCCGGATAATGACGCGGCGGTCTGGTGTTCTGGGCCGGGTTGATAAGCCACAAAAATAAACACCAGGCTGATGATGCCAGCGCTGGCGGCCCAGGCTAATTTGATGAAGAAAAGGTTGAAGGCGAAATTCATGCCCGATGAGCGCACACCGGTTTTCCACTCGCCGTAGTCATCGGCAAACGCCATGATCGAGAAGTGCAGCGGCAGGGTGAAGCCGAGAATAATACCGTTCGCCAGGATGACGATAAGCCACAGCGTTTGATACGTCGCACCCGTAGGCAGGAGCCACATGCCAAACGCAAGCGCTGCCAGCACCAGGTTGGTGTAGTAGTAAAGTTTTACGGTATCGAAACGCTTAGCCAGCGGGTTCACAATGACCGCGCCGAGAATCGAGGCAAATGTCACCATGGTGAAGAACAATGAGGCGAACCCGGCGCTGCCCTGCAACACGTAAGTGATGAAGTACATATAGCCGCCGCCGCGCAGGTTAAAGACGTTAATCAGCAGGAACGACATAACCAGGCTCAGCAGTAACTGGTCATTTTTGCGCAAGCCCGCCAGGTGTTCCCGCAGCGTGAATTTGCCCATCAGCGCCAAGGGCACACGTTCGCGAACCCAGAAGAAGCAGCACAGGAACATCACCACCGCGACGGCGCACAAAATTCCCACCCCCATCTGGTAGCCTTTGGCGGCATTGCCCTGGCCGATGATTTCGACCAGCCACGGCAGGCCAACAGAAACCAAAAAGCCCGCCACGCCGCAGAGTACAAAGCGCCAGGACTGGCAGGAAATCACCTCATCGTGGCGCGTCGTCATGGTGTTGATCAGCGCACAATACGGCACATTGATTGCGGTATAACTCACGGAAAGTAAAAGGTAAGTGCCGAATGCCCAAAGGATTTTCATGTTGGTACTGAGATCGGGCACGGTAAATGTCAGCACGCCGATAACACCAATCGGCACGGCAACCCACAGCTGCCATGGGCGGAAACGGCCGAAACGACTTTGGGTGCGGTCGGCAAGAATACCCATTAACGGGTCGGAAACCGCATCAAAGACACGCAGTGCGATAAACAGTGTGCCGACAATTGCCGGGGTTAAACCAAACACATCGGTGTAGAAAAAGGTCAGGAAGTTCATGATTAGGCAGGTAATGACGGTGCCGCCTGCATCACCTAACCCATAACCTATTTTCTCGCGTATGGAGAGTCGGTCACTTAACGTCGAAGTAGCAATATTATCTATAGGGGTAGAGGTCATGATTTACGCCTCGCATCGGGTAAGAAGTCTGGAGTTATTATTTTTGTATTTGCAAATGACCCGAATAATTTTGCATTCAATCTAAGTATCAACAAGGCGATAACAAAGTATAAAAAGGTGACGATTCCGACCTGAAGATAAAACTGTGAAGAAGATCGCCAAATACCACTACCGATAACTGCACCCTGTATTTCTTATCTACACTTGGTTGATAAAGTGGCTTAAGGAAAATTGTAATTGCTTGATTTAAAAATTACTTTACCTATTTCCGTGCAAAACGGTGGCTTGTTTATTTCCCGTGGCGTGGGTAACCACCCGCAGCGAGAACTGGACTCATGGGAAATGATTTTCGTTGAAAAAGGGACACTTACGATCCGTGAGAATGACACGCTATTCAGCGTAAAAGAGGGAGAAAGCCTGCTACTTTGGCCACACAGAAAACACGTCGGAGTAGGAACCTTCCCGGCGGATTTAAAATTCTACTGGCTGCACTTTGAAATTAATCCGCAGCACGAATCACAAACAGAATTAGAATTGCCCGCGTCGCTCATCTCCCTGCCGCAACACGGAAAAGTGCTTAACCCGCAATATGTTATCTCTTTATTTCGCCAGTTTTTAAGCGAGCAGGAAGCCATCAACCGCAGCGGTGCTCTGGAACTCATCCTGTTACTGATCATGCAGCAGCTGTCTGTTGCCGCTAACAACAACCCGCAGGCAGATAACAGCGGCGTGGCGCTGGCGTATAAGGCTCAGCAGTTAATACGCACGCAATTCCACTTGCCGGTTTCTACCTCGACACTTGCCAACCAGTTGCATTGCAACGCGGATTATCTTGGGCGGGTTTATCGCCAGACATTTCAGTTGACCATTACCGAGGCAATCCAACGCCAGCGCGTGCTGAGTGCGGAAAAAATGCTGATTACCGACTCCTGTTCGTTGAGTGAAGTGGCAGAGCGTTGTGGGTTTCAGGACGTGGGATACTTTCGGAAGGTGTTTCGTAAAGCGATGGGGTTAACGCCCGCCGCATGGAAACGGCGCTATTGTAAGGTGCATATTAATTCGGATTAGCGGCGAGTAACGTTGCATTACCCGCCCTTATATTTTACCGACAGTTGAGCGTCAGGTTTACCAGTTGAACGGGATTTCCGCCCCGACGCCTAGTCCGGCATCGTTATCACTGTGGTTTGCTTCAGTGTACCAGACACCCACTTTCAGCCTCGCCGAGCGATAAACGTCTCCGCTCCAGCCGAGTTGCAACCCTGTCAGAGTGTCTGACCGAGGGAAAGCCTGGTTAATTTCCTGGCTTTCAGGATTGACCCTGGCATAAACCAAACGAGCACTCCAGCGCTGGCTGTCTTCAGTAGCCAGTTCCACCTTGCCCGCAAGCAGTCGCCCATCACCACCAATAGCATCACCCAACGGGTACCCCTGCTGATAATAGCCGTCGGTGTAAATATGATGGGTGTAGCTGGAACCCAGGCGCCCGAAGTTTCTGCGCGTGTCATGAGCTTCCACATACCAGTTAATGGCGTCTTTTCCGACGCTATGATGGCCTTCCACGCCGCCGAGGAAGAGATTTCCGCTAGGCATGAACCCTGCTTCGTCTTCTCCAATCATCTGACCATAAAAATTGATTGGCCATCCAAGAGTGGGTTGTAACTTCAATTTGAAATCAAACCCGGCTAGTTGGTTACCCGGTTCATTACCGGTGCCGGTGTTATCTTGTCCAGTCATGCCATCCATAAATGTACTGAATGACTTGGACCGCCCATCCCCTCCCCACTGCATCATGCGCGAAGCACCGAGTTCAAGTGAAGACAGCGGGGAAAAAGTCACCCGTCCACCAGTGAGTAACGTATGGGGAACAGAGGTGTATTGATTGAGTTCGCCTGCGGTAAGTTGATATTGCCACGGCCCAATCCAGTTCAACCACCAGGTTTCCGGTGCAGTTTGTTCCGCACGCTGTAGCAAAAACCCCGTCACCGGGCGTGCCGCATCAGAGCGAATAAGACTGCCTTCGTAGCCTGGTCCCCACCATTGTGGGATCTGCCCAAACGCCAGCCACTGATTTGCGAATCGCAGTGCAGCATAAGAATCGTTGAGGTTGAAACGGGAACCATTACTTATTTGCATGTCCGCCTCAGCGTTACCTTGCAAATGCACGTCCCATTCTTCACCACCGAGATTCAAAGCCAGCGAAACATCCTGCCCGGAATAAACTGAATCGGCGAATCCCTGCGGTGCCCCCGTCTCATTGCTAAATGAGTGAGCGGTGATTCGGGCGTTAGATTTCAGAACGGCCATACGATGGTCGACTCGTTGCAGTACAGCGCGCTCGGAAGCATTTTGCGTTTGGGCATTTTTCAGTGCCCTTTCAACCTCATCCTGGCTAAGAGGCCAAGTGGAAAGCCCGAGGTTGATAATTCCTTTTTCGGACAAAAAGGCCAGATCGTTGCGCAGCATTTCATCGGGTAAAAGTAATCCCGATGCGTTTGCCGTGATGCTGATACTTAATAGGGTAATACTGGCGGTTGCACGAATAACATTATTTTTGAACGAACCCACGGGATATCCTTTCTGGCATATTCAGAAACTCCATTGATGAACAAAGGGGTTCAACAGGAACACTATTTTTTAAAGAGTTATAATTAACACGCCTTTGTTAACTTACCTTGCCCATTTATAAGCAATACGTAAAAGGTTGGCAGGCATTAAATGGAATACGATGCGTGAATATATCAACAATATATTTCTTACAGAGGTTTGCTTTAACATCCACATATATTTACTTCTTAGTTTTATTTCACTTAAAGCTTTGCTTAATCCTTTTCTGCGATGAACCGTATCTTCATCAAGCCTATAGTCCAGCAGTACGTCTTTAATATTTGCAAATCTAAATCCGTTATGTAACAGATAAAACCATAACGCCATATCTTCAGTTAGTGTGGTATCCACAGGGTAACGAAAACCTTTCTCGAAAACTTTGCGACGGAACATAACGGATGGATGAATGAAAGGGCATCTAATAATGCTGAACTTCAACAAATCATTATGGCAAAGAGGTAGATGCTTTTGGTCTAAGGCAAAATTAGCACCAAATTCATGGCAGGAAGTCCCCAGGACATCAATATCACTACATGTTTTCATATAGTTCATTTGTTTGAGGAGTCTATCTGGATGTGAAATATCATCGCTATCCATGCGAGCAATAAATTTATAGCCGCCCTCCAGGCAACGCTCAATTAAATAATTTAACGCAGTTGCCAGCCCTTTATTTTCATCGAATTCAAAGATTTTACATCGAGTGTTTTTGGAATAATCATCAAGCACTGCCTGTAAGGCATCACTAACCTTACCATCACGATAGATCAGTATATCGCAATAAACATCCTGTGATAATAAACTTTCTATCGCAGCAGTAGCGTACTCCGGTGTATCATTCTTATATAAACTCATAATAACTGATATTTTATTCTTCATATTAGTCCATTTTTAATATTAGAAAGAAACCAATCAAATTTATGGACACCTGATATAAGGCGGTTATTTCATCAAAATTCTTTGATAGGAACTCGCCATGACTTCTGAGGATAAGAAAAGATCAAAGTCATTCTTTATATCGAGTGGATTTAAAGTTAAGCAGTGCTTTATCGCCTCTCTAAGGGATTTCGGATCGTTAATATCACATATACACCCGAAATTAGGGCTTAATCCGATGATCTCCGTATGCGGCGGAATGTCTGACAAAATGCAAGGAGTACCCGTCGCTAAAGCTTCTAATGCAGCCATTGGTAGCCCCTCGAAAGCCGAGAAAGAAACAAAGATATGATGCTGTGAAAGAAGATAAGGAATGTCATTCCTTTGCCCAAGATAAGTTGCGTTCTTATCTTTTTTATTCAGATCATTGCACTCACACTTTCCGACAACGCTTAAAGTAACACTGTCTTTTTCTAACTGATTACAGCACTCTACTAATTCTTTCACTCTCTTTCTTTGATTGACTATACCAACATAAATCAACTTGATGGGGTGGTGCTCCAATGCTGATGGAGTGTAATCAACGGAACGCACACCGTTTTTTATAGGTGTACTTGTAAGATTATAATTTTGCTTTACATAGTCTGCGACGCTTTTTGAAACAGAGATAATATTTAATCGCCTGAAGGCATATAAATGAAAGCTAGTCATCAATCTGGATAACAACTTACCATAAGTTAACTTATAGTCCGGCCCTATATAGTTATGCAAAATACAATAGCATTTTGCCTTTATCTTATTCAGAACTAAAGATAAAGAAATATCAGACCTAATTCCTTGTGAAACGACAACATCAATGTCATTAGTTTTAATGAATGAAACTATCTTAGTTGAAATTTTCAAGAAATTATAAGAATCATTGTTAAATGACTCTACATGACATCCTAATTTCATGAAATCCAAAGCACGAGATTCTTTTACATCCAAAGGAGAGAGTGAAACTATGGAAATGGTGCTGCCACAATTCTGAAACACTTTACTGCTAACAAGTTCAAAAAGTTGATTTATTGGCCCTCCTCTTTGTAAAGAAGAGGCCAAAAAAAGAATATTTTTATTCAAACTGAGATTTCCATAGCTCAATCGATTTAAGCGGCAACGAAATATTAGTGTCATGTTCCTCGTTGAAAATACTGACGTATTCATCAACGCAAAGATCTCTTGGGATAACATGCAGATTAAAGTCTTTTCTTTTTTCTTCCGCCCTATTATCAACTGAGATAATGATACTTCTTCTTAGCTTCTGTAACGCTCGGATACCAGCATGCAAGCGCGTTCCAACATAATCTATAGATGGAACATTTTCTAATACATAATCAAAGTCGGAAAGGTTTGCAGGAATAACCTTAATGCCATTAATTAAACAACCAAATGACTGGAAGTACTCGTAATCTTGAGAGCCTTGCACCCAAAAGTAGACATCATCATATGATTTCTTTAAAGCTTCAATCAGGATCAAATCTTTTGCATAATCTTTCCTGTAATCAGTAAGGGTAAATATCACATCCTTAGATTTTTTAGGAACGATTTGTGCGCAATGATCTTCTGTTAAATCCCACATGGTTGCACATGCAGTATTAACAATATTCGTGATACCTGCACTTTTTAAAAGCTTCTCAGTATATGAATCCCTCACAGAATGCATATGGGTTTTACTGAGGATATGCCTTAATAAAAATGACGTGTAAGATCCAGGTTTATCCTGATAATTAGTCCAACCCACACCTAAAGTAATCACCTCTTTCATAAAAAAGGCATTATAAAGATCAACGTTCCATTGTCTGTGTAATAACATTGAGGAATTGAGGCAGTTAGTTCCACAGAGAATATTGGCTGAGATTTCTTTTTGTCTTTTCATTCCCACCCGAGTAATTCTTTCATGGGTAGGGAAATGGACTTTTTGTGACTGAGGAAATAATTTTGAAATTTGTTTATATGCCGAATCCATGATGATGAAATCACCAATATTCATTGAACAAATACTTGTGTTCAAAATCCCTATTTTTGATGATGCGTTATCAAAAAACAATGTTATACACCTCGGTTAATATGTAAAAAATAGCCATACAATAAAGAACTAACAATCCCATTAGCTAATATAATTAATGGCAATGAAAATGAGTTACCTGTGCCTGCAACCATATAAAATAAAATCACAATCATTACTGAAATAAAATTGCAGAAAAATACAGACCTATGAAGTTTCTTAGCCTTAAGATGGAATGAACTAAACTTAAAAACACCACTGATGGATTGATAAAAACACATCAGTAAAATAATAGACAACTGATATTGATTGATGTCGAAAAATATCATATAGAACAATACGACAAATAAGGTACACGCAAAGGAAACAATCAACCCATTTTTAAAATAGCTTCTCCACCTGGAAGTTAACTGCTTTGAATCTCCGCTATATATTATCTCTCTAATTTCAGGCATGAGTTTATTTTCTACTGCTGAAAAATAAATTGCTATTATTCCCCCCAGGCTTAATGCAAGCCTGGTAAATACCAACTGCTCATTATCGATAATTTTTTCAAGGTAAATAAAACTGCCTTGAGTAATAACCCAAAAACAAAGCATTGAAGCAGCAGACCATTTACCTATTGTCCAGTATTCAAGGAGTATTTTTTTAAGCTCCGGCTCGACATGATTTGAATGATAGTTTTTATTATTAATTAAAATTATCATCAATGATATGAAACTCATGATGAAGATGAGAACTGAAAGATAATGTCCAGCCTCACGCACGCCACAAAAATACATCAAGCAATAACTCAGCATTGAGACTAGCAATAGTAACGCCGAGAGTATTGCTGAGATAAAATCCTTCTTAACAATATAGAGACTACGGCGCAAAAAATCATACAATGGGTAACACATTGATAATCCGAAAATTAACAGACTATATTTCCAGTCCTGCTCTCTTATGAACATCAAGATTGAAAGTAATGTGGCAGAGATAAAACTTATAAATATTGTCAAATATAAAGACAGTTTGTAATGATAACCTTGCGTTACTCTCTCTACGCTAAAAACCCAAAATGGAGAGATGACTAGCGATACGATAACAACCAAACTGAATGATGAATAAGAATTTATAATGATATATTTAGCAGCTTGGGTATTATCAAGAAATCTGGAAGCAAAAAAAATCATTCCGACATTTAATGCTGCAAAAGAAAACTGGTCTATATATTTACATAACTTATTTAATTTTACTAACATCATTCATACACTTTTTTATTTTGATATTCACCTCAAAATGACACACTGCAGTTATTATAGAATAATGCATTGCATCTTATTTAAAGCTATTTAATTAGTGCAGTTAATAACATATCACGAGAAGAAGAAAATATATAAGTTGGTAATATAGCCACTATAAAAAATGCAGCTCTAACAATTTTCTTTTCCTTGTAATTTTGTTCTATTGCAATAACTGTCGGAATTAACATTAATACCAAACAAAACATTCCTATTCGCTTGGATTGTCCACCACCCATCAAACTAATTGAAACTACAATTAACGATATAAAATAAACCTGTAAATGCATGATTTTTTTGCTTAGATCATCAAGTTTGAACTGGTATGAAACACAGTAAAAGCCTAATAAGACTAATGACATTGCCAAGTAAACTCCCGCTCCTAGCTCTCCTGTTTCCGAATTTGATTTAGTGGATAATACAAACTGTATTGCAAACAGAAAAACAATGCTGATTAATATAAAAACCAGACTGTTTTTTTTCTTTTTATTAAACAATAAATAAATTGTAAAGAACAAAAAAAACACATTGTGGGTCAATCCTGCCAACAACCCAACACTCATTTTCTTTTTGAATGAATCATCAAGCATGCACATTGCCAGGAATGATGATGACAGCACCATAGATAAATACTGCCTGTATATATTTTCCATCCCCATTAAAGATGGGAAAAACAATAAAAACAAATATGGATAATAAGGTGGAAGATTTAGTTTTCTTGTTGTCCAGAGAACAATTACAAATGAAAGAGCATCATATAATACAAATACCGACTCATCAGAATGGATAAACTTGTAAACAAACCTTGAGGACAACCAAAAAATAGGTTCCTTTAAATAATATATATCTAAAGACTCTAGTTTAAAGTTTACTGCATATGCATTGATGTCCAAATCAAAGCCTGATGTTCTCATTATTATTGAAAAAGCAAGGAATAGTAAGAAAGTAAACAAATAATATAACTTCGTTC
Organism: Buttiauxella brennerae ATCC 51605; assembly: GCF_001654925.1. GTDB lineage: Bacteria > Pseudomonadota > Gammaproteobacteria > Enterobacterales > Enterobacteriaceae > Buttiauxella > Buttiauxella brennerae. The sequence continues at coordinate 168,512 of NZ_LXER01000032.1, forward strand.
TGTTTTCAACAAAACAACTAACTATTCCTGTAACAAACAAAATGCTATAAAAAATCAACTCTAAAGTCATTATATATTCTCATCAAAAACATTCACGATGAATAAGAATTATAGGCTCCATACTCATAGTAATTACTGGTTCGTTTTTCAACACCATTAAATATTATTCCGCTCACAGTAAGGTTATTCTGTGCAAAACGCTTTGCTGAAATATCCATTTCTTTCAAGGTGTTCTGCTGAAAACGTGCGACTAACATTATCGTGCCCGCATATTTAGCGGCGATACAAGCATCACTAACGGCAAGAACTGGAGGGGTGTCAACAATAACAATGTCATATTGACTAGCGGCCCAAACCATCAAATGTTTAAAATTCGCATTCATCAGTAGTTCAGAAGGATTGGGTGGTATCTGCCCTCTTGAAATAAAATGTAGGTTATCAACTTCTGTTTTTTTAATAACTTCATCAAAGGATTTCCTACCAATTAATATATCGGAAAGCCCATTTTTTTCATTACATCCAATAACATGATGCACCTGGCCTTTACGCATATCAGCATCGATCAAAAGTACTTTTTTGTCAGACTGGGCGATAACAGCAGCAAGGTTACAGCTAACAAAGGTTTTTCCTGCTTCTGGTGTTGCCCCAGAAATAAGCAAAATATTATTCTCAGCCTGCATCATTGCAAAATGAAGGCTGGTACGGAGACTACGAATAGCTTCGACTGAAAGATCTGTTGGATTATCTTTGGCCAGTAAATTGATTGAGCGAACCGTTTTCCGTTTATTTTTATCCATTTTCAGATTTCGGTCTTTTAACCACTTGGAAGTTGGGATCGCCGCGTATACATTTAACCCTAACCCCTCAATTTGCTCGCTGCTCTCAATACCGTTGTGCAAGAATCTACGTGTTAAACAAAATGCTATTGAAATAAATAACCCTACTGCAAAACCTAAAGAGATGACTAAAACTATCTTTGGTGAGATAGGTTTTGTATCAGTAACTGCCATATCGACAATACGTACGTTACCTACAGTACTTGCTTTATTGATGTTCAATTCTTGCTGTTTATTTAATAGCAGCATATACACTTCCTGCCCAGACTGCACATCACGTGTAAGACTCAATATTTCCTGTTGAGTTTTAGGCATGTTACCAATACGAACATTCAGTTTATCTCGTTCTTTTAATAAGAGATCTTTCTTTTCTAACAAGGTCCGATAAGCGGGATGATCTCGTGTATAAAGCTTAGATATTTCAGCTTCTTTAAAGGTTAATTGGTTTATTTGTGCATCTAAAGCAACTGTATTATCAAGAACAGATTTTGCTTCCAATGATAAATCAACTGATTCATTTTTCTGCCGAAACATGTTTAATCGAGTTTCAGCTTCATCCAGTTGTGAGCGCACCAGAGGCAACTGTTCTTTCAAAAAATCAAGGCTCTTAGCTGCTTCTTCAGATTTACGGCCAACGTTCTGTTGCAGATAATTGTCTGCAATACTGTTCAATACCTCTGTCGCTTTCTTAACACTATCTGCTTTAAAAGTAAGTTGTAGCATACCACTGTCTTTACTTAAGTCAGAAACAGAAAAATTATCCAGAAGATTATTAATTGCCGTAAGCTTTGCTAGTTTGGTTATAACAAATGTTGTATCTAAGGGTGCGTCAATATCACTAATGAGTATGCGTATACCATTTTTTTCTAACAACGTCCCAATCTTGCCCGTCAGAGTTAAACCATCAACTGAGATACTATATGTATCTGTAGAAAGCACGGTGAGGCTAAATGGAATGTCTAATAATTCATCTGGCACAGTTAATCGCGAAATCGCAATACTCCCATCATGATTTCCTAAAAAACGTGACAATCCTTTTCCAATGAATGGGAAATGTTTTTGTTGAACAATCATGTCTAGTCCCAGTTGTTCAACTGTTTGTCCAAGTACCAAACGAGACTGTAACAACCCTATTTCAGTCTGTGACTCAGGTTTATTGTCCGGCAAGATGTCAGAAAGTTTACTCAATACATTGCTGCCGGTGCTTTGTTCAACTTGCACTAGTGCATTTGCGCTGTAAATTGGCGTTGCCAATAAAGCATAAGCAATACTCAAAATAGTAAAGATGCTAGTGACGATCACTATCTTCCATTTATTATCAAGCAGCACACCCAATAATTCACGCAAGTCAATTTCTTCACTTTTATTGTTGTTTTTATTAACACTGGAGGTTAGTTCAGACATTTAACGACATCTCTTTGCGGTATCTATTTCTTTAATGCCAGAACCCAACGCGCGGTGCTTTGAGCCAGCTGTGTATAAACCAGTTGGTACATTTCTCGGCTTTTTTTGTAGGGGTCGCCAATTTCAAGCTGGTTCTGCCAATGGCCAATTAACATGGTTTTGCCACTGGCTTCCGGGTAGTTTTTTTTAATCTTCTCGAGATGGGATTTTTCCATCACCAGAATCAGGTCATATTGCATGGCGAGTTCTGAAGAAAATGCCTGAGCACAATGTCCATCAAGCGATAACCCATTTTCCGCAGCAACTTGTGCCGCTATTGCGTTGGCACCTTCACCAACCAGAGCACCTAATCCTGCGGAATTAATCTTTTTACCCGGCAGCGCTTTTCGTAATAACCGCTCCCCGGTTGGGGAGCGGCAGATATTGCCAATGCAAACTACTAATATTGAATCAAACATAATTACCAGTTCTTAATCATGCGGATGGTTTCGGTCATGTCATTAACGCCGGTAATAGTAGGAACTAACTGGCCAAGCACACGATTCCAGCGGGTAACAGGGGCCGTAGTGACATAGACAATGTCATACGGTTGCAGTTTGAATTCGGTTCCCATGACCAGCGCAGTGGCATCAGAAATATTCAATTGGTAGACATTCGCCAGTTTGCCGCCACTGTTTTTAGCATGGGTTGAGCGGATAACAAAAATACCCGTCGCATCAGCGGTCATCTGGTCGATACCCTCCGCATTGCCCAGTGCTTCTGTCAACGTCATGCCACTGCGATCCATTCTTAGTGTGGTTTGTTTCTTCACCTCGCCCATCACGAACACTTTCAGGTCATCGTTACGGGGCACGAAAAGAATATCGCCGCTATACATCAGGCGATTCTGTTGCAAGTCGCCATTTTTCATCAGCGCCTGGAGGGAAATACGTTCGTCTTTGCCGTTGTGGGTCAGGACCGCATTATTCCAGTCAGCATTGTCGGCTAGGCCACCGGCCTGGTTGATCGCATCCATAATCGTTAGCGGCACGTTGGTAATGGCAAGCTGCCCTGAATGCGCAACTTCGCCGGTCACGTAGGCTTTCTGAGAACGGAATGCCGCAACACTAATATCGATTTGTGGCGATTCAATATAAGCCGCCAGTTTGCGGGTCAACTCCTCGCGTAATTCAGCCAGCGTGCGGCCAACCACCTTTACCTTGCCCGCATACGGGTAGAAAATTGTACCATCTGACTGTACCCAGTTACCGGTATCTGAGGCGCTACGGTACTGGCCCGCAGGCGTTGTCAGCTCAGGGTGGTCCCACACGGTGACCATCAACACATCACCCACTCCAATACGATACTGGTAATCCTGTACCTCTTTTTCGAGTTGTGAATTAGTTCGCGCGACCACTGGCGCAATACTCAGGGATTCAATCAGTTTTGGGGTGACGGTGTAGACGTTAACCTTGTCGCTGATATTCACCGAGTCGTCTTCATTGACGATGTTCTTGCCGGATGTTGTGAGATTACTGCCAGGAACAATCGTGCAGCCACTAAGCAAGACAGCTGAAATCAATAACGGCACAGCTGCTAATTTTACAATTATCATGTTGGTCACTTGGTTCATCGAAAGGGGTTAAACCCAGCAGCGCCGGGCTTTTATATAAAAGAAAACGGGAAGGTATTAGCGGTTGCTGACAGGTGCTTCGGCACTCACGGCTCGAGAGGATGTGAGTTGAGATCTCATGTCCGGGTGGCGCTGTTGTAGCTTATTGTTGATGGCAAAGTAGCTGGCAAATACACCTATAAACAGAGCCAATGAAAGCCACTCGGTAATACCGATTATGGAAAGTACCATCCCGACGCACGCCAGCGTGGCGGTGAGCACCGAGGCAAACAGCACCGTCTGACGGGCTGTTAAGCCGCTGCGAATTAAGATGTGGTGCAAATGGTCACGATCCGGATGGAACGGGCTTTGCCCCCGGCGCAAGCGCCGCACCATAATTGTCACCATGTCCATCAGTGGCAACGCAATCAGCCACAATGCTGTCACCGGAGCCATCACAGCATCGTTGCCCTGGCTGCCGAGCATCACCAGCCACAGCACCGTAAAACCAATCACCATGCTTCCGGCATCACCCATAAAAACTTTAAGGCGCTTGCCGCCTATAAAACCCATGTTGAACATCAAATAAGGGATCAGGGCGACTATCATTAACAGACACCACATGGCACGAATTTCTGTCCCAGCCAGTAAGAAGACCACCATTAGTGCTGCGAATATCACGCATGACACGGAACCGAGTAAACCATCAACACCATCAATCATATTGAAAGCATTGATAGCGGCCCAGGTGGCAAACAGCGTCGCCAGATAACCCACTGGGCCAAGCTGCAGTTCTTGTTCGCCTAACAGGTGGCCGAAAGTATGTAGGTAAAGGCCGTCGACCATAAGAATGACAGCGGAAAGCGCCTGAATGACAACGCGTGGAGCCACCGGAAGATCAAAGCGGTCATCCGCAATGCCAACAAAAAGCAGCAATGAAACGCTCAGTAAATAGGTAAGAAAATGTGCTTCGGTGTGGGGCAAAACTTCAGGGCTGAACAGATAACACATTGCGATAACGCAATAGAATGAAATCCCACCGACCAGAGGTATTTCACCTTTGTGTTGTTTACGACCGCCGGGTTTATCCACCAGGCCACATTTTAAGGCCACCACGCGAGCGATAAGGAGCGCTGCCATTGCGGTCAAAAAAATGATGATGATTTCTTTAATCATGATGCTGATACCTAAATTCCTTTTAACAACGCTACCGCCCATAGCGAACGTGGAAATAACCACGGCCATTACAGAGATTCATTTTGTGCACACATCACAACAACCACATCCGTGTGGTTACTTAAGTCTTAAGAAGAGTGAATTTCGCGCATTCTATTACAGGAAATTAAGAGGAGCAAAAAAGCACCAGCTTTATATTGAGCCATTAAAAACTTACAATAATATTTCATTAAAAATTAATTTATACATAAAAAACAAACAGTTAAAACCATTTAATTAATGGAAATTAATTTTTTATAATTTCTTAAAATACGAATTAAATGGCAATTACTTATTATTTAATAAATCATTAGCCATCGAGAATTAAGGTTTTTAAATCATTGCTAGCTATATATTTAGTATATATTCAAGTAATATATAAAAGATGTATTTATCGTGAGTTGTAAATCTCCACATAAAACCGGATGGAGAGTATCGATGTATATTGTTATTTTATATTCAGAGCTGCGTTATCTGAAAAAGTAAGGGGATAGTGTTTAATATCCAGACCGAATGGTTGTTTGTTTTTTACGCACCACCTGTAAAAAATCGCTCTCAGAATAATCTTAGCCAGCCAAAAACAAAGATAGTTTTTTTGCGAGGGAACATCTTCACCGTATCGCGACTAACAATTTGAAACAAAAAGATTTTATGAGAATGTGATGTTCTCATATCAACTGTAGCAAACTGATTTAACCGCTAGTTAAGCAAACATAAATAATTAATTCAGTAAACTTGTAGAACTATTGCGGCAGGCTCGTTGAATAGTGATAAGAAGTGAATAAATGGATGATAAGCAGTCATTTCTCGCCCTGCTGCCTTGCGAATCTGACGGATCTAACAGCGAGTTGTGTTATACACCCGTATTCAGAAATGGTGAGAATTGAGAAGATAATTGCTGGAAATCTACACACAAGCGATAACAGATAAGGTCAGAATTTCCCCCATAGAACCCCGCTTTCACAATTAAATCTTTTGCGAAAATTCCGTAAACCGACTGCGATTATTCTGCAAATTCAACGTTTCGCTGCCAGGGGTGGCGCTATCGCAAGGCTCCGTTCACTTCTGGTTAGTGAGGATGCAATAAAATAGTGGTGTATTGTCGTAGCTAAACAAATAGCTCGACACATTTTCGCGGATCATTTTCAGGCTGATTCCGCGCTCGCGATAAATGAAAAAGTCCGGTGTTTGCGGAAAGTACTGACTGAACACCTTCTCCAGCTCGCTATGCTCACCAGAAATCATGATGATTTTTCCGTCTTCATGCCAGTATTTGAAGCTGAAATTATTGTTGGTATTGATCTCAGGTTTACCCTTTTCTTTCAGTATCCCCAGTGACGAGTAAGTCCCCGAGCCGTTATCAAAAGTGAGGTGAGTAATCATGTCATAGCTGATATTTTCACCGACAATATTCGTTGTAGCATCACAAGAAAAATGGTCCTTTTGATAAGACTGATACCAGGAAAGAGACAACGGGAGTGCGATTAATAAAACAATCAAAACCCAGCAGTACGCCGCTTTTCTAGTTTTCATAGCGATCTTTCCTGAGAATGTATGACTGGCACTGGGTGTTGCTGTATTCAATTTTACTGTTACATAGCAACACCGACACGCCCTGCTGAGAGTGATTCAGTGTTAAATAAGCAACTGTGCCGGTTTTACATATCACCGGTTGGCGCTTATCCAACAACAGAAAAGTGCTGATACTTTTCTCCTCACCAGACCATGATGAATAAAGTGAACAGCCTTTTACCTGACCGATGTAATGGTAATCAGAATAGAAAGAATCGCCGCCGATTCTTTGCATATAGAGCACACTGCAAGAAAGAATAAATGCCAGTCCTGCAATAAAATATGCCCAGCGCGAGTGGAAAACTTCAATGATGCGTGTTTTTTGCGCTGCAGGTTCATGGCGTTTTGGAGTCAATATTTCATCGGTGAGAGGCGCTGGCTCAGCACTTTCAACAGGTATGAGGAAATCACTTATTGTCCCTTCCCGCACCGTAGCAATCGATTTAAAACCCATTTTAGGCACAGTTTTAATGATGTTTTCCGCAAGCCCAGCCGACTGTAGCCCTTTTCTGAGGGAGGCAATACTTTGATAGAGCGCATTGGTCGTCACCACGGCACCATGCTTTTCCCAAACCTGTTCAAACAAAAATCGCTGGGTTAATACCTGATGGTTGTGGCGTAGCAAGAGTAGTAAGCATTCACTTGCAGGGGTATGAATTATCACCTTGCTACCAGGAAACCCCTCCTGCGGGCGCAGGCTGTGCTCATCCGGGTCGAAAAGCAGCGAGTCATTAATCAAAAAGACCGTGTTCATTGCATTGCCCTCGCCATATTCTTCGCCATCTACGGGAGCTTCAGGGGGAAAAGTTCTCGTTATAAAAATCTGATTCAGATTTTTTACATTTAAAATCAATTAATTAAAATCGTCACAAAGTATTAGTCTCCAGTAAAACCAAGTTGTAGCTAAGTATAAATCATATAAATTCACTCCTCCTGGCGCATGAAATCGCTATGCTAACTCCATCGTCAAAAACAGTCGGTTTGCTGATAAAAGCGACTTTAATAAGGAAAATTCCTGGTTGTGACTCTTTTGCTGGCAGGGTGAAATAGATTTTCAAAACAGTAGATTAACTGTCGAGTCAGATTAATAATCCAAACATGCTGCACAATTCGAAATTTTATCTTGAGCGGTGGAGTAATGATCATTATCCAGACTAAAGAGTGGTTATTTTGTTTTGTTAGTTTTTTTATGCTGAAAACTATCATCTTGTAAGCGTTTAACTCTAAAAAAAGAAGTTCAGGCCCTTTGAACGACTCTGCTGGCGCATATGTTGTAAGTATTCACCGTAGTCATATAATCCTCCCCTATAAAATGTAGGGCTTATAGGAAATGAACACGAGTGATACCTCCTTAGTCGGATTTATTTTATATGAGCATGAAAGATATGGACTATCAATTGCATGGATTCATGATCGGCAAGGAAATCCATTTTGATATTTATAGCGGCAGGCTATATCGCCTACCGTCTGGTGGCACTGAACGTAATTTCATTTTTGCTTCGATCTTCTTTAATGACACGATGCTGCAGTTATTTACGTATCTATTACTGCATGCCCGGCATAAAAAAGTCACCAAAGATGAATTACTGAAAAAAATTTGGGAAGAAAATAACCTTATCCCTTCCACGCAACGCTTGTGGCAGGTGTTAAACAATCTCAATAAAAGGCTGCATCTGTTGGGGTTACCTGATGATTTCATTTTAAATATGAAAGGCAGTGGCTATATGATCAATTCATTTGATGTCACACCCATTTACTACAAATTAAGCGACGCACCGGTTATTTCCGATATGGATAAAAAATAACAATATAAAGTAGCACCTTGAGTAAGTGCTACGATAGCAGGATGCATTTGCCCTGATTATAGATATTTTCAGGGCTTTTTTTATAAATACCTTCATTGATGAGTGATTCTTGCAACCTCTCCGTTCGAGAGTGAGTTGTTGGTGAGGGTATTTATCAAAAAAGACCACCTTTTGCATTTCACAAATGATAGCAACTTCAAATAATAACGCTAACCAAAGGCTATGTAGCCATTACTGGATATAGTATGAGTATAATAAACGCGTTTTCCAATTTAAAAATCAGCAAAAAACTCTTTCTGGGGTTTGCAACTGTATTAACGATTACGATTATTATCGTCGTCTGCGGGCTGTCTGGTCTGATAAACATCCAGGATAAAATAACCAAAAGCGCATTAACGGCTGAACTCAATAATAGCCTGACCGCAGCGCGCCTGAGCCGCACTAACTATCAATACACTCATAATCCTCATTATCTTGATCAAAACAGCAATGCCCTGAATCAAATGGCAGAAACGGTTTCTCAGTTGAAAACATTAAACTGGTCACCGCAAAGTATGGATGCCTTGCTGAAAACAGAAACCGCGGTGAAAAGTTACATGCTTAGCACCACACCTTTCATTAATGCCCTGAATCAAAAAAATCAGGATGAAGATCGCCTCAATTCAAAAGATCTGTATCAAAAATCTGTTATCGCAGACAAGCTCAGCCGCAATGAAACGCTGGCTTCTGCGCAACAAACTCAGGTATCCCAGCTGAGTTTTATCTTTAATGACATCGATTCGATGTTAAATGATTACAAAGCGAACCCCACTTTACAGTCCCAGCAGTTACTGCAAACACGTTTAACGACGGGGATTAACCATGCGAAACAACTGCTGCCTATGCTTCCGGCGTCTGAGCAAACGTGGGTGCAGGAGGGCATCAGTGAAAGCCAGGGGTTTACTGCTGAACTCCCCGCTTATCTTGCCGCGTGGACGCAACAAAACACCCTTTCAGCACAGTTGACCGATCGTGCCGTGGAGCTGACACGTTCGATTAATGCTCTGTTTGAGCTACAGCAGCTGACGGCTGAAAAAGTCGTCATCACCACTGAATGGGAAATGGCGATCGTTTCTCTTGTTGGGATTCTGATTGGCGTACTGATGGCTTTATTTATCACCCGATCAATTACGCGCCCACTGAACGAAACGCTGCGGGTTGCTGAACAAATTGCCAAAGGCGACCTGACCGGCACGCTGGAAAGCCAGCGCAGCGATGAGCCAGGCTTACTCATGCAGGCAGTTTCAACAATGAATACCAACCTCAAAGATATCATCCACAACGTGCGCGAAGGCGTCGATAGTGTGGCGCGTTCGTCATCGGAGATTGCCGCCGGGAATATGGATTTATCTTCCCGCACGGAGCAGCAGTCTGCCGCCGTGGTGGAAACCGCCGCAAGTATGGAACAGCTAACGTCAACCGTGGCGCTGAATGCTGAGAATGCAAAACATGCGCGCCAGTTAGCGGAAGCCGCCTCGCAAAAGGCCAATGAAGGAAGTCAGATTTCTAAGATGGTCATCGACACGATGAAAAACGTGCAAAGCAGTTCGCACCGAATTTCTGAAATTACGTCGGTGATTAACAGCATCGCATTCCAGACCAATATTCTGGCGCTGAATGCCGCGGTTGAAGCTGCACGAGCAGGAGATCAGGGGAAAGGGTTTGCCGTGGTAGCAGGGGAAGTGCGTAACCTGGCGCAACGAAGCGCGCAGTCAGCAAAAGAGATTGAAACCTTAATCCACGAATCTGTTTCTTATGTCGATTCAGGGTTCCGTCTGGTGGAAGGTGCGGGCGTAGCCATGGATAACATCGAAACATCTGTTATCCAGGTTCGCGACATTATGAGTGAAATTGCTGCCGCAACAGATGAGCAAAGCAAAGGAATTTCGCAGATTGCGCAAGCGATGGCAGAAATGGACACGACCACTCAGCAAAATGCGGCGTTGGTCGAAGAATCCTCCGCTGCCGCCAGCTCGCTTGAAGAACAAGCCGTGCAGCTGGAAAAAGTCGTGTCGATATTTCGTGTGTCAAAAACGCAAAACGACGCCGAGGAGGCTCGCGCTGTGACCAACCATTCCGTGGCTTCTGTGGTAACAAAAAGATCGACAGTAAACAGCAAAGATAGCTGGGTAGAATTTTAACGATTGATTTTGTCATGCCAATACCAGGGGAAACAAAGGGCGGGAAACCGCCCTTTACTTTTCGACTATTATTTCTTCTTATTTAGCATCGATTTTAAATCTGCGAACGGGTTATACGTCGCTTCGCCGACATCTTTTTGCGCGTCTTCACCCGCAACGACGGTGGAACCATACTGGTCAGCTTCGGTGTACTTTGAGTGTTCGTGATCGTGGCAATACAAGCACAACAGTTCCCAGTTACTGCCATCTTCCGGGTTATTGGTGTGGTCGTGGTCCATGTGGTGTACGGTGAGTTCGCGCAAATTCGAATATACGAACTCACGGGAGCAACGCCCGCAGACCCACGGGAAAAGTTTCAGTGCTTTTTCACGGTAGCCACTTTCCAGCCGCGTGTAGTTTTTTGGGATAAGAGCCATAGTCGATGTTTATCCAGTTCATACCCTCGAATTATTTAGGGTATAGAGGTTAAAGTTGGCGCCAGTTTCCGGCTAAATTACGTCTTTATCAATCCCCAAACGCTTCATACGCGAAAGCAATGTGGTACGTTTTAGCCCCAAACGTTGTGCTGCACCACGTGGCCCGGCGACCACACCATTGGTTTCTTTAAGCACACGCAAAATTCTCTGCGCTTCATCTTCCCCTTCGCGGATTTCTTCGCTCGCGACAAGCTGCATCGGTTTTTCTTCCGGTTGCTGGTATTCCATCTCTGGCAACGAAAGATGCAGCACATTGCCGCGGGTTAACAGCACAGCACGTTCAATCACGTTTTCCAGTTCACGCACATTGCCCGGCCAGTCCATGCGGCTCAGGGTACGCAAAGTTTCCGCCGGAATACTGTCGATATTGCGGTTCATGCGATGGGCGATTTTAAAGGTAAAAGATTTCACCAACAGCGGGATATCTTCCGGACGCTCACGCAGCGGCGGCAACATAATTGGGAACACGTTCAGGCGATAGTAGAGGTCGCTACGGAATTCTCGCTCGGTGACCATCTCTTTGAGGTTACGGTTAGTCGCAGCAATCAGGCGCACATCCACCTGCTGAACTTTATTACTGCCGAGGCGCTCAAACTCTTGTTCCTGTAGCACGCGCAACAGCTTAGGTTGCAGCTCCAGCGGCATATCGCCCACTTCATCGAGAAACAGCGAGCTTTTGTCCGCCAGCTCAAAACGCCCGATGCGCTGAGTGTTCGCGCCGGTAAACGCACCGCGTTCATGGCCGAACAGGTCACTTTCCAGCAGACCGGCAGGCATCGCCGCACAGTTAATTTTCACCATCCGGCGGCTGTTGCGCTCGCTCAGGTTGTGAATAGCGCGGGCAATCAGTTCTTTACCGGTGCCCGTTTCGCCGAGGATCAGCACAGTACTGTCGCTTTTCGCCACCATCTCGACTTGTTTAAGCACATTCGACATCACGTCGCTGCGGCCAATAATTTCACCAAAATCACTGGCGACATTATTGATTTGCTCGGTGAGATAGAGGTTCTCGTCGACCAGGTTTTCTTTCAGGCGATTGATTTCCTGATACGCCAGCGCGTTATCTACCGCGATGGCGATACGTTCGGCAATCTGGCGCAGAAGTTTCAGGTTTTGTGGCGTGAAGACGCCCGCTTCGCATTGCGCCAGTTTCAGCACGCCGAGCATGTTACTGCCAAAGGTCAGTGGCAGCAGGCACAGCGTCTGGAGTTGGTTGCCCCACATCTCAAACAGCATGCGTTCATACGGCGCGAGTTGGTCACCGTGATGCAGGTTCAACAGCAGCATTTCACCACTTTTGAGTACCCGCTCAGAAAGTGTACCCGCCATTGCCACATCGCTTTGGTCGTGGATTGATGACTGTTCTTTCACGAAATGCGTGGAGTAGACCGTCAGGCGGTCTTTGCGGTTTCCGCGCAGCACGACACTTATCGAGTCTATCGAGAAATAGTGGTGAATCTCGTTACCAATTTCGCTGATCAACTCATCGAGATCGAGTTTAGAAAGTACAGCGTTCGTCACTGCGACGAGGATTCGGTAATCGTCACGTTCGCGGCACAGCTGTTGATAACCGAGGTTGGAATCCAGGCGGCTTTGAATTTGCTCCGCAACCAGCGCCACAACTTGAGCCAGGGTGTGCAAGCGGTTGAGTTCTTTATCCGTCCAGGCTGCATCGTTGTTGCGAATAAACTCACAGCCACCAAAAATTTTACCTTCCGCCGCCAGAGGCAGCAGGCAGTAGCGGCCAAATGGCGCATACAGTTCCAGGTTCATCACCTGTGGCCAGGTGTCGGTGAACTCTTCGTGTGTACAGATCAGTGCTTCCGGGCGCGACAGCACACGCCGCACAGGCCCGTTTGCCAGCACCATTTCATCTTCGTAATGCAGTTCCTTGCCATTTTTATCCGTGCCATAAAATGCCACACGCTGATGCAGCGGATGATAAAGCAGAATATGCACTCTATCCGCTAACGCACCTTGCTTTGCCATTTGAGTCAAGCAGTTAGCAAGTGCCGGGAGATCAGGTTGCTGCAACAGGTTGCGCGTAATATCAAATAAACCCTGTTGCCCGAGATCGCTCATCGGTGTGTATGACATTTTGCTTATCCATGAAGGTGAAAACTGAAGGAAGCTACAAATCAGAACGCCCGGCGATTTGTCATATAAATAGTGCTTAAGTGTAGCCAGGACATCTCGCTGGGTTTATGGCTTAGGTCAACAAATGCGAGGTAGCGGTTCTGAATGTGGCAAATCTAAGGTCCGTTTTACACCATAAAGCCCGGCGACACGCACGCCTTTGCGCTCAACCACATCGCCGATAATAGCCGCATTTTGCCCCAATGGATGTGCCTGTAAAGCCGCAAGAACGCTTTCTGCGGCATCCCTCGCAACGGCAATCACCAGTTTGCCTTCGTTGGCAAAGTTAAGCGCATCGAGGCCGAGCAATTCGCATACGCCACGCACAGCCGGGTTCAATGGCAGCAGGCTTTCTGTCACTTCCATCCCGCAACCGCAAGATGCCGCAAACTCATGCAACACGGCATTTACTCCACCACGCGTCGCATCACGCAGCGCCTTAACGCCAGCAATATTCAGCAATGGCGCAATTAACGGAGCCAGCACGGCGCAATCACTGATCAGTGCACCTTCCAGACCAAGCGATTCACGCAGGTTAAGGATGGTCGCGCCGTGGTCGCCCAACGTGCCGCTGACGATAAGCACATCGCCAACGCCAATGTGTTGCGTGCCCCAATTCAGGCCGGCAGGAATAGCGCCGATACCCGCAGTGTTGATAAACAGTTTATCTGCAGCCCCACGCTGCACGACTTTAGTATCACCGGTGACCACCGCGATACCCGCCGCTTTTGCCGTCGCCGCCATGCTGGTGACCACGCGCTCGAGCGTTTCAAGCGGTAAACCTTCTTCAAGGATAAAACCGCACGACAGCCAGCGCGGTGTTGCACCGCTTACCGCAACGTCGTTCGCCGTACCGCAAATGGCTAACTTACCGATATCGCCACCCGGGAAAAAGAGGGGGTCGATAACGTAGCTGTCAGTTGAAAATGCCAGGCGATCGCCGCTTGCGGTGAGTTCAGCCAGCGGTAACCGCGCCTGATCTTCTTGCTCAGCAAGCCATGGATTATCAAACGCCTGCATAAACAAGTCAGCTACCAATTTTTGCATTGCCTGGCCGCCGCTGCCGTGGGCCATTTCGATTGTTTTCATACTTCGCTCTCCTGCCCGCGATATTGATACCATGCGGCACACGCGCCTTCGGATGACACCATCAGTGCACCAAAAGCATTTTGCGGATTACAGGTTTTACCAAACATTGGGCACTGGTGTGGTTTGCAACGCCCGGTGAGCACATCACCACAACGGGCGAGTGGGTCGTCGTAAACCTGCTGCGGTGCGGGCTTGAAATGATCTTCTGCGTCGAACTGGCGATAGTCGTCTGTCAGCTGAACGCCAGAATCGCTAATCGTGCCAAGCCCGCGCCATTCTGCATCACCACGCACGGTAAAGACATCGGCAATAGCTTGCTGCGCAAGGCTATTACCGGCATCCGGCACCACACGTTTGTATTGGTTTTCCACTGTACTGTGTTGATGGATTTTTTGCTCCACCAGCATCACCACACCTTGCAGTAAATCCAGCGGTTCAAAACCCGCAACGACGAGTGGGCGATGATGTTGGGTGGCAATAAAATCATAGGCTTCGGTGCCTATCACCATGCTGACGTGACCAGGAGCCAGGAAAGCATCAATGCCGTTATCCGGCTGCTCCAGCAAGCTACGCAGCGTTGGAATAAGCGTAATGTGCTGGCAGAAAAAGTAAAAATTATTAATGCCCTGCGCTTTCGCCTGTTTCAACGTGATGGCCGTTGTCGGCATCGTCGTTTCAAACCCTAGGCCGAAAAAGACCACTTTGCGATCCGGGTTCTGGCTCGCCATCGCGAGCGCATCCATTGGCGAGTAAACCACGCGCACATCCGCGCCACGCGCTTTGGCCTGCATCAACGAACCATTTTTCCCCGGCACACGCATTGCGTCGCCAAAGGTACAAAAAATGACGTCGGGATGGCTGGCAATCTCAATACAGGCATCAATACGGCCCATCGGTAACACACACACCGGGCAACCCGGTCCGTGGATAAATTCGATGTTTTCCGGCAGCAACTGGTCGAGGCCAAACTTAAAGATGGCATGGGTGTGCCCGCCGCAGACTTCCATAATACGTAACGGGCGCTGTGCGGTGTACGCGAGTTTAGGTGCACGCTCGCGCAGTACATCAATAAGTTGCATAACTTTTTCTGGCGCGCGGTATTCATCTACAAAATGCATCATCCGCGTTCTTCCCCGAAGAGCAAGCCGCCAACATCAGGCTCCACTTCGAACATGTTTTGTAGTGCATCCAGAGTGTCGCGGGCTTCGGCTTCATCAATGATGCTCATCGCAAAACCGACATGAACCAACACCCACTGGCCGATTTGCGCATCGCCCACCAGCATCAGGTTTACATCACGCTTAATACCGCAGACGTCCACTTTGGCGCTGCCATCTGGCAGTTTTTCAACAATCTGACCCGGAATGCCTATACACATCGTTGCGTCTCCAGCCAGTTCAGCCACTCGTCCATGCCTTCACCGCTTGTCGCGGAAACCAGCAAGATTTCAATATTCGGGTTCACCTGGCGTGCATAGTCGAGGCACTTCTCGACATCAAATTGCAAATACGGCAACAGGTCGATTTTGTTGAGCAGCATTAATGAAGAGGCAGCAAACATATGCGGATACTTAAGCGGTTTGTCTTCACCTTCGGTCACGGAAAGCACCGCCACTTTATGGCGTTCGCCGAGGTCAAAACTCGCCGGACACACCAGGTTGCCGACGTTTTCGATAAACAGAATGCCGTTGCGTTCAAGCGGCAGGCGCTGCATCGCATCGCGGATCATCTGTGCATCAAGGTGGCAGCCTTTACCGGTGTTAACCTGAATGGCTGGCGTGCCGGTTGCGCGAATGCGCTCGGCATCGTTTACCGTTTGCTGATCGCCTTCAATCACGGCGCAAGGCACATTTCCGTGTAGGCGCTTCAGGCTTTCGGTCAGCAATGTGGTTTTGCCGGAACCAGGGCTTGAAACCAGGTTCAGCACCAACTGTTGCTGTTTCGCAAACTGTTCACGGTTATACACCGCGAGCTGGTTGTTTTTATCCAGCACGTTGAGTTCGATTTCCAGCATACGGCGCTGAGTCATACCCGGCGCGTGGGTGCCTGCGGCACCGTGGCCATAATGCAGGTCGCCTTGTTCATCGGCGGTGGGGGCAAATTTCACCCCGGTGATTTGCATTGTTGCGCGCGCAGCTGGCGCGAAAGGTGCGCTACGGAATCCTGAGTGCGGGTTGCGCTCGTCGCCTTCTATATACAAGTTGCCTTCAGCGCAACCACAAGTACTACACATGATTCGTCTCCTCCACTTCCAGACGCTTAATCTGCACGCCATCATCTGCAACGATGCGTAAATTACTGCCTTCACACAACGGGCAGCGCCTCACCAACTGAGTCACCAGGGTGATGTGTTGCTGGCAGTCGTAGCACCAGCACTCCGCTTCTTGCTGGTGAATATAAAGCTGGCAGCCTTCGGCTAATGTGTCGCGGCACACTAATTCGAAACAGAACTCCAGCGCGCTTTGCTCAACGCATGAGAAAGCGCCCACTTCCAGCCAAACACCTGTGACGCGCGTGGCGCCGTGTTGGCGGGCTTGAGTTTCGATGAGTTCCAGTGCGCGTTGGCAGAGGGTGATTTCGTGCATGTTGCCTCCGGGGATGTCTGCTGGAGGTAATGCAAGGATGATGCCAGGGTTTATACACTTGCCGTTTGGGAGGCAATACTATGTCCGGCATGGTGATTTTCCGTTCACCCGGACGTTATTCGATCCCTGGTTTATCTGCGAACGGTGAACGTCCCAGGAGGATTACGACATCCCCCTGGGGACCCCGTCGCCCGGTGATTAAATTGCCGCTGCGCGGTAAACCCCAGCTTATCCCCAACGTTCAGGGTCGTTCGCGACTCGCTCCCGGCGATCGCTCTCTTTCGCTGCTCCAGGCAGCTCAACCCTGACTTGGGGAACACTGGGGCAATTTATACCGGGAACAAGGTCAAAACCGGCTCAGTGTGGTCTTTAGGCCTTTAGGTTTTGACGTTGACCTTGGGTTCCGGCTTCAATCGCCTCCGTTTTGACTCCAGGTGGCCGGGTCCAGCCGTCGGGAACGGCTGGAGGGCGCGATCGCCGGGAGCGAATCGCAACCGACCCTGACACGGAGGCAAAATGGAGGTTTACCGCTTGCGGCGATTGACTGGCCGGACGCCTGGATTATCAAGGGGTTGGCGTTAACCCCTTGATACGTTCACCGTTCACTAATTTATGTGGGAGCGGATAACTTTCGGGTGAACGGAAAATCTCCATCCTCCCATAGGAGCTACCTCAACAGGGCCAAATGTCACTCCCCGTCAAACATGACGAAATGACATGTCAATCCTGTGGTCATTTACTGACATTTAATACAAAAACCAATAATTTCAACAAAATACAATATTGGCACGAAACGTGCTCTGTAGACGCAACAGCAAAAACAGAGTGATTTAATAATGAACATTTGGGAACTGAGCGAAAAAGCCGAATACATTGCCGACAAGCACCAGCGCTTGCTCGCGCAATGGCAACATTACTGCAATAGCTTGATTCAGGGCATCACCCTTTCTAAAGCAAAACTGCATCACGCCGTAGGGTGCAATCCTGATGATTCCCTGCGCTTCTTCTTATTTGACCATTTCGTCATTCACGTGCGCCTCGCCGAAGGCTTCAACAGCCATACCATCGAGTACTACGTTGAGAAGCGTAATGGTGAAGATAGAGTATTGATTGCCAAGGCAATCCTTGATGACGAAGGCCGCATCGATAACAGCATCAGCAACCGTAACCGTGAAGATGTGCTCGAGCATTATCTCGAAAAAATTCACCCGGTATACGAAAGCCTGTACAGCGCCGTTAACACCGATACTCCGGTATCGATGGGGCAGCTACAACAAAGCGCTCAGGCCTGATAGCCATGTTGGGTGTCGAAAACTGTCGAAACGACAGCCGTCGGCACAGTTTCGTCAAAATTGATGACGTGTTCTAAGGAAGACCTGGTGAATCGCTTTATTATCGCCGACTCCAAACTTTGCATGGGTTGCCACACCTGTGAGGCGGCTTGTTCTGAAACGCACCGCCTGCATGGTCTGCAATCTATGCCGCGCCTGAAAGTCATGCGTGATGCTAATGATTCCGCGCCGCAAATGTGCCACCACTGCGAAGATGCGCCTTGCGCGGGCGTTTGCCCGGCGAACGCCATCACCCGCATCGATGGGGCCGTACAGCTTAATGAAAGCCTGTGCGTAAGTTGCAAACTGTGCGCCATTGCCTGCCCATTTGGCTCTATTGAGTTTTCCGGCAGCCGCCCGATTCACATCCCTGCCAATGCCAACAGCCCGAAAGCGCCACCTGCGCCACCAGCCCCTGCGCGAGTCAGTACGCTGATCGACTGGGTTCCTGGCATTCGCGCAATCGCGGTGAAATGCGACATGTGCAGCTTTGATGAAGATGGCCCGGCGTGCGTGCGCACCTGCCCAACCAAAGCGCTGCGCGTGGTTGATAACAATGACATTGCCAAATCCAGCAAACGTAAACGTGAACTGACTCTGGGCGCAACGCTTGGCGATCTCACAATGTTTACCCAGCCTGAGGTGAAAAAATGAGTGCTTTTATCCTGATTCATTGGGCGCTGATGGGTTTTCTGCTGAGCGCAGTACTGGCAGGTATCACGGCATTTAATAAAACGCTGAGCGGTTTAATTGCCGGTCTGGGCGGCGCGATAAGTTCGGTTCTGGTGCTGATTGCCGGTTTCGACGCGTTAACCGGGTTTAGCGGTATGGCACAAATCTGGCAGCTGCATTTACAGCTCAACGCCTTTAACGGCGTGTGGTTGGTCACCTTAGCGCTGCCAGGCCTGTTTATCTCTCTGTTTAATATCGACTGGCATCGCCATGACGCCGTTAAAGCCAATGGCTTGCTGGTGAACCTGGTGATGGCGGCAGCGGTCGCGACTCTGGTTGCTGACAACCTCGGCATGTTGGTCGTGCTGGCTGAAATCGTGGCACTTAGCGGCTACTTCCTGACGGGCTGCCAGAAATCCGGGCAGTTGTGGTTTGCATTGGGCCGCCTCGGCACCGTGTTGCTGGCCATTGCGTGCTGGATGCTGTGGAAACAGTACGGCACCCTCAGCTACGCCGAATTGCACTTGATGACCAATGGCGCACCGGTTAGCTCGGTTATCTGGTTGCTGGGTCTGGTTGGTTTTGGCCTGATGGCCGGCATTATCCCGCTTCACGGTTGGGTACCGCAGGCACATGCCAACGCTTCTGCTCCGGCAGCGGCACTGTTCTCAGCCGTTGTGCTGAAAATTGGCCTGTACGGCATCATGAGTTTCTCGCTGATCAGCAATGTTATGCCGCTGTGGTGGGGCATTCTGGTGGTCGTGCTGGGTATGATTACGGCTTTCATCGGCGGCCTGTATGCGCTGATGGAACATAACATCAACCGCCTGCTCGCTTATCACTCCCTTGAAAACATCGGCATTATCCTGCTCGGCCTTGGCTGTGGCCTGATGGGCCTGGCGCTGAACGAATCCACGCTGGTTGCGCTCGGTATGATTGGTGGCTTGTATCACCTGTTCAACCATAGCGTGTTCAAAACGACGTTGTTCCTTGGCGCAGGCGCGGTGTGGTTCCGCACCGGTCATCGCGACATCGAAAAACTCGGTGGTATCGGCAAGCGTATGCCGTTGATTTCCATCGCGATGCTGGTTGGCTTAATGGCGATGGCTGCACTGCCTCCGCTTAACGGCTTTGCTGGCGAGTGGGTGATTTACCAGTCGTTCTTCCATCTCGGTACTCTGCCGCTGTTTATCGCACGTTTCTTAGGCCCAATGCTGGCTGTAGGTCTGGCGATTACTGGTGCACTGGCAGTGATGTGTATGGCGAAAGTCTATGGCGTCACCTTCCTTGGCGCACCACGCACACCAGAAGCTGAAAACGCGACTTCTGCACCGTTCCTGATGAACCTGAGTGTGGCGGCCCTTGCCGCATGTTGTGTGATTGCCGGTGTTGCCGCTCCGTGGCTGATTCCACTGCTGCAAAACGCGATTCCACTGCCGCTGCAAACGGCTAACACCACCGTTTCACAACCAATGATCACCCTGCTGCTGATTGCCAGCCCACTGCTGCCATTCATTCTGATGGTGATTTTCCGTGGTGATCGCCTGCCAAACCGCACACGCGGCACGGCCTGGGTCTGCGGTTACGACCACGAACAAGCGATGGTGATTACTGCGGGTGGCTTTGCTCAGCCAGTGAAAGCGGCGTTCGCGCCACTGCTGAAACTGCGCAAAACCCTGAACCCGGTGAAATGGGTACCTGGCTGGCAGTGTGATTGCCTTGCCGGTACGTTCCGTCGCCTGGCGATGATCGAACTGGCCGTGTTGCTGGTTGCGGTTTGCGCTTAAGGAGCCTGAGATGAATACCATTTTCTTTTCGTTGATTCAGGCGCTGGTTCTGTTTGCCGTCGCGCCACTGCTGTCCGGTATTACCCGCGTCACTCGCGCCCGCATGCACAACCGCCGTGGGCCTGGTGTGATGCAGGAATATCGTGACCTGTTCAAATTGTTCAGCCGCCAGAGCGTGGCCCCGGCCGCGTCCGGTTGGGTGTTCCGCCTGATGCCGTTTGTGATGGTTGGCGTCATGCTGACGATTGCCACCGCGCTGCCGGTTGTGACCCTCTGGTCACCGCTGCCGTCGCTGGGCGATTTGATAACGCTCATCTACCTGTTCGCCATTGCCCGTTTCTTCTTTGCGATTGCAGGCCTGGATACCGGTAGCCCGTTTACCGGCATTGGTGCCAGCCGTGAAGCGATGCTTGGTGTGTTGGTTGAGCCAATCCTGATTCTGGGGCTGTGGGTTGCGGCACAAGTTGCTGGCAGCACACATATCAGCAATATCGCCTCCACCATCTACCACTGGCCTGCCGCGCAGAGTTTGACTCTGATTCTGGCGCTCGCCGCTTGTGCCTTCGCCACGTTTATCGAAATGGGCAAACTGCCATTCGACCTCGCAGAAGCCGAGCAAGAGTTACAGGAAGGTCCGCTGACCGAGTACAGCGGCGCAGGTTTTGCGGTGCTGAAATGGGGGATTTCCCTCAAGCAATTGGTCGTACTGCAGATGTTCGTTGGCGTGTTCCTGCCATGGGGCCAGATGAGCGAATTTAGCTGGGGCGGCCTCGTGATTGCGCTGGTTCTGGCGGCTGTAAAACTGGTTGCTGGCGTGCTGATTATCGCGCTGTTTGAAAACAGTATGGCGCGTTTACGGATGCTGGAAACCTCACGCATTACCTGGGCCGGTTTTGGCTTTGCCTTTTTAGCCTTCGTCTCCTTGCTGGCGGCGTGATTTAAGAGAATTTATCAATGTCTGAAGAAAAGATTGGCCAACATTATCTCGCCGCTTTGCATAAGCAATTTCCTCATGCGGTGATCGACGAAGCGTGGCAAACCAAAGACCAAATCACCGTCACCGTGAAGCTCAACATGCTGCCAGAAGTGGTGGAGTGGCTTTACTACCAGCAAGGCGGTTGGTTATCCGTATTGTTCGGCAACGATGAGCGCCAGTTGTGCGGCAACTATGCAGTGTATTACGTGCTTTCGATGGAAACCGGCGTGAAATGCTGGATCACCGTGCGCGTAGAAGTGGACGCTGACAAACCAGAGTTCCCATCCGTGACGCCACGCGTTCCTGCTGCGGTTTGGGGCGAGCGTGAAGTACGTGATATGTACGGCCTGCAACCTGTTGGCCTGCCGGATGAGCGCCGTTTAGTGCTGCCAGATGATTGGCCTGATGACCTGTATCCGCTGCGTAAAGACAGCATGGATTACCGTCAGCGCCCGGCACCGACCAGCGATCAGGAAACATATCAGTTCATCAATGAGCTGGGCAGCAAGAAGAACAACGTGGTGCCGATTGGCCCACTGCATGTGACTTCCGATGAGCCAGGCCACTTCCGCCTGTTCGTTGATGGTGAAAACATCATTGATGCCGATTACCGCCTGTTCTACGTCCACCGTGGCATGGAAAAACTGGCTGAAACCCGCATGGGTTACAACGAAGTGACCTTCCTGTCTGACCGTGTTTGCGGTATTTGCGGCTTCGCCCACTCCACCGCGTACACCACGTCGGTTGAGAACGCGATGGGTATCGTGGTGCCAGAACGCGCCCAGATGATCCGCGCCATCTTGCTGGAAGTTGAACGCCTGCACAGCCACCTGCTGAACCTCGGCCTGGCTTGCCACTTTGTCGGCTTCGACTCAGGCTTTATGCAGTTCTTCCGCGTGCGTGAGATGTCCATGAAAATGGCGGAAATCCTCACCGGCGCACGTAAGACTTACGGCCTGAACCTGATCGGCGGGATTCGTCGCGATCTGTTGAAAGACGACATGATCCAGACGCGCCAGCTCGCACAGCAAATGCGCCGCGAAGTGAAAGACTTGGTCGATATTCTGATGACCACGCCAAACATCGAACAGCGCACTGTCGGCATTGGCCGCCTTGACCCGCAAATCGCCCGCGATTTCAGTAACGTCGGCCCAATGGTTCGCGCCAGCGGTCACGCTCGTGATACCCGTGCCGATCACCCGTTCGTTGGTTACGGTTTGCTGCCAATGGAAGTTCATAGCGAAACAGGCTGCGACGTGCTTTCACGCCTGAAAGTGCGTATCAACGAAGTCTATACCGCGTTGAACATGATTGATTTCGGCCTCGATAACCTGCCTGGCGGCCCACTGGCTGTAGATGGTTTCACCTACATTCCAAACCGCTTCGCCCTTGGCTTCTCCGAAGCACCACGCGGTGACGATATTCACTGGTCAATGACTGGCGATAACCAGAAGTTGTATCGCTGGCGCTGCCGTGCGGCAACGTATGCCAACTGGCCGACGCTTCGCTACATGCTGCGCGGTAACACCGTTTCTGATGCGCCATTGATCATCGGCAGCCTGGATCCTTGCTACTCATGTACCGACCGCATGACGATTGTCGATGTGCGTAAGCGCAAGACCAAAGTGGTGCCGTACAAAGAGCTTGAGCGCTACAGCATTGAGCGCACCAATTCGCCGCTGAAATAAGCTGGAGTCACCATGTTTAACTTCATCAAAAAAGCCATTAAAGGCGGCGTGGCCACTGAGTCGTACCCGCTACAACCGATAGCCGTGGATCCGAACTTCCGTGGTAAACCGGAGCATAATCCACAGCAATGTATCGGCTGTGCGGCGTGTGTGAACGCCTGCCCATCGAACGCATTAACGGTGGAAACCGACCTCGTGGCGGGGCAACTGGCGTGGACCTTCAACCTTGGGCGCTGCATTTTCTGCGCGCGCTGTGAAGAAGTCTGCCCAACGGCTGCCATCAAGCTTTCTCAGGAATACGAACTGGCCGTCTGGAATAAAGCCGACTTCCTGCAACAGGCGCGTTTTGACCTGTGCAACTGCCGCCAGTGCAGCAAGCCTTTCGCGGTACAAAAAGAGATTGATTACGCGATTGCCTTGCTTGAGCACAACGGTGACAAGCTTGCCGAAGCGCATCGCGCCTCGTTTGAAACCTGCCCGGAATGCAAACGCCAGCAAAGCCTGGTCTCTTCCGACCAAATTGACCTTAGCCGCCAAATTAGAGAGGCCAGCTAATGAGTATGTTACTCGGCCCACGCGACGACAACGGCATGCCAGTGCCAATGACGGTGGATGAATCCATCGCCGCGATGAAAACGTCGTTGCTCAAAAAGATTAAACGTTCCGCGTATGTATACCGCGTTGACTGCGGTGGTTGTAACGGGTGTGAAATTGAAATTTTCGCCACCCTTTCACCACTTTTCGATGCAGAACGCTTCGGGATTAAAGTTGTTCCGTCTCCTCGTCACGCGGATATTTTACTGTTTACCGGCGCTGTGACTCGCGCCATGCGTTCCCCCGCGCTACGTGCCTGGGAATCAGCGCCGGACCCTAAAATTTGCATCTCTTACGGCGCGTGCGGTAACAGCGGCGGTATCTTCCACGACCTGTATTGCGTCTGGGGCGGCACCGACAAAATCGTACCGGTGGATGTCTATATTCCGGGTTGCCCGCCAACACCTGCGGCAACGCTGTATGGTTTTGCCATGGCGCTTGGCCTGCTGGAGCAAAAAATCCACGCCCGCGAAGCCAGTGAAATGGATGCACAACCGGCGCAAATTCTGCACCCGGATATGGTTCAACCATTGCGTGTGCGTATCGACCGTGCCGCGCGCAGCCTTGCGGGTTATCGCTATGGCCGCCAGATTGCTGACAGCTATATGGAAAACCTCACCGCCGGTGGCGGCAGTGTTCAGCAGTGGCTGGCACACGAGAACGATCCGCGTCTGACTGAAATCGTCACGCATCTGGAAGATCTGGTTAAGCAGGAGCGCGTGTAATGAGCGAGTCGGTGGTGTTTTGCCAGCTTAGCCGTAAGTTTGTCGATGAAAACGACAACACACCGAGTGATGCGCAGCAGGTGGTTTATTACAGCCTGGCAATCGGCCACCATCTCGGCGTTATCGACTGCCTGAAAGAGAACCTGGTTTGCTCGTATGAGCCTTACAAAGCGTGGATTTCCACGCTTGAAGAAGGTAGCGAAGCGCGGCGCAAAATGGAAGGTGTGCCGCGTTACGGTGAAATAGTTATCGACCAAAGTCACGTGGTTTTGCTGGCGAAAGCGTTTGATGCCGCCAAACCCACGCAAACTGAACAGCAGCAAGAGTGGAGCCAGGAATTGCTCGATATGCTGCAAGCTATTCAACAAGAACCCGCCATTTATTTGATGGTACGGAGACGCTATGACTAACAGAAACGTACTATTGTGCGTCGGCAACAGCATGATGGGTGACGATGGCGCAGGCCCGCTACTTGCCGAGAAATGCCAGGCAGCCCCACAAGGCGACTGGATTGTTATCGACGGCGGCACCGCTCCTGAAAATGATGTGGTGGCAATTCGCGAATTGCGCCCGGAAAGATTGCTGCTGGTTGATGCCACAGATATGGGACTGAACCCAGGCGAAATCCGTGTCATCGACCCGGACGATATCGCTGAAATGTTTATGATGACCACCCACAACATGCCACTTAACTATTTAATCGATCAGATTAAAGAAGATGTTGGCGAGGTGATTTTCCTCGGCATTCAGCCTGATATTGTCGGCTTTTACTACCCGATGACCGACGCGATAAAAACGGCGGTGGAAACGGTGTATCAACGTCTGGCGGGCTGGGAAGGTAAAGGCGGTTTTGCGGATTTAGAAGCGCCAGAGTTCGAGTAATAGGGCTGTCGCTTATACGGACCTTTGAAGGGCGAATCCTGCCGATCCGGAGAAGGTTCCGTTCACTAAACGTTCTGTGATCCCTGTATTCACCGAACCGGTGAACGACTTAGGGTGACCACCGTCGTCACCCTAAGAACCCTGACTCCCGGCGTTTAAATCGCCGCTTCGCGGTAAACCTCCGTTTTTCCTTTCAGTCCCTGGGTCGGTTGTGATGCGGTTATTCGGCACATCCCTGTGTCGAACCACTTCGTGGCCAACGCAAGCATTGTTCAAAAATGTTCCTGACATTTTTGTCCGGCGATCACAACCTCTCGCCGTTCCCGACGGCGAGACCCGCTCCTTACAGTCAAAACAGAGGCGATTTATGCCGGACTAAAGGTCAACGTCAAAAGCCAAAGGCTAAACCGGTTTAGATTTTGACCTTGTTCCCGGTATAAATTGCCCCAGCGTTACCCATAAGTCAGGGTTGAGCTGCCGGGAGCAGCGAAAGAGAGCGATCGCCGGGAGCGAGTCGCGAACGACCCTGAACGTTGGGGATAAGCTGGGGTTTACCGCGTAGGGGCAATTTAATCACCGGGCGACGGGGTCGCCAGGGGGATGTCGTTATCCACCTGGCACGTTCACCGTTCGCTGGCAACTATGAGATAGCGTAACGTTCGGGTGAACGGAAAACCTCTCATCTAACAAATCTCGCCCTGACAGATTGCCAGTGAGGAATGCGTGTAAGAGACAGCCCTCAGGGAAAGGACTGGGGTGAAGGTGAGTAAACATCCTTCTGTCATCTGCCCAAATGACATCGTCAAATGTGTCGAAGTCACTGTCATCCCTCCCTCGATCAATGCGCAAAGCCTTGAATCACGCTAGTTTCAAAGTTGGCACAATTTATGTATGCCTACAGAAGTCTTATAAAAAAACACTCTATCCAGGAGTCTATGATGAACCGTTTCATCATTGCTGATTCGAGCAAATGTATTGGCTGTCGCACTTGCGAAGTGGCCTGTGTCGTAGCACATCAGGAAGCACAAGATTGCGCAGTATTAACACCGCAAACCTTCCTTCCACGTATTCATGTGATTAAAGGCGTGAATATTTCTACCGCGACAATGTGCCGCCAGTGCGAAGACGCACCGTGCGCCAACGTCTGCCCTAATGGCGCAATCAGCCGTGAGCATGGTTTTGTGAACGTGATGCAAGAACGTTGCATCGGTTGCAAAACCTGTGTGGTTGCCTGCCCATATGGCGCGATGGAAGTGGTTGTTCGCCCGGTGGTTCGCAACAGCGGCGCAGGTCTTAACGTGATGGCAGAAAAAGCCGAAGCGAATAAATGCGACCTTTGCCACACCCGTTCGGAAGGCCCGGCCTGTATGGAAGCCTGCCCAACCAACGCCATTCTTTGTGTTGATCGCAATAAACTTGAACAAATGAGTGCCGAAAAACGCCGCCGTGCTGCGTTCGATGCAACTTCATCTCTGATTTTCTAATTTCATCCCCTGACGGGAACGAAATTTTCAACTTTTAACAGGTCTGTTACTGATGAAAAAAATTACCAGCGTCTGCCCTTACTGTGGTGCAGGCTGCAAACTGAAACTGGTTGTTGAGAAGAACAAAATTATCCGTGCCGAAGCGGCTGATGGCGTGACTAACCAAAATGAACTCTGCCTGAAAGGCTATTACGGCTGGGATTTTCTCAACGATACCAAGTTGCTCACACCGCGTCTGACGCAGCCGATGATTCGCTATGAAAAGGGCGGCAAGCTTCAGCCGGTGAGCTGGGAAGAGGCGATTAGCTATACCGCAAAACGCCTGAAAGCTATCAAAGAGCAGCATGGCCCACGCTCAATTATGACGACCGGCTCGTCACGTGGGACAGGTAACGAAACCAACTATGTGATGCAGAAGTTTGCACGCGGTGTCTTGCATACCAATAACGTTGACTGCTGTGCGCGTGTTTGCCACGGGCCGTCGGTCGCAGGTTTGCAGGTGACGCTGGGCAACGGCGCGATGAGTAATTCCATCGGCGATATCGAAAACTCAAAATGCCTGTTGGTGTTTGGCTATAACTGCGCCGATTCGCACCCGATCGTGGCGCGTCGTGTGATTAAAGCGAAAGAAAATGGCGCGAAAATCATTGTTTGCGATCCGCGCCGCATCGAAACCGCCCGTATTGCCGATCAGCATCTGCAACTGAAAAACGGCTGCAATATGGCGCTGGTGAATGCCTTTGGTTATGTGCTGCTCGAAGAGAATCTTTACGACACCGAGTACGTTGCGAAATTTGCCGAAGGTCTGGACGCTTACCGTGAAGTGGTTAAAGGCTACGCGCCAGAAGACGTTGAGCACCTGACCGGTGTTCCGGCGCATCAGGTCCGCCAGGCAATGCGTACTTTTGCCGCCGCACCGTCAGCCACCATTATGTGGGGCATGGGCGTGACACAGTTCGGCCAGGCGGTTGACGTAGTCAAAGGGCTTTCAAGCCTTGCGCTGCTGACCGGAAACCTCGGGCGTGAAAACGTCGGCGTTGGCCCGGTTCGTGGCCAGAACAACGTGCAGGGCGCGTGTGACATGGGCGTGCTGCCAAACCAGTTCCCGGGTTACCAGGATGTGGTTGACCCGCAAGTGCGTGCGAAATTCGCCAAAGCCTGGGGCATCAACGTTGAAGATATGGACGACCAGGTTGGCGTGCGTATCACCGAAGTACCGCATATGGCGATTCACGGCGAGATGAAAGCCTACTACATCATGGGCGAAGACCCGTTGCAGACCGAAGCCGATCTTGGCCTGGTACGCAAAGGTTTTGAAGCGCTCGATTTTGTCGTCGTGCAGGACATCTTTATGACCAAAACCGCTGAAGTGGCAGACGTCATTTTGCCAGCCACTTCCTGGGGCGAACACGGCGGTGTGTTTACCTGTGCTGACCGCGGTTTCCAGCGTTTTGAAAAAGCCATTGATGCGAAGTACAACGTCAAACGTGACTGGGAAATTATCAGCCTGCTCGCCACCGAGATGGGCTACCCAATGCACTACGATAACAACCAGCAAATCTGGGATGAACTGCGTGAACTCTGCCCGCTGTTCTATGGCGTAACCTACGAGAAAATGGGCGATATGGGCCATGTGCAGTGGCCGTGTCCGACGCTCGATCACCCGGGTACGCCTTATCTCTACAAAGACAGCAAGTTCGACACCCCAACCGGCAAAGGCCAGCTGTTTGCCGCCGAGTGGCGTGCGCCAGCCGAAGTACCGGATGCCGAATATCCACTGGTGCTGTGCACCGTGCGTGAAGTCGGCCACTACTCCTGCCGTTCAATGACCGGGAACTGTGCTGCATTGCAGACTCTGGCCGATGAACCTGGTTTTGTGCAGATGAACCCAACAGATGCCAACCTGCTTGGGATTAAAGACAAGCAACTGGTGTGGGTCAGTTCGCGTCGCGGCAAAGTGATCAGCCGTGCCGAAGTGAACGAGCGCATTAACGTGGGCTCGGTGTACATGACTTACCAGTGGTGGATTGGGGCTTGTAATGAGCTGACTCAGGACAACCTTGACCCGATTTCCAAAACACCGGAAACCAAGTATTGCGCGGTCAACGTCAGCCAAATTGCCGACCAGCAGTGGGCAGAAAACTACGCTCAGACGACGTATAGCGATATGAAAGCGCGTTTGCGTAGTGCGGTAGAAGTTTAAGTGTAAAAACAACCCTCACCCCAACCTTCTCCCTGAGGGAGAAGGAGTATTTCCCCCTCTCCTGTGGGAGATGGTCGGGGTGAGGGCGTAAAACATAAAACAGGATAAATAGTGAATTTTAACGGCGTGATGCTACGCATTCGCGGCAAAGTACAGGGCGTTGGCTTCAGGCCATTCGTCTGGCAACTGGCACAACTTCTCAAACTCACGGGCGATGTCTGCAATGACGGCGCCGGTGTGTTGGTGCGCCTGACTTCCCCCGCCGATGCGTTTATCACCCAGCTTCACGCCAAATGCCCGCCACTGGCGCGTATCGACAGCATTGAACAATCGTCAATGCTATGGGAAACACGCCCCCATGATTTCACCATTCGCCACAGCGCCAGCAGCTCGATGGACACGCAAATCGTCCCGGATGCCGCAACCTGCCCGGATTGCCTGCGCGAGCTGAATGACCCGCACGATCGCCGTTATCGCTATCCGTTTATCAACTGCACCCACTGTGGCCCGCGTTTTACGATAATCAATGCCATGCCCTATGACCGCCCAAACACGGTGATGGCTGCGTTCCCGCTCTGCCCGGCGTGCGAAAAAGAGTACCGCGACCCAATGGATCGCCGCTTCCATGCCCAGCCTGTCGCCTGCCCGGAGTGTGGGCCGCAAATTAGCTGGCAATGTGGCGAGCAAAACCTTGCACGCGAAGAGGCGTTACAAGCAGCCATTGCAGCGTTAAAAGACGGGAAAATCATCGCGATTAAAGGGCTGGGTGGTTTCCACCTGGCGGTTGATGCAAGCAACGATGCCGCCGTTTCGCGCTTACGCTCCCGCAAACATCGCCCTTCTAAACCGCTGGCTGTCATGCTGCCCGACTCGCACCGGTTGCCCGCAGAGGTAACGGTACAGCTCAACACGCCAGCGGCACCGATTGTGCTAATGGCGAAATCTGCTTTGCACGGTTTAAGCACGTTTATCGCCCCAGGCCTGAGCGAAGTCGGCGTGATGTTACCCGCCAACCCGCTACAACACCTTTTGATGCAGGATTTTGGTGGCCCGCTGGTGATGACATCCGGCAATTTAAACGGCAAACCGCCCGCCATAACCAATCAGCAGGCGCTTGAAGAGTTGGCTGAAATTGCCGACGGCTGGTTGCTGCATAACCGCGACATCGTCCAGCGCATGGATGATTCCGTGGTACGAGCAAAAGGTGAGATGCTGCGCCGTGCCAGAGGTTTTGTGCCAGATGCTCTCCCGTTACCCCCAGGTTTTGACGCACTGCCGCCGATTCTGGCGTTAGGCTCTGATCTGAAAAACACCTTCTGCTTGCTGCGCGGCAACCAGGCGGTGCTCAGCCAGCATCTGGGCGATCTCGCTGAAGAAGGCGTGGAGCAGCAGTGGCAAAAAGCGTGCACGCTAATGTGTGAGGCTTATGATTTTAAAGCGCAATACGTCGCGATAGACGCGCATCCCGGCTACCACAGCTCCCGCATCGGGAAAGAAATGGGTTTGCCAGTGAGCACCGTTTTACATCATCACGCTCACGCGGTGGCGTGTATGGCTGAACACAACTGGCTACAGGATGGTGGCGATGTGATTGCCCTAACTCTTGATGGTATTGGTTATGGCGAGAACGACCAGCTGTGGGGCGGAGAATGCCTGCGGGTTAACTATCGCGACTGTGAACATCTCGGCGGTTTGCCTGCTGTGGCGCTCCCCGGGGGTGACCTCGCCGCTCGCCAGCCATGGCGTAACCTGCTCGCCCATTGCCTGGCGTTTATACCTGGCTGGCAACGCCACCCGGAAACGGCCGTCATTCGCGCACAAAGCTGGCCATTGCTGGCCACCGCCATTGAACGTGGCATTAATGCGCCTGTCGCCTCCTCCACGGGTCGCCTTTTCGATGCTGCCGCAGCGGCGCTACACTGCACACCCTTACAGCAAAGCTATGAAGGGGAAGCCGCCTGCCGCTTCGAAGCACTGGCGTCACAAAGTCGCGGGTGCCTCCACCCCGTTACGCTGCCGGTTATCGCAGGCCAGCTCGACATGGCGACATTCTGGCAGCAGTGGTTGAGCTGGCATGACTGCGCGTCCGCTCGCGCCTGGGCATTTCATGACGCCCTGGCAAAAGGTTTTGCTGATTTAGCCCGCAGCCATGCGCAAAGGCTTGCCATAAAGACTCTCGTCTTCAGCGGCGGTGTGCTGCATAACCGCCTGATGCGCGAAAGATTTTCGTATCACCTAGCAGATTTCAACCTGCTCTTCCCGACACAGTTACCTGCCGGTGACGGTGCCCTTGCATTGGGCCAGGCGCTTGTTGCCGCCGCCCGTATCACCCTTCCCCCACAAGGATAAAATGATGTTATTGCGTGTTCTTCGTGATAATCCACGTGCCGCTGTTTTGTTGGTGGTTTTAGTCGCAGCCAATCTTGCCGCCTGGGCCTGGGCGCTGGTTTCGTTTCACCACAGCACCGCGCTGATGGCCGCCAGTCTCCTGGCCTGGTGCTACGGTTTGCGCCATGCGGTCGACGCCGACCATATCGCAGCGATTGATAACGTGACGCGCAAGATGATGCAGCAAGGGAAACGCCCGTTTGGTATCGGAGCCTGGTTCTCACTCGGCCATTCCAGCATTGTGGTGCTGGCGTCTATCGCGATTGCCGCAACCGCGGCGGCATTTCAAAATGATATGGACTGGTTCCATGATGTGGGCGGCGTGATTGGTACTGCCGTATCGGCGTGTTTCTTGCTGGCAATGGCGCTGGTCAATCTGGTGATTTTACGCGGCGTATGGCGTAATTTCCGTCAGTTAAAACGTGGCGAGTCGCTGTCAGCCGAAGACACCGATTTTAACGGTGGCGGTATCATGAGCTGGCTGTTCCGCTCCACATTTAAGCTGATTAACAAAAGCTGGCACATGTATCTGGTCGGTTTTTTGTTTGGTTTAGGGTTTGATACCGCAACAGAAATTGGCGTGTTGGGCATTTCTGCCGCCAGCGCATCCAGCGGGATGTCGATATGGTCGATTCTGGTGTTCCCGGCGCTGTTTGCAAGCGGCATGGCGCTGATTGATACGCTCGACAACATGATTATGGTCGGTGCTTACGGTTGGGCGTTTAACAAGCCGCAGCGAAAACTCTATTACAACATGACGATTACGGGCACATCCGTTGTGGTGGCGCTGTTTATTGGCGGCATGGAAGCGTTAGGGTTGTTAGCGGATAAATTCAACCTGCACTCCGGCATGTGGAAGTGGGTCGATGCGTTAAATGAAAACCTCGGCAATGCAGGCTTTATCGTGGTTGGGCTGTTTATTGGCTGCTGGATTGTGTCGATGCTGAACTACCGTTGGAAGGGATACGATTCGTTGGTAGTTCGCTAGAGAATTGCAGAATAATGTCGGATGTCGCTCACGCTAATCCGACCTACGAAAACCATTGTAAGGTGGATTAGCGCAAGCGACATCCACCGTTACAATTCAATCAATTACCGCTTTCAGCCCACGCGCGCTCAATCTCTTCGGCAAGGATCTTCACTCCCGCCTCGATTTTCTCCGGCTCCGGCACATAGTTCATGCGCATGCACTGATGCGTGTGCGGCCACGGCTTATCCAGACCCGGGAAGAAATAATCCCCTGGCACCATCAATACACCGCGCTTTTTCAGGCGCTGATAAAGCAGCTCAGTCGAAATCGGCAGGTCTTTGAACCACAACCAAAGGAAAATTGCCCCTTCTGGCTTGTGGATCAGGCAACGTTCTGGCGATAAATAGCGACGAATAACCGCGATCGTGTCCTGAACACGCTGGTAATAGAACGGTTTGATCACTGTTTCAGACAAGCGCAGCAAATCATTACGCTTAATCATTTCGCACGCCATCGCCGGGCCAATACCGCCTGGTGCCAGGCTGATAATGCCGTTCATATTACTGACCGCAGAGATGATTTTTTCATTGGCGATGATGATACCGCAGCGACTACCCGGCAGGCCGAGTTTCGACAGGCTCATGCAAAGGATAATGTTCGGATTCCACAGCGGGCGTGCCTCGGTGAAAATAATGCCCGGGAACGGCACGCCATACGCGTTATCAATCACCAGTGGAATACCGTGCTGGTGCGCCAGAGCGTCGAGTTTAATCAGCTCTTCATCGGTAATGACGTTGCCCGTCGGGTTGGTTGGGCGCGACACGCAAATCATGCCGGTGTCCGGGCCAATGTGCAGGTGTTCGAAATCTACGTGGTACTTAAACTGGCCTTCTGGCAGCAGCTCGATATTTGGGCGCGTAGAGACAAACAGGTCTTCTTCAAGGCCTGAATCGGCATAACCGATGTACTCCGGAGCGAGCGGGAACAGAACTTTTTTAGTGCTGCCATCCGCATAACGACCCGCGAACAGATTAAACAAGTAGAAAAATGCGCTTTGGCTGCCATTAGTCAGTGCAATATTCTGCGGAGCAATATCCCAACCTAATTCTGTACGCAGCATTTCTGCAAGCGCGCCAAGTAACTCACTTTTCCCCTGCGGACCGTCGTAATTGCATAGTGCATCGGTCATTTTCCCGTTTGCCAGCATGTCTGCCAGTAGATCCTGGAAGTAGTCGTTCATCGCAGGAATTTGGGCAGGATTACCGCCACCGAGCATGATAGCTCCAGGTGTGCGTAGGCCGTCGTTAAGGTCCTCCATCAGGCGTGTGATGCCTGCATGGCGGGTAAATTTGTCGCCGAAAAGTGAAAACGTCATAACGTAGATCTGTCTTTGACTATCAAAAGAGGCTAACCATAACGCCGGAGAAGACGCGGTGCAAACGCATTAAGGATAGCCTCTGGTGTGTATTGTGCTGTGAATTTTAGATTTGTCAGAATAAACAACCCTCACCCCAACCCTCTCCCTGAGGGAGAGGGGGAAAGGGCAAGAATGGGGATTCGCTCTCCAGGAGAGGGTGAAAGGGTAAGAACGGGTTATTCCCTCTCCTGGGGGAGAGGGCCAGGGTGAGGGCGTCCGACACTAAATCAACAATTACGGATTCCCCGCCCAAACGACCATCACTTTGTCGCCAGCAGATTCACGGCTAAAACCGTACCCTTGCTTCATACTCACCGTGTTCTGTTTACCCGTGCCAATAGCCGGGTGGCGGGCGCGGAACTGGCTGATTTTCTGCCAGTGAGCAAGCGTGGCAACGTTTTGCCCCCAGTTCATATCTGAACGGGTTCCCTGAAGCGGATCGGAACCGGTCGGGCCAAATGGCCGTTCTGTCTCGTCGCCATAGAAAATCTGCACCGCACCCGGAGCCAGCAAGAGCAACTCTGCCGCACGCTGCCCGCCTTCACGGAACAGGCGGGTATCATGCGAGGAAAGATAGCTAAGAACATTAAACTCCTGCAATTTAGTCGCCATCTGCTGCCAGGTGAGATCGATATTTGCCAGGCAATCAACGGCTTTCGACGCTTGTTCCTGATAATCGAAATTGATCATCGCATCGAAGCCGCTGTTGTAGTAATCGCTCTTCATCACGCCATGACCCCAGGATTCACCCGTCATCCAGAATGGCGCGTCATCCAGCTTCTTGTCGGGGTTGGCCTTCTTCCACTCTGCCAGCGCTTCAACAGACTGCTGTTTGAGCTGCTGCCACCCTGCTTTCTCAACGTGTTTTGCGGTATCGACCCGGAAACCGTCGATGCCGTAATCACGCACCCATTGGCTCAACCAGTGCGTCAGATAATCTCGTACGGCAGCGCCCGCTATTTCTTTGGCGTGGGTATCGGGTTTATTGCGATAAAAGATGGGCAAACCCGCCGGTTGCGTGGATTCGGTTTTTAAATCCGGCAGGAACGCCAGCGACATCGTTAAGTCATCAAAACCTGGGCTGTCGTAATTGCCGATATCGGTGCGGATCCAATTTTTCCCCCACCAGTTCTGCCAGGCGGTTTTATCGCTAAAGTTGATGTAATCATTAAAAGAGTGCCAGCTTTGACCTGGGCCGGGCTTCCAGTCGGTCCACTTTTTGCCCAGTGTTTTAGTCAGCTCATTACCTTTGAGATACAGCGCACCAAACTGGTATTGCTGCATGTCGGCGAGCGTTGCGTAACCGGTGTGGTTCATCACCACGTCGAACAAGATGCGAATGCCGCGTTTGTGGGCTTCATCCACCAGGGTACGCAGTTCATCTTCGGTGCCCATATTGGCATCGAGCTTTGTCCAGTCCATGGTGTAGTAGCCGTGGTAAGCGTAATGCGGGAAGTCGCCTTTCGTACCGCCGCCTACCCAGCCATGGATTTGCTCCAGCGGCGAGCTAATCCACAACGCATTCACGCCCAGTTTTTCCAGGTAATCGAGCTTTTGGGTTAAACCTGCGAGGTCACCGCCGTGGAAGGTGCCGATTTCCTGCATGCCATCTTTGTGGCGACCATAGCTGTTGTCGTTTTTCGGATTGCCGTTTTCAAAACGGTCAGTCAGCACAAAATAGACCGTGGCATTGTGCCAGCTAAACGGAGCAACCTTTTCGGTTGTCGCTGACTCCAGCAGCAGCAGGCCGTTGCTATTTGCCGCAGGCATCAGCGTAACCTGGCCTTGTTTCACCGTGGCAGTGGCACCACTGTAAAAATCACGCACTTCGCTGCCCTCAGCGAAGGTTTTACTGACATTAATGGTCAGCGGTTTGCCATCCCACTTCGGGCACTGGCGGGTGACGTCAACAGGTGCGGTTTGTGCCTCACTGTTGACGCTCAGGTTGAGAGTAGGTGTACCGCTGCGTGTGTCAATTTGCACCCGGTACTCGCCTTCACGAAATAAGCGCCAGACCGGGGCTTCTCCCTCGCAAGGTTTCAGTGACAGCGCCTGGTTCAGCTTGATAGATTCTGCGGGCTGCCAGCACGCCTGATCAAGCTTGAGGCTTAGCGGTAGCGTGCCTTTTGCAAGCTTCGCCTCGCTGACAAACAAGCCCGGAGTTTGCTCCTTAAACGCAGGTATTCCGGGAACCATCCAGCCTGCTTGCACAAGCCCGGGAAACAGTAAAAGCAGCAGAGGTAATTTTTTCATAGGGTTAAGCCCGCGATTATCTTTTATTCAGTTTGGCACTGTTTTAAATAGCGGGATTCATCCCCAAAAGGGGTTAGCAGGGGTGGAGATAATAGGGTGAGTGATGCGCTTATCAATTCGCATAAATATGGGATAAACGTCGCATATTGCAATAGTTTTTGCCGTCATAAGAAGATCGTACGTGACATCATTTAAGAATCGGATTATTTCTTTTGGTGCTCTGAAGGTCTATTTTTGTTAGTATCTGCGTTTACTTTATTCGAAACCTTTGACAAATAAGGCACTGGAAACGTAACGATCCGACCAGGAGATCTAATGATATCAACCCATTTCCGACGATTTGGGGCTGCGATACTCATGTTACTCACCATCAGTTTTTCAACTGGGGTATTAGCAAGTAAACATGAGCCAAAATCGCAAAAGGCCCATTTAGTTTCAACGAAACATACAGCAACAAAAAGCAAGACGACGAACAGTAAGAAACTGGCAAGTAGTAAAAAAGAGTATTCTCGCAATAGTGAAATAGCATCGCTCCCTGACTTGCGAAAATACCCTTCCGGAACACCTAGAAAAAAAGCGTTTCTCCGGACGGTCATGCCATACATTACTAGTCAAAATGCCGCGATTACTGCTGACCGTAACTGGTTGGTTTCTAAGCAGTATGAAAAACGCTGGTCACCATCAGAGCGTACACGCCTGAAAGATATTACTCAGCGCTACAAAATTTCGTGGAACGGTAATACCAAGCGTGTGCCATGGAATACGCTGATGGAAAAAGTCGACATCATTCCTACCAATATGGTAGCGACGATGGCCGCAGCCGAAAGTGGCTGGGGTACGTCTAAACTTGCGCGTAACAATAACAACTTGTTTGGTATGAAGTGCAGCCAGCGCCATTGCAACAGCGAGCCAGGTAAAGTTAAAGGCTATTTGCATTACGAATCTGTTAAAGAGGGTGTTAACTCTTATGTAACAAATTTGAATACACATCCGGCCTATAAATCTTTCCGTAAATCCCGCGCTCAATTGCGTAAAGCGGACCAGGAAGTGACTGCCAGCAATATGATTCATAAGCTGAAAGGGTATTCCACAAAGGGTAATAGCTATAACAACTACCTATTTGCGATGTATCAATCCAATCAGCGTTTTATGGCACCGAACTAAATAATTAAAATAGATTGTTAATAATAAGTAATAATTCACGCCTTCAATTCGAAGGCGTTTTTTTTACACCAAAATCTCACTGTACCTATCGCGATGCTCTTTCGGTGTTGCGTCGTATTCTTTCTTGAAAACAGAGTAGAAATATTGCAGTGAAGGGTAGCCACACATCTGCGATATTTCATTGATTGATAAAGACGTAGACACCAACAAGCTGCGCGCTTTCTCTAACTTTTCAGCATGAATCATTGCGTGAATCGTCTCGCCTACTTCCTCTTTAAAACGCTTCTCAAGGTTCGATCGCGAGATCCCCACAGCATCTAACACCTGTTCAACTTTGATGCCCTTGCAGGCATGGTTGCGGATGTAATGCATCGCCTGAATCACTGCCGGGTCGTGAAGAGAACGGTAGTCCGTGGAGCGGCGTTCCACCACGCGTACCGGTGGCACCAGCACACGTTGCAAGGCTAGCGGTTCGTTGTCCATCAAACGGTGCAACAGTTTTGCTGCCTGGTAACCCATCTGCCTGGTCCCCTGCGCCACCGAGGAGAGCGCAACCCGTGACAAATAACGCGTGAGTTCTTCGTTATCGATGCCAATCACACAGAACTTTTCCGGCACCGGAATATGCAAATGTTCACAGACTTGCAGCAAGTGCCTGGCGCGGGCATCAGTCACGGCGATAATGCCGGTTTGTGGCGGCAACGTTTGCACCCAATCTGCGAGGCGATTTTGTGCGTGCTGCCAGTTTTCAGGTGCGGTTTCTATTCCCTGATAAACCACCCCACGGTACTTCTCTTTCGCCACCAGTTGGTTAAAAGCATATTCACGTTCCATCGCCCAACGTTTGCCGCTGGAGTTCGGCAAACCGTAGAAAGCAAAACGCTGCACGCCCTTCTCTTTGAGATGTAAAAATGCACTTTCTACTAACGCATGGTTGTCGGTGGCGATGTAATGCACAGGCGGGTAATGTTCAGGCAAGTGATATGAGCCACCCACCCCGACAATCGGAACGTCTGCGCCATCGAGCAGGCGTTGAATTTCCGTATCATCAAAATCGGCAATCACGCCGTCACCCAACCACTCTTTAATATTGTCGATACGAGCGCGGAAATCTTCTTCAATAAAAATATCCCACTCAGATTGAGACGCCTGCAAATATTCGCCAACCCCTTCAACGACCTGGCGGTCATAGGCCTTGTTGGCATTGAATAACAACGTAATGCGGTGACGTTTCTCAAACATGCTTTTATTCCCTGATAACAAAACATTAAACTCAATACCACAAATGCAACAATGCCGGGAAACATTGCCCCGGCATTGTGAACATTTGCACACTTACGCTTTGCGTTTTGTTGCTGAGTCCATCCATACCGCCAGCAACAAAATGGCACCTTTCACGATGTATTGCCAAAAAGTCGGCACATCCATCATACTCATTCCGTTATCCAGAGAAGCCATGATAAATGCTCCCATCACGGCTCCGGCAACGCTCCCCACTCCACCCGCAAGACTTGTTCCCCCAATCACACATGCGGCAATTGCATCGAGCTCAGCGATGTTCCCGGCAGATGGGGACCCCGCCCCCAGCCGCGAGCTGAGAATCAACCCGGCAATCGCGACCATCAGGCCGTTAATGGCAAACACTGCCAGCTTCGTGCGCTCGACATTAATGCCAGACAGCCGTGCAGCTTCGATATTGCCGCCAATGGCATAGATACGCCGCCCGAATGCAGTGCGGGTTGCCATAAACATTCCCGCCAGCAGCAACAACGTAAGGATGAGCACCGGAGTGGGCACACCGCGATAATCATTAAGCAGCCAGATGGCACCCAACACGATAACCGCAGTGATAGCCTGCCGCCCTACCATCCCCGTAGACGCGGGTGCCACCAGCCCCAGAGCCTTGCGACGAGTCCGCATCCGCCATTGCCAGGCAACAAACGCGACCAGCCCTAATGTGCCGATGCCAAAACCGATACCGTCAGGCAGATAGCTTTGGCCGATTTGCGACATCGCCGCACTGGTTGGTGACACGGTGGTGCCGTTAGTAATGCCAATCAGCACACCACGAAACGCCAGCATCCCGGCAAGTGTGACGATAAATGACGGCACTTTGCGGTACGCCACCCACCAACCGTTCCACGCCCCTAAAACGAGGCCAAGAACCAGCGTTACGGCAATCGTGAGCGGTAAAGGCCAGCCCAGCCAGACATCAAAAATGGCGGCCACTCCACCCAGCAGACCCATCATCGAGCCAACAGAAAGATCGATTTCCGCCGAGATGATGACGAACACCATGCCGACCGCCAGAATCCCGGTGATAGCCGTTTGCCTCAGCAGGTTAGAAACATTTCTGGCGCTGAGATATGCGCCGTCGGTCGTCCAGGTGAAGAACAGCATAATCACCACAATCGCCGCAATCATGACAAAAACCTGGAGATTCAGCGCTCGCAGGCTCGCTAAAGGTGATGCGGCGGGTAGAGCCAGTTTCATTTCAGACTGATTGCTTTTCGACATGCTTTTCACTCCTCAAGGCGGCTTCCATGACCTGTTCCTGGGTCAGGTTGTGGTTTACCAGGTCGGCTTTGATTCGCCCCTCATGCATCACCAGGACTCTGTCGCTCAGGCCAAGAACCTCTGGCAATTCTGATGAGATAACAATGACTGCAATCCCTTGCTGAACCAGTTGGTTAATCAGTTTGTAGATTT
Organism: Buttiauxella brennerae ATCC 51605; assembly: GCF_001654925.1. Classification (GTDB taxonomy): domain Bacteria; phylum Pseudomonadota; class Gammaproteobacteria; order Enterobacterales; family Enterobacteriaceae; genus Buttiauxella; species Buttiauxella brennerae. The sequence continues at coordinate 208,643 of NZ_LXER01000032.1, forward strand.
CATATTTAGCGCCGATATCAATGCCCCGCGTGGGTTCATCAAGAATCAGAATGCGTGGGTTAAGCAGCAGACAACGCGCAAGAATCGCTTTTTGCTGATTGCCGCCGCTCAGGCGGCCAATCGGCAGTTCTGGGGATGAGGTTTTGACTTTCAGCCGCCCGATTGATTGCAAAATACAGTTTTGTTCTGCGGCATCATCCAGGTGAGTTAACACACCTGAAAACTGGCTTAATGCGGCTAGTGTGATGTTTTGCCCCACCGCCATTACCGGCACGATGCCATCTTTTTTGCGGTCTTCGGGCACCATCGCAATACCGTGGCTAATGGCTTGCTGGCAATGGGTGATTTTTACCGGTTTGTTATCGATGAAAATACGGCCTTCAGATTTCCCCGGCCAGACACCAAACAGGCACTGAACGGCTTCGGTTCGCCCGGCGCCCACCAGCCCGGCAATGCCAAGGATTTCGCCTTTGTGCAGCGAGAATGAAATATCATTCACGCGCTTGATATGCCGGTTAACCGGGTGCCAGGCGGTGAGATGCTCAACACGCAGGATTTCGTCGCTAATGTGATGGGGTTCATTCGGGTAGAGCGCGGTGAGTTCACGCCCCACCATCATGGTAATGATGTCTTCTTCGCGCATCAGCGCGCACTCACGCGTGCCGATAGGCTTCCCGTCACGGATGACACAGACGGTGTCGGAAATGGCTTTCACTTCATTGAGCTTGTGGGAGATATAAATGCAGGCGATGCCGTGCGCCTGGAGATCGCGAATAATCCGCAGCAGTACCGCCGTTTCTTGCTCAGTTAATGACGCCGTTGGCTCGTCGAGAATCAGTAAACGAACCTGTTTATTCAGCGCTTTGGCGATTTCCACCAGTTGCTGCTGCCCAAGTCCCAACGAACCCACGCGGGTATCCGGGGAAATATTCAGGCTCACCTGCGCCAGCAATTTCTGGCAGCGCAGCGTCATGCTGTCGTAATCCAGCACGCCATATTGTGAAAGCTCAGCACCGAGGAAAATATTCTCAAGCACGGTCAGATGCTTCACCAGCGCTAACTCCTGGTGAATAATCGCAATGCCTTTACGTTCGGTATCGCGGATATGGCTGGCCTGGAGTTTTTCGCCAGCAAACCATATTTCCCCTTCGTAACTACCAAAAGGGTAAATACCGCACAGCACTTTCATCAGCGTAGATTTGCCGGAACCATTTTCGCCGCACAGCGACATCACTTCACCGGCATCCACCGCCAGGCTGACGTTATCTACGGCTTTCACAATGCCGAAAGCCTTGGTGATATTTTTCATTTCCAGTAAACAAGGCATAGCCCCTCCTTACCTGCTTTAAAGGTATCGCCCGCGCAAAAACACGGGCGCAGTGGGTTATAGCTCGTTCTTTTTGTGGAAACCGTCAGCCACAACGGTGCTGTCGATATTCGCTTTATCGACCTCGATTGGCGTCAGCAGCCGTGAAGGGACATCTTTCATGCCATTATTCAATACAGCATCAGATGCAGGTTGTTTGCCTTCTCCTAATTCCACGGCAATTTCAGCGGCGGTATTTGCCAGTTTGGTGATGGGCTTATAGACCGTCATGGTTTGCGTACCGGCAATAATGCGCTTCACCCCGGCAAGATCAGCATCCTGCCCGGAAATCGCCACTTTGCCAGCCAGACCCTGCGCACTTAACGCCTGAATTGCACCACCCGCAGTGGCATCATTTGATGCCACCACAGCATCAATTTTGTTGTTATTGGCAGTGAGGGCATTTTCCATAATTTTCAATGCATTCTCAGGCAGCCAACCATCAGCCCATTGATCGCCGACGACTTTTATTTTTCCGCTATCAATATAAGGTTTTAATACTTTCATCTGCCCGGCGCGGAACAGTTTGGCATTATTATCAACAGGCGAGCCACCCATTAAGAAATAATTACCAGAAGGCACTTTATTAACAATGCTTTGCGCTTGTAATTCGCCGACTTTTTCATTATCGAAAGAGATATAATAATCAATATCGGCATTATTAATCATGCGATCATAAGCTAATACTTTTATCCCTTCTCTTTTTGCTTCGGCAATCACATTACTTAATACCTGGCCGTTGTAAGGGATAATGACCAACACATCTACGCCACGGTTAATCATGTTTTCGATTTGTGACATCTGCGTTTCTTCATTGCCATTAGCAGATTGTACAAAGACTTTCGCCCCTAACGATTCTGCTTTTTTAACAAAGATATCGCGATCTTTCTGCCAGCGCTCAAGGCGTAAGTCATCGATTGCCATACCGATTTTAACTTCTTTAGCGATACCGCTGATGCTGGTAAGGACGAGTGAGGCACACAACGTTAGTAAAAGGTTCTTAATCTTCATTTTGTTATACCTGTAGGGTGAAATAAATCGGATTAAAAATTATTAACATCTGTCGACCGGGGGAATTGTTGTCTGTGAATGGCAATCCAGCAATTACAGATTTTTATCTTCTCATTACGTTTTTTTGTTTAATTGTTAATTTATGATGGCGATCGTACTTTAATTTAGAAATCCATTTCATTGCGATATTTACTGGAATAACGCTCGAGTTGTTTTTTGGTTTATTTTCATCATTTTTTGCGAGGTGGCGCACGTTTGAGCATTCTCTTAATCGCAGTGTGAAATAACGTAATTGAGCAACGGCGGAGGAAAATACAGGATAGTTACAGAATCGCTTACTTGCCGCCCCCTCTTGATTATGATTACGGAGTCAATTATGCAAGCCTATTTCGACCAACTCGAACGTGTACGTTTTGAAGGCACTAAATCCACTAACCCTCTGGCCTTCCGCCACTATAACCCGGACGAAATTGTTCTGGGTAAACGCATGGAAGAGCACCTGCGTTTTGCCGCCTGTTACTGGCATAACTTCTGCTGGAACGGTGCCGATATGTTTGGTGCCGGTTCCTTTGAGCGTCCGTGGCATCAAGCAGGCGATGCATTAGGCCTGGCAAAACTGAAAGCGGATGTGGCGTTTGAATTCTTCCACAAACTGAATGTGCCGTATTACTGCTTCCATGATGTGGACGTATCGCCAGAAGGCGCGTCACTGAAAGAGTACTTGAATAACTTCGCACAAATGACCGACGTGCTGGCGCAAAAGCAGCAAGAAAGCGGTGTGAAATTGCTGTGGGGTACCGCTAACTGCTTCACCAATCCGCGTTTTGGTGCGGGTGCGGCAACCAACCCGGATCCAGAAGTGTTTTCCTGGGCCGCCACGCAAGTGGTGACCGCGATGAACGCCACTCACAAACTGGGCGGTGAAAACTATGTGCTTTGGGGTGGCCGTGAAGGCTACGAATCCCTACTCAATACCGACCTGCGCCAGGAACGCGAGCAAATTGGCCGCTTCCTGCAAATGGTGGTTGAGCACAAACACAAAATTGGTTTCCGTGGCACGCTGCTTATTGAGCCAAAACCACAAGAGCCGACTAAGCACCAGTACGATTACGACGTCGCGACGGTTTATGGTTTCCTGAAGCAGTTTGGTCTGGAAAAAGAGATCAAAGTAAATATTGAAGCCAACCATGCAACGCTTGCGGGCCACTCTTTCCACCATGAAATCGCCAGCGCCATTGCACTGGGGATCTTCGGCTCGGTTGATGCCAACCGTGGCGACCCGCAACTGGGTTGGGACACTGACCAGTTCCCGAACAGCGTGGAAGAAAACTCGCTGGTGATGTATGAGATCTTAAAAGCAGGTGGTTTCACCACGGGTGGCCTGAACTTTGACGCCAAAGTACGCCGCCAAAGCACCGATAAATACGATCTGTTCTATGGTCATATTGGAGCCATGGATGTGATGGCACTGTCGCTGAAAATTGCGGCTCGTATGATTGAAGACGGTGAACTGGATAAGCGCGTTGCGAAGCGTTATGCCGGTTGGAATGGTGAGCTGGGCCAACAAATCCTGAAAGGGCAAATGTCGCTTGCGCAGATTGCGCAGTACGCTGAACAGCATAACCTGGCGCCGCAGCATCAGAGTGGGCATCAGGAGCTGTTGGAAAACCTGGTGAATCATTACCTGTTTGATAGATAAGTTTAAGCCGTAGTTGCAATGGTGGATGACGCTAACGCTTATCCACCCTACGAATTCCCGCGCCACGTTTTACGTGGCGCGTTTGTAAGGAGTCGATATGTATATCGGAATCGATCTCGGCACCTCGGGTGTGAAAGCAATTTTGCTGGACGAGCAAGGCGAGGTGGTGGCATCACGCACTGAAACACTGACTGTTTCACGCCCCCACCCGTTGTGGTCTGAGCAAGATCCAGAGCACTGGTGGCAAGCGACAGACAGAGCAATGAAAGCACTTGGCGAGCAGCATTCTCTTCAGGGCGTAAAAGCGCTGGGGATTGCCGGGCAAATGCATGGCGCAACCCTGCTTGATAAGCAGCAGAACGTTTTACGCCCGGCGATTTTGTGGAACGATGGCCGCTGCGGTGAAGAATGTGCGCTGCTGGAAGCCGCCGTGCCTGAATCTCGCGAGATTACCGGCAACCTGATGATGCCAGGTTTTACTGCGCCGAAGCTGCTATGGGTTCAACGCCATGAGCCTGAGGTTTTCGCGCAAATAGATAAAGTCCTGTTACCGAAAGATTACCTGCGTTTGCGCATGACCGGTGTGTTCGCCAGCGATATGTCCGATGCGGCAGGCACCATGTGGCTGGATGTCGCCAAACGCGACTGGAGCGACAAAATGCTCGACGCCTGCCAGTTGAGCCGCCGGCAAATGCCTGAGTTATTCGAAGGCAGTGAAATCACCGGCAGGCTGAAAGCAGACGTGGCACAGGCATGGAATATGCCCGCTGTGCCTGTGGTCGCGGGTGGTGGTGACAACGCCGCAGGTGCCGTTGGCGTGGGTATGCTGGACGTAGGTCAGGCGATGTTGTCGCTGGGTACATCTGGCGTTTACTTCGCCGTTAGCGATGGTTTTCGCAGTAAGCCGGAAAGCGCCGTACACAGTTTCTGCCACGCGCTGCCAAACCGCTGGCACTTGATGTCCGTGATGCTGAGCGCCGCATCCTGCCTGGACTGGGCTGCAAAACTCACCGGGTTAGATACCGTTCCGGCATTACTGGCAGCTGCTGAAAAAGCGAATGAGGAAGCGGGCGATGTGTGGTTCCTGCCGTATCTTTCCGGCGAGCGTACTCCGCATAACAATCCTCAGGCAAAAGGAGTTTTCTTTGGTCTGACACATCAACATGGCCCGGCAGAGTTGGCTCGTGCAGTGCTTGAGGGTGTCGGTTATGCGCTGGCTGAAGGTATGGACGTGGTGCATTCCTGTGGGGTAACGCCGCAAAGCGTGACGCTAATCGGTGGCGGTGCGCGTAGCCCGTACTGGCGGCAAATGCTGGCAGATATTAGTGGGCAAACGCTGGATTACCGTACCGGAGGTGATGTTGGCCCGGCGCTGGGTGCGGCCCGTCTGGCTCAAATTGCCATGTCACCAGATAAACCTTTGCAATCCATGCTTGCGCAGTTACCGCTTGAGCAGCAACACAAGCCAGATATGGCACGCCATGAGCGTTACAAAGAGCGTCGAACGGTGTTTAGCCAGATTTATCAGCAGCTGTTGCCGTTGATGTCATAAAGATATTTTGCTGGGTGGTGATGTGCCCGCCCAGTAAATGTCGGATGTCGCTGCGCTAATCCGACCTACGGAAAACTGTTGTAGGGTGAAATAGTGTAGCGACATCCAACTCCAATTATTAAGACAGCAGCGAGAACGCAACCATCCCAACAACCGCACCCGTGGTACCAAGGATGGTTTCCATCATGGTCCAGGTTTTGAGAGTCTGCCCTTCCGTTGCACCGGTAAACTTACCAAACAACCAGAAACCGGCGTCGTTGACGTGGCTCACTACAATCGAACCGCCTGCGATACAAATCGACAACGCTGCCATTTGTGCGCCGCTATAGTTCAGCTGTTCGATAACCGGCATCACCAGGCCAACAGCAGTCAGGCAAGCAACCGTCGCGGAACCCTGAATAATGCGCACCGCAGCGGCCAGCACAAAACAAGTTACTGCAATCGGCAAACCTAAACCGGTCAGCGCTTCGCCCAGTGCAGGGCCAACGCCAGAATCCACCAGCACTTGTTTAAACACGCCGCCCGCACCGATCACCAGCAAGATAATGCCCGCTGGTTGCAACGCGTGGCCGCAGATTTCCATGACCTTTTCTTTCGCCATTCCCTGACGGTACGCCAGGCCATAAATAGCCACCAGACACGCCACCAGAATCGCGGTGAATGGGTGACCAACAAACTCGAGCCATTCGTATAGCGTGGAACCCTGTTCGACGAAACGCGCAGCGATGGTTTTCATGCCAACCAACACCAGCGGCAGCAGAATAAGCGACAAGCTGAAACCGAACGATGGCAGTTTGCCTTCGCCCAGATGCGGTTCGGTAATGTCATCAGGAATGTGTAGCTCAACGTATTTACTGATGAAATTACCAAACAACGGTCCCGCAATAATCATGCTCGGAATGGCAGCGCACAGGCCCAGCAGAATCATCCAGCCAAAGTCGGCGTGCATCTGGGAGGCGAGCAGCATTGGCGCAGGCCCTGGCAGCAGAAATGCAGCAGCAGCGGCAACGCCAGCAAACAGAGGAATAACCAATTTAACCAGGTTTGTTCCGGTGTGGCGGGCCATAGAAAACGCCACGCTAATCAGCAGGACGATGGCAACTTCAAAGAACAGCGGCAGTGCGCAAATCAAACCCGCGAGGCCAATTGCGTAATGTGCACGGCTCTTGCCGAAAGCCTTAAGCATTTTGACCGCGATTTGGTCTACGGCCCCCGTCTCATGAAGGATCTTGCCAAACATCGCGCCAAGCGCGACGACGATAGCCAGAAAGCCGAGTGTGCCACCCATGCCTTTTTCCATAGTTGTCGCGATTTTATCGAGCGGCATCCCGGAAAATATCCCTGCACCAATTGAAACCACCATCAGTGCAACGAAGGCGTGCATACGCGCCTTCATCACTAAAAACAGCAGCAGCAAAACAGAGCCAACCGCTGTTAAAACCAGAGTTAAAGTGCTCACTGCGCAGTGCCTTTATTAATCATATCAATAGTGCTGGCCACCACGCCTTCCAGCGTTTGGTCAATATCCACCACCAGAACATCAGGTTCGTCAGCTTTTGGTTCTTCCAGTGTTTCAAACTGAGTGACCAACATCTGAGTTTTGAAGAAGTGCCCTTTACGCGCTTTCAGACGGTTTTCAATCACCTCGAAATCACCTTTCATATAGATGAAAGAGAGGTTTGGGTTACCGTCGCGTAATTGGTCGCGATAAACTTTTTTCAGTGCGGAGCAAACAATCAGGGAGACTTTATTGGTGCGTTGCATGGCGAAAGCCGCGTCGTTTAACGCTTGCAGCCATGGTTTGCGGTCTTCATCGTTGAGCGGCTCACCGGATGCCATTTTCATGATATTGCAGCGTGGGTGCAGGAAGTCACCGTCAAGGAACGCGGCTTTGAGTTGATGTGCTACTTCACTTGCAACAGCAGATTTACCGCTGCCAGAAACGCCCATCAGGACGTAGATATGGTGGTCATGGTTAGTAGTGCTCATAGCGTAGCTCCGACTGTTATACCCTTCATACTTCAAGCTGCATCCTTGTTGGCTGCGTTCACTCGTCCGAATCACTTAGTTTACTAAGCTCATCGGAACTCCTTCTCTTGCCGCCGCGATGCAACTCGAATTATTTTGGGAATATTAAAACTGTTACGGGTAACTGTTATCGGTAACATTGTCTAAGCTGACTGTGCAATAAGCAATAACCATTAGCTTGCAAAGTGTATAACTGTGAACTAAATCATGTTTTGAGACGGTTAGATTGAGCCACCTGGAGATAAAGTGAAACCCAGGTCGAGCATTTGCGGCGTCACCGTTTCGCCACGAATCCTCGCCAGCAAGCGCTCGGCGCCAATACGACCCATGCGTTCACGCGGCGTTAGTACGCTGGCAAGACGCGGTTCCATCACCTGCCCAATATCGTGGCCGTGGAAACCGGCAATCGCCATATCTTTTGGAATACTTAAACCCTGGCGCTGGCATTCAAACGCCGCACCAATGGCTAAGTCATCGTTAGTACAGAAGATGCTATCGAGCTGCGGATATTCACGGCGCGCCTGACGGAACAGTTCGATGCCCGTGGAATAGGAAGAGGAGTTTTCGACCATTACACTATATGGCACAAGCCCGGCATCGTTCATCGCCTGCTCGTAGCCTTTTTTCTTAATCACAGTACGTTCATCAAGACGTGCACCGAGATACGCTACATGGCGGTGGCCACGCGCAATAATGGCGGCAGTCATCTGGCGTGCTGCTTCGAAGTTATCAAACCCGACGGCAATGTCGAGACACGGCGAAATGCTGTCCATCAATTCCACAACCGGAATGCCTGCCACTTCGATCATTTTCAAAGTGCGCGGAGTATGGCTACGTTCGGTAAGGATAAGACCGTCGATATTCCAGGAAAGCATTGATTCCAGGCGCTCTTCTTCCAGTTCCGGCTTGTAGCCGTAGTGGGCGAGCATCGTCTGGTAGCCGTAAGCATCGACAACGTTTTCAATACCACGAAGCACTTCAGCGAAAACCTGGTTGGTAAGCGAAGGCAACAACACACCGATTGCGCGGCTGGTCGAATTGGAAAGAATATCTGGAGCGCGGTTAGGAATGTAGCCAAGTTCATCAAGGGCTGCGGCAATTTTTACCTGTAACGCAGCGGAAACCTGGTCAGGGTTACGCAAAAAGCGACTGACCGTCATTTTGGTGATTCCAACGCGGTCTGCAACGTCCTGTAATACCGGTCTTTTCTTTTTCATTGTCCTGCTGTGCGGGTTAACTATCGACAACGAAGTTTAGCACGGACAAAGCACAACCTTCCCCTGTTTCCGAGGAAGGTTGTGACCGGTAACTAACGGTATTTATTACACTGGTGGCAAATCGAACAACAGAATCTCACTCGCTTCGTTAGCATGAATCGAAATCGCTTGTTCGTCCCACACGGCGATAGCATCGCTGGTTTTGGCCTGAGTGCCATTAATCGACACATCACCTTTCACGACCTGAACCCAAATGCGGCGATCAGCCGGAATCTGATAAACAGATTGTTCGTCTTTCGCCAGTGCCCAACGCGACAGTTCCATATCCTGATTCACCAGCAAGGAACCGTCACGTGCATCCGGTGAAAGCACCAGTTGGCGGCCTTGTGGTGCATCGAAGCGGCGTTGATCGTAACGCGGCGTGATGCCGGTTTTATCTGGAATGATCCAGATTTGGTACAAACGCAGGCGCTCAGTTTTGCTTGGGTTGTATTCGGAGTGAGTAATCCCGGTGCCGGCGCTCATAATCTGGAATTCGCCCGCAGGAACCTTCTCTTCGTTCCCCATACTGTCCCGGTGAGCAACCGCGCCTTCCAGCACATAGGTCAGGATTTCCATGTCTTTGTGTGGATGCGTACCAAAACCTTCACCGGCTTCAACTACGTCTTCGTTAATGACACGTAATGCCGAGAAGCCCATGAAATTGGCATCGTAATAATTGGCGAAAGAGAATGTGTGCCAGCTATCCAACCAACCATGATTCGCATGACCACGTTCTTCAGCTTTTCTTAAAAAGATCATCTTCATTTCTCCGCAATTCGTTTGATGGGCTAAGTGTGGACCCGAATCGGAAATGATCATAGAGGGTGAAAATTGACGCCTCTGTTCAAAAAAAGTGAACGAGTCAGAGGCGTAAAATTTCTGGTTAAGCGAGGGTCACAGTAGAAGGTGAAGCTTGCTCGAAACCACGTTCGAGGATCTCAAGGTTGGTTAATGCTTCAACTTCTCTGACGTAATTTGGCTTGCCGTTAACAATGGTTTCGTACAGCGCGTCGTATACACGCCCGTAGTCTCCCGCTTCCGGTTTCAGCTCTTCGCGCACGGTTTCGCCCACGTCGTTGACATACTCAAGCACGCCTACGCTGCTGTCTGCCGCAAAGCCCGGTTCGCCCGGCATGATGTACGCTTTAAGGCTGGTTTCTTGCTGGTCGATACCGTACTTAATGAACGAGCCTTTGGTGCCGTGAACCAGGAATTTAGGGTAATCGATTTTGACTAAATGGCTGGTTTTGACGATGGCTTTCATATCGCCATAGAAAAGCTGCGCTTCAAAGGTATCGTCCGGGTTGGCTTTGTTACGCACGCTACGAATATCGTAGGCAACGTGATCGGGGCGGCCAAACAGCGAGATGATTTGGTCCATGGTATGCACACCGAGGCCATAGAACGCGCCATCAGCCGGCAGGCCAGGTTTAGTTTCCGCAGCCGGGCGATACATATCAAAGTGGCTTTCTATTTCAACGATATCGCCAAGTTTGCCGCTGTCGATGGCTTTTTTCATCGTCAGGAAACAGGAGTCAAAACGGCGATTCTGGTAAGGCGTAACGGTCAGCCCTTTCGCTTTCGCCAGTTCAAACAGCTCTTTGGCTTCAGCCAGTGTTGGGGTAAACGGCTTTTCCACCAGCACATTTTTACCCGCTTCCAGTGCGCGTTTCGCGTAATCAAAGTGGCTATCCGCGTGAGTGCAAACCACCACCAGCTTGACCTGTGGGTCGTTCAGCACTTCGTCCAGATCGCTGGTGAAATGAATGTGGCTGTATTCCGGCTGCTGCTCGATGTCCGGCTTTTCATGGCGACGAAAAATATGGGCAACGTGGAATTTATCTTTGCGAACCAGTACGTAAGGGAGGTGGTAACGCGTGGTGCTTTTGCCAAAACCTATAAAAGCGCAGTGTAGGGTCATTGCTTCGTCCTTTTTGACTTTGAATTGCAATTACCATACTTGAGACGCAGGCGGATGTCGCGGCGCTAAGCCGTCCTACGAAAACAATGTTTTTATAATAAAGATCGAGGGTTTTGCCCAAATTAGTTGGTGATGTTCATAGATCAGCCGTCGGCGGCGCAGCCAGTTTGTTCGCGGCCTGCGCGCAGAAACCGGAGCGTACTTAAAGTACGTGAGGATTTCGAGCACAGCACGAGGACAAAATGGCAAGTAAGCCAGGCTGAAAAAAGGATAAAAAAAAGCCAGCAGAGCTGGCTAAAGTAATACTGGAAGCAATGTGAGCAATGTCGTGCTTTCAGGGTGTCTCCGTAGGGGTCTCCCCTGAACGCATGACAATAATAATCATTATCATTCGCACTTGTCTACTTTTTTTTCACAAAAGATGGCAGTTGACGAAAATAAAAAAATCAATGATGTTGAAGGGGTTATCTAACTATTTGAGGAGAAAAGGAATGAGCGAAATCGTGATACGCCATGCTGAATTAAGAGATCTTGATGCTTTACGTCAGATTAACGCCCAGCCAGAGGTTTATCACAACACGCTACAAATTCCTCATCCTTCGCTAGAAATGTGGGAAGAACGAATGAAGCATCCACCTTCTGGACGCAAAAGCCTGGTGGCTTGCATCGACGATGTGGTTATGGGCCATTTAGTTCTGTCTGTTGAACCCAACCCGCGCCGCAGCCACGTTGCGACTTTCGGGATGAGTGTTTGTATGAAACATCGCAATCTTGGTGTCGCCAGCGCGCTGATGGCAGCCATGACCGACCTGTGTGATAACTGGCTGCGCATCGAACGCATTGAGTTGACAGTGTTTGTAGATAACGCGCCTGCATTGGCGGTCTACCTGAAATTCGGTTTCGAGGTTGAAGGTACCGGTAAGAATTACGCGCTGCGAAATGGTCAGTATGTGGATGCGTATTTTATGGCGCGGATTAAGCCGGAGTAAATCGCCCTCACCCCGGCCCTCTCCCTGAGGGAGAGGGAGAAAACCAAGCAGTCCCCTCTCCCCCAGGGAGAGGGTTAGGGTGAGGGGGAAAATTAATAACCTGCCGTCAAATCATCCACTGAACGCGGGTCAGATGCACCGTACAACGTGCCATCTGGCGCGACCATAATGCTTTGCGTACTGCCCATCACCTCTTTCACCTTCACGTTCTGCCCCTTATCCTTCAGCAGTTTTAACGTGTCCGGGCTAAAGCCTTTTTCAACGCGCAACTCGTCTGGCAACCACTGATGATGGAAGCGCGGCGCATTGGTTGCTTCAGCGACGTTCATCCCATAATCAATAGTATTCATCACCATTTGCAGCACAGTTGTGATAATTCGGCTGCCGCCAGGGCTACCGGTGACCAGCCAGGTTTTGCCGTCTTTCACCACAATAGTTGGCGACATCGACGACAGCGGGCGTTTATGCGGCCCAACGGCGTTAGCATCGCCACCGACCAGTCCGTAGACGTTAGGAACACCCGGTTTAGCTGAGAAGTCATCCATTTGGTTGTTCATCAAAATGCCGGTGTTGCCTGCCACAATGCCGGTGCCGAACACAGTGTTAAGCGTGTAAGTCACCGCCACGGCGTTGCCATCTTTATCCACCACCGAGAAATGCGTGGTCTGGTTACTTTCATATGGCGCGAGTTTGCCAGGCTTAATTTCACTCGACGGGCGGGCCTTGTTGATGTCTATCTGCTCCGCCAGCGATTTGGCGTAGGCTTTGTTGGTCAGCGCCTGCCACGGCACTTTCACAAAATCCGGGTCGCCGAGGTATTCCGAGCGATCGGCATAAGCATACTTTTCCGCTTCTGCGGTGAGTTGCATCGCATCGGCACTGCCGAAACCGTATTTGCCGAGATCGAAGTTTTCCAGAATATTAAGGATTTCCACGATGTGAATACCGCCAGACGATGGCGGCGGCATGGAGAAAATCTGGTAGCCACGGTAGTCACCGCTGATTGGCGCACGCTCGACAGCCTTGTAATTCGCCAGATCGGCCTTGCTAATTAACCCCCCATTTTTTGCCATTTCATCAGCAATCTGGTCGGCAATGGCCCCTTTATAGAAGGCATCAGGGCCATTTTCGGCAATCATCTCCAGGCTTTTGGCGAGGTTCGTCTGCACCAGTTTGTCGCCCTTTTGCAGCGGTTCGCCATCCGCTTTCCAGAAAATAGCTTTGCTGTTTAGGTGATTCGGGATCACTTCCGCGCCATAGACTTTCAGGTCTTCAGCTAATGCGTCGTTCACCGTGAAGCCGTCCTGCGCCAGTTTGATTGCAGGCTGGATAACTTTGTTGAGCGGCAAAGTACCGTATTTTTCCAGCGCCATGGAGAAGCCAGCCACGGTGCCTGGTGTGCCAGAAGCCAGATGAGAAGTGAGGGATTTTTTGCTGTCAGCATTGCCCTGCGCATCAAGGAACATATCGCGTGAGGCTTTTTCTGGCGCCATTTCACGGAAATCAATGGCGGTGGTTTTACCGTCTTTGGTACGCAGCATCATAAAGCCACCGCCGCCGATATTACCCGCCTGTGGATGGGTGACCGCCAGCGCAAAACCAACGGCAACGGCGGCATCTACTGCGTTGCCACCTTGTTTAAGGATATCGACACCCACTTGTGTCGCGAGCGAATCTTGCGAGGCCACCATGCCATTTTCAGCACGTACCGGGTGAAATATATCCGCTTCCACACCGTAGGAAACAGGTGCTGCAACCGGAGGAGGAGCAGCACTAACAGAGAGGCACAGCCCTATCATCAGCGCGGGAACGGTCATCCAGCGCAGAATTTCTAAACGAATATTTTTCCACTGCTTCATCGTTGTTTTCTCCATGTATTTATAAAACCCTATGGATTTCATGGTGCAAGAAGGCGGTAAGCGAACGCATCTGCAACGTGAAAGACGACGGGTTCTAGAGTCAATAGCCCATAAAGCCTGGTCTAAAACTCCTAAATAATCTTCGTAACTATGGAAAACGATTAAACTTAGTAGATCCCCCAAATGGAGGAAGTGAAGATGAAAAAAATATTGCTCCTGGCGGCTTGGCTGCCATTGACCTGTCTGGCACAGCCGATTAATACCATGAATAACCCAAACCAACCGGGTTACCAGATCCCCAGTCAGCAGCGGATGCAGCAGCAAATGCAGACGCAGCAGATACAACAAAAAGGGATGTTGAATCAGCAGTTACAAATGCAAACGCAAGTGCAACAGCAGCATCTGGAATCGCAGATAAACAATAATTCGCAGCAGAACGTCTTCAAGGTGAAGAAAACGTTGCCGAATGAGTTGGATGTCGGAACGCAGCAGGTGTTGCCAAATAACAACGGCGGGATGTTGAGTGGAAGTAGCAGCACAAGCAGTCAGGATCACATGCTGCAACCGAAAAGCAATGGCAGCATGCTTAACCAAAGTAATCACTCGGCGCCATTGCAGCCGAGTATTCCGCTGAAAACTATTGGGCCGTAAAATCAGCGCCAATCTGGTCAATACGGTCGGTACAAATGGTATCAACTCCCCAGCGCAGCAGCGTTGCTGCTCGTTGGGGAACATTCACCGTATAAACCAGAATATGCAGTCCCGCCGCTTTAAGCTCATTCACACGAGATTCATCAAGCAGTTTATGGTTCAAGTGAATGGAAACGCAGCCAAGTCGGGTGGTCAGTTCCCGCCAGTCATCACGCCATTCATCGAGTAACAACCCGCGTGGTAGTTCCGGGACAGCATGTTGTGCGGCTTCCAGCGCTTCGATAGAAAACGAAGACAGCAACGGTGCGGTTTGCCCCTGCCATAATTCAATGGCTGCCAGAGCAATAACTTTCCCGGTTTGCGCATCGGTATCGGTCGACGGCTTGATTTCGATGTTTGCCATCATGCCGTGCTGTTTACAACGTGCGGCAACCTGCGAAAGCAGTGGCAATGGCTCGCCTTTAAACTCACCGCTAAACCAGCTTCCGGCATCGACATTCAGTAATTTATCCCACGGCAAATCACCCGCAATTCCCCAGCCATTACTGGTGCGCTCAAGCGTGTCGTCATGCAGCAAGAAGATTTGCCCGTCTTGTGAAAGTTTGGCATCAAACTCAATCATGGTGTGGCCGTAGCGCGCACCAACATCAATGGCTGCCAGCGTGTTTTCCGGTGCCAGTTTTCCGCCGCCACGATGGGCCGCGACTTTTGGGTATGGCCAGTTACTCATAAACGTTGTCCATTTTCTTTATCAAAGAAATGCAGATTTTTTTCAGGCAGATGCAGCCAAAGCGTGCTGCCAGGCTGAGGACGTTCCTGGTGTGACAGGCGCACCACCATTTTTTGCTCGCCCCAACGCCCATGCACTAAATTATCTGCGCCGAGCATCTCCAGCGTGTCCACCATAAACGGCACGCCGCCTGCGGTTTGTGAGCTTAGCGCAATATGTTCCGGGCGGATACCCAGGGTAACAGCGCGGCCTCGTTGCAGATTTGCCGCGTTTCCCAGTGGCAACGCCATGCCGCCTGCCAGCTCAAAACGCGAGCCGTCAGCACTGATATTCCCTTCCAGCAAGTTCATGGCGGGTGAGCCGATAAAACTTGCCACAAAGCGGCTTGCCGGGCGTTCGTAGACTTCAACTGGCGTGCCGATTTGCTCGGCGACACCTTTGTTCATCACCATCACACGCTGCGCCAGTGTCATCGCTTCAACCTGATCGTGTGTCACGTACAGACTGGTGGTTTTCAGGCGGCGATGCAGTTGTTGTAATTCGAGGCGCATTTGCACCCTCAGTTTAGCGTCGAGGTTTGATAATGGTTCATCAAACAGGAAGACCGCCGGATCGCGCACAATCGCCCGCCCCATCGCCACGCGTTGGCGTTGCCCGCCCGAAAGCTCACGCGGGCGGCGTTTCAGTAAACCATCGAGTTCCAGAATACGTGCCGCTTCTGCCACTTTCTGCTGAATATGCGCTTTGCCCATGCCACGGATTTTCAGCCCCCACGCCATATTTTCTTCCACGCTCATATGTGGATAAAGTGCGTAGTTCTGGAACACCATCGCGATGCCGCGCTCTTTGGGTTCCATCTCGGTGACGCGCTGGCGATCAATCCAGATATCACCACTGGTCACGCGCTCAAGGCCGGCGACCATACGCAGCAATGTTGATTTGCCGCAGCCTGACGGGCCAACCATCACGATAAATTCGCCGTCTGCCACATCCAGCGTTAACGGTTGAATCACCTGATTTTTGTTATCCCAGCTTTTGCTTACTGCCTGTAACTTCAGTCCTGCCATGGGTTATTTCTCACTATCTACTAAGCCACGCACAAACGCGCGTTGCATGGCTAAAACAATAATTACCGGGGGAATCAGCGTCAGCAGCATCGCCGCCATCACCTGGTTCCACTGTGTAGAGCCTTCGCCAGACGACATCATCCCTTTGATACCTGCCACAGCGGTGCCGAGGTTAACGTCGCTGATAATCAGCAACGGCCACAGATACTGGTTCCAGCCGTAGATAAAGGTGATGACGAACAGCGCCGCGAGGTTGGTTTTCGAGAGCGGCAGCACGATGTCGCAGAAGAAACGCATCGGCGATGCACCGTCGATACGCGCCGCTTCCATAAGCTCGTCAGGCAGCGTCATAAAGAACTGGCGGAATAAAAAGGTCGCCGTCGCTGATGCCATTAACGGCAGCGTCAGGCCGGTGTAGCTGTCGAGCATTTTGAGATTGGCGATGACTTCTACCGTTGGAAAAATGCGCACTTCGACCGGCAGCATCAGAGTGATAAAAATCATCCAGAAGAACAAGTTACGCAGCGGAAAGCGAAACCAGACAATAGCGAAAGCGGAGAGCATGGAAACCGTGATTTTGCCGACAGTAATCACCATCGCCATGACAAAACTGTTCAGCAGCATCAGGCCAAATGGCGCACTATTGGCACCGACGCCATGCGTCCAGATATAGCCCATGTTTTCCAGCAGATGCGTGCCTGGAATCAGCGTCATTGGCGTCTGAAAAACGGCTTCGTTATCAAGCGTTGCCGCCACAAATGCGACGTACAGCGGGAACAGAATCACTATGATGCCCAGAATCAGCATGGTGTGGCTGAAAATCGTCAGCCCACGGCGGTTCTCAATCATTGGTAGCGCACCTTACGTTCCACAAAGCGAAACTGAACTACGGTCAGGATGATCACCAGCAGCATTAACACCACTGATTGCGCGGCCGACGCGGAGAGATCGAGTCCGGCAAAACCTTCGCGATAAATTTTGTAGATAAGCGTGGTGGTCGCCTGCACTGGCCCACCGCCTGTTGCGGCGTCGATAACCGGAAAGGTGTCGAAAAACGCATAGACCAGGTTCACCACCAGCAGGAAGAAACTGACCGGGGCAATCAGCGGCAGCGACAACTTAAAGAAGCGGCGCACCGGGCCTGCTCCGTCGATGGAAGCTGCTTCGATTAATGAACGTGGGATCGACTGTAACGCCGCGAAGAAGAACAGGAAGTTGTAGCTGATTTGCTTCCAGACCGAAGCAAACACCACGAGGAACATCGCCTGGCCGCTGTTTTGCGCGTGGTTCCAGTGGTAACCAAACTGCTCAAGCACATGAGTCAGCAAGCCGCGCCCAGGGTTAAACAAGAAGATCCACAATACGGCGGCAATGGCCGGAGCCACCGCATATGGCAGCAACATCAGCGTTTGGTAAATGCGGCTACCACGAATCACGTAATCCGTGAGAGCGGCAAAAAACAGTGATACCAGCAGGCCACTGCCCGCCACTAATCCACTGAAAATTAAGGTGGTGTAGAAAGAGTCGAGATAGTAGCTGTCGTGGAAAAGTTGTTTGAAGTTATCCAGCCCGACAAAAGTACTCGAAAGCCCAAAGGGATCAACATTCTGGAGGGAGTACCACAACGCTTCGCCCGCAGGCCAAATGAAAAAGATAATGGTGATAACCAGTTGCGGCAGGACAAGGGCATACGGCAGCCAGCCTGAACGGAACACCGGACGAGAAGATGACATAGTGTGGCTCTTATAGAGATTAATGGTGGATGTCGCATGCGCTAATCCACCCTACAACGGCTTTCGTAGGTCGGATTAGCGAAGCGCCATCCGACACCAACAAAACTTAAGACTTCGTCGACTGCTCGAAACGGCGCAGCAGCTGATTCCCACGCTCAACCGCTGAATCCAGCGCCTGCTGTGGTGTTTTTTTACCGGTCCACACCGACTCCAGCTCTTCATCCACAATGGTACGAATCTGTGGCATGTTGCCCAGACGCAGCCCTTTGGTGAACGGCAATGGCGGCTTGTTCATCATCTGGCGAGTGGCGATATCCGCACCTGGATTTTTCTCGTAGAACCCTTGTTCACGCGTCAGGTCATAAGCCGCTTTGGTGATCGGCAAGTAACCTGTTTTCTGGTGCCATTCGGCGGCGATTTCTGGCTGGGCGAGGAACTGCATAAACTCAGCAACACCTTTGTAAGTCGCAGCGTCTTTACCCTGCATTACCCACAAACTTGCCCCACCGATAATGGCGTTCTGCGGCGCGTTTGGAATGGTTGAGTCGTAAGGCATCATGCCCACGCCGTAGTTGAATTTGGCGTAATGGCGGATGTCAGCCAGTGAACCAGAAGAGGCGGTCGTGATCGCGCAATCACCGTTGTAGAACTTCTCGGTGGACTCATCTTTACGGCCAAAGTAGCTAAAATCACCTTTCTTATTCAGCTCTTCCAGCAGAGCGATGTGTTTCACCTGCTCTGGTTTATTGAATTCCAGCACGGCGTCAGTAGCATCAAAACCGTTGTTTTTGGTCGCAACCGGCAAGCCGTTCCACGCGCTGAAGTTTTCAATTTGAATCCAGCCTTGCCAGCCGCTGGCGTAACCACATTTCATACCCGCCGCTTTAAGTTTTGCGGTGTATTCAGCCAGGTCCTGCCAGGTTTTTGGCGGCTGGTCCGGGTTGAGGCCAGCTTTCTTAAAGGCATCTTTGTTGTAATACAGCACTGGCGTTGAGCTGTTGAAAGGCTGGGAAAGCAGATGCCCGGTTTTCGCATCGGTGTAGTACCCGGAAACCGTTGGCACAAACTGGGATTCGTCGAACTTAATGCCTGCATCGTTAAACACTTCATACACCGGCTTGATCGCTTTCGAGGCCATCATGGTCGCCGTACCCACTTCATAAACCTGCAAAATAGCGGGCGCATTGCCCGAACGGAAAGCAGCGATCCCTGCCGCCAGGTTTTGTTCGTAGTTGCCTTTATAAACCGGGACAATTTTGTAGTCTGGATGCGTCTGGTTAAAGCGTTGAGCCAGTGAATCAACTTCTTTGCCCAGTTCGCCTTCCATTGAATGCCAGAACGGAATGGAGGTGGCGGCGATAGCGCTGCTGCTAAATACGCATCCTAGCGCAAGGCAAATTGCGGTGTGTCGTAACGATGCAGTCATGTCTTATCTCTCGAATTATTTTGAGTTGAATAAGTTGCGCGAAAATACGCGTTTTTGTTCGCATCAAAACATGACATGCGCGAATGACAGAAAAATAACCGTGAGGTGACAGGATCGTTACGATGAAGTGAAGGAATTATGACTGGAGGCAAAATGTCATAAAAAAAGGAGCCAAAAGGCTCCTTAGGTTTGAAGCGATAAACTAGCCGCCGAGGTAGGCGCTACGTACCGCTTCGTTAGCCAGAAGCGCATCACCGGTGTCTTCCAGCACCACGTGGCCGTTTTCCAGCACGTAGCCGCGATCAGCGAGTTTCAACGCCTGGTTGGCGTTCTGCTCGACCAGGAAGATGGTCATGCCTTCGCTGCGCAGTTGTTCGATAGTGTCGAAAATCTGCTGGATGATAATTGGCGCAAGACCGAGCGATGGTTCATCTAACAGCAACAGACGCGGCTGGCTCATCAATGCACGGCCAATCGCCAGCATTTGCTGCTCACCACCGGACATAGTGCCCGCACGCTGAATACGGCGCTCCAGCAGGCGCGGGAACAGTTCGTAAACGCGTTGGATGCGTTCATGATACTGGTCGCGTTCCGCAAAGAAGCCGCCCATCGCCAGGTTTTCCTCTACAGTCATGCGAGAAAACACGCGGCGGCCTTCAGGCACGATCGCCACGGCTTCACGCATGATGCGCGCGGTATGCCAGTCGGTAATGTCTTTGCCATCAAAAGTAATTTTGCCGCTGGAAGCGCGCGGATCACCACACAATGTGCCGAGCAGCGTTGTTTTTCCCGCGCCGTTCGCGCCAATCAGGGTAACAATTTCGCCCTGTTTAATATGCAGACTGACCTCATGAAGCGCCTGGATTTTTCCGTAGTGGGCGCTCACATGGTCAAATGACAACATGATATTTTCCATCTTATGCCTCGCCCATTCTTATGCTTCGCCTAAATAGGCGCGGATTACGTCAGGGTTATTACGGATTTGCTCCGGCGTGCCGTTTGCAAGCGGCGTCCCCTGGTTTACCACGTAAATCCTGTCAGAAATGCCCATCACCAGTTTCATATCGTGCTCGATTAACAGCACGGTGGTGTTGTGATGGTTACGCAGCTCCATGATTAACTCATCGAGTTCATGCGTTTCTTTCGGGTTAAGGCCAGCGGCGGGTTCATCAAGCATCAGAATTTCTGGCTGAGTCACCATGCAGCGCGCAATCTCAAGGCGGCGTTGATCGCCATACGCCAGGTTGCTCGCCTGACGGTTAGCCTGCTCAAGCAGACCAATACGATCAAGCCAGGTTGCAGCGCGGTCCAGCGCTTCGCTCTGTGAGCGGCGGAAGGCTGGCGTTTTCAGCAGGCCAGAGAACACACCGGTTTTCAGCTGCATATGCTGAGCAACCAGCAAGTTTTCAATCACGGTCATTTCACGGAACAGACGCACGTGCTGGAAAGTACGCACCACGCCCATACGTGCAATTTGCTGACCCGGCAGCCCTTCAAGGTGCTGATCACGCAACAGAATCGTACCGCCTGATGGCTTGTAAAAGCCGGTCAGGCAGTTAAACACTGTGGTTTTACCGGCACCGTTCGGGCCGATTAACGAAACAATTTCTTGTGGATGCAGTTCCAGAGAAACATTGTTTACGGCGAGCAGGCCGCCAAAACGCATCATCAAGCCGTTTACGGATAACAATGGCTGACTCATGCCTGCTCTCCTTTCACTTGTTCCACTTGCTCTTTTTTAAGCTTCAATTGCGGACGCGACATTGGCAGCAAGCCTTGTGGACGCCAAATCATCATCAGCACCATCAAGCCACCAAGTACCAACATGCTGTATTCGTTCAGATCACGCATCAGTTCACGCGACACCACCAGCAGCACGGCGGCGAGGATAACGGCAAATTGCGAGCCCATACCGCCCAGTACCACAATCGCCAGCACGAATGCAGATTCGGCAAAGGTGAAGGATTCCGGGCTAACAAAGCCCTGGCGTGCAGCAAACAGCGTACCGGCAAAGCCTGCAAAGGCTGCGCTAATAGTGAATGCGGTCAACTTGATGCGCGTCGGGTTCAGACCCAGCGAACGACAAGCGATTTCATCTTCACGCAACGCTTCCCACGCACGGCCCAGCGGCATACGCAGCAGGCGGTTAATCACAAACAGCGACAGTACAACCAGCAAAAGCGCAACGAGGTACAGGAAGATAATCCTGTCGCCGGGGTTGTATGCGACGTTAAAGAAGTTGCTGAAGGTGTCCCAACCGCCTTCACGCGTGCTGCGGCTGAATTCCAGACCGAATAGCGTAGGTTTTGGGATCTGGCTGATACCGTTCGGGCCACCGGTAATTTCGGTGTTGTTGAGCAGCAGGATGCGGACGATTTCACCAAAGCCGAGCGTCACAATCGCAAGGTAGTCGCCCCGTAAACGTAACACCGGGAAGCCGAGCAGGAAACCTGCCGCCGCAGACACCAGGCCGGCGATTGGCAAGCATGTCCAGAACCCTAAACCGTAGTAGTGGTTGAGCAGCGCAAAGGTATAAGCGCCGATGGCATAAAAACCGCCGTAGCCCAGAACCAGTAAGCCAGACAAACCGACAACCACGTTCAGGCCAAGACCGAGAATGATATAAATCATGGTCAGCGTGGCGATATCCACAGTACCGCGTGACACCACAAACGGCCACGCAACCGCGAGCACCAACAGTGCCGCCAGGAACAGTTTTTGTTTCGGCGTAGAACCATCTAACGCAGGCAGCACAAACTTCGGCCCGGAGACTTTTTTCATGCCTTTCTGGAATGCAGGGCGCAGTAACTGGAAGACGAAGACAATCGCCGTACCAATCAACACCCATTCCCAGCGCACTGTTTCCGCGCTGTGGACTACAAGCTTAGTGCCATCGAGACTCAGTTGAACGCCCATAAAGACGCCCGCCAGCACGAAAAATATGGCCGCCGAAAGCAGCGCCAAAACAACATGCATCGGTTTCATACTTTTTCTACCTCCGGGCGACCCAAGATACCGGTAGGCATAACCAGCAGAACCACGATAAGCAGCGCAAAGGAGACAACATCTTTATATTCAGTGCTCAGATACGCGGAGGTCAGCGCTTCTGCAACACCTAAAATCAGGCCACCAATCATCGCACCAGGAATACTGCCGATACCGCCAAGAACCGCTGCGGTGAAGGCTTTCATCCCGGCCATAAAGCCGATGTATGGGTTGATAACGCCATAGAACTGGCCGAGCAGAACACCCGCTACCGCCGCCATGGCAGCGCCAATCACGAAGGTCAGGGAGATAACGCGGTCGGTGTTAATTCCGAGCAGGCTCGCCATTTTCAAATCTTCTGCACACGCGCGGCACGCACGGCCCATGCGGGAGTAGCGAATAAACAGCGTCAGCGCGAGCATCGCAAGGAACGTCACCACCCAAATCACCAGTTGCATGGTGGTAATGGTTGCGGTGAAGTTGTCGCTGGCACCAACGACCCACTGGCCGTTAAACAGGCTTGGCAGCGCAATATCACGTGAACCTTCAGTCAGGCTGACGTAGTTTTGCAGGAAGATAGACATCCCGATAGCAGAGATCAGTGCAATCAGACGCTTAGAGTTACGCACCGGTTTGTAAGCAACGCGCTCGATGCTCCAGCCGTAGGCACTGGCGATGACAATAGCACCAATAAAACCTGCACCCACCAGCATCCAGCCCACATCAATGCCCATCATCATCAGCGCTGCGATGATCATAAACGAGACGTAGCTGCCGATCATATACACCTCGCCATGGGCGAAGTTGATCATGCCGATAATGCCGTAAACCATGGTGTAACCGATGGCTATCAACGCGTAAGTACTGCCCAGCGTGACGCCGTTAAACATCTGTTGCAGGAAATAGAGGAACTGCTCGGACATACAATAACCTTATTTATTCCTCCCCAACGCATAGCCGCCGGGGAGGTGGGATGACCCAGATTTGCCGATCTATTTAGCTACGGAAGACGAACCGTCGGCATGCCACTGGAAGACACCAAAATCAAATCCCTTCAGATCGCCTTTCTCATCCCAGTTCAGCGGCCCAATCACGGTTTTCGCACCGTTTGCTTTTAAGTCTTTAATTAAATCAGCAGGTTCTTCACTGCCGGTACGCTCAAGTGCTGTAGCCAGAGATTGCACTGCTGCGTAAGTAATCCATACGTACGGACCACTTGGATCTTTCTTCTCGGTTTTCAGCTCATCAACAATAGCTTTGTTCGCTGGGTCCTGGTCATAGCGTTTTGGCATAGTCACTAACATGCCTTCGCCTGCAGCACCCGCGATGTTAGACAGTGATGCGTTACCCACGCCTTCTGGGCCCATGAACTGGGTTTTCAGGCCAACAGCACGTGCCTGACGCAGAATCTGACCCATTTCTGGGTAGTAACCACCGTAATAAACGAAGTCGATGTTTTCTTTTTGCAGACGCGCAACCAGCGTAGAGAAGTCTTTATCGCCCGCAGTGATACCGTCGAAGAAGACGATGTTCGCGCCGCCTTTTTTCAAGCCGTCTTGTACAGAACGCGCCAGGCCTTCGCCATATTGCTGTTTGTCATGAATGACCGCGATGCGCTTCGGTTTCACAGTGTCGAGAATGTATTTAGACGCCGTTGGACCCTGGGAAGAATCCAGGCCTGCGGTACGCATAATCATTTTGTAACCACGGGCAGTCAGCTCTGGGTTAGTTGCACCAGGGGTTATCATCAGGATGCCTTCGTCTTCGTAGATATCAGACGCAGGCTGAGTGGAAGAGGAGCAGAGGTGGCCGATAACGTAACGCACACCGTCGTTGACGATTTTGTTGGCAACCGCTACCGCTTGTTTCGGGTCACAAGCATCGTCGTATTCAACCGCAACAAGTTTGTCGCCTTTGATGCCGCCTTTAGCGTTGATGTCTTTAATTGCCTGGCGCGCGCCATTGAATTCCATATCGCCCCACTGCGCAACCGGACCAGACATTGCACCAACAACCGCAACTTTGATGTCTGCTGCGGTTGCCGCGTGAGACACCGCCAGTGCAATAACTCCAGCGAGTAATGTCTTCGCGTTCATTTTCATAGATCCAATTCCTATTCGTGATTATGTGGTTTTATAGTGACCAAAAAACGCACTATGTGTTTTTTAGCCTTTAACCATTTTTATGAGTGCCTTTAAGGGCTTAGCGCTAAAATTTACAATTTTTAAAGCTAAACTCTCTATTTTTCAGGCTATTAAGCAAAGATATTATTCTGTATTTGCTCATAGTTAAACAAAAAAAAGCACGTTTTTCAGCATAAAATAGCGATACAAAGAGCGGAATAAATCACTATGTTTTAGGGTTTTATACTGACCATTTTTCAATCTGCCATTTATCGAACTGGCATATGTTTGAGGCAAAAATTAATCGTCTGGTATATGGCAGATAAAAGATAAAGCGTCTGGCGCAAATAAATTGGTTACACTCGGGGTTTTCCCGCTTTTTGGTTAGCTCGCTTATGAAACTCACCATCATTCGTCTGTTTGAGTGTAGTGCTCAGGATGAGATTGATCTTGCTAAGATCTGGCCGGAATACTCCAGCGCTTCGCTTGCTCTGACTGATACGCACAGAATTTATGCTGCAAAATTTAATGACCGCCTGCTCGGTGCGGTTCGCGTCACGCTTGCAGGCAGTGAAGCCGCACTGGATTCGCTACGGGTACGCGAAATCACCCGTCGCCGTGGCGTGGGGCAGTACCTGGTAGAAGAAGTGATTCGTGATAATCCTGACGTTACCGGATGGTGGATGAGCGATGTTGGCGTGGAAGACCGGGATGTTATGACGGCATTTATGCAGGCGGTAGGGTTTAACGTTCAGAGTGGTGGCTGGAAGAAGTAATAACTGTTTGGTTATCACTTCCCCATTTATCGAAGCATTTCGCGTTGCAGGAAGGCGGCAAGTTGTGAAATCCCCGGGAGCTTACTCCAGTAAGTGACCGGGGTTGAACAACGCAGCCAACGCATCTGCGGCGCGAAAGGTGCCCGATAAATTATTTGGCGTCGGTAGCAGTACCGTTCGCATGCCAGGTAAACACACCAAACTCGAACCCTTTCAGGTCACCCTTCTGATCCCAGCTCAACGGACCCATTACGGTATCAACCGTTGCGCCTTTCAGGTACGTCGCGATTTCAGCCGGATCTTCTGACTTGTTCAGGCCCGCAGCCAGAGATTGCAGCGCTGCGTATGTGGTCCATACGAATGCGCCACTTGGATCTTGTTTCTTCGCTTTAATCGCATCTACAACCGGTTTGTTAGCAGGAACCTGGTCGTAGTTCTTAGGTTTGGTGACTAACAAGCCTTCGGCAGATTCACCCGCGATGTTAGACAGCGAAACGTTCGCCACACCTTCTGGACCCATGAACTGAGTTTTCAGGCCTGCTGCACGAGACTGACGCAGGATCTGGCCCATTTCCGGGTGGTAGCCACCGTAATAAACGAAGTCGATGTTCTCTTTCTTCAGGCGAGCCACCAGCGTGGAGAAATCTTTCTCGCCTGCGGTGATACCGTCAAAGAACACCACGTTAGCGCCCGCTTTTTTCAGGCTGTCCTGAACAGAGCGTGCCAGACCTTCGCCATACTGCTGCTTGTCATGAATCACCGCGATGTTTTTCGGTTTTACATGCTCAAGGATGTATTTTGCCGCCGTTGGGCCCTGATCGGAGTCCAGGCCGGTGGTACGCATTGTCAGTTTGTAACCACGCGCGGTCAGCTCAGGTGCCGTTGCCGCTGGTGTGATCATCAGAATACCTTCGTCTTCGTAGATGTCAGACGCAGGCTGTGTGGAAGAAGAACACAGGTGGCCGATAACATATTTGATGCCGTCGTTAACCACTTTGTTAGCTACCGCTACCGCTTGTTTCGGGTCACAAGCATCGTCGTATTTGGTGATAACCAGTTTGTCGCCTTTGATGCCGCCTTTGGCATTAATGTCAGCAACCGCTTGTTCTGCACCGGTAAATTCCTGGTCGCCATACTGTGCAACCGGGCCAGACATCGCCCCAACTACCGCTACTTTGATGTCCTTAGCAAATGCCGCGTTGCTCATCGCAAGTGCAATACAACCAGCCAATAACGCTTTGCCCTTCATTTTCATCCTGAGATCCCCATTTTTGTTGTGATTGGTATTTACCCATCATCCTTCAAGCTGCAGGGGTGTTGGCTGCACTCACTTACCCGAATCACTTACCTTAGTAAGCTCATCGGGATAAGCTCCCTGGCCGCCTACCTGCAACTCGAATGCTAATGGGTATTTGTTGTGTTGTTTTGGCACGATTTTATTTTTAATTGACGAATACCGCGTGTGCCTTCGCCGCACTCAGAGTTAAAAACATACCCGAATTTGCGGCTTTTGGAATAACAATTTTTTCACAATAGGGAAGGAAAGTGACGGGCATAAAAAAACCGCCCCGAAAGGCGGTTTTTTTTGTCTGGCTGAATAACTTACGCTTCGATGGCCATGCGCAGTTTTTTCATCGCGTTCTTTTCAAGCTGACGGACGCGCTCGGCGGAAACGCCATAACGGTCGGCCAGTTCTTGCAGCGTGCTTTTGTTGTCTTCGTCGAGCCAACGGGCACGGATAATATCCTGGCTACGTTCGTCCAGACCCAGCATAGCGTCGCTGAGTTTATCAGCCGCGTGCGATTCCCAGTTGTCGTCTTCAATGCCATCGGCAAAGTTAGAAGACTTATCCTGTAAGAACAGCACAGGAGCCATTGGCGCGCTGTCTGAATCGTCGTCGTTACCCATGTCGAACGTCATGTCCTGCGCCGCCATTCGAGATTCCATTTCACGGACATCTTTGCTGGAAACCCCCAGCTCGTTGGCGACCATTTCCACTTCGTCCTGGTTGAACCAACCCAGACGTTGTTTAGTTTTACGCAGGTTAAAGAACAACTTACGTTGTGCTTTAGTGGTTGCCACTTTCACAATACGCCAGTTACGCAGAACGTATTCGTGAATCTCAGCTTTGATCCAGTGCACGGCGAACGACACCAGACGGACACCCACTTCCGGGTTAAAGCGGCGCACCGCTTTCATCAGGCCGATGTTACCTTCCTGAATCAAGTCAGCCTGCGGCAAGCCATAGCCCGAGTAATTACGAGCGATATGAACAACAAAGCGCAGGTGAGACAGGATCAGCCTTTTCGCTGCTTCCAGATCGCCCTGGTAATGCAGCTTTTCAGCAAGCTCCTTCTCTTCCTCAGCCGTCAACATTGGCCAGGAATTAGCGGCCCGGATGTAAGACTCCAGGTTACCAACAGGGGCTAAAGCTAAATTATGCATTTCTTTGGTCATTCAAACCCTCTCTTAAAGACTAACGTACAGGTTGCTACACCATGCTGCACCTGACAACACGTCAAGCGCCAGACCGTACCATCCACAGTAAACTCAGACAGTGACGTTATCCACAAGTTCACTGTAAAGCTGTGCATATATTACACACAAAATGTGACAGAGCTATGAAACTGGGCAGGAGAAACACAAACCGAGGTGGGAGCGTGTCCCCTGCTGACGGGTACTTCGTAGCAGGGAACAAGTATACCAAAAAATTTTTACTGTGGGGTAAAACGACGTAAATGTTGTACCGTTGCGATCCATGCAGCCAACCAGCCACTCATGGATGAAACCAGCAGCAACAGCAGGCATTCGTCGAACCCTAAGCCGGTAAGATCAAATTTAGTACCAAAGACTTGCGCCACTTCGGTGACTGCAGACGACAACCGCCACACCAGTATTTCGGTCAGGATCAGCGACAAAAATGCCCCGCTGAAACCTAACAACGCACCGCCATACAAAAACGGACGCAGGATGAACCCGTCCGTTGCACCGATCAGTTTTTGCACGTTGATGGTGTCGCGGCGGGCAAAGATGCTCAGGCGCACACTGTTACCAATCACCAGGAATACCGCGGCGACCATCAGCACACCAATCATCGCCGCTACGCGGCCCACCAGGCCCGTCAGCGACGCCAGGCGTGCAAACCAGCTGTCATCCATACGCACTTCATCAACACCGTTAATACGGGCGACGCGGTCACGCAAAGTGTTCAGGTGGTCGGTGGTCTGGAAATCGAGTTTCGGGTTAACCACGGCAACAGCAGGCAGCGGGTTTTCTTCCAGCATATCCAGCGCGCCACCAAAGCCCGACCAGTTGCGGAACTCACCCAGCGCTTCGTCACGGGAAAGATAGTTAACTTTATCGACGCCCTCTTCAGCCTGAATCGCGCCAACCACTTGCTGCGCGGCGTTATCATCCAGCGCTTTATCGAGGTAAACCGTGATTTGCGGGGAAGGATAATACTGCGTGGCGGCCTGATTCACGTTCTTGTAAACCATGTAGCACACGCTAGGCAGCGTCAGGGAGATGGCGATAACCATCACCGTCAGAAAAGTCGCTAATGGCTTGCTGCGTAAATCCTGGATAGCACCCTGCCAGGCGTAGCGGAATTGCTCATTCACGCCACCTTTCAGAGATTTGCTTTTCGACTGCGGCCCTTTGCCACGTTTTTTCACCGAGCGACCTAAATCCCCTAACTTATTCAGCGAGTTGATTTTATCCAGCTTGTTGCTGAAGCGCTTTATTTGATTGAGCGCGCTGCGTTTATTCACCTGCCAGGCCTCCATGCAAATGGCCGTCACTTAACGTCAACATGCGATAATTACGGCGGGATATCAGCCCCATGTCGTGCGTCGCCATCAAAACGGTTACACCCACCCGGTTGAACTCTTCGAACAGACGCAAAATCCCTTCCGAGAGTGCATCATCGAGGTTACCGGTTGGTTCATCCGCCAATAACACGGCGGGTTTGTTCACAACAGCACGCGCAATACCGACGCGCTGTTGCTCACCACCAGAGAGTTGGATCGGGAAACTTTTCGCTTTATCGAGCAGACCAACTTTATCGAGTGCTGCCGAGACACGGCGGCGAATATCTTCACCGCTGGCACCCGCGATGATCAGCGGGATCGCCACATTGTCGTAAACGGTTCTGTCCATCAACAGATGGTGATCCTGGAAGATCATCCCAATCTGACGACGCAGGAACGGCACTTCGCGGCTCTTGAGGCGGCTAATATCATGGCCGCCAAAAGCAATCTTGCCGGCACTTGGCCGCTCAATACCGCAGATAAGCTTGAGCAGGGTACTTTTCCCCGCGCCAGAGTGGCCGGTCAGAAAAGCCATCTCGCCAGGTTGCATGTGGAAAGTGACTCCCTGCAACGCTTGTCTCCCACCGAGATAGGCCTTACTAACGTGTTCAAAGCGAATCATGGTTAATCCTCTCGGGCAAAAAGTGCCTCAATAAAATCGCCCGCATTAAACGGACGCAAGTCCTCAATACGCTCGCCGACGCCAATGTAGCGAATCGGAATACCAAACTGATCGGCAACGGAGAAAATCACGCCGCCTTTGGCTGTACCATCCAGTTTGGTGAGCGTAATGCCTGTCAATCCAACGGCTTCATGGAACAATTTAGCCTGGCTAATCGCATTCTGCCCGGTGCTGGCATCGAGGGTGAGCATAACCTCATGCGGTGCATCCCCGTCCAGTTTTTTCATCACGCGGACAATTTTCTTCAACTCTTCCATCAGGTGCGCTTTGTTCTGCAAACGCCCAGCGGTATCCGCCAGAAGGACGTCGACATTACGTGCTTTTGCGGCCTGAATGGCATCAAAAATCACTGAGGCGGAATCAGCCCCTGTGTGCTGAGCAATAACAGGAATATTGTTACGATCGCCCCACACCTGCAGTTGTTCCACCGCAGCGGCGCGGAAGGTATCACCCGCCGCCAGCATCACCGATTTGCCTTCCTGCTGGAACTGGCGAGCCAGTTTACCGATGGTGGTGGTTTTACCCACGCCATTGACGCCAACCATCAGGATAACGAACGGCGTTTTGCCTTCAACTTTCAGCGGCTCATCGACTTTCGCGAGTATTTCGCCCATCTCTTCTTTCAGCAGACCGTACAACGCTTCTGCGTCACGCAACTCTTTGCGGCTTGCGCCTTCTGTCAGATTGGTAATGATTTTACGCGTGGTTTCAACACCCACGTCGGCAATAAGCAGCTGCTCTTCGAGTTCTTCAAACAGATCATCGTCGATTTTCTTGCCGCGGAACAGACTGATAAATCCGGAACCGAGGTTCTGTTTGGTTTTAATCAGGCTGCGTTTAAGGCGAGCAAAGAAACCTTCTTTGGTTGGTCGCTCTTGTTCTTGTTGGATTTCTTCGGCCTGAGTTTCTTCAGGCTCAACGTCCACCGGAACGTCTTCAACGATAGCGGCGGCAACTGGAACTTCTTCAACGACGTCTTCTACCGGAGCTTCTTCAACAACAACTTCTTCAACCGCAATATCTTCAACAATGACGTTTTCAACTACGATAGCTTCAACCGGAGCGACTGCAACCTCTTCAGGTTCAACAAGTTCTTCAGTCTCGATAACCGGTTCGGCTTCAACGACCGCTTCGACAACAGTTTCAGATACGACAGGTTCTTGCTCAGGCTGCCACTCTTCTAATGATTCAACCTGCGCCACTTCTGACGCGACGATCTCTTCAGGAACCGGCAACTCTTCGTGTTCGACCACAGCTTGCGCGGTAACTTCTGGTTCTGGTTCTGGAATGATTTCCGGTTCAACCGCAGCCACTTCGCTTTCGACGAGTTTTTCAGTGACTTCTACGATCTCTTCAGCGAAGGCTTCAGGTTCTTCATGCTTTTCAAGCACAACTGGTTCAGCTTCAGGTAAAACTTCTGGCTGAATCTCGGTTTGTGCTTCTGGCTTAATCTCTTCTGGTTGTGCAGTTTCGTCAGCGGCTTGCGGTTGTTCAGATTCAACAATCTGCTCAACAATCTCTTCGGCAACCGGTTGTTCTTCGGCTACTTTTTGTTCTGGTTCTTGTTCAGAAGCCTGCTCTTTCTGGCCAAAGCCTAACCATGAAAAAAAGCCACGTTTTTTCTCTTTCGCCATTTGCGAACACACCCCTCGCTGTTAATTCATGGCACAGGCCCGATTGAGCATGCCACGGGCACTGAAAATAATTATCTAATGAATGCCTTAGTCTATCACTTTCCCCGCCTTACACACACCGTTACACTAGACGGCAAGAAATTGCATCGCAGTGAGTCTCATGAAAAAACCGCAATCTACTGGCACCGGCCAGATCCGTATTATTGGTGGCCAATGGCGCGGCCGCAAACTGCCCGTACCAGACAGCCCTGGCCTGCGTCCTACCACGGACAGAGTGCGTGAAACGCTGTTTAACTGGCTGGCACCCACCATGGTCGATGCCACTGTGCTGGACTGTTTTGCAGGAAGCGGTGCATTGGGGCTTGAAGCCTTGTCGCGTTACGCGAGCCGTGCCACATTGCTGGAGATGGATCGCAACGTTTCACAGCAGTTGCAAAAAAATCTCGCCACGCTGAAAGCGACCAACGGAAAAGTCGTGAACACCAACACGCTTAATTTCCTGGCGCAGCCCGGTGAACCACACAGCATCGTATTTGTTGACCCGCCATTCCGCAAAGGCTTGCTGGAAGAGACATTAGCCTTACTGGAAAGTAATGGCTGGCTGGCTAACGAAGCGCTGATTTACGTTGAAAGCGAAGTGGAAAACGGAACGCCAGCGGTGCCCGTAAGCTGGTCTTTGCACCGTGAAAAAGTCGCGGGACAGGTCGCGTATCGTTTGTATAGCCGTGAAATTCAAGGAGCAGAGTCATGCTGATTAACATAGGTCGATTGTTGATGCTCGGCGTCTGGGCATTTTTGTTACTAAATATTGTCCATCCGTTCCCGCGCCCGCTGAATATCTTCATTAACGTCGCGCTGATCTTCACTGTGCTGATGCACGGTATGCAGTTAGCGTTGCTGAAATCGACTCAGCCAAAAGGCAGCCCGCCGCTCAGTCGCGCTCAGCAAATTAAGATTTTTATCTTTGGGGTATTTGAACTGCTGGTCTGGCAGAAGAAGCTCCGCCAGGGTAAATAATCATAATGCGGTGCCACCAGGCGTAATTGTTGCAGCCAGTTTGGACACGGACAGCGCGGAGGAACCGGAGCGTACACGCAGTACGTGAGGATTCCGAGCACTGCCCTGGTCAAAAATGGCAAATAAAATAGCCTGTTATTAGTCGGGGATGAAGCCCACAAAGCGCGTCCCCTTGTACTGCAAAGTCCCTGCATCACCAACACTCATCGAGTGATACTGCTCTGCCGTCACGCGCATTTTTAGCTCCAGTCCGCCACTTTGTGGGCGAAACCAAACCTCATAACGCATTGTATCTTCGACAGGTGTGACCTGGCGCTGTCGTGTACGACGATCGGTGGTTGGCAATTCACGTTTTGTCGCCACCAGCACGCTTCTTTCCATCACCGGTGCCGCATCATTTTCAGCATTCTGACGGCGCTGCTGCACAAAGCGGAACGATGCCGCCACGACGATGACAGCAACAACAGCAATGAAGAAAAGTGGCATTTTACTCATAGATTTATCTCGATTTGTCAGGCACTTTTAAGAATACCCTGCACGTCGTGGCATTGTCACCCACCGACATTGACCACTAGACTGAGATAAGTAACGTCGTGCTTTCAATTTTAATTTTATGCCCTAAGGACATGCCATGCTTTGGTCATTCATCGCCGTATTCTTCTCCGGTTGGCTGTACGTTGATGCCTCCTACCGTGGGCCAACCTGGCAACGCTGGGTCTTCAAACCTGTTACCCTTTTGCTTTTATTACTGCTGGCCTGGCAAGCGCCGATGTTCAACGCAACTGGCTATTTGATCCTCGCGGGGCTTGCGGCAACGCTGCTCGGTGACGCTCTCACCCTGCTTCCAACCCAGCGCATGTTGTACGCTATCGGCGCATTTTTCCTGTCGCACCTACTGTATACCCTCTATTTCGCCAGCCAAATGACATTCAGTTTCTTCTGGCCTTTGCCGCTGGTTCTGCTGGTTATTGGTGCACTACTGACCGCCGTCATCTGGACGCGCCTCGAAACCTTCCGTTGGCCGATTCTGACGTTTATCGGCATGACGCTGGTGATGGTGTGGCTGGCCGGTGAGCTCTATTTCTTCCTGCCAACGCGTCCGAGTTTCTCAGGCTTTATCGGCGCAACACTGCTGCTTTTGGGCAATATAGTCTGGCTGGGTAGCCATTACCGCCGCCGCTTCACAGGCGATAGCGCCATCGCCGCAGCCTGCTATTTTGCCGGGCACTTTATGATTGTCCGCGCGCTGTATATTTGACCTTGCGGGCGGTTTTTACCGCCCCTCAAATTTCCCTCTTGACTCTGGAGTCAACTCCAGAGAGTAACATGCGTAATGAGAACATTATCATTACCCAGGAGGGCGCATGCTCAACTCCCCAAAAACACCACAATTTGCGAAGGCAAAGCTCAGCCCGTTGGCGATAAAAACGGACGCATGCCATGGTAATGATTGCTGTAGCAACGCCACTGTAGCTCCTGAAACAGAAATGCTGCCTGATACCGGCGAACGTTATAGCTGGCTCGTCGATGGCATGGACTGCGCCGCTTGCGCCCGCAAAGTTGAAAACGCCGTCAAACAGATTGCCGATGTGCAGCGCGTCCAGGTGCTGTTCAGCACAGAAAAACTGCTGGTCACCGCGCAGCGCGATGTTCGCGACGACGTTGAAAAAGCCGTGAAAGCCGCAGGTTACAACCTGAGAAACAGTGCTGCCCCCGCACCGAAAACATCCGCCTGGCATGAAAATTTACCGCTCATCTTACTGATAGTCATGATGGCGCTGAGCTGGGGGCTTGAGCAGTTTAACCATCCGTTCGGCAACATAGCATTCATCGCCACCACGTTGGTTGGCCTGTGGCCGATCGCGCGCCAGGCCGTGCGCCTGATGCGCACCGGTAACTGGTTTGCCATCGAAACGTTGATGAGTGTCGCTGCCATTGGCGCACTGTTTATCGGAGCGACCGCAGAAGCCGCGATGGTATTACTGCTGTTCTTAATTGGTGAACGTCTGGAATCTTACGCCGCCAGCCGCGCGCGCCGTGGGGTAAGCGCATTAATGGCGCTAAAACCAGAAGTCGCAACTCGTATTCGTAACGGTGAACGTGAAAGCATCGCGCTCTCTGATTTACGACCGGGCGATGTCATCGAAGTTGCTGCCGGTGGGCGTTTGCCTGCTGATGGCCGCTTGCTAACGCCTTTTGCCAGCTTCGATGAAAGCGCATTAACCGGCGAGTCGATTCCGGTCGAACGTCAGCAAGATGAGAAAGTCCCGGCAGGCAGCACCAGCGTCGACAGACTGGTGCAGCTCGAAGTCATTTCCGAACCAGGTGATAGCGCAATTGACCGCATCCTGCGTTTAATTGAAGAAGCCGATGAGCGCCGCGCGCCGATTGAGCGCTTTATTGACCGTTTCAGCCGAATTTACACGCCGATTATTATGGCAATTGCCCTGCTCGCAGCGGTTATTCCTCCGCTGCTGTTTGGGCAAAGCTGGGGCGAGTGGATCTACAAAGGGCTGGCACTGTTACTCATTGGTTGCCCGTGCGCGCTGGTGATTTCTACCCCTGCAGCAATTACCTCCGGACTTGCAGCGGCAGCTCGCCGTGGCGCGTTAATTAAAGGCGGTGCAGCTCTCGAACGCCTCGGCAAAATTCAGCATATCGCTTTCGATAAAACCGGCACGTTGACGGCCGGAAAACCACAAGTCACCACCATTGAAGTCAATGGTGAACTTAGCGAAAACGACCTGCTGGCACTGGCCGCTGCCGTGGAGCTTGGCTCATCACACCCGCTTGCCCAGGCGATTGTGCGTGAAGCGCAAAACCGCAATCTGGAATTGCCTGACACAACTGCACACCGGGCGCTGGCAGGTATTGGCGTGGAAGCCACAATTAATGGCGAAACGTTGTTATTAAGCGCGCCGGGTAAGCTCGCGAATACCGTGCTGGATGCGGCCTGGCAGCAGCGAATCACTCAGCTTGAAGCCGAAGGCCAGACGGTGGTTGCCCTGTTACAACAAGGCCAGTTACTTGGCGTTCTGGCATTACGCGATACCTTACGCAGCGATGCAAAAACGGCGGTTGCGGCACTGCACAACCTCGGTGTTCAGAGTGTGATGCTGACGGGTGATAACCCGCGTGCAGCAGCAGCCATCGCGCAGGAATTGGGGATGGATTATCGCGCAAGCCTGCTGCCTGCCGACAAAGTCAGTGCGGTGAATGAACTCAACGCCCGTGCGCCGCTGGCTATGGTTGGCGACGGCATCAACGACGCTCCGGCAATGAAGGCTGCAACTATCGGCATCGCCATGGGCAGCGGCACAGACGTGGCACTCGAAACCGCAGACGCAGCTCTCACGCACAACCGTCTGACTGAGCTTGCCAACATGATAGGGCTGGCGCGGGCAACACATAATAATATTCGTCAGAACATCACTATCGCATTGGGTTTGAAGGGGATTTTCCTGGTGACTACGCTGTTGGGTATCACCGGCCTGTGGCTTGCGGTGTTGGCTGATTCGGGTGCTACTGCATTGGTTACCGCGAATGCTCTGCGACTGCTGCGGAAAAAATAAATTGCGAGCATCCTCGACGGTATTGGCTTTGCAGCTATAGAAAACTGAGGAATCTGAGACACTGGTATTCGGCCCCAGGGAGTTGACGTATTGGCAACTCCCTGGCTATATTGGTTGCCAGATAGTCAACTTCAGGACGAAGTATGCATTTAATCTCTCTAAGAGCATTGAGTGAAGCCAGCGAAAGATTTCCCCAACACGCTCAAGAACTTCTCATACTGGCCCGAGTTATAGAAAAAGGACATTTCCCGACACCTGAATCACTCAAGAAAGTCTATCGAACACTTGATAATTTTAAGTATCTCGATAAGCACTATGTCATCAATATTGCTCGCAACGAGTTGCGGCTAATCGCGTTGATATTCTTTGAAAGCCAGAAATTCTATGTTCGCGACATCATGACGCATGCGGATTACATGAGATTTACCGAAACCCATCGGGGAAAGAAAAAATGATTGCAGATGCACTGAAAGCCGCTGAAGCGCTGAAAACTGCCGTGCCATTTCTTGCGGGTAACACTGGAGAGAAAGAGTATCTGGAAGCACTGGAATTGGTGGAATATCTGCTGGTCAATGAGCCAACCAACCCACTGCTGGATTTAGTCAGCCTGAAGATTTCTGAGTATGAAAACCAACTGCCAGAGGTTATCGCCTTTCGTGAGCAAATGAATGCCCTGCCATCCGGCATTGCCGTGCTCAGAACGTTGATGGATCAATACCAGTTGAATCAAAGTGATTTTCAGCAAGAAATTGGCAGCAAATCAATGGTGTCACGCGTACTAAGTGGAGAACGCCAGCTCACTATTGAGCACATCAGAAAGCTGTCCCTGCGATTTGGTATTTCTCCCGCGTTGTTTGTCTAACCCTCATCCCATCCGGGGCGAGGGTTAGACAGCCAACTTAACTCGTCATGCCCAACATATGCGGCAGCCACAATGAAACGGCCGGAATATAGGTCACCATAGCCAGCACCACCAGCAACATGGCGTAGAATGGCAGCATAGCGCGAACCACTACTTCAATTTTCTGCTTACTCACCGCACTGGCGACAAACAGCACCGAACCGACCGGCGGCGTAATCAAACCGATGCCGAGGTTCACCATCATGATCATCCCGAAATGCACCGGGTCGATGCCCAGCGAATTTGTCACTGGCAGCAGTACCGGCGTGAGGATCAGGATAATCGGCGCCATGTCCATCAAGGTGCCAATCAGCAGCAGCATGACGTTGAGGTACATCAGAATGACGTACTTGTTGTCAGACAGCGACGTGAAGAACTCTGTGATGCGTGACGGCAGTTGCATGTAAGTCATGACTGCGCCGAACGCTGCCGCAAAACCAATCAGAATCATGACGATAGAGACTGTTTTTACGGTGCGGAACATCAGCTTTGGCAGTTCGTTCCACTTATAGTCTCGGTAGATAAACATGGTCACGAAGAACGCCCAAACGCAGGCGACAGCCGCCGATTCGGTTGCGGTAAATACCCCGGTCAAAATCCCACCGAGGATGATTACCACCGTCATCAGGCCCCAAAGTGCATCGAAGAAAATCTTCACCGCTTGCTTGAAGGGAATGCGTTCACCTTTCGGGTAACCGCGCTTATGGGCAAACCCGAGGCACATCACCATCAAGCTGACCCCGAGCAGTAACCCTGGTAATACGCCCGCAATGAACAACGTTGCGATAGAAACAGTGCCGCCTGCAGCTAACGAGTAAATCACCGAGTTATGGCTTGGCGGGATCAAAATCGCCTGCACCGATCCACTCGCCGTAACCGCAGCAGCATATTCGCGTGGATAACCTTTTGCCTCCATTTCCGGGATCATCACGCTGCCAATGGACGCTGTATCCGCCACGGACGATCCGGAAATCGCGCCAAAGAAAGTGGACGCCACGATATTCACCAGCGATAAGCCGCCGCGAATAAAGCCAACGAAAATATACGCAAAGTTCACCAGGCGACGGGCAATTCCCCCTTCCGCCATAATCGCCCCGGCCAGAATAAAGAACGGGATCGCCAACAGGGTAAATTTATTCACCCCACTGGTGATTTGAATCATGATCGCTTCCAGCGGCAAATCTATCCATAACGCCCCCACAATGGCGCTTAGCCCAACGGCAAAGGCCACGGGCATTCCCACTGCAAGCAGCACCGCTAGTGTGGCTAATAATATAAATGCGTCCATGTTATCCCCTGGTCTTAACCGTGATTACCCAGCAACACGATTGGGCGGTTCTCTTGAGAGCCGTACAGCAGTCGCTCGACAACAAACAGAATCATTAAAATCGCGCCGACAGGCAGCGGGAGGTAGGTTTGACCGGAAGTGAGAACCGGGAATTCGGCAACAGGCTGTTCCCATAAATCGGCACACAGATAGAAGCTGTAATAGAACATCACCAGTGAGATGAGCAGCATCAGCAAATCGACGATACGTGCGCAAAAGGTCTGCGCCGCCAGCGGCAGGCGGTCTGTCAGCATATTCACCGCAATGTGTGAACCGGCGCGGTAACTGACCGCCGCGCCGATGAACGTGAAGGTCACCATGCAGATTATTGCTACCGGTTCTGGCCAGGATTCCCCACGGTTCAGAACGTAACGAGAGAAAATCCCAATCGGTATAATGATGGTCATCACCAAAAGAGACAGCCCGGCAATAACCATCGCCAGCAAATAAACTTTATCCATCAAGTCTGAGTAGCGTTGGGACATAAGATGCCCTCCACAAATGCGTTAGCGACAATAGTTACTTAACGTCAGCAATAGCTTTCATCAGGTCCTGGTGCTTATCGCCATACTCTTTACGAACCGGCTCAGTCGCTTTCACAAACCAGGCTTTGTCGATTTCATGGAACTGAACGCCACCGGCTTTCATTTTTTCCAGCGCTTGTTTGTTGTAAGCATTCCACAGTTCACGCTGTTCCATTTGTGCAGCACGCGCCAGGGTAAGGATTTTTTGCTGCTGGTCAGGCGTTAATTTGTCCCACTTCACTTTGGAATAAAGCAGCATTTCTGGCGTGATGAAGTGGCCGCTCAAGGTGTAATTTTTGGCAACTGGCATGTAGTTGTGGGCAATAAACGTCGGCGGGTTGTTTTCAGCACCGTCGATAACGCCGGTTTGCATCCCGCTATACACTTCGCTCACCCCCATGGCGACCGAGTTGGCGCCCATGTCTTTAAGTGTTGCGAGTGCTACCGGACTACCCTGAACGCGGATTTTCATGCCTTTGAGATCTTCAGGCTTCACCACCGGGTTTTTAGTGATCAGGTTACGTGTACCGGAGTCCATCCAGCCGAGGAAGACCAGGCGGGATTTCGGGTTGTTAGTCAGCTTGTCGCCAATTTGTTTACCCAGATCGCCGTCGATCACTTTGTGCATATGGTCTTCATCGCGGAACACATATGGCAAGGTAAAGACTTCAACATCTGGCAGGATTGCCGCAACCGGTGCCATCGAAACGCGAATGATATCGATAGCCCCCATTTGCGCCTGTTCAATCATCTGTTTTTCATCGCCAAGCACGCCGCTTGGGAACACTTTAATTTCTAAATCACCGTTGGTTTCTTGTTTGAGTTTTTCGCCCATGTGCTGAACCGCAACCACGTTCGGATAACCTTCCGGGTGAACGTCGGCAGCTTTAATCACTTGCGCGATAGCAGAATGTGCAAACAGAACTGACGCGGTAGACAGACATAAACCAGCAAAAGCAGGCAGAAAGGTCTTCTTCATTGTGTCGCTCCAGCAGAGGTAGAAATATGAGGTAGGAAGTAAAACAATGTTTTAATTTGTCGTTTAAAAATTAGACTATGTGGAGAAAAGCGTGGGTGAAGCACTTCACAAAAAGCGACAAAAAATGAAATTGGGGTTCATTAGAGATGCAAAGAGGGTTCAGAAGCCCAAAGCGGGGAGCAAAGGGCTGGCGCGGCGTTACTGGCCTTTACGCAACAGATATTGGTAAGGCAATGATTCCACTTGCTTAGCAAGCAGTTCGTGTTCCATGAAAATGCAAAATCCAGGGATGTCGCGCGTGGTCGCGGGATCATCAGCAATAACCAGCAGCGTTTCGCCAGCCTGCATATTGCGGACTGTTTTGCGCACCATCATTACGGGTTCCGGGCAACGCAGGCCCATGGCATCAAGAGTGTGGTCAGGACTGGAAAAAAGATCGGTCATCATCGGTCTCGAATTTAACAAACCGCGATAGTTTACGCCCGGTAGATTATCGTGCAAGTCACGTGAACGATTGCGCTAAAATTAACCATTGCAAAGCGGGACTAAAGCAGTATCATCGCCCCCGCTTCAAAAAAGACCAGGGTTCCCTCACCCCTTTCACTAAAAAGGCTACAAAATGACGCAGTTCAATTCTACTCAGCGCACTAAAGCGCTGTTTTGGCTATCGCTATTCCATTTGCTGGTGATCACTTCCAGTAACTATTTGGTGCAATTACCGGTCTCGGTTTTTGGTTTCCATACCACCTGGGGCGCGTTTAGCTTTCCGTTTATCTTCCTCGCAACCGACCTGACAGTACGCATTTTTGGTGCACCGCTGGCACGCCGCATTATTTTTGCTGTGATGCTGCCCGCACTGATAATTTCGTACGCCATTTCTGCACTGTTTTATATGGGCACCTGGCAAGGGTTCGAAGCATTGCTGCACTTCAATCTGTTCGTTGCCCGTATCGCTGTCGCCAGCTTTATGGCTTACGCGTTGGGGCAGATTCTGGATGTACACGTGTTTAACCGCCTGCGCCAAAGCCAGTACTGGTGGCTCGCGCCAACGGCATCCACGCTTTTCGGTAATATCAGCGACACGCTTTCCTTCTTCTTTATTGCTTTCTGGCGCAGCCCGGACGCTTTTATGGCGCAGCATTGGGTCGAAATCGCCACCGTAGATTACTGCTTTAAAGTGTTAATCAGCATTGTCTTCTTCCTGCCGATGTACGGCGTTTTGCTGAATATGTTGTTGAAACGTCTGGCAGATAAGTCTGAAAATTCGGCGTTACAGCCGGGTTGACGGTGGTTGAATTATCTTGTGATAAGATGATGAGATCGGCCGCAAAGGCTTGCTAACGTAAAGGAAGAAGTCATGGGTAACCTGGTAAAATATGTCGGTATTGGCCTGCTGGTATTAGGCCTGGCCGCTTGCGATAACAGTGATAGCAAAACGGCCAAAACGGATGCAGCGGCGGAAAGCAGCGCAGCTGGCCAGCCGGTTAGCTTGCTGGACGGCAAAATTAGCTTTGCACTGCCTGCCGATATGACCGACCAGAGCGGTAAATTGGGCACTCAGGCGAACAATATGCACGTTTATTCTGATGCATCTGGTCAGAAAGCGGTGATTGTTATTGTCGGCGATAACACCCCTGACGACCTGGCAGCTTTAGCGAAACGCCTTGAAGATCAACAGCGTGCTCGTGACCCGCAGTTGCAAGTTGTGACCAACAAATCTATCGAGATTAAAGGCCAAACGCTGCAACAGTTAGACAGCATTATCTCTGCCAAAGGCCAGACGGCTTACTCGTCTGTTATCCTGGGTAAATTTGATAACCAACTGTTAACTATGCAAATTACGCTGCCTGCTGATAATCAGCAACTGGCGCAAACTGCTGCTGAAAACATCATAAATACCATCACCATCAAGTAACTGTTTTTCGATAATTACTGCTGTGATGATGAAACGGCCTCCGGTTGCTCAACCGGGGGCCGTTTTTTTAACTGCCACGCCATCAGTAGCGCGATACAAACCAGCGCCGCCGCAGCCAGATAAATCACCGAAACTCCCGCATAAGCCATCACGAACCCTGCAAGCGGGCCGGTAATGCCCAGCGATAAATCCATAAACACGGTGTAAGTCGCAAGGGCGCTACCCTGATTTTGCTGCGGCACCATTTTCACCGCCACCACGCCCAGCGCCGGGAACACCAAGGAAAAGCCCGCGCCCGTCAGGAAAGTCCCCACTTTTGCCATCCAAGGTTCGCCCGCAAAGCCCACCAGCAGCAAGCCAATAATCTCGACTGAGAAGCAAATCATCGCCACATTCAAGCCGCCAAGCCGGTTAATACCATTCGGGAAAAGTAAGCGAGTGCCAACAAACGCGCAGCTAAAGAGTGTTAATGCGAAGGCTGCACCATCCCAGCCTTTGGCGTCATAAAACAGTGTGATGAACGTTGCGATCACCCCAAAACCGGCAGACGCAAGTGCGAGCGCCATTCCGTATAGCCAGACGCGCCCCAGCACCGCGCGAAACGGCAGCGGTTTGCCTTTACTGGCTTTCACCGCCGGGCGTGGCAATGCCAGCAGCACGGCGACCAACGCCACCGCCATAATGATTCCTGCGAGTAATTTCAGCCCGCCAAGGTGATAGAACAACACGCCCAGCGGTGCACCCATCGCCATCGCGCCGTACGTTACAATCCCGTTCCAGGAGATAACCCGCCCAATGTGCAACGAACCAACCATGCCAACACCCCACAGCGTTGAGCCGGTGCCCGCAAAACTCTGCCCAATCCCGAGGATAACGCGCCCCATACAGAGCAATACCAGACTCACCAACGGCCAGGCGCTACCAAACGCTGCCAGCATGTAGCTCGCCCCGCTGAGGAAGCAGCCGCATAAACCGAAGATAACGATTTTTTTCGGGCCAAGAATGTCGGCATAACGCCCGGCGTGTGGGCGGCTGAGCAACGT
Source organism: Buttiauxella brennerae ATCC 51605 (assembly GCF_001654925.1). Classification (GTDB taxonomy): domain Bacteria; phylum Pseudomonadota; class Gammaproteobacteria; order Enterobacterales; family Enterobacteriaceae; genus Buttiauxella; species Buttiauxella brennerae. The sequence goes on from NZ_LXER01000032.1 coordinate 251,221, forward strand.
GGCGAAATATTGCAGGCTTATCACAAGCCCCGCCCAAAAGGCGCTGTAACCCATCACGTCGTGAACGTAACCTGGCAAAACTGCCAGTGGCAGGCCAATAGTCATGTAGCTGGCAAAGTTGAACATCACGACAGAAACAATCTGTAGATTGAGTTGGAAACTGCTTAATGCGGGGGCGGGTGTGAGGTCAGGCATGGGTATTCACTTTTAAAACAGCATTCCCCAGTATATACACGTAAGGTTTCACATTTCAGCAACAGACTTTCAGACTCGCCCTGCGGGTGCGAAACAAACGAAACGCTACACTTAGAAGATCCCTCGTATACAGGATTTTCCCATGCTTTCTCCAGAACCCGATAAAACCGGGCTACATATTCTAATAAAGCTTTCAGCGCTGGTGATTATTCTTGCCGGGATCCATGCTGCGGCAGACATTATCGTCCAGCTATTATTGGCACTCTTTTTTGCCATTGTGCTTAACCCGTTAGTGACGTGGTTTATCCGCCGGGGAGTGAACCGTCCGCTGGCTATCTCGATAGTCGTATTTGCGATGTTGGTTGTGCTGACGATACTGGTGGGTGTGCTGGCGGCATCCATGTCTGAATTCGTCGATATGCTGCCGAAATACAACAAGATGCTGACGCAAAAAGTGTTTGAGCTCGAAAAGATGCTGCCCTTTATGCATCTGCGATTATCACCCGAGCGCATGTTGCAGCGTATGGACTCTGAGAAAGTGATGTCTTACGCCACCACGCTGATGACCGGGCTTTCCGGCGCGATGGCCAGCATTCTGCTGCTGGTGATGACGGTGGTATTTATGCTGTTCGAGGTACGCCACGTTCCATACAAACTGCGCTTCGCCCTTTCCAACCCGAAAATTCATATCGCCAGCCTGCACCGTGCGCTCAAAGGCGTGACCCATTATCTGGCGCTAAAAACGCTGATCAGCCTGTGGACCGGGCTGATTATCTGGCTCGGCCTCGAATTGCTGGGCGTGCAATTTGCGCTGATGTGGGGCGTGCTGGGGTTCTTGCTGAATTACATCCCCAATATCGGTTCGGTTATTTCCGCCATTCCACCAATGATTCAGGCATTTTTGTTTAACGGCACCTATGAAATGATTTTGGTTGGTGTGCTGTTCCTGAGCGTTCATATGGTGCTCGGGAATATTCTCGAGCCACGCATGATGGGGCGCGGCCTTGGCATGTCGACCTTCGTGGTGTTTCTGTCGTTGCTGTTCTGGGGCTGGCTGCTGGGCCCGGTGGGGATGCTTCTGTCCGTACCGCTCACCAGCGTATGCAAAATTTTAATGGAAACGACTCAGGGCGGTGCAAAACTTGCGGTGTTGCTCGGCCAGGGGCGGCCCAAATCCCGCTTGCCGGGGTAGGTTCTTCGTTTGCCGGGTGGTACGTTAATGTTCACCCGGGAAAAGAAAAAGGAGAGACTCACCCATGCCGCAAACCACCATCACGCTGGCCGCCATTAAGCAGCCAGAGATTTACCTGAACGTTCCGAGTGTTGTGCTAAACGACCCGACAATTGAGGCGCGCCGCCGCAAAATTTTTCAGGGTATGGCGCAGCAGAAGCTCGATTCGTTAGTCGTTTATGCCGATAAAGAGCACGGCGGGAATTTTGAGTATCTGACCGATTTCATTCCGCGCTTTGAAGAAGGCTTGCTGGTGCTGCATAAAAACGGCGAGGCGGTGCTGGTTCTCGGTAATGAAAACCTCAAGCTGGCGCAGTTTTCCAGAACGCCCGCGAATGTGGTTCATGCTCCGTGGTTCTCACTGCCGAACCAGCCAATGGATACCTCACTTTCCCTGAGCGAAGTACTGCAACAAGCCGGGCTTAACGGGCAGCAACGAGTGGGGATCGCTGGCTGGAAACTTTTCACCGGCAACAACGATAACAACACGTCACTGTTTGATATCCCGACCTTTATTTTTCAGGCGCTGCAGGCCGCACTTACTTGCGAATGTGAGCTGCTCAACGCCACCAGTCTGTTTATTTCGCCGCGCAATGGTGCCCGGATTATCAATAACGCCAATGAAATCGCCCATTATGAATACGGTGCAAACCTGGCATCGAGTGCCGCACTGACCGCGCTTAATGCCGTTGAATTGGGTAAAACGGAAAAGTCGATTGCCGCGCTGCTGGCCGCCGAAGGGCAAGCCAATAATGTGGTGACCATTGCCGCGACGGGTGATCGTTTTGAGAATGCCAATTTGTATCCCTCCGATAAACAGATTCAGAGGGGTGACAAATTCTCGTTAACGGTCAGTTATAAAGGCGGTTTAACCAGCCGTGCGGCATACGTCGTCAGCCAGGCTGACGAGCTTCATGCTGAGGTCAGTGATTATCTTGATGTGGTCGCCATTCCGTATTATCGCGCGGTCGTCGCCTGGCTTGAGTATATGCACGTCGGTGTGAAGGGCCACGAAGTCTATGAACTGATTGAGCGTGTTTTGCCTAAAACCGAATACCACTGGCACCTCAACCCCGGCCATTTGGTTGCCGATGAAGAGTGGCTGTGCTCGCCGATTTACCCGGCATCAGATATCGCTTTATCCAGCGGAATGTTGCTGCAAATCGACATCATCCCATCACGTAAAGGTTACGCGGGAGCGAGCATCGAAGACACCATTGCCCTTGCCGATGAATCTTTGCGCCAGCAACTCGCCACGCTTTACCCGGCGCTATGGCAGCGTATATCGGCACGCCGCAAGTATCTCGATGAGGTACTCAATATTAAATTGCATGAAGATGTCTTGCCGCTGTCTAACACCGTGGGTTATTTGCGCCCCTACTTGCTGAATAAGGGCCAGGCGTTGGTGAAAAACCAGGCGGTTTAATTCAGGTGCGGCTTTACTTGCGCTGAATTATCGAGCGCCCAAATCGCGGGTGTAAAGCACACAGCAATGGTGGCAAGAACAACGGCTGCGGCTGAGTAAAGTAAAACCTGAGTGTTGCCGTAGTGCATCGCAAGTGGGCCTGCGGCAAGCTCACCAATTGGAATAGCCACGAATGACCCGAGTGCGTCATAGGCATACACGCGCGCGAGTTTGTCTGGCGGAATGTGCGTTTGCAGTGACTGCGCCCAGGCTACACCGAACAACCCAAAACCGACCCCGGCTACGAAGAATGCCGCCATTAGAAATGTCGTCGACGGGAGCAGCGCCAGGATAACAATCGGGCCGGCACAAAAGATCACCAGCATAGTGCCGATTAACAAATCGCGTCGTGGCCGCCAGCGAAGCGCAATAAAAGAGCCGGCAATCAAGCCAACACTTTGCGCAGCGATAGCCATCCCCCACCCGGCACGGCCGAATGTGGCGTCCGCAACGACCGGGCCGAGCACCATCATCACACCGCTGAATGCCGCATTAACAATGGTAAATTGCACCACGATTGCCCAGACCCATGTGCGCGAAATAAACTCCGCCCAGCCATCTTTTAAATCCTGCAAAATGTTTGAGTGCGAACCCTGAGGCTGTGCAAAGGTGGCGCGGATCATCAGGTAAAGCGGTGCCGAGGCGGCAAAGCCTAAAGCATCCACGACTAGCCCCCAACCCGGCCCCGTCACACTGGTAAGCAGGCCACCCAACGAGGCACCAATCACCGTGCCGCCGTAGATACCCAACTGGATGAGGGCGTTGGCTTCTCGCAAAGCATGTACCGGAACGGTTTGTGGAACCATGGCTTGCGAGGCCGGTAAAGAAGTACCCGCTGCCGCGCCATTTATGGCTCCCAGCACCGCCAGCAGAGTTATCGTTGCAGACCCATCCAGCACCAGGCAGGCGACAATTCCCTGAGATATGGCGGCGATGACGGATGAATAGAGCAGCACTTTGCTTCGGGAATAACGGTCGGCGAGCACGCCACCAAGCAATAAAAAAGCGACGTTAAAGATTGAACGTGCTGCAATGACAATGCCTAAATCAGCGGCTGTTCCGCCCATATCGAGCACGGCAAATGCCAGCGCAATCGGTGCGATCCCATTGCCCAGCACCGTGAGAAGACGAGCAAAAAACAAATTGCGAAACGGCGCATAATGGAATGCCCGGTTTGAAGATAACGCAGCCGTAACGGTGGTCATTGACCGACCAAATCCTGAGCGCACGCCCAGGCTGAACTCCAGGCCCACTGGAAATTATACCCGCCTAACCAACCACTTACGTCCATCACTTCACCGATGAAATAAAGGCCCGGCACGTTGCGTGCTTCCATGGTGCGTGAACTGAGTTCTTTAGTATCCACCCCACCCAGCGTGACTTCTGCGGTACGGTAACCTTCGGTGCCGTTAGGCTGCACTTGCCAGGCTTGCAGGGTTTCAACCAGCTCACTTTGTTGACGCACGTTAAGCTGCTTAAGCGTGACATCGGGAATTTGCCCAAGTTGTTGCAGGCACTCTACCAGGCGTTTTGGTAACACCATCGCCAGAGTGTTTTTCAGGCTTTGGTTCGGGTGGCTGGTGCGCTGTTCGTTCAGCAATGCGTCCAGATCGGTATCAGGAAGTAAGTTAACGCTCACAAACTCACCAGGCTGCCAGTAACTGGAAAGCTGCAATACCGCAGGGCCAGACAAGCCTCGGTGGGTGAACAGCAAACTTTCACGGAAACTCACGCCATTCTCAGCGGTGATAACCGACGGCACAGAAACGCCAGACAATACCTGTAATTGTTCGAGTAGCGGTTTATGCAGGGTAAATGGCACCAGGCCCGCACGCGTTGGCAGCAGATTCAAACCAAACTGCTCGGCAACTTTATAACCAAAAGGCGTTGCCCCAAGGCCCGGCATGGAAAGTCCACCCGTTGCGATGACCAATTTTGCCGCTTGCACGCTGTCGCCATTTAATTGGATGGTATAGCCGTTTTCATCACGTTCTATGCCCAGCACTTCGCTGCGCAGGCGGATAGTGACTTGCCCTTTGTCACATTCTGCAACCAGCATGTCGACGATTTGCTGTGCTGAGTCGTCGCAGAAAAGTTGGCCAAGGGTTTTCTCATGCCACGCGATACCGTGCTTACCGACCATGTCGATAAAATCCCACTGCGTATAACGCGCAAGAGCAGATTTGCAAAAATGAGGGTTTTGGCTGAGATAGGCGGCAGGTTCGATATAAAGGTTAGTAAAGTTGCAACGCCCGCCACCCGACATCAGGATTTTACGGCCTGGTTTTTTACCGTTATCAATAAGCAGCACTCGGCTACCTGCCTGTCCAGCCATCGCTGCACAGAACATTCCTGCGGCACCTGCACCAATAATAACGGCATCAAACTTTCCCACGACCTACTCCCGACTATGCTTAATGCAAGGAATTGTAAAGATAGCGGGCTGGACGCACCAGCTAAATGCGTCTTAACAATTGCAGGTGATTGAAAATAAATATGTAAATCTTTTCAATGTTTGACTCAACAGGGACAAACATCAAGAAAAGTCCATATTTCTGTTGGCGCATTACGGAGTTGTCTTACATAATGCGCCGCGTTCATGTCCTCAAAATGGCGTAACGTCTATGGAATTTCTGTTTAACGGCCTGGATCTTCATACCGGGCTTTTGCTATTACTTGCTCTGGCGTTTGTTCTCTTCTACGAAGCGATCAATGGCTTTCATGACACTGCTAACGCAGTGGCAACCGTTATCTATACACGTGCAATGCGATCGCAACTCGCGGTGGCAATGGCGGCATTATTTAACTTCCTCGGCGTTCTGCTTGGTGGATTGAGTGTTGCGTATGCGATTGTGCATATGTTGCCAACCGATCTGCTATTGAACGTAGGGTCCGCACATGGCTTAGCCATGGTGTTCTCTATGTTACTGGCCGCTATCATCTGGAACCTCGGCACCTGGTATTTTGGTCTGCCGGCATCCAGCTCCCATACGCTTATCGGTGCCATCATTGGTATTGGTTTGACGAACGCACTGATGACCGGAACCTCGGTAGTCGATGCGCTGAATATCCCGAAAGTCATTGGGATCTTCATGTCGTTAATCCTTTCCCCAATCGTGGGTCTGGTGATTGCGGGCGGGTTAATCTTTTTGCTACGTCGCTACTGGAGCGGCACCAAAAAGCGCCGTCGTATCCACCTGACACCTGCCGAACGTGAAAAACAAGACGGCAAGAAAAAGCCTCCATTCTGGACTCGGATCGCTCTGATTATCTCCGCTATTGGCGTGAGTTTCTCTCATGGTGCAAACGACGGTCAGAAAGGTATTGGCTTGATCATGCTGGTGCTGATTGGTGTAGCGCCTGCAGGCTTTGTGGTGAACATGAATGCTTCTGGATACGACATTGCTCGTACCCGTGATGCCATCACCCACCTTGAGCAGTACTACGCGCAGCATGGCGATGTGATTAAGCATGTTGTTGATCTCAATCCAGCTATCCCGACCCCTGAAGAAGTGAAGGGCCAGGACAAACCTGCTGAGTTCCATTGCGATGCCAGCCGCGCCATTCTTGCGGTTCAGGGCGCAAAAGCACTATTGGGTAACATCGACAGCTACGACAAGCTGAGCATTGAGCAGCGCAGCCATATGCGCCGTCTGCTGCTTTGCATTTCAGATACTTCAGAGAAAGTTGCTGCTCTGCCGGAAACCAAACCGGACGATAAGCGCTTCCTGAAAGAGCTCAAAACTGACTTGCTGTATACCATCGAGTACGCACCAATCTGGATTATCATGGCGGTTGCTCTGGCACTCGGCCTCGGTACTATGATTGGCTGGCGTCGTGTGGCGACAACTATCGGTGAGAAGATTGGTAAGAAAGGCATGACGTATGCGCAGGGTATGTCCGCGCAGATGACAGCCGCCGTCTCCATTGGTATTGCGAGCTACACCGGTATGCCGGTTTCTACCACTCACGTGCTTTCTTCTTCCGTAGCGGGGACGATGGTTGTTGATGGTGGCGGTTTGCAGCGTAAAACGGTAACCAACATCCTGATGGCCTGGGTGTTCACTTTACCGGTGTCGATTCTGCTTTCTGGTTCTCTTTACTGGATTTCACTGCACTTTATTTAAGTGCGGTGTCGTCACCAAAAAGCAAAAAGCGGGTCAGTTTACTGGCCCGCTTTTTTTATACGCTGCTTAAATCACTAGTGCCAAAGCATTAAACCAATCAAACTTATTACGACTAATCCACACAAAGCACTGGTCAAAATAAACTGGCGGCGCAGACGTTCACAGCGGCGGATAAACTCGTCATCGTGATGATCGAGATATCGCTGGGCGTAGATATAACTCACTAAGCGGATCTGTTTGCTGGGCTGGCCGTGAGAGGTAAAAAAACCGCCTCCATCGACGTATTGGTACAACAACGGATCGCACCCGCGTAATACCACCAGCAGCGCGCGCAAAGATGAGTAATAGCGCGCCATATTCACAACACAAACTACACAAAGCGCCCAAAAAAGCGCGACGGTGCTGATCATCATAATTCCCCTCCCGGTGAAGCCCCAGAACATCACTCCAGGGCAACCGCTCACCCCGAAAACCAGAAAGACCGTTCAGCGAGCCCAAAAAGCCGATCCGGCTCACATGACTATACCCAATGGATTTCGAGTGGCAGGCAGGCGGCAAGATAATGAGTCCCGATGCGCTTACACGAGTAAGTGATTCGGGCGATTGAACGCAGCCAACGCACATGCAACTTGAAAGACGACGGGTATATTCCGGAACGGCTTATTTAATAGTGTAGGAGATCCGTTCATTTTTTTTCCACATCGTTAATCTTTATCAAAGCTATAACGTCCATTTAGGACTTCAATGTATACAGTGGTGGCACGTTGACGATTTCTATCATTCGCTATAGGGTAGAAATATCATCTACAATTTAGGTCTTTACACGCGGGTAGCACCGATGAAGTCTATCTTGTTACCCGACCAGGCTGGTCATCGACAACTTATGGAAGGAGTAAAATATATGGCTTACAAACACATTCTGATCGCGGTAGACCTCTCCCCGGAGAGCAAAGTACTGGTGGAAAAAGCCGTGTCTATGGCTCGTCCATACAACGCGAAAGTTTCCCTGATTCATGTTGATGTAAATTACTCCGATCTCTACACCGGATTGATTGATGTCAATCTGGGCGATATGCAAAAACGCATTTCTGAAGAAACTCACCACGCATTGAGCGAGTTATCCACTGGTGCAGGTTACCCAATTACTGAAACACTGAGTGGCAGCGGCGATCTTGGCCAGGTACTGGTCGATGCCATTAAAAAGTACGATATGGATTTAGTGGTTTGCGGCCACCACCAGGATTTCTGGAGCAAGCTGATGTCCTCCGCACGCCAGCTTATCAACACCGTACATGTTGATATGTTGATTGTTCCACTGCGTGACGAAGACGAAGATTAAGTTTAGAACGTTTAAGCCCTCACCCTAACCCTCTCCCCCAGGAGAGGGAAAAGTATGGTTTCCCCCTCGCCCTCAGGGAGAGGGTCGGGGTGAGGGTTGTTCAAACCGCCGTACCCGAATAAATATCAAAACGGTGGCCTTTGGTGACCACAGCGTTATGCGTTTCCACACCACCGAGCGGTGGCGCGTAGTCCGGGCGTTTCACAACCACACGTTTTGTCGCCAGCTTTTGCGCAGGCAACAGCAAACCGTCTGCATCTTCGTCCGGCCCCACCAGCGACTGAAACACACGCATCTCTTTCTTCACCAGCGCGCTTTTCTGCTTATGCGGGAACATCGGGTCGAGATACACCACTTCCGGGCGCGGTGTGATATCGCTTAACGCCGTCAGGCTGGACGCGTGAATCAACTGCAAACGCTCCTGCAACCAGCCGCCGATTTCTGCATCCTGATACCCTCGGCGCAAGCCGTCATCGAGCAAAGCCGCAACCACCGGGTTACGCTCTAACATTCGCACCCGACAGCCCACAGACGCCAGGACAAACGCATCACGCCCAAGCCCGGCCGTGGCATCCACGACACTCGGCAGATAACCGCTTTTGATGCCAACCGCTTTTGCCACCGCTTCGCCACGCCCACCGCCAAACTTGCGGCGATGCGCCATCGCACCCGAAACAAAATCGACAAAAATGCCGCCCAGTTTTGGCTCATCGCGCTTGCGCAATTCCAGATGGTCCGGCGTTAATACCAGCGCCATCAGCGAGTCTTCGTCGTGCTCAAGACCCCAGCGTTCGCTCAAAAGTGATAAGGCGCCGGAGTCGGCGCCTGATTCAGTTAGTAAACAGATTTTCACAGAATGACTTAGCCCTTGATACCGTAATGAGCCAGCATCGCATCGAGCTGAGGCTCGCGGCCACGGAAGCGTTTGAACAGCTCCATTGGCTCTTCTGAACCGCCACGGGTCAGGATGTTATCAAGGAATGACTGGCCGGTTTCGCGGTTGAAAATACCCTCTTCTTCAAAGCGCGAGAACGCATCGGCTGCCAGCACATCGGCCCACAGGTAGCTGTAATAACCCGCTGCATAACCACCTGCAAAGATGTGGCTGAAGGCGTGTGGGAAACGGCCCCATTTCGGTGACGGCACAACCGCAACCAGCTTCTTGATTTCATATAGAGTTTCCAGCACTTTCGCGCCTTGCTCCGGGTTGAATTCAGCATGCAGGCGGAAGTCGAACAGGCCAAACTCCAGCTGACGCAGAATAAACAGCGCCGCCTGGTAGTTTTTCGCCGCCAGCATTTTATCGAGCAGCTCTTTTGGCAGCGGTTCGCCGGTTTCGAAATGGCCGGAGATAAACGCCAGTGCATCCGGCTCCCAGCACCAGTTTTCCATAAACTGGCTTGGCAGTTCGACCGCATCCCACGGCACACCGTTAATGCCAGAAACACCCGCCGTTTCGACTTTGGTCAGCATATGGTGCAAACCGTGGCCGAACTCATGGAAGAGGGTGATCACTTCGTCATGAGTAAACAGCGCAGGCTTGCCGCTAACCGGGCGGTTAAAGTTACAGGTCAGGTAAGCGACGGGTTTTTGCAGCGATCCGTCAGCTTTTCGCATCTGGCCAACGCAATCGTCCATCCATGCCCCACCGCGTTTATTTTCACGCGCATACAGGTCGAGATAGAAGCTGCCGCGCAGGTCGCCAGTCTCGTCATACAGCTCGAAGAAACGCACATCCGAATGCCAGACATCGATGTCTTTACGCTCTTTCGCAGTGATGCCGTAAATGCGCTTCACTACTTCAAACAGGCCGTTTACCGCGCGGTCTTCCGGGAAGTACGGGCGCAACTGCTCATCGCTGATGCTGTACAGATGCTGTTTCTGTTTTTCGCTGTAATAGGTGATGTCCCAGGGTTCCAGTTCATCAACGTTAAATTCTTTTTTGGTGAATGCACGCAGTTGCGCCAGTTCCGCTTCGCCCTGTGGGCGCGCACGTTTCGCCAGATCGGTTAAGAACTCCAGAACCTGCTGCGGGTTTTCGGCCATTTTGGTGGCGAGAGATTTTTCTGCATAGTTGCCAAAGCCCAGCAGCTCTGCCAGCTCGTGGCGCAGTGCCAGAATCTCTTCCATCACCGGGGTGTTATCCCATTTGCCTGCGTTCGGGCCTTGATCGGAGGCGCGAGTGGCATAAGCGCGATACATCTCTTCACGCAGTTCGCGGTTGTCGCAGTAAGTGAGTACTGGCAAATAGCTTGGAATATCCAGCGTCAGCAACCAGCCATCTTGCTCTTTGGCTTCTGCCTGAGCACGTGCGGCGGCCAGCGCACTTTCCGGCATACCCGAAAGTTGTGCTTCGTCGGTAATCAGTTTCGTCCAGCCCTGAGTCGCATCCAGCACGTTGTTGCTGTAGGTCGAACCCAGTTCAGACAAGCGCGCAGCGATTTCGCCGTAACGCTTCTGTTTTTCTTCCGGCAAGCCAATGCCAGACAGCTCGAAGTCACGCAGTGCGTTATCAACAGCCTTTTTCTCAGCCATGCTGAGATCGGCGTAAAACGCACCATCACGCAGGTTACGATATGCCTGATAAAGCCCTTCGTTCTGGCCAACCCAGGTGCTGTATTCAGACAGCAACGGCAGCGTTTGCTCATAGGCTTCACGCAGTTCTGGGCTGTTTTGTACCGAATTCAGGTGGCTGACCGGGGAGAAAATGCGCCCCAGGCGGTCGTCCACTTCAGCCAGCGGCTGGCAAAGATTATCCCAGTTATAAGGCGCACCCTGTGCCACCACGCTTTCGACTTTTACGCGGCAATCATCCAGCGCTTGCTGCACGGCTGGCACGATATGTTCAGGTTTAAGAGCGGAAAACGGCGGCAGATCGAAAGGCGTTAACAATGGATTGGTCATAAGCGCGGTTCCTGATGTCTGAGAAGTGGAGCGCATTGCGCGCTACAAAAGCAATCTTATTAAGATGAGGCTTAGTGTAGTTAATTTCAATGCCAGGCACGAAGCATAAGGCTGTATACTGTGCAGAATAGTTGTTCTTCTTTTGTCTTTGGAAACCCTTCAAGCCATGCTCAGTTATCGCCACAGCTTTCACGCCGGCAACCACGCCGACGTACTGAAACACACCGTTCAAAGTCTGATCATCGAATCCTTAAAAGAGAAGGAAAAACCTTTTCTTTATCTGGATACTCATGCAGGCGCAGGCCGATACAAACTGAGCAGCGAGCATGCCGAGCGTACCGGTGAATACCTGGAAGGCATCGCCCGCATCTGGCAGCAAGATGATTTGCCAGCTGAGCTTGAAGCGTACATTGGTGCGGTTAAAGCCTATAACCACGGCGGCCAACTGCGTTACTACCCAGGCTCCCCGCTGATTGCGCGCCAGCTTCTGCGTGAGCAAGACAGCCTGCAATTGACCGAACTTCACCCGTCGGATTTCCCGCTGCTGCGCTCTGAATTCCAGAAAGACAACCGCGCACGCGTTGAACGCGCTGACGGTTATACCCAGCTGAAATCAAAACTGCCGCCGGCTTCCCGTCGTGGTCTGATTCTTATCGACCCGCCGTATGAGATTAAAACCGATTACCAGGCCGTTGTGACGGGCATCAACGATGGCTACAAGCGTTTTGCCACCGGCACTTATGCGCTGTGGTACCCGGTTGTCATGCGCCAGCAAATCAAACGTATGCTGCGCGAACTGGAAGAAACCGGTATCCGCCGTATTCTGCAAATTGAACTGGCCGTGCTGCCGGATAGCGACCGCCGTGGCATGACAGCTTCAGGCATGATTGTTATCAACCCGCCGTGGAAACTGGAACAGCAGATGGCTAACGTACTGCCGTGGCTGCATAAAACGCTGGTTCCTTCCGGCAATGGCTCGACCACGCTGAGCTGGGTTGTGCCTGAGTAATAGCTATCAGAGATATCGGTGGAACCTTTGCTCTAAAATTTCTCGGCGCGCTACAATCGCGAATATTTTTCGACTCATTAGGGAAACATCATGACCAAACATTATGACTACCTCGCCATTGGCGGCGGCAGCGGCGGTATCGCCTCCATTAACCGTGCGGCGATGTATGGGAAGAAATGCGCCCTGATTGAGGCGAAAGAGCTGGGCGGCACCTGCGTAAACGTGGGTTGCGTACCGAAAAAGGTCATGTGGCATGCGGCACAAATCGCCGAGGCCATCCATAACTACGGCCCGGACTACGGTTTTGACACCACGGTGAATAAATTCGACTGGGACAAACTGATCGCCAGCCGTACCGCGTATATCGACCGCATCCACACCTCTTACGACAACGTTCTGGGTAAAAACAACGTTGACGTGATTCGTGGCTTTGCCAAATTTGTTGATGCACATACCGTTGAAGTGAATGGCGAAACCATCACCGCAGACCACATTCTGATTGCAACCGGTGGCCGTCCAAGCCGCCCGTCAATTCCAGGCGCGGAATATGGTATTGATTCTGACGGTTTCTTCGCGCTGCCTGCTTTGCCAAAACGCATTGCGGTTGTGGGCGCAGGCTATATTGCCGTTGAAATCGCAGGTGTGGTTAACGCGCTGGGTTCAGAAACCCATCTGTTCGTGCGCCAGCACGCGCCGCTGCGTACTTTTGATCCACTGATTGTCGAAACCCTGTTGGAAGTGATTAACACCGAAGGCCCAACGCTGCACACGCAAGCGGTGCCGAAAGCGGTGGTTAAAAATGCCGATGGCAGCCTGACGCTGCAACTGGAAGATAGCCGCTCTGAAACGGTAGATTGCCTGATTTGGGCGATTGGCCGTCAGCCAGAAACCGACAACTTCAACCTGGCGGCGACGGGTGTGAAAACCAATGCCAAAGGCTACATTGAAGTCGATAAATTCCAGAACACCAACGTGCCGGGCATTTATGCCGTAGGTGATAACACCGGTGCTGTAGAACTGACACCTGTCGCGGTTGCCGCAGGTCGTCGCCTGTCTGAACGTCTGTTTAACAACAAGCCTGACGAGCATCTGGATTACAGCAACGTGCCAACCGTGGTGTTCAGTCACCCGCCAATCGGCACGGTCGGTTTAACCGAGCCACAAGCGCGTGAGCAGTACGGCGACGATAACGTGAAGGTGTATAAATCCTCTTTCACCGCCATGTACACCGCTGTGACATCGCACCGTCAGCCATGCCGCATGAAGCTGGTGTGCGCAGGCCCGGATGAGAAGATTGTCGGTATTCACGGCATCGGTTACGGCATGGATGAAATGCTGCAAGGCTTCGCGGTTGCACTGAAAATGGGCGCGACCAAGAAAGACTTCGATAACACCGTGGCGATTCACCCGACGGGTTCGGAAGAATTCGTTACTATGAGGTAGCTAATCTCGATGTAATCGAATCTTAAAAAACTGACTGTAACAGGTCAGTTTTTTTATGTGCTTTTTCCAGGAACAATATCACCGAAAAGTTGATTCATTGCGGTTTCAAGTCATCGGAAAGCTTGTTTTTGCCACTCCCTGAATGATTTACGTAGGTTATAGTAATGAAATGTAACTATATATAAATAATATTGTATACCCACAAAATCATTGGTAGTTTGATTGCAGGAAAAACACAACAGAAACAAAGGGATAATAATGAAAAAGCTACTTGGTATCGTGGGTACACTGATTCTGGTTTCAGGATCTGCAATGGCTACGACCACACCTGACTGCGTCAAAGTAGACAAAGCGCAGATTGAAGGCTTGTTTGATAAATGGAACGATTCCCTGCAGACCGGTGATGCTAAAAAAGTAGCAAATAATTATCTTAGCGATGCCGTATTGCTGCCGACTGTTTCCAATAAAGTTCGCCTGACTGACGCCGAGCGAGTGGATTATTTCGAGCACTTCTTAGAGAAGAAGCCGTTTGGCAAAATTGACAGCCGTACTGTGCGACTGGGTTGTAATAAAGCGGTAGATGCCGGGACTTACACCTTCACCTTCGCTGATAAATCCAAAGTCTCAGCGCGTTATACCTTCACTTACGCGTGGGATGGTAAAGAGTGGAAAATCTCTACCCACCACTCTTCTGCGATGCCAGAAGCATAAAACAACGGGTCGATAATCCCGCCAGTATTTCAGTTGAAGCCTCCGCATTTCAAATGCGGAGGCTTTTTCTATAAGTGGCCATTCTAAAAACAAAGGCAGGTGAAAAGAATGTGCAGGCAAATAAAAGGAATAGAGCTCTAATAATCAAAAAAGCTAACCCATTAATTTTCATATACATGTGAGATAAAACTAAAGGAAACGCAAAGAAAAATATAATTTTATTTATTTGCTTACATTTAGACGCAAGTGGCAGAACTATACTATTCTGGTTTCAATCGTTTAAAATTGTATTTATTCAAATTGCTTATCATTTATTTTCTAGGATATATCTCATGAATAATAAAGCATCCACCTTATTAGGTGTTCTGGCAGGCACAATTTTGCTGTCTACTTTTTCTATCAGCACTGCCAATGCGACTCAACAAGGCCAACAACGCCGCGAAGCGCGTGACACTCGTCAGGATACCCGCGAGGATTCACGTCAGGAGAAGCGCGACTGTGTGGTTAGCAATGACCAAAGTAACCATGATTGCCGCCAGGACAAGCGCCAGAATAAACAAGATGGCCGTGAAGAAGCTCGAGACATCAAATATTAAAACGGGTCTTTCACCGTCTCGAACAGAATAATAGTTAAGTGCAAAACATTACGCACTTTTATGTCCAGGAGGACAACTTATTGAAAAAATATATCCCAGGTTTACTGATTTTAACCTTCGCATTTTCAGGCAACGTTTTTGCTATTGATAAAACATCTGGCGGAGCGTTGGCTGGTGCAGCAATTGGTGCTGTGACGGGCAAAAGCGTGAAGAGTACTGTCGGTGGTGCGGTCATTGGCGGTGGCACAGGGGCAATGTTCAAAAGTGGCGATACAGGAAAAGCTGCCCGTAAAGGTGGTGCGATTGGTGCCGCAGTGGGGGGTGTTGCAGCAGCAGCAACCGGCCAAAGCGTCTTAAAAGGTGCGGCCGTTGGCGCAGGCGGTGGTGCTCTGGTCGGTGAAGCCACTCACTAAGCTAAAGCTGACTCACCCCGAATACTCAAAAGCCCGGCATCTTTCGATGTCGGGCTTTTTCATTTCACGGCCAGTAAAACGTTTACTTTCTTCCAGCCATGTCAGGAATAATCAGATCCCCACGCAGCACGTTCGAACCCAGCGCACTTTTGGTTTTCTCGGTCAGCCACGCAACAATTCTTGCCGCCATCGCATCCATGGAATACTCAATGGCCGGAATAGTCGGAATGCCTGGCAAATGCAGCGACCCGGCGAGGCTAAATACCATAATGTCTTGCGGCACGGATTTATTAAACGCCTGCAACTGCGGAATGATGCGCTGCGCTTCTTGCTCATCGGCCACCAGTAACGCGTTGAAATTCAGCGTGGTGCTGTTATTGAGCAGCACTTGCAGCGCAACCGACGAAGAGGTGGAGTCCATAAAAATCAGGTTACGGTTAAACGGCAGGAAATTGTTTTCCAGCGCACGTTTGTAACCCAGCAGGATTTGTTCAACGGAACCGCATGAGTCAGGGTTAATCACGGCAATCTGCCGCCGTCCCTGTTTAATCAGGTAATTACAGGCAGTTTCCGCAGCAAATGCGTGATCAAACTGAATGCTGTTGCTGGAGTCGACATCCACACAATCCACCAGAATGACATTCTCATGGCTGATATTGAGCGGGAAACGGGCACCGATAACCAGCACGTCATCGCACAGGCCGCAGGTCAGCTCATCAAGCGCGTGCAACACCTCGGTTTTGCTATTGGCAAAACGCAGCAACAGGTGTTTTTGATGCTGGCTAAGGTGTTTCTCCAGCGCGTACAGGTAACCCGTGGTCTGGTTAATATTGTCCTGCGCACAAATCACGCCAATACAGCCTGTTGACTGGCTAAGCAAGGATTGCGCGATAACATTCGGCCGGTAATGCAACTCTTCCACCGCTTTAAGCACAGCCAGACGACTCGCTTCTTTCACCCCACGAGATCCACTCAATACCCGAGATACTGTGGCTTTAGACACCCCAGCTAAACGCGATACATCATTGATTGTAGACATCATTTTCCTTTATCAGGCTCTGGCTTATGCCTGTCATCCTAAATACTGCCCTGGCTCACATTCTAACCAATTTTAAGTATAGTCGTTTCGCTTTTCTATGGAAACCGATTTTCCGCATGATGTCCAAACCGTACCTCAACCAGATAATTTTGTGATGACGATCCAATAAGCAAAGCCTATAAACGCTGGATGTTGATGAGTATCACAGATCGGTTGGCTGCGGATGGAAAACGGTTTCCATAAAGTATCAAATAATTTCCGCAATACTTTATTTACATTTTGAGGATGAGTGTTAATGGTCAAGATCATGTTGTGTTGTTCTGCCGGAATGTCCACCAGCCTGCTGGTCAGAAAGATGCTGAGCGTAGCGGAAGAACGAGGAATGCCTGTTGAAATAGAGGCTTACGGTGTCGCTGAATTTGACGTGCAGTTTCCGCGCTACCAGGTGGTGCTGCTCGGGCCGCAAGTGAAATATATGTTAAGTACGCTTTCAGAAAAGACCGCCTCTCACGGCATTCCCGTTCAAGCCATCGATATGATGGATTACGGCATGCAACGTGGCGATAAGGTGTTGGATTATGCTCTGTCGCTTATCGAAGCGGCTCACTAAAAGGGTGTTCATATGAGTTCGCTATATCAATCAATGGTGACGGTGATTGAGCAATCTATCACCCCGCTGGCGGGTCGTCTGGGGCAACAAAAGTACGTTATCGCCATTCGTGATGGGTTCACCGCGGCCCTGCCGTTTATGATCATCGGCTCCTTTATGCTGGTGTTTATTTTCCCGCCGTTCTCGGCCGATACCACCCTTGGCTTTGCCCGCGCATGGCTGGATTTTTCACAGACTTACCGTGAACAACTGATGCTGCCATTTAACCTGAGTATGGGCGTGATGACGTTCTTTATCTCAGTCGGGATTGGTGCAAGTCTGGGGCGGCAGTTTAATCTTGACCCGGTGATGTCCGGTTTGCTGGCCTTTATGGCGTTTTTGCTAGTTGCTGCACCCTACGCTGATGGCAAAATCTCGACTCAGTACCTTTCAGGCCAGGGCATTTTCACCGCGCTGATTACGTCGATTTACTCCACGCGTATTTACGCCTGGCTTAAAGAGCACAAAGTCACGATTCGTCTGCCAAAAGAAGTGCCAACAGGCGTTGCGCGTTCATTTGAAATTCTGATCCCGGTGGTGGTGATTATCGGCACGCTGCACCCGCTGAATTTATTCATCGAAGCGCAAACCGGCATGATTATGCCGCAAGCGATTATGCACCTGCTGGAACCGCTGGTTTCCGCATCGGATTCCCTGCCCGCTATTTTGTTGTCTGTGTTGCTGTGCCAGATTTTCTGGTTCTCAGGCATTCATGGCTCGCTGATTGTTACCGGCATCATGAGTCCATTCTGGATGACAAACCTTGCAGCAAACCAGACTGCGCTTGCCGCTGGCGCTGCATTACCACACATTTACCTGCAAGGTTTCTGGGACCACTATTTATTGATTGGCGGCGTCGGCTCCACTCTGCCGTTAGCGTTCTTATTACTGCGCAGCAAAGCCACCCACTTACGCACCATTGGTAAAATGGGCATCGTGCCAAGTTTCTTTAATATCAATGAACCGATTCTGTTCGGCGCGCCCATTATCATGAACCCGTTGTTGTTCATTCCGTTTGTTTGCGTACCGATGGTCAACGCCGTTCTGGCTTATACCGCCACAAAACTGGGTTGGCTGGCGCAAGTCGTTTCCCTGACGCCGTGGACGACACCCGCACCGATTGGCGCTTCGTGGGCAACAAACTGGGCCTTTAGCCCGGTGGTGATGTGTTTGATTTGCATGGTCGTTTCCACCTTAATTTATCTGCCATTCCTGCGTGCTTATGAGCGTTCATTGCAGAAAACCGCCGTGGAAAACGAAGCGCGTTCACCGTTGACAGAAACGGCTATCAGCAATTAATAATCGCCGTCTAATAAATCTGGGAAAAATGATGATCGAATTAGAAGAAGCCGTCATGGAAATTATTATGAATGCCGGGCAATCACGTAGCCTGTGTTTTGAAGCACTGCATTCAGCGCGACAGGGTAATATTGAAGAAGCCAAACTGTTATTACATGAAGCTGATGGTTACGCCCGTGAAGCCCATAAGATGCAAACTAAATTGATTGAACAAGATGCCGGTGAAGCTAAGCAACCCATGACATTAATTATGGTGCACGCGCAAGACCATTTAATGACATCCATGCTGGCACGCGAACTTTCGAACGAAATTATTCATCTTTATCAACGCTAAGCATTACGTAAAAACAAAAACTATTTAACCTCTGGCACGGAGAAACAATTACGTAAATAATTTTAATTAAGTCCAATCCGATGAAAGTATAAATAACGATAAATATGTTTGGGTAATAGAGTTTTCTCTATTAACCCGGAGCAGGATATTTATTGTCTGAAAAATAAATTACTAAATTGAGATTATAATGAAAACAATTAAAAAACTTCCATTAACAATGGCGGTTATCGCCGCGTTGTGCCCAATTTCTGTACTCGCACAAGAACCAATGTCTCAGGAACAAATTGACCAAATCGTGGCGAAGGCCGTGGATAAAGCGCTGGCCGACCGTGATGCGAAAATAGAAGCGGCACGCCTCAATAGGACCGATACGTTAGTTACGCCGCAAGTTCCCACCACGCCAGATAAGGCTGTTCCGTTGGGGCTTAAATTTACCGGTTATGCGCGTTACGGTGCGCATTTCCAGGCAGGTGATCAAAAATATATTGGCGTTGACGGTTCCTACAACGGCTCCTCCGCAATTGGTCGTTTAGGTAACGAAGGCAACGGCGGCGAATTCCAGCTCACCAAAATCATAAAAGCCGATAACGGGGCCATCTGGGACATCGGCGTGATGATTGACCACTGGGGCGATGAAGTTAACCTGAAAAAAGCCTACGCGGGTGTCACAAACCTGTTTGAATCACAGCCAAATGCTTATTTCTGGGCCGGTCGCGACTTCCACCAGCGTCCACAACAAGGGATCAACGACTACTTCTGGATGAACCACGATGGGCAAGGTGCGGGGGTGAAAAGCCTCGATCTCGGCTTTGCTCAACTGGATATGGCGGCGGTTGCATCGGTGGAGCAGTGTAATCCTGAAATGATAGAAGATGGCGGCAACCCGTCGCGTATCTCTTGTACGGGCGGCTCCGGCACTGGCGATAAAGGCAACTACGCGGCAACGTCAAAACTGCATGGTATCAAATTCGGCCCGATCGATTTCGAGCTGTACGCCAACTATGGTTTTGACTCCAAAGCCATTGATAGCGACGAACGTTCCAAAGCCTGGCAAGCCGCGGTGGTGTTAAGCCACACCGGTGAAAATAGCCTGAATAAAATTATTGCCCGTTATTCTGACCACTCGGATAACAGCGTTTATAACAAAACCAATGGCCTGCACACCGTGTATACCAGCTTCGAAGGGAACTATAAGTTCACTCAACAAGCACAGGTGGAATATCTGTTGGCCTTCCACGATTACGATAATGACGAGCAAACGCTCGATAACCGCCGCAACTACGGTGCCATCGTTCGCCCGATGTACTTCTGGAACGACATCCATTCAACGTGGCTTGAGGCGGGTTATCAGCGCGTAGATTACGAGAATGATGGTGATAACAAAGGCTGGAAACTGACGCTGTCGCAGAACATTTCTATCGCGATGGGGCCGGAGTTCCGCCCGATGCTGCGCTTCTACGTTACCGGCGGCCAGGTGGAGAACAACCACACTACGCGTGTCGCAGGGCAGGATAATACTCAGCTTGATTCGTTTAACGTGGGCGCGATGTGGGAAGCCTGGTGGTAAATTCAAGCTGCGTCTGCGTTGGCTGCGCTCGCTCACCCCGGTCACTTACTTGAGTAAGCTCCCGGGGATTCACTCGCTTGCCGCCTTGATGCCGCTCGAATTATTTGGGATATAAAAAATTTTTTTGGGGTTGTAGGGTGGATCCGTCCACCCTACGAAAGAGATAACAAACACTCACCGCATCGCGTTATAAATGGCCTGCTGAATATCAACCGCACGTTTTTCTTCAGCAATACCCTGCTCATCTTTACGCTGTTGCTGCGCACTGAGCCGCAGTTTTGCTCTGTCCAAATCCTCTTTCTGTCGCTTGATGGCTTCAGGCGAGCTGCAAAAAGTTTGCAGGAATTGTTTACGCAGCGCCGTGAGGCTTTCCCCGTCGGTCATCGCCTGGCTGTAGGTTCTGACCATGCGCCGACACGGGCGTTCTTCATCCATTTGCGAGCGATGCTGCAAAAGAGCATTGAGCGCGTCGCGGTAATCACCCGTTAATGCGGATTCGGTGTAAGAGACTTTCCAGTTCATGCCGCCTTGCATAAACAACCGCACCACGGTGGCATCTCCACGCTCGATGGCCGAGCGTAAATTGCCCTCTTCCCAGCCAATCCCGATGTTAGCCAGTTTTTCACGCGCGCTTTGCGCTTCGGGAAGTGAATCAATCACCGTCACTTTCGCGGGCTGGCTGTTTGCTTGCACGGGTTTATCGGCGATATCACTCAGCAAATACATGCCGAAAATGGCGGCGCCAATTACCGCCACGCCAGCGATACACCAGCACACCATCTTCAGTGTCTCGCTGGTGTCCTGTTTGCTTTTGGTATTACGCAAATCGGGCCGTTCAATGGTGTCGCGCACTTCTTCATTATCGCGTCCGGTAGCCTGGTGTTTTTTCTGCGCAAGCGTCAGCCATGCCTGTAACTGCGCGTCGTCTGCCGCCAAAAGTGCTGCCGGGTTAACTTTGGTTCGCCCCTCATCGAAAGCCTGCTGAATAACAGCGCTGCTTTCCTGGTAATAGCTATTGAGCAATGCGAGTTGTACGGAGGTTAATGTCTGCTGCTGCACGAGGTCGTTGCGAATTTCGCGTACATCATCGAGAAAAGTTTGCAGCGTTTTACGCTGGTCAATCAACAAACCCAGTTGCGTTGCGTGTTGGAAAAGCCCGGCATAATGGTTGGCGTACTCTTTTTTATCGACCACCATTAAAGCCAGTTCGCTAAAACGCATGCCGCTGAGAATATCGCCCCGCTCGCCGTTCTTTAGCCAGCGGCGCAAGCTATCCGCGCCAAATAGCATTTTCAGCTTATGCACCAGCTGCGACTGACCGGCATAACTGTTTTCCACCAGGTTCTTAAGCATCAGCTCAAGGGCACGCATCTGGCGCATCGCTTTTTGCTGCACCGCAACATCGTGACTTTCAATTTCGGTGGAATAGCCAAGCAAGGGCTGCTTTTCTCGCACCCGTTCGAGGTAACTGACAAAACGCAGCGCGGCTATTAACTGGTTATGACTGACTTCCTGGCCGCTTTCGAACTGCGGAACCAGTTGCTGTAAATGGCGCAAAAGCAGTGTGAAATGCGAGATTTCAGCGTCGTTAAGATTTAAGCGCTTCGCCACCGCCATCCAGCTGCCGAGAGCGAGGCGAGCCTGCTCAAGCTGTTGGAAAAACCACTGTGGATCTTTGCCATCACTGGCTTTGATAGTGAGAAGTGGCAGGATTTGCAACGATGCATGGCGAATCACACCCAGGCATGTTTCAAACTTTTCCCGCATCAGCAACTGTGCCGCGCTTGCCATGATTTTCCTTTGTAAGAGACGTGCGCCTGGACCGAGAAGCGCCATTGCGCAGAATCTTAGCTCAGCCATGCAAGAGTCTATGGCTGTAAAAGCACAGGAAAATTAACTATTTTCAAAAACCTGGCTGATAAGCTCACCCATATCACGCAGCGCGGTTTCAGTCGTGGTATTGAACGGCAGCGCGTAATTGAGGCGCATACAGTTGCGATATTTCCCGGAAGCCGAAAGCAACGACCCCACCGCAATGCGGATATTATGCTGGCGCAGCACCTCGCTGATGGGCACGATATCAATCTCTTCCGGCAGCTCAATCCACATCAAAAAACCGCCCTGTGGGCGAGAAACGCAGATACCGCACGGGAAGTAGTGGCGCACCCAGCAGGTGAAGATATCGAGGTTGCGCTGATAGTGCTGGCGCATACGCCGCAGGTGGCGGTGGTAATGGCCGTTACGCACAAACTCCGCCACCGCCATTTGCGTAAACGTGGTCGTGCTGCCGGTCACGATATACTTCATATGCATGGCGCGGTCGAAATAGCGCCCCGGCACAATCCAGCCCACGCGCAGTCCCGGTGCCAGCGTTTTTGAAAATGAGCTGCACAACAGCACCCGGCCATCGACATCCAGCGATTTAATCGTCATCGGGCGTGGATATTCATACGCCAGTTCGCCGTAAACATCGTCTTCAATGATCGCAATATCAAAACGTTGCGCGAGATTCAACACCGCTTTTTTACGCGCATCGGGCATGATAAAACCGAGCGGGTTATTACAGGTCGGAACCAGAATCA
This sequence comes from Buttiauxella brennerae ATCC 51605, assembly GCF_001654925.1. Taxonomy (GTDB): domain Bacteria; phylum Pseudomonadota; class Gammaproteobacteria; order Enterobacterales; family Enterobacteriaceae; genus Buttiauxella; species Buttiauxella brennerae. The sequence continues at coordinate 274,124 of NZ_LXER01000032.1, forward strand.
CCGCTTTAATCGGCCACTGTTCCAGCGCCAGCTCCAGCGCTTCCACGCTGATACCCGTTTCAGAATCTGTTGGTATTTCCACCACTTTAATGCCGAACGCACGTAGCATTTGCATCGTTCCGTGGAAGCATGGCGACTCAACGGCCACAATATCGCCCGCCTCACAGACGGCGCGAATCGCAATCGACAGCGCTTCATGGCAACCGGTGGTCACCACAATGTCATCCGGCGTGACGACACAACGGCTGTCGAGCATCAAACGTGCGATTTGTTCGCGCAGCACCTGCTTACCGTTAATGCAGTCATAACCCAAAATTTCGGATTCCTGATGCTGCACAATGCGGCTCATTTCGCGCCACAGCGGTTTGATCGTCGCCTGGGTGACATCAGGAAAACCGCTGCCAAACGCGATACTTCCGGCATCTTCCCTTCCGGTTAATTGCTCAAGCACCGCATCCCATTGGGTAATTTCAACCGGGCGCTGTGCCGGGCGGGTCAGCGCGGGCACCGGAGGCTGAGATTTTTGCGGCGTAACAAAGTAACCCGAGCGCGGCTGCGGGGAGATGAGTTGGCGATCTTCAAGAATATGATAGGCCTGCTGTACGGTGCTGATACTGACGCCGTGTTCACTGCTCAGGTTGCGCACCGAAGGCAGGCGTTCACCACTGCGATACAGCCCTTGTTCAATGCGCTCTGCCAGCAAAGTGGCCAGATGTTGGTAACGCGTCATGCTGTATCCTCTTTATTCACCATACAGACAGAAAAAGCAGTACAGAGTGATGGCAAAACCACCATTCAGATCCTGTTTTAGCGCGTCTGTATGTTAAATAAAAGTTATATTTGCGTCTGCCAGCAATCTGTATGGCGGCGCATGATTGTTCCCATCAACACGATGAGGAGCAACACCATGGGCTTTGAAGAGAACCGTCCGCACAAACCGTTTTATGGCTTTGTGATGATTTACCGTTATTTCCGCCAGAGATGGTTAAACCGCCAGACAGCACGCACACTGCAAGGATTGAGCAAGGAACAATTACGAGATATTGGACTCACGACGGATGACATTTCACACTGGAAATAACCTATTTAATACCCAAAATAATTCGAGTTGCAGGCAGGCGGTGAGCGAGGGTATCCCAATGAGCTTACTCAAGTAAGTGATTTGGGTGACAGAGTGAAACCAACGCATCTGCAACTCGAAGTATGAAGGGTATGGCGTCGTTATTTTTTTGCTGATATGAATTAAACACCTGCCAAAAATAAAAATAGTGAATTGAAAACCATGTTCCCACTTGTGACCTCCAGACTGAGCCTGACGCAAATTACCGAGCAAGAATGGCCTTTCTTTTTGCGCCTGCAACAAGACCCTGTCGTGATGCGTTTTGTTTCCGATGAGCGACGAGAAGCGGAAGTCCGCCTGATTTTTAATTCACGCCTCGTGCGCTGGGAAATTCCCAGCCGACACTGGCTTTGTCTGGTGATGCGCGATAAGCATAACGGCACGCCGATTGGTTTCACGGGTTTTGTGCGTGGCGACGAAGGCCTGGCAGAAGTCGGTTTTATTCTCGACCCCAAATTCCACGGGCAAGGTTACGGTTATGAATCGCTTCATGCCGTGTGCAAATTTGCCTTTGAAAAATGCGCGATCCGAAAATTAACCGCGACCGTCACGGTCGGGAATATCGGTTCGAGAAAGACGCTGGAAAAAGCAGGCTTTGAGCTGGAAGGGATACTGCGTGAGAACTATTTTCTGGCCGGGGTCTGGCAGGATGACTGGATTTTTGGCTTGCTGCGCAAAGAATTTAAATAAAACACGGGCCGCGCAGCGGCGGCCCATACAGCGTGAATTCTTAGTTATACATCTCAGCAACGCCAAACACTTTGTTATCGCCACCAGCAGAAATGATGCGGATAGATTTTGCGCCTGCCTGCTCAGCTTTTGCTTGTAGCTGTGCTTGAAGGCTATCAATGTTTGATGCGCCGGTTACGGAAACTGTACCGATTTTCTGGCTTTCAACTGATTGAGTAGAGGCAGCGAAAGTTGAGAATGAAGCAGCCAGAGTCATAACAACGGCAAAATATTTGATGCTTTTCATGATGTGTATCCTTGAGCTTGTTTAAGTGTGAAAGCATGTTCGCTTTCGATGTGATAAGAATAGTGCCGCATCACAAATGGTGATAGCGGAATGATTCGCTCAAGTCATTCAATATTTTTGACAAATATTTAACAGGCAAGAATGCGTTGTACTTCACCCTTGCCTGTTCTGCTGCTTATAAAAACATGCCGCCAGAAACTTCAACACGCTGCGCATTCATCCAGCCACTTTCGTCACTGAGCAGAACGGCAATCGCGTTACCAATATCATCCGGTTGCCCTACACGCCCCAGCGCCGTTTGTGCCGCGATAGCCTTCGCTACCTGTTCGTTATCACGCACCACACCACCGCCGAAATCGGTCGCAATCGCACCCGGTGCAATGATGTTGACGGAGATCCCACGCGCACCCAACTCTTTGGCCTGGTACTTCGTCAGCACTTCCATCGCCCCTTTCATGGCGGCATAAGCGGCTTTCCCCGGCAGGGCAAAACGCGTCAGGCCAGTGGAGACATTCAGGATGCGGCCACCGTCTTTAATCAGCGGCAATAAGTGCTGAGTCAGGAAGAATGGCCCTTTGAGATGGATGTTCATTAAATCATCAAACTGTTGCTCTGTTGTTTTTTCGAACAGCGCATCGAGGCCAGTTCCTGCATTGTTTAATAAATAATCAAAAGAGTCGCGTTGCCATACATCATGTAGCTGCTGCTTCACTTGCGCTGCAAAAGCAGCAAAGCCTGCGCTTTCGGCAACATTCAATTGAATTGCCACGGCTTTTACGCCAGTTAGCTCAATTTCACGTACCAAATTGAGCGCTTCTTGCTGCTGGCTGTTGTAAGTCAGAATAATATTCACGCCACGTGCTGCCAGCTTCAATGCTGCGTTTTTTCCTAATCCACGGCTGCCGCCGGTCACTAATGCGATTGTTTGACTCATGATTTGCCTCGTTGATGACTATCGGGTTGTTGAGATACAGCTTATTAGCTGCTACAAAATCAATAAAGAGTGCTAATTGCGCATCACTGTTTCACTACAAACAACAATGTGAGAATAATGTGGATAAAATACACGCAATGCAGTTGTTCATTAGAGTGGCTGAACTCGAGAGTTTCTCCCGCGCAGCAGACACACTGGGCCTTCCTAAAGGTAGCGTATCGCGCCAGATTCAGGCCCTTGAAGGCCTGCTGGGAACAAGGTTATTGCATCGCACCACCCGCCGGGTGCAGCTGACGCAAGACGGTATGGTGTACTACGAGCGCTGCCGCGATCTGTTAGCCAACCTTGATGAACTAGATGGTCTTTTTTTGCACGATCCTAAAAGCGTTAGCGGGCGCTTGCGGGTGGATATGCCGGTTGGCATCGCCAAAAATTTGGTTATGCCAAAACTTCCGGCATTTTTGCAGCAATATCCCGGTATTGAACTGGAGCTAAGCAGCAGCGACCGCATGGTCGATGTGGTGCGTGAAGGTTTTGATTGTGTGGTGCGCGTGGGGCAGCTTAAAGACTCCGGTCTGGTGGCCCGTCCGCTTGGGAAACTGACATTAATAAACTGCGCCAGCCCCGATTATCTGGCGCGTTTCGGTTACCCTGAAAGCATTGACGATCTCACTTCTCACGCCATGGTGCATTACGCGCTAAACCTCGGCAGCCGCCCGCAAGGTTTTGAATTTTTCGAAGATAAAAATACCCGCTGGGTGAAAACCGGTGGCGTGATTACCGTGAATAGCACCGAAACCTATCAGGCAGCCTGTCTTGCCGGGCTTGGGATTATTCAGGCGCCACGCATTGGCGTAAAAGAGTTACTCAAGAGCAAAAAACTGGTGGAGATCCTGCCGCAATATCGAGCTGAACCGATGCCCGTTTCGCTGCTTTACCCGCATCGCCGCAACCTTTCGCGCCGCGTTCATTTGTTTATGGAGTGGCTGACGGGGCTGGTTAAAGGATATGTGGACTAACACCAGGCTATAATTTCTTTAACCTTCTGCCAGAATTATAGGGAAAATAACCTGATGACAGTGCCGGATAACACCGAAAAACGTCCTACAGAAACGCTCGACTATGAACCAATAGTCAAAATAAAAACCAGCAATGAGAAGGTGAACAAAACCATCGATAGTGTGAATAACACCGTCGAGCGCGTCGAACGCAACCCTGTTGTTGCGCACTTGATACGGGCAGCTGAACGCTTTAACGACCGTATGGGCAACCAGTTTGGCGCGGCAATCACCTACTTTTCATTCCTGTCACTGATCCCGATTTTGATGGTGGCATTTGCCGCCGCCGGTTATATCCTTGCCTCGCACCCCACGCTGCTGGAGGAAATTTTCGAAAAGATCCTCACCAACGTGAGCGAGCCAACGCTTGCCGCCACACTGAAAAACACCATCAATACCGCGGTGCAGCAGCGCACGACTGTCGGGCTGGTTGGCCTGTTGATTGCACTCTATTCCGGCATCAACTGGATGGGGAATTTGCGTGAAGCGGTGCGTGCCCAGTCGCGCGATAAATGGGAGCGCAACCCGCAGGATCAGGAGAAGTTCTGGGTAAAGTATCTGCGTGATTTAGTGTCGCTAATTGGTTTGTTGGTGGCGTTGATTGTGACGCTTTCAATCACGTCGGTTGCCGGTTCAGCCCAGGCATTCCTGATAACTCTTTTGCATCTCGACGGTATCGAATGGTTAAAACCGGTTTGGCATTTAGTCGGGTTAGCGATCTCTATTTTTGCTAACTACCTGCTGTTCTTCTGGATTTTCTGGCGTCTTCCACGCCACCGTCCACGCAAGAAAGCACTGATTCGTGGCACATTGATTGCGGCAATTGGTTTTGAGGTTATCAAAATCATCATGACCTACAGCCTTCCAGCGCTGATAAAATCACCCTCCGGCGCAGCATTTGGCTCTGTTTTAGGTCTGATGGCCTTCTTCTATTTCTTCGCCCGCCTGACGCTGTTTTGTGCCGCGTGGATTGCCACCGCACAATACAAGGATGATCCGAGAATGCCGGGTAAAACTCAAAGTTGATTGATAACAGGCTGGTACGAGATAACGTTTCAGCACATAAATCCAGCCTGTAACTTTTATTTAACCTAAAAGCAGTTTTATTCACTGATTATTTAAATATGAGAAGCACGACATAGATATTTATCTTCTGGACTAAAAATTATCCTCTTAATGCTTATTTATTACACAGCCATGCCCGAAACCGTGCGTTGAAATGCGCCTTTTGCTATGCGTAATATGGCTTTCGTTCGCTATAAATAAGAAAAATCTATGCAAGCCACCATCGCTAATTCAATCAATACTGAAACTGACGCCACGCCCGTCAACTCACGCGGAAAAGTTGTCGTTGCCTCGCTTGTCGGCACCGCCATCGAATTCTTTGATTTCTATATTTACGCCACTGCGGCGGTCATTGTATTCCCGCATATTTTCTTCCCGCAGGGTGACCCTACTGCTGCGACGCTACAATCGCTGGCAACATTCGCCATCGCCTTTGTCGCGCGCCCAATTGGTTCGGCACTCTTCGGCCACTTCGGTGACCGCGTAGGCCGCAAAGTGACACTGGTGGCATCACTTCTGACGATGGGTGTTTCAACCGTTCTGATTGGCCTGTTGCCGAGCTATGAGACCATCGGCGTATTAGCACCGGTGCTGTTAGCTCTGGCACGCTTCGGTCAGGGCCTGGGTCTGGGCGGCGAATGGGGCGGAGCGGCATTGCTCGCAACCGAGAACGCACCACCACGCAAACGTGCGCTGTACGGTTCATTCCCGCAGTTAGGTGCGCCAATCGGCTTCTTCTTTGCCAATGGCACCTTCCTGCTGCTTTCCTGGTTACTGACTGATGAGCAGTTCATGAGCTGGGGCTGGCGCGTACCCTTTATTCTTTCTGCAGTGCTGGTGATTATCGGCCTGTATGTGCGCGTATCGCTGCATGAAACCCCGGTGTTTGCCAAAATTGCCAAAGCGGGCAAACAGGTGAAAATACCGCTCGGCACGCTGCTGACAAAGCACCTGAAGGCGACCGTTATCGGCACCTTTATTATGCTGGCAACTTACACGCTGTTTTACATCATGACGGTCTATTCAATGACCTTCAGCACCGCCGCCGTGCCGGTAGGTCTTGGCTTCTCACGCAACGATGTGCTGTGGATGCTGATGATGGCGGTGATTGGTTTTGGTGTGATGGTGCCGATTGCGGGCTATCTGGCTGATAAATTTGGCCGCCGTAAGTGCATGATTGTGATCACCAGCCTGATGATTGTCTTTGCTTTAGCTGTGTTCCAGCCACTGTTAGGTTCCGGTAACCCGACGCTTGTGATGGCGTTCTTGCTGATTGGTCTGAGCCTGATGGGTTTAACTTTCGGCCCGATGGGCGCGCTGCTGCCAGAGTTGTTCCCGACAGAAGTGCGTTATACCGGCGCGTCGTTCTCGTATAACGTGGCATCAATTCTGGGTGCGTCTGTAGCGCCGTATATCGCCACCTGGTTGCAGGCGAATTACGGCCTGTTCTACGTCGGCTTGTATCTGGCGGCGATGTCAGCGATTACGCTGGTTGCGCTGTTGGTGTCGAAAGAGACACGCCATTTGTCGCTTTAGGTTTTTCGCCCTCCCCACTAAAGGCTTTCTCTTATAAGCATCTCGCTCTGGCAATCTATCAGGGCGAGATCTGTAAGATGTGAGGTTTTTCCGTTCACCGGTTCGGTGGCTTTATAAATCACAGAACAGTAAGTGAACGGAACCTTCACCTGGCTCACATAGATATGTCTAAGAGCCAGCCTTGGCGGTGACAACCGGCGGAGGGCCTCACTTCTTCATCTGCCCCAAAATACGGCTGCACTGATTGTCACCGCCTTCGGATGGCGAGATCAGCGCCAGTAGCGCAGCAGCAGGCGTCACCAGCGTTGCCAGTGCGGCGGCGACTGCACCACGGGCAATCAACGGACCGGCTTTCACTCCGGCATCCGGGTTCTTAAACGTTCCGCGCACGTAGAGCGGCGACCGCAGGGTAATAATTCGAATCCCCTTGCTCTCCGGGTCGATGGTTAAATCGAGACGTTCAGTGGCGAAGTTGGTGGTGCCGGTGACGTTAATCAGCGAGTTTTCAGTATCAAAGGCAAAGATACGCGGCGTCGCGACACCACCGCGTAAATCGAGGTTTGCCGCCGCGCAGTTAATCCTTACTTCGTCATCACCAAAAATCTGCCCGACGATATAATTCCCGACGTTCAGACCGACGATTTCCATCAGGTTGCGGCTGATAAGCCCGTCGTTCATCAGCAGTTTCAGGTTGCCGTCGCTGCTGCCCAGCAACTCAGCAATAGAGTTGCCACGGCCCCGTAATTCCGCATCGCCGTTTAGCTCACCGAGCGTTTTCTGCATCGACTCCACTTTCGGCATCAGTTGCTTGAGCTGCAAACGCCGCGCCTGAATATCAGCCGTGCCGCGCATCGGCTTTTTATCGCCTTCAAGATGAATGTTGGCGCTGATGGTGCCGTTCGCCATGCCAAATTTCAGCGGCGCAAGGCGCAGGTCGGCATTTTTCAGAATCACATGCGTAGACAGGTTGCTCAGTGGCAGCGTGCCGCTGTGTTCGATACGCCCGCCTTTAAAGCGCACGTCGGCGTCCATCACATCCCATTTGTCGGTTTCAAAACGATCATACGGCAGCACTTTGTCGGCGGGCTGAACGGTTTTCTCGCCCTTAGCCTGCTCAGACTGTTTGCTTTGCTGCGCACCTTTACCAGAATCCACCCCGATCAATGGGCCGAGATCTGCCAGGCGGAGCTGTTTAGATTCAAGGTCGCCTTCCAGTTTCGGGCGCGGTTTGCCTTGTGAATAAGTGAGCGAGCCGTGAATATCGCTGTCGCCAATCCGCCCGTTAAAATTCTGGTAGCGGAAGACCGAGCCTTTTTCGGTGTCGATTTTTGCCAGCAAATGCCCGTCGGTTTCAAACGGCGGGGTATCAGGCAGCAAAACGCCGGTCAGATCGTAGAGATTCCCCAACGAATCGCCGGAGAATTTCAGCCGTAAATCCACGCCGCCCATTTTCATCGGGTCGTTAATTGTACCGATAAATGCCACGCGTGAGTTGCCGGAATGCACGTCGGCCTGTACCGGGAATGCGGTTTCGCCTTCGCTGCGCAGCGCTAACATGCCGCCAATTTTCCCGCTACCCTCGATAGGCTCACCGTTATAACGGCCAGTCACTTTCAGGCCAAAAACGTAATCCCCGGCTTTTGCAGCATCTTTGCCGGTCGGCTTTTTCCCTTCCACTTCACTAAATGGCAACGGCTTACCGAGCGGGTCGACGAGGATTTCGATATCGGCTTTGGTGAGTTTGTCGTTAATCGCGATACGGCCTTTATCGAACAGAATGTTGTCCATTCGGAATGACCAGGCTGACGGCGGCTGGTTAGGATCTTTATTTCCGTCTGAGGCTAAATTAAAGGTCCAGTTATTGTTCTTTTCCGACAGGCGAATCAGCCGCGCATCAGGTTGCACCAGCTTAATCCAGGGGATATAGACCGTTTTGGTCAGTAGCGCGAGCGGTGCGAGCGTGGCATCTACGCGTGGCAGGTGCACCATCGTCACTTCAGGAATTTCAGGGGGGTTACCAAGAATAATATCTTCGGCGTGAACGTGCGGCCAGGGCACCCAACTGCGCCAGCCTGTTTCTTCTTTGTTGCGTTCCCAAACCACGCCCAAATCACCACGAATAGCAAACGGACGGTTCAGTTCTGTTGAGACTTTTTGGTTGATGGTCGGTTTGAGCCGGTTCCAGTCAAACGTCGCAATCACAATGATCGCTACCACAACTAACAACAATAAAACCCCAACGGTCCCACTAACGATTTTTCCAGTTTTCGTCATGCCTTTCACCTTCTCCTGATGTGGCTCGCTTTAACTAAAGATAGTTTAGCGGGGCCAAAAGGCATCAGGAGAGGCGAATCAGCACATTCTCCAACTGTTCAAATGGAATGGGGCGTGAGAGAAAATAGCCTTGCGCGGCATAGGCGGGCGAGCTTTGGACATCACGCCATTCATCTTCAGTTTCAACACCTTCAACGATGACACCCTTACAGTAGCGGTTCATCAATTGCAGCAGCATGGTGAATAAATTGCGACCTTCATCGGTAGTGCGCAGCATGATAAACAAGTCACGCGCGACTTTGATGTAGTCATAGTGCATCTCACTTAATGCGGAGAAGTTCGCCACACCAGTGCCGAAATCATCAAGCCACAACGGGCCAAACTCCTGCATCCCGGCAAGCGTCACTGCCTGCGGTTGGGTGATGTGCTCAACCAGCTCAAAGCGCACCCACGGCATTTTGTTGATAAGCGTAAGAATCGGCTGGTGCTGCTTCATCGCCATCAGTGTCGGGCCGTCCACATTGACCGAGGCTAAAATTTTGTAGCCGAGGAAAATAGACTCCCACTGCGCCAGCAAGGTGAGCTGCTCTTCGATAACCATCAGCTTCGTGCGGCTGGAGACAGACATAAAGTAGCGATCGGGCGGGATGCGAATTTCCGGCTCATCCGGGTGTGTGACCACTGTCAGCAACTCTATCGCCATTAAGTGACCATCGATTTTATAGATCGGCTGGAAGGTGTACTGCCGCTGGCACTGTAACCAGAACCGCCGTTCCTGCAAACTTTCGACACTCGCCTCAAGCGTATTAAGCCGGTGAGTGATCTGCTTAAACTTCATCATGTACGTCCTGTTTACCTTGATAACTCAGATGGCTCATCGTGAAGTTATCGGCGTGGCGCATGAGAACTTTATGTTCGCTTTCAGTACAACCGCAATGAAAGAGAGTTCTCTCACATTGCCAATAAACTGCCTTAGCTCAAAGTTTTCCGAAACATCGTTTTAAATTGTTTGACTCGTTTTTAGCCGCCCATCAAACTAGCGGTAATTTCATTAATTCAGGTTTACTGCTATGCCAACGCGCAAAATCGCCGTTATCGGTGAATGTATGATTGAACTGTCGCAAAAAGGTGCGGAAGTTAGCCGCGGCTTTGGTGGCGATACCCTAAACACTTCCGTTTATATTGCTCGCCAGGTTGATGCTTCCGACCTTGAAGTCCATTACGTTACCGCTCTGGGCGAAGATAACTTCAGCCAACAGATGCTGGACGCATGGCAGCAAGAAAACGTTCACACCGAGCTGACTCAGCGCCTGGAGCACCGTCTGCCGGGCCTGTATTACATCGAGACCGACTCTACCGGCGAGCGCACGTTCTATTACTGGCGCAACGAAGCCGCAGCCCGTTTCTGGCTGGAGAGCGATCAAGCGCAGGCTATCTGTGCTGAACTGGCTCAGTTCGATTACCTGTATCTGAGCGGTATTAGCCTGGCTATCCTCAATGCGGCAAGCCGTGAGAAGCTGATGGCGCTGCTGACTCAGTGTCGCGCCAACGGTTGCAAGGTTATCTTCGATAACAACTACCGTCCGCGCCTGTGGGCTAGCCGTGAAGAGACGCAACAGGTCTACCAGCAGATGCTGGCTTGTACCGATATCGCGTTCCTGACGCTGGATGACGAAGATTTGTTGTGGGGCGCAAAGCCGGTCGAAGAAGTGATTCAACGTACTCAGGCTGCTGGCGTGCACGAAGTGGTTATCAAGCGTGGTGCGGATTCTTGCCTGGTGGCCATTCAGGGCGAATCGCTGGTAGAAGTACCGGCGGTTAAATTACCGAAAGAAAAAGTTATCGACACTACTGCGGCTGGCGACTCTTTCAGTGCGGGTTACCTGGCTGTGCGTTTGACCGGTGGCAGTGCAGAAGAAGCGGCAAAACGTGGGCATTTGACCGCGAGCACCGTGATTCAGTATCGCGGCGCGATCATTCCTAAAGAGGCGATGCCTTCGTAATAACACCTCTCACCCCGGCCCTCCCTCTTAGGAGAGGGAGAAAACCGATTAATTCCCTCTCCTGTGGGAGAGGGTTAGGGTGAGGGCAAATGTTATTGTGCTGGCGGAATATCCGACACATCCTGCTTAGGTTCATCCGTTATTGGAAGCGCCTTCGAAGGAACCATCACTTTGTCCCACGTCGCTTGCAAATCCTTCATATTGAACTCAGGCTCACCTTTCGGTTGCAGCAACACTAAGGCCATCTCTTGCGACAACTGCTGGCGTAAATCCTGGTTCAGCATGTTCAGCGTCAGACTGTTCAGGAAATCCTGACGCAGTTTCTGATACTGTTCCGGTGCGATATCAACCACCTGGTTTTGCAGTGAACGCATGCGCTGGCTAATCAACACGTCGGTGTCAGTACGCGCATAAGTAGCAAACAACTTGGCAAGCTCCGCTTTTTTCTGCGCAATTAACGCATCAAACTCTTCCTGCGAAAGCCCTTTATCACGCACCTTAAGCAACTCTTTGCCCACGGTCGCCAAATTAGCATTCAGCTTATCGTTAGGTGAATCAAGATTGATGCCACATTGCGCACGCTGGTACAGCACACGGCAATCGAAGCTCAGGTTGAGATCTGTCTGGTTCTGCTTACTGAGGTTTTGCTGCACGTGCCAGAACAAGGCCTCGCGAGCCAGATCAGCACGCCAGTAGCGCAACAGCATGGAGGATTCACGGATCGGCTGCCAGGCGTTGTCCCACATCAGTGAGAGCCTGTCCTGACGCACGCTGTCCGTCATCAAACTGACTGGAGTGCGCTTGAGCGGAGAAAGCGTGGCGACTGGCGCAGGCATTTCACGCTTGCCCGTCAGAGTGCCAAACGTCTTGTTGATTTGGTCAGCAACACTGCGGCTATCCACGTTACCCACAACAATGATTGTCATGGCATCCGGGGTATACCATTTCTGGTAGAACGCCTTGAGTTGTTCGATATCAACCGGTTGCTTAAGATCTTCTGCCGGGTCATGGCCCAACAGGGTGGAACCTTGCAGACGATAGCGCCAGGAACTGTCTTTGGTGTCCATCGGCCAGGTGGCAACCATATCCTGCGTTTGCAGCGCAAGGTTCACCGTTTCTGGGGTGATAGCCAGTTTGCCACTGCTGTCTGACAGATAGGTTAAGGCTTCTTTGAGCAAATCATTGCGGTTGTTCGGCAGGCTGAGATTAAACAGCGTGAAGTCATAAGAGACGACAACCGGTGGCAGCGGACGCTTCGGGTCCACACTTTGCTGCCATAGAGAACGCGCCTGCAGCGGCTGTAAGCTGCCGCTTTGTGTTAACGCAACGCGTGGTAAAAAGTGGCTATAGCCGCTCTGCTGGGTGGTCTCAGTCAATGAGCCAGTGTTAACCAACAGACGAATTTCTATACGGTCGCTAGGACGCTGAGGTGTGGCCAGGACTTGCCATTGAAAACCATTGGCAAGCGTACCTTGCTGCCAGGCTGGGTCGGGCTGTAGTGCTTCTGCCTGCACATTACTGGCGGCGGCGACCAACAGCAATCCGCCAGCTAAGAGTCGAATTTTGGTGCCCTGCATGTTAACCCCTGGAAAACTATCCTGATTAAAAAGTGTAATGGCGACATAGCATTACGCAATAAAGCCACCACAAGTGACGTTTCACCACTCCGTTTGACCGCATCTTCGCGAAAACGTCACTTTAAAAATGAAAAAAACGCCAAAGAAATTGGCTCAAGGGTCAATTATGCGCAGTCACCCACAGCGAGGGCAAGTCGCTGTGGGCAATTGAGGGACTTAAGACGAGACTTCGCTCACTTTTTTTGCGGATTGTGGGTTATCGAGTGTTTCTTTCAGCTGTTTTTCATCGAGTTGCTTCACCCACTTCGCGACCACGACGGTGGCCACACCGTTGCCGACCAGGTTAGTCAGCGCACGCGCTTCTGACATAAAGCGGTCGATACCCAGAATTAACGCAAGCCCTGCTACCGGCAAATGCCCCACAGCGGAAATGGTCGCCGCCAGCACGATAAAGCCACTTCCGGTCACACCAGCAGCACCTTTAGAGGAGAGCAACAACACCACCAGCAGCGTGATTTGATGGAAAATATCCATGTGGCTATTGGTCGCCTGGGCAATAAACACCGCCGCCATCGTCAGGTAAATAGAGGTGCCATCAAGGTTAAACGAGTACCCGGTTGGAATGACCAGCCCAACAACCGATTTGCGGCAGCCGAGTTTTTCCATTTTATCGAGCATTCTTGGCAGCGCAGATTCCGATGAGGATGTGCCCAGTACAATCAGCAGTTCTTCTTTGATGTAACGGATAAATTTGAAGATGCTGAAACCGGTCACTTTGGCGATAGAACCCAACACCAAAACCACGAACAAAATACAGGTGATATAGAAGCAGATAATCAGCTGGCCGAGCTGCACCAGCGACCCGACGCCATATTTACCGATGGTGAATGCCATGGCACCGAAAGCACCGATTGGCGCAAGGCGCATGATCATATTGATGATGCCGAAAATGACCTGCGAGAAACTTTCAATCACGTTGAAAATCAACTGCCCTTTGTGGCCCAGGCGATGCAGTGCAAAACCAAACAGCACCGCAAACAGCAACACTTGCAGGATATTCCCGCTGGCAAACGCACCAATCACGCTGCCCGGAATCACATCCAGCAAGAATGCGGTCACGCCCTGTTGTTGCGCCTGTTCGGCATAAATCGCCACGGCTTTCGCATCAAGCGTTGCCGGGTCAACGTTCATACCCGCTCCTGGCTGCAGGACGTTGACGACAATCAGACCGATGATCAACGCAATGGTGCTGACGACTTCGAAATAGAGGAGTGCCACAGCACCCGTGCGGCCCACGGCCTTCATGCTTTCCATGCCAGCGATGCCGGTCACAACCGTACAGAAAATAACCGGGGCGATAATCATTTTAATCAGTTTAACGAACGCATCGCCGAGCGGTTTCATCTGCGCGCCTATTTCCGGGTAGAAATGTCCCAGCAAGATGCCGACGGCTATCGCCGTAAGAACCTGGAAGTAGAGGCTTTTGAAGAGAGAGAGTTTCATAGGGTGTCCTTGAGAGGTAGAGATTCCACAAAACCTTTCGGTTTGCGGCACCAAAAATAACACCCTCAAAAACACCCAGAAGTGACATAGCGCCAGTTTGTAAACATAATTGTTAAATTATTGAGCTGACTCGCGCCAGCAAAATAACATTTGCAACAATTAGTTTACTGCTGAGTGGTAGATAAATACTGCGTATCAAACTCTTTAAGAGTCAGTGCTCTGGAGAACAAATACCCCTGAGCCAGGGTCACGCCTTCGCTCAGGAGCCAGTCGCACTGTTCCTGGCTCTCAACCCCTTCCGCCACCAGTTTCAGGCCAAGCGTTTTCGCCATACCGATAATCACACCGGCCATTGCATTGTCTTCCGGCAGTCCATCAACAAAGCTCTTATCGAGTTTCAGGACATCTACCGGCAGTGCTTTCAGATGGTGTAAATGGCGCAGGCTGGCGTAACCCATACCAAAATCATCCAGCGCGATGCGCACTCCTGCTTTACGCAGCGGGCGCAAAATACTGACGGCTTTTTTAGGGTCATCAATACGGTGGCTTTCGGTCACTTCAAGAATCAACATGCCTGGCTGAATGCGGTAGTGCGCGAGCAATTCCAGCAGCGACGAGCCCATTTCTTCATGCAGTAATTGATGCGCTGAGATGTTCACACTCAGCGGCATAGTGATGCCCTGATTTTGCCAGCCGGCAAGCACACGGCACGACTCTTCCAGCACCCAGTTGCCAATGGTGAACATCAGGCCACAATCTTCAATTCGCCCAATCAAACCGTCGGGTAATGCCCAACTGCCATCCGGCTGCTGCATCCGCAGTAAAACCTCGGCACTCACCACTTCACGCGTCTGCATATTGACCTGCGGTTGCAGCCAAATAGCAAATTGCTGGTTATCTAATGCAGTCAGTAAATCGTGCTCCTGCGTCAAATGGCGCTGCGCGATTTCCATCTGTTCAGGGTCAAAGAATTGGATCTGATTTTTACCATGGCGACGGGCTGAAAATGCCGCCGATACCGCACGGCGATACAGTTGTTCTGCGGCCAAACCACCGTGATACATCGCAATACCGATGCTCGCCGTAGGCTTAAGTGAAATCGTCTGAATCGGCAGTTTTTCGTTAAGCACGGTGATTATTTGCTTAGCAAGCGTCATGGCGCTCCAGGCATCCTGAACGCCATGGGCCAGAATCCCGAAGTCGTTCCCACTGAGCTGCGCCAGCACCATATTCGGCGGCAACACACTTTTAATTTTCTCGACCAGCGTCAGCAGCAGAATTTCTCGCTGCTCCTCGTTAAGCACACCGGCAGCATCCTGCAAGGTTTCGCTGGCAATCACGATCAGCGCACTCTTCTTTTCACTCGCCGTGAGTTGTTCGAGCAACGCCAGGAACAGCGCTTTATTTGGCAGCTCCGTGAGTGTGTTGCGGGTGCTCATCGCACTCATTTCTTCATGCAAGCGCAGCGACATTTGTTGGTTGCGGTTATAACTGCGCACCAGCATCCCGATTTCATCATCATGATGAAGAGGCGGCAATTTGAGCTGATGGCTCGCCGCATCTTGCGGGCTGAGGCTGTCCAGCTCGCGGGCGATTTTGCGGATCGGGTGCACAATTAAACGG
The DNA here is from genome assembly GCF_001654925.1 of Buttiauxella brennerae ATCC 51605. Lineage (GTDB taxonomy): Bacteria > Pseudomonadota > Gammaproteobacteria > Enterobacterales > Enterobacteriaceae > Buttiauxella > Buttiauxella brennerae. Next base: position 289,793 of record NZ_LXER01000032.1, read on the forward strand.
TTAATCGACCAGCTGATGGCAACCGAAAGAATCAGCGCCAGCAACAGATATGTCGTCAGTAACGTCGAAATCGTACTGATGATGAATTTGTACATTCGCCAGGAGTCCGCCTGCAGCACCAGATAGGCCAATGGCTGCGGGTTTGCCGGGCGCTCCAGTGAATACAGCGGTAACGAAATTTGCACGGGCAGCTCAAACAGGCGAGCAATCCACACTGGAATCGGGCGTTCAGGTGCAAAGCTCTGGCGTAAAGCCTGGAACTGGTTCGGTAATACGACATCCGCCCGGCTGATAATGCCGGAAGGTTGAATTTGGTTCAGGATGGACTCGGCCTGAGGAATGTCCGCTTTCAGAATGGCTGCAGACAGCGGAATACGCACCGAATGGGCGATTTTCTCCATCTGGCTTGCTGTGTCGTAGCGACTTTGCTGCACAAAGTGAAAAAGCTGTACCACGATAAAAATGAAAATAAACACCACGGCAACGGCTGACACCATCGCCATTTGTTTAATCGTTAATGAACGACTGACTCGCAAACTTACACTCCGCAATGACTGTGCCCTGATAGACTTTTTCTTTCCCAGGCTGAGTATACTGCATTGCAGTGATTTTTAGGCCTGAGAAACCGAAACAGCCGCGAGCGTATCCAGTATAAGAGTGAGTACATCGTCGGTATTCTGCGTGAACTCATTATTCCAAAAGCGCAGTACCCGCCATCCTCTTCGCTCCAGCCATAATGTCCGGCTCTCATCGTAACGCGTTCTTTGGCTATGCTGCCCGCCATCCAGTTCGATAATGACTTTAGGCCGTAAGCAGGCGAAATCGACAATAAACGGGCCGACAGGATGTTGTCGCCTGAATTTGTAGTCAGAAAAATGTCGGTTTCTTAACTGCCGCCATAGCCATTGTTCCTGCGGCGTCATGGTTTGACGCAATGTTTTAACGTAGGTTTTGGTTTTTTTATCCATTGCGGGATGCTGGCGGTTTTTTTAGGCGTTGTCAGATTGCGGGGGGAATTTTGGAAAGCGCTTCGAGAAAACAACCCTCATCCCGGCCTTCTCCCTGAGGGAGAAGGGGAGAAACGGCCCTGGGGAAAAGGTGAGGAACGCTTTATTCCCTCTCCTGGGGGAGAGGGCTAGGGTGAGGGCGTCCACACCCGCCATCAACTCACTTCGTCGACAACGCCACCAGCATCTTCAAACTCGCAGAATAATAGTCTTCTTGCGCCGTAATCTGCGGCTGCGCAATACTGCCGGACTGGAGCACTAAATCACGTACTGCCAGAAGTCCTCCGTCCATCATATATGGCGCGGGATCATTGGTTGTGACATTCACCCAGGCAGGCGTTTTGTCACGCGGGAAGCGACCCCACCAGGCTTTGTAGATTTGAAGCTCCGGGCTGCTGTGATTAAACCAATACACATAAAGCGGAACGCGGATCGCGTCATAGCTAAAGCGTGCTGGCCACTGTTTTGCAGGCACCGTGCGGCCATCGGAATAGAGCGAAACCCAGTCAGAAGGGAGCTGAGAATTGCCAAAATGCATTTTCCCCAGCAATTTCTGCCCATCGTTAATCAAATCTTTCCACACCATTAAATGGCTGCGGTTGGCAAAATCCTGCCATGCCGGGAAGATAAAGTAGGATGGATTGAGGTTTAGGTAACTATTGAGATTAAAGCCTTTAGCACCCGGCAACATCACCTGGTAGCCCGCAAAACGCACAACGTTATGCGCCACCAGCGCCTTAGCAATCGCGTCTGATTCGTTGAGATAATCCTGGTTTTGCCACTTATTTCCGGCCTTTAACAACGCCCACGCAATAAACGTATCGCCATCAGTGGCGTTGTTTTTATCGGTGATCGGTTGTGCTTCAACCGGGTTAAATCGCCAATAGAACAGACCGTTATCCGGGTTTTTCAGGGTTTTTCGCGTCCAGTTCCACATCTTATCGAAACTATCACGATCGTCATTCATCACCGCCATCATCATGGCAAAGCCCTGGCCCTCGGTGTGGCTGACGCTTTTATTTCCGGTATCGACGATTCGGCCATCGGGCATTAAAAAGCGTGATTTATAGCTATCCCATGCACTATCAGCCAACGCGTGTTGGCTGAAGATCAAGGCAAAGACTGCCACTATCAGCGTTTTGAATCGCTGCAACATCCAAGCACCTCATCGACTAATTTGATATCGAAAGTGTACCACTGTTGCTGACGGTGAAGACTCGCGCCACAGCGACACATGCGGTTTACCGCCCTGTTCGCGAATCCAACGGGCGTAGACACCTTCCAGAACGGCGCTGAACGCGCTATTCCAGGAAGCCTGCTGCGCTTCTTCCGCGGGAACAGGTAAAGCCATGTGGCGAATCAACATCGCCGTTTCGCTGGCTTCGATATCAATATAGCCCCAGTTGAAGCGAGCAAGCTGAACATTTATCTGTGTTTCGAGCTCACCCACAGTTCGCGCTAATGCTAAAGGGTGATGCCCCGCCAGCGTGTCGCCCATTTGTATCAGAAACTGGCGGCTTTCCGCTTCGCCCGCGTTCGCCACCATGCTATCAACCATGATGTGAAGCAGAGAGAACCAGCCTGGTGGCGTCTGCTGATGTTGAAAGTACTGCAAAAGCTGCGCGTCATTCATGATTAATTATTCCCCAACAGGTAACGGAAGTAGAGCTGCGCGGTACTTTCGTTGTAATCACCAAAGGTGTCATAACCGACCTGCCCACCAATGGTCATGTCTTTGTTAACTTTATAATCGGCTGCGGCACGCAAGTTGTAGCCCATGCCATTTTCGCTGCTGCCGCTATACCACGCCTCTTTCGCAAAGCCGTTCGCGACATAATCTTCCAGCTGCGACTGTAGCCGCGAGTCGGTTGGGAAGTACGGGCTTTCGTCCTGGCTATACGACTGGTAACCAATTGACGCGCCAACTGACATATCCCAGTTATCAAACTTCTGCGTGTAATCCACCGGGAAGGAGACGCTGATATAGTCTTGCGGGCTAAAGTAACCACCTTGCCCGTAGCTGAAGTAGCTGAGGTTTTTCGAGAAGTCCATATACGTCATGCTGATACCAGTTTTCAGTTCGCGGTCGTCAGCATGGAATGGGCGGATATAAACCCCTGCATTGCCGGTGAAATTATCATTGCTCGGCACGTTTTCGCCGTTGTAGTTATACAACCCGACACCCGCGTAGAAACCGGCATCACCATCGTCGTAACTCAACTGCGCGCTACCGCCGTTCTTGGTGACCTGACCCCATTTCTTGCCGCTGTATTTATCTTCCACACCAACGTAAGAAAGCAGGCTGTCGACGACCGCACGGCGTTCGCCGGTCAGAATCAACTTCAGGTAATCCGTCAGTTGTGGCGACCACTGCACACCCCCCACCACGGTATTCAAATCCTGGCCTAGCGGTGTTGAGCCAACATCCAGTTTGTACTGCTCGCCCGTTAAGGCCATTGCGACTTCTACGCCCGCAGCACTTTGCGAGCCTTGTGAAGGCACCTTGATCTTGTCGATATTGGGCAGCTCAGGCGGCGTAGTGGTTGAAGAGTTGTATAACTCCTCGGCCACCTGCCCCTGAATTAACGCGCCCGTACCAAAGCGGCGGCTGGATTCGTCAGAAGCGCTCCCGGCATTCAGGCTGATTGGCGTCACATTCAGATCCAGGCGTGAATCGCCAAACGGCACCGTTGACCACTGCAACGGCGATTTGATCTCGGTGAGCTTGCTCATGCCGCTTTCGCCATCACGCCCACGCACAGAGACAGCACCGCGCGCCCAGGTGGCGGTTTTGTCGGTCAGCTGCTCCATCATGTTATCGACCTGGCGCAGCGTGCCCGCCTGCGCCGTTTCTACCGGCAGATCGGTACGCGTTGTGCCTGGAGGTGCAGTTTGCGGGTTACGAGCCAACTGTGCGACTTGCCACGGCATGGCTTCGCCATACAACGAGTTGGATGCGGTCGCTTGTGGGGCAACGGTGGTTTTCGGTGTAAACGGGTTATCCGCCAATGCCAGGCCACCGAGCGTCGGTGCCGTGCCGCCACTCACGCCTTGCAGGCCGAGCAGTTTTCCACGGGCGGTACGCAAATAGCTCATCGCCTGCTGGTGATTGCCATCGGCTTCTGCCACGCGTGCTAATAACAGCAGGCGATCTGGCGTTTCATCGTTACGCAATCCCGCCGTGAGCTGCTTCGCTTTATCCACATCTTTGCTGGCGAGTGCCACGTCGATAGCACCGGCACGTGCATCCTGTTCCGGCGTGTCACGCGTCATCAGGTAGTCGTAAACCACGCCCGCTTCTTTGTTCATTTTGCCGGACTGATACAGACGTGCCATCGCAAACATCAGGTCGGTGTTTTGCGGGTCGCTCTGCATGGCACGAATCAGTTTGTCGTACGCCGCTGCATAGTTGCCCTGAGTCCGCAGTTGGTCAGCTTCGTTAATGATGTAGCCGTTGCGAACCCCGGCCAGTTGCGTCGGCGTGCTGCGCGACTGCAATTCGGGGCTTGCCAGAAACGCCTGTGCTTCACGCCCAAGCCCTGCCTGATTAAGCACGGCAATCTGGTCGCCATAATCGCCCGCATTGCCCTGCACGCCACGGCCCATATTGCCGCGCACAATCGCCACAGCGGTTGTGACATCGCCAGTTTGCGCCAGCATTTTTGCCAGTTTGCCCGCATCTGCCGGGCTTTGTGGTGGCCGTGTAGCCAGCGCTTTTAAGGTGTTAGCCGCAGCAACCGTGTCGCCTTGTGCCAGGTAACGTTCCGCGACTGACATTTGCAGGTTGTAGTTCACACGCGCCGCAAGCGAGCGCATATCACTGTTCTGGCTGGAAGCCGGAATGCGCGAAAGCAGAGTCTGTGATTGCTGCCAGGCATTGTTTTCGCTGGCAAATAACGCACCTGCGTAAAGTTCAGTACTGGAGGCATTTGGCCGGAAAGACGGCGCCATCACGTTGCTGGCTTCCGCGCTGTTCCCTTGTTTTTGGAGCTGGCGTGCTAAATCGAGGCGCAACCAGGGGTCGGATGGATAACGTGCCACACCCTGCTGCAAAATGGCGATGGCGCGTTGTGGATCGCCATTTGCTGCCGCCTGCTGTGCCTGGCGGCGCACTGGATCAGCCGGGTTGCCACCTGAAACACGCGGCTGTAACTTCGCCTGCAAACTGGCCGGCAAGGTTTGTAGCATCGCCTGCGCTTCGGCAGTTTTGTTCTGCTCGCGCAACACGTAGTAGAGGTTTTCACGGGCTGAGCCATTATTCGGCTGCTCGTTCAAAATACCGCGCAATGTCTGCTCTGCGGCGGCGTAATCTTTATTGTGGCGCTGCACATCAGCACGGAATAACTTCGCGGCGGCACCGCGCTCACCCGTTTGCTGGGCCAGAGGCGCACTGAGCGCCAGCGCCTGGCTGACATTACCCTGCTTAAATGCGGCCTGAGCGCTCGCCAGTTGCCCGTAAAATGCGGCGTCATCGGCCTGCTGTTTGCGCTCGTCAGACTGATCACCACCAAGGCTTGCTGCGCGATTAAGATATTCTGAAGCGGCCGTGTAATCGCCTTTACGCTGTGCGATGTAACCCATCCCGGCCAGTGCATCGGCATCTTGCGGGTTGGTTTGCAGCACTTGTTCAAACTGGCTTTTTGCTGCATCAGTATTGCCGCTATTGAGCGCGGTAAAGCCTTCACCTTTCGCGGTGCCACCAATACTTTTACGGTAGTGGTCTTGCACCGCCGTGTCTTTTGGATGGCGTTGCAGGAAGGTTTGGTAATAGGTTTCGTCACTCGCGGTTGGGCCAAGCCACAGCAGCGCCTGGCGCAGCGATTTATCAGCATCCGGGCTGCCGCTCGCCATATTTTGCAGCAGATCGATCCCTTCACGGCGAGTGCCTTCCTGATAGGTCAGCACTTTGCCGAGCGCAATTTTCCCACCGTTATCCTGTGGATTTTGCGCGACAAACTGGCGTAAACCCGCCACTGCCTGCGGGTACAGCGATTTATCACCGGCCATCGTCAGGTAATATTCTGGCGCAAGGCTTGGCGGTGGCTGGTCACCATTAAACAAACTGCGCCAGGTGGCAAGTGCGGCGGGAATGTTGCCGCTTCGCGCCTGCTGACGCGCTAAATCCAGCTGCCCACGCGGGATTTGCTGAATCTGTTTCGCGTTATCCAGCGCCTGTAAGTTGTTATCTTGTGGCGAAACCGCCGCGAGGCGTTCGCGCCACTGAGCGGCACCTTTGAGATCCCCGGCCTGTTGCGACCATAACGCCATCAGGTACATCGCCTGAGTGTTATTGGCATCCACCATCAGCACTTTTTGCAGCGCTTCTTTTGCCAGCTCATCGTGTGACTTTTCATGCCAGTAATTCGCCTGGTCAAACAACGCTTTTAACGCCGGATTGTTTTCCGCAGCCTGAACGCCGAACGTCAGGCCGCCAAAGAAGCACAGAGTTAACAGGTGCCGGGCAGTTTTGTTTTTATAAGTCATTGAGCACCACCTTACTTACCATCATCCTGAGGATTAAGACGTTTATGCGCGCGTTTTTTCAGTAAGGCATACAAGCTCAAGCCAATCACTGTGGCGAACAACAAACCTAAAATGGCCAGGAAGGCAGAGTGCTGGTTCGCATACCAGACCACCATCATGTACCAGGGCATTTGGCCGCTCGGGAACTGCTGGCCGACACGGAAACTCCGCACACCGTTTTCATCGGTAATGATCGAAACATCGCCACGAATTCCGGCGTTAACCCGAGCCGAAGTTAAGTCGGTCTGAAGCCGTGAGAGCTGCTCGTCAGTGCTGCCAATGGCCATCACGACCACGCGGTTAGGGTTCCATTGCGAACGGAAGCTGACAAAACCGCGCCACGCCTCGTTAGAGGAGAAGTAGCGGTCGGCAGCAATACCTGCTGAACCCCAGTCGCCTTCCAGCCAGCTCTGTATTTTTTGCCAGATTGAACGTTCACGCACACCAAATGAATGCTCGTTGCTGGTAAATGGAGACTGAGCCAGTAGCGTTCGGTTAAAGGTATTTTTATTGATGGTAGAAACGGAAAGCACGTGGCTATCTTCCAGGCGTTGCAAATTGCCACCCGCCGTCGGCACGCCAAACATCACGGTGTTGTTATTTAGCGAAGTCCCGGTCGCATTGCCTGAACGCGCCGCCATATTGAGCAACGTACTGATTTCAGCCTCACCTGGGTTTTCTGGCAGCAACAACACGGTATGCGCGAAGTCAGCAAAACGTGAGAACGGGAACGAGGCACCGACGAAGTAAGAGAGGTTTGGCAGCAGCGAGAAGTGACGCGTTTTGCTCAAATCAATTGATGAGTTTTCGTCAATGCGGCTCTTAATGTTGTTATTAAGCAGCACGCTACACGGCGCCGTTTCTTTGGTCTGGATGTTGAAGTACAACGACAACTGGTTGTCGCCGTAAATCAGGTAAGGTTGCAGCGCGAGATTGTAGGTTTCCTGGCGTGCATCACCACCTACTTTGCGCCACAGCGTTTCCAGCGCACCTTGTTTGTTCACCGGCAGGTTGTTCAGGAAAGTGCCGTTGAAGGTCAGGGAAAGATACGATCGTTCTTCATCAATCCAGCTTTCCGTTGGGAAGCGGTAGCCAAGTTTCACGGGAATGGTTTCACCATCCCACAAGAACAGGTCCGGGGCCGCGCGGAAGGCAACGCTTAACGGCTCATGCCAGATGCCCGCCGCCGTCAGGCTTTGGTCTTTACGCATCAGCTCAGTTAAACGCACTGGGCGGTCGGTGGGTATCCAGCGCGGGGCGTCGTACGCCTTGCTCGCCGGGATAGTCTGGTTTTCTACCGCAGTACTCGCGGTTTGACCCGGGAATTTACCCTGAGTTAAACGCCACGCCGCAGCACGCAATTGCTGGTCTGAGTTACCCACCACCAATAGTAGTTTGTAAACCGGGTTACTTGGGTTATCGATAATTTGCAGCATCGGCTTTTGCGTGACGGGCAGCGTCAGGCCGCCAATCTGCTCGCCCGATTTGCCAAACAGAATGCCGTTTTTCTCCGGCAATGTGTCACGCAATGCATTAAAGGAAATTCCACGGTAGTCCGCCTCAATCCCCAACCAGGACGCCACTAATGCCGCAGCACTCACTTGTTCAGGTAACGTTTTTGCCGGGAAGGCAAACGTCACCGCGGCGGGAGTCATCTGCATCGCATCAAAGAATGGGCGCGGGAAGTGGCTAAGGTCTGCGCCGATATTAAGCTGCTGCCCTTCCAGGTCCAGGCGCGTGTTCGGCATGATGGTGACCTGGTATTTATCCGACAGGTCACGCAGGCACAGCAAAGCATCGCCATCATTGATTTTAAAGCTGATGTTGTTGCTCGATACCACCATTGCCGCCGGAATTTCCAGCTGGTAGCTCGACACATTGCTGTCGGCAGAACCCAGCGGAACCGTGCCCAACGGCTGACCGTTCATCATCAATTGCAATGTGGTATTGCGGGCCGCCATGGCTGGCGACACTTTCAGGTTCAGCAACAACTGTGCGTTGGTAATCACCTGATCGGCTGGCAAGGTAAAATCAATGCCCGCCTGTAGCTGCCCGCCGCTGAGCGTAATACCGCGCGGCTGGCCCATTTGCGCCATGGTAATGCTGCTGGAACTGCCCGGTGTAAAGACCGATGGTGCGTCTACTGCTGGAGCCGCTGCGGGAGATGGCACCGCATCTTGCACCGGTGCCATGTCAGGTTCGGCCACAGGAGCCTGAGATGCCGCAGGCTCTTGCCCTGGAGCCGGTAAATCTATCAGAGGCAATGATTCTACCGTCGTGGCATCTTCAGCCATAACGGGTGCAGTGAGCACACTAAACGCAAGCAGTAACTGACAAACTTTATAGGTCATCCGTTTCATGCAACGTTGTCCTCGCGGGCTTCTTCCATACGTTTTGCTTCTTCCTGACGTAAGCGGCGATTTTCGCGACGGGATTTCCACGTCAACCAGAACAGGTCAAACACGCAACGAATAATGATAAGCAGGGAACGGAACGGGTTGTCCTGCGGTTTTGGCGGGTTAATCCACGCATCTGCACGCGCCAGAACCACACGCACCAGTTCACGACGGCGGTCCAGTGGGATCTCTTCAAATTGCAGGCGAATCGCCTCTTCGTCGCAGGCAATCACTTGCACCGGAATACTGATTGAGCCGGATTTCAGTTGCAGCTCGATCTCTTCGATTTCATCAGTGAGATGGCGATCATCCGGCACTGCAATTCGGCAGCCGCCCATGGATAAATCGAGCGTATTGCTGCGTGAGGAAATGCCGCTGGCGTAGTGAATGACCACGGGTACTTCGACGTCGATACGAATTGTTTTACGCGTCTGGCGCGTTTCACGGGCCACTGCAATAGCCGCCAGCAGGAACACCAGGCTGTACAATCCCCAGCCTACGTTGAGTGCAATAACGTTAGGGTCGACACCAAAGTAGTCATGCGCACAGGCGCGCACAATACCGGCGATCACCGCCACTGCCAGTAGCACCGCGATAATCACGTGAGGCCGCACCACGCTGAAATCGAAGTAACCGACGTTCAGCAACGCGCCTTTATCGGTTACGTTGAATTTGCCGCGTTTCGGGAACAGCATTGTCACAACCGTTGGCAACACCAGGTGGAATGCCATCACCATGTCGTAAATTTCACCCCAGAAGCTGTAGCGATAACGCCCGTTCATGCGTGAGTTGAGGTAAATACTCAATATCAGGTGTGGCAGTGCATAAGCAAAAATCAGGCTCGCCGAGGAGTGAATGATATTCAGGTTAAACAGCAAATACGCCAGCGGAGCTGTTACAAACGCTACGCGCGGTAAGGCGAACTGGAAATAGAGCATCGCATTGAGGTAACACAGACGCTGCTGCCATTTCAGGCCACGACCAAATAAGGGATTATCGAGGCGGAAGATCTGCGTCATACCACGCGCCCAGCGGGTTCGTTGAATAACGTGCAGCACCAGGCGCTCAGTCGCAAGGCCTGCTGCCAGCGGAATATCCAGAAACGCAGATTTCCAGCCCAGGCGCTGCATTTTCAGCGCGGTGTGCGCATCTTCAGTAACAGTTTCAACCGCAAAGCCACCAATCTCTTCAAGTGCGCTACGGCGAATCACCGCACAGGAACCGCAGAAGAAGGTCGCGTTCCAGTTATCGTTGCCTTGCTGGATTGGGCCGTAGAACAGTGCACCCTCGTTCGGAATGTTTTTCCCACCCGATAAGTTACGCTCGAACGGATCGGGCGAGTAGAAATAGTGCGGAGTCTGCAACAGCGCCAGTTTCGGGTCTTTCAGGAACGCACCAACCGTCGCTTGCAGGAAAATACGCGTGGCGACGTGGTCGCAGTCAAACACGCAAATCAGCTCACCTTTGGTGAGTTTCATGGCATGGTTGAGGTTCCCAGCTTTAGCATGAGAGTTATCGTTGCGCGTGATATAACCCACTCCTGCATCTGCGGCAAACACCGCAAATTCGCGCCGTTTACCATCATCAAGCAGGTAGATTTTAATCTTGTCGCGTGGGTAATCGATACATTGCGCAGCCAGAACGGTATCGCGCACCACTTCGAGGCTTTCGTTATAGCTGGGAACGTAAACATCCACCGTCGGCCAGGTCGACGTATCTTCCGGAAGCGGAACAATTCCCCTTTTTAACGGGAAAGCAGTTTGCAGATAGCTGAGTAATAAAACTACCCAGATATATACTTCGGCTAAAAATAGCCCTACCCCAAGAATGGCTTCTATTTCAGAATTAAAGTGCAGGGTTTGCGTAGCACGGAAATAAATATAACGTGTCGACATCAAGACCGAGACCAGCATCATGATCATCGACACGCTGTGTTTTTTACTAAAGCCTAATACAAACATTATCGCGAGACTGATAAAACCAAAAATATACTGCTTCTGGCTATCCATTGGCGTAATGATGATAAGCACTGCTATCGGTGCCAGCACCAATAGCAGCAAATAGAACAGGACCTTTTTCATAGGACATCCTGGATGATTGTCAGAAATTTGACGTTCTTAAAGCGGTATGAACCGCGCCATCACCAATTTTTATACCGAGAATACCTGCCACGCGTTTACTAATAAGCTCAATATCAAAAGCCGCAGCAGAGGCAGGGCTGAAATCGAATATTGATTGCTGAGAAGCGTTGGCTTCCGCCACACTTTCATCGCGGTTAATAACACCGAGCAGGCGATCACCGAGACGTTGCTGCATAAACGCGGTTACGTCGCGGCTTATATGGCGGCGGTTGTCACTCTGATTAAGTACAAAATAGTACCCCGCCTTGTTATTCAGCGGTTCACCAATCAGACGGTGATTTTCAATATGCGGCAACAATGACAGCGATGCGGTATCTGCCAACATCGTCACGAGGTGCAAATCAGCCAGGCGCGAAACCGCTTTCAGCGCCGGGTTTGGCCCTGGCGGGAAGTCCGCGATAATCACAAGCCCTGGGTAGTTAAGCAATGTACTCAACCCGCGCAGCAAGAAATGGCTGTCGTTCGTCAGGCGCTGTTCAAACTCAAGACGCTGTTCTTCGCTGACATCACCGTAGGGCAACACAAACATATTGCTCCCGGCAGTCAGCACCGACTGGCTCCAGTCCGCGGATTCAATGGCTTTAGTCACGTAGCCACGACCGTCAGACAATGGCACACCAAAATGCAGGCGCAGCGCATTTTGCACATCAAAATCAATGGCTAATACTTTGCTACCCGCGCGAGCCAACGCATACGCCAGATTGGCAGTAACCGTGGTTTTTCCTACTCCGCCTTTTGGCGAGCAAACACACACTAGCGGCATGATGCAATCATCTCCAGCAACGGTTGCAGCGGTAAGTCTTTGGCGGGATGACTCCGCGCCGTATTCCCTTTGGCGGCGAACAGTTTGTCAAAACGCACAGGTTCTGTTGTGACCGGTGCAGAGGCCTGCGGTGCTGATACCACGGCAGGTTTCACGATTTCTGTGACGGGTTCTTTAACGGGCTCCGCAACCGGTGCCGGGGTTGATGTTAACGGTGCAAGCTGCTCAAACAACGTCGATGATACGGGCCTTGTTTGCTCAGGTTGTTGAACACTTTCAGCCTGAGGTTTCGGCATCGCGTTTTGCAGGCTATCCAAAATAGAGCCCTGTGATGCAGTATTACTGATAGGTTGTGCTGCCAGCGGCTTGAAATGGCGGGTATCAAACTCATCCGCCTTAACCGCCTGGGGTGCAGGCACTAAAATACTCCCGGCCTGGGAAAGCACAGAGCCATCATCCTCAGTGTTCGTTAACTGTTTGATAATCGCCCAGTTGCTAGTATCTGAGTGTTGGTTTTGCGCCGACATATCTTTGAATTCGATAGCGCCGGTGCGGGTCTTATCCTTGAATCGCTGCAAGTCATCATAGTTTTTCATTGCGACACTCATGATTTATAAGACATTTTTATTTGATACGTGAATATACTCAAAGCTTATACCAATACTCTTAGGGAGGTTTTTCCAGTCATTATTTTGTGTTATTGACTTCACAGAAAATTATTAATCGCAGTGAGTTATCATCACTTCTTTTATTATTTTTTCTTGCAGATAAAACGACGGCATTTCAGGCCAATATAAAGGTACAGACTGCCGTTTCTCCATCTTTTTTTCTTATTACCAACCATCTAAGCATGAAGACGAATAGATTTGTGATTACACGATATTTAATACTAATGCATTAATGGTAGCAGACTTTTTTTGTGATTCCTCACACATAAAGAGGATTTATAGCCTGCTAATTTTTCGTGGAGAGAATTAACATTTAAAGTTGCATGAATATTCCCATGTTTTTTGTAAGCCATATCATCTATTCGAAGGTAATGAATGGTTTTATATTTTACTGGTGAATATATAAAGGTGTTTTGATGACCGGAAGGGAATGAAATTTAAAATGCGGTTCAATTTTTTTGGGAGGATAAAATTGATGTGCGAAATTTTAAAGCAAAAAAAGGCCGAAACGAAGAGTTGGGTGATGGCGTTCTGAACTAACGAATTTCCCCGTTCTCATCCTGATCAACAGCGAAACATGCCACTAGCTGACCGCCGTACTCTTTGAGCTGTGTGCACGGGCCGAAACGGGAGTGGGATTATTACCCCTACGACTGTTTTTTAGTCGTTTATTGTTGCGGCATAAGTCTTAGCGGCTGCGATCGCTTTATCATCAAAAATATCTTGCTCGTATCCATCCCCAGCCCTTACGCGGTAAATCTTCCATTTACCCTCTTCGACCCGCAGATACACTTTCAGCGGATAGCTTTTTCCATCCTGAATACCGAGTCGCACATCCAGCACTTTCCCGCCCATGTACTCCTGTGATTTACCCACCTTTAGCCCAGCTATCCACTCCGGCGCATAATCCTGGGCGTATGTGAAATAGTCTGCGCCAATGATCTCCTGCTCATAGATAGACATAACTTCTTTTAGTCTGAGTCGCGTGTCATTTGCCACAAAATCACGCATCTGGGCTGAATCAAGATCGTCCTGGTGATTATCACTGACAAAAGCATTCAGATAGAAAAGGTAGAATTGCTCCACTCGATTTTCAGGCGATTCAATATGAGCAGTGCAACTCGCCAAAACCATGCAAAAAATCAGCAAAAGAGCGCGCATTAGTTTTTCCTATAAATTTTATAAGCGGGGCGAGCAGAACGATAACCCGGTCCAGCCCACATATCACGCTGCCGGAAGTCGGAGTACCAATTGGTACCATCGAATATAGCCATATGCCCGCTTGGATTTCCCCCGGTGTAGGGTTGTATAACGACGACATCACCTACCCTTGGGCTTTCTCCAGGGCCAATTGGACGGAATCCAGCAGCCTCTAAAACTGCACAATAATCTTTTGCATGCCGAGTATTACTAATCTCCCCACCCCCCGCATTGATGGCTATACGTGTAAATTCGGCGCAGCGACTATGTGAGGAACTACCAGCGTGCTGTCGCGCGTAGGATGCTGCGGCATGTTTATCCCAGACCATTTAAAAATCCTTTTTTGAAAGCATTAAGAAAACGTAATAAAGCACTAAAATAAATGGGTTTTATCGCTTAACGTGCCATTGAAAATTTGCATGGAAGGATTAAAGAAACCCACAAAATGAATTGATGGGATTGGGGTTTATATGTTCAGTTGGCAGTTATTTAAGGGTGGAAAGCCGTAACGATTCCCACCCCATAAAACCTAGTGGATCCCCGGCACTGCCTCGCCGCTCATCATCACCAATCCAGATTCCGTACGAACAAAGCGCGGGGTTTTAAGATCTTCGATCAGCACGTTAACCAATTCGAATAGCAAACCAGTGACCTGCTCGTTTTGTTCAGCCGTTTGCTGGCGTTGCAAGAGCAGCATCGTTAATGCCGCGCAATATTGGCGCATAGTTTCCGAATCCGTTGAAAGTGGGCAGCGATAATTATCATCGGTTGCGACATCTATCGTCAGGCGTTCGATTAAATGCGTGGGAAGCGGGACGTTGAGCGTGAATTTCAACATCTCCAGCGCCGCAAGCAAACGGCCACACAGCGCCATACATTCAGTGTTGTTGTCGTTTTCGATCAATGCGTCGATATGGAACTGGCAGCTATCAAGAATTTCGAATAGATCCAAGTGATTGCCGAGCGGGGTTTTTAACAAAGTGGTGATTGCAGGCTCGATTTCAGGGCGAGCGATTGTGTTACTATCGGCGATAGCCATAGCGTTACTCCTAATCAGTTAACGTTTGTGGTAAGCCCTCGTCTGGTACTCCAATACCTGGCGGGGGCGATCTTTTCAGGTTTTCCCATATAATGGTACGTACCTGAATAGCACTCATTATGCTTGGAGACACGTACATGTCAACGATGAAAAGGGACACTATTCAGTCCAAATCCGGTAAATCTCCAACATTTCAGATCCGCATCACGCCGGAACTGAAAGCTCAGTTTGAAGTTGCAGCGAAGGAAGCTGGAATGAGTTTGGGGAATTGGTTGAAGACGCTTGGTAGGGAAGAGTTGAAGCGGTTGGAAGTTAGTATAAGATAGTTTTAATTAGCTAAACTGATAATTGAGAGGATATATGGCTGCGTATATAATTTCTTATGATTTAATTAAGAACAAAGATTATAAGTCTTTAATAAATGAGATTAAAAAATATTCCAACTGGGCACACCCAACGGAGTCTTTATGGATAATCATCAGCGATGATTCATCTTCAGTAATAAGAGATCATTTGAAACAGTTTATGGATAATGATGATAAACTATTAGTCATAAAATCATCTGGGATCGGAGCTTGGACAGGGTTGCAATCAAATGTTAGTCATTGGCTTAAGAACAACCTGTAGGATCATATATGAGAAATCAATTTAAAGGATTTTATACCCCAAAAGCTAATGAACTAGCTAATTTATGGGAAAACCCCAATACTATTTTTGTATTTGACACTAATGTATTACTAAATTTTTATAGCTATGAAGAAAATACAAGAAAAGATTTTTTTGGTGTATTGGATAGAATTTGCTCTCGAGTTTGGTTACCTCACCAAGTCGTATTAGAGTATCAAATGCGCAGACTAGAAATAATAGATCAAGAAAGGGCTACTTTTGATCGAATATTAAATTGCTTCAGCGATATTGAAAATAAAATAAATAGTAAACTCATTGCTGAACTTAAAATAAAAAAAAGACTTCCTATACTTGCAGAAGCATTAGAAGGGTTATTAGAAGAGATAACTTCATTAACAGAAAAATTCAAAGAAGATATTTTTAAAAAACAAAGAAACCTCAAACCAGATGTTCGCTCTCATGATGCGATAAGAGAAGGCTTTGATAAAATATTCGATTCGAGGGTAGGGGAACCATTCTCTGCAGAAGAGTTGCAGAGTATTTATACAGAAGGTTCTTTAAGATATAATAAAAAAATACCACCAGGTTTTAAAGATTCTAAAAAATCAGGAGTGAATGATTATGTTTATGCTGGTTTAGAATATAAAAGAGAATATGGTGACTATGTAATTTGGAAA
This sequence comes from Buttiauxella brennerae ATCC 51605, assembly GCF_001654925.1. Lineage (GTDB taxonomy): Bacteria > Pseudomonadota > Gammaproteobacteria > Enterobacterales > Enterobacteriaceae > Buttiauxella > Buttiauxella brennerae. Next base: position 305,834 of record NZ_LXER01000032.1, read on the forward strand.
CAGATTTTAAGAATGGCCATGTCGGAACAAGTTCATAATGTAGTATTTGTCACTGATGATATGAAAGATGATTGGTGGTATCAAATCGGAACGAAAATAATTGGCCCTTTAGAGTCACTCCAAACTGAATTTTATTCAGTAACGAACACTTCTAATTTTAAAATGTATGATACAACTTTATTCCTAAAAGATGCCACAGAGTTCTTAAATGCTAAAATTGAAGAGTCCTCATTTTCTGAGGTATCTAATATAATAAAATTAAATAGAGAGGAAAACAACAACTCTTCAGTAGATGATTTGAATGATTCAATACCATCCACTACGTACAATGACGAGATTAGGAAAAAAGCCATGGAGGCACTCGCTAATTTATTTAATACAAATAAAGAATATCAACCTGAAAATTCATGGCGAAAAGCTCTCAGCAGTTCATCAATTTATGATGATCTCTTCCATATCAAAATTTCACCCAATCAAAAAGATGATAAATTAGATGATAGTAAAGGTGATGATTTTATAGATGAAAGTGATACAAAATATTAATGTTATTAATATGATTATATAACATTAACTAAAGCCTCTTTGTCTTGTTTATTATTTACACAGAGAGGTTCTTCCTAACTTGTCGATATACCTAAATGTTATCACTCCAATTCCATGTAAGATATTAAGAGTTCTATAGTATTGACAATAGAGTTTTAAAAATTAATTATCTTTAAAAGAAAGCCCTTTCTCTCAAAAGGGCCTTCAATAAACTTACTACCGAATTTCCCCGTTCTCATCCTGATCAACAGCAAAGCAAGCCACCAACTGACCGCCGTACTCTTTGAGCTGCGGTTGCAACTGCGTGCACGGCCCAAAGCGACGGCGACAGCGGGCGTTGAACGCGCAGCCTGGCGGTGGGTTCAGCGGGCTTGGCAGCTCACCGGTGAGTTTGATGCGTTCGCGGCGGTCGTCCGGGTTCAGGCGCGGCGTGGCTGATAACAGCGCCTGGGTGTACGGGTGGCGCGGATTAGAGAAGATCTGGTCTTTGGTGCCCTTCTCCACACAGCGCCCTAAGTACATCACCATCACTTCGTCAGCGATGTGTTCCACCACCGACAAATCGTGGGAGATGAACACATACGACAGCCCCATTTCCTGCTGCAAATCCATCATCAGGTTCAGAACCTGCGCTCGCACGGAAACGTCGAGGGCCGAAACTGGTTCATCGGCGATCACCACGTCCGGGTCAAGCATCAGCCCACGGGCGATAGCAATACGCTGGCGCTGGCCGCCGGAAAACATATGCGGGTAGCGGTCGTAATGCTCGGTTTTCAGGCCGACTTTCGCCATCATCGCCAACGCTTTTTCACGGCGTTCGGCTTTGCTCAGGCTGGTGTTGATTTGCAACGGCTCTTCAAGAATTTGCCCCACTTTTTTACGCGGGTTCAGCGAGCCGTATGGATTCTGGAAGACGATCTGGATTTTCTGGCGACGCAGCTTTTCAGCTGTTTCATCAGGCTTGAGCAGATCCTGGCCCTGATAATACAGTTCACCACCAGTTGGGATTTCGATCATCGTCAGCAGGCGGCCCAGCGTGGATTTACCACAGCCAGATTCACCCACCACGGCCAGCGTTTTGCCACGTTCGAGTTCAAATGAAACGCCATCCAGCGCTTTTACCAGGCGTTCCTGGCCGAAAAGGCCTTTCTTCACCGGGTAGTGTTTTTTCAGGTCGATGGCCTGCAACAGAGGTTGCGCAGTGGCCTTATCGGTACTCATAGCGTTGGCCTCCCGGCATCATCGAGTGGGAAGTGGCATTTGGACTGACGCCCGTTATCCACCAGGTTCAGTTCTGGTTCTATGCTGCGGCACTTATCTGTCGCATACGGGCAGCGTGGGTTGAGCAGGCAGCCGTTCGGGCGATCGTATTTACCCGGAACCACACCCGGCAATGACGCCAGGCGTGCTTTATCCTGTGCAAATTCAGGCAATGCACGTAAAAGTGCCTGGGTGTACGGATGGCGTGGCGCGCGGAAAATATCGCGCGATGCACCTGTTTCCACCACCTGGCCGGCGTACATCACGATGATTTTATGTGCCGCTTCAGCCACCAGCGCAAGGTCATGGGTGATCAGGATCAGCGCCATGTTCTCTTTTTGCTGGAGTTCCAGTAACAGCTCGATGATTTGCGCCTGGATAGTTACGTCCAGCGCGGTGGTTGGTTCGTCGGCAATCAACAACTTAGGACGACAGGCAATCGCCATCGCGATCATCACGCGCTGGCTCATACCGCCGGAAAGCTGGTGCGGGTAAACGTCCAGACGCGAAGCCGCATCGGGAATACCCACCAGGTTCAGCAGGTCGATAGCTCGCTGAACGCGGGTTTTCTTGTTGCCGCCCTGGTGCACCTTGATGGCTTCCATAATCTGGAAACCGACGGTGTAGCAAGGGTTGAGGCTGGTCATCGGGTCCTGGAAGATCATCGCCACTTCGGCACCCACCAGGTTACGACGCTCTTTCTCAGAAATCTTTTGCAGATCCTGGCCGTTAAATTCCAGTTTTTCCGCCATTACGCGGCCTGGGTAATCAATCAGCCCCATAATCGCCAGCGAGCTGACCGATTTACCGGAACCAGATTCCCCAACAATACCGACAACTTCGCCCTGATTTACACTGTAACTCACGCGGTCTACGGCACGGAACGGTGTCTTTTCGTCGCCGAAATGCACCGATAATTTATTTACATTCAATAACGCCATTACGTAGCCCTTTACTGCTTGAGTTTAGGATCGAGCGCATCACGCAGCCCGTCACCCATCAGGTTAAATGCCAGCACCGTCAGTAGGATGGCGACACCTGGGAAGGTGACCACCCACCAAGCACTTTGCGCGAACTGCAACACATCGGAGAGCATGGTGCCCCACTCTGGTGTTGGCGGTTGCGCACCCATGCCAAGGAAGCCGAGAGCGGCCATATCGAGAATGGCGTTAGAGAAGCCAAGAGAGGCCTGCACGATAAGCGGTGCCAGGCAGTTCGGTAAAATGTTGATGAACATCTGGCGCATTGAACTTGCACCCGCCACGCGAGAAGCGGTCACATAGTCACGGTTGACTTCAACCAGCACCGCACCGCGCGTCAGTCGCACATAGTGCGGCAGCGCAACGAAGGTTAAGGCAAGCGAGGCGTTGACTATCGACGGGCCGAAAATCGCCACCAGCACCAGCGCCAACAGCAGGCTTGGCAGTGCCAGCATGATGTCGACAATACGCATGATGATGTTGTCGATAAGGCCACCAAAGTAGCCCGCAACCAGGCCAAGTACCACGCCCATAATCAGCGACAGCACAACCACCAGGCAACCTACCAGCAGCGACAAACGCGCGCCGTACATCAGGCGAGCCATGATGTCACGGCCTACGTCATCGGTTCCCAGCAGGAACTGCCAGCTACCGCCATCCTGCCAGACCGGTGGGTGCAGCAGTGAATCACGGAACTGTTCTGCCGGGCCGTGTGGCGCCAGCACGTTGGCGAAGATGGCGATCAGGATCATCGCGGTGACATACACCAGGCCGATGACCGCCCCTTTATTACGTTTAAAGTAGTGCCAGAATTCCTGGAATGGCGTCATGGGTACTGGCGCCGCTACCACTTTGTTTTCTGTTACTTGCGTCATGATGGCCCTTATTTCTTATGGCGTATACGCGGGTTCACCACGCCGTACAGTAGGTCGACAATCAGGTTCACGAGGATAATCATCGTCGCGACCAACAATACGCCGCCCTGTACTACCGGGTAGTCACGACGTTGCAATGCATCAATCAGCCAGCGGCCAAGGCCCGGCCAGGAGAAGATGGTTTCCGTCAGAATGGCACCCGCCAGCAACGTACCGACCTGCAGGCCGATAACTGTCACAACCGGTAGCATGGCATTACGCAGAGCGTGTACCACGATGACGCGCATACGCGTCAGGCCTTTAGCTCGTGCGGTACGGATGTAATCTTCGCCGAGCACTTCCAGCATTGATGAACGCGTCATACGCACGATAACCGCCAGTGGGATGGTACCGAGCACGACGGCTGGCAGAATCATGTGCGCTACGGCATCAATGAAGTCGCCAGGCTCACCCCATATAGCGGTGTCTATCAGCATAAAACCGGTGAGCGGTAAGGAGTCGTCGAGGAAGACCGTATCGCTGATGCGCCCTGATACCGGGGTGAGGTTCCAGTAGACGGAAACCAGCATGATTAACATCATGCCCCACCAGAAAATAGGCATGGAATAGCCTGTCAGCGCAAGGCCAACAGAGGTGTGGTCAAACACGGAACCGCGTTTAACCGCAGCCAGCACACCAACCGGAATACCCACGGCAACGGCAAACAGCATCGCGCAGATACCGAGTTCCATGGTCGCTTTAAAACGCGGTACGAACTCGTCCCACACAGGCAGACGGCTTTTTAACGAAATGCCCAGGTCGCCGTGCATCACACCCCAAATGTAATGGATGTATTGCTGCCACATAGGCTTGTTGAGGCCAAGTTCAGCCAACAACTGAGCATGACGTTCAGGAGAGATACCGCGCTCACCGGCCATAATCATTACCGGGTCACCGGGAATCATGTGCACGAAGGCGAAGGTAAGTAGGGTAATACCGATAAAAGTGGGGATAACTAGCCCCAGACGTCGGAGGATGAACTGCAACATAACCCGGATTCTCTGTAATCTCCCGCCCTAACCCTCATCTTTCAGGCCACAGGTGCGTTGGCTTCACTCAGTCACCCCAGTCACTTACTCAAGTAAGCTCCTGAGGATTCCCGAGCTTGCCGCCTTCCTGCAACCAGAAATCTGACGGTTAGCATAAATTGAGGCAGGATTGTATTGCTCACAAAAATTTCCACAAACCTGGAGGATGGCGTCGGGTGTTGGACTTGTCGCCCTCACCCTAGCCCTCTCCCCCAGGAGAGGGAAAAAATCCCTCTCGATCTCCTCCCTCTCCCTGAGGGAGAGGGTCGGGGTGAGGGGGATATCTACCAGTATTATTCTACTGACACGTTCTCAAAGTGGTGTTTGCCCAATGGGTCAACCACGTAACCTTTCACTTCTTTGCGCACAGGCTCATATACCGTGGAGTGAGCAACGATCAGCGCCGGAGCCTGGTCATGCATCACGACCTGAGCTTGCTTGTACAGCTCGATACGCTTGTTGTGATCGTCTGTGGCACGCGCAGGTTGAATCAGGTCTTCAAACGGCTTGTAGCACCAGCGAGAGTAGTTAGAACCATCTTTAGCCGCCGCACAGCTGAACAGGGTGGCGAAGAAGTTGTCCGGGTCCCCATTGTCGCCGGTCCAGCCCATCATCACAGCCTGGTGTTCACCGGCTTTGGCACGCTTCAGGTACTCGCCCCACTCGTAGGTCACGATTTTGGCGGTCACACCGACTTTCGCCCAGTCAGCCTGAATCATCTCAGCCATACGGCGAGCGTTCGGGTTGTACGGACGTTGTACCGGCATTGCCCACAGATCAACGGTGAAGCCGTCAGCGTGGCCGGATTCTTTCAGCAGCGCTTTTGCTTTCTCAGGATCGTAGGTGTAATCCTTCACGTCATCGTTGTAGCCCCACATAGTTGGTGGGATCAGGTTTTTAGCCGCAGTGCCTGCGCCCTGATAAACCGCTTTGATGATCGCTTCTTTGTTCACCGCGTAAGTCAGCGCCTGACGCACTTTCACGTCATCAAACGGCTTCTTCTCGGTGTTGAAGGAGAGGTAACCCACGTTCAGGCCAGCCTGTTCCATCAAGTTGATGCTCTTGTCTTGTTTCATGCGAGCGATGTCAGCCGGGTTTGGATACGGCATAACCTGGCACTCGTTTTTCTGCAGTTTGGCATAACGCACAGAAGCATCAGGCGTGATGGAGAAGACCAGACGATCGATCTGAGGTTTGGTGCCCCAGTAGCCCGGGAACGCTTTGTACAGAATGCGAGAATCTTTCTGGTATTGCAGCAGCTGGAACGGACCGGTACCGATTGGGTTCAGGTCAGTTTTTTCCGGCGTGCCCGCTTTCATCATGTTGTCAGCGTATTCTTTGGACAGAATAGAGGCGAAGTCCATCGCAAGGTCAGCCAGGAATGGCGATTCTGGACGCGTCAGCACGAACTGAACGGTATTATCGTCCACTTTCTTAATTTCACTGATCAGGTCAGATAAACCCATGCCTTCGAAGTATTCGTAGCTGCCGCCAGAAACTTTGTGATACGGGTTGTTGGCGTTTTTCTGACGATCAAAAGAGAACACCACGTCATCAGCATTCAGATCGCGTGTTGGTTTGAAATCTTTGTTGTCCTGCCACTTCACACCTGAACGAAGGTGGAAGGTATAGGTTTTACCATCTGCGCTGACTTCCCATTTTTCAGCAAGTCCTGGGATGATTTCAGTGGTGCCCGTTTTGAACTCAACAAGGCGGTTATAGATAGGCACTGAACTGGCATCGTAAGTTGTACCAGAGGTGAACAGTTGAGGGTTGAAACCTTCTGGGGAACCTTCTGAGCAATAAACCAGGGTTTTTGCCTGAACGCTAGCTGCTACGGTCAAGGCCACCAGGCTCAGACCAAATTTCAGCATCCCTGACTTCTTCAAGGAAAGACTCATTCTTCTGCTCCGTTGTGAGATGTGTTGTTTTTACCGTTAGACCTTTGTTATTTGAGTGCGGTCTGTACGGTGTGCCCGGAGGCGGTGGTGAGGCCAGGTGTTCCTTTCGTCAGGCTAGCTGTGTGGTAGTGCGGACTGTCCATAATTTGCCCCTCACGCCCTACAATCTGTCAACAGATGAGTTAAACGTCAATATAGGTAACGGGGATTTACAACCGAGGTGAGAATCCGCGAACAAAGTTTAAAAAAAGCCAGTAGCTCTGTTTCCAGCAGGGAAATTTATGCTACTGCCCTGCACCCAGAATATTCCACTGATTAAAAGACGAGCGGGAGTCGTAACCAGTTGTGCCAATTCTGTAAAATTTCTTGCCAGATGCTGATTATCTGAACGATAAGTTTTGTGATCTATGTCTCTTAGAGTGAATCATGCTGGTATGAAACATAAGCAACGGGGCATTAACCCACGATTTTCCATAACAAAATACGATGGAATATGTCACAAAATCATATAAAGACAGGTGTTGGGCGATGAAGCGGATATTTTGGCAAGATTTGGGGGGTGAGCAATGCGCGATAAGCGCGGCGGCAAACTACAGATGCAAAAAGACCAACCCGAAGGTTGGTCTTTTCTAAATTTGGTCGGCGAGAGAGGATTATTCCCCTGCGGGCCGTTGCTGAAGCAACGTTGTCTCGCTGCGCTCGGCTCAAACCTCCTGCGGAGATTCTCATCCTCATAATCTACAGACGTAAAAAAACCCAACCTTGCGGTTGGGTTTTCTTGAAATTGGTCGGCGAGAGAGGATTCGAACCTCCGACCCACTGGTCCCAAACCAGTTGCGCTACCAAGCTGCGCTACTCGCCGAATGCGGAGCGCATATTACTGCGCACCGTTTTAACCGTCAATCCCTGAAACTGAAAATCCCGTCTGTTTGCTTTAAATTTCAGCACATCAGGCTAAAAAGTTACTGTGCGGCCTTCTTTTCTGGCACATGGCACCAGTTGTTGTTCTGGTTGATACCACCGTCCGGAGACGTATAACCCAGGCAACCCATGATGGTGTCGTACAATTCCACATGGCGGTGCGGCACTTTCATTTTTGCCTGCTCCTGCATGTGTGCAAACTCACGAGCACGATCCGGGTTTTCCAGATACTTATCTGATGCCCAAACCAGCAATGGCACACGGAACTGCTCAGGTGGTGCCATATTACGTGGTGTACCGTGCAGGTGTTTGTGCTCGTCGATAGACTCACCGTGGTCAGAGGCATAGAAAATAATCGCACGCTTATCACGCAGCTCAGAAATCACTTGTTCAAGCACGGTATCGGTATACAACACCGAGTTATCAAAAGCGTTAATCAGCTGCTGCTTGCTGCACTCTTTATCAATGCTCACGCATTCTGGCGTCCATTTTGCGAAGTTACGCGGGTAACGTTGCACATACGAGAAGTGAGAGCCTTTGGTATGCAGGATAATTAAATGCTTACCCTTAGGATGCTCATCAACCGAACGCTTCATCTCTTCGACCAGCAGCATGTCATCGACTTGCTTACCACGGTTACGTGGCTCAGCCGCGATCTGCTCACGATAAGAGAAGTTATCAACCATGGTGTTGCCGTAGAACCACACTTCACTTTGCATCGCGAACAGGTTTGAGCTGAAACCGAGCTGTTTGAGTACCGCAAAAACGTTCTGCTCTTTCAGCGTACGCTGCGGGTTATCTTCCGCACCGCCTTCACGCACAAACATACAGCGTAGGGAGAGCTTAGTCGCGGTATCGCAGGATTGACCTCTGAATGCGACCAGGTTCTTCTCCTGGGAAAGTTTTGGTGTGGTATCGCGGTCGTAGCCGAGAATACCCATGTGATCCCAGCGTGTGGTTTCGCCAATCACAAACACAACGTAGGTATCATCCAGCTCTTTTGGCGCGACATAAGTAAATTTCTTTGCCGGGTTCATCAGCGAGCTGTTGTCGTTAGATTCATCCGCCTGAGCCCAGGCAAACAGGCCTAAAGCCGAAACCCAGTTTGATGGCAGGTAGGAGTTAGCCACCACGCCGCCATAACTTGGCATATCAACAGTTGAGCGCTTTTCCGTTGTATTTTGCTGTTTATCAAGCAAACGCAGCGGTGCCCAAACCATCAAACCAGCCAGCAGCACAATGGCGATATTTTTGATGCGTTGGCCAGGTGTTTTCAGCCGGTTGATAAGCGTATCGCGAGTGTTGCTTCCCCAGATAAGAACCAGCGGAATTGCGCTGACCAGCACCATCCACATCACGAATTGATAGCCGACAATTTCTTTAGAAAGGTCGATATCCGTGGTCATCACCGAGGCAATAATCCCATAGCCGATCACGACGTTAAGCAGCGTCATGTAATAGCTGGCACCGACGGAACACAACACAATCAGCGTGGCGAGAATTCGCCAGACAGTTCTTCCAAGCAGAGATAACACGCGGAATAAAAAGAAAGTGACCAGAACACAAGCCACCACTTCAACAATCATAGATAACGCTTTCAGGCTGCTAAAATCCTGAGCAAATCCCATAAAGCGATTATAGAAAACTGAAAGGTTTAAAAACAGGCCGATGTACACCGCTAACAGAAGGCAGAGCTTCTGCTGGGTCATCGATTTAACGTAATTCATGCAGGTTGTCCGAAAAAATAAAGCAAAAGAGAAAAGTCATCAGCATCACTCAGACTCCTCATTACAAAGAAAATTCTGAGTGATAAAAAATAGAGATTGAATCGGGATGATTCTTAGCCAATTTTTGGCGCGAATAAGTAGAACATAGGGGAAGAAAAAAGTATCGCCAAAAAACGTGATCTGGTCTGTTGTTTACATTAATCAGAGCATGCTGAATCGAGAAAAAAGTCGATACACCGTGCACAAAGCAATTGTATTGAGCAGCATAACTGTGGGAAACATTAGGCATTGTGGTGATGCGGAGAAAAAATCATGCTGTCATTGGAAGAACGTGCACGCCGGTATGCCGCAAAGGCGCATGCTGCTTGCGACCAGCGCCGCAAATATACCCTTGAGCCTTACATCGTCCATCCTGCGGCTGTGGTGGAACTGGTCAGGAGTGTTTGCTCCGTTGAGGAAATGCTCGCGGCAGCCTGGCTGCACGATACCGTAGAAGACACAGGCACCACGCTTATCGACATTCAGGAGCACTTTGGCCCGGACGTAGCAACGCTGGTAGCAATGGTGACGAACCCCGAACTGCCGTCGGGTACTAACCGCATGAACCGCAAGCGCGCGCATTTCCTGCATACCGCCAGTGCCAGTAGTGATGCGCAAACAATAAAGCTGGCAGATATCATTGATAACACGCGTGAAATTTTGCGCTACGACCCACACTTTGCCCGGGTCTACTTGATAGAAAAACGCATTCAATTGGCGGGTTTACAACGGGGAAATGAGAGCTTAAGAGCGCAGGCGGAAAATATTATAGAGCAGGGGATTTCACAATTAATGATGCCGCCGTATAACGTCCCGGCGGCATGGTTTGCGGCATTAATGGCTCGCTATCAGGCGTGAGCTTCCTGGTAAACTTCACGTGCTGGAGTGCGAATGGTGGTGGAAATCGCCAGAGACAAAATCAGCAGTGCGAAGATGACGCAGAAGGTCACGTAGAAACCGCCGAAGATGGAAGCGATGATCGAGCCACAGATGCTGCCGATACCGAAGCCTAAGTAAATCACACCGTAGTTTTTAGTCAGGTTATTCAGACCGAAGAACTCACTCACCAGTGATGGGTAAACGGTGATGGTGCCGCCAAAGTTAAACGCGACACAGGCAATCGCTGCAAAGAAAGTCGCTTCGTTAAGTGGGGCAAACAACAGTGCAGCCATGCCGACCAAAGAAATAACCTGACCGATAGTGATAACGCGGATACGAGCAATCTTATCGGAAAGAATACCCAGCACCAGGCGGCCACTCAGGTTAGCAATCGCGATAACGGTTACCGCATTTGCCGCAGATTCCGCAGTCAGGTGAACCATACCCTGCGCAATATCCTTCGCAACACCAATAACATACAAACCACTCATGCACGCTGTCAGGAACATGATAGCCAGCATCCAGTACTGTGGTTTACGCATAGATTCTGCAAGGGTGTAATCTTTTTCAGCCACGCCGTTGGCGGTTTTCACTTCCTGCAATGGCGCATCTTTCATCAGTAATGACCCGAGAAGAATCATCACCATCGCCAGGCCACCCCAAATCATAAAGGTGCTTTCAAGGCCGTAAGTTGCCAGTAAATGGGTATCGATATATTTGAAACCCAGGCTGCCGAGGCCATAAGAACCAATGGCAAACGCAGAAATCAGGCCTTTACGCTCCGGGAACCACTTCACGCAGTTGGAAAGCGTTAACAGGTAACCTGCGCCATCTGCCAGACCCACCAGCACACCGGCACTCAGCCACAACATCAGTAAGTTATTGGAGTGTGCGGTCAGGAAGAAGCCGACACCCAGCAGCACGCCAGCCGCCATCGTCACTTTACGAACGCCAAAACGTTCCTGCAATTTACCCGCAACGGAAGAGGAAATCGCGAGGCCGAGGCTTAATAAACCAAAGGAGAATGCCACCTGGCTGATTGGCTCACCCAACTTTTGCGACAGGGCGCTGTTGAATAAACTCCAGGTATAGACAGAACCCAAAGCAAACTGAGTAATGATGGTGCCGATCAGAGTTAACCAGCGAGTACGGTTGTAGGAAGCAGTATTCATGGCAGATGTCCGCAAAATTTTAAGAGAAATCTTCTGCTGCCAAGAGTAACGAAGTGCATTTTATTCCAGGAGAAAAAGGCATGAGTTGCACTCAGCCCGGAATGAAATGCACCTGAGAGGGAATGAATGACCTGGACGACGATTTAATTACTGTATTTGTTAGTAGCCACTATCAATATAAGGCACGTGAATACCGAACATTAAATGTTAAATGCTTTAATTTAAGGTTAATGAAATGGGCGATTATCTTTACTTAAAATTGCGCGCTCACACCGACATTATAAATATAAGCCTCACCCGTGGTTAACCCTTCGGCTTGCGACATAGACGCAAACGCCGCCATATTTTTCCCCAGCGGCATATCAGCACCGACGGTGACATCCATCCAGCTTGCGTCCTGGCCTGTCACGGTGTTCGCTCTCAGCCCTGACTGCGCTTTCCAGAGGTTCTCACCATACTGATGGTTATAACTAACCTGTGCCCACGGGCGCAGATAGCCAACGGATGAATCCATGCGCCAGCCAACGCTAGAAACGCTGGCATGCCAGACTTGATCGGTAAAATGTGTAGCGACGGCAGAATCACCGTATTCGTTATAAATCCCGGTTGATGAGCCATCCCAACTGTACTTTGCCGTCGGTCCGGTGGTGATATTTCCGGGCAAAGAGATATTCCAGCCGACACCCAAATGTGAGTTATCCGTGCTCACGTTGTCGTTACCAGAGACGAGCATCAGCCCCTCCTGGTTTTGGGAGGTGAACGAAGAATTGATCCTTTCTGCGAGAATATCGTTATAACTTGGTTGGTGATTACTGTCCCAGGTATAGCGATCCTGCGCATCACCCGAAGCTTCTTCGGCGACGTATTCTTGTTGCCAGGCAAATACATTCGTAGCATAGGGCAGGCAACACAAAGCCAGCACCGTGGTGAGAGTGACACGATGACCACTGCGTATATTTATAATCATTAAGCGACTCCAGAAAAGAGCCAAATCCGGCGATATTATTAGTCTTTTTGTCGGGCTTGCGGATAACCCCTAAATAACTCATGGTGTATCAAGATGGCCCTGAATTAACTATTGTCGCTTTATTTCGCACGTCAAGTTGGCACGAGAAATTTCATCAAAGGAGAAACGTATGCTGCGTTGTGGATGGGTATCCAATGACCCGCTCTATATCGAGTACCACGATAAGGAATGGGGTGTGCCGGTAACTGACGGACAACACCTGTTTGAGATGATTTGCCTTGAAGGACAACAGGCCGGTTTATCATGGATAACCGTGCTGAAAAAACGCGAGAATTACCGCCGCTGCTTTAAAAACTTCGATCCGCAAGCCGTGGCTTTACTGCAGCCTGAAGATGTCGACAAACTGGTGCAGGACGCGGGAATTATCCGCCACCGCGGCAAAATAGAAGCCATCATAAATAACGCGAAAGCGTATCTGGCGATGGAAGCCAACGGCGAAAAATTCTCGGATTTTGTCTGGTCGTTTGTCGATAACCAGTCACAGGTTACGCAAGCGGCAACGCTTGCTGAAATCCCGACGACCACACCGGCTTCGGACGCGCTTGCAAAAGCCCTTAAAAAACGAGGCTTTAAGTTTGTTGGCTCAACAATTTGCTACTCATTTATGCAGGCCTGCGGACTGGTGAATGACCATGTCACCAGCTGTTTCTGCCACCCTGACAACCTCAAATGATTCGCCGCTTGCAGCCTGGTGAAATGGATGAACTGATTAGCATCTGGCTTGCCAGCACGATTCAGGCGCATCCTTTTATTAGCGAAAGCTACTGGTATGAAAGTGAGTCCATCGTACGAAATGTTTATATTCCGCAATCTGCGACCTGGGTTTATTGGCATCAGGACAAAATGGTGGGGTTTATTAGCGTGCTGGATTCACTGTTTATTGGTGCGCTGTTTGTGAGCGAGCCATTTATCGGCCAGGGGATTGGGCAAGCGCTGATGAAACACGTGAAAGCACTTTACCCTTCACTGAGTCTCGAGGTTTACCAGAAGAACCAACGAGCGGTGCATTTCTACCATCACCAGGGCTTTCGCATTGAAGAAAGCGCCTGGCAAAATGAAACGCACCACCCGACGTGGATTATGAGCTGGCAGGCGGATCAAACGCCGTAATAACAGGCACTGGGCCGAGATACTTTTCGGCCCATACCAATGACGAATTTGCCGCACAGCCATTTGCCAGCCGCGAGGTTGGGATATCCAGCGTCAGCACGTTCACCGCGCCGTTTTTACACAGCTTATCGTTATTCAAATCCGGCCATGCGCCTTCATGAATACAGACCACGCCCTGCTTAATACCGTCAGTGACCAGTGCGCCCACCAAAACCTGCCCACGCGCATTCCAGACCCGGACTAAATCGCCATCCGCAATACCGCGTTCAGCCGCATCTTTAGGATGCAGCGTTAACGGCTCACGCCCGGCAATCGCGTATTTATCACGTAGCGCCGAATAGTTAAGCTGGCTGTGAAGACGGTGCGCCGGGTGAGATGAGAGCAACTGCAACTGGCCTGGTTGTGCATTCCCCTGCCATTCGTCCGGAGCAAGCCAGGTCGGGTGCGGCGGGCAATCTGCATAACCAAAACTGGCGATACGTTCGGAGTAAATTTCAATTTTTCCGCTTGGCGTTTTTAACGGATGAGCCTGTGGATCTTCACGGAAATCAGCGAAACGGATAAACCCGGCATTCTTTTCACTTTCCGGCATTTCTATCAGCTGGTTAGCTTCCCAGAACTGATTAAATTCCGGCAATTCGACCTGCTGCGCCGCACCGCGCTTGCGCGCAATGTCATAGAATTCTTCCAGCCATTGCAGCTCGGTTTTTCCTTCAGTGAAACGTGCGTCGCCACCCTCTTCCCACAATGCGCTCAGGCGGGCGAAAACCGCTAAATCATCACGCGCTTCACCCTGTGGCGAAACCACCTGCTTCATCGGCACCAGGTGCTGGTTGCTGTAATCACCGGTCATCGTTAAATCATTGCGCTCAAACGATGTGGTGATCGGCAACACAATATCCGCGTGTTTTGCAGCAGCGGTCCAGAAGCATTCGGAAATCACCACCAGTTCAGGTTTCTGCCAGGCGTTAATCAGACGGTTGGTATCCTGATGATGGGTGAAATTACCGCCGCCCGCCCACCAAAGCATGCGGATATCCGGGAACACTTTTTCAAGACCATTATGCTGATATTCACCGCCTGGGTTTTCCAGCGCTTCAACAATACGCGCCACCGGGATTTTCTCGACAGCATCACTACCGTTTGCCACCGTTCCCTGCATTGAACCGAGTACCGCCGCACGTCGCGTCGGGTTGCCACCGTTCGCAAAGTGATAAGACAAACCAAAACCACCGCCCGGCGTACCAATTTGCCCCAGCATCGCTGCAAGCGTGACCAACATCCAGTGCTTTTGCTCGCCATACTGCTGGCGCTGCATCCCCCAGCCCGACATCAGCATGGTGCGGTTGCGGCTAAATACCTGCGCCAGGTATTCAATGGTTTGCACCGGCACACCGCAAATCTTCGCTGCCCACTCGGCGTTTTTCGGCTGACCGTCTGATTCGCCCGTCAAATAAGCGGCAAATTTGTCGTAGCCACAGGTACAGCGTGCGAGGAATTCCGTGTCGTGCCAGCCATGTTTAACCAGCGTATGCGCGATACCCAGCATCAGCGCTACATCCGTCCCCATATTCGGGGCAATCCACTGGGCATTTTCACCGAAGAAATCCACCGTTTCCGATCGCATGGGATCAATGGCGATCACGGTTTTGCCGCTATTTTTTAGTTGCTCAAAAAACTTCACGCCCTGTTCGTCGCTGGCATTCCAGGCAATTTTTAGCGTGTTCAATGGGTTGGCGCTCCACAGCACCACCACATCGCTGTGCTCGAGCACTAACGGCCAGCTGGTTTGTTGCTGATAAACTTCATTTGAGCCAACCACATACGGCATGATGACCTGCGCGGCACCGGTTGAGTAATCGCCCAGGTGCCCGGTATAACCGCCCGCGAGGCTCATATAGCGCTGCAATAATGTCGCCGCTTTATGAAGCACGCCGTTGGAGCGCCAGCCGTAAGAACCCGCGAAAATAGACGCCACGCCATACGTCATGCGAATACGTTGGTGTTGCTGGTGAATAAGTTGCAGCGCTTCATCCCAACTGATGCGTACGTACTCATCCTCACCGCGCACGCCTTGTGGTGCGTCGGGCGAAGCAAGAAACCCTTTACGTGCCATCGGAAATTGCACGCGAGCCTTGCTGTGTACCTGGTCTGGCACAGCACTTTGCAACGAGTTCTCATGCCCGGTATCCAGTGCGCCCGTTGAACGCAGGGCGCGATCGCCGTCAGTTTCAACTATCATCGGGCCCCAGTGTGCGGCTGTGAGAACTTTCTTGTTTGATGAGGATGTATTTGCCAATTCGGGCTCCCCTGTTTGCAGGTAGTGGGCAGGTGGCGGCCTGATGGCCACTCAATATTTTGTTTACAAATTCAGACGACTCTATAGAAATTTCTACACATTCACACGGCATAATCAACCGCCGCCGAACATGCGGTTGAGTTACTAAATTCACAAAGGAAATGAGATGAAAAAACGCGTCATGATGATTGCCGCTCTTGTTTGCGGCACGTTAGCAGTTTCTGGTTGTACTACCAACCCTTACACCGGCGAGCGTGAAGCAGGAAAATCTGGGATCGGAGCAGGCATTGGCTCACTGGTAGGCGCTGGCGTTGGCGCACTTTCCTCATCGAAAAAAGATCGCGGCAAAGGGGCTCTGATTGGTGCCGCTGCGGGCGCTGCATTAGGTGGTGGCGTGGGTTACTACATGGATGTGCAGGAAGCGAAACTTCGCGAAAAAATGCAGGGAACGGGTGTGAGTGTGACGCGTAATGGTGACAACATCGTGCTGAACATGCCAAATAATGTGACCTTTGATAGCAGCAGCGCGACGCTGAAACCGGCGGGCGCAAACACCTTAACCGGCGTGGCAATGGTACTGAAAGAGTATCCAAAAACTGCAGTTAACGTTGTGGGTTACACCGACAGCACCGGCAGCCAGGAGCTGAACATGAAGCTTTCCCAGCAGCGTGCAGATGGCGTGGGTAGCGCACTTATCACGCAAGGTGTGGCCGCAAACCGTGTGCGCACCACAGGAGCTGGCCCGGCAAATCCAATCGCCAGCAACAGCACCGCTGAAGGCAAAGCACAGAACCGCCGCGTAGAAATTACGCTGAGTCCATTGTCTTAATCATTGGATTTGATGGCATCCCGCCCAGGCCACTTGCCGGGGCGGGGATTTCCCCCGTCATTACATCGGCGGTGTAATGCCATCTTTACCCGCAGAAACCCCGCGCGCGACCCACTGACCTTTCTCGTCTTTCATGGCGAACAACACAACGTGAGTTCCCGGTTTCAACAGTGATCTATCCCCCGGGCTAATCAGCACAACGGGCACGTCATCCGGCACGATCACCGTTTTTTCCTGGTCTTTAACCTTTACCGTCATCGTACGGCCATTGGTGTTCACCAGTTTGCCAACAGTGCCATTGGTCATGGTATTCACATTGCCATCGGCGGACTCAAACGGGTTAAACCCTTCGCCGGAGCCACGCAAACTCGGTGCAAAGACGTGCACTTCCATGGCTTTAAGCGTGCCATCAGCCTGCGAAACAGCTGCTGTGCCAATAAAACTATCTGGCTTGATGTCGCTTATTTTTGCCTGGCTGACGCTATTCACTTTAGTTTTATCTGTCAGCCCAACCTTGAGCTTTTCACCCTGCCGCGTCGTGATTTCAAGAGTGTTGCCGTTTAGCGCATCCACTGTTCCGCGCGTGGGTTTTATCACGTTGCCTGGTGGTGAGACTGCTATCGCCCCAACGCTCACAAAAAGCAGACTCAGTAACAGCCTGGAATAACGATGCTTAATCATGCTTCTCTCCCGGATTCAGTTTACGAATAATTAGCAAGCTCATTAAGGGTAATTCGCGAATCAGAATGGGTGAGAAAAGTAGCGGGAAAGAGTGTATTTAAACATTTCGCCGAATCGTGTGGCGGCAGACAGTCGCAGCTAAACTATCCATGATACGCTGCGTGAATACGCTTACCATCGTGCTGGTTCAGGAACAAATATGGCTTACAAATACGCTCTGATACTGCTTATCCCGCTCACCATTGCTGGCTGTTCTTCGACTGACACCTCAGGCTATGACGGGCATAAAACCATTAGCCCGGCAGAGACTAACGAGGCATTAATCATGCGCTCGAAATATCCGGATCAGTATTATGGCCGTGAAAATTTAACCACTGAGCAGCGCAGAGAAATAAGCGAGAAAATGCGTGCCGATAGACTGGAAGCACGAGGACGGCAGGATAACAGTACTGACAGCGGCGATGGATTCGGGCAATCCGTTCCCCACGGGTTTTAAAACTAAGTCAATTTCAGAACCCACAAAAGCAAAAAACCCCGCTGGTGAGGCGAGGTTTTTTGTTTTTGCTGCTAGTGTTTTTACTGCTTCGCACACCAGATCACATCAACCTCCAAAATATACGACGAAACCCACCCAGGTGCAAATACTTGCTGCTTATGTGAACAATGCATAAATCTATGGCTTGCGAAGCTGTTCGCATTTTCATTACCTACCTGTTTATTTATACAGTACATTGAATATAATGAGTGTGTTGAATGTGATGTGCTCTGAGGCCGCAAACCGCCGCGCAATTTAAGTCCTGGCTGAAACGGGTGGTGCCGTCAGTGCCTTAACCTCAGAGGAGCACATCGGATCACCTCAACAAATTCAGCGGGCTACAGGCAGCGGAAAGGCTCGTCGGCTGAAAGTGCTCCTGGTAACAGGAGAAAGCGTATGGGCTTAATGGAACTGGCTATTTTGTTTCTGAAACTCATGGTTGCGTTACTGCAACTGCTTGAAGTCGCCATGAAATACTTCAAGTAATTCCTGGCCTTCAAGTCGCACCAAAAGGAGGCGGGAAACCGCCTCCTTTTAATAAAAAAGCTATACATCTTCCCAGGCGGGTAATTTGTAATACCACCGACTTAAGGCGTAATACATGGTCATTATTAAACCGAACGTCACTCCTGCTGACAGTATTTTCAACAATATGCCTTCAGCACTATCTCCATCATGACGCCATTGCAGAAACCACATAATTCCCCCCCACAGCACGCCAAAGTAGAGGCTGAAGTTCAGGAAAGTCATATAAAAAGGAACAAAATGAGGAGGCCGACACCTGAAATTAAAACGCCAGAGAAAATTGACATAGAGTGGAGAATAAGTGCTTTTCCACATCCCTGTTTGTGCAAGCAAATTGAGCGCACGTTGTTTCTTCGCTTCGAAATCCATCCCTGCGTATCTCCTGATAATAATTTTTAACTTCAAGGATATCTCTCGTCTTTAGATCGCACTGCGGCACATCACTCATTTCTGGCAACAAAAATTGCCGTTCAGGCTTTACATGCTGCCATTTTCTCCCTTGCTCAAAAGGTGCCAGGCCATAGGGTTTCACGGTCTTTGTGTGGTAGATTCCTCTCGATTTTTTCACACAGTCAGTTTTATAAACTGACAATAGGCATCTACACCACAAATAGCACCTGAGAAAATGAAAAAGTTAGCTAATATTCACCTGCTGATGATGTTGGTTCTGCTGGTTGCTGTCGGGCAAATGACGCAAACCATTTATATCCCCTCCATTCCCGATATGGCTCACGATTTCGGTGTGCGCAGCGGCGCAATCCAGCAGGTGATGGCTGCGTATTTGCTGACATATGGCGTGTCACAACTTGTCTACGGGCCGATTTCGGACCGCATTGGCCGCCGCCCGGTTATTCTCACCGGCATGAGTATTTTTATCCTCGCCACACTCTGGGCGCTGTTTACCACCAGTTTGTCAGCACTGGTGATTGCCAGTGCGCTCCAGGGAATGGGGACTGGCGTGGCGGGCGTGATGGCACGAACCATGCCGCGTGACCTTTACGAAGGGGCATCGCTTCGCTCTGCTAACAGCTTGTTGAATATGGGCATTCTGGTCAGCCCGTTGTTGGCTCCGGTCATCGGTGGAATGCTCGATTCCGTATGGGGCTGGCGTGCTTGCTACGGTTTCCTGCTGGTGCTGTGCATGATTGTGGCGTTCTGCATGCTGCGCTGGCTGCCGGAAACGCGCCCGGTGCAGGAAAAACCACAAAGGCTGATGGCGAGCTATAAAGCGCTGCTCGGTAGCGGTTCGTTTAATTGTTATTTGCTGATGCTGGTCGGTGGCCTTGCAGGCGTGGCTGTGTTTGAAGCCTGTTCCGGTGTGTTGATGGGCGGTGTACTTGGGCTAAATGGTGTGGTGGTCAGTATTCTGTTTATCCTGCCGATTCCGGCGGCGTTTTTTGGCTCCTGGTATGCGGGCCGCCAAAATGCTCGTTTCTCTGCGCTAATGTGGCAAGCCGTATTGAGTTGCCTGGTTGCTGGCATTTTGATGTGGATACCGGGTTGGTTCGGGGTAATGAATATCTGGACTCTACTGGTGCCGGCCGCGCTGTTCTTCTTCGGTGCAGGAATGCTATTCCCACTGGCAACCAGCGGTGCGATGGAGCCATTCCCGTTCCTTGCAGGTACTGCGGGGGCATTGGTTGGCGGGCTGCAAAATATGGGTTCAGGCGCGATGGCGTGGTTTTCGGCGCTGCTGCCACAAACCGGGCAATTCAGCCTCGGCATGCTGATGACGGCAATGGGCGTGATGATTTTGTTCTGCTGGCTGCCGCTGGCACATAAATTCCAGCAGCACGGGGAAGCGGCGTAGGGATTTCCCCCTCACCCAAACCCTCTCCCTGGGGGAAAGGGAACAGATCGGTTTTCCCCCTCACCCTAACCCTCTCCCTGGGGGAGAGGGAACAGATC
>NZ_LXER01000033.1 GCF_001654925.1 Buttiauxella brennerae ATCC 51605
AACCCTCTCCCTGGGGGAGAGGGAACAGATCGGTTTTCTCCCTCTATCCCTAACTCTCTCCCTGGGGAGAGGAAACAGATCGGTTTTCCCCCTCTCCAAAGGGAGAGGGTCGGGGTGAGGGGAAAACTTAAAGTACCTTACTCAAAAACTCTTTTGTCCGCGGGTTAGTCGGGTTGCTAAACAACTGCGACGGCGGCCCCTGTTCCTGAATCACCCCCTGATCGATAAACACCACGCGGTCGGCAACTTCACGGGCAAAACCCATTTCGTGAGTGACGATAACCATCGTCATCCCTTCCAGCGCCAGCTGTTTCATCACCGCCAGCACTTCACCCACCAGTTCCGGGTCCAGCGCCGAAGTCGGCTCATCAAACAGGATTATCGACGGCTCCATTGCCAGTGCGCGAGCTATCGCCACGCGCTGCTGTTGGCCACCGGAAAGGCTCGATGGCCAGGCGTCGATTTTGTCTATCAGGCCAACCTTTTGCAGCAGTTTTTCCGCACGCGACACGGCTTCTGCTTTCGATAAACCTTTAAGCGACATCGGCGCCATGGTCAGGTTTTCCAGCACCGTCATATGCGGGAACAGGTTAAAACGCTGGAACACCATGCCCACGCCTGCCCGCAGCGTGTTCAGATTCGTTTTGGGATCATGAACCGCCAGACCGTTCACCACCACTTCGCCACCGTCTGGTTTTTCCAGTGCGTTCAGGCAGCGCAGAAAGGTACTTTTACCGGAACCGGACGGGCCAATAATGCAGACCACTTCTTGTGGGGCGATATCACATGAAATGCCACGCAGCACATGAGTTTTGCCAAATTGTTTCTGTAAATCATTAACGTGAATCACTTTTGCCAAGCCTCTTTTCCATGTGTTGCACCATCAGCGAGAGCATGAACGTCAGCACCCAATAAACCAGTGAGATCGTCAGGTACGGTTCCCAATAGGTCGCATAGGCACCCGAAACGGTACGTGCTGCGTAAGCCAGGTCCGCCAGACCAATCGCTGAGGCCAGTGAAGAATCTTTCACAATGGCGATAGCGTTATTACCCAGCGGTGGCAGAATCCGGCGGAACGCCTGCGGCAAAATCACTTTGCGCATCGTTTTGCCCCAGCCCATACCCAACGCACGCGATGCTTCCATCTGGCCTTTGTCGATTGACTGAATACCCGCACGGAAAATCTCAGAGACATAAGCCCCGGCGTTGAGCGTAATCGCCACCACGCACGACAGAAACGCGCCATATTCAGAGCGCAGCATACGGGCAAAATCGACCGACATCAGCCCGCTGGTCACTAACATGCCGTCACGCGGATTGATAAACAGCGGCACCAGCGCGAAGTGAACCACCATGATTTGCACAAACAGTGGCGTGCCACGGAATGCACTGACGTAAATGCGCACAGGCCATTGCACCGCATAACGCAGCACATGTTTCCATGGGCCATCTTCGGCATGCGCCATGCGGCCAAGTCCAAGTAATAATCCCCAGGAGGTGCCTAAGATTACGCAGATGATGGTGCACTTGATGGTCATGATCGCGCCTTGCATAAATAGCGGCGCGTATTCTGAGATTATCTCCCAGCGAAATCCGGTCATACCTGTCCTTGTTGGGGCCGAAACGGTCCCAAATCATACGAAATTATTCAGCGGGGAGAGTGGGAACGTTGCTATCAAACCAGGTGGAATAGATTTTGGCATACGTCCCATCGGCGATGATTGTCTTCAGGCCTGAGTTGATTTTACCCAGCAGCTCCTGGTTATCTTTCGCCACTGCGATGCCGAAATACTGGCGTTCAAATTTGTCGTCTTTTACCGCTTTCAGCGCTTTTTCCGGGTGAGATTTGATGTAGTACTTCACCACGCCCACGTCGCCTACGGCGGCGTCGATACCGTCTTCAGCCAGCTCTTGCAGCATCAGCGGCGTATTATCAAAGCGCTTGATGTCGGTGCTGTTTTTGCCCAGCGTGTCAGAAACGACGGTATCGCCAGCGCTAGAGTTCACTACGCCAACTTTCTTACCTTTCAGCGCGTTAACAGAATCCACTTTGGAATCATTCGGCACCACGATGGACTGCTCGGCCGGGAAATACGGCGTAGAGAAATCAACCATCGCTTTACGTTTATCGGTGATGGTGATGCCGGAAATAATAATGTCACGGTCGCCAGAGTTCAGCGTGGCAAAAATCCCTTCCCACGGTGTATTCACCAGTTTGATATCAAAACCTTCCGCTTTAGCGATGGCTTTGATGATGTCGATATCAAAACCTTCCAGTTGCTTCTGGCTGTTTTCAAATTCAAATGGACGGTAAGTACCGCCAGAGCCAACCACATAAGTCTGCTGCGCGGCGTAGGCGGAAGTGAGAACGGTGGAAACCATGCACCCGGCTAAAAGAACTGACTTGGCTAACATCCTTAACATTTGACGCTCCTGATGAATTATTTATGCATTTAATTTGCATAAAAATACATAATTTAACGAAGTGCATCAACCAATAATTGCAGGTGTAATTCTGAATCAGCCCGCTAAAGACGCGTAACGTGGTAAAAAGTGCCGTTTCCACCAGGACAATGGCACAGCCGTACAAATCAACGTGAAGTAATTCACAGCAGCTTGTTGTCTCGCCAGAGATTCGTTTACGCCTCGATATACTCGCCAGACCTCTTATCCAGCTTTATCAGAAAAAATAATGACGTAGCGGAGAATATGATGAGTCAACTGGCTACCAGTAATGTCCATCGCGATAGCGGCAGTATGCTGATTTGGGTGCTGCTGTTGATACTTGGCGGTGTGTTGTTTTTCTTTTCATTAGACAGGCAGATTGTTTCGATTCTAAAAACCACATTGATGCATGAACTCAGCCTGAGTAATACCGATTACTCAATACTGATCAGCGCATTTATGATCCCTTATACCTTGATGTACTTCATCGTTGGCGGCATCGTTGACCGTTTTGGCAGCCGTTATGTGTTGAGCGCGCTGATGGTGGTGATGTCAATTGCCACGCTGATTACCGGCATGTCTACTTCGCTTAACGGGCTGATAGCCGGGCGAGTATTGCTGGGGCTGGCAGAGTCCGGCATTGTTCCGGCCTTAACACTCGCAGTTTTTACCTGGTTTAAGGCAGAAAAACGCGCCTTTGCCTTCCAACTCACCAATATCATCCAGTCCCTTGGCCTGATTCTGGCCCCGCCGTTTGTCGCCTGGGTAACGCTTTCCACAGGCTGGCGCTGGGCATTCTTTATTCCGGCAATCGCAGGAGTCGTTGTTGGGCTGATGTGGTTTTATTCCAGCCGCCATACGCCAGCCGCTGTAGAAGAAGTCCCCCACGAAAACTCGGCGAACGTGCCACTTTTGCAGCGTTACAAAGTGGTGCTGACCTCAAAACCCATTTGGGCGCTACTCATAGCCCGCTTACTCACCGACCCGTTCTGGTTCTTTTATCAGTATTGGCAGGTTGGGTTTATGCAGGAAAAGATTGGTCTGACGCTGGCACAGGTTGGCAAAATGATGTGGTTCCCGCCGCTGGTAGCTGTGTTTGGTGTGCTGGCAGCGTGCTGGATGTCGGACAGATTAGTCGCACGCGGAATGAGTTCCACACGCGCAAGGCTCACCATTATCTGGTCTGTGACTTGTTTGTCGCCTCTCGTATTCCTGCTGCCTTCAATGACGAATCCGTATGCCGCGGTGGCCATCATGACGGTCATTAACTTCATGTGTACAGCCTGGCTGAGCATGGCGACCATAATGATGGGCGGCCTTGCCCCACGCATTGCCATTGCTACCGCTATCGGGGTGATGAGCGCGTTAGGTGGTGTCACCTCCATTATTTTCAACGGCTTTGTCGGCACGATTATCGACCATTTCGGCTATTCGCTACCGGTATATATCGGGGCAACTTTGCATCCCATCGGCGCGATTGTGCTGGCCGTTTATTTTCTGCGTAACAAACAATATTTATCCCTTCAGGAGAGTCTGTGATGCCCTTTCTCACATCAGTAACGCCAGGCAAAGCCTGTGCCGATTTCACCGTTTTGTTTTGCCTGATGAACCATGGAAACCAACAGTTTGCCGCCTGGTATGATGAAAATCATCGCCTTACCGTAGGAAACCGGGCACTACCTGATGGCAACTGGACACAGTTTCAGCCAGAAGGGTTTTGGATAGACGAACGAAAGCGCCCTGCGCATATCACTGATTTTGATTCCCACAATTATCTGACCATCGCGATAGATAGTGCCGGGTTTATACACCTGGCTGGCAATATGCATGTTGACCCGCTGATCTATTTTCGCTCAGAGAAACCACTGGATATTACGTCGCTACGTTGCGTTCCACACATGGTTGGTGACCGGGAAAACCGCACCACTTACCCCGTATTTTTTAAAGATAATCAGGGGCGCTTGCTGTTTCGCTATCGCGATGGGTGTAGCGGCAATGGTGACGATATTTATAACGTCTATCAGCCTCAAACACAGCAGTGGACGCGTTTATTAGACACGCCACTGCTTAACGGAGAAGGCGCACGCAACGGTTATGCTCGCCAGCCAGTACAAGGCCCCGACAACTACTGGCATATGGTATGGATGTGGCGCGAATCACCTCATTGTGAAACCAACAATAATCTCTCTTATGCACGCAGCCGCGACTTGATCCATTGGGAAAAATCAGACGGTACACCGTTGGCATTGCCCATTTCACGTTGCAGTGGCGAAATTGTTGATAATGCCGATGTCGGCGACGGGCTGATTAATATGGTTCAGGAGGTCGGTTTTGATAATCAGGGCCGGGCAGTGCTGATTTTCCATCGCTATGATGCAGCCGGCCATTCCCAAGCCTGGCTCGCAAGGCCGGACGGCAAAGGCCACTGGCAAAAAGAGCAGCTAAGCCAATGGACATTTCGCTGGGATTTCAGCGGCGGCGGCTCGATTCCGCCAGATATCACGCTTTCAGCACCACGAGCCGTAGGCAATGAAATGCTGGAGGTCGAGTGGACGTCGTTGTGGACCGGTAAGGGTATCTGGATTATCGACGAAGAGAATTTACGTGTAGTGGAAACCAAACCGCTGGAAAGTCTGATACCGGAAGCGTTCTGGCGACCTGATCAAGAGACGCATCCCGATGCCGAAGTTCAGATTATGGCTGCATTAAACAGCGATTATTCGCCGCAATCGCGTTACTGGCTGCGTTGGGAAGCATTGCCGATTTTCCGCGATGTACCACATGATACGGTGACAAAGCCCACTGAGCTGGAAGTGCTGGAGTTAATGTAAGGTCAGCCTACCGACACTGATTCGGCGATATCCCAAACTGCTTGCGGAAGCTTCTGGAAAAGTGACTGATATCGCTGAAACCGCACTTACCTGCCACATCCCCCACGCTTTGGTCTGAAAAACGCAGCCAATACTTTGCCTGTAACAGACGCAATAACGAAAGGTATTGCTGCGGCGAAACGCCCGTGTATTGCACAAATGCACGCTGCAAAGTACGACGCGCCATACCAAACTGTTGGCACAGTTGGTCGATATCGAGCGACTGCGCATAATGGCTATTCAAATAAATAATCATCTGGCTGAGGCGGTCATCACTTGAGTGGAAATCCTGTGTTTTGTAACGCCACTGGCTTAGCGTATGCAGCACTTCTAGAAAAATCATCTCTTTGTGACTCTCTGCCATCAATTTATCGTCGAATTGCAGTTCTGTAAAACTCCTCAAGCGCTCAATGATGCGCAGCATGATGCGGTTATCAATTTGCCAGACATGGCTTTCCTCAGGGTCAGGTAGCAAATGTGCGATATTTTTTAGCACATTGAATTGGTCACGACCGAGATATAGAAAATTGATTTGCTTTAGATCTTTCATCGCCTCAAATAGATGATAATCCTGGCGATTCAGGTAACAGAGCATACCGGAAGTCAGTAAATAAGGCTTCTCATTACAAACATGTATCCCACTGCCACTTTCAACCAAAAAAAGCTCACTATATTCGTGAGTATGCTCAAGACTGATGCTGCTTTCCGGTTGCCAAAAATGGAACATCACCTTTTCCAGCGGATGGTGAAAATGGGTGTCACGGGGAAGAATCAGTGTCATGTCTACCTCACCAGTTTTCAGGAGAAGCAGGCAGAATTATCATGTCTGGCAGCGTATTACCTTCGCGTCATTGCCATCCAGCAGCAATCTAAAAATCAAACTTGTGACTGCATCCACTGAATAAATGCTTCAATTTTTGGCCATTGCCGCCCAGGCAATGTAGTGGCGTAATAATGCTGATGGCACTTCAATGTCATGTCGCCAAAGGGGGCAACCAACTCACCGCGATCCAGCCGTTTTTGCACCAGTCTTTTGCGCCCCATCGCTACTCCAACCTGGTTTACCGCGGCAATCACGGCTAAATCTGAGCGATCAAATCCGATACCCGAAGAGGAGGGTAAATCGACGGAAAAGTGCTGCGCCCAGCTGTGCCATTCGTCTGTACCTGAATCATTACTCCACGCCTGGCGGTCATGTAACAGCGTGCAATTGCGCAAATGTGCAGGTTTATTTTTTAACTCAAAACGCTGGGCATATTCCGGGCTGCACACCGGCACAATGGACTCATCCATCAAAAAATGATGGGTTAGCTGTGACGAAGGGGCATCGTCAAAATAGAGCGCCAGATCGACTCCCGCACGTTGCAGATTCACATTGTCATTGCCGGTCAGAATGGTCAGTGAAATCGAAGGGTAGCGCCGCGTAAAATCCCCGAGCCGCGGCACCAGCCAACATTGGGCAATGGAAGGGCGCGAATATATCGTCAGCAGGCCAGACAGCTCCTGATTTTTGATATCCAGAATTTCCTGGTTGAGCGTATCGAGCGACGATTTCAGCGCCCAAAAAACCCGTTTTCCTTCATGCGTTAACTCGACTTTACGGTGTGAGCGCACAAACAACTGGATCCCCAACTCCTGCTCAAGCTGGTTAATTCGATGGCTGACCGCACTTGAACTTAGCGAAAGCTCCTCCGCTGCCAGTGCAAAAGATTGATGCCGCGCCGCGACTTCAAATGTGTAGAGTTTTGATAGCTGCCAACCGTTGAGTAGGCGGTTTCTGACTTCGCGAAGCGGGTCCATTGTGCTCTCCAGAGAGATAAATCAGGGTGGCATTGTAAAATACTTGCCCAAAAACGTCGTTTTAAGATGTGAAAAATAGAACCAAAATCAAATTATCATGCCAGTTTTCGGCCTGAATCACTCTTTTGCATCAATCTACGTCATCTGAAATGCCATTTATATCGTTTGTCAGCCAGGAGCAATTTTTGTCCAATGGCGGAAGATAAATCGCACAGTGAGGTGGGTATGGAATCTCAGATTTGGGTTGTGGGTACGCTGCTTTGCAGCATCATTTTAATCGTCTTAACCATCGTAAAACTGAAGTTTCACCCTTTCCTCGCTTTGCTGCTGGCCAGTTTTTTTGTCGGCACAATGATGAGCATGAGCCCGCTGGATATGGTGAATGCTATTGAAAGCGGTATCGGCAGTACCCTCGGGTTCCTCGCGGCAGTCATCGGCCTTGGCACAATTCTCGGCAAGATGATGGAAGTGTCAGGTGGCGCAGAACGGATTGGCCTGGCGTTGCAACGCTGCCGCTGGTTGTCGGCAGATGTGATCATGGTACTGGTCGGGTTGATTTGTGGCATTACGCTGTTCGTGGAGGTGGGCGTTGTGCTGCTGATTCCACTGGCGTTTTCGATTGCGAAAAAGACCAATACCTCTTTGCTAAAACTGGCGATTCCATTGTGTACGGCACTCATGGCGGTACATTGCGTGGTTCCGCCACACCCAGCTGCG
Source organism: Buttiauxella brennerae ATCC 51605 (assembly GCF_001654925.1). Classification (GTDB taxonomy): domain Bacteria; phylum Pseudomonadota; class Gammaproteobacteria; order Enterobacterales; family Enterobacteriaceae; genus Buttiauxella; species Buttiauxella brennerae. Next base: position 7,833 of record NZ_LXER01000033.1, read on the forward strand.
CTTTACGTCACCAATAAACTGGGCGCAGATGTCGGCACCGTGATTGTGTATGGTTTACTGGTAGGTTTAACCGCATCCCTGGTGGGCGGGCCGCTGTTCCTCAAATTCGTGGGAAATCGACTGCCATTTAAAGCCGTGCCTGCCGAATTTTCCGACCTGAAAGTACGCAGCGAAGAGTCATTGCCTTCACTCGGCGCAACACTGTTTACCGTGCTGTTGCCCATTGGCCTGATGCTGATAAAAACCGTCGCTGAGCTGAATATGGCGAAAAGCGGAACCTTGTATACGGTACTGGAATTTATCGGCAACCCGATTACCGCGATGTTTATCGCCGTGTTTGTCGCCTACTACGTGCTGGGGTTACGCCAGCATATCGGGATGAGCAAACTACTGACGCACACTGAAAATGGTTTTAGCTCTATCGCTAATATCTTGCTGATTATCGGTGCTGGCGGGGCGTTTAACGCCATTCTTAAGGCCAGTGGCCTGGCTGATTCGCTGGCGGTGTTGCTGTCAAATATGCACATGCATCCGATTTTACTGGCATGGCTGGTCGCTCTGATTTTGCATGCCGCAGTAGGTTCTGCAACCGTTGCGATGATGGGAGCAACCGCGATTGTGGCACCGATGCTGCCGCTCTATCCCAACGTCAGCCCGGAAATTATTACGATTGCTATCGGCTCCGGCGCAATTGGCTGCACCATCGTCACAGATTCCTTGTTCTGGCTGGTGAAGCAATATTGCGGCGCAACGCTCAACGAAACTTTCAAATACTATACAACGGCGACATTTATCGCCTCTCTGCTGGCACTGGGCGCGACGTTCCTGCTTTCTTTTATCATCTAAGCGCAAAGAGATTGTCTTATGAAAAACGCTGAAATAAACACATTGATTCAACAGTTTCCGCTGGTTCGCGATCTGATTGATTTGCAAGAAACCCGTTGGTTTAACCCGGAAACCACAACACTCGCCGAAGGCTTACCTTACGTGGGTCTGACGACCGAAGATGTGCAGGATGCTCATGCTCGCCTGACACGTTTCGCACCGTATCTGGCGCAGGCGTTTCCAGAAACTGCCGTGACGAACGGTATTATCGAGTCCGAACTGGTTGCGATTCCGGCTATGCAAAAGCGCCTGGAAAAAGAGTTCGAGCAGCAAATTTGCGGCCAGCTGTTACTGAAAAAAGACAGCCATTTGCCGATTTCAGGCTCCATCAAAGCGCGTGGCGGGATTTATGAAGTCCTGACACATGCGGAAAAACTGGCACTGGAAGCGGGTTTACTGAGCATCGACGATGACTATACAAAGTTACTGATGCCTGAATTTAAAGCCTTTTTCAGCCAGTACAGTATCGCCGTGGGCTCAACCGGAAACCTGGGGTTATCCATCGGAATCATGAGCGCACGCATTGGCTTTAACGTCACCGTGCATATGTCTGCCGACGCCCGCGCCTGGAAGAAAGCCAAACTGCGCAGCCATGGCGTCACGGTAGTTGAATACGAGCAGGATTACGGCGTCGCTGTTGAACAGGGCCGTAAAGCGGCAGAATCCGACCCAAACTGTTTCTTTATCGACGATGAGAATTCACGCACGCTTTTCCTCGGCTACTCAGTTGCCGGTCAGCGCTTAAAAGACCAGTTTGCCCAGCAAGGTCGCGTTGTGGATAAAGAACACCCGCTGTTTGTTTACCTGCCATGCGGCGTGGGCGGTGGACCTGGTGGTGTGGCATTTGGCCTGAAGATGGCCTTCGGCGATAACGTTCACTGCTTCTTCGCCGAACCGACGCATTCGCCTTGTATGTTGCTGGGGGTTTATACCGGCCTGCATGATGCGATTTCCGTGCAAGATTTGGGTATTGATAATGTTACTGCCGCGGATGGCCTGGCTGTTGGGCGTGCATCCGGGTTTGTTGGGCGCGCGATGCAACGGTTACTCGACGGTTTCTATACCCTTGAAGACCAGACCATGTACCGGCTGCTCGGCTGGCTTGCGCAAGAAGAAAGTATTCGCCTCGAGCCCTCAGCGCTTGCGGGTATGCCTGGCCCACTGCACGTCAGTGCGGATACGGCTTACCATCAGATGCATGGCTTCAGCGCTGAACAACTGCAAAACGCCACGCATATCGTTTGGGCGACAGGCGGCGGCATGGTGCCAGAAGCAGAGATGGCGCAGTATCTGGCGAAAGCGAAGTAATTACTGCTGTCATAAGCCCGCCCTCACCCCGGCCCTCTCCCCCTGGAGAGGGAGAAAACCGAACAGTTCCCTCTCCCT
>NZ_LXER01000034.1 GCF_001654925.1 Buttiauxella brennerae ATCC 51605
CGGCCCTCTCCCCCTGGAGAGGGAGAAAACCGAACAGTTCCCTCTCCCTGTGGGAGAGGGTTAGGGTGAGGGCGACCCACACCCAACTAACCTATTTCAGCTCAGGCCAGTACTCTTTATTCGCTACAATCAAATCATCAAGAATCGCTTTGGCAACCGAGGCACTCGGTACGGTTTTAGACAGCGTAATTGCCTGCCACAACTTCACATATGAACGCTCTTCCCAGGCTTCAACCACCAGTTTTTCTACCGCCACCTGCTGGCTCATCAGCCCTTTCTGGAACTGTGGAATGTTGCCGACCACCAACGGCTCCGGCCCGCTTTTGCCGACCAGGCATGGAATTTCAACCATCGCTTCTGGGTCAAAGTTATTAATCGCGCCGTTGTTGGGCACAATCAAGAGCATGCGTTCCTGAGTGTTAAAAGCTATAGCTGCGGCCAGATCGACGATGTACGACGCATGTTCGTCAATTTCCAGCTCCCCAGCCGAGGATTTTCCTGCCTGAATGATGGCATTACAGGAACCAAACACGTGTTTTTCACGGTGTTCCATCACTTCGTTAGCGCGGGTGTGTTCCGGATTGGAGTGCTCAACCACGTAATCCGGGAACAGATAGTATTTCAGATACGTGTTCGGGAAAGTGCTCGGATCCAGTGCCCACACATCTTTTGCTTTAGAGAATGTATCGTTCCAGCTGGCTTCGGTGCCATGTTCATCTGATGGCGGAACATAACCAAACTTAGCGACGTGTTCACGGATCTTAGGCATCAAATCGTTGCCATTTTTGTCTTCGATTGATGTCCACCAGCCAAAGTGGTTAAGGCCGTAATAGCGCACGCGCATTTCTTTGCGGTCTTTCAGGCCCGCGATTTGTGCCATACGGCTTTCAATGCCAATCGGCATATCGCAAATGTTGAGAATCTTCGCCTTCGGGCGCAGTCGACGAGTTGCTTCAGCCACAATCGCTGCCGGGTTGGAATAGTTAAGCATCCAGGCATTTGGCGAGTATTTCTCCATGAAATCAACCAGCTCTAATACGCCACCGATGGATCGCATACCGTAGGCAATCCCGCCTGGGCCACAGGTTTCCTGGCCCAGAACGCCATGGCGCAATGGGATTTTCTCGTCTTGTTCACGCATCGGGTATTTACCCACGCGGATGTGCGCCATCACGAAGTCGATATCGGTAAAGGCTTCTTTCGGGTCAGTGGTATAGCTGAACTCGATATCAGGTGCCTGCTCTTTGAGGATAACTTTGCAGGCTTCTGCAATCGTTTCCTGGCGTGCGCCGTCATTGTCATAAAACTTCAGGGCACGCAGCGGGAAGCGGTGCTGGTTTGCCAGTAACATCAATACGATACCAGGAGTGAATGTGCTGCCGCCACCGGCTACTACTACAGAGAATTTTTTCATGATACTGCCTCCGTCATGGATTTAAGTTCGGTCGAAGAAATGTCTTTCATCAGGGTTTCAATCTGGTCACGGACTTGTGGAACATGCAGACCCACAATCACCTGAATACCGTTGCCGCGCCGCACCACACCGTGTGCGCCCAGCGCTTTGAAAATGTCGTCACTGTGCGTCAGAGCCATATCTGCGAGAGTGATACGTAAGCGAGTCGCACAGTTATTGACGCTAAGAATGTTGCCGGTGCCGCCCAGCGCTTCGAGGAAGCCAGCCGCCTGGCCTTGTTTGGTTTCTTTGGTTGCCGCAGCTGTTGTCGGCTTACGTGATGCCTGGTAATCCGCCTTGCTGTAGAGCTTGATTTCACTCTCTTCGCGGCCCGGCGTTTTCAGGTTGAAGCGTAAGATCAGGGTGCGGAACACCACGAAGTAGATGACCGTGAACGCAAGACCGATACCAATCTGGATGAACATCATCGAGGCATGATTGTGGAACATCGGTATCCAGTTTTGCGGCAGGAACTGGTCAAGCAGACCTCCGCCCATGTTGCCCACCACGCCACACATGTACATCACGGTCGCCATGCTTGCGGCGAGGAAGGCATGGACAGCAAATAACACTGGCGAGATAAACAGGAAGGTAAATTCAAGTGGCTCGGTAATGCCCACCAGCATCGCGGTGAGTGTTGCAGGTATCAGCAAGCCTGCGACTTTCACGCGATTTTCAGGTGCTGAGGTGGCGTACAGAGCAAGCGCAATACCCAGGCAACCGAATATCTTCGAGTTACCATGCAGCGCAAATCCTCCTTCCGGGAACAACGTTTTCAGCGGCAGCGTGCTCTGGCTGAACTCCTGCAAATGCTGCGCCCAGTAAACCTGAATGCCACCTTCCACAACGGCCGGGCCAAAGATAAACGGACCATAGATAAAGTGATGCAGGCCGGTTGGAATCAGAATGCGTTCCAGGAAGGTGTAAACCCAGACGCCAAGCGAACCGGCGCTACGCAAAAATTCCTGAAGCGATTCAATGCCCATTTGCACTTTTGGCCAGCCATACAAAGTCAGCCAGGCACAAGGGATCATGGCAAAGAAAGCGACGATGACAACGAAGGAACTGCCCTGGAAGATGCCGAGAAAAACAGGAAGTTGTTTTTCGAAATAGCGGTTGTGGATAGCCGTGACAAACCCGGAGATAACAATCGCGCCGATGATGCTGGTATCCAGCGTTTTTATTCCGGCAATCATAGTGAGCCCGGTTCCCGCCACCGGATCGGCGCTGAAATCGACACCGAAATAATGGCCCCAGGTCATCCCCATCGCGTTGATGAAGTAGTTCCAGGTCATAAAGCTCACCAGCACCGCTAAGCAAGCACGGCCCTGCGCTTGCTTAGCGAGGCCAATCGGTAAGCCGACGGCAAAAATCAGCGGCATATTGCGGAACACCGTCCAGCCGCCTTCTTCAATAATATGGACTATCTGAGCAAATAAGTTATCGGGTGCGGTTAGCGCTTCACCGACGAACATCGGGTTGCGCAGCATGATGGCGATACCGACGACAATCCCGGCGAACGGAAACAGCAAAACCGGGGTAAACATTGCGCCACCAAAACGTTGTATTTGACTGAGCATTTTTAAATCCTCACGTAACAACCTGTAGGGTAAATGGCCTTATTTTTTAACGCTGGTTTTAACGCTGGCCTGCGACTGAGAGTAAGGAGGCACAGGTGACTAATCCTTGCCCGTCGCACCGATTCGTGATCGCTTTCATAGTTTTTGTTTGGGGTAAGTTGTCTACTTTCTGATGAATAACTAGACACGATGATTTTTTCTTTCTAGTTCACGATATGAATATGAAATTAAAATCATTTAAATCAGATGAATACTTAATAAAAAGAAGGTTTATTAAGCCCAGCGCGAAGCCATTAAGAGGTCTACAGGTGATCTACAAATCTATCGCCGATCGGTTACGAATCCGGCTTAATTCAGCGGATTACAATATTGGCAGCCCTCTGCCTTCAGAAATCCGTCTTGCGAGTGAATTTGGCGTGTCACGGATGACGCTACGCAAAGCTATCGATCTACTGGTGAGTTGGGGGCTGGTTGTTCGCCGCCACGGCAGCGGTACCTATGTGGCTAAAAAAGACGTTCACCATGAAACCAGCAACCTGACGGGGTTTATTGAGGTGATGCGTAACCAGGGCAAAGAGGTGGTGAGCAATGTGCTGGAGTTTCTGATCATGCCTGCACCGCCCGCTATCGCCAGCCAGTTACGCATTAATATTGATGAACGGATCTATTTCTCGCGCCGAGTGCGCTCGGTAGACGGCAAACCGCTGATGGTTGAAGACAGCTATATGCCGGTGAAATTATTCCGTAATTTGTCCATCGCACATCTGGAAGGTTCTAAATTCAGTTATATCGAAGATGAGTGCCACATCATCGTCTGTGGCAACTACGAAAGCCTGACGCCCGTGCTGGCAGACAGGAAGATGGCAAAATTACTCAACATCGACGAACTGACGCCGATTCTGCGCATCACATCGCTGTCCTATAGCGACAGTGGTGACTATGTGAATTATTCGGTTATGTTCCGCAATGCCAGCGAATACCAGGTGGATTACCATTTGCGCCGGGTACACATCTAACCGCCGTCACATCCAGAACAGCACTGCCAGAAGCTGTGGCGTGATAATGCGCAGGAACATCACCAGTGGATATACCGTGGCGTAAGAGAGCGCTGCCGCACCACTGGTCGCATGTAAGCCGTTGGCAAAAGCCAGTGCAGGTGGGTCGGTCATTGAACCGGCCAGCATGCCGCACAGCGTCAGGTAATTCATTTTGGCAAGCAATCTTGCGATGAGCGCCGTCACCAGTAACGGGATGCCGGTAATCAAAATACCGTAGCCAATCCAGCTCACGCCGTCGCCATGCAGCAATGTCCCGACAAAATCACCACCGGATTTCAAGCCAACCACCGCCAGGAACAGCACAATCCCCAGTTCGCGCAGCGCGAGGTTGGCACTCGGCGGCATAAACCAGTACAGCGTACCGATGCTGCCGATTCGGCCAAGGATGATCGCCATAATCAGCGGCCCACCCGCAAGCCCAAGGCGCAGTGCAACCGGGAAGCCTGGAATGAAAAGCGGGATAGAACCCAACAGCACGCCAAGGCCGATACCTATAAACACCGGCAGCATTTGCACTTGCTGGAGTTTTTGCTGCGCATTGCCCACTTCCGCCGCCACCGCTTCGATGGATTCCGGGCGGCCAACCAGATTCAGAATGTCACCAAATTGCAGGGTGGCATTGTGGCTTGCGACCAGCTCCACACCCGCTCGGTTAAGGCGTGAAATCACCACGTCATACTTTTGCTTTAAATGCAGGTCGCGGATTTTTTTGCCGAGTACCTTCTCGTTGGTCACCACCACACGCTCAACGCGCAGGTCGGTACCACGCGTGGAAAGTGAGGTATCAACCTGCTGGCCAATCACCAACAATGCGGAGTGCAGATCTTTTTCCTGGCCGACGAGGTGTAGCAAATCCCCGGTCTGAATCACGGTGCCAGGTGCCGGAACCATCAGCAACTCACCGCGTTTCAGGCGTGAACAAATAATGGTGTCGCTATTCAGTACCGGCACTTCCTGAATCGGCAAACCGTTGAGATTGGGGTTAGCAACGCAGATATTCATGGTTTGGAGTTGAGCATGAGTTTGCCCGGCACTGCTATCAAAGAGCTTTGCTTCTTGATCGACATTAATACGAAAACCAACGCGAATCAGCCACATGGTCATCAGTATTCCGCAAATGCCGAACGGGTACGCCATTGCATAGCTCATCCCCATTTTGTCGACCATTTCCGCAGGCGTGCCAAGGTCGGTCAAGATTTGCTGGCCAGCCCCCAACGCAGGAGTGTTGGTGACGGCTCCGGAGAAAACACCCAATACCACAGGCAGCGGAACATCGAAGATTTTATGGATGAGTGCCGTGACAACTCCGCCAATCAGCACAATCAATAACGCAAAGAGATTGAGGCGCAAGCCGGAAACACGTAAAGAGGAGAAGAACCCCGGCCCGACTTGTATGCCGATGGTATAGACGAACAGGATCAGGCCAAATTCCTGAATAAAGTGGAGCATATCGCCATTGAGGCTGACTCCCGCCTGGTTGATAAAGTGGCCAACGATGATTCCACCGAACAGCACACCGCCGATACCAAACCCGACGCCACGAATTTTGATGTTGCCAATCCACAGGCCAACGACCGCAACCAAAGCCAACATACTGACGGTTAACGCTATTCCACTCATTGGATTATTCCCTGTGAATAACATCATTGTTATCAGGGATTCTGGCAGAGAGAGAGGGAGGTTAATGGGGTACAGAGCACAAAAAAGGCCCCATAAAATGGGGCCTGAAAAACATTAGCTATCGAGTGCCGGACGTTCGCTGATAGCAATGCGCTTTGGCGCAACGGCTTCAGGAATTTCGCGTACCAGGTCGATATGCAGCAGACCGTTAGTAAAGGTCGCGCCAGATACTTTCATGTATTCAGCAAGGGTGAAGCTCAGGCTAAACGGCTGAGTCACTAACCCCTGATGCAACCAGGTTGGCTCTTTCTCTGGTTTAACAGGCGTCCCTTTCACACTCAGTCGCGTGCCTTCCAGTTCAATCTCAAGGTCTTCCTGGCGGAACCCTGCCAGCGCAAGCGTAATGCGGTAATGATTGTCATCGCCTTTTTCAATGTTGTAAGGCGGGAATGTCTGGCCTTCGCTGCTGGTTTGTAATGCATTCGCCAGTTTGTCAAAACCGATCCATTGACGCAGCAGAGGTGATAAATCGTGGTTACGCATAGTTATTCTCCTTCTATGAAGCGAGTTTTACCTTAGGCTCCCTATCGGCAAGCCTGGGTCTGATTAAGTTTTTTGGTGTGGGCCGCTTAATGCGACCCGCTGAAATTAATTGATTTCGATACGGCGCGGTTTCATCGATTCCGGGATCACACGTTCCAGGTCGATATACAGCAGGCCGTTTACCAGGTTAGCGCCACGGATGTGGATATTTTCCGCTAACTGGAATTTACGTTCGAAGTTGCGCTCGGCAATCCCCTGGTAGAGATAAGTGCGCTCTGGTTGTGGGTCTGCGTGTGCGCCTTTTACAACCAGCAGGTTATCCTGGGCTGTAATTTCCAGTTCGCTTTCCGCGAAACCAGCAACAGCAATAGCAATGCGATAGTTGTTTTCGTCAACTAATTCAACATTGTATGGAGGATAGCCGCCGTTGCTCTGACCTTGGTTGTTTTCCAGCAAATTAAACAGACGGTCAAAACCGATTGCAGAACGATAGAGCGGGGATAAGTCGAAATTACGCATAAATTAAAACTCCTGAAAATCAGCGAGAATCAAACATTGCCTTCCATGATGGACAGGCTTCTGAAACCCAGTACCCTTTCGGCGTACTGTTATTGGTCACAATCATAAAATCGGTGCTTATCGACATTTTTCAAGGGTACGAAAGGAAATTTTTTGCGGCATTGGCTGTCAGTACATAGACTGCAGATGGCGTAAACAAGATTAATCTGCGATACGTACCGCAAAGTTACGTGAGTGTTACATTTTATCTGCATATCGGTGATATAACCCCGTGCAGCCAGGCCTTAAGCAGGCCCTTTAAACGAAAAAATAGTGATGATGAAAAGCTATCTTCCAACATTAATTCTGGGCAGCGGGTTGCTAACTGTGAGCGGTTGCTCAAGCGTCATGACGCATACAGGTGGGCAAGAGGGATATTATCCTGGCACTCGCGCAAGCTACGAAATGCTGGCCGACAGCGATACAAGCTGGGGATATAAACCTTTTGTCGCACTCGATATGCCGTTTACGGCGGTGATGGATACGGTGTTGTTACCGTGGGATATGTTCCGTACCGATAAATCCCTGAAATCCAGGGTTGAAGCGAGCGAGAGCAAGAATCTGGCGACCAATTCTGTGATCCCGCCCGTTCAGTAACTAAACGCCTGTTTCTGTCATAAATAACTGACGGAACCCTTCAACATCCTGCATCCAGGCAATGTGTTTTCCATCAGGTGAAAACACAACAGCATCCGCGGAAGGCGCGCTACCACCAGGCTGCGTAAGCGGCGTGATTTCCCCGTTGTTCGCATCGCACAATACAATCTGATGATTCTGTACAAATCCCAGCACTTTCCCTGACGGGTGCCAGTTAAATGCCGACTGAATATCCTCTTTCCCATGCGTAAGCTGGCGCGGTTCGCCACCGTTTGGTGAAAGCAGATACATTTGCACTACACCCACCTCATCACGCATCAGGAACGCCAGTAAGCTGCCGTCCGGACTGCTTCGCACCCAATGCCGGGGCTGAGTCGTTAAACCGGGGAAACGGTGCTGATGGGTAAAAGTCAGACGCCGCTGCTTCACGCCCGCAGGCGGTGCAGGTAGCGTGGTTTGCGTGCCTTCAATCGGCTCAATATCGGCCTGGAAAAATGCGTCTTTGTTGTCGGGAAGATCAACGATAAACAACTCAGGTATTTTTTCACCCGAAGCTGAAAGCGTGTCGCCAATAAACGCCAGCGCCCAGCGCTGCTGGCTGCCATCAGGTTTGCGATAACCTTGATTCCCTACCCAACCTTCTTCATAAGCACGGTTAATATCATCGCTGCCCGGTTGTGGTGACGCGGTGGTGCGGCTGACCAGCACACAATAATGGCTACCATCATATTCACGAGGATGTTGTTTCACGGGCGTGACCGGGCCGTAAGGCAGTGCGACACCAACGTTACGCAAGTCTTTCGCCGCGTCGTATTCATGCATCACATGGTCGTTATAGGTGAAACTCAGGCGCGAACCGTCATAACTCCATACATGAACATGGCTGCCGCCACGCAATGCGCCCAGGGTGAAAGGCGGTGTGATATCCATCGCATCGAGATTGGTTGCAATGCCGTTTTCGACCACTACGCCACGGCGGTGATGGAAATCGTACTGCCAGGTTTCATCAGGATTTTCGGGACCGTGGATAAAAACATAACGCTCAGGTTGCTGCGGGTTCACCGTGACAACGCCGACATGTGCACCTCGTGACGCCCGATATACCACGACCACTTCGCCGCTATGCACATTCACACGTTCAATGGTTTGACTGGTAAACGATGCGCCCGAAGGACGCACATCAAACACCAGATATTGACTGTCCGGCGTCCAGGTATTGATGTTGGTCAGTTGGTGGTGACGAGATGCAAAAGTGAGTTGTTTAGTCATGGTTTTACCCTGAGCCGATGGACACCTCAGGGTAAATCATTGGTCGTTTTTATCCCACTCTTTCTACTTTACCCACCAGCAGGATGTAGGAGAGTGCGCCAAGCAGCGCCACAACTGAGATATAAACCAGCGCTGGGGCGAAACCGTAGCCCTGCGCAAGGTAGCCGACAACCAGCGGAACGGTGATCCCGCCCAGGCCGCCAACAAAGTTGAATACTCCGCCGGTCAGACCAATCAACCGCATTGGTGCCAGCGACGAAACCAGCGACCAGGTGATTGAAGCAAAGCCGTTACCAAAGAAGGCGATAGCCATTAGCGTCATAATCCACACCGGATCGTTGGTGTAGTTCGCGCCCATAATGCAGGTGGAGATCAGCAAGCCGCAGATGATTGGCGTTTTACGCGCAATCCCCAGTGAATAGCCTTTGCGAACCAGCCTGTCAGCCACCCAGCCCGAAAGCAGCACGCCAAAGAAGGCGGCCAGGAATGGAACGGTAGTCATAAACCCGGCTTTCAGCGCAGTAATGCCTTTTTCTTGCGTGAGGTAATTCGGGAACCAGGTCAGGAAGAACCACAGCGTGGACGTGACCGCAAACTGGCCAAGATAAACGCCAACCAGTTTGCGATGGAATACCAGTTTCCAGTCGGCTGCGGTCATAGGAATGCGGGATTTTTTCTCGGTTGGCGCATCGCCATCGACCAGGCCACCGCCATCACGAATATAATCCAGTTCAGCCTGATTGATGCCTTTGCTGGCACGCGGTGACTGATAAACCTTAATCCAGATAAATGACCAGATGATGCCTACGCCACCGGTGATAATAAACACCCAGTGCCAGCTCAGCATTTCCTGAATCCAGATAAGCAACGGCGTGAGGAATGCCAGCCCGACGAACTGGCCGGAAGTATAAAAACCTACCGCAGACGCACGCTCATGTTCCGGAAACCAGCTCGTCACCATGCGGTTATTGGTCGGGAAAGCCGGGGCTTCGAAAATGCCGGTAATCGCACGCAAGCCAATCAGCGACATTAAACCCGTGGCAAAACCCTGTAATAAAGTTGCCACTGACCAGCCGAAAATCGCGATGAAATAGGTCATGCGCGAGCCGACGCGGTCAAGGAACCAGCCGCCAGGAATCTGGCATAAAGTATAAAGCCAGGCAAAAGCCGAGAAGATATAACCCATCTGGGTTTTGGTAATACCAAACTCTTCCTGAATATGGGCAGAGGCGACGGCCAGATTCGCGCGGTCGACATAACAAATAACCACGGTAATAAAGATCATAATAAGCGTCACATAACGACGACGCGTAAGTTTTGTAGCGGTTACAGAAATATCCATCGTGTTCTGTCTCCAGAATTTGGGCATGGCAATACCAGCCACCATGCCCTGTTATATACAGAGGGTGTTTTATATTTATTGGGGTATTACAGGTGGTTTATAAAATAACCATCACCATTCGGCAATTGAACCATCTTCGTAGCGCCATAAAGGATTACGCCAGTCGGTTACGTTTTTACTGCGTTCGATCACCAGTTCTTCGTCTATTTCTACGCCAAGTCCTGGCTTCATTAACGGCATAAAGTGGCCACCGTCCATTTTGAAGTCTTCTTTGTTTTTCACAAAGTCGAGCAGTTCGGCACCTTTGTTGTAATGAATGCCCATGCTTTGTTCCTGGAACACGGCATTGCGGGAGACAAAATCGATATGCAGGCAGGCAGCCAGCGCAATCGGCCCGAGCGGGCAATGCGGAGCCAGCGCCACGTCGTAAGCTTCAGCCATACCGGCAATTTTATAGCATTCGGTAATACCGCCTGCGTGTGACAAATCAGGCTGGAGAATCGCCAGACCGCCCGCTTCCAGCACGCGTTTGAACTCGAAGCGCGAGAACATGCGCTCGCCCGCAGCGATTGGAATATGCGTTTGTGCCGCAAGACGCGGGTAGTATTCTGCCTGTTCCGCCAGCACCGGTTCTTCAATAAACAGCGGGCGATATTGCTCAAGCTCTTTAATCAGCACTTTGGCCATTGGCGCACTGACGCGACCGTGAAAATCCAGACCGAATTCAATATCTTTACCAAAGGCTTCACGAATTTGAGCCACGGTATTTACCGCTGCATCAACTTTACGGGCATTATCAATAACACCCATTTCTTCACAGCCATTTAATTTAAAGGTGTCAAAACCAATTTTCCGCAGCGATTTAATACCATCAATCACTTCCGATGGGCGATCGCCACCGACCCAGCTATAGGCTTTAATTTTATCGCGAACCAGTCCGCCCATTAATTGCCAGACAGGGGCATTTAATACTTTACCTTTAATATCCCACAATGCCTGGTCGATACCGGCAATGGCGCTCATTAAAATTGGGCCACCGCGATAAAAACCACCGCGATACATCACCTGCCATAAATCATTAATACGCGCAGGATCCTGGCCGATTAATAATTCGCTTAGTTCATGCACCGCCGCTTCAACGCTTTTTGCTCGCCCTTCAATAACCGGTTCACCCCAGCCGACAATACCTTCATCGGTTTCAATTTTCAGGAACATCCAGCGCGGGGGTAAACGGTAGGTCGTCAGTTTAGTAATTTTCATGGTTGCACAGCCTCTTGATACGCTTTAACAAATGCTTTTGCTTTCTCAATGGTCCGCTCGACGGGCTGGCCTGCGCGGTATAAATCGCTGCCTAGCCCTGCACCCGCACAGCCTGCGTTTAGCCATTCGGCCAGGTTTTCAGGCGTCACCCCGCCTACCGCAAACACTGGCACTTCTGGTGGCAACACGGCCTTCAGCGCTTTGATGTAATCCGGGCCAAAAGAGGAGGAAGGGAAGATTTTCAGCGCCTGAGCACCCGCATCCAGCGCGGTAAACGCTTCGGAGGCGGTGGCGCAACCGGCGCAGACCGTCATTCCGTTGGCGACGGCACGGCGGATAACCTCTGGCTGGGTATTTGGCGTCACCACCAGCTTGCCGCCCATGGCGGTCAGTTCATTAACCTGATCGGTTTTCAAAACGGTACCCGCGCCAATAAGTGCGCGATGCCCAAACTCCGCAACCATCGCGCGAATACTTTGCTGCCAGTCTGGTGAATTCATCGGGATTTCTATCGCGTCGAAACCCGCATCCAGCAACGCCGCAACATGTGCGTGTGCTTCATCCGGCGTAATACCGCGCAAAATGGCGATGAGCGGAAGATTAGTTTGCCACTGCATTTGCAATACTCCTTATTCCTGCCTGGAATGCATTGTCGCCATCCAGCACTTTCGCCTGGTAACCCAGCAACTCGAGCGCTTTGATATAACGCTGGCTCAGGGATGGATTAGCAACAATGGTGACAGGCTGTTGAGTGTCCGGAGCGTACTGGCGAGTCATCGCCGCCACTTCGTTACCAATCAACAACCCAGAAAGAAATTCGCTGACTTCGCTACGCGGCAGTTCCCCCAATACATGGGCAGCCCGTATTTCAAAAAGTCGTGGCAACAAATCGCTGTCGTTGATACCGCGATGCAGCCCGGCCTCGAAGGATTCGTGACTGGTTTGTTGCTCAGGCAGGCCTGCGCCAATTAAGGAGTGATTGAGCAGGATATGATGCAGCTCACCGGTCATCACGGTGCGGAAATCCTGCACCGTTTCGTTATCCGCATGAACCCATTTGCAGTGCGTTCCTGGCATGACGTAGAGCGACGACGGGCCAAGAGTACGCGCCCCGAGAAGCTGGGTTTCTTCACCACGCATCACGTTGCAGTTTCCGTCACTGTTTACGCTAAGGCCGGGAATGATCCAGACGTTATCCAGCACCAGTGTCAGTTGCTGGCTTAAATCAGAAAACCGCGCCGGGCATGGCAGATAAGGGGCGATTTTCCACCCGGCATTGCTGCCCACCATCCCGGCCATCAAAACCGGCGTGATTTTTTCACGCCAGCCTTGTGTGACTTCATCGAACACCGCTTCTGGGGTTTTACCGTTCAGACGCGTCACGCCTGCGGTGGTTTGCCGACTATCAGTGCAAATTCCATCCTGGTAATGCCAGGCACGCAGGTTAGTCGAACCCCAATCAATAGCGATGTAGTGTGATGTCATGTGATTTCCTTTAGTCGTCGGGTGGAGCTGGCAATCATTGTTAGTGCCGCTTTTTCTGCAGCCGTACTGTCCTGGTGACGAATCGCATCGAACAGCTGTTTATGTTCCTGAAGCGTTTGCGGCATGTTGGCTTCATCACCCATCCAGGTGCGCTCGAAAACAGCGCGCTGAAGTGAACTGATGGCGATACTCAACTGCTGTAGCACCGGGTTATGGACCGATTCCAGCACCGCTTCGTGGTAGCGGATATCGGCTTCGTTAAAGGCATCCCGATCCTGATTGTTTGCCACCATGTCGTTGAGTGCACCTTCGATACGCGCCAGGTCACTTGAAGTGGCGCGTTCTGCGGCCCAGCGTGCAATGGCGGGTTCGACCAGATTTCGCACTTCGCTCATGGCGCTAATCAGGCGCGGGTCATAGTCGTTCTCCAGCACCCACTGCAACACTTCGGTATCGAGGTAATTCCACTGGTTTCGCGGCTGCACAAAAGCACCGCGATAACGTTTCATTTCAACCAAGCGCTTCGCCATCAAGGAGCGAAAAACTTCGCGAATAATGTTGCGTGAGGTTTCGAACTCCTCACATAAGTCGGCTTCTGCCGGTAACGCCGCGCCCGGAGTGTACTTGCCGCCGACAATCTGTTTGCCCAGCGTCACGATGATGCGATCGGTCTTAGTCATGGTTTGCCCTGTTCGATTTAGGTATTAACCACACTTTACCGCGAGCGCTGAAAAACACCGCTATTTTGAAGTACAAATGTGAATCTGCTAGCACTTCTGATGGGGTTAATGTAGTACAAACAATGCATGTTGTACTACAATTTGGATCACAAAACGGACAATTGATAGATGTAAAATATCTATGAAGGTCGAGTTATTACGTTGAAGGGGGAAATGAGAAGAGAGTTTTGAGAAGAGATAAACCCCGGCAAAATGATAACCGGGGTAAAGAGATTATTGATCGTTCAGAACAAACTTCTCAATTGCGTACGCAACGCCATCTTCAAGGTTGGATTTCGTGACAAAGTTACTGACGTCTTTCACTTTATCGATAGCGTTTTCCATCGCCACACCGATACCCGCGTATTCCAGCATCGCAATGTCGTTTTCCTGATCGCCCAGCGTCATCACTTCTTCTTGCTTGATACCCAGGGTTTCTGCCAGCGCTTTCACGCCCGTACCTTTGTTGACGCGCTTATCGAGAATTTCCAGGAAGTATGGCGAGCTTTTCAGCAGGGTATAGCGCTCATAAACTTCGGCTGGGATTTTGGCGATCGCTTTATCCAGAACCGCTGGCTCATCGATCATCATCACTTTCAGATACTGGCCGTTCTTATCCATGTTTTCTGGCTCGCTGAACACCAGCGGGATATTAGCGATAAAGGATTCATGAACGGTGTAATAGCTGATATCGCGGTTCGCGGTGTACAACGTGTGCCTGTCCAGCGCATGGAAGTGGGAGCCGACATCACGAGAAAGCTGTTCCAGGTAGCGATAATCATCATAGCTCAGCGCGGTTTGTGCCACGGTGCTTCCGTCACCCGCCTTTTGTACTAATGCACCGTTATAAGTGATGCAATAATCATTAGGCTTATCCATATGCAGCTCTCTGAGATAGCTCTCAACTCCTGCAAAAGGGCGTCCGGTACACAAAACAACGTTTACACCACGTTCGCGCGCACTGGCGATGGCGGCTTTAACGGCTGGAGAAATGGTGTGGTCTGGCAGCAACAATGTGCCGTCCATATCAATAGCAATGAGTTTTATAGGCATAGGATTTTCTGAGGTAGTGAGTTTATCTCATGCTAACGCGATTGAGCCTGCAAAAATAGCGCTACGTTTCGAATGAAAAAGGTCCGTTTTAAGCATAAAAAAACGCCACCCGTAAAGAGTGGCGTTTATACCCAAAATAATTCGAGTTGCAGCCAACGCATCTGCGGCTTGAAGTATGACGGGTATTAGCTAAAGAATTTATCCTTTAGCATATGGAAGCCTTTAGTCAGCAAATCTTCGTCGTGCGCCACTTCACCTGCGGGTGAAAGCGTATCGACAATTTTCGGGAACTGCTCAGCGAGTAGTTGCGATGCGCTTCCCACATCAATCCCGAGTTTTTCAGCCAGACCGCTGATTGCTGGTGTGCCCAACACGTCTTGCATTTGCTCCGGGCTAACGCTTTGGTTATGTGCGCCGCTCAGCCAGGAGGTAACCACATCAGAGAAACCCTTTTCGCGAAACCGCTCAAGAATCGTCTGAATGCCGCCTTGTTCATTAATCCACGTAAGGATGACTTTGAATTTACCTGCATCGCCACCCCCCATCATGCCAGTAACTTGATCGAATAAACCCATGACCGTGTCCTCTTGCATTCACGAAGTGTGTACTTGAAGTGTAGTCATTCAGGGGGATTAACACGGGAAAATAGAGGCATGGAGAAGGAAATGGTTGGTGGGCAGACGCCCACCAACAGGTACAGATTAGATATCGATGTTCGCCGCTTTCAGGGCGTTTTCTTCGATAAATGCACGACGTGGTTCAACCGCATCACCCATCAGGGTGGTGAACAGCTGATCGGCTGCAATCGCATCTTTAACAGTCACGCGCAGCATACGACGGCTTTGTGGATCCATTGTGGTTTCCCACAGCTGATCCGGGTTCATTTCGCCCAAACCTTTGTAGCGCTGAATAGACAGGCCACGACGGGACTCTTTGCCCAACCACTCCAGCGCCTGCTCGAAGCTAGCAACTGGCTGTTGGCGCTCGCCACGTTCGATGAACGCATCTTCTTCGATAAGACCGCGCAGTTTCTCGCCCAGCGTGCAAATACGACGGTATTCGCCACCCACGATAAACTCTTGCTCCAGCGGATAGTCAGTATCGACACCGTGGGTACGCACACGAATTACCGGCTCAAAAAGATTCAGTTCACGGTTATGACGAACCAGAGAGTTCCAGGTACTGCCGTGCTGTTCGTTTTCGTTCAGCGCGGTGACCAGAGCAGAAACCCAGGCTGTCACTTTGCTTTCATCAACCAAGTCGGCATCAGCAAGCGTTGAGTGATAAACCAGGTTGTTCAGCAAGTTGCGCGGATAACGGCGCTCCATGCGACCAATCATTTTCTGGCAGGCTTTAAACTCAGACACCAGTTTTTCCAGCGCTTCGCCAGCAATGGCTGGTGCGTGGGCATTGGTGTGCAGCGTTGCGCCATCCAGAGCGATTGCGATCTGGTATTGGTCCATCGCTTCATCATCTTTGATGTACTGCTCTTGCTTGCCTTTCTTCACTTTGTACAGCGGTGGCTGTGCGATATACACATGGCCGCGCTCAACGATTTCAGGCATCTGACGGTAGAAGAAGGTCAACAGCAGAGTACGAATGTGTGAGCCGTCGACGTCTGCATCCGTCATGATGATGATGCTGTGGTAACGCAGTTTGTCCGGGTTGTATTCGTCACGGCCAATGCCGCAGCCCAACGCGGTGATCAGCGTGGCAACTTCCTGAGAGGCGAGCATTTTGTCAAAGCGCGCTTTCTCAACGTTCAGAATTTTACCTTTCAGTGGCAGGATCGCCTGGTTCTTACGGTTACGCCCCTGTTTTGCAGAGCCGCCCGCTGAGTCCCCTTCCACAAGGTACAGTTCGGAGTGAGCCGGGTCGCGTTCCTGGCAATCAGCCAGTTTGCCTGGCAAGCCTGCCAGGTCCAGCGCACCTTTACGACGGGTCATTTCACGTGCACGACGTGCTGCTTCACGTGCACGAGCGGCATCAATAATTTTGCCGACGACGATTTTCGCGTCAGACGGGTGTTCCAACAGGTATTCAGACAGCAGTTCGTTCATCTGCTGTTCAACCGCTGTTTTCACTTCAGAAGAGACCAGTTTGTCTTTGGTCTGAGAAGAGAATTTAGGGTCTGGAACTTTTACGGAAACAACAGCAATCAGGCCTTCACGGGCATCATCACCGGTGGCGCTCACTTTCGCTTTTTTGCTGTAGCCTTCTTTTTCCATATACGCATTCAGCGTACGTGTCATCGCCGAGCGGAAACCTGCCAGGTGAGTACCACCATCGCGCTGCGGGATGTTGTTGGTAAAGCAGTAGATGTTTTCCTGGAAACCATCGTTCCACTGCAACGCCACTTCCACACCAATGCCGTCTTTTTCAGTGCTGAAATAGAACACGGTTGGGTGAATGGGGGTTTTGTTTTTGTTGAGATACTCAACAAACGCGCGGATACCACCTTCGTAGTGGAAGTGGTCCTGGCGGCCATCACGCTTATCAATCAGGCGGATAGAAACACCAGAGTTCAGGAACGACAATTCGCGCAGGCGTTTAGCCAGAATGTCGTATTCAAACTCAATCACGTTGGTGAAGGTGTCGTGGCTTGGCCAGAAACGGACTTGCGTACCGGTTGCATCGGTATCACCCGTTGCCGCCAGCGGCGCTTGTGGCACACCGTGAACATAAGTTTGCTGATGAACTTTGCCTTCGCGGCGAATCAGCAGTTCCAGCTTCTGAGACAGGGCGTTAACAACCGAAACACCCACACCGTGCAGACCACCAGAAACTTTGTAGGAGTTATCATCGAACTTACCGCCGGCGTGAAGCACGGTCATGATAACTTCAGCAGCAGACACGCCTTCTTCCGGGTGAATACCGGTAGGAATACCACGGCCATCATCGGTAACAGAAACAGAGTTATCAGCATGAATGGTGACAACGATGTCTTTACAGTGACCGGCAAGTGCTTCGTCGATAGCGTTATCTACGACCTCAAATACCATGTGGTGCAGACCGGTGCCGTCATCCGTATCGCCGATATACATTCCCGGGCGCTTACGTACCGCATCCAGCCCTTTAAGGACTTTGATACTGGAGGAGTCATAAGAATTCGACATCAACGTTTCTCGCTCATTTATTCTTGGGTTAATCCGTTATTTTACCCTGATCCACGGCGAACATCTTCGAATTTTTGTCCGCCATATCCATCACATGTTCTGCGCTTATCGCGCTAACAAAAACCTGTGATTCCGTCGCCTTTAACCGGCTGGCTAATAGACCACGACGTGCATCATCTAGTTCAGAGGCAAAATCATCTATCAGATACAGGCAACGCTGCCCGTTCTGTCGGGTGAGAAACTCACCCTGCGCCAGTCGTAAGGCGCACATCAGTAATTTAAGCTGCCCACGCGATAACGTATCTTCTACCGGCGCACCGTCAGCACGGATCCGAAAATCAGCTTTGTGGGGGCCGTGGGCGGTGTAGGTCAGCATTCGATCGCGTTCGAAATTGCGTTCCAGTAGCTCGCCGTAGTCACTCTCTTTTTCCCAGCCGCGCTGGAAAGAGAAGTTCAGCGAGAACTCCGGTAGAAATTGCGCACAGGTATCAGCCATGTCATCGGCAATGGCTGCACTGTATTCAGCACGCCAGCGGCTGATTTGCTCCGCGAGTGGGATAAGTTCTTGATCCCATGGCCGCAATTGCGCATAACGCGTGACTTGTCGCAGCGCAGCGTTGCGTTGCTTAAGCAGACGCTTGAGGTTGCTCCAGGCGACAAAAAAACCTGGTTCGTTATGGAAACATCCCCAATCGAGGAAAGCTCTACGGAATTTAGGGCCACCGTTGAGCAATGTAAACCCTTCAGGGGTGATGAGTTGCATTGGCATCAAGAGAGCAAGTTCAGCCACTTTGTGGCCGTCGCTGCCGTCGATACGCACTTTGCTATCGCCCGCACGGTCTTTGGTCAGGCCAACGGCAGTTTCCCGCTCATTGTTCTGTATGCGCCCATGCAGGACAAAGGATTCTTGTTCGTGGCGAATGACGCGCTCAATTTTCAGGCTGCGAAAAGCGCGGCCGTGCCCGAGGGTATAAATTGCCTCCAGCACGCTGGTTTTGCCGCTTCCGTTGGCTCCGACCAGAAAATTAAACCCTGGAGACAGAGCCAGATCCGCATTTTCGATATTACGAAAGTCTTTAATCAATAAGCGCGACAGCGACATATTTAACTCACAACCAGGGCGTTATCGGCGCAGTTAGTCTGATTACGGCCAGCGCGCAACAACCGGAGCGTACTGAAGTACGTGAGGATTGTGAGCACTGCCCGGAACCAGAATAACAAGTAAGATAGCCCGATACTAAAGACGCATTGGCATGACGACGTAGGCTGCCGCTTGCGAAGCTGCATCTTCAATCTGCACGCTGGAAACAGAATCGGTCAGCAAAATGCGCACGTTCTCGCATTTGAGTGCGTTCAGTACATCCAGCACGTAACTGACGTTAAAGCCGATTTCCATATCTGTGCCGTCATAAGTGACGTCGAGAATTTCTTCGGCTTCTTCCTGTTCCGGGTTGTTAGCGGTGATTTTCAACTGATTGGCAATCACTTGCAGACGAACACCACGGAATTTCTCGTTTGAGAGAATAGCCGCACGTGAAAACGCTTGTTTCAGCAAATCGCAGCTGGCATCGAGATGTTTGTCCGGGTTCTTCGGCAATACACGGCGATAATCCGGGAAACGGCCATCAACCAGCTTAGAAGTGAAGATAAAGTCGCCGACGTGAGCACGAATGTTGTTGCTGCCAATTTGAATGCGCAGCGGTGAATCACCGCCGTCGAGCATACGCATCAGCTCAATCACGCCTTTACGCGGCACGATCACCGAATGGTTTGGCAGAGACTGACCGACCGGCATAGAACACACAGCCAGGCGGTGACCATCGGTCGCCACGGTGCGTAATTCTTCGCCTTCGGTTTCAAACAACATGCCGTTCAAATAGTAACGAACGTCCTGATGCGCCATAGAAAATTGCGTGGCTTCAATCAGGCGTTTCATGGTCGCTTGCGGGAGCGTGAATTCTACTTCACTCTGCCAGTCGTCCAGGTTCGGGAAATCTGCGGCAGGTAGCGTGGAGAGCGAGAAACGGCTACGCCCGGAGCGCACCAGCATGCGGTCGCCCTCAAGCTGAACAGCAATTTCCGCGCCTTCTGGCAGACCACGGCAAATGTCGAAAAATTTACGCGCAGGCACCGTAGTCGCACCCGGCTCATGCGGTTGCACTAAAGCGACACGCGCCACCATCTCCATTTCCAGGTCAGTACCTGTTAATGAGAGGGTTCCTTCCGCGACTTGCAACAGCAGGTTGCCGAGAATCGGTAACGTAGGACGGCCACCTAAAGGGCCACTCACCTGTTGCAGCGGTTTTAATAAAGTTTCACGTTCAACGGTAAATTTCATAGCGTCACGAAGATAATGTTCTGATTAGGTTAGAGAAATCTTCTTTGATGTCGTGGCTTTCTTCACGCAACTGCTCAATCTTACGGCAGGCATGCAGAACCGTAGTATGGTCGCGGCCACCAAAGGCATCGCCGATTTCTGGCAAGCTATGGTTAGTCAGTTCCTTCGCCAGTGCCATGGCCATTTGACGTGGACGGGCAACAGAGCGGGAACGACGCTTGGACAACAGGTCAGCAATCTTTATTTTATAGTACTCTGCCACCGTCTTCTGAATATTGTCGATGGTGACGAGTTTCTCTTGCAGAGCAAGCAGGTCTCGCAGCGCTTCACGCACGAAGTCGATAGTAATCGCACGGCCAGTAAAGTTGGCGTTGGCGATAACGCGGTTCAATGCCCCTTCCAGTTCACGCACATTTGAACGTAAACGCTTGGCAATAAAGAAGGCTACTTCACCCGGCAGACGAATATCGTTCTCATCTGCTTTTTTCATCAGGATCGCAACGCGCGTTTCCAGTTCTGGCGGCTCAATAGCAACCGTCAAACCCCAACCGAAGCGGGATTTAAGACGATCTTCCACACCGTTGATCTCTTTTGGATAACGATCCGAGGTGAGAATGATCTGTTGGTTGCCTTCAAGCAGGGCGTTGAAGGTGTGGAAAAACTCTTCTTGTGAACGTTCTTTGTTCGCAAAGAATTGAATGTCATCGATCAACAGCGCATCAACGGAACGGTAGTAGCGTTTGAACTCTTCAATGGCGTTGTTTTGCAGTGCTTTTACCATGTCCTGAACGAAGCGTTCAGAGTGCATGTACACCACTTTTGCATTCGGTTTGCGCGCAATAATTCCGTTGCCAACAGCATGCAAAAGGTGCGTTTTACCCAGACCCGTGCCGCCATAAAGGAAGAGAGGGTTGTAAGCGCCGCCAGGGTTATCTGCCACCTGACGTGCCGCCGCGCGGGCCAGCTGGTTCGACTTACCTTCAACGAAGTTATCAAAGGTATGTTTCACGTTAACATTAGAACGATAAGAGTGTTCAGCCGGGGCCGGGAGGTTATCCCAGCTTGGGCGAATTTGATTCGTTGGACGTGCAATGTGTACATGCGCCGGAGCAGTAGTAACAGTCTGCTGATTCAGCGTTTGGCTGACCGGTTTGCTGCCAACTTCAAAACGCAGGACTGGGGCATCATTACCGCAAAAATCATTGAGCAAGCCATTGATGTTATTAAGGTACTTATCCCTCACCCAATCGAGTACAAAACGGTTTGGCGCATACAGGGCCAGCGTGTTATCGCTCAGTTCCGCCTGTAGGGGGCGTATCCACATACTGAATTCTGTGGCTGGTAACTCATCCTGCAATCGGGCAAGACACTGCTGCCAAAGCGAAAGTGACACGGCGGACTCCACTCGAACAAAGTCGATAAAATGACGAAGACTGAAAGTTTATATTCATGATTGTTGACACACGCCGACTCTTCCTCATCGGAACCCCGGTACGGGAAGCGTGCGAACCGCTATCTGCGGTTTACCCCAAGGTGAACGCTAAAGGATCACGATCGGGACCGCGGATCATAGCCTAAAGCGCGTCAGAGATCTTCTGTTTCTCACAGTTTCTTCCTGATTTATCCACAGGGCTGTTTTGTGGAGTCTAAGTGTAAACGATCCTATCAAACGCGCAGCGCATAACATTCCTATATTGGAAAATTTAATGACTAGCGCACAAAATCGTCTTAACTGATCTAACGAAGATCCGTGACGATCCTTGCGCTTTAATGGGGACGCCGTATAATTCCCCACCCGTCGCGTGTCTCTATGGCTTTACTTTGTTCAGATCCTGGTCACTTTTAGGGTCAAAAAGCGAATTAAGGCGCGGGAAATAAGGAAAGAGAATTGACTCCGGAGTGTACAATTATTACAATCCGGCCTCTTTAATCAGCCACACTGAGGCGTAAGTCGTTTGCAGTTTATGCAAGGCTCTTCGCTAACCCAGTGAAATTTATCCAAGTTTAGGTAGAAATCGCCATGAAACGCACTTTTCAACCGTCCGTACTGAAGCGTAACCGTTCACACGGTTTCCGTGCTCGTATGGCAACTAAAAATGGTCGTCAGGTTTTGGCACGTCGTCGTGCTAAAGGCCGTTCCCGTCTGACCGTTTCTAAGTAATAAAAGCTAACCCCTGAGTGGTTAAGCTCGCATTTCCCAGGGAGTTACGCTTGTTAACTCCCACTCATTTCACTTTCGTCTTCCAGCAGCCTCAACGGGCTGGCACGCCGCAAATCACCATCCTCGGCCGCCTAAATTCGCTGGGGCATCCCCGCATCGGTCTAACAGTCGCTAAGAAAAACGTTAAACGCGCACACGAACGCAATCGGATTAAACGTCTGACGCGTGAGAGTTTCCGTTTACGTCAGCACGAACTCCCGCCAATGGATTTCGTGGTAGTGGCTAAGAAAGGGGTTGCAGACCTGGATAACCGGGCTTTATCGGAAGCATTGGAAAAATTATGGCGCCGTCATTGTCGCCTTTCTCCCGGCTCTTGATAGGCCTGATAAAGGTCTATCAGCGCCTGATAAGTCCGCTTCTCGGGCCGCATTGTCGTTTTACTCCAACCTGTTCTCACTACGGAATTGAGGCATTGCGCAGGTTTGGGGTATTAAAAGGCAGTTGGTTGACAGTGAAACGCGTATTAAAATGCCACCCTTTGAACCCCGGTGGAGACGATCCCGTCCCACCTGGACCTTTTGATACCAGAGAACACTAACGATGGATTCGCAACGCAATCTCTTTCTCATCGCTTTGTTGTTCGTGTCTTTCATGATCTGGCAAGCCTGGGAGCAGGACCACGCTCCACAACCTCAGGTGCAACAGACCACGCAGACTACGACCACCGCAGCAGGTAACGCCGCAAGCCAGGGTGTGCCGACCAGTGGCCAGGGTAAAATCATCACGGTTAAAACTGACGTCCTTGAGCTTTCCATCAACACCCGTGGTGGTGATGTTGAGCAGGCACAGTTACTGACCTACCCGAAAGAGCTCAAATCAAATGAGCCGTTCCAGTTACTGGAAACTACGCCAGAGTTTGTCTACCAGGCGCAAAGTGGCCTGACCGGTCGCGATGGCCCGGATAATCCGGCTAACGGTGAGCGTCCTCTGTATAACGTTAATAGCGATACCTTCGTGCTGCCAGAAGGCCAGAACGAAATCGTTATTCCAATGACGTATACCGATGCGGCGGGCAATACCTTCACTAAATCCTTCACCCTGAAACGCGGCGAGTTCGCGGTAAGCGTGAATTACGATGTGAAGAACGCCAGTGAGAAACCGCTGGAACTGGCTACCTTTGGTCAGTTGAAGCAGTCCATCAATCTGCCGACCCACCGCGATACCGGAAGCAACAACTTTGCGTTGCATACCTTCCGTGGTGCTGCGTACTCGACTCCAGATGCGAAATACGAAAAATATAAATTCGATAAAATCGCTGATGGTGAAAACCTGAACGTTAACGCCAGTAATGGTTGGGTTGCTATGCTGCAGCAGTATTTCGCAACAGCATGGGTTCCAAATAATCAGGGTACCAACAACTTCTATACCACCAAACTGAACAACGATGTGGCAGCGATTGGTTATAAATCCGCTCCGCAACTGGTTCAGCCTGGTCAGACCGCTAAACTGGGTAGCACCCTGTGGGTCGGCCCGGAAATTCAGGACAAAATGGCAGCCGTTGCGCCGCACCTTGACCTGACTGTGGATTATGGTTGGTTGTGGTTTATTTCTCAGCCGCTGTTCAAGCTGTTGAAATTCCTGCACAGCTTCATCGGTAACTGGGGCTTCTCCATTATCGTTATCACCTTTATCGTTCGTGGCATCATGTACCCGCTGACTAAAGCGCAGTACACCTCCATGGCGAAAATGCGTATGTTGCAGCCGAAACTGGCCGCTATGCGTGAACGTATTGGTGACGATAAGCAGCGCCAGAGCCAGGAAATGATGGCTTTGTATAAAGCTGAGAAAGTTAACCCGTTGGGTGGCTGTCTCCCGCTGGTTATCCAGATGCCAATCTTCCTGGCGCTGTACTACATGTTGATGGGTTCTGTGGAACTGCGCCATGCGCCGTTCGCACTGTGGATTCATGACTTGTCTGCACAAGACCCGTACTACATCCTGCCGATCCTGATGGGCTTGACGATGTTCTTCATTCAGAAGATGTCGCCGACCACTGTGACCGACCCGATGCAGCAGAAGATCATGACCTTTATGCCGGTCATCTTCACGGTGTTCTTCCTGTGGTTCCCGTCAGGCCTGGTACTGTACTATATCGTCAGTAACACAGTGACCATCATCCAGCAGCAGCTGATCTATCGCGGTCTTGAGAAACGTGGCTTACACAGCCGCGATAAGAAAAAGACCTGATAGCAATTAGCCAGATGCTTACGAAAGGCGGTCAATAGACCGCCTTTTTTATTTGCTAAAAAGTCTGAGAGAAATTATGAGCCATAACGAGACAATCGTTGCCCAGGCGACACCGCCGGGACGTGGTGGGGTCGGTATCCTGCGCGTCTCAGGCCTTCATGCACGTGATGTCGCACAAGCAATTCTGGGTAAACTGCCCAAGCCACGCTACGCCGATTATCTGCCATTCCGCGATACTAACGGCAGCGTTCTGGACCAGGGCATTGCGCTGTGGTTCCCCGGCCCAAATTCCTTCACCGGTGAAGACGTGCTGGAACTTCAGGGACACGGTGGCCCGGTCATCCTCGATCTGCTGTTAAAGCGTATCCTGGCGCTCCCAGGGCTGCGTATCGCAAGGCCCGGTGAGTTCTCCGAGCGAGCCTTCCTGAATGACAAGCTGGATTTGGCTCAGGCCGAGGCGATTGCCGACCTGATTGATGCCAGTTCCGAGCAAGCAGCACGTTCTGCGTTAAATTCATTACAGGGTGCATTCTCAGCACGCGTAAACCATCTGGTTGAAGCATTGACCCACCTGCGTATTTACGTGGAAGCGGCGATTGATTTCCCGGATGAAGAGATTGATTTTCTGTCGGACGGCAAAATTGAAGCGCAGCTGAACCAGGTCATTAACGATCTGGACGCTGTTCGGGCCGAAGCACGCCAGGGCAGTTTGTTGCGCGAAGGCATGAAAGTGGTGATCGCCGGGCGTCCAAACGCCGGGAAATCGAGCCTGCTGAACGCCCTTGCGGGCCGTGAAGCGGCGATTGTGACGGATATTGCCGGAACAACTCGCGACGTACTGCGTGAACATATCCACATCGACGGTATGCCACTGCACATTATCGATACCGCAGGTCTTCGCGAAGCCAGCGACGAAGTTGAGCGTATCGGTATCGAACGTGCGTGGAATGAGATTGAACAAGCTGACCGCGTGCTATTTATGGTTGATGGAACCACCACCGATGCCACAGATCCTGCCGATATCTGGCCTGACTTTATTGCGCGCTTACCAGCACGCCTGCCGATTACCGTGGTGCGTAACAAAGCGGATGTCACAGGTGAAACGCTGGGCCTGAGCGATGTGAATGGTCACTCACTTGTACGCCTTTCTGCGCGTACCGGTGAAGGCGTAGATGTGCTGCGCGATCATCTAAAACAGAGCATGGGCTTTGAGACAAATATGGAAGGCGGCTTCCTGGCGCGTCGTCGCCACTTGCAGGCGCTGGAACAGGCGGCAACCCATCTGCAGCAAGGGAAAGCACAGCTGCTGGGCGCGTGGGCCGGGGAATTACTGGCTGAAGAGTTGCGTCTTTCTCAACAGCGTCTGAGTGAAATCACCGGTGAATTTACCTCTGATGATTTGCTTGGCCGCATTTTCTCCAGCTTCTGTATCGGTAAGTAATCTAAAAAGTAAGCGTGCGCTCACTTTTTACTCATCCCGCAATACACCCAGTATTGCGGGATTTTTTTTGCCGTCTTGTCGGGGCTTTAAAATCCAGGTATTCATAGGGTTGATCTGTTGACGATTTTTTACACATACCTGGCCGTGCGTTTCGCCGCTAAAAAACCTACAATCGAAATCACAGGACTTTGCCCATTATCAAGGAGAGACAAATGGCAACGCATTTCGCAAGATGGACGCTCAACCCGAAATTCCCTTTTTCGAGCCGGCTGAATCAAGAATGCCATGCCTGGGCTCGCCAATTGCCAGAATACCGTCGCTCGCGGTTTTTATCCTCCCGAAGCCTGTTAGCTGAAATGCTTTATATGCTGTATGGCATTCAGCAATTGCCGAAAATCGTCACAACCGATACCGGTCGCCCGTACTTTGCCGACCCTTCGCTAACGGATTTCAGCATTGCCTACGCCGGCAATAAAGTCGGTGTATTGATCACCACCGAAGGCCACTGCGGGCTGGATATCGAGATAAACCAGTCTTTCGGCCAACTTCCTTCTGTCGCTTCTGCGACAAATTTTCGCAGTAATGAGTCTATCTGGATAAACAATCAAACAAACCCAGATGAGGCTAAAGCGCAGCTGCGCACGCTGCATCAAAGTGCTTTTAAGCTAACCGGGCGCGAAGAAGGTTTGCAACTCCTGCCAGGTGCCGGGAGAATTCGTGTCAGCAATCAATCAGAAATAGAAGCCATCAGCGATGTGGAAGGGTTATTGATCTGGGGATGCGTAGTGTCGCCCGCAATAGAAAAATTGAGCTTGTGGGAGTTTGAAAGCCCGCAAAACTGGCATAGTCTGTGGGATGTTCAATCTCGCTACCGGGATCCCGACGGCAGCATCATTCGCTTAACCAGTATGTCGTCCGAAAAAGCGTAATATCAAAATTCAGCGTCCTGACACCAAGGAGTATTAATGTCCGACACGTTAAAGATTGTCACGTTATTAGGTAGCCTTCGCCATGGTTCATTCAACGCCATGGTCGCACGCACACTGCCACGCATCGCCCCATCCGGAATGAGCGTTGATGCGTTACCCTCCATTAAAGATATCCCGCTGTATGACGCCGATATACAGCAAGAAGAAGGTTTCCCATCAACCGTTGAAGCTATTGCCGAACAAATTCGCGCCGCAGACGGTGTGGTGATCGTTACGCCGGAATATAACTATTCGGTGCCCGGTGGGCTGAAGAATGCTATCGACTGGTTATCTCGCTTGCCTGAACAGCCGCTGGCGGGGAAACCGGTCTTGATTCAGACCAGTTCGATGGGTGCAATTGGTGGTGCACGCTGCCAGTATCATCTGCGCCAGATTCTGGTGTTCCTCGACGCAATGGTGATGAACAAGCCAGAATTTATGGGTGGCGTGATTCAGAATAAAGTGGATACGCAAACGGGCGAAGTGGTCGATCAAAGCACGCTCGATCATCTGACCGGGCAGCTGACCGCCTTTGGTGATTATATTCAGCGCGTTAAAAGCTAGTTTGCTAAGGCGCGCCACATAGACTCGAATCCGAGTGCCTTATAATCGCCAGCACGCTCCGGTTCGCGGCTGGCGAACTCCATAGTCGTTTCTGCCAGTGATGAAAACATCGCGTCGCTAAAGGCTCGATACGGGCCGTTTTGAAAAGCTTTCAATATCGATTGCGAGCAGATCTCGTGCATTTCCGGGAACATCTCCGAGACTTTCTGCTTGGTTTCCTCACCGATTTTATCACTCACAGCCAACTGACGAATCGCCCGGTGCGCTTCAGGGTGACCAATCGCCCAGTCGATGTAACTGTTCCAGATATAGCGGGTATATTCTTTCGGGTCTTTCAGTGTGCGGTCCAGATTCTCCTGCATCGAAAAAAGTAAACCCTGTTTCAAATGCAGGTACAGCTCGTTGAGCAAATCGTCCTTCGTGGCAAAATAGCGAAACAGTGTGCCTTCTGCCACACCTGCGGCACGGGCAATCTGCGCGGTAGACGCAACAATCCCCGACTGGCCAATGGCGATAGTAGCCGCTTCCAGTAACGCCAGTTTCTTATCTTCACTCTTCGGACGAGCCACAACGTTTTTCCTCATTCACACTAAAACACAAATTGAATCACGCGAGCTACGCCACTGCAACGCGCAATGTCAGCAATTGAAAATGATCTTGACGGTTATCACACCCCATCTATAATGAGTGCTTGCTCACTCATTATCAAATTTAATTGCACCGTACCAAGGGATGGTACGGAATATGCGGGCCTGGATATGAAACGTCTCTCCTTATGTGCGGTAATAATTATGTTGATTGCAACAGCAGCCAGTTTGCCTTTTGTCCTGAATGCCGGGTTTGGCCAGGCTCCGCAGGGGGAAGGTTTAAGTTTAGTTGAGCATTCAGCCCATTACGTTGACGGGCAATTTCGTAACCAGGTTCCTACCGAAGGCTATACCGGCAAGAAAAGTAAGCTGGCAGCGATGTGGGAGTTTTTAACCAGCAAAATTGAAAATGCACGCCCGCAGCAACCTTTGCCATTAGTGAAAACCGATCTGGCGAACCTACCGATAGAACAAGACACCATGGTCTGGCTCGGCCACTCCTCGTGGTACATACAGCTGGCGGGCAAACGCATTCTTATCGATCCTGTATTCAGTAGTTACGCGGCACCTTTTTCATTTCTGAATAAAGCGTTTCCCGGCGATTACCCGTGGACGGCAGAGTCGATGCCTGTGATCGACCTGCTGATTATTTCCCATGACCATTACGATCATCTGGATTACGCGACCATCAAAGCGCTGAAACCGAAAATCCGCCAGGTGATTACACCACTGGGTGTGGGTTCGCATCTGCGTTACTGGGGAGTAAATAGCGACATCATTCATGAAAAAGACTGGAACCAGGCGGTAAAAGTCTCGAATGAGCTAACGGTACATGTTCTGCCCGCCCGTCACTTCTCCGGTCGTAGTCTTAAGAGCAACCAGACTTTATGGGCGAGTTTTATGTTCGTAACCAATGACCATAAAGTCTACTACAGCGGCGATACCGGCTACGGGCCTCATTTCAAAGCTATCGGCGAACAGTTTGGTTCTGTCGATCTCGCCATTATGGAAAACGGCCAGTACGACGAGGACTGGAACAATATTCATATGATGCCAAAAGAAACCGCCCAGGCTGCCGTTGATTTGAATGCTCGCGCTGTACTTCCTGGACATGCGGGGCGTTTTGTACTGGCTAAGCATACCTGGGATGCACCCTACAAAAGCCTTACGCAAGCCAGTGCGGATAAAGATTTTCGCCTGTTAACACCGAAACAGGGTGAACCTGTATTGGTGAACGACAACGCCCAACAATTTAGCGCCTGGTGGGAGTCTGCTGGTGCCATGTAAGCAAACCGCGCAGGGGGATAAATGACAATTTCAGCTCAGGTTATCGACACCATCGTTCAGTGGATTGACGACAATTTGCATCAGCCATTACGCATTGATGATATTGCCTTACATGCGGGTTATTCGAAGTGGCACTTGCAGCGTTTGTTTATGCAGTACAAAGGCGAGAGTCTCGGGAAATATATCCGCGATCGTAAATTGCTACTGGCAGCACGTGATTTACGCGATACCGATAACAAGGTTTACGACATTAGTCTGAAGTATGGTTTTGATTCGCAGCAGACGTTTACGCGGATATTTACGCGCACGTTTAATCAGCCGCCGGGCAGGTATCGCAGAGAGAATCATACGTAGGTCGGATTAGCGCAGCGACATCCGACAAAACAGGCATAAATTATGGTGGATGTCGCTTACGCTAATCCACCCTACAAAACACTACTAGTGCGCGTCGATAAACACGATCTTCAGAATGAACAACAGCGCCACAACAATCACGCATGGGCTGATTTCACGCCAGCGGCCCGTGCCGAGTTTCATCACACAATAAGAGATGAAGCCGAGCGCGATACCTTCGGTGATTGAGAAGCTAAATGGCATCATTACCGCAGTAATAAACGCCGGAACCGCTTCGGTCAGGTCATCCCATTTCACGCGCGACAGGCTGGATGTCATCAACACGCCAACGTAAATCAGAGCGCCTGCTGCTGCATATGCCGGAACCATACCCGCCAATGGTGACAGGAAGATAACCAGCAAGAACAGCAAACCAACGATAACTGCCGTCAGGCCAGTACGCCCGCCAACAGACACGCCAGAAGAACTTTCGATATACGCGGTAACGGAAGAAGTCCCGATAAACGCACCCGCAACAGATGAAACGCTATCAACGTACAGCGCTTGCTTCATACGTGGGAATTTCCCTTTTTCGTCGGCAAGCCCTGCTTTATCAGTCACGCCAATCAGCGTGCCGGATGAGTCAAACAGGTTAACCAGCATAAAGGAGAAGATCACACCCGCCAGACCAATGTTCAGGGAACCGGCTAAATCTACCTGTCCCACAACAGACAACACGCTTGGTGGTGCAGAAACAATACCGTGGTATTGAACATCGCCCATCATCCAGCCCAGCAGCGTGGTCACAACAATGGAAACCAGCACCGCAGCGTGAATGTTGCGTGACGCCAGAATAGCGATGATAAAGAAGCCCAGCGCGCCCAGCAGAACGCTGTGCGAAGTCAGGTTACCAATGGTCACCAGGGTGTCTTTGTTCGCCACAATAATACCGGCGTTTTTCAGGCCCATCATCCCGATGAAGAGCCCAATACCGCTGGTGATACCGATGCGCAAGCTCACCGGAATATTGGCAATCATCCAGTAACGCACGCGGAAAATGGTCAGCAACAGCAAACCTACGGCACCCCAGAAAATGGCGCCCATCCCGATTTGCCAGGAGATCCCCATCGCGCCAACAACCACAAAGGCGAAGAACGCATTCAGGCCCATTGCCGGAGCCAGTGCGACTGGCAGGTTGGCGAAAATACCCATCAGGATGCTACCTAATGCGGCAATCAAACAGGTGGTGACAAAAACGGCCTGGGTATCCATACCAGCGGCGCCAAGGATCTGCGGGTTGACGAAAACGATATACACCATCGTCAGGAAGGTCGTAAGACCGGCGATCACTTCAGTGCGGGCCGTGGTGCCGTGTTCGCGCAGTTTAAACACGCGCTCGAGCAGCCCCGGATTTGCGGCCGGAGTAGATTGTGGTTGGCTCATTAGTCTTAATTCCGAACATTGAGAGGGAAAATCCGTCGCTATCCTATACCAAAAAATACAAAACATGATGGTCAACGTAGATTTTTTTTCATTGCATTTTCTTATACGGCAACGATTGCGTGCCGCAAAAATTGCGCAAATTGGGTAAGATGCATGTTCACTTTAATAAAAGGAAGCGGTATGTCCCGGATAGATGCGGTGTTCTTCGACTGCGATGGCACGCTGGTTGATAGTGAAGTTATTTGCTCCAAAGCCTACGTGCACATGTTTGCGCAATACGGCATTGAACTTGCGCTCGAAGAGGTTTTTAAGACCTTTAAGGGGATCAAGCTCTACGAGATAATCGACACGATCAATGCCCGATATGGAGTGAACTTGCCGAAAGAGGAGCTGGAGCCGGTTTATCGCGCCGAAGTTTCGCGCCTGTTCGACAGCGAACTGGTTGAGATTGACGGTGCCGCGGCGCTGATTGCGCAAGTCACCGTGCCGATGTGTATCGTATCCAACGGCCCGGTCAGCAAAATGCAGCATTCACTGGGCAAAACCGGCATGCTCGGCCATTTCCCGGACAAACTGTTTAGCGGTTACGATATCCAGTTGTGGAAACCGGACCCGGCGATCATGTACCACGCCGCAGACGCGTTGCATGTGGATGTGAAAAACTGCGTGCTGGTGGATGATTCCATGGCAGGTGCGCAATCGGGTATTGCTGCAGGAATGGAAGTTTTCTATTTTTGCGCCGACCCGCACAACCAGCCGATTGATCACCCCAAAGTGACAACGTTTACCGATTTAGCGCAGTTGCCGGAGTTATGGCGTGCACGGGGCTGGGATATTACAGGCTAACGAAGATGGCGGATGGCGATTTCGCTTATCCGCCCAATGACTCAGGTACTTTGTCGTAATTCAATCTGGTAGCTAAACAGCTCTACGCGCGATTCATCTAACTCATCATCCTGATCATTATTCAGCATTTCAATCAGCAGCTTACCTGCCTCTTTGCCCATCTTTTTATAATCAATACGGATAGACGTCAGCGTCGGATGCGTCTGTTCACAACTGTCTGACCCATCGAGACAAGCAACCGCAATATTACCCGGGATTTTCAGCAAGCGGCGCTGGCACTCAAACATTATCCCTAGCGCAATGTCTTCATGGCTGCAAATAACGGCATCGAGTTCCGGCTGACGTTGCAGTATTTCGGTCAACGCATAACGCCCGAACTGCAGGCTGGCTGCTTCCGGCGTGGTGATCACTTGATCAGAATTCTGGTAGCGGCTGAGCATCGCTTTATGCCAGCCATTCAGCTGCTGGCGTTGCAGGCGATTGTCCATGTGCGCGCCAATAAAACCGATATTTTTGTAACCCTGATCCAGCAGGTGTTCGGTCAGTTTATGCGACGCTTCGAAAAATGCGGTTTCAAGGGAGATCTTTGCCTGGCTAAAGGGGGAGCCCACGACGTTAATCGTCGGAATGTTAGCCTTTTCGAGTATTTGCCAGGTTTTCTCTGCCAGCTGCGAGCCAAAAATCACCAGTGCAGCCGGATTGCTTTGCAGCAACGTCATTAAGATTTCGGCTTCTTTATGCTGGTTATGTTCATGGCAGCCAAGCAGCAACTGGAATTCATTTTTATTCAGCACCTGCTGTAGCGACTGCATAAAACGTGAACTGGCTTTGTCGGTTAAAGAAGGAATCAGCACGGCGACCGTATCGCTATGGCCGGAAGCCAGTGCTCCCGCAGCCCGGTTGGGGATATAACCCAATTCCTCTACTGCTTGTTCTATCTTCTCTCGCAGTTTGTCAGAAACCTGCTCCGGGGTTCTTAGGGCCCGGGAAACTGTCATGGTTCCGACGCCTGCATAATTGGCGACTTCTTGCAGTGTGACTCGACCGGTACCTCGGCGCTTACGCGGTTTTTCCATTAGGCCTCTCCGGATTGATGCAACTCTCTGTTTTCATTATTTTTATTTCACCATCTATCTGTCAGAGCATGGGACACGTTAGCAAAAACCCTAACGCATTGTATATGCAGGAATCGGATATAGCCAAAGTCGGAGCAGGGATAAATGATAGCGTTATCACAAACATTGATAGCGCTATCAGGTAGCGCTATCAAATGAGACAACCATCACATTAATGTCTGCGCAAAAAATCTACCCTCCTGTTAATTATCATCGGGAGTTATCAGTCGCATGTTAAAGAATCTATTAACCGCAGAGGTCATTCAGGTCGTCGGGCAGGCTAAAGACTGGCGCGATGCCGTGGCAATTTCATGTCAGCCACTGATTGAAAATGGTTCGATAGAACCGCGTTATGTCGATGCTATCTACCGCTCTCACGAGGCCATCGGCCCGTATTACGTGGTGGGACCCGGTATTGCGATGCCGCATGCTCGCCCGGAAGAAGGGGCAAATAAACTCGCCCTGGCGCTGACACTGATTACTTCAGGTGTGAATTTTGATGCTGATGAAAACGATCCGGTGAAATTGCTGATTGTGCTGGCCGCAACCGACAGCACCAGCCACATCGAAGCGATTTCTCAACTCGCACAGTTATTCGATAACGAACAAGACATTCAGGCCATTTTGACGGCCAAAACAACGCAGGACATTTTGTCCGTCATTGCGCGCTATTAACCCAGGGGAAAATTATGAAAATTACAGTGGTTTGCGGTAACGGTTTAGGCACCAGTCTAATGATGGAAATGAGCATTAAAACCATCCTGAAAGACCTGGGTGTCAGTGCGGATGTTGACCATGTTGATCTTGGTTCAGCCAAAGGTACGCCGAGCGATATTTTTGTCGGCACCAAAGACATTGCCGAGCAATTAGTCGCCCAGTCTGTTGGCGGCAAAATCGTCGCACTGGATAACATGATCGATAAGAAAGCCATGAAAGAACGTTTGTCCGTGGCATTAACCGAGTTAGGCGCACTGTAAGCAGGGGTCGATATGGATTTCTTTCGTTTTTTGATGAGCGATGTGCTTTCCGAACCGGCTGTGCTGGTCGGTTTAATCGCTTTGATTGGTTTGATTGCACAGAAAAAACCGGTCACAGAATGTATTAAAGGCACCGTCAAAACCATTATGGGTTTTGTGATTTTAGGTGCCGGTGCGGGCTTAGTTGTCTCGTCGCTGGGTGACTTTGCAAACATCTTCCAGCACGCTTTTGGTATTCAGGGTGTGGTGCCGAACAACGAAGCGATTGTTTCCGTGGCGCAGAAGAGCTTCGGTAAAGAAATGGCGATGATCATGTTCTTCGCGATGGTTATCAACATTCTGATTGCCCGCTTCACGCCGTGGAAATTTATCTTCCTGACTGGCCATCACACGCTATTTATGTCGATGATGGTGGCGGTAATTCTGGCAACCGCAGGCATGAGCGGCGTAACGCTGATTGCCGTGGGTTCTTTGGTTGTTGGCGTGGCGATGGTCTTTTTCCCGGCCATTGCCCACCCTTACATGAAGAAAGTTACGGGTTCTGACGACGTGGCAATCGGCCACTTCTCAACGTTATCTTATGTGCTGGCCGGTTTTATTGGCAGCAAGTTTGGTAATAAAGAACACTCGACTGAAGACATGAATGTACCGAAAAGTCTGCTGTTCTTGCGCGACACGCCGGTAGCTATCTCCTTTACCATGAGCATTATCTTCCTTGTGACTTGCCTGTTCGCTGGAGCTGATGTGGTGAAAGAGCTGAGCGGCGGTAAAAACTGGTTCATGTTCTCAATCATGCAATCCATTACCTTCGCGGCTGGCGTGTACATCATTCTGCAAGGTGTGCGCATGGTGATTGCGGAGATCGTTCCGGCGTTTAAAGGGATTTCCGATAAGCTGGTACCGAATGCGAAGCCTGCGCTCGACTGCCCGGTCGTTTTCCCTTACGCACCTAATGCGGTATTGGTCGGCTTCCTGAGTAGCTTTGCGGCAGGTTTAATCGGTATGTTCGCGTTATATCTGCTGAATATGACAGTGATTATTCCAGGTGTGGTTCCACACTTCTTCGTGGGTGCTGCAGCAGGCGTATTCGGTAACGCAACCGGCGGGCGTCGTGGCGCGATTCTGGGGGCGTTTGCGCAAGGCTTGCTGATTACCTTCCTGCCAGTGTTCCTGCTGCCAGTGCTGGGCGATATCGGTTTTGCTAACACCACGTTCAGTGATGCCGACTTTGGTGCGCTGGGTATTTTGCTCGGCATTATCGTTCGCTAATCTTTGAACGATGCACCAATAAAAACGCCAGCGATTCGCTGGCGTTTTTTTATAACTCTTTTTTGATCACTCTTTCGGGTCTTTACCCGCCAGCAGCTTATCCAGCTCGTCGCCACCGACATGACGGAAGTCCTGTCCTTTGACGAAGTAGAAGATGAACTCGCAGATATTCTGGCAACGGTCGCCGATACGCTCGATAGAACGCGCGCAGAACAGTGCGGTCAGCACACTTGGAATAGTGCGCGAGTCTTCCATCATATAAGTCATCAACTGGCGCACGATGCCTTCATATTCCTGGTCAACTTTCTTATCTTCACGGTAGATACGCACCGCTTCGTCGAGATCCATACGCGCAAACGCATCCAGCACGTCATGCAGCATTTGCACGGTGTGGCGGCCCAGTGATTCCAGGCTCACCAACAGCGGCTGGTGTTGATGCGAGAATTTCTCCAGCGCCGTGCGGCAGATTTTATCTGCCACATCGCCAATACGTTCCAGCTCAGAAATCGTTTTGATGATGGCCATGACCAGGCGTAAGTCACTGGCGGTTGGCTGGCGCTTAGCGATGATGCGCACACAGGCTTCATCGATTGCCACTTCCATCATGTTAACTTTCTGGTCGCCTTCGATAACGCGCTTAGCCAGCTCGCCGTCTTGATTGTGCATGGCGGTGATCGCATCAGAAAGCTGTTGCTCCACCAGCCCACCCATGGTCATCACCTGAGTGCGGATATATTCCAGCTCGGCGTTAAACTGGCCGGAAATGTGTTTGTTGAGATTGAGGCTATCCATTTTGTTCTCCCGGATCAGCCGTAGCGGCCAGTAATATAGTCTTCGGTTTGCTTTTTAGCTGGTGTGGTAAACAGCGTGTCGGTTTCGCTAAATTCAATCAGTTCACCGAGGTACATGAACGCGGTGTGATCTGAACAACGCGCCGCCTGCTGCATGTTGTGGGTAACGATCACCACGGTGTAATCTTCTTTCAGCTCAGTGATCAGCTCTTCAATACGACCGGTCGAGATTGGGTCGAGCGCTGAACACGGCTCATCAAGCAACAACACTTCCGGGCGAATCGCGATACCACGCGCAATGCACAGACGCTGCTGCTGGCCACCGGAGAGACTGTATCCGCTCTGGTGCAATTTATCTTTGGTTTCATTCCACAATGCGGCTTTGGTCAAAGCCCACTGCACACGCTCATCCATGTCGCTGCGTGACAGCTTTTCAAACAGGCGCACGCCGAACGCGATGTTGTCGTAAATCGACATTGGGAATGGCGTCGGCTTCTGGAACACCATGCCGACTTTGGCACGCAGCAGGGCGATATCCTGGCTTTGGGTGAGGATGTTTTCCCCATCCAGCAGAATCTCACCTTCGGCACGCTGCTCTGGATAGAGAGAGTACATTTTGTTGAATGTACGCAGCAGGGTGGATTTGCCACAGCCTGACGGGCCAATGAACGCGGTAACCTGGTTTTTTGCGATATCCAGATTGATGTTTTTCAGGGCATGGAACTTACCGTAATAGAAGTTCAAATCACGAACCTGAATTTTGTCTGGGGTAGTATCGACCATACTCATCTGTTTCTTAATCTCCATCCGACGCCGCCTTTGCCGCGTCGCAAAATTTAACCGTGTTTACTCTTTGAGAAAATCACGCGCGCCAGAATATTCAGCAACAGCACACAAAGGGTAATAATCAGAACGCCAGCCCAGGCTAACTGTTGCCATTCGGCAAATGGGCTCATAGCAAATTTGAATATCGTCACTGGCAAGTTGGCAATCGGCTGCATCATGTCAGTGCTCCAGAACTGGTTGGAGAGCGACGTGAACAGCAGCGGGGCGGTTTCACCCGCGATACGAGCAATCGCCAGCAACACCCCGGTAATAATCCCGGAAACAGAAGCCTTCAATGTAATTGCGGAAATCATCTTCCACTTTGGCGTGCCAAGTGCGTAAGCCGCTTCGCGCAGGCTATCTGGCACAAGTTTCAGCATGTTTTCCGTAGTACGAATTACGATTGGCACCTGCAACAGCGCCAGTGCAATCACTCCAGCCCAGCCAGAGAAGTGCTGCATCTTCGCGACAACAATGGTGTAAACAAACAGGCCGACGACGATGGATGGGGCAGAAAGCAGGATGTCGTTAATAAAACGAATCACTTCTGCCAGCCACGATTTACGTCCGTACTCCGCCAGGTAGATACCCGCCATGATGCCCAGTGGCGTACCGAACACGGTCGCCCAGAGGATTAACAGGCCGCTACCTGCAAGGGCGTTGGCTAAACCACCACCTTCGGTGTTTGGCGGTGGTGTCATTTCGGTAAACAGCGCAATCGACATACCGTCGATACCGCGAGTCACCGTAGAGAATAGTATCCACACCAACCAAAACAGGCCAAACGCCATGGTTCCCATTGAAAGTGTCAGAGCAATGCGGTTTTTGAACCGACGACGTGCCTGCATTTTGCGGCGTGATTCTGCGAGCGCCGTGCGGCTTTGCATTTCCATTGTCGTCATGAACGCGCTCCTTCATTCTTCGCCAGACGCATAACCATGAACTTAGAGATAGCCAGTACGATAAAGGTGATCACAAACAGAATCAGGCCAAGCTCCATCAGCGCTGCGGTGTGCAGGCCAGATTCCGCTTCAGCAAATTCGTTCGCCAGTGCAGAAGTAATACTGTTGCCCGGCATATACAGCGAGGCATTGTCGAGTTGGTAGGTGTTACCGATGATAAAGGTCACCGCCATGGTTTCACCCAGTGCGCGGCCCAGACCCAACATCACACCACCGATCACGCCGTTTTTGGTAAACGGTAAAACGATGCGCCAGATAACTTCCCATGTGGTGCAGCCAATGCCGTAGGCCGACTCTTTCATCATCACGGGCGTTTGTTCGAAAACATCACGCATAACGGCTGCAATGTACGGAATGATCATAATGGCCAGTATTACGCCTGCGGCGAGAATACCGATACCGAATGCCGGGCCAGAGAACAGCTCGCCAACAATCGGCACAGAAGAGAGCACGTTGCCGACAGGTTCCTGGAAGTATTTCGCAAACAGCGGAGCAAAGATAAACAGGCCCCACATGCCGTACACGATACTTGGGATTGCAGCCAGCAGTTCGATGGCGATTCCCAGCGGGCGGCGCAGCCAGTTTGGTACAAGTTCCGTCAGGAACAGCGCGATACCGAAACTCACCGGCACAGCAATTAACAGCGCAATGAACGAGGTGACCAGCGTGCCGTAAATCGGCACCAGCGCACCATAAATATCATTTGGAGCATCCCAATCTTTCGTCCACAGGAACGAGAAACCAAACTTCTGGATACTCGGCCAGGAGGAGATGATCAGGGAGATGATGATGCCACCCAGCAGAAATAGCACAATCAGCGCAGCCAGTTTTACCAGCGCACTGAAAATGACATCACCTTGTTTGCCAGGAGCTTTGAACACCGGCTTACTTACCGCCATAGCTTACTCTTTAAGTTAAATATATTTCTTACAACATGTCGGATGTCGCTTACGCTAATCCGACCGACGAAAAGCAGTTGTAGGGCGGATTAGCATAAGCGCTATCCGCCATTTTCGTTAAAAAATTACTATTAATAAAGTGACTTACCGGAGCTGTCTTTCACGTTGGTCTTCCATGCAGCACGAACCTGCTCAACCACAGCGTCTGGCAGAGCGGCGTAATCCAGGTCACTTGCCTGTTTAGCACCGTCTTTATATGCCCAATCGAAGAACTTCAGTACTTCAGCACCTTGCTCTGGGTTTTTCTGCTCTTTGTGAACCAGGATGAAAGTGGTGGACGTGATTGGCCACGCGCCGTCACCTTTCTGGTTAGTCAGATCCTGAGCGAATGATTTGCTCCAGTCCGCCCCCTTCGCTGCATTAGCAAAGTTTTCTTCCGAAGGCGCTACTGGCTTACCATCTGCTGATACCAGTTTGGTATAAGCGAGGCTGTTTTGCTTAGCGTAAGCGTATTCAACATAACCAATTGAACCCGGCAGACGTTGAACGAAGGCTGCGATACCGTCGTTACCTTTACCGCCCAGACCCGTTGGCCAGTTTACCGTTGAGCCTGCACCGATTTTGGTTTTCCACTCTTCGTTCACTTTCGCCAGGTAGCTGGTGAAGACGAAGGAGGTACCGGAACCGTCAGCACGACGCACAACGGCAATGTTCTGCTGTGGCAGTTTCATGCCTGGGTTGAGTTTAGCGATAGCTTCGTCATCCCATTTTTTGATTTTGCCCAGGTAGATGTCACCCAGCGTTTTACCGTCGAGCACCAGCTCACCGGATTTCACGCCCGGCAGGTTAACTGCCAGAACGACACCGCCGATAACAGTCGGGAACTGGAACAGCCCTTCTTGTTGCAGTTTATCTTCAGCCAGAGGAGCATCAGACGCACCGAAATCCACGGTGTTAGCAATGATTTGTTTAACGCCACCGGAGGAGCCAATACCCTGGTAGTTAACTTTGTTACCAGTTGATTTATTGTAGGTATCTGCCCATTTGGCATACACCGGCGCAGGGAATGTTGCACCGGCACCAGTCAGGCTTGCAGCGGCGTTTGCGCCAAAAGCAGTCAGGGATAAGGTCGCGGCGACAACAGTTGCGACAGTGGTACGCATAGCTTTCATAGTGTCTCCTGCAGAGGTGAACGTAAATCGTTGTTTAGTGGATGCAGGATAGAAAATAGGACAGTTTGGTGACAGTTAAATGTATTAAATATGACAGTTTTATGACAGACAGCTTTACTGCCTCTTTCTACCTGTCACACTGCGGATGCTGAGTACTTAATCCGCTTCAATAACTCGCTTTTTTCCTCGCCAGTTAAATGGCGTGATTCCCCTAACGGCAACCCTTCCAGATGGATATTCATGATGCGGATTCGTTCAAGCCGGGTGACTTCATAGCCAAAATATTTACACATCCGGCGGATCTGACGGTTCAACCCTTGAACTAATGTGATGCGAAATATTTGGGGAGATTCTTTTGTCACTTTGCAGGGTTTGGTTACCGTACCCAGTATCGGAACACCCGCGCTCAACCCAATAATAAACTCGTCAGACATCGGTTTGTTGACGGTGACGACATACTCCTTTTCGTGATTGTTACCAGCGCAGAGAATTTTATTAACTACATCACCATGGTTGGTCAGTAAAATGAGTCCCTGCGAATCTTTATCCAGACGCCCGATAGGAGAAACGCGTTTGTCGCTATGAATGAGACCGCTGATGTTATCGCGCACGCTCTTTTCCATTGTGGTGATGATGCCCACAGGCTTATTCAAAACCATCAGCACGAGATCGTTGTCATCACGCGGCGCAATAAGCT
Organism: Buttiauxella brennerae ATCC 51605; assembly: GCF_001654925.1. Classification (GTDB taxonomy): domain Bacteria; phylum Pseudomonadota; class Gammaproteobacteria; order Enterobacterales; family Enterobacteriaceae; genus Buttiauxella; species Buttiauxella brennerae. The sequence goes on from NZ_LXER01000034.1 coordinate 40,576, forward strand.
GACCGTTTATCTTCACCACATCCCCGGAAAATACCTGAGCGCCAAAACTCGCCTGCCTGTCGTTAATAAACACATCGCCTTGTTCAACGTAACGATCGGCCTGACGGCGGGAGCAGATACCGCAATCGCTAATGTACTTATTAATTCGTATGGGTGAATCAGCGGGCATTTTGCGGTGCGCATCATTCATATTTTGCATAATTACCATTCATTCATTATTTGAAGAAATGTGACGCACGTCACATACGTTACCCGTTAGGGGTAGATTACACACAAAAAATTGAGATGAATCACAAATAAAAGTGAAACGCGGGTTCATTATCAACACATAGTGTGATCTACATAACAAAAACAAGTCCAGGATGGGCCAAACCAGAATCCTCGACGTCTTCTGAAGCGCCGCTGATTTTTATCTCCTCTGAATTATTTAATTGCCTGCTGCCTTGCAGCGGTCAGGCCACTTATTGCTTGAAAAACGGGGATTCGTTATGCGCAAAACAGGCCACAAGCGCTGGTTTATGCTTTCACTGGTGACATTAGGCACCATTCTTTGCTATTTAACCCGAAATACTATTTCTGCCGCAGCGCCAACATTACAGACTGATCTGCACATTACCACCCAGCAATATTCTTACATTATTGCGACATTTTCGGCCTGCTACACCATTGCACAGCCTATTGCTGGCTATCTGCTTGATACATTAGGCACAAAAGTGGGTTACACCATTTTTGGCCTGATGTGGGGCGTGTTCTGCATTGGTGCGTCATTTGCAACCGGCTGGAAAGGCCTGGCAATGTTCCGTGGTCTCGGCGGTTTCGCCGAAAGTGCGATGATCCCTGCTGGTTTGAAATCAGTGACTGAATGGTTCCCGGACACCGAGCGTTCTGTCGCCGTGGGCTATTTCAACGTAGGTTCATCCATTGGCGCGGTGATTGCTCCTCCGTTAGTGGCCTGGGCTATCTACATCAGGGACTGGAGACTGGCGTTTATTATCGTGGGTATTTTCAGCGTACTTTGGGCTGCTGGCTGGTACTTCACTTATAACCGTCCGGTGAAAACCAAATCACTGTCCCGGGAAGAGTATCTCTATATTACCAACGGCCAGCCTGAGAAACCAAAGGTTGAGAAAGTTCGCATTGGTCGCCTGCTGAAACAGCGTAAGTTTTGGGGTATCGCTTTGCCGCGCTTCCTGGCAGAACCCGCGTGGGGAACGTTTAACGCGTGGATCCCACTGTTTATGGTGCACACCTACGGCTTTAACCTCAAAGATATCGCTATGTTTGCCTGGATCCCGATGCTGTTCGCTGATTTCGGCTGCATCATTGGTGGCTACCTACCGGGTATGTTCCAGAAAGCTTTTGGCGTGAATATCGTGGTATCCCGCAAGCTGGTGGTCACCATGGGTGCAGCGCTGATGATTCTGCCAGGCATGGTCGGTTTGTTTGGCAGCCCGATGGTTGCGATCGCACTGTTGTGCGTTGGCGGCTTTGCCCACCAGTCATTGTCTGGTGCGCTCATCACGTTGTCTTCTGATATGTTCGACTCCAACGAAGTCGCCACCGCCAACGGTTTTACCGGCATGGCAGCCTGGACTGCCAGCACCATGTTTGCACTGGTTGTGGGCGCTCTGGCCGACACGGTTGGTTTCAGCCCGTTGTTCGCGGTGCTTTCCGTGTTCGACGTAATCGGGGCGATTGTCTTGTGGGTTCTGCTGAAATCCCCTGAAGAACCAAAACTGGTGACGCAGGAAGAGAATTGATTTAGCAGTAAAAAGGCCGGTTGTGCTTAGCGCAACCGGCCTTTTTTATTTTGCGTGTCTGTTTAGAACGACTTATTCAACCGTCACTGATTTCGCCAGATTTCGTGGCTGGTCAACGTCAGTGCCTTTGATCAGCGCAACGTGATAAGACAGCAACTGCAACGGTACGGTATAGAAGATAGGTGCAATAACTTCTTCTACATGCGGCATCTCAATGATGTGCATGTTGTCGCTGCTGGCAAACCCTGCGTCTTTATCTGCAAATACATACAGATGGCCGCCACGAGCACGCACTTCTTCGATATTCGACTTCAGCTTTTCAAGCAATTCGTTGTTTGGTGCCACAACGATAACCGGCATATCTGCATCAATCAGCGCCAGCGGGCCGTGTTTCAGCTCGCCTGCCGCATAAGCTTCGGCGTGAATATATGAAATCTCTTTGAGCTTCAGCGCGCCTTCCATTGCGATTGGGTACTGATCGCCACGGCCTAAGAACAGCGCATGATGTTTGTCAGAGAAATCTTCGGCCAGCGCTTCAATGCGTTTATCCTGGGAAAGCATCTGCTCGATACGGCTTGGCAGTGCCTGCAAACCATGAACAATATCTTGCTCAATAGAGGCATCAGCACCTTTCAGGCGGCTCAGTTTCGCCACCAGCATCAGCAAGACGGTCAACTGAGTGGTAAACGCCTTGGTTGATGCCACACCGATTTCAGTGCCTGCGTTGGTCATCAGCGCCAGATCGGACTCACGCACCAAAGAAGAACCCGGCACGTTGCAGATTGCCAGCGACCCCAGATAACCCAGCTCTTTAGACAAACGCAATGCTGCAAGGGTATCTGCCGTTTCGCCAGACTGGGAAAGCGTGATCATCAGGCTGTTACGGCGCACTGCTGATTTACGGTAGCGGAACTCAGATGCGATTTCGACATCGCAAGGCACGCCTGCCAGTGATTCAAACCAGTAACGCGAAACCATCCCTGAGTTATAGGACGTACCGCACGCCACAATTTGAATGTGCTCAACCTGAGACAACATTTCATTGGCCTGCGGGCCAAGCTCAGAGAGATCGATAGCGCCATGACTAATGCGGCCAGTCAGGGTATTTTTAATCGCGTTCGGCTGTTCGTAGATCTCTTTCTGCATGTAGTGGCGATAAATGCCTTTGTCGCCCGCGTCATATTGCAGACTGGATTCGATATCAGGGCGTTTAACCTGCTCACCTTTGGTATCGAATACTGTTACAGAGCGACGAGTCACTTCCGCGATATCACCTTCTTCAAGGAAGATGAAGCGACGCGTTACCGGCAACAATGCCAGTTGGTCGGAGGCGATAAAGTTTTCACCCATGCCAAGGCCGATAACCATTGGGCTGCCTGAACGAGCTGCCAGCAGCACGTCTGGGTTACGGGTGTCCATAATTACGGTGCCGTAAGCGCCACGCAGTTGTGGAATGGTACGCAGTACAGCTTCACGCAGAGTACCGCCTTGCTCCAGTTCCCAGTGAACCAGGTGAGCAATAACTTCGGTATCGGTTTGTGAAACGAAGGTGTAACCGCGACCCTGTAGAGCTTCACGCAGCGGTTCATAGTTTTCGATGATGCCGTTATGAACCACCACAATATGTTCGGAAACATGCGGGTGAGCGTTAACTTCCGATGGTTCGCCGTGAGTCGCCCAGCGAGTGTGCGCAATACCGGTACCGCCATGCAGCGCAGTTTCTGCTGCAGCTTCTGCCAGTTTGTTCACTTTACCCAGACGGCGCAGACGGGTCATATGACCTTTTTCGTCAACAACTGCCAGGCCCGCAGAGTCATAGCCACGGTATTCCAGACGGCGTAACCCTTCGAGAAGGATTTCAGCGATATCACGTTGCGCGACCGCGCCAACAATTCCACACATAAGATTAGATTCCTGATAATGGCATTAAGCCATGTGTTGTCGCTGACCTGTTTTACCCGTCACCTTTCGCACTAAAGAAGATATGTTGGTTGCACGAAATTTTTTGGGTAAATATCCCGTATTCCGGGGCCCCGAGCCTTGTAGAGAGTGGGGTTATAGTTTTGGTAGTACTGCGGGGCGGGTCATTTTCGAGAACAACCTTCACCCCAGCCTTCTCCCATTCAGGCAGAAGGAAAATACAAAATTACTTTTTCTTAACCGGACGCAGCCAACCCTGGATATGAGTCTGCTTCACGCGGCTGATAACCAGTTCGTCTTCACCAACGTTACGTGTGACAGTTGTGCCCGCGCCAATTGTTGCACCGCGAGCAATGGTCACAGGCGCTACCAGCTGGCTATCGGAACCGACAAATACATCATCACCGATGATGGTTTTGAATTTGTTTGCACCGTCATAGTTACAAGTAATGGTGCCAGCACCAATATTCACGTTGTCGCCAATTTCAGCATCACCCAAATAGCTCAGGTGACCTGCTTTCGAACCTTTACCCAGACGCGCTTTTTTCATTTCCACGAAGTTGCCGACGTGTGCGCCCTCTGCCAGTTCTGCGCCAGGGCGCAAACGCGCAAACGGGCCGATAGAACAAGCAGCAGCAAGGGTTGAATCTTCTACAACGGTGTACGGACTGATTTCACAGTCATCGCCAATCACGCTGTTTTTGATGACGCAGCCGGTACCAATTTTTACGCGGTTACCTAAGGTCACCGAACCTTCAATAATGACATTAGTATCAATTTCTACATCACGCCCGTGCGTCAGTTCACCACGCAGGTCGAAACGAGCAGGATCGCGCAGCATAACGCCCGCCAGAAGCAGCTTGTCGGCTTGTTCACTCTGGTAGACGCGCTCAAGGCGTGACAGTTGCAGGCGGTTGTTCACGCCTTCCACTTCACTTAAGCGGTCCGGATGAACGGCGGTGATTTCGCGGCCTTCATGGTGCGCCAGCGCGATAATGTCGGTGATATAGAACTCACCCTGAGCATTGTTGTTATCGAGCTTCGCCAGCCAGCGTTTCAAGTCCGCGCCGTTCGCGACCAGGATCCCGGTATTAATCTCGTCAATTTTGCGCTGTTCTTCAGTCGCGTCTTTATGCTCAACAATACCGACCACTTTGCCATTTTCACGAGCAATACGTCCGTAACCGGTGGGATCGTCAAGTTTTACGGTCAGCAAGCCGATGCCGCCTTGCGGTTTGGCATCACGCAGGCGTTGCAGTGACTCAACGGAGATAAGCGGCACATCGCCGTAGAGCATCAGAATGTCTTCGTCATCAGCAAAGAAGGGAGCCGCTTGCTGCATTGCGTGACCGGTACCCAACTGTTCAGCCTGCAAAACCCAGTTCAGAGAACCATCGCTAAGTGTGTTTTGCAGCAAGTCACCACCGTGGCCGTAAACCAGATGTACTCGCTGAGCGCCTAATTTATTAGCCGCATCAATAACATGCTGAACCATCGGTTTCCCGGCAAGGGTATGTAACACCTTTGGGAGGTCTGAATACATGCGGGTCCCTTTGCCTGCGGCTAGGATAACCACGCTCATCGCACTGTTTGACATACGCGTCCTGACTTTAATTAGAGAGTGAAGTAAAACGATTTCACGTTGAAAATTCTACATATTTTGCAACAAAAAACGCGATGCCTAAAAAACAGGCTTCTGGGGTTCTTTTCCGTTGCTCATGCGCTCAATTGTAGGTGGATTAGCTCGAAAAAAGTACTTCTGAAATAACAAAAGCCATAGATCTCTGTGGATTAACACTTCTTTTCACGCAGAAACAAAGCCACCCCACAAATTTGGTAGGTCCTTGTTTTAAAAAACAGCCTTTGTGACAAGCATAAAAGAAACACCGTTTCATTTTTATACATAATGGCGCTGACATTTATAAGGAGAATAACAATGGCGTCAAAAATACCGCTGGCTCTTACGCTTTGTGGCGCAGCTTTATCCCTGCCTGCTACCGCACAGCAACAACCCGTCTGGCACGCGATTGCTTTTGGGCAATCAACAGATGTTAACTTCTCGTCTAACGTCTTACCTGAAAAAGTGGGGGTGAATAACGTAACGATTGACGGCAAAAAGCTGGCAACCGCAGATTCAGCCGATCTTTCTAAACCCGTCACCATAGAAAGTCGTGGCGGAAAAATTGCTAACTCTCACGATGGATTAACGTTCTTCTATACCGCATTACCCGCCAGTAAGAATTTTGTCTTACAGGCAACGGTCACCGTCGATCAGTTTGGCCCTGAAAATGGCGCTAAACCCGCCGCTCAAGAAGGTGCCGGGATGTTAGTGAGGGATGTATTAGGTAATCCACGCCAGGAGCCGCTAAAAGAAGGCTACGAGGAATTCCCGGCGGCATCCAATATGGTGATGAATGCCATAATGACGCAGGATAAAAAGGACGCATCACGAGTAAAAATGCAGGCTATTGCCCGCGATGGGATCACCCAACCCTGGGGAAATACCGGTTCGACCATTTCACGTAAAAGTTACGAGGAAGCGATTGATCTGAGCAAAGTGCCGACTTTCCGCATGAAGCTCGAGCGTACCAATGATGGGTTTGTAACTTCATGGGCTCCAGCCGGAAGCGATGCATGGGTTTCTGAAAATGTGAAACGCGCCGATATCATCACAAGCCAGGATAAAGGGCAGTACTACGTGGGTTTCTTTGCTTCCCGGAATGCCAAAATCACTGTTAGCGATGCGTCATTAGAAACGAGTGCGGCAAAAACCGTGGCATCCGCGCCGTTTGTCCCGAAAGCCTGGCCCGTGGTGATGCAAATCGCTTCCGGGCAAAAGAGTACCACCAGCGATTATGTTGTGCAGGCGCGCGCCAACTACGACGGCAACTACACCGTGCGCCAAGACGAAGTTGTGATCGGTCAGGAAAAAGTGGCCAAGGCCGGGGAGATGTTCTCCCTCCCAACCACGATTAAAGATCAAACTCGTTTTACCGTCACCTTCACGCCAACCAGCGGGAAAGACAGAACACCGGTCAGCCAGAACTTCGTTGTTGAGCAAGTCAAAAACAGGCAGGGTAATACGTTGTATGTCGCGCCAGATGGCACATCAAACAGTGACGGCTCAAAATCAGCACCACTAGATTTGGCCAGCGCCATTACTCTCGTGGCTCCAGGCGGGAAAATCATTCTTGGAAGTGGTGAGTACCCACTTACTATCATTCCCACAGCTGACAGCGGCTTAAAAGGCAAACTGAAAACCCTCGAGGCTGATGGCAAAGTCGTGATTCGTGGCCTGTTACTGGATGGTAACTACTGGCACGTTAAAGGGGTTGAAGTCACCGATAAGAGCCTGCGAGTGCAGGGCAGCCACAACCTGATCGAAGATATCATCGCTTACAAAAACGACGATACAGGCATTCAGATTTCATCTCCTGACAATGTTGGCCGCCCACTTTGGGCAAGCTACAACAAAGTCGTTAATGCCGAATCCTTCAGTAATGAAGATCCGGGCAAAATCAATGCTGATGGCTTTGCGGTGAAGATGCGTGTGGGTGATGGCAACCGTCTTGAAGGATGCTATGCACACGACAATATTGATGATGGCTATGACCTGTTCAACAAGATTGAAGACGGTGCAAATGGCGTTGTGGTGATCGAGAACTCTATTGCCCGTAACAACACCAGCAACGGTTTCAAGCTGGGCGGGGAAGGGCAGCCTGTCGCACATGAAATCCACAACAGCATCGCGATTGGTAACCATCTTGATGGTTTTACCGATAACTTTAACCCAGGCGCGTTGGTGGTGGCTAACAACGTTTCGGTTGATAACCAACGCTTTAACTACATCTTCCGCCCAAGCCCTTACGGCAGTGCGGAAACTCAAGGTAAGTTCACCGATAACATTTCACTACGTAGCCAGGAAGGCAAATATGATGATGCGATATCTGGCCGCGTAGATAACAGCAACTATTTCATTCAGGATGGTAAAACGGTAAACAGCGAAGGTAAGCAGCTGAGTATAAAAGATTATCAGTCTTTGACGCTGCCAGTCCCGTTGCAACGTAATGCTGATGGTTCGTTCATCACGGGTGAGTTTCTGACAAAGCAGTAGAATAGTTCAGACGAAAAAAATGCCAGTCAGGGAAACCTGGCTGGCATTTGTCTTTTCAAGCAGGTAGTTACATCGCTTTTCTGGTCAACTCGATAACGCGAAGTTTCGCGATCGCCTTAGCCAGTTCAGCAGAAGCCTGAGCGTAGTCCACATCACCGTGGGAACTATGGATGCGCTCTTCCGCTTTACGCTTCGCTTCCAGGGCTCGAGCTTCGTCGAGGTCCTGACCACGAATTGCGGTATCGGCCAGCACGGTAACCGTGCCAGGCTGCACTTCCATCACACCACCAGACAAGTAGATATACTCTTCATGTCCGTGCTGTTTAACGATGCGGATCATACCAGGCTTAATGGCGGTGAGCAGCGGGGCGTGGCCAGGAAAAATACCCAGCTCACCTTCGCTACCCGTTACCTGGATCTTCTCAACCAGACCGGAGAACATTTGGCTCTCCGCGCTGACGACGTCCAGGTGATAAGTCATTGCCATGTCACCCTCCGATTAAGGCGTTAAAGTTTTTTAGCTTTCTCAACGGCTTCGTCGATAGTACCAACCATGTAGAACGCCTGCTCTGGCAGATGGTCATATTCGCCGTCCATGATGCCTTTAAAGCCACGGATAGTATCTTTCAGCGATACGAACTTGCCCGGAGAACCGGTAAAGACTTCTGCTACGAAGAATGGCTGAGACAGGAAGCGCTGAATCTTACGCGCACGAGCTACAACCAGTTTATCTTCTTCAGAAAGTTCATCCATACCAAGAATGGCGATGATGTCTTTCAGTTCCTGGTAACGTTGCAGAATAGACTGCACGCCACGCGCGGTGTCGTAGTGTTCCTGGCCAACAACCAGTGGATCTAACTGACGGCTGGTGGAATCCAGTGGATCTACCGCAGGATAGATACCCAGAGACGCGATGTTACGGCTCAGTACCACGGTTGCATCCAAGTGCGCAAAGGTGGTTGCTGGAGATGGGTCAGTCAAGTCATCCGCAGGTACGTATACCGCTTGAACAGAAGTGATTGAGCCAGTTTTGGTGGAGGTAATACGCTCCTGCAAAACACCCATCTCTTCTGCCAGTGTTGGCTGGTAACCTACCGCAGATGGCATACGACCCAGCAGTGCAGATACTTCTGTACCGGCCAGGGTATAACGGTAAATGTTATCAACGAACAGCAGAACGTCACGACCTTCGTCACGGAACTTCTCAGCCATGGTCAGACCGGTCAACGCAACGCGCAGACGGTTACCTGGTGGCTCGTTCATCTGGCCATAAACCAGTGATACTTTGTCCAGAACGTTGGAGTCGGTCATTTCGTGGTAGAAGTCGTTACCCTCACGAGTACGCTCACCCACGCCTGCAAACACAGAATAACCGGAGTGCTCGATCGCGATGTTACGGATCAGCTCCATCATGTTTACAGTTTTACCAACACCCGCACCACCGAACAGACCCACTTTACCGCCCTTAGCGAACGGGCAAATCAGGTCCATTACTTTGATGCCGGTTTCCAGCAGGTCTTGAGAGCTGGACAGTTCTTCGTAGCTTGGAGCTGAACGGTGAATAGCCCAACGTTCTTCTTCGCCGATATCGCCTTTCATGTCGATAGGCTCGCCCAGGACGTTCATGATACGACCCAGAGTTGCTTTACCTACCGGCACTTCAATTGGGTGATCGAGGTTAGAAACTTCCAGACCACGACGCAAACCATCAGAAGTACCCATGGCGATAGTACGAACTACGCCACCACCCAGCTGTTGCTGAACTTCCAGCACCAGACGGTCTTTACCATTTGTAACCTCAAGAGCGTCGTACACTTTTGGTACGGCATCCTGAGGGAACTCGACGTCCACCACGGCGCCGATTACCTGGATAATCTTTCCAGTAGCCATCTCGAATCCTCTAAAAACGTAAACCTGGTTATACCGCGGATGCGCCACCGACGATTTCGGTGAGTTCCTGAGTAATGCTGGCCTGACGAGCTTTGTTGTATACCAACTGCAGCTCTTTAATCAGGCTGCCGCCATTGTCGGTAGCGGCTTTCATCGCCACCATACGTGCGGCCTGCTCGCTGGCCAGGTTTTCTACGACGCCCTGATAAACCTGAGATTCCACATAACGGCGCAGCAAGGTATCCAGCAGCGCTTTCGGATCAGGTTCATACAGATAATCCCAGGTTTTCTTCTTCAGCTCACCATCTTCTGCTGGCGGTAACGGCAACAGTTGGGTAAGGGTAGGAACCTGAGACATTGTGTTAATAAATTTGTTGCTGACAACATACAGCTTGTCCAGACGGCCTTCATCGTAGGCCTGCAACATCACTTTCACCGGGCCAATCAACTCGGACAGGGAAGGGTTATCACCCATACCGGTCACCTGAGCAACAATATTGCCGCCTACAGAGTTGAAGAAAGAGACGCCTTTAGAGCCGATCATTGCGATTTCGCTTTGAACGCCTTTATCGGACCACTCTTTCATGTCAGCCAGCAGCTTTTTGAACAGGTTAGTGTTCAAGCCACCACACAGACCACGGTCAGTGGACACCACCAGGTAGCCCACGCGTTTGACTTCGCGTTCATCCAGGTAAGGGTGTTTGTATTCAAGATTACCCAAAGCCAGGTGGCCAATCACTTTACGCATTGTTTCTGCGTAAGGACGGCTGGCAGCCATGCGTTCCTGCGTTTTACGCATTTTGGACGCGGCAACCATTTCCATTGCTTTGGTGATCTTCTGCGTGTTCTGGACGCTTGCGATCTTACTACGTATCTCTTTTGCGCCGGCCATGAGCTTCTCCTCAATGCCTTGCGGCTTGCCCTAAGACAAGCCGCCAGACTTTACCAGGACTGAGTTGCTTTGAAGGAATCGAGGATGCCTTTCAGCTTCGCTTCGATTTCGTCGTTGTAGCCACCAGATTGGTTGATTTCTTGCATCAGTGGAGCATGGTCACGGTCAACGTAAGCCAGCAGAGCGGCTTCGAAGCTACCGATTTTAGCCAGTTCCACATCTTCGAGGTAACCACGTTCAGCAGCGAACAGAACCAGAGACTGCTGCGCAACAGACATCGGCGCATATTGTTTCTGTTTCAGGAGCTCGGTCACTTTCTGACCATGGCTCAACTGCTTACGGGTCGCATCGTCAAGGTCAGATGCAAACTGAGAGAACGCAGCCAGTTCACGATACTGTGCCAGAGCGGTACGGATACCACCGGACAGTTTTTTCATGATCTTGGTCTGAGCAGCACCACCAACACGAGATACGGAGATACCCGGGTTAACCGCAGGACGAATACCGGCGTTAAACAGTGTTGATTCCAGGAAGATCTGACCATCGGTAATAGAAATTACGTTGGTCGGAACGAACGCGGAAACGTCACCCGCTTGCGTTTCGATAATCGGAAGCGCAGTCAGGGAACCTGTTTTGCCTTTCACTTCACCCTTAGTGAATGCTTCAACGTAATCAGCGTTTACACGCGCAGCACGTTCCAGCAAACGGGAGTGGAGATAGAATACGTCGCCTGGGTAAGCTTCACGACCTGGTGGACGACGAAGCAGCAGGGAAATCTGACGATAAGCAACAGCCTGTTTGGACAGGTCATCATAAATGATCAGTGCATCTTCACCACGGTCACGGAAGTATTCACCCATCGCGCAACCGGAGTACGGTGCCAGGTATTGCAGTGCAGCAGATTCTGATGCAGTTGCAACAACAACGATAGTGTTAGCCAGTGCGCCGTGCTCTTCCAGTTTACGAACCACGTTAGAGATAGTGGACGCTTTCTGGCCGATAGCAACGTAGATACATTTGATGCCTGAATCACGCTGGTTGATGATGGCGTCGATTGCCAGAGCAGTTTTACCTGTCTGACGGTCACCGATGATAAGTTCACGCTGACCACGACCGATTGGGATCATGGCATCGACGGACTTATAACCAGTCTGTACAGGCTGGTCTACGGACTGACGTTCGATTACGCCTGGTGCGATCGCTTCAACGGCAGCAAAACCGTCATGCTCAAGCGGACCTTTACCATCGATTGGTGCACCCAGGGTGTTCACCACGCGACCCAGCAGGCCACGGCCTACCGGTACTTCAAGAATACGGCCAGTACACTTAACTTTCATGCCTTCGGCAAGGTCAGCATACGGACCCATAACTACTGCACCTACAGAGTCGCGCTCGAGGTTCAGTGCAATAGCGTAACGGTTTCCCGGAAGGGAAATCATCTCACCCTGCATAACATCGGCCAGGCCGTGTACGCGGATGATACCGTCACTTACAGAAACGATTGTACCTTCGTTGTGAGCCTCGCTCACAACACTGAACTGAGCAATGCGCTGCTTGATCAGTTCGCTGATTTCGGTGGAATTCAGTTGCATGCTCCAGTCCCCTTAAGACTGCAAGACGTCTGTCAGGCGATCAAGACGGCCGCGTACGCTGCCATCAATAACCATATCACCTGCGCGGATAATGACACCCGCTATTACAGACTTGTCAATTTTGCAATTCAGCTTAACTTTGCGTGACAGACGTTTTTCCATCGCGGCGCTGATTTTCGAAAGCTGTTCTTCGTTTAATGCGCTTGCAGAAGTCACTTCGACTTCAACGGTAGCCTCCTGGGCTGCGCGCAATTGAACGAATTGCTCAAGAACATCAGGAAGAACTTTCAGACGCCCATTTTCAGCCATCACCTTAATCAGGTTTTGGCCGTTGGCGTCTAGCTGGTCACCACAGATGGAGATAAACGACGCAGAGAGAGTATCCGGTGCTAATGCGCCGGAAAGAAGCTCTGCTATTTGTTCGTTTTTAGACACCTCAGCGGCGAAACCCAGCATATGCTGCCAGTTATCAACGCTTTGGTGCTCGACGGCAAAGTCAAAAGCTGCTTTGGCGTAGGGGCGAGCTACAGTTACAAATTCAGACATCAGCCCCTCCCTCCTTACAGTTCAGCGACCAGTTTATCAACGATGTCGCTGTTAGCAGCTTCATCCACGGAACGTTCAATGATCTTCTCGGCACCGGCGATAGCCAGCAGAGCCACTTGCTTACGCAGTTCTTCACGAGCGCGTTTACGCTCTGCGTCGATTTCTGCCTGAGCCTGTGCAACGATTTTGTCACGTTCCTGCTCTGCCTCGGTTTTAGCTTCATCAAGGATCTGAGCGCGGCGTTTGTTCGCCTGCTCGATAATCACTTGAGCTTCACCTTTGGCTTTTTTCAGCTGGTCGGTCGCGTTGGCCTGTGCAAGGTCAAGGTCCTTTTTGGCACGTTCTGCAGAAGAGAGACCGTCAGCAATTTCTTTTTGACGTTTCTCGATGGCAGCCATAATTGGCGGCCATACGTACTTCATACAGAACAGAACAAATAGGACAAACGCGATGGCCTGGCCGAGGATTGTTGCGTTAAGATTCACAGCACAATGCCTCTTTGTTAGTTAACGTTCTGATATTGCTTGGTATCTTAAGCAACGCTTACTACGCGACGGCGAACATCACGTACAGACCCAGACCAACAGCGATCATCGGGATTGCATCCACCAGACCCATAACGATAAAGAACTGAGTACGCAGCAGAGGAATCAAATCAGGTTGACGCGCTGCGCCTTCCAGGAATTTTCCACCGAGGATGCCGATACCGATCGCCGCACCGATTGCCGCAAGGCCCATCATAATTGCGGCAGCCATGTACAGCAGATCCATATTCAGGTTTTCCATGACAGTCTCCAGTTTGTTTCAGTTAAAACACAGTAGTGGTAAGTAAAATCAATGCTCTTCAGATGCCATCGACAGATAAACGATCGTCAGAACCATGAATATGAAGGCTTGCAGCGTAATAATCAGGATGTGGAAAATGGCCCAAGGCACACTCAGAATCCACTGTGACCACCACGGCAACAGACCAGCAATCAGAATGAAGATCAATTCACCGGCATACATGTTGCCGAACAGTCGCAGACCAAGTGATACAGGCTTGGACAGCAGGCTTACACCTTCAAGGATTAAGTTGAACGGTATAAATGCCCAGTGATTGAACGGCTGCAGCGTCAGCTCTTTCGTGAAGCCGCTAATGCCTTTCATTTTGATGCTGTAGAAAAGAATCAGGATAAACACGCCAAGCGCCATAGAGAGGGTGATATTCACGTCCGCAGACGGCACCACACGCAGGGCTGGCAGGCCAAAGATTTGCTCACCGATATACGGCAGGAAATCGATTGGCAGCAGGTCCATCAGGTTCATCAGTAATACCCAGACAAAGACTGTCAGGGCTAACGGAGCAATGACCTTGCTTTTGCCATGGTACATGTCTTTGACATTGCCATTAACAAAATCGATAACCATTTCAACCGCTGTCTGAAACTTACCAGGTACGCCGCTCGTCGCTGTTTTGGCGACTTTACGGAATAACACCAGGAATAGCAGACCCAGAACCACCGAGAAGAACATGGAGTCAATATTGAGCGTCCAGAAGGTGGCTGGGGGGTTATGCGGATCAACCAGCGAGAAAGTACGTAGGTCCAGCTGAAGGTTATTCAGATGGTGGCCTATATACTCCTGCGGTGTAGAGATTTCTCCTGCAGACATGATGCCTCTTACCCTTTGTTGTTAATTACAGCTGGTGCGAGTATCTGCACAACCAGCACCGAAACCCACGTCACAATAAGCGGCAACAATACCGCCTTAAAACCAGCTAACGCCACCACCAGTATGGTAAAGCTCGCAATCACCTTCAACACTTCACCAATGGCGAATGTCCAGGCCAGGCGGCCTTTTGATGGTGTATGCACCTGGTGACGCCAGGCAAAATTCATAAACACAGCATTTGGCAGCCAGGCTGCCAGGCCTCCGCCAAAAGCAGAAGCGCCCCACGCGGGGTCTTTGAAGCAAAACAGCAATCCAATTGCTATCACTGCAAGAAGCTGAAGGAACAGAAGCTTACGAGCAACGTTTCTACTCAATAGCGACACAGACATGGCGTATCCTAACTCCTGCTCCCTTCGGGGTATGTCGCGCTGGTATAAAACTGCCTTTACGACTTTGAGTCAAGCCTCAAAAAGCGAGCAAATTATACGGTGCGGCCCCGTGATTTCAAACAATAAGTAGCAAAAAGGTGAACAAATGTTTAAATATTTTCCCGCAGGGTTATTTTTAAACATTTACTGAATACCGGTTATTTTCAAAAAAACTGCAAACAACCGAAATAACCGCATAATAAAGCGTGCACCAGATCACAAATCAAACATCTCACAGGCTTTATGCATTTGTCTGCCTCATAAAGTGCGAAACACAGATGCCTGATAAATAAGCTGATTACTGTCTACTCTATTTAAAATAGCCGTAAACATCATTAAAACAACTCATTGACATTTTTATTAATATTTTAACATTCATCTGTGTCTGCTACCTGCAAAATATTTAGCAGGGTTATATTTTCATTGTTGACTACTTTTAAAATCAGCAACGCTCGTCGCGTTAAAAACTCAAGGCCGTGAAGTTAAGATTGCGTTAAATGTAACCAGAGATTTCAGGCTTTTTACTTCCTATTTTTAACGTTCTCGAAACAATCCTTTCTAGCCTTTTTTTGATAAATATTAAGTTTTGTTTGGTTTAATCTTCACCAAATGTCGTTCGCCATCAAGCTCTGGCACCTGCAAACGAATCACCTCTTCAACCTCAAACTCCGCTGGCAAGGCTGCTATTTCATCATCCGGGCGTAAACCCTTGAGTGCATAGAAACGGCCGTTCTCAGCTGGCAGATGTTTACACCACGTCACCATGTCGTTCATCGAGGCGAATGCACGGCTGATGACACCATCAAATGGCGGTTGTGCAGGAAACTCTTCAACACGACTTTGCACAGGCGTGATGTTCTCAAGGTGAAGTTCATGCTGAACCTGGCGCAGGAAGCGCACACGCTTACCAAGGCTGTCTAACAAAGTGAAATGCGAGTCTGGTCGCACAATTGCGAGTGGAATACCCGGTAAACCCGGCCCTGTTCCCACATCGATAAAACGCGATCCCTGCAAATGTGGTTCAACAACGATGCTGTCGAGAATATGGCGCACCAACATGTCTTCAGGAAGACGCACGGAAGTCAGGTTGTATGCTTTGTTCCATTTGTGGAGCAGTTCAACATAGCCAACCAATTGTTGTTTCTGGTTTTCTGGCAACGTAATGCCTGCGCTATTCAGCAGGCGATTCAGTTTGTTAAGCACGGTGGTATTACCCATCAATCAAAAAAAGGGGCCAGGATATCCTGGCCCTGGAATGTATGCATCAGGCGCTACGGCGTAGCAGGCCTTGTTTTTTTAACCAGACAAGCAGAATGGAAATCGCTGCTGGTGTTACCCCTGAAATACGCGATGCCTGCCCTATTGAAACAGGCTTATGATCGTTAAGCTTGGCGATCACTTCGTTAGAAAGACCACTCACCTGGCGATAATCGAGCGTTGCAGGCAACAACGTGTTTTCGTTACGTTGTTGTTTTTCAATCTCTTCTTGCTGGCGAACGATGTAGCCTTCGTATTTGACCTGAATTTCCACCTGCTCAGCAGATTGCGGATCTTCAAGGCCCGGTGCGAACACGGACAATTGCATCATCTCAGCATAGGTCATTTCTGGTCGACGCAGCAGATCTTCACCATTTGCTTCACGAGAAAGAGGTGCGCTTAACTTCGCATTCACTTCTTCGACGCTTTCAGAGTGAGGATGCAGCCAGATGTCTTTCAGGCGCTGGCGTTCAAGTTCAATGCTTTCCAGCTTTTCGTTGAAGCGTGCCCAACGCTCGTCATCCACCAGCCCCATTTCACGGCCAGCAGCTGTTAAACGCAGATCTGCGTTGTCTTCACGCAGCATCAGGCGGTATTCAGCACGTGAGGTGAACATGCGGTACGGTTCTTTGGTACCGAGGGTGCAAAGATCGTCGACCAGTACGCCAAGGTATGCTTGATCACGACGTGGGGCCCAACCCTCTTTCTCCGCAGAGAAACGCGCGGCATTCAGACCCGCCAGCAAGCCTTGTGCCGCAGCTTCTTCGTAACCGGTGGTACCGTTAATTTGGCCTGCAAAGAATAGCCCCTCGATGTACTTACTTTCCAGCGTTGGTTTCAGATCACGAGGATCGAAGAAATCGTATTCGATAGCATAGCCTGGACGCACGATCTTCGCGTTTTCCATGCCTTCCATCGAACGGACAATCTGCATCTGAACATCAAACGGCAGGCTGGTGGAGATACCGTTCGGGTAGATTTCGTTGCTGGTTAGCCCTTCAGGCTCGAGGAAAATTTGGTGCTGGTTGCGGTCAGCAAAGCGCATCACTTTGTCTTCGATAGACGGGCAATAACGTGGCCCAATCCCTTCGATAACGCCTGCGTACATCGGGCTGCGATCGAGGTTATTACGAATAACGTCATGCGTTTTTTCGTTGGTATGCGTGATGTAACACGGCACTTGCGCAGGGTGTTGATTCACATTTCCCATGAACGAGAACACCGGCATTGGGTTATCGCCATGCTGCTTTGCAAGTACGCTGAAATCGATGGTGCGTGCGTCGATACGTGGTGGTGTGCCTGTTTTCAGGCGACTGACACGAAGTGGCAGTTCACGCAGACGACGTGAAAGCGAAATGGATGGCGGATCGCCTGCACGGCCACCGCTGTAGTTATCCAGTCCGATATGAATTTTGCCATCCAGGAACGTTCCGACAGTCAGTACCACGGATTTTGCACGGAACTTCAAGCCCATTTGCGTGACAGCACCGACAACGCGATCGTTCTCGACAATCAGATCTTCAACAGCCTGCTGGAAGATCATCAGATTGGGCTGGTTTTCCAGCGCAGTGCGTACCGCCTGACGGTAAAGCACTCGGTCTGCCTGAGCACGAGTAGCCCGTACTGCAGGGCCTTTGCTCGCGTTTAGTATCCTAAACTGGATGCCTGCATGGTCGATAGCTTTTGCCATCAAACCGCCTAAAGCGTCCACTTCTTTAACCAGATGTCCCTTGCCAATACCACCGATCGCTGGGTTGCAAGACATTTGCCCTAACGTGTCGATATTGTGAGTCAAAAGAAGGGTTTGCTGGCCCATCCGTGCAGCGGCCATTGCAGCCTCGGTGCCTGCATGACCCCCGCCAATGATGATGACGTCAAAAGGATCTGGATAAAACATGGTACTGCCTCACGGTTTTGCAAATGGGGGATGACTGATTCCCGGGGTTGGCGATTCTACTTAACTTTAGCCTTTCGAGAAAGCCTTGGGATCACCGGTAATTAAAAGAAGATCTTTTTTATTTAAAGATCTCTTTATTATGATCTCTTATTAGGATCGGCATGTTCTGTGGATAAGCGCTTTTATGGTAAAGAGATCAAGCGATTAAGAAGGATCGTTAGCTGTGAATGATCGGTGATCCTACGCAGTATAAGCTGGGATCAAAACAGGTACTTATGCACAACTCAAAAAGTGAACAGGAGTTGTTATTGGGATAACTACTGCTTAACCCAAGGTTTTAAGCATACTTATACACAGATAAAAGTGAGATCTTTACAAATCCTGGAGTAAATTCTTCCATGATCCGACCCAAATCTCGGCTGGATCTTCAGGAATATCGTGATCAAGGATGTTCACTTTCAGTAAAGAGCCAATTCTTTTAGCTCCGCACTCGGTCAAAAGGGTGTCGAGTTTCTCTATCGCGCCACAAAAAGTGTCGTATTCACGACTACCAATCCCGACCGCACCATAATGAAGAGCACTCAGATCTGGACGTTCTTCATTTATAGCATCGAAGAGAGGTTGCAGATTTTCAGGAAGATCCCCAGCCCCATGAGTAGAAGAGACAATCAGCCAAATTCCACTGGTTTGCAGATCTTCTAACAGTGGCCCATGCAGCGTTTGGGTCGTAAAACCCGCCTCATCGAGCTTTTCAGCTAAATGTTCAGCGACATATTCGGCACTGCCCAGGGTACTGCCGCTAATCAGAGTAACTTCTGTCATTGCGATCCCACCTTTTCGAAACGATGGGCATTGTACGCTGTGTAAGGCCTGCGATCTACCTGTGGATAATATGGGTATTAAAAATAACCCTCAGGGCTTGATGGTGCGCATGATCGGGTTCTGGAGGGAGATCAGTGTTTCGGTGGACTGAATTTCATCAATTGTTTGGATCTTGTTGATAAGTACCTGCTGCAAGGCATCTATGGATCGGCACATCACCTTAATAAAGATGCTGTAGTGGCCCGTGGTGTAATACGCCTCGGTGACTTCTTCGAGACTTTCAAGTTTTGCCAGTGCAGAAGGGTAGTCCTTCGCACTCTTTAAGATGATGCCGATAAAACAGCAAACGTCGTAACCCAGCTGTTTAGGGCTGATATCGATTCGTGCGCCAGTAATGATCCCCGCCTGTTTCATTTTCTCGACACGGACATGGATTGTGCCCGGGCTAACACTGAATTGTTTAGCCAGTTCTGCGTATGCCGTACGGGCATTTGCCATTAAAGCGTCAAGAATGCCGCGATCGAGATTGTCGATCTGATAATTATCCATCACTTTTTCCTATGATTAGTAACGATACTTCAGAATTTATAGCCTTAAATTAGTCGATTGAAAACCAGTACGGCTTTTTTATTGTTGATTATTGAATGTTATGCCGTGTTTGTTGCTTAATCATCGACAGTAAAACAACACAATAAAGAGAAAACCATGAAAACTGCCTACATCGCTAAACAACGCCAGATTAGTTTTGTTAAGTCCCACTTCTCTCGTCAACTGGAAGAAAAGCTTGGTCTGATGGAAGTCCAGGCTCCGATTCTCAGCCGTGTGGGTGATGGAACTCAAGACAATCTGTCTGGTTGTGAAAAGGCGGTGCAGGTTAAGGTCAAAACCTTGCCTGACGCGCAGTTTGAAGTGGTGCATTCGCTGGCCAAATGGAAAAGAAAAACACTCGGCCAGCACGACTTCAGCGCGGGCGAAGGGCTTTACACGCACATGAAAGCCCTTCGCCCCGATGAAGACCGTTTGACCCCGATTCACTCTGTGTATGTCGATCAGTGGGATTGGGAACGTGTTATGGGTGAAGGAGAACGTCATCTCGGTACGCTGAAGCAAACTGTAGAAAGCATCTGGGCCGCAATGAAAGCTACGGAAGCCGCAGTGAGCGAACAGTACGGTTTGACGCCTTTCCTGCCAGAACAAATCCACTTTGTTCATAGCGAAGAATTACAACAGCGCTTCCCGGATCTGGATGCAAAAGGGCGTGAGCGTGCGATTGCCAAAGAGATGGGTGCGGTGTTCCTGATAGGTATTGGCGGTAAGCTTGCTGACGGGAAACGTCACGATGTTCGTGCATCAGATTATGATGACTGGTCAACGAGCAGCCAGGGTGATTTCAAAGGTTTGAACGGTGACATCATGGTCTGGAACTCGGTGCTGGAAGACGCCTTTGAGCTCTCTTCTATGGGGATCCGTGTTGATGCAGAAGCATTAAAACGCCAGTTGGCTGTCACCGGTGATGACGATCGTCTGCAACTTGAGTGGCACCAGTCACTGCTGAAGGGCGAAATGCCGCAAACCATTGGTGGTGGCATCGGGCAGTCTCGTTTGGTGATGCTGATGCTGCAACAGCCACACATTGGCCAGGTACAGTGCGGCGTGTGGCCTGCAGAAGTTCACGCTAAGGTTGCGTCACTGCTTTAAGCATTAACGCCGCCAGCGACGAATCAGGCGGCTACGCATCCCGGTATCGAAGCGCCAGATATGATCGAATATGCGCATGATGCCGGGCTTGCCGTGCCCCGACATGGCGACGGCATGAAAACGATGCAGGTGTTTGCGCTGGAGATCCTTCACTTGCGTCACCACATCATCTGGCAGGCGTTGAGCAATAAAATCAGAAATCACTACCGCATCGGCGTCAACCCATTCACTTCCCTGCATTTTTTCCACGATAGCCCGGAAACAACTGGCGATATCAGTGCCGCCGCGAAAACGCTGGCTCAGAAACCTGATCGCTTGCTCAATACCATCTGCGCCACACACTTCGTAACGCACCACTTCGCTGGAAAACAGCATGATGAAACAGCGGCGATTATCGGCCAGCGCCACGCGCATTAGTGCGAGACAAAAGGCTTTGGCACACTGTTCGTTAAAACCGCCCATTGAACCGGAAGTATCCACGCAGACAATGAATGGCCCGCGTGGCTGCTCGTCGAAGTCCTGGTGAACGACAGGGCGTTCCATGACTTTCTCGCGCCAGGAGTCGCCATGTAGCCGGTAAGTCAGTAGCTGTTTTTCCACCAGCCGGCGATAAAACTCGAATTCCAGCTCGCTAATGCCCAACGTCGCCAGTTCCGGCGGCAGCAAACGCAGAATGTCATCGCTACGTTGTAGACCATCAACTTGCTCTGGCACTGTTGCAGGCTCGCGCACCAGCATGCGCCAGGTTTCGGTTGGCGCATCTTTTTTCGGTACCGCTTTTGCTTCTTTAGAGCGACCAAGCTGCTCGGCCAGTTTGAGCAATTCAGGCTGGCTGGCAAGGAAATCGCCGTACTGAACGATGAGCTGATAATCACCACGCTTAAGTGAACCTGCGCTCATATCCCACAGACGGCCTGCAGCGTTATCGCTATCGACTAACACCGGCTCAAGTTGCCCGCTTAGTGCCAGGCGCTGCTGCACCTCAGCGATCAATAGGTCACGCTCATCTTCCAGCAATTGTTGGTTAAGCGATGTCGTCTGAACCACCAGGCTCAGGCGCCAGCGTTGCAGGAACAGCGTTTGTTGGGCGGCTGTCAGATGGGGCGTTTCAGCCACCAGCTTTTGCGCCTGCCCGAAGAAGGGGGAGTCGACACTTTTCAGTAAACTCAAAATTTCTGGCAGTTTTGCGGATAGCTGACTTGTGGTGAGCAACTGGCTTTCCTGATAACACATGACTTCACGGGCGAGTTCTTGCGGAACATGGGTATCATGAAGTCGGGATTTCAGTAGTTCACGCCAGCGAGGAATATCTTTGGTCACCGCTTTTTTCAGGCGCGGGAATTTTTCAAAAAACACCGCTAACTGCGGTGCTGCCAGCAGGGTAATAATAATCTCTTCTATTAACTCAGCCTCACCAATGGTGAGGATGAGATCGAGCGCCTCAACGCTGAGCATTAATGTCGCGCCTGTTTAATTTGCTCTGCCACATCTTGTAGGCTGGCTTCAATTTTCCCCAGCCATTCGTTGTGGATGAACAAACATTTTTGCTGATCGTTAAAACGTTCGTGTTGCTGGTGGAGAGCCGCTTCCAGTTCGTCGAATTGCTGTTTGATCTCGGCGGGGATCCCTTCTTGCTGCTTACCTGGCTGCACCAGACGCGTTCCTTGCAGGCTTACATCGCGAAGAACCAGGTGCTGGCTTGAGTCGACTTCCATATTCAATACCTGGGCAAAACCGATCCCGTTGAGCTTGCCACGTAACTCTCCTCCTTTTACCAGCCACTGCGCGCAGGCTTCCCGGGAGATAGAAACGTGGATAACTTCGATATCGTGCAGTTTTAGCGGCTGCTGGAGTAACAACGTCAGCGTTTCGCCTGCCAGTGAGTCTGGTAGCTGGTACTGTGGACGACGGGTAAACATGCCGCCTTGTTTGGTCACGGTAATCGCTTCCCGGTCACTGTGCTGCTGTTGCAATTGAATGCGGCGCTGGATAATGGCACCCAATTTACTGAGCATGGCATGTTGCTGCCAGGCGTGGCCGGTCATCAATATTTCCAGCTGTTGTTGCATCAAATTCATCGCCGCTGAGTCATGCCACAGGCAATCTTTTAGCAGGATCAAATCAATAGGCGCTACGGACGTTCTGCCACTAAAGAAGGCGCTGGCTTGCAGCAGATGGATGGCTTTCTTCCAGCGGCGGTCAGAAACATAAGGTGCGCCAGCGGCGTTTTCGAGTTGCTGGCGTAACGTGAATATCAGTTCAAAGACATTATCGGGTAACCCAACCGTGCTGATTTCCTGCTGCCATTTGAAATATTCATCGTCAGTAACTTGCAGATTTTCCGGCACCGGGTTGTGGTTTTCATCATGCTGACTGGTGAGCATGGAACGGAAATTACCTTTGTCCTGCACTTTATCGAGCCACAGGCGAATCAGCATGCGGTCATACAATGCCTCCAGGCTGCTGTCGGCTTCAGGGAGTTCATTGGAGGCGGCCACCAGCAAACGCATGGGGATTTTCTCTTCGCTTGCCCCATTACGGAAACGGCGTTCATTTATTGCCGTTAGTAGTGTGTTCAGAATCGCAGGGCCTGCTTTCCAGATTTCATCAAGAAACACGATTTCAGCTTCCGGCAGATAACCGGCAGTCAGGCGCTCATAGCGCCCTTCATCTTTTAAAGCCTGAATGGATAACGGGCCAAACACTTCTTCAGGTGTGGAAAAACGGGTCATCAGGTATTCAAAAGCGCGTGCATGCTGGAATGCAAATTTCAGGCGGCGGGCAATCAAACTCTTGGCAATCCCCGGAGGGCCAAGTAAGAAAACACTTTCCCCACTCAGTGCGGCCAACAGGCAAAGTCGCACTGCGTGGCTTCGTTCAAACAGTCCTTTTTCCAGCGCCTGGCTAAGCCGTGAAATTCTTTCAGCCAATAAATGTGATTGAGCCATAATTAGCATTGCATCCTTACGCGGTTTGAAAGCCAGTGGGAATAGCGAGTATATCGTTCATCTATATTATCGTTAATGGATTGATGAACCGTTCTTTTTTCCCTGACATAAGATAAGCCTGTTGTATTTAGGGGTACGATTTCCATCATTATCGTGCATACTGTGCGCCTTTTTGTGGGCCAAGGGATTAAGCACACGCTTTCGGGATTCCAACAAAAGATTAGTCTATGAGCGCTGATAATAAACAATCATTGCCTGCGATAACGCTGGCTGCAATTGGGGTAGTGTACGGCGATATCGGTACTAGCCCGCTTTATACCCTTCGTGAATGTCTGTCTGGTCAATTTGGGTTTGGCGTAGAACGCGACGCCGTATTTGGCTTTTTGTCTTTGATCTTCTGGCTGTTGATCTTAGTCGTCTCGGTAAAATACCTCACTTTTGTTATGCGTGCTGATAACGCCGGTGAAGGGGGTATTTTGACGCTAATGTCTTTGGCTGGGCGTCATACGTCGGCGAGAATGACGTCGGTGCTGGTGATCATGGGATTGATCGGTGGCAGCTTCTTCTATGGCGAGGTGGTCATCACCCCGGCAATATCGGTTATGTCGGCCATCGAAGGGCTTGAGATAGCTGCGCCACAACTCGATGCCTATATTGTCCCACTGTCGATAATCGTATTAACGCTGCTGTTTATGATTCAGAAACACGGTACTGGCATGGTGGGCAAACTGTTTGCTCCGGTCATGATGGTATGGTTCCTGGTGCTGGCGGTGTTAGGTGCACGCAGTATTATCGACAACCCGGAAGTGCTTCATGCGCTGAACCCTGCGTGGGCGGTGCACTTCTTTATCGAATACAAAACGGTTTCATTCTTTGCTCTCGGCGCTGTCGTGCTTTCTATTACCGGGGTCGAAGCGTTGTATGCGGATATGGGCCACTTCGGTAAATTGCCGATTCGTATCGCGTGGTTTTCCGTGGTGTTGCCGTCACTGGTGCTTAACTATTTCGGCCAGGGCGCACTGCTGCTTAAAACGCCTGAAGCGATTAAGAACCCATTCTTCTTACTGGCGCCTGACTGGGCACTGATACCGCTGATGATTCTGGCAACGCTTGCTACGGTCATCGCTTCTCAGGCGGTTATCTCTGGCGTGTTCTCATTGACTCGTCAGGCTGTGCGCCTGGGTTACCTGTCGCCAATGCGCATCATCCACACCTCGGAAATGGAATCCGGGCAGATTTATGTGCCAGCAATTAACTGGCTCCTCTATATCTCCGTGGTGATTGTCATTGTGAGCTTCGAGCACTCCAGCAACCTGGCGGCGGCATACGGTATTGCTGTTACGGGTACGATGGTACTGACTTCCATACTCTGCTGTACCGTTGCCACCAAAAACTGGCACTGGAACAAAATTGCCGTGCTGCTGATGGGCTTTGCTTTCCTTTGCATCGACATTCCACTGTTCTCGGCAAACGTAGTGAAAATCTTCTCTGGTGGTTGGCTGCCGCTGTGCCTGGCGTTGGTGATGTTTATCATTATGACGACCTGGAAGAGCGAGCGTTTCCGCCTGCTGCGCCGTATGCATGAGCACGGAAATTCTCTGGAAGCGATGATTGCCTCACTGGAAAAATCGCCGCCGGTACGTGTGCCGGGTACTGCGGTTTATATGTCCCGTGCCTTGAATGTGATTCCGTTTGCCATGCTGCACAACCTCAAGCACAACAAAGTGCTGCATGAGCGTGTGGTGCTGCTGACGCTGCGAACTGAAGATGCACCGTATGTGCATAACGTTCGCCGTGTTTCTATCGAGCAGCTTTCGCCAACATTCTGGCGTGTGGTGGCAAGCTACGGCTGGCGCGAAACGCCAAACGTGGAAGAGGTGTTCCACCGCTGTGGCCTGGAAGGGTTAAGCTGCCGAATGATGGAGACATCGTTCTTTATGTCGCATGAGTCGCTGATCATCGGCAAACGCCCGTGGTATCTGCGCCTGCGTGGCAAACTGTTCCTCGCGCTGCAACGCAACGCCTTGCGCGCGCCTGACCAATTCGAAATCCCACCGAACCGGGTTATCGAGTTAGGTACTCAGGTCGAGATATAACGCTAACGCCTCTTCAATCGAAGGGGCGTTTTTTTGCCTGTTTGATTGTGCACGCTCTCATTTCCCCCGCAGTGAAACAAGACAGCGAAACGTTTCGATACCGATCACACTTCTGTAACTTACTGGTTGTTTTACCACCACTACATTTCCTACACTTCAACTCAGCGAAACGTTTCGCTAGTGGAGTAAGAAAATGAAGAAAGGCACAGTTCTCAACGCTGATATCTCGTCTGTTATTTCCCGTCTTGGCCACACCGACACGCTGGTGATTGCCGATGCCGGGTTGCCCATTCCTCGCAACACACCGCGTATTGATTTGGCACTGACTCACGGCGTACCGGGTTTTATGCAGGTCGTAGAAGTCGTAACGCAAGAGATGCAGGTTGAAGCTGCGATCTTAGCTTCGGAAATTAAACAACATAATCCCCAACTCCATGAAACGTTGCTCAAGCACATCGAGCAACTGCAACAACACCAGGGAAACACCATTTCTATTCGTTACATTAGTCACGAGCAGTTCAAGCAACACACCGCTGATAGCCAGGCGGTTATTCGCAGCGGGGAGTGTTCCCCGTATGCGAATATCATTCTTTGTGCTGGCGTAACTTTCTGAGGCCGGCATGGAACCGTTACTGCAATTAAAAGGGATCGATAAATCGTTCCCGGGCGTGAAAGCCCTTTCTGGTGCCGCATTGAATGTGTACGCCGGGCGCGTGATGGCTCTGGTGGGCGAAAACGGCGCAGGCAAATCCACCATGATGAAAGTGCTGACCGGCATCTATCAACGTGATGCGGGTTCGTTGTTATGGCTTGGCACAGAAACCACCTTTAATGGCCCGAAATCCTCACAGGAAGCGGGCATCGGCATTATTCACCAGGAACTGAACCTGATCCCGCAGCTCAGCATCGCGGAAAACATCTTCCTCGGCCGTGAATACGTTAACCGCTTTGGCAAAATCGACTGGAAAACGATGTATGCCGAGGCGGATAAGTTGCTCGCTAAGCTCAACCTGCGCTTTAACAGCCAGAAGCTGGTGGGTGATTTGTCGATTGGCGATCAGCAGATGGTCGAAATCGCCAAGGTTCTGAGCTTCGAGTCGAAAGTCATTGTGATGGACGAACCAACCGATGCTTTGACCGATACCGAAACCGATTCTTTATTCCGCGTTATCCGCGAGCTGAAAGCTCAGGGGCGTGGCATCGTCTATATCTCGCACCGTATGAAAGAGATCTTCGAGATTTGCGATGACGTGACCGTATTCCGCGACGGGCAATTTATTGCCGAGCGTGAAGTGGTGACGCTGACCGAAGATACGCTTATCGAAATGATGGTCGGCCGCAAACTTGAGGATCAATACCCTCGCCTGGATAAACAACCTGGCGAAACCCTTTTGCGCGTCGACAACCTTTCCGGGCCTGGCGTGCATGACGTCAGCTTCACTTTGCGCAAGGGCGAGATTCTCGGCGTTGCCGGTTTAATGGGCGCGGGTCGTACCGAATTAATGAAAGTGCTTTATGGCGCACTGCCGCGTACCGGCGGCTATGTTGCGCTTGATGGTCGTGAAGTGGTGACGCGCTCACCGCAAGATGGCCTGGCAAACGGCATCGTTTATATCTCCGAAGACCGTAAGCGTGACGGGCTGGTGCTCGGCATGTCAGTCAAAGAGAACATGTCGCTGACTGCGCTGCGCTACTTCAGCCATAACGTGGGTAGCTTGCGGCATAAAGATGAAAAGCAAGCGGTGCAGGACTTTATCCGTTTGTTCAACGTGAAAACCCCGTCAATGGAGCAGCCAATCGGCCTGCTTTCTGGCGGTAATCAGCAAAAAGTGGCGATTGCCCGTGGCCTGATGACGCGCCCGAAAGTGCTGATTCTTGATGAGCCAACACGCGGCGTTGACGTTGGCGCTAAGAAAGAAATTTATCAGTTAATCAATCAGTTCAAAGCCGATGGGTTAAGCATCATTCTCGTTTCGTCCGAAATGCCGGAAGTGCTCGGTATGAGTGACCGAATTATGGTGATGCACGAGGGGCATCTGGGCGGGGAATTTACCCGTGAAGAAGCCACTCAGGAAGTCTTAATGGCGGCAGCCGTCGGCAAGCTCAATCGCGTGAATCAGGAGTCTGTAAAATGAGTACCCAAGCTATTCCTGGCCGTCGCTGGTTCACTAAAGCGTGGCTGTTAGAACAAAAATCCCTTATCGCTCTGCTGGTACTGATTGCGATTGTGTCGAGCCTTAGCCCGAACTTTTTCACCGTCAATAACCTGTTCAACATCCTGCAACAAACCTCTGTGAACGCCATTATGGCGGTTGGGATGACGCTGGTGATTCTGACTTCCGGGATTGACCTGTCCGTCGGTTCATTGCTGGCGTTGACCGGTGCGGTTGCGGCATCGATTGTGGGTTTAGAAGTCAATGCGCTGGTGGCTATTGCTGGTGCGCTGGCGTTAGGCGCAGCCATCGGTGCGGTGACGGGGATTATTGTCGCGAAAGGCCGAGTGCAGGCGTTTATCGCCACGCTGGTGATGATGCTTTTACTGCGCGGCGTGACCATGGTTTACACCAATGGCAGCCCGGTAAACATGGGGTTTTCTGATAACGCCGATCTGTTTGGTTGGTTTGGTATTGGTCGCCCGCTGGGTATTCCAACGCCGGTGTGGATTATGGGCGTGGTCTTCCTTGCGGCATGGTACATGCTGCACCACACGCGCCTGGGTCGTTATATCTATGCGCTGGGCGGTAACGAAGCGGCAACGCGTCTGTCCGGCATCAGCGTTAACAAAGTTAAAATTATCGTTTACTCACTTTGCGGTCTGCTGGCGTCTTTGGCCGGGATCATCGAAGTGGCGCGTCTTTCTTCTGCACAACCGACGGCGGGCACGGGCTATGAACTGGATGCCATCGCGGCAGTGGTTCTGGGCGGAACAAGCCTTGCGGGCGGGAAAGGGCGAATTGTTGGGACGCTGATCGGGGCGCTGATCTTAGGCTTCCTGAATAACGGGCTGAATTTATTAGGTGTTTCTTCTTATTACCAGATGATCGTCAAAGCAGTGGTTATTTTACTGGCGGTGCTGGTGGACAACAAAAAGCAGTAACAATCATAACCCTACAGGACATCTGACTATGAATATGAAAAAACTGGCTACTCTGGTTTCCGCTGTTGCACTGAGCGCCACTGTCAGCGCTAACGCCATGGCTAAAGATACCATCGCGCTGGTTGTTTCCACGCTGAATAACCCGTTCTTCGTTTCCCTGAAAGACGGCGCACAGAAAGAAGCAGACAAACTGGGCTATAACCTGATCGTGTTGGACTCCCAGAATAACCCAGCGAAAGAACTGGCGAACGTGCAGGACCTAACCGTTCGCGGCACTAAATTGATGCTTATCAACCCAACTGATTCCGATGCGGTAGGTAATGCGGTGAAAATGGCCAACCAGGCTAAAATCCCTGTGATTACACTCGACCGTATGGCGAATCAGGGTACTGTGGTCAGCCACATTGCTTCTGATAACGTGGCTGGCGGGAAAATGGCGGGTGACTTCATCGCTAAGAAACTGGGTGAAGGCGCGAAAGTTATCGAATTGCAGGGCATTGCTGGTGCATCCGCTGCGCGTGAACGTGGCGAAGGCTTCAAACAAGCGACGGCTGCGCACAAGTTTACTGTTCTGGCGAGCCAGCCTGCTGACTTCGACCGTACTAAGGGCCTGAACGTCATGCAAAACCTGCTGACTGCGCATCCTGATGTGCAGGCGGTCTTTGCTCAGAACGACGAAATGGCACTGGGCGCGTTGCGTGCTCTGCAAACTGCCGGTAAATCCGATGTTCTGGTTGTTGGCTTCGATGGCACAGCAGACGGCGTGAAAGCTGTTGAAGGTGGCAAACTGGGTGCAACTGTGGCTCAGATGGCTGACCAGATTGGTGTCATCGGCGTAGAAACTGCCGACAAAGTATTGAAAGGCGAAAAAGTCGACTCCAAAATCCCGGTCGACCTGAAGCTGATTACTAAATAAGACGACAATAGAAAAGCAGGGCACCGCGCCACTCCACTCCAGAATTTGGGGTGGCGCACTTAACTGGACATAAAAAATGAAAACGAAAGGCAATCTCGTCGTGCTGGGCAGTATTAACGCTGACCATATCCTTAACCTCGAACATTTTCCTACGCCGGGTGAAACCGTTACCGGGCAAGAGTACCAGGTCGCGTTCGGTGGGAAAGGTGCGAACCAGGCTGTTGCTGCTGGGCGCAGCGGTGCAGATATTGCCTTTATTGCTTGCGTGGGCGACGACGATACCGGAAGCCGCGTCTGCAAACAGTTAATCAGTGACAAAATCGACACTTCTCCGATTAGCACGATTAAAGATGCCGCAACGGGTGTGGCACTTATCTTCGTTAACGCTGCCGGTGAAAACGTGATTGGCATTCATGCCGGCGCGAATGGGGCATTAACACCTGCGCTTGTTGCACAACAACATCAAAAAATCGCTGAAGCTTCAGCGCTTTTAATGCAGCTGGAGTCACCGCTGGACAGCGTGCTGGCGGCCGCTAAAATTGCTCATCAGAACAATACCCAAGTGATCCTCAACCCTGCACCTGCCTGTGAGTTATCTGACGAACTGCTTGGGCTGGTGGATATGATCACGCCGAATGAAACTGAAGCGGAAAAACTGACAGGTGTGCGCGTCGAAAATGATGACGATGCGGCGGTTGCGGCTCAGGCGCTTCACGCTAAAGGCATTGAAACCGTCATTATTACCCTCGGTAGCCGTGGTGTCTGGCTGAGTGAAAAGGGTAAAGGGCAACGCGTTGCAGGCTTTAAGGTCAAAGCCGTAGATACCATTGCGGCGGGCGATACCTTTAATGGTGCGCTGGTCACAGCATTACTGGAAGATAAACCAATGGCCGAGGCAATTCGTTTTGCCCATGCCGCCGCCGCTATTGCCGTGACGCGTAAAGGCGCACAGCCTTCAGTGCCGTGGCGTCATGAAATCGACGAGTTTTTGCAGCAGCAAGGATAATCATGGCCACCATGAAAGACGTTGCGAAAATGGCGGGGGTTTCGACTTCTACGGTTTCGCACGTCATTAATAACGACCGTTTCGTGAGTGATGCCATTCGTGAACGAGTTGATGCGGCAATTAAAACGCTTAACTACGCGCCTTCCGCTTTAGCGCGTAGCCTCAAGCTCAACCAGACACATACGATTGGCATGTTAATCACCGCCAGTAGTAACCCGTTCTACTCTGAGCTGGTGCGCGGCGTTGAGCGAAGCTGTTTTGAGCGTGGCTATAGCCTGGTATTGTGTAATACCGAAGGCGACGAGCATCGGATGAACCGTAATCTGGAGACATTACTGCAAAAGCGTGTCGACGGGCTTTTGCTGTTGTGCACCGAAACGCATCTCCCTTCACCAGAAATAATGAGCCGCTACCCTTCGATTCCTACCGTGATGATGGACTGGGCACCTTTTGAAGGTGAGAGCGATGTCATTCAGGACAACTCACTGCTTGGTGGTGAAACCGCGACGCAGCACTTAATTGATAATGGTTATACCCGTATCGCCTGCATTGCTGGCCCGCAAGATAAAACTCCTGCGCGTTTACGCCTCGAGGGTTATCGCAAAGCGATGAATCGCGCCGGTCTTGAGATTCATGAAGGCTTTGAGATTATCGGTGACTTTGAGTTTCAGGGCGGTTTCACTGCTATGAACTCGCTGCTTGTACTGGAAGATCCACCGCACGCCGTGTTTACTGGCAACGATGCGATGGCGGTCGGGGCTTACCACGCGCTGTATCAGGCCGGGCTTAAGGTTCCACAAGATATGGCGGTTGTCGGTTATGACGATATCGAACTTGCGCGCTATATGACGCCGCCACTCACGACTATTCATCAGCCTAAAGATGAGTTGGGTGAGTTGGCCGTTGATGTCCTGATACATCGAATGGCGCAACCCACATTAGATCAGCAACGCTTGTTTCTGACGCCTGAGCTGGTGGAACGTGGTTCGGTCTAGCGTTTAATCATGTTGCGCCCATCTTTCGGGCGTAACAGTAAGAACACCAGAGCCGAAACTAGCGTCACCGCCCCCATCGTCAGGAACGTATAGTGGAATTGCTCGACAGTGTTAATACTGTCGATACCTTCATAGATACGAAGCACCGCAGCACTTACCGCCACCCCAAGGCTAATTGCCAACTGCTGCGTCACGGCCAACACGCTATTCCCGCTACTGGCATTTTCGTCGGTAAGATCGGCAAGCGTAATCGTGTTCATCGCCGTGAACTGCGTGGACATCGCCATCCCCAGAATAAACAGTGGCAAAATGAGCAGCCAAACTTCCATCCCCGGCGACTGCAATGAGAATTGCCCAATCAACAAGCCGATGACCAGCGTGACACCGACTAAGGTTTTCCTGTAGCCCAGGCGACGCAAGACTTGTGTCACGGTAGATTTCGCCAGCAGCGAACCAATTGCAGTTGGTGCCATCATGCAACCCGCGATCAACGCCGAATAGCCGAAACCGACCTGTAGCATTAAAGGCATCAGGAACGGCACACAACCCGTTCCCAGTCGCGAAGCGAGATTTCCGACAATACCTATAGAGAAGGTTCTGGTGCGAAACATTGGAAGGGCGATAAGCGGCGTGGGGTGTCGGCGTGCATGCCATATATAAGTTGCCAGCAGAACAAGGCCACCCAAAATCGTCAGAATGCCGATATAGCTGGCAACAATACGCTCCCCGAATAACTCCATCCCGCTTGAGATCATTACCAGACTTAACCCAAAGAGAAGGAAGCCAGTCATATCAAAGCCACGACGGGGAGTCGTAAAGTTTGGCATGTATTTTCGCGCGTAGATGAGCCCGAGAATACCAATAGGTATATTAATGAGGAAAATCCAGTGCCAGCTTGCCCACGTAACCAAAACACCGCCGAGCAATGGGCCGAGGATGGGGCCAACAAGCCCAGGCATGGTAACGAAGTTTAAAACAGGGAGTAATTCGCTGCGTGGATAGGCGCGTAATAACGCTAAGCGGGCAACCGGCATCATCATCGCCCCGCCAATTCCCTGTATTACGCGGAAGATAACCAATTCACCGAGCGAGTTTGACATCGCACAAGCAAATGAACCGAGAGTAAAAAGGGATACAGCGAACATAAACACCCGCCGTGTACCGAAGCGGTCGGCAAGCCAACCGCTGACGGGGATCAGCATGGCGACGGTTAGGGTGTAACTGATAATCGCGGATTGCATTGCCAGAGGCGATCGCCCAAGACTATGAGCGATGGCGGGCAATGCGGTGTTTAGAATGGTGGCATCCAGCGCCTGCATAAAGAAGGCCATTGCCGCAATCCACGGCAACCCGGCCATACTGCGAGCTGTTTTGGTCATTTTTATCCTGATGTTTTAAGGCGACCAGGAAAATACGCGGCCTTACCTGTGAGCGAAGGGTTCATTTAACAGAGTCTGACCGGCAATTAACGCGGCCTGACTATCGCCCTGGGTAATGGCATCAACGATTGCCTGGTGCAAATCGAGCTTAATAACTTCGTTATCGGTTATAGCGGTAAAGTAATTGTAATAAATTGAACGGAATAAGTTAGCGAAAGAACAAAGGAAAGGGTTACCACTCATTGCATAGATTTGTTCATGGTAAGCCATATCGACTTCAATCCAGCGTTGGCGGTCGAATGCACCTTTCAGCTTAACCATCTCAGCCATCATTTCATTGAGGAATGCTTTTTGTTCGTGCGTACCATTTATGGCAGCCATGGAACAGGCTTGTGGCTCCAGGCTATTACGCATAACAAGGAAGTATTCCACCACATCATTAAAGTTCTCTTCGGTCATCCACCAGGTCAGCAGTTCCTTATCAAGGAAGTTCCAGTGGCTGCGAGGCATAACACGCGTTCCAATGCGGGGACGGGGTAGAACCATTCCTTTTGCAGTTAATGTCTTTACTGCTTCTCGTACAGCTGTGCGACTCACACCGAAGATTTCACCCAATTCGATTTCACCAGGCAAAATACTACCCGCTTCGTACTCTCCGCGGAGAATGCGTTGTGCTAGTTTTTCCGCAAGAACATAGGAAAGGTTCTTTTGAGCCGCGAGTTGTTGTGCAGAGAGAGACATAAATGCAATTCCTTTAGCTTTGTTTCTATTATGTAGTATGCCACCAGGTATCCTTTTCTGATGCTTAAAACAGCAAATATCCCGTGTTCCGCGGCTTTTATAGTGCTTTTGGCGAAAAAAAAGACGCTTGGTAATCT
>NZ_LXER01000035.1 GCF_001654925.1 Buttiauxella brennerae ATCC 51605
GTGCCTGATAAGTGGACAACATTGTCGGGAACAATGTTGCACGTCGCTCGCGACGGCCCCGGAGGGGTGAGTATCAGGATGATACGAATACAAGCCCTGTACTGACGTACAGGGCTTTTTGCTGTCTGCGATTTATGAAATTCCTGCCTGCTTTTCTCCGTTTGTTTCTTAAATTTCTATTTTTTTAACCAGTTAACGATGAAGTCAGCGACTTGTTCAGGGTGATTAATGTCCAGGATAGGGAGTAATATGCGCAGATTTACATCACTGGCGATGGCAATGACATGGCTATCGATCGCTAAATCGCCAGCATTCAGAGAAGTACCCTCTCTATAGAGCAGTATCTTGGGTACTGATTCATGCTTAAAACCCTCGACCAGTATCACATCCAGTGATGATTCATCCATTCGGCTGGCAAGGTAGTAAAGATCTAACTCGTTCTCATCAGGTGTTTCAGTCATGAGTGCCCAGCGCTTTTGGCTCGCAACAATGGTTTGCGCCGCTCCAGCCTTGCGTAGTTCATAACTATCTTTTCCTGGCTTATCTACATCCATATCGTGATGCGTATGTTTAATCAGCCCAAGACGAATACCTCGTTCATTCAATAAAGGAATTACTCGCTTCAACAGCGTTGTTTTCCCCGTCCCACTACAAGCTGCAAACGCTAACAATGGCAGCATCTATTGTTTCTCCCATTGCATAAGATCTTCAGGTGTATTTACGTTGATGAAGTTTTGCATCTGATGCGCAAACAGCACAGGTTTCCCGCCCACTTCACGCAGAAAAAGCATCACTCTTCTTTCACCAGCGGCCAGGTATTGCTCAAGATCCGTGATGAGTTTACGGTGCATAAGTGCAATGGTTGGATGATCTCGCTCACCATCGTTCACCCATACTGCACAGGATTCTTCTTTTTGCACCCACAGTTTATATGCCAGATCCTCGGGGATATTAGGCGTATCGCACGGGCAGAACAGAAACCATTCGCCACTCAGGTGCTGCATTGCCGACAACATTCCAGCCAGTGGCCCTGGATAATCAGGCAGTGTATCGCTCAGAACATTAACACCAACAGACTGATATATTTCGATATTTCTGTTGGCGATGATCGCCACATTACCCACTTGAGGCGCAAGCTTACTCATGATGTGTTCAAACAGGGGATGGCCATTCAGACTGATAAGTCCTTTATCCTGGCCGCCCATCCTTGTTGCTCTTCCACCGGCCAACACCACACCCGTCACTTCCGTTAAACATCTCACTAATATCGCCTCTTTTAATGTGGGTTTGAGCCTGCTAACGTGTGACATCTCTCATGTGAAAGGAGCACAATCATGAAATGTAAACGCCTTAACGAACTGCTCGAGCTACTTCAGCCCGCATGGCAGAAAGAGCCAGATCTCAACTTGATTCAATTTTTGCAGAAACTGAGTAAAGAGTCAGGTTTTACCGGTGAATTAACCGATCTCACCGATGATGTGCTTATCTATCATCTGAAAATGCGTGATTCTGCGAAAGATGCTGTTATTCCTGGCATTCAGAAAGACTACGAAGAAGATTTTAAGACGGCATTATTGCGCGCCCGTGGCGTAATTAAAGAGTAAAAGCTTGTAAGCCAGGCCACTTTAACGGCTATGAAATGTTATCCTCAACTATTCGTATTTACAGTCGGTTGCCTGGATGACAGACAGCGCTTTCAATTTTCAAACACTACATCCGGATACCATCATGGATGCCCTTTTCGAACAGGGCATACGGGTGGATTCCGGCTTGACCCCACTCAACAGTTTTGAGAATCGCGTCTATCAGTTTCAGGACGAGGATCGCAAACGTTATGTGGTGAAGTTTTATCGCCCCCACCGCTGGTCCCCAGAGCAGATAGAAGAAGAACATCAGTTTTCCCTTGAACTGCAAGCAGATGAAGTTCCGGTCGCGGCGCCAATGCATTTCAACGGCCAAACATTACTACGTCATCAAGGCTTTATGTACGCAGTGTTTCCCAGCTTAGGCGGGAGACAATACGAAACAGATAACCTTGATCAAATGGAATGGGTGGGTCGTTACCTTGGCCGTATTCATCAAACCGGGCGCCGTAAGCAATTTGCCGCTCGTCCTGATATCGGCTTAAATGAGTATTTGTTTGAACCGCGTGAACTGTTTGAGCATACAAAACTGATCCCAGCAGCACTCAAGAAAAACTTTCTCAAAGCCACTGATGTGCTAATCGAGGAAGTGAAACTTCGCTGGCATGGCAATTTCCAGTCACTACGATTACATGGCGACTGTCACCCGGGGAATATTCTCTGGCGCGATGGTCCATTGTTTGTCGATCTGGATGATGCCCGTAATGGCCCGGCAATTCAGGATATCTGGATGCTTCTGAATGGTGAAAAAGCCGAGCAGAGAATGCAGCTGGAAATGATTGTTGAGGCGTATGAAGAGTTTGCCCCCTTTGAATCAGACGAAATTGCACTCATAGAACCTTTACGAGCAATGCGGATGGTTTATTATCTCGCGTGGATAATTCGACGCTGGGATGACCCTGCTTTCCCCAGAAATTTTCCGTGGATTACAGACGAAGATTACTGGAGAACACAAACTGCGACTTTTACAGAGCAGGTTCGGGTTCTACGTGAACCACCATTAACATTAACGCCAATGTATTAATCAGTATTTATTCAGGAGAGATTTGATGATGAAAAAGATTTGGCTGGCGCTGGCGGGGATGATCCTGGCATTTAGCGTGTCTGCTGCGCAGTTCACTGACGGCAAAGAGTTCGTGACTCTGGAAAAACCTGTCGCTGGTGAACCACAAGTATTAGAGTTCTTCTCTTTCTATTGCCCGCATTGCTACCAGTTTGAAGAAGTGCTTCATGTTTCTGATAATGTGAAGAAAAAGCTGCCGGAAGGCACCAAGATGACCAAATACCATGTTGAGTTCCTCGGCCCATTGGGCAAGGATCTGACTCAGGCATGGGCGGTTGCGATGGCTCTGGGCGTGGAAGACAAAATCACCGCACCAATGTTTGAAGCTGTTCAGAAAACCCAATCTGTTCAAAACGTTGCGGACATCCGTAAAGTGTTCATTGATGCTGGCATTAAAGCAGAAGAATACGATGCGGCATGGAACAGCTTTGTGGTGAAATCTCTGGTTGCTCAACAAGAGAAAGCAGCAGCTGACCTGCAATTGCAGGGTGTTCCTGCTATTTTCGTGAACGGTAAATACCAGTTGAATCCACAAGGAATGGACACCAGCAATATGGACGTATTCGTCCAGCAGTATGCTGAAGTGGCTAAGTTCCTGGTCGAGAAAAAGTAATTAAAAAAGCCGGTCAATGACCGGCTTTCTTCTATTGTTTGATACTCGTTAGCAAAGCATCTTTCTCATGCCACACCGCATTCAACCACTGTTGAAAGCGCCGCTTAAATCCTTTGTCATTCACATAGTCACCATGCAGATCCTCTGCTATCGGCACCAGCGAAACTCTCACCACAATCCGGGTCATCTTGCCGGTTAACATATCGTAGAACGGGCTTTGCGCGTTTTCAGGATAGCAGAGCGTCACATTGAGCAGCTTGTCGAACTGTTTCCCTAATACATTGAGCGCCATTGCGATACCCGCAGCTTTCGGTGGAAGCAGGTTTTGAAAAGCTGAGCGTGTCTGTAGACGCTTCTCTTGGGTAAACCTTGAGCCTTCGACAAAATTCACAATCGTTGTGGGATGAGAGCGAAATTTTTCGCAGGAACGGCGGGTTGTTTCAACGTCTTTACCGCGTTGTTCCGGGTGGCTGAGTAAATAGCCACGCGAATAACGTTTCATAAAAGGCATATCCAAAGCCCAACAGGCCAGACCCATAAATGGCACCCAGGCGAGTTGCTGCTTTAAGAAGTACTTATTCATCGGGATATGTTTACGAAATAGCACGCACAAAATGACGATATCTGCCCAGCTTCTGTGATTACAAATCAGCAAGTACCAGTTCTTTTTGCTGAGATCATTCAGCCCTTCCACATCCCACTTCAAATGCGGATTGAGCTTAAGTAGCAAAGCCAAACCCTCGCACCAGCAGTACATCATAAAATCAGCAAATACTGAGATTGAGCGCCAGATGATGGGGATGGGTAATAGCAGCTTAATGATGCCGGCGATAATAATGGGAACTGAGCAGGCAATAGTTACCAGAATGGTAAGAGCGACACTCAGAATCAACGTTATCGCGGCGAATAATCTCGTCATAAGTAAATTTTTCAGATGGTTAGAGAGTGTCAGTTGTCGGGGAAAGGATAATAAGGGGGAAATTTTATCAGAAAACATTAGTAGGTGATGAAACTAAAACTGCTCATTAAAGAACAGTGTGTGATGGGGTTCCGATATTATTGCTCTAAGACATAGTTATTTTTTATATCCACATTTATAGATCATTCATGAAATCTCCTCTCAATGAATAGACAAAACATAACACCATGATAAATAATAGTATTTACCGGGGGCTGGATTTCTTTTGTATTAAGCAATCAATTGCTTAAAGAATTATGCACAAACTTATCCACAATATTGATCTTGAGGGCGATCTCGAAGATCAACAAAACTTTTCACCTTATCTGCCTCAAAAGTTCATGTTTTCAGCCAGGCTATGGCATCCTTTAGCCATAAACTAAAAAACCAGTCACGGAACGGAACATTATGGTTCAGATTGCGCAAAACCCACTTATCCTCGTTGATGGCTCATCTTATCTCTATCGTGCCTATCACGCCTTTCCACCGCTGACCAATAGCAAAGGTGAACCGACCGGGGCAATGTACGGCGTGCTGAATATGCTGCGCAGTCTGTTGTTGCAGTATCAACCGACGCATGCCGCTGTGGTGTTTGATGCTAAAGGCAAAACCTTCCGTGACGAGCTGTTTGAGCATTACAAATCTCACCGCCCGCCAATGCCTGACGATCTGCGTGCTCAAATTGAGCCACTCCATGCAATGGTTAAAGCTATGGGCTTGCCGCTGCTGGCTGTTTCAGGCGTGGAAGCTGATGACGTGATTGGTACTCTGGCACTTGAGGCGGAACGTGTTGGCCGCCCGGTGCTGATTAGTACCGGCGATAAAGACATGGCGCAACTGGTTACGCCGGGTGTCACGCTCATTAATACCATGACGAATACCATTCTTGGACCGGATGAAGTCCGTACCAAATATGGCGTTCCTCCAGAACTTATTATCGATTTCCTGGCATTAATGGGCGACTCCTCAGATAACATCCCTGGTGTGCCGGGTGTGGGTGAGAAAACCGCACAGGCTCTGCTGCAAGGTTTAGGTGGTCTGGACACGCTGTATGCCAACCCGGAGAAAATTGCAGAATTGACATTCCGTGGTGCGAAGACCATGGCTGCGAAGCTTGAGCAAAGCAAAGATCTTGCTTACCTCTCCTATAAGCTGGCCACTATCAAAACAGATGTGGAGCTTGAGCTGGGCTGCGAACAGTTAGAAGTCCAGCAGCCGGCAGATGAAGAGCTTCTCGACTTATTCAAACGATATGAATTTAAACGCTGGATCACGGACGTCGAAGCCGGCAAGTGGATGCAAGCTAAGGGTGCAAAACCTGCGGCACAATCCACGAAAACGGTAGAGATTGAAGCCGAAGTTGAACCGGAAGAGCCAGCTAATGCACTCTCGCATGACAACTACGTCACCATTCTTGAAGAAAGCGTACTTGAGGAGTGGATTACCCGCCTGAAAAAAGCCCCTGTCATCGCCTTTGATACCGAAACTGACAGCCTGGATAATATCAGTGCGAATCTGGTTGGTCTGTCATTTGCCACTGAGCCGGGCGTTGCATGCTATATCCCTGTCGCGCATGACTATTTAGATGCGCCGGTACAAATTACACGTGAGCGTGCTTTAGAGCTGCTCAAGCCATTGCTTGAGGATGAAAGCGTTCTCAAAGTGGGTCAAAACCTTAAGTATGACCGTGGCATTATGCAGAACTACGGTATCGAGCTGCGTGGTATCGCGTTCGACACCATGCTGGAGTCCTACATTCTTGATAGCGTTGCGGGCCGTCATGATATGGATAGCCTGTCAGCTCGCTGGTTGAAGCACACCACGATCACTTTTGAAGAAATTGCCGGTAAAGGTAAAAAGCAGCTGACCTTCAACCAAATAGATCTTGAGCAAGCCGGGCGTTACGCTGCAGAAGATGCAGACGTGACCTTGCAGCTGCACCTGAAAATGTGGCCGAAACTCGAGCAGCGCGAAGGGCCTTTGAGCATCTTTAAAAACATTGAGATGCCGCTGGTGCCTGTGCTTTCACGCATTGAACGAAATGGCGTGAAGATTGATCCGGCTGTGCTGCACACACATTCTGAGCAGCTCACCAAACGTCTTGCTGAACTGGAAATCACGGCTCATGAAATCGCAGGCGAAGCCTTTAATCTGGCTTCTCCTAAGCAGCTGCAAACTATTCTGTTTGAAAAGCAGGGCATCAAGCCGCTGAAGAAAACCCCGGGTGGCGCACCGTCAACTTCTGAGGAAGTGCTGGAAGAACTGGCTCTGGATTACCCACTGCCTAAAGTTATTCTTGAGCACCGTGGCCTGGCAAAACTGAAATCGACTTACACCGATAAACTGCCATTGATGATTAACCCGAAAACCGGGCGCGTACACACCTCTTATCATCAGGCTGTTGCGGCTACCGGGCGTTTGTCATCTACCGAACCAAACCTGCAAAACATCCCAGTGCGAAATGAAGAAGGGCGTCGTATTCGCCAGGCTTTTATTGCGCCAAAAGATTACCTGATCGTTTCTGCCGACTATTCGCAAATCGAATTGCGCATCATGGCGCATTTATCCCGCGACAAAGGGCTGCTCACTGCTTTTGCGGAAGGCAAAGATATTCACCGTGCGACAGCCGCAGAAGTGTTTGGCCTTCCGTTGGATAGTGTTTCAGGCGAACAGCGCCGCAGTGCTAAGGCTATCAACTTTGGCCTGATTTATGGCATGAGTGCATTTGGTTTGTCGCGTCAGCTCAATATTCCACGCAAAGAGTCGCAGAAATACATGGATCTGTACTTCGAACGTTATCCTGGTGTTCTGGAATATATGGAACGCACTCGTAAACAGGCAAAAGAGCAGGGCTATGTCGAAACGCTGGATGGCCGTCGCCTGTACTTACCTGACATCAACTCCAGCAATGCGGCCCGTCGTGCAGGAGCTGAACGTGCGGCGATTAATGCCCCGATGCAAGGAACAGCGGCTGATATTATTAAACGCGCAATGATTGCGGTTGATGCCTGGCTGGAATCAGAAAAACCACGCGTGAAAATGATCATGCAGGTGCACGATGAATTAGTGTTTGAAGTTCACCAGGATGATTTGGCCGCCGTATCGAAGAAAATCCACGAACTGATGGAAGGCAGTATGACACTTGATGTGCCGTTGCTGGTGGAAGTGGGCAGTGGTGCAAATTGGGATGAAGCTCACTAATAAAGACGGTTTATGTAACTAAGCAACATAACTCATAGCTTTTTGTGATGACGCTTCAATATCGGAGTGTAAAGGGTGAAAAAAAACTACAAAAAATGCTTTTTCAACCGAATAAAAAGGAGTAGAGTTATTTGCGTAGGGTACAGAGGTAAGATGTTCTATCTTTCAGACCTTTTACTTCACGTAATCGGATTTGGCTGAATATTTTAGCCGCCCCAGTCAGTAATGACTGGGGCGTTTTTTATTGCGCGCGAGTCAGGAAAAGCACGGGCGAACCCATGCCTCTTTTTATTCGCCAGATGTTTCGTCGTCTTCTTCTACATCATCTTCTTCGGTCGCTGGTGGGATATCGTTATACCAACCATCGAGCTTATGACGCAGTACATCGACACCGATCTTTTTCAGCGATGAAAACGCTTCTACCTGAATATCTCCGCCAAAGTCCACCACCGCTTCGCGCACCATTTTCAGCTGTGCTTTACGCGCGCCAGACGCCAGTTTGTCGGCCTTGGTTAACAGCAGCATCACTGGAATGCCGCTCGCAACAGCCCAGTTAATCATTTGCTGATCAAGGTCTTTCAGCGGATGACGGATATCCATCAGCACGACTAAACCTTTCAGGCTATTACGTTTTTGCAGATACTCGCCAAGCGCGCGCTGCCATTTCAGTTTTACTTCTTCCGGTACTTCCGCGTAGCCATAGCCCGGTAAATCCACTACACGTAAGCCTTCAGCCACTTCAAACAAGTTGATGAGCTGCGTACGGCCTGGTGTTTTACTGGTACGCGCCAGGGCTTTCTGGTTGGTCAGCGTATTTAATGCGCTGGATTTCCCTGCGTTGGAGCGGCCTGCGAAAGCAACCTCAATACCGGTATCAGAAGGTAAATGGCGAATGTCCGGTGCGCTAAGCACGAAGTGGGTCAGCTGGTAATTCCAGTTTTTCAAAACGGTTGTCTCCCTCAGGATGAGCATTGTGGGGGATTATACCTGAACGGGGAGAAAACGCCGTGTTTCTCGGCAAGGCTGGCAGGATTACAGAAATACGCCCTTGGTTTGTAAGACATTGACCATTCATAATGACAGACAACGCAGTGTTGTTAGATGCAGACATAATTAAAAAAATATATATAACAATGTGTTAGGTGTTATTCGATGGATTACATTAATGACTTAACCCAAATAGTCGTCTTGTAGAATCAAAGGGTAAGAGTAAAGTAAGCGGCACAGGCAAAGGAGAGCCACCAAGGATAGCAACTCAGGATGAGGGTTCAGGATCGTCAGGATGGCGAAGAACCAGGAAAATGCCAGGAGGCAACGTCTGGAGACGTTTAAAAAGGACAAGGATTTACACGGAAGTTGTTTGCAAGGGAAAGACAGGGCGTCGAGTGCAAACAGGGATTGTGTGACCTTATATAGGTCCAGAGACAAGAAAAAGGCGACAGGTTAACCTGCCGCCTTTTTTCTTTGCTTGCTTTCTGCTAGATTCCGCCGCAATTCTATACTGAATAAAAATGGCTCAAGATAATTTATTATGAAGCAACAAAACTCAGCAGCACCCGGTTCCAAACCTTCAAAAGCACGTCGCAAAACGCGTGAAGAGATCGATCGTGAAGCACGTGACCGTAAGCGTGAGAAAAAACGCAGCGGGCACGCAGCGGGTAGCCGTTCAACCGGTGGCACGCAGGAAAAAAGTGGAAGTGGCAGCTCACAGGCTAAAGATCCGCGCATTGGCAGCAAAAAACCAATCGCCCTGGGCGTAACTGAAGTCCAGGTCAAAAAACCTAAACAGCACAAACCTAAAGTCGAGAAACCTATGCTAACACCACAGGCTGAACTGGATTTGCTGGAGAACGATGAGCGCCTGGATGCGCTGTTAGAGCGTCTTGAAGAAGGTGAAACACTCAACGCAGAAGAGCAGGCTTGGGTTAACGCTAAGCTTGATCGCATCGATGCGCTGATGGCTGAACTCGGCATCGCCTATGAAGATGACGAAGATGAAGAAGAAAAAGAGAAAGGCGATGATTTAA
The DNA here is from genome assembly GCF_001654925.1 of Buttiauxella brennerae ATCC 51605. GTDB lineage: Bacteria > Pseudomonadota > Gammaproteobacteria > Enterobacterales > Enterobacteriaceae > Buttiauxella > Buttiauxella brennerae. The sequence goes on from NZ_LXER01000035.1 coordinate 9,506, forward strand.
TGCGTCTGCTCAAAGGCACCGACTAACGGTAAATCTCAATGGGATTACCTGTTCTTTGCGTGGTTATTCCTCTGGTGTGTTATCTGCTGTGGTTATTCGTTAAACTACGGCGGTTGTCGCGATTGCAAAAATCGTTGCGCCGTCAACGAATGCGGCATCACCGGAGGAAGTAAGCATGTCTGAGCAGTTAATTGATTGGGATCTGGCCCTGATCCAGAAATATAATTATTCAGGGCCGCGTTATACCTCTTATCCTACCGCGCTGGAGTTCTCAGAGGGCTTTGGCGAGGCGGCATTTCTTGAAGCGGTTGCTCGTTATCCTGAGCGCCCGCTTTCGCTATACGTCCATATCCCGTTCTGCCACAAGCTTTGCTACTTCTGTGGCTGCAATAAAATCGTGACTCGCCAGACGCATAAGGCCGATCAGTATCTCGATGCCCTGGAGCAAGAGATTGCCCACCGTGCGCCGCTCTTTAAAGGCCGTCACGTCAGTCAACTGCATTGGGGCGGCGGTACACCCACTTACCTCAGTAAAGCGCAGATAAGCCGTCTGATGGGGCTTCTACGGGGTCATTTCAGTTTCAACGAAGATGCTGAACTCTCTATTGAAATTGATCCGCGTGAAATTGAACTCGATGTGCTGGACCATTTGCGTCAGGAAGGGTTTACCCGCCTGAGTATGGGGGTGCAGGATTTCAACAAAGAAGTGCAGCGCCTGGTTAACCGTGAGCAAGATGAAGAGTTTATCTTTGCGCTGATTCAACGTGCGCGTGAACTCGGTTTCACCTCGACCAATATCGACTTGATTTACGGCCTACCAAAACAGACGCCAGAAAGTTTTGCCTTCACGCTCAAGCGTGTTGCTGAACTTAGCCCGCATCGGTTAAGCGTTTTTAACTATGCGCACTTACCGACTCTGTTTGCCGCACAACGTAAAATCAAAGATGCAGACTTACCCAGCGCTCAGCAAAAACTCGATATTCTGCAAGAAACTATCGGCTCGCTGACCCATGCCGGATACCAGTTTATTGGTATGGACCACTTCGCCCGGCCAGATGACGAACTGGCGATCGCGCAGCGTGAAGGGAAATTGCATCGTAATTTCCAGGGCTATACCACGCAGGGTGATACAGATTTGCTTGGGATGGGCGTTTCTGCCATCAGCATGATTGGCGACTGTTATGCGCAGAACCAGAAAGAGCTTAAAACCTATTATCAACAGGTAGATAGCCAAGGCGATGCGCTGTGGCGTGGCCTGGCGTTAACCCGTGATGACTGCATTCGCCGTGACGTGATCAAGGCGCTTATCTGTAATTTCCAGCTTAGCTTTGCGGAAATCGAGCAGCTTTGGGATGTGGATTTTGCAGAGTACTTCGCAGAAGACCTGAAATTGCTTTCACCACTGGCGAAAGATGGGCTGGTGGATATCGACGGAAAACACATTCAGGTGATGGCAAAAGGTCGCCTGCTTATCCGTAATATCTGCATGTGTTTTGATAGTTACTTGCGTCAGAAGGCGCGGTTGCAGCAGTTCTCTCGCGTTATCTGATCTGTGTCGGATGTCGCTTCGCTAATCCGACCTACACGATCAGTAGGGGGGATTAGCGAAGCGACATCCACCAGAAAGAGCCAGATGGCGCTGGCTTATCCCTTTTTTTACTCCATTCCCAACTCTTTCAATTTACGCGTCAGGGTATTTCGTCCCCAGCCAAGTAAACGAGCCGCTTCCTGCTTGTGTCCCTGCGTATGCCGCAGTGCTGTTGTTAGCAATGTGCGCTCCATTTCAGGCTGAGCTTCAGACAGTAGATTTTGATGACCGGAACGTAATGCGCGGTCCGCCCATTGCGCCAGAAGTGTTGCCCAACTGTCTGACTGAGAATGCGCCGGGCTATCGGGAATGGTTGTTTCGAATAGCTCAGCAGGCAAATCCTGAATCAACACTTCCTGGCCCGCAGCCATCACGGTTAACCAACGACAAGTGTTTTCCAGTTGGCGCACGTTTCCAGGCCAGGCAAGGCGCGTTAACGCATTTTCTGTTTCCGGGTGCAGCAATTTCGCTTCCACGCCCAGTTCTTTGGCCGCATCCTGCAAGAAGTGGCGAGCCAGACGTGGAATATCTTCGCGGCGTTCACGCAGCGGGGGCAAATGCACGCGAATAACGTTCAGGCGATGGAACAAATCCTCACGGAATTTCCCTTCCTGCACGCGCAACTCAAGGTTCTGGTGGGTCGCGGCAATGATTCGTACATCGACTTTTACCGGTGCATAACCGCCAACGCGATAAAATTGACCATCAGCGAGTACGCGCAACAAGCGAGTCTGCACATCCAACGGCATATCACCGATTTCATCGAGGAAAAGTGTGCCACCGTCGGCTTGCTCAAAACGGCCCTGGCGAATTTGATTCGCACCGGTAAACGCGCCTTTCTCGTGACCAAACAGCTCAGACTCAATCAAATCCTTCGGGATTGCGGCCATGTTCAGCGCAATAAAAGGTGATTTCACGCGTGGGCTATGGCGATGCAGAGCGTGTGCAACCAACTCCTTACCGGTACCCGATTCGCCGTTGATCAACACACTTATTGATGAACGGGAGAGGCGGCCAATAATTCGAAACACATCCTGCATAGCTGGCGCTTCACCAATAATATCGGTGGTTGGCCCATTAACCTGCACATTGCGCGGTTGCTGCTGCTCCTGATAGTGACTAATGGCGCGCTCAACGAGTGCCACCGCTTCATCAATATCAAAAGGTTTTGGCAGGTAATCAAAAGCACCTTGCTGATAGGCACTTACCGCTGCTTCAAGATCTGAATGAGCGGTCATTATGATGACCGGCAACATCGGGTGGCGTTGTTTAATCTGCTTTAGCAGCGCCAGACCATCCATGCCCGGCATGCGAATATCAGATAACAAAACGTCCGGGGTTTTGGTTGCAAGAGCATTCAGGACTTCATTGCCACTCTCAAATGTGGTGCAGCTTAAACCCGCTCCAGTCAGTGCGCGTTCCAGCACCCAACGGATGGAGCTATCGTCGTCAACGATCCAAACTATCCCTCGTTGCATAAAGACCTCTACTTACGAATAGGCAGGTAAACCGAAAACTCGGTATGGCCTGGCCAACTGTTAAATTCGATTTTTCCCGAATGCTGATCTATCAAGTTGCGTGCAATAGAAAGACCTAAACCTGTCCCTCCTTCACGTCCGCTCACCATTGGGTAGAATAGTGTGTCCTGCAGATGGGCCGGGATCCCCGGACCGTTATCTTCAATATCAATGCGTGCAGCCAGACGGTAGCGCGAGCCGTGCAACGTGAGCTGGAAAGCGGTTCGCGTACGTAACACAATCTCGCCACCGTCATTGCCTAACGCCTGAAGCGCATTGCGCACGATGTTCAGTAAAATCTGTTCAATTTGATCCGGGTCGTGCGCCAACTCTGGCAAGCTTGGGTCGTAATCTCTTATCAGCGTGACATTCGCTGGCAATTCCATCGACACCAGTTTCATCACCCGTTCGGTGACTTTGTGAATACTTTCTGTGACGTGCATGCCGGGTTGTTGCGGGCCTAACAGCCTGTCGACCAGGTTACGTAAGCGGTCGGCTTGCTCAATAATCACCTTGGTGTATTCAGTGAGCGAAGGGTCCGGTAAGGCTTTTGCCAGAAGTTGCGCTGCACCGCGTAACCCGCCGAGAGGGTTTTTAATCTCGTGAGCCAATCCACGGACCAGGTCACGAGCGGCAATTTGCTGCGCCTGCTGTAACTGTTCCTGACTTAAACGGCGTTGGTTATCCATCGGCGCCATTTCCATCAGGATGAAACCTTCTGGTAAACGTTGTGCTGTCAGAGAAAGAATATGGGAGCGGCTATCAATAACCAGTGTGACTTCGTTATCGGTAAAGCCCTGGCCTGCCGTCAGGCTTTCCTGCATCAAGCCAACATTTAGCGAAAAATAACTCAACAGTTCAGGTAGCGGTGTACCGTACAGCTTGCGCGAACTTTGCGCTAAAAGTTGCTGTGCCGCCGGGTTGGCGTAATGGACCGCCAGCTCGTCATCGACCAGTAAAATACTGTTGATTAAAGAATTCAGGATCTGCCCAGCATCGGGCAGCGTGCCGGTTGCCATACAGCAGTCTCCGAAAATTTGCACTGTGATGGTGCATTATAGTTTCCTGGCGGCAAAATAAGTTGCTGCAACAGGTTATTTGTGGAGAAAAAAACCCATCCGAAGATGGGCTTCTCAACATTTTAATGTTGGATATTTACAACGTGATTAAACGCTGTAATACAGCTCGAACTCAACTGGGTGTGGAGTCATGCGCACACGGTCGTTTTCTTCGATACGCAGCGCGATGTAAGCATCGATAGCTTCATCAGTGAACACGCCGCCCGCAGTCAGGAACTCGCGGTCTTCGTTCAGGCAGCTCAGTGCTTCTTCCAGAGAACCCGCAACTTGTGGGATCTCTTTAGCTTCTTCTGGCGGCAGGTCATACAGGTTTTTGTCCATTGCTTCTCCCGGATGGATTTTGTTCTTGATACCATCAAGACCAGCCATCAGTAGTGCTGCGAAGCACAGGTACGGGTTAGCCGCTGGGTCAGGGAAACGCACTTCGATACGACGTGCTTTCGGAGACGCAACAACTGGGATACGGATTGAAGCAGAACGGTTAGCTGCAGAGTAAGCCAGCATGACTGGAGCTTCGTAACCCGGGACCAGACGCTTGTAGGAGTTGGTGGTCGGGTTAGCCAGGGCGTTGATGGCTTTAGCGTGTTTGATAACGCCACCGATGTAGTACAGCGCTTGCTCAGACAGGCCCGCATATTTGTCTCCAGCGAACAGGTTTACGCCGTTCTTAGCCAGGGACATATGGCAGTGCATACCAGAACCGTTATCGCCAAACATTGGTTTTGGCATAAAGGTCGCTGTTTTGCCGTAAGCATGAGCAACGTTGTGCACGACATATTTGTAGATCTGAATTTCATCTGCTTTTTTGGTCATGGTGTTGAAGCGAGTAGCCACTTCGTTCTGACCAGCAGTTGCAACTTCGTGGTGGTGAGCTTCAACAACCAGGCCCATTTGCTCCATGGTCAGACACATTGCAGAACGCAGGTCTTGTGCGGAGTCAACTGGTGGAACCGGGAAGTAACCGCCTTTAACAGCTGGACGGTGGCCTTTGTTGCCGCCTTCGTATTTGGTGCCGCTGTTCCATGCGCCTTCGATATCATCGATAGCGACGTGAGAACCGGAAATAGAGCTACCGAAACGAACGTCGTCGAACAGGAAGAACTCTGGCTCTGGCCCGAACAGTACGGTATCAGCGATACCAGTAGAACGCAGGTAGTCTTCAGCACGCTTGGAAATGGAACGCGGGTCGCGGTCATAACCTTGCATGGTGCCTGGCTCAAGAATGTCGCAACGAATGATCAGCGTAGAATCAGCGAAGAACGGGTCGATGACAGCAGTAGTAGCATCTGGCATCAGAACCATGTCAGACTCGTTGATGCCTTTCCAGCCACCAATTGAAGATCCATCAAACATTTTGCCTTCTTCGAAGAAGTCAGCAGTAACCTGATGAGCAGGGATAGTGACGTGCTGTTCTTTACCTTTGGTGTCAGTGAAACGCAAATCTACAAATTTCACTTCGTGTTCATTCAGCATCGTCAAAACGTGTTCAGCGGACATACTTAACTCTCCCGGATTTGGTCATTGAATTGGCTTGTTGCCCTGAAATGATTAAAGCGAAATCTGTGCCAACTTTTAAATTACCCTAAAAAGGCGCTATCATGCGCACTATAGTGCAAAAGGGCTGCACCACGATGGATAGTTTGCACCAATGTAGTGCTTCAATCTGAGATTTGAGCACCATATTGGTGCAATTTTCGCTGTCGCGCCCTTTTTTGCTCCGTGAAAGCGATCACAAACCATTACTTTTTACATTGTTTGTAAAAGTTCTTTGTGATCCTGTTATGTCCTTCGATTAATACGTGTACAATAACGCGCTATTTCTAATGCCTGAGGCAAAGTTGTGATCGAAAATCTGCGTAATATCGCCATCATCGCGCACGTTGACCATGGTAAAACTACCTTGGTTGATAAGCTGCTGCAGCAATCTGGTACTTTCAGTAACGAACGTGCTGAAGCCACTGAACGCGTGATGGACTCCAACGATTTGGAGAAAGAGCGTGGGATTACCATCCTCGCTAAAAACACCGCTATCAAATGGAATGACTACCGTATCAACATCGTTGATACCCCTGGGCACGCCGACTTCGGTGGTGAAGTTGAACGTGTAATGTCCATGGTAGACTCCGTTCTGCTGGTCGTTGACGCAATGGATGGCCCAATGCCGCAGACGCGCTTCGTAACCAAAAAGGCATTTGCCCATGGTTTGAAGCCGATTGTTGTTATCAACAAAGTTGACCGTCCTGGCGCGCGTCCTGACTGGGTTGTTGACCAGGTCTTCGACCTGTTCGTAAACCTTGACGCAACCGACGAGCAGCTCGATTTCCCAATCATCTATGCATCTGCATTGATGGGTATCGCGGGTAACGATCATGCTGAGATGGCGGAAGATATGACCCCGCTGTACCAGGCGATTGTTGACCACGTTAAAGCACCAAGCGTTGACCTCGACGGTCCGTTCCAGATGCAAATCTCCCAGCTGGATTACAACAACTACGTTGGCGTAATCGGCATTGGTCGCATCAAACGCGGTAAAGTGAAGCCTAACCAGCAAATCACTATCATCGACAGCGAAGGTAAAACTCGTAACGGTAAAGTTGGTAAAGTACTGACTCACCTCGGTCTGGAGCGTATTGAGTCCACCGAAGCCGAAGCAGGCGATATCATCGCGATTACCGGTCTGGGCGAGCTGAACATCTCCGACACCCTTTGCGATACGCAAAATGTTGAAGCGCTGCCAGCACTGTCTGTTGATGAACCAACTGTTACCATGTTCTTCAACGTCAACACCTCTCCGTTCTGTGGCAAAGAAGGTAAATATGTTACCTCTCGTCAGATCCTTGACCGCCTGAACAAAGAGCTGGTGCACAACGTTGCACTGCGTGTTGACGAAACCGAAGATGCGGATGCATTCCGTGTATCCGGTCGTGGCGAACTGCACTTGTCTGTTCTTATCGAAAACATGCGTCGTGAAGGCTTCGAACTGGCTGTGTCCCGTCCGAAAGTAATCAACCGTATGATCGATGGTCGTATGCAAGAGCCGTTCGAAAACGTGACTCTGGATATCGAAGAACAGCACCAGGGTTCTGTAATGCAGGCGATGGGCGAGCGTAAGGGCGATGTCAAAGACATGATCCCTGACGGCAAAGGCCGTATCCGTCTGGATTACCTGATCCCAGCACGTGGCCTGATCGGCTTCCGTACTGAGTTCATGACCATGACTTCTGGTACTGGTCTGCTGTACTCCACATTCAGCCATTATGATGACGTGAAACCAGGCGATATCGGCCAGCGCCAGAACGGCGTGCTGATCTCTAATGGCCAGGGTAAAGCAGTTGCGTTTGCACTGTTCAGCCTGCAGGACCGCGGTAAGCTGTTCCTGGGTCACGGTGCAGAAGTTTATGAAGGCCAGATCATCGGTATTCACAGTCGTTCTAACGACCTGACTGTAAACTGCCTGACCGGTAAGAAACTGACCAACATGCGTGCGTCCGGTACTGACGAAGCAACTACTTTGGTTCCTGCACAGAAGATGTCTCTGGAGCAAGCTCTGGAATTCATCGATGATGACGAACTGGTAGAAGTGACTCCGACGTCCGTACGTATTCGTAAACGTCACCTGACTGAAAACGACCGCAAACGCGCGGGTCGTGGCGGCAAAGAAGCGTAAGTTTCTTTCCTGCAAAGCATTGAAGCCCTGCCTGTTTAGGCGGGGCTTTTTTTTGCTCTGATTTATACCCTTCTAAAACGAATATCGTACTCCTAAACGAATACGATACTGCTCACTATTGTAATAATTCCAGCGATCGAGCCATTGTAACTCCAGATACGGCATCCAGTTTTTATCAATCTTATAGATAAATTTGTTGGTAATTTCCCAGTGATGATCTTTATCGTTTTTACTGTGGAAATCATTTACGCGCAAAAAATAATGCGGCTCGAAGGTATAAAAAAAACTATCAGTAACTTTAAAATTCCAGTAATTCACAAATTCCTGAGTATCATTTCTGTCTTTATCGCCACGTAAATCAACCGAATCATAATTATTATGGTTATAGCGATAGCGGAATGTCAGATTAAACCATGTAGTGAATTTGTAATTAGTATCCATATAAAGCGCGCCGCCGGAACCGGTGCTGTTATCGTTAATCAAACCACCAGGCTGAAATGTCCACTTACCGGGTTTGAACAATGGATACCACCCTTCAATTTCGTTATAGCTGTGCTTTATTTGATCCCATTTCCCGAGGTTGTAGGCGTTGGTTGCCATAATCCCGGCTCCCATATCAAAGTTATATCCGACTCGCAGAATAACTTCGCTTTCTTCTGAGGCGGTATTGTAGGCTTCACGCGTCTCCAGATAAGCGCCGGAAAAAACCTGAAAGGGAATCGAAGACGCTAATAACACGAGATATTGTGACACTTTCATATTCTTATCCTTGAATGTAATAGGCGTAAGCAAGCCGTCGCCATTTAAAGAGCGACGGTTAATCATTATTTTTTTATAAAGTTGCGGAAGCTTCTTTGGTATTGTCAGCTGACAGTTGTGTAGTGAAAGCCTCCTGTTTGCGTTCATTTAATTCGGCGATTATTTGCATAAACCGCTGTTCATTTAATTTATAAAACAGCCCCATGGTCATCGCTGCGGTAATCGCCAGGCTGCATGGCCAGATAAATATCAATTGGCGTAGGCCATTTAACGTGGTTTCACTCTGCGCGATGTTGGGGATATACCCGATTTGTGTCAGCATAATGCCGGGTAAAAAGCCCGCCAGTGCTGCCGAAATTTTGCGTGAAAACGTGTAACCAGTATAAACCGAGCCTTCGGCGCGAATGCCGGTTTTCCACTCACCGTAATCCACAGTATCCGGCACCAACGCCCAGTTCAGGCTGTTGACAAACGCGGTGCCAAAGAACGCCATGCAGGAAAACAGCACGAACGATAACGAACTGTCTCCCCAGGCATAATTCAGCAAATCTCCCGCCGCCCATAACAACAATCCGCCCAGATAAACCTGCTTTTTCCCGAAACGTTTCACCGCCGTTGGCACCATCAGCACGCCAATCAGGATGCAGCCCATACTGAAAAATCCCATCCAGGAAAGCAGATGGATATCGTTCAGTACGTACTGGGTGTAATAAACCTGAATTGCCAGCTTGATGTTAAAAGCCGCCAGCGTGCAAAGATTGGCGATGCATAACACCAGCAAAGGCGGGTTGCGAAAGATTGCGAGAAACGACTTAGCGATGGCCGGCTTATGGCTTTCCGGCACCACTTCCACATAACGCTCTTTGACGCCGCTGTGGCACCACCACATGCAAAATAACCCGCAGGTTGCGAAGAGTGTTGCTGCAACTAAATAACCCAGCGATGAGCGCTCAACAAACAGCGCCTGAATAGGTATAAATCCCACAGTACAAAGCAGCAACCCAAGTGTGGCGCCACCTTGCCGCCACGCCGCCAGTTGCGCGCGTTCATGCGGATTTTTAGTTATCGCCGGAACCATCGCGCCGTAAGAGCAATTCATCAGGCTGTAAAACAGGCCGAACAACATAAACAATACAGTCGATAACGCCGTTTTCATCGTCAGGGTTAAACCGGTATCCACAAATTGTGCTGTTGCCACCAGCGCCACCGGCATTGCCGCATAAAAAATGAAAGGGCGAAACTTCCCTTTGGGGCCGATATTCCGGCGTGAATCAATCAACACGCCGGTTAGGATATCGGTAAAGGCGGTGAAGAATTTGGCGACCAGAAAAATAACGCCGCCGTAAAATGCCGGAAGACCAAGCACATCCGTATAAAACTTCAACAGATACAGCGTACCGATACACAGCATTAGGTTTGAGCCAAAATCCCCCATGCCGTACGCGAACTTTTCTCGCAAACTGAGTTTTAGCGTTAATACATTCATGGCCGACCCTTATTAATGTGCAGCAGCCCGTTTGCGGCTTTCAATCTCATCCACAATCCGCACGTACATTTTTTCATTCAGATTGTAGAAGCAGCCCATCGCGATAATCGTCACCACCGCCAGCGCGCTCGGCCAGATGAATATTAACTGCCGTAGCCCTTCAACGGTTCCGGCTGATTGCACTACGTTTGGCACATAGCCGATTTGCGTCAGCATCAAACCAGGGAAGAAGCCCGCCAATGCTTGCGAAACCTTGCGGAAGAAGGTGAAACCGGTATAGACCGTGCCTTCAGAGCGCACGCCTGTTCTCCATTCACCGTATTCCACGGTGTCGGAAACCAGCGCCCAGTTCAGGCTGTTGACGAACGCAGAGCCGAAGAACGCCAGGCATGAGAACATTACGAAGCTGACTGAACTGTCGCCCATCGTGTAGTTGAGCAAATCTCCCACTACCCAAATAAGCAGCCCGGCGATATAGACCTTTTTCTTGCCGAAGCGGCGCACGGCAGAAGGCATCAGGAACACACCGAAGAAAATACAGCCCATGCTGAAAAAACCCATGTATGAAAGCAGCAGTGGATCATTGAGCACGTATTGCGTGTAATAAACCTGAATCGCCAGTTTGACGTTAAATGCGCCGAGCGTGCACAAATTGGCGATGCAAAGAATAAACAGCGGGCGGTTTCCGGCGATAGCTTTGAATGATTGCAGCAAACCCGGCTTGTGCCCAGGTGCAGGTTGCTGGGTTTCGACATAACGCTCTCTCACGCCTGAATAACACCACCACATAAAGAACAAGCCGAATGCGCTAAACAACGCTGCTGCCACGATATAACCCAGTTGCGGATTGTTATCGACCATGTTCATCACCGGCACAAAACCGACAGTGCACAACAGCAGGCCGAGCGTGGCACCGCCTTGTCGCCACGCCGCCAGCGATGCACGTTCATTGGGGTTTTTAGTCATCGCCGGAACCATCGCGCCGTAAGAACAGTTCATCATGCTGAAGAACAAGCCATACAACATGAACAGCACCGTCGCCATTACGGTTTTGCCGGTAATGCTGAAATCCGTGCCGACAAAGTTAGCTATCGCCAGTAACGTGACGGGAAATGCCGCGTACAGCACGAACGGGCGGAATTTCCCTTTTGGCCCAATCTTGCGCCGTGAATCGAGCATGATGCCCGTGCCCATATCGGTAAACGCGGTAAAAAACTTGGCAATCAGGAAAATCACGCCGCCGTAAGTGCCGGGCAGCCCTAAAACGTCGGTATAGAACTTCAGCAGGTAAAGTGTGCCGATATCCAGCAAGATATTTGAACCCAGGTCGCCCATTCCATAGGCGATTTTTTCCCGTAACGGAAGCAATAAAGTGGCCGGATCGCTGCCCCGGCTGTCGGTCTGATGACTCATTTTTATTCTCCTTATGACGGCGAGATTTGTACTCGCCGTTACGGATATCAGATATGGCGCAACGAGGTAAACAGCTCGGCCCATTCGCTGGTGGCCCGGTAAAACACTGGGGGTTGGCCGATTGGCGCAGCAACGGTAATTTCACCGCCTCCGGTGTACGATTCGCCCGTCCATAGGTTGACCCAGTTATCCTGTGGCAAATACAGCGTCCATTCGCTGCTACCTGGCTGATGAACCGGTGCGACCAGCAAATCGCGGCCAAACAGATACTGATATTTCAGTATGTAGGTTTGCGGGTCGTCTTCGTAATGGAGGAATAACGGGCGCATCACTGGTAAGCCGCTTTGAGAGTTAAGCGCTACGGCGTGTTTGATATACGGCTTAAGCGTGGTGAATACCGTTGTCATGCGGGCAAATTGCGCGATGATGTCGCTATCGTGATCGAATTGCACGTTATCGCCTGGACGGTTACCTTCATGTGTGCGCATCATCGGCGTGAAGGCGCTAAATTCGCACCAGCGCATCAGCAACTCTTTACTGCGCTTCATATCGAACAGCGTGGTGTAACCTCCGATATCGCTATGATGCAGACCGTGCCCGGTCATAGCCAACGACAACGCCGCCGGGATCACTGACGCCAGACCATCGTCCAGGCTCCAGTCCACGTTCTGATCACCAGCCCACATCATCGTCGAGTATTTCTGGCTGCCGGTATAACCCGCACGCATAAAGAACAGCACCTCGCCCAGCTTGCCGGTTTCTTCAAGCGCTTCGTAATTACACTTCGCCCACAGCGCAGGCCACGCGTTATGCATGACTTCAGCGCTAACGCCGTTATGCAGCACGGTATCGGTTGGTAAATACTCGCCAAAATCCGCCATCCAACCGCCAAAACCAAGCTCGATCAGATTGCGTTTGATGAGTTCTTTGTACCAGTCGTAGGCTTCGGGATTGGTTAAGTCGATAACGCCCGCGTAAAACTCGCCGAACTCGACGTGGTAATCCTTTCCGTCATGAGTTTTGGTCAGATAGCCGAGCTTCGATGCTTCTTCGCACTGGTCGCGATCGCTTGCCACATAAGGGTTAATGTAGGAAAGAAAACGCACGCCTTCGGACTGCCATTGTTTGATGCGCGTATTCAGCTCAGGGTACAAATCGCCGTTCCAGCGCCAGTTCCACATCACGCGTTTGCCAAACGACGTCATGCGAATACCCGACCAGTCCTGCGCCCAGATACCGTTAACTTTGACACCGCCTTTGCGCATTACATCGAGTTTTTGCTGGCAAACCTCGGTGCCACCCTGCACGCCCAGCGTCACGCCGTCATAAATCCAGTCCGGCATTTCCGGCTGGCGGCCTAATAAACCGGTGAGTTTTTCCAGCAACTGAATGTAGCTGTCGGCACATTCAAAGCGCAGCACCACCTGGTCTTGCCAAATTGCCAGTTCATGAAAGTCTGGCGCGCTGAAATCGAAATTCATGTAGCAGCTGTTTTCAACGTGGCAGTAATACTTTTGCGTGCTGACGAATGTCGGCTGTGGGAAAAATGTCCAGTAATAATCGCCGCCCGCGTTTTCTTTGCAGTCGGCCTGCCAGGTCACATAAGTCTGTTTATTGCGCCCGACACCTTGCTCGCTGGTCCACAACGGGAACGGCTTGCCACGCAAATCGAAGTAAGAGAACTGCTCGCCACAACCATAAATATGGTCTTCTGGCTTCGCGGCAAGGCGCAGCCAGATGCGGTTATGGCTGGCGCTGTCGTTTTTGAGTTTCAGCTCAAGGCGGCCTTCGGCATCGATGCCGATATGCAGCGTAGCATTCACGGTATCGCCGCGTGTGAAGCGGACACTCCAGCCCGCATCTTGTGGGATGATGGCGGCTTCGGTCAGGGCAATCTTTTCATCCAGCTTGTCTTTGATGCTGAAATTGCCACGGAACATATCAATATCGGCTTCACCCGCGCCCACCCATAAGCAAGGCGTTTGCGCGGTGTGCCGCAAAATCAGGCGATTCTGCCAGCTCAGGGCAAAGCCATCATTCAACGTGGTGAGTTCAAGGCTTTCTAAATTTTGTTGTGATAAGGCCATTATTAACTCCGTAAATGTAGGGTACGTGTTGTGGTTTATTTGGCGTTGCAATCCAACAAACCAGCGGCCACTGCGGGCGCTAAACCCGGTGCTAGCGGCAATCTTGGGATCACCAGGCAATGCAATAGATGGTAAATATCCTGCTTGCCATCCCAGACCTTGGTGGTCACTTCATTGTTGGTATCCAACTCCTGCCACCACGAACCGTTCTCGTAATCCATCAGGTACTTAATGCAGTAATCCCACCATTTCTGATACCAGGTTTCGTACTGTGCATCTCCGGTTACCGTGAATAGCGCATATGCCGTTCCCATGGCTTCAACGATTGGCCAGCGCACACGTTCACGAACAATTGGCTCACCATCCCAACCCACGGAATATACGAAACCTTCTGCGCCGTCGGGTGCCCAGGCATCGCGGATGGTCGCGTTGAACAAGCCTTTTGCGTCTTCTAGCAACCAGGCTGGAGGTATTTCAAAACGAGCTTCAAGTGCCGCATGAAGGTGCAGCATCAGGCGGCCCCATTCAATCCAGTGGCCTGGCGTGCCGCCGTAGGCGCGGAAACGGTGAGCAGGATTGTCTTTGTTGTAATCGCGGATTGGGTTCCAGTCGGCGTCGAAATGTTCATTGACGCGATATTCGCCGCTGCGAGCCACATCATGAATAATCACCGAGGCAATTCTTTGCGCACGGTCGAGCCATTTGCGGTCATGCGTGACATCGTAAACAATTAAAAACGCTTCTACTGCGTGCATGTTGGCATTGCCGCCACGGTATTCTTCCGTCTTGCTGAACGCTTCGTCCCACGACTCCAGGCACATTTGTTCCTGTTCGCTCCAGAAGTACTTTTCGATGACGTCGATGGCGTCATCCAGCAGTTTGAGTGCCTGAGGGTGGCCAGTGGTTACCGCACTTGCCGCGCCTAGCAACACAAAGAAATGCTGATAACCTTGCTTCGAGGCATCAATCACACCTTCGTCATTCACGCAGGCATACCAGCCGCCGTATTGCTTATCGCGCAGCACACCATTGAGCGCGTTGATGCCATGCTCAACCAGTTGATAAGCGCCAGGGCGGCCCATTGACGCAGCGACGGCGTAAACGTGCAACATACGAGCGGTGACCCATAAATGTGTGCCCATGTCCGTTTTCACCAGACCGGTATTACCGAGCCAACCAAATCCCGTTGGCACCACAGATTTGCGGCCAAAATCGAAAATGCGGTCAGTTTCTTGCTCGAGCCAGCGGTTGTGGCTCAGTGTGTTAAACCATTTCATCGTCACATTCCCTCGGTTAACGGCGAGCCATCATTTCGTCGACGATTTCGCCCAGGCGCTGCAATTTCGGTACTGAAATATCACGCAGCATCATTTCGGTATCCGGTAAACCTACAACCGAAGACCAGACGGCGCGACCAGCCAAAAACCCTGATGCGCCAGCAGTCATGGCAACACTCACTGCTCGTGGGAAAAGCTTTTCATCGATGCCTGAAGAAAGGATCACCCACGGCATGTTGATTTGTTCATTGAGGAGTTGAGAAGCTTTGAGGAGTTCAGGGCGTGAGCCTTTTCCTGCAAGCGGCATTTCCACTTTGTAGAGGTCGGAACCGCTATCACCCAGCTCTTTGGCGGCGTCGATAATCGCTTGTTCGCGGTCGAACTTATCGCCACGGCGCGGCGGGCGAACTACCGGTTCGATAATGCTCAGCAGGCCGTTGGCATGGCAAAGCTGGTTAAACTCTTTCACCATTTCCAGGCGTTGCTGCGCATCTTCATCGCTGCGCCACAACACCAGCAGCTTTAAGGCTTTGCCGCCGTTACGTTTCACCGCTTGCGGATCAACTTTTTTATCAATCACCACGCTATCCACGGGAATGCCGTTGCCGGGGATAAACTCATCGGCTGCAACAATCATCGCGCAGCTTTTTGCCAGCGCGTTTTGCTCAACCACCTGGTGGTAACAAAACTGCTGATCAACCAGAATGGCTGATGCGTATGGCGATAAAATCCTGGCGGCGTTAACTTTGAAATCCGTCAAAACCTGGTCGGCAACCGGCGCTTTGCTGCCTGCGGCGGCAAACATCAGGCGCATCGCTTCGCGTTGATCCACCGCCAACATGGCGAAACCGCCGCTTGGCCGGGTAATGTCTTTAAGTGTGTAGTGATTCATTTTCTATCCTTATGAAATAACTAATTTTTGTGATTAATCCCGGCACTGTTACGTACCTGCTCTAAAATTGCGCTCCAGTCCTGGCGTCCACGTCCGGCGGCGCGGGCCTGGTTGTAAACTTCGCGGGAGGCCGCGCCCAACGGCATCGGCACATGCAGCTGGTTGGCGACATCTAGCGCGATACCCAAATCTTTATGGGCGAGGTCAATCATGAAGGCGGGAGTGAGGTCGCCTTTCAGCACTTTGTTCGGCCAGGAAGTGGTGAAATGGCCTTTGCCCGCAGGTGTTCCGCTCATGACTTGCATCGCCACTTCGAAGGAAAGACCGAGGGCCTCGCAAAGCACGGCGGCTTCGGCGGAAAGCGCATTCAGTGCGATGCTCATGTAGTTGTTGATGAGCTTCACGCGGATACCCATACCTGGCCCGCCAGCTTCGATAAGCTCGGATCCCATCGCCATCAGTAGCGGTCTGGCGCGTTCGACTTGTTGTGGTGTGCCGCCAGCCAGTAGCAAAAGCGTTCCGGCGATGGCGTGATCGGAAGTGCGCCCAACAGGCACGTCCATCATGCTGAAACCACCGCTGGCTAAATCGCTAATCAGGAGGTCAGTTTGCAGCGGGTGAATGGTCGACATATCAATGATTAGCGCGGATTTACTCAGCGTCTGGCACACACCGTTTTCGCCTAATAACGTTTCCCGAACCAGATCGCCGTTTGGCAGCATGGTTATTACGAATTCGGCATCTTGCGCGGCCTCGGCGGCGTTTTTACTGGCGCTGGCACCAAGCTGAACCAGTGCGTTTACGGCCTCAGCGTTCAAATCGAACACCGCTAACCGATGCCCTTGTTTGAGCAAATTGCGCGCCATTGGCGCACCCATTTGCCCTAAACCGATAAAAGCGACACTGCTCATGTATCCTCCTGGGTGAATGTCATTTTCTGTTAGGTGTTGTCATTATTGTTGTCTGTTTTTGATCGTATTTGTAATTTATGGTTAAAAAATTGACAGCCGTCACTCTTTTAACAATTGATGGAATTACAATAAGCCCCATGTGATCGGCGGTTGATTTATGCGCTGTCGAAGTCAAAAACAGCGAAAGGAAAGTGATGTGATTCGAATAGCGTGCGTGGGAATTGCGGTACAAGACCGACTCTATTACCTGAACCGATTACCTGAATGCGGTGGGAAATATGTGGCGCAGCATTATCGTGAAGTGGGCGGTGGTCCAGCAGCAACAGCTGCAGTGGCTGCGGCAAGGCTCGGGGCGTATGTCGATTTCATCGGGCGCGTGGGCGATGACGCAACGGGGAAAGTTCTGTTAGATGAACTGGAGAATTGGGGGGTTAACACGGCATTTTCGCGGCGTTGTAAAAATGCCAACTCATCGCAATCAGCGATTCTGGTAGATGAACAAGGCGAGCGGATTATCGTGAATTACCCAAGCCCTGAACTGTCGGAAGACGCAAGCTGGCTGCATGAGATTGATTTCACGGCTTATGACGTGGTGTTAGCAGATGTGCGTTGGCATCAGGGAGCGAAAACAGCATTCACTTTGGCGCGGTCTGTGGGAGTCACAACGGTTCTGGATGCTGATATAACCCCGCAAGATATCTCTGAGCTGGTGGCGTTGGCGGATCACGCGGCATTTTCTGCGCCGGGCCTGCAGCGCCTGAGTGGTGAAGGTGACCTACTATTAGCACTAAAACGAGCACAAGCGATCACAAATGGACATGTTTATGTCACTCAAGGGAAATCTGGCTGTTATTGGTTAGAAAATAATGAGTTGCGCCATCATGCTGGGTTTCGGGTTGAAGTGGTGGATACCACCGGAGCCGGAGACGTTTTCCACGGGGCATTAGCCGTAAAATTAGCGAAAGATATTGAGATATATGAAGCTGTACGCTTTGCCAACGCGGTTGCGGCTTTGAAATGCACTCGTCCGGGTGGGCGTGCGGGAATACCTGACTGTGATCAAACTGACTCTTTCATGTCCCTTTTTGTATAAAATACACCTCGAGGCGGTCATTTTAGGAGAATGTGCATGAGCATCACTGAGTTAACCGGCAACCCGCGCCATGACCTGTTATTACAGCTGATTGCCGAGCGTGGCTACATGAATATCGACGAGCTAGCGCAACTGCTGGACGTTTCGACCCAAACGGTACGCCGGGATATTCGTAAGTTGAGCGATCAAGGACTGATTACCCGCCATCACGGTGGCGCGGGGCGTGCATCGAGTGTGGTAAACGTGGCATTCGAACAACGAGAAGTGTCGTTGACGAGCGAGAAAATGGCCATCGCTGAAGCGATTGCGGACTTCATTCCCGATGGTTCGACGGTTTTCATCACCATTGGCACCACAGTTGAGCATATTGCGCGTGCGTTGATGAACCATGACCGGTTGCGCATTATTACCAACAGCCTGCGCGTGGCGCATATCCTGTATAAGAACCCGCGTTTTGAAGTGATGGTGCCGGGCGGCACATTGCGCCCGCATAATGGCGGCATAGTCGGGCCAGCGGCGACCAGTTTTGTGGAAGGTTTCCGCGCGGATTACCTGATA
Organism: Buttiauxella brennerae ATCC 51605; assembly: GCF_001654925.1. Lineage (GTDB taxonomy): Bacteria > Pseudomonadota > Gammaproteobacteria > Enterobacterales > Enterobacteriaceae > Buttiauxella > Buttiauxella brennerae. The sequence continues at coordinate 27,833 of NZ_LXER01000035.1, forward strand.
ACCAGCGTGGGTGCCATTGAACCCGATGGCGCGTTGCTGGATTTTGACGTGAACGAAGTCAGCGTGGTGAAAGCGATGATGAAGCATTCACGACATGTTTTGGTGGCGGCAGACTCGACTAAATTCCATGCGTCAGCTGCGGTAGAAATTGGCAATGTGAAACAAGCCACTGCGTTATTTACCGACCAAATCCCAACGGCTTCATTTAAAACATTGCTGGAAAATGAGCATGTTGAGTTGGTGGTTTCTGAGTTGGGGGTGCAGGAATAGCCCGACTAACCGACGCGAAGGTTAAACCCTGGCGACGTAACCGCAAAATATCAGGTACTGGCTTTATAGAGGGGGTATCTTGCGGTCACGTTTCACTGATTAACGATCTGGCTCGCATTCGTTGAGCTGTTGTTGTAACACGCACTATCCACCTTCTTCTATTACCGCTACAGTTATTTCTCCATACGCAAAGGAGAGGCTTATGTTGTATATCTTTGATTTAGGCAACGTCATTGTTGATATCGACTTCAACCGCGTGATGGGGGTATGGAGTGATTACAGCCGCGTGCCGCTGGCGAATTTGCAAAAAAGCTTTGTGATGGGCGAGGCTTTCCAGCGCCATGAACGTGGGCAAATTAGCGACGAAGAATTTGCTGCTGCGGTATGCGAAGAAATGGGCATGGCGTTGAGCTTTGATCAGTTTTCTGCAGGCTGGCAGGCTATTTTTGTTGGCTTACGTCCGGACGTTATCGCTGTCATGAACAAGCTTCGTGAACAGGGGCATCGTGTCGTGGTGCTCTCTAACACCAACCGTTTACACACTTATTTCTGGCCCGGTGAATATCCGCAAATCGCCGAGGCGGCAGATAAAATCTATCTGTCTCAGGAAATGGGAATGCGTAAACCCGATGCAGAGATCTACCAAAAACTCCTCGAAACAGAAGGTTTTTCTGCAAGTGAAGCGGTCTTTTTTGACGACAACGCCGATAATATAAAGGGAGCTCAACAGTTGGGTATCACCAGTATTTTGGTGACCGGAAAAGAGACGGTGCCCGGTTATTTCGCAAAAAATCTATGATAAAAGATATTCATCGCAAAACGAGTAACCACCTCAGGCCCTGTATAGCCTGGGGGAAGTTGCTCTGGCATCGCATCGACCAGGACAATATGACTACGCTTGCAGGTAACCTGGCATACGTGTCATTACTCTCGCTGGTGCCTTTGGTTGCGGTTGTGTTTGCGTTGTTTGCAGCGTTCCCGATGTTTGCCGACGTCAGTGTCCAACTCCGGCATTTTGTGTTCTCAAATTTTCTGCCCGCGACGGGCGATATCATCCAGCGTTATATCGAACAGTTTGTTGCTAACTCCAACAAGATGACTGCAGTGGGTGCCTGCGGGCTTATCGTCACCGCATTGCTGCTGATGTATGCCGTGGACAGTGCGCTCAATACCATCTGGCGCAGCACCCGCACAAGGCCAAAAATCTATTCGTTTGCCGTCTACTGGATGATTTTAACCCTCGGGCCATTACTGGCGGGTGCGAGTCTGGCGATTAGTTCGTATCTGCTTTCGCTGCGCTGGGTGACGGGCTTTAACAGCACGATTGATATTGTGTTGCGTATCTTTCCGTTACTGCTCTCCTGGCTGTCATTCTGGATGCTATATAGCATTGTTCCAACCACTCGCGTCCCGGTGCGAGATGCACTGGTTGGTTCGCTGGTGGCCGCTCTTTTATTTGAGCTTGGGAAGAAAGGTTTTGCCCTCTACATCACCATGTTCCCTTCTTATCAATTGATTTACGGCGTGTTAGCCGTGATCCCCATTTTATTTGTCTGGGTCTATTGGACCTGGTGTATCGTGTTGCTCGGAGCCGAAATTACTGTCACTCTCGGCGATTACCGAAGACTTCGCATCGAAGCACAGCAGGAAGAATTGGAAGAACCATGATTGCATTAATTCAGCGTGTCACCCACGCTCGCGTCACTGTGGACGGTGAAGTGACGGGTGAAATTGGCCCGGGACTTTTGGTGTTATTGGGTGTCGAAAAAGAAGATAACGAACAGAAAGCCAATCGCCTTTGTGAACGGGTTCTGGGTTATCGTATTTTTGGCGATGAAAGCGACAAGATGAATCTGAACGTTCAGCAAGCCGGTGGCAGTGTGCTGGTGGTATCGCAGTTTACCCTTGCCGCTGATACCGAACGCGGTATGCGCCCGAGTTTCTCTGGTGGCGCGGCGCCACAGCTTGCTGAAGAGTTATATGACTACTTTGTTCAACGCTGCCGGCAGCAGGGCATTGTTGCCGAGACAGGGCGCTTCGCCGCCGACATGCAAGTCAGTCTGACCAATGATGGCCCGGTGACGTTTTGGTTACAGGTCTGAATTCGCAGCAATTACGGTCCCGCGTAACAAGAGAGAGTACATGTATGTATCACCTTCGCGTACCGCAAACCGAAGAAGAGCTTGAGCTCTATTACCAGTTTCGCTGGGAGATGTTGCGCAAGCCGCTGCATCAACCCAAAGGCTCAGAACGTGACGCCTGGGATGCCTTAGCTCACCACCAGATGGTGGTGGACGAAGAGGGCAATCCTGTGGCTATTGGCCGCCTGTACATCAATGCTGATAACGAAGCAGCGATCCGTTTTATGGCGGTTCACCCCTCGGTGCAAGACAAAGGTCTGGGTACGCTGGTGGCAATGACGCTGGAAACTGTCGCGCGCCAGGAAGGGGTTAAACGTGTGGTATGTAGCGCACGTGAAGACGCCGTAGAGTTTTTTGCTAAGCTCGGTTTTGAGAACCAGGGTGAAATCACCACGCCTTCCACCACTCCCATTCGCCACTTTTTAATGATTAAACCGGTCGCCTCGCTCGATGATATTCTCCATCGCGCAGACTGGTGCGGGCAGTTACAGCAGGCCTGGTACGAACATATTCCGCTGAGCGAGAAGATGGGCGTGCGTATCTTGCAATACACCGGGCAGAAATTCATCACGACGATGCCCGAAGCGGGAAATCAAAATCCTCACCAGACCTTATTCGCGGGCAGTCTTTTCTCGCTTGCGACGCTGACCGGCTGGGGGCTGATTTGGCTGATGCTGCGTGAACGCCACCTCGGCGGGACGATTATTCTGGCTGATGCGCATATCCGATATAGCAGCCCGATCACCGGAAGGCCGGGTGCGATTGCAGATTTAGGTTCGTTAAGCGGCGATTTGGACAGACTTGCCCGCGGCCGCAAAGCTCGCGTTGCATTGCAAGTTGAGCTTTTTGGCGATGACACGCAAGGTGCGGTATTTGAAGGCGTGTATTTAGTTTTACCCGCCAGGCCGTTTGGCCCGCTAGAGGAAGGCGGGAACGAAGAAGAATAATCACCCGGCACTCAAGTGCCGGGGATTTCCCCATTCTGCATGGTCTGCTGCACTTGTTTTCCATCGCTGCTGGTGGCCTGCAATGTTCCGCTTACCGTCGGTTTCAGCGGTGTTTGAGCCGCAAGGCTGCCGGTTACAGAAAGCTGTAAATTGCCGTTGCCTTGCAGCGGCAAAGCTGGCCATCCCCATTGCTGCAACAAGTTTACTGGCACCGCACGCCCGCGCAGATTAATTGCTGCATTACGTTGCTGTGCCTGTGAAATAGCACCCGTTGCTTCCAGCATCCCTTCACCTGAGAAAGCACTCAACTCAGTAATCGAAATCTGGTTATCCGTGGCATTCAATGAAATAGACGGGCGGCGAACATCAACGCGATTAAACGTGGCTGCTGATGCGTTCAGGGTGGCGTCACCACTCCAGATCCCCCACTGACTATTGCGCACCAGTTCCAGATTGTTCGCTGTGCCATCTAATGCGGTGAGCTGGAACGGGAAGGTTGGGTCAATATCAATAATCAGATTACGGTTTGCCGACAGCTTTTTAATCGTCACCGTGTTCAACCACGCTGGCAAAGGCTCCAGCCAAAGCGTTTTCCAGTCGGCAGGCAACGTATATTCAAGCCCGGCAAAAACCAGCTCATCCAGCGCCAGTTTTTTCTCGTTGCGTTGCCATTGGCCTGAGGCGCGCACCATGCCTCTTTCCCAGCGTGAAGTGAACTGGCGTAGCACTGCGGTTTGCGGGTCAAAATCGATATTCACGATCGGGTCATTTAGCTGCAACGCGCCAATAATGAAATCACTGGCATTCATCGACAGTCGCCCGTCATCACTTTGCCACCCGCCGTTTGCCAGCGTCAGGTTGCGCAAACTCAGGTCTAAATCAGTAACAGCCCAATTTTTACCTTCCAGCCGCGCATCGGTGACTTCGAGGTTATCAATTTTAACAGAAGGAACCGTGGCAAGCGGCGCCAGGAAATCGGTAATGGATTTGTCTGTTTGCAGACGGATATCGTTCAAACGCAGACTGCCGATTTGCCACGATCCATCGGCCAGGCGGTTTGCGTTGCCGGTGAGCGAGCCACGCGCCATATCAGCGCCGATGGTGGCGAGCGTCACTTGCTCGTTGTTGATCGCACCTTGCAGCAGCACATTGGTGGCAGGAACACCGTTCAGCGTCATGGAACCGGCGCTAAATTGGATATCGGCGGTACTCCCCAGCACTTTCCCTTGCTTTGGTTGCCATGGCATTACGCCGCCGTTGACGCGTTGAGCATGCAATTCCCACCCGGTATTTGGGCTGTTTATTGCCATATCACTCAATTGCAGCATGTCGGCCTGGAAAGGTAATGGTGCAGCATCAGGGCTGATATTTAGCGTTCCGTCTTGCAGTAGAATTTTATCGACATGCATCGGTTGCGAAAATTGGCGCGAGCTGAGCCCAATATCAATATTTTTCGCCACAAGCGTTGCTGGCTGGCCTTTACGCCCAAATGTGACATTCGTCAGCGTGAGGTGAGTTGGTGATGCCCAGCGGTGATCCATCTCTTCAAAAGAGAAAGAATAATCACTTTTTTCGTTAACCCAACTGCTTATCTGGGCTGCTCCCCAGCGAGTTTGCAGCAAAAAATAGGCGGCTATCAGCACAACAAGTATGACAACCAATAACGCAATGATGAGCTTTCCGAGAAATTTCATTGTCTTCCATCCCATGAAGTTTCGGTAAGGGTGTTATGCCCCATTTACCGTTATAGCTCAAGGATGGGATTGTCAGGAGGGGTAACACGCGCTGATGAGAACAAATAACCAGCGCGTGAGATAAATCAATTTTTTTCAGGCGGGAAAATCAGGTTCAAAACGATAGCGGTGATACCACCAGCTGCAATGCCAGATGAGAGCAAGGTTTTCAACCAGTCAGGCGCAAACTGCAAAATCAGCGGTTGCTGAGACACACCCATACCGACAGCCAGGGACAGCGCGATAATCATGATCGCCCGGCGATTCAGTGGCTCACGGGAGACAATGCGCACACCGGATGCGGCGATGGTACCGAACATCACGATAGTTGCGCCGCCCAAAACGGGCTCAGGAATGTGTTGCACAAACCCGCTTACCGCCGGGAACAGGCCAAGCACAATCAGCATCAGGGCTACCACAAAACCGACATAGCGGCTGGCAACGCCGGTGAGCTGAATAACGCCGTTGTTCTGGCCGAAGCAGGAGTTAGGGAAGGTATTGAATACCGCAGAAACGCAGGAGTTCAGCCCATTGGCCAGCACGCCGCCTTTCAGTCGCTTCATATAGAGTGGGCCAGATACCGGCTGTTCGGAAACGTCAGATGTTGCCGTAATATCGCCAATGGTTTCCAGTGAGGTCACCATAAAGACCAGCATCAGAGGGACAAGCAGATTCCAGTCAATGCCCAAACCGTAGTAAAGCGGTGTTGGAACCATAATCAGGTCAGTATTGGTTGATGGCGCGACATTTGGCAGCATGTCCATTGCCCAGGCCAGCGCATAACCTACTGCCATCGCGATAACCAGAGAAGCCACGCGTAAATAAGCATTACGCTGACGGTTAAGCAAAATGATGACCAGCAGCACGGCTCCCGCCAGCAGCAAGTTTTTCGGTGCGCCAAAGGTATGGTCGCTCATGGCAGAGTAACCACCGCCGATAGACGTCAGGCCAACCTGAATCAACGAAAGACCTATAATCATGACAACCACACCAGAAACCAGCGGTGTGATAATTCGCCGAGCCAGATGCAGGAAACGAGATAACAGCATTTCTGTGCAACTTGCCAGCATCAGCGTGCCGAATAGTGCCGCCATCATGGTTGGGACATCGGCCCCGCCATTTTTCAATGCCATACCACCCATGATCAGCGGTGCGACAAAGTTAAAACTGGTGCCCTGAATGGACAGAAGCCCAGAACCAACCGGGCCCCAGGCTTTAATCTGGATAATCGATGCCACGCCTGATGCGAACAACGACATACTGATAATGTGTTGGGTATCTTCAGCAGGGAGCCCCAGTGCCTGGCAAATCAACATTGCAGGTGTGATAACCGCGACAAACATGGCTAACAGATGTTGGCCAGCAGCAAAAAGTGTTTGTGGGAGAGGAGGTCTATCCTCGAGGCGGTAAATCAACTCACTGGAACGAGCCTGAGCAATCGGTTGCGCATCTTCAGACTCAACAACATTAACAGACATTAGAAATTATCCCCGGGTGAAAAGACGGTGATTTTAGCGGACTGAATGGTAAAAGCAAACGTTTGCTTACCATATTTCCTAAGATAAAAAGTGTATATAACGAGCTTTTTATATAACTTTCAGCTGTTTTTTGGTTAAAATCCAGCTGCTGACTTTTCTAAACCCTGAAATTCCAGTGAAGGATAATTAAAAGCGTCTGTGAGAAATATGCGCAAACAGGAGCACTTCTATGTTTTATCTCGACACCCTTTCTACGCTTGTTGCCGCAACTCTCGTGTTGTTACTGGGCCGCAAAATGGTCCACACCATACCGCTGTTAAAAAAATACACTATCCCTGAACCGGTAGCGGGTGGACTCTTAATCGCTCTGGCCTTATTGGTGCTCAAGAAGAGCATTGGCTGGGAATTTGAATTTGATATGAGCCTCAAAGATCCTTTGATGCTCGCCTTCTTTGCCACAATCGGTCTGAACGCCAACCTGTCCAGCTTGCGAGCGGGTGGCAAAGTTGTCGGTATTTTCCTGGTTGTTGTGGTGGGTTTGCTGGTGATGCAAAACGCCATCGGTATTGGTATGGCGAGTCTGTTGGGCCTTGACCCGTTAATGGGTTTACTGGCGGGTTCAATTACGTTATCGGGCGGGCATGGCACAGGTGCAGCCTGGAGTAAGCTGTTCACCGAACGTTATGGTTTCCAGAATGCCACCGAAGTTGCTATGGCATGCGCAACCTTTGGTCTGGTGCTGGGCGGTTTGATTGGCGGGCCAGTGGCACGATATCTTGTCAAACACTCATCTACACCTGATGGCACACCTGAAGACAGCATTGACCCAACCGCTTTTGAGAAACCAGCAGTCGGGCGCATGATCACCTCTATGGTGTTGATTGAAACCATCGCGATGATTGCTATTTGCCTTACGGTGGGTAAGTTTGTCGGCCATCTCATTCAAGGCACCAGCTTTGAATTGCCGACATTCGTTTGCGTGTTATTTGTTGGGGTTATCCTCAGCAACACCATGTCACTGCTCGGCTTCTATCGGGTATTTGAACGTGCGGTTTCCGTGTTAGGGAACGTCTGTTTATCGCTGTTCCTCGCCATGGCGCTGATGAGCCTCAAGCTGTGGGAACTGGCTTCGCTGGCATTGCCGATGCTGGCAATTTTGACCGTGCAAACCATCTTTATGGCGTTGTATGCGATTTTCGTAACTTACCGCTTAATGGGTAAAAACTACGATGCGGCGGTACTCGCTGCGGGGCATTGTGGTTTTGGCCTGGGGGCAACACCAACGGCGATCGCCAATATGCAGGCGATTACCGAGCGTTTTGGCCCGTCGCACATGGCATTCCTGGTGGTGCCGATGGTCGGCGCGTTCTTTATTGATATCGTCAACGCGCTGGTCATCAAAATGTATCTGATGCTGCCAATCTTTGGCTAAGCTATCAGGCGTTTGAATAGCGTTCTGTTTCAGGCATCCAGCGTTCAATGAGCGCGGTTGCCTGTCCCGGATAGCGTTCATGGATATGGCGCGCAAGGCGCTGTACTTCCGGGATCATCGCCTGATCGCGCAGCAAATCAGCCACTTTAAACTCCGCATTGCCCGTCTGGCGCGTGCCGAGTAATTCCCCCGGCCCACGAATTTCCAAATCTTTTTGCGCAATCACAAAGCCATCGTTGCTGTCGCGTAACACTTGTAATCGTAGCTGCGCGGTTTTTGAGAGCGGCGACTTATAAAGCAACACGCAGTGAGAGGCGACCGCACCACGGCCCACACGGCCACGGAGCTGGTGGAGTTGCGCAAGACCAAGACGCTCAGGGTTTTCGATAATCATCAGACTGGCATTTGGCACATCCACGCCGACTTCAATGACGGTGGTCGCAACCAGCAGGTGAATTGAACCCTCTTTGAACGCCTGCATCACCGCCTGCTTCTCTTGCGGCTTCATACGGCCGTGAACCAGGCCGACATTCAGGTTCGGCAAGGCGACTTTCAGCTCATCCCATGTGACTTCTGCTGCCTGTGCTTCAAGCAACTCAGACTCTTCAATCAGCGTACAAACCCAGTATGCCTGGCGGCCTTCGTCGCTACAGGCACCCCGTACCCGCTCGATAATATCGCTGCGGCGCGAGTCCTGAATGGCGACGGTGGTAACCGGTGTACGGCCTGGCGGGAGTTCGTCGATTGTGGAGGTATCCAGATCGGCATAAGCCGTCATGGCCAGCGTGCGCGGAATTGGCGTCGCAGTCATGATTAACTGATGCGGGTGGAACCCTTGAATTTGGCCTTTTTCCCACAGTGCCAGCCGCTGGTGGACGCCAAAACGATGTTGTTCATCAATGATGACCAGCGCTAATTGCGAGAACTGCACCTGTTCCTGGAAGATCGCGTGCGTTCCCACCACCATCGACACCTGGCCGCTGGCGATGGCGTCTTGTTGAGCGATACGCGCTTTGCCTTTCTGCTTTCCTGCAAGCCAGCCCACTTCAATTCCGAGCGGCGCAAACCACTGGCGGAAGTTATTAGCATGCTGCTCGGCGAGCAATTCCGTTGGTGCCATCAACCCCACTTGTTTGCCATGGGCAATCGCACGGAGGGCGGCGAGGGCGGCAACCAGCGTTTTTCCTGAGCCAACGTCACCCTGCACCAGGCGCATCATCGGCACATCCAGTGCTAAATCATGTTCGATTTCAGCCACAACCCGCTCTTGCGCATTCGTTGGTTTAAACGGCAATGCTGCCAACAGGCGGTTTTTTAGCTCATCGTGGTTATGCAGAGGTAATGCGTGATAGCGCTGCGCACCAGCACGCAGCGCGAGCATGCTCAGGTTATGCGCCAGTAATTCTTCAAGGATTAAGCGCTGCTGAGCCGGGTGCTTTCCTGTTTCCAGATCGGCTAACTGCAAGCTTGGCGGTGGACGATGCAAAGTACGCAATGCTTCCGGCAGGCTCATCATTCCCTTGCTCAAATCAGCCGGGAGCAATTCAGCAATAGCGCAGGTATCCAGCAACTCAAGCGCCTGGTCGGTCAGTTTGCGCAATGTTGCCTGGCGGATACCTTCTGTTGTGGGGTAAACCGGTGTCAGCGTTTCTTGTAGTTCAGGAGTGCTGAGATCGCCCTGAATACGGTATTCCGGGTGAATCATTTCCGCGCCGTGCGTCCCGCGTTTTGCTTCGCCATAGGCAAGCACGCGTTTACCGGTCGCGAGGCTGTTTTTCATTGCAGCGTTGAAGTTGAAAAACCGCATCGTCAGGATGCCGGTGCCGTCCGAAATCTGGCAGGTCATCATACGGCGGCGGCCAAAACTGATATTGCAGTTCAGCACTTCACCTTCCACCGTGGCGTAAACGCCTGGCAGCAGGTCATTGATAGGGTAGAGATGGGTGCGGTCTTCGTAGCGAAGAGGCAGATGGAGAAGAAGATCCTGAATGGTGTACAGGCCAATTTTGGCCAGTTTGCCGCTCTGGCTGGCACCGACTCCGGCAAGCGTGCTTAACGGTATGGCATCCAGCAAACGACCTTTCATCCAGCTACTCCGCAGATTGCATTGTGGCCCACCATGCGGCATCAGCTTCTATCTCACCTTGCTGATTCACATGCGGGTAGGGCAAACCTTTACGGCGGGAAACGCGCGCCAGTACAGGGTAGCCGCCTTCAAACAGCAGGCGCTGTTGTTCTGACTCTGGCAGAGTGCTGTTTTCGCGCTGATACATCCCGGCATTCTGACGCTGTCGCTGCGCTTCATAAAGAATCAGTGCGGATGCGACAGAAACATTGAGCGATTGCACCATCCCGATCATCGGAATAATGATGTCCTGGTCTGCCAGCGCTAAAGCTTCTTGAGTGATACCGGTTTTTTCCTGACCCATCAAAATGCAGGTCGGGCGGGTGTAATCAATTTCGCGGAAATCGACGGCTTTATCAGAAAGGTTGGTGGCGAGGATTTGCATCCCGCTGTTTTTCAGATGACCAACCGCATCGCCTATATTGCGATGCGTTTTGACTTCAACCCAGGAGTTACTTCCCGCAGCAGCAGAAGCCATAGTGCGCATTCTGTTACCCGGCCAGACTGCGTGGACTTCATGTACGCCAACCGCATCAGCGGTGCGAATAATCGCCGAGACGTTATGAGGTTTATGGACTTGCTCCATGCAGACGGTCAAGTCAGGCTGACGCCTGGCAAGCATCTCGCAAATACGCGCATAACGTTGAGGATTCATAACACTAGTTTCTGTTGCGGGTAACTTTAATGACATCCGGCATTACGCGAATTTTGCGCATAATGTTGGCCAGATGCACACGATCGCGGGCAGACATGCGGATAAACGCGCTATAGACGCGGCCATCTTTTTCTTCGGTATTGAGACTGTGAATATTCGAGCCTGCGGTGTTGATAGCCGCTGTCAGGTTCGCCAGGGCGCCCTGATGGTTGAACATATCTACTTTGATTTCAGTGATAAATTCCTGCTCAGTCTCTTTATCCCATTCCACCGCCATAAACTTCTCGGCTTCTTTCTGGTAGCCACGAATGTTACGGCAAGACTCATGGTGGATAACCAGCCCTTTGCCAGGACTGACGTGAGCGACAATCGGGTCGCCAGGAATAGGGCGGCAACACTTAGCAAACGTAATCAGCACGCCATCAGCGCCTTTGATAGGCAAGTGGCTGTGTGCAGGCGTGTTGCCCTGCGCAATCACGGATGATTCACCTTGCAGGTTCTTGGCCACAACAACGCTCATGGCGTTACCGAGGCCTATTTCAGCCAGTAAATCATCAAGTGTGGCGAGCTTCATGCGCTCAAGCTCACGTTGAATGCTTTCTGGTGGAACCTCGGCGAGTTTACGACTGCCACCCAAAGCATGGTTAAGTAGACGACGGCCAAGGCTGACCGAGTCATCACGCTTCAGGTTTTTCAGCATCTGGCGGATTTTGGCGCGAGCTTTTGAGCTCACCACAAAGTTCAGCCAGGCAGCATTCGGGCGAGCGCCCGGTGCGGTAATAATTTCGATTGTCTGGCCGCTACTGAGCGACTGAGACAGCGGATAGGGTTGCCTGTCGACACGTGCGCCAACACAGGCGTGGCCGATGTCGGTATGCACGGCATAGGCGAAATCGACAGGTGTCGCACCTGCAGGTAATTCGACAATGCGCCCTTCAGGCGTGAAAACATAAATCTCATCCGGGAACAGATCGGATTTTACGCTCTCGATAAATTCAAATGAGCTACCGGCGCTTTGCTGCAATTCCAGAAGGCTTTGCATCCAACGCTGGGCGCGGATTTGCGCGGTAGTGCCACTTTCACCTTGCTCTTTATAAGCCCAGTGAGCGGCAACACCCATTTCTGCCATCTGGTCCATATCTTCGGTACGGATTTGCACTTCAACCGGCACGCCGTGTGGGCCAATCATTGAAGTATGCAGGGACTGATATCCGTTCGCTTTTGGAATGGCGATATAGTCTTTAACCCGCCCCGGACGTGGCTTGTAGAGGCTATGCATCTGCCCAAGAACGCGGTAACAGGTATCCATGTCGTGAACAATTACGCGGAAAGCGTAGATATCCATAATCGAGTGGAAACGCTGTTCTTTGAGCGTCATTTTGCAGTAGATGGAATAAAGGTGTTTTTCGCGACCACTGACGCGGCAAGGAATGCCCGCTTCTTGTAAACGCCCGTCGATTTCAGAGAGAATTTTTTGAATCATCTCTTTACGGTTACCACGCGCCGCTTTAACCACTTCTTTAATAACGCGGTAACGGTTCGGGTAAAGCGCTTCAAAGCCCAGCTCTTCCAGTTCGGTTTTCAGGTGGTGAATACCGAGACGGTGCGCCAGAGGGCTATAAATTTCGAGGGTTTCGCGAGCAATGCGGCGACGTTTATCAGGGCGCAACGCCCCGAGAGTGCGCATGTTATGCGTGCGGTCGGCGAGTTTGATCAGAATGACGCGGATGTCTTGCACCATCGCCATGATCATTTTGCGGAAGTTTTCAGCCTGAGCTTCTTTCTTATCGCGGAATTTCAGCTTGTCGAGCTTAGATACCCCTTCCACCAGTTCGGCAACGCTTTTGCCAAACAGTTGTTCCATATCCTGGTAGGTGGCAGGGGTGTCTTCAATCACATCATGCAGTAGCGCCGCCATAAGCGTTTCATAGTCGAGTTTCATCTCGGCCAGAATGCAGGCAACCGCTACGGGATGGGTGATATAGGGTTCACCACTTGAACGTGCTTGCCCCTCGTGAGCATCACGCGCAACAAGGTATGCTTGCCGAAGTCGCTTTATCTGCTCCTCGGGCAAGTATTGTTGAATCAGTTGATTCAGACTTTCAAACAGATACAAGGGCTACCCGCAGGCTAATTAACGACGACCTTCAGCAATAGCGGTAACAGCCTGCAGTTCTGCGGCTTCCTGCTCTTGCTGTTCCTGGCGATCACGAACATCGAGAATTTGGTTGGTAATCAACCCTTCTTCGATTTCGCGCAGTGCGATTACAGTCGTTTTATCGTTTTCTTCAGCGACCAGTGGATCTTTACCACCAGTTTGCATCTGACGAGCGCGACGTGCGGCGACCAGAACCAGGTCAAAACGGTTACCAATTTTCTCAACAGCGTCCTGAACAGTTACGCGTGCCATAATTAAAATGCTCCACAGATGAAGAAATGACTGGGCATGATACTGAAACTGGGCTCAGTCTGCCAATAGTTTGCTGATTAAAGCGTCATGTCGCGCTTTTTGGCGACCCATTCGTAGACGCTCGGCACGAATGATAATTTTTAAATCTGACAGTGCGGTGTCAAAATCGTCGTTGACGATTAAATAGTCATATTCCGCGTAATGGCTCATTTCTGCAACAGCTTGCTCCATTCGCTTAGTGATAACTTCTTCACTGTCTTGCCCACGGCCACGAAGGCGACGATCAAGCTCGTCTTTTGACGGCGGCAGGATAAAAATACTGCGGGCGTGCGGCATTTTCTGACGAATCTGCTTCGCACCTTGCCAGTCAATATCCAAAAACACATCCACACCTGTAGCCAGAACTTGTTCAATGGCATGGCGTGAAGTGCCATAGTAATTGCCAAACACTTCAGCGTGTTCCAGGAATGCGTCTTCAGCAATCATCTGCCTGAACTCTTCCTTTTCTACAAAGAAATAGTGTTCACCATGTTTCTCTCCCGGGCGAATACCACGAGTGGTATGGGAGATAGAAACCTGCGTGTCGTACAGCGGTTGTGTTTTTAACAAAGCCTGGATGAGGCTGGATTTCCCCGCGCCACTTGGAGCGGAAACGATATAAAGCGTGCCTTGAGCCATGAGTTCTAACTTATTCGGTAAGCATAAAAAGAAGAGCGTATGCGAGCCTATTATACACGTCGTCTGCGACTCACGGAGAATTTGTCGCACTCCCCAGCAATATTTCTGCCATTTTGCGCAATGCTTTCCAAAGAATGCGCCCAGTTTCTGCAACAAAGTAAAAGTCTCTGAAGGTGTCCCGCACGCGCTTTAATCTCCATTCGTATTGCTCACAGCCAGGCGTTATACCTCTATTCGTTTGAAATGGAGGCATTTATGAGGTGGGTAACAAAGCTTATAGGGTTGCTGGGAATGCTCAGCGCAATGGCGTCGGCGACGTGCCCGGCCTGGTCGTCTGTTCAAGCCCGGCAGGAGATGGAGAAATTGGATGAGAAACTTACGCAATGGGATCGCTCTTACTACCAGCAAGGCGTCAGTACCGTCAGTGACACGACATACGATGCCCTGCGCGCGCAGTTCAACGAATGGCAACATTGTTTTACCCCGGGGGAAGAACTGCAGCAGCCCCAACTTTCGACACAGGGAAAAGCGCTGCACCCGATTGCTCATACTGGTGTGACTAAACTCCCCGACCGGGCAGCCGTTATGCAGTGGATAAAAGGTAAAACCGATCTTTGGGTACAACCTAAAGTTGATGGCGTCGCGGTGACGTTGGTATACAGGCAGGGGCATCTGGCCGGATTCCTGAGTCGTGGCGATGGTCAGAAAGGGCAAGACTGGTCAGCAAAAGCCAAAATGATTCCTGCCATCCCTAAAACGCTGTCAGGGCCGCTGGCCAATAGCGTATTACAGGGAGAGCTTTTTTGGAAAAGAGATAACCACGTCCAGAACGTTATGGGTGGAATTAACGCCAGAGGAAAAGTTGCGGGTGCCATGATGCGCCAGGGCGATCCCGAATTGCTCAATGAGTTGGGGGTATTCATATGGGCCTGGCCAGATGGCCCTGCCGAAATGAGCCAGAAGTTGGACGTGCTTGCACAGGCGGGCTTCCCGCTGACTAAAAGCTGGTCAAAGCCCGTTAAGTCTGTGGACGAAATAGCCTCGCTGCGGGAGTCCTGGTTTATGTCACCCCTGCCCTTTGTGACAGATGGCATTGTTATCCGTGAAGCAGCAGAGCCCCCTGGGAAATATTGGCTTCCTGGGAGTGCGACATGGGTGATTGCATGGAAGTTCTCACCAGCCCAACAACTTGCTGAAGTGAAAAGCATTGAGTTTACGGTTGGGCGTACGGGAAAGGTTGCTGTTGTCCTTAACCTGGTTCCCTTACAAATAGATGATAAACAGATAAAACGCGTGAGCATCGGTTCGGTTAAGCGTTGGCAAAACCTGGATGTTGTTTCTGGTGATCAAGTCCTGGTGAGTCTCGCGGGGCAGGGAATTCCACGTATGGATGAGGTGGTATGGCGAGTCAGCCAGAGAAATAAACCGCAACCTCCTGAGGAGAAAACGCTCACCCCATTGAGCTGCCTGTATTTTGAAGAGCGGTGCCGCGAGCAGTTTATCGCCCGGCTTGCCTGGTTGAGCTCCCCGTCTGTGTTGAATATCAATGGCGTGAGCTTGCGTTCCTGGCAGCAACTTCAACAGCACCTCCATCTGGCGCACATCTTTTCGTGGCTCACGCTAACGCAGGGGGAGTTGTCTCAAATAGGTGGTATTTCTGCGGCCCGGGTAGCGCATTTATGGCAGCAATTTACCCAGGCCCGGCAACAACCGTTCAGCCAGTGGTTGATGGCATTTGGTTTACCGCTACCAAGGGCAGTATTCAGCACACTGCCAGATTCACAGTGGTCGCATTTAGTCGCGCGGGATGAGCTTAGCTGGCAAAAACTACCGGGAATTGGGGCTGGGAGAGCTAAAAAGTTGGTCGAGTTTGTGAATAACCCCCAAATTGCTGCGTTAGCGACTTTCCTTGCGCAGCAAGGAATTCAGGGGTTTATCGATCAGTGATCGGCATGTTTGTAATGAAACACAGGCAACCCAAGGCGCAGGCGTAATGCCAGTAAGCGCGTAGTGAATCCAAAGATAAGTGTGGAAATGATCACCACGTCCTGGTTCGAAACATAGTGCTGCAAAACAATGTAAAGCACTGCTGCGGCGAAAGCGATGCCCGCATATAGCTCTTTCTGGAAAACCAGTGGGATACGTTTACAGAACATATCGCGCAGGACACCACCAAATACGCCGGTCACTACGGCTGCAATAATGGCGATGATTGGGCCTTCACCCATATCCAAGGCGATTTGTGCACCGATGATAGAGAAAACAACCAATCCAAGCGCGTCGAGAACCAGGAAAAGGCGGCGCAGATGAGGCATCACAGGAGCAAACACGGTGGTGAGTACAGCGGCAACGGCCACAATCACGACGTATTCAGGGTGTTTCACCCAGCCTAACGGGTAGTGCCCAAGCAGAATGTCACGCACAGACCCACCGCCAAGTGCAGTAGCTGTCGCAATAATGATGACACCGAAAGTATCCATGCGGCGGCGGCCTGCAGCGAGTGCGCCGGTCATTGCTTCGGCGGTAATCCCGACCAAATAAAGAATGTGTAATAGCATTGATACCTCCAGTGGAAACGCTGAGAGGGTAACGTTTTGTGAACAATGTCACGATTGAGTTTTTTTAAAGCGAAGCGGTTTTGATTACATTTACTAATGCGTAATCGTGTTTTTTAGCAGTGAGATAGGGGTTTTCTGTGGTTTATGTATTTAAAGTGGATTATTTAAATTGATGGATTAGGTCGTTTAAATGACAAAGCCCGCATAGTGCGGGCTTAGAAAGACAATGTGAACATCACTCGATGTTCTGAATCTGCTCACGCATCTGTTCAATCAGCACTTTCAGTTCAATCGCTGAATTGGTGACATCTGAATTGATAGATTTTGAGGCAAGGGTATTCGACTCGCGGTTGAATTCTTGCATCATAAAGTCGAGGCGGCGGCCAACAGCTTCTTTTTTCTTCAGAATGTTGTATGTCTCTTTGACGTGCGCTTCCAGGCGATCCAGCTCTTCAGCAACATCGACACGCTGCGCCATCAACACTAACTCTTGCTCAAGGCGATTATTTTCAAGCTGAACTTGGGCATCTTCCAGTTTTGCAACCAGACGCTCGCGCTGCCATTTCAAAACTTCAGGCATCTGTGCACGAACATTGATGACTTCAGCGCTCACACCTTGCAGGCGTTGCTCAATCATTGCTTTCAGCGCTTCGCCTTCGGTTTCGCGGGCAACAATAAAGTCGTCCAGCGCCCCATCAAGTGCGGCAAGGATTTCAGCGGTAATGGCGTCTAAATCTTGTTCTTGTGCGGACATCACACCAGGCCAGCGCAAAATATCAACCGGGTTGATTTCGCCTTCATCACTTTGCATTTTGACCCAGTTGGCCGCTTCTACCAGCTGTTTAGCCAGTTTTTCATTGAGCAGCAAAGAACTTTGGGAGCGGGCATCAGGTTCAAAACGCAGATTACATTCGATTTTTCCGCGTGTTAAACGGGTGCGAATACGCTCGCGTGCCACGGGTTCGAGGCTACGGAACTGCTCTGGCATGCGAATGTAAGTCTCGAGATAACGTTGGTTTACCGAACGTAACTCCCAGGAGGCGCTGCCCCATTCGCCTTTTACTTCACGTCGGGCATAAGCGGTCATACTGCGGATCATATTTCGTAACCGTATTGCGTAATAGATGTGGGGATTATAGCCATGCCTGCCCTGGCAGGATAGGAATAAGCGAGCGAAGTCCGTATAATGCGCAGCCACATTCGTTTTAGCCGGAGATAACCCCATGCGTCCATCAGGTCGTAGCGCCGAACAAGTGCGCCCAGTCACCCTGACCCGTAATTACACCAAACACGCAGAAGGCTCCGTGCTGGTCGAGTTCGGCGATACCAAAGTGCTTTGCACCGCCACTGTTGAAGAAGGCGTTCCGCGTTTTCTGAAAGGACAGGGCCAGGGTTGGATCACTGCAGAATACGGTATGTTGCCTCGTGCAACTCATACGCGTAACTTCCGTGAAGCAGCAAAAGGTAAGCAAGGCGGTCGTACTCTTGAGATTCAACGCCTGATTGCTCGCTCGCTTCGCGCAGCAGTAGATTTGAAAGTTCTCGGTGAATACACCATCACGCTGGACTGCGATGTTTTGCAGGCTGACGGCGGTACTCGTACCGCGTCTATTACCGGTGCATGTGTTGCGCTGGCTGATGCGCTGAATAAACTGGTTGCTGCAGGTAAGCTGAAAACCAACCCGATGAAAGGGATGGTCGCTGCAGTATCCGTCGGGATTGTTAATGGCGCTGCTGTTTGCGATCTTGAGTATGTTGAAGATTCTGCTGCAGAAACCGACATGAATGTCGTGATGATGGAAGATGGCCGAATGATCGAGGTTCAGGGCACCGCCGAAGGCGAGCCGTTCACCCATGAAGAGTTACTGGCGCTACTGGCGTTGGCGCGAGGGGGAATTGAATCAATCGTAACGGCGCAGAAGGCGGCGTTAGAAAATTAATTTTAGGCGACTCTGAGAGTCGCCTTTTTTATACCCGTCATACTTCAAGCTGCATCTTTGTTGGCTGCATTCGCTCTCTTGTCGACGTGATGCCACTCGGATTATTTTGGGTAAATATTTAAATGAAATGCAAAGGAGCAAATCCATGAAACCGTATCAGCGCCAGTTTATTGAGTTTGCGCTTAACAAGCAGGTACTTAAGTTTGGAGAGTTCACGCTGAAATCGGGGCGTACCAGCCCATATTTCTTCAATGCCGGGCTGTTCAATACCGGGCGTGATCTGGCACTGTTGGGCCGTTTTTATGCCGCCGCGTTAATGGATTCCGGTATTGATTTCGATTTGCTGTTTGGGCCGGCTTACAAAGGTATCCCCATTGCGACGACGACCGCCGTTGCGTTGGCTGAACATCACGAGCGTGATGTGCCATATTGCTTCAACCGCAAAGAAGCAAAAGATCACGGTGAAGGCGGAAGTCTCGTTGGTAGCACGCTGCAAGGGCGTGTGATGCTGGTGGATGATGTTATCACTGCCGGTACGGCAATCCGTGAATCAATGGAAATCATTGCAGCCAACAATGCATCACTGGCTGGCGTGTTAATTTCACTGGATCGCCAGGAACGTGGCCGTGCCGAAATCTCAGCCATTCAGGAAGTTGAGCGTGATTATCAGTGCAAAGTGATTTCCATCATCACGTTGAAAGACCTGGTTGAATATCTGGAAGAAAAACCTGAAATGGCCGTGCATCTGGCTGCCGTGCAGGAATACCGTACTCAGTACGGCGTGTAAGAAAAAGGGCCTTTCAAAGGCCCTTTTCAATTACTGAAGTTGTGAGGCAACCAGCGGCCAACGGGTATCAAAATCCTCGGTAGGCAGATAGCGGAATTCGCTACGAACAAAACGCGACAACGTCCCTTCACAGAACGCCAGAAGTTGGCTTGCCAGCAGTGACTCATCGGTAATAAAACCTTCGCCTTCACGCATTTTCTTTTCACGCATGACCTGGCGCATTTGCACTTCAATACGCTCAAAGAGCTGATTGATGCGACCTTGCAGACGGTCTTGTTCAAACATCAGCGCATGGCCTGTGAGGATACGAGTAAGGCCAGGGTTGCGTTCGCCAAAACCAAGAATCAGAAGAACAATCAAACGTAACCGGGCGTGGGTATCTTTCTCATCTTTCAAAATAAGGTTGATACGGGTAATCAGGCTGTCTTCAATGAACTCGATAAGGCTATCGAACATTTTCGTTTTGCTTGGAAAATGTCGATAAAGTGCCGCTTCGGAAACGCCAACAGTCGCCGCAAGTTTGGCGGTTGTAATTCGTTGGCTTCCATCGCTGGATTCAAGCATTTGGGCCAGAGACTGAAGTATTTCTTCGCGACGATTCCGTTTCGCAGTTTGTTTTTCTGCCATGTTCTAAAATACCCCTGAAATAACGCACTTGTCAGGCAAGTAGCCACACAGCGCTCGCAAACTTGAAGTTTGCGATTTTTTCACATTTTTTACGCTGTGGGGTTACGTTTATAAACGAAGTTACTGGCGGCCAGAATGGCCGAAACCGCCTTCGCCACGGTCACTGGAGTCGAAATCTTCAACCAGGTTGAATTCCGCCTGCACGACAGGCACAAACACCATTTGTGCAATGCGCTCGCCCGGCTCAATAGTGAAGTGGTCTTGCCCGCGGTTCCAGACAGAAACCATTAACTGGCCCTGGTAATCGGAGTCTATCAGCCCAATAAGATTGCCTAATACTACGCCATGCTTATGACCGAGACCTGAACGAGGCAGAATGACTGCCGCCAGAGACGGATCGGCGATATGGATAGCAAGCCCGGTTGGAATCAGCTTCGTTACGCCTGGGGCAAGCTCTACGGCGTCATCCAGGCATGCACGCAGGTCAAGGCCCGCAGAGCCGGAAGTTGCATAAGTCGGCAGTGGGAACTGTTGGCCAACGCGTGGGTCCAGAATCTTAACGTCGATTTTTTTCATCATAACGGGTAACTATCTCGTTCAGTAAAAGATGGCCAAGGAGTTCCTTACGCTCAAGAGGTAAGACTTTATCTCCATCCTGCCAGAAAAGGTGCAATGCATTGTTTTCGCTGTTAAATCCCTGGCCTGCTTGTGAGACATCGTTCGCACAAATCAGATCGAGGTTTTTACTTACGCGTTTTTGCCTGGCGTATTCTTCCACATTATTTGTTTCGGCGGCAAACCCAACAACATAAGGGCGATGAGCTAAAAGTGCTGCGACACCGGCAACAATATCCGGGTTTTTTATCATTTTTATTGTGATTTCATCGCCTTGCTTTTTGATTTTCTCGCCTGCAACCGCAGCGGCACGATAGTCTGCAACAGCCGCACAGCCAACGAAAATGTGTTGTTCCTGGACGTGTTGTTGAACTGCCGCTTCCATTTCCAGAGCCGTGGTGACATCAATGCGGTTCACCCATGGCGGTGTTGGCAAGGACACGGGCCCTGAAATTAATGTCACGTTAGCACCACGCGCTGCAGCTGCAGCTGCGATCGCATAGCCCATTTTCCCCGAACTATCGTTGGTGATATACCGTACCGGGTCCAGACGTTCGCGGGTCGGGCCCGCAGTAATCATAACGTTAAGATGTTGCAGGTCTTTGATGACACTAAAATGTTGGACGGCCATTTCCACAATCGTTAACGGGTCAAGCATACGGCCTGGACCCACATCGCCACAGGCCTGGCTGCCGCTATCGGGCCCCCACATCAACAAACCGCGTGATGAGAGAACTTCAAGATTGTGCTGAGTTGCTATTGCCCGATACATTTGTTGGTTCATGGCGGGCAAGACAGCAACAGGGGCCGGAGTCGCAAGGCAAATCGTGCTCACCAGGTCGTTAGCCATACCTGCGGCAATGCGGGCAATTAAATCTGCCGTCGCGGGGGCGAGGATAACTAAATCGGCCCATTTCCCTAATTCAATATGGCCCATCGCTGCTTCTGCTGCGGGATCTAACAAGCTGTCTGACACTGGATAACCGGACACGGCTTGTAAACTAAGAGGTGTAATAAAAGCTTTGGCAGCCTCTGTCATTACCACCCGAACCTCAGCGCCGCGTTCGCGCAGACGGCGTACCAGTTCAGGTGTTTTATACGCCGCGATACCGCCGCTCACACCCAGAACAATTTTTTTGCCAGAAAGCCCCATCATGATTTTCCCACCAGAAGTCACAGTCATCTGGCTATTTTACCACACTCATTCGGTATCGACTTTTTGCTGTTTGCGAGGCATCCCGCATGGAGAATATTTGCGTGTCGTATGTATGGCTCGAGTTGTGCACAATCAGGACAAACAAGAGCATGGAGGTTCTGATGGATGGGTCATTGAGACAAGTCAAAGTAGAAATGCCGCGAGAAAAGCTTTTGAAATTTGGGGCTAGCTCATTATCTGATGTGGAATTACTGGCGCTTTTTTTACGCACTGGTCGCAGACATATGAATGTACTGAGCTTTGCGCAAAGTTTGCTGCAGCAGTTTGGCTCGTTAAGTCGACTATTGTCGGCAGATTATTCACAATTCAAAGATGTGAAGGGCATTGGGAACGCTAAATACACCCAGTTGAACGCCATAGCTGAGTTGGCGAGGCGTTATTACTATTCGCGTGGCGTTGAGGAATTAACACTCAATGAGCCTGATTCTGTAAGGGATTTCATCCAAAGCCAACTGACCACAGCAGAGCGTGAGATCTTTATGGTTATTTTTTTGGATAATCAGCATCGGGTGATTAAACATTGCCCTATGTTTTCGGGAACATTGAACCATGTTGAGGTTCATCCGAGAGAAATTGTGCGTGAAGCGATGAAATGCAATGCAGCGGCACTAATACTCGCGCATAATCACCCGTCTGGTCGAGCAGAACCGAGTAAAGCTGATCGTGTTATTACTGAGCGTATCGTAAAAGCTTGCCTGTTTATGGAAATTCGAGTGCTCGATCACCTTGTTATTGGCCGTGGAGAGTACGTTTCTTTTGCCGAACGTGGGTGGATTTAAGACGAATTGCGCGATCCTTGGGGATCTTTGTCTGTTCGGGACTTGAGCACATGCGTTAGGCAGCGTATACTACGCCACCTTTGAGAATCTCGGGTTTTGGCATTATGCGCCTGGAACTGTGGTTCACATTGAACCGCCAGGGACCAGGCTTGCGGCCTGACGAGGCGCCATAACCCTATACGAAGCTCGAGCTAATTTGATTTTTGGAGAATAGACATGTCCCGAGTCTGCCAAGTTACTGGCAAGCGTCCGGTGGCGGGTAATAACCGTTCCCACGCAATGAACGCGACTAAACGCCGTTTCCTGCCGAACCTGCACTCTCACCGTTTTTGGGTTGAGAGCGAGAAGCGTTTTGTCACACTGCGTGTATCTGCTAAAGGTATGCGTGTAATTGATAAGAAGGGTATCGAAACGGTCTTGGCCGATATGCGTACCCGTGGCGAAAAGTACTAAGAGGAACTAAGTCATGGCTAAAGGTGTTCGCGAGAAGATCAAGCTGGTTTCTTCTGCTGGTACTGGTCACTTCTATACCACCACGAAGAACAAGCGTACTAAGCCGGAAAAATTGGAATTGAAAAAATTCGATCCAGTTGTCCGTCAACACGTACTGTACAAAGAAGCTAAAATTAAATAATTTTAGTGTCTTTGATGAAAACCTCGCTTCGGCGGGGTTTTTTTGTTTTAGGACTTAGAGTGCGGAGGATTTATGCCCGAGTTACCTGAAGTAGAAACCAGCCGACGTGGTATAGAGCCGCATCTGGTTGGTGAAACCATCTTGCATGCTGTCGTGCGTAATGGTCGACTGCGTTGGCCTGTCTCTGATGAAATCCATGCTCTGAGTGATAAACCCGTTTTAAGTGTGCAGCGTCGCGCTAAATACTTGCTGCTCGAACTTCCCGATGGCTGGATTATTATCCATCTTGGCATGTCGGGTAGCCTGCGCATTCTTCCTGAAGATTATCCTGCTGAAAAACACGATCACGTCGATTTGGTGATGAGTAACGGCAAAGTCCTGCGTTATACAGATCCACGCCGCTTTGGTGCGTGGCTGTGGGCGAAAGAGCTTGAAGGTAGCAATGTGCTGGCACATCTTGGCCCAGAGCCACTGAGCGACGAGTTTTCGGCTGATTATCTGCGTGAAAAATCCGCGAAAAAGAAAATCGCCATTAAGCCGTGGCTGATGGATAACAAGCTTGTGGTGGGAGTGGGTAATATTTACGCCAGCGAATCGCTGTTTGCTGCGGGGATCCATCCGGATAGAGCTGCGCAGTCATTGTCTCAAACAGAATGTGATTTACTGGTTAAGACGATTAAAGCAGTGCTGCTTCGCTCAATTGATCAAGGTGGTACGACACTTAAAGATTTTCTGCAGTCTGATGGTAAGCCGGGCTATTTCGCTCAGGAATTACAAGTTTATGGACGGGCAGGTGAACCATGCAGGGTTTGTGGTGCACCAATTATTATCAGCAAGCATGGACAGCGCAGTACTTTTTATTGCCGCCACTGCCAGCATTAATTATCCCCATCATCCTTCAAGCCGCAGGGGTGTTGGCTGCGCTCACTAACCCCAGTCACTTACTCAAGTAAGCTCCTGGGGATTATGCGGCCCATCCATGGGCCTTACCCCTTTGGGGACGCTGCAAGCAGCGTTCAAATTTGTTCCAGACAAATTTGTTGCTTCCTTGCCGCCTACCTGCAACTCGAATGCTATTGGGGCTGATTGATTTTTTTCAGTAACGCTTTGCAAACTGCTTTCGGCAGGAAATGTGCAACATCACCATGGTGGCGAGCCACTTCTTTAACCAGCGACGAAGAGACAAAAGACCAGTCCTTCGACGGCATCAGAAACACGCTTTCAAGCTCGGGCATTAAGTGGCGGTTCATATGAGCCAGTTGCATCTCATACTCAAAATCCGCTGCTGTACGTAACCCCCGCACCAGGACATTCGCTTGCTGGGTCTTCGCAAAGTTTGCCATCAGATCGCTAAAACCGACCACTTCAACATTCGGCAAATGTGCCGTAACGCCTTGCGCGAGCTGAACTCTTTCTTCCAGTGTGAAGAGGGTTTTTTTATGCGGGCTGTTCGCAATCGCCAGAATCAGGGTATCGAACATCATCGCACCGCGAGTCACGATGTCCAGATGACCATTGGTAATGGGATCAAACGTGCCTGGGTAAATCGCTCGGGTGGTCATAGAGGTTTGTTTTCCGTGTAGCTTTGATTCAGTGCCCAGAGTTCAGCGTACTTGTTAAATGTATATTGTGCATTGACGACAGCAAGTAACCAGCCCTGTTTCCCATCGAGAAAACCAGCGCGTAACAGCAGAGTTTTACAAAATGCCCCGAAGGTGTGACCGAAAATACCCGCGATGCTGACTTGTTTACCACGCTGATGGCGTTCCTGCGCCCAGGCGGACGCATAATTCAACTGTTTGCGTTGGAAGCTTGCGAAATCACGGCAGGTCAAATGAAGCAAATCCCCTTTAAGCGGGATAACTTTTGCCCCGGGTGCCTCGAGAGATTCATGAACCTGATTATCATTATAGTGGTAACGCGAGCGGGCATAGAGGCGAGTCACACGGTCTGGATACCAGCCGCTGTGGCGCATAAAACGCCCGAGAAACAGGTTACGGCGTGCAATGCTGTACACCGCATCCGCCTGAGGGTTATCCAGTACCGCTTTGAGTGTGCTGGCCAACTCTGGTGTGACGCGCTCATCGGTATCGATCATCAAAATATAATCGTGGCTGGCGTAGCTCTGTGCGAGCTGACGCTGCTTGCCAAAGCCTTGCCAGTCTTCATTAATGAAAACCTTTGCACCAGCCTGAAGGGCTATCTCGACGGTAGAATCCGTACTTCCTGAATCCAGTAAGACCACTTCATCTGCCCATGCGACGGAAGCCAGACACTCTGGCAGAACGTCTGCCGCATTTTTAGCGATCATCACGACGGACAAACGATTGGGCATTAATGGCTCCGTTGTGGCAGATACGGTTGCAGTAATTGTAGCAAGCGTTGCAATGCGCCTTGATTCTGGTGCAGCACTTCTACGGCATGACGGCCATAGTAAAGGCGATAATCTTCGTCAGTCAGCAGTGTCGTGATTTCGTTAACCAATGACGCTGCATCCGTGACGGTAATCAGCCCGTCAGCACGCTGCAATCTGGCGCAAATATCTTTGAAGTTGAAGGTATGAGGTCCCATCAGCACTGGAATTGCATGAGCGGAAGGTTCCAGCGGATTATGACCGCCCCGTTCAACAAGGCTGCCGCCAACAAAAGCGAGATCGGCAATTCCGTACAGCATCATCAGTTCGCCCATAGTATCGCCAATCACGACTTGGGTGCTGTTGGATGGCTTTTCACCACTGCTGCGCATGATGTAGCTGAAACCCGCTTTCTGCGCCATATCCCGTGCATCTTTGAAGCGTTCCGGGTGACGAGGCACAAGAATTAACAGTAAATCCGGGAATTTCGCCAGCAACTGGCGGTGGGCATCAAGAATGATGCTCTCTTCGCCATCATGGGTGCTGGTGGCAATCCAGACTTTACGATGCGGCGCCCACTGACGGCGTAAAGTTATCGCTCGAGCGGCAAGTTCAGGGGTCACAGAGATATCAAACTTCAGGCTGCCGGTTACAGTGAGCTGCGAGCGTTTCAGGCCAAGTTCGATGAAACGGCCGCCATCTTCTTCATTCTGCGCGGCGATGAGGGTAATTTTGCTCATCAGACGGCGCGTAAATTTACCCAGTTTTTTATACCCTTTTGCCGAGCGGGCAGAAAGGCGGGCATTGGCAATGACCAGTGGGATTTTACGTTTGTGTAATTCGTTGATCATGTTGGGCCACAACTCGGTTTCCATCACGATAACCAGTTTGGGGCGCACGGTATTGAAAAAGCGCTTCATTGCGCAAGGGAGATCATAAGGCAAATAGACGTGATGCACGTTTTGCCCAAATGCAGATTCGGCGCGTTCTGAGCCTGTTGGCGTCATTGTTGTAACGGTAATCGGAATCGTTGGGTAACGATGGCGTAATGCCCGGACCAACGGAATTGCGGCCAGAGTCTCCCCTACGGAAACTGAATGCAGAAGAATACCATCGGGCTCCACTTTTCCACGGCAATAGCCGTAGCGTTCCGCCCAGCGTTTACGATACGCAGGAGCTTTACGGCTACGGAGTAATAGTCGCAGCCACACAAGGGGCTGGATAAGGTAGAACAGGGCGGTATACAACGATTCCAAGCGAATTTTCCGTATTTTCATTATCGGCGGGCAAATTCTAAGCATTCGGGAAGCTTAAAGCTATTGTTTTGGTAACTTCACGAAGGCATTGCTTAGTATTCAAATGAGATAGTGCTGGTATTGCAGAAATGGAGGGCAGCACGCGGCTCCCCTCAACAGAACGATTGTTTAGCCTGGTACGCGTGTCGCTTTCTTTAGTTTCAGATAACGGCGACCCAGGCGCCAGCGCAGACGGAATCCACGGGCATTTTTCCAGATAAGGCGCCAGATTCCGCGATCAAAAAACTCCTGAATGATCATCTTCTTCTTATGCGGATCTTTCATGTTATTGAAAGTATGCAGTATCCCAAGGCCTTCTTTTGCTATTTGCCAGTTACAGGCGGGGATATTTTTAACTGCATCCGGGTAACGCTGGTTAATCGCATCCAGCATTTCCAGTATTTTCATATAGTGACGGGCCGAACGGATCAGCGTGTCGTCGGTATCAGGTTTATGGGAAACCGAAGCCGAATGAATATAGTAATCGTAGTACTGTTCATCAGTGTATTGAACGCGTTCTGCGGCCAGCAAAATTTCTGTTGTCCATGGAATATCCTGGTGGCGCAAACCTGGCTCAAACGTAAACCCATGTTCGCGAATAAAATCATGGCGATAGAGGTTTAGCCAGGTAACGTGCAGAAATTTGCGTGAATCCAGTGCGCGCTTCAGCCATTGTGGACCACTCAGTACATCGGTGGACTGAAGTTTATCCTGCGGGAAAATAGGGCGTGTAGGTTTCTTATTGCTCTCATACACGTAATTACCATTGCAGGTAACGACATCCAGGTTGTTTTTCAGTGCCAGATCAAGCAAATGGCGATACATGCCGGGCTTAAAATCGTCATCAATATCCGGGAAGGAAAGGTACTGACCTGTTGCCACTGCGAGTCCGGTATTGCGCGCAATAGAAACACCCTGGTTTTCTTGCTCGATGATTTTCATGCCGGGGAACTTGCTGCGCCAGGCTTCAATAATCGCCATGGAACCATCAGTTGAACCATCGTTCACCATAATGACTTCCATGTTGTCGATATTCTGCGCTGCAAGGCAGGCGAAGAACTTAGCTAAGAAAAGCTCACCGTTATATACGGCGGCGACAACGCTCAGTAGGGGACGTGAATTCTGTGGCATAAAATTACCTGAAAATTTTGTTATCTTTCTTCTGTAGCCAGAGACAAATACTGCTGGCAGATGGCACCAATGCTATATGACTCAATCGTCGTGGTATCAATAACCGGTGGGTTGTTATAAATATCCAGCATGGTATTCGCAAGTTCCTGGGCACTCATTCCTGAAAGACCACGAGCGAGCTCGCCGGTGAGAATCTCCGCAGGCCCGCCAGGGCAATGCGTACTGACGGCGGGAGTCTGGCAAATCAGCGCTTCGACCAGCACGTTACCAAACCCCTCGCAATCTGAACTTAATATCAGCATGCGTGCGTTGGAAATCCACGGATAAGGGTTCGGAACAAATGATTTCAGGATAACGCGATCTGTAACGCCTTCCGCAGAGGCCTGTGCTTTTAACTCGGCGATACGTTCGTCGCTACCGTTGCCCATTAAGACTAACGGAGCCTGAATCCCACTCATGGCATAGGCGCTGATTAATCGGTCATGCCGTTTATGTTCATGGTAGCGACCAACGTGGATGAGATAATCCTGCCCGGCCATTTCACAACGCTCTTTCGCTCGCAGATGAATGCCGTCGATATCGAATGGGTTATGTATAACAGCGCTCCGGGAGAGAGTGATGTCGAAACCCTGAGTAATATCTTGCAGTACTGCTTTTGATACAGCGACAACATTGCTTTTTTGATAAACGTTTTGAATTTTCTTACGTTTTAACCAACGCGAGAAACCACGGCGATGCTGAAGATAGGAGAAAGAGAACATGCCATGAACGCAATACCAGAGTTTTTCGCGTGGAATAGATTTGGTATGAGCAACAATGCGATCGGTTTTATGCAGATGCGAAAAGATGAGGTCAAAACTTCCCTTTATCTGTGCCTGTTCTATCGCGCTGTCGAGTAGAGCGGCACGGCGCGACAGCTCAGTCAGCTTGCGCCAGGGTTTTTTGCAGGTATCCAGAATGACCTGATAATCAACACCTTCCGGGATCTCGTAGTCACAGACGCGGCGCAGAGAAAACACTGAAACCTGATGGCCCATACCAACCAAACCTTTCGACAAGGTGAGTACAGTTTTTTCAGCACCGCCACCAGGCAGGCCATCAATAATCATTAGGATACGCATCGTCTAATCCAGTATGTTTTGATACAGCGAAATCAATTGCTGTGAAAGTTTTTCCGGTGTCGCATCCCTGACGCGCTCACGAGCATAAACTCCCATTTTCTCATCTGCTAAGCGTGACGGTATAGCCATTACCGCTGCAGATAACTGCGAAATATTGAGTGCATCGCAAACGTATCCATTTTGTCCGGTTGTTATAAATTCCGCCCCACCACAGGTGAGTGACGTAATAACCGGTAAACCACATGCCATCGCTTCAAGAATCACATTTGGAAATGGATCATATAGCGTTGGTAGTAATAATCCATCAGCGGCTTGATAGAAAGGCAGAGTATTTTTCTGCATTCCCATAAAGCGAACCCGACTCAGGCAGCCGAGTGATTGCGCCAGCGCCTGGTACTGTTTTTCTGCTTTATCTTGCCCGACAACGATGAGATAGCGATCGGTGCCAGCAATGGCCTGTATTGCACCCGCAAGCCCTTTACGTTCAAACCCTGAGCCCACAAAGACCAGTGCCACCGCATTTTGCGGGATAGCCATTTCATTGCGTAGTTTGACCCTTAAGTCTTCGCTTGCTGGAACGAAGCGGGAGGAGTCAATTGCATTATAGATGACATGTATCTTATTAGCAGGTATAGAGAAATCTTCGATGATTTCTTGTTTTACCATTTCGGCGTTGCAGATGACGGCTTTTAGCTCAGGAGCCTGGTACATCGCCCTTTCAGCCTGCATGACATAGCGATGGTATCTGTCCAGAAACAACCATTTTCTGCGCCAGGCCGGTAAAATCCGCGCTCTCTGGAGCAACCAGCGGCGGTGAACGCCATCTCCAGCCCGATAAATATCACACCCAGCGATGCGTTCATGGCTCTGAACAATATCGAAATTTTCGCGTTGCCACAGTTTTCTGGCAGCATCAGCAAACCCCTTCTCGCGGCTGATACGGCCTAACTTTAGTGGATCACAGATATGGATATGCCAGTTTTCCTGGCGCTCGCCCTGCCATTGTCGGGTGATGACGTTAAGCTCCATGTCATGTGCACTTAACGCTTCCAGTGCACGTGAAACGAAACGCTCAGCGCCTCCATCCGGTCGATATTTTTGGCGGACAATAGCCAGACGGCAGTGCTTCATAACAACTGTTTCCTTACGGCGGCAACAACGACCTCTACCGGAATGGCATCGAGATAACGTTCTTTGGTATTGGTATTAATTTTGTCTGGGTCGGGAAGCTCACCAAAGTTACCAGCCCAGATAACGTCACCGACGACATCCCAAGGGCTCCAGAACGTCAATTTTGACGGGCCAAATAATGCAATGCAGGGCGTTCGTAACGCGGCAGCCATATGCATAGGTACAGAATCTACGCCAAGAAACAAACGAGCATGATCGATTAGCGCAGCTAATTGTCGCAGGGTTAGCTCACCTGCGAGGGAGTGAATGCGTTCTGGCGAGCATAAGGCAAGGATTTTCTCAATCATCGCTTTTTCGTTTTTATCCGGTCCTGAGGTTAATACCAGAGTGTGCCCGTCATTTTGCAACGCCGTTATCGTTTCGGCCATTTTCCTTTCATCCCAGCATTTGAAGAACCAGCGGGACGTGGGTTGCACAACAATAAATGCACCTTCAACACCTTTGCTATGTAGCCTCGATTGCACGGCCTGCCAGTCTTCAGGCTGGTAGCTCATCGTAACATCTCTGACCGGAGCGATTTTCAACGGGGCAAGAATAGAAAGGTTTTGTTCAACAGTGTGCAGGGATTGATGATTGGCTACCGAAGCGAGCTGTGTATGGCAAGTTTGCCAGAACCAGCCGCGGCGTTTATTGAAATCAAAACCGATACGCGCAGGAGCGCCGGTAAAGCGAGTCACAATGGCGCTACGCCATTGATCGGCAAGATTGATAACCAGTGAATATTTTTGCTCGCGTAGCGTCTTAAGTAACTGCCATTCCTTGCATAAATGCTGGCGAGTACCGAGCTTGCGCCATTTACGGTCAATACCATAAATACGATGAATGAACGGATGAGCCGCCAGCATATCTCGCGTTTCTTCATATAACAGGACGTCAATATCTGCCTGTGGCCATGCCTGATGTAATGCATTGATCACCGGCGTGGTGAGCAACATGTCACCATGATGGCGCAACTTAATCAGTAAAATGCGAGCAGGTGGCTCGCTTGCGAGAGAATTCAAAGCGTTATTCATTATCATCTTTAGGTGATTAACCAAAGTGTGATTCTAATAGACCTTGAGTGTGGTTGCTACATTTGTGCACAGGAGTCAGAAAATTGAACCTAAGCGGTTTGCCCTTATCTGACAGGCTGCGTAACATGATGAAAACATCGATAGCTCAGAGGCGGAAATGACCCTTCCTGCATTCATCATCACCATTGATACCGAAGGCGATAACCTGTGGCAGAACCACCGGGAGATTAAAACTGAGAATGCGCGTTTCTTGCCACGTTTTCAGTCTCTATGCGAGAAATATGGTTTTAAACCCGTTTGGCTGACAAATTATGAAATGGCTATTGACCCGGATTACATCGAATTTGCTAAAGATGTGATTGCGCGCGGTCAGGGTGAAGTTGGTATGCACTTACACGCCTGGAATAGCCCGCCTGATCATGATTTAACGGGTGATGACTGGCGCTGGCAACCCTATCTTATTGAATATCCGGATGAGATCCTACGTGAGAAAGTGGTCTATATGACGACTTTGCTGGAAGAAACGTTCGGTACAAAAATGGTAAGCCACCGAGCAGGGCGTTGGGCTTTTGATAGCCGCTACGCCAAACTGTTGGTCGAGTTGGGTTACAAAGTGGATTGTTCAGTGACTCCACGGGTTAACTGGCGAAATGCGAAAGGTGCGCCAACAGGAAATGGCGGTACGGATTATCAACATTTCCCGACCAGGGCATACTTTATGGATCTCGATAATATTAGCCAGCCCGGGCATTCCGAACTTCTTGAAGTACCGATGAGTATTCAATATAAGCACAGCGCGCTGATGAATAGCTTTAAACAAAGCTATGACAGGATTCGTGGCAAATATCGTAGTCCTTCAGTTAATTGGCTGCGTCCCTCGGGTGGGAATGCTGCACAAATGATCTCTGTTGCGGAAAAAACCTTAGCAGAAGGCAATGACTACGTAGAGTTTATGCTGCATTCGTCTGAATTTATGCCAGGCGGTAGCCCAACATTTAAAGATGAAGCGGATATTGAGCGGTTATATCAGGATCTTGAGGAGTTATTTTCCTGGCTCGCAGGACGGACCAAGGGGATGACGTTGGCTGAGTATTATGATGCAAAAAAAGCCGGATAGAAATCCGGCTTTCTCGTTCTATCTATATGCGTTTTTCGGGAAGCCTAACACCACAGATCCCAATCAGAGCGATGTAAAATAAAACGGCCTCTGAGCTTAAAAGTAAAACATCGCTTAATCCGTATGCAACTAAGCAGTTCATTGTAAATAACAACGGCGTATTTCGATCGCGCATTGCTACCCAGGATATACTCATGTAGAACCAGAGCAATGCTAACCCACCAAATATCCCTTGCAGCGATAATGTTTCAATCGTTTCATCATGAAGATGTACGTTGATAAATTCCATTGTCGATTTGTATTGAGGGTTCTTCGTGACGTATTGCTCTGAGTAATTAAAACGTGACTGCATTGACTGCCCAAACGGGGCATTAACAAAGTTTTTTAAACCAACCGTCCACATCGAGAAGCGCGCGCCTAGAGAAGTATTGTCCTGGCCTTCCTGGTAGAGTGTTACTTCGTCATATGTTTGCTGTATTTTAGGATGAATGTAGTTTTTGTAGAGAGA
This sequence comes from Buttiauxella brennerae ATCC 51605, assembly GCF_001654925.1. Taxonomy (GTDB): domain Bacteria; phylum Pseudomonadota; class Gammaproteobacteria; order Enterobacterales; family Enterobacteriaceae; genus Buttiauxella; species Buttiauxella brennerae. The sequence continues at coordinate 60,587 of NZ_LXER01000035.1, forward strand.
AAAACTGGCAAGCAGTGCGATTATTAATACAATTAGTGTTGATTTAAGATGAATTTTCTTGAAGTGGTAAACAGTCATCATTGCGATTATCAGTAAATGAAGAATAATAGCTGCACGAGTGCCTGTTAATATAATGACTACGAATGAAATAATAATGCTGAATACCGCGATAAGATAACAAGAAGGCCTTTTCTGAATGTATAATAAATAAACAAAAATCATACTCAGCGTTGAGTAAATATATGCCGAAATGGTTGCTCTATTAATCGCCATTTCAGCACGGCCAATGCCACTCCATGACTGCCAAAATGCATAACAGGATGCTGAAACAAAAGCGATGCCAATTATAGCAAGCATAACATTTTTATAATTTATCGCGCGAATATAGTGACTAAACTGCGTGATGTAAAAAACCAACACACCACCAAGTAATAATTTTTTTCCAGCCCCAAATTGATCGCTATAAGTATTGTAGCCGTGTGCATCCTTACCAAGCCATAAGAACCATATTAATTTTACAACACCGACCAGAATTATCGGGTAGGCAATATTGAATTTACTAAAGTTAAGGTTTTTGCGCTCAATGATTATTCCAATAATACTCAAATAGACAGCAATATAGTAAAAATCTTTTTGTCTTCCGTTACTGAGTAATGCAAATGCGATAGACAGCGCTGCAAAAATAAAAACTGAAATATAAATGCGAGATTTTAATTTTTCCATAATGTACTCAAAGCTTTTCTCTTATAACTGAATCGAACATGGCGATTTAGGAAAAAACCTAAGGAATGCGTCATAATCACATGCTTTTTAACAATAGCTTGATGATCATTTTCTATCAGGGAATCATAGTGTTTTAGATAGATATCTAGCCAGTGGCACAATATAAGGTCATGGAATTTCACTGGTAAATTATCTTCCATTTTAATCGTGCAGGTAAGTAGATTCTCTATCTTATCCTGGTCCAGTGAGGCAGATAAACTCCCCTGTCTTTTTATATAGTAATAAGGGCTGTCAAACTGAAAGTAAATGTTTTTTGCTTGTGTTAACATTTTAGGGAAAATATAAAAATCCTCATAACATGTCATAGGAGGAATTTCATTTTCTATATAAATATCCCGTTTGATAAACTGACCAATCAGATGGGCTTGAAGATCTTTATGGATAAGAAAACGTGTTATAGCTTGATCCTGAGATATTTTTTCAGGTTTCAACCCCGACCACTGATGATTTATTTTATTAAGATCACGTATTTCATGTAAACGGGTCAGAAGCATGTCAGGTTTGATATCATGCAAAAAATTAAAAATAGGTGTTAAACTTTCTGCCTTTAGAATATCGTCACTATCCAGCATTGTGATGTACTTTCCACGTGATAAGGAAATACCATGCTGACGCACTTTTCCGATATTTTTATAATTTACTGTAGAAACATAAACCTGTGAGTACCGAGAGGATAATCCGGCAATTATTTCAGCTGATGAGTCATCTGAGCCATCATTAATAATAATAATCTCAGATTCTTCTATCGATGAGTTCAACGCATTTATAAGACTGTTAAATGTTTCATCGATGGTTTTTTCACAGTTGTGTGCGGCAATTATTATGCTCAGAAACGGATTGTCAACCATATACCTGCTCACTGAAAAATATTACAGAATTAAATCATCTTCAGGCAATTTCATTGTTTTTTAGACCGTCCTGGATGAAATTACTTATCAAATTAAGATCCTCATCACTCAATGCAAACAGTTCTTCTCTCGGCTTATCAAAGTAATATCTTGTTTCGAATACAAAAGAGTTAATGTTAGCCTCTTCACCAATAAGCAAGACGTTACCTAATGGGCGCTGCTCTTGCGCACAACATGGGCCATAAATAAGAATAACCGGAACCCCTACCGCATCGGCGATGTAAACATTACCGGAGTCCGAAGCGATATAAAAATCCATCTTACTGATTGCATGTGGCAAATCTTCAAGGGCGATCTGCCCAATGAGATTAATGAGATTTTCTTTATCACCGGTGACTTTAAGCAGGTCATCGAGCCAGACTTGTTCGTTTTTAGAGCCAAAAATGTAGTACTGGCAGGGTGATTTCTGTAATGATTCAAAAAGACGCGCCCAGATAACCGGTGGGATAGTTTTCGCCTTATTACCAGCCGAGATGCTTAACCCGATTTTAATAACACCGGGTTTATCCAAGACTTCAGGCCATGCCGCCGGAATTTTTAGCGGCTTAGTTGCGTGTTTAGGGCTATCACGCCAGCTTAGGTTGCGGTCTGCGAGCTTAATGTAGTTGTCGACACTTAACGTATATTTACCATGCTCAACAATACCATTTGCCGTCAGGTAAAATAATGCCTGATACCAGCGGCGTGCATAAGTAGACAAGAACTGTTTATTTGCAGCATTAAAGCATGCGGCAAAGAAAAGGTTGGTGCTATTAGGCTGTAGCAAGTAAATATTCTCATAACGATTCAGTAACTTGAATGCCAGGTGAAACTTACGCCACAAGCTCTTCTTGTGTTCTTCGACAAGGTAAATGGTATCAATGGTTTCATCATTCCTGGCCAAAGGAAGAACAGTTTTACAGATAAGGACATCACTGTGCTTCAGATGGGCGAGCAAGGGGGTTACGTTGACGAAATCACCGATTTTTGCAGTTTGAATCACCAGGTTGCGGCCTGTTTTTTTATAAAACAGTTTGCCGAGCAACTTGAATGGAAGAAAGAGAATGAAGAGGAATAGATAGCTCATTAATTTTTATTCGTTCGCTAAGTGGCTAATTTTCTGGAGTGCAGCAAATACTTCAACAGGGGTTATGTTAGCCATGCTTTTTCCTTCGCCTCTGATTTCGTGCTGATTCTTACCGTAACCACCAATCAAACCAGGATCGGTGGGGCCATATAATGTTACGTTTGGCCTATCAAGTGCGGCAGTCAAATGGCTCAGTCCTGTATCAACTGATACGACAGCCCTGGCTCCCGCTAGCTGTTTAGCCACTTGTTCAAGGGTCAAACGTGGCAACACCTCAACATTATCAAATCCTTCAGCCAAACGGGTTGCCCGTTCGTGCTCGTGATTTGCACCCCACGGGAGTTTAATACGTAACCCGGCTTTATGCATTAATTGAATAAGATCTCGCCAGTGCGATTCCGGCCAGTGTTTTTCATCGCGCGTGGTGGCATGAAGGAAGATCATATATTCCCCCATATCAGTCGGGGCAGCGGTCAGAAAGTGTTGAGCAATCGCATAATCACCCTGTTGCACTGGCTTCTGGTAACCCATACTTTTGGCGAATAACTCACGTGTGCGCTCAACGGCATGTTGCTGCTTAGCGATTGAGTGGCGACGATTGTAGAACAGACTAGCCAGTGGCTCACGCGCACTACTCCAGTCCATGCCATGTATTGTCCCACGAGCTTTACGAGTCACCAGAGCCGCGCTCTTTATTAGCCCCTGGGCATCGATGATGAGATCGTAATCTTCGGCACGGAGCGCCTGGTAGAATGCAACACGCTCAGCTTTCACTGCTGATGAAAACCAGTTTTTACGCCAGCGGCGAATCGCTACCGGAAGAATTTTATCGACTGCGGGATGCCAGCCAGGGATTTGCGCAAAGCCTTCTTCCACCACCCAATCGAAACGGATGCCAGGAATAGCATTCATTGCATCAGTCAGCGCAGGCAAGGTATGCAGGACATCACCCATCGATGATGTTTTAACGATAAGTACCCGCATTACGCTTCCTTTTCCGCTTGCAGCAGCGCGGTAAGCTCATCTATTACACGCTCAGGCGTAATATCAATCAAACTTTGATGATAGCCTTCTGCGCCATCGCCTTTACGCACTTTGTGATAGCCGCTAATCAGGCGAATAACGCGCGCCTTATGCGATAGCGGTGGGGTAAAGTCTGGGCTGCTTGGGCCGTATAACGCAACAAGTGGGCGATTCAGCGCGGCCGCAACGTGCATCAAACCTGAATCATTACTCACTACAGCCTGACAAGCGGCGATGAGTATAACGGCTTGCTCAAGTGCGGTATCACCCGCAAGATTACGGCAATGCGCCTGCTGCTGTGTGGTTAACGCGGCGACAATATCATTTCCCGCTTCTTTATCTTTTGCCGAGCCAAACAATGCAATTTGATAACCGTCATCAATGAGTTTGCCGGCAAGTGTTGCGTAGTGATAATGCGGCCAGCGTTTCGCCGGGCCGAACTCAGCGCCTGGACAGAAACCTATAATTGGACGTTCGGCATTGAGACTAAATGCCGCTGTCGTCTGGAGCTTTTCGCTTTCATTGACTTGCAACTGGGGCCAAAGCAAAGGCTGGGGCAGGTCTTTAGCCGACTGCATAACCCCTTTCTCATAAGCTAACGCAACGTAACGTTCGACCATGAGCGGCCAGGCTTGCTTATCCAGTACGCGGGCATCATTGAGTAGCCCGTAGCGCATTTCCCCACGCCAGCCTGTGCGCTGTGGGATATTCGCAAAGAAAGGGACTAGTGCTGATTTGAATGAATTTGGCAGTACATATGCCTGATCGTAACGTTTAGCACGCAAGGCGTGTCCAAGACGGCGCCGCTCACCAATTTCCAGCGCGCCATGACCGAGTGGCATCGCCAACGCTTCGTTAACTTCTGGCATACGTGATAGCAATGGACGGCACCATGCCGGCGCCATCACATCTATGATTGCCTGGGGATAGCGCGCCTTAAGCGTGCGATAGAGACTTTGCGACATCATCATGTCGCCCACCCATGACGGGCCAATCACCAGTATTTTCATGTGTCAGGCTACCTGCTTATGCGTCACGGTTCAGCCATGCCATATATTCTGTCACGCCTTCGGCAACTGTTTTGAATGGCTTGTCGTAACCTGCGGCACGCAGATTGGTTAAATCGGCCTGAGTAAATGCTTGATAGCGACCTTTGAGTTTTTCCGGGAACGGAATGTACTCAATGCTGCCTTTTTTATGGAATGCCAGCGCAGCGTCAGCAATTGCCTGGAAGGATTCTGCACGACCTGTACCGCAGTTATAGATACCGGATACACCATTCTGCCAGAACCACAGGTTAACCGCTGCAACATCACCTACATAAATGAAGTCGCGTTTAAAGCTATCGCTGCCTTCAAACAGTTTTGGATTCTCGCCGTTATTCAACTGAGTGTTCAGATGGAACGCAACGCTTGCCATGCTGCCTTTGTGGCCTTCGCGTGGCCCGTACACGTTGAAGTAACGGAAGCCAGTAATCTGGGAGTTAGCTTCAGGCAGGATTTGACGCACGTACTCGTCGAACAGGAATTTGGAGTAACCGTACACATTCAGTGGCTGCTCGAATTCACGGGATTCGATAAAGTCGCTGTTGCGACCGCCATAAGTTGCAGCAGATGAGGCATACAGGAACGGAATTTCGCGCTCAAGGCAGTAATGCAGAACTTCTTTCGAGTACTGATAGTTGTTATCCATCATGTACTTGCCGTCCCACTCAGTGGTGGAAGAACAAGCGCCTTCATGGAAAATTGCTTCGATATCGCCGAATTCTTCACCAGCCAAAATCTGGATTAAGAAGTCTTCTTTATCCATGTAGTCGGCAATATTTAAATCGACGAGGTTGGCGAACTTGGTGCCATCCTTCAGGTTGTCGACGACAAGGATATCAGTATAGCCGATATCATTCAGTGACTTAATGATGTTGCTGCCAATAAAGCCAGCACCGCCGGTGACAATAATCATAAGCGAAAACCTTAAAAAAAGAGGGCCGTAAGGCACGATACCTCACGCGCTAATGGCTCTTATCATACCATTACATTCATGGACCCGCCTAATCAGAGGAAGTTTCTCAGCCTCGTGATTTATGCTGCAAATTTCAATTTCATTGAAGCGTAATCTCGTGTCCTGGTATAGGTTTGGGTAATATGTGCCGAAATTAGCCATGCCTGGAGAATCGCAATGCGCGGAGATTTTTACCAACAGTTAACATCCCAACTTGAAACCGCACGGGCGGAAGGGTTGTTTAAAGAAGAACGTATTATCACTTCTGCCCAACAAGCAGATATCACTGTTGCTGATGGCAGTCATGTTATTAACTTCTGCGCCAATAACTATCTGGGGCTCGCTAACCATCCGCAACTGATCGATGCCGCAAAGCAGGGCATGGATACACACGGTTTTGGGATGGCATCTGTGCGTTTCATTTGTGGAACGCAAGACAGCCATAAAGAGCTTGAAGGCAAGCTTGCGGGCTTCCTGGGAATGGAAGATGCGATTCTTTACTCTTCCTGTTTCGATGCCAACGGCGGCCTGTTTGAAACCCTGCTCGGCCCGGAAGATGCCATTATTTCCGATGCACTGAACCATGCTTCTATTATTGATGGTGTGCGTTTGTGCAAAGCTAAGCGCTATCGTTATGCAAACAACGATATGCAAGAACTCGAAGCTCGCCTGAAAGAGGCGCGTGCAGCAGGTGCTCGTCACATCATGGTAGCAACCGACGGCGTGTTCTCTATGGATGGTGTGATTGCGAACCTGAACGGTGTTTGCGATCTGGCAGATAAATACGATGCGCTGGTAATGGTTGATGATTCGCACGCAGTTGGTTTTGTTGGTGAAAACGGCCGTGGCACTCATGAGTATTGCGATGTGATGGATCGTGTAGACATCATTACCGGCACTTTGGGCAAAGCACTCGGTGGCGCGTCCGGCGGTTATACCGCGGGTCGTAAAGAAGTTATCGAGTGGCTGCGCCAGCGTTCTCGTCCATACCTTTTCTCTAACTCTTTGGCTCCGGCTATTGTTTCTGCATCCATTAAAGTTCTGGAAATGCTGGAAACGGGTGCTGAAATTCGCGCTCGCCTGTGGGCCAATGCGAGCCTGTTCCGCGAAAAAATGACCGCTGCCGGGTTTACCCTGGCGGGTGCTGACCACGCCATCATCCCGGTGATGTTAGGCGAAGCGGTGGTCGCGCAAAACTTTGCCCGCGAACTGCAAAAAGAAGGCATTTATGTCACTGGGTTCTTCTACCCGGTAGTACCAAAAGGTCAGGCGCGCATCCGTACTCAGATGTCTGCGGCTCACACCACTGAACAGATTGAACGTGCGATAGACGCATTTACGCGTATCGGTAAACAGTTGGGCGTTATCGCCTGAGGGAGCGGCCATGAAAGCATTAGCGAAACTGAAAGCAGAAGAAGGCATCTGGATGACGGATGCACCCACGCCTGAAATGGGTCATAACGATCTGCTGATCAAAATCCGTAAAACGGCGATTTGCGGCACTGACGTACATATTTATAACTGGGATGAATGGTCGCAGAAAACGATTCCGGTTCCGATGGTTGTCGGCCATGAATATGTGGGCGAAGTTGTCGGTATTGGCCAGGAAGTTAAAGGCTTTAAAATTGGCGATCGCGTATCCGGTGAAGGCCATATCACTTGTGGTCACTGCCGTAACTGTCGCGCTGGCCGCACTCACTTGTGCCGTAATACCACAGGTGTTGGCGTAAACCGCCCTGGCTGTTTCGCAGAGTACCTGGTGCTGCCTGCCTTCAATGCTTTCAAAATTCCTGACAATATTTCTGACGATCTGGCATCTATCTTCGACCCGTTTGGCAATGCAGTTCACACTGCTTTGTCTTTCGATCTGGTGGGTGAAGATGTGCTGGTTTCAGGTGCTGGCCCAATCGGTATTATGGCGGCGGCTGTTGCTAAACATGTTGGTGCGCGTAATGTCGTGATCACCGATGTGAACGAATACCGCCTTGAACTGGCGCGTGAAATGGGCGTGACCCGCGCGGTAAACGTCAGCAAAGAGAGCCTGACCGACGTAATGAAAGAGTTGGGCATGACCGAAGGCTTTGATGTGGGCCTTGAAATGTCTGGTGCTCCACCGGCATTCCGTACCATGCTCGATACCATGAACCACGGTGGCCGTATTGCGATGCTGGGTATTCCTCCGTCAGATATGTCTATCGACTGGACAAAAGTCATCTTCAAGGGCTTGTTCATCAAAGGTATTTACGGGCGCGAAATGTTCGAAACCTGGTACAAAATGGCGGCGCTGATTCAGTCTGGCCTGGATCTGTCACCAATAATCACTCACCGTTTTGGTATCGATGATTTCCAGAAAGGTTTTGATGCCATGCGTTCCGGGCAGTCTGGCAAAGTGATTCTTAGCTGGGATTAACCGCGCTGAGCAATTAAAAAAGGCCGGGAAACCGGCCTTTTTCACATCTTTATTCGCTTGCCGTTTGCTTTTCAGCGTCCGTCAGATAACGCACTTTGCGAGTGTAGTCCTGTCCTTTAAACAGCAATTCGCTATCCGGCGAGACCAGATATTTCTGCCATTCAGACAGCGGGAAACCGCCATGCGCACCAATGACTTCTTTTGGGATAACCGAAGGGGTGCCACCAATGCGCTTTGAGACTGGCCAGTTCACCCAATCACCTAAATTGACCGTTTTGAAATCCAGCAAATCGAGCAGTGCTGCCAGCGGCAATTGATCTGTTGGCGGCTGAGAGTCGTCCATCAACTCCCAGGTATCCCGGAACAAAGCCAGCCAAAGAGGGCATAACCTGTGCCAGGTGCTGTGTGTTGCCGCAAGGAAGGCGCTGTTGACGTGATCTTCAAGAGTCGGGCGAATGGTTCCCTGATAATAGGCCGGTGCTTTCCCTTCCGGTGCATTAGCCAGTTTGGCGATCATTTTTCCCTGGCGGAAGCTGGAGTAGAGCGTGTTTTCTTCGACTTCCAGCTCAGGCATCTGCAACAGGTTTAAATCCGAATCAATAATCAGCGCACCTTCAGTTCGGGCGTAAAGTGGTGCCTGAATTTTGATCAAGCGGCTACGATAAATCTGCTTGAAGCGATAGCTGTCATCTCTTTCGGGGACATTCAGCGTGACAACTCGGGCTTTGCCAGGCAAACCGGTAAAAGCACTGGCCGGTTGGTCGGAGACAATGACGATCTCTTCTAGCTGAGGCGCGAAGCGTTCGGCAAAAACAGCCGAAAGCGTACCTTCCTCAATATAATCTTCGCCAACGCATGGGATCACAACGGAAGTGACAGGAACGGTTTTAGCCCCGCTTGCCGCCTGAGCCAAAGGGATATTATGTCGCGCCGTAATATGGCGATATTTTGGGTTCAGAAATTTAAACATATTCATTCCGGGTTGGTTTTACTGCGCCAAGTACGGCTTCGACACCGGCAACATAGTGTTCGATCGCATAGTTATCAATCACGCGTTGGCAGGCGGCTTGTGTGAGGGCATCACGTAATGCGCTATCTCGCCATACTTGCTGAAGATGCGAAGCGAGCATGACGGTATCGCCATAAGGATAAAGCAGACCGGTACGTCCGGAGTCGATTAACTCTGCCGTCCCCGTCACATTCGAACCGATCACCACGGTTTTAAGCAGCATGGATTCGAGCACCACACGCGGTAACCCTTCGCTTTTCGATGCCAGAATAAAGACATCAAATGCGGCCAGATAATCCAGAGGGTTGTTACGAAAGCCGGTAAAGATAACCCGATCGGCAAATCCGTAATCAGCGGCCTGGCGCTGTAGTTTTTCGCGATCGGCCCCTTCGCCTACCAGAACAAATTTCCATTTTGCTTCGGGATGTTGCTGATGAAAACGGTGCAAAGCTTCCAGCGTATGGTGGCAGGACTTTCTTGGGATAAGCGAGCCGATACTACCAAACAAAAACGTATCGTCGCTGATGCCCAACGAGCGGAGTACCGCCTCGCCAGAAGGTAAGGGCTGGTGAATATCAATGGCGTTAGGAACAGTCGTGCAGAGAGACTTTTTCACGCCGTGGTTAAGCAGCACGCTTTCTACACCATGAGAGACGGCGATTATAGCGTCGCCTGTGTGATTGACTATTTTTGTAATCGCCTGACTCATTACCGGTTCGATACGGCAGTGCTGTACTACCGCAACATTGAGCGGCTCGGCTGCCAGATACCCTTCCAGGTTAGATCCCGGCTGGTTATTCATATACAGGATGTCGTAGCCATCTTTTTGCAGCTGTTCGCGTAGCGCCATGGCATTGGGTTTGATTCGCCATTGGGAATCAATATAAGCGGTGACCTTTTTGCGCCCTGACTTGCTGAAAAACAAAAATGCGCGTGCTACTTCCTTGCAGATTTTTGCCCAGCCAGGCTGCTTGCGTTGCGGGATAAAAATGACAGGAATCTGAATGCTGTTCAGCACCTTCTCAATGGTTTCACCTTCACCGCGCGTGTAGTTGTAGTAAAAGCAGCACGTGATATCAAACCGTTGACGGTCAATACGTTTGAGTAACTCCAACATACTGTTGGTGCCGCCTCCCCACTCTTTACCGTTATCCAGTAAGAGAATTTTACGCCGCTGTTGCGCCATTGATGACCGAACTCCCGTAATATTATTCCACGCGGCATTATAAAGGTTGAACTGGGTGATAACTAACGCTTTCGGTAATTCATTTGTCGGCAATTAATAATTTGCAAATTCGAATTCGGATTTCGAATCCAGAGCCACAATTATTGAGAGTGATATAATTGAATTTTTGATGGCGTAACCGCTATGTTTAAAATATCAGTTTGTTTACTGACTTATAACTCCGCGCGCCTGCTCCATGAGGTGCTAAACCCATTAATAAAAATCGCAGATGAAATTATTATTGTGGACTCAGGCAGTACTGATGAGTCTATTAATATTTCTCGTGGTTATGGTATCGAGCCAATATATCATCCATTTAAAGCGCACGGACAGCAAATGAACTATGCTATTAGCCTTGCACAGAATGATTGGGTGCTGTGCATGGATAGCGATGAAATTCTTGATGAACAAACAACGGTGTTCATCCTCAAACTAAAGAGTGATTCGGAACCGGCGCAAGAGCAGGCGTGGCGTTTCTCACGCTACTGGTTTGTGCTGGGTGAACAAGTGCGAACCATTTATCCCATTTCTTCTCCGGACTACCCTGTGCGGCTTTTTAACCGTCAACAGGCGCACTTTAACGATCGGCCTGTCGATGATCAGGCTGAAGGGTATCACTGCTCGACTGTTATTCCCGGCTTTGTACGGCACGATACTTTTTATAACCTCCACGAAGTATTCAACAAATTAAATGTTTACACGACTCGCCTGGTTTTAAATAAAAGAATCAAACCTTCACTGGCAAGAGGTGTGATAAGCGCCATCGGTGCATTTTTTAAATGGTACTTATTGAGTGGGGCCTGGAGGAAAGGGCGAGTAGGACTTGTTACGGGGTTATATGCCACGTTTTATAGTTTTCTGAAATATTTTAAAGCCTGGTATTGGAACAGGGAATTGAAAAATTGTGCGCGCAAAGAAAATGCTTCCTCTGCGCGTCAACAACGTCAGGACTGAGTCGGCGTTGTTAATTTACCCCAGCCCTGCCACTGATGCTGCATGTACTGCAACAACTGGCTCTGACTGATGCTTTCGCTTAGCACTGCAAAGAACGTTGTCGCGTAAACCGGCGGCAAAGGCTGCTTAGGTTTGCACAGACTCACGCCTTTAAATGGATTGCGCGGCTGTTCAGCCGGTATAGCTGGCGCTACAGGGCGTGTGTTATTCGGCCTCGAAGTATCAACCTGAGGTTCATTCAGCAGGCTGCTCGGGCGCACCAGCGTAATATCCGCAGGCAAGCTATACACCATCTGTTGCAACACTCGTACAGTTGTTGGGTGCGGGTGGCCGATGGCAATGGCGGAACCATTTCGGCGCGCAAGTTCTACAGCACGGTTAAACTGGAAACGAATATCGGCTTCATTCTGAGTATCGTCCAGGAATACTTTGCGCTTGATAACTTTAACGTTCGTTCCGGCGGCAGCTCGCATCGACTGGCTATTGCCTATCGTCATGCTATCGAGGAAATAGAGATTATATTGCCCCAGCGCCTGCATCACTTTCTGCATGCCAAACAGGCTGGATGTCATCGCGCTACCCATGTGGTTATTCAACCCCACGGCATAGGGAACATCATTGACGGCTTCACGGATAATTCGTTCGATTTCACCGCTGCTCATATCCGGGCGCAGTGTGTCTTTTTCCAGAGGCTGCTTGCTGAGCGGAGCCATGGGTAAATGGATCAGCACTTCATGCCCGGCATTGTGCGCTTTGGTTGCCATTTCGCGGGCGTGAGGAGCGTTGGGCAAAACAGCCACGGAAATATTAGAGGGCAGAGCGATAACCTGATTTTCTTGCGCGGGGCGATAACCGAAGTCATCTATAACGATTGCCAGCTTTCCAGCGTAAACAGGGGTTGCCAGCATGAGTGTGCTGACGAAAGAGAAAAACACACGACGGAATTGAAGCAAAACTTATCTTCCCAACCACGGTTGTGGATTGACTGCCTGGCCCTGGCGACGAATTTCGAAATAAAGTGACGGGCGGCCCTGACCACCACTGTTACCCACCAGAGCGATAGCCTGGCCGGCGCGAACTTGTGTTCCAACGTTAACCAACGCACTTTGGTTGTAACCGTACAAACTCATATCGCCTTTGCCGTGTTCAACTACAACAACGAGGCCGTAACCCTGCAACCAGTCGGCAAGGATCACGCGCCCATCAGCGATGGCTTTAACTTCAGTGCCTTCACCTGCGGCGATAACAATCCCTTTCCAACGTAGCTCACCCTGGAGCTGTTCGCCATAGCGATGCAGAATTGAACCGCGTACCGGCCAGAATGCTTGCCCGCGTGGAGCGCCGAGACCACCTGTACGCGAAATCAGTGAGCGTTCGCTTTCTGTTGGTTTGTAGGTGCTGCCTTTGCTGGTTGCTTCCTTTTGGCGAGTTTTAACTTGCTCAGCTTCACGCGCTTCTTTTTCTGCTCTTGCTTTCGCAGCGGCTTCCGCACGGGCAATCTGCCCCTGGAGACGCGACTGGTTCTGGCGCATTTCACTCAGCTTTTGCTGGTCTTGCTGCAAAGAGGATTCGAGCGTCGACAGTGTTTTCTTGCGCTCGTTACGCGCGCTTTCAAGCTTAGTTTGCTGAGCTTGTTGCTCGTAAAGCAACGTTTGCTGTTCGGTTTGCTTGGATTCCAGACTCTCTTTTTGCGTCGCCACTTCCGCTTTGGTTTGCTTCAGCCCTTCAATCGTTTCCTGGCGTGCAGCGTTCAGGTAACCAAAGTAAGCCTGTAAACGTTGCCCACGCTGACTCTCTTCACCGCTTAAAATCAGCTGAATACCGGTATGTTGGCCCTGACGGAAAGATGCATCGAGCTGAGCGGCCAGGTTGCGTTCCTGCGAAGCCTGCTGCTTTTGCAGTTTCGCGAGTGAAGCATTCATGGTGTCGATTTGGCTGTTGAGTTCGGCAAGCGTATTTTGCGTGTCGCGCAGCTTGCGGCTGGCTTCGGCAATGGCTTTTTCTTGTGCCTGGAGTTGGGCGAGTAATGTTGAACGTTGCTGCTGTTGCTGGCGGACCGCACGCTCTTTAGTCGCAATATCCTGCTGGATAGATTTTAACTCGGCGCGATCGTCGGCATGGCTGATCATGGGGCATAACAATACGCCAGCGCTTAACACGCTGGCGTACATCACAGGCCTGACTGAAAACAGCTTCGTTTTCACGGCCCATGTTATTGAAAAAATCGCCTTTCCCCTCATGGGGAGGGATTATTCCACGATGAACAGCGGCTTGCCAGTCATCTCTTGCGGGATTTCCATACCCATCAGGTTCAACATCGTCGGTGCGATATCAGAAAGCTTGCCGCCTTCTACCGCTTTCACACTACGATTGCCCACATAAATCAATGGAACAGGCAGGCTGGTATGCGCGGTGTGCGCCTGGCCAGTCGCCGGGTCAGCCATCTGTTCTGCGTTACCGTGGTCAGCGGTGATCAGCAACTGCCCACCCACGTTTTCAACGGCGGAAACAACCTGAGCAATACACTGGTCCAGCGCTTCGATAGCTGCGATAGCTGCTTCGTAAACACCGGTATGCCCGACCATATCACCATTTGGATAGTTACAAATGATGGTGTCGTATTTGCCGCTGTTGATCGCTGCCAGCAGTTTTTCGGTCAGCTCTACAGAACTCATTTCTGGTTGCAGATCGTATGTAGCAACTTTCGGGGAGTTAATCAGAATGCGGTCTTCGCCAGCAAACGGTTCTTCAACGCCACCGTTATAGAAGAAGGTAACGTGAGCATATTTTTCAGTTTCGGAAATACGCAGCTGGGTTTTGTCATGCTTCGCCATCCACTCACCGAAGGTGTTGCTCAGTGAAGCTGGTGGGTAAGCACAAGCGGCTTTGATATCCGCTGCATATTCAGTCAGCATCACGAAATCACCGAAGTTAACCACTTTCTTACGAGCAAAACCGTCGAAGTCAGCGTTAACGAAAGTACGGGTGATTTGACGAGCACGGTCAGCACGGAAGTTCATGAAGATCAGCGCATCGCCATCGTTCATTGCTGCGTCTGCTTCGCCTTCAGCACGAATAACAGTTGGTTTAACGAATTCATCGTTCTCATCGCGAGCGTATGCGGCTTCCAGACCCGCAATAGCGGATTCTGCCTGGTATTCGCCTTGAGCCAGAGTCAGCAGGTCGTAAGCCAGTTCAACGCGATCCCAACGGTTGTCGCGGTCCATAGCGTAGTAACGGCCAATCAGAGACGCAACGCGGCCTTTGCCCAGTGCGGCAAATTTGTCAGCAAACTTCTTCAGAGAGGATTCAGCGCTGCGCGGTGGTGTATCGCGGCCATCCAGGAATGCGTGCAGGTAGATTGCTTCTGCGCCACGTTCAGCAGCCAGCTCAATCATTGCCAGAATGTGTTCTTCGTGGCTGTGAACGCCACCGGCTGAAGCCAGACCCATGATGTGTACTGCTTTACCAGCAGCAACCGCTTTGTCTACTGCCGCAGTCAGCGTAGGGTTTGCGAAGAAAGTACGTTCTTTAATTTCAACGTCCAGACGAGTCAAGTCCTGGTAAACAATACGGCCTGCGCCGAGGTTTACGTGGCCAACTTCGGAGTTACCCATTTGGCCTTCTGGCAGACCGACTTCCAGGCCAGATGCGTTGATCAAAGTATGTGGACGCTGAGCCCACAGGCTATCCATAACCGGGGTTTTAGCATTCAGAATAGCGTTATCCTGCTGCTCTTCGCGGTGACCATAACCATCAAGAATCACCAGAACCATAGGTTTTTTAGTAACTGACATTGCGACAACCTCTAAGTCAAAGACAAAATTTGCGTAATTTTACTACAGGCTGCGGGGTAAATAGCCGCAGAAGATCAAAGAAAGAGGCTGGATTGTGATCGGTTTTACGTCGTTGCGGTAATTTTTTTCGTAACAGTCCGCAGAATCTACATTACCTGGCGCAGACTGGCTGTATTTGGCACAACGCAAATGTATACTCCTCACCTGGTTTTTTCATATTACTTAGTCGGGAGTTACACCCCCCCATGCAAGAAATTATGCAATTCGTGAGTCGCCATCCCATACTTAGTCTGGCGTGGGTTGGCTTACTGGCCGCCGTACTTTTCATGACCTTTAAAGGTTTGACCTCTAAAGTTAAGGTCATCACCCGTGGTGAAGCAACACGCCTTATCAACAAAGAAGACGCCGTTGTCGTCGACGTGCGTTCACGTGATGATTACCGTAAAGGTCATATCGCTAACTCATTGAATGTACTGACCGCTGATATTAAAAGTGGCAACTTCGGTGAGCTGGAAAAACATAAAGCACAGCCTGTGATCGTTGTTTGTGGTAATGGTATTTCCTCTCAGGAATCAGCAGCGTTATTGACGAAAGCTGGTTTTGAAAAGGTGACTTTGCTGAAAGAAGGTATTGCTGGCTGGAGCGGGGAAAACCTGCCATTAGTTCGCGGTAAATAATGCTACGCACACTGGGGTAAAACCATGGCGAATATTGAAATCTACACTAAAGCAACCTGTCCATTTTGCCACCGTGCAAAAGACCTGCTGCAAAGCAAAGGGGTCAAGTTTCAGGAATTAGCGATTGATGGCGATGCTGTTAAGCGTGAAGAGATGATTAAACGCAGTGGGCGAACCACAGTGCCGCAGATTTTTATTGATGCGCAGCACATTGGTGGTTGCGATGACTTGTATGCACTCGACGCTCGTGGTGGACTCGATCCCCTGCTGCGCTAGTGCAGTTCCTTTGTCGCTTACTGCCGTTTAAAGGACGTATTAATTTTTTAAGGGTTTAACAATGTCAGAACAAAACAACACAGAAATGGCTTTCCAGATTCAGCGTGTCTACACCAAGGACATCTCTTTCGAAGCACCAAATGCACCACACGTATTCCAGAAAGACTGGCAGCCTGAAGTGAAGCTGGATCTCGATACAGCTTCAAGCCAACTGGCAGACGATGTTTATGAAGTTGTGTTGCGTGTAACCGTGACCGCAACACTGGGCGAAGACACTGCGTTCCTGTGTGAAGTTCAGCAGGCTGGTATCTTCTCCATCGGTGGGATCGAAGGTCCGCAGATGGCACATTGCCTGGGTGCGTACTGCCCGAACATTCTGTTCCCTTATGCACGTGAAGCAATCACTAGCCTGGTTTCTCGTGGCACCTTCCCGCAGCTGAACCTTGCACCGGTTAACTTCGATGCGCTGTTCATGAGCTACCTGCAGCAGCAATCTGGCGAAGGCGAAGGTGCTGAAAACCATCAGGATGCCTGATGAACAGCCTTAATGCTTCAATGACTGTGATCGGTGCCGGCTCGTACGGCACCGCTCTTGCCATCACACTGGCGCGTAATGGTCACCACGTTGTTCTGTGGGGCCATGACCCTAAACACCTTGCTGTATTGCAGGCCGATCGCTGTAATGCCGCGTTTCTTCCTGACGTACCTTTCCCTGACACTCTTCACCTTGAAAGCGACTTAGCGAAAGCTTTGGCGGCCAGTCGTAATATTCTGGTAGTCGTACCGAGCCATGTATTTGGCGAAGTGCTGCGTCAAATTAAACCGCTGATGCGTGCTGATGCTCGTATCGTCTGGGCGACTAAAGGTCTGGAAGCGGAAACAGGTCGTCTGTTGCAAGACGTGGCGCGTGAAGCGTTAGGGGATGATATTCCTCTGGCGGTGATTTCCGGCCCTACCTTTGCCAAAGAGCTGGCAGCTGGTTTACCAACGGCAATTGCGCTGGCAGCAACCGACGAAACCTTCGCTCAGGATCTCCAGCAGTTGCTGCACTGCGGAAAAAGCTTCCGTGTTTACAGCAACCCGGATTTCATCGGTGTGCAGTTGGGCGGTGCGGTGAAGAACGTGATTGCGATTGGTGCGGGTATGTCTGACGGTATTGGCTTCGGTGCGAATGCTCGTACGGCGCTAATCACTCGCGGTCTTGCGGAAATGACACGTCTTGGCACTGCTTTAGGCGCTGACCCTGAAACGTTTATGGGAATGGCTGGCCTGGGTGACCTGGTATTGACGTGTACCGATAACCAATCTCGTAACCGTCGCTTCGGCATGGCGCTGGGGCAGGGTGCGGATGTGGATTCGGCACAGCAGAAAATTGGCCAAGTGGTTGAAGGTTACCGTAATACCAAAGAAGTTCGGGAGTTGGCGGCGCGTTTTGGCGTTGAAATGCCAATAACCGAGGAAATTTATCAGGTATTGTATTGCGGAAAAAACGCGCGCGAGGCAGCATTGACTTTGCTTGGTCGTACTCGCAAGGATGAGCGGAGCGGTAGTTAATACCCATCATACTTCAAGCCGCATCTTTGTTGGCTGCGTGAACTCACCCGAATCACTTACTTATGTAAGCTCATCGGGACTCGTTCTCTTGCCGCCGCGATGCCACTCGAATTATTTTGGGTATAGATACAATTGATGGAACAACACAACCGCAATAACTGAAGCGTTCCGGTACTTTGTGCCGGGCGCTGTTTTTCTGTCTGGAGAGAGCAATGTCGTCTGAAGAACTGGATCTGGTATGGAACAACATTAAAGCCGAAGCACGAGCGCTTGCCGATTGTGAACCAATGTTGGCCAGTTTTTACCACGCAACTCTCCTCAAGCACGAAAACCTCGGCAGCGCGCTGAGCTACATGCTCGCTAATAAGCTAGCCTCCCCGATTATGCCTGCCATTGCGATTCGTGAAGTTGTCGAAGAGGCATACGCGGCAGAACCACAAATGATTGCTTCCGCTGCCTGCGATATTCAGGCCGTGCGCACCCGTGACCCGGCAGTCGATAAATATTCCACTCCGCTGTTATACCTGAAAGGTTTTCATGCGTTGCAGTCCTACCGTATCGGCCATTGGCTGTGGAAAGAAGGACGCAGGGCTCTGGCGATATTCCTGCAAAATCAGGTTTCGGTTTCATTTCAGGTAGATATTCACCCGGCGGCGAAAATTGGCTGCGGGATCATGCTCGATCACGCAACTGGCATTGTGATCGGTGAAACCGCTATCGTTGAAAACGATGTGTCGATTTTGCAGTCTGTTACCTTGGGCGGTACGGGCAAAACCAGCGGCGACCGCCACCCGAAAATTCGTGAAGGCGTGATGATTGGTGCCGGGGCGAAAATCCTCGGCAACATTGAAATTGGGCGTGGGGCAAAAATTGGCGCAGGCTCTGTAGTGTTACAGCCAGTGCCGCCTCATACCACGGCGGCTGGCGTTCCTGCGCGAATTGTTGGCAAGCCTGAAAGCGATATGCCTGCCATTGATATGGATCAGCACTTTAACGGTGCTAACAATGGTTTCGAGTACGGCGACGGAATCTAGCTTCTCAGCACGGCGCCGGGGTAACCAAGCTGGCGCCACGCTTCATACACCACCACCGATACTGCATTCGATAAATTCATGCTGCGGCTGTCCGGCATCATAGGAATACGGATTTTTTGCTCAGCAGGCAAAGCATCAAGAATCGTTGCTGGCAGGCCGCGCGTTTCCGGGCCAAACACCAAATAATCCCCATCCTGATAGCTTACTGCGCTGTGCGCAGGCGTACCCTTTGTGGTTAATGCAAAAATTCGCTGTGGGTTTTCCGCCGCTAAAAATGCGTCATAGTTGTGATGGCGATTCACGGCGGCAAACTCATGATAATCCAGACCAGCACGGCGCAGTCGCTTATCGTCCCAGCCAAAGCCTGTCGGCTCGATGATATGCAACCGGAAGCCGGTATTGGCGCATAGACGAATAATATTCCCGGTATTGGGTGGGATTTCTGGTTCAAACAAAACGATATTTAGCATACTGCCCCCATAAGACCTGGCGCGCAGAATATCAATTTATGCCAGGAAGGAAAACAGGCCCCGAAGGACCTGTTCTTTATGGCGAAAAATTAACGATGATAAAGCGGCAGCCAAAGCACTAATCGCAATCCACCCAACGGGCTGTCATCGGCTTTCACCCAGCCACGATGTTGCTGAACGGCAGTTTCGACAATCGCTAACCCCAGACCGGTACCACCAGATTCGCGATCGCGCGCTTCATCTGTGCGGTAGAACGGACGGAATATTTGTTCACGATCTTCCGGGCTCACGCCTGGGCCATCATCATCTACCGTGACAGTAATGCCTTGATTATCCACGGAGAAATTAACGGCAATTTTCGTGTGCGAATAACGTAATGCGTTACGGACAATATTTTCCAGCGCACTTTCCAGTGAGTTCGGGTTGCCGTACATCAGCCACGGGCCAGGCGGGTAGGTCACTTCGAGTGATTTACCCATTTGCTCCGCTTCGAAAGCCGCGTTATCCAGCACTTCAGACCAGATCTGATTGGCTTTCATTGTCTCACTCGCCAGCGCATTTTTTTGCTGATTGCGGGACATAACCAACAGGTCGTTGATCATACCGTCCAGACGCTGAGCTTCGGTTTCGATACGTTCCAGTTCTTTGCTTTCACCGGTTTTACGTCGCAGCAATGCTGTGCCTAATTGCAGGCGCGTCAATGGGGTACGCAATTCGTGAGAGATATCGGACAACAGCCGTTGCTGGCTTGTCATCATTCTTTCCAGCGCGGTAATCATCTGGTTAAAGCTGGCGCCGGCTGCGAGAAATTCTTGCGGCCCGGATTCGAGTTCAGGGTGCTGACGCAAATTCCCCTGGGCTACTTCATCCGCAGCATTTTTCAACTTACGCGCTGGTTTTGCCAGGCTCCACGCCAGCCATAACAGCAGCGGTGAACTGACCAGCATGGTGACGATGAGTAACAGTAAAGGTCTATCAAACAGCAGGTTAATAAAATCAGATTGGGAGTTACTTGCAGGGCGAATCAGGTAGAGCTGGTAGTTATCTTCGCCATCTCGCACGGAGAATGGCCCTACCAATTCGACACGACCATATTTTTTCTTTTGCGGATGATCCGAGTTATCGGACTGGCCGATAAAGTTACGAATGATCTGCATTTCATTGCGCTGGGCGCCAATCACTCGCCCTTCGCTGGTCACAAGTAATAAACGCTGTCCCGGTGGTGCCCATTTATCAATGGCCCGGAACAAACGACGCCACCACATCAGGTCGTTGGGTGGATCGTTTTCAAGTTCCGCTTCGACATGCTGTTCAATCATGATGCCTTGACGTTGCTCATTCTCCATCAATTCGGTCATTTGACGCGAATCCAGTTTAGGCAGCATCAGCACTAGCATCAGCACTAACGCCAACGTCAACCAGAAGATGGCAAAAATACGCGCGGTAAGGCTACTTATCATGAAGCAGACACCATCAGGTAGCCGCGGCCACGTAATGTTTTAAACCACGGATGCCCATCTTTACGGTCCGGCAATTTACGACGCAAATTGGAAATATGCATGTCGATTGCGCGGTCGAAAGGTGTCAGGCGTTTACCCAGAACTTCCTGGCTTAAATGTTCGCGTGAAACCACCTGACCCAGATGCTGTGCCAGCAAATAGAGCAGGGTGAATTCAGTCCCGGTCAAATCCAGTGCCTGTCCATCAAAGCTTGCTTCCTGACGTCCAGGATTCAGGCTTAAACCGTCAACTTCGACAGTCGGTGAGCCACTGTCACTGTTTTGTTGCTGCTCGCTCCAGTGTGAACGACGCAAAATAGCGCGTATACGGGCCACCAGTTCACGATCGTTGAATGGTTTAGGCAGATAGTCATCTGCACCCAGTTCAAGGCCCAGCACGCGATCGAGCTCACTTCCTCGCGCTGTTAGCATAATGACTGGGGTCTGGTGTGATTGACGCAACTCTTTCAACGTATCAATGCCATTTTTCTTCGGCATCATTACGTCGAGCAATAAAAGGTCAATGGTGTCATCAAGGAGCTCCAACGCTTGTTCACCGTCGTGGGCAACAATTACGTTAAAACCTTCCATGTCGAGCAGTTCCTTTAACAGGGAAGTAAGCTCTCGGTCATCATCAACTAGCAGAATTTTATTCATTGTTAAATTACCTCCGAGGCAGAAATTACGTCATCAAGGCGAGCTAATCTATGACTTTACGTTGTTTTACACCCCCTGACGCTAGTTTGCAGCGGGAATCGTAGACTGAATCTCGTTGAATCGCAGCACAGATGATATCAGGAGCAAGTGATGCGCAATGTTACCGCTGCCGTCATGGCCTCTACATTGACTCTGGTAACCCTGGCTTGCCAGGCCAGAGACTTACCGGCCAGCGATAACTGGTACCAGGGCGGTGAAGGTTTAGTGAAGCGTAATAACCTTCAGAGCCACATGTTCGAGGGAATAAACCTTACCGAACAACAGCGCCAACAAATGCGCGATCTAATGCAACGGGCACGGCATGATAGCCCACCCGTGAATGTAAGCGAAATGGAGACCATGCATAATCTGGTCATCGCTAATAATTTTGATGAAACGGCAGTGCGTGCCCAGGCTGAAAAAATGGCACAAGAACAAGTGGCTCGCCAGGTTGAAATGGCGAAAGTACGCAACCAAATGTACCGCTTGTTAAGTCCTGAGCAACAGGCCGTTTTAAATGACAAACACCAACAGCGCATGGATCAGTTCCGTGAACTGGCGGACCTGCAACAGATGTCTTCGATGCAGGCACTGAGTAGTAGCAGTAAGCGTAGTAACCAGTAACAAACCCTGTTTTCCTTGCCATAGACACCATCCCTGTCTTCCCCGCCTTAACCGGCGGGTTTTTTTTGCCTGAAGGTTCGGATGAATCCGCTATACTAGCCAGCAATCATTCGCTGGAGCCCCTATGAATCAACAATATGGGAAGCTGGTCAGCCGTGCGGCAATTGCTGCGACGGTAATGGCATCGCTGTTACTTTTGATCAAGATTTTCGCCTGGTGGTATACCGGTTCGGTCAGTATTCTGGCGGCATTGGTGGATTCGCTGGTGGACATTGCTGCATCGCTGACTAACCTTCTTGTCGTGCGTTACTCACTGCAACCTGCGGATGAAGAACATACTTTTGGCCATGGCAAAGCGGAATCACTGGCCGCACTCGCTCAAAGTATGTTTATTTCTGGCTCAGCGCTGTTCCTGTTCTTGACCGGATTCCAGCATTTAGCCGAGCCGTCGCAGATGAAGCAGCCGTTAGTCGGTGTGGTGGTTACAGTTATTGCATTATTTAGCACACTGATACTTGTGACTTTCCAGCGCTGGGTTGTTCGGAAGACACAAAGCCAGGCAGTCCGGGCAGATATGCTTCATTATCAGTCTGATGTTATGATGAACGGAGCAATTCTGGTTGCTCTGGCACTGTCCTGGTATGGCTGGCACCGTGCAGATTCAATATTTGCGTTAGGGATCGGCGTCTATATTTTATATAACGCGATTCGTATGGGGCATGAGGCAGTGCAGTCTCTGCTAGACCGTGCATTACCCGATGACGAACGTCAGGCAATTATTGATATCATCAATGCATGGCCCGGTGTGAAAGGGGCGCATGATTTACGTACGCGGCAGTCAGGGCCGACCCGCTTTATTCAAGTTCATATCGAAATGGAAGACAATCTCCCGCTGGTTCAGGCGCATGTGATTGCCGAACAAGTGGAACAAGCGATTTTACGTCGTTTCCCTGGGTCAGATGTGATTATTCACCAGGACCCCTGCTCGGTTGTTCCGACGCAGCAGCAAGGCCATTTTGAGCTTTAAATATTCGTTATAAAAGTCAGACGTAGTCGATGTTTTTTGGATAAAGTACGACTTATGGCCTGACCTGAATCAATTCAGCAAGAAGCGGTTGTTATACTATTTGTAGCAAAGTCGACGCCTCGGCATGCCGCAGGCCGTTTCCGGCAACAGGATTAATTTGCATTCAAAAGTTCAGAGGTAGTCATGATCAAAAAAATTGGTGTGTTGACGAGTGGCGGTGATGCGCCGGGTATGAACGCTGCGATTCGTGGTGTTGTGCGTGCAGCATTGTCGGAAGGCCTGGAAGTCGTAGGTGTTTATGATGGTTATCTGGGACTTTATGAAGACCGCATGGTGAATCTGGACCGCTACAGCGTGTCCGATATGATTAACCGTGGCGGCACATTCCTGGGTTCCGCTCGTTTCCCGGAGTTCCGTGATGAGAAAATCCGTGAAGTCGCTATCGAGAATTTGAAAAAACGCGGTATTGATGCGCTGGTTGTTATCGGCGGCGACGGTTCCTATATGGGTGCGATGCGTCTGACCGAAATGGGCTTCCCATGCATCGGCCTGCCGGGCACCATTGATAACGATATCAAAGGCACCGATTACACTATCGGTTTCTTCACCGCTCTGGAAACAGTCGTGGAAGCAATCGACCGCCTGCGTGACACCTCTTCCTCCCACCAGCGTATTTCTATCGTGGAAGTGATGGGTCGTTACTGTGGCGACCTGACCTTAGCGGCGTCTATTGCCGGTGGTTGCGAGTTTGTTGTTCTGCCAGAAGTTGAGTTTAATCGCGAAGACCTGGTTGAAGAAATCAAAGCGGGTATCGCTAAAGGTAAAAAGCACGCAATCGTCGCTATTACTGAGCACATCTGCGACATCGACGAACTGGCTCAATATATCGAGACGGAAACTAAACGCGAAACACGCGCTACCGTTTTGGGCCACATTCAGCGCGGTGGTTCACCGGTTGCTTACGATCGCATTCTGGCTTCCCGCATGGGCGCTTACTCTATCGAGCTCCTGCAGCAAGGCCACGGCGGTCGTTGCGTAGGCATTCAGAATGAGAAGCTGGTTCACCATGACATCATCGACGCTATCGAAAACATGAAGCGTCCGTTCAAAGGTGATTGGCTGGATTGCGCTAAGAAACTGTACTAATTCACGAGCAGTGAAAATTGAAGCCGGGGCAACCCGGCTTTTTGTTGTCTGTTATATACCCGTCATACTTCAAGCCGCATCTTTGTTGTCTACGTTCACTCACCCTAATCACTTAGTTTACTAAGCTCATCGGGACTCGTTCTCTTGCCACCGCGATGCAACTCGAATTATTTTGGGTATATGCTCGATTGTTATAGCCAATCTTTTTTTATTCTTTAATGAATGGTTAAATTTCTGGCACGCTGCTTTTATCAAATCTGATTAAAGAGAGCGAAAAATGAATAAGTGGGGAGTTGGACTTACATTACTGTTGGCGTCTACAAGTGTATTAGCGAAAGACATTCAGTTACTTAATGTCTCTTACGATCCCACTCGCGAACTTTATGACGAGTATAACAAGGCGTTCAGTGCTCACTGGAAACAACAAACCGGTGATAACGTGGTGGTTCGCCAGTCTCACGGCGGCTCAGGCAAACAAGCGACATCCGTTATCAACGGTATCGAAGCTGACGTGGTGACTTTGGCTCTGGCCTACGACGTGGACGCCATCGCTGAACGCGGTCGTATCGACAAAAACTGGATTAAACGCCTGCCAGACAACTCCGCACCTTACACTTCGACCATCGTTTTCCTGGTGCGCAAAGGCAACCCGAAACAAATTCATGACTGGAATGACCTGATTAAACCGGGCGTTTCTGTTATCACGCCGAACCCTAAAAGTTCAGGCGGTGCACGCTGGAACTATCTGGCAGCCTGGGGCTACGCTCTGCATCACAACAACAACGATCAGGCCAAAGCGCAGGATTTCGTGAAAGCGCTGTATAAGAACGTTGAAGTGTTGGATTCAGGTGCTCGCGGTTCAACCAGTACTTTTGTTGAGCGTGGTATCGGCGACGTGCTGATTGCCTGGGAAAACGAAGCGTTCCTGGCGACCAACGAGTTAGGTAAAGACAAGTTTGAAATCGTCACGCCGAGCGAGTCGATTCTTGCTGAGCCTACTGTTTCAGTCGTAGATAAAGTGACAGAGAAGAAAGGCACTCAGAAAGTGGCTGAAGAGTACCTGAAATACCTTTATTCCCCGCAAGGTCAGGAAATTGTAGCCAAAAACTACTATCGCCCACGCAATGCTGAAGTGGCGAAGAAGTATGAAAACGTCTTCCCTAAACTTAAATTGTTCACCATCGATGAAGAGTTTGGCGGTTGGGCGAAAGCCCAGAAAGAGCACTTCGCCAATGGCGGAACTTTCGACCAGATTAGTCAGCGTTAAGTTTTACAACGGCCCCGAAAGGGGCCGTTTTGCTTTTGAGACCACCGTAGTTTGCGTTACGCTGAGCAGCCCTCTCACTGTGTCTGAGGTTTTGTATGCTGCTGCGCCGTCGTACGATAATTCTCTTTATCCTTTTGTTAGCTGTTGTCGCAGTATGTGGGTTTAGTCTCCGGCAATATCTGCATCACCCGGATGCGCTTTGGCGTATCGTCAGCCAGCAATGTGTTCCCCATCAGCGCGACAACCACAACCCAGAGCCTTGTACCAAAGTAGATCTGCAATCGGGGCTCGTATTGCTGAAAGATATTAACGGCCCGCTGCAATATCTGCTGTTGCCGACAGCAAAAATGAAAGGCATGGAAAGCCCTGATTTATTGCAGCCAAAAACCGCTAACTTCTTCTGGCTTGCCTGGCAAGAACGCAATGTGATGAGCCAGCGTCGGGGAACTCAAGTTCCTGATAACGCCATTTCTCTCACCATTAATTCCACGACTGGGCGTACCCAGAATCAATTACACATCCATATTTCTTGTCTCAGGGCTGATGTGCGTGGCCAGATAAACCAGTATGTCGATAGTCTGAACAGCCAATGGCAGGCGTTCCCGGAGCCATTGGCTGGGAATAAGTACATTGCAAGAAAGGTCAGTGAAACAGAGTTTTCGCAACGTGGCCCATTTATGCTGCTGGCCTCTCAGGTTCCGCAGGCGCGCGATCAGATGGGGCGTTACAGTCTGGCGATGGCGAAATTGCCAGGTGGGGAGTGGATAGCGTTGGCGACGGAGCGGAATTTACTGCGTCTGAATCTGGCCTCTGCCGAACAGCTACAAGATCACGATTGCGGATTACTGAAATAAAAAAGGCCCTGCCGGAGCAGAGCCTTAATATCTTCAAGCGAGAAACTTACGCTTTTTTCGCTTCAGCTGCAGCTTTAACGATAACTGCAAATGCATCAGCTTTCAGAGATGCACCGCCAACCAGCGCGCCGTCGATGTCTGGCTGAGCAAACAGCTCTGCTGCATTTTTATCGTTTACGGAACCGCCATACTGGATGATCACTTGTTCAGCAACGTTCGCATCAGCTTTAGCGATATGGTCACGAATGAATTTGTGAACTGCCTGAGCTTGAGCAGGAGTTGCTGATTTGCCAGTACCGATTGCCCATACTGGTTCGTAAGCTATTACAACGCCTTCGAATGCGCTTGCGCCCTGAGTTTTCAGAACTGCATCAATCTGACGTGCGCAAACTTCTTCAGTTTTGCCCGCTTCGTTTTCTGCTTCAGTTTCACCGATGCAAAGAACTGGGATCAGGCCAACTTCTTTCAGAATGGCGAATTTCTTAGCGATCAGCTCGTCAGACTCGGCGTGGTAAGTACGACGCTCGGAGTGACCGATGATGATGTATTTAGCACCAACATCTTTCAGCATCTCGGCAGAAACTTCGCCAGTGAATGCGCCAGACAGGTTCAGGTCTACGTTCTGGGCACCAAGAATGATGTGGCTACCGGAAGCTGCGTGTTTAGCCAGGTCCAGGTACATTGTTGGAGGAGCGATAGCAACGCCACAGCCAGCAACGCCAGCCAGTTCTTTGCGTAAGCCAGCAATCAGCTCGTGTACCATGTGCTTGCTGCCGTTCAGTTTCCAGTTACCCATCACCAAAGGATGTCGCATCTTAATTCTCCACAAGGTCAAACTAATAAAAGAATTGCTGCCACTTAGGGCAGCATGGTCTGTGAAACAGTATATACCCGACATACTTCAAGTTGCATCTTTGTTGGCTGCGATCACTCACCCTAATCACTTACTTTTGTAAGCTCATAGGGATTTATGCTCTTGCCGCCGCGTTGCAACTCGAATTATTTTGGGTATAGAGACTCAGCAGGCGAAAGGCTTTGCTTTTTGTCATTTATTCGCCGTTGTTGAGTGTTTCAGATAGCGTCAGCTTAATCGGTTCAACTGCGAAGGTAAGCCCTTTTTCGCCGTTATCAGCGACAACATAGCGAATCGCGCCATCTGTTTGTGCGTAATAACGTTTGTTCTTCCCATCGCTTAGCAATTTGGTGAGTTTTGCCATGCTTTGCGCTTTTGAAAGCGACGAAGTAAAGGTGCGAATCAGTGCTGCCATATATTCAGAAGCTTTTGCGCGTGCCGCTTTTTGTTCTGGCCCTTGAATGGGCAACCACGTTATCTGGATAGACTTTATCTTCAGCGTGCCGCGCTCTAATGCGCTGGATGTATAAAGGTTTTCGTTGATTTTACTGGCTGCACGCATCAGATTAGCTTCATCGGTACTGGACTCGATGGCGCGAAATTCGTTGATCGGCAACGTCGGGTTTGCGGCGTTAAACTTCTCCCGAAACTGCGTAATGTTCATATCGAACGTTGGCGCTCCCGCCAGTAAATATGGCGCGGCCTGTAGCGTTGAGGTGGAGTCTGAAGGCGGATCGGCCCACACCACCGCAGCGGGTAGCGTCAGTAAAGCCAGAGCTGCAAACAGATGTCTCATCGACACATTCTCCTGTGAATTCTGCATTCCGATTAAATCGGCATTCCGTTGGCTTGTCAAAACCCGGCTTAGCCAGGGTACACTACGGCGCTAAACAATAAAATGGACCTTACCATGACCATACAGCAATGGCTGTTCTCTTTTAACGGACGTATTGGACGCCGTGACTTCTGGATTTGGATTGGCGTTTGGTTAATCGCGCTGATCATTCTCTTCACCCTCGCGGGTGCTGAAATTATGCCTTATTCCACCGCCGGTTTCTTTTTATCGGGCTCATTGATACCGACGGCCGCCGTAATTGTGAAACGTCTGCACGATCGTAATAAAAAAGGTTGGTGGGCGCTGCTGTTTATTCCTGCATGGCTGCTGTTGGCCGGCAACTGGGAAACATTCGGCACTTTGGCACAATGGGGGCTCGGGCGTTTTATTCCGACACTGATTCTGGTGATGATTATCATGGACCTGGGCGCATTTGTTGGCACCCAGGGTGAAAACAGATTTGGCAAAGATACCATTGAAGTGAAGTACCGCTAACGTTACCAGTAGTGTTCAGCAGTCATATGACCCGGTCGGCGGCGCAAATGTTTGGTCATCTGCCGGGTGTCTTTCAGTAACTGCTGCGTATCACGCACCATCTGCGGGTTACCGCACAACATTACATGGCTCGTCTCGGTATTCATCGGCAGACCGACAGCCGCTTCCAGCTCACCGCTTTCGATAAGTGCAGGCACTCGGCCGGTGAGTGAACCCGGAAGTGATTCCCGGCTCACCACTGTCTGAATGCGTAGTTTCCCTTCGTATTGCTGCTGGAGTTTTTGCATTAATGGCAAATAACTCAAATCTTGCGCATAACGCACAGCATGAAGCAAAACGATATTCTCGAAACGCTCGAGGCCTTTACCTTCCTGCAAAATCGAAAGATAGGGCCCTAATGCTGTGCCTGTCGCCAGCATCCATAACGTCT
Source organism: Buttiauxella brennerae ATCC 51605 (assembly GCF_001654925.1). Classification (GTDB taxonomy): domain Bacteria; phylum Pseudomonadota; class Gammaproteobacteria; order Enterobacterales; family Enterobacteriaceae; genus Buttiauxella; species Buttiauxella brennerae. Next base: position 89,496 of record NZ_LXER01000035.1, read on the forward strand.
GGCAATCCGGTATTTCATCCAGCACAAAGAAACCAGCCGCTTCACTCACCAGCATAATTTCATCGCCGGGTTGCAGAGCATGCAGTCGTGGGCTGAGTTTGCCTTCTGGTACGGTGACCAGATAAAACTCAAGATTGGGATCGCTCGGCGCATTGACGTAGGAATAAGCACGCTGCACGCGCTCACCGTCAATCTCCATTCCAAGCTTGGTAAATTGCCCGGCAGCAAAAGGAGCGACTGGCGCATGAACAGTGAGACTAAATAGAGCGTCCGTCCAGTATTGAACTTGAGTGACTTTACCTGTGACCCATTCCGCCATGACCTTCCCCTTGTGTTTCTTTTTCCCTATCTTCACCACAATCTTGAGTGATTTCCAGCCCGTATGAGCTGGAAAGCTCTATCAGACAAACGGCAGTCTTACAGAATATGTGTTTGAACGTCCGGGTCTTTGCGGTCGAGATAGTGAATCGATTTGATGCGGCGAATGGTGCGCGATTTGCCACGGATCAGCAGCGTTTCGGTGGTCGCCATATTCCCTTTGCGGGTAATCCCATCCAGCAAATCACCTTTGGTAATACCGGTGGCGGAGAAAATAACGTTGTCGTTACGCGCCATATCGTCGAGTTTTAATACCACGCCCGCTTCAATGCCCATCGCTTTGCAGCGTTCCAGCTCTTTCTCACCGATAAGACGGTTTTCGTTGCTATCGCCTTTAACGTGGTGACGTGCCAACAGGCGGCCTTGCATATCGCCATCTAAAGCACGAATGACGGCTGCGGAAATCACCCCTTCAGGCGCGCCGCCGATACCGTACATCACATCGACTTCGCTATCCGGCATACAGGTCAGAATGGATGCCGCAACATCACCATCAGGGATGGCGAAAACACGCACGCCAAGTTTTTGCAGTTCAGCAATGGTGGCGTCGTGGCGCGGTTTGGCAAGAATGGTCACAGTGAGTTCACTCAGCGGTTTGTTGAGTGCAACAGCAATGTTATAGAGGTTTTCAGCCAGTGGCAGATTGAGGTCGATAATGCCTTTAGCACCAGGGCCAACAATCAGTTTTTCCATGTACATGTCAGGCGCATTGAGGAAGCTGCCTTTATCGCCCACCGCCAGCACGGCCAGCGCGTTGGCCTGACCCATTGCGGTCATGCGTGTGCCTTCAATCGGGTCAACCGCGATATCGACCGCATCGCCCTGGCCGGTCCCGACTTTTTCGCCAATGTAGAGCATCGGCGCTTCGTCGATTTCCCCTTCGCCAATCACAATCTGGCCATCAATGTTGACCTGATTAAGCATGATACGCATGGCGTGAACGGCTGCGCCATCCGCCGTGTTTTTGTCGCCACGACCCAACCATTTATAACCTGCCAGTGCTGCGGCTTCAGTTACGCGGGAAAATTCAATCGCAAGTTCTCGTCTCATTGCACACTCATTTAGCAAGCCTAATTGGGACGGAGTTTAGCACAGGCGGGGTAGGGTGATCCCCTCTCCCGGTGGGAGAGGGTTAGGGTGAGGGGCAATTTCAGCAATTAACTTTCGTCGTGATCTTCCCATGCCAGCGCACGTTTCACCGCCTTCTTCCAGCCAGCATAACGGACGTTACGTTCGGTAGTTTCGATACCCGGGCGGAACTCTTTTTCGATAACCGCTTTCTCGCTGACTTCATCCAGGTTCTGCCAAAAACCAACCGCCAGGCCTGCAAGATAAGCAGCACCTAACGCAGTGACTTCACGGACTTCCGGACGCTCAACGCGAGTACCTAAAATGTCGGCCTGGAATTGCATCAGGAAGTTGTTCGCCACCGCACCGCCATCGACGCGCAGAGCGTGCAGGCGAATATCAGCATCAGCCTGCATCGCTTCCAGCACATCACGCGTCTGGTAAGCGATGGACTCAAGCGTTGCACGGATAATATGGTTGGCGTTGACCCCACGCGTCAGGCCGAAGATTGCGCCGCGGGCATACGGGTCCCAGTAAGGAGCACCCAGGCCAGTAAAGGCAGGAACGACATATACGCCATTGGTGTCTTTTACTTTCGTTGCAAAGTACTCGGAATCTGTTGCGTCGCTGATTAGCTTCATCTCATCACGCAGCCACTGGATTGATGCGCCACCCATGAATACCGCACCTTCCAACGCATAATTCACTTCGCCGCGTGGGCCGCAGGCAATCGTGGTCAATAAACCATGAGTCGATTTAACCGCCTGGGTACCGGTGTTCATCAGCATAAAGCAGCCAGTGCCATAGGTGTTTTTCGCCATTCCTTCTTTGACGCACAGCTGGCCAAACAGCGCTGCCTGCTGGTCACCAGCGATCCCGGCGATGGGAATACGCGTACCGCCTTTACCACCAATGTTGGTCTGGCCGTACACTTCGGAAGATTTACGTACTTCTGGCAGCATGGCGCGTGGAATATCCAGCGCTTCCAGCATGCGGTCGTCCCAGTCCAGGCTGTGGATGTTAAACAGCATGGTTCGTGAGGCGTTGGTGTAATCGGTAACGTGGACACGCCCCTGGGTCATTTTCCAGATAAGCCAGGTATCGACGGTACCGAACAGCAGTTCGCCACGGCGAGCACGCTCACGGGAGCCTTCTACGTGGTCAAGGATCCACTTCACTTTAGTGCCAGAGAAATACGGGTCAACGACCAGGCCAGTATTGGACTTGATGTACTCTTCCAGCCCGTCGCGTTTGAGTTTTTCACAAATCTCTGCGGTACGGCGGCATTGCCAGACGATGGCGTTATAAATAGGTTTGCCGGTCTCTTTTTCCCAGACAATCGCGGTTTCACGCTGGTTGGTGATACCGATAGCGGCGATTTGGTCGGAGTTGATATCCGCTTTAGCCAGAACTTCGACAAGCGTTGAACTTTGAGTTGCCCAAATCTCCATTGGGTCGTGCTCTACCCATCCAGCTTTTGGGTAAATTTGCTGAAACTCGCGCTGCGACACGCTAATTACGTTGGCATCATGATCCAGGACGACGGCGCGAGAGCTGGTGGTTCCTTGATCGAGTGCGACAATGTATTTTTTTTCGTGAGTCATAATTTTGTCCTGAAGTCAGTCTTACAAAGAAGCATTTTGTTGCGTGGATGCGCTGGATTTTTCTTCATCTTCAACACAAACATCGCAAGGTAAATGGCGACCAATCAGTTTACGGTAGCCGAAGGCACCTAACGCCGCGCCTACAATCGGGCCAAATACAGGCACCAGGAAGTAAGGAATATCACGGCCACCGGTAAAGGCGACATCGCCCCAGCCTGCTAACCAGGCGAAAAGTTTCGGGCCAAAGTCACGCGCTGGGTTCATCGCAAATCCGGTCAACGGCCCCATTGATGCGCCGATAACCGCAATCAGCAAGCCAATCAGCAGCGGTGCTAACGGGCCACGCGGGATGCCGTTACCATCATCAGTCAGTGCCAGGATAACGCCCATCAAAATGGCGGTGATCACCATCTCTACGGCAAACGCCTGCACCAAATTGATGTGTGGATTAGGGTAGGTTGAGAAAATACCCGCTAAATCCAGGCTTTCTACACTGCCGCGCACCATGTGGTGCGTCTGCTCGTAATCGAGGAATAAATTGTAATACAGGCCATACACCAAAGCTGCGGCACAGAACGCACCTGCAACCTGTGACACAATAAATGGCACGACTTTACGCTTATCGAAGCAGGCGAACAGGCAAAGCGCGATGGTGACGGCAGGGTTAAGGTGCGCCCCGGAAACGCCTGCGGTCAGGTAGATAGCCATCGCCACCCCCAGACCCCAAATGATGCTTATTTCCCACTGCCCGAAGCTTGCGCCCGCCACTTTTAACGCGGCAACACATCCTACACCAAAGAAAATCAACAATGCGGTGCCCATGAACTCGGCGATGCATTGGCCTTTTAAGGTTGATGGAGCTGTCTGACTCATAATAGGGTCCTGAAGGCAAAATTAATGATTATTGTTTGTTCGGGCATTCCCTGCCGCGCAGGTACCATGTAGGTATAGTGTTAATTTATCGTTAACGAACATAAACGAGAAATATCGAACGCTGATTTTGTGTTGCTCGTCATAAAAATGAGCGATTTCGCGCCAAGGTGTGCGCATTATCACCCAGAAAAGACAACGTAAACGCTCATGGAACGCTTCACGACGTTAACAAATAGTGATTTTATTACGCCTCGTCATTCGGTATAAGCCGAAAAACGTCATGTTACGCAAAGAGCGCTTGAACTCACTGGACACGGCTACTCACGCTACTTACAATCGAGACACGCTGCGTGGTGCGCATATATTCATAAGGTGTCTTCGGGGAATATCCGGAACGGGGGATTTATACCCATCATCCTTCAAGCTGCAGGGGCGTTGGCTGCGCTCACTTACCCGAATCACTTACTGAAGTAAGCTCATCGGGATAAGCTCCCTGGCCGCCTACCTGCAACTCGAATGCTAACGGGTATAGACATCCATCAACGCCTTGCAATTCAGGAGAGGTTCGAAATGTCATTTGAAGTGTTTGAGAAACTGGAAGCAAAAGTACAGCAGGCGATTGATACCATTACCCTGCTGCAGATGGAAATCGAAGAACTGAAAGAGACGAACACCAATCTGTCTCAGCAAGTTCAGCAATCTCAGAGCAATCATGAAGAATTAGTACGCGAAAACAATTCTCTGAAAGAGCAACAGCACGTGTGGCAGGATCGTCTGCACGCCCTGCTGGGTAAAATGGAAGAAGTGTAAGACCACAGCTTCAATAAAAACGGGCGCCCCAGGGCGCCCGTTTTGTTATTCGATTTTGTTACTCAATATCAAGGGGATCTTCGGAAAGAATAATACCGGTGTTATCCGCATACAGATGGTCGCCGGAGAAGAATGTCACGCCGCCAAAGTTAACGCGCACGTCACTTTCGCCAACGCCAACGCCAGCAGAGCCAACAGGAATGGCGGCAATTGCCTGAATACCAATATCCAGTTCTTCCAGGTCATCTACCTGGCGTACTGCACCGTATACCACGAGGCCTTCCCACTCATTTTGAGTCGCCAGACGGGCAAGTTCCGCATCAATCAAAGCTCGGCGAACAGAGCCACCGCCATCGATCACCAAAACACGGCCACGGCCATTTTGTTCGAGCAGATCATACAACAATCCGTTGTCCTCGAAACATTTCACCGTGATGATTTGCCCGCCAAAGGACGACCGCCCACCGAAGTTGGAAAACAGCGGTTCAACGACGTTGACATCTTCCTGATAGATGTCGCAAAGCTCGGAAGTATCATATTTCATAGGATTAAGGTTCTGTTGCTGCATGAGTTGTCAGTATATCGCTTAATCTCAACTGTTGGCAAAATCATCAATTGTTAATTGATATTTGTCAGCTAAAACGACACCGTACTGAGCACAACTCCTACCGCAAACAATACGTTAGCAAGCAATGCGGCTTTTACTGTGCGTTCAAGCATTGGGCGCATGGCAACCGGCTCCATCTCACGCAGTACGAAACGCGCCTGCTTAATCAGTAGTGGTGCTGCAAGCACAAACAGCCATCCCCACAGGCTTTGCAGCCACACCAGGTTAAATACCGCCAGGCACGCCAGCGCCCCAATCAACAGGCAAGCATGATAGCGACGGGCAAGTACCGGGCCCAGGCGCACAGCCAACGTGTTTTTACCGTTCTCACGGTCACTGTCGATATCGCGTAAGTTATTGATGTTAAGCACAGCTGTTGCCAGTAATCCGCAAGCCGTGGCGGGTAAAAACACTAATGGTGCGAGAGCATGAGCCTGCAGATACCAGGTACCAGCCACACTTAACCAACCAAAAAAGACCAGTACTGAAATGTCTCCAAGCCCCATGTAACCATAAGGGCGAGTTCCGACGGTGTAGGTAATAGCCGCGATGATAGCCAGCAAACCGAGCACCAGGAAACCGAGAAAATCTGCCAGCGTACGGCAAGCAACCGCGACCAGCGCCAGGCCAGAAACACAGATTAATACCACCGTGATAACCAGCGCCCTTTTCATCTGCGCCTGGGTAATCACGCCTTTTTGCATTCCGCGCAATGGCCCGATTCTGTCTTCTTTGTCGCTGCCTTTTACCGCATCACCGTAGTCATTCGCCAGGTTTGAGAGGATTTGCAGTAACCCGGCAGTCAGCAGTGCCAGCAATGCAATTGCGGGGTTGAACACGCCTTGCCAGAAAGCCAACGCGGATCCACAGACGATAGAGGCAAATGCCAGTGGTAATGTGCGTGGGCGCAAGCTTTCAAGCCAGGCTTGAGTCGTGCTTACAGAGTGCGATTCGCTCATAGTTCTCTCTGTTAGATATAAAAAAATGGAGGGCATAAGCCCTCCATTTCAAATGAAGAAAATACGTTGAGCGCGATTATAGGATAAAACGGCTCAAGTCTTCATCTGCTACCAACTCATCCAGATGCTTACTGACGTATTCACCGTCAATCAGAATGGATTGGCCGTTCATTTCGCTGGCATCGTAAGAGATGTCTTCAACCAAGCGTTCCAGAACAGTGTGCAAACGACGCGCACCGATGTTTTCGGTGGACTCGTTCACTTGCCATGCGGCCTGAGCAATGCGGCGAATACCATCTTCGGTGAAGTCGATATTCACGCCTTCGGTGCCTAGCAGCGCTTTGTACTGCACGGTGATAGACGCGTTTGGCTCAGTCAGAATGCGCTCGAAATCTTCAACAGTCAGTGCCTGAAGTTCCACACGAATTGGCAGACGACCCTGCAATTCAGGAATCAGGTCTGATGGACTTGCCACCTGGAATGCGCCAGATGCGATAAACAGGATGTGGTCAGTTTTGACCATACCGTGTTTAGTCGAAACGGTGCAGCCTTCAACCAGTGGCAGTAAGTCACGCTGAACGCCTTCACGAGAAACGTCCGGGCCGGAGCTGTTGCCACCACGCTTACAGATCTTGTCGATCTCATCGATGAACACGATACCGTGTTGCTCGACGGCATCAATGGCGTCTTGCTTCAGTTCTTCCGGGTTCACCAGTTTCGCGGCTTCTTCTTCAATCAGAAGTTTCATCGCCTCTTTGATTTTCAGCTTGCGTGGTTTTTGCTTCTGACCGCCCAGGTTCTGGAACATAGACTGCAACTGGCTGGTCATTTCTTCCATGCCCGGAGGAGCCATGATTTCAACTCCCATCGGTGCTGCAGCCAGATCGATTTCAATTTCTTTATCGTCTAACTGGCCTTCACGCAATTTCTTACGGAAAGACTGACGCGCGGTAGATGGCTCAGGTGCCGTTTCGTTTTGGCCCCAGTTGTTCTTAGCTGGTGGGATCAGCACATCAAGAATGCGTTCTTCGGCCATCTCTTCGGCACGGTAGCGGTTTTTCTCGATGGACTGCAGGCGAACCATTTTCATCGCGGAATCGGTCAGATCGCGGATGATAGAATCAACTTCTTTACCAACATAACCCACTTCGGTGAATTTGGTGGCTTCGACTTTGATGAACGGTGCGTTGGCAAGTTTTGCCAGTCGACGGGCGATTTCGGTTTTACCGACACCGGTTGGGCCGATCATCAGAATGTTTTTTGGCGTAACTTCATGGCGCAGCTCTTCATTAAGCTGCATACGGCGCCAGCGGTTACGCAGCGCAATCGCCACGGAACGCTTGGCATTGTCCTGGCCAATGATGTGTTTATTCAGTTCGCTGACAATTTCGCGTGGAGTCATTTCAGACATGGGGATTCCTTACGCCTTAGACGCTAATTCTTCAATAGTATGGAAATGGTTGGTGTAGATGCAGATATCACCGGCAATCCCCAGCGATTTCTCTACGATGTCACGAGCACCCAGTTCGGTGTTATCCAGAAGTGCACGTGCCGCTGCCTGCGCATACGGGCCACCTGAACCAATTGCAATCAGATCATCTTCTGGCTGAATCACATCACCATTACCGGTGATGATAAGAGATGAATTTTCATCGGCGACGGCAAGCAACGCTTCGAGCTTGCGCAGCATGCGATCGGTACGCCAGTCTTTTGCCAGTTCAACCGCAGCTTTCACCAGGTGGCCCTGGTGCATTTCTAGCTTGCGCTCAAACAGTTCGAATAGGGTGAAGGCATCCGCAGTACCGCCAGCAAAACCGGCAATCACTTTGTCGTTATACAAACGACGTACTTTTTTGACGTTGCCTTTCATTACAGTATTGCCGAGCGTGGCCTGACCATCACCACCGATTACGACATGGCCGTTACGGCGCACACTTACTATTGTTGTCACGAGCAGACCCCTTATTGCATAAACTGAATAAGTACCCCGATATTATATCGGGGTCGAATGCAATTATAGATGGGGGGGATTTTGGGGGTTTCAACCCCCAGCGCCAAGACGAATACAGTTAGAGTGGCCAGCCATCTTCAACTGACTAATGGTACCGTCAGCTTTCTCTTTGCCCTTGATTGGGCCAATGACGACGCGGTTCCAGCCATTGTTGGTGGTAATGCGTGAATCAAAACCTTCGAAAGCAAGCTGCGCACGGACCGTTTCTGCCTGTTCGGCACCCTTGAAGGAGCCACACTGTACCATCCAGCGTTTCTCATCTTTTGGCTTGTCCTGAGGTGCCGGAGCCTGTTTGACCACTTCTTCACGGGTAATCGGCGCTGCTGGTTGAGCGGTTTGCGCCGCTGCACGCTGTTGAGTATGCGGCGGTGTTTGCAACAAATCCTGGTACGGTTGCTGTGTGGCCGCGGTGGTTCTTGGTTGCTGCTGCACGGTGCGTGGCTGCTGCGTTACAGGTTGCGACTGCTGTTGAACGGCACGTGGTTGCGGCGCAACTTGTTGAGCAGTGAACTGCTGTTGCTGCTGAATAACTTTCTGGCGCTGTAGCGTGTGCTGACGCTGTTCAGGTGTCAGCTCATTCCACGGCACTTCATTAAGCTGAGTCGGTTGCTGGCGCATATCTGCCTGCATTTGCTCTAACAACTGGCGCTGTTCGCTGGTGAGCTGATCTTTATTCTGCACTTCGCCACCGGCAGAAGGCTCGGTTGGCGCACGCACACCCGTCTGGCGGTTTTCCAGTTCTTTGATATAGCGCCAGCGTTCTTCTGGTTTAGGTGGCAGGCCGTTGCCTGCGACTTTGTGCCCAGGCAGCGTTTCGCTTTCATCTTTCTTATGATGAGTAATGAAGTACAGGGCACCAATAAAGGTCACCAGAACGGCGGCCGCAATGGCGACCATTGTTGGCGAGACAGAGGGTAGGCTGCGTTGCTTGCTGCGGGTGCTATTTTTCTTACGCCGCGTACCTGCCGATTGCCCGCGGCGTACATAATCTCGTTGTGCCACTATTGATTCGCTATATTTTATTCGTTTATCAGCCCGCCATGTTACTTAATGGATATCCCTTTGACCAGAATCCAGTGTCCTAAAGCGGGTCATTTTCTACTGCCAGGTGCGCTGGTGGAGCCTCGTTCAATGAGCTCACAGTCCAGCAAACGCGAACCACTGCTCACGGCATGACCGTGAAGTTGGTCCAATAGCAACAGCATAGCCTCTCGCCCAATATCGAATCGAGGCTGCGCTACGGTGGTGAGCGGTGGGTCACAGAACTGTGATAGCGCTATGTCATCAAAGCCCATGATCGACAAATCTTCCGGTACACGTAAACCACTGCGCTTAGCCTGAGACAATGCGCCCAGTGCCATTACGTCGCTATGGCAAAAGACAGCTGTCGGAGGATTTGGCAGCGCCAGCAGTTGCGATAATGCCGCGGCACCCGCCTCATAGGTAAAGTTACCACGCGCGATGTAATGCGGATCGACCACTGCTCCAGTGCGGCGCAACGCCTGCACGTAACCTTGCAAGCGGTAGTGGCAAAGTGGCATTTCTTCAGGGCCGGCAATACAGGCAATTTTTTGGTGACCTAATTGCTGCAAGTAATAAACGGCGTTAAACGCGGCAGTCAGGTTATCAATATGAACCGTGGGTAATTCCAGCTCAGGGGCAAATTCGTTCGCCATCACCATGGGTGGCAAATTGCGTTGTTCTTCGATGCTTGCATCAAAAGGAAGGCGCGAGCCGAGCAGTAACATGCCATCAATCTGTTTGGTAATGATCAGATTGATAAAGGTTTTTTCCTGCTGATTTTGATGGGCGCAATCACCAATCAGCACCAGATAGCCCTGGTCCGCAGCCGTCACTTCAATACCGCGAATGATTTCGCTAAAGAAGGGATCGCAGATATCCGGGACAATAACCAGAATGGTGCGTGATTCATTACGCTTTAAATTTCGCCCCAATGAATGGGGGAGATAGCCTACGGCTATTGCCGCTTGTTCAACACGACTACGAGTGCTTTGCGATACTTTGTCCGGATTCATTAATGCTCTGGACACTGTTGCAGTTGAGACTTTCGCCTGAACGGCAACATCTTTCATTGTTGCATTGGCAATCTGCTTCTTCGGCTTCAACTTCTTCTCCTCGCGTGCACTTTACAGGTGCTGACAACGTCCCTGGTGTCTGACCATGCTCACATTCTTAGCAGAAATTGATGTCGGTTGGTTACAGTTATTTCATTAAAAGTGTGATGGTTGTTGAATTTTTCGATCCGCTTCGCATTACCGCGTGGCTTTGTGCTAGCCGTCGATAGGATCCACATCCAGCATCCATTTCACCTTACGTGATTCCGGTAACGTGTTAACCAGTTTCAACGAGTGGCTAACCAACCGCTGCAGGCGTGCACGCGAAGGGTGTTGCAGAAGAATTTGCCAGCGGAAACGCCCGCCTCGTTTGGGTTGCAAACAAGGCACCGGACCCATAATCCACAATTGATCATCCCTTAACGGACTGGATTCCAACAGGTTCCTTAATTGCTGCAAAAACAGCGGAGCCTGGTGATTATTCTGGTCTTCAGCGCGGAACATGATGTGGCTGGTAAACGGCGGTAAGAACACTGTCTGGCGTTCTTTCAGAGCCTGGCTTGCGAAATCGTCGTAACCTTTGGTGAGCAATGTTTGCAGTAAAGGGTGCTCTGGGTGGTGTGTCTGTAACATCACTTCACCTTGTTTCCCGGCACGCCCAGCGCGGCCAGAGACCTGAATATAGAGCTGTGCAAAACGTTCCGCTGCGCGGAAATCAGCAGAAAACAGTGCGCCATCAACATCCAGCAAAGCCACGAGCGTGACGTCCGGGAAGTGATGCCCTTTCGCCAGCATTTGCGTACCAATCAGAATACGTGCGCCACCGCGATGGACTTCTGCCAGTTGCTGCTCGAGCGCGCCTTTACGACTGGTGGTATCTCGGTCGATACGGGAAATCGGTACATCAGGGAATTCCGGTGCCAGGCTGTGTTCGAGTTGTTCCGTTCCCATGCCGACGGGGACCAGGTTAGTTGAACCGCAACTCGGGCATTGCTGAGGAATCGCTCTTTGGCTGTCGCAGTGGTGACAGCGCAAATGGCGCTGCCCCTGATGGTAGGTGTAGTAGTGATCGCAACGCGGGCACTCTGCTATCCAGCCGCATTCATGGCACAGCAGGGCGGGAGCAAAACCACGGCGGTTAAGAAACAGGATCACCTGGTTGTCAGCTTTAAGGTGCTGGCCGATTTTTTTGATAAGTGCAGGAGCTAGCCCGGATTTCAGCGGCTGGCCTTTTAAATCCACCACTTGTTGTGTGGCAGGGCGCGCATTACCGGCGCGTTTTGTCAGGCGTAACTGGCGATATTTCCCCAGTTGGACGTTGTGCAATGTTTCCAGTGCAGGCGTGGCGGAGCCAAGAATGATGGGGATATCTTCCGCATGTGCGCGGTACACGGCCAAATCACGAGCGTGATAACGCCAGCCTTCTTGCTGCTTATAAGAGCTGTCGTGCTCTTCATCTATAACAATCACGCCAAGACGGCAAAATGGTGTAAATAGCGAAGAGCGGGTGCCAATCACAATTGCGGCCTCGCCACTGCGTGCTTTCAGCCATACCGCCAGGCGTTCGCTGTCGTTAAGGCCGGAGTGCAGAACTTCGACCGGAGCGTTAAAACGTTCACGGAAACGGGCGATGGTTTGCGGCGTCAGGCCAATTTCGGGCACCAGAACCAGCGCTTGCTTACCCTGCGCCAGCACGTTCTCCAGTACGCTAAGATACACTTCCGTCTTGCCGGAACCGGTAATACCCGCCAGCAGCCAGACTGCAAAATGGTCAGTCGAACTGTGGATTGCGCCGATAGCGGTCGCCTGCTCGGTATTTAGTCGTAAGCGCTCGCCTTCAACAGAAAAGCTATCGCGCCAGTCCGTCGTTGAAGGGGCGGCACTTTTCAGGTCACATAGCCCTTTGGCCCGCAGCGCTTGCAACCCGGCCTCGCTGATATCCAGTTCGCTCACCTGATGGCGCCAGATGATATTTTGCCGCACTGCTGCCAGCGCTTGCTGTTGCTTGGGGGCGCGTTTCAGGCTGTTCAGATCGACGGCTTTGCCTTCTTCGGTGGCAAACCAATACCACAACGGTGCGTGGTGCGCGGGTTTACCCTGGCGCAGCAAGATTGGCAAAGCGTGGAAAAGCACATCGCCAAGCGGGTGATGATAATACTCAGCCGCCCACAGCAGAACGCGCCACAGCGAATCCGGAAACAACGAAGCGCCATCCAGAACCTCAGCCACCGATTTAAGATCATTGAGCGGCAATTCGCTGAGCTCACTTACCGACACCACAATGCCGACAGCCTGGCGCTTACCAAACGGCACCATGACGCGACAGCCTGATACCACCTGCATTCCTTCGGGAATGAAGTAGTCAAAAGTACGGGCGAGAGGAACCGGTAAAGCGACGTGGGCGACAGGCATTAAATTTTCCGAACTGATAAAAATGACGGTTTATTCTTCATCCTTCTCACTACCGCTGTGTTGGCTGCCTTCACTCACACCAGTCACTTACTTGAGTAAGCTCCTGGCGATTTGTTTAGTTGCCGCCTTGCAGTAGCAAGAATGATTCGAATAAACAAATAGTGTACACTTTGTACTCCAGAAAATGCGGATCAGTTTGCATCCATTCGCGGGGTTCTGTATGATTCGCCGCCTTTGATGCGCAGTTTTTGGTGTCAAAAAACCTAATTTATCAACTTCGCGCGGTGTCTGGCGTTAGGGCTGGAAGAGCGGCGCGGCCTTATACAGAGGTTTTCCATGAAAAAGAATATTCACCCGAACTACGCAGAAATTACTGCAAACTGTTCTTGCGGTAATTCTATCAAGATTCGCTCTACCGTGGGTCATGATCTGAACCTGGACGTATGTGGCGAATGCCACCCGTTCTACACTGGCAAGCAGCGTGATGTTGCTACCGGTGGCCGCGTTGACCGCTTTAACAAGCGTTTCAGCGTTCCAGGCGCGAAGAAGTAATTTTTCGCTGCACGGTAAGAAAAAGGCGCCTAACGGCGCCTTTTTTGTATCTGTCACTTTCTTATAACCGCTAGCATTCGAGTTTCTGCAAGGCGGCAAATGAAAGAGTCCCCAGGAGCTTACACTAGTAAGTGACTGGGGCGATTGAGTGCAGCCAACGCCGCAGCAACTTGAAGGATAACGGTTAGAGCTAGTATTCCCACGTCTCTGGATCAATCCCCAGTTCGCGCATAATCACCTTCGCCGCTTCAGGAATCTCATCACTACGCTCTTTGCGCAGATCTGCATCGTTTGGCAACGGTTGGCCAGTAAACGCATGCAGGAAAGCCTCGCACAGGAGTTCACTGTTTGTTGCGTGACGCAAGTTATTCACCTGGCGACGGGTACGCTCATCGGTGAGGATTTTTAACACCTTCAGAGGAATGGATACCGTAATTTTCTTTACTTGCTCACTCTTCTTCCCGTGCTCAGCGTAAGGGCTGATATATTCGCCGCTCCATTCAGCCATGAGATACTTAATCCTCTTATCAATGTATATATGCTTCAGACGTCTGATACGCGGCCGAAGCGATTATCTGGTCGTAGTGTAAGCGTTTATTGATCCGCGGTCTGCGGTGCTATCACCCTAAAGCGTATAATTTTAACGGCTATTGCGCGTTTGCTCAATCTATACGCAAAGAAGTTTAGATGTCCAGATGTATTGACGTCTAACTCAGCAGTGTTTACTCTGGTGCCTGACCTTTATTCGACCAGCAAGGATTCGAGAGCCATGACGCGCAAACAGGCAACTATCGCAGTACGTAGCGGTTTGAACGATGACGAGCAATACGGCTGCGTTGTACCGCCAATCCATCTCTCCAGTACTTATAATTTCACCGGGTTTAACGAACCGCGCGCGCATGACTATTCGCGTCGTGGCAATCCTACGCGTGATGTCGTACAACGCGCACTGGCAGAACTGGAAGGCGGAGCGGGTGCTGTGCTGACGAATACCGGCATGTCAGCAATCCATCTGGTGACCACCGTTTACCTGAAGCCTGGCGATCTGCTGGTGGCTCCTCACGACTGTTACGGCGGCAGCTATCGTTTATTTGATAGCCTGGCAAAACGCGGCGCATATCGCGTTTTGTTTGTCGATCAAGGTGATGAAGCAGCATTGAGCGCGGCGCTTAACGAAAAACCTAAGCTGGTGCTGGTCGAAAGCCCAAGTAATCCCTTGTTACGAGTGGTAGATATTGCGAAAATCTGCGCCGCTGCGCGTGAAGCAGGGGCAATCAGTGTGGTGGATAACACCTTCCTGAGCCCGGCGTTGCAAAACCCGTTGGCATTGGGCGCGGACTTGGTTCTGCACTCATGTACTAAATATCTGAATGGACACTCCGATGTCGTTGCGGGTGTCGTGATTGCGAAAGACCCGGAAACCGTCACCGAACTTGCCTGGTGGGCAAATAACATTGGCGTAACCGGCAGTGCTTTCGACAGCTACTTGTTGCTGCGTGGCCTGCGTACGCTTTCACCTCGTATGGAAGTGGCGCAACGAAACGCTCAGGCGATTGTCGATTTCCTGAAAACGCAGCCGCTGGTGAAAAAGCTGTATCATCCTTCGCTGCCTGAAAACCAGGGCCATGAAATTGCGGCTCGTCAGCAAAAAGGTTTTGGCGCGATGCTGAGTTTTGAATTTAATGGCGACGAGCAAACGCTGCGTCGCTTCCTGAGTAGCCTGACTCTCTTCACGTTAGCGGAATCGCTGGGTGGGGTCGAAAGTTTGATTTCACATGCGGCGACGATGACCCATGCGGGCATGGCGCCTGAAGCGCGAGCTGCGGCGGGTATTTCTGACACCTTATTGCGCATTTCGACTGGCATTGAAGATAGCGAAGATTTAATTGCTGACCTGGAAAATGCATTCCAGGTGGCAAGAGAGGGGTAAGCATGAGTGTTTCAGCACCAGCAGCGGCGCCGGTTCGCCAACTGCATAAATTTGGTGGCAGTAGTCTGGCAGATGTGAAGTGTTACCTGCGCGTTGCGGGGATCATGGCCGAGTATTCTAAACCTGGCGACATGATGGTGGTTTCCGCCGCCGGTAGCACAACGAACCAGTTGATTAACTGGTTGAAATTGAGCCAAAGCGATCGTCTTTCTGCTCACCAGGTTCAACAAACTCTGCGTCGTTATCAGAGCGAGTTGATTGCGGGCCTCGTTGAGCCTGATGTTGCTGATGCTTTAATCAATCAGTTTATTCATGATCTTGAGCGTCTGGCGGGTTTGCTTGATGGCAAAATGACTGATGCTGTCTACGCCGAAGTCGTGGGCCATGGTGAAATTTGGTCTGCACGCCTGATGTCTGCGGTGCTGAATCAGTTAGGCCATCCAGCTGCATGGCTGGATGCGCGTGAGTTTATGCGTGCGGAACGTGCCGCTCAGCCGCAGGTGAACGAAGGTCTATCCTGGCCGCTGCTGCAAGAGCTTATGGCGCAGCACCCGAACAAACGCCTCGTGGTTACTGGCTTTATCTGCCGTAACGATGCAGGGGAAACGGTTCTGCTGGGCCGTAACGGTTCTGACTATTCCGCTACTCAGATTGGTGCACTGGCTGGGGTTTCCCGCGTGACCATCTGGAGTGACGTTGCCGGGGTTTACAGTGCTGACCCACGTAAAGTGAAAGATGCTTGTTTGCTGCCGTTGCTGCGTCTGGACGAAGCAAGCGAACTGGCTCGTCTGGCCGCGCCAGTTCTCCATGCGCGTACTTTGCAGCCAGTTTCCGGTAGCGATATCGATCTGCAATTGCGTTGTAGCTATTCCCCGGAGCAGGGTTCGACGCGCATCGAGCGCGTGCTGGCTTCTGGTACGGGCGCACGAATCGTCACCAGTCACGACGATATCTGCCTGATTGAACTTGAAGTCTCCCCGCAGAAAGATTTTAAACTGGCGCACAAAGAGCTGGATACGCTGTTAAAGCGTGCTCAGATTCGCCCGTTATCGATTGGCGTTCACCCCGATCGCAATCTGCTCCAGCTTTGTTACACCTCAGAAGTTGCGGGCAGCGTGCTGCAAACACTTCAGGATTCTGGCCTGCCGGGCGAATTGCGTCTGCGCGAAGGTCTGGCTTTGGTGGCGATGGTGGGTGCAGGCGTTTGCCGTAATCCACTGCATAGCCACCGTTTCTGGCAGCAACTGAAAGATCAGCCGGTTGAGTTTATCTGGCAGTCAGAAGATGGCATCAGCCTGGTTGCGGTGTTGCGTGTTGGCCCAACTGAAAACTTGATTCAGGGTCTGCATAAGTCACTGTTCCGCGCTGAAAAACGCATTGGCCTGGTGCTGTTCGGCAAAGGGAACATTGGTTCGCGTTGGCTGGAGCTTTTTGCCCGCGAGCAAGAAACGCTTTCCGCCCGTACGGGCTTTGAATTTATTCTGTCCGGCGTAGTCGATAGCAGCCGTAGTTTGCTCAATTATGAAGGTCTGGATGCCAGCCGTGCGCTCGCGTTCTTCAATGACGAAGCCGTAGAGCAAGACGAAGAAGCCTTATTCCAGTGGATGCGTTCGCATCCGTATGATGACCTGGTGGTTCTGGATGTGACGGCGAGCGAACAACTGGCCGATCAATACCTTGATTTTGCCAGCCACGGTTTCCATGTTATCAGCGCCAATAAAGTGGCTGGTGCCAGTAACAGTCAGAAATACCGTGAAATTCGCAACGCGTTTACTAAAACGGGTCGTCACTGGCTGTACAACGCCACGGTAGGCGCAGGCTTGCCGGTGAACCACAC
Source organism: Buttiauxella brennerae ATCC 51605 (assembly GCF_001654925.1). Classification (GTDB taxonomy): domain Bacteria; phylum Pseudomonadota; class Gammaproteobacteria; order Enterobacterales; family Enterobacteriaceae; genus Buttiauxella; species Buttiauxella brennerae. The sequence continues at coordinate 106,612 of NZ_LXER01000035.1, forward strand.
CGTTCGTGATTTGCGCGAAAGCGGTGATTCCATTCTGGCGATTAGCGGCATTTTCTCCGGCACACTTTCCTGGTTGTTCCTGCAGTTTGACGGCACTGTACCGTTTACCGAACTGGTGGATCAGGCATGGCAGCAAGGATTGACTGAACCCGATCCGCGCGTCGACCTCTCCGGGAAAGACGTGATGCGCAAGCTGGTGATCCTGGCTCGTGAAGCGGGTTATGACATCGAACCGGATCAGGTGCGTGTTGAGTCGCTGGTCACAAGCGGAAGTGAAACGGGTTCCATCGACCATTTCTTTGAAAATGGCGATGAGATCAATGAGCAAATGCTTCAGCGTTTTGAAGCAGCTCAGGAAATGGGTCTGCTGCTGCGTTATGTGGCGCGTTTCGATGCTAACGGTAAAGCGCGTGTCGGTGTTGAAGCGGTGCGCCCTGAGCATCCTCTGGCTTCACTGTTGCCGTGCGATAACGTGTTTGCCATCGAAAGCCGCTGGTATCGCGATAACCCGCTGGTTATTCGTGGGCCAGGTGCCGGGCGTGATGTCACAGCCGGTGCTATTCAGTCGGATCTCAATCGCTTAGCGCAGTTGTTGTAAATCGGGTTCGCCCTCATTCTGGTTTCCTCTTCTTACGGGGAGGAAGTCGGATGAGGGCGACCAGAACTCAACGTTTTTCCCTTCTCAAATCCCATCATGAAGAACTTTCAACTTGATTGAGAATTCCTCATTCCTTGTGTTGAATTATCAGTTGACGGCGTCATGCTTTTCCTTCATCTTGCTATCTGGACGTCTAAACGTCTGGATGTAGTAAAACACAACACCACATAATAAAATGCGATTGATGAGGTAAGGGTATGAGCTTTTTTCACGCCAACCAGCGGGAAGCACTAAATCAGAGTCTGGCCGAAGTTGCCGGGCAAATTAACGTTTCCTTTGAGTTTTTCCCGCCGCGCACCAGTGAAATGGAACAAACCCTGTGGAGCTCAATTGACCGCCTCAGCAGCCTGAAACCGAAATTTGTCTCCGTGACTTACGGTGCAAACTCTGGCGAACGTGACCGTACGCATAGCATCATCAAAGGTATTAAAGACCGTACAGGTCTGGAAGCTGCACCGCATCTGACTTGTATTGATGCCACTCCCGACGAGTTACGTACTATTGCGCAGGATTACTGGAATAGCGGTATCCGTCATATCGTCGCTCTGCGCGGTGACTTACCTCCAGGTGGTGGCAAGCCGGATATGTATGCCTCTGACCTGGTCACTTTGCTTAAAGAAGTCGGTGACTTTGATATTTCTGTCGCGGCTTACCCGGAAGTTCACCCGGAAGCGAAAAGTGCGCAGGCTGATTTGATTAACCTGAAGCGCAAGATTGATGCGGGTGCAAACCGCGCAATCACCCAGTTCTTCTTCGATGTAGAAAGTTACCTGCGCTTCCGTGACCGCTGCGCCGCTGCGGGTATCGACGTCGAAATCGTTCCAGGCATTTTGCCAGTGAGTAACTACAAGCAGGCGCATAAGTTTGCCACCATGACCAACGTGCGCGTTCCGCACTGGATGGCGCAAATGTTTGAAGGGCTGGATAACGATGCAGAAACTCGCAAAATGGTGGGTGCCAATATTGCGATGGATATGGTGAAAATCCTCAGCCGTGAAGGCGTGAAAGACTTCCATTTCTACACGCTTAACCGTGCCGAAATGAGCTACGCGATTTGCCACACCCTGGGTGTTCGCCCGGCAGTTTAATTTAGATAATGGCCCGCAAGGGCCATGACTTTGCCCTCTGGACTCACTCCCCCTCTCAATACCCATTTCATTTGTAATGTTAAGTTTTGAAAGTTTATGTTGCTGTCGACGTTTCTTCGAAAGACTTTTGCTATGTTGCTCATTAGCCGACAGGAAATAACTATCAAATCTGTAGTTTTTTTCATCTATAACTTATCTGCAGAGCTGTATATCCTGGTATTAAAATAATGAAGGGAGCAGGACGATGAGCACAAACGAAAACGATCATAATACGTTGTCAGCAGGAAAATGCCCGTTTCATCAGAGTAGCCCGGATGTGAGTGCGGGAGCCGGAACAAGTACGCGAGACTGGTGGCCGAAACAACTCCGTGTCGATCTTCTCAATCAGCACTCAAACCGCTCAAACCCCCTCGGTGAAGATTTTGATTACCGTAAAGAATTCAGCAAACTCGATTATTCCGCGCTGAAAGGCGATCTAAAAGCGCTACTAACAGATTCCCAACCATGGTGGCCTGCCGACTGGGGCAGCTACGCCGGGCTGTTTATTCGTATGGCCTGGCATGGTGCGGGTACTTATCGTTCCTTAGACGGGCGTGGCGGTGCAGGTCGTGGCCAACAACGTTTTGCTCCACTTAACTCCTGGCCGGATAACGTGAGCCTTGATAAAGCTCGCCGCCTGTTGTGGCCAATCAAACAGAAATACGGCCAGAAAATATCCTGGGCTGATTTGTATGTGCTGGCGGGTAACGTAGCGCTGGAAAACTCAGGCTTCCGTACCTTTGGTTTTGGTGCCGGGCGTGAAGACGTTTGGGAACCGGATCTCGATGTGAACTGGGGCGATGAAAAAGCCTGGCTGGCACACCGCGACCCTGAAGCGCTCGCCAAACGCCCACTAGCTGCCACCGAGATGGGGCTGATTTATGTTAACCCTGAAGGGCCAAATGCCAGCGGAGAACCGCTCTCGGCTGCCGCTGCTATTCGTGCCACTTTCGGCAATATGGGAATGAACGACGAAGAGACCGTGGCGCTTATCGCTGGTGGTCATACGTTGGGTAAAACCCACGGCGCGGCAGAAGCGACCCATGTAGGCGTTGATCCGGAAGCTGCACCTATTGAAGCGCAGGGCTTAGGCTGGACGAGCAGCCACGGTACGGGTGTCGGTGCCGATGCGATTACTTCTGGTCTGGAAGTCGTCTGGTCACAAACGCCAACACAGTGGAGTAATTACTTCTTCGAGAACTTGTTCAAATTCGAATGGGTCCAGACACGCAGCCCTGCTGGTGCAATTCAGTTTGAAGCAGTTGATGCTCCTGAAATCATTCCTGATCCGTTTGATCCATCGAAAAAACGTAAACCGACAATGTTGGTCACCGACCTGACGCTGCGCTTTGATCCGGAATTCGAGAAAATTTCACGCCGTTTCCTCAATGATCCGCAGGCTTTCAATGAAGCCTTTGCTCGCGCCTGGTTCAAGTTGACCCACCGCGATATGGGGCCAATTGCACGTTACATCGGCCCGGAAGTACCAAAAGAAGAACTGATTTGGCAAGACCCGCTGCCAAAAGCGACATTCAGCCCAACTCCGGCTGATATCGACCACCTGAAAGCGGAAATTGCCCATTCCGGCCTTTCGGTTAGCGAACTGATCTCTGTGGCCTGGGCGTCGGCGTCGACCTTCCGCGGTGGCGATAAACGTGGTGGGGCCAATGGCGCGAGACTGGCTTTGGCACCTCAGCGTAATTGGGATGTGAATGCTACAGCAGCCCGTGCATTGCCTGCATTGGAAGCGATTCAGAAAGCATCTGGTAAAGCATCACTGGCCGATATTATTGTGCTGGCGGGTGTCGTGGGTGTTGAACAGGCGGCAGAAGCGGCTGGTCTTAGCGTTCGTGTGCCGTTTATTCCAGGGCGTGTGGATGCCAGCCAGGATCAAACTGATATCGAGATGTTCAACCTGCTGGAACCTGCGGCAGATGGCTTCCGTAATTACCGTGCCCGTATGGGGACTTCAGCTACAGAATCTTTGCTGATTGATAAAGCGCAGCAACTGACGCTGACCGCTCCGGAACTCACGGTGTTGGTGGGTGGTTTACGTGTGCTGGGTGCGAATTTTGATGGTGGTAAACAAGGCGTATTTACCGAGCGCCTGGGTGTACTCAGTAACGATTTCTTTGTCAATCTGCTGGATATGGGCACGGAATGGAAGGCGACTGATGACTCTTCAGAACTATTTGAAGGCCGCTGCCGTCAAACTGGCGAAGTGAAACAGACTGCGACTCGCGCAGATCTGGTCTTCGGTTCAAACGCCGTTCTGCGTGCACTGGCTGAGGTCTATGCCTGTGGTGATGCAAAAGAGAAGTTTGTGAAAGACTTCGTTGCAGCCTGGGTGAAAGTAATGAATCTGGATCGTTTTGACCTGAAGTAAGTCGGTATCTGACATAAAAAACCCCGCTGACGCGGGGTTTTTTATGAAGCTTATTGACGGGCTTAACCAGTGTTACGCATACCTGCTGCAACACCTGCGATAGTCACCATCAATGCTTGTTCTACCTGCGCATTTGGCTCTTCACCTTTATCTTCCAACTGACGTGAACGATGCAGCAATTCAGCCTGCAACACGTTCAATGGGTCGGTGTAGATGTTACGCAGCTGGATGGACTCGGCAATCCATGGCAGGTCAGCCATCAGGTGTGAATCGTTGGCGATATCCAGAACCACTTTGATATCAGCTTCCAGTTGGTCACGCAGTTGTGTGCCGAGGCCCCACAGCTCTGGTTTCACCAGGCGCTGATCGTAGTATTCCGCAAGCCACAAGTCAGCTTTTGCAAACACCATTTCCAGCATGCCAAGGCGCGTAGAGAAGAATGGCCAGTCGCGGCACATGGTTTCCAGCACGTCTTGTTTGCCATCTTCGACCACTTTTTGTAGCGCAGCACCGGCACCCAGCCAGGCTGGCAGCATCAGGCGGTTTTGTGTCCAGGCGAAGATCCACGGAATGGCACGCAGAGATTCAACTCCACCGTTAGGTTTACGCTTCGCAGGGCGTGAGCCCAGCGGCAGTTTACCCAGTTCCAACTCTGGTGTTGCCGAACGGAAGTACGGCACGAAGTCTTCATTTTCGCGGATATATCCACGATACATATCACACGAGGTCACTGACAGATCCTCCATGATATGTTTCCACTCTTTTTTCGGCTCTGGCGGTGGCAACAGGTTGGCTTCCAGAATCGCGCTGGTGTAGAGCGACAGGCTGCTGATGGTGATTTCCGGCAGACCGTATTTAAAGCGAATCATCTCGCCTTGCTCGGTCACACGCAGACCACCTTTCAGGCTACCCGGCGGTTGAGAAAGCAGAGCTGCGTGCGCAGGCGCGCCGCCACGGCCGATAGAACCACCGCGTCCGTGGAACAGCGTCAGGGTGATTCCGGCTTTCTCGCAGGTTTTGATCAGTGCGTCCTGAGCCTGGTATTGCGCCCAGGATGCCGCCATCACGCCTGCATCTTTTGCCGAGTCAGAATAGCCAATCATGACCATCTGTTTGCCCTGAATAAAGCCGCGGTACCAGTCGATATTCAGCAACTGAGTCATGACGTCATCGGCGTTGTTCAGGTCGTCGAGTGTTTCAAACAGTGGCGCAACCGGCAGAGCGAAGGTGCAGCCAGCTTCTTTGAGTAGCAGATGAACGGCCAGCACGTCAGATGGGGTTTTCGCCATGGAAATAACGTAAGCGGCGATAGAACCACGCGGGGCTTCGGCAACCACTTTGCAGGTTTCCAGCACTTCGCGGGTGTCATCGCTCGGCTCCCACTGGCGTGGCAGAAGTGGGCGTTTTGAATTCAGTTCACGGATAAGGAACGCTTGTTTGTCTGCTTCCGACCAGCTTTCGTAATCGCCAATGCCCAGGTAGCGCGTCATTTCGCCGAGCGCTTCGGTATGACGAGTACTTTCCTGGCGAACATCAATACGCACTAGCGGCACGCCAAAACTCTTCACGCGGCGCAGGGTATCAAGCAACTGGCCGTTGGCGATAATGCCCATTCCGCACGCTTGCAGCGATTGGTAACACGCGTAGAGCGGGTCCCAAAGCTGTTCGTTTTGGGTTAACAAACCTTCAGGTTTTGGCAGGCGCTGGCCTTTCAGACGAGCTTCCAGCCAGGCTTGTGTCGCCAGTAATTGCTGACGAATGCCTTTCATAATGCAGCGATACGGTTCTTGTGCAGCGTCTGGGCCGGCCAGTTCACTCAGCTCTGGCGTGCATTCCACCATCGAGAGTTCGGAAATCAGCACCTGAATATCGCGCAGGAACAGGTCGGTTGCTTTCCAGCGGCTTAGCAGCAGAACGTGACGGGTAATATCCGCAGTCACGTTCGGGTTGCCGTCGCGGTCGCCGCCCATCCATGAAGTGAAACGTACCGGAACAAAATCGACCGGCAATTTGTAATTCAGGTTGTCTTCGAGTTGCTCGTTGAGCTCACGCAGGTAGTTTGGAACCCCTTCCCACAGGCTGTTTTCTACTACCGCAAAGCCCCATTTTGCTTCATCTACAGGGGAAGGGCGGTGCTTACGGATTTCATCGGTGTGCCATGCCTGAGCGACCAGTTGGCGCAAACGGCGCATAATCTGGTTGCGCTCATAATCGGCGATGTCGCTGTGGTCGAGTTGCTTGAGGCAGCTGTTTACTTCAACCAGTTTGTGAATCAGGGTGCGACGGGTGATTTCGGTTGGGTGTGCGGTCAGAACTAATTCCAGTGACAAAGACTCAACAGCATCACGAATGGCGGCTTCACTAAGGTCCGGCTGGTTTTTTAATTTTTGGAGTGTCTTAGCGATAACTTCGGGATTGCTGGCGGCTTCGCCATTGGCTGAAATGCTGTGATATTGCTCGGCGGTGTTGGCCAGATTCAAGAATTGGCTGAATGCACGGGCTACAGGGAGTAGTTCATCGTTCGACAGGTTCTGTAACGTGGTTAGCAGCTCCTGGCGGTTAGCCTCATTGCCAGCCCGTGAAGACTTTGACAATTTGCGGATTGTTTCTACGCGGTCAAGAATGTTTTCACCTAATGCATCCTTGATGGTATCCCCGAGCAACTTGCCGAGCATACTGACATTACTTCGCAAAGCGGAATACTGTTCGTTCATATGACCCCAGACACCCTATCCAATCTGATATGTAATTTAATTTCACCCGTGAAGGTTCAACACCGTCTTTATAAAGCCACGTAAGTCTTCATTCGTCAATTGCTACGAAATCGTTTCAGCAAACGAATAAATTGCGCTAATTCATGAAATTTAATTACTAACTTCGTGGATAAGCGTTTCTTATGAGGATCCGCTAAAAAGCAGCGTAAAAAGGGGGCAAAACCCCCTGAATCGCTATTTTTTAATGCCAACAAAAATGATGAATAACCTGGGTAATAAGTTTGCGCGTAGGCTCAATAAACCGCGTTTCGATGTATTCGTCTGGCTGGTGCGCCTGGTTGATAGAACCCGGGCCAAGAACCAGCGTTGGGCAAAGCGTCTGAATAAATGGCGCTTCGGTGCAGTAATTCACGACTTCGGTTTGCGCACCCAGCAGTTTCTCAACGACTTGTACTAACTGGTGGTCTTTGGCGCATTCATAGCCCGGAATTGGTGGGTGGAGCTCAGAAATCGTCAGGCGGCCAGGCCATTTTTGGCTAACCGGCTCAAGTGCTTCATTAAGCAAACCGTTAAGGTCGTTTAACGTAAGACCCGGCAGCGGGCGAATATCCATATGCAATTCACAACAGGCACAAATACGGTTGGCGGCATCGCCACCGCTGATATGACCGAGGTTTAGCGTTGGATACGGCACGGTGAAGGCATCATGGTGATAACGCTCTTTCAGGGTGTTCTTCAGCGACATGATATGGCCTATAGCATCGTGCATCAGCTCGATGGCATTCACACCGCGAGCAGGATCGCTGGAGTGACCGGACTGGCCAAGAATGCGAATCGCATTAGAGATATGGCCTTTATGCGCACGGACGGGCTGCAATGATGTCGGTTCGCCAATGATGGCGCAGTCCGGGCGAATATGGGTGGTCTCAGAGAAATAGCGAGCGCCCGTCATCGTCGTTTCTTCATCAGCTGTCGCCAGAATATAGAGTGGCTTTTTAAGCTGCGTCACATCCACATCGCGCAATGAATCAAGAATAAAGGCAAAGAAGCCTTTCATGTCGGCTGTGCCGAGACCGTACAGCTTGTTTTCGTGCTCGGTCAGCGTGAATGGGTCGCGTGTCCAGCGGCCATCATCAAACGGCACCGTATCGGTATGCCCTGCCAACAGTAAGCCACCGGCACCGTTTCCGGTACTCGCCAGCATATTGAATTTATTGCGCGTACCAGGAACCGATTGTACTTCAACATTGAAGCCCAGGTCGCGGAACCATCCAGCCAATAAATTGATTAAAGACTCATTGCTCTGATCCAACGCGCTGTCGGTGGCGCTGATGGAAGGAGTCGCGATCAACGCGCGGTAAATCTCGATAAAAGGAGGTAATTTCATCTTCACTGTTGACAGGCCTTAGCTCGGGTTGGTATACATAATCATGCATTTATATTGAATAAAAATACAATATTAACTGCCGTAAGGGAACCCCAGGTTCCGGTGGATTTAACCACGTAATTGCACGTTGGGTGATGGCTTACCAGCTGACACCTTTAGCAGACACAACCTAAGAAGGTGTACAGCCGAGATGTTGAATACGCTGATTGTTGGTGCCAGCGGTTATGCAGGCGCAGAGCTTGTGAACTATTTGAATCGCCATCCTCATATGAACATAACCGCTTTGACGGTTTCAGCGCAAAGTAATGACGCAGGAAAATTGATATCTGAATTGCATCCGCAATTAAAAGGTATTGTCGACATGCCGTTACAGGCGATGTCGGATATCAGCGAATTTACTGACGGCGTCGATGTGGTGTTCCTCGCCACGGCCCACGAAGTGAGTCACGATTTGGCACCACAATTCCTGGCAAAAGGCTGTGTCGTTATCGACCTTTCTGGTGCATTCCGCGTTAACGATGCTGAGTTCTATCAGCGCTATTACGGTTTTACCCATCAATATCCGGAACTGCTGGAGCAGGCGGTGTATGGCCTTGCTGAATGGCAGAGCGACAAACTGAAAGAAACCAGTTTGATCTCAGTCCCAGGTTGTTACCCGACGGCGGCGCAACTGGCGTTAAAACCGCTGATTGATGCCGGGTTGCTGGATTTGACGCAGTGGCCGGTGATTAACGCAACCAGTGGTGTCAGTGGTGCAGGGCGTAAGGCCGCGATTTCCAACAGTTTCTGCGAAGTCAGCCTGCAACCGTATGGCATTTTTAACCATCGCCATCATCCAGAAATTTCGACGCATCTTGGTACTCCGGTGATTTTCACACCTCACTTGGGCAATTTCCCGCGTGGGATTCTGGAAACCATCACCTGCCGCCTGAACGCGGGTGTGACGCAGCAACAAATCGCCGATGTTTTTAATCAGGCGTACCAGAATAAACCGTTAGTGCGCCTGTATGACAAAGGTGTGCCGGCACTGAAAAATGTGGTTGGGTTGCCATTCTGCGATATCGGTTTTGCGGTGCAGGGTGAGCATCTGATTGTCGTCGCCACGGAAGACAATCTTCTGAAAGGCGCATCAGCGCAGGCTGTGCAATGCCTGAATATTCGTTTTGGCTTTGCCGAAACGCAGTCTCTTATTTAATTGATGCCGGGTGACATGATGAATCCATTAATTATCAAATTAGGCGGCGTACTGCTCGATAGCGAAGAAGCGCTCGAGCGCCTGTTTACGGCGCTGGTGAACTATCGCGAATCCCACCAACGCCCGCTTGTGATTGTGCACGGTGGCGGTTGCCTGGTGGACGAGTTGATGAAAAAACTCTCATTGCCAGTGACAAAGAAAAACGGCCTGCGTGTTACGCCTGCTGACCAGATTGACATCATTACTGGTGCGCTGGCTGGGACGGCGAATAAAACCTTGTTGGCGTGGGCGAAAAAGCATGGCATCAATGGTGTGGGTCTTTGCCTCGGTGATGGTGACAGTGTGACGGTCACCAAACTGGATGAAGAACTGGGCCATGTGGGGCTTGCAAAACCGGGTTCGGCTAAGCTGATTACCACGCTTTTAGATTCTGGTTTCCTGCCGATTGTCAGCTCTATTGGCGTCACTGCCGAAGGTGAGTTGATGAACGTGAATGCTGACCAGGCGGCGACCGCTTTGGCCGCAACGCTTGGTGCAGATTTGATTCTGCTGTCAGATGTCAGCGGCATTCTGGATGGCAAAGGGCAGCGTATTGCAGAAATGACGGCGGCGAAAGCTGAGCAGTTAATCGCTCAGGGCATTATTACCGACGGCATGATAGTGAAAGTTAACGCGGCGCTGGATGCAGCACGCACGCTGGGTCGCCCGGTGGATATCGCATCCTGGCGTCACGCGGAGCAGTTACCATCATTATTTAACGGTGTAGCTATTGGCACCCGGATCTTAGCTTAATTTTAAAATAAGTTTTTGAAGGATAAGACAATGCAAAATCACGGCATCAAAAAAATCGTTCTCGCATACTCTGGCGGCCTTGATACTTCAGCCATCATTCCATGGCTGAAAGAAAACTACGGCGGCTGTGAAGTGGTCGCCTGTGTGGTGGATATCGGCCAGGACCGCGAAGACCTGAAAGGCGTTGAGCAAAAAGCACTGCGCTCCGGTGCAACTGAGTGCTACGTCGTCGATGCGCGTGAAGAGTTCATCAGTGATTACGTTTACCCGGTATTGCAGACCGGCGCACTGTACGAAGGCACCTATTTGCTGGGTACTTCTATGGCGCGTCCGCTTATCGCTAAAGCGCTGGTTGATGTGGCAAATAAAGTGGGCGCAGATGCGCTGTGCCACGGTGCGACCGGTAAAGGTAACGACCAGGTGCGTTTCGAATCAGCATGGGCGGCACTGGCACCACATCTGAAAGTGGTTGCGCCATGGCGTGAGTGGAACCTGCGTTCCCGTGAAGCACTGCTTGATTACCTGAAAGAGCGTGACATCCCAACTACCGCTTCTCTTGAGAAAATCTATAGCCGTGACGAAAACGCATGGCACATCTCTACCGAAGGCGGCGTGCTGGAAAGCCCGTGGAATGCACCGAACAAAGATTGCTGGGTCTGGACTGTTGATCCTAAAGAAGCACCAGATCAGGCTGAAGAAGTTACCGTTACGGTTAAGAAAGGCAAAGTCGTTGCCGTTAACGGCGAAGCGATGACGCCGTTCCAGTGCCTGGAAACGTTGAACAAGATTGGTTCTAAGCACGGCATCGGTCGTATTGATATCGTCGAAAACCGTCTGGTAGGGATTAAATCCCGTGGCTGCTACGAAACTCCAGGGGGCACCATTATGATGGCTGCACTGCGTGGCGTTGAGCAGCTGGTTCTGGATCGCGATAGCTTCAAATGGCGTGAACAACTGGGCCTGGAAATGTCCTACGTAGTTTATGACGGCCGTTGGTTCGCACCACTGCGTAAATCTCTGCAGGCATCTGCGGAATCGCTGGCAGAAGAAGTGAACGGTGAAGTGATTATTGAGCTGTATAAAGGCCATGTCACTGCGAAGCAGAAAAAGTCTCCGAACAGCCTGTATAGCGAAGAGTTCGCAACGTTCGGCGAAGACGAAGTGTATGACCACAGCCACGCGGGCGGCTTTATCCGTCTGTTCTCTTTGTCATCACGTATTCGTGCTTTAAACGAACTTAAGAAGTAATAGTTTAAATAATTACCCTCACCCTAACCCTCTCCCTGAGGGAGAGGGGATTGTCCGGTTTTCTCCCTCTCCTTAGGGAGAGGGTCGGGGTGAGGGGATCAAGATGAAAATTTAATGGAGCATCACTATGGCACTTTGGGGTGGACGTTTTACTCAGGCAGCAGATCAGCGGTTCAAATCGTTCAATGATTCATTACGCTTTGACTACCGACTGGCTGAACAAGACATTGTGGGTTCTGTCGCCTGGTCCAAAGCGCTGGTTACCGTGGGTGTTCTGACTGTTGCTGAGCAGGTCGAACTTGAGCAGGCATTGAATTTCCTGCTGGAAGAAGTGCAGGCCAATCCGCAGGCGATCCTTGAGAGCGATGCGGAAGATATTCACAGCTGGGTGGAAGGCAAACTCATCGACAAAGTCGGTGCGTTGGGTAAAAAACTCCACACTGGCCGTAGCCGTAATGACCAGGTCGCCACAGACCTTAAACTGTGGTGCAAAATGCAAATCAGTGAATTGTTGGGTGCGACTCGCCAACTGCAACATGCGCTGGTTGAAACCGCTGAAAATAACCAGGATGCAGTGATGCCGGGTTACACGCACCTGCAACGTGCGCAGCCGGTGACTTTTGCTCACTGGTGCCTGGCTTATGTTGAAATGCTGGCGCGTGATGAAAGCCGTTTGCAAAGTACCCTCGAGCGCCTCGACGTTAGCCCGCTGGGCAGCGGCGCACTGGCCGGTACAGCCTATGAAATCGACCGTGAACAACTGGCGGGTTGGTTAGGTTTTGCATCCGCAACGCGCAATAGCCTGGATAGCGTGTCCGATCGTGACCACGTGCTGGAACTGCTTTCTGATGCCTCTATCGGCATGGTTCACCTGTCGCGTTTCGCAGAAGACCTGATTTTCTTCAACACCGGTGAAGCCGGGTTTGTTGAGCTGTCTGACCGCGTGACCTCTGGCTCTTCCCTGATGCCACAAAAGAAAAACCCGGATGCGCTGGAGCTTATCCGTGGCAAATGTGGCCGTGTGCAGGGTGCGCTGACAGGCATGATGATGACCCTGAAAGGGCTGCCGCTGGCGTATAACAAAGACATGCAGGAAGACAAAGAAGGCCTGTTCGACGCGCTCGATACCTGGATGGATTGTTTGCATATGTCCGTGCTGGTGCTGGATGGTATTCAGGTTAAACGCCCGCGCTGCAAAGAAGCTGCCGAGCAGGGTTATGCCAACGCAACTGAGCTGGCTGATTACCTGGTAGCGAAAGGTGTACCTTTCCGTGAAGCGCACCATATTGTGGGTGAAGCGGTAGTCGAAGCGATTCGCCAGGGCAAAGCGCTGGAAGCATTGCCGCTTGCTGATTTGCAGAAATTCAGTGCCACAATCGGTGATGATGTTTATCCGATCCTCTCTTTGCAGTCTTGCCTGGATAAACGTGCAGCCAAAGGCGGCGTGTCTCCTCAGCAGGTAGCGCGAGCGATTGCGGACGCGAAGCAACGTCTGGTGTAGAAGCTTTGCCACATAAAATGAGCCTGGCCTTGTGTCGGGCTTTTTTGTTTTTAGCGGATAAAAAAAGAGCGGACATAATGTCCGCTAAATAACTCACGTTGGCTTCAGTTTTTCTTCGGAGATCAAGGGGTTTCCCCCTACGGCACAACCGGGTCATGGATGGTTTGTGCTGTTGATGTCTATTATTCATCATCAATGGTTGATAGGGATAATCGTTCGTTGCTATGATTTCTATCGCCATGGGCTATCATGGCGACGGAGGATAGAGAATGAATATTCGTGATCTAGAATACCTGGTGGCGCTGGCTGAACATCGTCACTTTCGTCGGGCAGCGGATGCCTGCCATGTCAGTCAGCCAACGCTGAGCGGTCAGATTCGCAAACTTGAAGATGAACTCGGCGTGATGTTGCTTGAACGCACCAGCCGTAAAGTGTTGTTCACTCAGGCGGGTTTGTTGCTGGTGGACCAGGCTCGCACTGTGCTGCGAGAAGTTAAAGTCCTTAAAGAGATGGCGAGTCAGCAGGGCGAGGCAATGTCCGGGCCGCTGCACATCGGCTTGATTCCAACCGTTGGGCCTTATTTGCTGCCGCAGATTATCCCGATGCTGCACAAAACTTTCCCCAAACTGGAAATGTACCTGCACGAGGCGCAGACCCATCATCTGTTAGCACAGCTTGATAGCGGGAAACTCGACTGTGCGATTCTCGCGCTGGTGAAAGAGAGCGAAGCCTTTATTGAAGTTCCGTTATTCGACGAGCCAATGAAGCTGGCGATTTACCAGGATCACCCATGGGCTGCGCGCGACCGCGTGCCGTTGTCAGATCTTGCCGGTGAAAAGCTGCTGATGTTGGAAGACGGGCACTGCCTGCGCGATCAGGCATTAGGTTTCTGTTTTCAAGCGGGAGCGGAAGAAGACACGCATTTCCGTGCAACCAGCCTTGAAACGCTGCGTAACATGGTGGCAGCAGGCAGCGGGATTACGTTGTTACCTGCGCTGGCTGTACCGAAAGAACGCGAGCGCGATGGTGTGGTCTATCTGCCATGTTATAAACCAGAACCGCGTCGTACTATCGGCCTGGTTTATCGTCCGGGTTCTCCACTGCGTGGTCGCTATGAGCAACTCGCTGAGGCCATCCGCACGCACATGGATGGCCATTTTGAGTCAGCGTCAGAACAAGCGGTTCAAGCCGTTTAACGCCGCTACCCGATAGGCTTCCGCCATGGTCGGGTAGTTAAAGGTGGTGTTAACAAAGTACTCAATTGTGTTGCCGCCACCTTTCTGCTCCATAATTGCCTGGCCGATGTGAATAATTTCGGCTGCACGCTCACCAAAGCAGTGGATCCCTAAAATCTCTTTCGTCTCACGATGGAAGAGAATTTTTAGCGTGCCCACATTCATGCCAACGATTTGCGCGCGCGCAAGGTGCTTGAACTGCGCCCGGCCCACTTCGTACGGCACTTTCATCGACGTTAACTGCTGTTCAGTTTTCCCGACGGAGCTGATTTCCGGAATGGTATAAATACCGGTCGGAATATCTTCAATCAGATGTGCTGTTGCTTCGCCTTTAACCATCGCCTGGGCCGCAATTCGGCCCTGATCATAAGCAGCTGAAGCCAGGCTTGGGTAACCAATCACATCGCCGACGGCATAAATATGCGGCTGTGCAGTCTGGTACATGCTGTTGACCTTTAACAGGCCACGGCCGTCAGCTTCCAGCCCGACATTTTCCAGTGACAATGAATCGGTATTACCGGTGCGCCCGTTCGCATAAAGCAGGCAGTCAGCTTTCACTTTTTTGCCAGACTTTAACGACACAATCACGCCATCTTCCACACCTTCGATATTCTCGAACTCTTCGTTATGGCGAATAACGACACCGCTGTTCCAGAAGTGGTAAGAAAGCGAGTCGGACATCTCTTGATCAAGAAATGCCAGCAAGCGGTCGCGGGTGTTAATCAAATCAACCTTGACGTTCATGCCACGGAAAATCGACGCGTACTCGCAACCAATCACCCCCGCGCCATAAATAATGACGTGGCGTGGTTCGTGGTGCAGGTTAAGAATGGAATCACTGTCATAGACACGAGGATGGCTGAAATCCACTTCTGGCGGGCGATAAGGGCGCGAACCACAAGCAATAATGAATTTCTCGGCGGTGATCATCTCCACCGAACCATCGTGGCATTCCAGCGAAATAGTATGTTCGTCGACAAAGCGTGCATCGCCCTGCAACATCTCGCAGCGGTTGCGCTCATAGAAGCTTTGGCGCATGCGGGTTTGTTGGTTAATCACGCTGTCTGCGTGGTTAAGAATATCGGCGAAGGAAGAACGGAGAAGATGGGTATGGTCGCTGTATAACGGGTTTTGATTAAATTCGATAATGCGGCTGACTGCGTGGCGCAGCGCCTTTGAGGGGATGGTTCCCCAGTGAGTGCAACCGCCACCCACGTTATGGTAGCGCTCAACAACCGCTACCCTTGCTCCAAGTTTCACCAGACCCATTGCAGCGCCTTCGCCGCCCGGGCCGGAACCAATTACTATTGCGTCATAATCGTAGGTGTGTGGCATGGTAAGGCTTACCTGTTCTTATACATAAAAGCAACACAATGGTAACATCAACAGCAGGATAACCCAATTATCCTTGTGCTTTTTGCGACGTTACGCGAGCAAGCTCGCGTAAACAATCATTCACAATCCTGTATAAATCCAGTTAAGTTATTCTCTGGTATAGTGCGAGTTCGACTTAAGGGATTCAGGCAAGATGATGGGTGTAAGAGCGCAACAAAAAGAAAAGACCAGGCGTTCTCTGGTAGAAGCCGCGTTTAGTCAGTTAAGTGCTGAACGGAGTTTTGCCAGCCTGAGTTTGCGTGAGGTCGCCCGTGAGGCAGGTATAGCGCCAACATCGTTTTATCGCCACTTCCGTGATGTTGATGAACTGGGTCTGACAATGGTCGATGAAAGCGGCCTGATGCTGCGCCAGTTAATGCGCCAGGCTCGCCAGCGAATTGCCAAAGGCGGGAGCGTAATTCGTACTTCTGTCTCAACATTTATGGAATTTATCGGTAATAATCCCAACGCATTTCGTTTGTTGTTACGTGAGCGTTCTGGAACGTCTGCCGCATTTCGTGCCGCTGTCGCCCGTGAAATTCAGCACTTCATTGCGGAACTTGCGGACTATCTGGAACTCGAAAATCGCATGCCGCGTAGTTTTACTGAAGCGCAGGCAGAAGCGATGGTTACGATTGTCTTTAGTGCTGGTGCCGAAGCGCTGGACGTTGATGCCGATCAGCGTCGTCAGCTTGAAGAGCGCCTGGTGCTGCAATTACGCATGATCTCTAAAGGTGCGTATTACTGGTATCGCCGGGAGCAGGAAAAAGTGGCATTAGCTCAAATATCAGCAGAGTGAAGGAAGAGCAATGAAACAGTTACAAGACAGAGGTACGCTCGTACTGGCGTTTATCGCAGGCCTTGCGATCAACGGGACATTTGCCGCAGTGTTTAGCTCGGTCGTGCCGTTTTCCATTTTCCCGATTATTGCGCTGGTGCTGACGGTTTACTGTCTGCATCAACGTTATCTGAACCGCACGATGCCCGTTGGCCTGCCTGGTATTGCTGCGGCGTGTTTTGTGCTGGGCGTGCTGCTCTATAGCGCGGTTGTGCGGGCTGAGTATCCGGCGATTGGCTCTAACTTCTTGCCTGCGGTGCTTTCAGTCGCATTGTTGTTCTGGATTGGTTTTAAAGTTCGTACGCGTAAAGCGCAGGTAACTGAATAGTACTCTGAGCCAGAAACAAAAACGGACGCCGAGGCGTCCGTTTTGCTATTTGCGTGTCAGCCACACGCCACATTCCATATGGTGCGTGTAGGGGAACTGGTCGAATAACGCCAGGCGCGACACGTTATGGGTTTCGCTCAGCGTTTCCAGGTTTTCGCACAGGGTTTGCGGGTTGCAAGAGATATAAAGGATGCGCGGATACGCCTGCACCATCTTCACGGTGTCTGCATCCAGGCCGCTGCGCGGTGGATCGACGAAAATGGTTTCGCACTGGTAGCTTTTCAGGTCGATACCTTTCAGGCGATTAAACTCGCGCACACCATTCATGGCCTGAGTAAAATCTTCAGCCGCCATTCGAATAATCTGTACGTTCTCAATTTCATTCGCTGCAATGTTGTACTGCGCCGCAGCAACAGACGGCTTGGCGATTTCAGTCGCCAGTACGCGATTAAAGTTGCGTGCCAGCGCCAGCGAGAAGTTACCGTTTCCACAGTACAGTTCCAGCAAATCGCCTTTGGAGCCTTGAGTCGCATCAAGCGCCCACTCCAGCATATGAACGTTCATCGCCGCATTTGGCTGAGTGAAGCTGTTCTCGACCTGGCGATAAATCATCTCTTTACCGGCAACGGTCAAACGCTCATCGATGAAATCCTGATCCAGCTCGATTTTGGTTTTGGTCGCACGGCCAATTAAATGAACGTTGAAACCCTGAGCGCGCAGATTGTCGCGCAGCGCTTCAGCGTGCAGTTGCCACTCTTCGCCCAATTTCCGGTGGTAAAGCATCGAGACAACCGCCTGGTTGCTCATCGTGGTCAGATAATCAATCTGGAAGAGCTTATGGCGCAGGGCGGGAATGTCACGCACGCCGTCAAGCATCGCTGGCATCAACGCATTGATGAGCGAGCTGGCTGCCGGGAAGGTGTTTACCCGAATGCGCTGCTTCGTCTCCTGGTCAAACATGATGTGGTACAGGTCGTCTTCATCGTGCCAGATGCGGAATTCAGCGCGCATCCGGTAATGGCTGACCGGTGAACGGAACACCTCCGGCGCAGGCGCTGCAAAAGGGGCCATCATGCTTTGCAAGCGGGCGACTTTTTCGGCCAGTTGCGCGTCGTAAAGTTCTATCGGGAGATGTTCTGGAGTCATAAGCGGCTACCTGTTAATAAAGTCAAACTACGCGGCGATTGTAGGGATTAGGCTCGTGATGTCCAGCGCTGTTGCATTTTGATGCTTATAGACAAGCTTATTAACAAAATCGTAGCATAGCGTTTCCGGCCTTTTTACATGAGTTAAAAGGGAACCCAGTGCAATTCTGGGGCTGACGCGCAGCGGTAAGGAATAGTGGGATGAATGCCATGTGCAGACACTGCTTATATAAGTGGGAAGTCATCATCCAGTTATCAAACACATCCAAGCCCGAAGACCTGCCGGTATACGTCGCAATCTGCATAACTATCGCGTGCTATCGGTTATGTCTGCGGCATCCTTGATTTAAAAGCGGATGCTTATTTAAATGAAGTTAAAAAAACTTTCGCTGCTTACGGCGTTGTCCGTAACGGCTTTTTCTGGCTGGGCGCAAGACAGCAATTCTGAAGAAAACTTGGTGGTGACGGCAAATCGTTTTCAGCAACCGGTTAATACTGTGTTGGCTCCGACTGATGTTGTTACCCGGGAAGATATCGACCAATGGCAGGCAAAATCGCTTAACGATGTGATGCGCCGTTTGCCAGGCGTGGATATTGTGCAGTATGGCGGTCTGGGCCAAAGCTCTTCTATGTTTGTCCGTGGCACGAGCGCTAGTCATATATTAGTGCTGGTGGATGGTATCCCGCTTGCACGCCCAGGCATTTCTAACTCTTCGGATGTCAGTCAAATCCCTATCTCTTTGGTACAGCGCGTGGAATTCATTCGTGGCCCGCGTTCAGCTGTATATGGCTCCGGTGCAATTGGTGGCGTGGTTAACATTATCACGCAGAGCGATGAAGAAAAGTCGCAGATCAATGCGGGTGTTGGCTCGAACAGCTATCAACAATATGATGGCACGCTGCGTCATCGCTTTGGCGATACAGTTGCAACAGTTTCTGGCGCATACGAAACCACCAAAGGTTTCAACGTTCAGCCACACTCAACTTACAGCGGTGATAACGATCGAGATGGTTACCGCAGCAAGAGTTATTGGGCCGGTCTTGAGCATAAGTTTAGCGATGAATTTGACGGCTTCTTCCGTACCTATGGCTACACCAACAACAGCGATTACGATTTAGGCGCGCCTCCTTATACTCCTGCATATAGTGCAGATGAGCATCAGCTTTATAACCAGAATTACGATGCGGGCCTGCGCTTCCATTCAGGGATCTATTCATCGCAGCTGTTGGCGAGCTATCAGAAAGTAAAAGACTACAACTATAGCAGCGAGTATGGCCGCTATAACGATGGTACAACACTCGACAATATGACTCAGCGTAACATTCAATGGGGCAACAACTTTGTCGTCGGGAATGGTTCGATAAGCGCAGGTGTGGACTGGCAGCAGCAGCGTCTGACTTCTTCAGACACCACAATGTCTGATACTTATAAACGCGATGACACGGGTGTTTACCTGAGTGGGCAGCAGCAGTTTGGTGATGTCACGTTAGAAGCCTCTGGTCGTGAAGACAATGACGAGCAGTTCGGCTGGCACGGCACATGGCAGACGGCAGCAGGTTGGGAATTTGTCGAAGGTTATCGCGCGACGGTTTCTTACGGCACCGGATTCCTGGCACCATCGCTTGGGCAGCAGTTTGGTTCCACACGTTTCGGCATCGACTCTAACCCGAACTTGAAGCCTGAAGAATCTAAGCAGTGGGAAGCGGGGCTTGAAGGGCTGACGGGGCCAGTGGACTGGCGCTTGTCGGCGTATCACTACACGATTGATAACCTGATTACCTACTATTCCGATCCAGTTACGTATGCGGGTGCATACGACAACATTAAGTCTGCGACCATCAAAGGGCTTGAATGGACGGGGAGCGTTGATACCGGCATCTTTACTCACAAAGTGACGCTGCAGTATATGGACCCGCGTGATGACCAGACTGATGAAGTGCTGGCCCGTCGTGCCAAGCGCCAGGCTAAGTATCAGCTTGATTGGGTCATGTTTAATCTGAACATGGATGTAGCGTGGCAGTACTACGGCAAACGCTATGACAACAACACCTCTGCTTATAATAATACTCAGCAAATTTTGCCGAGTTACAGCACAGTTGATGTCGCCGCTTCATATCCGGTCACCTCACATCTCACCGTTCGTGGTAGAATCGCCAACCTGTTCGATAAAGATTACGAGACGGTTTATGGCTATCAAACCCCAGGACGGGAATACTACCTCACTGGCAGCTATACCTTCTAATACACGTCCCACCGTACTGGTTTTTGACTCCGGTGTCGGTGGGCTTTCTGTGTATGACGAAGTCCGGCAGCTTTTGCCTGACCTGCACTATATATATGCCTTCGATAACGTGGCATTTCCCTATGGCGAGAAAAGCGAAGAGTTCATTGTTGAGCGCGTAGTTGAAATTGTTACTGCGGTTCAGGAACGTTACCCACTCGCGCTCGCCATCATCGCCTGTAATACGGCGAGTACCGTTTCGCTTCCTGCGCTACGTGAAAAATTCGCTTTCCCTGTCGTAGGCGTTGTCCCTGCGATTAAACCTGCTGCGCGTCTGACGACTAACGGTGTTGTCGGTTTGCTTGCAACGCGCGGTACGGTTCGCCGTCCTTATACGCACGAGCTGGTTGCGCGCTTTGCATCAGAATGCAAAATCGAAATGCTCGGTTCGGCAGAGCTGGTGGAGTTAGCAGAGGCCAAGTTACACGGGCACCCTGTCGAACTTGAAGAACTGCGTAAGATCCTTCGTCCATGGCTAAGAATGAAAGAGCCACCTGATACAGTTGTATTAGGCTGCACTCATTTCCCTCTATTAGAAGAAGAGCTACTGCAAGTCCTGCCGGAAGGCACCAGGCTGATTGATTCAGGAGCTGCAATTGCTCGCCGTACCGTATGGCTTTTAGAGCATGAATCTCCGAAAGCATTATCTTCTGATGAGAACATTGCATTCTGTATGGGGCTTACACCTGAGATTGCACAATTAACACCCGTTTTACAGCGTTATGGCTTCCCAAGGCTTGAAAAACTGGCTGTTTGTAGCGATTTTGAATAAAAAATCGACGGTTGAAATAAAAATTGAAAATAGGGGTTGTCAGCTTCC
>NZ_LXER01000036.1 GCF_001654925.1 Buttiauxella brennerae ATCC 51605
AAAAAAATTATGCCTGCTTAATTAGCGGGCTTAATAATAAGCGTTCTTTAGGGGCGTAGCTCAGTTGGTAGAGCACCGGTCTCCAAAACCGGGTGTCGCGAGTTCGAGTCTCTCCGCCCCTGCCATATAATGATCCTTTGCTTCGGCAAAGGATTTTTTTTGCCTGAAATTCCTCAAAATCTCCCCTCCAGACTACAAAAGCGCATTACTGCGCTATGAGTGGTGTCTTCAATAACTCTTTGATTGTGCTTTGTTTATCACTGTTTTGTAGCCAGATCGCATACAAAGGACGTGAAAGCATATTTGTATCGGGTACCTGATAAATTCCCTCTCTTTCTTTCGCCCATTCAACGGGCAAAAATGAACATCCACTGAGCTGTTGCAACAATTTATAAGCTATTTGAGCTGAACTCGTGGTCAGAATAGGGATGTCATCATGACTGATAAGGCCGACTTCATGCTGCTGAAAATCAGGACCCCAGTCTAAGCGTAAATAAGTTAACCCTGTTTTTGCGCTTTGTGGATTACTTGAAAATAACGCAAGGTTAAAATTTCCCAGTAACTGGCTTGAAAATTCGTCCATTTTTGGCGATTCGGTCGTGATCAGGAGATCAAGTTGTCGCTCATGTAACTGTTTAACTAACGACTTACGTTGTGAAATACGTGCTTCAAATTGCATATCTTTATGCTGCTGATAAAGCGAAATTAGCCAGTCTGAAAGCATGCATTCCCAGAGCGATGAGCTGGCTCCAATGGTTAACTCGTTGTGCTGTGAAGTGTGTGAAACCTCTTTTTTGGCTGCCAGCCAGATACTCATGAGGTTCTCTGCGTAGGGCAGCAAACGTTCTCCAGCGGTCGTCAGACGAATATTATTTCGGTGACGAGTAAAAAGATTTACACCCAGCTGATTCTCTAATTGGCGAATTCGGAAGCTAACGGCTGATTGCGTTAGATAAAGAGCCTCAGCAGCCCGCCCAAAATGTCGCGTTCGGCTCACTTCGAGGAACGTTTTTAGTAATTCAGTATCCACGGCTCTCTCCCAAAATTTTTTTGTCGTTATGATTTAAATGTTTTGTTTGACGCTCTGTCAAGCGTAACTAATACTCCGCGCCATAAATAGCTCGACCAAGAGAATTAGGAGCGTGCAGGATGGCGGAAAGCTTTACGACGACTAATCGGTTTTTCGACAATAAACATTATCCTCGCGGGTTCGCTCGCCATGGTGATTTCACCATCAAAGAAGCCCAGTTGTTAGAACGTCATGGTTATGCGTTCAATGAGCTGGATCTCGGCAAGCGCGAACCTGGTACCGAAGAAGAAGTTCTGTTTGTAGCTGTGTGCCGTGGCGAGCGTGAGCCCGTTACAGATGCAGAGCGTGTGTGGAGTAAGTATATGACGCGAATCAAGCGTCCTAAACGTTTCCACACCCTGTCCGGTGGCAAGCCACAAGCAGATGCTGTTGAAGATTACACCGAGAGTGATGATTAATAAGAATGGGGCGAAAGCCCCATTTTTTTATCCTGTTAACTGCTGTAAGTGAGCTAACAAACGATCAATTGCACGGTAGCTCAGTGCCTCCAGAAGATGTTCCCGCTTTATCTGTTCAAATCCCTGAATATCTGCAATGGTCCGTGCGACCTTCAGTAAACGGTGCCACGCGCGTATCGACAAACCCAATTTAATCAGCGTCTCTTCAAGCCAGACGGCATCATTTTGTTCGATGGCACAAAATTTTTTGATTTCATGATTTTCGAGCCTCGCATTGAGCTTGTTCTGGCGATTCCACTGGCGCTCCTGGGTGGTGATTACCCGTGCTCTTACCTCAGCACTACTTTCACTACTGGCAGCAGGGTTGCTTAGCATACCGGCTGGCGGTAAGGGGATCTCTACAGACAAATCAAAGCGATCAAGAAAGGGCCCTGAGAGCCGACTGAGATAACGTAAAGTCTGTTCCGGGGTGCAGCGATTATGCTTACCCTGGTAGTGCCCTGTTGGGCTAGGGTTCATGGCTGCCAAAAGTTGAAATTTTGCTGGGTAGCTAATTTTGGCGCGAGTACGGGATATATGAATTTCACCCGATTCGATGGGTTCACGTAATGCATCCAATACCCGGCGTTCAAATTCAGGAAGCTCATCAAGAAAAAGCACACCATTGTGTGCCAGTGAAATCTCTCCTGGCCTGGGAATTGAACCTCCGCCAACCATAGCACTCAATGATGCACTATGATGAGGCGCTCTGAATGGACGCTGACGCCACTCTTGCTGTAGCGAATGTGGATTGACCAGGCTCCTGATGGCAGCACTCTCCAGAGCTTCCGCGTCGCTTAACGAGGGGAGTAACGTATTCAAACGGCTGACCAACATAGTTTTACCTGTGCCAGGTGGTCCTATCAACAAGAGGTTATGACCACCTGCTGCTGTGATCTCTAATGCTCGTTTACCTTGTGCCTGGCCAAATATTTCATTGAGATCCTGACTATATTCCACCTGCTCTTGCTGCAGCTTTTCCGGGGACTGTAATTCCCCTAGGCCTTCCAGAAATGCACATACTTCAGTGAGATGATTTGCGATAAGGCAACCGGCTTGCTCGATTAACCCAAGCTCGGCGGCGTTTTCATCTGCAATAATGATCTGCTTCCCCGACTTCAAGGCTTCCATCGCGGAGGATATAGCACCTGGTACGCCACGTAATGCCCCAGTAAGTGCAAGTTCACCTACAAACTCATATTGATCCAACTTATCCATTGAAAGTTGCTCAGAGGCGGCCAGTAACGCAAGAGCGATGGGTAAGTCATATCTGCCTCCATCTTTAGGAAGATCCGCTGGGGCGAGATTTATCGTAATTTTACGAGCCGGGAAAGTGTAACCACTGTTGATGATGGCACTACGCACTCTGTCCCGAGCTTCACGGACAGTGGTTTCGGGTAAACCCACAAGGGTTAAACCTGGTAACCCCTGGCTGATATGAACCTCTACGGTGACCAATGGGGCTGTAATGCCTAATGCTGCCCTTGTATTAACAACTGCCAGTGACATCGCTCTTTCCTCTTGGGTGAACTTTTATCCTGTCAGCTTGCTAATGCTGCATAAAGAGGAGAAATAATGTTCCTCGTAATGCCTTCCAGACTTTTGGGTGAGATTTCTTTTTTGAAAATAATTCTGCGATGAGCTTCGCAAAAGATTTATTTCTGGAAGAGTTTTTGGCAATAGAGATAAGAAATCGCTCTATATGAAATATTTTCACTATCTCGTTATTTACTGAAAACAAATACTTTTTCCCCCAGCCAATTTTTCAGCCTCTGTTTCAATATAAAAAATTCTTGTGCTTTTAACTGACTCTGTGATAACTCTGTAGGTATTACTTCGAACAAGTAGACAGAATAAACAAACATGAAAGCCCTTCTACGAGTGATTAGCCTGGTCGTGATTAGCGTGGTGGTGATTATTATCCCACCGTGCGGGGCTGCACTTGGAGAAAGAAAGGCTTAAAAATCAAGCCTGAATCGAAAAGAACCCCCGCACCGAAAGGTCCGGGGGTTTTTTGTTGGGCAAAGAAACTCGGAGAGAAACAGATGATGCGTTACAGAATAAAATGCTGTTTCTCCGATAATGCGACGGGGAACTAACTATGAATGGTGCACAGTGGGTGGTACATGCGTTGCGAGCGCAGGGTGTAGAGACAGTTTTCGGCTATCCGGGCGGCGCAATCATGCCAGTCTACGATGCATTGTATGACGGTGGGGTCGAACATTTGCTCTGCCGCCATGAGCAAGGCGCAGCAATGGCAGCCATTGGTTATGCTCGTTCTACGGGAAAAACAGGCGTTTGCATCGCGACTTCCGGGCCGGGTGCAACCAACTTGATAACAGGCCTTGCCGATGCGCTGTTAGATTCCGTTCCCGTTGTTGCAATCACAGGCCAGGTAGCCGCTCCGCTGATTGGCACTGACGCATTCCAGGAAGTGGATGTTTTAGGTTTGTCCCTCGCATGTACCAAGCACAGTTTCCTTGTTGAATCATTCGATGATTTACCTCGCGTCCTTGCAGAAGCGTTTGAAATTGCAAACTCTGGCCGTCCGGGTCCCGTGTTGGTGGATATCCCTAAGGATATTCAATTAGCACAAGGCGATCTGGAGCCGTGGTTATCGACTGTTGAAGATGATTTTGAAATGCCGCACGCCGAGCTGCAGCAGGCACGCGAAATGATAGCGAATGCCCGCAAACCGATGTTGTATGTCGGTGGCGGAGTGGGCATGGCTCAGGCGGTTCCGGCATTGCGTGAGTTTATCGCTGTCACCAATATGCCTTCTACTGTCACGCTGAAGGGCCTGGGCGCTGTTCCGGCGGAAAACCCGTTTTATACCGGCATGTTGGGAATGCACGGCACAAAAGCGGCTAACCTTGCGGTGCAAGAGTGCGACTTGCTGATTGCCGTCGGTGCACGCTTTGACGACCGTGTTACCGGCAAGCTGAATACCTTTGCCCCACACGCGAAAGTGATCCATATGGATATCGACCCGGCAGAGCTGGGTAAATTGCGTCAGGCCCATGTTGGGTTGCAGGGGGATTTAGCCCAATTATTACAGGCGCTGCAACAACCGCTGGATATTGCTGAATGGCAGCAAGAAGTTGCCACTTTACGGGCAGCAAACCCATGGCGCTATGATCATCCCGGCGAAGCCATTTTTGCCCCGTTATTGCTGAAACAAATCTCTGACCGTAAGCCGCAGGAATGTGTGGTGACTACCGATGTCGGCCAGCATCAGATGTGGACAGCCCAGCATATGTCATTTACCCGCCCGGAAAATTTTATCACTTCCAGTGGCCTGGGAACGATGGGCTTTGGTCTGCCCGCAGCCGTAGGCGCACAGGTAGCCAGGCCGAACGATACGGTTATCTGTATTTCGGGTGACGGCTCATTCATGATGAACGTTCAGGAGTTGGGCACCGTAAAACGAAAACAGCTGCCGCTCAAAATCGTTTTACTGGATAACCAACGTTTAGGAATGGTACGCCAGTGGCAGCAGATGTTTTTCTCAGAACGTTATAGCGAAACCAACCTCTCCGATAATCCCGATTTCCTCATGCTGGCCAGTGCCTTCGGTATCCCAGGCCAACACATCACTCGTAAAGACCAGGTAGAAGCCGCCATCGACACGATGCTCAATAGCGATGGCCCATACATGCTTCACGTCTCGATAGATGAGTACGAAAACGTCTGGCCGTTGGTGCCACCTGGTGCCAGTAACTCACAAATGCTGGAGAAATTATCATGATGCAACATCAGCTGGCAGTAACGGCCCGTTTTCGCCCTGAGACACTGGAGCGCGTGTTACGCGTCGTTCGCCATCGCGGTTTTCAGGTGTGTTCTATGAACATGGTCACGCTGGGGAATACCGACGATATTAATATTGAATTGACCGTTGCCAGCCTGCGCCCAGTCGAATTACTGTTTAGTCAATTAAGCAAACTGGTTGACGTTGGTCGCGTCGAAATCCAGCAACAAACAACACAACAAATCCGCGCCTGAGCGCAGAAGGAAGAGAACAATGACAACGAAGAAAGCTGATTACATCTGGTTCAATGGTGAGATGACGCCGTGGGGCGAAGCAAAGGTCCATGTAATGTCCCATGCGCTGCATTACGGCACATCGGTATTCGAAGGCATCCGTTGCTATGAATCTCACATTGGTCCAGTGGTGTTCCGCCATCGTGAACACATGCAGCGTTTGCGTGATTCAGCAAAAATCTATCGTTTCCCTGTATCACAAAGTGTTGATGAGCTGATGGAAGCTTGCCGTTCTGTTATCCGTAAAAACAACCTGACCAGCGCATATATCCGCCCGCTGGTATTTGTGGGTGACGTCGGTATGGGCGTGAATCCGCCAGACGGTTACACCACTGATGTGATCATCGCAGCCTTCCCATGGGGTGCATACCTCGGCGCAGAAGCGCTGGATCAAGGGATCGACGCAATGGTTTCCTCATGGAACCGTGTGGCACCAAATACCATTCCAACTGCAGCGAAAGCCGGTGGTAACTACCTTTCTTCTTTGCTGGTTGGCAGCGAAGCGCGTCGCCACGGTTATCAGGAAGGTATCGCGCTGGATGTGAACGGTTACTTGTCAGAAGGTGCGGGCGAAAACCTCTTTGAAGTGAAAGATGGCATTCTGTTTACCCCTCCGTTTACCTCTTCCGCGCTGCCGGGCATTACCCGTGATGCCATTATCACTCTGGCTAAAGACCTGGGTATCGAAGTGCGTGAGCAAGTGTTGTCTCGCGAATCGCTCTACCTGGCGGACGAAGTATTTATGTCGGGTACCGCCGCCGAAATCACACCAGTTCGTAGCGTAGACCGCATTCAGGTAGGCGAAGGCCGCTGTGGCCCGATCACCAAACGCATTCAACAGGCATTCTTTGGCCTGTTCACTGGCGAAACCGAAGACAAATGGGGCTGGTTAGATCAGGTCAACCCTAAGTAAAAAAATAACCAGGTGGATGGTGATGACCGTCCCCTCGACAGACAGACTGGAGTAAATAAGCATGCCTAAGTACCGTTCAGCCACTACCACCCATGGCCGTAATATGGCGGGTGCCCGCGCATTGTGGCGCGCAACCGGGATGACCGATGATGATTTCGGCAAGCCAATTATTGCGGTAGTTAACTCCTTTACTCAGTTCGTGCCAGGCCACGTTCACCTGCGCGATTTGGGTAAACTGGTTGCCGAACAAATCGAAGCATCTGGCGGTGTGGCGAAAGAGTTCAACACCATCGCGGTGGATGATGGTATCGCCATGGGCCACGGCGGCATGCTTTATTCTCTGCCGTCACGCGAGCTTATCGCTGACTCCGTTGAATACATGGTGAACGCGCACTGCGCCGACGCGATGGTTTGTATCTCCAACTGCGACAAAATCACCCCAGGGATGTTGATGGCCTCTTTGCGCCTGAACATTCCGGTTATTTTTGTTTCCGGTGGCCCGATGGAAGCCGGGAAAACCAAACTCTCAGACCAAATCATCAAACTCGACCTGGTTGATGCGATGATTCAGGGCGCTGACCCGAAAGTGAGTGACGAGCAAAGCGAGCAGGTAGAACGTTCCGCTTGCCCAACTTGCGGCTCCTGCTCCGGTATGTTCACGGCTAACTCCATGAACTGCCTGACCGAAGCGCTGGGCTTATCCCAGCCGGGTAACGGTTCTCTGCTGGCAACGCACTCCGATCGTAAAGAGCTGTTTCTGAATGCCGGTAAACGCATCGTCGCCCTGACCAAACGTTATTACGAGCAGGATGACGAAAGTGCTCTGCCACGTAGCATCGCCAGCAAAGAAGCGTTTGAGAACGCCATGACGCTGGATGTCGCGATGGGCGGTTCAACAAACACAGTTCTGCACTTACTGGCAGCGGCTCAGGAAGCAGAACTTGATTTCACCATGACCGATATCGACCAGTTGTCTCGTAAAGTCCCACAGCTGTGTAAAGTCGCACCGAGTACCCAGAAATACCATATGGAAGATGTGCACCGTGCGGGTGGTGTAATCGGTATTTTGGGCGAGCTGGATCGCGGTGGTTTACTGCATCGCAATGTGAAAAACGTTCTGGGTCTGAACCTGACGCAAACGCTGGAACAGTACGATGTCATGCTGACCAAAGACGAAAGCGTGAAAAGCATGTTCTCCGCGGGCCCGGCCGGTATTCGTACCACGAAAGCATTCTCGCAATCTTGCCGCTGGGATTCTCTGGATGTTGACCGTCAAAACGGTTGTATCCGCTCGAAGGAACATGCATACAGCCAGGAAGGTGGTTTAGCTGTTCTGTACGGTAACTTCGCCGAAAACGGCTGTATCGTGAAAACGGCTGGTGTAGACGATGAAAGTCTCGTGTTCCGCGGGCCTGCAAAAGTTTACGAAAGCCAGGATGATGCGGTTGAGGCAATCCTTGGTGGCAAAGTGGTAGCGGGCGACGTCGTTGTTATTCGTTACGAAGGGCCAAAAGGCGGGCCGGGCATGCAGGAAATGCTTTACCCAACAACCTTCCTGAAATCTATGGGGCTGGGCAAAGCGTGTGCCCTGGTTACCGATGGGCGCTTCTCCGGCGGTACTTCCGGTCTTTCTATCGGCCACGTTTCTCCGGAAGCAGCAAGCGGTGGCAATATCGCGCTGATTGAAGATGGCGACATGATTGCGATTGATATCCCGAACCGTGGGATCCAACTGCAACTGAGCGATCAGGAAATGGCCGCTCGTCGTGAAGCGCAAGAAGCTCGCGGTGACAAAGCCTGGACGCCACGTGCGCGTGAACGCCAGGTCTCCTTCGCTCTGCGCGCTTACGCAATGCTTGCCACCAGTGCCGATAAGGGCGCGGTGCGCGATAAAAGTAAGCTTGGAGGCTAATGATGGCCGAGTCACAACCGCTACCTGACGCCCCTTGTGGGGCGGAATATCTGAGAGCCGTTCTGCGCGCTCCGGTTTACGAAGTCGCGCAAGTTACCCCATTGCAGAAGATGGAAAAACTGTCGTCACGTCTGGATAACGTCATTCTGGTGAAACGTGAAGACCGCCAGCCCGTGCACAGTTTCAAACTGCGTGGCGCATACGCGATGATTGCCGGGCTGAACAGCGAACAAAAAGCCAGTGGTGTGATTACCGCTTCTGCGGGAAACCATGCTCAGGGTGTTGCGCTTTCCTCAACACGTTTAGGCATCAAGTCTCTGATTGTCATGCCCGTGACTACGGCGGATATCAAAGTGGATGCGGTCCGCGCGTTTGGTGGTGAAGTATTGCTGTACGGCGCGAACTTTGATGAGGCGAAAGGTCGTGCCATCGAGCTTTCGCAGCAACAGGGGTTCACCTATGTGCCTCCGTTCGACCACCCGGCAGTCATTGCCGGGCAGGGCACGCTGGCGCTGGAACTGCTGCAGCAAGATGCGCATATCGACCGCATTTTTGTTCCGGTCGGTGGCGGTGGTCTGGCAGCGGGTGTGGCGGTGCTTATCAAACAGCTGATGCCGCAAATCAAAGTGATCGCCGTTGAAGCGGAAGATTCTGCCTGTTTGAAAGCGGCACTCGATGCGGGCAAGCCGGTTGATTTGGCGCGCGTCGGTTTGTTTGCTGAAGGTGTTGCGGTTAAGCGTATCGGCGATGAAACATTCCGTTTGTGTCAGGAATATCTCGACGACATCATCACGGTTGATAGCGATGCTATCTGTGCTGCGATGAAAGATTTATTCGAAGATGTTCGCGCGGTCGCTGAACCGTCTGGCGCTCTGGCGCTTGCGGGGATGAAAAAATATATCCAGCAGCACCAGATTCGTGGTGAGCGCCTTGCACATGTTCTTTCTGGTGCGAACGTTAACTTCCACGGCCTGCGCTACGTTTCTGAGCGCTGCGAACTGGGCGAACAACGTGAAGCACTGCTGGCGGTCACCATTCCTGAGCAGCAAGGCAGCTTCCTGAAATTTTGCCAGGTACTCGGTGGGCGTTCGGTCACTGAGTTTAATTACCGTTATTCCAGCTCGGCGGAAGCCTGTATCTTCGTCGGTGTCCGTTTGACTCGTGGTTTGGAAGAACGCCGCGAAATCATCGAGCTACTTAACGAAGGTGGTTACGGTGTTGTCGATTTGTCTGATGACGAAATGGCGAAACTGCACGTGCGCTACATGGTGGGCGGGCGCCCGTCTAAACCACTGCGTGAACGGCTTTATAGCTTCGAATTTCCGGAGTCACCGGGCGCTTTGCTGAAATTCCTGCAAACGCTCGGCACGCACTGGAATATTTCGTTGTTCCATTATCGCAGCCACGGCACGGATTATGGTCGCGTACTGGCGGCGTTCGAGCTGGGCGACAATGAGCCGGATTTTGAAACCCGACTCAATGAGCTGGGCTACGATTGCCACGATGAAACCAGTAATCCGGCGTTCCGCTTCTTCCTTGCGGGTTAGTGGTTGCCGGGCAGTAATTTCCAGAACGCATGCACAAGCGGCTCATTGAGCCGCTTTTTTTGTACGCAAACGCCCAGCTCAAACGGCTCGGCTTCATCGTTTCGTTCCAGCACCTGCACGCGGTTGCGCACCGGTTCCGGGCTATTTTCCAACACGATTTCAGGTATCAATGCTACGCCGCAGCCGAGCGCCACCATCGAAACCATCGCCTCATGGCCTGCAACCGTCGCATAAATAAACGGGTTACTGATCTTTTGACGGCGGAACCACAACTCAATGCGGCGGCGCACTGGCCCCTGATCTGGCAGAATAAATGGCACTTTTGCCCAGTCCGGGTCTGGTTGATTCACCTGCGCACGAACTGGGCAGGGCAGTGCTGGTGCGATCAGTGCAACCGATAAATGGTCCAGAATCGAGAATGCGACGCCTGGTGGCAATGTTTCCGGCTTACCGGCAATCGCAAGATCGGCTTCGTCGGAATCCACTTTCTCTACCGCATCGGCGGCATCGCCTGTGGTCAGTTTGATCTCCACATTTGGATGTTCCGCACGGAATCTATCGAGAATGGGTGGTAAATGACTATACGCGGCGGTGACGGAGCAAAAAAGATGTAGCTCGCCGGAAAGCGATGGCCCTTCCTGGCCGATGGTGTGGCGCATTTGCTGATACTGCAAAAGCGTGTGCTGGGCGAACTGTTTAAGTTGCTCTCCGGCCTCGGTCAGTGTAACGGTGCGGTTATCGCGTAAAAACAAGGGTTGACCTAAATCCTCTTCGAGGCGCTGGATCTGGCGCGAAAGCGTCGACGGGCTGACGTGCATCGCGCGTGCGCTCCTGCCGAAATGGCGACTTTCAGCAAGGTGGATAAATATTTTCAGGTCGCGTAAATCCATGGTCATCAGCCCTTGTTCCTACGTTGCATAAATTGCAACGTCACGTTGTTAATATATCAATTTAAGCAACGCATTTCCTGTCATATAGTGAGTTCATTATCGCAAGCAAGACACGGCTGGCGAACCTTATAAAAGCACAACACAACGACTACGGAGTACCACCACGATGGCTAATTATTTCAACACTTTGAACCTGCGTCAGCAGTTGGCGCAACTGGGTAAATGTCGTTTCATGGCGCGTGCAGAATTCGCTGATGAAGCAAGCTACCTCAAAGGCAAAAAAGTCGTCATCGTCGGTTGTGGCGCACAAGGCCTGAACCAGGGTCTGAACATGCGCGACTCTGGTCTGGATGTTGCTTATGCTCTGCGTGCTGAAGCTATTGCTGAAAAACGCGCTTCATGGCGTAAAGCGACCGAAAACGGTTTTAAAGTTGGCACTTACGAAGAACTGATCCCACAAGCGGATCTGGTTGTTAACCTGACGCCAGACAAACAGCACTCTGCGGTTGTTAAGGCTGTTCAGCCAATGATGAAAGACGGTGCAGCATTGGGTTACTCCCACGGTTTTAACGTGGTTGAAGTGGGCGAGCAAATCCGTAAGGACATCACCGTGGTGATGGTTGCGCCAAAATGCCCGGGTACTGAAGTTCGTGAAGAATACAAACGTGGTTTCGGTGTACCGACTCTGATTGCGGTTCACCCGGAAAACGATCCAAAAGGCGAAGGCATGGCCATCGCTAAAGCCTGGGCTGCGGCAACTGGCGGCCACCGTGCGGGCGTTCTGGAGTCTTCCTTCGTGGCAGAAGTTAAATCTGACCTGATGGGTGAGCAAACCATTCTGTGTGGCATGTTGCAGGCCGGTTCTCTGCTGTGCTTCGATAAGCTGGTGGAAGAAGGCACTGACCCTACATATGCAGAAAAACTGATTCAGTTCGGCTGGGAAACCATCACCGAAGCGCTGAAACAAGGTGGCATCACGTTGATGATGGACCGCTTGTCTAACCCGGCGAAAGTCCGTGCTTATGCGCTGTCTGAACAACTGAAAACCATCATGGCTCCATTGTTCCAGAAACACATGGACGACATCATCTCCGGCGAGTTCTCATCCGGCATGATGGCTGACTGGGCAAATGACGATAAGAACCTGCTGACCTGGCGTGAAGAGACCGGCAAAACTGCCTTCGAAACCGCGGTGCAGTTTGACGGTAAAATTTCCGAGCAGGAATACTTCGATAAAGGCGTTCTGATGATCGCGATGGTGAAAGCAGGCGTTGAGCTGGCATTCGAAACCATGGTTGATGCGGGTATCATCGAAGAGTCTGCTTACTACGAATCTCTGCACGAACTGCCGCTGATTGCGAACACCATCGCTCGTAAGCGCTTGTACGAAATGAACGTGGTTATCTCTGACACAGCTGAATACGGCAACTACCTGTTCTCTTACGCAGCAGTGCCATTGCTCAAAGAGTTCATGACCACGCTGCAGACAGGGGATCTGGGTAAAGAAATCCCAGCCGGTGCGGTTGATAACGCGCAACTGCGTGATGTTAACGAAGCGATTCGTAACCACGAAATCGAAACCGTAGGCAAGAAACTGCGTGGCTACATGAAAGATATGAAGCGTATTGCAGTAGCAGGTTAATACCCCGTCGTCTTTCGATTCGCCGCTGTGTTGGCGGCGCTCGTACACCCCAGTCACATAGTTGTCTATGCTCCCGGGGCTGTACTCACTTGCCGCCTTGCTGCAAATCGAAATCCATAGGGGTATAGCATTGATACAGGCCCGGTAAGCTTAACGCTACCGGGCTTTTTTTAGTTGCGATATAACACTTTGATGATGTGGTATCCGAACTGCGTGTGCAGCGGGCCATATGGCTCCAGCAGCGGGCAGGAAAACACCACTTTATCGAACGCAGGAACCATCTGGCCCTGACGGAATTCACCTAAGTGACCACCTTTTTTGCCTGATGGGCAGGTGGAATGCTTTTTAGCCAGTTTCTCAAAGTCGCCGCCAGCTTGAAGCTGCGCCAAAATTTCCTGAGCCAGTTTTTCTTCCTTAACAAGGATATGCAATGCTGCCGCGGTTTTTGCCATGATAGTGCCTTGAGTGAAATTGATTACGCTCGCTATACTACCACGCTGTTTTTCCCCTTCGTACCTCCAGTTACTGCGGGGATACCTTCGTTTTTATCCTGACTTCATTGAGTGACCTTTATGCGTTTAAACCCTGGCCAACAACAAGCCGTCGAATTTGTCACAGGACCTTGCCTGGTCCTGGCGGGCGCGGGTTCCGGCAAAACGCGTGTTATCACCAATAAAATGGCGTATCTGATCCGCGAATGCGGTTATCAGGCTCGCCATATCGCTGCCGTGACCTTTACCAATAAAGCGGCGCGTGAGATGAAAGAACGTGTGGCGCAAACGCTCGGGCGCAAAGAATCACGCGGTCTGCTGATCTCCACGTTCCACACGTTAGGGCTTGAGATAATCAAACGTGAGTTTGCTGCACTTGGCATGAAGTCTAACTTTTCGCTATTTGATGACACTGACCAGACCGCGTTGCTGAAAGAACTGACGGAAGGTTTGCTCGAAGACGATAAAACGTTGTTGCAGCAATTGATCTCAACGATCTCAAACTGGAAAAACGATCTGATGACGCCGTCGCAGGCAGCGGCTCAGGCAAAAGGTGAACGTGACCGAATCTTTGCTCATTGCTATGAGCTTTACGATACGCACCTGAAATCCTGCAACGTGCTGGATTTTGACGATCTGATTTTGCTGCCAACGCTGCTTTTACAGCGCAATGAAGAAGTGCGCGAACGTTGGCAAAACCGCATCCGCTATTTGCTGGTGGATGAATACCAGGACACCAATACCAGCCAGTATGAACTGGTTAAGCTGCTGGTGGGGGCGCGAGCACGTTTTACCGTGGTGGGTGACGATGATCAGTCAATCTATTCCTGGCGTGGTGCAAGACCACAAAACCTCGTTTTGCTAAGCCAGGATTTCCCGGCGCTACAGGTCATTAAGCTCGAGCAGAATTACCGTTCTTCCGGGCGCATTTTGAAAGCGGCAAACATTTTGATTGCCAATAACCCGCACGTGTTCGAAAAGCGACTTTTTTCTGAACTGGGTTACGGTACGGAATTAAAAGTCGTGACGGCGAATAGTGAAGATCATGAAGCCGAACGTGTGACCGGTGAGCTCATCGCTCATCACTTTATTAATAAGACCAACTACAAAGATTACGCCATTCTGTATCGCGGCAATTTCCAGTCGCGGGTGTTTGAAAAAATGCTGATGCAGAACCGGATTCCATACCGTATTTCCGGTGGCACGTCGTTCTTCTCACGCCCGGAAATCAAAGATCTACTGGCTTATCTGCGCGTTCTGACCAACCCGGATGATGACAGCGCATTCATGCGAGTCGTGAATACACCAAAACGTGAAATCGGCCCAGTGACGTTGCAAAAGCTCGGTGCATGGGCGATGCAGCGTAATAAAGGTCTGTTCAATGCAAGCTTTGATATGGGTCTGAGTCAGACGTTGAATGGTCGTGGCCTTGAGTCGCTACAACGCTTTACTCATTGGTTACGCGATGTGGCAACGCTTGCGGAACGTGAACCGATTGCTGCGGTGCGTGATTTGATTCATGGCATTGACTATGAAAGCTGGCTGTATGAAACATCGCCCAGCCAAAAAGCTGCTGAAATGCGCATGAAGAACGTTAACCTGCTTTTTAGTTGGATGACGGAAATGCTTGAAGGCTCAGAAATGGAAGAGCCGATGACGCTGACTCAGGTTGTCACTCGCTTCACTTTGCGCGATATGATGGAGCGCGGCGAGAGCGATGAAGATACTGACCAGGTACAGTTGATGACTCTGCACGCCTCGAAAGGGTTGGAATTCCCGTACGTGTTTTTAGTGGGAATGGAGGAAGGCCTGCTTCCGCATCAGAGCAGCATTGATGAAGATAATATCGATGAAGAGCGCCGGCTGGCGTATGTCGGGATTACCCGTGCGCAGAAAGAGCTGACCTTTACGCTTTGCAAAGAACGCCGTCAGTATGGCGAACTGATTCGCCCGGAACCGAGCCGTTTCTTGCTTGAGTTACCGCAGGATGACTTGCAATGGGAGACTGAACGCAAAGTGGTTTCTGCGGAAGAACGGATGACAAAAGGGCAGAGTAATGTCGCCAACATCCGCGAAATGCTGGCAAAAGCGCGTAAAAGTTAAATTACTTAATGATTAAAGGCCAGTGAACATAACTTTGCCAGAGGCTTTCTTGTTCCAGCAATTCTGCGCCGAGAGGGTGGCACTCAAGCCACTTTTCCGGCAGTTCAAGACTCAGTGTCTCACCTTCAACGTTCAGCGCAATTTCCGGCAGGATGTCATCCCGACGACGGCTGGCAAAAATAATCGCCAACCTTAATAAGCGGCAAAGATGTTCTGCAATACGCGGTGGTACGGCATTTTGCTGGTGGAGCGAAGAGAGATCGACTGGGTTTGTCTGGTTGAGCATTAACGTCGCCAGCAGTTTTTTCTGTGCGGGCGTGTACCCAGGAAGATCAAGATTCTTCACCAGATAGGCAGCATGCTGTGGCGCCTGTTTGAAATCAACACTCAGCCCCACTTCATGAAGTAACGCCGCGCTGTTGAGCATTTCTATGCTGAGTGGCGTCAAGTTCCACTCATCTTTCACCTGAGTGGTGAAGGCCTGAGCTAATTGCTGCACGCGATCCGCCTGGCCGATATCCACCATAAAACGACGCTGGATGTTACGTACTGTGCGGCTTCTTATCTCTTGATTAACGGACAAATGCAGCATTCCGTAAACCAGTCCTTCACGCAAAGCTCCGCCGGCAAGAGTCATGCAGTCAATTGATAACTCTTCGAATATCGCAATCAAAATGGCGAGCCCGCTTGGAAATACCAGCGCTCTTTCTAAGGTTAGACCTTCAATTTCCAGTTCTTCAAGACGCCCACATTGAATGGCTCGTT
Source organism: Buttiauxella brennerae ATCC 51605 (assembly GCF_001654925.1). Taxonomy (GTDB): domain Bacteria; phylum Pseudomonadota; class Gammaproteobacteria; order Enterobacterales; family Enterobacteriaceae; genus Buttiauxella; species Buttiauxella brennerae. The sequence continues at coordinate 15,832 of NZ_LXER01000036.1, forward strand.
GCTTCAGTTGTTGAAGTTTTGCGAGCGTAATGCGTTCATCCATGCCTTGCGCCATCATGATTTCTTGCAGTGCTTGCACGGTCCCTGATGCGCCGACGCATACTTTCCAACCGTGGTGTTTTAACGGGTCGCAAATCGGTCTGAGAACGTCTTTGGCTGCGGTTTCAGCGGCATCAAAGTTTTCTTTGGCAAGATTCCTGTCGCTGAAAAAACGCTCAAGCCAGGTCACGCAACCCATTGATAAGCTAAAGAGTGCGGTGGTTTGTGCCCCTGAGCCGGTAACCAGTTCCGTGCTGGCGCCACCGATATCAACGACAAGGCGTTGGTCGGCTCCACCCGTGGTATGGGCAACACCCTGATAAATCAGGCGTGCTTCTTCTTCACCATGGATAATTTGCACCGGACAGCCAAGGATTTTTTCAGCCTGCTGGATGAATTCACTGGCATTGGTGGCAAGGCGGAGTGTCGCAGTTGCGACAACACGAATTTGGGTCTGAGGGATATCCTGAAGGCGTTCAGCGAATAAGCGCAGGCATTGCCACCCGCGCTCCATCGCATCACGTGAAAGCGTGTTATCACTGCTTAAACCTGCAGCAAGGCGTACTTTTCGCTTAATCCGTGCAAGGGTTTGTATGCTCCCTGCCACCTCACGTACAACCAACATATGAAAGCTATTAGAGCCTAAATCTATTGCAGCATACAGTGAGGTGGAGCTGAGCATAAATTTTTAACCTGTGCGACGGCGATTACCACGGGGAGCGCCACCATTACGACGAGGACCGTTACCCGGACGGGCTCGAGTCAGACGCTTCGGTGGAGGAAGTTCGCTTAACAGTGCTTCAGTTTTGTACTTGCTGACCGGAATTGAGTGACCAATATAAGTTTCAATTGCAGACAGGTTCAACGCATAGTCTTCACACGCAAGACTAATGGAATGACCACTTTCGCCAGCACGGCCGGTACGGCCAATACGGTGAACGTAATCTTCACAGTCATCCGGGAGATCGTAGTTGAAAACGTGTGTCACTAACGGGATATGCAGACCGCGAGCGGCAACATCGGTTGCAACCAGAATATCCAGATCGCCACGGGTGAATTCTTCAAGGATGCGCAGACGTTTTTTCTGAGCAACATCGCCGGTTAGCAAACCAACACGGTGCCCATCGGCTGCAAGGTGACCCCAGATATCTTCACAACGGTGTTTCGTGTTGGCAAAGATGATGGCGCGATCTGGCCACTCTTCTTCGATGAGAGTCTGCAGCAAACGCATTTTCTCTTCGTTAGAAGGGTAGAACAGCTCTTCCTGAATACGGTGACCGGTTTTTTGCTCCGGCTCGACTTCCACGTATTCCGCATTGTTCATTTGCTCGAATGCCAGTTCACGCACACGGTAAGAAAGTGTGGCGGAGAACAGCATGTTCAGGCGTTGAGTGACTGGCGGCATACGGCGGAACAACCAGCGAATATCTTTAATAAAGCCCAGATCGTACATGCGATCGGCTTCATCCAGCACCACAACCTGAATTGCGCCTAAGTTAATGTGGTTTTGCTTGGCATAATCAATCAAACGACCAGTTGTGCCGATAAGAATATCAACACCGCTTTCCAGCACTTTAAGCTGTTTATCGTAGCCGTCGCCACCGTACGCAAGGCCGAGTTTAAGGCCGGTCGATTGTGCTAGTGGCTCTGCATCAGAGTGAATTTGGACTGCCAGTTCACGAGTCGGCGCCATAATTAAGGCACGCGGCTGGTTCACCTGGCGATTCTCTGGAACCGGGTGAGAGAGTAAATAATGGAACGTTGACGTTAAAAACGCCATCGTTTTGCCAGTACCGGTTTGCGCCTGCCCTGCAACGTCACGATTCGCCAGTGTCAGCGGTAGTGCCAGTGCCTGAATAGGGGTGCAGTTATGGAACCCTTTATTTTCAAGGGCTTCAATCACCTTAGGGTGCAGTGCGAAGTCGGAAAACTTCTGTTCGGTCAAATGTGTTTTGCTCATAGTGTGGTAGAATATCAGCTAACTATTGCTTTACGAAAGCGTATCCGGTGAAATAAAGTCAACCTTAAGTTGGTTAATGCTACACCAACAAGGTAGACATAATCCTGCGGAGTAGAACATGAGCGATAAAATTATTCACCTGACTGACGACAGTTTCGACACGGACGTGCTAAAAGCTGATGGGCTGATCCTGGTTGATTTCTGGGCAGAGTGGTGTGGTCCATGCAAGATGATCGCCCCGATTCTTGATGAAATCGCTGATGAATATCAGGGCAATCTGACCATTGCTAAACTGAATATCGATCAGAACCCGGGCACTGCACCAAAATATGGTATCCGTGGTATCCCAACTCTGTTGCTGTTCAAGAACGGTGAAGTGGCTGCGACCAAAGTTGGCGCGCTGTCCAAAGGCCAGTTAAAAGAGTTCCTCGACGCTAATCTGGCATAATGGAATCTCAGCCGGTGCGTGCGTAGTTCGCAATTTTTTGTGAGCTGCTGGACGCCCGGCGTCAGTCATGCTAAGTTACTTTTACTGCATTTAGAACTTGTCTTGTAGTTTGAATCTTTGTAATACCCAATGCTTCCAGTTTCCCTTCACTAAGACGCTGTTTTACAGTGAACATACGGTCGCATAATCGATTTCGGGCGTATCACCCATTCCGTCGTGTCGTTTCAGTTCTGCGTTTTTCCTATGACCAGGCAGCGATAAGACATGTGGTGGTGGCCATTAAACAGGCATGGATGATCCTGCCATACCATTCACGATACATGTTCGAGATTTACCCCGAGTTTAAGAACCCACCATTATGAATCTTACCGAATTAAAGAATACGCCGGTTTCTGAGCTGATTACTCTCGGCGAAAATATGGGGCTGGAAAACCAAGCCCGTATGCGCAAGCAGGACATTATTTTCTCCATCCTGAAGCAACATGCTAAGAGTGGTGAAGATATCTTTGGTGACGGTGTACTGGAGATATTGCAGGATGGATTTGGTTTCCTCCGCTCTGCAGACAGCTCCTACCTCGCCGGTCCTGATGATATCTACGTTTCTCCCAGCCAAATCCGCCGTTTCAACCTCCGCACAGGGGATACCATCTCCGGTAAGATTCGCCCGCCGAAAGAAGGTGAGCGTTACTTTGCACTGTTGAAAGTTAACGAAGTCAACTATGACAAACCGGAAAACGCGCGTAGCAAAATCCTGTTTGAAAACTTAACCCCGCTGCATGCTAACTCTCGTTTACGCATGGAACGTGGTAACGGTTCTACCGAAGACTTAACTGCACGTGTACTGGATCTGGCATCGCCAATCGGTCGCGGCCAGCGTGGCCTGATTGTGGCTCCGCCGAAAGCGGGTAAAACTATGCTGCTGCAAAATATCGCAACCAGCATTGCTTACAACCACCCAGATTGTGTGTTGATGGTTCTTCTTATCGACGAACGTCCGGAAGAAGTGACCGAGATGCAGCGTCTGGTTAAAGGTGAAGTTGTTGCTTCAACCTTTGATGAGCCTGCATCCCGACACGTCCAGGTTGCCGAAATGGTTATCGAGAAGGCGAAGCGTCTGGTTGAGCATAAAAAAGACGTTATCATTCTGCTCGACTCCATCACTCGTCTGGCGCGTGCCTACAACACCGTTGTACCGGCATCCGGTAAAGTGTTGACAGGTGGTGTGGATGCTAACGCATTGCATCGTCCGAAACGCTTCTTCGGTGCTGCACGTAACGTGGAAGAGGGTGGTAGCCTGACTATCATCGCAACGGCTCTGGTTGATACCGGTTCTAAAATGGATGAAGTTATCTACGAAGAATTTAAAGGTACCGGCAACATGGAACTGCATCTGGCGCGTAAAATCGCTGAGAAGCGTGTGTTCCCTGCTATTGACTACAACCGTTCAGGTACACGTAAAGAAGAGTTGCTTACTACCCAGGAAGAACTGCAGAAAATGTGGATCCTGCGTAAAATCATCCACCCAATGGGTGAGATTGATGCAATGGAATTCCTCATCAACAAGTTAGCGATGACGAAAACCAACGAAGACTTCTTCGATATGATGAAGCGCTCGTAAGCAACAAAAAACTCGGGGAACGCCACGCATAGTCGTGGCGTTTTTCTTTACTGGTATATACGATATAGATTCAACTATCACGGTTAAACACTAACCGCGGTAAGGGATGCCATGACGCTATGATGTTATTAGTCACAGCGCGAGGACTGCGCTGTTTAAATAATAATCAGTCTGTTCAAGGATAAGATGTATATAACCATTGGACGGCGTAGACTTCGAATCAGTTTACCCTGACCTTTATTTTGCAGAGAGCTTGCATTGTGAATTTAATCACCGCTGGAACTGACCTGGTTTGTATTTTTATATTCACGACGGTTTTTCTTTTTTTTGCGCGCAAGGTAGCGAAAAGAATCGGCCTGGTTGATAAGCCAAACTTCCGTAAACGCCACCAGGGGCTTATTCCTTTGGTCGGAGGCATCTCTGTTTATGCCGGGATCTGCTTTACCTTCCTGATTGCCAATTATTATATCCCTCATGCATGGCTTTATTTGTCCTGTGCAGGTGTGCTGGTGTTTGTCGGTGCACTGGACGATCGTTTTGATATCAGTGTAAAAATCAGGGCGTCGATTCAGGCTCTTATCGGCATTGTGATGATGTTCGTCGGGAAATTATACCTGCTTAGCCTTGGGTATATTTTTGGTTCCTGGGAAATGGTGCTCGGCCCATTTGGTTATTTTTTAACACTGTTTGCAGTTTGGGCCGCAATCAATGCTTTCAATATGGTTGATGGTATTGATGGCCTGCTAGGTGGGCTTTCCTGTGTCTCTTTCGCAGCAATGGGGATCATCCTCTATTTCGATGGGCAACTGAGCCTGGCGATGTGGTGTTTTGCAATGATTGCCGCCATCCTGCCTTATATCCTTTTAAACCTCGGCATACTTGGCCGTCGCTATAAAGTGTTCATGGGGGATGCGGGAAGTACTCTGATTGGTTTCACTGTTATCTGGGTATTGCTGGAAACTACGCAAGGTCAAACTCACCCTATTAGCCCCGTCACAGCACTGTGGATTATTGCTATTCCGTTGATGGACATGATTGCCATCATGTACCGCCGGTTACGCAAAGGTATGAGTCCTTTCTCCCCAGACCGTCAGCATATTCATCATTTGATCATGCGCGCCGGGTTTACTTCCCGTCAGGCGTTTGTGCTCATTACCACAGCAGCGGCATTGCTCGCATCAATTGGTGTGGCAGCTGAATACATACATTTCATTCCTGAGTGGGTAATGTTGGCATTATTCTTGCTTGCATTTGTCCTCTATGATTATTGCATTAAACGCGCCTGGAAAGTGGCTCGTTTTATAAGACGCCATAAGCGCCGTCAGCGTCGCAACAGCAGCATTTCTTAATTCTGAATGTAATTGGGGAAGTGATGAAACAAAACGTGCCAGGAAATAACCCGGGAATGGTAGACAACGAGTTGGACATTCGTGGTTTGTTCCGGACACTGTGGCGAGGAAAGTTCTGGATTATTGGGATGGCAGTTTTGTTTGCTGCCGTCGCACTGGTCTACACCTTTTTTGCGAAGCAGGAGTGGAGTGCTAACGCGATAACCGATCGCCCGACAGTCAACATGTTGGGGGGCTATTATTCGCAGCAGCAGTTCCTGCGTAACCTTGATTTCAAAGCCAATATGCAGCCGGTGGATCAACCTTCGGTGATGGATGAAGCTTACAAAGAATTCGTCATGCAGCTGTCTGCTTATGACACGCGTCGTGATTTTTGGCTACAGACTGACTATTACAAACAACGCCAGGTCGGCAACAGTAAGGTTGATGCCGCACTGTTAGATGAGCTGGTTGATAATATTCAGTTTACCGCAGGCGACGTGACGCGTAACACCAGCGATAGCGTGAAATTGATAGCAGAAACGGCGGCAGATGCGAATAACCTCCTGCGCCAGTACGTTGCTTTTGCCAGCCAGCGCGCAGCAAGTCACCTCAATGAAGAGCTGAGTGGCGCATGGGCGGCCCGAACTATCCAGATGAAAGCGCAAGTAAAACGTCAGGAAGCGGTTGCACAAGCTATCTTCTCCCGCAAATTGCACAGCATTGAACAAGCGCTGAAAATTGCTCAACAGCAAAATATTGCTAAGAGTGAAACTGAAGTTCCTGCCGACGAGTTGCCAGATTCTGAAATGTTTATGTTAGGTCGTCCTATGCTGCAAGCGCGCCTTGAAAGCCTGCAAGCCGTAGGGCCAAACTATGACATCGACTACGACCAGAATCGCGCCATGTTGTCGACGCTGAATGTCGGGCCAACGCTTGACGCTCGCTTCCAGACCTACCGATATTTACGTACCCCTGAAGAGCCTGTGAAGCGTGATAGTCCGCGCCGGGTATTCTTGCTGATCATGTGGGGTATGGTTGGGGCCCTGATTGGTGCGGGTGTGGCATTAGCCCGCCGTCCAAAATTTTTGTAACGCCCTTACCCGGTGAAGGCTCGATGGACGGCCTTCACCTTTTTTAACAAAAGAGAATTACCGTGAAAGTGTTAACTGTATTTGGCACGCGCCCGGAGGCTATTAAAATGGCTCCTCTGGTTGACGCATTGGCAAAAGACGCGTTTTTTGACGCCAAAGTATGCGTGACAGCACAGCATCGTGAGATGTTGGACCAGGTGCTGAATTTATTTTCCATCGAGCCGGATTATGATTTAAACATCATGAAACCGGGGCAAGGACTGACGGAAATTACCTGCCGCATCCTCGAGGGGTTAAAGCCGATACTTGAGTCCTTTAAACCTGATGTTGTGCTGGTTCACGGTGATACTACGACCACAGTTGCCACAAGCCTTGCGGCATTTTATCAACGTATACCTGTCGGCCATGTTGAAGCGGGTTTGCGTACCGGGGATCTCTATTCTCCGTGGCCTGAAGAAGCAAACAGAACCCTCACCGGTCATCTGGCGATGTATCACTTTGCGCCGACAGAAAACTCCCGACAAAACTTATTACGCGAAAATATCAGCGACAATAAAATATTCGTCACCGGCAACACCGTGATTGATGCGCTGATTTCTGTCCGTGACCGTGTATTTGCTGATGACAGCTTGCGTCGTTCTCTGGCCGAATGTCATCCATTCCTGGACAGCAGTAAGAAACTGATCCTGGTTACGGGGCACCGCCGTGAAAGTTTTGGTAATGGCTTTGAGCGCATTTGCCATGCACTGGCGCAGATTGCCAAAGAAAACAGTGATGTCCAGATTGTTTATCCTGTGCACCTGAACCCGAATGTCAGCGAACCTGTGACGCGCATTCTGGGGGATGTCAAAAATGTGGTGCTGATAGACCCGCAAGAATACTTACCGTTTGTCTATTTGATGAATCATGCATACCTGATTCTTACCGACTCTGGTGGCATCCAGGAAGAAGCTCCATCACTGGGTAAACCTGTGCTGGTGATGCGTGATACGACAGAGCGCCCGGAAGCGGTTGATGCAGGAACCGTTCGTCTGGTCGGTACGGATACACAAGAAATTGTTCGCCAGGTGACTCGTCTGTTGAAAGACGAAGATGAATATCAAGTCATGAGTCGTGCCCATAACCCTTATGGTGGCGGGAAGGCTTGTGAGCAAATTTTGGCTGCATTGAAGAAAAATCAGGTGACACAACAATGAGTTTTGCAACCATCTCTGTGATTGGTCTGGGTTATATCGGATTGCCAACCGCGGCAGCATTTGCGTCTAAACAGCAAAATGTCGTCGGTATTGATATCAACCAGCATGCGGTAGACACCATTAATCGTGGTGCGATTCACATTGTTGAGCCAGATCTGGATAAGGTGGTTAAAGCGGCAGTGGAAGGCGGGTTCTTGCGCGCTAGCACCCAACCGGTTGAAGCAGATGCTTATTTAATTGCAGTACCAACGCCCTTCAAAGGCGATCACCAACCCGACATGGTTTTTGTCAAAGCAGCGGCGGAATCCATCGCTCCGGTACTTAAGAAAGGTGCGATGGTGATTCTTGAGTCCACCTCGCCAGTCGGTTCTACCGAGCAAATGGCGGGTTGGTTAGCAGAGCTTCGTCCTGACCTGACATTCCCACAGCAGGCTGGTGAAGCGGCAGATATTAATGTCGCCTACTGCCCGGAACGCGTACTGCCGGGCCAGGTGATGGTTGAGCTTATCAAAAACGATCGTGTCATTGGTGGTATGACGCCAGTTTGCTCGGCGCGTGCCAGCGAACTCTACAAAATTTTCCTTGAAGGCGAATGTGTGGTGACCAACTCCCGCACCGCTGAAATGTGCAAGCTGACGGAAAATAGCTTCCGCGATGTGAATATTGCCTTCGCAAATGAGCTATCCCTGATTTGTGCCGATCAAGAGATCAACGTCTGGGAATTGATTCGTCTGGCTAATCGCCACCCGCGCGTCAATATCTTGCAGCCAGGACCGGGCGTGGGTGGGCATTGTATCGCTGTTGATCCGTGGTTCATCGTTGCTCAAAACCCTGAACAGGCACAGCTGATTCGTACGGCGCGCGAAGTTAACGATGGCAAACCGCACTGGGTCGTTAACCAGGTGAAGGCTGCTGTTGCCGATTGCCTCGCAGAAACCGGCAAACGTGCCAGTGACATTACGATTGCTTGCTTTGGCCTTGCGTTTAAACCCAATATTGACGACCTGCGTGAAAGCCCTGCCATGGAAATCGCTGAGCTTCTCAGCACCTGGCATAGCGGCAAAACGTTGGCTGTTGAGCCAAACATTCACCAGTTGCCGAAAAAACTGGTCGGCAGCTGTGAGTTAGCCACCATCGATGACGCTCTTCAACAGGCTGATGTATTGGTAATGTTGGTTGACCACCATGCCTTCAAAGCCATTCCAGGTTCACAAGTCCAACAAAGCTGGATTGTGGATACCAAAGGGGTCTGGCGCTAGGTTCTACCCGGGGTTGGTGAAGCCGATGACAATTTGCTCTATTCCTGTTCACGCAAGAATTGAATCTCTTAACTGGGAGAATCAATTCTTTGCCGTGAACAGTGGAATCCTGCGTTTCGACGACGGCGCTCCCTTGCTGGCCGAGCAACATCTCGATCCTTACTCCCGCATTCAGGCGAAAATCCCCACCCAACAAACCGCCTTGCTCGATGGCTTACAGCTGTTCGGCTTTAAGTTGGTTGAAGGGGAAGTCGATCTTGCGATGACAGTTGGCATGCAAAATGCTGCACCTTCTGTACAGTTGGCAACAAGTGTGGATATCCCTGTTTTACGGGATTTAGCCGCTAAAATTTTTACACAAAGCCGGTTTCGAACCCCCTGGTATCAACCTGGCGACAGTGGCCGTTTTTACGCCCAATGGGTTGAGAATGCGGTGCTAGGTAGTTTTGATCACGAGTGTCTGTTGTTAAAAGACGCAGGGGTGATACAAGGCTTTGTGAGCATGCGCCAACTTAATGAACGTGAAGCGCGGATTGGCTTACTGGCGGGACGAGGCGTTGGTGCTCAGCTCATGGACGCCGCGCGTTTTTGGTGTCAACTGCGTGGGCTACAAATACTCCGCGTGGCAACACAAATCAGCAATACCGCAGCTTTGCGACGTTATATTCAAAGCGGTGCCACTATAGAAAGCACCGCCTTCTGGTTATACAGGTGAAAAAATGATTCCATTTAATGCTCCGCCAGTTGTAGGCACGGAAATCGAATACATGCAGGCTGCAATGGGCAGCGGCAAACTCTGTGGTGACGGCGGCTTCACGCGTCGTTGCCAACAGTGGATGGAGCACCGTTTTGGCAGCAAGAAAGTCCTGTTAACACCGTCCTGTACCGCATCGTTGGAAATGGCGGCGCTGCTGCTAAATATTCAGCCTGGCGATGAAGTGATCATGCCAAGCTATACTTTTGTTTCGACAGCGAATGCCTTTGTTCTGCGTGGTGCAAAAGTTGTCTTTGTTGATATTCGCCCGGACACGATGAATATCGACGAGAAGCTGATTGAAGCCGCCATCACCGAGAAAACGCGGGCGATTGTTCCGGTTCATTACGCAGGTGTTGCCTGTGAAATGGACACCATCATGGCGATTGCGAACAAGCATAATCTGTTTGTGGTAGAAGATGCCGCGCAGGGTGTGATGTCGACCTACAAAGGTCGCGCATTAGGGACCATTGGCCACATCGGTTGCTTCAGCTTCCATGAAACCAAAAACTACACCGCGGGTGGTGAAGGCGGTGCAACACTGATTAACGACGCATCGCTTATCGAACGTGCGGAAATCATTCGCGAGAAAGGCACCAATCGTAGCCAGTTCTTCCGCGGTCAGGTGGACAAATACACCTGGCGTGATATTGGTTCGAGCTATCTGATGGCTGACCTCCAGGCCGCTTATCTTTGGGCGCAACTGGAAGCGGCAGAAAAGATTAACCAGCAGCGTCTGAAGCTGTGGCATACCTATCACGATGCGCTGGCTCCGTTGGCGAAGGCCGGGCGTATTGAACTGCCATCGGTTCCAAAAGACTGTGTGCAGAATGCGCATATGTTTTATATCAAATTGCGTGATATCGAAGACCGCAGCGCGCTGATCGCGTACCTGAAAGAAGCCGAGATTCTGGCGGTTTTCCACTACATCCCATTGCATGCTTGCCCGGCAGGGGAAAAGTTTGGCTATTTCCACGGCGAAGATCGTTTCACCACTCAAGAGAGCGAACGCCTGTTGCGCTTGCCACTGTTCTATAACTTGTCTCCGGCAAACCAGCGAACAGTTATCAATACGCTGTTAAGCTTCTTCTCCTGATATGTCACTCGCAAAAGCCTCAGTGTGGACCGCAGGGTCCACACTGGTAAAAATTGCTGCCGGTTTACTGGTGGTGAAGTTGCTTGCGGTCGCATATGGGCCGAGTGGGGTCGGGCAGGCAGGGAACTTCCGCCAGATGGTCACCGTATTAGGTGTGCTCGCTGGAGCGGGGATTTTCAACGGCGTGACAAAATACGTCGCGCAGTATCACGATCAACCTGAACAACTCCGCAAAGTCATCGGCACATCCTCGGCGATGGTTCTGGGCTTCTCTACCCTTTTAGCCATCATCTTTGTCGTCGCGGCAAAACCCATCAGCCTTGGGTTATTTGGGCATGAAGATTACCAGGATTTAGTGCGTCTGGTCGCGCTGGTACAAATGGGCATCGCCTGGGCGAACTTATCGCTGGCTATCATGAAAGGGTTCCGTGATGCGGCCGGTAATGCACTGGCGCTGATTGGCGGCAGTATTATTGGCGTGATTGCCTATTACCTTTGTTATCGCCTCGGCGGCTATCAAGGTGCGTTGTTAGGGTTGGCATTAGTGCCTGCGCTGGTACTCATTCCAGCGGGCATCATGCTGGTTCGCCGCGAACACGTGCCGTTAAGCTATCTGAAACCGCAGTGGGATAAAGTCTACGCCAGCAGCCTTGGCAAATTTACCATCATGGCGTTAATCACCTCGGTGACATTACCGGTGGCTTACGTGATGATGCGAAACCTTCTGGCGGCCCATTACAGCTGGGATGACGTGGGGATATGGCAGGGTGTGAGCAGTATTTCAGATGCTTACCTGCAATTTATTACCGCCTCGTTTAGCGTTTATCTGCTGCCAACGCTTTCGCGCCTAACCAACAAACACGATATCAGCCGTGAAATTGTTCGTTCCCTGAAGTTCGTGTTGCCTGCGGTTGCTCTGGCGAGTTTTACCGTCTGGCTGTTACGTGACTTTGCCATCTGGCTGCTTTTCTCGCATAAATTTATAGCGATGCGCGATCTTTTCGCCTGGCAGTTGGTTGGGGATGTACTGAAAGTGGGCTCATACGTGTTTGGCTATCTGGTGATAGCAAAGGCGTCGCTACGCTTCTATATTTTGACTGAAATTAGCCAGTTCGCTTTGTTGACCGGTTTTTCACATTGGCTTATACCTGCTCACGGCGCTTTGGGAGCCGCGCAGGCTTATATGGCAACGTACATCATTTATTTCACGCTCTGTTGCAGCGTTTTTCTCATTTATCGTAGACGAGCATGACGACACTGATTCACGTTTTGGGATCGGATATCCCGCATCATAACCAAACGGTGCTGCGCTTCTTCAATGACGCGCTGGCGGCCGCAAATCCTCACGCCCGCCAGTTTATGGTGGTTTCAAAGGACGACTCATTGTTGTCCGCTTTCCCCGCGCTCACTATTACACGCTATCTAACCAAAAAAGCGCTGGCGAAAGCCGTTGTGGAAAAAGCACGAGCCAACCGGCAGCAAAACTTTTTCTTCCATGGGCAGTTTAATAGCGCGTTGTGGATTGCGTTGCTGACGGGTGGTTTGAAGCCTCGCCAGATGAACTGGCATATCTGGGGCGCTGACCTTTATGAAGCGTCTAACAGCCTCAAGTTTCGCGCGTTTTACCTGCTGCGCCGCATTGCGCAGGGGCGAGTGGGGAAAGTCTTTGCCACGCGTGGCGACTTGAGCTACTTCCACGAACGCCACCCACGCGTGCCTGGGGAGCTGATTTATTTCCCAACGAGAATGGACCCTGCGCTCAATAGCATGGTCTGTGAGGAGAAAACGGCTGGCAAACTGACGCTGCTGGTGGGCAACTCCGGTGACAACAGTAATCAACACATTGCTGCGCTAAAAGCGATTCATGATCAGTTTGGTGATCGGGTTCGAGTGGTGGTGCCAATGGGGTATCCAGCTAACAACGACGCGTATATCAATGAAGTGCAGCAGGCGGGTAGTGCGCTATTCAGTAAAGATAACCTGCAAATCCTGACGGAGAAAATAGACTTCGATGATTACCTCGCGCTTTTACGCCAGTGTGATCTCGGCTATTTCATTTTTGACCGTCAGCAGGGGATCGGCACGCTGTGCTTGCTGATTCAGGCGGGTATTCCTTGCGTGTTGAGCCGGAAAAATCCGTTCTGGCAGGATATGACTGAACAGCATATCCCGGTGCTTTTTGCCGGCGATACGCTAAACGAGCAGATCGTTCGCGAAGCGCAGCGTCAACTACGCTTACTGGATAAGCAACAGATCGCTTTCTTTAGCCCAAATTACATTGATGGCTGGAAACGCGCGCTGGATATTGCATCAGGAGAAACCGCATGAGTATGCTGCAATTTGGCGGTTTGTTTGTGGTCTGGTTCTTATCAGTGATGTTCATTGGAACCTTAACGTACCAGGAATTTCGTCGGGTACGTTTCAATTTTAACGTGTTCTTCTCACTGCTTTATCTGCTGACATTTTTCTTTGGCTTCCCGTTTACCTGTACCCTGGTGTTCCGCTTCGGAGTCTCGGTGGTTCCTGCAGATGTGTTATTGCAAGCACAGCTCGCTGCTGCGTGTTTCTATGGCATTTATTACGTTGCCTATAAAACGCGGCTGCGTGAGAAGCGAGAGTCAGCGGTCCGGCGGCCACTCTTCACCATGAACCGTGTTGAAACGCATTTGACGTGGGTAATGCTGGCGGTTGTAGCACTGGTGAGCGTCAGCATCTTCTTTATGCATAACGGCTTTTTGCTGTTTAAGCTGCACTCTTACAGCCAGATTTTCTCCAGCGAAGTATCAGGCGTTGCGTTAAAACGCTTCTTCTACTTCTTCATTCCCGCGATGCTGGTGGTCTATTTCCTTAAGCAAGATGGCCGCGCCTGGATGTTTTTCCTGGTCAGTACCATTGCGTTTGGTTTGCTGACCTACATGATTGTGGGGGGGACTCGCGCCAACATTATTATCGCCTTCGCCATCTTCTTGTTCATCGGCATTATCCGCGGCTGGATTTCACTGTGGATGCTGGCGGTGGCGGGTGTGTTTGGCATCGTAGGTATGTTCTGGCTGGCGTTGAAACGCTACGGGCTGAATGTCAATGGCGAAGAGGCGTTTTATACCTTCCTCTACCTGACGCGCGATACCTTCTCCCCGTGGGAAAATCTTGGGTTGCTGCTACAAAATTACGACAAAATCGAGTTCCAGGGCCTGGCGCCCATTGTGCGTGATTTTTATGTCTTTATTCCAACCTGGTTATGGCCAACGCGACCGGGCATCGTGCTTAACAGTGCGAACTACTTTACCTGGGAAATCCTCAACAATCATTCCGGGCTGGCGATTTCACCGACCTTAATCGGATCGCTGGTGGTGATGGGTGGCGTGTGGTTTATTCCGCTCGGCGCGGTTGTGGTTGGGCTAATCATTAAATGGTTCGACTGGTTATACGACCTCGGCAATCGGGAAACCAACAAATATAAAGCCGCCATTTTGCATAGCTTCTGTTTTGGGGCGATCTTTAACATGATTGTGCTGGCGCGTGAGGGACTGGATTCGTTTGTGTCCCGCGTGGTGTTTTTCATTGTGGTGTTTGGCGCCTGCTTGCTGTTTGCGAAACTACTTTATTGGTTATTTGATAGTGCAGGGTTGGTACATCAACGCTTACGGCCATCGCCGCGTGTTGTGCCAGCCACTCAAAACACGTCACAAGGAATATCATGACTCCACTCACTACCGCCCCATCCTATGCTATTCGCGGTCTGAGCCTCCTTGGTTGGCGCGATATGCAGCATGCTCTGGATTACCTCTATGCCGAGGGTTCGCTGCGTAGCGGCACGCTGGTGGCGATTAATGCCGAGAAAATCCTGACGGCAGAACGCGACCAGGAAGTTCGCACGCTCATTGAGAATGCGGAATACAAATATGCCGATGGCATTAGCGTGGTGCGTTCGATTCGGAAAAAGTTTCCTGGTGCGGTTGTGTCGCGAGTTCCTGGCGCTGATCTCTGGGAAGCCCTGATGGAACGTGCAGGTAAAGAGGGTACACCTGTTTTCCTGATTGGTGGGAAACCCGAAATACTGGCACAGACCGAAGCCAAACTGCGAAAGCAGTGGAACGTCAATATTGTTGGCAGCCAGGATGGATACTTCAAGTCTGAGCAGCAGCATGCGTTGTTTGAGCGTATTGGTGAAAGCGGTGCGGCAATTGTCACGGTAGCAATGGGTTCACCGCGTCAGGAGCTGTTTATGCGCGATTGCCGCAAGGTTTACCCTGATGCGCTGTATATGGGCGTGGGCGGGACGTACGATGTCTTTACTGGGCACGTGAAACGCGCACCAAAGGTATGGCAAAACCTGGGTCTTGAGTGGTTATATCGCTTATTGTCGCAACCGAGCCGCATTACACGCCAAATAAAGTTGCTGCGTTATCTGGCCTGGCACTACACCGGGCGATTGTAAAACGTCACTAACTGCAGCGGTAAAGTGAGTTTCAGGGCTTAATTTGGCTGGATAATCATCAGAATGTGCAAAGCATAACCAAATGCGCATTTTATTTAAATAAGCACTAGACAGGTGAGCATGAAGGCCGTAATATCCGACCCCGCAACGGCGCTATGCGCCCGTAGCTCAGCTGGATAGAGCGCTGCCCTCCGGAGGCAGAGGTCTCAGGTTCGAATCCTGTCGGGCGCACCATTAGTTGAATGGCGCTGGAGCTGCGGCGGTACTCTTCGCAAGAAGATAGTCCGCGCGAAAAGATTTACAGTGGTGGCTATAGCTCAGTTGGTAGAGCCCTGGATTGTGATTCCAGTTGTCGTGGGTTCGAGTCCCATTAGCCACCCCATTTAATTTAGTGATATTGCGAAGGTGGCGGAATTGGTAGACGCGCTAGCTTCAGGTGTTAGTGTTCTTACGGACGTGAGGGTTCAAGTCCCTCTCTTCGCACCATCTCTAAGTTAAGCAGTAAGATGTGAATGCAGTATTTCGGCGAGTAGCGCAGCTTGGTAGCGCAACTGGTTTGGGACCAGTGGGTCGGAGGTTCGAATCCTCTCTCGCCGACCAATTTCAAGAAAGCCCAACCGCAAGGTTGGGCTTTTTTACGTCTGTAGTTTATGGGGTTGTAGGAAAGGATGGTGCTGTGCCTGGCTCGCCTGGAAAATCCGCATCGCACAACCCCGAATCCCAATCCCCAGTCTCTAAATCACGACATCACGATATTTATTGTCGCCGTTTGGTGACTCTTAACTTATTGATATAAATGAATAACGATAATTCCCGGTTTAAGTGTCTCTAAAAGGAGACGCTCTTGTCGGGTTTTGCAGGGACTGGAATAGCCAACGTGGTGTGCATGTCTTCTGAGATAACATCATGAATATAAAATGATTCCAGGTTGATGGTATTTATGAATTCAAACCTGGCATGCATCGTGCAATAATATATCTGTAGATGCTCATTCCACTTCTTATGTTTGCTCAGGCTTCATAAACCCAGGAATGACGCAGAGCCGATTACGGTGCTTATCGTCCACCGACAGATGTCGTCTTTCAGACCTCATCCAACACCATGGACATAACGTTGAGTGAAGCACCACTTAGTTGTCTTAAAGACCTGTTTTGACACCTGCCGATTGGCAGGTGTTTTTTTTTGTCTCGGGGGAGGGGAAAAGGGCGAATGTCATCGCCCTGGGGTATTACGAATTAGGATTGTTTTGCAGGGTGAGTAACAAACCATCACGGCGCATCAGAGCCGCTTCTTCCGGGTTATGTAGTTTGTCCAGGCAATCTGCCAGCCATGCATAATCAAAAGCATCAGGGCGCTGTTTGATAGCCTCGCGGAAAGCCTCACACGCTTGTTGCCATTCGCCATGTTTCATCAGCAACTGGCCCAGCGTGCTGTAGAGCAACGGGCGATCGCCTTGCGTCTTAATCTGCTGACGGAGAGCTTTCTCCAGCTGTTCCGGGTTTCCTGATTTCAGGCGCGGCATCAGTAATATCAAGCGTTCGTCATACTGGCGTTTCAGGCCATCAAGAATGATTTCCTGAGCGGCATCATGATCGTCGCATTCAATAAGATGCTCCGCCATCGCAACCTGTAGCACGGTTTCATGACGAGTCTTACGACTTTGGTTCTTCCACCAGGTTTTCAGCCCATCGTTACCTTGTTCCGCCATTGCTTGATCCATCAAGCCAATCCAGGCCTGCTGTTGAAGTGCCAGGCGGTGGGCTTCATCGCCAATCTGGGCTTTGTCCATGGCGGGCAAAATATCGAGTAGCGATCCCCATGCTCCGGTGCGCACATAGGCCATTTCCGCAAGACGCAGTACTTCCGGGTGGCGCGGAGAAATCTCCAGCAGCTTATCTACGCCATGACGTGCCGCGTGGTTTTCATTGCGAGTCAATTGCAGACGCACACGGGTAATCTCAACCGGCAGTTGGTCGTTATCTGCCAGTTCGGCTGCGCGTTCCAGATGCTGATTGGCACGAATTTCATCGCCACGCTGTTGTGCGGCTTCTGCTGCCAGTAAATAGTTTACGACTGGCTGTTCGGCATGATCGGCATTTTTCAGCATCAGCTTCTCAACTTGCTGATAATCACCTTCAGCAAGTTTCAGCAATGCCGCTTTGGTTTGCTTACGCGCACGGCTGCTTTTGCGCCCGACAAACCAGCCACGAGTACGAGCGCCAGTACGGAATACGCGGCGCAGAACCCATTCGATGGCAAACAACACGACCATGGTCAGGATCAAAATGATCACCAGGCCAGTGACGCTGGTTTCCACGTTGTAATTATCGGTCTGGATCAACACATAGCCCTGATGCCCGGCAAGCATTGGCCCAAGCACGATCCCGGCGATCAACAACAGAAAGAGCAATAAGACTTTAATCATGCTTATTCTCCTTGAGTTGGCGCAGGCGCTTGTTCAGGCGCGGCAGGTTGTTCGGCAGGAGCAGTTGCGCTCGCGGCAGGCTGGGCAAGCAAATTACGCACCCGGGTCTGCATCAGCTTTTCCAGTAGAGGCTGGCTTTCCAGCGTCTGCGGCACATCCATGTTGATGCTTTGCTGGCTGAGAGAATCCAGCTCATCAAGGAAGGATTTTGTCACGCTGTCGTTGGTGTCGTAATAAGCACGAACCCATGTGGAAACATTCTCCAGCGACTGCTTATAGGTTTCGTCCTGGTGGCGAGGCACCGCTTGTGCCGCAACTAACAAACGCGAGCGGATATTTTCACGCAGGTAAACATCCTGGTTTGGTGCCAGAAGCGGAACGGCAGTTTCATCACGACGGCGGATAGTAATGAAACTATCCATAAAGCTATGCCAGCTTTTAGCCAGGTTTTGACGCCATTCAGTCACCGTGCCGGACAATTCGTTACCGTCGGAGTCCATTGGTGTATCGTCAGAATTGTTATCCGCCAGACGCAGGTTATCGACTTGATTAGAAAGCTGATTAAGTTTGAGGATAATCCCGTCGTAGTCGACCTGAGTAATTGCCGATAGTGCGGAAATATCGTCTGTCAGCGCACGGCGTACCGCGAGTAAGCTCGGGTCATTCATATCCGCAAGGCTGGCATCGGCACTTTTCAACAGTGCAGCCGCTGTGGTGACATCCTGATCGCTCCACAATTTCCGCCCGGCCAGTTTCACCAGGAAGTCGGATTGTGCTAACAACCAGGTTTTTGCATCGCTGCCGGAAATCGTGGCGACTTTTTGCTGCACTTCATCAAGCTCGCGAGCCAGGTTTGCCTGCTGGCGATCTGACTCCTGAAGTGCAGTTGCTTGCTGCTTAATGGTCGTTTCCAGAGAAGATTGCTGCTGTTCTTGTTGCTTTTGTAAGGCGGTGAGCTGCGTTGCCAGGGCATCAGTGTTGGCATTTTGCGCCGCTGCCTGATGCTTACCATAACTGTAAAGACCGCCACCTAACGCAAGTGCAATAGCAATGGCGATAGCACCCAGCGCAATTCCGGCAATCCCACTACGATTTTTTTGCGGTGGTTGTTCTGGAAGTGGCGTGCTTTCCACCGCCGGTTTGGTTTCTTCAACCATGGCGGAGGTATTATGTTGTTCCGTCATTGTGGCGTCCCATTATAATATTTTAGGTTTATTGTAATGCGCGAAGCAGCGCATCATTGTCTGCGTTATCGGCGACCCGAATATCCTGCCAGCCCAAATCCCGGGCAAGGATCGCCAGACGCTCACTGACAACTAACAGTCGGCAGTGTAGTAACCAGTTTTTGCGATACCATTCCGGAATGAGCGCATAAAGTTGTTGGAGCATTTCACCGCTTGTCACGACCAGCGTTGAAACACCACGTTCGCGCCAACGAAAGGCTTCTTCCGCTCCGTCATAAATCCTGGCACTTCTTTGGTAGCATTCGCAGAATGTGACTTCTGCACCGCGTTCCGTCAGTGTTTCAGCTAACAGTTCACGCCCACCGTTCCCACGCAAAATAAGCGCCCGTTTTCCGGCAACATTTTGTAATTCAGGTAATTGTAGCAAGACTTCAGTCGTTTCCCGATCTTGTGGATAACGAATCGGCAAATGGCTGACAGTGTGAAACGCTAATGCAGTCGTACGCCCAATGGCAAACCAGGAAAGATTGGCAGGCCAGGTGATGCGGTTTTGGCTTAAGTGTGGATGGGTATAATGTATGACGTGCTGCGATAACACGAACACCAAGTCGCCTTCGTTCAGGCTTGCCAGCATGCCCGGCAGCTTGTCCAATTGCCGGCCTGGGGAAAACTCGATCAGTGGGAAGCTATACGCCACCTGCCCCAGAGCGCGCAGTCTGCTCACTAATTCGTCCCCAGCGGGGGAAGGGCGGGTGACCAGTATTGTCATGCCGGAGCATCTCCGTCATAAACAGCGGCCAGAATTTCGCGCGCCCCTTTATCGAGAAGTTCTTCCGCAAGGGATATGCCCATTTCTTCGGCATCTTGCGGGTTGCCGCGGCGTTCACCACGAACCAGAACCGAACCATCAGGTGCGCCCACTAATGCGCGCAGCCATAACTCACCATTATTAAGCTCGGCATAACTGCCAATCGGCACCTGGCATCCGCCTTCAAGACGCATGTTCATGGCGCGTTCAGCACGGACTCGAATCGCAGTCTCTTCATGATTAAGTGACGCGAGCAATGCTTGAGTGTGTTCGTCATCAAGACGACATTCGATTCCCACCGCGCCCTGGCCTACCGCGGGCAGAGAGATTTCTGCCGGTAATGCGTAGCGAATGCGTGATTGCAAACCAAGGCGATTAAGTCCGGCTACCGCCAGAATAATCGCGTCGTAATCACCATTGTCGAGTTTACCCAACCGGGTGCCAACGTTACCGCGCAATGAGCGAATGACCAGGTCCGGGCGGCGCTCAGCAATCTGACACTGACGGCGGAGGCTCGAAGTGCCTACTACGCTGCCTGCGGGCAAATCATCAAGACCGGCGAAATGATTGGAAACAAATGCGTCACGCGGATCATCACGTTCGCAAATTGTCACCAACCCTAAGCCTTCAGGAAATTCTACTGGCACATCTTTCATTGAATGGACTGCGATATCCGCCCGCCCTTCGAGAAGTGCAAGTTCTAACTCTTTGACAAACAATCCCTTGCCACCGACTTTCGCCAGCGGTGTATCAAGAATGATGTCGCCACGCGTAACCATCGGCACCAGTTCAACCGTGAGCTGGGGATGGCACGCCTCCAGGCGTTGTTTGACATAATGTGCTTGCCAAAGTGCTAATGGACTTTGACGAGTGGCAATTCTTAATACATTGTCTAACATTGCTTGTTACCGTATTTATCGTCCCTGACCATCCTACCACTCTTCACGGAAGGCTGTCAGTTTCAACGGTTTTGCGGAAAAGAAGGACATGTTTCGTATTATGGAAGATAAAGCTGGTAGGCGTAGCGGAAGTTGGCGAGTAGCGCATCTTTCTTTACGGTCAACCAGCAAGGTGTTAAATTGATCACGTTTCCAGCAATTCTTTGCCTTGTCGTTTATAATAGAGGCAACAACCGGGAAACGGGTTTTTTCGTAATACTGAAACCATCAGGCGATATGTCTTGTACCTCTATATTGAGACTCTTAAACAGAGACTGGATGCCATCAACCAACTGCGTGTAGATCGCGCACTTGCTGCAATGGGCCCTGCTTTTCAACAGGTCTACAGTCTTCTGCCAACATTGTTACATTATCATCACCCGCTGATGCCAGGTTACCTTGAGGGTAACGTTCCACATGGCATTTGCATCTACACGCCTGATGAAACCCAACGCCACTACCTTAACGAACTCGAATTGATGCGCGGCATGCCGCCGCAGAAAACAGAATCCGGTGAATTGCCTATCACGGGCCTCTATACCATGGGCAGCACATCGTCCGTTGGGCAGAGTTGTTCATCCGATCTGGATATTTGGGTTTGTCACCAGTCATGGCTCGATAATGACGAGCGCCAGTTGCTGCAACGTAAATGTAGCGTGCTGGAAAGCTGGGCCGCCTCTTTAGGTGTTGAAGTCAGCTTCTTCCTGATTGACGAAAACCGCTTCCGTCACAACGAAAGTGGCAGTCTGGGTGGCGAAGACTGTGGTTCAACACAACACATCTTGTTGCTCGACGAATTCTACCGCACCGCAGTGCGCCTGGCCGGTAAACGTATTCTGTGGAGTATGGTGCCGGGTGACGAAGAAGATCATTACGACGATTACGTGATGAGCCTCTACTCGCAGGGTGTGCTCACGCCAAACGAATGGCTGGATCTCGGTGGTTTAAGTACCCTGTCGGCAGAAGAGTATTTTGGCGCCAGCCTATGGCAGCTCTATAAGAGTATCGATTCGCCTTATAAAGCTGTGCTGAAAACGCTGCTGCTGGAAGCCTATTCCTGGGAATACCCGAATACCCGTTTACTGGCAAAAGACATTAAGCAGCGCTTGCATGATGGCGAGATAGTCTCTTTTGGGCTTGATCCGTACTGCATGATGCTCGAGCGTGTGACGCACTATCTCACGCAAATCGAAGACACTGCGCGCCTGGATTTAGTGCGCCGCTGCTTCTATCTCAAAGTGTGCGAAAAACTTTCCCGTGAGCGTGCTTGCGTAGGCTGGCGTCGTGAAGTCTTAAGCCAGCTGGTCAAAGACTGGGGCTGGGACGAGCCACGTCTGGCGATGCTTGATAACCGAGCTAACTGGAAAATCGACCAGGTTCGCGACGCGCACAACGAACTCCTTGATGCGATGATGCAAAGCTATCGCAACCTGATTCGCTTCGCTCGCCGCAACAACCTGAGTGTCAGTGCAAGCCCGCAAGATATCGGTGTGTTGACCCGTAAATTGTATGCCGCATTTGAAGCACTGCCGGGTAAAGTCACACTGGTTAACCCGCAGATTTCCCCTGATTTATCAGAACCCAATCTGACCTTCATTCATGTGCCGCCGGGCCGTGCCAACCGTTCAGGCTGGTATCTCTACAACCGTGCGCCAAACATGGAATCTATTGTCAGCCATCAACCGCTGGAATATAACCGTTATCTTAATAAGCTGGTGGCATGGGCCTACTTCAACGGCCTGCTGACCTCGCGCACCCGCCTGTTTATTAAGGGCAACGGGATTTGTGATTTGCCAAAATTGCAGGAGATGGTGGCTGACGTTTCGCACCACTTCCCGCTGCGTTTGCCTGCGCCAACCGCGAAAGCGTTGTATAGCCCATGTGAAATTCGCCATCTGGCTATCATCGTTAACCTTGAATATGACCCGACTGCTGCATTCCGCAATCAGGTCGTTCATTTCGATTTCCGTAAGCTGGATGTATTCAGTTTCGGGCAGCAACAGCAGTGTCTGGTGGGAAGCGTTGATCTGCTTTATCGCAACTCCTGGAATGAAGTGCGTACCCTACATTTCAACGGCGAACAATCGATGATTGAGGCGCTGAAAACCATTCTGGGCAAAATGCACCAGGATGCCGCACCGCCTGATAGCGTGGAAGTGTTCTGTTACAGCCAGCATCTGCGTGGGCTTATCCGCACGCGCGTTCAGCAACTGGTTTCTGAATGTATCGACTTCCGCTTGTCGAGCACGCGTCAGGAACCTGGTCGCTTTAAAGCGCTGCGAATTTCTGGCCAGACGTGGGGGCTGTTCTTCGAACGCCTGAGCGTTTCAGTGCAAAAACTGGAGAATGCGGTTGAGTTCTACGGGGCGATTTCGCATAACAAACTGCATGGTTTGTCGGTGCAGGTTGAAACTAACCAGCAGGTTCAGTTGCCGCCAGTGGTAGATGGTTTTGCCAGTGAAGGGATCATTCAGTTCTTCTTTGAAGAAGCGAGTGAAGACCACGGTTTCAATATCTATATTCTTGATGAGACTAACCGCGCAGAGGTGTACCACCACTGCGAAGGCAGCAAAGAAGATTTAGTGCGTGATGTCAGCCGTTTCTACTCGTCTTCGCACGACCGTTTCACCTACGGCTCAAGTTTCATCAACTTCAACTTGCCGCAGTTCTACCAGATTGTGAAAGTCGATGGGCGCTCGCAGGTGATTCCGTTCCGCACCCAGACTATTACAGCAGCGACATCGGCTAACCATGACGATAGTTCAACACCGCTGCTTCAGCAGTACAGCAACAGCTAGCTAAAGCTAACCGGTTCACCCGCTTGCTGCGTGCAGGCTTCTTCCAGTAATGCCCAGAACTCGGCACCGCTGCGGTCGCAAACCCACTTGTCGTCTTTCAGGTTAAAATGGTAACCGCCACTTTTGGTGGCCAGCCATACCTGATGGAGAGGCTCCTGGCGATTGATAATAATCTTGCTGCGGTTCTCAAAACTAAGGGTCAGTACGCCACCATTAATTTCGCAGTCAATATCGCTATCACCATCCCAGTCATCCAGGCGTTCTTCGATTGTTGACCACAGGCCGTCAGCTAAGCGATGAAATTCACTGTCGTTCATGTCTTTTTCCTAATTGTTCGTCTTAAGAGCAGTATACCAATAGTCGTGGATAGAAAAGAGTATTGCTTTTCGGGGATCACCTGCGATGATAGAAGGCAGAATATTGGATTACAGGCATCTCAATAATGAAGAAAATTTTCTGCCCATTAGCTCTCATGCTGGCACTTTTTAGCCTTTCTGGTTGCGGCCTTAAAGGGCCTCTGTATTTCCCTCCTGCTGACGGTAAAACCAAACCTGCGTCCCAGGTAACCCCTGCGAAACAGCCGCAATCAACCACGCCTGATCGTAATAATCGTGGTACTGATAACGCACCGACTCAGGTTGTCTACTAGCAAATTATCAATAAGTAGCCGCGTATATGGAGCAGAAGATGCAGTTTTCGAAGATGCATGGCCTTGGCAATGACTTTATGGTCGTCGACGCGGTGACTCAAAACGTTTATTTCTCACCTGAACTTATCCGCCGCCTGGCCGACAGGCATCTGGGTGTGGGTTTTGATCAATTGCTGGTGGTTGAACCACCATACGATCCTGACCTCGACTTCCATTACCGTATTTTCAATGCTGATGGCAGCGAAGTCTCACAATGTGGCAATGGCGCACGCTGTTTTGCCCGTTTTGTGCGCCTGAAAGGGCTGACGAACAAACGTGATATCCGCGTCAGCACAGCCAATGGCCGCATGGTGCTCAGCGTAACGGAAGATGAGCTGGTGTGCGTGAATATGGGTGAGCCGAATTTCGAGCCCTCTGCCGTGCCGTTCCGCGCAAACAAAGCGGAAAAGACCTATATTATGCGTGCCGCTGAACAAACCATTATGTGTGGCGTCGTGTCGATGGGTAACCCGCATTGCGTTATTCAGGTTGATGATGTGGCGACCGCCGCGGTGGAAACGCTGGGTCCAGTCATGGAAAACCATGAGCGTTTCCCTGAGCGCGCGAATATCGGCTTTATGCAGGTCATGACCAAAGAACACATCCGTCTGCGCGTTTTTGAGCGTGGAGCCGGAGAAACTCAAGCTTGTGGCAGTGGCGCTTGTGGCGCAGTTGCCGTAGGTATCTTGCAGGGAATACTGGCGGAACAGGTTCGCGTTGAGCTACCGGGTGGCCGCCTTGATATCGCCTGGAAAGGGCCGGGAACGCCGTTGTTTATGACCGGCCCGGCGGCCCATGTCTATGATGGATTTATACATCTATGAAGAACGCCGAGGAACAGCAAGAAGCCGTACTGGAACTGGATGACCGTATGGTGGCGGAGTATCTGCTACGCCACCCCGATTTCTTTATTAGAAATGCCCAGCATGTGGAACAGATGCAGGTGCCACACCCGGTGCGCGGTACGGTGTCGTTGGTTGAATGGCATATGGCACGTAGCCGTAACCACATCAATTTTCTTGAAGAAAACATGTCTCTGCTGATGGAGCAGGCGAGTGCCAACGAAGGGCTGTTCTATCGTTTATTGAAGCTGCAAGGCCGCCTGGCTTCAGCCACCAGTTTGCAGGAAATGCTAAACCGCCTGCACCGTTGGGCACGCGAAATGGGCCTTGCTGGCGCGAATGTGCGTCTTTTTGCCGATCGCTGGCGCATTGGCGCACCTTCAGATTTTACCCACCTGGCATTGAATCGACAGGCTTTCGAGCCGTTGCGCATTCAACGTCTGGGTGACAGGCAACATTATTTGGGGCCGCTAAACGGGCCTGAATTGCTTGTCGTTTTACCGCAAGCGAAAGCGATTGGTTCAGTAGCCGTTTCTTTGATGGGCAGTGATGCCGATTTAGGTGTGCTGGTATTCAGTAGCCGCGACCCGCAACATTACCAGGAAGAGCAAGGCACACAATTACTGCACGAGCTGGCACTGATGCTTCCCGACCTTCTGGAGCGTTGGGTCGAACGCGTATGACGACCTCCCCGCTGCAATCTTCGGTAGATGGCTTCCTGCGCTACCTGAAAGTTGAGCGCCAGTTAAGCCCGCTGACGTTGCTCAATTATGGCCGTCAGTTGAGCGCAATAATCGACCTGGCGGGCGAGATGAAAATGGCGACCTGGCAGCAGTGTGACGCTGCATCCGTTCGTTCAATCACGGTTCGCAGCCGCAAGGCGGGTCTTGGGCCATCGAGCCTGGCATTGCGTCTTTCCGCGCTCCGTAGTTTCTTCGACTGGTGTGTCAGCCAGGGCGAACTCAAAGCGAATCCCGCAAAAGGCATCACCACCCCAAAAGCTGGCCGCCACCTGCCGAAAAATATCGACGTTGATGACGTTAATCGCCTGTTGGATATCGATATCAATGATCCACTTGCCGTGCGTGATCGCGCGATGCTGGAAGTGATGTACGGTGCGGGGTTGCGTCTTTCCGAACTGGTTAATATGGATTGTCGCCACATCGACCTGACAACCGGTGAAGTCTGGGTGATGGGTAAAGGTAGCAAAGAACGCCGCGTGCCGGTGGGGAAATCTGCGGTCCTCTGGGTTGAGCATTGGCTGGACTTGCGCGAGCTTTTTGGCCCGGACGACGACGCACTGTTTCTCTCAAAACAGGGGAAACGAATATCGGCGCGCAACGTTCAAAAGCGTTTTAGCGAGTGGGGGATAAAACAGGGGCTGAATAGTCATGTGCACCCTCATAAACTGCGCCATTCATTTGCCACGCATATGCTGGAGTCCAGCGGGGATTTGCGCGGTGTGCAGGAATTACTCGGCCACGCCAACCTTTCGACGACGCAAATCTATACCCATCTCGACTTCCAACACTTAGCCTCAGTGTATGATGCTGCGCATCCACGCGCTAAACGAGGGAAATCGTAATGCATTTTTACCGTCCACTTGGGCCTATTGCCGCGCTCACTTTCGATCTTGACGACACCCTGTACGACAACCGCGAAGTGATTACGCGCACCGAACGCGAATCAATGAGTTTTGTGCAGAATTACCATCCGAAACTCAACCACCTGCAACGCCCCGATTTTTTGCTCATTCGCCATGCGTTGCGCCTCGCAGAACCGGATATTTACCACGATGTCACCGAATGGCGTCGTCGTGCCGTTGAACAAGCCATGTTAGATGTGGGCTTGTCAGCGCAAGAAGCTGCCGCTGGCGCGGAGGCTTCGATGGCGAATTTTGCCCACTGGCGCAGCCAAATCGACGTGCCGCAAGAAACGCACGACACATTAGCGAAACTCGCCGAAAAATGGCCGCTGGTGGCGATTACTAACGGCAACGCCGAGCCACATCTTTTCGGCCTCGATCAGTACTTTAAATTTGTGCTGCGTGCCGGTCCACATGGGCGTTCCAAGCCATTCAACGACATGTATCTGCTGGCTGCCGAAAAGCTCGATGTGCCACTTAGCCAGATTCTGCATGTAGGCGATGATCTGACCACTGACGTTGCCGGAGCTATTCGCAGCGGAATGCAGGCGTGCTGGATAAACCTGCGTGATGGCGACCTGATGCAAATTGATGACAGCCGTTTATTACCCCATCTGGAAATTTCGCAGTTGGCATCCCTCACCGCGCTGATATAATCGTCAGAACTCTGTATAAAATTCCAGTATATTTATCTCCTCAACGGCGGTGCCAATGGACGTTTCTTACCTGCTCGACAGCCTCAACGATAAACAGCGCGAAGCCGTCGCGGCCACGCGCAGCAATATGCTGGTACTGGCAGGGGCTGGCAGTGGTAAGACGCGCGTATTGGTGCACCGCATTGCGTGGTTGATTAGCGTAGAAAACTGCTCGCCGTACTCCATTATGGCAGTGACGTTTACCAACAAAGCGGCGGCAGAAATGCGCCACCGTATCGGCCAGTTGATGGGCACCAGCCAGGGTGGGATGTGGGTCGGCACGTTCCACGGCCTTGCACACCGCTTGCTGCGCGCGCATCACATGGACGCTAACTTGCCGCAGGATTTCCAGATACTGGACAGTGAAGATCAGCTGCGCTTGTTAAAACGCCTGATTAAAGCCATGAATCTCGATGATAAACAGTGGCCTGCCCGCCAGGCAATGTGGTTTATCAACGGCAAGAAAGATGAAGGCTTACGCCCGCATCACATTGAAAGCTATGGCAACCCGGTCGAGCAAACCTGGCAGAAAGTGTATCAGGCGTATCAGGAAGCCTGCGATCGCGCCGGGCTGCTGGATTTTGCCGAACTGCTGCTGCGTGCTCACGAGTTGTGGCTGAACAAACCACACATTCTTAATCACTATCGTGAACGTTTTACCAACATTCTGGTGGACGAATTCCAGGATACCAACAGCATCCAGTACGCGTGGATTCGCATGCTAGCGGGCGATACCGGTAAAGTGATGATTGTTGGCGATGATGACCAGTCAATCTATGGCTGGCGCGGTGCGCAAGTTGAGAATATCCAACGCTTCCTGACCGATTTCCCAGGCGCACAAACCATTCGCCTTGAGCAAAACTACCGTTCGACCAACAACATTCTGAATGCCGCCAACGCCCTGATTGCTAACAACTCAGGCCGTCTGGGTAAAGAGTTATGGACCGACGGCAGCGATGGCGAGCCTATTTCACTGTATTGCGCCTTTAACGAATTAGACGAAGCGCGTTTCGTGGTAAACCGCATCAAAACCTGGCAGGAAAATGGCGGTGCGCTTGAGCAATGCGCGATTCTCTATCGCAGCAACGCCCAATCACGCGTGCTGGAAGAAGCCTTATTGCAGGTTGGTATGCCATACCGCATTTACGGCGGCATGCGCTTCTTCGAACGCCAGGAAATCAAAGATGCACTCTCGTATCTGCGCCTGATTGCCAACCGTAATGACGACGCGGCATTTGAGCGCGTGGTTAACACACCAACGCGGGGTATCGGCGATCGCACATTAGATGTGGTGCGCCAGACATCGCGTGACCAGCAACTGACAATGTGGCAAGCCTGCCGCTTGTTGCTTCAGGAAAAAGCGTTAGCAGGCCGCGCCGCTTCTGCGCTGCAACGCTTTATGGAACTTATCGACGCACTGGCACATGAAACCATCGACATGCCGCTGTACGTACAAACTGACCGGGTTATCAAAGATTCAGGTCTGATGATGATGTACGAGCAGGAAAAGGGCGAGAAGGGCCAGACGCGTATTGAAAACTTAGAAGAACTGGTCACGGCAACGCGCCAGTTCAGCTATCAGGATGAAGACGAAGACCTGATGCCGCTGCAGGCATTCTTGTCTCATGCGGCGCTTGAAGCCGGTGAGGGGCAGGCCGATACCTGGCAAGATGCGGTGCAATTGATGACGCTGCACTCGGCGAAAGGTCTGGAGTTCCCACAAGTGTTTATCGTTGGCATGGAAGAGGGCATGTTCCCAAGCCAGATGTCGCTCGATGAAGGTGGCCGCCTGGAAGAAGAACGCCGCCTGGCGTACGTTGGAGTAACGCGTGCGATGCAAAAACTCACACTGACCTACGCTGAAACACGCCGTCTGTATGGCAAAGAGGTTTACCACCGTCCATCGCGCTTTATTGGCGAACTGCCTGAAAACTGTGTGGAAGAGGTTCGTCTGCGCGCCAGCATCAGCCGCCCGGTCAGCCATAAACGTATGGGCACACCCATTTCTGAGAATGATTCTGGCTTTACCCTCGGGCAGCGAGTGCGCCATGAAAAATTTGGCGAAGGTACGGTCGTTAATCTGGAAGGAAGCGGTGAACATAGCCGGGTTCAGGTGGCATTCCCTGGACAAGGAATTAAGTGGTTAGTCGCGGCTTATGCGCGGCTGGAAACGGTGTAAGTTAGCGAAACAACTCATCGTTTTTCACGCTTTTGCTACCTTATAAATACCACCCTGGTTTATTAGTCCATGGTTTCCCGTTGCGTGTTGACGCCATATTTATGGTGGCGTAACATGCGCGCACGATTACGCTAAGAGGACACTCGCCTTGGACACACCCAGTAAATACTGGCTCAATTACCTGTCATCCAGGTACAACTTCTAAGGCTATCCTCGAATGCTGATAGCCTTAGTGGTTGTCGGCGACCTCATATCTCGTATATCCCGTCGCAATGAGTCAGACTTTTTAATGGTCTGAAACCTAGTTAGTTTCTGTCTGTGTGCCAACCGAACTGTCCCTGATATTTTTTGCATTGGGAGTACCGGTCATGCTGAGCGCATTTCAACTGGAAAACAATCGTCTGTCCCGTCTTGAATTAGATGAGACCGATAACCTGAGCAATTCTGTTTGGGTTGATTTGGTCGAGCCTGAAGAGAGCGAGCGTCAGCGCGTGCAAACGGAACTTGGTCAAAGTCTGGCAACCCGCCCGGAACTGGAAGACATCGAAGCATCCGCGCGTTTCTTTGAAGACGAAGACGGTTTGCACATCCACTCATTCTTCTTTTACGAAGATGCTGACGATCACGCGGGCAACAGCACCGTGGCATTTACCATACGTGAAGGCCGCCTGTTTACGCTGCGTGAGCGTGAATTACCTGCATTTCGCCTTTATCGCATGCGTGCCCGCAGCCAGAACATGGTGGACGGCAATGCGTACGAATTACTGCTCGACCTGTTTGAAACTAAAATCGAACAGCTGGCAGATGAAATCGAAAACATCTATAGCGATCTCGAAAAACTCAGCCGTGTCATTATGGAAGGACATCAGGGCGATGAATATGACGCCGCACTTTCCACACTCGCTGAGCTGGAAGATATCGGCTGGAAAGTCCGTTTGTGTTTGATGGATACCCAACGCGCCCTGAACTTCCTGGTGCGTAAAGCGCGTTTGCCGAGCGGTCAGCTTGAGCAGGCGCGTGAGATCCTGCGCGATATCGAATCCCTGTTGCCGCACAACGAATCGTTGTTCCAGAAGGTCAACTTCCTGATGCAAGCGGCGATGGGCTTTATCAACATCGAGCAGAACCGCATCATCAAGATCTTCTCGGTGGTATCGGTGGTGTTCCTGCCGCCAACGCTTGTGGCATCCAGCTACGGGATGAACTTTGAGTTTATGCCAGAGTTGAAACTGAGCTTTGGTTACCCGGCAGCGATTATCGTCATGATCCTCGCGGGCCTGGCGCCGTATCTCTACTTCAAGCGCAAAAACTGGTTGTAAGATGAAAATGAGAAGGGAGCCGATTGGCTCCCTTTTTACTTCTGCGCGACCGCGCGCGCCGCAATCCGTGAGTTCCGCTGCGTATAAACCGCATCCAGAATAAACAATGCCAGCGCTGCCCAGATAAAGCCAAACGTCAGCAACTTATCTTTACCGATCACTTCACCGTAGAACGTCACTGCTAGCAGGAACATCAACGTCGGGCCAATGTATTGGAAGAAACCCAGCGTTGAGAGGCGCAGGCGCGTTGCTGCTGCGGTGAAACACAGTAATGGAATCGTTGTGACCACGCCCGCCGCAATCAGCAGTAAATTCAGCGATATCGAGTTTTGCCCCATATGACTGGTTGAACTGTCCGCGATGCCAAACAAATAGATAGCCGCAATTGGCAATAGCCACAGCGTTTCAACCAGCATGCCGGTTTGTGCATCAACGGCGATTTTCTTACGCACCAGCCCGTAAAACGCAAAGCTAAATGCAAGGCCAAGAGCGATGATTGGCAGCGAACCGAATGTCCAAAGCTGAACCAGAACACCACAAGCGGCGAGGCCCACGGCTACCCACTGCATTGTGCGGAAGCGCTCACCGAGGAAAATCATCCCCAAAAGCACGTTAACCAGCGGGTTGATGAAGTAGCCGAGGCTTGCCTCCAGCATGTGATTATTATTCACCGCCCAGATGAAGAGCAGCCAGTTACCGCCGATGAGCACTGCGGAGAGCGCCATGGCGAATACCTTTTTGCGGTTCTGACAGGATTTCTTCACCTGAGGCCACTGGCGACTAAGGCTAATTAACACCAACATAAAGAAGAACGACCAAATCACGCGATGCGTCAGGATTTCATCAGCCGGAACATAGTGGATTAATTTGAAGTAAGCAGGCGCGATGCCCCACATAAAGTACGCCGCCAGTGCTAGTAATACGCCCTGGCGGGTTTGTTTCGCATCCATGAAAAGAACTCGTTGATGAATAGTGTCCTAATTGTATCAGCAATAATTACATCACCCCACCATGTAGGTGGCGGTCGCACTGGCGATATGCAATTGATCTTCGTTGTGTAATTCCACGCGTGCTACAGCCACTTTGCGGCCTGCACGCAGAAGAGTGCTGCTGGCAGTGAAACGTTGGCCACGCCCTGGGCGCAGGTAATCGACGCGTAAATCGATAGTTCCCATTTTCGAGAGACGTTGGCGCAGTTCTTCTTCGCTAATGCTATCGTGGCGGGTGAGCGTACTGCCCACACAAACCAGGCCTGCCGCCACATCCAGCGATGAGGCGATGACACCGCCATGCAAAATACTCTGCGCCCAGTTCCCCACCATCATCGGCTGGTTATTAAAACAAAGCTCGGCGTAATCTTTCTCGTAACGGATAAGCTCCAGCCCCAGCGCACGGTTAAATGGCATGTGATAGACAAAAATTTCACCGACCAGTTGTAAAGCGGCTTCCGGGGTCAAAAATGGGGTAGACATGGATCGTTCCTCGACCAAAATAAAATCACAATGTTAATTAATTGTGTATTTTATGCTTCACAATCGTTGATTGCTACTTTAAGAACTGTAGACCGAGCGTCCAGATTAAGAACTATGTAGAATGTGTCCCTGATAATAATTTGAAACCTTTTCTTTCAGGAGAACACCATTGATGCGCAAGTATCTAGGATGGCTGATGGCGGCATGCCTGCTTCCTTCTATGGCTAACGCAGCTGAAGCGACCATAAAGCAAGTGCATGATAAACCGGCTGTGCGTGGCAGCATCATTGCGAATATGCTTCTGGAACATGACAATCCATTCACACTTTACCCGTATGAAACCAACTACCTGATTTATACGGTGACGGATGACCTGAACAAAGAAGCGATTCGCAGTTATAACTGGTCTGATAATGCCCGCAAAGACGAAGTAAAATTCCAGCTTAGCCTCGCGTTCCCTATCTGGCGCGGCATTCTGGGGCCAAACTCAGTCTTGGGTGCTTCGTATACTCAGAAATCCTGGTGGCAGCTGTCTAATAGTGGCGAATCTTCACCTTTCCGTGAAACAAACTACGAGCCACAAGTGTTTCTGGGCTTTGCTACCGATGAATCGTTTGCTGGCTGGACATTACGCGACGTTGAGGTGGGTTATAACCACGATTCCAATGGTCGTTCAGACCCAACGTCTCGCAGCTGGAACCGTTTATACACGCGTCTGATGGCAGAGCAAGGCAACTGGTTGGTTGAAGTGAAGCCGTGGTATGTAATTGGTGATACCGACGATAACCCGGATATCACCAAATACCTGGGCTACTATCAGCTGCGTGTTGGCTACCAGTTTGGCGATGCGATTCTGAGTATGAAAGGGCAGTACAACTGGAATACCGGTTACGGCGGCGGCGAATTAGGCTTTAGTTATCCGGTCACTAAGCACGTGCGTCTTTATACCCAGCTTTACAGCGGTTACGGTGAGTCATTAATTGATTACAACTTTAACCAGACACGCTTCGGTGTCGGCGTTATGCTTAACGATCTGTTCTAAGAAATTGGCGGTTTTTGTGGTGGGGAAAGCGTGACACAGGCGGAAGTAATTAATCAGGCAGTGCTGGCCAGACAGGTTTTGCAAGATACCTTTGGCTATCAACAGTTCCGCCCAGGTCAGGAAACCATCATCGAAACGGTGCTGGAAGGGCGCGATTGCCTGGTTGTCATGCCGACAGGCGGTGGCAAATCACTGTGCTATCAAATCCCGGCGCTGGTGTTTGGCGGGCTGACTGTCGTGGTTTCCCCGCTGATTTCCCTGATGAAAGACCAGGTCGATCAGTTGCTGGCAAACGGCGTTGCCGCCGCGAGCCTTAACTCCACCCAAAATCGCGAACAGCAACAAGAAGTGATGGCGGGCTGCCGTACCGGGCAGATTCGCCTGTTATACATCGCGCCGGAACGGCTGATGATGGATAACTTCATCGACCAAATCAGCCAGTGGCATTTGTCGATGATCGCGGTTGATGAGGCGCACTGTATTTCTCAGTGGGGCCACGATTTCCGCCCGGAATATGCCGCATTAGGCCAACTGCGCCAACGCCTGCCGACGGTGCCGTTCATCGCTCTGACGGCTACGGCTGATGACACCACGCGTGCAGACATTGTTCGTCTGCTTGGTCTGCACGACCCGCTGATTCAAATCAGCAGTTTTGACCGCCCGAATATCCGCTACATGCTGATGGAGAAGTTTAAACCTCTCGATCAGCTGATGCGCTACGTGCAAGAGCAACGCGGCAAATCCGGCATTATTTACTGCAACAGCCGCGCGAAAGTTGAAGACACTGCTGCTCGTCTGCAAAGTAAAGGTATCAGCGCGGGTGCATATCACGCCGGGCTTGAGCACCAGGTTCGCGGTGAAGTGCAGGAAAAATTCCAGCGTGATGACCTGCAAATCGTCGTGGCGACTGTCGCGTTCGGTATGGGCATCAACAAACCCAACGTTCGTTTTGTCGCGCACTTCGACATCCCGCGCAATATCGAATCCTATTACCAGGAAACGGGCCGTGCCGGGCGTGATGGCCTGCCTGCGGAAGCGATGCTATTTTACGATCCGGCCGATATGGCGTGGTTGCGTAAATGCCTCGAGGAAAAACCGGTCGGGCAATTACAGGATATTGAGCGCCATAAACTCAATGCAATGGGCGCGTTTGCCGAAGCGCAGACCTGTCGCCGCCTGGTGTTGTTGAATTACTTCGGTGAAGGTCGCCAGCAATCTTGTGGCAACTGCGATGTGTGCCTCGATCCACCGCGCCGCTACGACGGGCTGGTGGATGCGCAAAAAGCGCTGTCGTGTATTTATCGCGTCAACCAACGCTTTGGTATGGGCTATGTCGTGGAAGTGCTGCGTGGTGCCAATAACCAGCGTATCCGCGAATTACAGCACGACAAATTACCGGTTTATGGCATTGGCCGTGACCAGACCCACGAGCACTGGGTGAGCGTTATCCGCCAGTTGATTCACCTCGGCGTGGTGACACAAAATATTGCTCAGCACTCTGCATTGCAACTCACCGAAGCCGCTCGCCCGTTCTTGCGTGGTGAAGAGCCGCTCATGCTCGCCGTGCCGCGAATTGTGGCAATCAAATCAAAATCCAGCCCGAAAGTATTCGTCGGAAACTACGACCGCAAGCTGTTCGCCAAATTGCGCAAACTGCGTAAAGCCATTGCCGACGAAGAGAATATCCCGCCGTATGTGGTGTTTAACGATGCGACGCTTATCGAAATGGCCGAACAAATGCCGATTACGCCGAGTGAAATGCTAGGGGTTAACGGTGTGGGTACGCGTAAGCTGGAACGCTTTGGGCGCGAGTTTATGGCACTTATTCGCAGCCATGTCGATGGCGAAGATGAGTAGTAGCCAGTACCCGTCATTCTTCAAGCTGCAGGGGTGTTGGCTGCACTCACTTACCCCAGTCACTTACTCAAGTAAGCTCCTGGGGATAAGTTCCCTGGCCGCCTACCTGCAACTCGAATTATTTAGGGTATAGTTATTCTCTAATTAATTATCCAGCGAGTTATTTCCTATGTTGACGCTTTTTCTGACCGTAGCGGTATTGCATATCGTTGCGTTGGTTACTCCCGGCCCTGACTTCTTCTTCGTTTCGCAGACCGCCGTTAGCCGTTCCCGAAAAGAAGCCATGATGGGCGTGCTGGGTATTACCGGCGGCGTGATGGTCTGGTCTGGCGTGGCGCTGCTCGGCCTTAACCTGATCCTCGAAAAAATGGCGTGGCTACACAGCATTATTATGGTCGGCGGTGGCTTGTATCTGTGCTGGATGGGTTATCAGATGCTGCGCAGTGCATTGAAAAAAGAAACGGTTAAGCCGACTGAAGAGGTCAGTGTTGAGCTGGCTCGCAGCGGACGCAGCTTCCTGAAGGGCCTGTTGACCAATCTCTCGAATCCAAAAGCTATCATTTATTTCGGCAGCGTGTTTTCACTGTTTGTCAGTAATGATGTTGGCAGCGCCGAACGTTGGGGATTATTCGTCATGATTGCTCTGGAAACCTTCGTCTGGTTTACCGTGGTTGCCAGCCTGTTCGCATTGCCGCAAATGCGCCGGGGTTACCAGCGCCTTGCGAAATGGATTGATGGTGTTGCCGGCGCTTTGTTTACCGGATTCGGCATCCACCTGATCATCTCCCGCTAATCAAGCCTGGCGTGCTGTAGCAAGCAGCGCGCCAACCAACATAAACAGCGAACCAAATACGCGGTTCAACGCTTTCATCTGCTTTGGCCCTTTAATCCAGCCTGCAATACGTGTTGCTAGCGTCGCATAGCCAATCATCACAATAATATCGACCACTACGGTGGTTACACCGAGCACTAAATACTGCACCGCCTGTGGCTGGTGCGGTGAGATAAATTGCGGGAAAAGTGCAGCGAGAAAGACGATGCTTTTTGGGTTCGTCAGGTTCACAAAAATCGCGCGCTTAAACAGACGGCTGCGTGGTTGGGTGGTCGCCAGGGTATTTAAGTCCAGCGCACCCGCGGCACGCCATTGCTGAATACCAAGCCAGACAAGATAAGCGGCACCCGCCCATTTCAAAATTTCAAAAGCCAGTAATGAGTGTGAGAACAGCGCACCCAGGCCAATCCCAACCAGCACGATATGAATCGCAAGCCCCGTTTGCAGCCCGGCAATCGACGCGGCAGCTCCCCGATAGCTGTGGCTAATGGCGGTGGTCATGGTATTAATTGCCCCGGAACCGGGTGACAGACTCAGAATTATTGTGGTTACGAGATAGGTTAACCACCACTCAACACTCATGTGAAATTCCCTGATCGAACACTTTTATGCCACAATACGCTATTGTTGATGAGCGTGCTACGAATCACAAAAAAGCGATATGACTCAGCATAAAAATGGATGGTCAAACAGGGAAAACGCCTTTGCGGCTTTCACCACCGGTCCTCTGATGGACTTCTGGCGGCAGCGCGAAGAGTGTGAATTTTCAGGCGTCGACGAAGTGCCGGTACGCTACGTACGCTTTCGCGCGCAGGATCACGACAGGGTCATTGTCGTTTGCCCAGGGCGCATCGAAAGCTACGTCAAATATGCTGAACTGGCTTATGACCTTTTCCATTGCGGGTTCGATATTTTAATCATCGACCACCGCGGGCAAGGGCGTTCGGGGCGCATGCTTTCGGACTCACATCGCGGCCATGTGGCGAAATTTAGCGACTATGTCGACGACTTTGACCGCTTTTATCAGCACGAAGTCGCCAACGGCCCCTGGAGAAAACGCTATGCGTTAGCGCATTCCATGGGCGGCGCGATAATTACGCTGTGGCTTGAGAAAAACTCACAATGCTTTGATGCAGTTGCGCTGTGTGCACCGATGTTTGGTATTGCCTTGCGCTGGCCTGACTGGATGGTGCGCCATATTCTTGATTGGGCGGAAGGCCATCAGCGTATTCGTGAGGGTTATGCAATCGGAACAGGCCGCTGGCGTGCATTACCATTTAGCGTTAATGTCCTGACCCATAGCCGTGAACGTTACCGCCGCAACCTGCGTTTTTATGCTGATGAGCCAGCATTGCGATTGGGTGGGCCAACGAATCACTGGGTAAGAGAAGGGATACTCGCAGGAGAACAGGTTTTAGCAGGAGCCACTGCTATCACCACGCCGATTTTTATCCTGCAGGCAGAAGAGGAGCGCGTCGTAGATAACCGAGCGCATGACCAATTCTGTGAGATTCGCGCCGCGGCGGGCCACCCTTGTGAGGGGGAAACACCTTACGTCATAAACGGTGCGTATCATGAGATCCTGTTCGAAAAGGACGATATGCGAACCGAAGCGCTGAATGCCGTCATCGCGTTTTTTGACAGGCACAATTAATCTGAATTTAACACCAGAGGTTCCAAATCCTATGTACCATGTCGTTGCGTCTGACTTAGATGGCACGTTGCTGTCCCCTGATCACACTCTCTCCCCGTATGCTAAAGAAACGCTGAAATTGCTCACCGCTGAAGGTGTTCATTTCGTCTTCGCAACGGGTCGCCACCATATCGACGTGGGGCAAATCCGCGATAACCTCGAAATCAAAGCCTACATGATCACCTCAAACGGTGCGCGTGTGCATGATACTGACGGTAACCTGGTGTTCAGCCACGATCTCGACCATGACATCGCCCAGGATCTGTTTGGTGTGGTGCATACCAATCAAGATATCGTGACCAACGTCTACCGTGGCGACCAGTGGTTTATGAACCGTCACCGCCCGGAAGAGATGAAATATTTCAAAGAAGCGGTGTTCAATTACACCCTGTTTGAACCAGGTTTGCTGGAAGCCGATGGCGTCAGCAAAGTGTTCTTCACCTGTGATTCACATGAAAAACTCCTGCCGCTTGAGCAAGCGTTGCTCGCTCGCTGGGGCGACCGCGTGAATGTGAGTTTCTCGACGCTGACTTGCCTGGAAGTGATGGCGGGTGGCGTGTCGAAAGGTCACGCGCTGGAAGCGGTATCCAAAGCGATGGGCTACGGCCTGAAAGACTGCATTTCCTTTGGTGACGGCATGAATGACGCGGAAATGCTGAGCATGGCGGGTAAAGGCTGCATCATGGGCAACGCTCACCAGCGCCTGAAAGACTTACTGCCAGAGCTTGAAGTCATCGGCACCAACGGTGATAACGCGGTTCCGCATTACCTGCGCAAGATGTTCCTCGGCAAAGACTGATTCGTGATAAACGAGTGGTGAACTAATCACCACTCGTCAACCAAATAGTTCAACTTCTGCACATTCCCTTCGCTACAATGAAGCATTAATCTCCCGTAGTAGAGACTTCATCGTGCCGTTACTGATCATCACCACTATTCTGTGGGCCTTCTCTTTTAGCCTGATTGGCGAGTACCTTGCCGGGCATGTCGACAGCTACTTTTCAGTACTGATGCGCGTCGGGCTGGCGGCGATAGTGTTCCTGCCATTCCTGCGCTTTAAAGGATACAGCGCGAAAACATTGCTGCTGTATATGCTGGTGGGCGCACTGCAACTCGGCGTGATGTACCTGTTTAGCTTCCAGGCGTATCTCTACCTCACCGTTTCAGAATTCCTGCTGTTTACGGTAATGACGCCGCTTTACGTTACGCTGATTTATGACTTGATCAGCGGCAACAAGCTACGTTGGGGCTACGCATTGAGTGCCGGGCTTGCGGTGATTGGTGCGGCGATTATTCGCTACGACAAAGTGAGCGATCACTTCTGGATTGGTCTGATGCTGGTCCAGGCGGCAAACATCTGCTTCGCCATCGGTATGGTGGGCTACAAACGGCTGATGGAAACGCGTCCGATGCCGCAACGTTGCGCATTTTCGTGGTTCTACCTCGGGGCGGCAGTCGTGGCTGTAACAGCCTGGTTTGCGCTGGGGAATCCGCACAAACTGCCGACCACGCATCTGCAATGGGGCATTCTGGTGTGGCTTGGTGTGGTGGCTTCCGGGTTGGGCTACTTTATGTGGAACTATGGCGCCACGCAGGTGGATGCGGGCACGCTTGGTATCATGAACAACGTGCATGTTCCGGCGGGGCTGCTGGTTAACCTTGCCATCTGGCAAGAACAGCCGCACTGGCCGAGTTTTATTATTGGTGGGACGGTGATAATGGCCTCGCTATGGGTGCATCGCCATTGGGTCGCTCCGCGTTCTTCACAAACGGCAGATGCTCGCAAGCGTGTGAACGCGTCGAGCGAATAAACGCATCCGTCACCGGTTGGCGCTGTTCGCCATCGCGCACGGCGGCGTACAACCGGCTCCACAGTCCTTCGCCCAGGGTTTTGGTTATGACCAGACCCTGGCGCTCAACATTTTCCACTACCCAATGTGGCAGCGCAGCAATCCCCATGCGGGCTGACACCATCTGAATCAGCAGCAGCGTGTTATCGACACTTTTCAGCGATGGGCTGACGCCTGCGGGTTGCAGGAAATGGCGCCAGATATCGAGTCGTTGGCGCTGCACCGGGTAAATCAACAACGTTTCGCTGCTCAAATCTTCCGGTTCAATACGCGTTTTGCTTGCCAGCGGGTGATCCGTTGCCAGCACCAGGCGCACTTCATAATCAAACATTGGCGAATAATGCAGACCGCTGCGCGGCAGGATGTCAGACGTTAATACGATATCCAGCTCACTCTGTTGCAGTGCAGGCTGCGGGTCGAACGTCACGCCAGATTTGAAATCCAGATCCACCTGCGGCCAGGTTTTGTGGAAGTTTTCCAGCGCGGGCGTCAGCCACTGAATACAGCTATGGCATTCGATGGCGATGCGAAGCTGGGTCTGGTGCGGTTCGTTGCAAGCCTGCAGCGCACGGCTAATCTGCGGCAACACTTGTTCAGCCAGTTGCAATAGCACCTCGCCCTGAGGCGTAAACCGCAGTGGCTGACTTTTACGGACAAACAGGCGGAAACCCAGGCGCTGCTCCAGATCGCTGAATTGATGGGAGAGGGCCGATTGGGTTTGATGCAACGCGGCAGCCGCAGCGGCTAAAGAGCCGCAATTTCGTAACGCCTGTAGCGTCCGCAGATGTTTAATCTCGATCATGAAAGTCCTTCAATTCGGCATGAGCAAATTGCGCTTGAGGAATATACAGTACCTGTTGATTATAGATGTGTAAACATCTGGACGGCTAAATGCGTCGAATAATGAATATTGAGGAAAGAACATGACGATAAAAAATCACACCCTCGGCTTCCCTCGTGTCGGCCTGCGTCGCGAACTGAAAAAAGCACAAGAAAGTTACTGGGCGGGCAGCTCCACCCAGGAAGAATTACTGGCGGTAGGCCGCGAACTGCGTACCCGCCACTGGGACCAACAAAAACAGGCTGGCGTCGAATTGCTGCCCGTGGGCGATTTCGCCTGGTACGACCACGTTCTGACAACAAGCTTGCTACTTGGCAACGTGCCGGCTCGTCATCAGAACGCGGACGGCAGCGTCGATATCGACACCTTATTCCGCCTGGGCCGTGGCCGGGCACCCACTGGTGAGCCAGCCGCAGCCGCTGAAATGACCAAATGGTTCAACACTAATTACCACTACATGGTGCCGGAGTTCACTAAAGGCCAGCAGTTCAAACTGACCTGGACACAACTGCTGGATGAAGTAGATGAAGCACTGGCGCTTGGCCACAACGTGAAACCTGTGCTGCTTGGGCCAGTGACTTACCTGTGGCTTGGCAAAGTGAAAGGTGAGCCGTTTGACCGCCTGAGCCTGCTGCAAGATATTCTGCCGGTTTACCAGCAGGTGCTGGCGGAACTGGCAAAGCGTGGCATTGAGTGGGTGCAGATCGACGAGCCTGCTCTGGTGCTGGAGTTACCGCAAGAATGGCTCGATGCGTTCAAACCGGCTTACGACGCGCTGGCTGGTAACGTTAAACTGTTGCTGACCACTTATTTTGAAGGCGTGACGCCAAACCTGAACACCATTACGGCGCTGCCGGTTCAGGGTCTGCACGTCGATTTCGTCCATGGTAAAGACGATATCAACGCGCTGCATCAGCAACTTCCAGCCAACTGGCTGTTATCGGCCGGTGTGATTAATGGCCGTAACGTCTGGCGTG
Organism: Buttiauxella brennerae ATCC 51605; assembly: GCF_001654925.1. Lineage (GTDB taxonomy): Bacteria > Pseudomonadota > Gammaproteobacteria > Enterobacterales > Enterobacteriaceae > Buttiauxella > Buttiauxella brennerae. The sequence continues at coordinate 57,147 of NZ_LXER01000036.1, forward strand.
CTGATTTGAGCGAAAAATATCAACAATTGCAGGCGATCGTCGGTAAACGTGATCTGTGGGTCGCTTCTTCCTGTTCTCTGCTGCACAGCCCAATCGACCTGAGCGTTGAAACCCGTCTTGATGCTGAAGTTAAGAGCTGGTTTGCCTTCGCGCTGCAAAAATGTGCCGAACTGTCTTTGCTGACCGAAGCCCTGAAAAGTGGCAACACTGAAAAACTGGCTGAATGGAGTGCGCCAATTCAGGCTCGTCGCCATTCACAGCGCGTCCATAATGCGGCGGTTGGCAAACGTCTGGCGACCATTACGGCGCAAGACAGCCAGCGCCAGAATGACTATACCGTTCGCGCCGTGGCACAGCGTCAGCGCTTTAATCTGCCAGCGTGGCCGACAACGACCATCGGTTCATTCCCACAAACCACGGAAATCCGTGGCCTGCGCCTGGAGTTCAAAAAAGGTAACCTGGATGCGAATAACTATCGCACCGGTATCGCCGAACATATCAAACAAGCCGTTGCTGAGCAGGAACGTCTGGAGCTGGATGTACTGGTGCATGGCGAAGCCGAACGTAACGACATGGTGGAATACTTCGGTGAGCACCTCGACGGTTTCGTGTTTACCCAAAACGGTTGGGTGCAGAGTTACGGTTCGCGCTGCGTTAAGCCACCGGTTGTCATCGGTGATATCAGTCGCCCGCAAGCCATTACTGTGGAATGGGCGAAGTACGCACAATCCCTGACCGACAAACCGGTAAAAGGTATGTTGACCGGCCCGGTGACTATTTTGTGCTGGTCATTCCCGCGCGAAGATGTGAGCCGTGAAACCATCGCCAAACAAATCGCCTTAGCGTTGCGTGATGAAGTGGCTGATCTCGAAGCCGCAGGTATCGGCATCATTCAGATCGACGAACCCGCACTGCGCGAAGGTTTACCGCTGCGCCGTTCCGACTGGCAGGCGTATCTGGAGTGGGGCGTGGAAGCCTTCCGCCTGAATGCCGCCGTGGTGCGTGATGACACGCAGATCCACACGCACATGTGTTACTGCGAGTTCAACGACATCATGGACTCCATTGCCGCGCTGGATGCAGACGTGATCACTATCGAAACCTCGCGTTCCGATATGGACCTGCTGGAGTCATTTAAAGAGTTCGAATACCCGAATGAAATTGGGCCGGGCGTATATGACATTCACTCACCGAACGTGCCGAGCGTGGAATGGATTGAAGCATTGCTGAAGAAAGCGGCGGAAAGCGTTCCGGCAGAGCGCTTGTGGGTCAACCCGGACTGCGGCCTGAAAACCCGTGGCTGGCCGGAGACTCGCCAGGCACTGGCGAATATGGTGAAGGCTGCGCAGAATTTGCGTAAGGCATAATTGAATCAAGGCCACCTTCGTTAGGTGGCTCTTTTACAATCCACCTATTAAGGCCTTCGCTTTTGCTCTAACCTCAGCCAGCACTAAGCCTGGCACAGAACCTTTCTTTTTAGCATTGCGCTTTCGCCAGTCCAGACTTTTCACCTGATCGGCAAGTACCGCACCTTCCGGGCAGCCTGGAACCACAACTTCAAAGGGATAACCTTTTATTTTTGTGGTCATGGGACAACACAACATGAGGTTTGTGCGTTCGTTATATGTCAAAGGGCTAAGTACAACAGCGGGCCGATGCCCTGCTTGTTCATGGCCCGCCTGAGGCTCAAAATCAAGCCACACAATATCACCTGTGTCAGGAACGTAATTTTTTGCCATCAAAGCGCTTCCTTGCCAATCGGTTCGCCAAAAGAGACTTCCTGGTGAATATTTTCATCTGTAATGCCTGAAAGAAGGGCATCAAGGGAATATTCTTTCGTCCGTACTGGAACGATCACAATCCGGCCCTCTTCAACAGTAATATCAACGGTATCGTCCACACTCAATGAAGCTGCCTCCATTATCGCAACCGGAAGTCTGACAGAAGGGCTGTTGCCCCATTTTTTAATGACAACCTGTGGCATAGTCTTAATCCTGTACGTATCAACAATGAAGATACAGTATCATGATGAACTGCTGTGTCAACTTTGTTGATACATGTGTCTGTGGTACCCTTTCAGATGCCCGGATCGACTGAATGCTCGCCATTTAGACAGGGTATGTCAACAATGAAGCGGTATGTTTTCTGGTCAATGTTTTACTATTCGAGGGGACTCGCAAAGCAGTGAAAATGATGCTTAAAGTTGCAATAAAATACGTCCTCCCTGCTTCGAGAAAAGGCGTTTCACAACTCAGTGGATGCTCGAGTCAGTCTCATCACTTATTATTTTTGTAGATTTGCCCCAGCAACTGCCAGGGCAAATTTACTACTTTTGCGCACCATACCGTTCAAACCACGTCAGCATCCGTTGCCAGCCATCTTTTGCTGATTCTTCATGATAGCTCGGGCGGTAGTCCGCATTAAAAGCATGGCCCGCTTCCGGGTAGACGATAATTTCTGCGTTAGCATTTGCGGCACGTAACGCGTGGCGCATGGTTTCTACGGTATCCTGCGGAATTCCCGTATCTTGCCCGCCATAAAGCCCAAGCACGGGCGCATTCAAATTGATTGCGACGTCGACCGGGTGGTGTGGTGAATTCAGCGATTTTTCCCCAACCAATTTGCCATACCAGGCCACAGCTGCTTTCAGTTGCGGATTATGAGCGGCATATAGCCATGTAATGCGTCCACCCCAGCAAAAACCAGTGACCATCAGGCGATGGGCATCACCACCGTTTCTGGCCGCCCAGTTTGCAACATGGTCCAGGTCGGCAAGAACCTGCGCGTCGGGGACTTTGGACACCAGACCGCTGAACAGGGTCGGGATATCTGCATAATCATTCGGATCGCCCTGACGGAAGTAGAGCTCTGGCGCGATGGCGAGATAGCCTTCGAGCGCCAGGCGGCGACAAACATCACGAATGTGTTCATGCACACCGAAAATTTCCTGCACCACGATGACAATCGGCAGTGGGCCTTCAGCCCCTTTTGGTCTGGCATGGAACGCAGGCATGTTTTCGCCCTGCGTGGGAATAGATGTCTCTCCCGAGAGAATCTCTTCATCGGAGGTATGCAATACTGTTGAAGCAAGTGGAGCTGCCGCTGGCGCAAAATGTCCGCCCGGCGATTTATCTACTGTATTTTCTTCTTTCATTGGCATTCTCCTTACCAGAATTAGCGCAGTGCGATAACTATAGCTTTTCCCCGTCATTCTTCGAGCCGCAGGGCTGTTCGCTATGTCTGATAAAAGAATAGTCAGGAAATTTAATTGTGATGTTCATCACCAATGAGATTGAAAGTAATGTAATTTGTTTCATTCATAGTGAAATGCGTCACGAAATTCTTCGTGGGGGTTCTGTAAAGTACCTCCAGAGCAACACAAGCTAACCTATTCAATGCAGGAGTCTGTTATGTCCAAGTCTGATGTTTTTCACCTCGGCCTCACTAAAAGTGATCTGCAAGGGGCAACACTTGCCATCGTCCCGGGCGATCCTGAGCGAGTTGAAAAAATCGCTGTGCTGATGGACAAGCCGGTTAAATTGGCTTCCCACCGTGAATTTACTACCTGGCGTGCTGAGTTAGATGGCAAGCCGGTTATCGTGTGTTCGACCGGTATTGGTGGCCCGTCTACCTCTATCGCTGTGGAAGAATTGGCGCAGTTGGGTATTCGTACTTTCCTGCGTATCGGGACTACCGGTGCAATTCAGCCGCATATCAATGTCGGTGACGTTCTGGTGACCACCGCATCTGTGCGCCTTGATGGTGCCAGCCTGCATTTTGCACCAATGGAATACCCGGCAGTGGCCGATTTTGCGTGTACTACCGCACTGGTTGAAGCGGCGAAATCTATCGGCGCAACGACTCACATTGGTGTGACGGCGTCTTCTGATACCTTCTATCCTGGCCAGGAACGTTACGACACCTTCTCAGGTCGTGTAGTGAATCGCTACAAAGGCTCTATGGAAGAGTGGCAGCAGATGGGCGTGATGAACTACGAGATGGAATCAGCAACACTTCTGACCATGTGTGCAAGCCAGGGCCTGCGTGCGGGTATGGTTGCGGGTGTGATTGTGAACCGTACTCAGCAAGAGATCCCGAACGCTGAGACGATGAAGAAAACGGAAAGCCATGCGGTGAAAATCGTCGTGGAAGCAGCTCGTCGCCTGATCTAGTCCCCCAAAGCCGGTGCAAGCCGGCTTAATTTTTACGCTTTGCGTAACGTCTCGCAGTAAACTCCTTTTCATCTGGACATTTATACAGCACAATTTTATTTTGCTGATGTTTAGCATGGCTTGTGGGAGTGACTGTGGATATTTCTATTTTATTCGGGCTCGGGATTGCGCTAGTTGGGGTTCTGACTGGTTGGTTGCTGGCAAGTTTGCGGGCGGCTGGGCGGCAATCCGCATTGCATGAAGAACAACGAGAAATCTACGGCGAATTGACTGCTGCACGGCAGGAGTTACAGCAAAACCAGCACTGGAAAGAAGAATGCGAGCAACTTAACCGTGAGCTGCGCACTCAGCTTGAAATTAACAGTGCCCAGGAAGCCGATATCCGCGAACTCTCCACACTTCTGGAACAAACCCGTCTTAATGCTGATGACAAACATCGCCAGATGCTCAACAGCGAACAGCGCCTGAGTGAACAGTTTGAAAACCTCGCCAATCGCATCTTTGAAAACAGCGGCCGTAAAGTTGAAGAGCAAAACCGCCAAAGTTTGAATGGCTTGCTCTCGCCACTGCGCGAACAACTGGATGGTTTCCGCCGCCAGGTTCAGGAAAGCTTTGGCCAGGAAGCTCGCGAACGCCACACGCTAACCCACGAAATTCGTAACCTTCAGCAGCTGAACGCGCAAATGGCGCAAGAGGCGCTTAATCTCACCAAAGCCCTGAAAGGGGATAATAAAACCCAGGGTAACTGGGGTGAGGTTGTGTTGACGCGGGTGCTGGAGGCGTCTGGCTTACGCGAAGGGTATGAATATGAAACTCAGATAAACATTCAGCTAGAAAATAATAGCCGTATGCAGCCGGATGTCATCGTGCGTTTGCCGCAGGGCAAAGATGTGGTTATCGACGCCAAAATGACGCTGGTGGCCTATGAGCGTTACTACAACGGTGACGACGACGTAACTCGTGAAATCGCCCTCAACGAGCATATTGCAGCGGTGCGTAACCACATTCGCATGCTGGGCCGTAAAGACTATCAGCAGTTGCCTGGGCTGAGGTCGCTGGATTATGTGCTGATGTTTATCCCGGTTGAGCCGGCATTTTTACTGGCAATCGACCGCCAGCCTGAATTGATCAGCGAAGCGCTCAGAAATAACATTATGCTCGTTAGCCCAACCACGTTATTGGTGGCATTAAGAACGGTTGCCAATTTGTGGCGTTATGAGCACCAGAGCCGGAATGCGCAACAAATTGCCGAACGTGCCAGCCGACTCTATGACAAAATGCGCCTCTTTGTTGATGACATGTCGGCGATTGGCCAAAGTCTGGATAAAGCCCAGGACAATTACCGCCAGGCGATGAAAAAACTCTCTTCCGGGCGCGGCAATATTCTCATTCAGGCGGATGCATTTCGTGGTCTGGGCGTTGAGGTTAAACGTGAGATTAATCCAGATTTGGTCGAGCAGGCCAGACTTGAAGAAGACGATCAAACCGATCGCCATGAGCATGAAAACGACGAAGAAAAGAACACAGACAACAGTTTAGAGAACCGACGTATCGTTGGTGAGCGTTAAGCTCAGGTTAATCCCGCGAGCTTGAAGCATAGGGCTTTAGGGCTCATTCTGTTACACTTCACAAACATTTTTTGGACAAGCAGGCATTGAGATGGTTGAAGAATCCCAGGAAACAACACACTTTGGCTTCCGGACAGTAGCGAAGGAGCAAAAGGCCGATATGGTGGCTCATGTGTTCCACTCTGTAGCCGCAAAATACGACGTAATGAATGACCTGATGTCATTCGGCATCCATCGTTTATGGAAGCGCTTCACCATTGATTGCAGTGGTGTCCGTCGTGGTCAGCGCGTACTGGACTTAGCAGGCGGAACCGGCGATTTAACCGCTAAGTTCTCCCGTCTGGTAGGCGAAACGGGCGAAGTGGTTCTGGCTGATATCAATGACTCAATGCTGAAAATGGGGCGCGAAAAACTGCGCAACATCGGCGTGATTGGCAACGTGAACTATGTTCAGGCTAACGCTGAAGCACTGCCATTCCCGGACAACTTCTTTGACTGCATCACCATCTCTTTTGGCCTGCGAAATGTGACAGACAAAGAGAAAGCGCTGCGTTCAATGTATCGCGTATTAAAGCCGGGTGGCCGCCTGTTGGTTCTTGAGTTCTCTAAACCGATTATCGAGCCGCTGAGCAAAGCTTACGATGCTTACTCCTTCCACATTTTGCCGCGTATTGGTGAACTTGTTGCGCAGGATGCGGAAAGCTACCGTTATCTGGCTGAATCTATTCGTATGCATCCAGACCAGGATACGTTGAAAGCAATGATGGAAGATGCGGGCTTTGAAAACACGACCTATTTCAACCTGACCGCTGGCGTTGTTGCTCTGCACCGTGGCTATAAATTCTGACAGGGAACTCGTGATGCCTTTTACACCGCTAATGACTGCTGGGATTGAAAGTATCCTCAATACGTTCCTCTGGTGTGATCGTGGCCTGAAATCAGCGCGTCAGCGCCTGGTGGGTAAGGTGTTACGTGTTGAGCTCAAAGAGTTCTCATCACCTATCGTTTTGGTCTTTAGCGAACAACAGCTTGATGTGTTAGCCCAGTGGGAAGGTGAAGCCGACTGTCTGGTGAAAACGGGGCTCAGCACATTACCGAAATTGCGTGACCGCCAGCAACTTACGGCGCTCATTCGTAGCAGCGAGCTAGAAGTGCAGGGTGATCTTCAGGTGGTCCAAAATTGGGTTGCTCTGATGGACCTTGCAGAGTTTGACCCTGCTGAATTGTTAGCGCCCTATATTGGCGATATCGCTGCCGAAGGCATCAGCAAAGTTATTCGCGGCGGCGGAAAATTGTTCAGTAAGGGTTTCGCCCGTAACCAACAATACCTGTCAGAAGTGATTACTGAAGAGTGGAAAATGGCTCCAGGATCGCTTGAAGTTGCATGGTTTTCCGAGGAAACGGCAGCGGTAGAACGTAAGGTTGACGCACTCATCGCGCGACTGGACAAACTGGAGAACAAATGACGCCTGGAGAAATTCGTCGCCTCTATTTCATCATTCGCACTTTCCTGAGTTACGGCCTGGATGAGCTAATCCCACGAGTTCGCATTACGCTGCCGCTGCGTGTCTGGCGGCGGATGCTTTTCTGGATGCCAAACCGTCATAAAGAAAAACCTCTCGGTGAGCGTTTGCGCCTTGCGCTACAAGAACTCGGACCGGTGTGGATCAAATTTGGGCAGATGCTCTCGACACGTCGTGACCTGTTCCCACCACAAATTGCTGACCAACTCGCGATGTTGCAGGATCGCGTAGCCCCCTTTGATGGAGCACTAGCCAAAAAACAAATCGAACAGGCGATGGGCGGTATTCCTGTCGATTCCTGGTTTGACGATTTTGAAATTACGCCGCTTGCATCTGCTTCCATTGCGCAAGTTCATACCGCTCGCCTGAAAGAAAATGGCCGTGAAGTGGTTATCAAAGTTATTCGCCCGGACATTTTGCCAATCATCAAAGCGGATATGAAACTCATCTATCGTCTTGCTCGGTGGGTGCCACGTTTGATGCCTGATGGCCGCCGTTTACGGCCGCTGGAAGTGGTTCGTGAATATGAAAAGACTCTGATTGATGAGCTGAACCTGCTACGTGAGTCTGCAAACGCTATTCAGTTACGCCGCAATTTTGAAGGCAGCCCGATGCTGTATGTGCCGGAAGTGTTCTCTGACTATTGCAGCCAGGACATGATGGTTATGGAGCGTATTTACGGTATTCCCGTTTCTGATATTGCGATGCTTCATAAGCAGGGCACCAACATGAAACTGTTGGCAGAGCGGGGCGTGCAGGTGTTCTTCACCCAGGTTTTCCGTGACAGCTTCTTCCACGCGGATATGCATCCAGGCAATATTTTCGTCAGCTATGAACACCCTGAAGACCCACAATACATTGGTATCGACTGCGGTATTGTGGGTTCGCTCAATAAAGAAGATAAGCGCTATCTGGCTGAAAACTTTATCGCTTTCTTTAACCGTGATTACCGCAAAGTCGCTGAACTGCATGTTGATTCTGGTTGGGTGCCACCGGACACGAACGTTGAAGATTTTGAGTTTGCCATTCGTACCGTTTGTGAACCTATCTTTGAAAAGCCATTAGCGGAAATTTCCTTTGGTCACGTGTTGTTGAACCTGTTCAACACTGCGCGTCGCTTTAATATGGAAGTGCAGCCGCAGTTAGTTTTGCTGCAGAAGACGCTACTTTATGTCGAAGGGCTTGGAAGACAACTTTATCCACAGCTGGATTTGTGGAAAACCGCCAAACCTTTCCTTGAAGACTGGATTAAAGATCAGGTGGGTATTCCTGCGCTTATTCGTTCTTTCAAAGAAAAAGCACCGTTCTGGATTGAAAAAATGCCAGAACTGCCGGAACTGATGTACGACAGTTTGCGCCAGGGTAAACAATTGCAGCACAGCGTTGATAAAATAACGCGTGATTTGCAACGCAACCAGGTGCGCCAGGCGCAATCTCGCTATCTGTTTGGGATTGGTGCTACGCTGATGCTTAGCGGCACTTTATTATTGATTAATAAGCCAGAATGGGAATTGATGCCTGCCTGGTTAATGGCCGGGGGTATCGTGACCTGGCTGATTGGCTGGCGGCGCTCAGCCTGAGTTGTTTTTAATCGTTTTTAGCGGACAACGTGCGGTACAATACAGACCGTTATCTGTACCCAATAGATTTCAGGATGCATGAACATCTGCAACTTGAAAGAGGTTGGGTATATTCATCACTGTGATTTGAGGCAACATTATGGGTGGTATCAGTATTTGGCAATTGTTGATCATTGCCGTTATCGTCGTTCTGCTGTTTGGTACCAAGAAACTGGGTTCTATCGGTTCTGATTTGGGCGCATCCATCAAAGGCTTTAAAAAAGCGATGGGTGACGATGAAGACAAAGAGAAAGATAAATCCGTTCAGGATGCTGATTTCACCGCGAAAACACTCGCTGATAAGCAGCCTGGCGAAGTGAAGAAAGACGAAGCTAAGAGTAACGATAAAGAGCAGGTGTAATCCGTGTTCGATATTGGTTTCAGTGAACTGCTGCTGGTATTCGTAATTGGCCTGATTGTCCTTGGGCCACAACGTTTGCCTGTGGCGGTTAAAACGGTTGTCGGCTGGGTTCGTGCTTTGCGCTCGCTCGCGGCAACTGTGCAAAATGAACTGGTTCAGGAACTGAAAATCCAGGAGCTGCAGGACAGCCTCAAGAAGGTTGAAAAAGCGAGCATGGATAACCTCACTCCAGAACTAAAGGCATCTATGGACGAGCTGCGCCAGGCCGCAGAGTCTATGAAGCGTTCGTATACTCACGAACCTGAAAAGGCGAATGACGAAGCTCATACGATCCATAACCCATTGGTAAAAGACGCGCAGGACAGCCATGAAGGTGTGACGCCAGCCATGGCCGCACATCAAGCGAGTGCGCCCGACCAGGCTCCTGCCGTTGAAACTGAAATAGTTCCTGCTCATACCGCAACCGAGGTTTCTGAGGGATTAATTCAGCCTCAGATTAAACCTGTAGCGGAACCCGCTAAGGTCCCAGCATCTTCTCAACCTTCGAGTGATAAACCGTAAACATGGCCGTTGAAGATACCCAACCGCTTATCAGCCATCTGATAGAGCTGCGCAAGCGACTGTTAAATAGCATTATCGCTGTGCTGGTGATTTTCCTGGCACTGGTTTACTTTGCCAACGACATCTACCAAATTGTCTCCGCACCGCTTATTAGCCAGATGCCGGTAGGCTCAACGATGATTGCTACCGATGTCGCATCACCGTTTTTTGCGCCAATTAAGCTGACGATTTATGTCTCGGTGTTCCTGTCAGCGCCAGTCATTCTTTATCAAATCTGGGCGTTTATTGCGCCTGCGCTTTATAAACACGAGCGCAAACTTGTGATGCCGCTGCTGTTTTCCAGCACCATGCTGTTTTATATCGGCATCGCTTTTGCCTATTTCGTGGTGTTCCCTTTAGCGTTTGGTTTCCTGACCAAAACAGCGCCAATAGGGGTCGTGATGTCCACCGACATTACGAAATACCTCGATTTTGTCATGGCCTTGTTTATGGCATTTGGCGTGGCCTTTGAAGTCCCCGTTGCCATTATTCTACTGTGCTGGATGGGCGTAACTACCCCTGAAGCGCTGAAGAAAAAGCGTCCTTACATTCTGGTTGGTGCATTCGTTGTTGGCATGTTGTTGACTCCGCCGGATGTATTCTCGCAAACACTGCTGGCGATACCGATGTACTGCCTGTTTGAAGTCGGTGTGTTCTTCTCCCGTTTCTATGTCGGTAAAGGGCGTAGAAGAGGCGAGGAAGACCCGGAAGATGCCCCGGAAGCAGAAGACGAACACTCTCATAAAGAGTCATAATTTCAGGCCGCCCATCAGGGCGGTCGTCGTTTGGAAGACGCTATGTTTGATATCGGTGTAAATCTTACCAGCCCACAGTTCGCGAAAGACCATGCAGAAGTTGTCGCTCGCGCGCATTCAGCGGGCGTCAGTGGCATGTTGCTGACTGGCACGAATCTGCATGAAAGCCAGCAGGCTCTGTTACTGGCACAACAGTATCAAGGGTGCTGGTCTACCGCCGGTGTTCACCCCCATGATGCCAGCCAGTGGCAAGACGAAACGGCAGATGCCATTCGTGAACTTGCCAGTGCTTCTGAAGTGGTTGCCATCGGTGAGTGCGGCCTGGATTTCAACCGTAATTTCTCAACGCCTGCTGAGCAAGAGCGTGCTTTTACCGCACAACTGGCCCTTGCGGCTGACCTGATGATGCCGGTATTTTTACACTGCCGCGAAGCACACGAACGCTTTATTACGCTGCTTGATCCCTGGCTCGATAAATTGCCAGGGGTAGTGTTGCATTGCTTTACCGGCACAGAAAATGAAGCTCGTGAGTGTCTGGCGCGTGGGCTTTTTATAGGCGTGACCGGTTGGGTGTGCGATGAGCGCCGTGGCCTTGAATTACGTGAATTGCTACCGGTGATCCCCGCGCATCAACTGCTGTTGGAAACCGATGCCCCTTATTTGTTACCGCGGGATTTAAAACCAAAACCTGCTTCCCGCCGGAACGAACCCTGCTACTTGCCGCATATCCTGAACAAGGTGGCTGAATGGCGTGGAGAAGATCCCGCCTGGCTTGCACAAGTAACAGATGACAATGCCCGCCGTCTTTTCCGGCTGGCTTAAATCAGGAGAAAGTTAATGAGCTATGCATTTCCCGGAACGTTTCCCGGGCGCCGTATGCGCCGCGTCCGTCGTCACGATTTCAGCCGCCGCCTGGTGTGCGAAAATCAATTAACGGTTAATGACCTTATCTATCCTGTGTTCGTGATGGAAGGTCAGAACCGCCAGGAAGAGGTGGCGTCAATGCCGGGCGTTTACCGCATGACTATCGATTTGCTGCTCAAAGAAGCGGAAGCTGTAGCAAAACTTGGCGTGCCAGTGCTGTCACTGTTCCCGGTAATCGAGAGCGCAGGGAAATCTCTTCATGCTGAGGAAGCTTATAACCCGAATGGTCTGGTCCAGCGTGCAGTTCGTGCGCTGAAAGATGCAGTTCCAGAACTGGGTTTGCTGACTGACGTTGCGCTTGATCCCTATACCACTCATGGCCAGGATGGCGTGATTGATGCTGACGGTTACGTCATCAATGATATTACTCGCGAGATTCTGGTGCGCCAGGCGTTGTCTCATGCGGAAGCTGGGGCTGAAATCATTGCGCCAAGCGATATGATGGATGGTCGTATTGGTTCAATCCGCTCGCAGCTTGAGCTGGATGGTTTCGTCAATACCCAGATTATGTCGTACGCGGCGAAATACGCATCCTGCTACTACGGCCCGTTCCGTGATGCAATTGGCTCATCTGGCAACCTGAAGGGTGGCAATAAAAAGACCTATCAGATGGACCCGGCCAATAGTGATGAAGCCTTGCAGGAAGTTGCCCAGGATCTTCAGGAAGGTGCAGATATGGTGATGGTGAAACCAGGTATGCCATATCTGGATGTCGTGCGCCGTGTGAAAGATACCTTCGGCGTGCCGACTTTTGCCTACCAGGTTTCTGGTGAATATGCGATGCATATGGCGGCTATCCAGAATGGGTGGCTGGCAGAAAAACCTGCCGTCATGGAGTCGTTACTGTGCTTTAAACGCGCGGGTGCTGATGGTGTGCTGACGTACTTCTCGAAGCGTGTTGCGCAGTGGCTGCATGACGAACAAATGCAGCGCTAGAGGCAACATCAAAATGAAAGGCCAGCAATCGCTGGCCTTTTTTACGTCTTTTTGAAATCGGTGTTTCTCACACTCTGCATCACTTGTTTATTCAACAAGTTGAGCAGCAGCATGGAGCGGGCTTCTCCGTCTGGTTCGCTGAAAATTGCCTCCAGACCTTCGAATGCCCCTTCGGTTATCACCACGCGATCGCCTGCGTAAGGCGTATCCGGGTCGATAACATTTTCTGGTGTGTGGCTGATGAGCTGTTCAATAACGTCGCCAGGCACTGTGGCAGGAAGGCTGCCGAAACGCACGAAATGGCTGACGCCACGCGTTGAATGCACCGTTGTGGTATGAACTTTTTCAGGGTCAAACTGGACGAACATATAGTTCGGGAACAATGGTTCATCAACCGCAGTGCGCTTTCCTCGCACGATCTTTTCAATTTTGATCATCGGGGTGAGGCAATTAACTTCCTGGCGCTCAAGATGTTCTTGCGCCCGCAGTAATTGACCCCTTTTGCAGTACAACAGATACCAGGATTCCATAGTGTCTCTTTTTCCTAATCAACCGAGGAAGAATAGCAAAAGGCCGTTATCAGGGATAGACGGTACAAGTATAACCAATGGCTGATTGTTCATGCGGCACACGCTGAAGCCCTTTGCACTGCAACTCGAATTACTTTGGGTATACGCATTTTTAACAAAAATACAGCATGCCGTGCGTGAAGCCCGTATAATGACCGCAAAATCCTGACTACGATTAATTGCATGAAATACCACGACCTACGCGACTTTCTGGAACTACTCGAACAACGCGGTGAGCTAAAGCGTATCGCAATACCAGTCGATCCATACCTGGAAATGACTGAAATTGCCGATCGTACTTTACGAGCTAATGGCCCGGCGCTGCTGTTTGAGAACCCAAAAGGGTACGACATGCCAGTCCTGTGCAACTTGTTTGGCACGCCAAAGCGTGTCGCGATGGGGATGGGGCAGGAAGATGTGTCTGCTCTGCGCGAAGTCGGTAAGTTGCTGGCTTTCCTGAAGGAACCTGAACCACCTAAAGGCTTCCGCGACTTGTTCGATAAACTGCCTCAGTTTAAACAAGTCCTGAATATGCCGACTAAGCGTTTGCGTAATGCCCCTTGTCAGGAACAAATTTGGGAAGGTGATGAAGTCGATTTATCCCGTATCCCTATCATGCAATGTTGGCCCGAAGATGCAGCACCACTGATTACCTGGGGTTTGACGGTAACGCGTGGGCCGCACAAAGAGCGCCAGAATCTGGGTATTTATCGCCAGCAGCTGATTGGTAAAAACAAACTGATCATGCGTTGGCTGTCGCACCGTGGCGGCGCACTGGATTTCCAGGAGTGGTGTGCACAACATCCAGGTGAGCGTTTCCCTGTTTCTGTTGCCTTAGGTGCGGACCCGGCCACTATTCTTGGTGCGGTAACGCCGGTGCCTGATACGCTGTCTGAATATGCGTTTGCCGGTTTGCTGCGTGGCACAAAAACCGAAGTGGTGAAGTGCATTTCCAACGATCTCGAAGTACCTGCCACTGCGGAAATTGTGCTGGAAGGGTATATCGAGCCTGGCGAAATGGCACCGGAAGGGCCATATGGTGACCACACTGGCTACTACAATGAAGTAGATGACTTCCCGGTATTTACCGTTACTCATATTACCCAACGCCAGAATGCGATTTATCACTCGACATACACCGGGCGCCCGCCAGATGAACCCGCGGTTCTGGGTGTTGCGCTAAACGAAGTGTTTGTGCCGATTCTGCAAAAGCAGTTCCCGGAAATTGTTGATTTCTATCTGCCGCCGGAAGGTTGTTCCTATCGCCTCGCGGTTGTCACTATCAAAAAGCAATACGCGGGCCACGCTAAACGCGTGATGATGGGTGTATGGTCTTTCCTGCGGCAGTTTATGTACACCAAGTTTGTTATCGTCTGTGATGATGATATCAACGCGCGTGACTGGAACGATGTGATTTGGGCCATTACCACGCGTATGGACCCGGCACGTGATACGGTTCTGGTAGAAAACACGCCAATTGATTACCTGGACTTTGCCTCGCCGGTTTCCGGTCTTGGTTCAAAAATGGGACTGGATGCCACTAATAAATGGCCAGGGGAAACCCAACGCGAATGGGGTCGTCCTATTAAGAAAGATGCAGAAGTATGCGCGCGTATTGATGCAATCTGGGATGAACTGGCTATTTTCGACGACAGTAAAAACGCCTGAGTGGCGGATTTGCATTATTGACCCGACAGAGGGGAAGCATGACAACCTTAAGCTGTAAAGTGACCTCGGTAGAAGCGATAACCGATACGGTATATCGCGTTCGATTACTGCCGGAAGCGAAGTTCTCCTTTCAGGCCGGGCAGTATTTGATGGTGGTGATGGATGAGCGCGACAAACGTCCGTTCTCCATGGCATCCACGCCGAGCGAGCATGAATTTATCGAGCTGCACATTGGTGCATCAGAAATTAATCTGTACGCCATGGCGGTGATGGACCGCATTCTGAAAGAAAAAGAAATCGTTGTTGATATTCCTCATGGCGATGCCTGGTTGCGCGATGATGAAGATCGTCCGCTGATTCTGATTGCAGGCGGTACTGGCTTCTCTTATGTGCGTTCGATTTTGTTGACCGCGCTTGAACGTAATCCTCAGCGCGAAATCGCGATTTACTGGGGTGGGCGTGAAGATAAGCATCTTTATGATCTGTCTGAGCTGGAAGCGCTGTCTGTGGTTCATCAAAATCTGCGCGTTGAAGCGGTAGTGGAACAACCGGAAGAAGGTTGGCGTGGGCGTACTGGCACCGTTTTAACGGCGGTGATGCAGGATTACGGAACGCTTGCCGGGCACGATATCTATATTGCCGGTCGTTTTGAAATGGCGAAAATTGCCCGCGACTTGTTCTGCAATGAGCGTAGTGCGCAGGTTGATCGCATGTTTGGTGATGCGTTCTCGTTTATCTGAGAATCAGTCTACTGACAGACAGGCCACCGCATAGTCGGTGGCTTTTGTTTTTGTGGGCGACAGAAATAAAAAACCCGCCCCTGACAGGCGGGAATAACAACAATTAAAGCAACTAAACTCGTTCAATAACAGTGGCAATACCCTGACCTAATCCGATGCACATGGTGGCGAGGCCAAACTGCGCATCGCGACGTTCCATCAGGTTTAACAGCGTGGTGCTAATGCGTGTACCGGAGCAACCCAGCGGGTGGCCCAATGCAATCGCCCCGCCGTTCAGGTTAATCTTCTCGTCGATCTTATCCATCAGACCCAGATCTTTAATACATGGCAGGATCTGTGCGGCAAACGCTTCGTTCATCTCAAACAGGTCGATATCGGCGGCAGTCAGGCCCGCTTTTTTCAACGCCAGTTGTGATGCTGGAACCGGGCCGTAACCCATAATGGATGGGTCGCAGCCAACGACCGCCATAGAGCGAACATAAGCGCGGATCTTCAGGCCAAGCTCTTTGGCGCGTGATTCGCTCATCAGCAACATGGCTGATGCGCCATCGGAAAGAGCAGAAGAGCTGCCCGCCGTGACGGTTCCGTTGACCGGGTCAAATGCGGGTTTCAGGGCTGCCAGACCTTCAACTGTGGTTTCCGGGCGAATCACTTCATCATAATCAAAACGTCTGAGCACGCCGTCTGCGTCGTGGCCGCTGGTCGGCAGGATTTCATTTTTGAAATGACCCGCTTCTGTCGCAGCCCATGCACGCTGGTGGGAGCGGGCAGCAAACTGGTCCTGCATCTCACGGCTGATGCCATGCATACGCGACAACATCTCGGCGGTTAAGCCCATCATGCCCGCTGCTTTTGCAACGTTACGGCTCAGGCCTGGATGGAAATCCACGCCGTGGCTCATCGGCACATGGCCCATATGTTCCACGCCGCCAATCAGACACGCATGCGCATCACCGGTTTGAATCATACGAGCTGCATCATGCAGCGCTTGCATCGAAGAACCACACAGGCGGTTCACGGTAACCGCCGGGACCGAATGTGGGATTTCTGCCAGCAATGACGCGTTACGCGCAATATTGAAACCTTGCTCTAACGTCTGCTGTACGCAGCCCCAGTAAATGTCATCCAACGCGGCGGCTTCTAATGCCGGGTTGCGTGAGAGGATCCCACGCATCAAATGGGCTGATAAATCTTCTGCACGCAAATTGCGAAACGCACCGCCTTTTGAACGGCCCATCGGGGTGCGGATGGCATCAACAATTACAACCTTTTCCATGATCACTCCTCAGGCACTTTTCAGGTCACTGGCTGGGCGCGCGGCCTCAACCGGTGGATAGTACGGCTCGTTACGGGACGCTTTTGCACGCAGACCATCTGGCACCTGGTAGAGCGGGCCAAGATGTTCGTACTGTTGCGCCATATCGAGATATTTCGCACTGCCGATGGTATCTAACCAACGGAATGCACCGCCGTGGAATGGAGGGAATCCGAGGCCATAAACCAGCGCCATGTCGGCTTCTGCCGGGCTGGCGATAATGCCTTCTTCCAGGCAGCGCACCACTTCATTGACCATCGGGATCATCATGCGGGCAATGATTTCCTCGTCGCTGAAGTCGTGGCGTGGTTTGCTGACATCAGCCAGCAGCGCTTCGGTTGCTTCATCCTGCTCTTTGCGCGGTTTGCCTTTGCTGTCTTGTTTGTAGCGATAGAAACCCTGCTGGGTTTTCTGGCCATAACGGCCTGCGTCAAACATCGCATCAACGGCATCGCGATAATCTTTCTGCATACGCTGTGGGAAACCGGCAGCCATAACGGCCTGCGCGTGGTGCGCGGTATCAATACCGACTACATCCAGCAGGTATGCCGGGCCCATTGGCCAGCCGAACTGCTTTTCCATCACTTTGTCGATCTGGCGGAAATCGGCACCGTCGCGCATCAGCTGGCTAAAGCCTGCGAAGTACGGGAACAGCACACGGTTGACGAAGAAGCCAGGGCAGTCGTTCACCACGATTGGCGTTTTGCCCATTTTGCTCGCCCAGGCCACCACTTTTGCAATGGTCTGCTCAGAGGTTTTCTCGCCGCGAATCACTTCCACTAACGGCATGCGGTGCACAGGGTTAAAGAAGTGCATGCCGCAGAAGTTTTCCGGGCGCTTCAGGCTGTTTGCCAGTTCACCAATCGGAATGGTGGAGGTGTTCGACGCCAGAACGGTATCCGCACGAACTTTGTCTTCCACTTCGGCAAGAACCGCTTTCTTCACTTTCGGGTTTTCAACAACCGCTTCAACCACCACATCGACACGCTCAAAACCAGCGTAATCCAGCGTTGGGTGAATAGTGGCAATGACACCGGCCAGTTTCATGCCGTCGATCTTGCCGCGTTCCAGCTGTTTGTTGAGCAGTTTGCTGGCTTCGTTGATGCCCAGTTCCAGCGACTTCTCGTTAATATCCTTCATTAATACCGGTACGCCTTTCCAGGCAGACTGGTAAGCAATGCCGCCACCCATGATCCCGGCACCAAGAACGGCTGCCTGTTTCGGAGTTTCGGTATTTTTGGTCAGCTTCTTCGCCTGACCTTTTATGTATTGGTCGTTAAGGAAAATCCCGACCAGCGCACGGGCCTCATTGGAACGCGCCAACGGCACGAAACTTTGAGTCTCCAGTTTTAATGCTTCGTCACGGCCCATTCTGGCCGCAGCTTCAATAGTTTTGACTGCCGTCATCGGGGCAGGGTAATGCTTACCGGCAATCTGCATCACCATGCTTTTGGCAATGGTGAAGCTCATGGTAGCTTCGATTTTGCTCAGTTTCAGCGGCTGCAGTTTAGGCGCGCGTTTGGCTTTCCAGTCCAGATCGCCATTGATAGCCTGACGCAGTATCGCCAGTGCGCCATCGCGCAGTTTTTCAGTTTTGACAACGCCATCAACTAAACCCAGTTTCTGCGCTTCAACCGCGCCAACATCTTTGCCTGCGGTGATAATTTCCAGCGCGCTATCGGCACCCAGTAAACGTGGCAGACGCACAGAACCACCGAAGCCAGGCATGATGCCCAGTTTGGTTTCTGGCAGGCCGATGCGGGTATCTGGCGTTGCCAGTCGGTAATCTGTTGCCAGTACGCACTCACAACCGCCGCCAAGTGCGTAACCATTTACGGCAGAAATGGTTGGGACCGGGAGATCTTCCAGGCGGTTGAATACGCTGTTGGCAAATTGCAGCCAGTGGGTCAGTTGTTCCGCCGGAACCTGGAACAATGACAGGAATTCGGTAATGTCGGCACCCACGATAAACGCGGCTTTATTAGAACTGAGCAGCAAGCCTTTCAACTGCGGCTGCTTTTCCAGCACATCCAGCGCGTGGCCAAGGCTGGCTACGGTCGCGGTGTCGAGTTTGTTCACTGAGCCGGGTGCATCAAATACCAATTCTGCGATGCCATCTTCCAGCCAGTCGAGATGTAAGGTTTCACCTTGGTAGAGCATGTCAGTCTCCTGAATCCAGCAATGGGATCTGGTCGTACCAGATGAGGAGGAGTGTGGAATTGATGTTAATGAAATGCAAATAACTCTTTAAATATTTGCAAAGATGATCACAGCCACTGGAAATAAGTTCGCAAACTTTACGGTGTGCTAAGATGCGTGGCGTTCAGTTTATGAAAAAAACAGAAGGGTAAATCATGGATTCACTGGCCTCACTTTATAAAGATCATGTGGCAACTTTGCAGGAACGTACCCGCAATGTTCTGGCGCGTTTTAATCTCGACGCGCTGTTGATTCACTCGGGCGAGCTAGTCAACGTCTTCCTCGATGATCATCCATATCCGTTCAAAGTTAACCCACAATTCAAAGCCTGGGTTCCGGTGACACAAGTGCCAAACTGTTGGCTGCTGGTGGATGGTGTCAACAAACCAAAACTCTGGTTCTACCTGCCGGTTGATTACTGGCACAACGTTGAACCGTTGCCAGAATCCTTCTGGACTGACGAAATTGATGTCATTGCACTGCCTAAAGCTGACGGAATTGGCAGCCAGTTGCCTGCCGCGCGTGGGAATATTGGCTATATTGGCCCGGTGCCAGAACGTGCAGTTCAGCTTGAAATTCAGGGCGCTAACATCAACCCGAAAGGGGTGATTGATTATCTGCATTACCATCGTGCTTATAAAACTGATTATGAAATGGCATGTATGCGTGAAGCACAGAAAACGGCGGTGGTTGGCCATCAGGCGGCTCACGAAGCATTCTTGTCTGGAATGAGTGAGTTTGATATCAACCAGGCTTATCTGACCGCAACTGGGCACCGCGATACCGATGTGCCATACGGCAACATTGTGGCGCTCAACGAGCACGCGGCGGTGCTGCATTACACAAAACTTGATAACCGTGCGCCTGCTGAAATGCGCAGCTTCCTGTTAGATGCGGGTGCGGAATACAACGGCTACGCTGCTGATTTGACGCGTACCTGGTCGGCAAAAAGTGATAACGATTATGCTCAACTGGTGAAAGATGTTAACGCCGAGCAACTCGCGTTAATTGACACCCTGAAAGTGGGCGTGCGTTACACCGATTATCATCTCCAGTTCCATCAGCGCATTGCAAAACTGCTGAGCCGCCATAAGCTGGTAACAGGCATTAGCGAAGAAGCAATGGTTGAAACTGGAATTACCGGGCCATTTATGCCGCATGGCCTTGGTCACCCGCTGGGCTTGCAGGTCCATGATGTGGCTGGCTTTATGCAAGATGACGCGGGGACTCATCTTGCCGCGCCGTCTCAATATCCCTACCTGCGCTGCACTCGTGTACTCGAGCCGCGTATGGTTTTGACTATTGAGCCGGGCATTTACTTTATTGAGTCTTTGCTCGCACCATGGCGCGAAGGGCAGTACAGCAAGCACTTTGACTGGCAGCGTATAGAAGCCATGAAACCTTTCGGCGGTGTTCGCATTGAAGACAATGTGATTGTTCATGAAAACAGTATTGAAAATATGACGCGCGATCTGAAACTGGCGTAATGGATAGTTGGCTGATCCCAGCTGGACCCGTTACGGTCAGTGAGGAAATCAAGAAAAGCCGCTTTATTACACTGGTCGCTCATACGGCTGGTGTAATAGAAGCAAAAGCGTTTCTTGAAAAAATACGCTCAGAACACCCGGATGCCCGGCATCATTGCTGGGCCTGGGTGGCTGCTGCGCCGGATGACTCGCAGCAACTGGGGTTTTCTGATGATGGCGAGCCAGCAGGAACTGCCGGTAAGCCAATGCTTGCCCAGCTGATGGGAAGCGGTGTTGGTGAAATTACCGCTGTAGTGGTGCGCTACTCTGGCGGCATAAAGCTTGGAACGGGCGGCCTGGTGAAGGCTTATGGCGGTGGCGTGCAGGCGGCGTTAAACCAATTGCCTACTGTCCTCAAAGTTCCGTTAACCGAATATACTTTGCAGTGTGACTACGCACAGCTTGCGGGAATCGAAACGTTGCTCAAGCAGTACGATGGCATTCTGGTGCAAAGTGATTTTCAGGCATCTGTATTATTACGTGTGGCGTTGCCACAGGCAAAATTCGCTGACTTTTCAGTCAGACTTGCTGATTTTAGCCGCGGTGCATTGCATTTATTGCCGGCTGAACAATAATTCCCTCTCGTTATTTTTTGATAGTTAAGGAAGCGGCTGAAATGCATTTTCGCGCCATAACCCGAATCGTTGGTCTGTTAGTTATTCTTTTTTCCGTGACCATGATTATTCCAGGGTTGGTAGCTTTAATTTATCGCGATGGTGCTGGTCGAGCTTTCACCCAGACTTTCTTCGCAGCGTTACTCATTGGTTCTTTCCTGTGGTGGCCTAACCGGCGGCAAAAAAGTGAGCTCAAACCACGAGAAGGCTTTTTGATTGTCGTATTATTCTGGACGGTGCTGGGAAGTGTGGGGGCGTTGCCCTTTATCTTTGCAGAGCAGCCAAATCTGACGGTAACCGATGCTTTCTTTGAGTCGTTCTCAGGCTTAACCACGACCGGTGCGACAACGCTCGTCGGCCTGGATACGCTGCCTCATGCCATCTTGTTTTATCGGCAAATGCTGCAATGGTTTGGCGGCATGGGGATCATTGTGCTCGCCGTCGCTATTTTGCCTATTCTGGGCGTCGGCGGGATGCAGTTATATCGCGCTGAAATGCCGGGGCCGCTTAAAGATAACAAAATGCGCCCGCGTATCGCCGATACTGCAAAAACCCTATGGCTCATCTATGTCTTGTTAACCATTGCGTGTGCGCTGGCGCTTTGGTTTGCTGGCATGCCTGCGTTTGATGCGATAGGCCACAGCTTTGCAACTATAGCTATTGGCGGGTTTTCCACTCATGACGCCAGTATCGGCTATTTTGACAGCCCAACGATTAACACTATTATTGCCATCTTCTTACTGATCTCGGGTTGTAACTATGGCCTGCACTTCTCTTTATTAAGCGGGCGTAATCTAAAAGTCTATTGGCGTGACCCTGAGTTCCGCATGTTCATTGGCGTGCAACTGACGCTGGTGGCTATCTGCACCCTGGTACTGTGGTTCCATAATACTTACCAAACCGCTTTGCTAACGGTGAACCAGGCGTTCTTCCAGGTTGTTTCGATGGCGACGACTGCCGGGTTCACGACTGACAGTATCGCGCGCTGGCCTCTATTCTTACCGGTGTTATTACTGTGCTCTGCTTTTATAGGGGGTTGTGCGGGTTCAACGGGTGGCGGCCTGAAGGTCATTCGTATCCTGCTGCTGTTCAAGCAGGGCAACCGTGAGCTTAAACGCCTTGTGCACCCGAATGCGGTATATAGCATCAAGCTTGGGAACCGCGCACTACCGGAACGTATCCTTGAAGCGGTATGGGGTTTCTTCTCCGCTTATGCGCTGGTCTTTATTGTTAGCATGCTCGCCATCATCGCCACTGGTGTGGATGACTTCTCGGCCTTTGCTTCAGTTGCGGCTACGCTGAATAACCTCGGCCCTGGCTTAGGTGTGGTGGCAGATAACTTTGCCAGCATGAATCCTGTAGCGAAATGGATATTGATAGCCAACATGCTGTTTGGCCGTCTTGAAGTGTTTACTTTACTTGTACTGTTTACGCCAACTTTCTGGCGAGAGTAACCGGAGCCTGTAGTGAGAACTTTGATTCTATTTTCGACCCGTGATGGTCAAACTCGCGAGATTGCTTCTTATATAGCATCTGAGTTGAAAGAGCTGGGCATTGAGAGTGATGTGGTGAACTTGCATCGCAGTGGTGATATCGCCTGGGGCAATTACGAACGTGTCGTTATTGGCGCTTCTATTCGCTACGGGCATTTCCATTCTTCTGTCGCGGCATTTGTGAAGAAGCATCAGCAAGCGTTGAACAATATCCCCAGCGCTTTCTTTTCAGTAAACCTCGTTGCACGCAAACCGGAGAAGCGTTCACCGCAAACCAACTCTTATACACGCAAGTTCTTGCTAACTTCTCCGTGGCAACCAAAACACTGTGCGGTGTTTGCGGGTGCGCTGCGTTATCCGCGTTATAGCTGGTACGATCGCGTTATGATTCGTTTGATTATGAAGATGACCGGCGGCGAAACAGATATTAGTAAAGAAGTTGTTTATACAGATTGGCCTCAGGTGGCGCGTTTTGCCCGCGAGATTGCTCGCTTAAACATCAAATAGTGTCCTAAACACCCGTTTTGATGAAAAAAGATGCGCTCAGTCATTT
>NZ_LXER01000037.1 GCF_001654925.1 Buttiauxella brennerae ATCC 51605
CCAAATAAGTGAAAAGCCCTGTACTGACGTACAGGGCTTTTTGCTGTCTGTAATTTATGCGATCACCCGTCATACCCGCCTCTGAGCAAGCCAACCCCTACCATATAAGGTAAACTAACCGGGTTTACACTCAGGAAAGATACCCAACATGAGCACTTCTCTTAAACCTTTCAATACATTCGGTATTCAGGCTAATGCTTCACGTATTGTCATTGCTGAAACCGTGCAACAATTAAAGGATGCCTGGAGTGAAGCAGTGGCAGAAAATATGCCAGTGTTGATTCTGGGCGAGGGGAGTAACGTTCTCTTTCTTGAGGATTATTCCGGCACGGTAATTATCAACCGTATTTCAGGTATAGAAGTGACGGAAGAAAATGATGCGTGGTATCTGCATGTGGGTGCAGGTGAAAACTGGCATCATCTGGTTGAAAATACCTTACAACAAGGAATGCCTGGGCTTGAAAACCTGGCTTTAATTCCAGGATGCGCCGGATCTTCACCGATTCAAAATATTGGCGCGTATGGTGTTGAGCTTAAAAATGTCTGCCATTACGTTGATTGCGTTGATTTAATCAGCGGTGAGATACATCGCTTGAATAATTCAGAGTGCCAGTTTGGCTATCGTGACAGTATTTTTAAGCATGAATATCAGAACCACTATGCAATCATTGCCGTGGGATTACGTTTGCCAAAACAATGGCAGCCAGTATTAAGTTATGGTGACTTAGCCCGTCTTGATGCTGAAAATGTCACCCCTCAGGAAGTATTTGATGCAGTTTGCCATATGCGCATGACAAAACTTCCGGACCCACATGTTAATGGCAATGCGGGAAGCTTTTTCAAGAATCCAGTCGTTGATGCCGAACAGGCTGCTGTACTACTTGCGGCTTTCACTAACATTCCACACTATCCTCAGCCCGACGGCTCAATAAAACTGGCGGCAGGTTGGCTGATCGATCAGTGCCAGTTGAAAGGCTACAAGGTAGGTGGTGCGACAGTGCATCAACAACAAGCTTTGGTATTGATAAATGAGAGTGGTGCTTCAAGTCTGGATGTTGTGGGTTTAGCGCATCTTGTTCGTCAGCGTGTTGGGGAGAAATTTAATGTGTGGCTAGAACCTGAAGTTCGTTTCATCGGAACATGTGGTGAAGTTAGTGCAGTGGAGACAATTGCATGAAAGATAATACAGTCCCACTCACGCTGATTAGTATCCTGGCCGATGGTGAATTCCACTCTGGTGAGCAGCTTGGCGAGCAGCTCGGCATGAGTCGTGCGGCCATAAATAAGCACATTCAAACTCTAAGAGACTGGGGAGTGGATGTTTTTACCGTCCCAGGGAAAGGCTATAGCCTCCCGGATCCTATCCAGTTACTGAATGAAGAGCTGATAAAATCGCAAATTAAAACCGGCTCAGTTGCTGTGTTACCTGTCATTGATTCGACTAACCAATATTTACTCGATCGTATTGAAACACTTCAGTCCGGTGATGCATGCATTGCTGAATATCAGCAGGCTGGTCGAGGGCGCCGGGGTCGACAATGGTTTTCACCTTTTGGGGCTAATCTTTATCTTTCTATGTTCTGGCGACTCGAACAAGGTCCCGCAGCTGCGGTCGGCCTAAGCCTTGTCATCGGAATTGTCATGGCTGAAGTTCTGCGTGAATTAGGTGCTGAAGATGTCCGGGTGAAATGGCCAAATGATCTGTATTTAAACGATCGCAAGCTCGCTGGCATTTTGGTCGAGTTGACGGGTAAAACCGGCGATGCAGCACAGATTGTTATTGGTGCCGGAATCAATCTCGCCATGCGCAATGTGGCAACTGATGTGATTAATCAAAGCTGGATTAACCTTCAGGAAGCCGGAATTAATATAGACCGCAATGCATTAGCTATCAGAATCATAAAAGAATTGCGTAAAGCATTACACCTTTTTGAAGAAGAAGGATTAACTCCTTTCTTACCTCGCTGGGAATCACTTGATAACTTTATAAACCGCCAGGTTAAACTAATTATTGGCGATAAAGAAATTCATGGTATTTCAAGAGGGATTAATGAGCAAGGTGGTTTGCTATTAGAACAAGATGGGGTTATTAAACCCTGGGTCGGTGGGGAAATATCTCTGCGTGGAATTAATTAATATAAACGGGGGGTAACTCCCCCCATTTATTATTTCCGGAGCCTCACACACTCAACTTCATGATTTGCACTTTTCGTCATAATCAAGCTGGCGCGCTCACGCGTTGGAAGTATATTTTCTTTTAAATTCAGCCAGTTGATCTCTTTCCAAAGTTGAAGGGCAACATTCACCGCCTCATCTTCTGAAAGCTTCGCATAACTGTGGAAATAAGAATCCGGGTCAGTAAACGCACCTTCCCTGAACTTCAGGAAGCGAGTGATATACCAATCTTGCAGCAGCTCTTCTGGCGCATCGACATAAATCGAGAAGTCGACAAAATCAGATACAAACACATGATGTGGGTCGTGTGGGTAATCCATGCCGCTTTGCAAAACATTTAATCCTTCAAGGATTAAAATATCAGGCTGAGCAACAGTCTTATCACCCTCTGGAATAACATCATAAATAAGATGAGAGTAAACCGGGGCCGTCACATTCGGCGCCCCTGATTTAATATCAGAAACAAACTTCACCAACCGATGCATATCATAGGATTGCGGGAATCCCTTTTTCTTCATCAGATTGCGTTCTTTCAACACTTTATTCGGATGAAGAAAACCATCAGTAGTAATCAATTCCACGCGGCGGTGTTCAGGCCAGCGGCTAAGCAGCGCTTGTAACACGCGAGCCGTGGTACTTTTACCTACCGCAACACTTCCGGCGATACTAATGACGTAAGGAATACGCTGGCCATTAGTGCCCAGAAATTGCTCTAACACAGCCTGGCGGCGTAGGTTTGAACTGATATAAAAATTCAATAGACGTGAAAGCGGCAGATAAATTTCGGCCACTTCCTCTAACGAGAGATCCTCATTGATACCTTTCAACCGGGCGATTTCACCTTCGGTCAGCGTCATCGGTACCGAGTCACGCAAGGCTGCCCATTGGTTGCGGTTGAACTGCATATAAGGAGTCGTCAACATTTGCTCTTTATTACTCATAAGCATGCTTCTGCCTGTAATTCAGGACAAAAATGAACGTAGTACGCAGACTGAGAAAAGTAGACTCATCTCAGGTAATCAAAGGCGTGCAACGTATATTACTTTTCACAATGGGCAGGAGGGTAACACCAGATGAGGGATAATAATAAGAAAAAAAGAACGCGGCGATGCTTTCAGTGGAAAGCATCGCGTTGTTGCGGGCTTTTAACTCGCTATGCGTTGCATAAATTGATTAACGGCGAATAAGCGTTTGTAGTAGATGACTGCGGGATGGTAATAACCGTCCGGCGAACAAATATAGTCGGGCAATTCGCCCAGGCAGCGATAACCTTGTGCACGATAGAACGCCTCGGCAGGCGTGCTCGCTTGTATGTCGAGGCATAGTAAACCTCGGTGATGCGTAATGGCTGCTTTCTCCATGGCGGCAATAAGCTGTTTCCCTATGCCTTGCCGGCGTGCCTGGCGATGGACAAGCAAACATTTAGGAACCGCTCTGTTCAGTCCGTCGGACTCATTACACAGTTCAAGACGTACTGAACCTAAAAGGCCACGCTCATCGCGGGCAATCCACATTAGCTGCTCTCCTTTATCAAGTGCTCCACGTAACCGGTAAAATGCGCTTTCGGCATCTTCACGCGAAGTTCCTGGCTGATAACCCACGGATGCACCACTTTCTATAGAGTCTAATAGTAATGATCCAAGCTCTCTGCAATACACGGGCAAGGTAGCTGCGTTTAAAGGAACAATTTTCATAGTGCATCCTCCGTCGTGGGCATATGACTATCAAGCAAGAAGCGATCCAATGCCTCAGTAATAGAGAAGACAGCGGTTTCAAAGCAAATGAATGGTGGTTTGTAGAGGGGGAATGCATTAAAAGAGGGCCGTTTGCACGTTGTAGGTGCAAAAGAAGAGTGTGCGAACGTCGTTTGTAAAAACTGACGCTGCTTTTAACGCTCAAAAACACTCCAGAATGTCGATTAAATAATCATTTTTACGTGCTATCGCGCAAAATATAAGCGTCAGTGCGTTTTCTTTAATTTTTTTGTTGCATCGAAGGGCCAGTCTCCCTAGAATGCGCGCTACTTGATGCCGACTTAGCTCAGTAGGTAGAGCAACTGACTTGTAATCAGTAGGTCACCAGTTCGATTCCGGTAGTCGGCACCATCAAGTGCTTGGTGGGGTTCCCGAGCGGCCAAAGGGAGCAGACTGTAAATCTGCCGTCATCGACTTCGAAGGTTCGAATCCTTCCCCCACCACCATTTTCAGGCCGCGCTATGCGTAGCCCGAGGCGACGAGATCCAACAAGTCGACTCGAATACTGAGGAGCCTCTCCTTAGTTGAAACAGAATTCAAGCAGGTAGCCGAGTTCCAGAGATGCGGGCATCGTATAATGGCTATTACCTCAGCCTTCCAAGCTGATGATGTGGGTTCGATTCCCACTGCCCGCTCCAGATGTGCTGATATAGCTCAGTTGGTAGAGCGCACCCTTGGTAAGGGTGAGGTCGGCAGTTCGAATCTGCCTATCAGCACCACCTCCTTT
Source organism: Buttiauxella brennerae ATCC 51605 (assembly GCF_001654925.1). Lineage (GTDB taxonomy): Bacteria > Pseudomonadota > Gammaproteobacteria > Enterobacterales > Enterobacteriaceae > Buttiauxella > Buttiauxella brennerae. Next base: position 4,657 of record NZ_LXER01000037.1, read on the forward strand.
ATCCTCCCTGTTTCTCTTCTGTTAATGAATTCAACAAATTCAGGCTTTCGCCTGGTTGATGTGGTGATATCACCGATTTATCCGTGTCTTAGAGGGACAATCGATGTCTAAAGAAAAATTTGAACGTACAAAACCGCACGTCAACGTCGGTACTATCGGCCACGTTGACCATGGTAAAACC
>NZ_LXER01000038.1 GCF_001654925.1 Buttiauxella brennerae ATCC 51605
GGGCGTTGTTGCTAAAGTTATCGCTTAATCGCTGATAACATTTGACGCAACGCGCAAGAAAAGGGCATCATTTGATGCCCTTTTTGCACGCTCTCTGGGCAGAACCTGGCTCATCAGTGATTTTTTACTCATAATCATTGTTGAGACAGGCTCTGAAGATGGCGTTATACCGAATAGTGCCTGAAAAGAGCCATTCGGTCTGGTTTTGCCTCGCGTATGCGGGGCAAAAATGTTTGTCTGAATTATTGTGACGGGTTGGTTTATGAGTGCGAATACCGAAGCTCAAGGAAGCGGGCGCGGCCTGGAAGCGATGAAATGGCTGGCAGTTGCTGCTCTGCTGATTGTGGCGATCGTGGGCAACTACATTTATCGTGATGTATCTCTGCCTCTGCGTGCCCTGGCAGTGGTTGTTCTGATTGCTGCAGCGGGTGGTGTCGCGCTGTTAACGACGAAAGGCAAAGCGACTGTTGCTTTCGCCCGCGAAGCAAGAACTGAAGTTCGTAAAGTTATTTGGCCAACTCGCCAGGAGACTTTACACACCACCTTAATCGTGGCGGCAGTTACTGCTGTAATGTCACTGATTTTGTGGGGGCTGGACGGTATTCTTGTCCGCCTGGTTTCTTTTATTACTGGCCTGAGGTTCTGAGATGTCTGAAGCCCCTAAAATGCGCTGGTACGTCGTTCAGGCGTTTTCCGGTTTTGAAGGCCGCGTAGCAACATCGCTGCGTGAGCACATCAAATTGCACAACATGGAAGAGTTGTTTGGTGAAGTCATGGTTCCGACCGAAGAAGTGGTCGAAATTCGTGGTGGCCAGCGTCGCAAAAGCGAACGCAAATTCTTCCCGGGCTATGTTCTGGTCCAGATGGTTATGAACGACGCGAGCTGGCACCTGGTGCGCAGTGTTCCGCGCGTGATGGGTTTCATCGGCGGTACTTCTGACCGTCCTGCACCAATCAGCGATAAAGAAGTTGATGCGATTATGAACCGCCTGCAACAGGTTGGTGATAAGCCGCGTCCTAAAACGCTGTTTGAACCAGGTGAAATGGTACGCGTCAGCGATGGTCCATTTGCTGACTTTAACGGTGTAGTTGAAGAAGTAGATTACGAAAAGAGCCGCTTGAAGGTTTCTGTATCTATCTTTGGTCGTGCTACGCCGGTTGAGCTCGATTTTGCTCAGGTAGAGAAAGCCTAATAATCAGGTTGTAAAAGCAGCGATTAATCGTTGCACAAGGCGCGAGATTGGACTACAATTTCGCGCCTTTTGTTTTTATGCGTCTTGTGCGCGTAGAACGAATTATTCACGGGGAGCCTTCATTCTGTAAGGCGCTATAACCCACTAGAGGAAATTAAGATGGCTAAGAAAGTACAAGCCTACGTCAAGCTGCAAGTTGCAGCTGGTATGGCGAACCCAAGTCCACCAGTTGGTCCAGCTCTGGGTCAGCAAGGTGTGAACATCATGGAATTCTGTAAAGCGTTTAACGCCAAAACTGAATCCCTGGAGAAAGGTCTGCCAATTCCGGTTGTTATTACCGTTTATGCTGACCGTTCTTTCACTTTCGTTACTAAAACTCCACCGGCTGCTGTTCTGTTGAAGAAAGCTGCAGGTATCAAGTCTGGTTCTGGCAAGCCGAACAAAGACAAAGTGGGTAAAGTGACCCGTGCTCAGGTGCGTGAAATCGCAGAAACCAAAGCTGCGGACATGACTGGTTCTGACGTTGAAGCGATGACTCGCTCCATCGAAGGTACTGCTCGTTCCATGGGCCTGGTAGTGGAGGATTAAGAAATGGCTAAACTGACCAAGCGCATGCGCGTGATCCGTGACAAAGTTGATGCAACTAAACAGTATGACATCAACGAAGCCGTTGCTTTGCTCAAAGAGCTGGCCACTGCGAAATTCGTAGAAAGCGTTGACGTTGCTGTAAACCTCGGCATCGACGCTCGTAAATCTGACCAGAACGTACGTGGTGCAACTGTACTGCCGCACGGTACTGGCCGTTCAGTTCGCGTAGCCGTATTTGCCCAAGGCCCTAACGCTGAAGCAGCTAAAGCTGCTGGCGCTGAGCTGGTAGGTATGGAAGATCTGGCTGACCAGATCAAAAAAGGCGAAATGAACTTTGACGTTGTTATCGCATCTCCAGATGCAATGCGCGTTGTTGGCCAGCTGGGCCAGGTTCTGGGCCCACGTGGCCTGATGCCTAACCCGAAAGTTGGTACTGTAACTCCTAACGTTGCTGAAGCGGTTAAGAACGCTAAAGCTGGTCAGGTTCGTTACCGTAACGACAAAAACGGCATCATTCACACCACCATCGGTAAAGTGGATTTTGACACTGACAAACTGAAAGAAAACCTGGAATCCCTGCTGGTTGCGCTGAAAAAAGCAAAACCTTCTCAGGCGAAAGGTGTTTTCATTAAGAAAGTTAGCCTGTCTACCACTATGGGTGCAGGTGTTGCGATCGACCAGTCTGGTCTGAGCGCAGTAGTGAACTAAGATTCACTGCTTTACGCGGGCGTTAGATTGGTCTAAAATCTTACGCCCGTTGCCTTGCAATGCAGGGCACACAGAATTTTCGGTTGGAGCCTGGCCTTATCCAGGCCTCCGTCCAAGACCGCAGGTGTCTCGAAAGAGTCTTAATTCCCTGCGTAGACGGTGACAGAACCTGAAGAATATTTTTGATAGTCTTTGGCTTGTTTCTGCTCACCGTATGTCGACGTTCATTACCGTTTTGGTAATGAGTGAAGTGAGTTCCGGGGGAAACCCCGGCTATTATCCAGGAGCAAAGCTAATGGCTTTAAATCTTCAAGACAAACAAGCGATTGTTGCTGAAGTCAGCGAAGTAGCCAAAGGTGCGCTGTCTGCGGTTGTTGCGGATTCCCGTGGCGTTACCGTAGGTAAAATGACTGAACTGCGTAAAGCAGGTCGTGAAGCTGGCGTTTACATGCGTGTTGTTCGTAACACCCTGCTGCGCCGCGTTGTTGAAGGTACTCAGTTTGAGTGCTTGAAAGACACGTTTGTTGGTCCAACCTTGATTGCATATTCTATGGAACACCCGGGCGCTGCTGCTCGTCTGTTCAAAGAATTCGCGAAAGCGAACGCAAAATTTGAGGTTAAAGCTGCAGCCTTTGAAGGTGAGCTGATCCCGGCGGCCCAGATCGATCGCCTGGCAACTCTGCCAACTTACGAAGAAGCAATCGCACGCCTGATGGCAACCATGAAAGAAGCCTCTGCAGGCAAATTGGTTCGCACTCTTGCTGCTGTACGCGATCAGAAAGAAGCTGCTTAATAGCGCTTTCCTTTCTAACGCATTTGCTTACGTATAAACTTATTCTGATTTTCAGGAACAATTGTTATGTCTATCACTAAAGATCAAATCATTGAAGCAGTATCCGCTATGTCTGTAATGGACATTGTTGAACTGATTTCTGCAATGGAAGAAAAATTCGGTGTTTCCGCTGCTGCTGCTGTTGCAGGCCCTGCTGCTGCTGCTGAAGCTGTAGAAGAGAAAACTGAGTTCGACGTTATTCTGAAAGCTGCTGGCGCTAACAAAGTTGCCGTTATCAAAGCAGTTCGTAGCGCAACTGGCCTGGGCTTGAAAGAAGCTAAAGACCTGGTTGAATCCGCTCCAGCTGCGCTGAAAGAAGGCGTGAGCAAAGATGACGCAGAATCACTGAAGAAATCTCTGGAAGAAGCTGGCGCTGAAGTTGAAGTTAAATAAGCCAACCTTTCCGGTTGCAGCCTGAGAAATTAGGCTGATGGCTGGTGACTTTTTAGTCACCAGCCTTTTTGCGCTGTAGGGTACCAGTAGCGTTTCACACTGTTTGACTGCTGGTTTCCTTTCAATGTTTGTCTCTATCTACGCCTTAATATACTACGACTTTCTATGCCGGGAGTTCCGGGGTAAAGCGTGGTGAAATGGTTTAAGAGTGATAGAAACAGGTATTGCGGAAAGTGTTCCACTTTCCGGTCCACAAAATAGTGTTGCACAAACTGTCCCCTTGTCGGGCAGATGGGTCGACTTGTCAGCGAGCTGAGGAACCCTAATGGTTTACTCCTATACCGAGAAAAAACGTATTCGTAAGGATTTTGGAAAGCGTCCACAAGTTTTGGACATTCCTTATCTCCTTTCTATCCAGCTTGACTCGTTCCAGAAGTTCATCGAGCAAGATCCTGAAGGCCAGTACGGTCTGGAAGCGGCTTTCCGTTCCGTGTTCCCTATTGCAAGCTACAGCGGTAACTCTGAGCTGCAATATGTGAGCTATCGTCTGGGTGAGCCGGTATTTGACGTTAAAGAATGTCAGATCCGCGGCGTGACGTATTCCGCTCCGCTGCGCGTAAAACTGCGCCTGGTGATCTACGAACGTGAAGCGCCGGAAGGCACCGTTAAAGACATTAAAGAACAAGAAGTTTACATGGGTGAAATTCCACTCATGACAGATAACGGCACCTTCGTTATCAACGGTACTGAGCGTGTTATCGTTTCTCAGTTACACCGTAGCCCAGGTGTGTTCTTTGATAGTGACAAAGGTAAAACCCACTCTTCCGGGAAGGTGCTGTATAACGCACGTATCATCCCTTACCGTGGTTCCTGGCTGGATTTCGAGTTCGACCCGAAAGACAACCTGTTTGTACGTATCGACCGTCGCCGCAAACTGCCTGCGACTATCATTCTGCGTGCATTGCAGTTCACCACTGAGCAGATTCTTGATCTGTTCTTTGAGAAAGTTTATTTCGAAATCCGTGACAACAAGCTGCAGATGGAATTGGTGCCAGAACGCCTTCGTGGTGAGACTGCATCCTTTGACATCGAAGCTAACGGCAAAATCTATGTCGAAAAAAGCCGCCGTATCACAGCGCGCCATATTCGCCAGCTGGAAAAAGACGATATTAAGCTTATCGAAGTTCCGGTTGAATACATTGCTGGTAAAGTCGCGGCTAAAGACTACGTTGATGCATCGACTGGCGAACTGATTTGCGCAGCGAACATGGAACTGTCTTTGGATCTGTTAGCTAAACTGAGCCAGTGTGGTCATAAGCGTATCGAAACGCTGTTTACCAACGACCTGGATCACGGTGCATACATTTCTGAGACCATCCGTGTCGACCCAACTAGCGATCGCCTGAGCGCGCTGGTTGAAATCTATCGCATGATGCGTCCTGGCGAGCCACCAACTCGCGAAGCAGCTGAAAACCTGTTCGAGAACCTGTTCTTCTCTGAAGACCGCTATGACTTGTCTGCGGTTGGTCGTATGAAGTTCAACCGTTCTCTGCTGCGTGATGAAATCGAAGGTTCAGGTATCCTGAGCAAAGACGACATCATCCAGGTTATGCGTAAGCTGATCGGTATTCGTAACGGTCAGGGCGAAGTGGATGATATCGACCACCTCGGCAACCGTCGTATCCGTTCCGTTGGCGAAATGGCGGAAAACCAATTCCGTGTTGGCTTGGTACGTGTAGAGCGTGCGGTTAAAGAGCGTCTGTCTTTGGGCGACCTCGATACCCTGATGCCTCAGGATATGATCAACGCCAAGCCTATCTCTGCTGCGGTTAAAGAGTTCTTCGGTTCCAGCCAGCTGTCTCAGTTCATGGACCAGAACAACCCGTTGTCTGAGATTACGCACAAACGTCGTATCTCCGCACTCGGCCCGGGTGGTTTGACCCGTGAGCGCGCAGGCTTCGAAGTACGTGACGTACACCCAACCCACTACGGTCGTGTATGTCCAATCGAAACCCCTGAAGGTCCGAACATCGGTCTGATCAACTCCCTGTCTGTTTATGCACAGACTAACGAATACGGTTTCTTAGAAACTCCGTATCGTCGCGTTGTTGAAGGTGTTGTCACTGACGAAATCCATTACCTTTCTGCAATTGAAGAAGGTAACTATGTCATCGCTCAGGCTAACACCAATCTGGACGAAGAAGGCCGTTTCGTAGACGACCTGGTAACTTGCCGTAGTAAAGGCGAATCCAGCTTGTTCAGTAACGACCAGGTTGACTACATGGACGTTTCTACCCAACAGGTAGTTTCCGTCGGTGCGTCCCTGATCCCGTTCCTGGAACACGATGACGCCAACCGTGCATTGATGGGTGCGAACATGCAACGTCAGGCCGTTCCAACTCTGCGTGCTGATAAGCCGCTGGTTGGTACTGGTATGGAACGTGCTGTTGCCGTTGACTCCGGTGTTACTGCCGTTGCTAAACGTGGCGGTACTGTTCAGTACGTTGATGCGTCTCGTATCGTTATCAAAGTTAACGAAGACGAAATGCTGGCTGGTGAAGCTGGTATCGACATCTACAACCTGACCAAATACACCCGTTCGAACCAGAACACCTGCATCAACCAGATGCCATGTGTTTCTCTGGGCGAACCTGTTGAACGTGGCGATGTGTTGGCAGACGGTCCGTCTACTGACCTCGGTGAACTGGCTCTAGGCCAGAACATGCGCGTAGCGTTCATGCCGTGGAACGGTTACAACTTCGAAGACTCCATCCTCGTATCCGAGCGTGTTGTTCAGGAAGATCGTTTCACAACTATTCACATCCAGGAACTGGCATGTGTGTCTCGTGACACTAAGCTTGGGCCAGAAGAGATCACCGCTGACATCCCTAACGTGGGTGAAGCTGCTCTCTCCAAACTGGATGAATCCGGTATCGTTTATATCGGTGCTGAAGTGACCGGTGGTGACATTCTGGTTGGTAAGGTAACGCCTAAAGGTGAAACCCAGCTGACTCCAGAAGAGAAACTGCTGCGTGCAATCTTCGGTGAGAAAGCGTCTGACGTTAAAGACTCTTCTCTGCGCGTACCAAACGGCGTTTCCGGTACCATTATCGATGTACAGGTCTTTACCCGCGATGGCGTGGAAAAAGACAAGCGCGCGCTGGAAATCGAAGAGATGCAACTGAAGCAGGCTAAGAAAGACCTGACTGAAGAACTGCAAATCTTTGAAGCTGGTCTGTTTGCTCGTATCCATGCTGTGCTGGTTGCTGGCGGTATTGAAGCTGAGAAGCTCGACAAATTGCCACGTGATCGCTGGTTGGAACTGGGTCTGACTGACGAAGAGAAGCAAAACCAGCTGGAACAGCTGGCAGAGCAGTACGACGAGCTGAAGCACGAGTTTGAGAAGAAACTTGAAGCTAAGCGCCGCAAAATCACTCAGGGCGATGACCTGGCACCTGGCGTGCTGAAAATCGTTAAAGTGTATCTGGCCGTTAAACGTCAGATCCAGCCTGGTGACAAGATGGCAGGTCGTCACGGGAACAAAGGTGTTATCTCCAAGATCAACCCGATCGAAGATATGCCTTACGATGAAAACGGCACGCCTGTAGACATCGTACTGAACCCGTTGGGCGTACCATCTCGTATGAACATCGGTCAGATTCTGGAAACCCACTTGGGTATGGCTGCTAAAGGCATCGGCGAGAAAATCAACGCTATGCTGAAGAAGCACGAAGAAGTTTCCAAGCTGCGCGAATTTATCCAGAAAGCATACGACCTGGGTTCAGATGTTCGTCAGAAAGTTGACTTGAACACCTTCACCGACGATGAAGTTCTGCGTCTGGCTGAGAACCTGAAAAAAGGTATGCCGATTGCTACTCCGGTATTCGACGGTGCGAAAGAGTCGGAAATCAAAGAGCTGTTGCAACTGGGTGGCCTGCCGACTTCCGGTCAGATCACACTGTTTGATGGCCGTAGCGGTGAACAGTTTGAGCGTCCAGTAACCGTAGGTTACATGTACATGCTGAAACTGAACCACTTGGTTGATGACAAAATGCACGCGCGTTCTACCGGTTCTTACAGCCTGGTTACTCAGCAGCCGCTGGGTGGTAAGGCTCAGTTCGGTGGTCAACGCTTCGGTGAGATGGAAGTGTGGGCACTGGAAGCATACGGTGCTGCTTATACTCTGCAGGAAATGCTGACTGTTAAGTCTGATGACGTTAATGGCCGTACCAAGATGTATAAAAACATCGTGGATGGTAATCATCAGATGGAACCAGGCATGCCGGAATCCTTCAACGTACTGTTGAAAGAAATCCGTTCGCTGGGTATTAACATCGAGCTGGAAGGCGAGTAATCACTCGTATCTGCTGTACTGGTTACAGGATGTCCGGGTCACACCGGACGTCTCTGAGAAGTCTCACTCCGACGGGAGCTAATCCGTGAAAGACTTACTTAAGTTTCTGAAAGCGCAAACTAAGACCGAAGAGTTTGATGCGATCAAAATTGCTCTGGCATCGCCAGACATGATCCGTTCTTGGTCGTTCGGCGAAGTTAAAAAGCCGGAAACCATTAACTACCGTACGTTCAAACCAGAACGTGACGGTCTGTTCTGTGCTCGTATTTTTGGGCCAGTAAAAGACTATGAGTGCCTGTGCGGTAAGTACAAGCGCTTGAAGCACCGTGGCGTTATTTGTGAGAAGTGTGGCGTTGAAGTAACCCAAACTAAAGTGCGCCGTGAGCGCATGGGTCACATCGAGCTGGCTTCCCCAACTGCGCACATTTGGTTCCTGAAGTCACTGCCGTCTCGTATCGGCTTGCTGCTGGATATGCCACTGCGTGATATCGAACGTGTACTTTACTTCGAATCATATGTGGTTATCGAAGGCGGTATGACCAACCTCGAGCGTCGTCAGATCCTGACTGAAGAGCAGTATCTGGATGCGCTGGAAGAGTTCGGTGACGAATTCGATGCGAAGATGGGTGCGGAAGCTATTCAGGCCTTGTTGAAAAACATGGATCTGGAGCAAGAGTGTGAAACTCTGCGCGAAGAGCTGAACGAAACCAACTCCGAAACCAAGCGTAAAAAGCTGACCAAGCGTATCAAACTGCTGGAAGCGTTCGTTCAATCTGGTAACAAACCAGAGTGGATGATCCTGACAGTTCTGCCGGTTCTGCCGCCAGACCTGCGTCCATTAGTTCCGCTGGATGGTGGTCGTTTCGCAACTTCAGATCTGAACGATCTGTATCGTCGCGTTATCAACCGTAACAACCGTCTGAAACGTCTGCTGGATCTGGCTGCTCCTGACATCATCGTACGTAACGAAAAACGTATGCTGCAGGAAGCGGTAGATGCCCTGCTGGATAACGGCCGTCGCGGTCGTGCCATCACCGGTTCTAACAAGCGTCCTCTGAAATCTTTGGCTGATATGATCAAAGGTAAGCAGGGTCGTTTCCGTCAGAACTTGTTGGGCAAACGTGTTGACTATTCTGGTCGTTCTGTAATCACCGTAGGTCCATACCTGCGCCTGCATCAGTGCGGTCTGCCGAAGAAAATGGCACTGGAGCTGTTCAAACCGTTCATCTACGGCAAGCTGGAATTGCGTGGTCTTGCTACCACCATTAAAGCTGCGAAGAAAATGGTTGAGCGCGAAGAAGCTGTCGTTTGGGATATCCTGGACGAAGTTATCCGCGAACACCCGGTACTGCTGAACCGTGCACCAACTCTGCACCGTTTGGGTATCCAGGCATTTGAACCTGTACTGATCGAAGGTAAAGCTATCCAGCTGCACCCGCTGGTTTGTGCGGCATATAACGCCGACTTCGATGGTGACCAGATGGCAGTACACGTTCCACTGACGCTTGAAGCTCAGTTGGAAGCGCGTGCGCTGATGATGTCTACCAACAACATCCTGTCACCAGCGAACGGCGAGCCAATCATCGTTCCTTCTCAGGACGTTGTATTGGGTCTGTACTACATGACCCGTGACTGTGTTAACGCCAAAGGCGAAGGCATGGTGCTGACTGGCCCTAAAGAAGCTGAGCGTATCTATCGCGCAGGTCTGGCCTCTCTGCATGCGCGTGTAAAAGTGCGTATCACTGAATATGAAAAAGGCGAGAACGAAGAGTTCGTTGCCAAAACCAGCATTATCGACACCACCGTAGGTCGTGCGATTTTGTGGATGATCGTACCGAAAGGTCTGCCTTACTCCATCGTCAACCAGGCGCTGGGCAAGAAGGCAATCTCCAAAATGCTGAACACTTGTTATCGTATTCTGGGCCTGAAGCCTACGGTAATCTTTGCTGACCAAACGATGTACACCGGCTTTGCTTATGCGGCGCGTTCAGGTGTATCCGTTGGTATCGATGACATGGTCATCCCTGCGAAGAAAACTGAAATCATCTCTGAAGCGGAAGCTGAAGTTGCTGAAATTCAGGAACAGTTCCAGTCTGGTCTGGTAACAGCAGGCGAACGCTATAACAAAGTCATCGATATCTGGGCTGCGGCGAACGATCGTGTATCTAAAGCGATGATGGACAACCTGCAAACTGAATCCGTTATTAACCGTGACGGCGTCGAAGAGCAGCAAGTTTCCTTCAACAGCATTTACATGATGGCCGACTCCGGTGCTCGTGGTTCTGCAGCACAGATTCGTCAGTTGGCAGGTATGCGTGGTCTGATGGCTAAGCCAGATGGCTCCATCATCGAAACGCCAATCACCGCGAACTTCCGTGAAGGTCTGAACGTACTCCAGTACTTCATCTCCACGCACGGTGCTCGTAAAGGTCTGGCGGATACCGCACTGAAAACTGCGAACTCCGGTTATCTGACGCGTCGTCTGGTTGACGTTGCACAGGATCTGGTTGTTACCGAAGACGATTGTGGCACCCTCGAAGGTATCACGATGACTCCGGTTATCGAAGGTGGCGATGTTAAAGAACCACTGCGCGATCGCGTTCTGGGCCGTGTAACGGCTGAAGATGTGATCAAGCCGGGTACTGCAGACATCCTGGTAACTCGTAACACCCTGATCGATGAGCAGTGGTGTGACGTGTTAGAACTTAACTCTGTTGACAGCGTTAAAGTCCGTTCCGTAGTAGGTTGCGAAACTGACTTTGGTGTGTGTGCTCACTGCTATGGTCGCGACCTGGCACGTGGTCATATCATCAACAAAGGTGAAGCTATCGGGGTTATCGCGGCACAGTCCATCGGTGAACCAGGTACTCAGCTGACGATGCGTACGTTCCACATCGGTGGTGCGGCATCTCGTTCGGCTGCTGAATCCAGCATTCAGGTTAAGAACAAAGGTAGCATCAAGCTCAGCAACGCTAAGTCGGTTGTGAACTCCGCCGGGAAACTGGTCGTCACTTCTCGTAACACCGAGCTGAAACTGATTGATGAATTCGGTCGTACTAAAGAGAGCTATAAAGTTCCTTACGGTGCGGTAATGGGTAAAGGTGATGGCGAGCAGATTGCAGCGGGCGAAACCGTAGCAAACTGGGATCCGCACACCATGCCAGTCGTCTCTGAAGTAAGTGGTTTCATCCGCTTTACTGACATGGTCGACGGCCAGACCATTACTCGTCAAACTGACGAACTGACAGGTCTGTCATCTCTGGTTGTTCTGGATTCTGCAGAACGTACCGCGGGTGGTAAAGATCTGCGTCCAGCACTGAAAATTGTTGATGCTCAAGGCAACGACGTTCTGATCCCTGGTACAGACATGCCAGCTCAGTACTTCCTGCCAGGTAAAGCGATTGTTCAGCTGGAAGATGGTACTCAGATTCACTCTGGTGACGCGCTGGCGCGTATTCCTCAGGAATCAAGTGGTACCAAGGACATCACCGGTGGTCTGCCACGCGTTGCTGACCTGTTCGAAGCGCGTCGTCCGAAAGAGCCAGCTATCCTTGCTGAAATCAGCGGGATCATCTCGTTCGGTAAAGAAACCAAAGGCAAACGCCGTCTGGTTATCTCTCCACTCGACGGCAGCGATGCTTACGAAGAGATGATTCCTAAGTGGCGTCAGCTGAACGTATTCGAAGGCGAAGTTGTAGAACGCGGTGACGTTGTTTCCGATGGTCCAGAATCTCCGCACGACATTCTGCGTCTGCGTGGCGTGTATGCTGTGACTCGTTACATCACCAACGAAGTGCAGGACGTTTACCGTCTGCAAGGCGTTAAGATTAACGATAAACACATCGAAGTCATCGTGCGTCAGATGTTGCGTAAAGCAACCATCGTTAACGCTGGTAGCTCTGACTTCCTGGAAGGTGAGCAGGCTGAATACTCTCGCGTCAAGATCGCTAACCGCGAACTGGAAGCGAACGGCAAGATTAACGTGTCCTTCTCACGTGATCTGCTGGGTATCACCAAAGCCTCTCTGGCAACCGAGTCCTTCATCTCCGCGGCATCGTTCCAGGAGACAACTCGTGTGCTTACCGAAGCAGCTGTTGCGGGTAAACGTGACGAACTGCGCGGCCTGAAAGAGAACGTTATCGTCGGTCGTTTGATCCCAGCAGGTACCGGTTACGCGTACCACCAGGATCGTATGCGCCGTCGTGCAGCGGGCGAAGCGCCAGTTGTACCTCAGGTCACTGCAGCGGACGCAACTGCCAGCCTGGCAGAATTGCTGAACGCAGGTAATCTGGGCGGTAACGATAACGATTAATCGTTAGAGACGCCAAAAACAAAAACCGCTCGAAAGAGCGGTTTTTTTATGCCTGAAAGAAATGAAAAATCAGTTAGCTAATGGAAGGCGACGATACAGTTCAATCATGTCTTCGGCTAAATCCTGAATGACCATCGCGTTCATCAGGTGGTCTTGAGAGTGTACGGTAATCAAGTTAACCGGCAGTTTGCCAGTGCCTTCATCTAAGCCGATAAGCTGAGTCTGGATTTTGTGAGCATGTTTCACAAACTCACGTGATTCTTCCATCGCTTGTTGTGCTGCTGCGAAATCCCCTTTGCGAGCCATTTGCAGAGCAGTCAGTGCCTGGCTGCGTGCGCTACCGGCATTAACCAACAATTCCATGATAATCGTTTCTAAATCTTCCATGTTTTTATGACTCCATCATTTTCAAAGCTTTCTCGAGCACAACATCGCCTTTCATCATGCCGTAATCCATCATGTCGATAACAGCAACGGTTTTACCCATCGGCTCTGCAATCGCCTGTAGTTTGGCGTGCTCATATTTAACTTGTGGGCCGAGCAAGACAATATCAGCGGTATCAATATTGTCTTTGAATTCTGCAACCGGAACTGCCTTGATAGAGACTTCAATACCTTTCTTCTGAGCGGCGTCCTTCATGCGTTGGACCAAAATGCTAGTCGACATACCCGCTGCACAACACAAAACGATATTCTTCATAGATCTGCTCTCAGTGTCCGTTCGATATACTGATAATTATCCGTGACGGCCTGGTACAACAACCGCTTTGCAATGATTGTGTGTGAGGTATCACAAAAGAAACGTACCTGAGCTGAAACCGGTTACATTTTACGGGAAGGCGGGGCGGCAATGAGGAGGGAAAGTTGCCACCCCGGTCGGGTTCGGAATCCGACAAGGGAGACAATATTTTACGGAAACCATCACATCAATGTGGAATGAGCCATCGTTCGGCCCGCCTCGGAATCTCTTTTTCTCGCGATGTAAGCGTACAAAGCTATTGCGAAGCTCTTCCCAGAAAATGGTCCCAGTCTTTCCACACCGGTTGTAAGCCAGAGCGCATTAGTGCATCTGCGACTTCCGAGGGTGTGCGCCCGTCGTGCGGAGCAAACTGTTCAAGTTCAGGGTGATTATCGGCATAACCGCCTGGCTGGGTTTTGGAAAATGCGCTGACATTGTTAATGGCGAGCGGGATCATATGATCCCGGAACCACGGTGATTCACGCGTAGAAAGCGAAAGCTCGACATCGGGTGAAAGCAGACGAAATGCGCATATCACTTGCACTAATTGGCTTTCAGTCATGACCGACGCCGGTTCTACGCCGCCCGTACAGGGTCGTAAACGCGGAAACGAAATCGAATAACGACTTTGCCAGTAGTGTTGCTGTAGCCAAAGTAAGTGCTCCGCGACCATAAAGCAGTCGGTGCGCCAACTGTTCGATAAACCAATCAACGCGCCCAGGCCTATTTTATCTATTCCCGCGCGGCCAAGCCTGTCTGGCGTTTCCAGGCGCCAGAAGAAATCCTGTTTATTGCCGCGTAAATGATGCTGCGCGTACACTGCCTGGTGATAGGTTTCCTGATAAACCATCACACCATCTACTCCGAGAGTTTTCAGTTCGGCATACTCATGCTCGTCCAGTGGTTGAACTTCCATTTGCAGTGAACTGAACTGGTGGCGAATCGCGGGAAAGTGCTGGCGGAAATAGTCCATTCCCACTTTGGTCTGGTGTTCACCGGTCACCAACAACAAATGTTCGAAGCCTAGTTTGCGAATTGCCGCGCATTCCCGCTCAATTTCCTGTTGATCCAGGGTTTTGCGTTTGAGTTTGTTACTCATGGAAAAACCACAGTAGGTACATTCGTTGGCGCAGAGATTCGATAAATAAAGCGGCACGTAAAAACTCACCGTGTTACCAAAACGCTGGCGAGTTAATTTCTGGGCCTGCTGTGCCAGCGGTTCGAGATAGTGGCTGGCGGCAGGGGAGAGCAGCGCCATCAGATCGTCGCGGGTGATTTTGCGTGCGCTCAATGCTCGCTCCACGTCGGCAGCTGTCTTGCTGTTAATACGAAGTCGGATGTCATCCCAGTCCAGCTCACGCCAGCGCTCGGTGAAAGTTTGTGCCATCACGTACCCTCCTGGCTAAATTGCAGAAACTGGGTTAACGGGCTGGAGGCTTGTGCCTGCTGGTGGCGCGCGCCCAAACCTGATTGAGCCGCTAATACGCCAGCTTCAACTGCCAGGCGAAATGCATGAGCCATTTGCACGGGATCCCGCGCCACGGCAATCGCCGTATTCACTAGCACCGCAGCAGCCCCCATCTCCAGCGCTTCTGCGGCATGGCTTGGCGCACCGATACCTGCATCAACCACTACCGGTACGCGAGCCTGGTCGATAATAATTTCTAAAAATGCCCGGGTTTGTAAGCCCTGATTCGAGCCAATTGGCGCCCCGAGTGGCATGACCGCTGCACATCCGACTTCCTCAAGCCGTTTGCACAAAACGGGAT
Source organism: Buttiauxella brennerae ATCC 51605 (assembly GCF_001654925.1). GTDB lineage: Bacteria > Pseudomonadota > Gammaproteobacteria > Enterobacterales > Enterobacteriaceae > Buttiauxella > Buttiauxella brennerae. The sequence continues at coordinate 14,889 of NZ_LXER01000038.1, forward strand.
CGGCGCCGCAATAAGGCAATACAACAAACCCCTGTTTGACGAGTACTTCCGCAGCTTTCAGCGTTTCGATGGGATCGGGCAGCAAATAGCGGGCATCGGGGTGGATTTCCAGTTTTACCCAATGTGTACCCAGCGCTTCTCGGGCAAGCTGTGCGGCAAAAATCGCTTCTTCAGCCGTTTTGGCGCCAGAGGTATTCGGCAGCAACTGCACGCCCGCCTCAAGCAGTGGCGCGAGAATCGCATCGTTATGGTTACGCAAATCGACGCGCTTCATTGCCATTGTCACTAACTGCGAGCCGGAAGCGCGAATCGTTTCAACCATCACCTGCGGCGAGGAAAATTTCCCGGTGCCGGTGAACAAGCGTGATGAGAAAGTTTTATCAGCAATCTGTAGCATGTTAACCCCCGGCTATGGCCTGAAAAAGCAAGATCTGGTCGCCATCTTTCAACAAATGAGCTTCCCACTGTTCACGTGGCACAATGCTTTGGTTGATGGCGAGTGCTACGCCTGGTTTCAACAGGCGCAGTTGTTCAAGCAGCTTTGCCAGCGTCAGGTTATCCGGGCACTGCAGCGGTTCATCGTTAAATTGGATGTGCATCTAGCCCTCCACATACCGGGCAATTAGCCGCTTTTTGCATGGTGAGGGAGCGCCAGCTGTGTTGGCGAGCGTCAAACAGGCGCAAAGTACCCGTTGCCGGAGCCATGCCGCTCAGCAACTTTATGGCCTCCAGAGCCTGCAATGTCCCCATCACTCCGACCACCGGGCCGATGATTCCCGCAGTGCGGCAGTTGCGCTCCGGTTCGTGTTCGTCAGGCCAGACACAGCGATAACAGCCGGTTTCCCACGGTGGCGTCAGAACCATCAGTTGCCCACCAAAGCCGACTGCACTTGCAGAAATCAGCGGTTTGTTATGTACGACACAGGCGGCGTTAACGGCCTGGCGTGTCGCCATGTTGTCGCTGCAATCCAGAACCAAATCGGCATTTTTTACTGCCTGATTCAACACTTCTCCAGCCAGACGCTCGCCAATAACCTGGAGCTTAATATCAGGATTAAGTTGTTGTAGATGACGTTGGGCGGCCAGCGATTTTGGCTGTTCGATATCTTGTGAAGTAAATAGAATCTGGCGCTGCAAATTACTGATATGCACGTTGTCATCGTCAGCCAGAGTCAGGGTGCCAACGCCTGCCGCCGTCAGATATAGCGCCGCCGGGGAGCCAAGCCCGCCGAGCCCGACGATTAAAACCTTACTCGCCAGCAGTTTTTGCTGCCCTTCGATGGCGATATCTTCCAGTAGCAACTGGCGGCTGTAACGCATGAAATCGGCATCATTCATCGCCTGCTCCCACAAGTTCCAGTAGTTGCGCGGTGGCGGCTTGCCAGTCAGGTGCCTGAGTAATCGCGCTAACCAGCGCGACACTTCCCACGCCTGTCGCCAGTACGGCAGGAACACGATCAATACTAATGCCGCCAATCGCCACGGTGGGGTAATCGCCCAATGTTCTGATATGTGCCGCGAGCTGTGTAAGACCTTGCGGTGCCGATGGCATCTGTTTGGTTCTGGTTGGGAAAACATGCCCCAGAGCGATGTAAGAAGGGCGTGCTTCCAGGGCGCGATCCATTTCCATATTGTCGTGTGTCGAAAGCCCGAGGCGCAGGCCCGCATCGCGGATGGCATCCAGATTAGCGACATCCAGATCTTCCTGGCCCAGATGAACACCGTAAGCACGATGTTTTATCGCCAGTCGCCAGTAATCATTGATGAATAACCTCGCCTCATATCGCTTACCAAGCGCAATGGCAGCAGCAATGTCGGCTTCAACTTCTTCGTCGCGTTTGTCTTTAATGCGCAATTGAAGAGTGCGCACTCCCGCCTCCAGCAAGCGGGAAATCCACTCGACGCTATCCACCACCGGATACAACCCGAGTCGTTTGGGCACAGAAGGGAAGGCGGGTGTGCTCATCACACTTCCTCCTGACGCAGATAAATTTCGCCACCTTTTGCCCGGAAGGATTGCGACATATCGTCCATGCCAACTTCTATGGCTTGCTTAGCGGCGAAATCGCGAACCTCCTGGGAGATTTTCATCGAGCAGAATTTTGGCCCGCACATGGAACAGAAGTGCGCGACCTTGCCGGACTCCTGCGGTAGCGTTTCATCGTGATAGGCGCGGGCGGTGAAAGGGTCAAGCGCGAGGTTAAACTGGTCTTCCCAGCGGAATTCAAAGCGGGCTTTCGACATGGCGTTGTCGCGGATCTGCGCACCAGGGTGGCCTTTTGCCAGGTCTGCGGCATGTGCCGCAATTTTGTAGGTAATCAGCCCCTGTTTAACATCTTCTTTATTCGGCAGGCCAAGATGCTCTTTTGGTGTGACGTAACAAAGCATCGCACAGCCGAACCAGCCAATCATGGCTGCACCAATACCTGAGGTGAAATGGTCGTAACCCGGTGCAATATCGGTGGTCAGCGGGCCGAGCGTGTAGAACGGAGCTTCATGGCAGTGCTCCAGTTCTTCGGTCATGTTGCGGCGGATCATCTGCATTGGCACATGTCCCGGGCCTTCAATCATCACCTGCACATCGTATTCCCAGGCGATTTTGGTCAACTCGCCAAGTGTATGCAGTTCGGAAAATTGTGCTTCATCGTTGGCATCCTGGATGGAGCCGGGGCGCAGGCCGTCGCCAAGTGAGAGAGAAACGTCGTAAGCAGCGCAGATTTTGCAGATTTCACGGAAGTGTTCGTACAGGAAGTTTTCCTGATGATGTGACAGGCACCATTTCGCCATTATCGAACCGCCGCGCGACACAATTCCGGTCAGGCGTTTGGCCGTCATCGGCACATAACGCAGCAGCACTCCGGCGTGAATGGTGAAATAGTCCACGCCTTGCTCGGCCTGTTCCAGGAGTGTGTCGCGGAACATTTCCCAGGTCAGGTCTTCAGCGATGCCATTTACTTTTTCCAGCGCCTGGTAAATGGGCACGGTACCAATCGGCACTGGGCTGTTACGTAAAATCCATTCACGAGTTTCGTGAATATAGCGGCCGGTGGAAAGGTCCATTACGGTGTCCGCACCCCAGCGCGTCGACCACACTAGTTTTTCTACCTCTTCTTCAATCGAGGAAGTGACCGCAGAGTTGCCGATATTAGCGTTTACTTTGACGAGGAAATTACGCCCGATAATCATCGGCTCAGATTCGGGGTGGTTAATATTGGCGGGAATAATTGCCTGGCCTGCGGCGACTTCGTCACGCACAAATTCAGGGGTAATATTTTCTGGCAGACGCGCGCCAAAACCCTGACCTGGGTGCTGGTGGCGTAACACTTCATCGCGAATGCGTTCGCGGCCCATGTTTTCACGTATGGCGATAAACTCCATTTCCGGCGTCACGATGCCCTGGCGTGCATAGTGCAGCTGCGTGACAATTTTCCCGGCTTTGGCCCGCTTCGGCGTAAGTTGTGTTTCAAAACGCAATTCGTCGAGACCGTCATCAGCCAGACGCTCTTTGGTGTAGGCAGAGCTGCGGTCGTTCAGTAATTCGCAGTCATCACGCTCGCTAATCCAGTTTGCCCGCAGTGGTGATAGCCCACGTAACACATCGATGTTGATCGCCGGGTCGCCATACGCTCCAGACGTGTCATACACCGGAATGGCATCATTAGGGGTGAACTGTGGGTTTTCCTTGCTGCCGCCGGTTGCTGTTGGGCTAAGTTGAATTTCACGCATCGGCACGCGGATATCGTCACGTGAACCGGTGAGATAAATGCGTTGGGAATTGGGGAAAGCAGTCCCTTCCAGCGTGTTAATAAAATGCTGGGCTGCGGCACGCTGTTCGCGGCGGTTTGGTTTTTTTTCAGTATTAGACATAGCTCATTCCAGTAAATATCAAGGAGTGGCTTGTCAGAACAACGGAGGAGTAATGAATGTGGACCGCCCGCGCACGGGTGAACCCAAAAGCAGAATTACTCTTGTTCCCTTCGCAGGTATTAGCCTGATCAGGTTCCGCGGATCCCGAATTAACGGTCTCAGCCGGTGCTTAACTTAGTTAAACACTCGGCACTCCGACAAGAAGAAACCCGTATTGCTACGGGTCGATATGTAAACTACTCGTTAACAGCGCAGAACTCAAGCCGGGCGTGCAAGGTTGCCGGTATCGTTAGCACTGTCATTTAGATCATGGTCGTAAGCGAGCTCAATGAGTTTATCTTCCAGCGAAAAACGTGATTCCAGCGCTTCGCCGATGCCTGACAATGCGCTCTGGAACTCGATGTAGTTATCATGGTCGATAGCACTTTCAAGATGCGTATCATAGAAATCCATGATTTGTTGGGTATTGGCTTCAAGCTGTGGGTAGAGATGCGTTGCAGCTAAAAGTGGGCTGCTGCCTTCCATTTCACTGATAATGCGTTCATAAATATTAAAATGGCCGGCAGACAGATAATCCACCAGGTTGTGGCAAAAATTATCCAGGGCCTTTTCATTGAGCGCGGTATGGGATTCCTTGTTAGGCTTGATCCCTACCATATTGTAATAAGCCACCAATAAATGTTTGCGGGCATGTAGCCATTGGTCGATTAACTCATTACTACCACCAACGCGCTCAGTCAGGTTCTCTAACTGGTTAAGCATGATTGACTCCGTGAGTAAAAGATGTAACGCAAACGTACCCAAAATAGTTACGACTATTTGTTTATACCAGTGAACTCGGGGATGTGCACCAGGTTATGGAACGTGTAATTCAAAAGTTAGATCAGGGCTGGTTTATCGTCAGTCATGAACAAAAATTGTGGCTGCCAAAAGGTGAGCTGCCTCACGGAGCGGCACAAGATTTCCAGCTTGATGGCGCTGTGGGGATGCACATCGGCGAGTGGGAAAATGATCCCGTGTGGTTAGTGCGGCAAAATCGCCGTGCGGATATGGGTTCTGTACGCCAGATCATTGACCAGGACCCAGGGCTGTTTCAGCTTGCCGGGCGCGGTGTACAGCTTGCTGAGTTTTATCGCTCGCACAAATTTTGTGGCTACTGCGGCCATGATATGCACGTCAGCAAAACGGAATGGGCGATGCTGTGCAGCCATTGCCGTGAGCGCTACTACCCGCAAATTTCACCGTGCATCATCGTGGCGATTCGCCGCGATGACCATATCCTGCTTGCCCAGCACACGCGCCATCGCGGTGGAATTTATACCGTGCTGGCCGGTTTTGTCGAAGTCGGGGAAACCCTCGAGCAGGCCGTGGCGCGTGAGGTGATGGAAGAGAGCAGCATTTGCGTGAAGAATTTACGTTATGTGACGTCGCAGCCGTGGCCGTTCCCGCAATCGCTGATGACGGCATTTATGGCGGAATATCACAGCGGTGAGATTGAAATCGACCCGAAAGAGTTACTTGATGCGGGCTGGTATCGCTACGATCAATTACCGTTATTACCGCCGCCTGGTACTGTGGCTCGCCGCCTGATTGAAGACACTGTTGCCCTGTGTCGGGCAGAGTACGAATGACGTGGTAAACTGGCGCAATGTATTTAGAGTTCCAGCCAAAGGAAATGCAAAATGACTGAACTGAAGAACGATCGTTACCTGCGGGCGCTGCAACGCCAGCCTGTAGATACCACGCCAGTATGGATGATGAGGCAGGCAGGTCGTTACTTGCCAGAATACAAAGCGACTCGTGCACAGGCTGGCGATTTTATGTCGCTGTGCAAAAATGCTGAGTTGGCTTGCGAAGTGACTTTGCAGCCGCTGCGCCGCTACAAACTTGATGCGGCGATCCTCTTCTCCGACATCCTCACCGTGCCTGATGCGATGGGGCTTGGCCTTTATTTTGAAGCCGGTGAAGGCCCGCGTTTCCGCTCGCCAATTACCAGCCGTGCTGATGTTGAAAAGTTGCCGATTCCTGATCCGGAAGGTGAACTGGGTTATGTGATGAACGCGGTGCGCACTATTCGTCGCGAATTAAAAGGCGAAGTGCCGCTCATCGGTTTTACCGGTAGCCCGTGGACACTGGCGACTTATATGGTCGAAGGCGGCAGTAGCAAGGCCTTTACCGTTATCAAAAAGATGATGTATGCCGATCCGCAAGCGCTGCACCTTCTGCTCGACAAGCTGGCGCAAAGCGTCACGCTGTATCTGAATGCGCAAATCAAAGCAGGCGCGCAGTCAGTGATGATTTTCGATACCTGGGGTGGTGTGCTGACCGGGCGTGATTATCAGCAGTTCTCGCTCTATTACATGCACAAAATCATCGATGGCCTGCTACGTGAAAACGAAGGTCGTCGAGTGCCTGTGACGATGTTCACTAAGGGTGGCGGTCAGTGGCTGGAAGCGATGGCTGAAACGGGATGTGATGCGCTGGGGCTGGACTGGACCACCGATATCGCCGATGCTCGTCGCCGTGTAGGTCATAAAGTCGCATTGCAGGGCAATATGGACCCATCCATGCTGTACGCGCAGCCTGCGCGTATCGAAGAAGAAGTCGCGACCATTCTGGCTGGGTTCGGTAAAGGTGAAGGGCACGTGTTTAACCTTGGCCACGGGATTCACCAGGATGTCCCGCCAGAACATGCGGGTGCGTTTGTAGAAGCGGTGCACCGTTTGTCGAAGCCGTATCACGAGTAAGGATCAGTGATGGATCTTGCAAGCTTACGCGCACAGCAGATCGAACTCGCTTCACAGGTGATCCGCGAGGATCGCTTTGAGCAGGATCCTCCCCGGTTAATTGCCGGTGCAGACGTTGGGTTTGAACAGGGCGGTGATGTTACGCGTGCCGCCATCGTGTTATTACAATATCCCTCTCTTGAACTGGTTGAATATCAGGTGGCGCGTGTCGCCACCTCGATGCCATATATCCCCGGCTTCCTTTCCTTCCGTGAATATCCTGCACTGCTTGCGGCGTGGGAAATGCTGTCGCAAAAACCGGACCTGCTATTTGTTGATGGCCACGGTATTTCTCACCCACGGCGTTTGGGTGTTGCCAGCCATTTTGGCCTGCTGGTGGATGTGCCGACGATTGGCGTTGCCAAGAAGCGTCTGTGTGGGAAGTTTGAGCCCCTGGCTGAAGAACCCGGAGCTTGCCAGCCGCTGAGCGACAAAGGTGAAGCGCTTGCCTGGGTGCTGCGCAGTAAAAAGCGCTGCAATCCGTTGTTTGTCTCGACAGGTCACCGTGTAAGCCTTGATACGGCCTTGTTATGGGTTAATCGCTGTATGGCGGGTTACCGCTTACCTGAGCCCACTCGCTGGGCAGATGCTGTGGCATCGGGTCGCCCGGCTTTCACGCGGTGGCAAGCAATTCAGGGGTGATTAAGGTAAACTGCCGCTAATATTCCGTCTTTGAGACATCGCTATGTTACAAAACCCAATCCATCTGCGTATGGAGAAACTGGAAAGCTGGCAGCATGTCACTTTCATGGCTTCTTTATGCGAACGCATGTACCCAAATTACGCCATGTTCTGCCAACAGACTGAATTTGGTGATCCCCAGTTGTATCGCCGTATTCTCGACTTGATTTGGGAAACGCTGACGGTCAAAGATGCGAAAGTAAACTTTGATAGCCAACTTGAGAAGCTCGAAGAAGGCATTCCTTCAGCTGACGACTATGATATCTACGGCGTCTATCCGGCGATTGATGCATGCGTTGCATTGAGCGAATTAGTTCACTCACGTCTTTCAGGGGAAACTCTGGAGCATGCAATCGAAGTCAGTAAGGCATCAATTACGACAGTTGCTATGCTGGAAATGACCCAGGCTGGTCGCGAAATGACCGACGAAGAGCTGCGATTGAACCCCGCTGTTGAAGAAGAATGGGACATTCAATGGGAGATTTTCCGCCTGTTAGCCGACTGCGAAGAACGTGACATTGAGCTGATCAAAGGGTTGCGTGCGGACCTGCGTGAAGCGGGTAGTAGCAATATTGGTATAAATTTGCAGCAGTAAGACAGCAAAACGTGACTTACAGTCCGAATTGTCACCCCTGAAGGCTTCCAATTAGCCCCCCGTCTGGTCTACATTTGTGGGGCGAAAAAAAGTGGCTATCGGTGCGTGTATGCAGGAGAGTGCTTTTTTGGCATTTCCGTCGCACTCGATGCTTAGCAAGCGATAAACACATTGTAAGGATAACTTATGAACAAGACTCAACTGATTGATGTAATTGCTGACAAGGCTGATCTGTCTAAAGTACAGGCTAAAGCTGCTCTGGAATCCACCCTGGCTGCAATTACTGAGTCTCTGAAAGAAGGTGATGCTGTCCAACTGGTTGGTTTCGGTACCTTTAAGGTAAACCACCGTGCTGAGCGCACTGGCCGCAACCCACAGACCGGTAATGAAATCAAAATCGCCGCAGCTAACGTGCCGGCATTTGTTTCAGGCAAAGCACTGAAAGACGCTGTTAAGAGCTAATAGTGTCAGTGAACAGTTTTAGCAGAGGGGCGTTTACGCCCCTTTTGTTTGTCTGCCGTCCTCTGGCCGCGCTGACAGGCACATTGCTGCTTATGGCTTGCAGCAGTCATTCTCCTCTCCCGCCATTTACCGCGAGCGGATATATTGCCGATCAAGGTGTTGTGCGCATCTGGCGTAAAGACAACAGCGATGATGGCAGCATTCACATGCTTACGGCGTTTAGCCCAAGGCAGAAGGGTGCAACGACCACCAGTGATTACCGCTGGCAAGGCGAGCAGCTGGTATCGATTGAAATGACGATTCAGAGCGAGCCGTCAGAACATATCAAAGTGCGTTTTGACGATCACGGCGAACTGAGCTTTATGCAGCGCGAAGTGAATGGTCAGAAACAGCAGCTTTCCAATGACCAAATCGCCCTGTATCAGTATCAGGCGACTCAGACTAAAGCGACCAGCGAAGCATTGCGCATTGGGCGTGTTGTTTTGCGACAGGGCCGCTGGCATAGCAATGGCACGGTGACAACCTGCGAAGGTGAGACATTCGAGCCTAAACTCGACAGCGCATCGCTGAATCATATTGCGAATCGCCAACGCCATTCGTCACTCGATGTAAGCATAGCCTGGCTTGAAGCGCCGGACGGTTCTCAGCTGTTGCTGGTAGCGAATCAGGATTTCTGTAGCTGGCAACCTAAGCCTGCTACGTTCTAAATAAAAAAACCGCCACAAGGGCGGTCTTGAATATCACTGCGAGTTTTGAGTCTTACTTCGCGTTTTCACGCTCAATAGCGCGATAGCCAATATCTGAGCGGCTAAAACTGCCATCCCAATGGATATCCTTCATCAACTCGTAAGCACGCTGCTGCGCTTGTGCGACAGTGTCGCCTAATGCGGTTACGCACAGAACACGGCCACCGTTAGTCACAACCATATCGTCTTCACGCAATGTCGTTCCGGCGTGGAACACTTTGCCGTCTGCGACTTCTTCAAGTGGCAAACCATGAATCACATCGCCGTTACGATAATCAGCAGGGTAGCCGCCAGCCGCCATCACCACACCCAGAGATGGGCGCTCGTCCCACTTAGATGTTGTCTTATCCAGCTTGCCATCACATGCGGCGAGGCACAGCTCAACCAGATCTGATTGCAGGCGCAGCATGATTGGCTGAGTTTCAGGGTCACCAAAGCGGCAGTTAAACTCGATAACCTTCGGGTTACCTTGTTTATCGATCATCAGGCCGGCATACAGGAAACCGGTGTAGGTATTCCCTTCAGCAGCCATGCCGCGCACGGTTGGCCAGATAACCAGGTCCATTGCACGCTGGTGGACTTCATCAGTCACGACTGGGGCAGGAGAGTACGCACCCATACCGCCAGTGTTCGGGCCGGTATCTGCATCACCAACACGCTTATGATCCTGACTGGTGGCCATCGGCAGAACGTTTTCGCCATCCACCATCACGATGAAGCTGGCCTCTTCGCCATCTAAAAACTCTTCTACAACGATGCGGTGCCCGGCGTCGCCAAAGGCGTTACCCGCCAGCATGTCGTTAACGGCGGCTTCGGCTTCGATCAGCGTCATCGCTACGATTACGCCTTTGCCCGCGGCCAGGCCGTCAGCTTTAATGACAATCGGGGCGCCTTTTTCACGGACGTAGGCCAGTGCAGGTTCAACTTCGGTGAAGTTCTGGTATTCGGCCGTTGGGATTTTATGGCGCGCCAGGAAATCTTTAGTGAAGGCTTTAGAACCTTCTAACTGTGCAGCACCCTGGGTTGGGCCAAAGATTTTCAGGCCAGCCGCACGGAAGGCATCAACAACGCCAATCACCAGCGGCGCTTCCGGGCCAACAATCGTCAGGTCGATTTTTTCATTCTGCGCAAAGCTCAGCAGGGCAGCAATGTCAGTTGGGATAATCGCTACGTTCTGCAAAGCAGGTTCCAGAGCCGTACCGGCATTGCCTGGAGCAACAAATACCGTATGAACTAGTGGTGACTGTGACGCTTTCCAGGCCAGCGCGTGTTCACGCCCGCCATTACCTATTACTAATAATTTCATTTATAGACGCTCCGGGATTAATGGCGGAAGTGGCGCATGTCGGTGAAGATCATGGCGATCCCATGTTCGTCAGCAGCGGCGATCACTTCTTCATCGCGGATTGAACCACCAGGCTGGATAACACAGCTCACGCCAACTGCCGCTGCGGCATCAATACCGTCACGGAATGGGAAGAAGGCATCTGATGCCATTGCCGAGCCTTTCACTTCCAGGCCTTCATCGCTTGCCTTGATACCGGCAATTTTGGCGGAATAGACACGGCTCATCTGACCGGCACCTATGCCGATAGTCATATTCTCGCGGGCATAGACAATGGCGTTGGACTTAACAAACTTCGCTACCTTCCAGCAGAACAATGCATCACGCAGTTCTTGCTCGGTCGGCTGGCGTTTGCTAACAACACGCAGGTCTGCGGCTGTCACCATACCCAGATCGCGATCCTGTACTAACACACCGCCGTTAACGCGTTTGAAATCCAGGCCCGGAATACGCTGCTGCCACTGGCCGCAAGTCAGAACGCGAACGTTTTGCTTAGCCGCTGTGATCTTCAGAGCTTCTTCGCTGGCTGAAGGGGCAATAATCACCTCGACGAACTGGCGGGAGATAATCGCCTGCGCAGTTTCGGCATCCAGTTCACGGTTGAAAGCGATGATGCCGCCGAATGCGGAGGTCGGGTCTGTTTTATAGGCGCGGTCGTATGCATCTAATAAGGAATCGCTGACTGCCACACCACAAGGGTTGGCATGCTTCACGATAACGCAGGCAGGTTCGTTGAACTCTTTCACACATTCCAGTGCGGCATCGGTATCAGCGATGTTGTTATAAGAGAGCGCTTTGCCCTGAACCTGAGTTGCGGTGGCAACGGAGGCTTCTTTAATTTCTTCTTCTATATAGAAGGCTGCTTGCTGGTGGCTGTTCTCACCGTAACGCATATCCTGCTTCTTAATGAAGTTCAGGTTCAGTGTACGAGGGAAGCGACCAGAAGGATCTTTGCTTTCGCCATGATAGGCAGGAACCATGCTACCGAAGTAGTTGGCGATCATGCTGTCGTAAGCGGCGGTGTGTTCGAAAGCCTTAATAGCCAAATCGAAACGTGTCTCGAGCGTCAGAGATCCTTCATTAGCATCCAGCTCGCTAATAATCGCTTCGTAGTCACTGCTCTTTACAACGATTGCCACATCTTTATGGTTCTTCGCCGCGGAGCGCACCATGGTTGGGCCGCCGATATCAATATTCTCTACCGCATCTTCCAGAGAGCAGCCTTCGCGGGCAACAGTCTGTGCGAACGGGTAGAGGTTGACGACAACCATATCAATTGGGGAGATAGCGTGTTGTTCCATGATCGCATCATCCTGACCGCGACGACCCAGAATGCCGCCGTGAACTTTTGGATGCAGGGTTTTGACGCGTCCATCCATCATCTCCGGGAAACCGGTGTAGTCAGAGACTTCGGTTACCGGCAGGCCAGCTTTAGCCAGCAGATGAGCGGTTCCGCCAGTGGACAGCAGCTCCACGCCACGTTGGGAGAGCGCTTGGGCGAATTCGACGATACCGGCTTTGTCAGAAACACTGAGCAGAGCGCGGCGTACAGGACGACGTTGTTGCATGGTTTGATCCCTTAGCTTTGGTTCGCATATAGAAGAGCGTTAGCTGAATTTTAGCAATTTTCCCTAAAACTCAGCTAACGCCCCAAAACGGGGGCGTCCATTTATTGCGGGTGCATTGTAGCGAAAACGTTTGCGTCACGCTCGGAAAATTTAGGACTTCATCACGAATGTGGATAACTTTGTGTGTAACTGCGTATAAAGCGGGGTTTTGCTGTGGAATGCAGCAGTCAGTCAAATTAACGCATATTTAGGGTTGCAGCCTCCGGAGAACTCCCTAT
>NZ_LXER01000039.1 GCF_001654925.1 Buttiauxella brennerae ATCC 51605
CGATCACCCTTCATATCCGCCTCTGAGTAAGCCAACCCCTACCATATAATCCACTGCAAAACCAACTATTACCCAGTCTATTCCCCTATCTGTAAACTCTGTGCTTAAGTGAAACATTTTCAACTATCTTATGAATACTCGACATTTGACATGCACCGGGTTATCTTCAGCTATCTGGATGTCTAAACGTTTAAACGTATGCTGTGAGGGTAAAAGGTTATGCCAATTCGGGTACTGGATGAGTTACCAGCTGTCAATTTCCTGCGTGATGAGAATGTCTTTGTTATGACGACATCGCGTGCGAGTAATCAGGAGATCCGTCCGCTAAAGGTGCTCATACTTAATCTGATGCCAAAAAAGATTGAGACGGAAAACCAGTTTTTACGTCTGCTTTCTAACTCTCCTCTACAGGTTGACGTCCAGCTGTTGCGCATTGACTCGCGTGAATCCCGCAACACACCAACTGAGCACCTCAATAATTTCTACTGTAATTTCGACGATATTCAGGATGAAAACTTTGATGGGCTTATCGTGACGGGTGCACCATTAGGCCTGGTGGAATTTAACGATGTAGCCTACTGGCCGCAGATTGAACAAGTGATTCACTGGGCTAAAGATCACGTCACCTCAACGCTGTTTGTCTGTTGGGCCGTGCAGGCAGCACTTAATATTCTCTACGGTATTCCTAAGCAAACGCGCAAAGAGAAACTGTCTGGCGTATATGAGCATAACCTCACTTACCCGCATGCTCTGCTGACTCGTGGTTTTGATGACTCCTTCCTGGCTCCCCATTCACGTTACGCCGACTTCCCTGCATCGCTGATTCGTGATTACACCGATCTTGAAGTGCTGGCTGAGTCAGAAGAAGGGGATGCTTATCTTTTCGGTAGCAAAGACAAGCGCATCGCGTTTGTGACAGGCCATCCGGAATATGATTCGCACACGCTCTCAGGTGAGTATTTCCGTGATGTGGAAGCAGGTCTGAATCCTGATGTACCGTATAACTATTTCCCTGGCAATGATCCGCAGAAAAAACCACATGCAACCTGGCGTAGCCACGGAAATTTACTGTTCACAAACTGGCTGAACTACTACGTCTACCAGATTACACCGTTCGATCTACGCCATATGAACCCAACGCTCGATTAAGCGTTTCAGTATCCCGTCTACTCTACGATCAAGGCACCTTCGGGTGCCTTTTTTGTTTTCTAAAAATCACTTCCCGCACTGAATAATTTTTAACTTCATAAATATCAATATGATAAGTGATTTTAATTTCAAAAATGGAAATTGTTTTTGATTTTAGAAAATCATGAAGTAGTCTTAACCCTGTTGAGTGAAAACCAGACACTGGACGTACCAGATGAAATTGGCGTTATTGACGGGATGAGATGAGGGGAGAGATCTAATGACACAACAGACAGTTAGCGCAGAGTTGGCCTTTAGCCAGCCGTTTGGTGAACCAGAGCGACAGATACTGACGCCTGATGCAGTCGAGTTTCTCAGTGAACTCGTCACCCGCTTTACACCACAGCGTAATAAGTTGCTGGCGGCACGCACTGTACAGCAGGCGGAAATTGATGCCGGTAAACTTCCTGACTTTATTTCGGAAACCAGTTCCATTCGTGAATCTGAATGGTCTGTTCGTGGGATCCCAGCAGATTTACTGGACAGGCGTGTCGAGATTACTGGCCCGGTTGAACGCAAAATGGTGATTAATGCTTTGAACGCTAACGTCAAAGTATTCATGGCCGACTTTGAAGACTCCCTGGCACCGAGCTGGAGCAAAGTTATCGATGGTCAGATCAACTTGCGTGATGCCATCAGCGGCACCATTAGCTGGACAAACGAAGCGGGAAAAATTTACCAGTTGAAGCCTGACCCGGCGGTACTGGTGTGCCGTGTTCGTGGTCTGCACTTACCGGAAAAACACGTCATCTGGCGTGACGAACCCATCCCGGGCAGCCTGTTTGATTTCGCACTCTACTTCTTCCACAACGTAGATGCCCTGCGGGCCAAAGGAAGCGGCCCGTATTTCTACCTGCCGAAAACCCAATCCTGGCAGGAAGCGGCCTGGTGGAGCGAAGTCTTCAGCTTCACCGAAGATCATTTCACCCTGCCGCGTGGCACCATCAAAGCGACATTGCTGATTGAAACACTGCCAGCAGTATTCCAGATGGATGAGATCCTGCATGCCCTGCGCGATCATATCGTTGGCCTGAACTGCGGCCGTTGGGATTACATCTTCAGCTACATCAAAACCCTGAAAAACCATGCGGATCGCGTTCTTCCCGATCGCCAGTCCGTCACAATGGATAAGCCTTTCCTGAATGCTTACTCCCGTCTGCTTATCAAAACCTGCCATCGCCGTGGAGCTTTTGCTATGGGCGGCATGGCGGCATTTATTCCAAGTAAAGACAGCCAGCGTAATGACTGGGTGCTCAATAAAGTCAAAACGGATAAGCAAATGGAAGCGACCAATGGCCATGACGGCACATGGATTGCCCACCCGGGTCTGGCCGACACGGTGATGGAAGTCTTTAGCAAAACGTTGGGCGACGATAAAAACCAACTGCATGTTTTACGTGAAGAAGATGCTCCTGTTACCGCAGCGCAGCTACTGGAGCCGTGCCCCGGCGAGCGTACTGAAGCGGGCATGCGTGCCAACATCCGTGTTGCTGTGCAGTACATCGAAGCATGGATTTCAGGCAACGGTTGCGTGCCGATTTACGGCCTGATGGAAGATGCCGCGACAGCAGAAATCTCACGTACCTCCATCTGGCAGTGGATCCATCATGAAAAAACGCTGAGTAACGGCGAAACGGTCACTAAGGCGCTGTTCCGCCAAATGCTGGCCGAGGAGATGTTCGTTATTCAGGAAGAGTTGGGTGACAAACGTTTCAGCCAGGGGCGTTTTGATGAAGCGGCTCGCCTGATGGAGCAGATCACCACCTCCGATACGCTTATCGACTTCCTGACGCTGCCGGGCTACCGCTTACTTGCTTAATCTTACTCAATAATAATATGGAGCATCTGCCATGACTAAAATCTCTCGCACCCAACAAATCCAACAATTACAACAAGAGTGGACGCAGCCACGCTGGGAAGGAATCAAGCGCCCGTACAGCGCAGAAGAGGTGGTTAAACTGCGCGGTTCGGTGAACCCGGAATGCACGCTGGCGCAAAATGGCGCGGCGAGAATGTGGCGTTTGCTGCATGGTGAATCGAAAAAGGGTTACATCAACAGCCTTGGTGCGTTAACCGGTGGGCAGGCTTTGCAACAGGCGAAAGCCGGTATCGAAGCCATCTATCTTTCTGGCTGGCAGGTGGCGGCGGATGCCAACCTGGCTTCCAGCATGTACCCGGATCAATCTTTATACCCGGCGAACTCCGTTCCTGCGGTAGTTGATCGGATCAACAACACATTCCGCCGTGCCGATCAGATCCAATGGGCATCAAATATTGAAGAGGGCGATCCGCGTTATGTCGATTACTACCTGCCGATCGTGGCCGATGCGGAAGCCGGTTTTGGTGGCGTACTGAATGCCTTCGAGCTGATGAAGTCGATGATTCAGGCCGGTGCTGCAGCAGTTCACTTTGAGGACCAACTGGCCTCCGTGAAGAAATGCGGCCATATGGGCGGCAAAGTACTGGTTCCGACTCAGGAAGCGATTCAGAAATTAGTCGCTGCACGTCTGGCGGCAGATGTCATGGGCGTGCCAACGCTTGTGATTGCGCGTACCGATGCTGATGCGGCGGATCTCATCACCTCCGATTGTGACGAATACGACCGGGAGTTTGTGACTGGCGAGCGTACACAAGAAGGGTTCTACCGCACGCGTGCAGGCATTGAACAAGCTATCAGTCGTGGGCTTGCTTATGCGCCATACGCTGACCTGGTGTGGTGTGAAACCTCGAAGCCAGACCTCGACCAGGCTCGCCGCTTTGCTGAAGCTATTCATGCACGCTTCCCTGGCAAATTGCTGGCCTATAACTGTTCGCCATCGTTTAACTGGAAGAAAAACCTCGACGACAAAACCATTGCTTCGTTCCAGGAGGAGCTGTCAGCAATGGGCTACAAATACCAATTTATTACACTCGCGGGCATCCACAGCATGTGGTTCAACATGTTCGACCTGGCACATGCTTACGCACAGGGTGAAGGGATGCGTCATTACGTGGAAAAAGTGCAGCAGCCGGAATTTGCCGCCGCACCTGAAGGTTACACCTTCGTTTCCCATCAGCAGGAAGTGGGCACCGGTTATTTCGACCGCGTGACGACGATTATTCAAGGTGGAGCGTCTTCGGTGACTGCGTTAACGGGTTCGACGGAAGAAGAGCAATTCTAAAGCCACCCTCATCCCGACCTTCTCCCAGAGGGAGAAGGAGAAAACCAGTCCAGTCCCCTCTCCCTGTAGGAGAAGGAGAAAACCAATCCAGTCCCCTCTCCCTGTGGGAGAGGGTTAGGGTGAGGGTAAAAACCCACCATGGAGTAACTCATGACGCGTCAGCTGGAACTGTTAATTGCCCATACCATCCTGCAAGGCTTTGACGCGCAGTATGGTCGCTTTCTTGAAATAACCGCGGGTGCGCAGCAGCGGTTTGAGCAAGCGGACTGGCATGCGGTTCAGCGGGCGATGAAAAGCCGTATCCATCTCTATGATCACCACGTTGGTCTGGTGGTGGAGCAACTGCGCTGCATCACTGGTGGCCACAATACTGACGATGAGTTTTTACTGCGGGTCAAAGCGCAGTACACCCAGTTATTGCCCGATTACCCTCGTTTCGAAATTGCTGAAAGCTTCTTTAATTCGGTTTATTGTCGGCTCTTCGATCACCGCTCGTTATCTCCCGAGCGGCTTTTTATTTTTAGTTCTCAGGAAGAAAAGCGCTTTCGTGAGATCCCTCGTCCGCTGTCAAAAACCTTTAACCCTGCTGTAGCCTGGCAGCCACTTTTGCGATCTTTGCTAAGAGATTTGCCATTGCGCCTGCCGTGGCAGGATCTCGCGCGCGATGCGGGCTACATCATTGCGCATCTGACGGAAACCTTCGGAACTGATGCTTTGCAGCAGGCTTCCCTTGAAGTCGCCAACGAACTGTTTTATCGCAATAAAGCCGCCTGGCTTGTGGGTAAGTTGGTCTTGCCGGGCGGAAAAGTGCCTTTTTTATTGCCAATTCATCGCACCGATGACGGTCATCTGGTCGTTGATACCTGTTTAACCAGCACCGCCGAAGCGAGCATTGTCTTCGGTTTCGCCCGCTCCTATTTCATGGTTTATGCGCCACAACCCGCGGCTCTGGTGGAATGGTTACGCGAGTTGTTACCTGGCAAAACCACCGCTGAACTGTATATGGCGATTGGTTGCCAGAAGCACGGTAAAACAGAAAGTTACCGGGAATATCTGACCTACATTTCAGCCACTGACGAACAGTTTATCGAAGCGCCTGGTATTCGTGGCATGGTGATGCTGGTGTTTACGTTGCCCGGTTTTGACCGGGTATTCAAAGTGATTAAAGACAAGTTTGCGCCGCAAAAAGAGGTGACCGCTGAACGCGTGCGCGAATGCTATCAGCTGGTCAAAGAACACGATCGTGTCGGGCGCATGGCCGATACCCAGGAGTTTGAAAACTTTGTGCTGTCTAAACATCAAATTAGCCAGCCGCTGTTGGCATTATTACAGCAGGAAGTTCCTGAAAAATTAACCGACCTTGGCGACCGCATCGCCATTAGCCATCTGTATATTGAACGCAGAATGGTGCCACTGAATTTGTGGCTGGAGCGGGTGGAAGGTCAGCAGTTACGTGATGCGGTAGAAGAGTATGGCAATGCGATTCGCCAGCTTGCCGCCGCTAATATTTTCCCCGGCGACATGCTGTTTAAAAATTTTGGCGTGACGCGCCACGGACGAGTGGTTTTCTACGATTACGATGAAATTTGCTATATGACTGAGGTGAATTTCCGCGCTATACCGCCGCCGCGTTACCCCGAAGACGAACTCTCCGCCGAGCCCTGGTACAGCGTGGCGCCCGGCGATGTGTTCCCGGAAGAGTTTCGCCACTACTTATGCGCTGACCCGCGTATTCGCTCGATATTTGATGAGATGCACAGCGACTTGTTCCGCGCTGACTATTGGCGTGCGTTGCAGGAACGTATCCGTAATGGCCACGTAGAAGATGTTTTTGCTTATCGTAAACGCCAGCGGTTTATTGCCCGTTTTGGCGATTTAAAGCAGGCGGGTTAACGCCCGCCGCCATACGCCTGAGTAATCTCCTTCGCCGCTTTAATCACCAGCGCACCCAGCTCGGTTACACGGTCATCTGTCACGCGTGAAATTGGCCCGGAAATCGAAATTGCCGCAAAGGCTTCATGGTGCTCGTCATAAATACATGCCGCCACACAACGCAGCCCCAGCGCATGCTCTTCATCATCAAATGAATAACCACGCTTACGGGTTTGTGCCAAATCTTCTTTCAGGTGTAGCGGGGAAGTGAGCGTTGCTGGCGTATAGCTATGCAGCCCGTTGCGATGCAATAAATTGACCACCTGGTCGTCGCTCAGATTGGCGAGAAACACCTTGCCTGCGCCAGAGGCATGCATCGGCAATTTGCCACCAATCGGTGCCGACATACGCATCAACTGCGCGCATTGCACCTGGTCGATAATAATCGCCTGATGATCGCTATGGTCGAGCACCGCCAGATTCACCGTTTCACCGGAATCTTCCATCAGCTTGCGCAGCATCGGGTGAACAATTGCCAGCAGATTACGGCTTTGCAGGAAGCTACTGCCAACCACAAACGCATGTGCGCCAATCGTCCAGTGCCCTAAATCGCCAATCTGGCGTACAAAACCCAGCTGCTGCATGGTGGTTAGCAGACGATGCGTAGTGGAGTTAGGCAGGCCAGCCTGTTGTGCAAGCTCCGTCAGAGCAACACTGCCGTGCGATTCGGCAATCCATTCAAGCAGTTTCAAACCACGAGTCAGTGACTGAACTTGCCCGGTAGGCTGAGGTGCAGCGACTGTGGTAGCGCGTGGTTTTTTTCCACGTTTGGCGGGAACGGCAGCAACCATAACTGACTCCAATTTTCGTATCGTGGAAATCATTTTCGTTTTATTTGGCGACAATGCAACCAACATCAGACTCATCGGATCAGTCAGGTGAACATGTCTCATGTTCCATTGCTTTGCGACTATTACAACTTGTGACAGTATGACTTGTTGGGCTGACAGGCTTGGGTAAACAGGTGGGAGCGAGAGTGAGCAATAAATTAGAAAAACTGCATCAGCAGTTGCAACAACGCATTTTGGTACTGGATGGTGGTATGGGAACCATGATCCAGAGCTACCGTCTTGATGAGAGCGATTTCCGTGGCGAACGCTTTGCAGACTGGCCGAGTGACCTGAAAGGGAACAACGACTTGCTGGTGCTGAGCAAACCGGAAATCATTGCCGCCATTCACTACGCTTACTTTGAAGCTGGTGCCGACATCGTCGAAACCAACACCTTTAACTCAACCACAATCGCGATGGCGGATTACCAAATGGAATCCCTGTCGGCGGAAATCAACTTTGAAGCGGCAAAACTTGCCCGCGCTTGTGCCGATGAGTGGACCGCTCGTACGCCTGAAAAACCGCGCTACGTGGCTGGTGTGTTAGGCCCAACGAACCGCACAGCATCTATTTCCCCGGACGTAAACGATCCCGCTTTCCGTAACGTCACCTTTGATCAGCTGGTGGAGGCTTACCGCGAGTCCACCCGTGCGCTGGTGGAAGGGGGCTCTGACCTCATCATGATCGAAACGGTGTTCGATACTCTGAACGCCAAAGCGGCGATTTTTGCCGTTAAAACCGAATTTGAAGCGTTGGGCGTTGATTTGCCGATCATGATTTCCGGCACCATTACCGACGCCTCAGGCCGTACCCTTTCCGGCCAGACAACCGAAGCCTTCTATAACTCTTTGCGCCATGCGGATGCGCTAACCTTCGGCCTGAACTGTGCGTTGGGACCTGACGAACTGCGCCAGTATGTCGCTGAGCTTTCACGTATCGCTGACTGCTATGTTACCGCGCACCCGAACGCAGGCCTGCCGAACGCCTTCGGTGAATATGATCTCGATGCTTTTGAGATGGCGCGTCAGATTGGCGAATGGGCGCAGGCCGGTTTCCTGAATATTATCGGCGGTTGCTGCGGCACCACGCCTGCACACATTGCGGCAATGAGCAAAGCCGTGGAAGGCGTTGCTCCACGTAAAATACCCGATCTGCCAGTGGCATGCCGTCTGGCGGGTCTTGAGCCGCTAAACATTGGCGCCGACAGTCTGTTTGTGAACGTGGGTGAACGTACCAACGTCACGGGCTCTGCCAAGTTTAAGCGCCTGATCAAAGAAGAAAAATATAACGAAGCGCTGGAAGTTGCGCTTCAGCAGGTTGAAAGCGGTGCGCAAATCATCGATATCAACATGGATGAAGGGATGCTCGACGCCGAAGCGGCGATGGTGCGTTTCCTCAACCTGATTGCCGGTGAGCCGGATATCGCCCGCGTGCCCATCATGATTGACTCCTCAAAATGGGACGTCATCGAAAAAGGGCTGAAGTGCATTCAGGGCAAAGGCATCGTTAACTCCATCTCCATGAAAGAGGGCGTTGAGCCGTTTATCCATCACGCCAAACTGGTGCGCCGTTACGGTGCCGCGATGGTGGTCATGGCGTTTGATGAAATCGGCCAGGCGGATACCCGTGAGCGCAAAATCGAAATTTGCCGCCGAGCCTACAAAATTCTGACCGAAGAAGTCGGCTTCCCACCGGAAGACATTATTTTCGACCCGAACATCTTTGCGGTTGCGACCGGCATCGAAGAACACAATAACTACGCCCAGGACTTTATCGGCGCGTGTGCTGACATCAAACGCGAACTGCCTCATGCGATGATTTCTGGTGGCGTATCGAACGTGTCGTTCTCCTTCCGTGGTAACGATCCGGTGCGCGAAGCGATTCACGCGGTATTCCTCTATTACGCCATCCGTAATGGCATGGATATGGGGATCGTTAACGCCGGGCAACTGGCGATTTACGACGATCTCTCTGAAGAATTGCGTAATGCCGTTGAAGACGTGGTTTTGAACCGTCGTGATGACAGCACTGAGCGCCTGCTTGATCTGGCCGAAAAATATCGCGGCACGAAAAGTGACGATGGCGCGACAGCTCAGCAAGCCGAATGGCGTAGCTGGGATGTGGTAAAACGCCTCGAATACTCGCTGGTCAAAGGTATTACCGAATTTATCGAAGCGGATACCGAAGAAGCTCGTCAGCAAGTTGACCGGCCAATTGAAGTGATCGAAGGGCCGTTGATGTCTGGCATGAACGTGGTCGGTGATTTGTTTGGCGAAGGGAAAATGTTCCTGCCGCAGGTGGTGAAGTCCGCTCGCGTAATGAAACAGGCGGTGGCGTATCTCGAACCGTACATTGAAGCCAGCAAAGAAAAAGGCTCGACCAACGGCAAAATCGTGCTCGCGACGGTGAAAGGCGACGTTCATGACATCGGCAAAAACATCGTGGGTGTGGTGCTGCAATGTAACAACTACGAAATCATCGACCTTGGCGTCATGGTGCCAACTGAGAAGATTTTGAAAACGGCACGTGAAGTGGGGGCGGATATTATTGGCCTTTCCGGGCTGATTACGCCGTCGCTCGATGAGATGGTGAACGTTGCCAAAGAGATGGAGCGCCAGGGCTTTACGCTGCCACTGCTAATTGGCGGGGCAACCACCTCTAAAGCGCACACCGCGGTTAAGATCGAGCAGAACTACAGCGGCCCGACCGTTTATGTGCAGAACGCCTCGCGCACGGTCGGCGTGGTTTCAGCGCTGCTCTCGCCGACTCAGCACGACGATTTCGTTGCCCGCACGCGCAAAGAATATGTCACCGTGCGTACCCAACACGCACGTAAAAAACCGCGTACTCCGCCGGTTACACTTGCCGCTGCACGTGAAAACGACCTGGCATTTGACTGGTCAAGCTACACGCCGCCAGTTCCCCATCGTCCGGGCGTGCAAGAAGTCACCGCCAGCATCGAAACGCTGCGCAATTACATCGACTGGACGCCGTTCTTTATGACCTGGTCGCTGGCCGGGAAATATCCACGCATCCTGGAAGATGAAGTGGTGGGTGAAGAAGCCAAACGCTTGTTCAAAGATGCTAACGACATGCTCGATAAATTGCATACGGAAAAGCTACTGACGCCGCGTGGCGTGGTCGGCCTGTTCCCGGCCAACCGCGTGGATGACGACATCGAAATCTATCGCGATGAGTCCAGGACTCGCGTGCAAACGGTGGCTCATCACTTGCGTCAGCAAACCGAGAAAGTTGGTTTTGCCAACTATTGCCTGGCCGACTTTGTTGCGCCAAAGCACAGCGGCAAAGCGGATTACATCGGCGCGTTTGCGGTCACGGGTGGCATGGAAGAAGACGCATTAGCGGAAGGTTATGAAGCACAGCATGATGATTACAACAAAATCATGGTGAAAGCGTTGTCTGACCGTCTGGCTGAAGCTTTTGCGGAATATTTGCATGAGCGTGTGCGTAAGGTTTACTGGGGCTACGCGCCGACGGAAAACCTCAGCAACGAAGATCTTATCCGCGAAAACTACCAGGGGATTCGCCCGGCACCGGGTTACCCGGCGTGCCCGGAACACACCGAAAAAGCAACTATCTGGGAATTGCTGGACGTCGAAAATGTGGTGGGGATGAAACTCACAGAATCTTACGCCATGTGGCCAGGTGCATCAGTTTCCGGCTGGTACTTCAGCCATCCTGACAGCAAATATTACGCCGTGGCACAGATTCAGCGTGACCAGGTGCAAGATTATGCGCGTCGTAAAGGGATGTCGGTCACCGATGTGGAACGCTGGTTAGCACCTAACTTAGGTTACGACGCGGACTAGTTCGCTTCGGCCTGGTTTACTTGCCATTTTGAACTTGGCAGTGCTCGCCCCGTCACGTACTACGTGTACGCTCCGGTGGCTGTGCGCTGTCCGAGTTCAAACTGGCTGCGACACCGACGGTCGATCAATGAATTCCTTCCTGTCCCTCTTCTTACATCCCGAAACGTTTATTTGTCGCCAGGCGTTATATACTGGAAAGAGAAGGAATTTCGAAGAGTTACCCAAAATAATTCGAGTTGTATGAACGAGTGCAGCCAACGCTCATACAACTTGAAGTATGACGGGTATAAAATTTTCCAGGAGAAAGTGTGCTGACATTACTGCATCTACTTTCTGCGGTGGCGCTACTGGTCTGGGGCACGCACATAGTGCGGACCGGAATCATGCGCGTATACGGTGCAAATCTTCGTAGCGTACTCAGCCGCAGTGTTGAAAAAAAACCGTTCGCCTTTTGTGCCGGGATTGGTGTTACCGCGCTGGTGCAAAGCAGCAACGCGACCACCATGTTGGTCACCTCTTTTGTGGCACAGGATCTGGTGGCGCTTACTCCTGCGCTGGTTATTGTGCTTGGGGCCGATGTCGGTACTGCGCTGATGGCGCGAATCCTGACCTTCGATCTTTCCTGGCTTTCACCGCTACTCATCTTCATCGGCGTTATTTTCTTCCTTAGCCGCAAACAAACTCGCGCCGGGCAACTCGGGCGTGTGGGGATTGGCCTCGGGCTGATTTTGCTGGCGCTGGAGCTGATTGTTGCTGCCGTGACGCCGATAACCCAGGCCTCTGGCGTACAGGTTATTTTCGCCTCGCTGACGGGCGATATCATGCTTGATGCGCTGATTGGCGCAATGTTCGCCATTATCAGTTATTCCAGCCTGGCCGCTGTGCTGCTGACCGCCACGCTTACGTCCGCTGGCATTATCTCGTTCGATGTCGCGCTATGTCTGGTGATTGGTGCCAACCTTGGCTCAGGCCTGTTGGCGATGATCAATAACAGTACCGCCAATGCGGCCGCTCGCCGTGTCGCGTTAGGAAGCCTGCTCTTTAAGCTGGTGGGCGGCATCATTGTGCTGCCGTTCGTTCATATTCTTGCCGATGCGATGCAAAAACTCTCGCAGCCGGAATCTGAACTGGTTATCTATTTCCACGTGTTCTATAACCTGATTCGCTGCCTGGCAATGGTGCCATTTGCGGGCGCGATGGCGCGTTTTTGCCGGAGTGTCATCAGCGAAGTGCCAGAAGTTGATGCGCGCATGAAACCAAAACATCTTGATGTCACCGCTCTGGATACGCCAGCACTTGGGCTTTCCAACGCGGCGCGTGAAACCTTGCGTATGGGCGATGTTCTGGAGCAGATGCTGGAAACCTGGAGCAAGGTCATGCACGGTGAGCCGCGCCAGGAGAAAGAGTTGCGTAAGCTTGCCGACGATGTCGACGTGCTCTATACCGCGATCAAACTGTATATGGCGCAGATGCAAAAAGAGGAGCTGGCAGAAGTCGAATCTCGTCGCTGGGCGGAAATTATTGAGATGTCATTAAACCTCGAACAGGCGGCGGATATTCTTGAACGCATGGGCAGCGAAGTGGCGGATAAATCGCTGGCGGCACGCCGGGCATTCTCGCCAGACGGTCTGAAAGAGCTGGATATTCTGCTTCAACAATTAACCAGCAACCTGAAACTCAGCCTGTCGGTGTTCTTCTCTGCGGACGTAAACAGTGCACGCCGTTTGCGCCGTAATAAGCATCGCTTCCGCATTCTGAACCGCCGCTTCTCGCATGCGCACGTAGATCGCCTGCATCAGCAAAACGTGCAAAGCATCGAAACTAGCTCACTGCACCTCGGTTTACTCGGGGATATGAAACGCCTTAACTCACTGTTTTGTGCCGTCGCTTACAGCGTTCTGGAGCAGCCGGATGACGACGAAAGGGACGAATACTAATTATCCTGGCGTGGCTATCTGTTTATAATCGGGACGGTAATTTTTATATAAAAGGAATTTAATGATGAAGCTAAAACAGATACTTGCCAGTGTGCTTTGCGTTGTAGTGCTAGGCGGTTGTGCAGCACTCGAGCGAACCGAGCCAGTGCGCACACCGCAGACCATTATCACTCAGCATGTGACAGTTGAGCAGGTCAAGGATGCAATCATCAATGCAGGACAGGGGCGCGATTGGATAATGTCGGTTGCAGGGCCTGGCGTGATTAATGCGACACAGAATATCCGTAAGCACAGCGTCACGGTTCGCATTAACTACAGTGAAAGAAACTACTCAATTAACTATGTCAGCAGCGTGAATTTGTTGGCATCCGATGGCGAAATTCACCGTTCTTATAATCACTGGGTGAATAATCTGGATAAAGATATTCAGAAACGGTTAGCGATAACTGCCGCAGCGCCGAAGTAGGCGATTAATCGCGGGTGATGAATTTCTGATTTATCACCCGTGTTTTCAATTAAGAGTTAGGGACTTTTGTCGTCAGCTCGATTCCCAAAGCTTTCATCACTGCCAGCGTGCTTTTGAGCGTAGGATTTCCTTCTTCACTAAACGAACGATACAACTGCTCACGTGACAGTCCTGTTTCGGTGGCGACGGATGTCATGCCTTTTGCTCGTGCAACAACGCCGAGTGCCTGAGCTATAAATGCAGCATCACCGGTTTCTAATGCATCAGCCATGAAAAAGGCAATTGCTTCATCATTTACTAAAGCCGCTGCAGGATCGTAATCGGTTACTTTAATTTTCATCTTCTTCATCCTCATCAACCCATGTTCGGGCTAGCATTTTTGCCAGATGTATATCTCGTGATTGCGAACTTTTATTGCCTCCACATAGCAACAAAACAAGCGTTTCTGCTCGTTGCTGAAAGTAGACACGATAACCGGGCCCATAATGAATTCTGAGTTCGCTAATACCGTCACCTACCGGCTGAACATCGCCTTTTAGTCCGTTAGCAAGACGAAGTAATCGAACAGCAATTAAGGCTTTAGCTTGAATGTCTTTAAGGTTCACTTCCCATAAGCGAAACGCTTCGGTTTGCTTGATTATATTTATGTCCATTGTAGTTTATAAAATACTTTAAGGAAAGAGAGTCGAGAACCGAAAGTATTCGTTCCTGGTTGTTCCCTACAACCCGGCCGTTAATTTTCTGGAAAGTACGCCGCAACTCACTTTTTCTCTCTGCGAGGAGCATCCAGATAATCAGACAATGTGCGCTCTTCCTGTTCGCATCGCCCCTCAGGTAAGGTATATTCCGGGTTTTACGGAGGAACCATGCTGACCAACTCATCAATACGTCTGAACAAATACATTAGCGAGAGCGGTATCTGCTCCCGCCGTGACGCCGATCGTTACATCGAACAGGGAAATGTTTTTATTAACGGCAAACGCGCCGCGATTGGCGATCAGGTATTTGCCGGAGATGTGGTGAAGGTCAACGGTCAGTTAATTGAACCCCGTGACGAAGACGATTTAGTGCTTATCGCGCTGAATAAACCGGTGGGTATCGTGAGTACCACCGAAGATGGTGAGAAAGACAACATTGTTGATTTCGTTAACCATAGCAAACGCGTTTTCCCGATTGGGCGTTTAGATAAAGACTCTCAGGGTCTGATTTTCCTGACCAACCATGGCGATCTGGTCAATAAAATCCTGCGAGCCGGGAACGACCACGAAAAAGAATACGTCGTCACGGTCAATAAGCCGGTGACTGACGATTTTATTCGCGGCATGGGTGCAGGCGTTCCGATGTTGGGGACGGTCACTAAAAAATGCAAAGTGAAAAAAGAAGCGCCGTTTGTGTTTCGCATTACCCTCGTTCAAGGGCTTAACCGCCAGATTCGCCGCATGTGCGAACACTTTGGTTATGAAGTGACGAAACTTGAGCGTACTCGCATTATGAACGTCAGCATGAAAGGGCTGCCGTTGGGTGAATGGCGTGATTTGACCGACGATGAACTGGTCGAGTTGTTTAAGCTGATTGAGAATTCGTCTTCTGAAGCGAAACCGGCGGCCAAAGCAAAAGCTAAACCGAAGGCGGTTGCAGTTGCGGTGAAAAAACCTGTCGTTAGCGGGCCGAAGAGTGCTGCTAAAACCCCGGCAGAGCTGGCTTCACGTAAACGTTTTGCTCAGCCAGGGCGCAAGAAGAAGGGGCGCTAAATTAGCGCTTCCCACGTGAATGGCTGTTTGCAGACCAGGAGTAAGTTGCAGATGTATCTGGTTTTGCCGCTTTTTGCTTTTTAATCTGGCGGACTTTTTTGGCCTCCTGTTCACGCGCTGCTATCAGTTGGTCAATATAAGTTTTTTTAACGTGGTTGATTTCTGAGTTTGTCAGGGGGCGACCATGGGCGATGCGTGCGCGGTCAAGCCGCGTTTTCAATTCGCGCTGCTCGGCTTCGGTCATGTCTTGCTGTGTCAGTCTTGATGTGGACATTATTGCGGCCTCTTAAGAAGTGGCCTCCAGTGTAAAGCAAACTGCTCCCAGGCTCAGTAAAAATCAGCGTCTGGTCGCAAAGTTACCCTAAAATGTTGGTAAATATGCTCAGCTTCATGGGCAGGTTTGTCAGCGTTTCGTTGAGTTAAAAGCAAAAAACCCGGTTTCCCGGGTTTTTTTGTATCTGCTCATTTTCAGGCGCGGCGTTTCTTCAAACTTTTATCGTTATTCTCATCAACCGGTTTGCCGGACCAGTAACCTGCCAGCAGTGAGCCAGAAAGGTTGTGCCACACCGAGAACAGTGCGCCGGGCAGGGCAGCCAACGGCGAGAAGTAGATTTTGCCGAGCGTGGCAGCAAGCCCGGAGTTCTGCATACCGACTTCAATTGCCAGCGTGCGGCATGTGGATTCGTCGAAGCCAAACAGGCGCCCGCCCCAATAACCGCTCAACAAGCCAATTCCGTTATGCAAAATCACAGCAACAATAACCATCAAACCCACAGACGCGATGTGAGAGGCTGAACCTGCCACCACCGCGCTGATGATTGCCAGAATACAGAGCATCGAAAATGCAGGCAGATAAGGCTCAACGCGCTTCACAAGGCGTGGGAACAGGTGGTGCACGATCAAACCCAGACCAATAGGAATAACCACGATTTGCAGGATGCTCAGTAACATGCCCATCACGTCGACTTTGATATCTGCATCAACATACAGACGAGTAAGCAACGGTGTCGCGAAGACGCCTACCAGAGTGGACACCGAAGAAATCGTCACTGACAGCGCCACATCCCCTTTTGCCAGATAAATCATGACATTTGATGCCGTTCCGCTCGCTACGCTGCCGACCAAAACCATACCTGCTGAGAGGTCCGGCGGCATATGAAACAGCTTCGCCAGAACCCAGGCGGCCAGCGGCATAACCAGGTAATGCAAGAACGTGCCCGCCGCGACAGGTGCCGGGCGCGACAGCACGCGTTTAAAATCATCAATACGCAGATGCACGCCCATGCCGAACATAATCAGCATTAAAAGCGTGCTGACCCACGGGCCAATAGGTGTGAACGTGCCGGGAGTGTAATAAGCGAGTACAGACAGCAGCACCGCCCACAGCGGAAACAGCCGGGTTAATGAAGCGAGCATAGTAAGATCCTTGCAAGTGTTGTGTTGTTTTATGGTTATAAAAATGCCGGGATCGAGCCCGGCATTTGGTATTAATTACTTATGTAGAAATTTTATTCAAACAGATTGTGATGAAGTGTCTGCACCACTTGTTCTGCGTCGTCGCCAGGCACCAGGAAACAGAGGTTGTAGCTGGATGCGCCATAGCAAATCATGCGGATATTGAAGGGGTCGAGAACGCCAAACACCTCTTTGCCCACGCCGCAGGCCTGGGATAGTTTGTTGCCGATGATGGCAATCAGCGCGAGGTTTTCTTCCACTTCTACACGACACAGTGAGGAAAGTTCGGTCAGCAGCGACGTGGTCAGTGGGCTATCACTATTGGACGTTGAACCCGTGGTATCGAGCGTCAGTGCAATGCTAACTTCTGAAGTGGTAATCAAATCAACAGAAACATTATGTTGCGCCAGAATGTTGAACACTTCCGCCAGGAAACCATGGGCGTGTAGCATGCTCAGGCTATTCAGCGTCACTAGGGTTTGTTTACGACGTAATGCCAGAGCACGGAACAGCGGTGGATTTTCTGTTTTGTTACAAACCAGTGTACCGCCCGCTTTCGGATCTTTGCTGGAGCCAACGAAGACAGGAATATCACTGCGAACCGCAGGCATTAATGTCGCCGGGTGCAGGACTTTTGCCCCGAACGTCGCCATTTCAGCCGCTTCTTCAAAAGCAATTCGGTCGATACGTTTTGCCGCTGGCACCACGCGCGGGTCGGTGGTGTAAATGCCCGGCACGTCAGTCCAGATATCAACACGGCTGGCATGCAGCGCTTCGCCCAGCAGTGCCGCAGTGTAGTCACTGCCGCCACGGCCAAGCGTTGTGGTGCGTCCTTTCGCTTCGCTACCGATAAAGCCTTGAGTAATAATCAGGGACTCTGCAAGACGTGGCAAAAGCTGTTGGCTGGCCAGTTCTGCTAATGTGGCGATATCCGGTTCTGCGCGGCCAAAACGGTCGTTAGTGTGCATAATTTTACGGATATCAAACCATTGCGCGTCGACTTTGCGCTCACGCAGGATCTCGACAAACAGCAGCGTAGACATCAGCTCGCCATGGCTCACCAGTTCGTCAGTTAACGCAGTAGAGGTCGCCAGTGATGCCGCTTCGGCCAGAGTGGTGATGTTTTCAAGCAGGCGCTCGACTTCTTCGCGAATGATTTGCGGGTTAGCCAGGCGCTCGACAATGTCATATTGAATTTTGCGAATCGCATCGAGCTTAACAAAACGCTCTGTAGCTTCCAGTCCGCCTGCCAGCGCCACCAGCAAATTGGTGATACCCGCCGATGCGGAAAGGACGACAACGCGAACGTTTTCATCAGCCAGCACCACGTCGGCGCTGCGGTTCATCGCGTCGTAATCAGCAACGCTGGTGCCGCCAAATTTGGCAATAACGGTTTGTGGGTAGGACATTACAGCCTCGTGTCAGGGAGCCATTGTTATGGCAAAAAAGTAAATCAACCTTGGCACAAGGGAAGAGCGGGATACGGGGCAGACGTAGAATAGAAGTTCTGAACTACGATACACCCAGAAGCGCCCCACCTTGTTTCCCCGATTTCTTGACGAATTCGGGGATTTTGGAGCATTAAAATGCTCCTGGTGACAGCCCAAGGGATTCAGCCCCCGTGGCCGATAATACATGCTGCCATACATGCACTACCTCGGCGCCGCTCCCCCTCCTGTGTCGTCTGCGGATTGGCTCCTCAAACACGATACCTGGGCGGCGCGCCTCTTCTGGCTTACTCACAAGTGAGCAAGTAGCCGTATAGAAATAAAATTTTATGCGTCAGATGTCAACGTCTGGAAGCCAGCGATTTATCGGTCTGCACCAGAGCAATCAAGGTGTAAGGCAGCGCTGGGGTCGCTTTGCCATTTATCGCAATAGTTTTTCCTTCTTCATTACGGGCAAAAAATGGCACAACACCGCTATTTTTCTCCAGATATTCCAGCCAGCCAAAATTTTCATTCAGACGTGTTGCTTTGATGGTCGCTCCCTTGGCTAACAGACGGCTCAAACGACTCCAGGTGATATCTTCAGGAAAAAATTTTTCATGGCGACGAAAACGGGCGCACATGTGCAGTGTTGCTTAAATCGAGAAAGTTTTCGGTGTGTTCAGATCTGGCATTTCCGTAATAAGCAGGTAATTCTTGAAACGTAGCGTCAGAGCGCCTTCACTGTTTTTCTCAGTGTGGACGGGGTCACCTGGGACTGAGTCCACCCCGGCAACTTTTTAGCTGGCACATAATCTGAAACGGTATTCCCGGTGCAATGGTAGAAAAATCATCACAAATCCTGTTTTGTGGATATACAATTGACCGCAGTCACAGTTCTCAAATCAAAAGGGTAACGCTATGAAAAATATCAACCCAACGCAGACCGCTGCATGGCAGGCTTTGCAGGCGCATTTTGACGAAATGAAAGACGTCACAATCGCTGAGCTGTTCGCTCAGGATGCTAACCGTTTTGGTAAATTCTCCGCCACTTTCGACGATTCAATGCTGGTGGATTACTCCAAAAACCGCATCACCGAAGAAACCCTGACCAAGCTGCAAGCGCTGGCAAAAGAGACGGATTTGCAGGGCGCAATTAAATCCATGTTCTCTGGCGAGAAGATTAACCGCACTGAAGACCGTGCTGTGCTGCACGTTGCACTGCGTAACCGCAGCAACACGCCAATCATTGTTGATGGCAAAGATGTGATGCCAGAAGTTAACGCGGTGCTTGAGAAGATGAAAACCTTCTCTGAGAGCATCATCAGCGGTAACTGGAAAGGCTACACCGGTAAAGCGATCACTGACATTGTGAACATCGGTATCGGCGGTTCAGACCTCGGCCCATTCATGGTGACCGAAGCGCTGCGTCCTTACAAAAACCACCTCAACATGCACTTTGTGTCTAACGTTGACGGGACTCACATTGCTGAAGTGCTGAAGAATGTTGATCCGGAAACCACGCTGTTCCTGGTCGCTTCTAAAACCTTCACCACGCAAGAAACCATGACCAACGCCCACAGCGCGCGCGACTGGTTCCTGGCAACGGCTGGCGATAACAAACACGTCGCGAAACACTTCGCCGCGCTGTCTACTAACGCGAAAGCGGTTGGCGAGTTCGGTATCGACACGGCGAACATGTTTGAGTTCTGGGATTGGGTCGGCGGCCGTTATTCCCTGTGGTCCGCGATTGGCCTGTCCATCATCCTGTCTGTGGGTTACGAAAACTTTGTAGAACTGCTGTCTGGTGCGCATGCCATGGACAAGCATTTCGCAAACACCCCGGCAGAACAGAACCTGCCAGTGCTGCTGGCGCTGATTGGTATCTGGTACAACAATTTCTTCGGCGCTGAAACCGAAGCAATTCTGCCATATGACCAGTACATGCACCGTTTTGCTGCTTACTTCCAGCAGGGCAACATGGAATCCAACGGTAAATACGTTGACCGTAACGGCAACGCTGTTGATTACCAGACTGGCCCAATCATCTGGGGGGAGCCTGGCACTAACGGCCAGCACGCGTTTTACCAGCTGATTCACCAGGGCACCAAAATGGTTCCGTGTGATTTCATCGCACCAGCAACCAGCCACAACCCGCTGTCTGATCACCATCCTAAGCTGCTGTCTAACTTCTTTGCTCAGACAGAAGCACTGGCATTTGGTAAAGCTCGCGAAGTGGTTGAGCAGGAATATGCAGCTCAGGGCCTGGATCCTAAAACGCTGGATCACGTTGTGCCGTTCAAAGTGTTTGAAGGCAACCGCCCAACCAACTCCATCCTGCTGCGTGAAATCACGCCGTTCAGCCTGGGTGCACTGATTGCGCTGTATGAGCACAAAATCTTTACTCAGGGCGCGATTCTGAACATCTTCACCTTCGATCAGTGGGGCGTTGAATTAGGTAAGCAACTGGCGAACCGTATTCTGCCTGAACTGGGTGATGCGGCAGAAATCAGCAGCCACGACTCTTCAACGAACGGCCTGATTAACCGTTATAAATCCTGGCGCTAATACCCGTCATACTTCAAGTTGTGGCGGTGTTGGCTGCACTTACTCACCCCAGTCACTTACTTTAGTAAGCTCCTGGGGATTCGTAAGTTTGCCGCCTGGCCACAACTCGAATTATTTAGGGTATAGGTAATTGGATTTAAATATAAGCCGGCCTTATGCGCCGGCTTATTTATGGGTATTGCATAATTATAAGATAATTCCCCTTGTTGCATAATTCCCTCATATATCTCCGCTGAGGTTAATCCTAAAAATACCTATATCCTGATAATTCAGGAGGTTTATTTTCGGATTAATTAGATGAATATGAATTTCATAAATATTATAATTTACTGTTTTTAATGATTTTTATTGTATGTAGATAACCTGTTTTTGATTATTTTTCCATTTATCTTAAAGCGCCTGTCATATTCCCCACTGCGGTCTTCCACTATTACTTGTTGTGTATACTCGAAAGCGCCTGAAATTCTTTTGGGTAAATCTCCATTCATTCAATGAAGGGAAATTGTTATGAAGAAAGTTCTTTATGGCGCTTTAGCCATATTCACGCTGGCAGCAGCTGGTGCGGCGAGTGCAGACCCGGTAGCAGTCGGTGAAGCGGCCGGCGCACAAGCGACTTCTGTGTCCGCAGGCAGTTCTACTGCGACCAGCGCCAGCACTGTCGGGTCGGCAGTGGGTGTAGCACTTGCTGCAACCGGTGGTGGCGATGGTTCCAATACCGGGACCACAACCACCACGACGACCAGCACCCGTTAATTTCGCGGGTGATTTAACTCTAACCACACTTCGGTGTGGTTATTTCGACTCCGGGGAAACCTCGTGCAGCGACTCGTAATTATTCTTGCCTGCCTGGTACTTCAGGCTTGTTCTGCCACCACGCAAGGCCTTGGTTCATCTCTCTGGCACAGCATTGTCGGTAGTGACGGTGTACAACTGACCAATGACGACATTCAGAATATGCGCTACGCCAGCCAGTACATGAGCATCAATAACGGCCCACAAATATTTGTTGTTCTGGCGTATGACGAAAATGGTCAACAAAAATGGGTAACACAAGACCGGGCGATGATCGTCACCGAACAGGGCCGCATCGTAAAAACTACCGGCCTTGGCGACAACCTTCAACAAGTCACCAACCTGACAAGCGACCCGCTGGCAAACGCCAACCAGATTATTGATGGCGTGAGCTGGACGCGGCAAATGGCCTGGACCGAACATCAACAGGTGCGAATGGCGACAGCGCGTTCGACCTTCACCTGGGACGGCACCGATACACTAAAAATCGCTGAAAGCACCACGCCCGTTCGCGTGCTGAACGAAGAAGTTACCGCTTCCGGCAAAACCTGGCATAACCGCTTTTTGATCGATAGCGAAGGACATGTCCGCCAGTCAAAACAATATATTGGACCGGATTATTGGCCTGTCACCACGACTCTGTTGAAGGCGGCAAAAGAATGAAAATAACAGCCAACTCTGGGTGGATGGCGCTTTGCCTGGCCGCCCTGCAACTCAGTGCTTATTCGTATGCCGCCGGGAATGTGACTATTTATCCTGGCAATCAGCAACTCACCAACGTAGAGCGCCTCGGTGATTTAGTCTCTCAGCCCTCACTTGCGCGGGCCTGGTGGCCAGGCGCGGTGATTAGCGAACGGCAGGCAACGGCGGTTGCAGAACAAGAGCACCAGAAATTGTTAGCCGCTTTATCAGGCTTTGCTGCCGAAGAAGACGGTGACGATGCCGCAGCAATCAATGGCGTGCGCCAGCAAATGCAGGCCATTCACGTTACCGGGCGGCAGCTTATCGATCTCGACCCTGACTGGGTGCGCGTCCATCCTCGCGCCAATGTTCCACTGCAAGGTGATTACAGCCTGTGGGCCGGGCCGCAGCCTTCCACTATCACGCTGATAGGGCTGGTGAGTTCACCGGGAGTGAAACCTTTCGTTGCCGGACGCAGCGCCGACGAATATCTCGATGGTATCGACAAACTCAGTGGCGCCGACCGCAGTTTCGCATGGGTGATTTACCCGGACGGCAAAACCCAAAAAGCGCCAGTGGCCTACTGGAATAACCGCCATGTCGAACTCACTCCAGGCAGCATCTTGTTTGTCGGCTTTAAAGAGCGACTATTTAATTCTGATTTCAACGATTTGAATCAGCAAATCCTTAACTCTCTGACTCATCGGAGACCGGATTGATGAAAAAGAAATATCTCTACAGCCTGCTCGCGCTGGCCGTATCTACTGCCTGCCAGGCAGAAACCTTTCCAGACCCTGTCGGACCGTCGCAATCGGATTTCGGCGGTGTAGGTTTGCTGCAAACACCGACTGCACGTATGGCGCCTGAAGGCGAGTTTAGCCTCAATTATCGCGATAACGATCAGTACCGTTTTTACTCCGCCTCGGTACAGCTTTTCCCTTGGCTGGAAACGACTTTGCGCTACACCGACGTGCGTACCAGAGAGTACAGCAGTGTCGAAGCATTCTCGGGAAACCAGACTTACAAAGATAAAGCCTTCGATATGAAAGTGCGTCTTTGGGAAGAAGGTTATTACCTGCCGCAGGTGGCGGTGGGGGTGCGTGACTTAGGCGGAACAGGCCTGTTCGACAGTGAATACGTTGTGGCGAGCAAAGCCTGGGGGCCGTTTGATTTCACGCTCGGTATGGGCTGGGGTTACATGGGCACCAGCGGCAACGTGAAGAACCCGTTTTGCGAAGTGAGCGATGGCTTCTGTTACCGCGATAACAGTTACAACCAGGCCGGTTCGTTCAACTTTAGCGGCATGTTCCATGGCCCGGCATCACTGTTCGGCGGTATTGAATACCAGACTCCGTGGCAGCCGCTGCGCCTGAAAGCGGAATACGAAGGTAACAATTACACTCAGGATTTTGCTGGCAAGCTCGAGCAACGCAGCAACTTTAACGTCGGCGCTATCTATCGCGTCACCGATTGGGCCGACGTTAACGTCAGCTATGAACGCGGCAATACCTTTATGTTTGGGGTGACGTTGCGAACTAACTTCAACGATTTGCGACCAGGATATAACGATAATCGTCGCCCGCAATACCAGCCGCAACCACAAGATGAAATTTTGCAGCCGACCGTGGTGGCGAACCAGTTGACGCTTCTCAAATATAACGCCGGTCTGGCCAACCCGAATATTCAGGTGAAAGGCGATACTTTGTATGTCAGCGGGGAACAGGTGAAATACCGTGATTCCCGTGAAGGTATTGAACGCGCAAACCGCATCATCATGAATGACCTGCCAGAAAATATCCGCACCATTCACGTGACAGAAACACGCCTCAACCTGCCACAGGTGACGACCCAAACGGATGTCTCGAGCTTACGCCACCACCTGGAAGGCGAGCCGCTTGGGCATGAAACACAA
This sequence comes from Buttiauxella brennerae ATCC 51605, assembly GCF_001654925.1. Lineage (GTDB taxonomy): Bacteria > Pseudomonadota > Gammaproteobacteria > Enterobacterales > Enterobacteriaceae > Buttiauxella > Buttiauxella brennerae. The sequence goes on from NZ_LXER01000039.1 coordinate 23,931, forward strand.
CTGGTGCAAAAACGTGTTGAGCCGGTCATTCCAGAGAAAACCGAGCAGGGATATTTCATCGATAAATCGAAAGTGAACTTCTCGATTAACCCGGTGTTGAACCAGTCTGTTGGCGGGCCAGAGAGCTTCTACATGTACCAGGTTGGCGTAATGGGAACCGCTGACTGGTGGGTGACGGATCACTTGCTGACTACCGGCAGCCTGTTTGCCAACATTGCCAATAACTACGACAAATTTAACTACACCAATCCACCGAATGATTCGACGTTGCCGCGTGTGCGTACCCATGTGCGTGACTACGTTGAGAACGATATTTACGTCAATAACCTGCAAGCCAACTACTTCCAGTATTTGGGCAACAGCTGGTACGGCCAGGTGTACGGCGGTTATCTCGAAACCATGTATGGCGGGGTGGGTGCCGAGGTCTTGTATCGTCCCATCGACAGCAATTGGGCCATTGGCGCGAACGCCAACTACGTCAAACAGCGTGACTGGACTAGTCCGATGGACATGATGAAGTTCACCGATTACAGCGCGCCAACTGGCCATATCACCGGCTACTGGACACCTCCGTTTGCTGATGACGTGTTGATTAAACTCAGCATCGGCCAGTATCTGGCTAAAGATAAGGGCGGCACGCTGGAGATCTCCAAACGCTTCGACAGCGGCGTGGTTGTCGGGACTTATGCGACCATTACCAATGTGTCGAAAGAGGAGTACGGGGAAGGGGACTTCACCAAAGGTTTCTACGTGAATGTGCCGCTGGATATCTTCTCGTCGTCGCCAACCCGCAGCCGTGCACAAGTGAGCTGGACACCGTTGACGCGTGACGGTGGGCAGATGGTGGGACGTAAGTTTGAGTTGTATGGGATGACGAGCGATCGGGATATTAATTTCCGGTGATCACGCCCTCACCCTAACCCTCTTCAGGGGGTTAGGGTGAGGGGAGTTACGCAAACAGAAAAATTAGATCAAGATCACATTTTTAACGTATAACAACACCTCTATACCAGAACAAGAGGCGTTCCTATGACAACCACCCCCGGCGTTGAGCTCATCGCTAAAATTATGCAAATGGTCCTCAATCTGGCGTTGCTTGCGCTTGGTCTGATCCTCATCATCTTCCTGGGTAAAGAAACGCTGCATTTAGCCACATCGTTATTTGCACCCACCGATCAAGCCAGCAAGTACCAACTGATTGAAGGGCTGGTGGTTTACTTCCTGTACTTCGAATTTATCGCTTTGATCGTTAAATACTTTCAGTCGGGTTATCACTTCCCGCTGCGCTACTTTATCTATATCGGCATCACCGCCATTGTGCGTCTTATCATCATCGACCATAAAGATCCGCGCGATGTGCTGATTTACTCCGGAGCAATCCTGGTGCTGGTGATTACGTTGTGGCTGTGTAACAGCAACCGTTTAAAACGAGAATAAAAAAAGGCGGCCCAAGGGCCGCCATAAGTAAATCCAAGGTCAAATGAGGGTTTTGCAGTGGCATTACATAATGTGAAGCAATAACGAACAGGAAATCTTAACCCTTCACCCCGCCAGCCGTCAGGCCGCTCACCAGCCAGCGCTGCGCCAGTAAGAACACGACAGTAATCGGGATTGCAGAAAGTACAGCGGCTGCGGCAAAGTCGCCCCACAGGTAGTTTTGTGGGTTGAGGTATTGCTGCATACCGACCGCGAGGGTGTAGCTGTTAACATCGCGCAGCAACAATGAGGCCACTGGCACTTCGGTAATTGCGGCGATAAACGACAGAATAAACACCACCGCCAGAATCGGTACAGAGAGCGGTAAAAGCACCAGGCGGAAGGCTTGCCATGGGGTTGCACCATCCAGTGCTGCGGCTTCTTCCAGTGAGTTATCAATCGTTTCGAAATAACCCTTAATCGTCCAGACATGCAGCGCGATACCGCCAAGATAGGCGAAGATCACCCCACCATGTGTATTCAAACCGATAAACGGAATGTACTGACCGAGGCGGTCAAACAAGGCGTACAACGCCACCAGTGACAGCACCGCCGGGAACATCTGGAAAATCAGCATCCCTTTCAGCAGCGTGGCTTTGCCAGGGAAACGCATACGGGCAAAAGCGTAGGCACAAGTTGTCGAGAGCGTCACGATACCCAGCGCAGTAATCGCCGCGATTTTGATCGAGTTCCACAACCATAACAGCACCGGGAACGGCGGTGGTGTTACGCTGCCATCGGCATGTTGCACGCTGAAACCAAGTGCTAATTTCCAGTGCTCCCACGAGATTTGGTCCGGGATCAGGCTGCCTGTCGCGAAGTTACCCGGACGCAGTGAAATCGCAATAACCATCAGCAGCGGGAACATGATCGCGGCGATAAATATCAGTAACAGTAAGTGCGTCGTGAAGAGTCGCAGCTTTTGAGATTTGGGTTGTACCATAGCCATGTGTGTTGCTCCTTAATCAAACTTCATGCGGGTGGCTTTCAGGTTAACAATCGCTAATGCGCCAACCAGAATGAAGATAAGCGTTGCAATAGCCGCAGCTAAACCAAAGTCCTGACCGCCGCCGCCTTCGAAGGCGATGCGGTAGGTGTAGCTCACCAGCAAGTCCGTATAACCCGCAGGAGTTGTGGTTCCCAGTCGGTCCGGACCACCGTTGGTTAACAGTTGAATCAGCACGAAGTTGTTAAAGTTAAAGGCAAAACTTGCGATCATCAGCGGTGTCAGCGGCTTAATCAGCAGCGGCAGCGTAATCTTAAAGAAGTTCTGGAACGGGCCTGCGCCATCCATTGCAGAGGCTTCGTACAGGTCGTCCGGAATCGCTTTCAGCAAGCCCATGCACAGAATCATCATGTACGGATAACCAAGCCACGTATTCACGATAATTATCATTGAACGCGCAGTGGTCGGGTCGCTAAACCAGGCGGGTTTGATACCAAACAGTGAGCTCAACATCATGTTGATTTCACCGAAACTTTGGTTGAACAAGCCTTTGAAAATCAGGATAGAAATAAACGATGGCACCGCGTATGGCAGTATTAACATCACGCGATAAATCGCTTTGCCTTTCAGGGATTCCCACTGCACCACGCAGGCCAGAATCATGCCAACCGCCACGGTGAGAATCACCGTCAGGATTGAGAAGATCACCGTCCAGACGAAAATCGCCATAAACGGTTTCTGAATACCTTCATCGTGGAACACACGCAGGAAGTTCTTCCAGCCGATAGTCACGGTGTAGCCCGGGCTTAGCTGTTCGTTGCCCCAGTTGCCATCGGCGTTAACCGACTGATAGAAACCAATGCCGTTATTCGGGCGGTACTTCACGCCGCTTTGGTTGTTGGTCAGTTCACCATTTTCGCCCTGCGTATAAAGCGGGCGGGTGCCGGAGAACTGGCGCAGGGAGCTCATGGTCAGGGTGCTTTCATCAGGCATTTGCGCGGTGATTTGCGTCAGCGCCGCACGGTTTTGCGTAATCACGCGCAGATTGGCTTTCTCACCCGCAGGAAGAGCATCGGCGTCTTTCAGTTTCAGGTGTTGAGCGCCGCCAAATTTAAAAGCGTCGGAGATGAAATTCTTGCCGGATTCGCCGTCGGTGAGGGCCAGTTGCCACTCGTCACCCGCCGGATACAGGCCGAAGTTAAAGGTTTTTCCCGCCTGATACTGGCGGTCCATCAGCACCTCCTGCGCACGTTCCTGCGTCAGTTGGTTGGTGCTGCTGTAGTTGGTGAAGGCGATGGCGATGGTACAGACCAGCGGGAACAGGACGAACAGCCCCATGCCGGCCAGACCAGGATAAACATAACGCCAGGCATAAGCCTTGCGGTTAGCGTAAATATATAAGCCAAGTGAGCTTAAAATCAGCGTCATAATGGCGAACAGGTACTCCCCCTGGGCGTACATTAATACCACAAGATAACCAACCAGCAGTCCCAACAGGCCGATGACTGACCACTTCAGCACATCGCTTTGCCACCAGTGGCTCTTTTTAACTACATCCATGGGGTGTTCCTCAACAGCTTTTCATCTGAAACCACCCTCACCCTAACCCTCTCCCTGAGAGAGAGGGGATTGTCCGGTTTTCTCCCTCTCCTTTAGGGAGAGGGCCGGGGTGAGGGGGAAGTTCTTACTTAGTAATACGTCCCTGAGCGTCTTTCATCGCTTCATCAACAGTCTGGCGACCGCTGACTGCGTTGATGACTGCGGTACGAACGGCATACCAGAACGCAGACATCTGCGGTACGTTCGGCATGATTTCGCCTTTCTGGGCGTTATCCATGGTGGCGGCGATACGTGGATCTTTCGCCAGTTGATCCTGGTAGGATTTCAGTGCCACGGCACCCAATGGCTTGTCTTTGTTAACGTCAGCCAGGCCCTGATCGGTCAGCAGGTAGTTTTCCAGGAACTCTTTCGCCAGTTCTTTGTTAGGGCTGGCGGCGTTGATACCGGCACTCAGCACACCCACGAACGGTTTAGATGCTTTACCTTTAAAGGTAGGCAGCAGTGTCACGCCGTAATTGATTTTGCTTTTATCAATGTTCGACCATGCCCACGGGCCGTTGATTGTCATCGCCGTTTCGCCTTTGTTGAAGGCTGCTTCAGCGATGGAATAATCGGTATCCGCATTCATTTGTTTGTTTTTAATCATGTCGACCAGGAAGGTCAGGCCTGCTTTCGCGCCTGCGCTATCCACGCCCACATCTTTCACGTCGTATTTGCCGTTTTCGAGTTTGAACGCATAACCACCGTCAGCGGCAATCAGCGGCCAGGTGAAGTACGGTTCTTGCAGGTTGAACATCAACGCGCTCTTACCTTTCGCTCTCAGCTGCTTATCGAGTGCCGGGATCTCTTCCCAGGTTTTCGGCGGGTTTGGTACCAGGTCTTTGTTGTAAATCAGAGAGAGCGCTTCAACCGCGACTGGGTAAGCAATGATTTTGCCGTTGTAACGAACTGCGTCCCAGGTAAACGGATAGAGTTTGTCCTGGAAAGCTTTGTCTGGAGTGATTTCGGCCAGCAGGCCAGATTGTGCATAACCACCGAAACGGTCGTGTGCCCAGAAGATGATGTCCGGGCCATCGCCGGTCGCCGCAACTTGTGGGAATTTTTCTTCCAGTTTGTCCGGGTGTTCGATGGTGACTTTAATACCGGTATCTTTTTCAAACTTCTTACCGACCTCAGCCAGGCCGTTATAGCCTTTGTCACCATTAATCCAGATGACCAGTTTGCCTTCTTCTATTTTTGCCAGTGCAGAGGCGGAAAACATCATCGTTGTCAGGGCAGACAGAGCGAGGATGCGGGCGCCAGTTTTAATTTTCATATTTATTCCCATCCTTTGAATGGTGGTTTGCTTTGCGCGTGGATACATCAAGGTCAAGGTAGTGGCGTTACGGTTGCCAGTTTGCGCAGATGGCAAGTGCTTCTCATCCTCCTTGGCCCTACGCCCCCACCCGGGTATCTGTGATCTGCATTCCATAACTGACAGTTATGTGTGCTGGAGCACACAAAACTACCCAGAAATTTGAAACCACGATCACGAAAAACTGTCACGCCCACTGCAACCGGTTGCAGAGCAACCCTTCTCATCCTCCCGCCTCCTCCCCCATAAAAAACAGCGGGGTGGAGGATTCACGAAATGTATCGATCCGTCATAGTCCGACACATCTTGAATCACCTGCCCAATAGCAGCGTGACGGAATGAAGGGAGAAGTGCATGGCAAGCGTACAGCTACGGAACGTAACAAAAGCCTGGGGTGATGTGGTGGTGTCGAAAGATATTAACCTCGACATCCAGGAAGGTGAGTTCGTGGTTTTTGTTGGACCGTCAGGCTGCGGTAAATCCACTCTGTTACGCATGATTGCAGGTCTGGAAACGATCACCAGCGGTGATTTATTCATCGGTGATACTCGCATGAACGACATTCCTCCCGCTGAGCGTGGCGTCGGCATGGTGTTCCAGTCTTATGCTCTTTATCCCCATCTTTCCGTTGCTGAAAATATGTCCTTTGGGTTGAAGCTCGCAGGCGCTAAAAAAAGCGATATCAATCAACGTGTCACCCAGGTTTCAGAAACTTTGCAACTGGGGCATTTATTAGAACGCCGTCCGAAAGCACTTTCTGGTGGGCAGCGTCAGCGCGTAGCGATTGGCCGTACGCTGGTGGCTGAACCACGTGTATTCCTGCTTGATGAACCTCTTTCAAACCTTGATGCGGCACTGCGTGTGCAGATGCGTATTGAGATTTCCCGACTGCATAAGCGCCTTGGTCGCACCATGATTTACGTCACGCACGACCAGGTCGAAGCGATGACGCTTGCAGACAAAATTGTGGTGCTGGATGCCGGGCGCGTAGCGCAAGTCGGCAAACCGCTCGAGCTGTATCACTACCCGGCGGATCGTTTTGTTGCGGGCTTTATTGGCTCGCCAAAAATGAACTTCCTGCCGGTGAAAGTCACTGCCACGGCTATCGATCAAGTCCAGGTTGAATTACCAAACCGCCAGCAAGTCTGGCTGCCGGTAGAAAGTAAGGAAGTGCAGGTCGGTGCCAACATGTCTCTCGGTATTCGCCCGGAACACTTACTGCCAAGCGACATTGCTGACGTCACCCTCGAAGGTGAAGTGCAGGTGGTTGAGCAGCTTGGCCATGAAACTCAGATTCATATCCAAATCCCCGCCATCCGTCAGAATCTGGTGTACCGCCAGAATGACGTGGTGTTGGTAAAAGAGGGTGCCACATTCGCTATTGGCTTGCCGCCAGAGCGCTGCCATCTGTTCCGTGAAGATGGCACTGCATGTCGTCGGTTGCATCAAGAGCCAGGTGTTTAAGCATTCCCATAAAAAAGAAAAGCAATGATCTCAGGAGATAGAACGATGATTACTCTGCGCAAACTTCCACTGGCGGTCGCCGTAGCAGCAGGCGTTATGTCTGTTCAGGCTCTGGCTGTGGACTTCCACGGTTATGCCCGTTCTGGTATCGGCTGGACCGGTAGCGGCGGTACACAAGAGTGTTTCCAGGCAACTGGTGCTCAATCTAAATACCGTCTTGGTAACGAATGTGAAACCTATGCGGAATTGAAACTGGGTCAGGAAGTATGGAAAGAAGGCGATAAGAGCTTCTACTTCGATACTAACGTGGCGTACTCCGTAGCACAGGACAATGACTGGGAAGCAACCAGCCCGGCATTCCGTGAAGCAAACGTGCAGGGTAAAAACCTGATTGATGCGCTGCCAGGTGCCAATATGTGGGCAGGTAAGCGTTTCTATCAACGTCATGACGTTCACATGATCGACTTCTACTACTGGGATATTTCTGGTCCTGGTGCAGGTCTGGAAAACATCGATGTTGGCGTAGGTAAACTTTCCTTCGCGGCAACGCGTTCTTCTGAATCAGGCGGTTCTGCGGCATTCAACGATTTCAATGCTGACGGTACCCGTAACTACAGCAACAAAGTACCAAATGACGTATTCGACGTGCGTTGGGCAGGTATTGAAACCAACCCAGGCGGTACCCTGGAACTGGGCGTTGACTACGGTCACACCAACATTCCTGACGACTATTATCTGCAACCAGGCGCTTCTAAAGATGGCTGGATGGGTACGCTTGAACATACCCAGAGCATGATGAAAGGCTACAACAAGTTTGTTCTGCAGTACGCAACAGACTCCATGACCTCTAACGGTAAAGGCCAGGCGCAGGGCGGCAGCCTCGATAACGACGGTTATCTGTTCCGTGTTATTGACCATGGTGCGATTACCCTGGCAGACCAATGGGACCTGATGTACGTCGGTATGTACCAGAACCTGAACCTGGATGATAACCAGGGGACTGAGTGGTACACCATCGGTGTTCGTCCAATGTACAAATGGACGCCAATCATGAGCACCCTGTTGGAAGTTGGCTACGACAACGTGAAATCCCAGGAAACTGGCGATCGTAACGGTCAGTACAAAATTACCCTGGCGCAACAATGGCAGGCAGGCGACAGCATCTGGTCCCGTCCGGCACTGCGTGTCTTCGCAACCTACGCCAAGTGGGATGAGAAATGGGGTTACGCTAAAGATGGTAACGGCGATTCAACTCGCTTCCAGATCAGCGACTCTTCTGGCAACAGCACCTTCTCTACCAGCCGTGGCAATGACGATGAGTTCAGCTTCGGTGCCCAGATGGAAATCTGGTGGTAATACAGCATTAACCTGAAGTGAAGAAATGATGGGGAGTTCGCCACTGAACTCTCCATCATGATTACCCTTGTATGCCAATGCCTGCTTCGATGGAAAGCGCTATTGCCTGGCTAACTTTCCACTGATTTCCCATTCGAGGTTTATAAAAATGAAAATGAAAAAAAGTCTCCTCGCACTCTGCCTTTCCGCAGGGTTGCTCGCCAGCGTGCCTGCCGTAAGCCTGGCTGATGTGAATATCGTTCCACAGGATATATCAATGGCACCCGCCGTGCCGACTTCTGCATTACAACAATTGCAGTGGACACCAGTCGATCAATCAAAGACATTGACGACGACGCTGGCTACCAGTGGTCAAAGCCTGAAAGCCGGAGATATTACTGGCCCGGTTGCAGCCTATAGCGTCCCTGCCAACATTGGTGAGCTGAATATCACGCTGACCAGTGAAGTGAACAAAAACTCAGTATTTGCGCCAAATGTGTTAGTGCTTGATCAGAATATGACGCCTGCGGCTTACTTCCCGGCAAGCTACTTTGCCTATCAGGAGCCCGGCGTAATGTCTGCCGATCGTCTGGAAGGCACGCTGAAATTAACACCAGCACTGGGGCAACAAAAACTCTATTTACTGGTCTTCACCACCAATAAAGACACCCAACAGACCACCACGATGATTGACCCGGCCAAGGCTTATGCGAAAGGCACGGGCAACGCTGTTCCGGATATTCCAGACCCGATTGCCCGCCACGGCACTGACGGCACGCTGAAGATTAAAGTGAAAACCTCTTCTGCTTCGAGCGTATTAGTCGGCCCACTATTCGGTTCATCAGGCCCAGGCCCGGTCACGGTTGGTAATACTGCAGCACCAGCCGCAACTTATGTTGCCCCGGCAGCTGTTGCTGCCACAGCGGCGGCACCAGCTACCGCCGCGCCCGCCAAAAAATCGGAGCCAGTGCTAAGCGATACAGAAACGTACTTCAACCAGGCTATCAAAGATGCAGTCGCAAAAGGCGATGTAGATAAAGCCCTTAAACTGCTGGATGAAGCTGAACGCCTGGGATCGACTAGCGCCCGTAAAACCTTTATCAGCAGTGTAAAAGGCAAGGGGTGATGGTTTCCCCGCAGTGCTGATGTTTGAAGTTTGGTGCGCCGCCTGGCGCACCTTTTTTCCTTCGTCATCCTTCAAGCTGACTCTGCGTTGGCTGCTCTCACAAACCCGAATCACTTACATGAGTAAGCTCATCGGGATTTTCTCATTTGCCGCCTTGATTCAACTCGAATGATTTAGAAGGCCTCCGACCTGTTAAATTGTTGTGAGCTTTTCCCTGCCCCGCTATACCTATTCTGCGTTACAATGACTGCCGGTTTTGTTTCGGAGAAATTCCCATGTCTGACGCGCTTTCGCCACTGCGCGCCTTACGTTTTGAAGCTACGATTCCCGAGGAGCTGAGTGCATCGCTTCTTGACTGGTTGTTGCTTGAAGACTCGATGACCAAACGCTTTGAGCAGTATTGTTCCAAAGTTACTGCCCGCATTGTGCGTGAAGGTTTTTTCGAATCGCATGTCGTTCTTCCAGAAGCTGATATGTTGCCAGAGTCCAGCCGTTATTGGTTGCGCGAAGTTGTGCTTTGCGGTGATGAAGAACCCTGGCTTTTGGGGCGCACGGTCGTACCTGAATCCACTCTGGAAGGGCCTGAGCTGGCTTTGCAACAGCTGGGCACCACGCCGCTTGGGCGTTATCTGTTTAATACATCTTCCCTGACCAGGGATTTTATTGAGATTGGCCGCACTGCGGAGTTGTGGGGGCGTCGTTCCCGCTTGCGATTAGCCGGAAAGCCATTGGTGCTGACTGAGCTTTTCCTTCCTGCTTCCCCGCTGTATGGAGAGGAAAAATAATGGAGTGGAGTCTGAAACAGGGCAAATGGCAGGCGTATCAACGCCTGATGCGGCTTGATAAGCCGATTGGCTCGCTTTTACTGTTATGGCCCACTTTATGGGCGCTATGGCTTGCGACACCGGGTGTACCGCCGCTTACCATTTTAGCGGTGTTTATCGCTGGCGTATGGATGATGCGCGCCGCCGGTTGTGTGGTGAATGACTACGCCGACCGCAAATTTGATGGCCACGTAAAACGCACGGCGCACCGGCCGCTGCCGAGCGGGGCGGTGAGTGAGAAAGAAGCGCGCATATTGTTCGTGGTGCTGGTGCTGCTCTCGTTCTTACTGGTGTTGACGCTCAACACCATGACAATATTGCTGTCGGTAGCAGGGTTGGCGCTTGCCTGGGTTTATCCATTCATGAAGCGTTATACCCATCTGCCACAAGTGGTGCTGGGTGCGGCATTCGGTTGGTCAATCCCGATGGCATTTGCTGCGGTGAGTGAATCTGTGCCGCTAAGTTGCTGGCTGATGTTTTTGACCAATATCTGCTGGGCTGTGGCTTACGACACGCAATATGCGATGGTCGACCGTGATGATGATGTGAAAATCGGCATAAAATCCACGGCGATACTGTTTGGCCGCTTTGATAACCTGATCATTGGTATTTTGCAGTTTACGGTGATGGTGCTGATGGCGGTGATTGGCTGGTTAAATGGACTAGGTGGGGCTTTCTACTGGTCTATTGCACTGGCGGGTGCGCTATTTATTCATCAACAACGCCTGACAGCAAATCGCGACCGCGATGCTTGCTTCCGTGCTTTCCTGAATAATAACTACGTTGGACTGGTGCTGTTTATTGGGTTGGTGCTCAGTTACGTGCACTTCTAATTATACCCATCGCCCTTCAAGTTGCAGGGTTGTTGGCTGCTCTCATTCACCCGAATCACTTACTTGAGTAAGCTCATCGGGATTCATTCGATTGCCGCCTACCTGCATCTCGAAGTAGCTCGGGTATAAGAAACTAAATGGCGGATGACACTTCGTTTATCCGCCAGATTTTTTACTCAGTCGCGGCCTGCGACGTCGCGCTTTCAATCGTCAAACGCACATCCGGCATGATCAGCTCTGCCAGCATCTGGTAGACCTTCATCGTTTCGGCGGGTTCTGCATCCCCGGTGTCGCTGATGTAGCCTTCATCACGCAAAGTTAAGACCAGCGAGGTGAATACGGCTTTATCAAAGAACTCCGGTGCGTTAATGCCATGCAATACCGACAAACGTTGGGCAACGGTGCGGCTTTCGCGCTCCAGTGTCCCACGGTTTATTGACGGATTAGCACTCAGCAGCCAGAAAGTAATGGCGTAACGTTGCAGCGTTTCACGAACACCTGCCGCCAGAAGCTGCATAGTGCGCGAGCGTGCCGGGTTAATCACCACCTCTTCACCCGTAAGGGTAATCAGATCCTGGCGAACCAACTCATTGAGCAGCGCATCCATTTCACTGGCAAGATCGGCTTTTTCCCAACGCAGGAACAGCTCAGACTTCAGCATCGGGTAGAGCAGCTCGACCTGACGCAAAAGCTCGCTACGGGAAATGTGGCGATGTTGCGTGATAATCGCAGCCAGCAGAGAAGGCAACACCAGCATATGCAGGATGTTGTTACGGTAGTAAGTCATCAGCACTGCCTGCTCACGCGGCAGAATGATGATGTCACCAATCGTATCTTTCTCTACTTCAAACTTGTTCATCTGCAACGCATGTTCGATAAGTGCTTCTGCTGGCTGATCTGGCGCGGTAGCGTCCGGTGAATACGGCACATTACGCAACAGGCTCAGGTAGCAGTTGAGCTGTTCGGTCAGTTGTTCGCGCGTCAGTGAACGCTGGCGCGATGCCAGGAGCGCGGTACAACACAGGTTCATGGCGTTTGCCGCGCCTGCATTGTTAATACGCACCATCAGTTCGGCAGCAATTTCATTAACCGTTGGCGTTAACCATGCCGGGCGAATGGATTCAATCGGGTCGATTGAATCACGCCACTCAGGCACTCGCTGGTTCAGGAATGTCATCAACGGCATCGGTTCGCCGAAGTTCACATAGCCCTGCCCGAGGTTACGCAGCTTGCTCAGCCCGCGCACCATCTGCATGAAGCTCTCTTTCTCTTTGGTCGCTCCGCGCAGTTCTTTCGCGTAAGTCCCCACTTCCATTACATGCTCGTAGCCAATGTAAATCGGCACTAATGTAATTGGACGAGTACCGCCACGCAGCATGGCCTGAATGGTCATCGACAGTGTGCCGGTTTTCGGGTCAAGCAAACGTCCGGTACGAGAACGGCCACCTTCCACAAAGTATTCGACGGAATAGCCACGGCTGAACAGTTCGCCAAGATATTCACGGAACACGGTGGAGTAGAGTTTGCTGCCTTTAAAGGTACGGCGAATAAAGAACGCGCCCAGGCGACGGAAAATCGGGCCTGCTGGCCAGAAATTCAGGTTGATACCCGCCGCGATGTGCGGAGGAACCAGCCCCTGGTGGTAAAGCACGTAAGACAACAGCATGTAGTCCATGTGGCTGCGGTGGCAGGGAACATAGACAATCTCATGGCCGTCGTGAGCCAGCTGGCGCACACGTTCAGCATTATGAACGTTAATGCCCTGGTACAGGCGGTTCCACGTCAGACCTAACACGCGGTCGGTCAAACGAACGGCTTCGTAGGAGAAGTTCGCTGCAATTTCTTCCATCAAGGCAACAGCATTCTGCTGCGCTTTTTCATGGGAGATTTTCTTACTGCGTGCTTCGTCTTCTACTGCGCGTGCAATCGCTTTTGAGGCCAGAAGTTTGTTAAACAAATCCTGGCGCACCGGCAGACGCGGGCCGACAGTCGCTAAACGCTGGCGAGCAAAGTGCATACGCGCCACTCGTGCCAGTTTTTGGGCGATTTTTTTGTCTGTACCGTGATCGGTTGCCATCTGACGTAGCGAAACAGGTGCCGAGAAACGCACAAAGCTGTCGCGCCCAAGCCAGGACACCGCGAAGAATTTCTGAATGCCGTTAAGCATTTTCAATGGCGGATTCACTTCGCCTTTTTCGCGGCCAGGTGAACGGCCAAACATGACCGACACTGGCACCATCTGCACATCCAGGTTTGGATTGCTACGGTGCAAATCGAGGTAATCGTGGAACAGCTTGATCGACTCTTCTTTTGGTGTGTAGTACGTGAACACACGCGGGCCGCCATGAATAAAGACATAGCGCGGCAATACCGCACCGTCGATTTCTAATGGCTCGAGAGGGTCGGGCAAGTTATGCGCGAGGCATTGTGCGCGCAGCGTTAATAAGTCCGCCTTTGAGTTATACGGCAGCACGTACATTATTGGACGTGTAGGATCTAAGCCCAGTTCGGTTTGTGGATCAGCCGGAATGGACTTGCTCTTTACCAGAACGCCTAATGGTAAATTAAGTAATTTGTAGTAGATTCTTGGCCAGCCTGACATAAACGATGTAAAGCCTCAGGTTAATGATGCAAATTCGCCGCAAGAATATCAGAATCTGGCTCAGATTTCTGTGGCGTTGCAATATAGATAAGCATTGACCCAAATAATTTGAAAAGGTTTCCCAAAATGGCGAGCAGTACCACTGGACTTACCCGTATCATCAAAGCCGCAGGCTATTCATGGAAAGGGCTCAAAGCAGCCTGGATTAACGAAGCGGCTTTCCGCCAGGAAGGCGTCAGCGCGGTAATCGCCATTGCCATTGCCTGTTGGCTGGATGTCGACCCTATCACCCGTGTTTTGCTTATCGGCTCAGTCGTGCTGGTCATGATTGTCGAGATCCTCAATAGTGCTATTGAGGCCCTTGTAGACCGCGTTGGCACTGATTATCACGAACTTTCCGGGCGTGCCAAAGACATGGGCTCAGCCGCTGTATTAATAGCAATTATCCTCGCAGTCGTTACCTGGGTCACGCTGCTTTGGCCGCATTTGCGCGGATGATTCCAGAATAGTTAAGTCCCTGGTTTTTTGCTCAATTTATGGTTCCAAATTGACCTTTGACTGTATATACTCACAGCATAACTGTATAAACACCCAGGGGGCGGAATGAAAGCGTTAACTACCAGGCAGCAAGAGGTGTTTGATCTTATTCGGGATCATATCAGCCAGACCGGCATGCCACCGACTCGTGCTGAAATTGCTCAACGTCTGGGGTTCCGTTCTCCAAACGCCGCTGAAGAGCACCTCAAAGCGCTCGCCCGTAAAGGCGTGCTTGAAATTGTCTCCGGTGCCTCACGTGGCATCCGTTTGCTGGTGGAAGAAGTCACCGGTATTCCGCTGGTTGGGCGTGTTGCTGCGGGTGAGCCACTCTTGGCACAACAGCACATCGAAGGTCACTACCAGGTCGATCCATCCCTGTTTAAACCTAATGCCGATTTCCTGCTGCGCGTCAGTGGTATGTCTATGAAAGACATCGGTATTATGGACGGTGACCTGCTTGCAGTTCATAAAACTCAAGATGTGCGTAATGGCCAGGTTGTGGTCGCGCGTATTGATGATGAAGTGACTGTTAAGCGTTTGAAACAGCAGGGTAATACCGTTCATCTTCTTCCCGAAAACAGCGAATTTGAACCGATTGTGGTCGACCTGCGCGAGCATAACTTCTCTATTGAAGGGTTGGCTGTTGGGGTTATTCGCAACGGCGACTGGCTGTAAATCTCTTTAGGTGATGTGCATGCACAATGCGCATCACCGTCTTCATTCTCTTTGATCTCCTTCAGGAGAGGTCATGCAATTATTCTCCACGGCGGATCGTGCGCTCTGGCGCCTCGCTTTACCCATGATTTTCTCCAACATTACCGTTCCGCTGCTTGGCCTTGTCGATACGGCAGTTATTGGCCATCTCGATAGCCCGGTCTATCTCGGCGGTGTCGCTATTGGTGCGACGGCAACCAGCTTCCTGTTCATGTTGCTGCTTTTTTTGCGCATGAGTACCACGGGCTTAACTGCTCAGGCTTTTGGTGCAAACAATCCCTCAGCGTTAGCGCGTGCACTGGTGCAGCCTTTACTGCTGGCATTAGGGGCGGGTGTTGCGATTGTCCTGCTACGCGAACCCCTTATTTCACTGGCCCTGCACATTGTTGGCGGGAATCAGGATGTGCTCTTTCAGGCGCAGCGTTTTCTTGAAATCCGCTGGCTGAGTGCGCCTGCTTCACTTGCGAACCTGGTATTGCTTGGATGGCTGCTGGGCGTGCAATACGCACGGGCCCCGGTAATCCTGTTGGTTGTTGGTAATGTGCTCAATATCGTGCTGGATGTGTGGCTGGTGATGGGGCTGCATATGAATGTTCAGGGCGCTGCACTGGCTACCGTGGCGGCTGAATACGTCACCTTTATCATCGGCTTGCTGATGGTGAAAAAGGTTATGGGCTTGCGTGGCATCAGTTTTGAGATGCTCAGACTGGCCTGGCGCGGCAACGTTCGGCGTTTACTGGCGCTAAACCGTGACATCATGCTGCGCTCTTTGCTACTGCAAATTTGCTTCGCATCCGTGACTATCTTCGGTGCTCGCTTAGGCAGCGAAATTGTCGCCGTCAATGCGGTGCTGATGACGCTACTGACGTTTACGGCTTATGCACTTGATGGCTTTGCGTATGCGGTTGAAGCCCATTCCGGACAGGCTTATGGCGCAAAGAACCGCGGCCAGCTTCTCGAAGTTTGGGGTGCTGCATGCCGCCAGGCGGGTTTAGTCGCGCTCATGTTTGCCGTGGTGTATGCCCTGTTTGGCGAGCAAATTGTTTCACTCCTGACTTCTTTACCTCAGTTACAACTACAGGCTGATATCTACTTAAACTGGCAGATAGTTTTGCCGGTCGTCGGGGTGTGGTGCTATTTGCTCGATGGAATGTTTATTGGTGCAACACGGGGTGCTGAGATGCGAAATAGCATGGCTGTTGCGGCGTTGGGTTTTGGCCTTTCGATGTTCACCGTGCCATATTTAGGCAATCACGGGTTGTGGCTGTCTGTGGCGGTATTCCTTGCTTTGCGGGGGCTGGCTTTAGGTTGGATTTGGCGTCGTCACTGGCAGCAAAATACCTGGTTTAACAATGTACAAAGTTAAGCCGTATGGTTAAAGATTCTTAGTTTTCTCCGTACCGCCATATCCTTGACTACAATTATTATCACGTCCAGCAGATAGAGTGGTGTTGGCCAAATGGCAGCACATTGGACGTTGGTAATTTTTTAGCAGTTCTTTCCCGAACGATGAGGATATTATTATGAATAAAGACGAAATCGGCGGTAACTGGAAACAGTTTAAAGGCACAGTAAAAGAGAAATGGGGCAAACTGACAGATGATGATATGACCGTCATCGAAGGGAAACGCGATCAGCTTGTCGGTAAGATTCAGGAGCGTTACGGCTATGAAAAGGACAAGGCAGAGGATGAAGTTGTTGATTGGGAAACTCGCAACAAATATCGTTGGTAATTAGCTTCCCTCAGATGTGTTAACTCTCAGCCCTGCCCAGGTACACGGATGTACCAAATCTCACTAGCGCGATTTTTTCTTGCTCTGAATTGAATGGTCATGCCCGCAAGCATCCGGGTGGCTACAGGCTTCAACTTCTGCACATCCGCTACATAAACCATGCGCTTCAATGACATTATGATGCAGAGCAAACCCTAAATGGGCTGCCAGCTGATGCATGATATCTTCCACACCTTCCGCACTATGTTCCTTCACCGCACCACATCGGTCGCAAATAAACATCGCAGATGAATGAGTTGGCTGATCAATCAGATTACACAACACATAGCTGTTGGTGGACTCTACCCGGTGTACAAAACCTTGTTCCAGAAGAAAATCGAGCGCACGATACACCGTCGGGGGTTTGGCTTGCGGTTCACTGGCACGCAATAAATCCAGCAAATCATAAGCGCTGATTGCTCCCGCCTGCTGCGTCAGCAAACGCAACACTTCAAGGCGTTGTGGCGTCAGGCGCACATTACGCTGCTCGCATAGTTTTTCAGCCTGCGCTAACACGTTTTGTGAAGTCGTGATGTCCATCAGCATTCCCCTGTAGATTAGCCCTACACTCTATCACAACGCGCTAAAAACGCCGAGTGGTGCGCCATGTTGGCCATATCTTTTGAGATGACTATCCCGGAGTTTGTTATGAATAAACCTGATTGCATTCGCCATTGGCAGGACCTGGAAGGTGAGGATGATTCTACTTATCCGGGCAACCCTGAGCTTTTTTCTATTGGCGCACCGCTGGCTCGTAAACTCGGTTTAACGCGGCTGGGGATTCATCATGAGCGCCTGCTGCCTGGCCGCCGCACCTCTTATCCCCATGCGGAAAGCAGTGAAGAAGAATTTGCGTATGTGCTCGAAGGGCATCCGCAGGTGTGGATTAACGGGCATCTTTACCCGCTTGAACCAGGCGATAGCGTCGGTTTCCCGGCTGGAACCGGTATCTGCCATACCTTTATCAACAATACAGAACATGAAGTCCGGTTATTAATTGTGGGTGAAGCCAACAAAGCTGAAAACCGTATTTATTACCCGTTAAACCCAGGATATGCCGCGCAGCGTCAGGATCGCTGGATTGATCACCCACCACAATTTTTCGGCCAACATGATGGTCTCCCTTCACGAAAACCAAACGGTAAACTATAAATAAGGCTGCAAAGGAATTTTGAACTGATAATCCTGATGGATAGAAACAGGATTTCGATGGGCGAAACAGCTCACTTTTTAGCTTTTTATTCACAGCAATAGTCTGCCTCTGTTCAGTCATAACTGGGAGGGCAAGTTATTACATCCGATTAACATACGGGCAGCGGTGAATGAAAAAAATTAAAACTTTGGTGGCGCTTAGCGCTGCATCTTTATTTGTGGCAAATCCGGCCTCTGCGGCGGGTACCTGGGCAGAAGCGCGTAGTGATGCAATGGGGGGAACGGGAGTTGCCTCCGCAAGTTACGGAAGTGGAGTTCTCACTAACCCTGCACTGCTGGCAAAAGCAAAGCAGGATGACACGATAACGGTGATTCTACCTGCCGTCAGCGCACAAATTACCGATAAAGATAACCTGCAAGATCAGATCGACGACATCAGTAACAAAGTCGATAACTACAAAAACGTTATCGACGATCTCACCTTGCAGGATATCCTTTTCAACCCCAATGGTTCGCTCAATCAGCTTCAGGGTGCCGCAGGTGATCTGGCTGGGGAACTGGAAGATCTGAAAGGGAAAACAGCAAACGCGAAAGCGGGTGCGAGTATTGCCGTCAGTATTCCAAACGACGTGCTTTCAGTGGCTTTTGTCGCAAAAGCCTATGCACGAGCGCATGTTAGTTCTTCCATTGATCAGCAAGATATCGATTACCTCAATAGCATCGCAGGTTCTCGGGCAGTGGCCGGGGGCGTTGCGTTAGATGCCGCTATTAATGGCTCCGATGTTATTACCAGCAATCTGAACTCTACGGCTTCTGGCCGTGCAGCTATTGTCTCTGACTATGGTGTGGCGCTTGCGAAACAGTTTGATTTGGGCGGCGTACCCGTCTCTTTTGGCGTTACGCCAAAGCTGCAAAAAACCTGGCTGTATAATTACACCACGTCAGTCTATTCCTACGACAGCAACGACTGGAACAGCAGTCGTTACCGCAATGATGATACGGGTTTCAACGTTGATGCAGGTGTTGCCGCCGATTTCGGCGAAAACTGGACGGTGGGTTTGAGCGGTCAGAACCTGATTTCGCGTGACATTGATACCAAAGATATTCTTATCACCAATGGCAGAACCGGCGAGACGGTAAACTACAAAGACACTTACCAGATTCGCCCGTTAGTGACCGCAGGCGTTGCCTGGCATAACGACCTCATCACCCTCAGCGCCGATGGCGATCTCACCGAAACTAAAGGCTTCAAAAGCGAAGAAGACTCGCAGTATGTTGGCGTCGGTGCTGAAATTACGCCGCTGCCATGGCTTGCCGTGCGTGCGGGTTATCGCGCAGATGTAAAATCAAACGACAGCAATGTCTTTACCGGTGGTGTTGGCTTTGCGCCATTCAATCGTGTTCATGTCGATTTAATGGGATTGTATGGCGAAGACCAGACATGGGGGGCAGGGGCACAGCTGAGCGTCACTTTCTGATGAAAATAGCCGCCGGGACGAGCGGGTGTCCCGGCGCTGCTTTATGCTATAGTAGCGACCCTTTTTTAACCGTAGCCCGTAAACGCCCACAGCCTATGTCCTCACAAATCAGCCAGACTCCTTTCCAGCCACATCGTTTTTCTATTGCGCCGATGCTTGACTGGACCGATCGCCACTGCCGCTACTTCTTGCGTCAGTTATCAAGCCAGACACTGCTGTACACCGAAATGGTGACAACCGGTGCGATTATTCATGGCAAAGGGGACTATCTGGCATACAGCGAAGACGAGCATCCTATCGCCCTGCAATTAGGGGGGAGCGATCCGGCTGCACTGGCTATTTGCGCAAAACTGGCGCAAGAGCGCGGCTACGATGAAATTAACCTGAACGTGGGTTGCCCGTCAGATCGTGTGCAAAACGGTATGTTTGGTGCATGTCTGATGGCGGATGCACAGCGGGTTGCCGACTGCATTAAAGCGATGCGCGATGTGGTGTCTATTCCGGTCACTGTCAAAACGCGTATCGGCATTGACGACCAGGACAGCTACGAATTCCTCTGTGATTTTATTGGCACGGTAGCCGGGAAGGGCGAATGCGATATGTTCATCATTCATGCCCGTAAAGCCTGGCTTTCGGGTTTAAGCCCGAAAGAAAACCGCGAAATTCCACCGCTGGATTACCCGCGCGTTTATCAGTTAAAGCGTGATTTCCCGCATCTGACAATGGCGATTAACGGTGGGATTAAAACGCTGGAAGAAGCCAAAACGCATCTGGAACATATGGATGGTGTCATGGTCGGGCGCGAAGCCTACCAGAACCCTGGTTTACTGACGGCAGTTGATCGGGAGATTTTTGGCCTGGAGACGCAGGAAGTCGACACCGTAGCAGCAGTGCGCGCCATGTACCCGTACATTGAACGCGAACTGGCGAACGGCACTTATTTAGGCCACGTTACGCGCCATATGTTAGGCCTGTTCCAGGGCATCCCCGGAGCGCGCCAGTGGCGTCGTTACCTGAGTGAAAACGCCCATAAAGCCGGTGCTGGAATCGATGTTGTGGAACATGCGTTGTCATTGGTTGCCGACAAACGCTAGGTTTTGTTTGTAATAACCCATCTAATTGCTCAGGTATTGCGGAGTTGATCACAACCTCGCATCTTTCTGGCTAAGTTTGCGGGTCGCGGGATATCAATTATTTACCAAATCTGACAATATTACCGGGTTGCAAAAAAACGAATTCATCGCGCTGTACCCTACATACCGTGCGAACAAAAAAAGAATGGGCTTCCTAAGGGAAGCCCAAATTCTTTTATGGAATCAGTAAACTAGAGCCTTCTGTGCTACGGCTCTCCAGTGTCTGATGCGCAAGAGCAGCATCGCTCAAAGCAAACTTCTGGGTTTCAGCCACATCCACTTTAATCACGCCGCTGGCAATCAACGAGAACAACTCGTTGCAGGCTTCTTCCAGCTCTTCGCGCGTGGTCACGTAACCATTGAGTGATGGCCGGGTAACATACAGTGAGCCTTTCTGGTTGAGAATGCCGAGGTTTACGCCTGTCACTGGGCCAGACGAGTTACCAAAACTCACCATCAACCCCTGCCGTTGAAGGCAATCCAGCGACGCCTCCCAGGTATCTTTCCCTACAGAGTCATAAACGACCGTCACTTTTTTGCCGCCTGTAATCTCTTTCACACGGTCGACAAGATTTTCTTCGCGGTAGTTAATGGTCTGCCAGGCACCGGCATTTTTGGCGCGTTCCGCTTTTTGTGCTGAACCCACGGTACCAATCAGTTTTGCGCCCAGCGCTTTGGCCCACTGGCAGGCGATGAGTCCAACGCCACCGGCTGCTGCATGGAACAGGAAAACTTCATTGGCTTTGATATCGTAAGTTTTACGCAGCAGATAATAGACCGTCAGCCCCTTGAGGAATGACGCGGCGGCTTGTTCGAAAGAGATAGCATCAGGAAGTTTCGCGGCTTTATCTGCCAGCACATTATGCACACTGCTGTACGCGCCAAGCCCGGACTGCGCATAGACAACACGATCACCTACTTTAAGATGTGTTACCGCACTACCAACTTGAGTTACCACGCCCGCCGCTTCTGTTCCGAGGCCGCTTGGCAGCATCGGTGGTGGGTATAAACCGCTGCGAATATAGGTGTCGATGTAATTGATACCTATCGCTTTGTTTTCGACCTGGACTTCGTTTTCTGCGGGTGCGGCTGGGGTGAACTGAGCAACTTTTAAGACTTCTGGCCCGCCGTGCTGACTAAATTCAATGCGTGTTGCCATGAGAACTCCTTCTGTTTCCTCGGAGGGAGATAGAGTAAACTCTCGTCTCTCTTATCTGATTTTGGTAACTCCCTCACTATGGCAGGAAATAAACCCTTCAACAAACCGAAAGAACCCCGCGATCGTCAGATGGAAGGGCTGAAAATGCCGCCACATTCTCTGGAAGCGGAGCAGTCGGTGTTGGGCGGTTTAATGCTGGACAACGAACGCTGGGATAACGTTTCCGAGCGCGTCGTGGCTAACGATTTTTTCAGCCGTCCACACCGCATGATCTTCACCGAAATGCAGCGTTTGCTCGAAATGAGCAAGCCAATCGACCTGATCACGCTTTCTGAATCTCTGGAACTTCAGGGCAACCTGGAAAGTGTCGGTGGTTTCGCCTATCTGGCCGAATTATCAAAAAATACCCCAAGTGCGGCAAATATCAGCGCTTACGCCGATATCGTGCGTGAACGTGCCGTAGTTCGTGAAATGATTTCTGTGGCGAATGAAATCGCCGATGCCGGTTACGACCCACAAGGGCGCACCAGCGAAGATTTGCTCGACCTGGCTGAGTCACGCGTGTTCCAGATTGCTGAGAGCCGTGCGAATAAAGACGAAGGCCCGAAAAGCATCGACCAAATTCTTGAAGCGACAGTCTCGCGTATCGAAACGCTTTACCAGACGCCACACGATGGCGTAACGGGCGTGGACACTGGCTATCAGGATTTGAACAAGAAAACGGCTGGTCTGCAAAAATCGGATCTGATCATCGTGGCGGCGCGTCCGTCGATGGGTAAAACCACCTTTGCGATGAACTTGTGCGAAAACGCCGCGATGTTGCAGGAAAAACCGGTTCTCATTTTCAGCCTCGAGATGCCAGGCGAGCAGATCATGATGCGTATGCTGGCGTCGCTGTCACGCGTCGACCAGACCAAAATCCGTACCGGCCAGCTTGATGACGAAGACTGGGCGCGAATTTCCAGCACCATGGGCATCTTGCTTGAAAAACGCAACATGTACATTGATGACTCATCCGGCCTGACGCCGACGGAAGTGCGCTCCCGAGCGCGCCGTATCTACCGCGAACACGGCGGCCTGAGCCTGATTATGATCGACTACCTGCAATTGATGCGCGTACCGTCACTATCGGACAACCGTACCCTGGAAATCGCCGAGATTTCGCGCTCACTAAAAGCGCTGGCAAAAGAGCTGCAAGTCCCGGTCGTTGCGCTCTCGCAGCTGAACCGTTCCCTGGAACAACGTGCAGATAAACGCCCGGTGAACTCCGACTTGCGTGAATCCGGCTCCATCGAGCAGGATGCCGATTTGATCATGTTCATCTATCGTGACGAAGTTTATAACGACAACAGTGACGAGAAAGGCATCGCGCAAATCATCCTCGGTAAACAGCGTAACGGCCCAATCGGCACCGTACGCCTGACGTTCAACGGCCAGTTCTCGCGGTTCGATAACTATGCTGGCCCGCAATACGACGAAGACTAAATCCTCGTCATCCTTCACGCTGCAAGTGCGTTGGCTGCACTCGCTTACTCCAATCGCTTACTTGTGTAAGCTCATGGGGATTCACGAGTTTGCCGCCTTCTTGCAGCCCGAATGATTTAGAGGATTTGGGCATTCCAATTCCATATACAAAAATTTCGCAAGGATCGAACATGCAAGCGGCAACCGTAAAAATTAACCGCCGCGCTCTGCGACATAACTTGCAACGCCTGCGCGAACTGGCTCCAGCCAGCCGTATGGTGGCGGTTGTGAAAGCAAACGCATATGGGCATGGTCTGCTCGAGACTGCCCAGACACTTTCTGACGCCGATGCTTTTGGCGTTGCCCGCCTTGAAGAAGGCGTGCGCTTGCGTGCGGGTGGGATCACTCAACCCATTCTGCTGCTGGAAGGATTCTTTAATGCCAGCGACCTCCCGACTATTGCCGAACAGAATTTCCAGACAGCTGTCCACTGCATCGAACAGCTTGAAGCGCTGGAACAAGCCGAGTTAAGCCATCCGGTAACGGTGTGGATGAAACTGGATACCGGCATGCACCGTTTAGGCATCTTGCCTGAAGAAGCTGAGGCGTTTTATCAGCGCCTGTCACGCTGCAAAAATGTCAGCCAGCCGGTAAATATCGTCAGCCATTTTGCCCGTGCAGATGAACCAGAATCTGACGCCACGCTGCGCCAGCTTGATATTTTCAATTCGTTTACCGCAGGCAAGCCAGGGCAGCGTTCTATTGGCGCATCAGGCGGCATCCTGTTGTGGCCTGACTCGCATATGGACTGGGTGCGCCCAGGTATCATCCTTTACGGCGTTTCACCGCTTGAACAAAAGCCGTGGGGCGTAGATTTTGGCTTCCAGCCAGTGATGTCCCTGACTTCCAGCCTGATTGCGGTTCGCGCGCATAAAGCGGGTGAAGCGGTCGGTTACGGCGGTACCTGGGTTGCTGAGCGTGATACGCGTTTGGGTGTTGTGGCGATTGGTTATGGCGACGGTTACCCGCGTGCCGCACCATCTGGCACACCCGTGTTGGTTAATGGCCGTGAGGTGCCGATTGTCGGGCGTGTTGCCATGGACATGATTTGTGTCGATCTCGGCCCCAACTCAGAAGAAAAAGTGGGTGATAGCGTGGTGATGTGGGGCGACAACCTGCCGGTTGAGCGCATTGCTGAAATCACAAAAGTGAGTGCTTACGAACTTATCACGCGCCTGACGTCAAGGGTTGCGATGGAGTATCTGGATTAATTTTCTTGTCTTCCCCTTCACCCTCGGGGCTGTCTCTTAGTCTCATCTTTTTAAGTAGGGAGACTGTTCCGTTCACCCGATGTTCCGTGTTTCATATAGCTACTGTACCGGTGAACGACTTAGGGTGGCCACCGTCGCCACCCTAAGAACCCAGACTCCCGGCAAATCAATCGCCGCAAGCGGTAAACACCGTTTTTCACCCAACATTCAGGGTCGTTCGCGACTCGTTCCCGACGATCGCTCACTCACGTGGCTCCCGGCCACGTGACCCCGACTGAAGGGTGAAAAACGGCGCGATTGAAGCCGGAACCGAAGGTCAATGTCAAAACCCAAAGACAGCACCGAGCAGGTTTTGACCTTGTTCCCGGTATAAATTGCCCCAGTGTTCCCCATAAA
>NZ_LXER01000040.1 GCF_001654925.1 Buttiauxella brennerae ATCC 51605
AAAGATCTCACCCTGACAAGATTGCCTGAGTGAGCTGTGTATAAGAGACAGCCCTCAGGGAGAGGGGTGTTTTTAAACAAAACCCCTCGATTTCCCCCCAGCTTCCGGTTTACATTGGTTGTTCGCAACACTGTAAACCAGGAGAACCTCACCGTGTTTCAAAAAGTTGACGCCTATGCTGGCGACCCAATCCTTTCCCTTATGGAACGTTTCAAAGTCGATCCGCGCAGCGACAAGGTAAATCTCAGCATTGGTCTCTATTACGATGAAAATGGGGTCATCCCACAGTTACAGGCTGTTGCTCAAGCGGAAGAACGCCTGAATGCCAGTCCGCATGGCGCATCAATTTACCTGCCGATGGAAGGCCTGAACAGCTACCGTAGCGCGATTGCCCCGCTGCTGTTTGGTGCTGAACACCCGGCGTTGCTCGAAGGGCGTATCGCCACTATTCAAACACTTGGCGGATCAGGTGCGTTGAAAGTGGGTGCGGATTTCCTGAAAACTTATTTCCCAAGTTCTCAGGTATGGGTCAGCGACCCGACCTGGGAAAACCACGTCGCCATCTTTGGCGGTGCGGGTTTTGAAGTGAACATTTACCCTTGGTTTGATAATGAAACCAACGGCGTGCGTTTCGAAGCGCTGCTGGAAACCCTGCAAACGCTGCCTGCACAAAGTATTGTGTTGCTGCACCCATGCTGCCATAACCCGACGGGCTCTGATCTGACGGATGCGCAATGGGATGTGGTGGTTGAAATTCTCAAGGCGCGCGAGTTGATTCCATTCCTTGACATCGCCTACCAGGGCTTTGGTGCGGGCATGGAAGAAGATGCCTATGCGATTCGCGCGATTGCCAGCGCCGGGCTGCCAGCGTTGGTCAGTAACTCATTCTCGAAGATTTTCTCTATGTATGGCGAGCGCGTGGGCGGCCTGTCTGTCGTTTGTGAAGATGCTGATGCCGCAGGCCGCGTATTAGGCCAGTTGAAAGCAACCGTGCGCCGTAACTACTCCAGCCCGCCAAACTTTGGTGCGCAAGTGGTATCGGCCGTGCTCAATGACGAGCAGCTGAAAGCCAACTGGCTGGCAGAAGTTGAAACCATGCGTCGTCGTATTCTCGATATGCGCCAGGCACTGGTTTCGGTGCTGAAAGCTGAAATGCCAGAGCGTAACTTTGATTATCTGTTGCAACAGCGCGGGATGTTCAGTTACACCGGCTTGAGTGCTGCTCAGGTTGACCGTCTGCGCGACGAGTTTGGTGTGTACCTGATTGCCAGCGGGCGCATGTGCGTGGCCGGGCTGAACAGCCATAACGTTCAGCGCGTGGCACAGGCGTTTGCAGCTGTAATGTAAGTACTTACTGACATGCGTTAAGCCCTCACCCTAGCCCTTTCCCCCAGGAGAGGGAACTGGTCTGGTTCACTCCTTCTCCCTCAGGGAGAAGGCTGGGATGAGGGTGGTTCTTCACAAATCCCATTCTGTGATTCATCACCTTTTTCTATGACAAATCCTGAAAAATTCCTTCCTCTGGCGCTTTTGCATCGGTATGGTCGAATTGATTTTTTACCATCTGTTCTGCTTTATCACCCTCACTAATCATAATTAAAGGGAAAATGATGCGTAAGCTAACTATGGCATTGAGTGCCGTTTGTTTGTTATTGGGATTGAACCAGTCTGTTGTTGCTAAGGAATCTGCACCCGTACCACTCAACCCCGGCGTAACCGTCGCGCAACTGGCGCAGCAAGTTCCGATTCACTGGGTTTCTGTCGCTCAAATCGAAAACAGCCTGCTGGGACGCGCGCCGATGGCGGTGGGTTTCGATATCGACGACACGGTTCTGTTCTCTAGCCCTGGCTTCTATCGCGGGCAAAAAGAGTTTTCGCCAGGCAAGCAGGATTACCTGAAAACCCCGGCGTTCTGGGAAAAAATGAACAACGGCTGGGATGATTTCAGCATGCCGAAAGAAGTAGCGAAAAACCTGATAGCCATGCACCTGAAACGCGGTGACAGCATTTACTTCGTTACTGGCCGCAGCCCGACCAAAACAGAAACCGTGACTAAAACGCTGCAAAATGATTTCCAGATCCCGCAGGCCAGCGTGAATCCGGTTATTTTCGCGGGCGACCAGCCAGGGCAAAACACCAAAACGCAGTGGCTGAAAGATAAGAAAATCAAAGTATTCTATGGCGATTCTGACGGGGATATTACTGCCGCTCAGGATGTTGGCGCACGCGGTATTCGTCTGTTACGTGCTTCAAATTCCAGCTATCAGCCATTGCCAAAAGCAGGGGCATTTGGCGAAGAGGTTATCGTTAACTCCGAATACTAATTTTACCCGTCATACTTCAAGCCGCAGGTGCGTTGGCTACACTCACTCACCCCAGTCACTTACTTTAGTAAGTGACTGGGGATGAAGTTCTCTTGCCGCGTTACTCGGCAAAGCCTCGCCTCTGTCGAGGTCAGCGCAAGCGCTGCTCAAAAGGCTAAAGCCTTTTGTCCTTCAGCTCGAATTATTAGGGTAAAATCGGTTTTAATGACGCAATACTAATCCCGCTGCCGTTTTTTTCATCAAATTCCCCCGGTTGAATTTTACTTTTGGCGAGTTGCTCGCACACTTAGAGATGCCAGTTTCTTAAACTGGTTAGCACATCCTTTTCACGGGAGTCTCTCAAGGGGAATCAAAATGACCAATTCGGAGCTATTGCAGTACTGCATGAACAAATCCGGAGCGGAACAAACTGTTCATAGCGACTGGAAGGCGACACAAATCAAAGTTGCGGATGTGATGTATGCGATGGTGCATGACGTTGAGGCTCGCCCGGCTGTGTCGTTAAAAGCCAGCCCGGAACTTGCAGATTTACTTCGTGAAAGCCATTCAGACGTTTTCCCAAGCGCGCATCTCAACAAAGCACACTGGAGCACGATTTATCTGGATGGCTCGCTGCCAGATTCGCAGATTTATTACCTGGTAGACGCCTCCTACCAACAGGCATTATCGCTGCTGCCTCAACAGACAAGGCAGCAGCTTTCTGACTGACTACTTCATACCCGTCATACTTCAAGTTGCATCATTGTTGGTTACGTTCTCTTACCGCCTCGATGCCACTCGAATTATTTTCGGTATAGCAAAGGTTTAAGGAAGCGCGCGGTATGTGATGCTTCACACTCTGCGACGGTTTCTGGCGTACCAGAAACGAGGATTTCGCCGCCGCCGCTACCGCCTTCCGGGCCAAGGTCAACAATCCAGTCCGCGGTTTTAATCACGTCCAGGTTATGCTCGATAACCACAATGGTATTGCCCTGGTCGCGCAACTGATGCAGAACTTCCAGCAACTGCTGAATATCGGCAAAGTGCAGGCCAGTGGTTGGCTCATCAAGAATATACAGCGTTTGGCCGGTACCGCGTTTGGACAGCTCACGCGCCAGTTTCACACGTTGCGCTTCACCACCGGATAGCGTGGTTGCCGACTGACCCAGGCGAATGTAGGACAGGCCCACGTCAATCAAGGTTTGCAGCTTACGCGCCAGCGCCGGTACGGCATCAAAGAACTCGCGGGCATCTTCGATAGTCATATCCAGCACTTCGTGGATGCTCTTGCCTTTATACTTAATTTCCAGCGTTTCGCGGTTATAGCGTTTGCCACGGCACTGGTCGCACGGCACATAAATATCCGGCAAGAAGTGCATCTCGACTTTGATTACGCCATCACCCTGGCAGGCTTCACAACGCCCGCCGCGCACGTTAAAGCTGAAACGACCTGGCGTATAACCACGCGCACGAGATTCCGGCACACCGGCAAACAACTCACGCACTGGCGTAAACACGCCGGTGTACGTCGCCGGGTTTGAACGCGGTGTACGGCCAATTGGGCTTTGGTCGATATCAATAACTTTGTCGAAATGCTCCAGGCCGTGAACTTCGCGGTATGGCGCAGGTTCCGCAAGCGTCGCCCCGTTCAGTTGGGTTTGCGCAATCGGGAAAAGCGTATCGTTAATCAGCGTCGATTTACCGGAGCCTGAAACCCCGGTCACACAGGTAAACAAGCCGACGGGCAGCGTCAACGTCACATCTTTCAGGTTGTTGCCCTTGGCGCCAACCAACTTCAACACCTTCTCTGGGTCAGCCGGAACGCGGTTTTTCGGCAGTGCAATTTCACGCTTACCGCTGAGGAACTGCCCGGTCAGTGATTCTGGCGCATCGATAATATCCTGCATCGTGCCCTCGGCAACGACATAGCCGCCGTGAACACCCGCTCCCGGGCCGATATCAATAATATGGTCTGCGGCACGAATCGCATCTTCGTCGTGCTCGACCACAATCACGGTATTCCCGAGGTCGCGCAGGTGAATCAGAGTTTCCAGTAAACGTTCGTTATCGCGCTGATGCAGGCCAATTGAAGGTTCATCAAGCACATACATCACACCGACAAGGCCTGCGCCAATCTGGCTTGCCAGACGAATACGCTGTGCTTCACCGCCCGACAGTGTCTCTGCGGAACGGGAAAGCGACAGGTAATTCAGGCCGACGTTCACCAGGAATTTCAGGCGATCGCCAATCTCTTTCAAGATTTTTTCAGCGATTTGCGCACGCTGGCCGCTCAATTTCATGTTCTGGAAAAATTCCATCGCATGGCCGATGCTCATATCCGAAATGGTTGGCAACGGCGTGTTTTCAACAAACACATGGCGTGCTTCGCGACGCAGACGCGTGCCTTCACAGCTTGCACATGAACGGTTGCTGATAAATTTCGCCAGCTCTTCGCGCACCGCGGAAGATTCGGTTTCTTTATAGCGGCGTTCCATATTGTGCAACACGCCTTCAAATGGATGGCGGCGCACCGAGGTATCACCACGGTCATTAATGTATTTAAATTCAATACTTTCTTTGCCAGAACCATTGAGCACTACGTTTTTCACGCTGGCGCTCAGCTCGTCCCATGGCGTTTCGATATCAAATTTATAATGCTCCGCCAGCGATCGCATCATGGTGAAGTAATAAAAATTACGGCGATCCCAGCCGCGAATGGCACCGCCAGCAAGGGAAAGCTCGCCATTTTGTACGACACGTTCCGGGTCGAAATATTGCTGCACACCAAGCCCGTCACAGGTTGGGCAGGCACCGGCCGGGTTGTTGAACGAGAACAGACGTGGTTCAAGCTCACGCATGCTGTAGCCACAAATTGGGCAGGCAAAGTTTGCGGAGAACAGCAGCTCTTCGGCTTTTGCGTCGTCCATATCGGCGACAACCGCAGAACCACCGGATAAATCCAGCGCGGTTTCAAAGGATTCGGCCAGACGCTGCGCGATATCTTCGCGCACTTTGAAACGGTCAACCACCACTTCAATGGTGTGTTTTTTCTGTAATTCTAGTTTTGGTGGATCCGAGAGATCGCACACCTCACCGTCGATCCTGGCGCGGATGTAGCCCTGGCTTGCCAGGTTTTCCAGCGTTTTGCTGTGCTCGCCTTTTCTATCTTTAATGATTGGAGCAAGCAGCATCAGGCGCTTGCCTTCTGGCTGCGCTAAAACGTTATCAACCATCTGGCTGACCGTTTGCGCCGCAAGCGTAACATCGTGATCCGGGCAGCGCGGTTCGCCCACGCGGGCATACAGCAGGCGCAGGTAATCGTGAATTTCAGTAATGGTGCCGACGGTTGAACGTGGGTTATGCGACGTGGATTTCTGCTCGATAGAAATCGCAGGCGATAAACCTTCAATGTGGTCGACATCCGGCTTTTCCATCAACGACAGGAACTGACGCGCATAGGCGGAGAGGGACTCAACGTAACGACGCTGCCCCTCGGCGTATAAGGTGTCGAAAGCCAGTGAGGATTTGCCAGAACCCGAAAGCCCAGTCACGACAATCAGCTTGTCGCGTGGAATGACGAGGTTAATATTTTTGAGATTGTGGGTGCGGGCGCCCCGAACTTCGATCTTATCCATTCACCTTTCCCGGTTTAAACGCTTTTTGCCAGGCCGCACAGGAGGCCGCCGACGATCACAAACGGCTAATTATGACACAATAAAACCTGAATGAATATCCAGTGTTTTAATGCAACAATGTATACCCCTACGACATTCTGGAATGCACGCCGCAGCTATAAACATTATGGGTGGCGTGGTAGAATCGAGGGTTTACACTATTTATAAAACGTATCAGGAGACACGACCATGGCCAGCAGAGGCGTAAACAAGGTGATTCTCGTCGGGAATCTGGGTCAAGACCCGGAAGTACGCTACATGCCAAATGGTGGCGCAGTTGCCAACATTACTCTGGCCACGTCAGAGTCCTGGCGCGATAAGCAAACCGGCGAAACTAAAGAAAAGACTGAATGGCACCGTGTTGTGCTGTTCGGCAAACTGGCGGAAGTGGCGGGTGAATACCTGCGTAAAGGTTCCCAGGTTTATATCGAAGGCGCATTGCAGACGCGTAAATGGACTGACCAGGCTGGTGTTGAAAAATTCACCACTGAAGTTGTGGTTAACGTTGGCGGCACCATGCAAATGCTGGGTGGACGTGCAGCGGGTGGTGCTCCTGCCGGCGGCGGTAACGCTGGCCAGCAGCAGGGTGGTTGGGGTCAACCTCAGCAACCGCAGCAAGGTGGCAACCAGTTCAGCGGCGGCGCGCAACAATCTCGCCCGCAGCAGAGCGCTCCAGCGCCATCTAACAATGAACCACCAATGGACTTCGATGACGATATTCCATTCTGATAATGGTTCTGGCATTTAGCATTATCTAAAACCCCGCTTGCGGGGTTTTTTGTTTTTTAGCGCTTGTAAAAACGACTATTAATAACCCGAATGTATTGCCCCGCGTCATAAGTAATCCTGCTTGCATTAAAACGTTATCCAGCTAAGTTGTTTATGCAAACACAAACACTTATAACTCCACCGGAGCGCAGCATGACGGATTTTGTGATACCAGAAATAAAAGCCTCTGAAGATGAGATGATTGCAATACGTCATTATCTGCATGCAAACCCAGAATTAAGTTTGGAAGAGTTTAAAACCAGTGATTTAGTAGCAAAGCAACTTGAAACGTGGGGATATAAAGTCACACGAGGAATTGGCACTACTGGTGTTGTGGGTTCGTTGAAAAAAGGGGATTCGAATAAATCTATTGGCCTGCGTGCTGATATGGATGCACTGCCTATTTTTGAAGAAACCAACTTACCCTGGGCAAGTACGGTGCCAGGTAAAATGCACGCCTGCGGTCATGACGGGCACACCACCATTTTATTAGCGGCAGCGAAGTATATCGCGTCGCAAGCCTGTGACTTTAACGGCACGGTCCACCTGATTTTCCAGCCAGCCGAAGAAGCGATTGGCGGTGCAGATTTAATGATTAAAGACGGATTATTCGACCGTTTCCCATGCGACCGTGTTTTTGCTCTGCACAATATGCCAGGCTTGCCGACTGGGAAGCTCGGGTTCTATTCAGGCAATTTTATGGCCTCGGCGGATACGGTAAAAATCACCATCAAGGGTTATGGCGGCCATGGCGCTTATCCGCATCGCACCGTTGACCCCATCGTAACCGGGGCTACATTAATTACCGCGCTGCAAACCATTGTTTCCCGCAATGTCACGCCGGGTGAAACCGCGATTGTTACCGTGGGAACATTCCAGTCGGGTATTGCTTCCAACGTTATCCCAGACACTGCGGTGATGGAGCTGACCGTGCGTGCGATGAAACCTGACATCCGCGATCTGTTAATTAAACGAATCGAAGAATTAGCGGACTTTACCGCTAAAAGCTTTGGTGCGAGCTGTGAAGTGGAAGTTTACGACTCCTACCCGGTACTGATTAACGATGATGAGCAAACGGCGTTTGCCCGGGAACTGGCCGTCGAGTTCTTTGGCAAAGATGCGGTGCTCGATAAAGTGCTTCCGTCGACCGGCAGCGAAGATTTTGCGTTTATGCTGCAAGAGCGTCCGGGCAGTTATTTCTTGTTGGGGAATGGAGAGAAGGGCGATAAGGGTGGCTGCATGGTGCATAACCCAGGGTACGATTTTAATGATGACATTATTTCTACCGGTGCCTCATTCTTTTCCTGCTTAGTCCAAACGTATTGTCGCTAATCCCTGGAGCTAATATGAAGAAATATATACTGCCGTTAATTGCTCTGCTGGCGACCAGTTCGGCACTGGCGAATAATATTAAAGAAATTCGTTTTGGTGTTGATCCTACATTTGCGCCGTTTGAGTCGAAAGATGCGTCGGGAAAAGTGGTGGGGTTTGATATTGATTTAGGCAACGCGATTTGTGAGAAACTTCAGGCCAAATGTGTCTGGGTAGAAAATAATTTCGATGCGATTATTCCTGCACTGCAAGCCAGAAAGTTTGATGCAATTCTTTCAGGTATGTACATGACAGAAAAACGAAAAGAGCAGGTCGCCTTTAGCGATAAAATTTATAACGGCCCGGTATTCCTGGTGGCGAATAAAAACACTGCGATTAAGTCAGATATTGAACAACTGAAAGGGAAAACTATTGGCGTCGAACAAGGTTCAGCGCAGGAAACCTATGCCAACAAAAACTGGCGCAGTGCGGGTGTGAATGTTGTGGCCTATCAGGGCGCTGACCATGTTATTCAGGATCTGGAATCCGGGCGCATTGATGGCGCGGTTCTGTCAGGCGTGATGGCTGAATACAGTTTTCTGAAGAAACCACAGGGCAAAGATTTTGCATTTGTTGGCGGCGCACTGCAGGACCCTGAACTGTTTGGCGCAGGTGCGGCAATTGGCCTGAGAAAAGATGACACCGAGCTGCGTGAAGCAATTAATAGCGCGATTAGCCAGATTCTTGCAGACGGCACCTATAAAAAACTGGCCGCAAAATATTTTAGCTTCGACATCTATTCCGGGACGTAATGCGTTAACGGCTCGCTGTTAACACAAAAAAGGCCTCGCGCTATGCAGAGGCCTTTTTTATGTTCAAATCATACCAATCAGGTTAGCACCATCGGCCATTCAGGCGGAGCATGGCTTGAGATCTCAATCATAATGTCTTTGAACGACGCCCAGATAACCGGGAAATCGGCCAGCGTCAGTCCCAGTAAACCGGTCGCAAACCACAGCGATGCGGCGATGCCCAGACCACTGCTCACGACAGCCAAAAACGTGTAGTCGGATTTGCGAAACTGGATATTCAGCGTGCTGGCTAAAAACATCAAAACCGCACTGACTAAAGGCCAACGCATAAGCAAAACGCTGGTAGTGATTGCCGCCATGAAAACTGTTCCTCGATGATTACGTAACTCATTACGCTCAACGGTTATGCGCGACACAAGGTGCGCCAATACAGCTCAGGGACCGTCAGGGAAATGAGTGGGTGCAGAAAATGTAATAAGAATCCTGTCTCACAGGATTTGTGAACTATATCACACTTGTTCTTTTAATCGCCAGTGGGCGGCGTATTTTCTGACCCAATTCTTCGAGTATTCAGGCAACAATATCTGTGCAAACAACGTCAGGCGTGGTGACGGTAATCGGTTGGCGTCCGGTCAAACTCACGGCGGAAAACGCGTGAAAAAGTCTGCTGGGAAACGTAACCGTAATCCATCGCAATATCAAAAATGGGCCGCTGGGTGCTGCGTAATTCTTTGGCTGCCATCAACAGGCGGCGCTGTCTAATGTATTCACCCAATGTCTGGCGCTTCACCGTACGGAACATCCGCTGAAGATACCATTTTGAATAACCAGATTTTTTTGCCACAACATCAATGTTCAGCGGCTGATCAATATGATCGTCAATCCATTGAGTCAAAGTTTGAATAATATCCTGGTGTGCCATAAACCATTCCCATAGCCGGATGTGTTGGCAGCGAGTATAATTCCTCAAGTTAACTTGAGGTAAAGAGCATTATGGAAAAGAAATCACCGCGCTTTAAATCTTTACTTAGCCCGGGCGAAGTTGCGAAGCGCAGCGGCGTGGCTGTTTCTGCTTTGCACTTTTATGAAACCAAAGGGCTTATCAAAAGCGTGCGTAATAGCGGCAACCAACGGCGCTACACGCGTGATGTGCTGCGAAATGTGGCGATCATTAAAATCGCGCAGCGCATCGGAATCCCGTTGGCGACAATTGGTGAAGAGTTTGGTGTCTTGCCTGATGGGCACAAAATTAATAAAAACGACTGGAAAAAGATGTCATCACAATGGCGTGAAGA
Organism: Buttiauxella brennerae ATCC 51605; assembly: GCF_001654925.1. GTDB lineage: Bacteria > Pseudomonadota > Gammaproteobacteria > Enterobacterales > Enterobacteriaceae > Buttiauxella > Buttiauxella brennerae. The sequence goes on from NZ_LXER01000040.1 coordinate 10,164, forward strand.
ACTGGAGCGGCGTATTCATACGCTGACGGCATTGCGTGATGAGTTAGATGGCTGCATTGGTTGCGGCTGTTTGTCCGGTGCCGATTGCCCATTACGCAACCCAGGCGACAAACTTGGCGAGCAAGGAACGGGCGCGCGTCTTTTAGAAGATTAGAACTGGATGGCACAGTTTCATGGATTTGAACCAAAACTAAAGCGCCCAACATCGGCGCTTTAGTTTATTCCCGGTCTTTGTCTTTCGATCTATCCCGCTTTTCGCAAGGAGGGTTTCCCCCGACATCAGCGTCCCTCAATTACACATTCTCAGGAGGTTCCGGATTGCGCTGACAATTTAAGTGTAGAACCCTTCAGCCAGGTTTCAAGGTGTTTTTGACTGTTTTTTGAACAATTCTAATACTTCACTTTTTGCGCATTTACCTATAGTTAACACATCTTGCTAAACAGAAGGTTACCCCATGCTTATTGTTCATCATCTCAATAACTCCCGCTCGCAGCGCATTTTATGGATGCTTGAAGAGCTACAGGTGCCGTACCAGATTGTTCGCTATCAGCGTGAACCGACCATGCTGGCACCCGATTCATTAAAAGCTGTGCACCCGTTGGGGAAGTCACCGGTGGTGGAAGATAATGGCAATATCCTCGCGGAGTCGGGGGCAATCATAGAGTACCTGCAAGAAACGTATGACACTGAAAGCCGCCTCAAGCCGATTACCAATGAAGACAAACTCCGTTATCGCTTTTGGCTGCATTACGCCGAAGGATCGTTAATGCCGCTCTTAATGATGAAACTGGTGTTTGGTAGTCTCGGGAAAGCCCCCGTTCCGTGGTTATTACGCCCGGTTGGAAAAGTGTTAGGGCAGGGCGTGCAAAAGGCTTATCTGAATAAACAGATTATGACCCATGCGCGCTATCTCGAAGATTCGCTGCAACAAAATCCGTGGTTTGCCGGGCAGGCGTTTAGCGCGGCAGATATTCAGATGAGCTTCCCGGTGATCGCACTGCTCTCGCGAGGTGGCATCAACGACTTACCGAATCTGCACAATTGGTGCAGCAAAGTGCAAATGCGCCCTGCCTGGCAGCGGGCGATTCAGCAAGGTGGGCCGTTCGAAATCCCTTAACTCATACTGCAAGTTGCCTCTATGTTGGGTATAGGTTGACCCATCGAAAAATCCTATGAGTCAGGAAAATCTATAACCAGTATCTTGCATCATTGTTGCTAAATTGCGCATCGACGATAACGTTTGCGCACGAGGTGGCGATATTTTGACCGGCTAATGCCTTTTTCGACAAAAAGCGGCAAAGTTCGGTTGAAAATCCATGTAAGAAGGCCGGATAATCGTTTGCCTTAATTTTGACGCCTAGTTTGTATGCGCGGAGTTAAACGTTTGCTTTTTTTGTGACACCCCTTTTTGTCACAAACGCAGCACAGGGATCAATTCGTATCATTTAAGAATTTGAACGTTTAATTGGCAGCGGTCTGCCAACCACGCATACCAACGTAATCATAAAAATCTCAGGGGATTTTTCACTATGTCTAATCATTCTCCGCGTGCAACCAGCGGTATCGACGCCTGGTTCAAAATATCTGCACGTGGCAGTACCGTTCGTCAGGAAGTTGTGGCGGGTTTAACGACCTTCCTTGCGATGGTGTACTCCGTGATCGTTGTACCGGGCATGCTCGGTAAAGCAGGTTTCCCTCCTGCGGCGGTCTTTGTGGCGACTTGCCTGGTAGCCGGTGTTGGCTCTCTTGTGATGGGCCTTTGGGCTAACCTGCCTTTGGCAATTGGTTGTGCCATTTCGTTGACCGCGTTCACCGCGTTCAGCCTGGTGCTGGGTCAACACATCAGCGTACCCGTTGCGTTAGGTGCCGTGTTCCTGATGGGTGTGCTGTTCACCATCATCTCTGCAACGGGCATTCGTAGCTGGATTTTGCGTAACTTACCGATGGGTGTTGCGCATGGCACCGGCATCGGTATCGGCCTGTTCCTGCTGCTGATTGCGGCAAACGGTGTCGGCCTGGTAATTAAAAACCCACTTGATGGCTTGCCAGTTGCGCTCGGTCATTTCGACAGCTTCCCGGTTATTATGTCGCTGATTGGCCTTGCGGTTATCATCGGCCTGGAAAAACTGAAAGTCCCTGGCGGCATTCTGCTGACCATCATCGGTATTTCTGTTTTCGGCCTGATTTTTGACCCAAGCGTTCATTTCTCTGGCATTTTCGCTATGCCTTCGCTGAAAGATGAAGCGGGCAACTCGCTGATCGGTAGCCTGGATATCATGGGCGCGTTGAACCCGGTAGTGTTGCCAAGCGTTCTGGCGCTGGTAATGACTGCGGTATTTGATGCAACCGGCACTATCCGCGCCGTTGCGGGCCAGGCAAATCTGCTGGATAAAGACGGTCAAATCATCGATGGCGGCAAAGCGCTGACTACCGACTCCCTGAGCTCTGTGTTCTCAGGCCTGGTGGGTGCGGCTCCTGCTGCGGTTTACATCGAATCTGCAGCAGGTACTGCTGCAGGTGGTAAAACCGGCCTGACGGCAATCACCGTTGGTGTGCTGTTCCTGTTGATTCTGTTCCTCTCTCCGCTCTCTTATCTGGTTCCTGCATACGCAACCGCTCCGGCGCTGATGTATGTGGGCTTACTGATGCTGAGCAACGTTGGGAAAATCGACTTCGATGATTTCGTTGATGCGATGGCTGGCCTGATTACTGCGGTATTCATCGTGCTGACCTGTAACATCGTTACCGGCATCATGATTGGTTTCGCAACTCTGGTGATTGGCCGTATCGTCTCTGGTGAGTGGCGTAAGCTGAATATCGGCACAGTCGTGATTGCTATTGCATTGGTCGCATTCTACGCAGGCGGCTGGGCAATTTAATCTCTATACTTCAAGCTGCAGGGTTGTTGGCTGCAGCTTGAATTATTTAGAGTAAAAACTTTCTGAACATTCTTTCCAAAACCCCTTCAAGTCTTTTCCTGTTTCCTTCCGGTGTATAAAATTGTTTTATGATTAGAACAACATCCTGCAAAAAGGGTTTCACAAAACACCGCGACTAAGGAAAGCATGGAAATTTTCTTTACTATTCTCATCATGACCCTTGTGGTTTCGCTCTCTGGTGTGGCTACACGCATGCTGCCGTTCCAGATCCCTCTTCCGTTAATGCAAATTGCGATTGGGGCCTTGCTCGCCTGGCCACACTTCGGATTACACGTCGATTTCAACCCGGAACTGTTCCTGGTGCTGTTTATTCCGCCGCTGCTATTTGCTGATGGCTGGAAAACTCCGACAAACGAATTTCTTAACCACGGGCGAGAAATCATCGGCCTTGCGCTGGTGCTGGTGCTGGTCACCGTGGTTGGTATTGGCTTCCTGATTTACTTCCTGGTGCCGGGTATTCCGCTCATTCCTGCGTTTGCGCTGGCGGCGGTGCTCTCGCCGACTGATGCCGTGGCACTTTCCGGCATTGTTGGAGAAGGGCGCATCCCGAAGAAAATCATGGGGATTTTGCAGGGCGAAGCGTTGATGAACGACGCCTCCGGCCTGGTATCGTTAAAAATGGCGGTCGCCGTAGCGGTGGGAACGATGGTGTTTTCCGTCGGTGGTGCCACCCTTGAGTTCTTCAAAGTGGCGATCGGCGGCCTGCTGGCAGGTATTGCGGTCAGCTGGTTGTACGGTAAATCGCTGCGCCTGATGAGCCGCTGGAGTGGCGATGAACCCGCTACACAAATCCTGCTGCTGTTACTGCTGCCTTTCGCCTCTTACCTGATTGCCGAACATATCGGCGTTTCCGGCATTTTGGCGGCGGTTGCCGCGGGTATGACCATTACCCGTTCTGGCGTGTTGCGCAGCGCACCACTGGCGATGCGCCTGCGTGCGAACAGTGTATGGGCGATGCTCGAATTCGTGTTCAACGGCATGGTTTTCCTGATGCTGGGCCTGCAATTTCCGGGCATTCTGAAAACCTCTGTGGCGGCTGCAAATGCCGATCCGAACGTTGAGTTATGGATGCTATTTGTTGATGTCGGGCTTATCTATTTCGCGCTGATCGGTGTGCGTTTCTTATGGCTGTGGACCATGAAACGCATCAGCCTGCGTTTTATGAAAAAGCGTCCGCTGGAGTTCGGCAGCTACTCAACTCGCGAGCTTTGCATTGCGTCATTTGCCGGTGTACGAGGGGCGATTACTCTTGCGGGTGTGCTCTCAATTCCGCTGCTATTGGGCGACGGTACGCCTTTCCCGGCGCGTTACGAGCTTATCTTCCTCGCCGCGGGCGTGATTCTGTTCTCGTTATTTGTGGGAGTTATCATGCTGCCGATTTTATTGCGTAACGTGGAAGTTCCCGATAAATCAATGGCGCGTAAGGAAGAACGTATTGCCAGGGCCGCCACTGCAGAAGTCGCGATTACCGCCATTGAGAAAATGGAAGAGCGTCTACAAGCCGACGTGAACGAAAACATCGACGATCAACTGCTAAAAGAGGTGAGTTCGCGGGTTATCGGGAATTTGCGTCGCCGGGCTGACGGGCGTAACGATGTGGAAAGCAGCGAGCTTGAAGAGAATCTTGAGCGCCGCTTCCGTCTGGCGGCGTTACGTTCTGAACGTGCCGAACTGTATCATTTACGCGCCACGCAGAAAATCAGCAACGAAACGCTGATGAAACTGCTGCACGATTTGGATTTGCTCGAAGCATTGTTGGTCGAGCAGCAATAAAACAACCCTCATCCTAACCTTCTCCCAGAGGGGTAAGGGATCTCGATTTTAGCCCTCTCCTGGCGAGAGGGTTGGGGTGAGGGCGCTATGAACTGACTGGCCAAAACTCCTTACAGCAGGCAATCCACGCCTGTGCACTTTGCGAAATATAAACCCCTTCACGCCAAATCATCGCTAGCTGCCAGGTTAAATCGCTATTTAACGGTAGCCACATCAGCGTGTTTTTATCCAGCTTCTGGCAGATAGTCTCCGGCAGAATGGCAATCCCAACACCGGCCTGCACCATTGCGGCAAGAAAATCCCACTGCCCGCTGCGCACCGCTATTCGTGGCGTAAACCCGTGCTCGTGGAACAACTGAATGAGCTGGCGGCTCAGGGCGAAATCTTCGTTGTAGATCAGTAATGGGTGTGCGGCCAGCTCTATAGGGTCGATACTTTCGCGCTTAGTCCACGGGCCCGAGCGTGGCACCAGAACGCACAGTGGATTCTGCAGCAAAGGCAGTGTGGAAAAGGTGTGCTCGTCTTCTACCGGGAGTGCCGTCATCGCTAAATCCAGTTCGCCGTTAAGCACCGCTTGTTGCACCGTTAGCCCGCCAAATTCGGAAATCTTCAGTTCAACACCGGGGTAGCGCTGGCGATAAAGGCTAATCGGCCCGGCCATTAACATGCCAACCATCGGCGGAATACCCAGGCGCAGCACGCCTTTATTCAGATGGTTGATATCGCCAAGTTCGGCTTCCAGCTGACAAAATTCCGCTAAAATGGCTAAACCTCGTTGATAAACCACTTCTCCGGTATCCGTTAGCAACAGTTTACGCCCATCGCGAATCAGCAGCGTGCAACCCAACTCGTCTTCCAGGTTGCGCAGCATTTTGCTGATGGTCGGCTGAGTGACGAACATCTTCTGTGCCGCGCGGGTAAAACTTTGCTGGCGAACCACTTCAACAAAATAACGCAGCGTTCGGATGTCCATAACTATTCCTGTTGACTATACCTGTGATGATTTTAATTCATTTTTTTCAATGAAGTTGGCTAACTATAATCGCTACCTCACATTTCTTTGGAGTGCCGCTCTCATGGCCGTGGCGTTACGTGGTTTTACGCCTGTTCTTTTTCGCCGCATTCAGGTGCCGGTACAAGTTGCGCTATATGCAGGGCTATTTATTTTTGCCCAACAATTGGTTGACTGGTGGCACTTACCGCTGCCTGCAAACCTGGTCGGAATGCTGCTTTTACTCGCGCTAATTGTCTGCCGCGTGGTGCCGCTAAAATGGGTGCGAGCCGGTTCCCGCTGGTTGCTGGCAGAAATGCTGCTGTTCTTTGTGCCTGCCGTGGTTGCGGTGGTGAACTACGCCGAATTACTGATGGTGGATGGCTGGCGCATTTTCCTGGTTATCGCCATAAGTACTTTGCTGGTACTGAGCACCACCGCCCTGGTGGTGGATAAAGTTTACCGTTATGAGCTGGCGCGTATTGCACGCAGGCAGGCTAGTGGTGAGTAATTTCCAGTTGAGTATTCTTTGCCTGGTCATCACGCTCGGACTCTATTTTGCCAATAAAAAGCTTTATCGCCGTTTTCGTAAATTGCCGCTAATGCCGCTGGTGTTAACGCCACTGTTGCTGGTGGCGATACTGATTTTTGGCCACATCTCCTATCAGAATTATATGGGTGAAGCGCACTGGCTTTTGTGGTTGCTTGGCCCGGCGACCATCGCCTTTGCAGTGCCAGTTTATGACAACCTGAACGTTATAAAACGCCACTGGATGTCACTTTCAGCGGGTGTTATTACTGCGACCGTTGTTGCTGTTACCAGCTCGGTCTGGCTTGCGCGGTTGTTTACTTTATCGGACGAAATCCAGCGCAGCCTGGCGGTGCGTTCGATTACCACACCTTTTGCGTTAGCCGCGGCTAAACCGCTTGGCGGGCAACCGGAGCTGGTGGCGTTATTTGTAGTGGTGACCGGCGTGTTTGGTATGGCGGTGGGCGACGTGCTGTTTTTGCGCCTCGCCATTCGTGAAGGAATGGCAAAAGGAGCCGGTTTTGGCGCGGCTTCTCACGGCGCAGGTACTGCACGTTCCTACGAACTCGGCCCGCAAGAAGGCGTGGTCGCAAGCCTGGTGATGATGTTTTCTGGCGTCGTGATGGTATTGATTGCGCCATTGGTTGGCTGGCTGATGTTTTGAGCCATTTTCACCCTCACCCTGGCCCTCTCCCCCAGGAAAGGGAATGGTACGGTTTTCTCCCTCGCCCTCAGGGAGAGGGTCGGGGTGAGGGTTGTTTAATCATCTTTTTAAGCGTGAAACCAACTCAAACTCTTTAAACCACACCGGGCGTTGCTGCTGCATCGAAATATTCCCGGCGATACCGGTCAGAATCGACATTGCGCCTGAGCGGTGGTCGGCGGCGCGTTTTAGCGGGTCGTTGCCAGGCTCGCCAAACAAATCGGCCAGCATTGCATTATCACCACCACCGTGGCCGCCCGCTCCGATACTGAAGTCGGCTTTATAAGGTGCTGCGAACATCGGGAACACGGTGATATCACAGCTTTCCAGGCTACCTTCGTTTTCACGGTCTCCACCGGCATTCACGTAGGACATTTCCACCAGTTTCATCTCAAGCCGCCCACGGCTGCCGTTGAACACCACGTTCAGCCCTTCCCACGGTAGATATGCATTAAGTGAGTAAGTCATCTGCACCTGGTTCTGGTATTTCACCAGCACCGATAACGTATCTTCGATATTGATGCCGTCGCTGAATACGCTTTGGTCGCGGAAATAGTTATCTTCATGTTCCGCATCCAGATACAGCTCTTTAAGTTGCGAATTTTCTTCCATATGCAGTGCAAACGGGTCATCTTTCGCGGCGGCATAGCCATGAGCGCGTGGATAAAACTGCGAGACTCCCCGCATTTGCGCATTCTCTTTGCCGTAAAAACGCAGCCCACCTTCCGCATAAACACGTTCCGGATAGCTATCCAACCAGAAGTTCATCAGGTCGAAATGGTGGGTGGATTTATGCACCAGCAGGCCGCCACTATTACGTTTTTCTCGGTGCCAGCGGCGGAAATAATCCGCGCCGTGCTCGGTGTTCAGCAGCCATTCGAAATGTACTGAAAACACCTCGCCGATGGTTTCTTCCATCAGCAATTCACGGATTTTGCTGTGGTGCGGTGCGTAACGGTAATTAAAGGCGACACGCACCTGGCGGCCAGTTTCTTCGATGGCGTCCAGAATGCGCAGCGCCCGTTTTTCATCAATAGTCATTGGCTTTTCGGTTATCACATCACAACCGGCGTGTAGCGCCCGCACAATATAATCGTCGTGAGTGCGGTCCATAGTGGTGACGATAATAATATCCGGGCGAGTCTCACGGATCATGGTTTCGAAATCAGCCGCTTGCCAGGTGGATACTTGTGCGGCCCCTGCATTACTCAACAGCTTATTGGCGTACTTCATGCGCGTCTGGTTAGTGTCGCAAAACGCGACCAGTTGCGAATTGTCTTTCCATTTACCGCTGATGGCTTCGATATATAACCCGGCACGGCCACCCGTTCCCACTAATGCATATTTTTTCATTTTCCCCTCGCTTCGGAAGTCATGGTATTTTCGTTTTTCTGGAATATTTTTGGCGCAACGTATGAAACTGGTTCCGCATCAATTAATGGAGTTAAACAGTCCTTTTATTTGGCACTGGCCGTGGTTTATTTCCTGCGTCGATGCCGCCAAAAAACACGGTTTTACCGGTATTATTCTTCATCAGCAGGAATTGCTTTCGCTGCTCGCTACGCCGTCACCGCTCAGTTATCGCCATGACGTCGAAAACCTTATTCATCAGCAAAAAAATGCGCTGCAATATTTAAAAAAGGTCAGTGCTTATTTGCGTGAATTTAACCTCAGCTTCTGGCTGCAAGGCGAAGCTGCGCCGACCGATGACATCATCAGGCGTAAATTCCCGGAATTTTCTTTTGATGAGCGCAGCACGCCCGACTTCTGGAAACAGTTTTATTCGTCGATCTTTTCTCCGCTACTGCCGTTATTTCCGCACCTCAGCGGCGTGATCCTCAGCCTGACCACTCCGCAATTTCAGACCGCCGGCTGGCAACAAAGCTTGCATCATGTCTGGAGCCTGTTACGCGCTCAGGGCAAAAAACTTATCCTGCGCGATTTCATTGATACCAGTTGGCCGCGCCAGCAACTTTCCCGTGTGTTGTCGGGCCTGCCGGATGACGTTCGTGCATCAATCAAAGCCACAGAGCTTGATTACCACCCGGGTTTTGCCAACCATCCGCATATTGTTTCACTCACCGGCCATAAAAAATGGATCGAATACGATCTCTGGGGCACCGGTTACGGCTGGACTGTCCTGCCGTGTTATCTGGCCGATGAGATCCAGGGCCGCCTGAGCTGGGCAACAAGCCTTGACGACCACAATATCGAAGCCGTTACTTCGCGAGTTTCGTGGCAATGGCTGCCGGATGGCCTGACGATGGACTCCGCCAACGCCGTCAATCTTTTTGGCCTGAGTGCGGCGAATAACACCGAACCGACTTGCGTTATCGACACCTGGATTGAGCAGCAAAAACTCGGCTTTCGTAGCAAATCAGACCGCCAGCGTTTTAGCGCGTTGTACGCCTCCAGCTACGACTGGCTGTGCAAAACCCCCAATCTTCTGGGGCGGCGCATGCACTACCAAAGTCAAATCCCGGAAAGCTATTCGCAGGCCCAACAACTGCTGCATACTGACATCCGCAGCGCCAACTGGGTGCAGGCGTTTCAGCCACTTTTCCCGACTGATGACCCAGCATTTGGTGCTGAACAACGCCAGCTGATCGCTCTGGAAAAACAGAGCGCCCACTTCCTTGCAAACTCCGCCTTACAGCAGCTTCGTGAACTGCGCATCACTTGCCACAACGACACCCTCGAGCGCCTCGAAGCCGCATGGCACAACGCCGAAATGTACGGCCAGCTGTTCTCGCATGTCGCTTTTGCGGTCAGTGATATGCAAATGGGCGAACACTACGGTGATGCAACACAGGTGGCGAAAACTGCCGCTCAGCACCGCGAAACACTCCTGCGCTTTGCAGATATTCTGGAACGTTGGGCCGATTCACCACCACAAGGTAGCCCGCACTATGTTTCATTGTTGCTTAATGGAGAACGGCTGCGCGGATTCGCCATGAGTTTGTTGGGATAATCATATGAAGGCGGGGAAGGGTTGTCGTGCAGGAACGAGCGGGCAAAACGCTGCTGGAATCGACAATAGCGAAACTCGCGATCTTCCTCACGAAATGGAAAAATTGCTTGTGATGACGATCACTTTGCTTGAGTTAATAACTGTGACGAGCGGCAAGTAGCGCGGGGAAAAGTGTGAGATGAAACGGAGCAGAATTTTCCCGGCTCAAACGCGAGCCGGGAAGGGATTATTGCGAATCAGTGCGCACGGCCTTGTTCAATGCCAATCCCGGTCTGGGAACGGATGAACTGAGCACGGAATTTCTCACGTTCGAGATTACCTTCCGGGCTGTTATCCGTCGCTGAGAACACCCAAATACCGACGAACGCCACCAGAATCGAGAACAGTGCCGGGTATTCATACGGGAAGATTGCTGTGGCGTGGCCGAGCACTTGCACCCAAACCGTTGGGCCGAGAACCATCAGGATCACTGCCGTCAGCAGGCCGAGCCAGCCGCCAATCATCGCGCCGCGCGTGGTCAGTTTCGACCAGTACATCGAGAGCAGAATAATCGGGAAGTTACAGCTCGCCGCAATCGAGAACGCAAGGCCAACCATGAAGGCGATATTTTGTTTCTCGAACAAAATACCCAACCCGATAGCCACCACGCCCAGTACCACAACGGTGATTTTGGAGACTCTCAGCTCGTCACGTTCAGATGCCCCTTTGCGGAACACGTTGGCGTAAAGGTCATGCGAAACCGCAGATGCCCCTGCCAGTGTTAAACCTGCAACCACCGCAAGAATGGTGGCGAAGGCAACCGCTGAGATAAAGCCGAGGAACAGACTGCCGCCCACGGCATCAGCCAGGTGAACCGCCGCCATGTTGTTGCCGCCAATCAACGCCCCTGCGGCGTCTTTAAAGGCAGGGTTAGCACCGACTAACATGATGGCGCCAAAGCCGATGATAAAGGTCAGGATGTAGAAATAACCCATGAACCCGGTAGCGTACAGCACGCTTTTACGCGCTTCGCGGGCATCGCTGACCGTGAAGAAGCGCATTAAAATGTGTGGCAAACCTGCCGTACCAAACATCAAACCTAATCCCAGCGACAGCGCCGATATCGGGTCTTTTACCAACCCGCCAGGGCTCATAATCGCCACACCTTTTGGGTGTACCGCAATCGCTTCAGCGAACAGGTTGTTGAAGCTAAAGCCGACGTGTTTCATCACCATAAAGGCCATGAAACTTGCGCCGAACAGCAGCAATACGGCTTTGATAATTTGCACCCATGTCGTCGCCAGCATGCCGCCAAACAACACGTACATCACCATCAGCACGCCAACCAGAACTACCGCAACGTGGTAGTTCAGGCCAAACAACAGCTGAATAAGTTTACCTGCGCCAACCATCTGGGCAATCAGGTAAAGCGCCACCACCACCAGTGAACCACAAGCGGACAGGATACGAATCGGCCCCTGCTTCAGGCGATAGGATGCGACATCAGCAAAGGTATATTTACCGAGGTTTCTCAGGCGTTCTGCAATCAGGAACAGGATAATTGGCCAGCCGACCAAAAATCCCAGCGAGTAAATCAAGCCGTCATAGCCCGAGGTGAATACCAGCGCCGAAATACCGAGGAACGATGCGGCGGACATATAGTCACCCGCAATCGCCAGTCCATTCTGGAAGCCAGTGATATTGCCGCCTGCGGTGTAGTAATCGCTACGCGTGCGGGTTCGTTTTGACGCCCAATACGTAATACCCAACGTAAAGGCGACGAAAATCACGAACATGATAATTGCCTGCCAGTTCGTGGGCTGGCGTTGTACCGCCCCCGTAATCGCATCCGCAGCAAACGCGGAGGCAGGCAGGCTTAACAGCGGTGCGGCAGCAAGGCCGAGAAGACGTTTCATGATACCTTCACCTCGCGCAGCACAGCGTTATTCAGACGGTCAAATTCACCGTTCGCTCGCCAGACATAAACGCCGGTGAGGAAGAATGAAATCAGAATCACGCCAACCCCAATAGGAATGCCGCGCGTCACGGTTGTGCCTGCGTGCAAAGGTGTGCCCAGCCAGCCAGGCGCGAAGGCAATGAGCAGGATAAAGCTGATATAAATCACCAGCATGATGATGGACAAAATGGTGGCAAACCGTTGCCGTTTAGCGACTAACTCCCTGAAATGCGCACTGTCTTCTATCCGTTGATAAATGGTTGGATCATTCATCACACAGTCTCCAGAGGTAAGGGGATATTGTTATGTTTTGGCTCCTTCTCCTGAGGGAGAAGGTTGGGATGAGGGCGAAGCCGCAGGACATACCCTCACCCCAACCCTCTCCCATTGGGAGAGGGGGAAGAGCAGTTAAGGCATGGTAATAGATTGTTTTTCTTCCAGTAACTTCTCAACAACACCCGGATCGGCAAGCGTTGAAGTATCACCAAAGTTGCTGGTATCTCCGACGGCAATTTTGCGCAGAATACGGCGCATAATCTTGCCGGAACGGGTTTTCGGTAGTGAATCTGTCCAGTGCAGAATATCCGGCGTGGCAAGCGGGCCAATCTCTTTACGTACCCAATTGCGCACTTCGGTATACAGTTCAGGCGTTGGCTCTTCGCCGTGGTTAAGCGTTACATACGCATAAATCGCCTGGCCTTTAATATTATGCGGAATGCCGACGACTGCGGCTTCGGCCACTTTCGGGTGCGACACCAGCGCTGATTCGATTTCAGCTGTACCCAGGCGGTGGCCGGAAACGTTCAGCACGTCATCCACACGTCCGGTGATCCAGTAGTAACCGTCTTCGTCACGGCGTGCGCCGTCACCGCTGAAGTACATATTTTTGAAGGTCGAGAAATAGGTCTGCTCGAAACGCTCGTGGTCGCCAAACAGCGTGCGCGCCTGGCCTGGCCATGAATCGGTGATGACCAGGTTGCCTTCGGCGGTACCTTGTTGTGGGTTGCCTTCGTTATCGACCAGGGCTGGTTGCACGCCAAAGAACGGGCGCGTGGCGGAACCGGCTTTCAGCTCGGTCGCGCCTGGCAGTGGGGTGATCATGAAGCCGCCGGTTTCGGTCTGCCACCAGGTATCAACTACCGGGCATTTCTCGTTACCGATTTTCTTCCAGTACCATTCCCACGCTTCCGGGTTGATAGGCTCACCCACGGAACCCAAAATGCGCAGCGAAGAACGGTCAGTGTTTTCAATCGCTTTATCGCCTTCGGCCATCAGCGCACGGATTGCGGTAGGTGCGGTGTAAAGAATGTTAACTTTATGCTTATCAACGACTTGTGCCATGCGATTTGGTGCAGGCCAGTTTGGTACACCTTCAAACATCAGCGTAATCGCGCCACACGCCAGCGGGCCGTACAGCAGGTAGCTGTGACCGGTGACCCAACCCACATCGGCGGTACACCAGTAAACGTCGCCCTGGTGGTAATCAAAGACATATTTAAAGGTGGTTGCAGCATAAACCAGGTAACCGCCGGTGGTGTGCAGCACGCCTTTTGGCTTGCCGGTTGAACCTGAGGTGTAGAGGATAAATAGCGGATCTTCGGCATTCACTTCCACCGGCTGGTGGTGTGCGCTGGCTTTCTCAACCAGTTCGTTCCACCACAGGTCGCGGCCTTCATGCCATTCGACTTTACCGCCGGTGCGTTTGAGCACCACCACGTGTTCAACGGTTTTAACGCCTGGGTTTTTCAGCGCCTCATCGACGTTTTTCTTCAGCGGAATGGAGCGCCCGGCACGAACGCCTTCATCGGCAGTAATGACCAGTTTGGAGCTGGAGTCGATAATGCGCCCGGCGACGGCTTCTGGTGAGAAACCACCAAAAATCACCGAATGCACCGCGCCAATGCGTGCGCAGGCCAGCATCGCAACAGCCGCTTCCGGCACCATCGGCATATAAATCGCTACCACATCGCCTTTCTTGATGCCCAGTTCTACCAGGGTATTGGCAAAACGGCACACTTCACGATGCAGTTCACGGTAGGTAATAGTTTTACTCTGGGTGGCGTCATCGCCTTCCCAGATGATCGCAGTCTGATCGCCACGATCTTTCAGGTGGCGATCGAGGCAGTTGGCGGCCAGGTTCAGGGTGCCGTCTTCATACCATTTGATTGAAACGTTTCCGGGTGCGAAAGAGGTGTTTTTCACCTTCTGGTAAGGCTTGATCCAATCAAGGATCTTACCTTGTTCGCCCCAATATGCGTCGGGGTCATGTACCGAGTGTTGGTACATGGATTGGTACTGCTCCGGGGTTATCAGGCAATTGTCCGCGATATTGGCGGGAATGGCGTGTTTATGTATTTGGCTCATGCTTTTTTTCTCCTTTTAGGATGTTAATAATATGTCACATAAACGTTAATCGCAGAGTGCTTGGGAAGCTTTGTTTATTATTTGGGCGACAGATCACGCATTAATTAAATGGTTGAAAATTTAATCAATCAATCCTGCAAGGAAATGGGGAGAGAACGGGTTATTTAGTGTGATAACAATGAGATGAAGAGGGATAAAAAAAGAGCCGCCGGGAGGCAGCTCTTTCTGGTTTAACCCGCCGCGCTTTCGCGCAAACTGGCTTTTAGCTTGTTGTACTCGTCAATCACATACTGCTCGGCAGCTTTCTGATCGGCGATAGGCTCTACACGCACGGCGCAGTATTTATACTCCGGCGTTTTAGTAATCGGGCTGAGGTTTTCAGTCACCAGCTCGTTACAGGCACCAATCCACCACTGGTAAGTCATGTAAACGGCACCTTTATTAGGACGCTCGCTCACATTCGCACGTGTGATGACTCGACCTTTACGTGAATTCACCCAGATTAACGCTTCATCTTCGATACCCAAACGAGCGGCATCATCGATGTGGATTTGCGCATAACCCGGTTCATCCGCGAGGGCTGCCAGTGCCGCACAGTTGCCGGTCATTGAACGACAAGAGTAGTGGCCCACTTCACGCACCGTGGAAAGCACCATCGGGTACTCTTCGGTGATGCGGTCAATTGGCGGCGCCCAGTCACAAGTAAAGAACTCGCCCAAACCGTTTTCACGGTCGAACTTGCCGTCGTACAGGAACGAGGTTCCCTGGTCACTTTCCGCTACATCGCGGCAAGGCCACTGGATATAACCCAATTCACCCATTTTCTCGTAGGTAGCACCGTAGAAATCTGGGCACAGGCCACGCAACTCATCCCAAATTTCCTGGGTGTTGTTGTAGCTCATTGGGTAACCCATACGAGTGGCGATTTCACTGATAATCTGCCAGTCCGTTTTCAGGTCCCACTTCGGTTCCACTGCTTTAAAGAAGCGCTGGAAGCCACGGTCAGCGGCGGTATAAACGCCTTCATGTTCACCCCATGAGGTGGACGGCAAAATCACATCGGCCGCAGCCGCGGTTTTGGTCATGAAGATGTCTTGTACAATCACCAGCTCAAGCTCTTCAAACGCTTTACGTACGGCTGAAAGCTCCGCATCGGTTTGAAGTGGATCTTCACCCATGATGTACGCGGCATAGACTTCGCCATGTGCCACACGGTGTGGCAGTTCGCTGATGCGATAGCCGGTGTGAGCAGGCAACGAGGGTACGCCCCACGCTTTCGCGAATTTCTCGCGGCTGACTTCGTCTTTCACGTACTGGTAGCCAGGATAAGTATCCGGCAATGCGCCCATATCGCAGGCACCCTGAACGTTGTTCTGGCCACGAACCGGGTTAACACCCACGTTCGGTTTACCCAGGTTGCCTGTCATCAACGCAAGGCTTGTCAGCGAGCGAACAGTTTCCACGCCTTGATAGAACTGGGTTACACCCATGCCCCACAGGATCGTGGCAGTTTTCGCATTCGCGTACATGCGTGCTGCGCTGCGAATTTCCGCCGCAGTAACACCGGTAATTTCTTCAACAGACTCAGGCGTGTAGCCCGCAACAATTTTGCGATACTCGTCGAAACCTTCGGTACGGGAAGCCACGAATGACTGGTCATACAGGTTTTCTTCGATAATCACGTGCCCAATTGCGTTAAGCAGGGCGATGTTAGAACCATTTTTTAACTGCAAATGCATGTCAGCGATGCGCGCGGTTTCAATTTTACGCGGATCGACAACAATGATTTGTGCCCCTTTTTGCTTCGCGCGAATCACGCGGTTAGCAACGATAGGGTGTGAATCTGCCGGGTTATATCCGAACACAAACACTAAATCGGTATCTTCAATCTCAACGATTGAGTTACTCATTGCGCCGTTACCGACCGATTGGTGCAGACCTGCAACCGATGGACCGTGTCAAACGCGTGCGCAGCAATCGACGTTATTGGTACCAATAACGGCGCGCGCAAATTTCTGCATTACATAGTTGGTTTCGTTGCCTGTACCACGGGAAGAACCGGTGGTCATGATGGCATCGGAGCCGTGTTTAGCTTTGATTTCACTCAGACGAGTACTGACGTAGTTCAGTGCTTCATCCCAGGAAACGTTTTCGAGTTTGCCGCCTTTCTGGCGACGAATCATCGGTGATTTAAGGCGCGGGGTGAGGATTTTAGTATCGTTAATAAAATCCCAACCGTAGTAACCCTTCAGGCAAAGATCGCCCTGGTTAGTTTTACCTTGAGCCGCTTCCGCCTTGACGACTTTGCCGTTATCGACCACGAGGTTGATTTTGCAACCCGAGGCACAATAGGGGCAAACCGTGACGACTTTTTTCATCAGTGTTGCTCCAGTCAATGCACCCGTCATACTTCAAGTTGCAGCCTTCCTGCTACCTGAACTATTTAGGGTACTTAAAGGTGTGTGACACTCACACAGCTGATCATATCTCCCCGCTTTAATGCATTATCTATGCCACATAGAAAGAGTGGGAATAACCGCCATCTTACGGTGATAAAAGCAACAAAATGCTGACGAAAAACAGGTCATCGTCAAAAGTGACGTGTCGAGAAGGGCAGGGATTGTGACACTGGTTGAATTTTCAGCACAGGCCGTTGGGATTTATGCGGCACTCCATCAACAATCACTCACACTTATATTCACACCTGCATCCTCCCCGGAGATAAACCATGAAGCCTGCAATTTTGCTGGTGGATGATGATCCAGCGATTTGTGACGTGCTGCACGATGTGCTTAATGAACACGTCTTTGACGTTAAGGTGTGCCACACAGGGAATGATGCGCTGACAGCGATTGCTCAACATCCAGGTATTGCGCTGGTGCTGCTGGATATGATTTTGCCGGATATTAATGGGCTGCTGGTGTTGCAGCACATTCAGCGCCAACGCCCGGACTTGCCAGTGGTGATGTTGACGGGCCTTGGCAGTGAATCGGATGTTGTCGTGGGGCTAGAAATGGGGGCCGATGATTACATCGCGAAGCCTTTTAATCCTCGCGTGGTGGTGGCGCGTGTCAAAGCGGTGCTGCGTCGTACCGGCGCGCTGGCAGTCGAAACGGTGACGACAAAAACCAGCGGCCTGCATTTCAACGGTTGGCGGCTGGATACCGGGCGCTGCCAGCTTTTTAATGCGCAGGCCGAACTGGTCGATCTCACGCAAGGGGAATACGGCCTGCTACTGGCGTTGATGCAGAACTCGCGCAAAGTGTTGTCCCGTGAAAGGTTGCTGGAATTGACCCACAGCGAAAGCCTCGAAGTCTTCGACAGGACGATTGATGTGCTGATTATGCGGCTACGTAAAAAAATAGAGCCGAACCCGCATCAACCGGCATTAATCCGGACTATACGCGGTGTGGGATATGTATTTTCGGCGGATGTTATTCAGGCGGAGAATAATGCGGCTTAATACCCGTCATACTTCAAGTTGCCTCTTTGTTGGCTACGCTCCCTCACCCGATTACTTACTTATGTAATATACGAAAATATATATAATCTAAATAATTCGAGTTGTAGCCAGGCGGCAAGTGAGCAAATCCCCAGGAGCTTACTAAAGTAAGTGACTGGGGTGCGCGAGGGCAGCCAACAACGCTACAACTTGAATTATGACGAGTATAAATTAATAAGCAGATGACAACAGTTCTTGTAGGCCTCATGCCTTTTTACTCCTTGCCTTGCAGCGAGTATGTACTGACCCCAAAAAGTTGGACAGATTAACCGAGGCATCAGAGAAAGAGTCCATTTAATACATGGGCTCTTTTTTGTTCCCTATAAAGCTAAATAATCAATTTCGCAGCCGTATTATCCATTCCACAGCATTCCTACTGCACGTGCATTCTTGTCTAGCCATTAACTCGTTCACCATCTTCTCTCATGAAGTATGTCTATTGAACTAACCGCATGCGCACCATTTAATTATTGCTCATAAATTCCGAACATAAGGTCCTTTCGCATTACTGAGGGAGTCTGAGGAACAATGTCCGCGGCTGAGTTTGTGATGGTTTGAAACCATGGTGAATGTAGAAGTTTTTGGCTTCTTCTGTGAGCGCATGAACCATGATTGCACGTACACCTATATTCTCGGCAACCCGATAGCAACGAAGCACTGCATCATGAAGTAAATCAGCGCCAAGCCCTTTTCCGCGCAATAAGAGATCGACAGCAAGGCGGGCAAGTATGATGACAGGGATGGGATCTGGCATATTACGCCGAAGATTCCCTGTCGCTTCAGTATGATTGACGCTCCCGGTGGCCAGAGAGTAAAAGCCGGCTATTTGCTTCGTATCTTTCTTACATACCACAAACGTTCTGGCCGCTCCGAGAGCCTGGTTTTTAAGGCCTTTCTGCTTTAACCAGTCATCGAGCACAGTCTCACCGCTGACGAACTCAGCCACTTGATGAAAAGCGGACAGAGGTTCTGGTGCTGTTACATGTCCCACTGGGGTTTCCTTGCCAGCAGTTTTTCGATAATGGGATCATCTGCGACCGGTGCATCAAGCATATCGATGAACTCCGCATATTGCTCATCGTTAAAGTTAAATACCCGGCGATCGAGGATCACATTCTCGGCAGCCTGACAGGCCATTTCAAGAATGAAATCTGTACGTGACTTGTGGAGGATTTCCGCAGCCGCATCTATGAGCGCCCGCTGCGATTCCTTAGCTCTAAGGTTAAGTTGAACATCTGATTTCATAAGACACCTCTGTATAGCATTTGCTTTACAAGAATAGCACAACGACCACGTATAGCAAATGCTATACAGAAAGTTATCTTTTTTCAAATTTTTGAATACTGATGTCCGCTGTGTGCCAGGAGCGGACATAATGCGTTTAGAAAGCAGGCCAGTCTGCCTGCGGGAATGCCAAGCTAAAGCATCATGATCATTTCATGCCGCCATGCTCTGACTCAGAAGGCTTGATATAGGCGTAGCCGAATTTCTTGTTGGGCCCAACATGATGCGAGGTGGATTGTTTGCCTGCCTTTTTTTCTCATCGCGCTGATGAATTCGCGCATCATCAGACCGACATATCCCCTATAGATAATTCAGGGTTTCACGATAAAAAGTGATACAGCAGAACCATCGCATAGCTTGACAGCATTGTAACGGTAGTCACTAAAACGATCCTGCGAAGAACCTT
Organism: Buttiauxella brennerae ATCC 51605; assembly: GCF_001654925.1. GTDB lineage: Bacteria > Pseudomonadota > Gammaproteobacteria > Enterobacterales > Enterobacteriaceae > Buttiauxella > Buttiauxella brennerae. The sequence continues at coordinate 29,563 of NZ_LXER01000040.1, forward strand.
GTCATTACATTTTGAAAAATTCATAACGAGTAGCCTGTTTGCTAATGTTCAATCATCATACATAAACTAGTTAACACTGTTAACTAGTTTATGTATGATTAGCCTCTATCATTCAATGCAGGCAAGATTTATGAAAAAAAATGAAGTACGACCGTTTCGTTCAGCATTACGTGAAATGGTCAGAGAGCTGGGTATGCTCAGTCGTAAAAGCAGCGGAACTGAATTATCTCCCCTTCAGAGCCATATTTTGATTGAACTGAATAGTAAACCTTCCGGTGCAACAGAATTGGCAACTAAGCTCTGCGTTGAGAAAGCGAGCATGAGTCGTACACTCCGCACCCTGATTGAAGCAGGATATTTACTGAGAGAATATGATGGTCAGGACGGCAGAGCTTCAACATTTCGGTTAAGCGATTCAGGAAAGCAACGGCTTTTATATTTGGAAGAAAATGCCGATAGGTTTACTGAGGAGGCTCTTGCCTCATCCTCAGACCAGGAGGTACAGGAATTCCTTAAAACTATCATGCAATTCTCCGGTAGCCTTCGAAACGCACGTCGTCAACGTGAAGCAGGAATGACCCTTAGGCCCATTGAGCCTAGAGATAATGCCGCTATAGCAGAGCTCATACGCAACAGTTTTCGGGAGAATAAAATCGATCATCTGGAGGGTGTGAGCCTCCACGATCCCGAACTCGACCATTTAAGTGAGGCATACAATAAGCCTGGAGCAAGATACTGGGTTGTTGAGTCCATGGGAAAAATTGTTGGGGGGGGGGGTATCGCTCCGCTGGCTGGCGAAGATGGCATTTGCGAAATGCAGAAGCTTTTTTTCAGCAGTGATGTAAAAGGAATGGGGATGGGCAGACGAATGATCTCCTTCATTATGACTCAGGCTGCTGCCATGGGTTATCAGTCCTGTTATCTCGAAACGCTTGACGAGCTGAAGGATGCCGTTCGTCTTTATGAAATTTTCGGCTTTCGTCATCTCGCCAAAAGACTAGGCGATACAGGCCATAATAGCTGCGGAATCTGCATGCTCAAAAAGCTATAACATGATAAAAGCCTAACTCATATTATGGATTTATCGGATAGCCGCACTTATTGCCCTTATCCGGTAAAATCCCTTTGTTTTATTCAATAATTCTGCATTTCTATAATTCCCATCCTTTATGATGTGGATATTTGGGACAAATGCCACGGTACAATTCACTGAATATGGCTTTTTGGTAACGCAACGAGCTTAGCCAAATTTTCAACTGATAACAGTGGGCATGGTTGTTTTCTCAATGTCCATTCCTCGCTCATAGCGGAAATGAGCGTCCTCGTGTCCTATGGCGCTTCGGCAACGGCATCTGGATGGTGTTTTAAACTCATTAGCCAGAAACATAAGAATCCAGAGCATGCAACTGGCTCTTATCTAAACGTTTTCCAGACAACCTCCTTGATAAAGTCATTGGTTTAAATTCGTAGTGGATAGGTCTGTAGGCGATACTCAAGCGGGCTGAGGCCGTTGAATTTAAGGCTAATACGGCGGGTGTTGTAGTAACGAATGTAATGGGTGCAGTACATTTACTGAGTTTTTATATATTTGATATAAAATCGACAATGTAATTTATTATTGTAAATTACATTGTTTTGGAATGTCTCTCGCAAAAAAATATATTCACGCCATCATTATTAGTCGATGACGTAATAAATATTAACGCTGCTCACTAATAAAGCTCTGCAACTCCGTTAATGTTTTTGCACCATCAATTGCATTGGCGCATAAAAGATTAGCGCGTGCGCAGGCATGGGCTAATTTAAGGCTCTCGACCAGCGACCATTTTTCATGGCAGCCATATAACATCCCGGCACAGAAGGCATCACCTGCGCCAACACTACCGATGATTTCCGCCTGAGTTAATCTGAATGACGGCACCCACACGCCATCGGTTCCGGGCTCAACGCCCCATGCGCCTTCCGGGCAATGAATCACCACCCGTTGGCGAACGCCTGACTCAAGCAGCAAACTCGCGGCCTGGGCGATATTTTCTCTGTGGGGATCGCCATTCGGACGGCGGATTTCCAGCCCGCTAAATTCACCGGCTTCCAGTTCGTTAATCACCAGATAATCGAGCCAACGCAGGGCTGGCAGCACCATCGGCCGGTAGCGCGGGTCGCCCTGGCGTGAGACTAAATCCAGCGACGTTTCATAGCCTTGTTGCGCCATCATCGCCAGCAATCTGGCGCTGCGGGTGCCGTATTCCGCATCTTCCATATCGAGGCTATCGAGCAGCAATAAATAACCGAGATGGAAGATTTTGAATGACGACTCAAGCCGATCAAAGGCGGGTAAATCGAGCAGGCGGTTGGCCCCTGGCGAGTGGAAAAAAGTACGCTGCCCGCTGGGGTCAGTCATGACTTGCGACATTGACGTTGGTGCAAAAGTGGTGCGGTGTACGTGCTGGCGATTCACATGGTATTGATCGAGCATCGCCATAATGTAGTCACCGTCATGGTCGTCACCGACTAAACCTACCGCCTGAAGTGGCAGGCCAACGTGCATTTTAGCAAGCGTCAGCAGCACGTTTAGCGGTGCGCCGCCGGTTGAGCGTTCACTGTGGACAATTTCCGCAAGCCAGCCGCGCTGCGGCCACTGCACAATTTGATGCACATGGTCGACCAACATGTTCCCTGCGGCGATAATCCCGCTGCGCTCTGTCATAATTTTTCCTTACGCCTTACCCGAACTACCAAAAATCCGCATCTGTTGTGCGACGACATCCGTAATCGCCTCTTCAATACCCAGCAATAACTCTGCGAACTCGTCATAAATGGCATGGCGTTGATTCATGCGTTGTTCGACAGCACCCAACGCGGCCTGTGACATGCCGGTATAGAAATTGATTTTGTGGATACCGAGCGTTATCGCTTTGCGGAAATCTTCATCGCTGATGCCGGAACCACCGTGTAGCACCAGCGGCAAACCGGTTTGCTGGGCAATTGCGGCAAGTCTGTCGAAATCGAGTTTCGGCTCACCTTTGTATTTGCCGTGCGCGTTGCCGATGGCGACGGCCAGCGTGTCGATACCTGTTCTGTCGACAAAATCGCGTGCCACAGCCGGGTCGGTAAACTTGTTGCTGTCGGCCTCACCATACAGCGCACCGCCTTCATCACCGCCCACGGCACCCAACTCGGCTTCAACGGAGACACCTACAGCGTGGCACATCTTCACCACTTCCCGGGTCTGGCGAATGTTTTCTTCATACTCAAGTGTAGAACCATCAAACATGACTGAGCTAAAACCGAGGCGTAAAGCACGAACCACCGCTTCAAAATGCAGGCCGTGATCGAGATTCAGCACCACGGGAATATCGTGGCACGCCGCTTCGAATTTGACGGCTTCGACCAGTGAATCCAGCGAGACATATTTAAAATGCACTTCGGCAATATTGATGATAAACGGTGAGTTTTCTTGTTTTGCCGCAGCGAAAATGGCACGCAGAAAGTGACTGTCGAGAACGTTAAAAGCGCCGAGGGCATAGCCGTTTTTGCGGGCGTGAGCCAGCCCATCTTTAAGTGAAATCAAAGCCATAATAGTTTCCCCTGGTGTTGTTACCCTTCATACTTCAAGCTGCTTGTGCGTTGGCTGTGTTCATTCACCCCAGTCACTTACTCAAGTAAGCTCCAGGGGATTCACTCACTTGCCGCCTTCCTGCAACTCGAACTATTTTGGGTAAAAAGAAATTGGCGATACTCGTTGCACAGCAATTGCCGCGCAGGTTCGTCTTCAATAATGGAATTAAAGCGCTCAAGCGGTTTGAGGAAACGGTTGTCGCGGTCGTCATCGTTGACCATCGACACTTCCCCAACCAGCACGTCGCCATAACCCGGCTCGCCCCAAAAACTGTGGTAAATGCCCGGTACCAGACAAATGCTCTCGCCTGGCGATAAACGCAGCTGGCTGCCCGCCGCATGAGTCTGGCGACAGCCATCAATGGTCACCGTGATATCGCTCTCTTCGGTCTGCTCGAACTGGTCGGAATTCCACAACTCGACAATCAAATTACCACCGCCACGATTGATAATGTCTTCGCGTTTGCGCCAGTGAAAATGCATCGGTGTGAGCTGCCCTTCGCGGACATGCATGATTTTTTCGGCATAAGTTTTGGCATACGGTGTGCCGTCGGGCGAGCCGTTACGCAGCGTGAAGAGTGTTAGCCCCTGAGTGAGAAAATCATTGCCACCGAATGCGGTAACATCCCACCCGAGTTTTAAATCAAGCACTTCCTGCCAGATTTGTTTATCGAGTTGCTGCCATTTTGCCAGGTCAAAAGAGGCAAACGGCGGCAAGTGGATATCGTGCTGCATAAAGAAATGACGCGTTTGCGCGAGGATCTGGTTTACTTCAGAACGTTTCATTTTCCCTCCTTTTACCCGTCATACTTCAAGTTGCAGGGGTGTTGGCTACGCTCACTTACCCCAGTCACTTACTTATGTAAGCTCCTGGGGATAAGCTCGCTTGCCGCCTACCTGCAACTCGAATTATTTAGGGTAAATATGCATTCCATAACCCGAAGGATTATTCACCTACGAGTTTGGAAAATCGGTTATTTCACCGTCCAGCCCTTATACGTGCCGATATTATCTTTATCGATCATGGTCACTGGAATCAGCACCGGCTCTTTAGGCGCTGGTTTGCCTTGCAGAATGTCGTAACCAATCTCCACAGCTTTCGCCGCCATCACTTGCGGGTCTTGCGCAGGTGTTGCCACAAAAAGTGTTTTTCCGCCGCGTTTCAGCGCTTCTTCCGCGTCCGGGCTTCCATCCACACCAACGATAAAGAACTCGCTACGTTGGGCTTGTTTCGCCGCCAGATCGGCACCGATCGCGGTTGGATCGTTGATCGCAAACACGCCGTCGATCTTCGGGTTTGCGGCAAGTAAGGATGTCATCACCTCGAGGCCACCTTCACGGCTGCCTTTGGCGTTCTGGTTAGAAGACAGCACCTTAATATCAGGGTGCTTTTTAAACTCGGTTTCGCAGCCTTCCACACGGTTCTGTACCGCAGAAACCGGTGGTCCGTTAATGATCACCACGTTGCCTTTGTTTTTCAGGCGATCCGAAATGTATTTACAGGCCATTTCACCTGCCTGGGTGTTATTTGACGTGATCGTGGCATCGGCACCTTCCGCTGCGACGTCAACCGCCACCACCACGATCCCGGCATCTTTCGCACGTTTCACCGCCGGGCCGATCCCTTTAGAATCCGCCGCGTTCAGAATGATCATGTCCACTTTGGCGGCAATAAAGTTATCAATTTGCGATACCTGCTGGCCAAGATCGTAACCGCTGGAAACCAGCGTCACTTTCACGTTATCACCGGCAAGTTTACGGGCTTCAAGTTCCGCACCTTTGGTTATCTGCACGAAGAAGGGGTTGGCGAGGTCACCTACCGTCACCCCAATGGATTTCAGTTCTTTTGCCTGAACGAAAGGCGCTGTGGCAAGCATGAGAACAGTGGCTAGTAGCTTCAATCGCATGGTGTTTTCCTCACATAGGGTAGAGTTTTGTTGTTATGCACTTTGATGGTGGCGGGTACGGTATTTGTCGATCAGCACCGCAATGATGATCACCGCACCCTTGATCACCAGTTGCCAGAAATACGAGACGCCCATCAGCGTCATGCCATTGTTTAATGTGGCGATAATCAGCGCCCCGACCAGCGTGCCGGTAATCGTACCGATACCGCCGACGAAACTGGTACCGCCGAGAATCACCGCAGCAATGGCGTCCAGCTCATAACCCATCCCAAGGTTGCCGTTTGCGCTATATAGCCGCGAAGCACTCATGACCCCGCCAAGCCCGGACAGCAAACCGCTCATGCCGTACACGAACAGCAACACCAGCCACACTTTGATGCCCGTCAGGCGTGCGGCCTGCATATTGCCGCCGACCGCGTAAATATGAACACCGAGCGTGGTGCGTCGCAGAATGAACCAGCAGACCACAATCACCGCCAGCGCTATCACTACAAGCCACGGAATTGGGCCAAGATACGAGTTGCCTATCCATTCAAAATTGATATTGGAGTTAATCACCGTCGTGCCGTCAGCCAGCAAATAAGCCGCCCCACGTAGCGCGGTATAGGTGCCGAGCGTGACGATAAACGGCGGTAGCCCGGCCCAGGCGACAAGCATGCCGTTAAACAACCCAAGCCCGGTGCCCATCATTAACGCGGCAGGAATCGACAGCGACTCCCAGCCTGGCATCAGCGAAACCACCATTGCAGTCACCGCCGTGGTGCCCAGAATAGAGCCAACGGAAAGGTCGATCCCACCGGTCAAAATAATGAACGTCATCCCCGCAGCCAGAACGATGTTAATAGACGACTGACGGGCGATATTCAGCAGGTTAGATTCGGTAAAAAAGTTCGGCGTGATAAACCCAAAAACGGCGACGATCAGGATCAGAATCGGCAAAATGCCGACGGTTTGCATCAAATCGCCAAACAATGCTTTTTTCAGCGAGGCGGATTTGGCGACTTGCTGGGGAGTTGTGTGCACAAGCGGCGTTTCTTTAGGTTGATTAGTTGCCATGGTGAACCACCTTTTTATGGGCATCTTCAACGCCGGTTGCCAGCGTCATAATGTTCTCTTGTGTGATATCAGTGGCATGCAACTCCCCGGCAATACTGCCTTCGCGCATCACATACACCCGGTCGCTCATACCGACCACTTCGGGCAATTCGCTGGAGATCATCAGGATCGCCACACCCTGTTTTGCCATCTGGCTCATGATCCGGTAGATCTCACTTTTCGCGCCGACATCCACCCCGCGCGTTGGCTCATCGAGGAGCAAAATACGCGGGCCGATCGCCACCCAGCGCGAGATCAACAGCTTTTGCTGATTGCCGCCAGACAGCCCGCCAGCACGCACCTGCGCGTGTGGCACGCGGATATTCAGCAAACTGATAGCATCGTCAGAAATGGTCTGAGCTTTTTTGCGATCCAGCCAGCCGTAGTGCGCGTCGCGTTCAAGCGTCGCCATGGTGATGTTGTCTTGTGCGGCCAGTTCGAGGAACAAACCCTGCTCTTTGCGGTTCTCGGTGAGAAAGCCGATGCCGTGGTGAATAGCTTCACGCGGTGAATGAATTTTGACGGGCTTGCCGTCGATTTCGATGCTCCCGCTCGTCGATTTACGCACACCAAAAATCAGCTGTGCCAGCTCGGATCGCCCGGCACCGACCAGGCCCGCAAGGCCGACTATTTCACCGGATTTCACTTGCAGACTGACCGGCTGCACTTTTGCGCCGTCCGTCAGGTGGTGAACGTTCAGGCGCACAGCACCTTGCGGGATATCGCGTTCTTTATTGAACAGGTCACTGAGCGGGCGGCCCACCATCATGCGCACCAGTTCGTTGGCATTGAGGTGTTCACGCGTCAGGCTGCCGACGTATTGCCCGTCGCGCAGCACGCTGACACGGTCAGAAAGCTCATACACTTCAGCCATGCGGTGGCTGATATAGATAATCGCCATGCCCTCATCGCGCAGTCGCATAATCAGCTCAAACAGGCGGTGTGTTTCACGCGATGAAAGTGCGGCGGTAGGTTCATCCATCACTAAAATTCGGCTGTTGCGGTGCAGCGCACGGGCGATTTCCACTTGTTGCTGCTCGGCAATCGTCAGGCGCGATACTAAATCGCTGGCCTTAAACTGCGCCCCGAGGCGGTCGATGACCGTCTGGGCCTGCATCAGCATCTCTTTGCGTTTCACTAAACCACCGCGTGAAAGCTCGCTGCCAAGGAAGATGTTTTCCGCGACGGTGAGATTAGGCGCGAGTTGCATCTCCTGGTAAATCAGCGTGATACCAGCGTTGAGTGCGTCTTTCGGCCCCTTGATGCTGTAGGGTTCGCCGTTAATTAAGATCTCACCGCTGGTCGCCGTATAGGCGCCGGCGAGGATTTTCATCAGCGTGCTTTTACCGGCACCGTTTTCACCCATTAATGCGTGGATTTCGCCGGGGAACACCGTTAAGTCGACACCTTTCAACGCATAAAACTTGCCAAATGACTTGGCAATATTGCGCATCTCCAGAATGGGAACGCTACTCATGGTGCGACTCCTGCAGGTAAGTTTTTGATTGCTGCCAGTTGAACACGTCTAAGTAAATGCAGAATGTCAGAGGCTGTTCACATTTGTCATATACCCATCATTCTTCAAATTGCAGGTGCATTGATTGCGCCTCGGAGAATGTTGGGAATATGAGTGAAGAGTTTTGTGATGAGAGGTTATTTTTCTATACGCTTCGCTATTTTCCAGACCGCGACGATGACAATAAAAATTGAAAGAAACGTTAATTTCCCCCAATGCTCAGGAAAATATCTGTAAAAAGTGCAGGACAAAATAATAATAATGGCTAGCGGGAGATATGAATACAATGTTTCTGTTTTTATCCAGTCAAAAATGAACTGTTTCATGAATTTTTTCATTTTGTAATATCTCTTAATATAGCAATGGCATCTCTTTCATTAAGGGTGGTATTGATAATTCCTATATTTCTTTGCAGTGCAGGCTCAATGATGAAATACAGCATTTCCAGATTATTTCGGTAGAGAATGTGATAAAATACTGGGTTAAGTGTTTTCAATCGTCTCGCTGAAAGAGCTGCTTTTTGTATGTTACTATAGAAATCAAGTAACGTAAGAATAACATTGCTTACTTTACCAATCGCTACTCGAATTTTAGTGGTGAAGTTTATTGACTCTGAAATAGACTTCGCTATTAAATATGACAGTGCTGATTTAGTTGAAAATTTAGTTCTATTTTTTGCCAAAAAACCTGTCACCTGAATGACAATTCTTTCCCTGGTAGAATCACTGAAGTTATCTAAAATATGTCCAGTGTATAACTCAATCATATCAAATATGACATCTTTCCTACTAAAGACTTCATTGATGGCGGCAATCATCCTTTTGTCTTCTTCTTTTAACTCCTGGCATACATCATGGTAATTATCAAAAAAGCAGGATGTGTACCAGCTCGCCCTCTCTGCACCAAAGTAGATGCTATTGAGCACTTCATTCCCATTTTTCCGAAGCGATGTGAACCCTTCCTCTAAAGATAATGCTATTTTTCTTTCTGACTCCATATTCATTTTCAAATAATCAGAATTATTCATACCTATAGTCCATTAATAGGGATATAATCTTGAATGCGTTAAAAAACACGCTCCATCCATAAACTGTAAGAACTTGTCCCCGCAGAGCAGTGCTCCCAGCTAATGGCTTCATAAACAAATGAGACAGTCTCTTCTGCAAGTCCTTTACTATCATCGACTACATGTGGGACAGAAAGTTGTAAGTCACAAATACGAGCCTCCGTAAGCTTAATGATGTAGTACATTTCATTCATCCCAAAACGATTTGTTCGATAAACTGGAAATTCGCAATTTAATATTTCATTATCATTAATAGCTTTGCTTAATAATGGGGATGATTTGTCAATAGGTTTTCTGATTGTAAGACACTGGTGATTCACGTTATCAATACGTGTTAAACGGTGGTTTAACTCATACACCATAATTTGATCCAAATGTGCAATCTGTGCCTTATTTCCTAATGAGTCTAGCGACATACAACCAGAAGATATTAACCCCTGATTTTTTCCATTAAGTGTCAGATAAATTAAATTTGCCATGTTGCACCTTACTTTAATGTAAATAACTAATAATTTAAGGGCTGCTTATTTATTCAGTGTCGAATAAATAAGTCTACCGACTTGTCGAAAGAACAATTAAGGATTCCATGCTTTATTGCCGCGGCACCCTTTGGGTGGGGAATACTAGACACTTGCTGGAGAATATGGCAATTCTGTTTCCATACTTTCGGTTACAGTCCGGAGCCAAAACATGCCGCAACCCCGCACGCCCTTTCTGACCAGTGCCCGTGGCCGCCTGCTGTCCTTTAACTTGCTGGTGGTGGCGGTGACGTTGATGGTTTGCGGCGTGGCCATTCTCGGCTTTAATCATGCCAGCCGTTTGCAGGAACAGGTGCAGGGGCAAACGCTGAGTGATATGTCCGGAAGCATGGAGTTGGCGCGGGATACCGCGAATGTGGCGACAGCAGCGGTGCGCCTCACGCAGGTGGTTGGTGCACTGGAATATCAGAGCGAAGCGCAGCGTTTGCAGCAAACACAGCAGGCACTTCAGAACTCGCTTAACCACCTGGCGCATGCACCACTCGCCAGCCGTGAACCGGAATTGGTGAAGCGCATCACCGAGCGCAGCAATGAACTGGAAAGCAGCGTTACGCGGATGTTGGAACTTGGTCATCGCCGCCATCTGGAGCGCAACGCGCTGCTCAGTGCGCTGTATCAAAACCAAAGTTACCTGCATCATATTCAGGATATTAATGCTCGTGATGGGCGAGCGACCCCGGAAGCGCGGCTGTTAACCGAAATGGACAGGCTGATTCTGATTGCTATCCAGACCCCTTCCCCGAAAGCCACCGTCGTACAGCTTACCGAAGTGATGGCGCAGCTTCCTGCGCATGATGATTCGCCATTAATCGCTGGGATATTGCAGGAGTTCACTACCCATTTGCAGCAATTACTGCCGCTTTCGCAGCAGCTTGAAAATAGCGATTTGGGGATTTCCTGGTATATGTACCACATCAAAGCGCTGGTGGCGTTTTTGAACCAGGACATTAACCAGTACGTGCAACAAGTGGCGCAGGAGTCGCTCAGTCGCACCGACCAAAGTCATAAAGAGCTGCAATCAATGATTGCCTTTATTGGCCTGTTTGCCTTACTGGCGCTGGTGATCACCGGGTTTGCAGGCTGGTATATTTACCGCAACCTTGGCTCGAATTTAACGGCAATTTCCCATGCGATGACGCGGCTGGCGCGGGGCGAACGCGATGTTAGCGTGCCTGCTTTGCACCGTCGCGATGAACTGGGCGAACTGGCGCGGGCATTTAACGTTTTTGCGCGCAACACCGCATCGCTGGAACACACCTCAAAACTTCTGAAAGAGAAAAGTACGCAACTGGAAACCACCTTCCACGCGATGCGCGACGGTTTTGCTCTGTTTGATAACGACGGCATTCTTGTGGTGTGGAACCCGCAATATCCGCTGCTGCTGGGTCTGGAACCGGAACAATTGCAGCGCGGGCAACACTACCTGAGCCTGCTAAAACAGATGTCACCGCTTCAGGAGCATATTCTTGAAAACCTTTCCCGCCCGCTACCCAAGCCACAGGAGCTGCGGCTTGCGGATAACCGCACCATTGAGCTGCGCTTTAGCCCGGTGCCGGGGCGCGGCATGGTGAACGTCGTGCTGGAACGCAGTGAGCGCAAAGCGCTGGAAGAAGCGTTAGTTCACAGCCAAAAAATGAAAGCGGTGGGGCAGTTAACCGGTGGTCTGGCGCATGACTTTAATAATTTGCTGGCGGTGATTATCGGCAGCCTTGAGCTGGCATCTACCGATTCCCCGGACGCCATGCGTATTCAGCGTGCCTTAAAAGCCGCCGAACGCGGGGCGCAACTGACGCAACGTTTACTGGCGTTTTCCCGCAAACAATCGCTGCATCCGCATGCAGTTGCCATGAAAACGCTGCTGGAAAACCTCGACCCACTGATTCGCCATTCACTGCCTGCGACGTTGACGCTGGAAATTGAAGCACAGCATCCGGCATGGCCGGCGTGGATCGATGTGAATCAACTTGAGAATGCGATTATCAATTTGGTAATGAATGCCCGCGACGCGATGGAAGGGCAAAGCGGTACTATCAAAATCCGCACCTGGAATCAGCGTGTGGTGCGCTCGAGTGGGCGCAAGCAAGATATGGTGGCGCTGGAAGTTATCGACAGTGGTCACGGCATGTCGGCGGAAGTAAAAGCTCAAGTATTTGAACCGTTCTTCACCACCAAGCAGACGGGTAGCGGCAGCGGGTTGGGTTTGTCGATGGTGTATGGTTTTGTGCGCCAGTCCGGTGGACGCGTGCAAATTGAAAGTGCGCCGGGGCAGGGAACGTTAGTGCGTTTGCAACTCCCGCGAGCGCCTGTGCAAGCGTTGAGTGAAACGTTACCCGAGCCGCTGGCAGTGAATTCTGATGAAGACCAGTTAGTGCTGGTACTGGAAGATGAACACGATGTGCGCCAGACGCTGTGTGAGCAACTGCATCAGTTGGGCTATTTGACGTTAGAAACCAGCGACAGCCAGCAGGCGATACAACTGCTGAAAGACGTACCGGATATTCAGATTTTAATCAGCGATTTAATGCTGCCTGGGCCGATGAGCGGGGCCGATGTGGTGCAACATGCGCGTGAGCATTACCCGCATCTGACGTGCCTGTTAATCAGCGGCCAGGATTTGCGCCGCAGCGGGCAGCAGTTGCCGCAAGTCGAACTGCTGCGCAAACCCTTTAACCAGCAAAAACTGGCGCAGGCTTTACGCCGTGCACAGTTTTGTAAGTTGTAATGAAAATGATTGAAAAGGACATCGCCAAACAATTGACTCCGCGTCCTGAAACGGACATTAATAGAACGACCCCTTCCAGTATCCCAGGAGGAAGTGGGTGAGTTCAGGAATTCAACTTAGCGGCCTCATGTATTGATATGCACCTCATTGATCATCCTGTAGCAAGGACTTAGCCCCTCTGTGAAGAGGGGCTGACTTTGAAGCCTTTCCCACCAGGCTTTAACCCTCTTTCCCCATACCCGTCTGCTGAATCAACATCAATGACACGCTATTAAACCAGCGATGCGCGAGACTCTGCCGTTTACTCTCTACGCTAATATCCGCGAGATTTTCCCGGTTAACCGCTGCTGCATTTCCTTCGCCTTCAATCGACACGCGATACCAGACGCCTTGCGGGCGCAGATCTTTTGCCTGAGCAGTCGGGTTAAGCTGCACCGGGCCACCGTGATCTTTTGCCAGCAACAGCGAAGGCAAACGCGTCACCACATTATGGTCGATAGAAACCACGCGCCCGATAAGCGGTTGCAAACTCCCTGGCTGGTAAACTTTGGCCTCAGATCCCATATGCAAACGCGAGAGATCCTCTTCACCGACGAGTGCCTTCACCCGCCAGCGCTGGGAGTTGACCAGATTGGCGATATGGGTGGCAGGCGAGATCCAACTGCCCGGTTGTAGCGAAAGATCTCTGTCTTCAATGTGCCCGTTCGATGCGGCAACCAGGCGCAGGCGTAGCAATTCGCTGTTACCCGCGTTTTGTTGTAGCGAAAACTGTCGTGCCATTTGCTCCGCCAGCACCTGTTTTGCCGGGCCATCTTTCTCCAGCCCTAACGCGCCACGGGCGCTCAACTCCCACGCGCGGCGCATCTCCTCGGCTTTGCGTTGCGACGTTTCAGGGAGCGGGGCAATAAGCTCAAACAACGGTTGCCCGGCTTTCACTTGTTGCCCATCGGTCACTAACACTTTCTCAAGACGAGCGCCGTATGGGGTATAAATTGGCTGCACGAAACCGGCTTCAATCACCCCCGGCAGGTTCACTTTATTCGACCACGGCACAAAAATAACCAGCAGCGCGGCGATAGCAATCAGCAGCAATCTTCGGCGCTGGAAAGGCTGACTTTCCGCGCGCCGGGCCCAACAGTGTTTGATTTCTCTGATCATCGGTTGCACCACAAAAGTCACTATCTCTATCAAAAACAGAATCACGCCCAACGCCTTGAAAAAGGCGTGATAGATAACCACCGCGATGCCGATAAACAGCAGCAGGCGGTAAATCCAGGTGGCGAAGGCGAATACCGTCAGAAAACGTGCAAAGGCCGGGGTGACGTTGTCGGGTTTTTGATCGTTGATACCAAATAGATGCCAGCGCATCGCCCGCTTCGCCCAGTTTCCTGCGCGTTCATGGAGCCCAGGAAAATCCAGCATGTCGCTCAGAATGTAATAACCGTCGAAACGCATAAACGGGCTGGCATTAACCACGACTGTCATAACCCAGGCGGTGGTCGCAAGGAAAAATAACGCGTTTTTGACGCTGCCTTCCGGTGCAAACGACCACAGCAAGGTAGCCCATGCTGCCAGAACTAATTCTGAGGCAATCCCGGCGACGGCAATTTTTAAACGGTCGCGCGAACGGATGAGCTTCCAGCTTTCCCCGGTGTCGGTATAGGCCATAGGTAACATCACCAACAGCGCAACACCCATGTGCCCCACCCGCACACCGTGTTTTGTGGCGGTGAGTGCGTGACCCATTTCATGCCAGCATTTGGAAAACACCAGTGCGATAGCAAATGCCGCAGCACCTTGCCAGTTCACTGAGTTATGCAAAGTGGCGACGACCGTATCCCACTGGCGCGCCGCCAGCACGATGCCAGTTATCGCGACAAACAGCGTCAGGAAAAAGAAGGTTTTGCTAAACAGCGGTTTTAGCCATGGCAGGGCTTTGCGCAGGCCTTTTTCCGGGTGAACCAGCGGTATACGGATAAACAAATAACTGTGCAACAGCCATTTCCAGGCCGATGACGCCGGGCGATAGCGGGCGGTGCGCAGCAGCTGTTGTTGCTGTAAAAACAGCACAAAGGCTTTGATATCTTCTTCATCGACATTCAGCGTGGTTTGCTGATTAATCGCCTGCGCTATTTTCCCAGCATCCGCCAGTTGCCAGCGCTTGAGGATCTCAATTTCCAGCCAGCCAAGACGGAAAAACAGGTTACGCACCGGGTCGGCCAGATGCCAGGCCGGAGAGCCGTCGCGGTTGCTTCCTGCGCTGTTCAGTCGCAGTTCGTCACGCAGCGCAGGCCACGGAGGAGCGGTTGCCGCACCGGATATCACCACCCGCTCCCGGCACGTAACGTAGCAATGGGGCGGCGCAGCAACAAGTAGCCGAGCATTGCCCAGTCACCCGTGACACGAGCGGTTCCCTGTAAACCAATTCGTGCCACTTCAGGTTTGCCTTCGAGCGTGCCACGCAGCAGATAACTGGCGATACCATTCGGTGCTTCAACGGTTTGGTAGCCTGCGTAATCCAGTTTGGCGTTAAATGAATCAAGCGGTGCGACCTTCAAAAATACCTTCATCGGTGCGCCGTGATTCAGGTTGGTGTATTCACTGACCGGCGCCCAGGCGCGAATACCTAGATTATTCGGGTCAGCCAGCAGGCCGATACGTTCGCCGGTTTGCACCGGACGGCCAGCCCAGTCGTCGGGGTCGGAATAGACAAATACCCCGTTACCGGGGGCGCGAATCGTCAGCTTTTCGAGGTCACGTTTAATGGACTCGACTTCGACTTTTTTCTCACGCCATTTCCCTTCGGCCATCGCCAGTTCTGACTTAGCCTGTTGGTCTTCAATCGCCTGCTGAGAAGCCTGGTGCAGCGTCGTTTCGGTGGTTTCCAGCTCCGCCTGCGCCACGGCAAGACGGTTATGCAAAGTGGTGTCGTCGAGCGTTGCCAGCACCTGTCCTTTCACCACATCGCTATTGGGTAGCACCACCATGCGCTGAATAACGCCGGAATCGGGAGCGGCAATCACTTCACTTTGTAGCGAGATAATTTCAGCGGGCACCAGCGTGTATTCGCGCACCGGAATACACAACACCACCAGCAGCGCCAGCATGATATAGCCGAGGCGACGCCCGGTGTTGCGCTGCCAGAACTGTTTGAAACGCGACGGTCGCGCGGTTAATGCCCACCAGGCATAACCGTATAAACCACTAAGATGTAACAGCGTAAATTCAGCGGATGTCGGGGCAAGAGAGGTCGGCCAGGGTTCATCACGGCCCAGAAACCAGAGTGCGTGAATGTCGCCATCGGCACCGGTTAGCGGCAATACCCAAACGTGGGGAGGCAGCCATTCATCCCACTGCGGGGAAAGGGATTCACTCAGTTGTGCCGGTGAGAGCGCCAGCACGCGGGCTTCGGGCGGTAATGCCCGGCAATGTGGGGCAATTTCGCGCGCCACATCCGCCAGCCATAAAGCATACGGCGTATTGTTGTCGGTATCACTGAGCCCGGAATGGGCGACCAGTTTTGCGCGGTTATTCGGAGTAAGAGACAGCAGCGCTGACTGGCGATAATCCACCAGTTGGCGCGTTTCGTTGCATATAACAAAGCCCAACTCGGCTGAGTTGCTTATCGCTTCTACCCGGGCTGCTAACGGGTAGAAGGCTGTACTGGATATCACGAATTTGCAGCTCCGCTATTCAGGCAACGTTTTTCGTCAGCCGGGCAGATAGCCACGGCCTGCCCACTCATGCCCGGCAGCACATCGTCCGTTTTTTCCGGGAAGCGGGTTTCGATTTCGATGGTCTGGCTAACGGCATCGACTTTGCCGCTGATGTTGGTGACGGTCAGCGGATATTGCTTACCGGTTTCACCGACAGACGCATTCAGCTGTGAGCCGATTTTCAGCCACGCCACCCAGTTTGATGGCACGTTTAAGCGTGCCCGTAACGTGCCGCTGCCGACAAGATCAATCACCGGCGCACCGGCACCAATGCCCTGGCCTTCTTTGACGTAGATTTTTGCCACGCGCCCGTTGAACGGCGACACAAAGCGGCATTGCGCCAACTGCGCGTCAAAAATACCCATCTGGCCTTTGGTGCGGTTAACTTCAGAGGCGGCTAAACCCACTTCCAGTGCGGCTGCGGATTGTAAACCTTGCAGTTTGGCTTTGGCTTCATAGCGCAGTTGGGCGGCGTGAAATTCGGCTTCAGCGGCATTTTTACGCGCCACCAAATCGCTACAGTCCATGGTCGCCAGCAGTTTGCCCTGGGTCACGGTATCACCCAGTTGGACGTTAATTTTCGCCATGCGCCCCGGTACCACACTTGAAAGCGGGCTTTCACGATTCGCGAGCACCAGGAAACGCACCGTGGTGCTGCCCTGTGCGGTTGGTTGAGCGGCGGGTTGCGCCGCAGGCGTTTCAGCCGCCAGTGCGGGAGCGCAAAGTCCGGCCAACAGACAGATAAAAGCCGTAGCAAAGGTGGTCTTATTGTTATTCATATACTGCCTCATGGCGTCGCGGTCAGAACAGGTGTCGCCCCTGCAAGCCTTTGCAAATCTGTGGTAATGGATAATGTTGCCGCTTCAGCCAGTGCACTTATCGAGCGTGTGCTGGTTTCGTTTGGTAGGTAACTTGTGTACTGGCGAGTCAGCACTTCAGCCCCGTCTGCATCTCTGACGCGCATCGTCCAGACACCTTTCTGTGTGCCGTTGCTGGCCCCGGCGCTAAAGCTCATGAGCAGCGTCAGGCTTTTCGGCGACGGCTCAAGCGACAGGTGGTTTGCTTCAATCACGCGCCCGACAGATTGTTCGATGCTGCCGCGCGAAATACCGGCGGGTACGCGCGTAATCTGGATTGAAATCGGGCGTTTTTCGACAGTGATCCCAGCCGTGTGAGCAAATACGCTGCTCTCTTGCTGGCGCAAGCTGGTGGCGATTTGTCGCGATAAGCTGGCAACATCGGTCTGCGTGACTTGATCTGGCAGTAAATCAATCCCGACTGAGTTCAGTACACGCCCGTAAGCGGCTTGTGCTTCCGCATATGACGAGGCTTCCTGGAAGCGTGAAACGATTGAACGCGCCTGAGTACGCAATGTTTCCAGATCGCTGGTCAGTGAGTTATCAGAACCAGCGCGGGAAATGCTCGCCAGGCGCTGGTCGACTTGCGCCGATTGTTCGGCAATCTGGAAGTCATAAGAAGCCAGTTTATAGCGCTCAGTGGCGACACGCACCTGCGTCAGAACCGCCATGCTCAATGCCATACGGCGAGCATCATCGGTCTGGGCACGAGCGTCATTTGCGGTGCTAATTGCCGGAATGCTCAGCAATTTAAACAGGTTCATCGAAACGCCGACGCCGCCCTCAATCCAGTTATTGTTGTAGAGGTATTCGTTGGAGTCGTAGTTCAGCCCGGCAAACAGATTCAGGCTCGGGAATAATGACGCTATCTGGCGCTTGGTTTCCACGCTGTCGATGCGTGTTTTGTAATCCTCTTCACGCAGTTCCGGGCGGCGTTCCAGCGCCATTTGCTCAAGTTTATCAATGTTGGTCGGTGCCGGAGCAAGCGGCGTTGGCGTGTCCTGCAACACCAGCGGCGTGCCCGGCGGCAGGTTGATAAGCGCGGTCAGCTCGCTTTTTGCCAGCTCCATTTGCTGGCGTTTTTGGTTCAGCAATGTCATGGCATCAAGCAGGGCGCGTTGATATTCCAGCCCTTCAATTGGCGGCAGGATCCCGGCTTGTTCTGCTTCACGCGTTTTATCCAGCGCCTGGGCAATTTGCTCTGCCAGCGGTTGGGTTTCGTCGAGCAAACGCTGTGCACCCAGCGCACGCCAGTAGGCATCACGCACTTCCTGGACAATGTTTTGCAGCACTTTACGGCGGCGTTCTTCGGCAATGTTGACTTCATCGGCCTGCTGTTTGGCGCGGTAATAGCTCATGCCGAAATCGAGCAGATCCCAGGAGAAGGTTGCGCTGGAAAGATAATGCTCGCGCTCTTCAGACGTGGAGGGACGCAGGCTGACCAGCCCGTCATCGATACCGATGCTGGTGCCGCCTGAGTCGTTGTCACGCCAGCGATAGCCCGCGTCTGCCATCAGTTTTGGCAGCATGTCTTGTTGTGAGACATCCAGCAAACTGCGCGACAACGCGGTTTCCATCATTTTCAGACGGTAGTCGAGGTTGTATTTCAACGCTCGCGCCATGGCGTCGGGTAACGTCATCGGCCCGCTAAGCGACTCCTGCCCACGGTACATTTCTGCCCGGTCACGATTCACTCGCGCGGTAATCTCATCCTGAGTCAGCGGTTCCGGTTTAATCGTTCCACAGCCGGCCAAAATCAGCACCGCAATCAACCCAGCAACAGGTTTGACTAACGGCACGCCACGTTTTTTTTCTTCTGCCACCACGTATGCGTTCATCGTTTTTTTTCCATCTTAAACAGTTGCTTTCAGCCTTTACCGGCGATTAATTGTCGGGACTGTAATGTGCTTTCCAGACGCCAAAGTGTGTTTTTCCAAAGCAGCAAGTTGCATGGATAACGGTTTTGCTCCCGATGCGATAACAGTCGGTTGTTCAACCTGCGTCGCTTCCTGCGTGACCGACGTTTGAGCAAATGAACTGCGCTCATCGGCTTGTCCAATACCAAACGGGCCAAATGAGTTCCCAAGCGAATTCTGCCCAAGGGCGTTACTTTCTAAGCCAGGTAAAGTGCGCTGCTCACGCGTGTCGCTGTACCAGCGGGAGAACAGAACTGCCTGCTGCATAACGGGTGCATTCGCATGCTCTATCCCATAACCATAGGCGGCAAACCGGCTGTTAAGCCGGGTCTGAAGGCCAATAGCATCACTTTGTAAATCATAGACGAGCGGCAGAATAAACAAGCCCGGTTCGTAACTTTGGCTGTAAGTCGTCAGTGTTTCTTCTTCGTCAGGGCCAAAAATCTGGTCGCCATTGCGATCGTCGACGTTTGGCATTGCCGTGACGCCATGAATTAAAATAGTGAGGCGTGCTTCGCTGACGTCGCCATCGCTGTCGGTGATGGTGTAAACAAACACCTCAGTCAATGTCGCGTTCGCTTCAAGTGACGCTACGCGCGGGTCGCTGCGGTTGACTTGATAGGTCCAGTTGCCCTTGCTATCGAGTGTGAGTGTGCCGTATTGCCCGCCGCTCGCGCCGCCAATGGTGCCTGTGCTCCCGGTGTTTTCCGACACGACGCCCGTCACCGGGCCGTTGTTCGCTGCGCCATCGGCACCCATGCGGTCATCGTTAAAGACGTTGCCGCTGGCTGACTCCTGGTTTTGGTCCTGTAAGATTTCCGCGCTGTCATCGGTGGCGGTTGGGCTGTCGTTAAACACGGTAATGCGCAGCTGGCCGACGGTAACGCCGTTCACTTCCACGGCGTAATCGTTGTGCGTACTCACCAATCCTGGTTGTGACACTGCTTGGCGCAGGGTGAAGCGGTAATCCACATGCCCTTCGCCGTCGGCCGGGCTGTAGTAAGCCAAAAGCGTAATGGTGCCGGTCACGGTTTCGATGGTGATTGGCGACAGCGGATTAAGCTGCAAAAGCTGTTCGGCGGTGATGACACGCCCCTGGAAGGTGAAGGTTTTCAGCTTATCGAGCGACAGCAAATCAAGCGTGCCACTCACTTCCTGAGCGCCAGGGTCAAGCGGCGTCAGGCCGTCTTCGCGCACCTGAATTTCCACCGACGGTGCCACCAGAATGCGCAACGTGCCGTTGGTTTCGCCCCCTTCGTTGCCATCGCTCACGGTGTAGGTTACGGGAGGAACAAAGCCGAATTTGCTGTTCACTGGCGTAAAGGTGTAACTGCCATCGCGCAGTACCGTCAGGCTGCCAATGCCCGCCAGCACAGCGGTTTCGCCTGCGGCATAACGTTGGCCGCCAACCTGGAAGCTGGACAGATGAATCGGGTCGCCGTCCGGGTCTGAATCGTTAGTCAACAGGTTGCCGGAAACCGCGTTCCCTTGCGGAGTAATGACCCCTTCCGGGCTAACAACGGGCGCGCTGTTGATGACATGAACGGTGACGGTAGTAGTTTCAGTGACGCCGCCGCTGGTCACGGTGTAGGTGTAAGTATCGGTGCCGACAAAACCTGTGCGAGGCGTATAGGTTATCTGCCCGTTTGGCTGTAATACCGTGCTGCCATTTGCGCCGTTGGTCACGGCGGTGATGGTGGCGTCCTGGTTCTCGAAGTTATCGTTGGCGAGGACATCCGTCGTCACCGGATTCCCGGCGTGGACGGTGGCGTCATCGGCATTAATATCGGCTACCGGCGAAATAATAATATTCAGCGTGCCGGTCGAGATGCCGCCAATCAGCGCATCGTTAACGGTGTAGGTTACGGTCGGCACTCTGCCGTTCCAGTCGGCAATGGGCGTTAGCGTGTAACTCCCGTCGCTGCGTAAAGTGAATTCCCCCACGCCTGCGATGATAACTGGGTAGCCTGCCGGAGCCGTTTGGCCGTCGACGTTGAATTGCGTCACGGTGAGCGGGTCGCCGTCGGGATCGCTGTCGTTATCCAGCACGTTGCCGCTGACCACGTTATCTTCCGGCGTAATGTTGAGATCCGGGCGCGTAACGGGGAGGGTGTTTTCCACCGTGACACTGACCGTCGCGGTCTCCTGAATCCCACCGCTCAACACTGTGTAGGTGTAACTGTCTGTACCGACATAACCCACGTTTGGCGTGTAGGTGATTTTGCCGTTGACGATGCTCACCGTGCCGTGGCTGCCCTGGGTCACGCTCTGAATAATTTTATCGCTGTTCGCGAAAGTGTCGTTGGCGAAGACATCGGTGGTCACGGAGGTGTTGCCGTGTACCGTGACGTTATCGTCAAAGGCATCTTTTACCGGAGTGATGATGACCCGCAGTTTGGCTTCGGACTCGCCGCCATTATTGCCGTCGCTGACGAAATACGTCACCACAGGCAGGGTGCCATTCCAGTCAGCGACCGGCGTGAACGTCCAGTTGCCGTCCGCCTGCATGACCAACACGCCCATATTCGGGATGTTGAGCGCGCCGCCCGCCGCGTAAATCGTCGTGCCATCCACGGTAAAGCCGGTGAGGGTCAGTTTGTCGTTATCAATATCGCGGTCGTTAGTCAGCACATTGCCGCCCGCCACGCCGTCTTCTGGCGTGGCGTTACTGTCATCAGCCGCCTGTGACGCGTTGTTGGTAATGCTCACTGTGACAAAGGTGGTTTCACGCACGCCGCCGCTGGTGACGGTGTAGCCAAAGATATCGTTTCCCACAAAACCGGCGACCGGGATGTAAACCACTTTCCCGTCAACAATCGTGGTGGTGCCGTGCAAGCCGTTGGTGGTGGCGGTTATCTGATGGTCGCTGTTTTCAAATGTGTCGTTGTTTAATACGTCAATGACGACTGGCGTTCCGGCGTGTGTGGTCGCGTCGTCACGCTCGATGTCCTGCACTGGTGTGACGGTGAGCGTCAGCGTGCTGCTGCTGGTGCCGCCGTTTCGCCCGTCGCTAATCTGATAAGTAATCACCGGCAGCGTTCCGTTCCAGTCCTTGACCGGGACAAACGTGTAAGTGCCATCCGCGTTGAGGGTGAACTGACCTTGCCCGGAGATAAAAACCGGGCTGCCGACCATGCGAGAAATCGAGTCGCCCGCCAGGGTGAAGCCTGTGACGGTCAGCGTGTCCTGAACGGCGGGGCGGTTATCGGCGTCGGTATCGTTGGTTAAGACGTTGCCGGTAAGGGGCGTGTCTTCGTTACCCGCGTTGACATCAGGCTGCGCCACCGGAGGGGCGTTGGTGACGGTGATATACACCGTGGCGGTTTCGGTAATGCCGCCGCTGGTGACGCTGTAGGTGTAGCTGTCGTTGCCGACAAATGCTGGCGCTGGCGTGTAGACAATACTTTTGCCGTCAGCGCTTAAGCTAACGGTACCAAATTTGGCGGTGCCTAAATCGGTGATTTCTTTGTCAGTGTTGATGAACGTGTCGTTGGCAAATACGTCCGTCGTCGTGCTGGTTCCGGCGTGCATCGTCACGTTGTCATCGGCGATATCCTTCACCGGGTTCACTGCAATGTCGATTTTACCGACCACCAGCGCGCCACCGTTGTCATCGGTCACGGTGTAACTAATTTGTGGCACGATGCCATTCCAGTCGGGTACTGGCGTGAAGGTGTATTGTCGGTCATAAGTCAGCGTAAACGTCCCAACGCCAGGAATCACGGCAACGGTGGGGCTGCCAAGATTAACTACCGGGAAACTGCCAGCGATGCCATCTACCTGGAACGATGTCACACGCAGGACGTCGTTGTCCGGGTCGGTCACATTTAGCTCACCACTTAGCGGCGTGCCATCTTCATTCATCGTCAACTGCATGTCGCCGCTCATTGGCGAAGTGTTAGTGACCAGAATCGAGACAATTGTGGTTTCAGTAATGCCGCCGCTGGTGACGGTATAGGTGAAGCTATCGCGCCCCGCGTAGCCCGCAGGTGGCGAGTAACGCACGGTGTTATCCGATAGCACTTCCAGCCTGCCGCCTTGCGCACTGATCCCGGAAACCGAGACTTGTCGGTCAGGATTGGTGAAGGTGTCATTGGCTAACACGTTAATAATGACGGCGTCATCAGAGTGCGTGCTGGCCTGGTCTGCCTGAATATCTACCACCGGCGTGACGGTAATCACCAGCGTGCTGCTGACTTCGCCGCCCTGGTTTCCGTCGCTCACGGTGTAGTTTATTGGCGGCACGATGCCATTCCAATCCGCGAGCGGGGTAAATAAATACAGCCCTTCCTGGGTGATGGTGATTCTGCCCATGCCGGGGATATCAACCGGCGTCAGCCCAGCCGCGTAATCGGTGCCGTTAATCGTGAACTTAACAATGCTCAGATTATCGTTGTCGCCATCCGTCGCCTCGCCGAGCAGGGTGTTGAGAATCGGGCGGTCTTCCGTGGTGGTGATATACACATTCGGCACCGTCGGCGCGGCGTTGGTCATCGTGACCGTGACGGTCGCGATTTCGGTGACGCCGCCGCTGGTGACGGTGTATGTGAAGGAGTCGTCGCCGACATAACCCGCATCCGGCGTATAAACCAGTTTGTTATTCACAATACTCACCGAGCCATGCGCAGGCGCGCTGGTGTCGGTGATGGTGGCATCAGCATTACTGAAACGGTCGTTGCGCAGCGCATCGATGGTGACAGGTGTCCCGGCGTGCGTGGAGACCGAGTCATTCACAAAGTCCTGAACCGGAGTGACGGTGATATCCAGCGTGCTTTGGGTTGGCGGGTCGAAGGTATTATCCGACACGTTAAACGTAATGGTTGGCACTTTGCCGTTCCAGTCGGCAATCGGTACGAAGGTGTAAGTGCCATTGGCGCGCAGGATAAAGGTGCCCTGGTTGGGGATAATCACGCTTTCGCCCGCCTGGTGCGTTCCGGCGATACCCGCAATCTGGAAATCGGTCACATGCAGCGGGTCGCCATCCGGGTCAACAATGGTATGCAACACGTCGCCATTAAGCGCCGTATCTTCCGGCGTTGAATCCACCTGAGCGCTTGGCGATGGCGGGGTGTTGGTCAGCAGAATAAACACCGTGGCGGTTTCGGTAACGCCGCCGCTGGTGACGGTGTAGGTATATTTGTCCTGGCCGACATAGCCCGGCGTCGGGGTGTAAATCAGTGAATTACCAGGGCCGCGGGTCACGGTGCCGTGCGCACCCTGGCTGAAATCGGTGACCGCACGGTCCGAATTGACGAAGCTGTCGTTCGCCAGCACATCGGTGGTAATGACGGTGCCGGTATGCTCTTTTTCGATGTTATCGACCGCATCGTCTACGGCGGCAATGTGCAGCCCTAAGGTCGCGGTTTTGTCACCGTTCATGTTGCCGTCGGTCACGACATAGCTCACCAGAATATCGCCGTGCCAGTCGCCGCCAGGGGTGTAGTTGTACGTCCCATTAGCATTAACGGTCAGGGTTCCGTGACTGCCTGCCAGCGTCACGGTGGTGCCCGCGGTGTAGGTTTGCCCCTCAACGGTGAAGGTTTTCACACTGAGGGTATCGACTGCGCCATCCGGGTCGCGGTCGTTAGTTAACACGTTGCCCGAGGCCGAGGTATCTTCGTTGAGCGTCTGGTTTTCATTGGCAACAATCGGCGCCTGGTTGGTGACATTAATCGTCACCGTCGCCTGTTCTGTTACGCCGCCGCTGGTGACGGTGTAGGTGTAAGAGTCGGTGCCGACAAAGCCCCGGTTTGGCGTATAAGTCAGCACGCCGCCGACGTAACTCAGCGTACCGTTTGTCGGTTGTGTCACGGAGGTGACGGTTTTATCCCCGTTGGAAAACGTGTCGTTAGCCAGCAGATCGCTGGCATTTTTAATCAGCGGCACATTGGCGTGAGTGGTGAAGCTGTCGTTGTTCGCGTCAGCCACTGCCGTAATATTCACACCCAGCGTTGCGGTATTTGACCAGTGTGAGGTCTGGTCGCCCGCGACGGCAAAATCGAAGAAATTAACGCGACCGCCAAAAATACCGCTCGCCGTGGTGTCGGTGGTATCGGAGGCGCGCAAATGCAGGCCGCCGCTGACTGAACCGTTGTAATCGGCGGTCGGCACAAAGCGCATCTGGGTATTGCTGGCGAGCACAAAGGCGTGGCTCTCGCCCAGATCGGACGGGATCGCCTGCCAGGTGGTGCCATCAAAATATTGCCATTGGCCTTTGCTGGCATCGGTGTCATTGGCATAAATCGCGACGTAACCCAGTGCGCCGCTGGCGTTTTCGCCGCCTGCAATGCCGCTCTGGTTATCGGTGGCATCGCCATAAACCGACTGGAACAGTTGCCCGACCGTCTGCGTGCCGTTGGTGTCTTCGGCGATGGTAAGCGTTTTATCACCCAGCGTCGGGCGGTCGTTAATGTTGGTGACGACGGTGTTGAGGGTGATGACGGTTTCACTGTAAATCGAGGTGCCGCCACGCCCGCCCGTGGTGTTGATATTGGTGACGCTGCCATTGGGCAGGACCGTCGGCGTGGAAGAAATATCGCCGTTGACGTTAGTTTCCACCAGCCGGACGCCTAATGTTGCCGGGTTGCCAAAATAGTTTGCGGCAGGCACAAAACGCAGTGACGAACTGGCCGTCAGGATTAACGCGTTACTGTCGCTGCGGTTACCGACGGCAAGCCAGTTCACGCCATCGAGTGAATATTGCCATTCGCCCTGAGCGGCGTTGGTGGTTAATTGCGTGATAGCCACGCCGTAGAAGTTATCCGCCCGGGAGCCGCCCGCGCCGCCAGTGTTGCCGTTATCCACGGTATCTTTCTGGTCGTTGAAGAAGCCGCTAAACAGGTTTCCGACATTGCTGCCCGCCACCGAGCCTCCCGGTGTGTCCTCTTCCAGCGTCGGGATCGTCACTGTCGGCGTGCCTACAACCACCGGCGCGTCATTCACCGGATTGACCGTGAAGGTAAAGGTGCGTGTCGTGATCAGTGCCGATGAGGTGCCGCCAGGACCGTCTTCATATTCCACCTGGCCTGGGTCGGAATTAGGATCGGTCAGATTGGGTAATGTCACCGGGCGAGAACCGGAGTTACCGCCATCGTTGACCGTCACCGTCACGCCAAAATTCCCGTTCCAGTCAGACGCCGTGGCATCTCCTGGCACGTCAGGCAGCGAGACTTTTAGCCCTGCCAGGTAAGTATTAATTTGCGCGTAAGAGCCGGTAAACGTCAGCGTGTCGGTGCCCGCGCCGGTGAAGGTGCCACCGCTGCCGGTTGGTGCGACAAAGGTAAATCCGTTCGGGAGTTTAACCGTGACCGTCATGGTCTGGCTGCCCGCATCCACATCACTGAGGGTTATCGGTGGCAGCGTGACCGTGGCACTGTTTTCATTGGTGTTGAGCACCGGACTGCCGCCCAGTTCGATATGTGCCGGGTCATTGGTACTGCTCTGAAAAACGGTGCGATACGTGGTGGCGACGTTTAGCTCAAGTCCGGTCGGGACTTTAGCGTAAGGGCTGAAGTCAGTAGTCGGAACGGGTAATGTCCCATCGCCCGTAGGATTGGCATTATTCCCACCGTTGGCACCGGTCGTCAGTCTGCCGTTTGCATCGCGCAATCGGTCATCAACAATCACTTCGACGCGGAAATACTGGTCGGCATCGTCAACCTGGATGCCGCTCATTCTCACCTGTAGTTGCGCGAGATAAGCGTTGATTTGGTCGATGGTGCCGGTGATCACCAGCGGTGCATTGACGCCATTTGCAGGCGGGTTGATGCCATCCGGGCTGGTGGATTGCACTGTCACGCCTGAGGTGGTGTTCAGCGAGGAGATATTGACCGCTGAGTTTTGCTGGTCACGATACTGTAAAACCTCGAACGGATTCCCGTTTTGATCGGTGATGCGCACGGTCACTTGCACGATATTTTGTTCGCCCGTCGCAATGCCGCCAGCATCTGAAACATCCGGGTCGCTTATCACAATTCCGCCCACGCTGTTGCCACCAGGCGCATTGTTATCCAGTAAAATAGTGTCTGTTGGGGCGGTCACTGTGGGCGCATCGTTAACCGGTGTAATGGTTATCGCGATTTGCACATCGGCGGGCACCACGCCTGTGGTATTCCCGACGTTAGACGCCGAGGTATCCAGATGAATAGTGAGCGTCACATCGCCCGCCGCTCCACCGTTTTGATCGTGGTTGGCATCTTTATCGCTCAGGTAAGTCAGGCCACTGGTCGGGTTATTGAGCAATGCCTGAATGGCGCTGGCAGTCCCGGTGAGCACTAATTTCCCGCTGTTATCGCCGGTAATCGTGACGCCATCAATAATAAAGCCGCTATTGTCATCTGCGCCCGCAATCCCCAGTTGGCCTTGTGGGACGGTCAGTGTCACGGTCACGTTTTTGCCGAAAGCCGCTGATTCGTCATCCGTGATAGTGATATCACCGCCGATAATCGTCGGCTGATCTTCAAAGGTGGTTTTGTCAGTATTACCGACCACCAGGGTGCCAGGGTCATTGGTTTCTGAGGCGTTAATCACCACCTGATTAGCCGTAATGTTGCCGTTATTGGCGGGAACGCCGTCCAGATACCAGTTGTAAGGGGTGCCATCAACCGTGCCGGGCGGTGTGCCGAATGCCGGAGTGGCAGGCTGGTTTACCGGGCCGCCGTTAGCCGCCCCGCTTAAATTACCGTTCACGTCACGCAGGCGGTCATCGGTGATGACTTGCACCTGGTATTGCGCGTTGCGATCATCAGGGAAGGTGACGGTCAAACCCGCCAGCGCTGCGTTAACCTGGGCGACGGTTCCGGTGATCACCAAATAGCCATTGATACCGCCAGTCACGGTCGCCCCGCTGTTTGCCGCCGCCGTCAGTACAATGTTGTTGTATTCGGCCTGGCTAAAGGCACTGCCATTGCTGTGCAGTAAGCGCACGGTCGTTTCGAGGATATTGGTAGCGCTCGAACCGCTGATGATATCCGGGTCGGCCACGGTAAAACCGTTGACGGCGTGCGAACTGCCGCCGATATCAATCGGGCCGGAAGGCGCTGTCACGGTTGGCTTATCGTTGGTCGGAGTGACATTAATCGCGAAGTGATTCCCCGATTGCTCTTTGTCGCCATCCGAAAGCGTGAAATTAAAACCATCGGCATTCAGACCGCTGCCGGATGTCTCATCGCCATTGTTCAGGTAATAAATACGGCCATTGTTGATATCCGCCTGGGTAAAGGTGGAGCCATTGCCGAGGAAGCTAAAATTCACGCCGTCGGTGGAGTACGCCAGGCGTCCGTGAGCCGGAACGGTGGAAACTGTATATTGCACCTGCTCGGGCGAGCTGTCCGGGTCGTAGGCCTGAAGTTGAGCATTGTTGAGCTGAACGTAACCGCCTTCCACCACTGTGGCCGGGTTATTGGCCGGTAGGCCGCCAATTTTATTCGGCGAGTCCGGCGGCACGGTGATATCCGGGCTGTCAGGCGTAGCCGGGATCATCGGGCCATCGTTAACGTTGGTGATGGTAATCCCCACCGTCGCGTTGACCGCAGAAGATGCACCCCAGCGATCCACCGCCGAGACAATAAAGCTGGTGCTGCGCACTTCAGAGCCGTTACTGACGAACCGCAGCCCGCTGCTGTTATCGCTTTTCAGCAAACTGGCATCGAGTTTTAGCGTACCGATATCGGCGCTGGTGATCGTCACCCAAGTCGTGCCGTTGAAATACTGTAATACGCCACCGGTTGGCAGCGACTGGAAGACAATTTTTAAGGCGTTATCACCGATCACTTCGTTATTAAGTGCGTAGTTATTACTGCCATTAATATTGGCGATGTTTTCCCACGGCGAACCGCTGTTGGCGTCATCCGGGTCGCGCAAGTTCAATTGCGAAGTGGTGATATAAACCGTTTCGCCTTCCGCCAGAACCGTGTTGGAGGAGCCTGTAATCACGGGCGCATCGTTGACCGGGGTGACGAAAATTTTAAGCTCGGGGTCCCAGGTGACCGCCATCGGGTTGCCATTGGCGTCGAGCGTGACTTGCCCGGCGGAAACCGAGAAGCGCGCATTAAACTCGAAGTTTTCGCCGCCGTCATGAACGATGCGTATCAGGCCTGCATCCAGATCGGCCTGGGTGAAAGAACCAAATGCGTTGATCGTGACCATGCCGCCATTGCCATCACTTTTCATGATGGTCAGGCCGCTTTGGCCCGCACCGACCCCGAGATAGGTATAAACAATTTCATCCGGGCTGATCCCTTGCACCACATAACTCATGCCCGGCGTGGCATCAGAAATATTTCCGGTGCCGGACAGCACCAGCGAGCCGCCTTCGTTAATCGCACCGTGCGGCGGCAGCGTGGGATTGGTGACATCCGTGCCGATGTACCCTGAACTGTTGGTGCTATCGGGAATATTCCACGGCGGGACGTTATCCGGCGTTGGGTTATTGGCGAGGCGAACCAGGCCAATGGTGAACTGGAAATGGGTTAACCGATCGGTTGCCGCTTCGCCGTCCCAAATCCCGCCCTGACGGGTAAATGTGGTGCCGTCCGGGTTCCAGCGCAGCGCGGTGGAGTGGTCAATCACGCGGAAGTTAAACACGTCGATGCCGCCCGGCTGCGCATTCAGGTATTGCACATACGCGACTTTGCCTTGAATCACGTCTTCCATCGTGAAGGTGTCGCCGCTCTTTAACAGCAGGCCGTTGAGCGTCAAATAACCGTGCGTCAGCCCGGCGGCATCCACTACAAAACTGACACGATTGGCCGGGGAATCGGTATCCAGGCTGGTGAGCATTTCAGGCGTAAGCACCACGTCCGCCGGGCCGGGTACCACATCGGCGTGCAGGGTGGAGTCGGTGTCGAGGAACGGGTCGTCGTCCACCTGTTGAATATCGAGCTTGATAATGGCATCGCTACTGGCCGTTGTGGGGGTTCCGCCACCCTGATCGGTGACGCTCACCCCGAAGGTATCTTGTGTGATCCCATCCTCGCCGTTGTTGGCATAGGTCAGCAGGTTTCTTTCGGCATAATCAATTTGCTGGCCGACCTGCACTGGCACGCCATTGAAATAAAGCGTGCCGTGCGCGGGCAGCGCGGTAATGGTTAAGGTGAGATTCCCATCCTGCGGGTCGCCTCCGCCTTCCGCCACAATGTACTGCCCGACATTCCCGGTATTGACCGCATTTTGCGGCTGGCCTTCAAACACAATACCGCTGCCGCTAATCGTTGGCGGCTGGTTTTCAGGGGCAATCTCCAGCGTGACGTTTACCGTGTCGGATTGGTCGATGGGCGTTGCGCCGTCGTTCACTCTGGCGGAAAAACCGTCGGCGGTGTTTTGCGTATCACCCATCGCGGTGTGGACATATTTCAGCGCACCGTTACGCACATCTTGCTGACTAAACACCGACCCCACGCCCAGGCGCGTACCGTTGAGCGTCAGATATCCGTATTGCGGAATCGCCGTCAGGCTGTAGACAATTTGCGAGGCGCTTTGCGCGCCAATCTGTAATTCAGGGTCGAGCGCGGCAAGCGTCGCTTCCGTAATCACGGTGCCTGACCCGTTTCTTTCCGGCACGATGAGCGTGCTGTCGGGAACAGTTACCGGGTCGTTGGCGGGCGTAATGGTGACATGCGTCACCAGCGTTGCACCGCCCGATAACGTCAACATATTAAACACCACATCGGTGGAGGCGGACTGATTGCCAAGCTCTGTATCGCTCGCGGTAAATCTCAGAGAATCGAGCCAGGCCTGAGCATTTTCCATCGGCCCGAGGTATTCGAGGAATTTCCCACGCTCGTTACCGTTGACCAAATCCCCCGCCGCGGTATTGCTTAATCTCACGGTGATGACGATGTTGGCATCATCACTCGGTGTTAGCGTCAGACCGTTAAAAGCCCCGGTTTCCGCGCCCGGATGAAGCGTTGTGGGTTCGGAAACCACGATGTCAGGTTTAGTGATGGTCAGCTCTGGCGCTTGCAATACGCCATCGTAAGCCAACTCCAGCGAGCGAGTTTCGATAACGCCAGTGTGTGATTCGAGCGTCCAGTCGGCGGCTTTTGCCGCACTGCCCGTTTCGTCACTGGAAGCTGCAACATCCGCATGGGTGTAATCCGCCATACGGGTAATCAGAACGGTATCTTTTGATGTGACGTTACAGCCATAGAGCAAAATATCGCCATCGGTAGTGAGTTTCTCGCCCAGCTTTTCTAGCTGCTGCTGATAGAGGCCGATGGTTTGATCGTTAAGTTTGTCGCTACCGAGCGTGATTTCATCGCTGGCGCCATGGCTGATGATATGAATCGCGGTGATATTTTTATCATTTTTTAGCGCGTCATTAATCTGCTCAAGGCCTGAATGCTCTGAGTCCAGAACCAGCACTCGGCTGCCTTCTGGCAACTGGCTGACCAGCGATTGCCAGTTCTGTACGTGGCTGTCGACGACATAAACTTCATGTGCAGGAGTGGCATCGGTTGGGGCCGGTGCTGCAATTGAAGCAGGCGCAGGGGCTGTCGCAGGCGGTACAAATACCGCTTTAGAAGCGTCGGGCGCGTTGTCGTGATGCTGAGCATCTAACGGATTATCCGCATGGCTTGCCGCTTCAACGACGGCTGCACCATCAAACAACTGGCGTGGTTCCAGAGCGAAACGGTGATGACGAGGGCGGGTAGGGTTATCACTTCGTTGTCTGGACATGGGGATTCACTCTGTAAGCAACGGCGGCATTACAGCAATGATACATCTGATTTACATAATATGAATGTATTAGGGGGTCTAATTACATAATATTTACGAATGTTTATAGGAGAATTCCTACAGAGTTTATCCGTGTTTTTCATGTGGTTTAGTGCGTGAGGTAAAGAGATAAAAATCAGAAGGAAAAGCTATGTTGCGGCGGGGGAATATAATAAACCACCGAGCGGCGGTTATTTCTGCTTAATAAGGACAATAAAAAGGGGATTTTTTAAGAAGCGCGTTTAATCATTGTTGATGGTAATAGCCAGATTTATAAAATCGCTCCATTTGGGTAAATAATAAACAATACTTAGATGTCACTAATGTTTACTATTAAAAATGAAATAGTTCGTTACCAACATCTGGTCACCATGCTCGTGCCAGAGAAATAAAAAAGCCACCGAAGGTTCGGTGGCTATTTAGTTGAGTGAAGTGTATTACCGCTGACTTTGCGTCGCGGGTTTAAATACCACTGTCGCGTTATCCATCTTCGCACTGCGTTTTAACGCGTATCCGACAATAAACACCGCTGTGGCGCAGGCCAGGAACAACAGGCGGCCCCACATTGGGTTTGGAATCAGCATCATCGCCGACAGACCAATTGCCATGTAGATAGTCAGATCGCCCAGTTTGTTACGCTGCATGCGGTCAACGATGTCCTGCGCGTCGTCTTCAACACACTCGGTTTCCACATCTTTAAAGAACGCATTGGTCGCTTCCACGTTAGTGTCTGCTTGCGGCTTATAGAACAGCGTACTCAGGCAGAAGAAGCCACCGGTCAGCACCAGGTGTGCAACGATTGGAATGATGGTTTTCAGTTCGCTCACTTCGCGGCCAGTCAGTTTCTCAACGCCGAACCAGGACATCACGTACTGCGGAGTAAAGATATCAACCACCATCCAGGAGACGCCCAGACCGAACACAACTGTTGCCCATGGAGCCCATGAAGGCGTTTTACGAATCAGCATACCGAAGAACAATGGCACCAGAATCGGGGATTGCAGCAGTGTTGCGACTTGCATCATCAGGTCGAACAGGCTGAGGTGTTTGAGAGAGTTAAAGAACTGCGCCATGAAGATAACCAGCAAGCCGTTAACCAGGCAGGCGATTTGTCCTGCACGCAGTTGCTCTTTATCGTTCGCTTTCCCTTTACGCACAATCGTTGCGTAGAAGCTGCGAACGAAGATGCCAGAGTTACGGTTGAGTGCTGAGTCCATGGAAGACATGGTTGCCGCGAACAGGCCTGCCATCAGCAGCCCAACGGTGCCCAGCGGCATGGCTTCACGAGCAAACACCAGGTAAACCGCATCACGTGCTTTTGCGCCCAGTTCAGGATATTGCGCACCGGCATTCGGGTAGAGAATCGCCGTTGCCCACGGTGGGATGAACCAAATCACCGCGCCAACCAGCATCATCAGCAGCGCCATCAGTGCGGCTTTGCTGGCATTTTTGGAGTCTTTTGCATTCAGGAAACGGTAGGATTCCTGCATATTGTTGATACTTTGCAGCTGCTTCACGACGAAGAACAGGAAGGTACCGACCATCAGTAACGGGTAGTTCATGTCCGGGCCAGTAAAGAAGCCAGACGGGAATTCAGTCACGATATTTGCCGGGCCACCGACTGCCCAGAGGGCAACCACCGCACAAGCTACGGAAATAACGGCAATCACCAGCGTTTGAATAAAGTCAGATGCCACCACGCCCCATGCGCCGCTCAGCATTGAAATGGCCAGAACCGCAAGGCCGGTAATCCAGATAGTGGTGATAATGTCAGCGTTAAATACGGCGGAGGCAAATACCCCGAGACCATTAAGCCACACGCCTGCGTTAATCACGCTCAGCGGGATAATCACCCAGGTAAAGAACTGCTCGTTGACCGGGCCAAAACGGCGACGTACCGCTTCAGTTGGTGTATCAACGCGCATTTGACGGAAGCGGCGAGCGAAGTAAGCCCACGCCAGAAGATAGGCAAACATGTTGCCGATAAATACGGCCAGCACCGCAAAACCATCGGTAAAGGCTTTGCCCGCCGCACCGGTGAACGTCCAGGCAGAGAACTGCGTCATAAACGCGGTTGCCCCAACCATCCACCACAACATCTTGCCACCTCCGCGGAAGTAGTCGCTGGTGCTGTTATTAGCCATTTTTTTGAATAGCAGACTAATTGCTACCATTAATAAAAAATAACCCGCTATTACTATGTAGTCGTAAGACATATGAGTGCCTCATGTCCGTATGAGTGAGTGTCAATTGGAAAGAGTAAAACATGGTATTCATATAAGTTGAAATATCGTTTCATTATTTATTTTAAATAATGGATGGCGATCATGTTTTTTGATTTTCATCGCCCTGAGTCTGAGGGTTTTCCGAATCCTTAAGATTTGTCTTGTGTGTTTTTTAAGCTAAATCAACAATATTGTCTTAAATGAAATCAAATACACCGGGAATTTCGAATTATCCGGCAGGGAAAAGTGAACGGTCTGGTTTTTTTTAGCGGGAATTAAGCTGCCCGATATAAAGCATAATTGTGAAATATATGTAGCGTGAAAATTGAGAATTCTCCGCTGTTGAGGGACTGACGTTTTTCCTATCTTCCAGAGACTCAATTCTCATGAGATGGGCTTATGAATCGTTACTCCTCCGTGCTGTTGCTCGGCACCCTGACCATGACAACAATTGCTCATGCCGATGCGTTGGATGGCCTGTTTGATAACGCCATTGTGGGGTCCATTTCGCAGGCGATTAACGATGCCTACAAGCCTGGTGACAGCAGCGACGACAATGACAACCGCCGTTGGGATGACGAAAACCAGCGCCGTAATGATGACGAGCGCCGCCAGTATGAAGACCGGCACCGCCAACTTGAAGACCGCCGCCGTCAGTTAGACGACCAGCAGCGCCAGTTGGATCAACAACGCCGCCAGCTCGAAGAAGACGAACGCCGTTTGGATGATGATTTTCGGTGATTTTGTTGAAAATCGGCGAGTGATAAAAACACACTAAATTTGCGTTTTGCGAGTTGTCTCCTGAAAACCAAAATCAAACAAAAAAACGGTGAAATCTTATTCGCTTAGTGTGTTAACTTTCCTCTTATGCTTAAATCTTTGTTACTACAAGTCCCAGTAATATCGGGAAAAAATGTAGTTTTTTTAAGCTGGCTTTAAAGGGGGAAATAAGCATACTTGGGATAAGGACTTCACAGCTAATGGCACCGAGATTGATAAGCGACGCGGATTTCAACAGAAAGCTCAACGCCCCGGATCGTAACCGGGAACACACTCAGGCATTCCTTGCAAAAGGCGTTGAACCCTTTAGCTTGCCCGGCTATGTACCTCCGGCGGGATACCGTCTGGTGATGTCGCTCGACGGTAAACAATGTCGCCTGTTAAAAGACGATATCACCGCCTATGCGGTAAAAATTGTGACCGGGAAATGTGTCGTGCCAGGTAAGCAGCACTGTACGCAGGTGATGGTATGGCGCACGTTTATGCCAGAACACCAGGAGGCATTAAACGGATTGGCAAAATTGATCTTCGCCTGGTTATTGGAAACCTATGAGATTGTGGTTTCCGATAGTGAGCAAACTGGAGATGGCCGTCGCTTTTGGGAATACCGTATTTCAGAAGCTATCGCCGATCCGCGATTTGAAGTGATGATTTGGGATGGCACAAAAGACAATGACGAATTAACGCCTATCCAAAGTACAGAGGAGTTCGTCAACAAATGGTCACCGTATGCCTGGGGAACCGATCCTGAAATTCATCAGCATCGACTGTTAGTGATCAGCAAAATTAAATCGGCTATTCCACCCGAATAACCATCCCGTCAAACCCGGCCTCAAACCCTTTGGGAAGGGCATTCTCCATCAGCCAACAATCAAACTGGTGGCTGATATGCGTGAGAACAACGCGCGGGCAGCCGATCTGTTTATTCAGTTCAATCACCGTATTTAAGTCGCAATGGTTGTTCGGCGTTTGCGCTCTCGGCTCATGGCTGCAATCAATCACGATGACATCAGGTTTATTATTGGCCAGAAACTTCAGCGTTTTCTCAGGCAACCCGGCGGTATCGCTGAGCCACGCCACACGACTGTGCGGGGTTTCAAAAAAATAGCCCAGCGTCAGTTTTGAATGGTTGAGCGGCAGCGGCGTCACGCGCAGCGCCTGCAAGGTAAACCAGACGAAGGGTTCAAGCGTGTGGCTGAAATCGAGAATGCCGGGGTGTTTAAACAGATCGTCGCAGCCTTGCTCATCGGCCGGGCCGTAAACGGGGATTTTCTCGCCCACGCCCCAGCGCAGCGGGAATAAGCCCTGCACGTGGTCCATATGGTAATGGGTGAGCAAAAATTGTTGGAATTCCCCAGGCTGCCAATGGTCCATTAAATCGGGAATGCCCGCATCCAGCAGCGTCACCGCATCGTTGAATTTCACCACCGCGCTGCAAGGTTTACGGCGATATTGCGGATGATTGCGAGCCCGCTCGCAGGCAGCACAGAAACAGCCAAAGGCGGGCACTAGCTGTGCGCCGCCGGTTCCGCTAAGGGTTAACGTCAGGCTCACTCAAACTCTCCATCGGCTTAGTAAACCGAAAATGGGTCTGCTGATAACCCTCGCGCTCATAAAAGCGGTGGGCGTCATATCGTTTGGTGCTGGTGGAAAGCTCGGTCAACTCAGCGCCAGCGAGCCGGGCGTATTCTTCGGCCCAGCTCAGCAACTTGCTGCCCACACCAAAACCACGCGCTTGTGGCATCACTACCAGTTCCTGAATTTCACCCACCCAGTTCACATGGTGCAGATGAAACTGCATATGCAAACCAATCATGCCTACTACGTCGCCGTTAATCAGTGCCAATTGGTAGCATAAGTTGTTGTCCTGCAGGTTTGCCGCAAATCCAACGTTAAATGCCTGGCGGTCAAACTGCGCCTGCTTGAGTTCGCAAATCAGCATATATACGGCATCACTATCGGCAGCGGTAGCGGGACGTAATGCAACGGGATCAGACATGGCGCGGTTCCCTGGATCGAAAATGGACGATATTGGCATTACGCTGGTCGTTGACCATGCGCATAAACGACGAGACAGATTCATCAAGACTACCGTCGTTATTGAGTATCATGCAATCGTCCAAATCTGGCGCGTAAAATGCCGCACGTTGCAGGCGCTGCTCGATTTGCTGCGCGGTTTCACGCCCACGCGCCTCAAGGCGCTGGCGCAAAACGTCGGTAGAAACATGCAGGCAAATCGGCACCAGCGCTTCGCCGTAACGCGCTCGGGCCTGCGCCAGATGCTGGCGCGAGCCGTTCACCACCACGTCGAACCCGGAATCAAGCCAGATATCCAGCTCGATGCCCACGCCATAACTTTGGTGATGCGCCTGCCAGCACAGGGCGAATAGCCCCTGTTGCTGGCGCTGAGCGAACTCCTTTTCACTCAAAGCGATATGGTTTTCACACCCGGCGTCGGCGGCGCGGGTAATGTAGCGGTGCGCCACCAGTAGTTGATTATTCTCCTGCTGGCGCAGTGCCGTCAGCAGGCTGTCTTTCCCGGAGCCGGACGGCCCCATCAACCAGACAATTTTGCTCATCAGAACACCCGTAAACCCTTGCGCCAGACGTGGCCGACGTGAATGTTTTCGCCATGCTGATGTGCCAGCACCATATCGGCCCGTTTGCCCTCTGCCAGCACGCCACGGTCAGCCAGATTTAACGCTTTGGCCGGGTTGCTCGTCACCAGCGCCACGGCTTGTGGCAGGGTGAAACTGTTCGACTCATCGTTGGCGACGCGGAAGGCGGCATCCAGCAAACTCGCCGGGTAATAGTCGGATGAGAGAATATCCAGCAGCCCCACCTGCGCCAGTTGATGCGCCGCCACGTTGCCGGAGTGCGAGCCGCCGCGCACGATATTCGGCGCACCCATCAGCACGCTCATGCCATGCTGGCGCGAAGCCTGGGCGGCTTCCAGCGTGGTCGGGAATTCGGCGATAACGCTGCCCAGATCGTGTGATTCCACAACGTGCGCCGCAGTCGCGTCATCATGGCTGGCGAGGGCGATATTCCTTGCGCGGCACTCGGCGGCAATTGCCTTGCGGTTAGGCTGCGACCAGCGTTCGGCAAGGGCCAGTTGCTCGGCTTCATAGCTGTTCATATCCGCATCGTTAAGCTGATATTTGCCCTGGTAATATTCACGATACTTCACCAGGTTTGAGAACTGACGCTGGCCTGGCGAGTGGTCCATCAATGACACCAGCGACACGCCGCCACGGTCAATTAACTGCTGAAACAGCGGCAACGTGGTGTGGTGCGGCAGTTCACAGCGCAAGTGCAGGCGGTGTTCGGCACGGTTTACGCCACGCGCCTGGCTGTCCATCACCGCGTTAATCATTTTTTCGAGGTTTTCCAGGCGGTCACCGCCGTCACGCACATCGCCCAAGGCAACGGCGTCGAGCACGGTGGTGATGCCGCTTGCTACCATTAATGCATCGTGGCTGCTCATCGCGGAATGCGCAGGCCAGTCGACTTTCGGGCGTGGGGTGAAGAATTTGTCGAGGTTGTCGGTATGCAGCTCGATAAGCCCTGGCAGCAACCAACCGCCTTCGCCGTCCATGGCTTGCGGCAACTGGCTTTGGCTGTCGGCAAAATTACGAATCACCCCATCGGCCACTTCCAGTGAGCCACTCACCACTTCATTTTCCAGCACCAGTTTGACGTTATTAATGATCATTTTTTGCCTCGACTGTCGCCATAGAATGCAGTCTGTCTGCTACCTGATTGCGTACTGCCTCATCGTGGAAGATCCCGACCACAGCGGCACCGCGGGCTTTGGCTTCCAGAATCAAATCCACCACCGCCGCACTGTTTTTTGCATCCAGCGAGGCGGTCGGTTCATCAAGCAGCAAAATCGGGTAATCGACGATAAAGCCGCGGGCGATGTTCACGCGCTGTTGCTCGCCGCCGGAAAATGTTGACGGCGCCAGATTCCACAGGCGTTCCGGCACGTTCAGGCGGGTTAATAACATGGACGCTTTGTCTTCGCAGACATCACGCGACACGCCTAAATCGAGCAGCGGCTGCATCACCACCTCTAATGCGGAAATACGCGGGATAACGCGCAAAAACTGACTGACCCAGCCGATGGTCTGGCGGCGCACCGCCAGCACGTCACGGGCCGGAGCCTGCACAATATCGAGCCATTCGTCGTTATGTTTGACCCAGATATGCCCTTCATCAGGCAAATAGTTGGCGTACAGCGAACGTAACAGTGTCGATTTCCCACTACCGGAATGGCCGTGTAGCACCACGCATTCGCCCGATTCCACTTCCAGTGAAGCATTCGCCAGTACTGGCAAACGGATACCGTGCTGATGGTGTAACACAAAGGTTTTGCTCAGGTTTTCAACCCGTAATCTGGTCATCGTGCGCACCTAATTCTGAAGGACGGAAGAAACAAGCAGTTGGGTATACGGGTGGTGCGGGTCGTCCAGCACGCGGTCAGTCAGGCCGCTTTCCACCACGTGTCCTTGCTTCATCACCAGCAGGCGGTCTGCCAGTAAACGCGCCACGCCCAAATCATGGGTGACGATCACCACGGCCAGATTCAGCTCGCGCACCAGTCCACGAAGCAGGTCGAGCAAACGCGCCTGCACGGAAACATCCAGCCCGCCGGTTGGCTCATCCATAAACACCAGTTTCGGATGCGTCACCAGGTTGCGGGCAATTTGCAGGCGCTGCTGCATGCCACCGGAAAATGTGGTTGGCAGGTCGTCGATACGCGAGGCAGGGATTTCCACCTCTTCTAACCAGCGCTCGGCGGTAGCACGAATGTCACCGTAGTGACGCGCACCGGTGGCCATTAAACGCTCGCCGATGTTGCCGCCAGCAGAAACGTGGCGGCGCAGGCCGTCCATCGCATGTTGATGAACCACGCCCCATTCGGTACGCAGCAGGCGGCGGCGTTCGCCTTCACTCATGTCATACAGCGACGAGTCCAGGTAAACCACTTCGCCGTTTTGTGGGGCAAGGCGGGCAGAAATCGACTTCAGCAACGTGGTTTTGCCAGAGCCAGATTCGCCAACAATCCCCAGCACTTCGCCAGGATAAAGCTCGAATGACACATCGCTAAAGCCTTTACCGGGTGCATAAAGGTGGGTCAGGTTATTGACGGAAAGTAACGGTCGAGTCATTTGGTCGCAGCCTCGCTGTTCTGGCGGCAGAAATCGGTATCGGAGCAGACGAACATGCGGCTGCCCGCATCGTCGAGCACCACTTCGTCAAGGTAACTGTGGTGCGAGCCGCAAATCGCGCAAGGCTCGTCCCATTCCTGGACGGTAAACGGATGGTCGTCAAAATCGAGACTTTCCACGCGGGTATACGGCGGCACCGCGTAAATGCGTTTTTCACGCCCGGCACCGAACAGTTGTAGCGCGGGCATCATGTCCATTTTCGGGTTGTCGAATTTCGGAATCGGCGACGGGTCCATCACGTAGCGCTCGTTCACTTTCACCGGGTAGGCGTAAGTGGTGGCGATGTGGCCGAAACGGGCGATGTCTTCATACAGTTTCACCTGCATCACGCCGTACTCCTCCAGCGCGTGCATGGTGCGGGTTTCGGTTTCGCGCGGTTCGATAAAGCGCAGCGGCTCAGGGATGGGCACCTGGTAAATCAGGATCTGATCTTCAGTGAGCGGCGTTTCCGGGATGCGGTGGCGCGTCTGAATCAGCGTAGCGTCGGCGGTGGATTCGGTGGTCGCCACGTTGGTGACGCGCTTGAAGAAGTTGCGAATCGACACGGCGTTGGTGGTGTCGTCTGCGCCCTGATCAATCACCTTCAGCACGTCGTTTTCGCCAATCACGCTGGCGGTGATCTGGATGCCGCCTGTGCCCCAGCCATAAGGCATCGGCATTTCGCGGCCGCCAAACGGCACCTGGTAACCCGGAATGGCGACCGCTTTCAGAATCGCGCGGCGCAGGGTGCGCTTGGTTTGTTCATCCAGATAAGCAAAGTTGTAGCCGGAGAGTGCCTTAGTCACGATGACGTTCCTTTTGCAGACGTTTAAGCAGTTCCAGTTCGGCCTGGAAATCGACGTAGTGCGGCAGTTTCAGGTGTGAGACAAACCCGGCTGCTTCGACGTTATCAGCGTGGGCCAGCACGAACTCTTCGTCCTGCGCCGGGCCTGCGATGGTTTCGTCGTAGTCCGGCGCTTGTAGGGCGCGATCAACCAGTGCCATCGCCATCGCTTTGCGTTCGCTCATGCCGAACACCAGCCCGTAGCCGCGCGTGAAGTGCGGGTCTTCATCTTCCGGGGCGACAAAGCCATTAACCATTTCGCACTCGGTTAGCAGCAATTCGCCGATGTTGACCGCAAATCCCAGCTCTTCCGGAATGATTTCCAGATCGGTATAGCCACTGCGGATTTCAGCCGCGAACGGGTGGTTGCGCCCGTAACCGCGTTGCGTGGAGTAGGCGAGTGCCAGTAAATAGCCTTCATCACCGCGCACCAGTTGTTGCAGGCGCGAGGAGCGTGAACACGGGTAAACCGGCGGCTGGCGGGTTATGTCGTCAGGTTTTTCGCCGTTATCTTCTTCCGCTTTTGCCAGCCCCTGTTTTGCCAGCAGGCTGAATACGTGCGGTGCGGCTTCGGCGTTGTCGTCAGCTTTTTTAAGCGTTGGCTTTTCACCGTTGGCAAGCAGCGTGAAATCCAGCAGACGATGGGTGTAATCGTATGTCGGGCCAAGTAACTGGCCGCCCGGCACGTCTTTATAGACGGCGGAAATTCGGCGCTCTAAGCGCATATCTGCGGTGTTGAGCGGCTCGCTCACTGCAAGGCGCGGCAGTGTGGTGCGATAAGCACGCAGCAGAAAGATGGCTTCGACCATGTCGCCGCTTGCTTGCTTGATGGCGAGTGCTGCTAGTTGGCGGTCAGCAATACCGCCTTCGGTCATAACACGATCGACCGCCAGGCCAAGCTGCTGCTCGATTTGCGCGACGCTCAGTTCAGCGAGGTTTTGCTCGCCACGGCGATTGTGTTCCTGAAGTTCGTGGGCGGCGGCTATCGCCTTCTCGCCCCCTTTGACGGCGACGTACATCAGCACACCTCCACATGAGTGGTGCGGGGGATCGCCAGCAGGCGCTCGCCACAGGTCAGAATCAGGTCGATGCCCAGCGGGAAAGGGTGCGGGCGCTCGGTGAGTTCGTGAATCACGCAGTCTGGCAACTGTGGGGCAATCATGCGTTCTTCGCGGATCCCCGCGCCGGTTAAGCGCAACATGCGGCCACCGCTCAGGCTCGGTACCTGCAAAATCAGCGTCGCGCTGGTGTCGGGGGCGACGTCTGTTCCCTGCGCCAGTGCGTTGAGCTGGTCGGCGGTAATCGCGCTGTCGGCAACGGCAAACTGCGCTTGCTCAGGCGTCAAGGAAATTGAAGAATTTGTATGGAATCGGACATTTTGCAGCGCCACATCGTTAGTCAGCGCGTCACTGATCCACACCGGGGTGTCGTTATCGGCAAGCGTCAGCAGCACGCTGGTGGAGGCGATATTCAGTGGTTTCCAGCCATGTTGCAGTGAATGGAGTGCCACGATAACGCCCGGCTCGCTCATCGCTTTTAGCAGGCGACGGAAGCTCTGTTGGGCATCCTGCACGGGCAGGTTAAAAGCGGTCATCAGGGTCATGCGTTATCTCCGCGAACCAGAGTGAAGAAGTCGACTCGGCTGCTGTTAATTTGGGTGCGGCGGGCAGCTAAACGCTGCTCGCGATTTGCGGCCAGAGGCGCAATAACAGTTTCTTGTAAAGTCTGGAATCGAACTTTTTCCTGCATCAGCGCGTCGATCACGGCACAGCGTTCGGCGTGGGCTTTGTCGCGCCCTAATAAATAGCTGTATCCGTAAGTGCCGTCGGCTAGCTGTACCACTGCGCGAGTCAGCGTGGCGTCACCGGCAAAGAAGCGTTGCCCGGTTGCGCCCATGCGCGCCTGAATTTGTGCAAGTCCGGTTTCGGCCTTGCGGATAACTTGATATTCAGGGTTGAGATTTTGTTCTGCCCAAATTGCTGCCAGTTCTTCGGGCAGGCTGTGAGCGAGCACGGCCATCCACTGCTGGCGCTGTGCGGTGTCAAAATGCGGTGCGTCCATTTAGTGCTCCATGGTGAATTCAATCATGTCGGCGCGGGTCAAACTGACGGAGTATTCCGCAGGCGAGGCGTCACCTTCATGGTGGTTGAGAGTGCGCACGCACAGCAGCGGAGACATATTCGGGATCTCCAGCAGGCGACTTTCTTTGGCCTGAGCGCGGCGTGCGCTGATGCGTGTTTGGGTGCGTGTGAGGTTGATACCGAGTTGGGTCTGAATCACGTCGTGCAGCGAACCGCTGGTGAACTGTTGCAGCGTGGGCCACCAGGCAAGTTCCGCAAAGTAATGGTCGATAAGGCACACCGAGATACCGTTAACGCGGCGCAGTGTGCGCAGGTGAATAATGTTCTCGCCTTCGGTGACGCCCAGCGCGTCTGCCACACTATTTGAGGCCGGGCGCAGCACCGCGAGTAAGCGCTCGCTGGTGGGGTGGCTTCCCTGGTCGAGCAGGTTCTGGCTAAAGCGTGCCTGCGAATTTAACGGGTAGTCGAACGGGCGCATCAGCACTAACACACCAATTCCCTGGCGGCGCTGCACCCAGCCTTTTTCAACCAGCTGGTCGATGGCGCGGCGCAGCGTGTGGCGATTGACTTCATAGCGGGCAGCCAGTTGGCTTTCAGCTGGCAGGTAGTCGCCACAGCGGTAGTTTTTACGCAGCTCAACCTCAAGCAGGGCGGCGATTTCCTGGTAACGTGTTGGGTAACTGGTCGGATGTCTGGATAAGTGCATTTTCAACAAAGCCTCGTTAAATGAAATGCTTACGTAACCGTTGCGACATGAAATCCAGCAGGCTTACCGTGACGATGATGATGACCATCAACGCGCAGGTTTGCTGGAACTGGAATCCTCGAATGGCTTCCCAAAGTGTTACGCCAATTCCGCCGGCACCTACCATGCCGACCACCGTTGCTGAACGAACGTTCGACTCA
This sequence comes from Buttiauxella brennerae ATCC 51605, assembly GCF_001654925.1. GTDB lineage: Bacteria > Pseudomonadota > Gammaproteobacteria > Enterobacterales > Enterobacteriaceae > Buttiauxella > Buttiauxella brennerae. The sequence goes on from NZ_LXER01000040.1 coordinate 73,281, forward strand.
AAGCGATATAACGAGTAGGAGATAAGCAGTGGCATCACTTGCGGCAGCACGCCGTAGATAATCTCTTCAAGTTTGTTGGCACCCGTGGCGCGAATCCCTTCTACCGGGCCAGGTTCGATGGCTTCCACCGCTTCGGAAAGCAGTTTGGACAGCACGCCGGTGGTGTGAATAAACAGCGCTAATACGCCAGCGAATGGGCCGAGACCAACGGCAACCACGAATAACATCGCGAACACCATTTCGTTGATGGCGCGGCAGGCGTCCATCAGGCGGCGCATAGGTTGGTAAACCCACCATGGCACCAGGTTGTCGGCACACATCAGGCCACAAGGAATGGAAACGACGATGGACAGCGCTGTGCCCCAGACGGCGATTTGCAGCGTGACGCCCATTTCACCCAGATATTGTTGCCACTGGCTGAAATCCGGCGGGAAGAAGTCGGCGGCGAAGGTGGCCATGTTGCCCGCATCGCGGAACAGGGTCAGCGGAGCCATTTCCGCGCCTTGCCAGGAGGCAACGAGTACCGCTAACAAAATCGCCCAGGCAAGTAGCGAGAACCAGCTACGTTTGGGTGTGGCGACCTGAATGGTTTGTTGCATGGGGTGCTCCGTTGGTGTGTACATATTCGTTTTTGCCCCTCACCCCGGCCCTCTCCCCAAAGGGGCGAGGGGGAAAACCGGTCAGTCCCCTCTCCCTTTGGAAGAGGGGGAGGGGAAATGAACTTACTGAACCGCTTTATTCACATTGCTCATGGCTGAAAGCGCGGCGGTCAGACGATCCAGGTCACTAAGCTGATTCTGCAGCGCGGTAACTTTGGTTGCTTTCTCAGGCTCAGCTAACCCTTTGTTGTCCTTCACGCCTTGCATCTGTTTGAACAGCGCGAGCTGGCGAATCGGTACCAGTTGCAGGTCGCTGGACGGGCGGAACGGCGCCCAGGTCAGGCCTTTCAACACGGCGGCTTCTTCCGGCGTTTTGCCGTATGTCATAAAGAAGTCGTAGATTTTGTCTTTGGTGGCTTCGGAAAGGTTTTTACGCCACACGATCGGATCACCTGGGATCAACGGAGATTTCCAGATGACTTTCAGATCCTTGAATTTCTCAGGCGCGGTTTTCTTTAAACGATCGAGGTTTTCAGTGTTGTTAGTCGCCACATCCACTTGTTTATTTGCCACCGCCAGCGCGTTGGTTTCGTGGTTGGCATTCACTGAACGTTTAAATTCGTTCGCAGCCGCGTTGTTCTTAGCAAAAACGTAATATCCCGGGACCAGATAACCTGATGTGGAGTTCGGGTCGCCGTTGCCGAAAGTCAGCTCTTTGCGTTTCGCCAGCATGTCTTGCAGGTTGTTGATTGGGCTGTCTTTGTTAACGATAAGCACGCTCCAGTAACCTGGGGAGCCATCTGCTGCTACCGTTTGAGCGAACACCTGGCCATTGGCGCGATCCACCGCTTCCATGGCGGAAAGGTTGCCGTACCAGGCGATATCCACTTTGTTAAAGCGCATACCCTGGATGATCCCGGCGTAATCCGGTGCGAAGAAAGCATTCACTTTCACGCCCAGTTTCTTTTCCATATCTTTCAGGAACGGGTCCCACTGCGGCTTGAGGTTTTGTTGCGATTCGGTGGAGATAATGCCGAAGTTCAGGGACTTTTCTTGTTCATCCGCTTGGGCGGTACTGAACAGAGTGCTGACGCTTAGCAGGCTGGTAAAGGCGAGGGCGGCAACTTTTTTGTAGCTCATGGCAGACTGTTCCTTGAAAGAGATAACAAAGTTGTTAAGCAGCAACCGCGTCAACGCGATTCATGCTGCGATAAAGATTTCCCAGCCGTTCGTTGTCGAACGCTGAACTGCTTCCGTCGTAAAACACATGGCCCTGGCGCAGTGCGACAATGCGTTCGCAATAGCGCAGGGCGTAGTCCACCTGGTGCAGCGTCACCACAACGGTGATGCCGTCCAGACGGTTAATGTCATGCAGCGTTTCCATCACGATGCGGGCTGATTCCGGGTCAAGTGAGGCAATCGGCTCATCGGCCAGAATCACTTTCGCTTGCTGCATCAGCGCACGGGCAATAGCCACGCGCTGTTGTTGCCCACCGGACAGGGTGGACACGCGTTGATATGCAAATTGCGTCATGCCGACGCGGGTCAGCGCCTGTAACGCACGTTGCTTTTGTTCGCGGGTGAACCAGTTAAAACAGGTGCGCCAGAACGGCGTGGAGCCCAGTGCGCCAATCAGTACGTTTTCCAGCACGGTCAGGCGATTGACCAGGTTGAATTGCTGGAAGATGTAGCCTGTGTGTGCGCGGCTTTTACGAATGTCGCTTGCCAGACGGCCCGCTTTTTGAACGGTGCGGCCAAGCAATTCAACGTGGCAATCTGCTGACTTATCAGAAGTAATCAGACCGCTCAGGTGGCGTAAGAGGGTGGATTTGCCTGAACCAGACGGCCCCAGCAGAGCGACCATCTCACCTTCTTTGACATCCAAATCAACAGCATTTAACGCCTGGTGCTGGTTGAAGGTTTTGCTCAATTTGTTGACGCGAATAATTGTTTGCATCATTCAGGCTCCTTAAAAAGTTGCCTCATGGTGCCGATGAATTGTGACGATTTTGTTAAGGATAAGTTTCGATATGATGAAGAGTGAGCGGGCGCCTGGAAGTCATCAGGCTAATCAACTATTTGTCGTATTGTGACGCGCTGCGTTTTTGCTTTGATTACAGGTACCCTCTGGTATTGGGATCGCGCCAATGAGCAAGAACATTATTTTTTGTGCCGATGGCACATGGAGAGCACCGGGTGTAGAAGATCAAGTGGATGACGAAACTTCTGCCAGCAATGTGTATCAGTTATTTGTTGATTTAAAAGGCAATGTTGATCCGCAAAGTTTGTTATTAGCCAATGAGCAAGAAAAGATCCTCACCGACAGCAGCGGCAATGTGGTGCAGGTGGCTAAATACATTTACGGAATGGGCGATCCGCATAATGGCCTGGTGAAACGGCTGGCGGGGGCATTTGGTGCGGATCTGATCGTGCCGATCATTCGTGGATACACATTTATTAGCCGCCACTGGCAGCCTGGCGATCGCATCTATCTGGTGGGTTTTAGCCATGGCGCTTATACCGCGCGGGTGCTGGCGGAAATGATCATTGATCGCGGCTTATTGAACCGTGAAAAGCTGCGTTTAAATACGCGCAATAAAGAAGATGCGTGGCGCCTTGCCTCGTCCGTGTGGGCGCAATATCTCGCTCATACGCCGGATATGAGCCCCAGCCTGTTGGGTAGTGTGGTGCGCGAGTTGCCGGGGTTTTTCTGCGACAGCGTTGACCCAACGTGTATTGCGCGGCCCGCCTCTCTGGAGGCGGTGGCGGTGTGGGAAACGGTCGGGCAGATGGGCATTCCGCGATATTTTAACGACAAGCGCTACAACGTTTTCCGCTTTAACAATACAGAGCTGCATTCGCGGGTTAAATATGGGCTACAGGCGGTGGCGATTGATGAACAACGTGTCGATTTATCACCTGTGCTGTGGGATAGCCGCGATCGTATTTTGCAGGTGATGTTTCCCGGTATTCATCATGATGTGGGTGGGGGTTATATCGCCACTGAAGAAGACCGCAGTTTATCGAATGGCGCGTATTTATGGATGCATGATGCGCTTGACGATCTGGGGGTTAATCTCGCCAGCAGTTCCGTGGTCGCCGACCCGCTTGGGCCATTGCATTGCGACTGGTATCCGCCCACGCGTTATCTGCGCATTATGCCCCGCCAGCTCCCGCCGCCGGTCAGTTCATCAATGATGGTGCACCAGTCTGTAGTTGAGCGGCTCAGCGGCGGTGGCGCACTGCTTCAGCAGTCGGCAATCAATGGGGAGTGGTTCTCAGGATCTTATACGCCGCAGTCATTGCAGGAGTATTTGCACGGGCAGGGGGCGATTCCCATTAATTGGGCCATCGCCCGTTAGATGACAGGGCCGCTATGGTGGGTAAAGCAGGGCGTAGCGGCCCGAAGCGGAATTACATCGGTTTTTCGACATTCACCATCCACGGGATACCGAATTTATCGGTAAACATGCCGAAGCCTTTTGCCCAGAATGTTTCGCTCCATGGCATTGTGACCTCGCCGCCTACGGAAAGGCTGTCGAACCAACGTTTTCCTTCGTCGACATCTTTACTGGAAAGACTCAGCGCGTAGCCCGCGTGTTTGATTTTATCAGCGGACATATTGCCGTCGCTCATCATCACTTCACCGTTACCAATGCGCACATTGGCGTGCATGATTTTATCGTCCGGTATGCTAAAACCGCTGTTGCAGCCTTCAGCCGATTGGTTTGCGTCTTTCGGCATTTCGCCAAAAGTCATTTTAAATAGCAGTTCAGCACCCACCGCTTGTTTATAAAATTCAATTGCTTCTTCGCAGGTGCCGTCAAAAAAGATGTAGGGTCCGATAGACATTGTTCATTCCTCATGATGCGGAGTGCAGAATAAGTTTAGTTGGGGGGCGCGGGGCTAGCCAGGCGGGGGGAGGGATCTTATGCCTGGTACGGTGACTTTCCGTTCACCTGTACGTTATGCGATCCCACATAAATCTTTGAACGGTGAACGTGCCAAGGAGAGAACGCCCTCTCCTTGGCAATCCTGGCGCCCGGCAAGTCAATCGCCGCTGCGCGGTAAACACCGTTTTTCACCCAACATTCGCGGTCGTTCGCGACTCGCTCCCGGCGATCGCTCTCTTTCGCTGCTCCCGGCAGCTCAACCCTGACTTATGGGTAACGCCGGGGCAATTTATACCGGGAACAAGGTCAAAACCGGTTCGGCTTTTGACCTTAGCTTTTGACGTTGACCTTTGAGTCCGGCATAAATCGCCTTCGTTTTGACTGTAAGGCCGGGTCGAGCCGTCGGGAACGGCGAGAGGTTGTGATCGCCGGGAGCGAGTCACAACCGACCCTGGGACTGAAAGGAAAAACGGAGGTTTACTGCGAAGCAGCGATTTAATCGCCGGGAGCCGGGATTATCAAGGGTGCTGCGGTAGCACCCTTGATACGTTCACCGTTTCGGTAAGTACAGGGAACACTGAACGTTTAGTGAACGGAACCTTCTCTGGCTTTGCAGGAACCGCCCCTCAGGGGCAGGGGGAACGAACCTAGTTCTTCTTAACGAACTCAGACTTCAACTTCATTTGTCCAAAACCATCAATCTTACAATCAATGTTATGGTCGCCTTCTACCAGACGAATACCTTTTACTTTGGTACCAATCTTCAACATCGAAGAACTACCCTTAACCTTCAGATCTTTCACCACGGTGACATTGTCGCCATCGGCAAGCAGGTTACCGTTAGCATCTTTAACAATCAGTTGATCACCGTCTTGAGCCGGTTCAGCGTCATTCCATTCATGCGCGCATTCCGGGCAGATAAACATACCGTTGTCTTCGTAGGTGTACTCGGAATTGCATTTTGGGCAATGAGGGAGAGTCATAAATAATATCCTCAAAAATAGCGGCTTTCCGCCAAAAGTGGCGCAATTATACATTAAAACCCTGGTTTTGTCGGGACTACTGCTGTCGTGCCTTGTGTTACCAGGGGGCCAGCAATAAGAAAGTGCTATTTTAAAACGTTAATCAATTGCCAAATTCGCGACGAAAATACAGAATAAGTTTATAAAAATACGCTATGGTCTTTTTATCTGGTTATTTTGCCAGATAATTTCGTTATGAAAAAATAAGCCTGATTATAATATTATTCAATAAATGATTTCCGCACGTAATTATAATTGCCGGTACTGAATTCACACAAAATTATAAAGACTTTTAAAAATCCGGTTAATTTGATTTAAGTAAGGATTTTTTATGCACACACAAGCAATATTTGAGTTAGGGCAGGAAGCTGAGCGGTTATTACAACTTGCTTTGCAGAATCTGAATACATTAAAAACGACCTCTTTTACCACACAGCACGACACAAATTATTTTGGGCAATCGTACTCAGGAACTTCTATCCCTTCTAAGTTCTGCCCGCGTGGCATTCAGGCGCAGCAGGCGATGTTGCAAAATGAGTTACGCAAAATAACGCAGCACGAAATGGTGCTGGCGATTGTCGGTACTGTTAAAGCGGGGAAATCGACCACCATCAATGCCATCATCGGAACCGAAGTGTTGCCTAACCGCAACCGCCCAATGACAGCTTTGCCGACGCTCATTCGCCACACACCAGGCCAGCGTGAACCGGTGCTCCATTTTCCTTATGTTCAGCCGATTGATAAATTAATGACAGCGTTGCAACTGCGTTTGCAACAAACCGACAGGGAAACGCTGTCTAAACAACTGGAAATTGATCGGGATATGTTGGGCTTATTAACCCGCATAACCGAAGGGGAATCTTTCGCTAAGCATTATCTTGGTGCCCAACCTATTTTCCATTGCCTGAAAAGCCTGAATGATTTAGTGCGTTTATCAAAAGCACTGGATGTCGCTTTTCCATTTAGTGCATATGCCGCCATTGAACATGTGCCGGTTATTGAAGTGGAATTTGTCCATCTGGCAGGAATGAATGAAAGCCACGGCCAACTGACGCTATTGGATACCCCTGGGCCAAACGAGGCCGGGCAACCGCATCTGCAAAAAATGCTTCAGGAACAATTAGCGCAGGCTTCTGCCGTGCTGGCCGTAATGGATTACACCCAATTAAAATCCGTTTCTGACGAAGATGTGCGTAAAGCGATATTAGGCACCGGGGCATCTGTCCCGTTGTATGTGCTGGTGAATAAGTTCGATCAAAAAGATCGTAATGGCGACGATGAAGAACAGGTTAAGGCACTGATTTCATCGACATTGATGAAAGGTGTGATTGAGCCTGAGCATGTGTTCCCGGTGTCATCGATGTGGGGTTATCTGGCAAACCGCGCCCGTCATGAACTGGCATTACATGGCAAATTACCTGACCCGGATACCCAACGTTGGGTGCAGGATTTTGCCGATGCGGCATTAGGCCGCCGTTGGCAACATGGCGATTTGGCTGATAGCGGCATTGTGCGCCAGGCTGCGGAAATGTTGTGGGAAGACTCGCAGTTTGATGAACCGATCAAAATGGTGCTCCATGCCGCGCATGCCAATGCTTCGATGTATGCATTACGCTCGGCCTGCCAGAAATTGCTCAGCTACACGCAGGGTGCGGAAGATTACCTGAATTTTCGCAGCCACGGTCTGCAAATCGCCAGTGAGCAATTGCAGCACAATATTGCTGCGCTTGAAGATGACATGCGCCTGGCTGCTTCCAGCCAGCAATCGGCAAATGTTGTTGTGCAGAGCAATGTTAAACAAGCAGTTAGCGCGATGAGCGATTTTATTCAGCGCTATGAACAGCAGATTAACGCCAACATTCAGGATTATTTCCAGCACGGCAAAGTGCCGGAAAAACTGACTCGCCAGGCATTGGCGTTTGGTACCCAGCGCGGTTACGACTTTAATGCACAAGATGAAACGCTCAGTTTTGACGATGAAGAATCGGCACAAATTGCGCTGCATCGGATCCGTGCCTCATGCGAAATCATCCTGACCGCCGCCCAGGAAAAGATGACTGAAGAGTTAACGCATCTTTTCAGTTACCTGGAAATTGAGCTGGCAGATACGCTGCGCAGCACCTTAAAACCGATTGAGGCCCGCGTCGCACAAGGGTTATCGCAGGCGGGTTTCAGAACCAATATCAGCCTGCCAGTATTCCATGTCGGTTTATTAAACTTCAATGCCAACCAGGCCTTTAATGAACTCATCGAAGAACAAGATATTCCTGTCGCGCAGCTAAGGCGCCCGGCAGGAATGCGGGGAACGGTCGCGCGCTGGCTGAATAGTGATGGATGGGGTTGGGAAGGTTACACCGTTATGCAAAGCCGCTACGTGATTGCCTTGCAAGACGTGCAGCTCAAGTTGCGCCAGCACGTAGCTCATTTTCTTTTGCAGCTGAATCAGAGCATGGCCGCACAAATCGAAATTGCGGTGTCCGAGGGCATGATGGCGTTCTTTGCTGATTTTGCCCAGGCGCTGGAAACGATACGCGTGAACCTGCAACAAAGCCTCACGGCTCGCCAGCAAAACGAAGATGCGGTAAGCGCTTTGCGCCTGCAACTCCAGCAGTGCGTGCGAATCACGCGCTACATCCAGGAAGATACCCGCATGCTGCGGGATGATATCCAGACGTTATTTACGGTAGAACAGCTATGAGCAGTGCATCAGCAAGTATTCAGACTCGCGCTTTGGAATGTGTGGCAGAAAAGTTTGTCGTCGATTTTGCAAAAATCAGTGGTGTGACACGTGAGCCGTGGCGCAGCCAACAAAGCAAAGCGTTTTACCGGCGTCTGACCGGCGAATTTATCGGCCACAGCCAGTTACAGAAATCGTCCATGGACGAGATGTTTGTCGAAGCCCCGGAAGTCACGCTGGCGATGCTCGGGCAACTATGCCAACGCGTGGCGAAAAAGCACCGGGCGATGGTGAAGGTTTACGAAAGCGTGTCGGCAATGGCAGCCGTTTCTTCACGCGTCGCGCAAGGCTCAGTCGAAACTCGCCAGCAACTTGTTCAGGTACAGCAACAGCTGGCACAGCGCGTCGGCAAACTGGAAATCCAATTAAACGGCACCGACCTGATGCATCTGGGCATCGTGCATTGCGAACAAGTTTTTGCCCGCTGGCAGGCCGGCAACTATTTTTCCTTTTCACCCGCCGGGCGCTGCTATGTGGCCTTGCAGGAGTTGTACTGGGGAGCATTTGGCGATGCGATTCGCTTCGGAACGGCAGCTCAGGTAAATGGGTTAATTGAACAGGCACGCGCTTTGGCCATCAGCCACTTAGCGCATGATGTGAATGCATCGGCTCGCACCCGCCATTATTACTATGAATGGCTGATTTTCCCCTCAACGCCGGGAATGATGGAAAGCAAAGAAGCCCTGGCGTGGCTCGGCGACGATTGCGATAGTGAGCACCAACCGGTGAGTTTTTCTACCACCCAAACACATCAGGGCGTATCACTCGGCATGCCGCGTATTTGCTCGGCAATGCGTCTGGGAAGTGCCATGGTGGATGAAATATTTATTTAGGCAACAAAAGCGGAGTACGACGTCCGCTACACGGGGGCGGGTATCAGCACGGGCGTGTGAGATAAAAGGGCTGGAAGAAGCCCGCAAAGCGCACCCTGATTTTAGTACTAAAGAGCTGTACGACGCGAAAGAATACAAAGATACCCAGAATACGGCACAGGCAGCGATATCCAGCAGGGTATTAGTGCCGTCACGATGGCGTTGCAGCCTCTTCTCAACAGTAAAGCTCGCGTAGCTCAATAATTCTTATTTCAAACGCATTCCCCCAACAACCAATCATGAAATGCTTTCACCTCTGGCCGCTGTAATGACTGCGCGGAACTCACCACATAATAAGACCCGTTGATTGGTCGCCTTGCTGCAACTCAAGCTATTTAGGGCATTCGCTATTCACAGGGGAATAAACGAGCAATTTTTTATATTTAACGGATAATGGTCGATTCTGAAACGACAGTTTAATTTTTGTTAGGGGAAGGGACGTGAGCAATAACGTTTCACGGTTTACTAATAAGAAAATCGCATGGATGGGGGCCGCTTTTTGTTGCCTGTTATGGGGAAGTGCTTACCCGGCAATTAAAAATGGCTATGAAATTTTTCAGATAGCGACGGACGACCTGCCGGGCAAAATTGTCTTTGCCGGGTATCGGTTTGTGATTGCAGGCCTGCTGTTGCTGGCGTTTGCTTTGCTGCAAGGTAAAGCGATTGCGCGTTTATCCCGCCAGCAGTTTTCACAACTCGCGGTATTAGGCGTGACGCAAACCGCGATTCAGTACATCTTCTTTTATATTGGCCTTGCTTATACCACCGGTGTAAAAGGCTCAATCATGAATGCCACTGGCACCTTCTTTAGTGTTCTGCTGGCGCACTTTATCTATCAAAACGATAAGCTCAGCATCAATAAAGTGGTGGGCTGCGTGCTGGGTTTTGCCGGTGTGATGGTGGTGAACTTCAACAGCCAGTTGATGGATTTTAGTTTTAGCTGGATGGGCGACGGCTTCGTGGTCCTGGCGGCGTTTATTCTTTCTGCCGCGTCGCTGTACGGCAAGCGTATTTCGCAAACCATGGACCCGACAATCATGACCGGCTGGCAACTGGCTATCGGCGGTGTGGTGCTGACAGTTGGCGGCTATGCATGTGGTGGCCGACTGGCGTTTCATGGTCTGGAGTCGGTGGCGATTCTGGGTTATCTGGCGCTGTTATCTTCTGTGGCGTTTGCCCTGTGGAGCATGCTACTCAAACATAACCGTGTGGGCATGATTGCGCCGTTTAACTTCCTGATTCCGGTGTCGGGCGCGGTGTTATCGGCTATTTTCTTGCAAGAAAGCATTCTTGAATGGCGCTATGCGCTGGCGTTAGTGCTGGTGTGCTTCGGCATCTGGCGCGTGAACGTGGTTAAGTCGCGCTTAAATTAGACCAGGCAAAAAGAGAAAATGCAGGCCATTATTTATCCATCTTTTATCGATAAAGGGCCTGCAAATGACCAGACTTACCGCTAAAGATTTCCCCCCTGAATTACTCGAATACTTCGACTTCTACGTACACGGCAAAATCAGCAAGCGCGAGTTTCTCGATCTGGCGGGGAAGTTTGTCGTCGGCGGGCTGTCGGCTGTGGCGCTTGGCACTTTACTGACGCCGAATTATGCCTTTGCGCAGCAGGTAGAATTTACCGACCCGGATATTGTGGCGGAATATATTCAATACCCCAGCCCGCAGGGGCATGGCGAGGTACGGGCCTACATGGTGCGCCCGGCAAAAGCGGCGGGAAAAGTACCGGGTGTGGTGGTGGTGCATGAAAACCGGGGGCTGAATCCGTACATTGAAGATGTCGCCCGGCGTGTTGCCAAAGCGGGTTTTATTGCGCTGGCGCCTGACGGTTTAAGCTCGGTCGGCGGTTACCCCGGCAATGATGAAAAGGGGCGCGAGCTGCAATCTCAAGTCGACCCGACCAAACTGATGAATGATTTCTTTGCCGCTATTGAGTTCCTGATGCATCACGATGCGGTCACTGGAAAAGTCGGTATAACCGGTTTTTGCTACGGCGGTGGTGTCGCCAATGCGGCAGCGGTCGCATATCCCGAACTTGCTGCTGCGGTGCCGTTCTACGGGCGTCAGCCAAAAACAGAAGATGTACCGCGTATCAAAGCGCCTTTATTGCTGCATTACGGTGAGCTGGATTCCCGAATAAACGAAGGCTGGGCTGCGTATGAAGCGGCGCTCAAAGCCAATAATAAAGTTTACCAGGGGTATATTTATCCTGGGGTGAATCACGGTTTCCACAATGATTCAACGCCGCGTTATGACAAGGCAGCGGCAGATCTTGCGTGGCAGCGGACGATTGATTGGTTTAATCAGTATTTGATATAGGGGGGCTTTGCAGTCTCATCTATACATTTCGCTTTGGTCACCTGTCAGGGCGAGATCTGTAAGATGAGCATTTTTTCCGTTCACCGTTTCGGTGGCTATAGAAATCACTGAACGTTTAGTGAACGGAACCTTCTCCGGATCGGCAGGAACTGCCCCCTACGGGAAAAAAGGGGATTAACTCTGAATCAACACCATCGCCCCCAGCGCAACACCATTTTTACCCGTGCGTTTAATCAAATACATCGACTCATCGGCACGAATGATCGCATCGCTAAAATTGTCGTTGGCCCAGGACTCATTCACGCCAATAGATGCGCCGACGCGAGCCGCACCGTTACTCAACTCAAATGGCGTAATGGCCGCATCCAGACAACGCCTGGCAATGCTACTTATCTCCGGGTTATCCAGCGTCCATGGCATCAACAAGATAAATTCATCCCCACCGATACGGCCGATGGTGACCTCTGGCGGGCATGCCTGATGCAGACGCTGGCTTAACTGCAACAGCACTTCGTCACCGCTGCGATGGCCCAGTGTGTCATTCACGTTTTTGAAATCATCAAGGTCGATAAAGGCAACCGACAGTGAGCCGAGTTTTTTTAGCAAATCGAACTGCGCATGTAGCGCGTGGCGGTTGGCAAGGCCGGTGAGGGGGTCGTGGTTGGCGAGTTTCGCCAGTTGCTGCTCGTACTGCTTCTCTTTGGTCATGTCGATGTGGGTGCCGGTCACTTTCAGCGGTATCCCGTCATCGCTGCGTTCGGTTACGCGGCCCCGGTCCAGCACCCAGGTAACGGTGCCATTTTTGGCCTGCATGCGATGCAGCGCTTCATAAAATGGGGTTTTACCTTCGAGATGATTATAAAACGCGGCCAACACCATTTCCCGATCTTCAGGGTGCAGATGCTCACGCCACACATCAAAATGAGCGCTTAATTCTTTGGGCTGGAAACCCAGCATAGAACCCCAACGGCGATTGAAAATAACCAATTTTCCGCTGCTGACATCTAACTGCCATAAACACAAACCGGTCCCGTCCAACGCTGCACTGAGCTTATTACGCGAGTCATGCGCAATTCTCTTGAGCCGGGCATTGTGCTTTTTGAGGTTTTGGATCTGCTGCCTGAGAATTTCTTCTGACATTGACCATATTTATGAATAAATAATATTCATTTTTAACAGCTATTAATCAGTTGTAAATATGGCAGAAGAAATTTCGTGTTAATCCAGCAGCCGTTTCGGTGATGAGGCCATTTTTCTTTTCTCTACAGGGATTAAAGACAAGAACACGCCGCAGAGCATTACCGCGAGCAAAATCCACGAGGTTGGAGAAAATACACGGCCCATTACCAGGCATTCCAGAATGACCGCAATCACCGGAAAACAGATAAAAACCAACGAGGTATTAAACGTCGAAATGCGTTTTTGCAGTGAGAAATAACACAGGATCCCAAAGACGCTGGCCACAATACCCAGATAGACAATTGAAGAGAATGACAGCCAGGTAATGTTTTCAACTTCCGGTTTCTCGACGATGATGCCGGTAAGCGTCAGCAGTAAACCCGCAGCCAGGCAAGGCAGGGCGTTAAAGGTGAAAAGTGACACCTGGCAGCTGCGTTTTTTGCACTGAACATACATAAAAGCATGCATGGTGACGGCGACCAGTACGGCGAATGCGCCTTTCCAGTTATTACCCAATGTGGTTCTCGACTCTTCCTGCAACAGATAAAACAGCGCCAGTATCGCCAACAATGCACCGATTAGCTGCATTAGGCTTGTGGGCGCATTGAGCACCACAATAGAAATCAGCAGTACGGCGACGGGCATTCCGGCGAAGATGATTGCCGCCGTGCTGGCATTGACGTACTGCTCGCCATAAATCACCAGCGTGAAGGGCAGGCAGAAGCAGAACAGGAAGACACAGAACTGGAAAAACCGGTGCCCGGACGGGAATAACAACGATGATCGCGTGATGTGTAACAGCCACAGCAGCAGTGGTGCTGCGCTTAAAAAGCGCAGCCCGGTGGCAAATATCGGAGGCATGCTGACCAACGCAAATTTCATCGCAAGCCAGGTTGTTCCCCACGTCAGAATAACGATGGCGAAAAGAACGAACATTTTTGTTTTCTGCATGGGGTGACTCCTTTTTTACCTTAAATTAATGGTCGATATAGAGATAGTGCGTCCAGCTGGTCATACGCAGCAGGATTTTACGCATAATGGCAACATGCTCGAGATAACCGGAATACACGGCAACCTGGCCCATGGTTCCGGCGGGTAGCCGTTCAACATCGGCGATATTGTTCAGCTCAATTTCTGCATAAATACCGTCAAGTTTCGGGTCCAGACTCAGGCCTTGCAAATGACCTTGCGCCTGGTAGCTGCTGTTTGCGATAGCCGGCAGGATTTGCTTCACTTTCCCTTTCACGACGCTGCCTGGTAGACCATTAAATACCACTTCGGCTTCATCGCCTGCGGTTAAACGCAGGGCCGAGTTTTGGCGGAACACGGCATAAACACTGGTTTTCTGGGCGGGAACGAACACCATGACCGGGCGCAGCGGTAGCGGGCGCACGAACATGCCGGGTTTCAGGAACAGTTGGGTTGCGTAGCCATCACTTGGGGCGCGAACTACTGTCTTCGCCAGGAAGTATTCAGCTTCTTTAAGATTGGCTTTCAGGCGATACACGCCGGCATTTTCACCGTTAACCAGTGCATTCAACTGTGCCGTCGTTTGGTCCCTTTTCGCCAGCGATGAGCGCCACTGCGCTTGCGACGCCAGATAAGTTTGCTGTGCACGCACCACTTCCTGGTCGGTAAATGGGCTTTTCATTCGGTCTGTGCTGCCGTTGCGGTAACGGTCGGCATCTTTCATGGCTAAGTCACGCTGAGCTTTGGCCTGCGCGATATCGGCGTTTTCAGAAGCCAGACGTGCCTGGAGCATTTCGACATTTTGCTCGGCACTTTCAATCTCTGCTTTTATCGACTCAACTTTGGCTTCATACGCCGTTGGGTCGATGCGGAACAGGAAATCCCCTTTTTTCAATTCCTTATTGGCGTTGGCGGTCACTTCCACCACGACACCTTCGACTTCAGGGATAATAGGTAACGTGACGGTTACCATCTGCGCGCGTTCGGTATAAGGGTGGTTATAATTCATTAATAACAGCAATGAACCAATGATGATGACCCCACCCAACACGGCGGTAGGCACACTCCATTTATTTAATGGAATTTTAAAGAATTTAAATATACCAAAGCAGATCGCGGTATAAGTAAGGATAAGTAATAAATCCACAATGAATCCTGCTTAATTATTCGGTTGCTGATGACTGGCTTTTATTTTTTCGTGCTGAGTTTCCAGTTGTGCAAGTCTTTCTCGTAGTGCTTCCATTTCGTTATTTTTGACATTAAAGCCCCAGCCCCGGTCTTCGCGATATAACATCGCCCAGATCCACAGGAATGGCCACAGGACATGCAAAGTGAATAAACTGACCCAACCCGCAGCATGAATGGCATCCTGGTGGGGGTGGTTACGATGCACTGCTATTTCATAGGGGATGTCGTGTACAACAATAACGCCGTAAAAGAGTGTCAGTGCCACAAAAATAAGTACGCCTAAGGCAAAATAATCGAGAAACATAGCTGGGTGCCCCCGTGACAAAATGTTCGGGAACACTAATGAGAAGGTGCGGATGGCACCACTTTTATTTTGTTTAAAAATAAATTATCTCTCAATTTTCAATTGCACAAAGACATAATAATGTGCAAGAGAAAACGTAAAAAATTACACTTCTTTGCAACCTGGAAATAGTTGTAAGAATGTTGGTAAATATTGTTTTAGTTTTAAAGGCTATGGTTGTTTCTACTGGCTAAACATCGCAAGGTGTAGCACCCCTGCTAGATCTTTGGCGTGGTATATACTTCAAGGAACCTGCGCATTAGTGAGCCATTTCAGGAAAAAACATGACTATACCTCCTCCTTCTCGTCCGGAAGCCTCAATCCAGAATCTGATTACTGCTCTCGAACCCTATGGCACACCGATGGAGGTCATTCCTCGTAAACGCATAAACTGGGAGTATAAAGATGTCCCTCAGTTTTATGTCTTCAAAAGTGGTGAGCTTTCTGTGCTGCGCGCAACGGATGGCCTGGTTATCACCACGGTCTATGACCAGAATCTGTTCGGTATTGCCGAGAGTATCCACCCCTTGCGCAGCCATATTTTGCGAGCAGAAACTGAATGCACCATGCTGCGTCTTGATGCAAGCCTTGCGCATGAATTAATCACTCAGAAAGAGCTGTGGAAAGATATTTCGTTTATCCTTGCCTACTACACCACCTACCTTTTCTATCGGGATTCGCTGGTGGTGCAACAACGCACGTATTCTATTATTCGCAGCCACCTGATGGAGATGATTCGCCTGCCAGAAGAGTCACGATTAAGGACATCTATTCTTGATTATATCCAGGAAAGAACTCATTTATCCCGCAGCAGTATTTTGAATGTCATGTTCGCGTTAAAGAATGGCGGTTACATTGATATTAAGCGTGGTGGCTATTTGCTCGAAGTGATCAATCTGCCAGAGAAATTCTGATGCAAGGCTTAACATTCAAAGGAATAGATGTGTCGCGGTGAAAATTCCCCCTATCGTTTTTTCATTTAAAAATAAACAAAAATCAAATTCCCTCTGCCAGGAACTCTGCATACCATCCGTCGCTGGAATATAAAACCACTGAGTAATCTCTCAGCAGCGATTTCAAGGATTATTATGAAAAAGACTCTTATTGCGTTAATCGTAGTTAATGCCTTCGCAGTAACGAATGCTAATGCCGCAGCCGACACCAATACCTGGTACGGCGGTGCGAAGTTAGGATGGTCACATTATTTTGACGCCAACGGTGGCAATAATTCTAATGGTAATCTGAATAACGCCACTGAATTTGACACCAGCAATGATAGCGTCGGCGGTGGCGTATTTGGCGGTTATCAAATTCTTCCGTGGCTGGCTGTTGAAGGGGGTTACGACTATCTCGGCAATATGCAGGCGCAAGGTAACAACGGTGTTTCCGGTACCAAAATGGGCGCTCAGGGTTTACAACTTTCGATGAAAGCCAGCTACGCATTTAACGACCGCTGGGATGTTTACGGCCGTGCGGGTGCGATGGCATATCGTGCCGAAACTCAACAAGATGACCAGAGCAAATTTGAAACGGGCCTGCGCCCGTTGGCCGCTGTCGGTACTGAGTATGAGTTTAATGACAACTGGGCAGGCCGCGTGGAATACCAGTGGGTGAGCAATGTCGGTAACACGAACCAGATTGGTATGAGTGCTGATTCCAGTACGGTAACCGCCGGTGTGGTTTATCGTTTTGGTCAGAATGCCGCCGCGCCAGTTGCAGCAGAACCTGCTCCAGCCGAAGTTCCGGTAGAACCACAGCGTTTCAACCTCAAATCTGACGTCATGTTTGGCTTTAACTCCGCAACACTTTCTCCTGAAGGGGAAGCAGCGGTACGTGATCTCTACAATCGCCCGGAAATTCAGGCTGCTAAAGAAAAAACCACCATGGTGATTGGCTTTAGCGACCGTCTGGGCTCCGCGAATTACAACCTCGAACTTTCCACACAACGTGCGCAAGCGGTGGCCGATGAGCTGGTTCGTTTAGGGATGCCTGCACAAAATGTCCAGGCTGAAGGCCGTGGTTCAAGCGAGCCTGTGACCGGGGCAACCTGTGATGCGGTGCAAGAGCGTAATGAATTGATCAACTGCCTGGCGCCGGATCGCCGTGTCGTTGTTGAAATAGCAGGTGTCGCAGTACAACCATAAGTGTCTGTGTAGCATAAAAAAATAGCAGTGGTGTCCGTTTTGCCCGATGCATTGTGCCTGTCGGGCTTTTTTTTGGTTTGGAAACCCCGAGTACAAATGAGGAAAGTGATGAAACTTTTAAAAGTGGCTTATCTGATTGGTGCGACGCTTGTCGCGAGTTCGGCAACTGTGGCAAATGCGGTCACATTTCATGGCGAGGCGGGTTCTAAATGGACCAATCTTGGTGTGAGTTTTGGCGCAAATGAACCTGGTTTTACCTTTAGCGGGAACTGGGCGCACAACGATAATGACGGTGATATTGCAAGCCTTGGGATGGGCTGGAATATTCCGCTGGGTTCGGTGCTGGTGACGCTGGGTGGTAAAACACTGTATCTCAATCCAGATGATAACGATGAAGGCTATGCTGTTGCCGTCGGCGGCGGGGCACAACTCCCACTTGGCGAGCATTTTGCCCTGTTTGGCGACGCGTATTTTTCGCCTGATTCGCTCTCCAGCGGTGTGAAGCAATATGGCGAAGCGAATGCCGGTATTCGCTGGAAAGTTAACCCAACATTTTCAGTGGAAGGCGGCTACCGTTATGTCGGCATGGAAGGGAAAGATGGTCATAGCGACAATATCTTAGCCGACGGCGGTTATGCCGGAGTGAATTTCACTTTCTGATAAATTTATTTTTGTATATGAATAGAATTGCCGGGCAATGCTTTGCACATTACAATTATTACGTTGATGCATCAAGTCTCATTGATTTTATCAATCCCGAGTGATTCAATTCTTTAATATTGTTTGCACACGTTATTGTGACAATACAATATGCCCGCCTGTCCGGCGGGTATTTTTTTATCTGATAAGTAGAGTTTATTTTTAAATGAAATGGCGATTGAATGCCAGGGTGAATAACACTATCCTGTTTATAGCCAATAAGGACGTTGGCGATGTAAGCATTAAACAAATAGTCAGCAATCAGTAGCCACACTATGGCAACATAGTGTGGCTTTCTGTTTTTTATTTTATTGCTTTAGATGGGTTTGCGTAACAGATAAGTTCCACGCGCGGCTCTCATATAGAAATAAGCCAGGAATAAATCGATGACCATGACACTGGCAAAGTGGTAACGTCCTGATGCTAATAATATTAATTTATGCACCGTGAAATAAACCACCATCAACAGAGCGCCGAGATGGCTCTTGAGGAAAATCAACCCGCTGAGCACGGCAATCACTAAAAACTCATCTGGGGTCTGTATGTATCTCAGATTGATATAACTGCTGTATTCATTAAACGTCACTGCAAGTAGCGTGTAAAACATTGAGCCTACTCCGACCTGCCATCCCTGACGAATTTGCCTCTCTGCATGCTGCCTGTATGCGTTCGGTTCAGTCCGGGCGTATTTTTGTTTTTTCATTTGGCCAGCGTGCAGTTGCGATATAAAGGTAAGCGAATAGGTTGATTATCGGAAGCAATAACAACAGTGAAACCCAGGGTTTCAACCCGGTGCGCCTGACAATCATCCACTGTAAAAAGATAAATATAAATAACGTTATAATTTCTGTTGTGAGCATCGCAAACTCCAGGTGATAGATGAGCGCCATTATAATAAATATCATTAACATTCAATAAATTGGTTTGTTTAAAAATAAACGAGTAATGATTATCAATGGCACTGTGGCTGCGTTAATAATGTTGGTGTTCAGCTGTTGTTAATACTTATTATTTCTAAGGGTATAGAGTGAAGAAATCAATTAAAATTGCCATGATGGTCACGGTCCTGACTTTTTCCGGTATGGCAGGGGCATCTAATTCTACAGACACGCTGCCGCAGGATACGTTAGCGAAACAATTAAATCTCACCCCGGAGCAAATGAAGACAGTCAAAATTCTGCGCGAAGATGCACAAAAAGAGATCAGTAAAATTAATACCGATGCTTTAACGCAAGATGCGATTGTGAATATGTTCCATTCAGGCGTATGGAATGATAATGATGCTAAGAAGCAGCTCAATGCTATCGGTGAGATTCAGAGTAAGGTGCGCTACCAGCGTGCAAAATATCTGTTTAATGTTAGCCGTGTGCTCACCACCGAACAAAAGCAGCAATTACAGCAGATGCTGATTGAGAAACAGCTTTTTTGATGGTTGAGTCGTGAATATCGGATGGCGCTTCGTTTATCTTTTCAACAGAAAAATGTAGCGGGTGGATTAGCGTAAGCATCCACCCATTATTTTATGAGGTTTTTTCGGTAATCGGCTTTAATGCTTTGTTAATCTTCACCAGACCATCTTTATTATTATCCTTCAGATAGATATTGTTCAGCTCATCAAATTCTTCGAGGCGTGTCAGCGCCTGAAAAACGTTATCAATACCGTAGCGGTTATCAAACACATCAACGCTTCTGAGATGGTCGA
Source organism: Buttiauxella brennerae ATCC 51605 (assembly GCF_001654925.1). GTDB lineage: Bacteria > Pseudomonadota > Gammaproteobacteria > Enterobacterales > Enterobacteriaceae > Buttiauxella > Buttiauxella brennerae. The sequence continues at coordinate 92,953 of NZ_LXER01000040.1, forward strand.
CGCGTGCCGCTTTTATTTCTGTAGTGAGGTTGGCAATGACTTGCTGATTAGTGGAGTGCAGGCTTTTCAACTCATCAGGGCTACTGTTTGTGGCTGGAGACATCGTGCCGGGCTGGAATTCGAGGGTATTTAAAGCCTCCACGGTTTCATCCGCCGGGTTTGCACACCCAACAATAACGAAAGTGAAAATCAGGACGAATTTTTTTAACACGATATTTCCTTGCAGTTTGCTGACTGAATAATTCAGACGGCAACTTACCTGCAACGGTTATCCTGGAACCATCTTTAGTTTGTTTAATTTTAAATTTTTATGCCCGCAATACTTCACGTTACAGAAGGTCTGCAACCCGGAGTATTGAGGGCACAGTGGTCTACGACTTCGCCAGTTTATCTTCAGTACGCAGGTCGAAGTCCGAGGCATCGTGACGTTCGTGCAACTGCTCAGACGGCTCACCGAAGGTGCGGTTCACAATGCGCCCACGTTTCACCGCCGGGCGGCTTGCCACTTCATCGGCCCAGCGCACAAAGTTTTTGTACGAAGTGAGGTCGAGGAATTCAGCCGCGTTATACAGCCCACCTTTTGCCAGGCTGCCGTACCACGGCCAGATGGCGATGTCCGCAATCGTATATTCATCACCCGCAATAAAGCGATGCGTCGCCAGCTGCCTGTCGAGTACGTCTAACTGGCGCTTGGTTTCCATGGCGAAACGGTTGATCGCGTACTCAATTTTCATTGGCGCGTAATTGAAGAAATGGCCGAAACCGCCGCCGAGGTACGGTGCAGAACCTTGCAGCCAGAACAGCCAGTTCAAAGTCTCGGTGCGTGCGGCGAGATCTTTTGGCAGGAAATGGCCGAACTTTTCTGCCAGATAAAGCAGGATTGCGCCGGATTCAAACACGCGAACCGGTGGTGTCACCGAATGGTCCATGAGTGCCGGGATTTTCGAGTTCGGGTTCACGTCGACAAAGCCGCTTGAGAACTGATCCCCTTCACCGATACGAATCAGATGCGCATCGTATTCAGCTTCGCTTACGCCCAGAGCCAGCAGCTCCTCAAGCAGAATAGTGACCTTCTGCCCGTTCGGCGTGCCGAGGGAATAAAGCTGCAACGGGTGCTTGCCAATCGGCAGCGTACGTTCGTGAGTCGGCCCTGCAATCGGGCGGTTGATGTTGGCAAATGTGCCGCCTTCGCCTTTCTGCCACGTCCAGACTTTTGGGGGCTGATAGTTATTTTCTGACATGTTGTGTCTGCCTTTTAATTGCCAGTAGAGAGACTGGAAAGTGTAACCCCTCTTTGTTTTGTTCGGTAATCGCCCGCTATTTTTTTTAACTTTCAGAGGTGTGATCTGGGGTAACAATAAATTAACTATAAATTTGCAATATGAACCAAATGATACAACATTAACCGACTTATCCCGACAGACCAGGAGCCAACATGCAGCGTTCAATTGCAACCGTATCTATCTCTGGCACGTTGCCTGAAAAACTGGCCGCAATTTCGGCTGCTGGTTTTGACGGTGTAGAAATCTTTGAAAATGATCTTCTTTATTACCCAGGCACGCCCGCTGATGTGCGCAAAATGGCGGCGGATTTGGGACTGACGATTACCTTATTTCAGCCATTCCGCGATTTCGAAGGGGCATCGCGCCCGCAGTTTGCCATTAACCTGGAACGTGCGCGGCGCAAGTTCGCTCTGATGCATGAGCTTGGGTGCAACACCATGTTGCTGTGTAGCAACGTGGCACCTGATTGCTCGCCGAATCTCGATTTGCAAGTCAGTGACCTGGCGCATCTGGCTGAACTGGCGCAGCGTAATGAAATTACGGTCGGCTATGAAGCGCTGGCCTGGGGCACGCATGTGAACCGTTATCGCCAGGCGTGGGAGCGGGTAAAACAGGTCAACAGCCCGGCGCTGGGGCTGGTGCTCGACAGTTTCCATGTGCTTTCGCTTGGCGATCAGTTGATCAATCTCGACGATATCCCGCTTGATAAAATCACTTTCCTGCAACTGGCCGATGCACCCTTGATGAAAATGGATGTGCTCGAGTGGAGCCGCCATTTCCGCTGCTTCCCTGGGCAAGGCGAATTGCCGGTGGTTGAGTTTACTCGCTTGCTGACGCAGAAAGGTTACCGTGGCCCGTGGTCGCTGGAGATTTTCAACGACAGTTTCCGCGCCACGCCGAATGCACCAACGGCAAAAGACGGTTATCGCTCTTTATTGTGGCTGGAAGAACAGACCTGGAATAGCCATCCGCAAATCGACGCTGAGCTGTTCCATAGCGCGCCGCAGGGCAGTTATCAGGGCATCGAATTTTTAGAGTTTGCCACTGATGCGCAGGACGCAGTCGCTCTGGGTGAAGCGCTGCAACCGCTGGGGTTTGCTCATGCTGGTGAGCACCGCTCGAAAGATGTTTCGCTGTGGCGCAATGGTGGCGTGAACGTGATTATCAACCACCAGGCGCACAGTTGGGCAGACGAATTTCACCGCCGCCACGGTGTTTCACTTTGCGCTATGGCGTGGCGAGTCAAAGGGGCGGCGAACGTTTTGCAACGCGCGCAGGATTACGGTTACCCGATATGGCATGAAGAACACGGCCCGGACGAGCGAGCACTGGCGGCAATTTGCGCCCCGGACGGCAGCTTAATTTATCTGATTGAAGCGCCAGAAGACGGCGAGCGCGATATTTATCAGTCAGATTTTAACCTCGCAGATTCCACACCCAAAGGCCCGCTGCGCGGGATTGACCACCTGGCGTTAGGCTTAGTTGAAGGCAGCCGCGATAACTGGATTATGTTCTTCCGTGCGGTGTTTGGCTTTGAGCTGGACAACGAACTGAGCGTGCCCGACCCGTATGGCCTGGTCAGAAGCCAGGTGATGCACAGCCCGTGTCACTCGATTCGCCTGCCGCTGAATATGTCACACAGTCTGGACACGCAAATCGCGCGCTCGGTCGCGAGCTATCAGGGCACCGGCCTACAACACGCGGCGTTTGCCTGTGACGATTTACCGGCAACGGTAGAGACCCTGCAATCTCAGGGGCTGAAATTGCTACCGATTCCGGCAAACTATTATGATGATTTGCTGGCGCGTTACGGAGCAAACAACGCGTTATTACAAGGGCTTGAGCGGCTGGATATCCTTTATGAACGCGATGCGCGTCAGCAGGAGTTCCTGCATGCCTACACCCCTCCATTCCGACCCGATCGATTCTTCTTTGAATTGGTCGAACGGCGGGGTGATTATCAACAATATGGCGCCACCAACGCGGCCGTGCGCCTGGCGGCGATGCAAACGCGTTAACTCGATATATAACAATAAATGAACCTTAAGGTTCGATTAAGGCACCTGTAACCTACAAAATAATAGAGGACACAACCATGGCGAGTTATGGCCAGGGCGATATCGCCGCCCCGAAAACTGGTGTTGTAAAACGAACCCGTACCCGAATGGTGATCCTGACCCTTCTGGCTATCGGGACCATGATTAACTACCTCGACCGTACGGTTCTGGGTATTGCCGCGCCTCAATTGAGCACCGACCTTGGCATTGGTGCGGCAACCATGGGCATTGTGTTCTCGGCGTTTGCCTGGACATATGCAGCAATGCAAATCCCCGGTGGCATCTTCCTTGACCGCTTCGGCAATAAAGTCACCTATGCCCTGGCGCTGTTTTTCTGGTCGGCGTTTACATTATTCCACGGTTTAACGGTCGGCCTGAAAACCTTGCTGCTATGCCGCTTAGGATTGGGGATCAGTGAAGCGCCATGCTTCCCGGTAAATAGCCGAGTGGTGGGGAAATGGTTCCCGCAGCATGAACGTGCACGTGCCACGGCGGTGTATACCGTTGGGGAGTACATCGGCCTGGCCGCGTTTGCGCCGGTACTGTTCTTTATTATGGAAACCTTTGGCTGGCGTGCGCTGTTTATTACCGTAGGCGTGGCAGGCATTTTGTTTGTGCTGGTGTGGTGGCGTTTTTATCACGAGCCGCACGAGTCGAAAACGGCGAACCGGCTTGAGCTGGAATATATCGGTCATGACCTGAAAGAAGCTGAACCTGAGCCGAAGATGAACTTTAGCTGGGCGAACGTCGCAAAACTGATTAAGTGCCGCCAGATCCTTGGTGCAGGTATTGGCCAGTTTGCCGGGAACACGACGTTGGTCTTTTTCCTGACCTGGTTCCCGACATATCTCGCCACCGAACGCCATATGCCGTGGCTGAAAGTGGGCTTCTTCGCCATTCTGCCGTTTCTGGCCGCAGCCGTGGGGGTGATGTTTGGTGGTTGGGTGTCTGACCAAATTCTTAAACGCACCGGATCGGTGAACATCGCCCGTAAATTGCCGATTATCACCGGTCTGCTGATGGCGAGCCTGATTATTTCGGCAAACTGGATGCCAACGGATGCGCTGGTGATTACGGTGATGTCGGTCGCGTTCTTCGGCCAGGGCATGGTAGGGCTGGGCTGGACGTTAATTTCAGACATGGCGCCAAAGAACCTCGCGGGCCTGACCGGTGGTTTATTTAACTTCTGCTCAAACCTCGCTTCTATTATCACGCCGCTTATCATCGGCTTTATTGTCGCTGCGACCGGTAACTTCTTCTACGCGCTGTTGTATATCGGCGGTGCTGCACTGCTGGGTGTGTTCGCGTATGTCTTTATTCTTGGCGACATCAAACGTATTGAGCTGGCGGAGTAATCATGGATATCAGTGGGAATACCCGTTTAATCGCCCATCTGGGCTACCCGACCGCCACGTTTAAAGCGCCGATGATTTACAACCCGTGGTTTGATTCACAAGGCATTGATATCAAAGTGGTGCCGATGGGGGTAAAAGCCGAAGACTACGCGCAGCTGATACCTTCTTTATTTCGTATGACTAATATTATTGGCGCGTTAGTGACGATGCCGCACAAAGTTTCGACCTGCGAGTTAGTCCATAGCCTTAGCCCAACCGCACAAATTGCCGGAGCCTGTAACGCTATACGCCTTGAGCCGGATGGCACATTGCGTGGCGATATGTTTGATGGCGATGGATTTGTGCGTGGCGTGTTGCGCAAAGGTGTTCAGGTTGAAGGGGCGCGAGCCCTGGTGGTGGGCAGCGGTGGGGTGGGATCGGCTATTGCCGCTTCACTGGCCGCAGCGGGTATTGATACGCTGGCGTTGTTTGATAAGCGGGCCGACAGCTGCGAAGAATTGGCAAAACGCCTGCGCCGCCATTATCCGGCGCTCAGGGTGCTGACGGGGGTGCGCAACCCGAAAGACTTTTCCATTGTGGTGAACGCAACGCCACTTGGTATGAATTCCAGCGACGAATTACCTTTGGACGTCTTCGCAATTACGCCCGGAAGTTTCGTCGGAGAGGTGGTAATGAAGAACGAAATCACGCCATTTTTACATGCAGCAACGCAAAGAGACTGCCAGATACAACCTGGAACAGATATGTTGTTCGAAATGATACCGGCATATATGGCGTTTTTTGGCCTGCCAGAAGTCACGCCAGAAATGCTGCGTAATGTTGCGAAAATAGATTATTAACAATAAGTTAGGTGTTAGTGGCTAAAGGTGTTTTACCCCCTCTAAGCGAAGCGCTAAAAGGGGGAGGCTCGAGCTCCGGACCTAAAGACGGCTAAAATAATCCTTGTCATTCATCGCCTAAGCATGAGTTAATACGCCATCGGTTTGACGTACAGACCTTTAAAGCAACCTAGTAAAGCAGTCCTTCAAGAGTCATCCCTGGATACCCTTTGTCGTGTGCTCCTCTACCGCTTCATAAAATCTGTAAAGCATACCAAATCGCCGTAAGGCACACTTAATTCAAAAGGTAATACACATGTCTAACAAAATGACTGGTCTGGTAAAATGGTTCAACGCTGATAAAGGTTTCGGCTTCATCACTCCTGATGACGGTTCTAAAGACCTGTTTGTACACTTCTCTGCAATCCAGAACGAAGGTTACAAATCTCTTGATGAAGGCCAGAAAGTTTCCTTCACCATCGAGAACGGCGCTAAAGGCCCAGCAGCTGGTAACGTAACTAGCCTGTAAGGTTAGCGTTAACTAAGCTCTAAAAATTTTAAAACCCGCTTCGGCGGGTTTTTTCGTTTCTGCGGTTGCTGATTTGCAGCATGGGTTGCCGGAGCAGTTTTCCCGGCGTCAATGCTTAGCCGTGAATCCCCATCCCCCCGCTTTAATAACACACGCGGTTGCGGCCACTTTTCTTGGCGTTATAAAGCTCTTTGTCAGCCTGTTCGACCAATGCTTCCAGCGTCATTCCTTCGTGCCATTGCGCAATACCCTGGCTTATCGTCAGCGTTGATGAGATAGCCGACCCTTTATGGCTGATATTGGCGTGGGCAATGTTTTGCTGGATCCTCTGGCTGATGGCTTTGGCCTGCGAAATGCTGTCGCACACGGTCAAAACAACAAACTCTTCACCCCCAAAACGAAATGCGCTGTCGGTTTCTTTACGCAGAGATTGTTCGATGCAGTGGGAAACTTTGATCAGGCATTTGTCCCCGGCAACATGGCCATAAATGTCGTTGTACTGTTTGAAATAATCGATATCCATAACAATCATAAACAGCTTTTTCTTGTTTCCAGCCAGGTCATTGACGCACTCTTCAAAAAAACGTGTCAGGCTCAGGCGGTTAAATAACCCGGTCAATGCATCGTAATGCGCTTGCTGTACCAGCTTTTTTATCAGCAGGTTTTTTTCATATTCGCTGCGCTGAACACGCTGATACCACTCAAGCAGAATGTAACGTGCAGAATAGATAACCAACAGCATGATGATGACGCCGCAAAACTGCGCCACGCTGAATTTTTCCAGAACGAAGAATTCGACATACATCCACGATAAAATTAGCGGGACTGAGAACAGCAGCAACAGCCGCCCTGAAATGTAGAAGGTGATCGTCGCCGGTAATAATACCGACACGGTCAGCATCAGCGTCATCAGCGGGTTTTGGTAATAAAACGTGAAATTTAAAAACAAAATTGACCACAATATTCCAAAGGTTAATACCACATAAGGAAGTACCCTGTGATAGAAACCATCATTAATATTCTTCTTTATTTTTAGCGTGATAATAAGATTGATGACGGATAGGGTAATGATGCCGCCACACAGTAATTGTAATGCCAGCGGCAGCGTATCAATATCACTGCGATCGGCGCTGCGTAATAATAGCCAGAAACAATATATTATATTCAGAGACAAAAACCACATATAGCCTTTGGTGCTGGTAATGACGTTTTCGCCAGTGCTGTGATTAATGTCCACGAATAGCGCTCCTTTAATAAGTTTATTAAATGATACCGTGCCCGAACGGGCTATGCCACCTTTCAAACCCGTACCTGCCAACCCTTTAACATCACTCCACTTTTCTTGAATATGCTTGATGCTGGTCTATGCTCAAATCAGAAAGTTGTCGGAATTGAATTTCTTCGTGTGATTGAAAAATAAAACAAAATTTATTCTTCCTGGGTGAAAATTATGATTAGGTCGTTGCTGTTCCTTCTTGCATGGATATCTCTGACGACCGCTTGTGGGCTGCAAGCCGCTGAGCCAAGGCAACTTCCTTCCGAACAGGACAAAGCACGCACGGTTTATATTTTTCACCATCCCATTGTCATGTTGCAGGCAAAGTTTGGCCTCACCACGCCCGAAGAGCGCGTGCTGCGCATTCGCCAGACTCTGCGCTCCCTGAATGAAGACGACATTCGCCAACCGGTGCAAGTCACGGCCATCACACGCTATAACCAACACGGCCGCTTATTCACCCTCAACGGTAAAGTGTTGATGCTACTGACCGAAGGTGATTTAGATGAGGGTGATGACCTGACACTTGATCAGGCTGCGCAACGCGTGCTGGCCCGCTTTGATGAACAACGCAATTCATTAAAAGATCAGTACTCCTCGTCATATCTTGCCACCGCCGCGGTAAAAACTCTGGCTGGTACGCTCGCGTTGGGGCTGCTGTTTTATGGCGCGTTCAAATCCTGGAAAAAGGTGAAGCAATATTTCGATGCCAGAGTCAGCCGCAAGAAAGGGCTGATTCCTGCGAAATGGCGCGAATTTTTGGGTGCCATTGAAAGTTATCTCTACGGCTTGTTGATGGTCCTTTTGGGCATTGCAGCGTTTTATGTCTGGCTAAGCTGGATCTTCCGTTTATTCCCGTGGACGCGGGTGTGGGGCGAATCGCTCGGTGACTGGTCGATTAATGTTGCCCAGAAAATTGCGTTATCAATTGTTTCTGCTTTCCCCGGTTTATTGATTGTGCTGATTATCTTTTTAATCACCGCATTTATTCTCAAGCTGCTGAAAATTCTGCTCACCCGCGTTGAGGCCCGAAAAATGATGGTGCCGGGTCTGCACCCTGAAACGGTGGGGGCGACGCGTAAACTCATCTCCGTGATGGTCTGGTTATTTGCGCTTTCTGCGGCTTACCCGTTCCTGCCGGGAGCTAACTCGGTTGCGTTTAAGGGCATTAGCGTGTTCTTCGGTTTGATGTTAACGCTTGGCTCGGCGGGGGTGATGAACCACGCGATGAGCGGGCTGGTGCTGACTTATTCCCGCGCACTGCGCAAAGGGGATGTGATTCGTATTGGCGACAACGAAGGGCTGGTGAACGAAGTCGGTATGCTCGCAACCAAAATCCTCACCCGTGAAAACTACATCGTCACTGTGCCTAACGCCGTGGTGGTCAGCGGCAAAATCACCAACCTGAGCGCACAGAACCCAGGCGGCGGCGTCAACCTGACAACCAGCGTCACCATCGGCTATGACACCCCGTGGCGGCAAGTCCACGCGATGCTGGAGCTGGCGGCTAAGCGTACACAGGGCATTGAGCCGAATACGCCCCCTCTGGTGCGCCAGCTCAATCTGATGGACTGGTACATCGCTTACGAGTTGCAGGTCAGATTGCGGCCTGGCGAATCGCTGGCCGGCGTGAAAAGCGAATTGCACAGCCATATTCAGGATGTGTTCAACGAATTTAACGTACAGATCATGTCGCCGAACTTCGTGAACCAACCGGAAGGCGCCGTGATGGTGACGCCGGAAAACTGGTTTGCCGCACCGGCTGCTCAGCCAGAGAAGCCATTGTGAAACGGCCTGGCTATTGGCTGGCACTTCTTTGTAGCCTGGGGTTATCACAGCCATGGGTCGCCAGCGCCAGCGGGCTGTTCGATGATTCGGACGGCATGCTTGATATGAGCGAATACCTCAGTGAAAACCGTTACGGCTTTTTGCCGGTTCCGGTAGTCATTACTGAACCTGCGATAGGTTACGGCGGCGGCCTGTTTGGTCTTTTCTTGCATGACACCGCAGACAGTGAAGCCGGGAAAAATCATCCGGGTGGAAAAACTATCCCACCCGCCGTGACGGCTTTGGGTGGTGGTGCCACACAAAACGGTACCTGGTTTGTCGGCGGTGGCCATCGCCATACCTGGAACAATGACAGCATTCGTTATCTGGTGGCACTCGGTTATGCCGATGTAAATCTTGATATTTATTCTGGTGACATTGCAGCGTTTGATCGTGGAAAGGGCATTAGTACGCAAACCAAAGGCTACGGCGGTATGCAAAAATTGCTGTTCCGCGTAGCCGATACGCCGTTCTTTATCGGTGGCTCACAGTTTTATGCAGATACCAAAATTTCTGCGGATAACCCGGTCATTAGCCGCGCATTGCAGCATGTTTTGGGTGAGGAAAGTGCTTCTTCAGCGCTTGGGGTGATCATGGAATATGACACCACCGATAACTTTTTTTATCCGCACAATGGGCTATCTGTCACGGGGGAATACCAGTTTTATACCAGCTTCCTCGGCGGTGATTATCGCTACGATATGCTGACGCTCGACGGCAAATACTTCCAACCGCTCGGCACCGATTTCACGCTGGTGCTGGCCGGGAATTATCAGTCACTTTCAAACCATGACCAGCATCTGACGCCCATGGCGCGGCCATACATTAAGTTGCGAGGCATCTCGCAATTTCGCTATCAAGGGGATTATGTCAGCACCGTGCAAACTCAGCTGGAGTGGCAAATGACGCCGCGCTGGGTGTTGCAAGGTTTTGTCGGAGCGGGAAGTGCCAGCAAAGAGGCTGACGACCTTTACCAAAGCACCGAAGTGGCGTGGGGTGGCGGTTTCCGTTACCTGATTGCGCGCCAGTTTGGTCTGCATACCGGGATAGATGTCGCGTTTAGCGACAGTGAACAAGCGGTCTATTTCAACGTGGGGGCGGGGCTGTAAAAGGACTTTTCCGTCTTACTGAAAACGCAGGCAGACATCAAAGAGAACGCAATGAAAATAATGGAAAGGGGTGTGCAACAATGCCGGGTGATGGCCCTGCCGTTACTGTTTTTATCCGGTACGGCGATGGCTGCAACCACAGATACGGCTGCCGAGAGCAGCACGTTTCCCATCTGGGGCGATGAAGCACGCGCACGCGGATACTCGATACCGCTGCCGTTCGGCGTCAATCTCAGCTATATGAATATGCGCCAAAATGTTGATGTCGACAGCATTACCTTCTCGGGGCTGAAACTGGGCTCGCACCCGATACCCAGCGACATGTTTGCGATTGATGTCGGCCATACGCGTGAGCGCAGCAAGAGCGAAAACCTGCGCCTCGATATGTGGGTGTTTCCATTTTTGAATATTTACGGGCTGGTGGGATACACCAAAGGATCGTCGGTTTCGAATGTGTCGGTTGATGCTGATCCATCGCGCTATACCGGTGTCGACCGGATTATCGCCTCGTCGGTGCATCGCCTTAACCAAAGCGGTGACTTGCAGAATATTGATTTCACACTCGATTTTGAAGGCATGACCTACGGCACCGGGATCACTCTCGCGGGCGGCTACAAAAACTGGTTTACGTTGCTGGACACCAACTACACGCAAACGGATTTCGATATTCTGGATGGCAAAATTTCGGCCCTGACGGTATCGCCCCGCGTCGGGTATCGCTTCGATATGCCGCAAATTTCCGGGCCATCGCATTTAAGTATTTGGGTAGGCGCGATGTACCAGGATGTGCAGCAGGAGTTCAAAGGCAACCTTTCTGACCTGCATATTCCAGCCGAACTCCAGCCGCTGATTAATTCGGTGAACCAGGATGATCAAGGGCGCTTTGACGTTAAGCAGCATCTCACTTCACCGTGGAATACCTTAATTGGTGCGCAATATGAGATTACGCAGAACTTTAACGTACTAACCGAAATAGGCTTTAACGAGCGTAATAGCTTCTTCTTTGCGGGTGAATATCGATTCTGATGAATAAACCTGGCGCGCTATTTTTGGGTTTGCTTAGCCTTATGATGGCTCCGGTGACAACGGATGCCATGACTCGCGACGAGATTGATGGCTTTCTGGGGAAACTGGGGGCGGATAATCAATATGACTCGAGCAAAGGCATTAACTGGAGCGTGCTGCCAGGACCGTTTTATACCCCGGAACTGAAACTTGGCCTCGGGACTGCCATCGCGGGCGTTTATCGCGTTGATCCTAACGATCGTGTGACACAAAACTCTTCGGTGTCATTTACTGGTTTTGTCAGTACCAGCGGTGCGCTGGGGGTCGGCATGAAGAACTACACGTTTTTCAACGGCGATGAATGGCGGCTGTTTGTCGATGGATCACTGGCCAAAATCCCCACTGGTTTTTGGGGGATAGGCTACGACGCAGCACAAGGCAACGAACAAAAATACACGCAGCAATCTTTTAGCCTTCACCCGCAGATTATGCGCCAAATAGTTGATAATCTTTATGCTGGTTTGGGTTGGGACTTTTCAACCTATGATGCTGAAAATATTGATGACCCGCACCCCGGTGATAACTTTTCCCGCTATAACGTGGAAGGAAACTCACTGAGTTCAGGCGCGACGGCGACCATCAACTACGACTCGCGGGACGTGATAACTCGCCCGCGGCATGGGCAATTTTTCAGTGCCGAATACAGCCTTTTCGATCCCGCCCTTGGCTCGGATAGTCACTTCACCGTTTTGCAGCTGCAATATAACTATTACCTCCCGCTAAACGATCAGGATGTACTGGCATTTGATCTTTGGGGGCGTTTTGCGCGTGGTGATGTGCCATGGGATCGCCTGTCGCAAGCCGGGGACGATAATCGAATGCGGGGTTATTATCAGGGGCGTTATCGCGATAAAGACGTGGTCAGCACTCAACTGGAATACCGCAAAAAACTCAACTGGCGGCACGGCTATGTTTTGTGGGTCGGAGCTGGTGCTTTGGGCGATGGCCCACAGCATCTGGCAGATAACCCGCTGTTACCGACGATTGGTGCGGGCTACCGCTTTGAGGTTAAACCAGACATGAATATTCGCCTTGATCTGGGATTTGGCAAAGAGAGCACCGGATTTTACTTTCAAGTTGCAGAGGCATTTTAATGAGAATATGGATTTTCACATTACTGCTTAGCGTCTCATCGCTGAGTTTTGGTGCAGCAGATATTTTGCCTATTGAGCAGGCACGGCGCGTGTGGCCGGTTGCTCAGGAACTTACCGCCCCGGAATCTTTACGGCCTTGCTGCGCGTTTGGCTACGACCTGCAAGTGCGGGCGGTGGGCGTGCCGATTCCGGTCTACCAGATTGGCAATATTCTGACGCTCGCGACGCTTGGCAATCACCGCTACAACGACAGCGCATTAGGTGCGGTGAAGAATATCGTGGGTCTGAGCGAGGAGAAAAGCGGCCTGATTTATACCCGCCGCGGCGGCTTTATCGATATTGCCCACGTGCGGGATACCGCTGATAACACCTTCTATCTTTTCTCGCAGATTTATTCCCGACTCGGCCAGGACTGGCGGCTGTTCTACAGTGAAGAACTTGGTGTGCGCCGCGTTCAACTCCATGCCTTCACTCCACCCGCTTCAATGCCGGAACGTTATTCGATTGCTGCCTGGCTTGCGGGGCATCTCGCATTCCAGTTGGCGCAATGGCATGAAATTGCGCAGTGGTACGGCTTCCAGTCAGTTCCAGGGTTTTCTGAAGAGATCTCGGCTTTTTCGCCAGAGGATCTCTACTCCAATTTATTGGGTGCAAGGCTTGCGATAAACGCCATTTTACAGGGGCACGCAGGGTCGATTGAATCTTACGATGCGGCGATAGACAAGGGGCTGCACAACGCTCTGGTGCGGCTTGGCGCGGTCAGCGAGGCGGAAACCGCCAGAAAATTCCGCGAAGTGGACGGCGACTGGTGGAACAGTAAACGCCGGGTGCCGGACAAATTCCTGGTGCTCAACCGTAACTATGATTTGAGCGAAAACCGCTACCCGACCCCGGTGCCATTTGAAAGCGCAAAACCTTACTTCCTGGTGATGCCTGCAACCGTGGCGGGCGTGACGATAAGCCAGCTTGGTGAACTGCAAATCCACACGGGCAGCGACATGCGCGGCCTCAAAGTGCCCGAGACATTTTACCTGCCAGCGCAGTTTTCAGCGCTGGCTGAGCAGGCCAAATATGCCGACCAGATACAGCTACAGCAAATGAAGAAATGAGTTCATAAGAAAACGTTATTGGACGATCTCTCGCAAGTTCGCTTTGATGTTGCAAATATGTAATTAACTCAAAAAATTCCTCTGGAAAATGAACATGTTCACCATCAAAACTGACGATCTTTCCCATCACGCGGTACAGACATTAGTGGCTTACCATATTTCCGGCATGCTGGAACAATCGCCACCGGAAAGTAGCCATGCACTCGATGTGCAGAAGCTGCGCGACCCGGCAGTGACGTTCTGGTCGGCGTGGGAAGGGGAGCAATTAGCCGGAATTGGCGCGCTGAAAATGTTAGATGATGCACACGGTGAGCTGAAATCAATGCGCACCGCGACCGAGTTTTTGCGCCGCGGTGTGGCAAATCAGTTTTTAGTGCACATTGTGCAGGTTGCCCGCGAACGCGGCTTACAGCGCCTTAGCTTAGAAACCGGTACCCAGCCAGGCTTTACCCCTTGCTACCAACTCTATCTCAAGCATGGTTTTGTAGACTGCGAGCCGTTTGCCGATTACCAACTCGACCCGAATAGCCGTTTTATGACGTTGGTTTTGTGAGGGGTTAGCTTAAGGCTAATCAAAAGTAAAATTGAGCGTTTGGGTCAAGTACGTTATTTAAAAACTAAGCAACCTGGCGGGACATCGAATGTGTAGACATGATTCTGGTGTCCCCTTTAAGTTATTAACTTAACGATCCCTTCTTCCTCTTCTTTCTCTTTCAATAATCATTTATTTTCAATGCGATATTGAATTAATTTTCTCTGGAAATATTAATGTTGCATTTCGCTGTTATATTTTTTAATTGATCATTGAATGTTTTTCTATTTAATAATGTGTTTGATTTTTACACAGCTATTAAGTAATGTTTATTACCTACGCAAAGGTCAAGATAAATATCCAAAAATACACATTACTGAGACAATGAATATATTAAAGTTAAAAAGTGTCGCTCTATTTATTCCCCTGTTGTTAACAGCTTGTGGCGGGGGTGGTGGTGGTAGCGATTCGGGCTCTCCGCAAACAATAAATAAACCATTAATCACTCCGGCTATCAAACCAGACATACCGGCTCCGGGGCAAAGCAATAAAGTTAAAGTTGGTGTATTAGACTCCGGTGTTAATAAAAACATCAGTAATATAGCAGGTAAGGTTGCTCTTATTTTGCATTATGTCGGCCAGGGAAAAAATCTTGGCTCAGGTGAATTTACTCCCGAGGATATTACGGCGTCTTTGGCACTGGCTGATATGGATACTTCTGGACATGGTAGCTATGTCTCTCAAATCCTTGCCAGTACAGGAAGTGCTGGAACATATGTTGGTAACCAGAACGTTGAGCTTTATGAAGCCAAAACGACAGATGACCCTCTTGGCCATTCAATAATTCATGATCAACTCGCTGCAATTATGGATCTGCATGAGCATTATGGCGTCAATTTATTTAATGCCTCATGGGGGAGTTATAATCATTACGATGAAAACTCACCGATTACATCAGTATTAAAATATCTGGTTAATAGCAATGGTTTGATAGTTTTTTCTGCCGGGAATGATTTCCTTAATGAGCCATCCGCAGAAAACCTGACCCCGCTGATTGATCGCTCTATCGAAAATGGGTTAATCACGGTAGTGGGTCTCGATGGTAATAAGCAGCTCTATAGCGGGTATGACGAAAGCGGTGTACTGAAAGGCAGTAATGCATGCGGAAGGGCTGCAGCCTGGTGTCTTGCTGGCGATTATGTCGTTGGGCCACTGCTCAGCGAGAATAATAATAGTTACGTTTATTTCTACGGTACTTCTGGCGCAGCACCGCAAGTTACGGCTGCAGCGGCAAGTGTATGGCATACCTATCCCTGGATGACCGCAAAGCAGGTCAAACAAACAATATTAACGACCGCAAACTATCTGCCTGATGGTTCACAACCAGGAACACCCTATAACGCGAGCTACGGTTGGGGTGAGTTGAATGCTCTGCGTGCAGAGCATGGCCCAATGCTATTTTCTTCTCTTTTTGGCGACTTTAATGCCCAGGTTCCTGATTCGCATTATATCTTCAGTAACGATATATCCGGTGATGCTGGTCTGATTAAAAATGGCAATGGCGTTCTGGAATTGGCGGGAAATGATAGCTATACCGGAAATACGACAATAAATCAGGGTGCATTATGGGTTAGTGGCAGTATTAATAATGGCTCAGTGAATATTGCCCCGGGAGGTGTGTTAACTGGTTCAGGTTCGGTGAGAACAACTTATAACAATGGGACGATAGATTTATCTAATGGCTCACTGAAAGTGCAAGGTGACTATTCCCAGGGGCATAACGGCGTACTTAATGCTTATATTGATAATCAGCTTGATATTAGCGGTAACG
Source organism: Buttiauxella brennerae ATCC 51605 (assembly GCF_001654925.1). Lineage (GTDB taxonomy): Bacteria > Pseudomonadota > Gammaproteobacteria > Enterobacterales > Enterobacteriaceae > Buttiauxella > Buttiauxella brennerae. The sequence goes on from NZ_LXER01000040.1 coordinate 108,838, forward strand.
CAACGCTTGATGGCGCGGTTAATTTGGTTAATCAGAATTATGTGGTTAATGGAACTTATGACATTCTGCATGCACAGAATGTTCAGGGGAAATTTAACCAGCTAAATGGCAGCAAGTTCCTGACAATTAAGCAGGTTAATTATGAATCAGATAACGTCAATCTTGAAGTGGAGCAAGTCTCTGCACAAAATGCCGTCAGCAATGGAGATTCTCAGTCAACGGCGGGCGCCAAAGCGGTAGACAGTATTTTCGCTGCTGCTAATGCCATTGCATTAAAGCAGCACAACGGTGAAGTACTGACGTTAGACGAGCAGCAATTATTAGATTATTCCGCGGGCTTACAATCTACTGGCTCAGGAGAGGCTGTTCAGCGCATTGTGGACAGCCATTCTGGCGTCATTTATTCCGAGCTGCCTTCTGTGCTGTTAGCGGAGCAAAATCGCCTGACGCAAACTGTCGTGAATCGCTTAAGTGCCATGTATGGCATGGGTCAAGCGACCCCTGGCGTATGGACTTCTCATGATTATATGAAAAACCAATACCAACCTGATGGCTGGAACCAGGTTAGCAGCACGACCAATAACACCTCTGTGGGGATGGATGGTCGTGTGAGTAATACCTTGCTGCTGGGTGGCTTCGTTAATAAAAATAATATCACTGCCAAACTGGATAGAAACGGTGGGAGTCTTGATGGGAGCCAGAATGGTATTGGCGCTTATGGGCAGTTCAACGATGGCGCGTTTTATCTGAACGGTCTGGCAAGTTACCAGCGTGGTGATGCAGACATTAAACGTCCGGTTATCGGCAATGGCACGCAAAGTAGCCAGAAGTCGAATACGGATATGAGCAGCTCAAGTCTGTATTTTGAATCAGGCTACGCATTCCATTTGCCGCATGAAGCCGATATCACCCCCTACGTCAGTGTCGAATACGATCGTTCCAATACCGATAGTATTGATGAAGGAAACCAACAGGGTGTGAGTGCCAGTGGCATGAAAGGGCGCCAGACAAGCGTAGCATTGGGCTCTCGCTTCAATTATATGGTGAACAATGAACTGCATCTGGCTGCATGGGCGCAGGCCAGCAAAATCGCTTCACGTGATATCAGCGATATGTCATTGACTACCAATATGAGCGGGCAGGAAATTTCGCTTAACTCGCCAGAGTTTGACAGAAATAGCTTCGATTACGGTTTAGATATTGATTACGTTCTTTTGAATAGCGTGCAGCTTTTTGCCGGAATGCAGAGTAGCACGGCGAATAATCAGGCTCTTTCTGCCAGCGCCGGGCTGAAATACTACTGGTAATTGTCGGAACAGTAGCAGCCGCAGGGACGCGGCGAATTATTGAACTTACGTGCAGGAATTGTGCGATGGAGAGTCCGAATCCCTAATAGCAAAAAACCCGCCATAGGCGGGTTCTTCTAAATGTGGTGCCCGGACTCGGAATCGAACCAAGGACACGGGGATTTTCAATCCCCTGCTCTACCGACTGAGCTATCCGGGCAACGGGGCGCATTAAACCGTAAAGGCCGTTGGGCGTCAACGGCTTTGTCATAAAAAAGCGGTTAAATGCGTTTAACTGGCTGCTTTTTATTCATAATGGCGAGAAAGTAATTCATCAGGTTAATGCGCCACCCTGTCGGCATTGCGCAAACCGCAGAATGTCTTCGGCCAGTTGGCGGGCGGTGACGATATCAGCCTGGCTACGTTTCACCAGTAAACGGCTCAGGCAACCTTCCAGCACCAGCTCCATTTGGTGAGCCACCATTGTTGGGTCGTCCACTTCCAGCTGCATCAGCATTTCATGAGTAAATTCCCACGCGGCTTTTTTCTGCTGATCGGCCAACTGGTGAATCGGGTGCGACGCATCAGGGTAGAAGGTACAGGCCGCAATAAACAGGCATCCCGGATAGCGTTGGTTGTTGACGCACTCGGTCAACGCTTCGTAGCGCTTCAACAGTTTTTGCTCAAGCGACAACTCTTCGTTAAGCGCTAGCTGACGGCGCCAGACATCAATTTGCTGACTCAAATAACGCAGAGCGTCGTAGAGCAGGGCTTCGCTGTTAGGCCAAAAGTTGCTTATCTCTTTTACCGGATAGTCTGCCTCTGCGGCGACCATATCCAGGGTAGTGCTGGCAATTCCTTCACGCTCAAGGACGTGTAAGGCGTGCTCTAATACTGTTTCACGTTGCACGGTTATCTCCTCCGTTGTACCCGTCATACTTCATGTTGCCTCAATACAACCTGAATTATTGAGAGTACATCCCACAATGAGTGTTGTTTACGGCGTTAGTTTCTGCAAATGCGTATGGAACGTGTCAGCATTCATAAAACCGGTTACGCGAGCTTCTGGTTGCTCGCGCCCCTGTGTATCAAAGAACAAAATCGTAGGCAGCCCCAGGACCTGTAGATGCTTTAACAGCGCCACATCTTGCGCGTTGTTGGCCGTAACATCAGCCTGCAGTAAAACAGTATCTGCCAGTTGTTGTTGCACTTTTGGGTCGCTAAAGGTGTATTTCTCAAACTCTTTACAGGCCACACACCAGTCGGCGTACAAATCGAGCATCACCGGTTTGCCTTTCGCACGGGCCAGTGCGGCGTCGAGATGCTCAACATTCGCAATCTTCGTGAAGTTGAGATGCGCCTGGCTTGCCGTAACGGTGGTACCAAACGCCCAGTCTTGCAGCGGGCGAGCACAAACCAGCGCGGCACCCAGCAGAATGATCTGCACCACGCGCATCCACGATTTCGTCGCTTGCAAGCTGGTGATAAATGCCCAGCCGAAGAACGCCACGCCAAGCAAACCCCATAACCGGATACCCCAGTTATCTCCCAGTATGCGTTCCAGCAGGAAAACTGGCAGTGCGAGGATCACAAAACCAAATGCGGTTTTGACAGTTTCCATCCACGGGCCACTTTTTGGTAGCAGGCGATTGCCGAATACGGTGATGAGCATCAGCGGCAGGCCCATGCCCAGGGCGTAAAGATACAGCGTGCCGCCGCCCAGCCACATGTTCCCGCTCTGGGCGATATACAGCAAAATGGCGCTCAGTGGTGCGGTGGTGCACGGCGAGCAAATCAGCCCGGCTAATGCGCCCATCGCGAACACGCCACCGGCGGACCCCCCTTGCTGGCGGTTGCTCATCAGCGTCAGACGCGTTTGCAGTGATGACGGGAGTTGCAGGGTGAATAACCCAAACATGGATGCCGCGAGCAGTACAAACAGTGCTGACAGGCCGATAAGCACGTAAGGGTGCTGGAGCGCTGCCTGGAATTGTAGGCCGGCTGCCGCAACCACAAGGCCCAGCGCGGTGTAGGTTAGCGCCATCCCTTGTACGTAGACAAAGGTCAGTAGCAGGGCGCGAGTAGTGGATAAGCGCTGTTTCCCGCCGAGCACGATGCCAGAGATAAGCGGGTACATCGGCAGCACGCAAGGCGTGAAGGCGATGCCGATGCCGATTAAGAATGCCCAGAGTGCGGAGAAGGGCAGTTGTGTGTCTGTACCTGTACCCCTCACCCCGGCCCTCTCCCCAGGGGAGAGGGAGGAAGGCGGTTCCGCGGTAGGCGTAGGGGAGAGGGTGGAAGGCGAGTCGGCACTGGTTTGTCCCCTATCCTGGGGGAGAGGATGAGGGCCACTCGCCTCAGCCACCACTTCACTTAGCGGCACCACACGCGTTTCAGGCGGATAACAGAACCCCGCCTCGGCGCAACCCTGATACGTCACGCTGACCGTCGCACCTTTGGCCGCGTTATGGATATTGACGGGCAGATTAAGCCGCTCGGTGTAGATCTCGGTCTTGCCGTAGAACTCGTCTTCATGCCAGGAACCTTTCGGTAACTCAAGCGGGGCGAGTTCGGCCTGCGCGGGCGTCACTTTGATCTGTTGGCGATAAAGGTAGTAGCCAGGTTTTATCTGCCAGCTCAGGTTGAGCTGCTGGCCAGATTGCTGGAAATCGAACGTAAAAGCCTGATCGACCGGCACAAACTGAGATTTGCTTTGGTTGTCGAAAAGACCTGCAAAAGCATGTGAACTGAATAGCGCTAAAATTAGCGCAAAGATGCGTAGAGCCATGAGAGGTATTCACTATCTCCGTGGGTAACTGGCAGAACCAGTAATTCAGGGGTTTGATACGGGTGATGCGATTTCAGGCAAGCCAACAGCGCCTCCTGATGCTCGATGTCGCTTTTGAGCAGCATCTGCACCTCATACTCCTGTTCCATTTTTCCTTCCCAGTAATAGAGCGATGTCGCACCGGGTAAAAGGGTCACGCAGGCCGCCAGTTTTTCAGCCAGCACAAGGGCGGCAAGTTCCTGAGCGGTTGCTTCATCTGGGGCAGTACAAAGGATGACAACAGCCTGGGTAGTCGGCATAGCTAACCTCGTATCTGGTGGATTCGCGGTTGACTATAGCATGGGGGAGTGAGAGGAGGCGTTAAACGGGCCGCAGTGCGACCCGTGTTTTAAAACATTTACAGAACCGTTTTACAGAACCATGCCGCCGACGATAAAGCCGAGGATTACGCACAACGAAATTGCGATCACGCCAGGAATCAGGAATGCGTGGTTAAACACGTACTTACCAATACGCGTTGAACCGGTGTCATCCATTTCCACAGCCGCCAATAAAGTCGGGTAGGTTGGCAGCACGAACAGTGCAGATACGGCTGCAAAAGAGGCGATAGCCGTCAGTGGGCTAACACCCAGCATCAGCGCTGCTGGCATCAGGGCTTTCGTGGTTGCCGCCTGGGAATAAAGCAAAGTAGCAGCAAAGAACAGCACCACAGCGAGTAGCCACGGGTAGCTTTTCAGTAAATCACCTGCAACAACCTGAATATCCTGAATATGGTTTTTGACGAAGGTATCACCCAGCCATGCCACACCCAGCACACAGATACAGGCACTCATCCCTGATTTAAAAGTACTGGCATTGAGGATTTCGCCCGTATCAATTTTACAGGTGATGCAAATCAGCGTGGCGATAGTCAGCATGAACACCACAATCGCTTCGTTACGCGGCAGAATTGGGTTTTGAATCAGGCCAACGGTGTCGCTGATGGCGGTGGCGTAGAACATGACCGCGACGATACCAATCAGGAATAACATCACTGAACGTTTAGCGTGTGGTTTCAGTTCAAACACGCTGGCGCCGCGCAGTTTCACTTCACCTTTGGCCAGGCGTTCCTGGTAAACCGGATCGTCTTTCAGTTCGCAGCCAAGGAAGTTACACACAATCGCAGTCAGCATAACGGCAACCAGGGTCACCGGAATACAGATGCTCAGTAAAGTCAGGTAGCTGATGCCCATTGGCTCAAGAATGCCGGAGAAGAACACCACTGCGGCAGAAATCGGTGAAGCAGTAATTGCGATTTGCGAGGCGACAACAGCAATAGACAGTGGGCGCGATGGGCGAATCCCTTGTTCTTTCGCCACTTCGGTAATCACAGGTAGCGTGGAAAAGGCGGTGTGCCCGGTTCCCGCCAGAATGGTCATAAACCAGGTCACCAACGGTGCAAGAAAAGTGATGTATTTGGGATGACGGCGTAGCAGTTTTTCTGCGAGGCTGACGAGGTAGTCCATTCCGCCCGCGACCTGCATGGCGGCTATGGCGGCAATAACGGCCATGATGATTTCAATCACATCAAACGGGATTGAGCCCGGTTTGACCTGGAAAATCAGGGTTAAAACTAATACGCCAAAACCGCCAGCAAAGCCAATGCCTATGCCGCCGAGCCTGGCACCGAGGTATATCGCTAAAAGCACGATAACGAGTTCAGCTCCAAACATGATTTCCTTCCTTGTGTGTGATGATTGATAATTGTTTGTTGTGTTTTTGTTGTAAGCGCAAATGAAAAAGGCACGTCCAATGGACGTGCCTTTTAATGACTACCAGAAAGGACTATTGTTCACTTTCATCGGTGTAACGCTTCGCTTTATAGACCGGGTGCATCAGGTTGTTGATGGAGAAAATATCGTCCAGCTCGGCTTCAGTAAGCAGCCCGCGTTCCAGAACAACTTCACGCACACTCTTACCGGTTTCCGCACAAATCTTGCCAACGATATCGCCATTGTGGTGGCCAATGAACGGGTTCAGATACGTCACGATACCGATAGAGTTGTAGACGTAGCTTTCACACACTTCTTTATTAGCAGTGATGCCGTTGATGCATTTTTCCAGCAGGTTGTAGCAAGCGTTGGTCAGGATGTGAATCGACTCGAACATCGCCTGGCCAATCACGGGTTCCATCACGTTCAACTGCAACTGGCCCGCTTCGGAAGCCATGGTGACGGTGATGTCGTTACCAATGACTTTAAAGCACACCTGGTTAACCACTTCTGGAATCACCGGGTTGACTTTGGCTGGCATGATGGAAGAGCCGGCTTGCAGCTCAGGCAGGTTGATTTCATTCAGGCCAGAACGCGGGCCGGAAGAGAGCAGGCGAAGGTCGTTACAGATCTTCGACATTTTCACTGCCAGGCGTTTGAGCGAGCTGTGAACCATGACGTATGCGCCACAGTCGGAAGTCGCTTCAATCAGGTCTTCAGCTGGAACGCATGGCAGGTTGCTGACTTCAGCCAGTTTCTGCACTGCCAGTTGCTGATAGCCTTCTGGGGTGTTCAGGCGAGTACCTATTGCGGTCGCACCCAGGTTCACTTCCAGCAGCAGTTCAGCGGTGCGCAGCAGGTTGCGGGTTTCTTCATTCAATAGCACGTTGAATGCGTGGAATTCCTGTCCCAGCGTCATGGGTACGGCGTCTTGCAGCTGAGTACGGCCCATTTTCAGGACATTTTCGAACTCAACGGCTTTGCGTTGGAAGCCGTCGCCTAACTGGTTGATAGCATCAATCAGCTTCACAATAGAGGCGTACACTGCGATGCGGAAACCGGTTGGGTAAGCGTCGTTAGTGGACTGGCATTTGTTAACGTGGTCGTTCGGGTTCAGGAACTGGTACTCACCTTTCTGGTGGCCCATCAGCTCAAGCCCAATGTTGGCGAGCACTTCGTTGGTATTCATGTTGACGGAAGTACCGGCACCGCCCTGGTAAACGTCCACCGGGAATTGGTCCATGCACTTGCCGTTATTCAGCACTTCATCACAGGCCTGGATAATGGTGTTTGCGATGCTTTTCGGAATGGTTTGCAACTCCTTGTTCGCCATTGCCGCTGCTTTCTTAACCATGACCATACCGCGCACAAATTCAGGTATGTCACTGATTTTGCTGTTGCTTATGTAGAAGTTTTCAATCGCTCTCAGAGTATGAACACCATAGTAGGCATCCGCTGGCACTTCCCTGGTACCCAACAAATCTTCTTCGATACGAATGTTATTTAACATGTGAACCTTCTTAATTAAAGCTGCCAATGATTAATCACTGCACGCACAGGATCTTTGGTCGTGCGATGAATAGACCGACGATTATGTCCATATTCGGTCTGTGTGCCGTGATGATATGCTGATGATAGCGAAAAGCAGTAATCTGGATCACTTATTAAACGTCAGCTCACATAACAATTATTAATATGTGATGCCGATCAATTGTTGAAAATTTCCAGAAAAATAATACGGCGCTTAGATTGATTTTTGGCTATAGCGTCGCCATCTCTTTGACTGTGCATAATTGCTAACCTATTTTCGCAAGTGCTTGATGGCGCTTGCTACAATTGCTCTGGTTCCGCTACAGGCTTTTCCAACTACAGGAGTGTACGGTGCGCTGGATACCGTTAATTGCCGTTTTTCTTTATGTTTACATAGAGATCTCATTGTTCATTCAGGTTGCTCACGTTATGGGAGTTTTCCTGACGCTGGTGCTGGTGATATTTACCTCAGTTATAGGTATGTCTCTGGTTCGCAATCAGGGCTTTAAAAACTTTATGCTGATGCAGCAGAAAATGGCTGCGGGTGAAAGCCCGGCCGCTGAGATGATTAAAAGCGTTTCGCTGATCATCTCTGGTTTGCTGCTGTTGTTACCTGGTTTCTTCACCGACTTCCTCGGTTTGTTGTTGTTACTGCCACCAGTGCAGAAGCACCTGACGTTAAAACTGATGCCGCATTTGCGTTTTTCACGGACTCCGGGCGGTGGTTTTAGCGCGGGAACTGGCGGTGGCACAACGTTCGACGGTGAGTATCAGCGTAAAGATGATGCACCGAAACAGCTCGACGATCGTGATAGCGACGATCGTCACAATCGTTAAAAATCTAAATTTTTTTGTTTTCCCCCCTTGAAGGGGGGAAGGCTCATCCCCATCTCTCAGGTCACCAGCCGATAACCCATTTGGGCCGGCGTTACCCAAACAATTGATACTGACTTTCTCAAAGGAGAGCTATCGCATGAGCATTCGTCCATTACATGACCGCGTTATCGTCAAACGTAAAGAAGTTGAATCTAAATCTGCGGGCGGCATCGTTCTGACCGGCAGCGCAGCTGGTAAATCAACTCGTGGCGAAATCATCGCTGTCGGTAAAGGCCGCATCCTGGAAAACGGTAACGTACAACCGCTGGACGTTAAAGTTGGCGATATCGTCATTTTCAACGATGGCTACGGCGTGAAATCTGAGAAGATCGACAATGAAGAAGTGTTGATCATGGCAGAAAGCGACATCCTGGCAATTGTTGAAGCGTAATCCGCGCAAAAACTGAACGAACATAAACGAATTTAAGGAAAGTTAAGAATGGCAGCTAAAGACGTAAAATTCGGTAATGACGCTCGTGTGAAAATGCTGCGTGGCGTTAACGTACTGGCAGATGCAGTGAAAGTTACCCTCGGTCCTAAAGGCCGTAACGTTGTTCTGGATAAATCTTTCGGTGCACCGACTATCACTAAAGATGGTGTTTCTGTCGCGCGTGAAATTGAACTGGAAGACAAGTTCGAAAACATGGGTGCGCAGATGGTTAAAGAAGTTGCCTCTAAAGCGAATGACGCTGCGGGCGACGGTACTACCACTGCAACCGTGCTGGCTCAGTCCATCATCACTGAAGGCCTGAAAGCTGTTGCTGCGGGCATGAACCCAATGGACCTGAAACGCGGTATCGATAAAGCTGTTATCGCCGCTGTTGAAGAGCTGAAAGCACTGTCTGTTCCTTGCTCTGACTCTAAAGCAATCGCTCAGGTTGGTACCATCTCTGCTAACTCCGACGAAACTGTTGGTACTCTGATTGCTGAAGCAATGGAGAAAGTGGGTAAAGAAGGCGTTATCACCGTTGAAGAAGGCACTGGCCTGCAAGACGAGCTGGACGTGGTAGAAGGTATGCAGTTTGACCGTGGCTACCTGTCTCCGTACTTCATCAACAAGCCTGAAACCGGTTCTATCGAACTGGAAAGCCCGTTCATCCTGCTGGCTGACAAAAAAATCTCCAACATCCGTGAAATGCTGCCAGTTCTGGAAGCCGTTGCGAAAGCAGGCAAACCACTGCTGATCATTGCTGAAGATGTTGAAGGCGAAGCGCTGGCGACCCTGGTGGTTAACACCATGCGTGGCATCGTGAAAGTTGCTGCTGTTAAAGCACCTGGCTTTGGCGACCGTCGTAAAGCAATGCTGCAAGACATCGCAACTCTGACTGGCGGTACCGTAATCTCTGAAGAGATCGGTATGGAGCTGGAAAAAGCGACTCTGGAAGATCTGGGTACTGCTAAACGTATCGTTATCAACAAAGACACCACGACTATCATCGATGGTAATGGTGAAGAAGACGCGATCCAGGGTCGTGTGACTCAGATTCGTAAGCAAATTGAAGAAGCAACTTCTGATTACGACCGTGAAAAACTGCAAGAACGCGTAGCTAAACTGGCTGGCGGCGTTGCAGTAATCAAAGTCGGTGCTGCTACCGAAGTTGAAATGAAAGAGAAGAAAGCACGCGTTGAAGATGCCCTGCACGCTACCCGTGCTGCGGTTGAAGAAGGTGTGGTTGCCGGTGGTGGTGTTGCGCTGATTCGCGTAGCGTCTAAACTGTCTGAACTGCGTGGCCAGAACGAAGACCAGAACGTGGGTATCAAAGTTGCACTGCGTGCAATGGAATCCCCACTGCGTCAAATCGTTCTGAACTGCGGCGAAGAGCCATCTGTTGTTGCTAACAACGTGAAAGCGGGCGACGGTAACTACGGTTACAACGCAGCAACTGAAGAATACGGCAACATGATCGACATGGGTATCCTGGATCCAACCAAAGTGACTCGTTCTGCTCTGCAGTACGCAGCTTCTGTGGCTGGCCTGATGATCACCACTGAGTGCATGATTACCGATATGCCTAAATCTGACGGCCCTGACTTAGGCGGCGCAGGTATGGGTGGTATGGGTGGCATGGGCGGCATGATGTAATTTGCCCCAACACCTGGTGTGAAGTTACACCGTGTTAAGAAAACCCTCAGGCAGAAATGCCTGAGGGTTTTTTCTTTTTGGTCGCACTCTGGTATAAGATCTCACCGGGCGATGTGAGCCCGCTACTTTTCAAGACAGAGCATTGATAACGGGGAACAACATGCGCATTAGAGTTTCAGCAGGAATGGCTGTAGCAGCGCTGCTGCTGGCAGGATGTAGCACCAGCAACGAACTTTCTGCTGGTGGGCAGGGCGTCCGTTTTGTTGAAGACAAGCCTGGTACTGAATGTCAGCTGTTAGGGAATGCAACCGGTGAGCAAAGCAACTGGTTGTCCGGGCAGCAGGGTAATGAAGGCGGTTCTATGCGCGGTGCGGCAAATGCTCTGCGTAACAATGCCGCAGCGATGGGTGGCAACGTACTGTATGGCGTGAGTAGCCCAACTCAAAACTTGTTGTCGAGCTTTGCACCGACGGCCAGCACCATGACTGGTCAGGTTTATAAGTGCCCGAATTGATTTTTGGGTGAAACCACCCTCACCCCGACCCTCTCCCTAAAAGGGCGAGGGAGAAAACCGTACATTTTCCTGCCTGTGAAAGGGCGAGGGAGAAATCGTACATTTCCCTCTCCTGGGGGAGAGGGTTAGGGTGAGGGCGAAATTCTCGAAAACGATCAACTCTGCCGTAACTGCAAATCTATCGGTGTTTTACTCGGCTCGCCGCCAATTTCACGCGCAAGCTTCGGCACCATATAACCGGAAACCAACGTCAGCAACTCACGCATAATCTCCCTGGCTTCATCGTCACTCACCATAAAATGCGCAGCCCCCTGCACTTTATCCAGCACATGCAGGTAATACGGCATCACGCCTGCATCAAACAGCGCATTGCTCAAGTCGGCGAGTGTCCGTGCGTTGTTGTTCACATCGCGCAGCAGAACACTTTGGTTAAGCAATGTGACGCCTGCCTGGCGTAAGCTCACCATCGCCACTCTGAACTCATCACCAATCTCTTGTGCATGGTTGATATGGTTTACCAGGATCACCTGCAACCGTGAGCCTGCAAGGCGTGCTACCAACGTTTCGGTAATACGTGCCGGGATGACAATGGGCAAACGGCTGTGAATGCGCAAACGCTTAATATGCGCGATGGCTTCCAGTTCGCTAATCAGCCAGTCTAACTCATGATCTTTTGCCATCAGCGGATCACCGCCGGAGAAGATAATCTCATCCAGTTCCGGGTGCTCGCTGATGTAAGAGATAGCCGCCTGCCAGTTGCGCTTATTCCCCTGATTATCGGAATAAGGGAAATGGCGACGGAAGCAATAGCGGCAGTTGACCGCACATCCGCCTTTTACCAGCAGCAGTGCCCGGTTGCGGTATTTGTGCAGCAGGCCAGGAACGACACTGTGCTGCTCTTCGAGCGGATCAGTGCTAAAGCCGGGAGCGGCAATAAATTCCTCTTTGGCGGTTAAAACCTGGCGCAGCAATGGGTCATTCGGGTTGCCTTTTTCCATGCGTTCGACAAACGCTCGCGGTACGCGCAAGGCAAAAAGTCGACGCGCATCACGTCCCGCTAACAACTCCTGGTCAGCGTCCACGTTTAAAATATGCAGCAGTTCATCCGGATCGGTTATAACATCGGCAAGTTGCGTTAACCAATCTTCTCTGCGGGGGGGATTTAGGGTTACAATGTGTGCCATTTTTTGGCTAAGCTACCAATTAACAATTTCAGAGGGCCTTATGGCGACTTATTCTAGCAACGATTTCCGTGCCGGTCTTAAAATCATGTTCGAAGGCGAACCTTACGCAGTTGAATCCAGTGAGTTCGTTAAACCAGGTAAAGGCCAGGCCTTTGCTCGCGTTAAAATGCGCCGCCTGCTGACAGGCACCCGCGTAGAAAAAACCTTCAAATCTACCGACTCCGCTGAAGGCGCAGACGTTATCGATATGAACCTGACTTACCTGTACAACGACGGTGAGTTCTACCACTTCATGAACAACGAAACTTTCGAACAGCTAGCAGCTGATGAAAAAGCCATTGGCGAAAATGCCAAGTGGATGCTGGATCAGGCCGAATGTATCGTCACCCTGTGGAACGGCCGTCCAATCGCCGTACAACCACCAAACTTTGTTGAGCTGGAAATCGTTGAAACCGATCCAGGTCTGAAAGGTGATACTGCTGGTACCGGCGGTAAGCCTGCAAAACTGTCTACTGGTGCTGTGGTTAAAGTACCTTTGTTCGTTCAGACTGGCGAAGTGATCAAAGTTGACACCCGCTCTGGCGAATACGTTTCTCGCGTTAAGTAATACGTGAAGATTTGCGGTGAGGCGCTTTTCTGCTTCACCGCAGCTTACAAAAGGCAGGGAAGATGAACCGTTTGATTAAACATTTACTTTTCATCACGTTATTAACCTCGTTTCTCGCCGGTTGTAATACCACTCGCGGTTTCGGTGAAGATCTCAAGCACCTTGGCGGCTCCATCGAACGTGCAGCAAACAAGTAATTTCCAACACTCCTAAAAATCCGCTTTTTCCTTCAGCTTGCCAATTTTTGTCTATGCTTTAACTGCTATACACAAACAATATGGTCAAAAAAGGAAACGGTCATGATTAAGAAAACTATTGCAGCGTTCTTTTCTCTCATAGTGCTTTCGACGTTACTCACCGCGTGTAATACCACCAAAGGTATGGGTGAAGATATTCAGGATGGTGGTCAGGCTATATCAGGTGCAGCAACAAAAGCACAAAATTAATGTGTCTCAGACGGTACGGTATTATTATCGTGCCGTTATTTCTTTTTCAATTATTAGTGTTGCTCAATAAATAAAGAAAAACGGTTGTTTATCCCCAGTTTCATTCGGATATTCCGTTTGTATGTATAAACCGTTTTCGTGCTAATTCCCATCATCCGCGCAATGAAATCATTGTTGGCCTCATCGGTCCATAGCTTTAATATTTTCTCCTCACGTAAAGTCAGTAGTGGAGGTTTGTAGTGCAGCGCCGAATGAAAAGGAGGGCGAGCACTTAGCTGATTCTGTATGGCGGAGTAAAGCTCTGGTAACGGTACTGATTTGCTGTAGATCGAACGTGAGCCTTGAGACAGGCAGTATTCCTCAATCTTATCGTGACGGATGCTGTTAAATAACATCAGGCGAACTGAGGCACCACAGGCCGAATAGATAGATGAAAGCTGTTGGATGTTATGCAATGTGCTGGCGAAACTGGTGAAGTCAGCAATAACAAGGTTAGGTCGCCACTCTATTATTTTTTCACGCGCTAAGAGTAAGTTATCTGTTTCAGAAATTGAAAATGCCATATTTCGATTAAGCCAGCTTTTAAAACCTTGTCTACTATAATGACAACGGTCGACTAACAATATCTTATGCATACTTACCGTTCGCGTGACTCACTATTACAGCCTTTTCTGAATGTTGGAGAAAACATTATAATATGAATAAATTGTTGGAAATGAATTGCGGATTTGCGGGTTAATTAGCAGTCATTTCGAGCCTTAGCGACATAAAACGCTTCATGAGTGTCAACTAAACGTTACTCACAGTTGCAGCAGTAATCTCTTTTCAGCACTTCTCTGTATCCCCCTGATTGTTAAAATAACGCCCTCACCAGCCTTACGGGACGACCTGTAAGCGCTTCTTGATATCCGGGGACGGCCCCATTGACTGGAGCTGTAAATGGCCTGGTTTATTCTTGTTATCGCCGGTTTATTGGAAGTTGTCTGGGCTGTCGGCCTGAAATATACCCACGGTTTTACTCGCCTGTGGCCCAGTGTCATTACGGTGGTTGCGATGGTTGTCAGCATCGCGCTGTTGTCATGGACCATGAAAACGTTGCCTACCGGTACGGCTTACGCCGTCTGGACGGGGATTGGCGCTGTGGGTGCCGCCACAACCGGGATTTTACTGTTAGGCGAATCAGCAAGCCTGGCCCGTATTGCGAGCCTGGCTTTAATTGTCGTCGGAATCATTGGCCTGAAAATCAGCACGCATTAACTGCTCGGCTGTTTAATCCACAGCAACTTCTCAACTGCAAAGCCCTGACGTGTAGCGATATCAAGCATGTTCTGTTTCACGCCAGGGCTGATGGTTGGCGTGCGTGACAATATCCACAAGTAGTCTTTATCCGGCCCGCACACCAGTGCGTGTCGGTAATCTTTATCAATGGCAATCACGTTATAACCACCATAAAACGGCCCAAAGAATGAAACTTTCAGTGCGGCCCGGCTTGGGTCGCCGGTGAAATACGCCTGGCCAACACTTTGCTGCCACATTTGCCGGTCGGGGTTAAACCCGCGGTTTATCACCCTGATACCGCCATCATCCATCGAGCTGTAAGTTGCGGTGACTTGCTCAAGGCCGCTTTCAAATTTGTGGTCAAATCGGGCAATTTCATACCACTTCCCAAGATAGCGTTTAGCGTCAAAATTATTGACTACCGTGGTTCCAGGTGGAGGTGTGGGAGAGCTACAGGCAACAACCAGAAACGCAACAGCAAGGGTGGTGATAATCGGCCAGATGCGCATAGCAAATTCCTTCTTGGGTTTTTAGCTAAGTGTAGATGGCAGCAGGAAAAAAGCGGGGCAGAGGAAGAAATAAAAAGGCCTGCACAATGGCAGGCCTTGTTGACTATCAGAGCGATTAAAGCGTGATCACACCGATAAAGGTCACAACAGTCAGAATGGCAGCCAGGCCATAGAAAACCCACTTGCCGGATGGCACATGAATTTTCAGATCGTGCATCGCGTGATGAACGCGGTGCAGCCCACACCACAGCGGCAACACAATCATCAGGAAGATGAACAGGCGACCAATCAGGCTCTGAGAAAACGCCAGCACACGGTCATAGCCTAATGCGTCGCCCGGGAAAAGACCCAGCGGCAGCATAATGCCAACCAGCAGCACGATGACAGGTGTGATGATTGCGCCCCACATGCCGCCTGCGCCAAACAGACCCCAGAATACCGGCTCGTCGGAGCGTTTTGGATTTGGATTAATCATGACGTCCCCCTTACCAGAACAGAGCAATAAACAGAATGACGACCGTGGCGACAACCGTCACCGCCCATAAGCCTTTAATCACCGGCTCAGGCCCCATTTTGTCATCTTTAATGATGATATTGGCGGCTTTAGGCGCCAGCTCAAACCAGGTTTTGGTATGCAGTAATGCAGCCGCCAGGGTGATTAAGTTGAGGATAATCACGATCGGGTTTTGCAGGAAACTCACAAACCCAGCCCAGCTCTCTGGCCCGCTTTTCAGCGAGAACAGACCGCAGATCAGCAAAATGCTGAACCAAATGGTTGGAACAGCCGTTCCTTCACGAATCATATAAAAACGATAGAAGCCCAGCTTTTGCCACCAGGTCGGCGTCATCGTCCGTACATATGGCTTACGTTTCGTAGTCATTTTGCACTCCTTAGCGTGGTTTCAGGGTGGCAATCAAAAAGTCTTTCGAACTTTCGACTTTACCCTGCTGGATGGCAGCGGCCGGATCGACGTGTTTCGGGCAGACTTCGGAGCAGTAGCCCACGAAAGTACAGCTCCAGACGCCATTCTGGCCGTTTAACTGCGCCATTCGCTCTTTCTTGCCATGGTCGCGGTTATCCAGGTTGTAACGGTGAGCAAGCGTGATTGCTGCCGGGCCAATAAACTCAGGGTTTAAACCAAACTGCGGGCATGCGGAATAACACAGGCCACAGTTGATGCAGCCTGAGAACTGATGGTATTTCGCCATCTGTGCAGGCGTTTGGGTATTTGGCCCCTGGTCTGGCGTGCGCGGGTTGCCGATAATGTACGGTTTAATCGCTTCCAGGCTTTCAATAAAGTGGGTCATATCGACCACTAAATCGCGCTCAATGGGGAAGTTAGCCAGCGCTTCAACCTTCATGCCTTTGGTGTATTCGCGCAGGAAGGTCTTACAGGCGAGTTTTGGCACTCGGTTGACCATCATGCCGCAGGAGCCGCAGATAGCCATACGGCACGACCAGCGATAGCTGAGATCGGGTGCCAGGTTGTCTTTGATGTAGCCCAACGCATCTAACAGCGAGGTTTGCTCATCGTAAGGCACGTCGTAGATTGCACTGTGCGGCTCGTTATCCGTTTCCGGGTTATAGCGCACCACTTCAATCTTCAGAGTCTTCATCGCATCAGCCATTAGACGCCTCCTTCTTCTTGTCGGCCGCTTCTGATTCCGCACCATAGACGCGTTTTGCTGGCGGCAGGGTGGTGATTTTCACATCGCTGTATTCCAGACGCGTGGTTCCATTAGCGTCACGGAAAGCGAGAGTGTGTTTCAGGAAGTTCACATCATCACGCTCGGTACAACCTTCGTCCAGACGCTGGTGCGCACCACGAGACTCTTTACGTGCCATTGCTGAGTGCGCCATACATTCCGCAACATTCAGGCCGTGGCCCAATTCGATGGTGTAGAGCAAATCAGTATTGAACACACTAGATGTGTCAGTGATGCGAACGCGTTTGAAGCGCTCTTGCAGCTCTGCCAGCTTATCCATGGTTTTCTGCATCAGTTCTGGCGTGCGGTAAATACCACAGCCTTCTTCCATCGACAGACCCATTTCATCGCGAATCTTCGACCAGTTCTCAGTGCCTTCCTGATTAACCAGTTTCTTGAGACGAGTTTCTACATCAGCCGCTTGCGCATTCAGTGCAGCATCATTGGCGGGCTGTGCTTCGTTTGCACGGCGCATCGCGTTTTCACCTGCCAGACGACCAAACACCACCAGTTCTGCCAGTGAGTTGGAACCTAAACGGTTGGCACCGTGCAGGCCAACGGAAGAACATTCGCCAACCGCGAACAGGCCTTTAATGCGGGATTCGCACTGGCTGTCGGTTTCGATACCGCCCATGGTGTAGTGCGCGGTAGGGCGAACTGGAATCGGCTCTTTCACCGGATCAACGCCGACATAGGCTTTCGACAGTTCGCAGATGAATGGCAGGCGTTCGAGCAGCTTTTTCTCGCCCAGGTGACGCAGGTCGAGATAAACCACGTCGCCACGTGGCGTCGGAACGGTGCGACCTGCGCGCCATTCGTGCCAGAAGGCTTGAGAAACTTTGTCACGCGGGCCAAGTTCCATGTACTTGTTACGCGGCTCGCCCAGCGGTGTTTCAGGCCCCATGCCGTAATCTTGCAGGTAACGATAGCCATCTTTGTTGACCAGAATACCGCCTTCACCACGGCAGCCTTCCGTCATCAGAATGCCGGAACCCGGCAGGCCGGTTGGGTGATATTGCACAAATTCCATATCACGCAACGGTACGCCGTGGCTCAACGCCATGCCCATACCATCGCCGGTCACGATGCCGCCGTTAGTGTTATAGCGATAAACACGACCCGCACCGCCGGTTGCCATGACAACGGCGTTGGCGCGGATTTGTACCAGCGTGCCTTCCATCATATTCATGGCGACCAGGCCGCGTGCAGCACCATCATCAACCAGAATATCGAGCACGAAATGCTCGTCAAAGCGCTGGATTTGTGGGAACTGTAATGAGGTCTGGAACAGGGTGTGGAGCATATGGAAGCCGGTTTTATCCGCGGCAAACCAGGTGCGCTCAATCTTCATGCCACCAAAACGACGAACGTTCACTGAACCGTCCGGGCGGCGGCTCCATGGGCAGCCCCATTGCTCAAGCTGTGTCATTTCGGTTGGACAGTTATGCACGAAGTAGTCGACGACATCCTGCTCACACAACCAGTCGCCACCGGAAACGGTGTCGTTGAAATGGTATTCGTAACTGTCGTGATCCTGCGTAACGGCAGCAGAACCCCCTTCGGCGGCCACGGTGTGGCTACGCATTGGGTAGACTTTGGAGATCAGAGCGATTTTGGCTTGTGGATTGGCTTGTGCCGCCGCGATGGCTGCTCGTAAGCCCGCTCCGCCAGCGCCTATTATGGCAAGATCGGCTTGAAAGGTTTGCACGACATTCCTCCAGATTTTAGTTATTTCGCATAGCTAATTTAACCAAAGGTAGTTCACCAATACGGCGCCAGCTATAGCGAAAGGGTTATCCCTGCTCCTTTGTAGGTAGCGGATTATAGCCGCAGGCTTTTTAAGGAAATTTGACGTGTTCGATTTTTTTGCTGTTCAGTGCAGCAATTAATTAGTAATAGTGATGAGTTACGTCACGAAATTCACATTATCAGAGCGGTTGCCGCGTATACCCGTCGCCCTTCAAAATGCAGGGGTGTTGGCTACACTCACTCACCCGAATCACTTACTTCAGTAAGCTCATCGGGATTTGCTCGTTTGCCGCCTACCTGCATCTCGAAGTTTCTCGGGTATAAATGGCGGTGAAAATTTACTGCGCAAAATTTGTCTCCAATATGCGATGCGGGTAGACTTCTCGGCCTTGTTTGAATACGGAGACTCCACCATGAGCGAAACGGCCACCTGGCAGCCGAGCGCATCCATCCCCAACCTGTTAAAACGCGCTGCGATCATGGCAGTCATTCGGCGTTTTTTTGCCGACCGCGGTGTACTGGAGGTGGAAACACCGTGCATGAGTCAGGCTACGGTAACGGACATTAATCTGTTCCCGTTTGAAACCCGTTTTGTTGGCCCAGGCCACGCTCAGGGCGTGAATTTGTACCTGATGACCAGCCCGGAATACCACATGAAACGCCTGCTGGCGGCGGGCATCGGCCCGGTATTCCAGCTGTGCCGTAGCTTCCGTAATGAAGAGATGGGCCGCCACCATAATCCAGAGTTCACTATGCTGGAGTGGTATCGCCCTTGCTACGACATGTATCGTCTGATGAATGAAGTTGATGATTTGCTGCAGCAGGTTCTGGAAACGGATGCCGCAGAAACGCTTTCATATCAGCAGGCTTTCCAGCGCCACCTGGACATTGACCCGCTTTCTGCGGACAAAACCCAATTGCGTGAAGTGGCGAGAAAGCTCGATTTAAGTAACATTGCCGATCAGGAAGAAGACCGCGACACCTTGCTGCAACTGCTTTTCAGCATGGGTGTCGAGCCGCATATTGGCAAAGACAAACCGACGTTTGTTTATCACTTCCCGGCAAGCCAGGCAGCACTGGCGCAAATCAGCACCGAAGACCACCGTGTGGCCGAGCGCTTTGAGGTTTACTTCCGAGGCATCGAACTGGCGAACGGTTTCCACGAATTGACTGACGCGCGTGAGCAGCAGCAGCGTTTCGAGCAAGATAACCGTAAACGTGCCGCTCGCGGTTTACCGCAGCAGCCGATTGATGTGAATTTGCTGGAAGCGCTGAAGGCGGGTTTGCCAGATTGTTCAGGTGTTGCGCTAGGTGTGGATCGTTTGATTATGTTGGCGTTGAAGGCTGAGAGCTTGGCTGATGTGTTGGCGTTCCCGGTCGATCGCGCATAAACCACCCTCACTCTGACCCTCTCCCTTAGGGAGAAGGTCAGTCTGGTATTATCCTTCTCCCTGAGGGCGGTACCGGTTTTCTCCTTCTACTGGGGGAGAAGGCTGGGATGAGGGCATCCTGACTTACAAACTCCCTGGCGTCCTACCTGCTTTCCCTGAAGATGTCATCGTCTTACTACTCCGTTGCCCACCCAGACTATCCAGACGCATCTGGAACGGTGGGAATGGCAGCTCGATACCGTGTTCACGGAAGCCTTGCAGAATGAGCTGATGAATTTCGTGGCGCAGCGGCATACGGTGGTTCATCTCCGCGGCGTAGATACGCAGCTCAAAAATCTGAATACCGGCTTGTAAATCAACAAGGAATGCTTCTGGTGCAGGGTTATCAATCACCAGCGAACAACGCTCTGCTGCCTGCAACAACACTTTGGTGACCTCTTCACTGTTCGCATCCGACGGGGCAGGCACCGTTAACACCACACGCGTCACCGAGTCCGACAGCGACCAGTTGATAAACTGCTCGGTGATAAACGCTTTGTTCGGCACGATTATCTCTTTGCGGTCCCAGTCGCTGATGGTGGTAGCACGTGTGTTAATCTTGGTGACGCTGCCGGTGAGATCGCGAATCGTGACGGTATCGCCAATACGAATGGGTTTTTCGAACAGAATAATCAGGCCAGAAATAAAGTTGGCGAAGATCTCCTGCAAACCAAAACCTAAACCCACACCAAGCGCTGCGACCAGCCATTGTAATTTCGACCACTCGATACCAATCATTGAGAAGCCGACCAACGTGCCGACCAGCAACAGCAGATATTTGGTGACGGTGGTTATGGCGTAACCGGTGCCGGGGGCTAAATCCAGGTGCTGCAACAGCGCGAGCTCGAGCAGTGCGGGCAGGTTTCGCACCAGCTGCATGGTGATAATCAGCACCAGAATGGCAATCAACACAGCGCCGAGCGTAATAGGCTCGAGGCTCTCAACGCCTTGCACCGTTGAGGTCACATCCCACAAGGTGATGTTTTCGAGGAAGCCAAATGCAGAATGGATCTCTGACCACAGCACAATGACCGACAACAGCGCAATCAGCATCAGAATCGAACGCACCAGGCGCAGTGACTGCACGCTGATGGTATCCAGATCGATTTCAGGCTCTTCGATGGCTTCAGCCGAGCCTTCAGTGCTGTGACTGTGTGCGGCTTCTTCTTCACCACGCGCGCGCTGGGCGAGGATCTCAGCACGGCGATGTTTGGCACGGTCAAACGCCAGACGGCGGCGCTGAATCAGCATCCAGCGACGGAAGATATGGTAAACCACCAGTAACAAGAACCAGATAGCTACCGACGTTTCAAGCCTCGCCAGCAGGGCCTGTGCGGTTGCCAGGTAACCCACTGCCGCTGCCAGAATGGCGAGCAACGGGGCCGCGAGCAACAGGTTCCACAAAATGGTGTTAGCGATGTTTTCGCTATTACCTTGTTTATCCAGATACAGCGGAATGCCTGCGCGTTTTAAACTCAAGGTCACCAGGGCCATCGCGCCGCAAATCAACATGAAACACAGTCTGCCGAGCGAGCCTGAGAACTCACGGTCATTAAGATTATCAAACATAATCAATGCCATAATCAGCGGCACAATCATGCCGATGCTCATCAGATAATAGCGCATGGCACGGGCGACACGTGGCTGCGGCCAGCCAAAATGCACGATGAACAAACCATTCGGGCGAGCAAACGTGGCACAAATCATCACGGCCCACAGCAATGGCACCGTGGCGGTCACGCCATCGCCGATAGCGACTGCGAGCGGGTACGGCCAGGCAGCTTGCAGCCCGTAGCCGAGCGTTGCCCACAATACCGGTAGAGGCAACGCCACCAGAATCGACCAGAACACGGTGCGCAAGGTTAAGCTGAAATGGTCCTGCGTGACCTTACCGACCCTGGCGCTCGATCGTTCAAGGAAGGCAGAAAAATGGCGGCGGGAGCTGACACTAAAGCCCACCAGTATTAATGCACCGAACAGAGGCAGCAGCGTTTCCTTGCTGGTGAGCATCATGATGGTGGCACTGCCAAGCTGGCTGAACGTGTCCATCGACACCAGACGACGCAAATCCTGCACAATCTCAACCGGCCAGGTGATGCCCATCGGGCTGACATCTGAGGTCCAGAACAGGTAACGGTGCGTGGCTTCGTTGACCTCTTTTAACGCATCTTCCAGTTGGCTATTCGCCACTTTCAGCTTGGTCAGTTCCAGAATCAGGTTATCGCCGCCCTGCAGCAGGGAATTGAGCAGTTCGCGCTGGGTGCGTAGTTGTGCCTCCAGGATACGGTTTTGCTCACTGGTGAGCTCCTGACCATCGTTCTGGCGGATCTGGCGTAATTGCTGCTGCTTGTTCATCAGGTCTTCATAATGCAGACGCTGTACACGCAACTGGCCAAGTTCGGTATCCAGTTGCTGTGGCTTTGGCATTTCAGGTAAACGAGCCACCTGAGCGCGTAAGGCTTCACCCAACACATTCGACACGCCAAGCCATTGTGACTGTTCGCGCAGCGTGTTGAGTGCCTGACGCACTTGCAATGTCTGGCTTGAGGCCTGGCGCTGTTGAGAGGCGACTAAGTCCATACGCTGAGCCTGTTGATTCAACGCCTGGGATAATTCGCGGTTATTTTTAAACTGGTCAACGATACCAGATGGCAGGTTGGCGCTACTTTCAGCCAGCAACTCTGTGCTTTCCAGGGCCTTTTCAGCTTCTCGCTGGCGCTGATTATTGAGCTGATTACGTAATGCCTGGAGATAAGCATCCAGTTGTTCGCTCTGTTTTTGGGCAAGCTCAGCGCGCAGGCGAGCAAGTTCCTGGCGGTTACTGGCCGACAATTGTGCCAGTTCCAGTTCATCGACCAGCGCTTTCAGGCGCGAAGATTCAGCCTGCAAAGAGATGTTTTGTGCCTGTGTTAGCGGCGTGCTGGTGGCCGGAAGGGTACCCATCCGACGTTCAACCTCGTTTAACTGACGGCGGGCATCGGTTTGCTGCTGCGGCAGTTGGCTGAGTGAGTCGGTGATTTCCCGGGTGCGTTCTTGTTCTTGCTGCGCAAGGCGGCTTTTATCCAGCAACTGGCTGCTAACTTGCAGGATTTCCTGGTTTAACGCATCGGTGCTCATAGTTTCTGGCACTTTTTGCGGTTCATCGCGCAGGTTATTTATCTGCCGACGCAAGGTGTCAGAGAGCTTGGGGAAGTTATCTATAACTTGCTGATATTGCGTCGCTCTTTCGAGAGAGACTTTTCGTTCATCAAGTGCATTGAGCGCTGCCTGAAGCGCTTCCACGGTTTCAGCACTGCCAGGTTTGTCTTTTGCAGACTTAGCTTGTTCGAGTTCCTGGGAGATTTGTTTGGCGTCGGGGGCGGTGGCGGCATACGCCGGAAGACTTAGGCACCAGGCCATCAGAAGTGTGAGTATCAGGCGCACGTAAATACCTATCTTAGTTAACCCCTTCATCCTTCAAGCCGCAGCTGCGTTGGCTGCCTTTGCTCACCCCAGTCACTTATTTATATAAGCTCCTGGGGATTCGCTCAGTTGCCGTCTTGCTGCAACTTGAATGATTTTGGGTTGAGCTTTAAGCGTTAAACGTCCGGTTTGGTTTCCTGATCGGCAGCAACTTCTGCTTCAGTAATCTCACTGACAGGCACTTCCGGCTCGCTCATCGGTTCGGTAGAAATCGCCAGTGGCTCACCAATTTTGGTGACAGACAGGCTTTGCAGTTGTTCGGCAAGGTTCACTTTACCTGGCGCGAACAAGTTGATGACCGTCGAGCCAAGTTTGAAGCGGCCCATCTCCTGGCCTTTCAGCAGCGCAACGGAGCCTTCGCTTTCACCCGCAGGCCACGTCCAGCGTTTAATCACGCCTTCACGCGGTGGCGTGATAGTGCCAGCCCAGACGGTTTCGATGCTGCCAACAATGGTGGCACCCACCAAAATTTGTGCCATCGGGCCAAACTCAGTATCGAACAGGCAGATAACACGCTCGTTACGGGCAAACAGGTTTGGCACGTTTTGCGCGGTTAAATGGTTTACGGAGAACAGGTCGCCCGGCACGTAAATCATTTCACGCAAGATACCGTTACACGGCATGTGTACACGGTGGTAATCACGTGGTGACAGATAAGTGGTAACGAAACTGCCGTTACGGAACAAATCGGCCATTAAGTAGTTACCGGCGAGCAGGGCTTCGAGGCTGTAGTTATGGCCTTTTGCCTGCAAGATTTTGTCTTCTTCAATCGGGCCCAACTGACTCACTACGCCGTCTGCTGGCATCACCAACACACTTGGGTCGGTATTGATTGGGCGAACATCGTCACGCAGTGGGCGCACGAAGAATTCATTGAAGGAGCGATAGCTGGCAGTATCCGGCTTCTGTGCTTCCTTCATGTCGACTTTGTAGTATTTCACGAACAGGTCGATAACCAGTTTGGTCAACCAGCCAGCTCGTTTGCTTGCACCCCAGCCTGCCAGGCGAGTCAGCCATAATTTAGGCAGGATGTACTGGAGCGAAAGTTTAAAGTTGTCTAACAAGATAGCCTCCTGGCTAAGTACCCGCTTTAGCGGGCATACACAAAAAGGAGCGCGATTTTAGCGATGCCCAGCTTAATTGTCAGCGGTCAGTATCGGAAAAGGTTTTACGCGATTTTACCTCGGACATGCTTTCCAGTATGCGATGGTAATTTTCGAAACGCGTTTCGGCGATTTCCCCACGCTCAACAGCTTCGCGCAGCGCGCAGCCTGGATCGTTGGTGTGGCTGCAGTCACGGTATTTGCAACGACCTAAATAGTCGTGGAATTCAGTAAACCCATGAGTGACCTGATCCGGCTCTAAGTGCCACAAACCAAATTCACGCACCCCTGGGGAGTCGATAACATCGCCGCCGCCCGGGAAGTGGTACAGGCGCGATGCCGTGGTGGTGTGCTGGCCTAAACCTGAGTTATCAGAAACGTCATTGACCAGAATCTGGACTTCTTTGAACCCGAGCAGGTTATTGAGCAGGCTCGATTTACCCACACCTGATTGCCCGGCAAAAATGCTGACGCGGCCGATCAGGGCTTCTTCAAGCTCTTTCAGGCCTTCTACTTTGTGGCTGGAAACCATCAATACGCGGTAACCAATCTTGCGGTAGATATCCATCTGTTCATTGACGAATTTCAGGCCTTCTTCGTCGAGCAGATCGGTTTTATTGAGTACCAGCAGTGGCTCGACTTCCAGGGTTTCACACGCCACCAGATAACGGTCAATAATGTTTAATGACAGCTCGGGCAGAATGGCGGAAACCACAATGATTTGGTCGATGTTGGCGGCAATGGGCTTCACACCGTCATAGAAATCTGGGCGTGTCAGGACGGTTGTGCGCTCGTGCACCGCATCAACAATGCCTTTTATGGTTACGCCTGCCGCAGCTTCTTTGGCTGGGCGCCAGACCACATTGTCGCCGGTAACCAGCGAACGGATGGTGCGGCGAATATTGCAGCGGTGAATGTCACCACCTGGTGATTCAACATCGGCATGTTGGCCGAAACGGCTAATGACGCGACCATCGCGCGGTTCGCCAAACTGAGAGTCGTCAGGATCGGCTTTCTCCACAGTCTGTTTAAGCCGACGCTGGTGGTTTGCTGAAACCCGGCGCTGCTGTCCTTTGGAGAGTTTATTTTTGCTCAATCTTACTGGCTCCTGGTCGCCCGTGGTGGGCAAAACCTCTATGATACACACTATTTTATACGAATTAACCCATCGACAAGGGTGGGCTACGCACAAGAAGGGTGGAAAATAGCATGAGTGGAAATGAAAACAATCTGATTTGGATTGATTTAGAAATGACCGGCCTGGACCCCGAGCGGGATCGCATAATTGAAATTGCCACTCTGGTTACCGATGCCAATTTGAATATCCTTGCCGAAGGGCCAACGATCGCGGTTCATCAGTCCGATGAACAACTGGCTCTGATGGATGACTGGAACGTGCGTACTCATACCGGCAGTGGGCTGGTGGAACGCGTGAAAGCAAGCACCCAGGACGACCGTGCCGCTGAACTGGCAACGCTTGAGTTCCTGAAACAGTGGGTGCCAGCGAATAGCTCCCCAATCTGTGGTAACAGTATCGGCCAGGATCGCCGTTTCCTGTTTAAGTACATGCCAGAGCTTGAAGAGTACTTCCACTATCGCTATCTGGATGTCAGCACTTTGAAAGAACTGGCTCGCCGCTGGAAGCCTGAAATTCTGCCTGGTTTCAAAAAGCAGGGCACCCACCAGGCGATGGATGATATCCGTGAGTCAGTGGCGGAACTTGCGTTCTACCGCGAGAATTTTATCAAGCTATAAGAAGTTGTTAGCCTCGGTCCTGTTTTTTTCATTAACCCGAAAAAAGGCAGGATCGAGAGATTTTCCTGATTTTCGCTGGGAAAATAATCATTTTGTCGAATTAATCAGCATTCAAACAAAAAACGCAAAAAAAATCGTTTGAGGGCTTGCGACTAAAACGATTTCTCGTATAATGCGCCTCCCGTACCGATGCAGAATTTGCAGCGATACACAGAGCGGGAATAGCTCAGTTGGTAGAGCACGACCTTGCCAAGGTCGGGGTCGCGAGTTCGAGTCTCGTTTCCCGCTCCAAATTTGATTACAGCAGTACCACCAAATTCGATGGCTTTTAAGCATCAGCTTGAAAGACGAAGAATATGCGGGAATAGCTCAGTTGGTAGAGCACGACCTTGCCAAGGTCGGGGTCGCGAGTTCGAGTCTCGTTTCCCGCTCCAAATTTGATTTGGCTTTTAAAGCCAGCACCACCCAAGCGGGAATAGCTCAGTTGGTAGAGCACGACCTTGCCAAGGTCGGGGTCGCGAGTTCGAGTCTCGTTTCCCGCTCCAAATTCTAATCTTCAGTACAAATTATCCACAACGCTAACCAGCGTCAGTGGTAGTTTTTACGTCCATGCTAAATTCTTGTAAACAGACTTATCCACAGCCTTCGTCTATTCACTTAGATCGCTAATTATTTCTTCATTTTTACAAGAAAATTTTAACTATTTGATTAATATCATTTTTTTAATATTTCAGAATGTTAAGCCGATCGCTTGCAGATTTTTTTTCGTTTGCAGGACAAGACGTTCAAATTTTTATTCACATCCTGTGGACATGTCACGCATCACGTTTTAACCCCTTTTCAATCACCCGAACCAGCCGCTGTTTTTGCGGGAGCTGGACTTCAGTTGCATTAGCGTTGCGCTTGATTAATTGTTGCGCAATCGCCCAGTCAATGTGCTCATCAAGAAGTGGGTGCTCACCTTTCCGTTGTTGCAATACCCCCAGAATCGCTTCATCCCAGGGCGCATTTCCCAATGCCACCGCAATATTTCGCAGCCAACGTAAATGGCCAATTCGACGAATAGCCGAACCTTCTGTCACGCGCAGGAAATAGTCTTCACTCCATGTGAACAACTCAGCCAGTTCCGGTGCATGCAATTTGCTGCGCGGGCTAAAGTCTTCTTCGGTGGTCAACTGGGAGAAACGGTTCCACGGGCAAATCAGCTGGCAGTCATCGCAGCCGTAAATACGGTTGCCAATAAGCGGTCTGAACTCTTCCGGTATTGAGCCTTCAAGCTCGATAGTGAGATAAGAAATGCAGCGGCGTGCGTCAACGGTGTAGGGCTCAACAATCGCGCCTGTCGGGCAGATAGTCATGCAGGCCACGCAGCGCCCACACTTTTCCTCGACAGGTTTATCAATTGGCAGCGGAATATCGACCAACAGTTCGCCGAGGAAAAAGAACGATCCTGCTTCCTGGTTGAGAATTAGTGAGTGCTTACCTGTCCAGCCGAGCCCGGCTTTATCAGCAAGTGGTCGCTCAAGAATCGGCGCTGAATCCACAAAAGGTCTAAAATTCAGCGTGGAACAATGAGACTGGATCATTTCGCCCAGTTTCTTGAGTCGATTACGCAGCAGTTTGTGGTAGTCGCGCCCAAGGGCGTAACGGCTGATATAACCAATTTTGGGATTTTTAAGCGTTGAAGCAAAGGCTGCATTAGCGGGAAGATAGTTCATCCGCACGCTAATCACGCGCAAGGTGCCGGGGAGCAATTCGTGTGGTCGGGCACGCATCATGCCATGACGAGCCATCCAGTCCATCTCGCCGTGATATTGTTTATCCAGCCATATCTGGAGCGCAGGTTCACTGGCGGTGAGATCGGTATCGGTAATTCCCACTTGCTGGAAGCCGAGTTCGATACCCCACTGCTTGATATTTTGCGCTAATTGATTGAGATCGAGGGGCTGTGACATGACGGACCTGAGCCTAAAAATAACCGCCAAAAGTATACCACATTCAGTCTGGTCCGCAGACTGGCTGCGTAACGCTGAGAAACACGCGGCAGATTACTTAGGGTTAACGCTATACGAACTGATGCAACGGGCAGGGGCTGCGGCATTTGCCCTGGCTCGTGAACTTTACCCGCAAACCCAGCACTGGCTGGTTTTGTGCGGCCATGGCAATAACGGCGGTGACGGCTATGTGGTGGCGCGGCTTGCTCAGGCGGCGGGTATTCGCGTTACATTGCTGGCAATCGAAAGTGACAAGCCTTTGCCTGAAGAAGCGGCCTGCGCACGCGACGCGTGGCTGGATGCAGCAGGTGTGATTCATGCCCTGGAACATGTCTGGGCAGACGATATCGATCTCGTGATTGACGGAGTGCTTGGCACCGGGCTTAACAGTTCTCCCCGAGATGCTGTCGCGCAGTTGATAGAAAAGTGCAATCAGCATGCGGCACCAGTCGTCGCGCTGGATATCCCTTCCGGCTTGCTTGCAGAAACGGGCGCAACGCCTGGCGCGGTGATCAACGCTTCCCATACCATCACTTTTATTGCCCTTAAGCCCGGGCTGCTGACCGGAAAAGCTCGCGATGTGGTGGGTAAACTGCATTTTCATGCTTTGGGTCTTGAAACCTGGCTGAATGGGCAGACTGCGCCGATAACTCGCGTGGACAGTGCGCAGTTAGTTGGCTGGTTACCCCCACGCAAGCCTACCTCACACAAAGGCACGAACGGGCGTTTGGTGATTATAGGTGGTGACCACGGGACTGCGGGTGCCATTCGCATGACGGGCGAGGGGGCATTACGCGCGGGAGTGGGGCTAGTTCGCGTACTGACTCGCGCAGAAAACATTGCGCCACTGCTGACTGCTCGGCCTGAATTAATGGTGCAGGAATTAACGCCGCAGTCGCTTGATGAAAGCCTTGAATGGGCCGATGTGGTGGTGATTGGCCCAGGACTTGGGCAGCAAGAGTGGGGCAAAAAAGCCCTGGAAAAAGTCGAGAACAGCCGTAAACCGATGCTCTGGGATGCAGATGCGTTGAACCTTCTGGCAATCAATCCCGATAAACGTCAGAATCGCGTCATTACGCCGCATCCTGGCGAGGCTGCCCGCCTGTTAAATTGCTCTGTATCACAAATTGAGAGTGACCGCTTACTTGCCGCTGACCGCCTGGTAAAACGTTATGGCGGAATTGTGGTCTTAAAAGGTGCCGGTACGGTTGTTGCCAGTCAAAGTGGTGAATGTGCCATTGTTGATGTGGGCAATGCTGGAATGGGCAGTGGCGGTATGGGGGATGTGCTTTCCGGTATTATCGGGGCATTGCTGGCACAGAAGCTAACCCCGTATGATGCAGCAAATGCCGGATGTGTAGCACACGGCGCGGCCGCAGATGTTCTGGCTCAGCGCTATGGAACACGCGGCATGTTAGCCAGTGATTTACTCTCGACGTTGTACCCTTTTGTTAACCCGGATTTGAATAGCTAAAAATGATTAATCGAGTTATCGCATTACCTGATGAAGCCGCGACCTTAGAACTGGGCACCTGTCTGGCAAAAGCCTGCTTAGGTGCCACTGTGATTCATCTATATGGTGACCTGGGTGCCGGGAAAACGACATTCAGCCGTGGTTTTGTGCAGGCGCTGGGTCATAAAGGGAATGTTAAAAGCCCAACCTATACGTTGGTCGAACCGTATGAACTCGGCGATTTGATGGTGTATCACTTTGATCTCTATCGCCTTGCCGATCCAGAAGAACTCGAGTTTATGGGAATTCGTGACTATTTCACCAACGATGCAATCAGTCTGGTGGAGTGGCCGCAAAAAGGTCAGGGTGTGCTGCCGGAACCGGATGTCGAAATCCACCTAAGTTACCAGGCCGAAGGGCGCGAAGCGCGTCTGAACGCAGTTTCCTCATCTGGTGAGTCGTTACTGGCGCGGTTGGCCAAATAACAAGGATGACGGGATGATCCCTCGCGTGAAAAGTTGGTTGATGGCGGTGTGTTTGTTGGTGCTGACGGCACAAACAGGCGCCGCTAATTTAGCGGATATTCAGGTATCAAATGGTGATTCACAGGCGCGAATCACTTTTAGTTTTATTGGCGATCCTGAATATGCATTTTCCCAGGATGATAAAAAAAGCGTAGCCCTGGATATTAAACAAACCGGTGTCATCAACGGGTTGCCATTGCAGTTCAGCGGTAACAACCTGGTGAAAAGCATCCGCTCCGGGCAACCGAAAGACAGCGATTCACTCCGCCTGGTGGTTGATCTGACGCAACCGGGTAAAACTCGCGCGGTAAAACAGCAGAATGGGGCAAACTACACGGTGGTGTTTACCATTAACGCCGATGTACCGCCACCACCACCACCGCCGCCGCCAGTTGTGGCTAAACGTGTGGAAGCTCCGCCAGTGACCCGTCCAGCCGATCCGGCAAGAAATCCATTTAAACCGCAAACGGTGACCGGCGCTATCAGCTCGAATACAGCAATCCATGCTGCTCGCTCGCAACACACCTCGGCGCAGTCTGAAACCGTTGTTGTGGCTATTGACGCCGGGCATGGTGGGCAAGATCCGGGGGCTATTGGTCCTGGCGGCACCAAAGAGAAAAACGTCACCATTTCTATTGCCCGTAAACTGCGTGCATTACTCAATGATGACCCGATGTTTAAAGGCGTGCTGACCCGTGATGGCGACTATTTCATTTCGGTGATGGGACGCTCGGATGTGGCGCGTAAACAGAACGCCAATCTTCTGGTTTCTATTCATGCGGATGCTGCACCAAACCGGGATGCTACCGGGGCGTCCGTTTGGGTGCTGTCAAATCGCCGGGCGAATAGCGAAATGGCGGGCTGGCTTGAGCAACATGAGAAACAATCAGAATTACTCGGCGGTGCGGGGGATGTACTGGCAAACAGCCAGGCTGACCCGTATCTGAGCCAGGCGGTACTGGATTTGCAGTTCGGCCATTCGCAGCGCGTCGGGTATGATGTTGCAACAAAAGTGCTTGCCCAAATGCAGCGAGTTGGCGCGTTACATAAACGCCGCCCTGAACACGCAAGCCTTGGGGTGTTACGTTCGCCGGATATTCCGTCTGTGTTAGTGGAAACCGGGTTTATCAGTAACAACTCGGAAGAGCGCCTGCTGGATAGCGAGGATTATCAGCAAAAAATTGCTCAGGCTATTTATCAGGGGCTGAAGGATTATTTCCAGACCCACCCGTTACAATCAGCGCCTGAAACGACTCAGACCGCACGTTCACAAGGTGTGGGTATCGATCAGGTCGCGATTACTCAATAAGGAGATTTCATGCCGATTCAGGTTCTGCCGCCGCAACTTGCCAACCAGATTGCAGCTGGCGAAGTGGTAGAGCGCCCCGCGTCGGTGGTGAAAGAGCTGGTTGAGAACAGTCTGGATGCGGGTGCCACGCGGATTGATATTGATATCGAACGCGGCGGCGCCAAACTTATTCGTATCCGTGACAATGGCTGTGGTATCAAAAAAGACGAGCTGGCGCTGGCGCTGGCCCGACATGCCACCAGTAAAATTGCCACGCTTGATGACCTTGAGGCGATTATTAGCCTCGGTTTTCGTGGTGAAGCCTTAGCAAGTATTAGCTCGGTTGCCCGTCTGACGCTAACGTCGCGCACTGAGGATCAAACTGAAGCGTGGCAGGCCTACGCCGAAGGGCGTGAGCAAGATGTGACGGTTAAACCTGCGGCACACCCCGTCGGTACCACCCTTGAAGTGTTGGACTTGTTTTACAACACACCTGCCCGCCGCAAATTCATGCGTACCGAGAAAACCGAATTCAACCACATTGACGAGATAGTCAGGCGTATCGCGCTGGCGCGCTTTGATGTGTCGATTAACCTCACGCATAACGGCAAAGTTATCCGCCAGTACCGCGCTGTCGTAGAGGGGGCCCCGCGCGAACGCCGTCTTGGGGCGATTTGCGGCATACCTTTTCTTGAACAGGCGCTGGCGATTGAGTGGCAACATGGTGATTTAGCCCTGCATGGTTGGGTGGCTGAGCCAACCGCTACGACATCCGCACTGGCAGAAATTCAATACTGTTACGTGAATGGGCGTATGATGCGTGACCGCCTGATAAACCACGCGATTCGCCAGGCATGTGAAGATAAGTTGGGCGTCGACCAACAACCAGCGTTTGTGCTTTATCTGGAAATCGATCCGCATCAGGTGGATGTCAATGTACACCCGGCCAAGCATGAAGTCCGTTTTCACCAGTCGCGTCTGGTGCATGATTTTATCTATCAGGCCGTGTTGAGCGTGCTGCAACAGCAGGCGGAAAACCGTTTGCCGCTGGAAGAAACAGCGGAGCAGCCACAAGAACGCTGGCAGCCAGAAAACCGTGTTGCCTCCGGGCGTAATCAGTTTGCAACGCCTGCGCCCGCATCAACTCCTCGCGAATCAGCACCTCGCGAACCGTCACTTCGCCGCTCTGCGTCAGCTTCTGGCGGTTATAGCGAAGCAGGCCAGGGGAAAAGCACCATGCCTTTATGGCCACATGCTGCACCGGGCTTCCAGAAAAAAGAAGGGGTGGTATACCGTGAGCTACTGAACACCCCAGAGTCTGGGGTGAAAAATCGGGCCTCTGAGCCAGAGGCTTATGAAGCCTTAGATGCTCATACACAAAGTTTTGGCCGCGTGTTGACCGTATTAGCCCCTGACCTGGCATTACTGGAGCGTGATGGCAAAATTATGCTGCTTTCGCTGACGGTCGCCGACCGTTGGTTGAAAATGACGCAGCTCGTACCCGGTGCTGAAGGCGCATGTGCTCAACCGCTGCTGATTCCTCTTCGTTTGAAAGTGACGAAGGAGGAGCATGACGTTCTGGTGAAAAATCAGCCACTTTTACTGGGAATGGGCATTGAATTTGCTGTTGAGTCGCGTCAGATAACAATTCGCTCCGTACCTTTACCTTTGCGTAAACAAAATTTACAAATCTTGATTCACGAACTGCCAGGATACCTGGCGCAGCAGACAGAGGTTAACGCGACACAGATTGCTCAATGGTTTGCTCGTCAAATGGACGGCTTTCATGAACAATGGAATCTGGCACAGGCAATTGCCTTGCTGGCTGATGTAGAGCGCCTTTGTCCGCAGCTGGTGAAATCACCACCTGGCGGTTTGTTACAACCTGTTGATTTACAATTGGCGATGAACGCCCTGAAACATGACTGAAGTTAAGCAAAACCTGCCACAGGCAATTTTTTTAATGGGGCCAACGGCCTCTGGTAAGACGGCGCTCGCGATTAATTTGCGTAAAACGTTGCCGGTAGAGTTGATAAGCGTCGATTCGGCCCTTATCTATCAAGGGATGGACATCGGTACAGCAAAGCCCACGGCGGAAGAACTTGCCCAGGCCCCGCACCGGTTACTTGATATTCTCGACCCTGCACAGGCTTATTCCGCCGCAGATTTTCGGCGCGATGCGTTAGCTGAAATGGCAGACATTACCTCAGCCGGGCGTATCCCCTTGTTAGTTGGGGGAACGATGCTCTACTTCAAGGCATTGTTAGAGGGTTTATCACCATTGCCATCCGCCGACCCTGACGTTCGGGAGCGGATAGAAAAACAGGCAGCAGAGCAAGGATGGGATGCGTTGCATCGCGAGTTAGCACAGGTTGATCCTGTCGCCGCCGCACGTATTCATCCAAATGATCCACAAAGGCTTTCCCGTGCACTGGAAGTTTTTTTCATTTCGGGTAAAACTTTAACGGAACTGACGAAAACGTCAGGAGAAGCTCTGCCTTACCAGGTGCATCAGTTCGCCATCGCCCCGGCGAGCCGTGAACTGCTCCATCAACGAATTGAGCAGCGTTTTCATCAGATGTTAGCTTCCGGATTTGAAGCTGAAGTGCGGGCTCTTTTTGCCCGCGGTGATTTGCATACGGACATGCCTTCCATTCGTTGTGTGGGTTACCGGCAGATGTGGTCTTATCTGGCGGGTGAAATTCCGCATGATGAAATGGTTTATCGTGGTATTTGCGCGACGAGACAATTGGCTAAGCGGCAAATGACCTGGTTGAGAGGTTGGGAAGGTGTTCACTGGTTAGACAGCGATAACCCGTCTCAGTCTTACAGCGATGTATTACAGGTTGTTAGTGCGAAGCATCAATGAATGTGTACAATTGAATCGTCATGGTGCGCAATATTTTACGCAGTTTTTCAGAGCCTCAGGGTTCTTGAGTTACAAACAACAAGCATATAAGGAAAAGATAGAATGGCTAAGGGGCAATCATTACAAGATCCGTTCTTGAACGCACTGCGTCGCGAACGTGTTCCAGTTTCTATTTATTTGGTGAACGGTATTAAGCTGCAAGGTCAGATTGAGTCTTTTGATCAGTTCGTGATCCTGTTGAAAAACACGGTCAGCCAGATGGTCTATAAGCACGCGATTTCAACTGTTGTTCCGTCACGTCCGGTATCTCATCACAGCAATAACACCGGTACTAGCGGTTCTGGCAGCTACCACCATGGTGGAAGTGCGCAAGGTTCTGCGCCACAACAAGATAACGAAGACGCTGAATAAGGCGTTACGTTGTTTTTCCAAGCCGGGGAACCAGGGATGCTGGGTTCCCCGCTGGTCTTTTTGAGAGGTTATACGCTTGTTTGACCGTTATGATGCCGGTGAGCAGGCGGTGCTGGTACACATCTATTTTACGCAAGACAAAAACAAAGAAGATCTGGATGAGTTTGAATCTCTGGTCTCTTCAGCTGGTGTCGAAGCGTTACAGGTGGTTACTGGTAGCCGCAAAGCTCCTCACCCGAAGTATTTTGTTGGTGAAGGTAAGGCAATTGAGATTGCCGATGCAGTGAAAGCCACTGGGGCATCGGTCATTTTATTTGATCATGCGTTGTCTCCTGCTCAGGAGCGTAACCTCGAAGCGCTGTGTGAATGTCGCGTCGTCGACAGAACCGGCCTGATTTTAGATATTTTTGCTCAACGTGCACGTACCCATGAAGGTAAGTTGCAGGTTGAACTGGCTCAGTTGCGTCATATGGCAACTCGTCTTGTGCGCGGCTGGACCCACCTTGAGCGTCAGGGAGGGGGGATTGGTTCACGAGGTCCTGGGGAAACTCAGCTCGAAACCGACCGCCGTTTACTGCGCAACCGGATTATGCAGATTCTTGGTCGCTTAGAACGAGTCGAAAAACAGCGTGAACAAGGTCGAAGATCGCGTGCCAAGGCTGATATCCCAACTGTTTCTTTGGTGGGCTATACCAACGCCGGCAAATCCACCCTGTTTAACCAAATAACAGCAGCTGACGTCTATGCTGCAGATCAGTTGTTTGCCACACTGGATCCAACGTTGCGCCGTATTAACGTTACGGATGTTGGTGAAACCATACTGGCAGACACAGTAGGTTTTATTCGTCACCTGCCACACGATTTAGTGGCGGCGTTTAAAGCAACCTTGCAGGAAACTCGTCAGGCGACACTGTTATTACATGTCATTGATGCCAGCGACCTCAGGATTGAGGAAAACATTGCCGCGGTTAATACCGTTCTCGAAGAGATTGAGGCCAATGAAATTCCTACGCTTCTGGTCATGAATAAGATAGATATGATGGATGATTTTGTTCCTCGTATCGACAGAGATGATGAAAACATGCCTATTCGGGTCTGGCTTTCTGCCCAGACCGGTGAAGGTGTTCCACTGCTTTTCCAGGCTTTGACAGAGCGTTTATCTGGTGAAATTGCGCAGCACACGCTGTGTTTGCCTCCCCAGGCTGGGCGACTTCGGAGCCGTTTTTATCAGCTTCAGGCAATAGAAAAAGAGTGGATGGAGGAAGACGGCAGTGTTGGCCTACAAATTCGTATGCCTATTGTTGACTGGCGTCGCCTCTGTAAACAAGAACCGGCACTCGCTGACTACATTGTCTAGCAAGTCAAGGGAATGTCCTGAAGACTTTTTCCCCTACGGGGGATATCACCGCACAACAAATATGGAGCATAAACATGGCGTGGAATCAGCCCGGTAATAACGGACAGGACCGCGACCCGTGGGGAAGCAGCAAACCTGGCGGCGACTCTGGGGGTAACAAAGGAGGGCGGGATCAGGGGCCACCTGATCTGGATGATATCTTCCGGAAATTAAGCAAAAAACTCGGCGGCCTGGGCGGCGGCGGTAAAAGTGGTGGTGGTTCTTCGCAACTTCCTCGTCCCCATATTGGTGGCCGCATGGTCGGTATCGTTGCTGCCGTGGCTGTCGTTATTTGGGCTGCAACCGGGTTCTATACCATTAAAGAAGCTGAACGTGGTGTGGTAACGCGTTTTGGTCAATTCAGCCATCTGGTTGAGCCGGGCCTGAACTGGAAACCAACATTCATTGATAGCGTCAGAGCGGTAAACGTTGAAGCGGTTCGCGAATTGGCGGCTTCCGGTGTGATGCTGACTTCCGATGAGAACGTGGTTCGCGTCGAGATGAACGTCCAGTACCGTGTTACCGATCCGCGTCGTTACCTGTTTAGCGTAACCAGCGCAGACGATAGCTTGCGTCAGGCAACAGACAGCGCATTGCGTGGTGTTATTGGTAAATACACCATGGATAAGATCCTCACCGAGGGTCGTACCATTATTCGTAATGATACTCAGCGCGAACTGGAAGAAACCATTCGCCCGTACAACATGGGTATCACCTTGCTGGACGTCAACTTCCAGGCTGCTCGTCCGCCGGAAGAGGTGAAGGCTGCGTTTGATGATGCGATTTCCGCACGTGAAAACGAACAGCAATATATCCGTGAAGCAGAAGCGTATACCAACGAAGTTCAGCCGCGTGCTAACGGTCAGGCGCAGCGTATCCTCGAAGAAGCGCGTGCTTATAAAACACAGACCGTGTTAGAAGCGCAGGGTGAAGTTGCCCGCTTTGCCAGATTGTTGCCGGAATACAAAGCCGCACCGGAAATTACCCGTGAGCGTTTGTATATCGAAACGATGGAAAAAGTGCTTAGCCATACCCGTAAAGTTCTGGTTAACGACAAGAGTGGCAACCTGATGGTTCTGCCACTAGATCAGATGCTCAAAGGTGGCTCACAGCCAGCAGCAAAGAGTGACAGCAGTGGCGCAAATAGCTTGTTGCGTTTGCCACCTGCATCCAGCTCAAGCAGTGGTAGCGCCAGCACACCGTCCTCTTCAAGTCGGGGCGATATCATGGATCAGCGCCGTGCCGACGCACAGCGCACTGATAACCAGCGCGTAGGGAGTGAATAACGATGCGTAAGTCAGTCATTGCTTTAATTATCATCGTGCTGGTTGTGCTGTTTACCTCGGTCTTCGTGGTACAGGAAGGCGAGCGCGGTATTACATTACGCTTTGGTAAAGTACTGCGTGATGATGAAAACAAACCGGTGGTCTATGAGCCAGGTTTGCATTTCAAAGTGCCGTTTATCGAGTCGGTTAAAACCCTTGATGCGCGTATTCAGACGA
The DNA here is from genome assembly GCF_001654925.1 of Buttiauxella brennerae ATCC 51605. Lineage (GTDB taxonomy): Bacteria > Pseudomonadota > Gammaproteobacteria > Enterobacterales > Enterobacteriaceae > Buttiauxella > Buttiauxella brennerae. The sequence continues at coordinate 146,333 of NZ_LXER01000040.1, forward strand.
TGGACAACCAGGCCGATCGCTTTGTCACCAAAGAGAAGAAAGACCTGATCGTTGATTCCTACATCAAATGGCGTATCAGTGATTTCAGCCGCTACTACCTGGCAACCGGTGGTGGTGATGTTTCTCAAGCTGAAGTGCTGTTAAAACGTAAGTTCAGTGACCGTCTGCGTTCTGAGATTGGCCGTCTTGATGTGAAAGACATCGTGACCGATTCTCGTGGCCGTCTGACTCTGGATGTCCGTGATGCGCTGAACTCAGGTTCTGCAGGTACTGATGATGAAGTCTCCACACCCGCGGCAGATGATGCAATTGCATCGGCAGCAGCGCGTGTAACGGCTGAAACCAAAGGCAAAGTGCCAGTGGTTAACCCGAACAGTATGGCGGCTCTGGGTATTGAAGTGGTCGACGTGCGTATTAAGCAGATCAACCTGCCAGCTGAAGTGTCTGAGGCAATCTACAACCGTATGCGCGCTGAGCGTGAAGCGGTTGCACGTCGCCACCGTTCACAAGGTCAGGAAGAAGCTGAGAAGCTGCGTGCTACCGCCGACTACGAAGTGACTCGTACTCTGGCAGAAGCCGAGCGTATGGGCCGAATCAGCCGTGGTGAAGGTGATGCAGAAGCTGCCAAACTGTTTGCTGACGCATTCAGCCAGGATCCAGATTTCTATGCCTTCATTCGTAGCCTGCGTGCTTATGAGGCGAGCTTCAGTTCTGGTCAGGACGTCATGGTGTTAAGCCCGGATAGCGATTTCTTCCGCTACATGAAAACACCAGCGAACAGTACACGTTAATATTCGCAAGTTATCTATCAAGAGCCGGTCTGACCGGCTCTTTTTTTATTGGTGTTAGAGGACATTATGAATTCGATTATCTGGATGGCATTAGCGCTGGTTTTAGTGCTCGAAGGACTCGGCCCGATGCTTTATCCGCGAATGTGGCGCCGTATGATTGCAGCCTTAATCCAATTACCCGATAACACGCTGCGTCGTTTTGGTGGTGGACTAGTGGTTGCAGGGGTCGTTGTCTACTACATGTTGAGTCGAACCGGCGGATGAGCCGCATTGAGGTGGACGATTACCATTTTGTATACTAAAAGGGCTGATCATCGTGGAAACCGATGGTAGAATCCTTTTTTAAGCAAACGGTGATTTTGAAAAATGGGTAACAACGTCGTCGTACTGGGCACCCAATGGGGTGACGAAGGTAAAGGAAAGATCGTAGATCTTCTGACTGAACGGGCTAAATATGTTGTGCGCTACCAGGGCGGTCACAACGCAGGCCATACTCTCGTAATCAACGGTGAAAAAACCGTTCTTCATCTTATTCCATCAGGTATTCTGCGTGATAACGTTACCAGCATCATCGGTAATGGCGTTGTGCTGTCTCCTGCTGCACTGATGAAAGAGATGAAAGAGCTGGAAGACCGTGGGATTCCGGTACGTGAGCGCCTGCTGTTATCTGAAGCATGTCCGCTGATCCTTGATTATCACGTAGCGCTGGATGTGGCTCGTGAGAAAGCGCGCGGTGCTAAAGCTATCGGTACTACCGGTCGTGGTATTGGGCCTGCATATGAAGACAAAGTGGCCCGTCGTGGCCTGCGCGTTGGCGACCTGTTCGACAAAGCCACCTTTGCCGACAAACTGAAAGAAGTTCTGGAATACCATAACTTCCAACTGGTTAACTTCTACAAAGTTGAAGCGGTTGATTACCAGAAAGTTCTGGACGATGTCATGGCAGTTGCTGACATTCTGACTAGCATGGTAGTTGATGTGTCCGATCTGCTGGATGGCGCACGTAAGCGCGGCGACTTCATCATGTTCGAAGGTGCTCAAGGCACACTGCTGGACATCGATCACGGTACCTATCCGTACGTGACCTCTTCCAACACCACCGCGGGTGGCGTGGCAACAGGTTCCGGCATTGGTCCACGTTATGTTGATTACGTTCTGGGTATTATCAAAGCGTACTCTACTCGCGTTGGCGCAGGTCCGTTCCCAACTGAACTGTTTGATGACATCGGCGAGTTCCTGTGCAAACAAGGTAACGAGTTCGGTGCAACTACCGGTCGTCGCCGTCGTACAGGCTGGCTGGACATCGTTGCTGTGCGTCGTGCAGTGCAGATTAACTCCCTGTCAGGTTTCTGCCTGACCAAGCTCGACGTTCTGGACGGCTTGAAAGAAGTTAAACTGTGCGTAGGCTACCGTATGCCAGATGGCCGTGAAGTGACTACCACTCCAATGGCTGCTGACGATTGGGAAGGTATCGAGCCAATCTACGAAACCATGCCAGGCTGGTCAGAAACCACCTTTGGCGTGAAAGAGCGTAGTGGCTTGCCACAAGCCGCGCTGGATTACATCAAGCGTATTGAAGAACTGACTGAAGTACCAGTAGACATTATTTCTACCGGTCCAGACCGTTCTGAAACCATGATTCTGCGCGATCCGTTCGACGCATAAGCATGTGATGGGGCGTGCTTAGCGCGCCCCAACTGTTTTATCCTGCCCGTTTTATCTACCTTCCCCTTTAAATAAATTAGCTGGCAACCATATGGCTGGTTTATCATCAATCTATACCGTCATACTTCAAGTTGCAGAGGTGTTGGCTGCGTACACAAATCTGAATCACTGAGTTAAGTGAGTTCACCGAGATTTGCTCCCTTGTCGCGCTACTCGGCAGAGCCTCGCCCCGTTAGGGCCAGTGTAAGCACTGTTAAAAAGGTGAAGGCCTTTTGTCCTGCAACGAGAATTATTTGGTATAGAATTCGCTGAAATACGAACAGCGTTCCCCTCCCACCCAAGAGGTTGATGTGCAGTTAACGAGTTTTACTGATTACGGTTTACGTGCTTTGATTTACATGGCGTCTTTGCCCGAAGGGAAGATGACCAGCATTTCTGAAGTGACAGAAGTGTACGGCGTGTCGCGTAATCATATGGTGAAAATCATCAATCAACTTAGTCGCGCGGGCTATGTGACAGCTGTGCGCGGCAAAAACGGTGGCATTCGCCTCGGTAAGCCTGCGCAGACAATTCGCGTAGGCGATGTGGTGCGTGAGCTGGAACCGCTATCTTTGGTGAACTGTAGCAGTGAGTTTTGTCATATTACCCCCGCATGTCGCCTGAAACAGGCACTGGCCCAGGCGGTGCAAAGCTTTCTAACAGAGCTGGATAAGCACACGCTGGCTGATTTGGTGGACCAAAACCAACCGCTCTACAAATTATTGCTGGTGGAATAAATCACGATTTCCTCAGCAAATGACAACGGAGGAACCGCAATGTCAAAAGATCCTTTTCAGGAACGAGAAGCCGAAAAATACGAAAACCCGATCCCAAGCCGGGAGTTTATTCTCGCTCATCTCTCCAAACGTGAAAAACCAGCCAATCGTGACGAACTGGCTGAAGAACTGAATATTACCGGTGAAGAACAACTTGAAGCGCTGCGTCGCCGTCTGCGAGCCATGGAACGTGATGGACAGTTGGTCTTTACTCGGCGTCAGTGCTACGCCTTACCAGAACGCCTTGATTTGCTAAAAGGCAAAGTCATTGGCCACCGCGATGGCTTTGGCTTCCTGCGCGTAGAAGGTCGTAAAGACGATCTCTACCTTTCATCTGAACAGATGAAAATGTGCATGCATGGTGACATCGTGTTGGCACAGCCACTGGGTGCCGACCGTAAAGGCCGTCGCGAAGCGCGTATTGTTCGCGTGCTGGAGCCAAGAACCGGGCAAATTGTTGGCCGCTACTTTACTGATGCAGGTATCAGTTTTGTGGTACCAGACGACAGCCGTCTGAGCTTCGACATCCTTATCCCACCAGAAGGGGTAATGGGCGCACGTATGGGCTTTGTGGTAGTGGTTGAACTGACCCAACGTCCAACTCGCCGCACCAAAGCTGTGGGTAAAATTGTTGAGCTTCTTGGCGACAACATGGGCACAGGCATGGCCGTTGATATGGCGCTGCGTACCCATGAAATCCCCTACATCTGGCCACCAGAAGTAGAAGCACAAGTTGCTTCTCTTAAAGAACAGGTGCCGGAAGAAGCCAAAGTAGGTCGCGTTGATTTGCGTGACCTGCCGCTCGTTACCATTGATGGTGAAGATGCGCGTGACTTTGATGACGCCGTATTCTGCGAGAAAAAACGTGGTGGCGGCTGGCGCTTATGGGTGGCAATTGCTGACGTGAGCTATTACGTGCGTCCACCAACGCCGCTGGATAACGAAGCGCGCAACCGTGGTACCTCAGTTTACTTCCCGTCGCAGGTTATTCCGATGCTGCCGGAAGTGCTGTCCAACGGTTTGTGTTCGCTTAACCCGCAGGTTGACCGTCTGTGTATGGTCTGCGAAATGACTATCTCTGCAACGGGTCGGCTGACTGGTTCGAAATTCTACGAAGCGGTAATGAGCTCCCATGCACGTCTGACCTACACCAAAGTGTGGCATATGTTGCAGGGTGATCAGGAGCTGCGCGAGCAGTATGCGCCGATAGTTAAGCACATCGAAGAGCTGCACAATCTGTATAAAGTGCTGGATGTTTCCCGTGCCGAGCGCGGTGGCATCTCATTCGAAAGTGAAGAGGCGAAGTTTATCTTCAATGCTGAACGCCGCATTGAGCGCGTTGAGCAGACTGTGCGTAACGATGCACACAAACTCATCGAAGAGTGCATGATACTTGCGAACATTGCAGCCGCTCGCTTTGTTGAAAAGCATAACGAACCGTCACTGTTCCGCGACCACGATCGTCCAACCAACGAAGCGATCACTTCATTCCGCTCGGTGTTGGCTGAACTGGGCCTGGAATTGCCTGGCGGGCAGAAACCTGAGCCGCGAGATTACGCAGAACTGCTGAACTCGATTGCCGATCGTCCGGATCATGAAATGCTGCAAACTATGCTGCTGCGTTCGATGAAACAGGCGGTTTACGATCCAGAAAACCGTGGGCACTTTGGCCTTGCGCTGCAATCTTATGCGCACTTTACTTCGCCGATTCGCCGTTATCCGGACTTGTTGTTACACCGTGCAATCAAGTATCTGCTGGCGAAAGAGCAGGGTCATAAGGGCAACAGCACCGAGTCTGGCGGCTGGCACTATGACATGGAAGAGATGCTGCAACTTGGCCAGCATTGTTCCATGGCTGAACGCCGTGCCGATGAAGCCACTCGCGATGTTGCTGACTGGCTGAAATGCGACTTTATGCAGGACCAGGTTGGTCAGACATTTAGTGGTATTATCGCCAGCGTCACCGGCTTCGGCTTCTTCGTTCGCCTGACGGATCTGTTCATCGACGGTCTGGTGCACGTTTCTACTCTTGATAACGACTACTACCGCTTTGACCAGGTTGGGCAACGCCTGATTGGTGAATCCGGTGGTCAGACTTATCGACTGGGTGACCGTGTAGAAGTGCGCGTTGAAGCAGTCCACATGGACGAGCGCAAGATTGATTTTGCTTTGCTCTCAAGTACTCGCGTACCTCGCGGTGCGGGTAAAACTGAGAAAGACAAAGCGAAAAGAGGCGCTAACAGCAACGGACCAAAACGTCGGCAGGGCGGTAAGCGCACTAACTTCGAGCCAGACAGCACTTTCCGTAAAGAGAAAGGGCCAACCAAGCCGAAGAAAGCGAAAGCTGACAAAAAAGTCGAGAAAGTCGAGAAAGTTGCTGAGCCGAAGGCGAAGAAACCAAAAACGCCATCGGACAAAACTCGGAAAATAGCCGCCGCCACGAAAGCCAAGCGTGCTGCAAAAAAACAACCGAGCTAACTAATAATACCTCTCACCCGAACCCGATCGGTTTTCTCCCTCTCCCAGGGGAGAGGGCCTGGGTGAGGGTGACCATATCAGCATTAACAACGGTGCATCAGCGCCTGAAATGAGTAACAGTAATGAGTGAAATGATTTACGGCATCCACGCCGTTCAGGCGCTACTTGATAACGCTCCCCAGCGTTTTCGTGAAGTCTTTATTCTGAAAGGCCGTGAAGACAAACGTCTGATGCCTTTAATTCACGCGCTGGAAGCCCAGGGTGTGCCTGTGCAGATGGCAAACCGCCAATGGCTGGATGAAAAATCTGAAGGCGCTGTGCACCAGGGCATTATTGCTCGCGTGAAGCCAGGCCGTCAGTATCAGGAAAATGATCTTCCGGATCTGCTTGCGAGCATCGACCAGCCGTTCTTGCTGATTCTCGATGGCGTTACCGATCCGCACAACCTCGGTGCCTGCCTGCGTAGCGCAGATGCTGCTGGCGTGCATGCGGTTATCGTACCGAAAGACCGCTCTGCGCAACTGAACGCGACTGCCAAGAAAGTGGCCTGTGGTGCCGCTGAGCACGTTCCGCTTATCAGTGTGACCAACCTCGCACGCACCATGCGTGTGTTGCAGGAAGCGAACGTGTGGATTGTCGGTACTGCGGGTGAAGCAGACCACACCTTGTTCCAGAGCAAAATGACCGGCCCAATGGCGCTGGTGATGGGCGCTGAAGGTGAAGGTATGCGTCGTCTGACGCGTGAGCATTGCGATGAGCTGATTAGCATCCCAATGGCCGGGACCGTTTCTTCATTGAACGTTTCCGTCGCGACCGGTATTTGCCTGTTCGAAGCGGTTCGTCAACGCAGTTAATCTTCAAAGGGGTGCATTCGCACCCCGCTTTGTGATCCCTCTCCATGCATAAGCGCCGTCACCGTCCATACTAATGGCATTGCCATTAATGGGAGGGAACACGATGCGCTGGCAAACTCATACCGTTTTTAACCAACCAATACCCCTCAACAACAGTAATCTTTTTCTCTCTGATATTTCGTTAACCGAGGCTGTCGCTCGTGAAGGTGCGGGTTGGGATGCAGAACTTCTGGCAAGTATTGGCCAGCAACTGGGTTCGGCTGAATCACTCGAACTCGGCCGCCTGGCGAATGCCCATCCTCCAGAATTACTGCGTTATGACTCCAGCGGTGAGCGGCTTGATGATGTGCGTTTTTATCCCGCCTGGCATTTGCTGATGCAGGGGTTGTGCGCCAATCGGGTACACAATTTGCCGTGGCAGGAAGATGCGCGCCAGGGCTCGTTTGTCGCCCGTGCTGCTCGCTTCGTTCAGCATGCACAGGTTGAAGCAGGCACGCTCTGCTCGATAACCATGACGTTTGGCGCGATTCCTTTACTGCAAAAACATCTGCCCAAAGAGTTTCACTCATGGCTCAAACCCATGCTCAGCGATCGCTACGATGCACATCTTGCGCCTGGGGCGCAAAAACGTGGTCTGCTGATTGGCATGGGGATGACCGAGAAACAAGGCGGTTCGGATGTGCTTAGCAACACCACACGCGCCGAACCTATCGACAAACGCGGCGCCGGCGAAATGTATCGTATCGTCGGTCACAAGTGGTTTTTCTCGGTGCCACAAAGCGATGCACATTTGATACTGGCGCAAGCGAAAGGTGGGCTTTCATGTTTCTTCCTGCCGCGATTTTTACCCGACGGGCAACGTAATCAGGTTCGGTTTGAGCGCCTTAAAGAGAAACTCGGCAACCGTTCTAACGCCAGCAGTGAAGTGGAGTTCTGTGATGCGACAGCCTGGCTTATTGGTGAAGAAGGCGAGGGGATTCGCTCAATTCTTAAAATGGGTGGCTACACGCGCTTTGACTGCGCGCTTGGCAGCCATGGTTTGATGCGCCGTGCGCTTTCCGTCGCGTTGTATCACGCCCATCAACGGCAGGCATTCGGCAAAACCCTTATCGATTTACCCATTATGCGCCAGGTTCTTGGGCGTATGGCTTTGCAACTTGAAGGCCAGACTGCGTTTGTGTTCCGTTTGGCCCGCGCCTGGGAATCACCTGGCAACCCGCATGAATTGGCGTATAGCCGCCTGTTTACCCCAGCCGCCAAGTTTAGTGTCTGCAAATCAGGAATACCGTTTGTGGCTGAAGCGATGGAAGTGCTTGGGGGAATCGGTTATTGCGAAGACAGCGACCTGCCACGTATTTACCGTGAAATGCCGGTGAACAGTATCTGGGAAGGTTCGGGCAATATCATGAGCCTCGATGTACTACGAGTTCTGGCAAAACAACCTGGTGCGATGGAGATGTTGCATGCTGAGTTTGACGAAGTGAAAGGGCAAAACCGGCATTTCGATCGCAGCTGGCGGCAGTTGCAACAGCGTTTGCAAAAACCACAAGAGGAGTGGGGTCGAGAACTCACCCGCTTACTTGCTCTGCTAGCGACAGGTACACAGGTCTTGAAGCATTTGTCTCCACCGTCAGGTGAAGCCTGGTGCCGTATGATGCTGGACTCGAGAGGGGAAAGTGTTTTACCGAATCAGGTATTGACTGACGTACTGCTGCGGGCGACGGGGCGCACAGGATAGAAACATAAAAGCCAGCGCCATAAGGGGGAGTAAAATGGCTGCTGGCTTAACTATGCATAAATAATGGCTTGTACACGCCAGCCTTCAGCAAGCTGGTTTTCCTGCATTTTGATGATGCGATAGTACGATGCACCATGTTCATCGGCTTTTAAGGCAATCACTTTTTCCACGTCCTGCACGCTACCGGCAATACCGTTTACGGAAATCATGCCGATTTCATTCAGACCCGTTACACAATCTGCGGCAACATCTTCAGCCGATTGTGCTGACGTTGTGATTAACCCTACCGACAATAACAGTGAGGTTAAGGCAAGCGATCGTTTCATAGTTAGCTCCTTTGTACTTACCCTAAATCAACAGGGCATTCCTTCGCGTAGGCGAACATCAGACCTGTCCGTTGGCTGAAGTTCATTGTGCATAACAAACGATCAATTGGCGCAAAGCTATGTAAATATCAATAAATAAGCGCAGCGCTGCATCACTTACGGTACAAAATTGCCTGGGCGTACCACTGGCCAGGTACCACAGTCTCATCGTTTAAAATGATGACGTAGTAATCCGCTTTGGCTGCAATAGCTTTCTCTTCTAACGCGCGTTCTGCGTCCATTGGAGAGCCACGCTCAAGTGCTGTCACCGTCCCTATCTTGGTTAAACCCTGCGTTTGAAAACGCTGGATTTCCTGAGGGGTTCCGGTTGCAGGCGGCGCTGGTTGTGGTGTCCCTTGCAGCACGCTACAGGCGCTGAGCGTGGTGGCAAGTAACAAAGCTGATAGCAATCGCATGATCGTTTCTCGTCTCTTAATAGCCATAGTGTAGCCCCGGTTTTTTCCTGAGAAGAGGGAATGTTCCCATTCTGTTAGCTTCCCCGCGCTTTTTAATCACTTTCGAATGAAAATCGCTAAGCAGATCTCATAGTGAAGAATAATCACTGCCCGTCAATGGCTTGCCTTGCCGAAGTTACTGGCATACAAATGAAGCCTCATCCTGATACGGAGCGAATCCAATGATAGAAATGTACACCGAACAGTTAGCAGGTATCGAAGTTCTGCATGCTGTCCCTGCCGGGAAAAAAGAGAGCACACTGCCGGTGGTTTTTTTCTATCACGGTTTTACCTCATCCAAACTGGTTTACAGCTACTTTGCGGTGGCGCTGGCACAGGCTGGAATGCGCGTGATTATGCCGGATGCTGAGCAGCATGGCGCGCGTTTCAATGGCGATGAAACATCACGCCTGTACCAATTCTGGTCGATTCTTAAAGACAACATTGATGAGTTTGCTGTGTTGCAGCAGGCTTTGTCAGAACGCTATCCTGTAGACGAGCAGCGTGTTGCCGTCGGCGGTGCTTCGATGGGAGGTATGACCGCTCTTGGAATTATGGCGCGTAACCCGCAAGTTCGCTGCGTGGCATGCCTGATGGGATCGGGATATTTTATGTCGCTCGGGCAAACTCTGTTTCCACCACGAGCGCAAGAGGCTGAATCACTCAATGCACTCGCCGAATATGACATCAGCCATCAGCTGGAAAGCATCGGTAACCGGCCACTTTTACTGTGGCACGGCGAGGAAGATGATGTTGTCCCGGCGGCTGAGACATGGCGTTTGCAGCAAGCGCTAGTTGAGAGGGGGCTGAATAAACAACTGACCTGCTTACGGGAACCAGGCGTCAAGCACCGCATTACGCCAACGGCACTGGATGCCGCCAGCCGCTTCTTTAGTGAGAACCTTTAATTACACCAGAATCACTTGCACACCCTGATCTTCAAGTTTTTTGACCACTTCAGGGTTTGCTTGCTTACCGGTAATCACTAAATCAATCTGCTCCGTGCGGCTAAAGAGCATGCCCGCGCGTTGCCCCACTTTTGAGCTATCGACCAATACTGCCAGCTTACCCACGACGCTCAGCATCTTTTGCTCTGCCATCGCCGTTAGCATATCCGTTTTATAAAGCCCTTCAGCTGTCAGCCCTTTGCCACTGGTAAACATCCAGTGCCCGGCATACAGCGAAGTCTCGTTTTCTTGCGGCCCAAGGGTAATGGAATGGCTTTTATTATATTGCCCGCCCATGATCACCACACTTTCATGATCTTCGTCGATAAGGTAATTCGCCAGCGGAAGATAGTTAGTAATGATCTGCACCGGTTTGCCACAGATCTGCTGGCCGAGTAAAAAAGCAGTCGATCCGCAGTTGATCACGACACTTTCCCCTTGTTTGACGAGCGCTGATGCAGCACTGGCAATACGGCTTTTCTCATCATGATTTTGCGCCAGATGAATGTTCATTGGCGTCCAGCGCAGGCGCTGCTGGCTAATGGCTTCGGCACCGTTACGGACTTTTTTCAGTCGGCCGTTCTCATCGAGCTTATTAATATCACGCCGTGCGGTCGCCGGAGAAATCGCCAGGCGTTCCATTACTTGTTCGACAGTCACAAACCCTGTTTGTTGAAGCAGTTCGAGTAGGATCTGGTGGCGTTGTGCTTCCGTCATGAATTTTTCCGATGAGAGATGATTTTTAAAGATGATATTTGAAATCGGATGAAATACCTAAAGGAAAAGCCGGATATTGACCCGGCTTCACAACATTACAAGAACGACTTAAACGGCAGATCCGGCTCATGAGTAAAGCAATCATCAAACCCACGTGGGTAGTGATATTCGAACTGATCTTTATCCAGCGGCCAGGTAAATTTGCCGCCAACCTGCCAGATAAATGGCTTAAAGCCATACTTCAGTCGATCTTTCTTCATATTCCATAGCACACGGATCTCTTGCGGATCGGCCTGGAAATTCGACCAGATATCATGATGGAACGGAATGACCACTTTGGTATTCAATGACTCCGCCATACGTAAAATATCGGCACTGGTCATTTTGTCGGTGATCCCGCGTGGGTTCTCGCCGTAAGAGCCGAGTGCGACATCAATCTGATGATCATTGCCATGTTTTGCGTAGTAGTTGGAATAGTGAGAATCGCCGCTGTGGTAAAGGTTGCCACCAGGGGTTTTGAACAGATAGTTGACTGCGCGTTTATCCATGCCATCAGGTAAGATACCCGCCGCTTTTTCGTCAGCAGGAAGCGTAATGAGTGCGGTACGATCGAATGCATCCAGCGCATGAATTTCAATGTCTTTCACTTTCACGACATCACCGGGTTTCATTACGATGCAACGCTCGCGCGGAACACCCCAGCCAATCCATAAATCAACGCAGGTCTGCGGCCCAATAAATGGCACATCATCGGCACAGTTCTGCATCACGGCGGCCGCCACGTTTACGTCGATATGATCGTTGTGATCGTGTGTTGAAAGTACCGCATCAATATTGCGAATAGCGAAAGGATCAAGCACGAACGGCGTGGTGCGCAGGTTGGGCTGCAATTTTTCCACCCCAGCCATGCGCTGCATCTGGTGGCCTTGTTTCATCAGCGGATTGCCATGACTTTGCTTACCGGTACCGCACCAGAAATCAACGCAGATATTCGCGCTACCCTGGGATTTCAACCAGATACCCGTACAGCCCAACCACCACATGGCGAAGGTTCCAGGGGCCACTACTTCCTGATCAATTTCTTCATTCAGCCAGCTACCCCATTCCGGGAAGGTGCTCAAAATCCAGGATTCACGGGTAATCGTCTCAACCTTACTCATCAGCCTTCTCCTTTCCATTTAGAATTTATAATCACAAACAATCAAATTATGATTGATATTGACATCAATTTTTTAAATTTAGAAGTGTTTTCTGACAGGTGATTTTGTGTGTTCCACCTTTAAACACTTATCAAATGAGGGTGTTGAAAGGGGTTTGTTTTCATATTTATATGTTTTTTATGGTTTATTTGTCTTTTCTGATTACCGGAAGTTAACCGCAATGTAATTGTGGAAAATAAATTGCGTACTTCCTCACAAATAATCATTTTCAATCTTATTGTGATTATTTTTGACAAATACAGTGAGGGCGAACATTACTTCCGCCTGTTTTGTGATCGAAACAGGGAGCGACTACCCTACGGAGAGCTTTATGGAGATCCTCTACAACGGCTTTATCATTTTCTTTAACCAGGTAATGACAAATGCCCCTTTGCTACTAGGGATTGTGACTTGTCTGGGCTATGTGCTTTTGCGCAAAAGCGTCAGCGTCATTATCAAAGGCACCATCAAAACGATTATCGGCTTTATGTTGCTGCAGGCCGGTTCCGGGATTTTGACCGGCACGTTTAAACCAGTTGTCGCGAAGATGTCCGAGGTTTATGGGATTAACGGCGCTATTTCAGATACTTATGCATCGATGATGGCGACGGTAGAAAGAATGGGCGATGCCTACAGTTGGGTGGGATACGCCGTGTTATTGGCTCTGGCACTCAATATTATTTATGTGTTGCTGCGGCGTATTACGGGGATCCGCACCATCATGCTGACTGGGCACATCATGTTCCAGCAAGCAGGCCTCATTGCAGTGTTCTTCTTTATCCTCGGCTACTCAATGTGGACGACCATCATCTGCACCGCGGTGTTGGTTTCCCTCTATTGGGGTATCACCTCCAACATGATGTTTAAACCGACACAAGCCGTGACGGAAAACAGCGGTTTTTCTATCGGCCACCAACAGCAATTCGCTTCGTGGATTGCCTACAAAATCGCGCCGTATCTGGGTAAAAAAGAGGAGAGCGTTGAAGACCTCAAATTACCGGGCTGGCTCAATATCTTCCACGACAACATCGTTTCCACCGCCATTGTTATGACGCTGTTTTTCGGTGTGATCCTCTGTTCATTCGGCATCGATGTCATGCAGGCGATGGCCGGTAAAACTCACTGGACTATCTACATTCTGCAAACCGGCTTCCAGTTCGCGGTGGCGATTTTCATCATCGTTCAGGGCGTGAGAATGTTCGTTGCGGAGCTGTCCGAAGCGTTTAACGGTATTTCACAGCGCTTAATTCCAGGGGCCGTTCTCGCCATCGACTGCGCAGCTATCTACAGCTTTGCACCAAACGCTGTGGTGTGGGGATTCATCTGGGGAACCATCGGGCAGTTGATTGCCGTCGGCATTCTTATCGCTCTCGGTTCTTCCATCATGATAATCCCGGGCTTTATCCCAATGTTCTTCTCTAACGCCACCATTGGCGTGTTTGCCAACCACTTTGGCGGCTGGCGTGCGGCGCTAAAAATCTGCCTGGTGATGGGCATGATTGAAATCTTTGGCTGTGTCTGGGCCATCAAACTCACCGGATTAAGCGCCTGGATGGGCATGGCTGACTGGTCGATTCTTGCACCGCCATTAATGCAAGGGCTGACGCTTGGCCTGTGGTTTATGGGGGTGGTTATCGTGATTGCATTGATTTACATGTTCTTCGCTGGGCGCACTCTTCGCGCCGAGGAAGATGCAGAAAAACATCTGGCAGAGTCATCTGCCCACTAAAAGGATCTGGATTATGACGGTACGAATTCTGGCGGTATGCGGTAACGGGCAGGGTAGTTCCATGATCATGAAAATGAAGGTGGATCAGTTCCTGACGCAGCAGGGCGTCAATCACTCAGTAAACAGCTGTGCGGTGGGTGAGTACAAAAGCGAACTGAGCGGTGCCGACGTCATTATCGCCTCAACGCACATTGCCGGTGAAATCACTGTGGCAGGCAATAAATATGTAGTGGGTGTGCGCAACATGCTTTCGGCTGCGGACTTTGGGCCAAAGCTGATGGAAGTGATTACTGCGCACTTCCCGCAGGATCTGAAATAGAGAGGCACCATGAAACTTCGTGACTCATTGGCTGATAACCACTCAATTTTACTTCAGGCGCAGGCGGAAACCTGGCAGGAGGCGGTCAAGCTGGGGGTTGACCTGCTGGTAAAAGCGGATGTTGTAGAGCCGCGCTATTACCAGGCGATTCTGGATGGCGTCGCACAACACGGACCTTACTTCGTGATTGCCCCTGGTCTTGCTATGCCACATGGCAGGCCAGAAGAAGGGGTAAAAAGTACCGGTTTCTCTCTGGTAACGCTGAAAACCCCGCTGGTGTTTAACCATGAAGATAACGACCCGGTGGATATTCTTATCACCATGGCCGCTGTTGATGCCACCACGCATCAGGAGGTCGGCATCATGCAGATCGTTAACCTATTTGAAGATGAAGCCAATTTTGATCGTTTACGCGCCTGTCGCACCGCGCAGGAAGTGTTGGATTTAATTGATCGCGCTACGGCGTAGGCCCACAGTTTAAGGAGCTTTTTATGTCTCATTCATTACCGATGCTGCAAGTTGCGCTAGATAACCAGACCCTATCAGATGCTTACAAAACTACGCGCCTGATCGCTGAAGAAGTCGACATTATTGAAGTAGGAACCATTCTTTGCGTGGGCGAAGGGGTGCGCGCGGTGCGTGACCTCAAAGCGCTCTATCCACATAAAATTGTACTGGCCGATGCCAAAATTGCGGATGCCGGGAAAATCCTCTCGCGGATGTGTTTCGAAGCGAATGCTGACTGGGTTACGGTGATTTGCTGCGCCGATATCAACACCACTAAAGGTGCGCTGGAAGTGGCCCGTGAATTTAACGGTGATGTGCAAATCGAGCTGACAGGTTTCTGGACGTGGGAACAAGCTCAGGAGTGGCGTGCTGCGGGTATCGAACAAGTGGTTTATCACCGTAGCCGCGATGCGCAAGCTGCGGGCGTTGCCTGGAGCGAAACTGATATTAGCGCAATCAAACGCCTGGCTAATATGGGCTTTAAAGTGACGGTTACGGGTGGTCTGGCGCTTGAAGATTTACCGCTGTTTAAAGGCATTCCGATTCATGTCTTTATCGCCGGGCGCAGCATCCGTGATGCAGCCTCGCCGGTAGACGCGGCTCGCCAGTTCAAACGTGCTATCGCCCAGCTTTGGGGATAAGGACTGCTCATGTTGAATAAGCAAGTGCCGCTGGGTATTTACGAAAAGGCGCTTCCTGCCGGAGAGTGCTGGCGGGAAAGGCTACAACTCGCTGCCAGTCTGGAGTTCGATTTTGTCGAGATGTCGATAGATGAAACTGATGAACGCCTGGCACGGCTTGACTGGAGTCGCGAACAGCGTTTTTCCCTGGTACAAGCCATTGCGGATACAGGAGTGCGCGTTCCTTCTATCTGCCTGAGTGCGCATCGCCGTTATCCACTAGGCAGTGAAGATGACGAAATTCGTAACCAAGGGCTGGAGATCATGCGTAAAGCCATCAAGTTTGCGCAAGATGTTGGCGTGCGCGTCATTCAGCTGGCGGGTTACGATGTCTATTACCAGCAAGCCAACGACGAAACCCGTCGCCGTTTCCGTGAAGGCCTGACCCAGGCTGTTGAAATGGCGAGCCGCGCCCAGGTCACTCTGGCAATGGAAATCATGGACTACCCGCTGATGAACTCCATCAGCAAAGCGATGGGTTACGCGCATTACCTGAATAACCCGTGGTTCCAGTTGTATCCGGACATCGGCAATTTATCCGCATGGGATAACGACGTGCAGATGGAACTGGAGGCAGGGCGCGGGCACATTGTGGCGGTTCACGTAAAAGACACTAAGCCCGGCGTGTTCAAAAATGTTCCCTTCGGTAGCGGTGTGGTAGCGTTTGAGGATTGCTTTGCGACCTTAAAACGCAGTGGCTACCGTGGCCCGTATTTGATTGAAATGTGGAGTGAAAAAGCAGTGGACCCGATTGCTGAAGTTATCGCTGCTCGTGATTGGGTGCTCGCTCGCATGGCAACTGCCGGTTTGCTGGAGGCTGATTATGCAGCAGCTTAAACAGCAGGTTTTTGAGGCGAATATGGCGCTTCCACGCCATGGGCTGGTGACCTTCACCTGGGGGAATGTCAGCGGTATCGACCGCGATCGGCAATGCATTGCGATTAAGCCAAGTGGCGTGGCCTATGAGCAGATGTCTGCTGACGACATGGTGATAGTCGATATGAACGGCGTGGTGATTGAAGGGAAGTACCGCCCTTCGTCTGATACCGCGACCCACCTCGCACTTTATAAGCAATATCCCGAACTCGGTGGCGTGGTTCATACCCATTCAACCCATGCCACCGCCTGGGCGCAGGCCGGGCTAAGTATTCCGGCGCTTGGCACGACGCATGCCGATTACTTTTTTGGTGATATTCGCTGCACTCGCGCATTAACTATCGACGAAGTGCAGGGCGAATATGAGCTAAATACCGGCAAAGTGATTATCGAAACCTTAGGTAGCCATCACCCTCTGCACACGCCCGGTGTCGTGGTTTATCAACATGGTCCGTTTGCATGGGGGAAAACAGCCGAAGACGCGGTGCATAACGCGGTGGTTATGGAGGAAGTGGCGCGAATGGCGTGGATTGCTCGCGGGATTAATCCGGCACTTAAACCCATCGACAGTTATTTGATGAACAAACACTTCCAGCGCAAACATGGCCCAAATGCTTATTACGGGCAGGGAAGATAAATACGCGAGATAATTGAAGTTATAGGGCGCATGGCTTTGGCCTTTTAAACCGTACTTGCGTGGGCTCCCACTCTCTTTAACTTACAGTATGAAGCGTAT
Organism: Buttiauxella brennerae ATCC 51605; assembly: GCF_001654925.1. Classification (GTDB taxonomy): domain Bacteria; phylum Pseudomonadota; class Gammaproteobacteria; order Enterobacterales; family Enterobacteriaceae; genus Buttiauxella; species Buttiauxella brennerae. The sequence continues at coordinate 163,204 of NZ_LXER01000040.1, forward strand.
AAAAAAGCCCCCGCAAGCGGGGGCAAGTCAAACGTTGGCTTTCTATGTCGTTGTGGTATTCCTGGTGTTAACGCGTTACTTCATTGCCTCATTACATTCGGTTATCGATAGATGTCGGCACTGACTCGCATATTGCCGTTACTGCCGGGCTCTCTCATCAAAATACTGTGGTAGTACTTTGCATTGTGTTGGTCCGCGTCGTCCTGGATGGCGACTTCGGCCTCTTGTTCGGTGGCAAAGTTATGATTGATATAAATCACGCCTAAGCTCATAACATCGTCCATATTTTGTGCCTGACGGCCATCAATCTTGATTGCGGCAGTCGCATTTGAGCTAAGCAAAAGCGCCGCTACAAAGGCTAGAACTGTGGTTTTCATAATCCGCTCCACTACAACTTAATGTGTCAGCTGTGGTCGTCGCTCCTGTTAATAAATAGTGGCGGCCTATGACAATAAGTGTAAACCCTTAAGGTTGAATAAAAAGTGACCATTTCTGATGGTGTTGGTCAAAAATTTTAAGCTATCCAGGTCAAAGTGATACTTTTCACTGAGTTAGCGCATTGTTTGAATTTAGCCTTCATGCAAAAGAATTAATTTCCATATAACCTTGAGTTTGTTGGGCTCCGCTTGTATGATTACGCGTCAATTTTTCAGCCGCCTTTATAACCACGTTCCTTGCTTCCATGGGCCGCGGCTGACCCTGACAGGAGGCTGAATAATCCGTAAGGAGCAATTCGATGCGTCATTACGAAATCGTTTTTATGGTCCATCCTGACCAGAGCGAACAGGTTCCGGGTATGATCGAACGTTACACTACTGCAATCACTGCAGCAGAAGGTACGATCCACCGTCTGGAAGACTGGGGCCGCCGTCAACTGGCTTACCCGATCAACAAACTGCACAAAGCACACTACGTTCTGCTGAACGTTGAAGCTCCGCAGGAAGTGATCGATGAGCTGGAAACTAACTTCCGCTTCAACGACGCCGTTATCCGTAGCATGGTTATGCGTACTAAGCACGCTGTAACCGAAGCTTCACCAATGGTTAAAGCTAAAGACGAACGTCGTGATCGTCGCGATGACTTCGCTAGCGAAACTGCTGATGATGCGGATGCTGGGGATTCTGAAGAGTAATTTCCAATGACGGTCAACCGCCTGGTGTTATCTGGCACAGTGTGCAAGACGCCCCTTCGCAAGGTTAGCCCGTCAGGAATTCCTCATTGCCAGTTCGTGCTTGAGCACCGTTCTGTGCAAAAGGAAGCCGGTTTAGATCGGCAGGCGTGGTGTCGTATGCCAGTTATTATTAGCGGGCACGCACACTCAGCCATTACTCAAAGTATAACGGTCGGCACGGTACTCACAGTTCATGGTTTCATTAGTTGCCATCAGGCAAAAAATGGTCTGAACAAAGTGGTATTGCATGCCGAGCAGATTGATTTGATAGATTCTGGAGACTAGCCTAATGGCACGTTATTTCCGTCGTCGCAAGTTCTGCCGTTTCACCGCGGAAGGCGTTGTAGAGATTGATTATAAAGATATCGCTACACTGAAAAACTACATCACTGAAAGTGGTAAAATTGTCCCGAGCCGTATTACCGGTACTCGTGCAAAATACCAGCGTCAGTTGGCTCGCTGCATCAAGCGCGCTCGTTACCTTTCTTTGTTGCCATATACTGATCGTCATCAGTAATCGGCCACTGTCCATTAATGACTTTGAGAGGATAAGGTAATGCAAGTTATTCTGCTTGATAAAGTAGCAAACCTGGGTAGCCTGGGTGATCAGGTTAACGTTAAAGCGGGTTATGCTCGTAACTTCCTGGTACCACAGGGCAAAGCTGTTCCTGCTACCAAGAAAAACGTTGAATTCTTCGAAGCACGCCGTGCAGAACTGGAAGCTAAATTAGCTGACGTTCTGACTGCTGCTGAAGCTCGCGCTGCGAAGATCAACGCACTCGAAACTGTTACTATCGCGTCTAAAGCTGGCGACGAAGGTAAACTGTTCGGTTCCATTGGTACTCGCGACATCGCTGACGCTGTAACTGCAGCAGGCGTTGAAGTGGCTAAGAGCGAAGTTCGTTTACCGAACGGCGTTCTGCGTACCACTGGTGAGCACGAAGTGGACTTCCAGGTTCACAGCGATGTATTCGCTAAACTGACTGTAAACGTGGTTGCTGAAGCGTAATTTACGCGGACGTATATACGTTGAAACGCCGGCCTCGTGCCGGCGTTTTGCATTTCTGAAGCCGCTAAATCAGATCAACTGTTAGCGAGCCCGCACAAAACTGCCATCTGGCTGGCGAGTAAACAGCACCTGCTGATCGTTGCCAATATCAATCGTCAGCCCCGTCACTACGCCACTCGCATTCTGGCGAATCTGCACCATCTGCCCGGTTTGCAAAGTACTCAGGGGTTTGTTGCTGCCTTCTACTTGTGCCATAGAATAAACATCCGCTGGCGGTAAATTATGATCGCGGAACAGCTGCGCCATGGTTTGCCCTGACTCTACACGGTACGAGCGCCATTGCTGGTCAATATCGTTATTCTCATGCGGCACAGGCGCTTGCGTTTCGGCCTGGGGTTGTTCCTCAACACGTGTCGGCTCAACGGGAACGGAGTTAGCTGGCGGGTTGACTAAGTGGGCACGAATTGGGGATTGTGACTCGATAGAAAGCTGTGCGTCGCGCGTGAGTGGGCGCGTAGGCTCATCGGCTGAAGGCCACAGAAAACCAAGCACGATCACGAATGCCGCAATGATAATGCCACGGCGGTGCATGGCTGGCAGCGGGTCCATTAGCCGGAAATTATCGGGTGCATGCCAAATCCGCGCAAGCCAGGGTTTAATAGCGAATCGCATCGACAACACTCCTCATTTCCACACTATGTGCTCTGTTCATTTACCCACTCCATTATAGAACGCTAACTGTTTGATGCATTGAACAATCCCGCTTTACGTGACGCTCAGCCCCAATTTAGCATTCAATTAAACCATTGTTCCTGTTTCCTCAGCATTTGTCACCTTTGCCGCTTTTGCATTTTACCCGCCAGGATGACGCTGCTATGCTGCGGGCTTGCTTTTTAATACCATTAAAGGAAATCCCATGACGACCCCTTCTTTTGACAGCGTCGAAGCGCAAGCAAGTTACGGTATTGGTTTACAGGTAGGTCAACAACTGAGTGAATCTGGTCTGCAAGGCCTGCTGCCAGAAGCACTGGTAGCGGGTCTGCGTGATGCGCTGGAAGGGAATGCCCCGGCAGTTCCGGTTGATGTGGTTCATCGCGCACTGCGTGAAGTTCACGAACGCGCCGACGCCGTTCGCCAGGAACGCCAGAAAGAACTGGCTGTTGAAGGCGTGAAATTCCTCGAAGAAAACCTTAAGAAAGACGGCGTGAACAGCACCGAAACGGGTCTGCAATTCCGCGTTCTGACTCAAGGTACTGGTCCAATCCCAGCGCGTAAAGATCACGTTCGCGTGCACTATACCGGTAAACTGGTTGATGGCACCGTGTTCGACAGCTCAGTACAACGTGGCGAGCCAGCTGAATTCCCGGTAAGCGGCGTTATCGCTGGCTGGATTGAAGCTCTGACTCTGATGCCAGTTGGCTCAAAGTGGGAACTGACTATCCCTCATAACCTGGCTTACGGTGAGCGTGGCGCGGGTGCGTCAATTCCTCCGTACAGCACTCTGGTCTTTGAAGTTGAACTGCTGGAAATTCTGTAAGCGTTCAAACGACCCCGCTCAGGCGGGGTTTTTATTTGGCTGTTAACAAATAGAACGTGATTTTATCTGGTTAACGCTCTGTTCCTGAGTTTTTATGTGAGGTTTCTCACCTTTTAGTAGTGATTCTGCACTCAAAACAAACATTAAATTAACAAATAATTTCATTCTTAGTATTCAACCCGCCAATTCTTCCCTACTATCTGTGAGTTCCCCGGAACAACAACATCACATCCTCAATATTTTAATAAAGGCCAGTAGAGCCTGAACACAACAGACAGGTACAGGAAAAATACAACATGGTAGATCAGATAAAAGTTGCAGACGAAGCTGAGGCTCCGACTGAACAGTCGCTACGGCGTAATTTAACCAACCGCCATATTCAGCTTATCGCCATCGGCGGGGCAATCGGCACCGGCCTGTTTATGGGCTCTGGTAAGACGATTAGCCTTGCGGGCCCATCCATTATCTTCGTTTATATGATAATCGGCTTCATGCTTTTCTTCGTGATGCGTGCGATGGGCGAACTGCTGCTTTCAAACCTCGAATACAAGTCATTTAGCGATTTCGCAGCCGACCTCCTTGGCCCGTGGGCGGGGTATTTTACCGGCTGGACTTACTGGTTTTGCTGGGTGGTCACCGGCATGGCGGACGTCGTCGCGATAACCTCCTACGCGCAGTTCTGGTTCCCCGGTTTATCTGACTGGGTGGCGTCGCTCGCTGTGATTGTCTTGCTGCTGAGCCTGAATCTCGCCACGGTGAAAATGTTCGGCGAAATGGAGTTCTGGTTTGCGATGATTAAAATTGTCGCCATCGTTGCGCTGATCGTCATCGGCCTGGTGATGATTTTGACCCACTTCCATTCCCCGTCAGGTGTAGAAGCGTCTATCAACAACTTGTGGAATGACGGCGGATGGTTCCCGAAAGGTATCAGCGGTTTCTTCGCCGGCTTCCAGATAGCGGTATTTGCGTTTGTGGGTATTGAGCTGGTGGGAACGACGGCTGCCGAAACCAAAGACCCGGAAAAATCGCTGCCACGCGCCATCAACTCGATTCCGATCCGCATCATTATGTTCTACGTGTTCGCGTTGATCGTCATTATGTCCGTCACGCCATGGCGTTCCGTGGTGGCGGATAAGAGCCCGTTCGTTGAATTGTTCGTGCTGGTAGGCCTGCCTGCGGCTGCGAGTATCATCAACTTTGTGGTGCTGACTTCTGCGGCTTCTTCTGCCAACAGCGGCGTGTTCTCAACCAGCCGTATGCTATTTGGACTGGCACAAGATGGAATGGCACCGAAGGCGTTCGCCAAACTCTCTAAGCGCGCTGTACCGGCGAAGGGTTTGACCTTCTCCTGTATCTGCCTGTTGGGTGGCGTGGTGATGCTTTACGTGAACCCGAACGTGATTGCAGCGTTCACCATGATCACTACTGTGTCGGCGATTCTGTTTATGTTCGTCTGGACGATTATTCTTTGTTCATACCTGGTGTATCGCAAACAGCGTCCGCATCTGCATGAAAAATCTATCTACAAAATGCCGCTCGGCAAGTTCATGTGCTGGATGTGTATGGCGTTCTTCGTGTTTGTGATTGTGTTGCTGACGCTGGAAACTGATACCCGCCAGGCGCTGATCGTGACGCCATTGTGGTTTGTGTTGTTAGGTGTGTGCTGGATGTTTATCGGCAAGAAACGCATCGCGGAAATGCGCAAGTAACTTTTGCCCTCACCCTAACCCTCTCCCACAGGAGAGGGGACTGACCGGTTTGCTTTCCCCCTCTCCCACAGGAGAGGGCCGGGGTGAGGGTGAACTACTCCCCAGCCAAAGCCCGCGGGAATAGCACGTTATTCTCAAGACTAATGTGATTCATCAGATCATCAATCAGCTCATTAATCCCGTTATACATCGCCTTCCAGGTCGTGCAGGCTTCCGGTGGCGGCGTCACGTTATTGGTGGTGTGCTTGATAACCTCCAGCAATTCACCCGCGTCATCATGCTCGCTTTCCATCACGCTAATCGGCCCGTTCGCCTGTGCGCCCATGCCTTGTTTGATCATCGGGAACAGGATCTGTTCTTCTTTCATCATATGACTGCTCAGTTCCTGATGCAGCATGGTGAGATACTTCGCCAGCCCCTTCGGCACGTTAGGTTTATCGGCATGCACGCGCTCAACTTTGGTGGCCTGAAGAATCAGCTCAGGCAACTGCTCGCGGTGGCGGTCATGGTAGCGCACGATAATATGGTCGATGATTTCGGCCAGCGGTGCTGCTTGCCAGTCTTTCTCAACGGGTTCTTCAGCAAGCGTTGCAAGTTCTGCTTCAATCGCCTCGAGATCCAACTCTTTACGCGTTGCAGCACGCTCAAGCGTCTGCTTGCCACCGCAGCAGAAATCGAGATCCAATTTACGGAACAGCGCTGAAGCGCGCGGGATGGTTAAAGCCAGTTCACCTAAAGGTTGGTCGCGGAAGGCCATGAGCAAATACCTCGTTGTCGATAATATAAGATGCATATTAAATGCATCTTTAAGTCGGCGCTATGACTATTTCGAGGTAAGACGTTACTTATCAGCGGCGACCACCACTTCAGCGAGCGTGTTTTTCTGCGGTTTGGTTAACACAGCCATCACCACGCCGATGACCAGGCAAACTATCCCCAGCAATGTGAGAAGCGGTGGCCAACTGTGGCGCAGCATAAAGGTGTAAGCCAGGCCTGCCAGCGTTTCAAAGACAATCAGCGGGCCGACGATAACCGTGGGTAAACGTTGGCTGGCAATGTTCCAGCACAGCGCGCCGAGCCATGAACAAAACAGCGCAATGGCGAGCATCAGTGTCAAAAATACTTCCGGGCGTGGCCCAAAAGGCAGGGCAAAGTTGCTCTCGGTGTGTGACATCCACAGGCAAACGGCAATATAGCCGAGCAGTGAAAAAGGCAGGATCGCCAGGCCTTGCGCCGTCGCCCACATTAAGGGGTTTTTATCCGGATTTTCGCGCAGCCAACGAGCATTTCGCAGTGCATACCACGCCCAGCAGGCAACCGAAATAAACGCCAGACCGATACCGCTGATGTAACGCCACCAGCTAAAATCGAGCGGCCCTGAACGCAATTCGGCAGTATTCACCATCACCAGGCCTACCGCGATAATCACCAGGGCAGGGGCAAGGCGATGCCACGGGAGTTTGCCGTCGCGTTTGCTGTAGAGCAGATTGGCGAATACCGGGATCACAACGGGCAGCGTACCGATAATCATTGTGGAAATGGGCGCACCGGTGCGCTGAATGGCGCTCGCGAGACAGACGTAATAAATGAGATTACCCACGGTTGAGAGTTTAAGCGCGGTGAACCAGTCCTCGCGCTTCAATTGGCGCAGCCGTTGACGGCCAAGCCAGGCCAGAGGGAGCGCAATCAGCCCCAGCGCCAGGTAGCGCCCGGTCGACTGCATGGCCGCAGGGTAATCAGGAACAATCAATGGGCCGACGAAAATCAGCCCCCACATCAACCCTGCCAGCAGGGCATACAACACACCAGTTAACATCTTCTTCTTCCACTTAACGCTTTGCGTAGAGTGTAGGTGGTGGACTAGCGAAAATATTGTACCAGCTTGCGGTATCTCTAACGGGTGACCTGTTTCTGGTAGCGCACAGGCGTGATGCCATAACGCTGTGAAAAGGCGCGAGTCAGGTGCGCCTGGTCGGTTAACCCACTGGCTGGGGCAACTTGAGCGGCAGGCATCCCGCTGGTCAGAAGCCGTTTGGCGTGCCAAAGGCGAATCGCCATCAGCATTTGGTGAGGAGTAACGTGATAGTGCGCTTTGAACATGCGCTGAAAATGATAGGGGCTGAGCGAGGCCACTGCGGCGAGTTCGTCGAGCGTCACCGGGTGCATATAATTATCGTGCAGATAATCGCGAATTTGTTCGAAGCGGTGTGCCGATTCTTTCGGCCCGGATGGTAAGTGACGAGCGTATGGCTGAAAATTTTCGATGAGACTGAGCAACAGCCCTTGCTGCGCCAGTGAGTCATCTTCGCGCCATAGCCCATTGATCAGTTGTGAAATTCGCCCTGCACGCAGCGGGTCGTGTTTGACCACATCATTAAACGACCAGTTGCGCGAGCCGGTTATTGATTCAAGAATTTCCGGTTCGAGGTAAATCATACGGTACTGCCAGCCATCTTCGGTTGCTGCTTCGCCAGTATGCAGTTCATCAGGGTTCATCAACACTAACGAATCTGTGGAGGCGACATGCTGAACACCACGATAACGGAAGCGCTCAGCGCCCCAGGTGACCGTGCCGATACCAAAGGCTTCGTGAGTGTGCGGTTCAAAGGCGTAACGCGAAATATGGGCGTGATAAAGCTCAACGCCCGGCAGTTGCGGTAAATGCCGGAATTGGGCGTTGTCTTTTTCATCAGTGAATAACTCAGGAACGCCTTGCACTCTAATCTCCTTCATACTTCAAGTTGCAGATGCGTTGGCTACGTTTGCTAGCCCGAATCACTTACTATAGTAAGCTCATCGGGACTCACTCTCTTGCCGCCTTCCTGCAACTCGAATTATTAAGGATATAGGATCTTCAGCTTTAACGGAAAGTTAACATTTACAGCGCGGCGCGCATGCTCTCTGCAAGCGGAGTGGTTGGGCGGCCAATCAGGGCGCTTAGCTGGTGGCTGTCATCAAACAAACCACCTTTGGATGCGCCGACGTCAGAGTTTGCCAGCATTGCGGCTAACCCTTCTGGCAGGCCAGCACCCAGCAGCGCTGCTTTAAAATCAGCTTCTGGCAGGTTTTGATACACCACGGTTTTACCACTTTGCTTCGTTAGCTCTGCGGTCAATTCAGCCAGAGTCCAGCCGTGGTCGCCCGCTAATTCGTAAACCTTGCCCGCCTGGTTATCCAGTGTCATGACTTTCGCAGCGGCAGCGGCGTAATCAGCACGTGCAGCCGCCGCGATTTTGCCTTCGCCGGTGCTGCCAATAAACACGCCGTGTTGCAGAGCGGGCGGTACGCTAGCCAGATAGTTTTCGGTGTACCAGCCGTTGCGCAGCAGCACAAATGGAATGCCGGATTGTTTAAGCATTTCTTCGGTGGCGATATGCTCATCGGCAAGGCCCAGTGGCGATGAATCTGCATGCAACAGGCTGGTGTAGGCAATCAGCTTCACGCCCGCTTCTTTAGCTGCATCAATCACATTGCGATGCTGAACCGCACGCTGGCCCACTTCGCTTGAAGAGATAAGCAGCAGTTTTTCCACGCCACTGAGCGCTTGCACCAAAGCCGCTTTATCTTCATAGCTGGCAGCACGAACCTGAACGCCACGGTCTGCAAATGCCTGAATTTTTGACGGGTTACGTACGATGGCAACCAGTTGGTCAGCCGCTACAGATTTCAGTAATTCTTCAACAACGAGTTGGCCCAGTTGGCCGGAAACTCCGGTAATCGCAATCATGGTGAATCTCCTGTGGGTGTTCTGGTTAAGTTGTGCCACACTATCACTGGCACTAACTTAAAGTAAGTACGCACAAAAAGGTAAGTATGAAATGAGTGAGATTGAAACCCGCCCGCAGTCGTTAACCGAGCAAATGCGCGATGGCAATTTATTTGCCGAGCAGTGCCCGTCACGAGATGTGTTAAAGCACGTCACCAGCCGCTGGGGCGTGTTGATTCTGGTGGCCTTGCAGGGTGGGACTCACCGGTTCAGCGACCTGCGCCGTAAGATGGGCGGGGTGAGTGAAAAGATGCTCGCGCAAACGCTGCAATGGCTTGAGGCCGACGGTTTTGTAAATCGAAAATCCTACCCGGTTGTGCCGCCGCATGTGGAATACAGTTTGACGCCGCTGGGTTGTGAAGTTGCTGAGAAAGTAGCGGGGCTTGCCGACTGGATCGAGGGGAATTTGCCGAGAGTGTTAGCGTCCCGTGCGGAACGCTAACACTAGGCGGGTGGATGTCGCTAAGGCTAATCCATCCGACAAAAGAACGAAAATTACTTACCTAAATCCAACTGGTAAATCGCAAAGCCGATTTCATCCGTCCCCACATTCTTCATCGGATACTGGCCTTTCTCTTTGATAAAGGCCGCCGCTTTGTCGCCCGGTGAGGTTTCAAAGCGAATATCTAATTTCTGACTGCTGTGAATCGGCGCCAGGCGCCAGTTGTTATCAGCGGCCGGGTGGATCTCTTTGCTTGCGGTAATCCAGTTCGCCAGCACCGAGCGGTTTTCGTCTGGCGATGCAAACGCAATATGGCTGTCGCCAGTTCCGGCAAACTTACCGCCGTAGGCGCGGTAGTTATTGGTTGCGACCAGGAACGTCGCGTTCGGGTCGATTGGCTTGCCCTTGAACGTCAGCCCTTTGATACGCTCGGCTTTCGGGTTCACCATCTGGCATTCGCCGTCATAACGTGCCGGTTGTGACACATCAATCTGGTAATCCACGCCGTCGATAACATCAAAGTTATAGGTGCGGAAACCGTCCCAGTTGATCAGCGACTGGGGTTTCGTGCTGTTTACATCAATCTGGTTAAACTGCCCGGCAGAACATTCCAGCCACTCTTTGACCTCTTTCCCGCTAGCTTTCACCACCACCAGTGTGTTCGGGTAGAGATACAAATCTGCGGCGTTACGGAAGGTAAGCTGGCCTTTTTCCACTTCGACAAAACTGGCCGGGTCATTCTTACGCCCGCCAACTTTAAACGGTGCTGCAGCGGAAAGTACTGGCAGGTTCGCCAGGTCCGGGTCGCCCTGAATGTATTTTTCAACATAGGCGAGTTGGGCGTTATTCACCACCTGCACCGTCGGATCGTCTTGCACCAGCGCCAGGTAGCTATACATATTGTCTGATGATTTGCCGATTGGCTTGCTGACGAACTCGCGCGTGGCATCGTGATCGTGCTTCATCACTTCCACCAGTTTGGCATCTTCAGGCACCAGTGCTTTCTTCGCCACGCTGTCATAAATTGGGCGCGCTTGTGCTTTGCTGCTGGTGACTTTCCAACTGCCGCTATCGTTATTCAATACCAAATCGACCACGCCCAGATGGTCGCCCCACATACCAGGCATCACCGCTGGAATACCGTTCAGCGTGCCTTTCTCAAGATCAACACCTTTAATATTGGCAAAGTCTTTGCCTGGGAACACGGCGTGAGCGTGGCCAAACAAAATGGCATCCACGCCCGGAACTTTGCTGAGGTAGTAAACCGAGTTTTCAGCCATCGCATGATATGGGTCGCTGGACAGGCCGGAGTGGGCGATAACCACCACTAAATCAGCCCCTTGCTTGCGCATTTCAGGGACATAATGGCGGGCCGTTTCGGTAATATCCTGCACCGTTACTTTGCCTTCCAGATTGGTTTTATCCCACGTCATGATTTGTGGTGGCACAAAACCGATATAACCGATGCGCAGCGTCTGCTCTTTGCCGTCTTTGTCTTTCACCACGGTTTCTTTAATCACGTAAGGCGTGAACAGTGGCTTATTGGTTTTGGCATCAATAATGTTGGCATTCACATACGGGAATTTTGCCCCCGATAGTGCCATATGCAGGTAATCGAGGCCGTAGTTAAATTCGTGGTTGCCCAGGTTTCCAACGGCGTAATCCAACGTATTCAGCGCCTTATAAACCGGGTGAATATCGCCTTTTTTCAGACCTTTTGCCGCCATGTAATCGCCGAGCGGGCTACCCTGAATCAGGTCTCCGTTATCGACCAGTACGCTGTTTACCGTTTCACCGCGCGCGGCGTTGATTAAACTTGCCGTACGCACCAGTCCAAATTTTTCCGTTGAGGTATCTTTGTAGTAATCGAAATCCATCATATTGCTGTGGAGATCGCTGGTTTCCAGGATACGGAGGTCAACGGTTGCCGCATGAGCGCCGGTAGCAACCAGCATGGCAAGCATCGTTGCGCTAAACTTGATCATGATAAAAGGTCCTTTTTAGAGATAGGCCGCAAAAGGCTATGTATATAAACGTTGTTGCTGACAGATTTGTGAAGTGTGCCAGAAAAAGGGTGAAGTAAACCGGAATGGGTTCACAGATAGCGCAACCAGGCGTGATGAGATATAAGTAAAACAACAGGTTAATCGCACGACACAACATGAGGTGGAGAATGCTAGATAAAATTTGCCAACTGGCTCGGGAGGCTGGAGCTGCGATCATGCAGGTGTATGAAGGGCAAAAGCCGCTGGAGGCGACTCAAAAATCCGATGACTCACCCGTAACAGCAGCAGACATCGCGGCTCACACCATCATCCTGCAAGGGCTACAAACATTGACGCCGGAGATTCCGGTGCTCTCAGAAGAAGATCCGCAGACCTGGGAAACGCGCCAGAGCTGGGATCGTTACTGGCTGGTGGACCCGCTGGATGGCACTAAAGAGTTCCTCAAACGTAACGGGGAATTCACAGTTAACATCGCGCTTATCGAAAAAGGCAAAGCGGTACTGGGCGTAGTGTATGCGCCAGTGCTGAACGTGATGTATAGCGCAGCAGAAGGCAAAGCCTGGAAAGAAGAAAACGGCGGCGTACGTAACCAGATCCACGTACGTGATGCCCGTCCGCCGCTGGTGGTAATAAGCCGCTCGCATGGCGATGATGAGCTGAAAGAGTACCTGCACCAACTGGGCGAACACCAGACCACATCCATTGGCTCATCGCTTAAGTTTTGCCTGGTGGCAGAAGGGCAGGCGCAGCTTTATCCGCGTTTTGGGCCAACCAATATCTGGGATACCGCAGCAGGCCACGCCGTGGCAACAGCGGCAGGTGCTCACGTTCATGACTGGCAAGGCAAGTCTCTCGACTATACCCCGCGCGAGTCATTCTTAAACCCAGGCTTCCGGGTTTCTATTTACTAAGCAACTATTTACTCAACAGTTCTCGCAGCAGGCTGATCACCTGCTGCACCTCTTCCTGCGTCAACGGCCCATCTTTGGCAAACTGCACGCGACCTTGATTATCCAGCACCACAATTGCCGAACTGCCCGTCTCCAGCTGCCATGATTTCTGCGCCACGCCATTGCTATCGACGATAAATTGCGACCATGGGTATTGGGTTTTATTGCTCTCAAGGCTGCTGCGCACAAACATTCCGGTGCCCACAATCGCGTCATCGGTATTCACGATAGTGGTTGTCTGGTAGCGGTCATGCGGGAATTTTGCCGCTTTGATTGCCTCAATCAGCCCGGCATTTTTCTCTTTGGCGCTGGTACGGCCGGCAATATGCTGGAGCACTCGCACTTTTCCCACCAACTGCGCACTATTCCAGTTTTTGTAGCTAAACTTATCATTGTCGAGCATCAGTTCACCTTTATCCGTAATACCGATAGGTGAGACTCGCTGATTCTTCTCAAAGTTATGAGCAGATGCCGCTAGCGGTAGCAGCAGTAAGGCAAGCGCAAGGTTTTTGCGTAGGGACATGAGAACTCCTATCTTATTATTTGTGAAAAGTTTGCAGGTGCTCCGACCACTTCGTCGTGACGTTTTAAGCATATGTGCTGAATAGGCATCTGTCCCGCAACAACAATGCCAGATTGCGGGTGACCGCACATATCCCTGTTTTTTGAAGGCTTAAACTGAGTTTTGTTTACAATTGAAAAGAATATTCTGAGAAATTGTAATCATACGGTAAATAAGATTGTGCAAACTAGGTGTCGGTTTGTATATGGACTATAGTTTCCAGGCACCAAATTTTTCGCCTCGTTTTGTCGGACCAAATGTGGAACCGCAGGGGTGTTAACACTGCAGGAGAAAAAAAGAATGAAAATTTTCCAACGGTACAACCCGCTTCAGGTGGCGAAGTACGTGAAAATCCTGTTCCGTGGACGGTTGTACATCAAGGACGTTGGCGCTTTTGAATTTGATAAGGGCAAGATTCTTATCCCAAAAGTGAAAGATAAGCAGCATTATTCGGTTATGTCTGAAGTAAACCGCCAGGTACTGCGAATGCAGGCTGACATGGCATAAATATCCGTCATACTTCAAGCCGCAGATGCGTTGGCTCGCCCCCTCACTCCAGTCACATAAAGGATTATGCTGCTGGAAATTCGTGGGCTTCGCCACCTTTCTGCAACTCGAATTATTTAGGATATTCAATAGAAGTACCAAAAACGGCACCCGAGGGTGCCGTTAGTGTTTCTGAGTTTTGATAATTACGCGGCGTCCTGCTCTTCTGAATCAGGATGCTTTGGCGTCAACGGCGTCGGCTTATTGTCGATACGCGTCACCAGCAACTGGTCGATGCGGTAGTTATCAATATCCACCACCTCGAACTTATACCCGGAGAACTTCACCGAATCGGTGCGTTTCGGGATTTTTCGCAGCATAAACATCATAAACCCGCCGATGGTTTCGTAGTTTCCGGACTGCGGGAACTCGTCGATATCCAGCACGCGCATGACATCGTCAATCGGTGTACCGCCTTCAACCAGCCATGAGTTCTCGTCACGCGCGACGATTTGCTCTTCCATACCCTGGCCGACCAGGTCACCCATCAGCGTGGTCATCACATCATTAAGCGTGATGATGCCTACCACCAATGCATATTCGTTCATGATAACCGCGAAGTCTTCACCGGCAGTTTTAAAGCTTTCCAGCGCTTCGGATAGCGTCAGCGTATCCGGCACAATCAGCGTATTACGCAGATGCACACCGCTGTTGAGCGCCATGCTCTGGTTGCCCAGCACACGGTTCAGCAACTCTTTGGAATCAACGTAGCCGACGATATGGTCGATATCACCATTACACACCAGGAATTTGGAGTGCGGGTGTTCGGCGATTTTGTTCTTCAGGCTTTGCTCATCTTCATGCAAATCAAACCAGATGACGTTTTCACGCGACGTCATGGAAGACGGCACGGTGCGCGATTCGAGCTCAAATACGTTCTCAATCAGCTCATGTTCTTGCTTACGCAACACGCCAGCCAACGCACCGGCTTCGAACACCGCATAAACATCATCAGAAGTGATGTCGTCATTACGTACCATCGGCAGTTTGAAGATGCGGAAAATGACGTTTGCCAGGCCGTTAAAGAACCACACCAGCGGGCGGAAGATAAACAGACAGAAGCGCATCGGGTTGATGATTCGCAAAGCAACTGATTCAGGCGAAATCATACCGATGCGTTTCGGAGTGAGGTCTGCAAACAGAATGAACAGGCTGGTGACGAGCGTAAAGGAGGTGATAAAGCTCAGCTGGTCAGCCATCTCTGGCGAGAAGAAACGTTCCAGTAGCACTTTAAAGGCCGGAGAAAACGCCGCATCACCGACGATACCGCCGAGAATTGCCACAGCGTTCAGGCCAATCTGCACTACCGTAAAGAACATGCCAGGGCTTTCCTGCATCTTCAGTACGCGTTGCGCGTTAAGGTTGCCATCATCAGCCAGAAGCTTGAGTTTAATTTTACGGGAAGCCGCCAGTGAGATCTCCGAAATCGAGAAAAACGCACTGACAGAGATAAGAAGAAGTATTAATAAAATACTGTTTAACATAGTTTATCCGGCTTAGAGCCAGAGCCTCGGAAGGAAAGTTGAAAATCTAAGGGTTAGTACATTTTGACTGCCAGTCCGTGGAGGTTGGGCCAGCAATTTCAACGGGTAGTATAGCGTAAGGGTGTGTGAGGCTGCCAGAGGTCAAAATTTTGGCTGTTTTATAGGGTTATTGAGTTTATTCCATCAATTTGCCTTTTGTATCTTATAAGGTACACTTTCTACAGTTAAGAAATTCAAAGGATTGAATGAATGGCTTACACAACGAAGCGATACGTCGATAAAACGGGTCACGTTCCTTACACCGACTGGATCAATAAGCTCATCAAAAATGACTTACGTGCTGTCGCAAGGATTGATGCTCGTTTAGACCGCGCAAGTGCAGGAAATTTTGGCGACCATAAGTTTGAACGGGATGGTGTGTGGGAACTCCGGGTTGATTACGGGCCAGGCTATCGTGTGTATTACGCTCTCGAAAAGAATGAAATCATTCTTTTGTTAGTGGGGGGCGATAAGAGCACCCAAAAAACAGATCTCAATTTAGCAGTAAAATATTTACAGGATTATAAAACGAGGTAGCTGTATGACGACTAAAACCAACAAAGGGGCTGTTATAAAGGCAGCTGACCATGACAGTGCCGTTATCGACATCATCCGTGAAAATCCTGACTATGCGGAAATTTACTTACAAACTGCACTGGAAGAAATAAACGAGGAGGGTGGTGTGGCGGCTTTCCTCGTTGCTTTGCGACGTATTGTTGAAGCTCGGGGTGGTATAGGTGAAATAGCCGCTAAATCTGGGCTTTCCCGTGTAAATTTATATCGTTCACTGTCCCCGACAGGAAATCCGACAATATCTACACTCGTTGCTGTGTCACGAGCCGCGGGTGTTCGTCTTTTCCCTTTCGGCCATTCCTAAGATGAGTTGGCACTTTTCAAGCATAAACGCCCGATAAACCTATCAGGCGTTTTGTTTTTTAGCGGGCTGAGGGCTGCTAATAGCTAATTCCAGGAAAAATGGCGAGCTACATCCTGCGCATGGCTGAGTATACGAATGACCGTAATACTGGTCTGGGCGTAGAGAAAGAAAATGACGTGCTGCTCAACTGGCAGCGAACAGATACCGTCACCTAATTCGGGCCGTAATGTGCCCACGTTGTGCGCTGAAATAACACTGAAAATATCTGAAAACCGCGTGATGTAATAATCAGCTTTCGCTTCTCCGTAGCGTTCAAAGCTATATAACCAGATAGATTCAAGATCCTCTTGCGCTTTCGGTGTCAGTTCAACTGTTCGCATCCTTTGATTTCGCCTTTTCTTTCATCCGTTTTAGAAAAGTATCTTGTTCCCAGATTTGTGGGACTCCGCTGCTGATGCCTTCAGCCAGCAGGTCGCGTAACTGCTGTAATTTGGATTCTGCCTGTTTTTCCCTCAGTAGCCGTAAAGCATCTCGCAACACTTCACTTTGTGTTCGGTAATCTCCTGAATCGACTAATGAATCAATAAAGTCACGCAGTTCGTCACCGAGATCGACCGTTACTGTTCGTGCCATCAAAATCTCTCCATGTAAGACTTGTTCTTACAAATAGTATAAATTTTGCCAGCGATTATTTCCATCACCCGCTCAACTTTTCTTCAAACCTTAATATCCTTCCCGCATTCCCCAGCACCAGCAGCGTGCTCAGGTTATGCAGAATTGCGGCAATCACCGCACCTGATGCACCCAGCCAGCCAAATGCGGCGGCGGCGACAATCACCAGCGTCCAGCCCAGGCCAATCAGCACATTCACTTGCAGCGTGCGGCGGCAGAGGCGGCTTAAACGCACGCAGGTGCCGAGGCGGCGCAAGTCACCGCCAATCAACACGATATCGGCTGATGCCATGGCGATATCCGAACCGCCTGCGCCCATCGCGACGCCGACGACGCCCGCTTTAAGCGCCAGTGAATCGTTGATGCCATCGCCGACCACCATTGGCCGGAAGCCGTTGTCGATTTGCACGCTGACCTGATGCAGTTTATCGGCGGGCAATGCACCGGCGATAACATCGTTGATACCCACGTTTTTCGCGATGCGTTCTGCCACAGTCTGGCGATCGCCGGTCAGTAATAGTTGCTGATTCAGCCCCAGATCGCGCAGTTCTGCCATTGCGCTGGCTGCTTCGTCACGCAGGCTGTCGGCCAGTAAAATCCAGCCACGGAAACGCCCTGCCAGTACCAGGCCGACAATCGGCCCGTCGTGTGGCGGTTCTGCGGGTAAATCTGCCACCTGAGTGTTGAGAAGCTCATGCCTGCCAAGAAATGCTTCGCCCTCAGCGGTGGTTGCTGAAACCCCTAACCCTTGATGTTCATATACATTTTCAAGCGCAGGCCATGCGTTTTGCGGGGCGATGTTCACCAGCGCACGGCTGACCGGGTGGTTGCTGGTCGCGCCAAGGCTTGCCGCCAGTGCTGACAGCGTTTCCGGCGATTCGCCTGCTTCCGGGCGCAGTTCGTGGAGCTGGAGTTTGCCGTGCGTCAGCGTGCCGGTTTTATCGATAATCACGGCGTTCAGTTCGGCTAATTCTTCGAGGAAAGCCGCACCGCGAATCAGAATGCCGTGGCGAGCAGCAACGGTCAGCCCGGCAATCGAAGTTGCAGGCGCGGAAAGCACCAGCGCACACGGGCAGGCGGCAACCAGCACCGCTAACATCGCCTGGTTGTTCTGCGTCAAAAACCAGGTGCTGGCAGCAATCAGCAAAACCAGCAGCAGATAACGCGCCGCGTGGCGTTCCAGCATTCGGGTAATCGGCGGGCTGGCCTGTTCGGCGCTTTGCATCAGCGCAATAACCCGCCCAAGCGTCGATGTTTCCCCGGTGCGCGTGACTTCAATACGCAACCGCCCGTCGAGATTTATCGCGCCGCCATAAACATTCATGCCGGGTTTTACTTCCAGCGGCACCGATTCTCCGGTGATCGGCGCGGTATCGAGACTCGCCTGGCCTTCCAGCACGCGGCCATCGGCGGGCAATCGGTCACCTGCCCGCACTTCTACGATGTCACCAGCCACAAGTTCGTGGTTGTCGATGTCATGCAGATTACCTTCTGCGTCAAAGCGTCGTGCCCGGCTGCGGGTCAATTTGCCGAGCGCTTCAATCGCCTCTTGAGAGCCGATCACGCTGCGCTCTTCAAGGATATGGCCGACAATCATGATAAGCGGCAGCAAAGCGGCAGTCAGCAAATCCCCGGTCGCCCATGAGCCAATTAGCGCCAGTGCAACCAGTTGATCGGTAATGCCGTGCAGGCTCGGATAGCGCAGGCTGTAAAAGGCGTGGCGCAAGACCGGAATGCCGACTATCAGCGACGCAGCACCCAGTAAAATATCGGCCACCGCGACTTGTTCGGGTGCCAGCCAGCGCCACAGCAAACCAAGAATTAACGTGCCGCTGGCAACCAGCGCCAGGATCAATTGGCGGGCAATCTGGCGTTGCTCCTGGTGGCTCAGTGCGTCGCCGGGATTAACAGAGTGGGTGGTCATGGTTTCGAAGGTTCCTTTTGCCCGGCCGCCTGCAGGATCAAATTCGCATCATCCTTGGGTGAAACGGTGATAACGGATTCGGCTTGCGCCAGAATCGCCGCAATACGTTCGCGATAAACGCGCGCCAACAGGTCAGGGTCATGTGGGCTATTCGCGAGGCGGTTCACCATCGCGGTATCAGACTGTGCTTTTGCCACTCTTTCACGCGCCTGAGCCTGAGCGGTCTGGCGTATCTGGTCAGCAAGCTGAGTGGATTTCTGGCGAATTAAAGAGGCATCGGTATTGGCGGTCGCAATCGCCTGTGACGCTTGCTGGCTGGCGGTTAAAACCGCATTGAATGCGGTAACGGTGGTATCCGGCAAGGTGGACTGCACGGTAACGCGTTCAAGAGAAATGCCCAGCGAGCTGCCTGATTGCGCAAGGCGTTGCAGATTCTGTTCAACATTGTGCTGAACATCTGCCCGTAACCGCTCGCGCTGCTGTGCGACATTTAAATCACCACTCATCATCTCCGGGCGAGCAACCAGAATGGTGTCGAGATCGCGCGAGGCACAAACCGCTATTGCCGAGCGTTCAACCAGCCGGTCGAGGGCCGGGATCACGTGCTCGCCCTGCAACACATAATCCATGGGTGAATCGACACGGTAAAACACGCTGATATCCAGTTGCACCACACCGGCATCGCCAGTGAGCAGATACCCGGAACCCGCCAGCGCATCGCTGCTGGCATCGCCACGCGCATCGGCATGCCGTGCATCAAACGATCGTAGCAATGCCGTTACGTGGTGTTCGATAACCCGGTCTGGCGCAGGCACCATCACCACATCATTAATCGGCTTCGGCCAGGTCACTAACAACCCAGACTCTGCCACGCGCTGTTGTGCGCCGAAATGCAACACGACGGCGCGGCTGTCAGCGGGGATCTGGCGGATGTTAGAGAACAGCCAGGCCGCTGCCGCCAGCAGTGTCAGCCCGTAAAGTGCATAAAATGCGAGGCGTATCGACTGTGTCCACGGACCAGCAGACTTTTTTGTCTGATGCTCACTCATGGGTTTTATCCAGTTTTGGCCCTTCAACCAGCAGGCGGAACGGCGCGGCATCGGTGCGTAACACCAGGCGCGTGCTGGAGTTGACTACGCCACTGAGTGCATCAAGCTGGCGCAGCAGGCTATACAACTGAGGCGAGCTGGCGTAAGCCTTGCCATAAATTTCTGCCGCCTGTGCCTGAGACTGAGCTTCGATATCTGCCGCCTGAACCTGCGCCTGTGCTTCAACAATGCGGGCGTCACGCTCGGCTGCCGAACGTATTTCAGCGGCGGCACGTTTACCTTCTGCGGTGCGTTCAGTCGCAATGGTTTCGCGCTCGGCGCGCATCCGATCGACTGTGGCGTTAAGCGTTACCGCAGGCAGGGTCAGGCGTTCGGTTCCAACCTGCACCAAGCGAATGCCGTAGCTTTCCAATAATGGCTGGCTGATTTGCGCCTGCAAATGCGATTCAAACTGGTTTAACTGCACTTGTTTGCTGTCGGTATTCACCAGTTGCGAAAGGGTAAAACCGCTGGCGGTGGTTTCCAGCGCCGACCCCAGATAAGCGCGGATTTGCCGTGCGGCTTCGTCAGGCTGATTTTGCACCGCTCGCATAAAGCGCTGCACATGTTCTGGCGTGTTATCCACCTGCCAGACGGCAAATGACTGCACGATAATTCGCAGTCCGTCACGTGTGCCAACGTCCTGTAGCCCGCTTGATGTGGTGCGCAGACGCAAATCCACGGCGGTCGACATTTCAAACGGTGCGGGTAAACGCCACGCAAGTCCTGGGTTAAGCAGCACACGAACTGGGTTACCGAAACGGGTAATGATCAGCGATTCGCCAGAACGCACCTGCACAAGACTTGCCGCGGCGGCCAGAATCAGCACCAAAAAACCGGCACCCGCAATGCGCTTCCAGCCTCCCGACTTCGGCGCTTCAGAGGCAGTATGGTGGTTGTGATGGCAACCGCTGCTGCAACCGTGGTGATGTGAATGGCTCAACGGGAAGACTCCTGTGTCGGTTTGGAAGGCGCATTGCGCCGTGCTGCTTCGTTCAATGAGGGAAACTCGCGCAGGTCGATAGTCGGTGGCGAACCCGCGCCAATGCGGTGGTCGATAATCAACAACGGGCTATGGCCCAGTGTCTGGCGCAACTGGCTAAACCATAATTCATCCACAAAGACCTGGCCCGATTGCGCCACTGCTTGTTTCTGCGCGGCAAAACGCACCGCTGTGGCCTGTGCTTTGCTGGTCACATCGCTGGCATTCATCTGTGCCTGGTTCTGGCGAGCCGTTGCGGTGGTTTGTGCTTTTGCCGCCAGTTCTGACGCATAACCACGCTCGCGTGAAACCAGCGCCTGAGCGGAAATTTGTGCCGCCTGCACGCCGTGGAAAGCATCCGCGGCACCTGCCGGAGGGTGGATGGCCTCCACCACGGTTGAAAGCAGCTCCACGCCGCTGTGCAAAGAATCCAGTTTTTGCTGCACAGCCTGGTTAATCTGCAACGCTAATTCATTGCGCTGTTCGCCAAGTAGCTGCTCGAGCGTCAGCGAAGAAAACTGATGCACCAACACCTGATTTGCGGCGCTGCGAATCAGCTCCGCCAGATTAATGCTGTGATAGGTGGCTGCGAGCGCTGCGTCATCGGTTAGGCCAATGCGCCACATAAAACGCACATCGCTATTAATGATTTGCAGGCTTTGCTGGCTGCCACTTTGGCTGGCGATTATCTGCGCCTTATCAAAGCTATGCAGGACATCCCACAGGCGGTCGGCACTCGGCGGCGCATTGCCTTCGGCGCTTGCCGCAGGCTCGGAGGCGGCACCGGATTCTTCGCCTGCCGCCAGTTCATACACCTGGCCGTTTTCAGTCAGTATCACCTGTCCGAAAGGCCACGGCAGCCCGTAATGCAGGCCCGATGGCAACACGGCGACCGGTTTGCCAAAACGCTCATAAATGCCACGTTGGGTCGTAGAAATCTGCTGCATGCCTGTCAATAACCAGCCGCAAACCAGCATCACCGCCAGCACCGGTAAAAATGCACGACGCAGCACGGTGAATGCCCAAAGCTGGCGCAAATCAATGCCAAAGTGGTGGTGTAATTCATGCTGCAAGAACAGCAGAGGGCGCGGAGGCCAGACGAGTTGCGCTGCCAGTTGGCTTTTGGCGAGGAATGCAGGTTCGCAGTCTTCATCACCAGGCGGCGTGAACAGGGAGAACAGGCCACGGAACAGGAACTCAATGGCGACCAGAATCACCAGAACCGCCGGCAGGTTAACCAGCAGCGAGAAATTCGTCGCAGTGAAAAGCAGTGGCGGCAAGCTGAGGAATTGCACCGCGAGAGTCAGGCGCAGTAGCGGCGCAATAAATTTGGCTTCCGGCCAGGCTTCGCTAGCGATCGCGGCGAGATGGCGTTCGGCCACCAGCGTGGCAAACATCGCCGTTGCAATCACGCCAACCGCCACCCAGCGCAGGTTGTCTTCATCCAGCGGGATGTAATTTGAACCCCAGCCTGCAAAGGTGACAAACAGCACAAAGGCTGCCATCGACGCCAGCCAGACCCCGTCGCTTTTAAGCAATGCATTGATGCGGTTAACGTTGATGGGAATGAGTGCTGCCAGGCGCTGATAAACAGTTGGCGGTGGTTCAGCTTCTGCCGGGGCGGTTTCAGCCAGGGGCGGTGGCGAGAATTTCCCGGCACGCCACTGGCAAATCCGCTGCGCGTTATAGAGAGAGACAGCCAGTAAAACCAGGACTGCGGCATTGCTGCTTAATAAAGGCGTCCAGCGCGATGATGACTCAAAAATATTGGTAATCAGCGCCACAACCATCATCAGGAAAATCGGTGCGCTTAAGCCGAAAACTAATCGTGCGGTAAGCATTGCCTGGGCCTGCGCCAAAGAGTAACGCGCCTGAGATGCTAACGGTGAAGGTTCCGATGGTTCAGAAAATTGGGAGGGCTGCATGGAGTCATTATTTTCAGGCGCACGAAGTCTGCGTCATTGGGTTTGATTGTTACCATATAACATATCACAGCGGCGATTTATCCGTAAACGGAGCGCGGGTAACCGTTTGTACAAAACCCAGCTATTTTGGGTTTTTGAGGTTAAGCGGGAAATGAGCGGATAACCGAGGATGTCATCCGCTTGATAAGGTTTAATTAGCCTTGTGGTGGCAGACACACACCAATTCCACCAATGCCGCAGTACCCATACGGGTTTTTATGCAGGTATTGCTGGTGGTCATCTTCGGCATAATAGAACGGCCCGGCGTTGGCGATTTCGGTGGTGACCTGGCGGTTATCCCCGGCGAGTGCCATAGCGTCCTGGAAACGTTGTAAGCTCGCTCGTGCTGATGTGTCTTGCTCAGGCGTCAGTGGGTAAATCGCGGAGCGATATTGCGTGCCGACATCGCCGCCCTGGCGCATGCCCTGGGCCGGATCGTGGTTTTCCCAGAACACTTGCAGTAATTGTTCGTAACTCACCACTTGCGGGTCGTAAACCACGCGTACCGCTTCAGTATGCCCGGTCATTCCGCTGCACACTTCACGGTAGGTTGGGTTAGGCGAAAAGCCCCCGGCGTAACCTGCGGCGGTGCTGTAAACCCCCGGAATTTGCCAGAACATCCTTTCAACACCCCAGAAACAACCCATCGCAAAATAAGCGATTTCCATTCCTTCTGGTACATTTGTCATGGAATGCTCGTTAACCGCATGCAAAGTGGCGACAGGCATCGGGGTATTGCGACCGGGCAGCGCTTCAGACTGTGTCACGGGATGGGTTTTCTCAAATAATTTCATCAGTCATGCTCTCCCGATGTTGGCTAAATTTAACAACAACCGCCGTGCGGTTGTAACGAGGCGTGTTATTGCAGACAATAACTCCTCTGTATGAGACTACAGTACATATAAGAAATATTTGGGTTATTGTGCAGTTTTCAACCCCGGTTGTTGGGGTTTTGTTAAAAGATTTTTGTGAAAACAGCAGTAAAGGCGTTTCCTTCCAGGGGTGGAAACAAGGATATTCAGGAGAAAACGTGCCACGATTCCGTATTATTTGCTCGGCTTGCCTATGCCTGGTAAGCACGTGGGCCAGCGCTGCCAACGTGCGTTTACAGGTAGAAGGGCTCAGCGGTGAACTGCAAAAAAACGTTCGCGCTCAGCTTTCAACTATCCAGAGTGATGAAGTTACGCCTGACAGGCGTTTCCGTGCGCGTGTGGATGACGCTATCCGTAATGGATTGAAAGCACTGGGTTATTACGAACCAACGATTGATTTCGACTTACGGCCACCACCAGCCAAAGGTCGCCAGGTTTTGATTGCGAAGGTCGATCCCGGCCCGCCGGTGCTGATTGGCGGCACTGATGTGATCCTGCGCGGCGGCGCGCGTGACGATAAAGATTACCTCGCATTACTGGGCGAACGCCCGAAGATCGGCACCGTTCTTAATCATCACGATTACGACAGTTTCAAAAAAGATCTCTCCAGCATTGCGCTGCGCAAGGGCTATTTCGACAGCGAATTTACCAAAAGCCAGCTCGGTGTTTCGCTTGAGCGCCGTCAGGCATTCTGGGATATCGATTACAACAGCGGTGAGCGTTATCGCTTTGGCGCTGTGACCTTCGAAGGCTCGCAAATTCGTGAAGAATATCTACAAAATCTTGTGCCTTTTAAACAGGGCGATTATTACCAGTCGAGCGATCTGGGTGAATTAAACCGCCGTTTATCCGCGACGGGCTGGTTTAACTCCGTGGTTGTAGCGCCTGAATTCGACAAAGCCCGCAAAACGAAAGTCTTGCCCCTGCATGGCGTGGTTTCGCCGCGTACCGAAAACACCATCGAAACGGGTGTCGGGTACTCAACCGACGTAGGGCCGCGCGTAAAAGCGACGTGGAAAAAACCGTGGATGAACTCCTACGGCCACAGCCTGACCAGCAGTGTCAGTCTTTCAGCGCCAGAACAGATCGTTGATTTTAGCTACAAAATGCCGCTGCTTAAAAACCCGCTGGAGCAATATTATCTGGTGCAGGGCGGTTTTAAAGCGACTGACCTGAACGATACCAAGTCCGACTCCAGCACCCTCGCGGTTTCACGCTACTGGGATTTATCCAGCGGCTGGCAGCACGCGATTAACCTGCGCTGGAGCCTCGACCACTTTACCCAGGCAGACGTCACCAACACCACGATGCTGCTTTACCCTGGCGTGAGCCTTAACCGTACCCGTTCGCGTGGCGGTTTAATGCCAACCTGGGGCGACTCCCAACGCTACTCTATTGATATTTCCGATACCTCGTGGGGCTCGGACGTCGACTTCGGGGTATTCCAGGCTCAGCAAGTCTGGATCCGCACATTGCAGGAAAAACACCGTTTTGTGGTGCGTGGCAATGTGGGCTGGATTGAAACCAATAACTTCGACA
Source organism: Buttiauxella brennerae ATCC 51605 (assembly GCF_001654925.1). Classification (GTDB taxonomy): domain Bacteria; phylum Pseudomonadota; class Gammaproteobacteria; order Enterobacterales; family Enterobacteriaceae; genus Buttiauxella; species Buttiauxella brennerae. Next base: position 188,343 of record NZ_LXER01000040.1, read on the forward strand.
AAGTGCCGCCAGACTTGCGCTTCTTTGCTGGTGGTGACCGCAGTATTCGCGGCTATTCCTACAAATCCATCTCCCCTGAAAACGACAAAGGCGAACTGACCGGTGCATCAAAAATGATTACCGGATCGCTGGAGTATCAATACAACGTCACCGGGAAATGGTGGGGGGCAGTGTTCGTCGATTCCGGCGAAGCGGTTAACGATATCAAACAGAGCAATTATAAAACGGGTGCGGGCTTTGGCGTGCGCTGGCAGTCACCGGTTGGGCCAATCAAACTCGATTTAGCTGTCCCGGTGGCGGATAAAGATGAGCATGGATTGCAGTTTTACATCGGTCTGGGGCCTGAACTATGAGTCGTTGGAAGAAAATAAGCCTCGCGGTGTTGGTTTTTGTGGTGCTGCTGATTGGCGCTGTCGGTTTCCTGGTGGGGACAACCACCGGGCTGCATGTGTTATTTAACGCCGCTAATCGCTGGGTGCCGGGGCTGGATATCGCAAGCGTAACCGGTGGCTGGCGTAATCTGACCATCAAAGGTCTGCGCTACCAACAGCCTGGCGTTGACGTGAACGCGGGTGAAATTAATCTGGCGGTGAAACTGGGTTGCCTGCGCGACAGCAGTTTGTGCGTGAATAACCTGTCGCTCAAAGACATTGATGTTGTTATCGACAGCAAAAAAATGCCTCCGGCCGCACCGGTTCAGGAAGAAGACACCGGCCCGCTCAATCTCACCACGCCGTATCCGATTACCCTGAGTCGTGTGGCGCTTAATAACGTCAATATTAAGATTGATAACACCACGGTTTCGGTGATGGAGTTTACCTCCGGCCTGAACTGGCAAGAACGCAACGTGACCGTTACGCCAACTAACCTCGAAGGTTTGCTGATTGCGTTGCCGAAAGTGGCCAAAGTTGCACAGGAACAGGTGGTTGAACCGAAGATCCAGAACCCGCAGCCGGAAGAGTTACCGCTGGGCGAAACGCTCAAGCAGCTGTTTGAAAAGCCTGTTCTGCCGGAAATGACGGATGTGCATTTGCCGCTGAACCTGAATATTCAGGAGTTCCGTGGGGCGAACCTGCGACTAACAGGCGACACCGATTTACTGGTCAGCAGCCTGTTGCTGAAAGTCAGCAGTATTGATGGATCTCTTAAGCTTGATGCACTGGATGTTGATTCCTCCCAAGGCCTGGTCAACGCCACAGGCAGCGCTGAATTACGCGACAAATGGCCGGTCGATTTAACCTTAAACACCACGCTGAACATCGACCCTATCAAAGGCGAAAAGGTGAAGATGAAGATCGGCGGGGAACTGCGGGATGTGCTGAAAGTCGGCATGAATCTCTCCGGCCCTGTTGATCTGGAACTCACCGCGCAAACTCAGCTGGCGCAAGCCGGCCTGCCGCTGAATCTGGAGGTCGTCAGTAAGCAGCTTTACTGGCCGTTTACCGGCAAAAAAGAGATTCAGGCCGATGATTTCAAGCTGAAATTCAGCGGCAAAATGACCGACTACAAACTGTCATTGCGCAGCGCGGTGAAAGGCGAGCAAATCCCGCCTGCGACCATCACACTGGACGCGACAGGCAACGAGCAGCAACTTCAGCTCGATAAGCTGCGTGTCGCCGCATTGCAAGGCAACACCGACCTGAAAGCGGTGCTCGACTGGAGCAAAGCCATCAGCTGGCGCGGCGAGCTGAAACTCGAAGACATCAACACGGCGAAGCAATTCCCGGACTGGCCTGCCAAACTCAACGGCCTGGTGAAAACCAGCGGCAGTTTGTATGGCGGCAGCTGGCAGGTTGATGTGCCTGAGCTGAAACTGACGGGTAATGTCAAAAATAACAAAGTGAATGTTGCCGGGAAGCTGAAAGGCAACAGTTATATGCAGTGGAATATTCCGGGGCTACATCTTGAACTGGGGCGCAACAGCGCTGACGTTAAAGGGGAATTAGGGCCAAAGGATCTGCAGCTTGATGCCACGATTGACGCGCCTGGCCTTGATAACGCTTTGCCGGGTCTGGGCGGCACCGCGAAAGGGACAATCAAAATACGCGGTGATGTGAAAGCGCCCCAGCTGCTGGCGGATCTCAGCGCGAATAATCTTCGCTGGCAGGAGCTGTCGGTTGCGCGAGTCTTGCTGAAAGGGGATGTGAAATCTACCGATCAGATTGCCGGCAACCTGGATTTGCGCGTCGAGCGAATTTCCCAGCCTGGCGTGGATATCAACCTTCTTACGCTTGCGGCTAAAGGTTCTGAAAAGCAGCACCAGCTGCAAGTGAGAATTCAGGGTGAGCCGGTTTCCGGGCAGCTTGATTTGAGCGGTAGCTTCTCTCGTGAGGAGGAGCGCTGGCGCGGCAATCTCACCAATACGCGCTTTGAAACACCGGTTGGCCCGTGGTCGCTTAACCGCGCCCTGGCGCTCGATTACCGCAATAAAGAGCAGAAGATTAATATTGGCGCACATTGCTGGACGAACCCTAATGCCGAGCTTTGTGTACCGCAGCCGATTGATGCGGGTAAAAAAGGCCGAGCACTGGTCAATCTGAACCGTTTTGACCTCGCCATGCTGAAACCCTTTATGCCGGAAGATACCCAGGCCGTGGGCACATTCACTGGCCGTGCGGATGTCAGCTGGGACAGCGAATCGGGTGGCTTGCCACAGGGTTCAGTCACGCTGCAAGGCAACGGTGTCAAAGTGACTCAGGTCGTGAACGACAGTCCGCTACTGGTGGCATTTGATACGCTCAATCTCAATGCGGATCTTAAGAATAACCAGGCGCAGCTTGGCTGGTTGATTCGTGTTGCCAACAACGGGCAGTTTGATGGCCAGGTACAAATTACCGATCCACAAGGCCGCCGTAATCTTGGCGGCAACGTGAATATGCGTAATTTTGATCTGGCGATCGCCAACTCCATCTTCTCACGCGGGGAAAAAGCCGCCGGGAAGTTAAACGCTAATCTGCGGCTGGCAGGAAATGCAGAACGGCCACAGTTGTTCGGCCAGTTGCAGCTGAACGGCGTGGATGTTGACGGCAACTTTATGCCGTTCGACATGCAGCCAAGCCAGTTGGCAATGAACTTCAACGGTATGAATTCAACGCTTGCCGGGACTGTGCGCACCAAACAAGGCGATATTGCCCTGAGCGGTGATGCGGACTGGACGCAAATCGACAACTGGCGCGCGCGCGTGGCGGCGAAGGGCAGCAAAGTGCGCATTACCGTGCCGCCGATGGTGCGCCTTGATGTGTCGCCTGATGTTGAGTTTGTCGCCACGCCAAGTCTATTTACGCTTGATGGCAGCGTCGATATTCCGTGGGCGCGTATTGTGGTGCATGAAGTGCCGGAAAGTTCAGTGGGTGTTTCCAGCGACGAAGTGATGCTGGATAAAGACCTGAAACCGGTCAAGCCGCAAACTGCCGGGATCCCAATCAACAGCAACCTGGTCATTCACGTTGGCAACAATGTGCGTCTGGATGCGTTTGGCCTGAAAGCGCGTTTGAACGGCGATCTGAAAATGGTACAGGATCGTCAGGGTCTTGGCCTTAACGGGCAGATCAACATCCCGGAAGGGCGCTTCCATGCATATGGGCAGGACTTGATTGTTCGAAAAGGTATACTGTTGTTCTCCGGTCCACCTGATCAACCTTTGCTCAATATCGAAGCGATTCGTAACCCTGAAGCGACAGAAAACGACGTTATTGCTGGCGTTCGCGTCACAGGATCGGCGGATGAACCAAAAGCTGAAATATTTTCTGATCCGGCTATGTCACAGCAAGAAGCCTTGTCCTACCTGCTTCGCGGGCAGGGTTTAGACAATACTGGCGACGATAGTAACGCAATGACTTCAATGCTTGTTGGCCTGGGGGTTGCACAAAGTGGTCAGGTTGTGGGTAAAATCGGCGAGACGTTTGGCGTAAGCAATCTGGCGCTTGATACCGCAGGGGTGGGGGATTCCTCACAAGTGGTGGTTAGTGGCTATGTTCTGCCGGGTCTCCAGGTGAAATATGGTGTGGGTATTTTTGACTCATTGGCGACACTAACACTGCGTTATCGCCTGATGCCTAAGCTGTATCTGGAAGCGGTGTCTGGTATTGATCAGGCACTTGATCTGCTTTATCAGTTCGAGTTTTAGCAATGCGAATATTTGTTTACGGCAGTTTACGACGCAAGCAAGGTAACAGCCACTGGATGACCAACGCCCAGTGGCTTGGGGATCATCATGTCGAAAATTACGCTTTATACAGCCTTGGCCATTATCCGGGCGTTGTGCCGGGTGAAGGGGCAGTGGCGGGTGAAGTGTATCGCATAGATGCTTCCACACTCTCTGAGCTTGATGCTTTACGCACCAAAGGCGGAGAGTATAAACGTCAGCTAATTCAGACTCCTTTCGGCAGCGCATGGATGTATGTGTACCAGCGTTCGGTGGAGGGGTTAACCCGCATCGAAAGCGGAGATTGGCTGGATAAAGATAGCGAGTAGTTCATTCCCAAACGGCCACTCATCTGAGTGGCCGTTTCACTTTTGCAGACGCATAAAAAAACACCGCCATCTGGCGGTGTTTTCATAAGCATTTAGCGGGGTAAGAATTACTTCTTAGCGCGCTCGAAGGAAGCAACGATTTCAGCTTTAGCTGCTGCTGCATTGTCCCAACCTTCAACTTTAACCCATTTGCCTTTCTCGAGAGCTTTGTACTGCTCGAAGAAGTGGGAGATCTGCGCTTTCAGCAGTTCTGGCAGGTCGTTCACATCTTTAATGTGATCGTATTCTTTGCTCAGTTTGGTGTGCGGAACTGCAACCAGCTTGGCATCTTCGCCCGCTTCGTCAGTCATTTTCAACACGCCAACTGGACGGCAACGAATAACAGAACCTGGTTGCAGTGGGTATGGAGTTGGAACCAGAACGTCAACCGGGTCACCGTCTAAAGACAGGGTGTGGTTGATGTAACCGTAGTTGCACGGGTAGAACATTGCGGTAGACATGAAACGGTCAACGAACAGCGCGCCAGTGTCTTTATCAACTTCATATTTGATAGGGTCAGCGTTTGCTGGGATTTCGATAACAACGTAGATGTCTTCTGGCAGATCAATACCCGCTGGGACGTTGAGTAAGCTCATGTCTTTTTCCTTTAAACTGGTGTCATTCAAGTGCCGCGTATTATAGCTAACTCGATTTAAATGTCTTCGCCTCTTTTTGCTTTCATTTCTCACCCGCCCCCGTTTCCAGAACCTTCCGACAACGGGAAAATCCATAAACATAGCCGTATTCTTTATAAAGTTGTGTAAGCGGTTACAAGGTTATGCGCGACTTGTTGGAATTGTGATGTAACTCATTCTGTTACACCACACGTCGTCTATAGTTTTTTCGACGCCCAGATTTTAACCAACAATAACCCTACGAGGATGTCCCTATGTGGAAGCGCTTACTTTTGGTCTCTGCAGTCTCCGCAGCCATGTCGTCTATGGCAATAGCTGCTCCGTTAACGGTCGGATTTTCTCAGGTAGGTTCTGAATCCGGCTGGCGTGCGGCAGAAACATCGGTTGCGAAGAGTGAAGCCGAGAAACGTGGCATCACGCTGAAAATTGCTGACGGCCAACAAAAACAAGAAAACCAGATTAAAGCCGTACGTTCATTTATCGCCCAGGGCGTAGACGCAATCTTCATTGCGCCAATCGTCGCCACGGGTTGGGAGCCTGTATTACAAGAAGCAAAAGAGGCCAAAATCCCAGTATTCCTGCTCGACCGTAATATCGATGTGAAAGATAAATCGCTGTACATGACCGTCGTCACCGCTAACAACGTGCTGGAAGGCCAGTTGATTGGTGAATGGTTGCTTAAAGAGTTGAATGGTAAGCAATGTAACGTGGTTGAACTGCAAGGCACCGTGGGCGCGAGTGTGGCAATCGATCGTAAGAAAGGCTTCGCCGACGCCATTTCTAAAGCATCCAACGTGAAAATCATTCGTTCTCAGTCTGGCGACTTTACCCGCAGCAAAGGTAAAGAAGTCATGGAAAGCTTCATCAAAGCCGAGAACAACGGCAAAAACATCTGCATGGTTTACGCGCATAACGATGACATGGTGATCGGTGCGATTCAGGCAATCAAAGAAGCGGGCCTGAAACCAGGCAAAGACATTCTGACCGGTTCCATTGATGGCGTGCCGGATATCTACAAAGCGATGATCGATGGCGAAGCCAACGCAAGCGTTGAGCTGACACCAAACATGGCAGGACCGGCGTTCGATGCACTCGAGAAGTTCAAGAAAGATGGCACCATGCCTAAAAAAGTGACCATCACTAAGTCCACTCTGTATCTCCCGGATACCGCGAAAGAAGAGCTCGAGAAGAAGAAATCGATGGGCTACTAAGCTGCTTTACCCCTCACCCTAGCCCTCTCTCCTAAAGGGAGAGGGGATTGGATCGAGTGTGGTTTGATTTTTCCCCTTCTCTCTTTTAGGGAGAGGGTTGGAGTGAGGGTTTAATCATGAGCACAAACAACCAGGAAATTCTGCGCACGGAAGGCTTATCGAAACATTTCCCAGGGGTCAAAGCGCTCGACAAAGTGGACTTCAGCCTCAATCGCGGCGAAATCATGGCGTTACTGGGTGAAAATGGAGCAGGGAAATCAACGCTTATCAAAGCCTTAACCGGCGTTTACCAGCGTGATAGCGGCAATATTTATCTCGAAGGGGAACAGATTTCCCCGAAGAATACCGCCCATGCCCAACAACTCGGCATCGGTACGGTGTATCAGGAAGTCAATCTACTGCCCAATATGTCTGTGGCGGATAACTTGTTTATCGGCCGCGAGCCGCGTCGCTTTGGGTTTATACAACGTAAAGAGATGGAAAAACGCGCCACCCGGCTGATGGAATCCTATGGGTTTTCGCTGGATGTCGCCGAGCCGCTCAACCGCTACTCCGTTGCGATGCAGCAGATCGTTGCCATTTGCCGGGCCATCGATCTTTCAGCCAAAGTGCTGATCCTCGATGAACCGACCGCTAGCCTCGACACTAAAGAAGTTGAAATGCTGTTCACCCTGATGCGCCAGCTGCGCGACCAGGGCGTGAGCCTGATCTTCGTCACCCACTTTCTCGATCAAGTTTATGAAGTCACCGATCGGATCACCGTGCTGCGCAACGGGATGTTCGTCGGCACGCGCAATACCGCCGATCTGCCGCAGATCGATCTGGTGAAAATGATGCTGGGGCGTGAGCTGGAAACTAATGCCCTGAACCGCGCGGGCCGCACGTTACTGAGCGATAAACCGGTCGCTGCGTTTAAAGATTTCGGTAAGAAAGGGGTGATCAACCCGTTTGATCTTGAAGTTCGCCCTGGAGAGATCGTCGGTCTGGCGGGTTTATTAGGATCCGGGCGCACCGAAACCGCCGAAGTGATATTTGGCATCAAGCCTGCGGACAGTGGCAATGCGTGGATCAAAGGCAAGCCGCAATCACTGCGATCGCCTCATAAAGCCTCTTCGCTGGGTATTGGTTTTTGCCCGGAGGATCGCAAAACTGACGGCATTATTGCCGCCGCTTCGGTACGTGAAAATATCATTCTGGCATTACAGGCGCAGCGCGGCTGGCTGCGGCCGATTCCGAAGCGTGAACAGTATCAGATTGCCGAACGCTTCATTCGCCAGCTGGGGATCCGTACGCCCGGCCCGGATCAACCGATCGAATTTCTTTCCGGTGGTAATCAGCAAAAAGTTCTGCTCTCGCGCTGGCTGCTGACCAAACCGCAATTCTTAATCCTCGACGAACCGACTCGAGGGATCGACGTGGGGGCGCACGCCGAAATTATCCGTTTGATCGAAACGCTGTGCGCCGATGGCCTGGCGCTGTTGGTTATCTCTTCAGAACTTGAAGAGCTGGTGGGCTATGCGGATCGCGTGATCATCATGCGTGACAGGCAGCAAGTGGCTGAGATCCCGCTCGCTGAGCTTTCCGTATCGGCAATTATGAATGCCATTGCGGCATAAGGAGTAACACGTGATGCCTCGTTCATTGCCGCAAACGGATGCCGAAAAGCCAAAACGGAATTTCCGCTGGCCGCCGGGTATTCCGCAACTGGTCGCGTTGGTGCTGGTGTTGTTAGTCGATAGCCTGGTCGCCAATCACTTCTTTGATATTGTGTTGCAAAACGGGCGGCTGTTTGGCAGCCCGATAGATATTCTCAACCGTGCGGCACCGGTCGCATTACTGGCAATCGGCATGACACTGGTGATCGCCACCGGTGGCATTGACCTTTCCGTTGGCGCGGTGATGGCGATTGCTGGCGCGACGGCGGCCACGTTAACGGTCGACGGGCACAGCCTGACGGTAGTGATCCTCGCATCACTGGGCGTGGGTGTTCTGGCCGGTCTGTGGAACGGCATTCTGGTCGCCATCCTGAAGATTCAGCCGTTTGTTGCCACGCTAATCCTGATGGTGGCCGGGCGTGGTGTGGCGCAACTTATCACCGCCGGGCAAATCGTTACTTTTGATTCACCAAACCTCTCGTATCTGGGCAGCGGTTCGCTGTTCTTCTTCCCGACGCCCGTGATTATTGTGCTGGCAACGCTGCTGGTCTTCTGGCTATTTACCCGCAAAACGGCGCTGGGCCTGTTTATCGAATCGGTCGGGATTAACATCCGTGCGGCGAAAAATGCCGGGGTAAATACCCGCCTCGTCGTGATGCTGACTTACGTTTTGAGCGGCCTGTGCGCGGCCATCGCCGGGATTATCGTCACCGCCGATATTCGTGGTGCTGATGCCAACAACGCCGGATTGTGGCTGGAACTGGACGCTATTCTGGCGGTGGTTATCGGCGGCGGTTCGCTGATGGGCGGGCGCTTTAACATCGCACTTTCCGTGATTGGCGCGCTGATTATTCAGGGGATGAATACCGGCATCCTGCTTTCCGGTTTCCCGCCTGAGCTTAACCAGGTGGTGAAAGCGGTGGTGGTGATGTGCGTGTTGATTGTTCAGTCGCCACGTTTTATTGCTCTGCTCAAAGGACTCCGTCGCCATGATCAAACGTAACTTGCCGTTGATGATTACGCTTGCGGTATTTGTGCTGGGCTATCTGTATTGCCTGACGCAATTCCCCGGTTTCGCATCAACGCGTGTGATTTGCAACATTCTGACTGATAACGCTTTTCTGGGGATTATCGCCGTTGGGATGACATTTGTGATCCTCTCCGGCGGCATCGATCTTTCCGTCGGTTCGGTGATCGCCTTTACCGGGGTGTTTCTCGCTAAAGCGATTGGCTTCTGGGGGTTATCGCCGCTGGTGGCGTTCCCGCTGGTGCTGGTGATGGGCTGCGCGTTCGGTGCATTTATGGGCTTGCTTATCGACGCGCTGAAAATCCCTGCTTTTATTATTACGCTTGCCGGGATGTTCTTCCTGCGCGGGGTCAGCTACCTGGTTTCTGAAGAGTCTATTCCGATTGACCACCCGATTTACGACACGCTTTCGAACCTCGCATGGCGCATTCCTGGCGGCGGGCGTTTGAGTGCGATGGGCTTGCTGATGCTGGCCGTGGTGGTGATTGGTATTTTCCTTGCGCACCGCACCCGCTTTGGTAACCAGGTTTATGCGATTGGCGGCAACGCAACATCGGCAAACCTGATGGGGATTTCCACCCGCAGCACTACAGTGCGCATTTATATGCTTTCAACCGGGCTTGCCACACTCGCCGGAATTGTCTTTTCGCTCTATACCTCAGCGGGTTACGCGCTGGCAGGGATGGGCGTTGAGCTGGATGCGATTGCCTCAGTGGTTATCGGCGGCACGCTGTTAAGTGGTGGCGTTGGAACGGTGCTCGGTACGCTGTTTGGTGTGGCTATCCAGGGGCTGATTCAGACCTATATCAACTTCGACGGTACGCTCAGTTCGTGGTGGACGAAAATCGCCATCGGCATTTTGCTTTTTATTTTCATCGCCCTACAGCGCGGTTTGACGGTGTTGTGGGAAAACCGCCAAAGCTCGCCAGTGAAGCGGATTAAGGTGCGCCCTGGTCAAAGCTGAATCGCTTTGCCTAAACTTTCCCCGGTGATTGTCGATAACAATTAATCGTTCTGTCACCGGGAAAAGAGCATGTTGAAAAATTTGTCTATTCGCACGGGGCTGCTGACGTTATTGGCAGTCATGACCTTCCTGTTGTTATTTGTCAGCGGCATGGGCATTTACGCCCTGCAACAAAGCTCCACTTCACTCCAGAAAATCAACAGCCTACAGGGCGAGCAGATGGTGCGCTTGTCTGATGGCTATGTCTCTTTGCTACGTGCGCGTAACGGCGCAGGGCAGGCGGTTCGCCAGATGGAAATTGGCCTGCTGGAAGACGCGACCAAATCCACCGATTACGTCGCCAGTGACGTTAGTGCGGCGCAACAGCAGCTAAAAGCGTTTATCGACAGCGGCGTAGGTGACGAAGAGGGCAATCGCCTGATTCAAAACTTATCGCAAAGTTATGCGGACTATCTCGCAAAAGGCATCAACCCGATGCTTGCCGCCCTTACCAAACAAAATCCCGATGATTATTACGACCTGCTGGAAAAGACGTTGATCCCGCTGTCGCAAAAATTTGATACTGATGTCGAGATTTTCAAACAGTGGGGCGAGGCGCGCGGCAACAGCGAAGTGGAAGCGGTGCAATTGCATAAGAAAATCGTCCTTACGCTAATTATTATCGCCGCATTGCTCACCGCCGGGATTATCGTGTTGGTGTGGCTGGCCTTGCGCCACCTGCTGCTCAAGCCGCTTAACCAGTCAATTGAGCAACTGGAGTTTGTCGCCAAAGGTGATTTAACTCAGGCGTTGCCACCTGCTGGTAACAACGAATTTGGCCGCCTGGCGGTAGCGATTACCGTGATGCGTGATTCGCTGATGGAATCGGTAAGCCGCGTGCGCGATGCCAGTTCGCAAATTGACACCGGCAGCCGTGAATTGGCAGCGGGCAACCAGAATCTCGCCCAACGCACTGAATCAACCGCCACTTCTCTTGAGCAAACGGCTGCCAGCATGGAGCAGCTCACCGCGACCGTGAAACAGAACGCCGATAACGCGGAGCAGGCACATAAGCTGGCGAAAGACGTTTCTGATACCGCCGATCGTGGCAGCGAAATGGTGTGCTACGTGATTGAAAAAATGCGCGATATCTCCAGTAGTTCCGACCGTATTGCCGACATCCTGAGCGTTATCGACGGCATCGCCTTCCAGACAAATATTCTGGCGCTGAATGCCTCGGTAGAAGCGGCACGAGCCGGTGAACAAGGGCGTGGTTTTGCTGTGGTGGCAGGTGAAGTTCGCACTCTGGCAAGCCGCAGTGCTGACGCAGCAAAAGAGATCCGCACCCTGATTTCTGACTCGCAAAACCACGTTGGCGAAGGCCGCGAACTGGCTCAGCAAGCCGGGGAAACGATGGATGAAATCGCTGAAGAAGTGATGCGCATGACCCGCCTGGTCAGTGAAATCGCCAATGCATCAAACGAACAGAGTTATGGTATCGAGCAGGTGAATATCGCGGTCAGCCAGATGGATGAAGCGGCGCAGCAGAATGCGGCATTGGTTCAGGAATCGACGGCGGCTACGCGTTCACTTGAGGAGCAGTCGCAGCATTTGGTGGCTGCGATGGCGACGTTCAGGTGCACCCGTCATACTTGAAGCCGCATCCGCGTTGGCTGCGTTCACGCACCCGAATCACTTACTCTAGTAAGCTCATCGGGATTTGCTCACTTGCCGCCTTGATGCAGTTTCAATTATTTAGGGTATGGAGCGCTATTTATCCTCTCCCGTGGGAGAGGATCGAGGGAGGGCAAAAATTATGCGTCCGGGTACTCACGAATAAAGCGTTCTACATCATCGACCATATGTTCGTTACCCACAAAGAACGGGCGGCGCTGGTGCAGGGTTTCCGGGATGATATCCAGAATACGCTCTTTGCCATCACTCGCTTTACCGCCAGCTTGTTCAGCAAGGAACGCCATTGGGTTACCTTCATACAGCAAACGCAGCTTCCCTTGCGGGTGGCTCGCGGTGCTTGGGTAGAGATAAATCCCACCTTTCAGCAGGTTGCGGTGGAAGTCAGCTACCAGAGAACCGATATAACGTGAGGTATACGGGCGTTGGGTGTTTGAATCTTCTTCCTGGCAGAACTTAATGTACTTTTTCACACCAGTCGGGAAACGGATGTAGTTCCCTTCGTTGATGGAATAGGTACTGCCGATTTCCGGGAAGCGCATACGCTCCTGGCACAGGCAGAACACGCCAAGAGAAGGATCGTAGGTGAAGGCATGAACGCCACAACCGGTGGTGTAAACCAGCATGGTTGAGGAACCGTAAACCACATAACCTGCCGCGACCTGGCGGTTGCCCGGCTGGAGGAAATCGGCTTCGGTGACTGGCGTACCGACGGGTGTGATACGGCGATAGATAGAGAAAATAGTACCGACTGACACGTTTACGTCGATGTTAGATGAGCCGTCGAGCGGGTCCATCAGCACCACATATTTGGCATGCTCCGCGCCTTCGAAAACAACAATATCATCTTCTTCTTCGGAAGCCACACCCGCCACAATCCCTCGAGCTTTAAGTGCTGCTTTCAGTTTTTCGTTCGCAAACAGGTCAAGTTTTTGCTGCACTTCGCCCTGAATGTTTTCAGCTCCGCTGGCACCCAAAATATCAACCAAACCTGCTTTGTTGATATCACGGTGGATGATTTTTGCGCCGAGCTTTATTGCCGACAACAAGGCAGTCAGTTCACCGGTTGCGTGCGAGAACTCGTGCTGCTTTTCGACAATAAATTCACCTAACGTTTTCATAACACTTTCCCTGCATCAGTCAGTTAAATAAAACGATTGCAACAATCCTAACAAACTTTCAAATAGTAGCGTACAGGTGAATCGCGCCAGCAAAATGCGGAATATCCTGAAATGCGATTTGCCACCACTCCACATACGGTTAGAATGTGCGCCAAATAATGAAAGGACAGTTTTTATGCGTATTCATATTCTGGGTATTTGCGGCACGTTCATGGGCGGCCTTGCGATGCTGGCTCGTTCACTCGGCCATCAGGTTACAGGCTCGGATGCCAACGTGTATCCGCCAATGAGCACTCTGTTAGAAGAACAGGGTATTGAATTAATTCAAGGTTACGACCCAAGTCAGCTCGATCCACAGCCGGATCTGGTGATCATCGGCAACGCCATGACACGCGGTAACCCGTGTGTTGAAGCGGTGCTCGAGAAAAGCCTCCCTTACATGTCCGGCCCGCAATGGCTGCACGATTTTGTGCTGCGCGACCGCTGGGTGCTGGCCGTGGCAGGGACGCACGGTAAAACCACCACCGCAGGTATGGCAACGTGGATTCTGGAAGCGTGTGGTTACAAGCCAGGCTTCGTGATTGGCGGCGTACCGGGTAATTTCGACGTTTCTGCGCGCCTGGGCGATAGCCCATTCTTTGTGATTGAAGCTGACGAATACGACTGTGCATTCTTCGATAAGCGTTCCAAATTCGTGCATTACTGCCCGCGCACGTTGATCCTCAATAACCTTGAGTTTGATCACGCGGACATCTTTGACGACCTGAAAGCCATTCAGAAGCAGTTCCACCACCTGGTGCGTATTGTGCCGGGGCAGGGGAAAATCATCTGGCCAGAAAACGACACCAATATTAAGCAGACGCTGGCGATGGGCTGCTGGAGTGAGCAAGAGCTGGTGGGCGAGCAAGGCCACTGGCAGGCGAAGAAGCTCAACCCTGATGCGTCTAACTGGGAAGTATTCCTCGATGGCGAGCGTGTCGGTGAAGTGCACTGGCAACTGGTGGGCGAACACAACATGCATAACGGGCTGATGGCGATTGCCGCAGCACGCCACGTAGGTGTGACACCGGCAGATGCAGCAAAAGCGCTGGACAGCTTCATCAATGCGCGTCGCCGCCTGGAATTACGTGGCGAAGCACATGGTGTGACGGTTTATGACGATTTTGCCCACCATCCAACGGCGATTCTGGCAACACTTTCGGCGTTGCGTAGCAAAGTTGGCGGCACCGCACGTATTCTCGCGGTGCTTGAGCCACGCTCTAACACCATGAAAATGGGCCTGAGCAAAGATGATCTGGCACCTTCTTTAGGTCGTGCAGACGAAGTCTTCTTGCTTCAGCCTCCACATATTCCATGGCAAGTGGTTGAAGTGGCAGAAGCCTGTATTCAGCCTGCTCACTGGAGTGCGGATGTCGACACTTTGGCGGATATGGTGGTGAAAACGGCTCAGCCTGGCGACCATATTCTGGTGATGAGCAATGGTGGTTTCGGGGGTATTCATCAGAAGCTGCTGGATGCACTGGCAAAGAAAGCTGAAAACCAGTAATCGTGCAGACATAAAAAAACCCGCAGATGCGGGTTTTTTTATGGGTGGCTAATTTCATTAAGCCACTTTCGTTTTAAGCCTGGGTTTCAGCCAGTTCGCGCAGATATGAGAAAATCTGACGATAAGATTTTGGCGGCTTATTTGCTGCCTTCTCTTTTTGTGCGTTACGAATCAGCACACGTAATTGCTGGCGGTCTGCATCCGGGTAAAGTCTTAACACTTCACTCATGGCATCATCGCCTTCCTCAACCAAACGATCGCGCAGTGCTTCCAGTTTATGGAACAGTGCCACTTGTTGGTTGTGACGGTTTTTCAGTTTATCGAGTGCTACGCGGATAGGATCCATGTCGCGCGAACGCATCATTTTGCCAATTAACTGAACCTGACGGCGACGGCCTTCTTTTTTGATTTTCTGAGCCAAATCAATCGCGGCACGCAAATCTTCATCAAGAGGGATTTTGTCGAGCGCATTTTTGCCCAACTCCATCAGTTCCATACCCAGGCGTTTTAATTCCTCGGCATCACGCTTAATTTCGCTTTTACTGACCCAGATAATCTCATCATCTTCGTCTTCATTTTCGTCATCTGGGACGTCGTCGAGCCAGTCATCGGGCTGCTTAGTCATATTTAGGCTCCTTAAAAAAAGTGGCTAATTCTACCAGTAAAGCCTGTTCACTGCGAAATTGTTCTGATCCTGTTAGACTTAAATCACTCACCTTACATTATGGCAGTAGCGATGAAAGTAAACACGCAAGTAGCACAACAACGTCAGGTTCTGGAACAAGCGGTATCTCAGGCGCTGGAATTGGCTTCCGCTCAGTCAGACGGCGCAGAAGTTGCCGTCAGTAAAACCACTGGTATCGGCGTGACCACGCGATACGGTGAGGTGGAAAACGTCGAATTTAACAGCGATGGTGCGTTAGGCATCACCGTTTATCATCAAAACCGTAAAGGTAGCGCATCCACCACCGATCTGAGCCCGGACGCCGTTGCGCGCACCGTACAGGCGGCGCTGGATATCGCCCGTTACACATCACCAGACCCGTTTGCGGGTGTGGCGGATAAAGAGTTGCTGGCTTTTGAAGCGCCGGATTTGGACCTGTTCCACCCAACGGAAATGGACGCAGACCGCGCGATTGAACTGGCAGCACGCGCTGAAAATGCATCATTGAACGTCGATAAGCGCATCAACAATACCGAAGGCGGCAGCTTCAACAGCCACTACGGCATTAAAGTTTTCGGTAACAGCAACGGTATGCTGCAAAGCTACTGTTCAACGCGCCATTCGCTTTCCAGCTGCGTTATCGCCGAAGTTAACGGTGAAATGGAGCGTGATTACGCCTATACCATTGGCCGCGCGATGGAAGATCTCGACAGCCCTGAATCAGTGGGTATCGAATGTGCTCGCCGCACGCTTGCGCGCCTGTCGCCACGCAAACTGTCTACCATGAAAGCGCCGGTTATTTTTGCCGCTGAAGCGGCGACCGGTCTGTTCGGTCACCTGGTTGGCGCGATTGCGGGTGGTTCGGTTTACCGTAAATCCACGTTCCTGCTCGATTCTCTGGGAAAACAAATCCTGCCGGAATGGCTGACCATTGAAGAGCATCCGCACCTACTCAAAGGCCTGGCCTCTACCCCATTCGATAGCGAAGGGGTTCGCACAGAACGCCGTGACATTATCAAAGACGGTGTCCTGCAACAGTGGCTGCTGACTAACTATTCCGCGCGCAAACTGGGCCTCAAGAGCACCGGCCATGCGGGTGGTATCCACAACTGGCGTATTGAAGGGCGAGGCCTGGATTTCGCGGGTATGCTCAAAGAGATGGGTACCGGCCTGGTGGTGACCGAGCTGATGGGTCAGGGCGTAAGCGGCATCACTGGCGATTACTCTCGCGGCGCATCCGGCTTCTGGGTTGAGAACGGTGAAATTCAATATCCGGTGAGCGAAATTACTATCGCCGGAAACTTGAAAGATATGTGGCGTGAAATGGTCACAATTGGTAGTGATATTGAGAAGCGCAGTAATATTCAATGTGGTTCAGTGTTGCTGCCGGAGATGAAAATCGCCGGTCAGTAGAACTACCCGTCATACTTCAAGCTGCAGGTGCAGTCAACGCACCTGCAACTCGAATTATTTAGGGTAGAAAATAATAGAGAGGTTAATTCATGCGTAAGCAATTAATTGCAATGTTGGCAGTATCGTCCGTGTTATTTACTGGCGCTGTAATGGCGAAAGATGTTGGCGATGATATGGATACCATCGCTGAAAATTACAAAACCGTGTTGAAGACCGATAACGCGGCTGAGTTAAAAACCTCACTCAATAATATGCGTACCGCCGCGTTGGATGCGCAAAAGGGCACACCACCAAAGCTCGAGAATAAAGCGGCAGATAGCGCTGAGATGAAAGATTATCGCCACGGTTTGGATTTACTGGTTGGACAGATTGACGGTGCGCTAAAACTTGCTAATGAAGGCAAAGTGAAAGAAGCGCAGGCAGCTGCGGAAGATTTTAAAACCACTCGCAATGCCTACCATAAAAAATACCGCTAAGCTCATACTGGCCCCTAACCCCTAAGGGGCCGGAACATCTCTGTTTATCTTAAAAAGGACGTCCGTATGAAACCGATCCAAACGATTCTCAAAAGTGCTGCTACCGTTTCGCTGCTGGCATTGAGTGTTTTCTCTGCAAATGCTGCGATTGTACCGGTATCCGGTGACTTCCAGGCAGACCACTTCTCGGCAAAAGTTGTTTCCGTTGATCAAAAAAACCATGTCGTGGTGCTGGAAGGGGAAGCAGGGGATAAAGTCTCTCTGAACGTTCCGCAAGAAGCCGGTACGCTGGCAAATTTAAAAGCAGGCGATACGGTTGATACCACCGTGACGCGTTCCGTTGCCATTGCATTTGATACCAATATCGATAAATCCGCGCCGACGGCGTCAACGACTAAAGGTGTTGAGAAAGCCACTAAAGAAGATCCGGAACACGAAGCTTTCCGCCAGGTTAACGTTCAGCTGAAAATTAAACATATTGATCTGAAAAAGAATGAAATCACCTTCGTAGGGCCAAAAGGTCAGGAAAAAACGGTAACCGTTGAAGACCCTAAAGTTCAGGCGAAGTTGAAAGACTTGAAAGTAAACCAAAGCGTGCGTGTGACTTATACCGACTCAATTCAAATTACTGCCCGCCCAGCTAAATCATAATAGCTAACGCGTTAATCCCTCTTTCTGTGTTCGGGAAGAGGGATTCAGTCCTACAAAAATCATTCATTCGAATAACTCAGCATGTGTACCTAAATCTGAAAAGATAACGGTCCGGCTGGATTCGTCCACGTAATACACCAGCAAATAATCACCACCGATATGAAGTTCCCGATATCTGTCATATTCGCCACTCAAACAGTGGTCGAGGTAATAAGCCGGCAAAGGGTTACGGGAGGCAACCAACCACATTGCTGCAGAAACAGCGTTCATGTCATAGCGACCCGATTTGTTGTAACGCTCCCAGGCTTTGCTAAAGGATTTTGTGTGTTTTGTCTGATACGGTTGCTTCGCTCGTTTGTTGTTCACCATTATTCAGTGCATCCATTTGCTCATTTACATCTGAAAATCCATTTTCGCCATTATGAAGGATTTCTTGCGTTTCACGCATCGCCTGAAGCAAGCGAGGGCTGGGTTTGCGATTAATGTCGAATGGTAAGCCTTCGTTTATGACCACTTGTTCTACAAAGAGGCGTAAGGCTGTGCTCATTGTTAGCCCGCAGTGCCCAAGAATTTCAGTGGCCTTTTGTTTTGTCTGACTGTCGATGCGAGTACGAATGACTGAGTCCATTGTTTCCTCCTTTGTTTGCGTGGCTTCATTGTAGCTACAAGTCAGGCTTATTCAACCAAAACAAAGCAAGTGTTATCGACAACACATCTCGTGCCTCTCGCTTATTCTACGAGTTTCTGGCGACTGACAAAGTGGCAAAGTAGTGAATTGCGGCATGTCTCGTAATCATGAATTTTCCTTGTCCGCTAGCCAATAATCCCCATTAACGCCTTCCACCTTCGTCACAAAACCGAACATCCATTGTTACTCTAAGGCTAATGATTAGTCCCCGAGCTTAATTGATGGTCGGACCTGCTGGGCGCACAATTTGACCAAGCTAAAGCAAATCAAAATGATTGGCTGAATCAGGAGGTTAATTATGTTGTCTGGGCAAACCCCAGCACGTGCCTGGAACACACGCCGCACCGAGAAACAGCGTCGTATGGCTTCCACCAACGTGCAGGGCAAGGTGCTTCCAACCGAAGGCCTTGTCGATATGCTGGAAAAACTGATCGCTCCTGGCGATCGCGTGGTGCTTGAAGGCAATAACCAAAAACAGGCGGATTTCCTTTCCCGCATGTTGGCAGAAGTTAGCCCATCCAAAGTTCACGACCTGCATATGATTATGCCGAGCGTCGGGCGCAGCGAACACCTTGATATTTTTGAAAAAGGTATCGCCCGCAAGCTCGATTTCTCCTTCTCTGGCACCCAGAGCCTGCGTATTTCGCAGCTGCTCGAAGACGGTCAGTTAGAGATTGGCGCCATTCATACCTACATCGAACTCTATTCCCGTTTGTATGTGGATCTCGCGCCGAACGTGGCGTTGATTGCCGGTTTTAAAGCTGACCGCAAAGGTAACTTGTATACCGGCGCCAGCACTGAAGACACGCCAGCACTGGTTGAAGCGGCGGCATTCCACGACGGTATTGTTATCGCTCAGGTTAACGAACTGGTTGATGACGAATGTGATTTACCGCGTGTTGATATCCCAGGCTCGTGGATTGATTACGTGGTGGTGGCTGACAAGCCGTTCTTTATTGAACCGCTGTTTACCCGCGACCCGCGTCTTATCAAGCAAGAACACATCCTGATGGCGATGATGGCGATTAAAGGCATCTATGCTGAACACCAGGTGCAATCGCTCAACCACGGTATCGGCTTTAACACCGCCGCCATCGAACTGCTGCTGCCAACCTACGGCGAACAGCTCGGTCTGAAGGGCAAAATCTGTAAACACTGGACGCTGAACCCGCACCCAACGCTTATCCCTGCTATTGAAAGCGGCTGGGTTGAAACCGTGCACTGCTTCGGTGGCGAGCTGGGTATGGAAGAGTACGTGCGTGCTCGTCCGGATGTGTTCTTTACCGGTGCTGATGGCTCGATGCGCTCCAACCGTGCGTTCTGCCAGTTAGCAGGCCAGTACGCAGTGGACATGTTCATCGGCTCCACATTGCAGGTTGATGGCTATGCCAACTCCTCAACCGTGACGCGCGGTCGTCTGTCCGGTTTCGGTGGTGCGCCAAACATGGGCCATGATCCACACGGTCGTCGCCATGCAACGGCTGCCTGGCTTGCAATGCAGGCACAACCAGATCTGATGCAGCGTGGCCGTAAGCTCGTCGTGCAGATGGTCGAAACCTTCCAGGCCGGTGTTAAGCCGACGTTTGTGGAAAAACTCGATGCGGTTGAAGTGGCTAAATCCTCCGGTATGCCTTTGGCTCCGGTGATGATTTACGGCGACGACGTGACCCACGTGCTGACCGAAGAAGGCATCGCGTATCTGTATCGTGCTGAAAGCCTGGAAGAGCGCCGCGCGATGGTTGCCTCCGTTGCGGGTATCACCGATATCGGCCTGGGTGTGGATGCGAAACGCGTCGCCGCCTTACGCCAGAGCGGCAAAGTGGTGTTCCCGGAAGATATGGGCATTCGTCGCACTGACGCAACTCGTTCCCTGCTGGCAGCCAGCAGCGTTGCGGATTTAGTCGAGTGGTCTGGCGGTCTTTATAACCCACCTGCGAAATTCCGGAGCTGGTAATGAAACTACAGCCACAAATCGGGGCAGAAGGCAGCGCGCAATGGCTTGCACGGGTTGCCACCCAAAGCCTGATTGAAGAAGCACGTTTAAGCCCGAAACCCGGTCTTGTGGACAGCCGGGGAAACGGCGCGCATCACGACTTAACGCTAAGCCTGATGGAGTGCTCTGCACACAGCCTTTCCCCGACGTTTCATGCTCTGGCATTGCAAAGCTGGCAGCGCCCGGCAGACATCGCGTTACGCCAACTCATCGGCCGCTTAGGCCGTGAAGGCGAAGCGCAAATGATGGTGGCTACAGGCGGAGTGAATACTCACCGGGGCGCTATCTGGGCACTCGGTTTGTTGGTCAGTGCTGCTGCGATGCACGGTCTTGAAGGCCGCAGTGAAGAGATTGCGGCAACTGCCGCAAAACTCGCCAGTCTGCCAGACAGTTCAGCACCAAAAGTTTTCAGTAAGGGGTTGCTCGCGACACGGCGTTATAGCGTTCCCGGTGCTCGCGAAGAAGCGCAGCTTGGCTTCCCGCACATCATGCAACTGGCGTTGCCGCAACTGCGCCGCAGCCGTTTGCAGGGGGCCACGGAACAGCAGGCTCGCCTTGATGCGCTGATGGCCATCATGACGACCCTTAGCGATACCTGCGTGCTTTCACGTGCCGGGCTTGAAGGGCTGGAAACCATGCAAAGCGGTGCGCGTAGCGTGCTGGTAGCAGGTGGCACAGCTCAGGTTGAAGGCCGTGCAGCACTTGCCTGGCTTGATGAGCAGATGCTGGCACTCAATGCCTCACCAGGTGGAGCCGCAGATTTGCTGGCCGCCACGCTGCTGATTGACCGTATCGCCTGCGACGACGCGACGCTTACCCCATTACCGCAACATTCACACTTTTAAGAGGGTGTTATGGAACACATTACATTGTCATTTCCGGCAACTCGTACCGTTAGCGGCAAAGCGCTGGCGGGTGTAGTTGGCTCCGGTGATATGGAAGTCCTGTTTACTGCGGCTCAAAGCGAGACGCTGACTATCGACATCACTACGTCTGTTGATAATAGCGAGCAACGCTGGCAGGCGCTGTTCGAACGCCTTGGCGCATTGTCCAGCCTGCCTGCCGGTCAGATGCAGATCCACGACTTTGGCGCGACGCCAGGTGTGGCTCGTATCCGCATCGAACAAGTTTTTGAAGAGGTGACTCATGCGTAACGACAGCAGCTTTATCGAACTCAAAGCGCGTGAACGTGCTCGCCTGTTGCTTGATGACGGCAGCTTCCGCGAATTGCTCGATCCGTTCGAAGGCATTGTGTCCCCGTGGTTAGAAGCTCAGGGCATCGTTGTGCAGTCAGACGACGGCATGGTTGTTGCCAAAGGCACTATCAATGGCGGCCCGGCAGTGGTGATCGCGATTGAAGGCGCTTTCCAGGGCGGCAGCATGGGCGAAGTGTCCGGCGCGAAAATGGCCGCCGCCCTTGAACTGGCAGCGGAAGATAACCGTAACGGCATTCCGACTCAGGCCGTTTTGTGCCTCGAAACCGGCGGTGTGCGCTTACAGGAAGCAAACTTAGGCCTCGCCGCGATTGCCGATATTCACGCAGCCATTGTTGACCTGCGCCGTTATACGCCGGTCATCGGCGTGGTGGCTGGCACCGTGGGTTGTTTCGGCGGGATGTCTATCGCTGCCGCACTTTGCAGCTACCTGATTGTGACGCGTGAAGCGCGCCTTGGCCTGAACGGCCCACAGGTTATCGAACAAGAAGCGGGTATCGACGAATACGATTCACGTAACCGTCCGTTTATCTGGAGCATGACCGGTGGTGAAGTTCGCTTTGAGAGCGGTCTGGTGGAAGCGCTGGTAGGTGATGGCGTTAACGCGGTTAAACAAGCGGTGAACGAAGCTCTCGCCAAAGGTGTTCCAGCTAAGCATCGTACCGATAACTATGACTGGTATCTCGATCGCCTGAACAATTTCGACACCACTAAACAGGCTGATTCCGAACAGATTAAGCAGCTTTTTGGGGAGAAACGCGCATGAGCCAGAAACTGAATCGCGCCGCCATTTGGTTGGACAAACTGACGGCAAACGCACCGCGTATGGCTGGCCTTTGCCCGTCTGTGCAAGTGGCTGATGGCGCTGTTGATGGCCAGGCTGCACGTTTTATCGCCGTCGTGCCAGATGAAAACAACCACTACCCGCGCGCGAAAGGCGGTGAAGTCGGTCTGCTCGAAGGCTGGACGCTGGCGAAAGTCGTAAGCGAAACCATCGCTGAAGATGCTGAAAAGTCAGAGAAACGCGCCATTGTGGCGGTTATCGACGTACCGAGCCAGGCTTATGGCCGTCGCGAAGAAGCGTTTGGTATCCACCAGGCATTAGCGGGTGCCGCAGCGGCCTACGCCAATGCACGTCTGGCGGGTCACCCGGTTGTTGGCCTGATTGTTGGCAAAGCAATGTCCGGTGCGTTCCTGGCACACGGCTACCAGGCTAACCGCCTGATTGCGTTCAACGATTCCGGCGTGATGATCCACGCAATGGGTAAAGAGTCTGCGGCACGCATCACCCTGCGTACCGTTGAAGCGCTGGAAAAACTGGCGGCGACCATCCCTCCGATGGCGTACGACATCAGCAACTACGAAACCCTCGGGTTGTTATCTGCGCTATTAGATATTGCGAGTCCAGAAGCGCCAGAAAGTGCCGATATGGACAAAGTGAACGCTGCGCTGGTCACGGCTGTCCGTGAAGCTCGCACCGACAACACCCTGAAAAACCGACTGAACGCGAAAAATCGCCACAGTTCGGCACTGGTTCGCGAGCGTATGCGCGCGGCCTGGTAACGATGGTTTAAAAAGACAGACCTGCCAGACGGTTTTACTCGTCATAATTCACGTTGCAGATGCGTTGGCTGCCTCGCTCACCCCCGTCACTTACTCCAGTAAGCTCCGGGGGATTCGCTGCGTTGCCGCCTTCCTGCACCGTGAATTATTTAGAGTAAACAAAAAGCATATTTATGTGCCAAATATAAAATAACCGTCTGAAAAATAATAACTATCGCGAACGTGCTTGAATTCTTTTTTAACTACAGGTGAAGTTATGACTTACGTGATCGTTCATGCTCTTGCTCCTATTTTTGTCATCATGCTGCTCGGCTTTTTCGCCGGCAAAGCGAAGATGGTCGATAACAAAAATGTTTCCCTGCTCAATATCTTTGTAATGGATTTCGCCCTGCCTGCTGCGCTGTTTAGCGCAACGGTTCAGACCCCTTGGGAAGGTATCGTTAAACAGTCACCAATGAGTGTGGTGCTGGTTCTGGCGATGTGGATCACCTACGCTGCGATTTATTTCCTGGCGACCAAAGTCTTTAAAAAATCGCCACAAGATGCGGCGGTACTGACGTTGACCGTAGCCCTGCCAAACTATGCGGCACTTGGCCTGCCAATTCTGGGTAGCGTGCTGGGTGAAGGCCCATCAACGTCGCTGTCTGTTGCGGTGTCTATCGCCTGCGGCTCCGTACTGATGACGCCGTTCTGCCTGATGATTCTGGAGCGTGAAAAAGCGCGTGCTGCTGGCGAAGCTGCCGGTTCAACACTGGCGATGCTGCCTGTTCTGATGTGGCGTTCGCTGAAAAAACCAATCGTCTGGGGCCCGTTGTTGGGTGTGATTCTGTCAGCAATCGGCATTCGTATGCCTGACTTGCTGCTGTCGTCTATCAAACCATTAGGCATGTCAGCAACGGCTGCGGCACTGTTCCTGACCGGTGTGATCCTTTCTGCCCGTAAGCTGAAAATCAACACCGTGGTTTGCACCGCGACTATCACCAAACTGCTGATTCAGCCATTCATCGCCTGGGGTATCGTGATGGCTCTGGGTCTAAGCGGCCCGATTGCTATCACCGCGATCCTGATGATTGCGCTGTCTGCGGGTTTCTTCGGCGTGGTGTTCGGCAACCGTTTCGGTGTGCAGTCCCCGGATGCAGAGGCAGTATTGCTGCTTAGCTCCGTGCTCTCTATCCTGTCGTTACCGCTGTTTATCTCTCTGACTTCAGGAATGTAAAACATGAACACACCACGCCCACACGACTTACTCTGGCTTAGCGAAAGCAACGCGCTTGAAGGTATAAGTGAAGAGTGGGTAGCAAGCCAATGGCGGCCAGCTCTACCAGTGGTGGTGCGGCGTGATGTGGAACATGAAGGGCGCATTCCGGTAGGTGTTCGTGGAATGCGCCGCGACCAGCGTGCAGCCGGTTGGGTAAATGCCGCAAAGATTAAACGCGTCGTTTCCCCTGAATCACTGGCTGCACGCGAACTCTTAGTCAAATCCCCGTTTGTTTCAATGCCGCCTGTTCAGGGCGCAATCCAGCTTGCGTTACGTGAATGGCCCTGGGTCTGGGGCATTACCGGAAGCGTGGGTTACGCGCTGGCGACGGAAGTCCCGGTCATGCACGCAGAAAGCGACCTTGATTTGCTGATTCGTTGCCCGGAACGCGTTGAACGCGAGGCGCTGCTCGAATGGCAGCAGGTTATCAGCCAGTTGTTGTGCCGTGCCGATACGCAAATCGAAACGCCGCAGGGTGCGTTTGCGCTGGCAGAATGGCTGCGTGATGGGCGCGTGTTGTTGAAAACAGGCAACGGGCCGCAGTTAGTCAGCGACCCGTGGATGCAAAAGGGATAAGCATGAAAATTCTCTTCACCTTTCCCGGGCAGGGAACGCAACGTGCTGGCATGTTGCAGGCGTTACCGCAAGATGGCGATATTTTAGCGCGAGTTCGCACGGTTTTAGGTGATGAAACCGACTCGCTTGATACCCCTGAATCTCTGAAGCATACCCGTGCAGTCCAACTCTGCTTGCTGATTGCAGGCGTTGCGTGGGCACAAGAACTTGAGAATAACGGCGTGCCACCAGATATGGTTTGCGGGCTATCCATTGGTGCTTTTCCTGCGGCGGTTGTCGCAGGGGCGTTAGGCTTTGAAGATGCGCTGCGTTTAGTGGCATTGCGTGGTGATTTAATGGAGCAGGCATACCCGCAAGGCTATGGCCTGACAGCAATCACCGGCCTGCAATTGAGCCAGGTCGAGCGGCTGGTGGAAGGTAGCGGAACGTTTATCGCTAATATTAACGCCGAGCAGCAAATCGTAATTGCCGGGCGCGATGACGAAATGGCTGCCGTGGCGCACAAAGCGCTGGCATCTGGCGCGCAAAAAGCGAAACAGCTGGCGGTTAGCGTGCCGTCGCACTGCGAATTACTGCGTGAGCCGGCACTCAAACTGCAACAGGCATTTGCTGATGTGACACTTTCGCGCCCGCGTTGTACTTACCTGAGCGGCAGCACCGCGCGCGTGCTATGGCAACCGGAACAGATCGCCGATGATCTGGCGCTAAATATGTCGCGCACCGTGCGCTGGCGCGATGCGATGATTGCCGCTAACGAACGTGATGTGCGTCTGGCAATCGAAATGCCGCCGGGAAGTGTGCTGACAGGTTTGACCCGCCAGGCATTCCGCGAAGGGGATATGTTGTGCCGTGAGCAAAGCAATGTAGCCTTGATTCAACGTCTTGCCGAGCGCGTTAAAGCGGCGCGTTAGGCGTATCTATAAACGAACGGGCGTACATGCGCCCTTCGGCGGCGAGCGCCAGCAAGTTTGGATCAAGTTCGCGGTTTCGGGCAAAGACAATCGCGATGGACTGCTGCATTTGATACGGCTCGGCAAGTTTGAGCAACTGCACCGAATTTTCATACACTTTCTTCATACGTCCCGGCATTAACGCCAGCCCCACACCCGCCTGCACCAGGCTTATCATCGAGAAAATATCGTTCACTCGCGTAACAATTTCTGGCTCAAAACCGGCAATGTGAAACGCTTCCTGGAAACCGTTGTAGGTGGCAAAACCTTCCGCGAGCGAAACAAACTTCTCATCACGATAATCACGTAAATCTGCCAGCTTGCTGGTATCGAGCGGGAAAGAAGAGGTCGCCGCGAGGAAAATATCGTCATGAAAAAGCGGGAGTACTTCAAGGCGGTTACGGTCGATTTCGCTTTCCGAAATTGAAATCAGAATCGCGTCGAGTACGCCGTCTTCGAGCATGTTGAGTAGCAATTGGTTGGAGCCCATGGTGAGGTCCATTTCCAGCTCAGGGCGACGCAGTTTCATCCCCATAATCAGGCGCGGAACGGTTTCGAGCGTCAACGAATAGAGCGTGCCGATGCGCAATCGTCCTTGCCCAACCCCCGCTGCCTGGCGCGTTTCTGCAATACCCCGCGCCATCAATGCCACCGCTTCCTGGCTGTGTTCCAGTAGAGTGTAAGCCGACGGCAGTGGCACAAGGTTGCGGCCTTTATGGATAAACAGCGGGCAGCGCACGCCTTCTTCAAGCGTATGCAACGCGCGATGGACGCTTACACCGCTAATACCGAGCGTTTCAGCGGTACGGGCGATATTCCCCTTTTCCATAAACGCCATAAAAATCTCAAGTTTACGGAAGGTGATTTCTGCGTCTATTTTCATTAATTTTCCGAATGTTTCACCCAGTAAGATTGCCATAAAGTACCCTAAAACCGCTGCTGCTTCACTGACTCAGATCTTGTCTGTGCACGCCTTATTTCTGACAGTCGCCATTTATCCTTCCGAAAATAGTTCATTAATCGTACGGTTTTTGAGCGTAAAATTCTGCAATTTTGAGACCTCATCAGCAAAACGAATCAAAATTTCTTTTTAAATAAAATAACGTTTCATTTTGTGTGGGTTTGGTGTGTAAATGATTACGAAACGGAATAGTACCGAACTGAAATCATGGATAAGGGAGTCTGAAGGATGCAGCATTTCAAACATGTTTTGCCAAAAATTTCGCTGGTTGCTACCGCTGTTGCGGCGACAATTTTACTGATCGGATGTGGAGATGACGCAGCGCCAACAGGCCCTGTAGTCCTGAAAACAGCGTTTAACCAGTCTGAAAACAATCCACAATACAAAGCGTTAGTCTCTTTCAGTGATAAACTGGAAGCGGCGACTAATGGCCGCTACAAACTTGAAATTCACCCTAACGAACTGTTAGGTGACCAGCGTGCTTCACTGGAACTGGTTCAGTCTGGCGCGATTCAGATGGCGGTCGTCGCCAACCCGCTGGTGGAAAACTTCAATAAAAACTTCTCTGTTCTGGCCATGCCGTATGTTTACGACAACCCGGATCACCAGCGCAAAGTGTTTACCTCTGGCGTGCTCGATAACTTGTTTGCTTCCACCAAAGGCACCGGTTTTGAAGTGATCACCGCGTACACAGCAGGCGCACGCAGCGTTTACACCAAAGGTGCCGCTGTCACCAGCCCGGCCGATATGCAAGGCAAAAAGATCCGCGTGATGCAATCAGACACGATGATCAAAATGCTGAGTTGCATGGGTGGAACCGGCGTGCCAATGGGCCAGGGCGAAGTTTATTCAGCGATTCAGCAGGGCGTGCTGGATGGTGCTGAAAACAACGAGATCACCTATTCCGACCTGAAGCAGTACGAAGTGGCTCCGTACTTCTCTGCAACGCGTCACGTTATGGTGGCTGACCTGTTAGTCGCCAATGAAAACTTCATCGCCAAGATGGATGAAAGCGACCGCGAGCTGTTCCGCAAACTGGCTAAAGAGAGTACCCAGACTCAGTTCGAGCTGTGGGACAAAGCCCTTGATGGCGCACGCCAAACCGCGAAAGACAACGGCGCAGTCTTTACCGAAGTGGACATCAAACCATTCCAGGAACGTTGCAAACCGCTGCAAGCAGCCATGTTGACCACCCCGGAACAAAAAGCGCTGTACGAAAAAATTCGTGAGATGGCCGAGTAATAAGGTTTGAAGTTTGGGGGATCTTCGGGTCCCCCGTGGAGATAAAAATGAAAGTTTCCCAGTCCGCCCCCTCTACCGCTGTATCCAAATCTGATTTTTATTCGCTTGTCACACGAGTAAAACAGGCCGTGGATAAAGCTGCGTCTTATCTGTGTATTCTGATTGTTGGTTTAATGACGTTGCTGGTGACCTGGCAGGTGGCGTCGCGCTATCTGTTTAATAGCCCGAGCGCGGTCAGTGAAGTGCTGGCGCGTTATTTGTTTATCTGGCTGGTGCTGATCGGTGGGGCATATGTTTTTGGTCTGCGCGAGCACATGGCTATTACGTTTATGCGCGATAAAATGCCGCGTAAATTGCGTCTTTCTCTGGAAATCGTTGGCGAGTTAGCCACTTCAGTCTTTGCATTACTGGTGCTGACTATCGGTGGTTATATCGGTATGAGCCGCCAGATGGCACAGCTCGACTCCGCATTACAAATCCCTATCGGCATTATCTACATTGCGATTCCGCTGAGCGGAGCAATGACGCTGTTCTATTGCCTGTATAACCAATATGGGCTGTTCAGAAAGTTCTCCTCGAAACAAGATTAATCAGGTGTTGATATGGATATTGCGATTGTTGTTGCCCTTGTAATGTTTAGCGGTGTGTTTATTTTACTGCTGGCGGGAACGCCAATTAGTATCAGCATCGGGATTTCATCTTTTGCCGCGATGTTACTTATATTGCCTTTCGATGGTGCGATATTAACCTCTGCACAGCGTGTGTTTGTCGGCCTCGACTCCTTTGCCTTATTAGCCATTCCTTTCTTTATATTGGCGGGGAATTTAATGAACAATGGCGGGATAGCCATTCGTTTAATTAATTGTGCAAAATTGATCAGTAACTTCCTGCCGGGGCCTCTGGCGCAAACCAACGTCGTCGCCAACATGCTGTTTGGCTCCATCAGTGGTTCAGGCGTGGCATCTGCGGCAGCGGTCGGTGGCATCATGTCGCCAATTCAGAAAAAAGAGCAGTATGACCCGGCGTTTAGTGCCGCGGTGAATATCGCTTCTGCACCAACGGGTATGCTGATCCCGCCGAGTAACTCTTTGATTGTTTACGCAACGGTTGCAGGCAGCGTGTCTATTTCTGCTCTGTTTATGGCGGGTTATGTGCCTGGCATTCTGTGGGGTTTAGGTGTGATGCTGGTAGCGGGTTTTATTGCCAAACGCCGGGGTTATGTCGCCGACCGTTCTGCGGATAAAGGAAAAACGTTACGCATTCTGTTTGATGCAATTCCAAGCCTGATGATGATTGTTGTAGTTATCGGCGGCATTCTGGGTGGCGTGTTTACCGCAACAGAAGCCTCGGCAATTGCGGTGGTTTATTCACTGGTGCTCGGCGTTATTTACCGCAATATCAAAATGGATGATTTGCCGAAGATATTTCTCGCGACCGCGAAAATGACGGCGATTGTTATTTTCATGCTGGCGGCATCGTCGATTATGTCGTGGGTCATGGCGTTTACCAAAATCCCTGCGCTGATTGCATCCGGTTTACTTTCTGCGACAGATAGCTTCATCGTTATTCTGCTGATTATGAACCTGGTATTGCTGCTGGTGGGCACCTTTATGGACCCAACGCCTGCGGTATTAATTTTCACCCCAATCTTCCTGCCAATCTGCATGCAGTTTGGCATGGACCCGGTGCATTTCGGTATCATGATGGTGTTCAACTTGTCGCTTGGCACGATAACGCCACCAGTCGGGCCAATCTTATTTACTGGCTGTAAAGTCGGGGATATTAAGATTGAGCGCGTGATTAAACCACTGCTACCATTCTTTGCTGTGATTGCGATTGTACTGATGATGGTGACCTATTTACCGGCCATCACCATGGCACTGCCACAGAGCATGGGTCTGGTGAAGTAAAAGATGGGCGTTTGAATCAAATACCTTTCATATTCTGGCGGGGTTTGCCCCGCCAGTTCGCTTTTGCTGCTTTACCTCACAATCCGCTACTGCTGAATGCTTTTCTTTTTGTACACCCAGGAAATAGACCTGCTACATTCTCAGGTAAATCAACCTTCGCCAGAAAACTTATCAGTTCATAATCTGAAATAAGATTGAATTTTTTCATTACCATATATTTATGTGACAAGACCGTTTTGCGATTGAGATTTAACTCAACGGCTATTTCCTGTATGGACTTGCCATTGAAATAGCGTCCGGCTACGTTGATCTGTTGAGGGGATAATGTGCGGTAGCGGCAGTTCTGGCAATTGTTTAGTCCAGCATCAAATGAATTATTGTTGCGTATTTCCCACTGTAGCAAAACGGTTTTTTTTATCTCGCTAAGATTTTCTGTGCGATTGATATACACCATTTTTTTTGTGCAATGTGGTAGGCGATTAGAGATGTTGTGGTTTTCTCTATCGTACAATCCTATTACCAGACTGTTTTTTTTTCGCTTTTTTAATAACGGATGGCAGATGTACCTTTCGCCAGCCTCAAGGGAGATGACAATGATATCTGCATCTTGAATTGTTTGATCGTTTAAACAATCAAAGTACCTGCTACTTATCTTAAATTGTTCCATAAGTATATGACTGAGGAACAGTTTTAATCCGTGGTTATATAACTTGTATTCACCATCAATAATGATGTTAATCATTTTTCCGCCAAAGAGAACCGTCGCGCTATTTTATAAAAGCTCAGGTGGGTTGCTGTTATTTAATGCTTGCAGATATTCAGGCGAAGTTGAATGTAATTACAATAATAGCAATCAAAATGCCAGATGGCACAAATATGAATAAACCGAGAAATCTCTGTATCAACGAGGTTGATTATGTTTGCGGGTAATATTTAATTCAATGATTTTTCGGTCCAAATTAGGACTCATTTCCGCTCGCGAGATTTTACATATTCTAGTGAATGTATCATATAATTAGCATGCTAAGGATGGTTTTTCTCAGCATGGACTAGTAAAAACCTTAATATTCATTGTGTTAAAACTATAAGCTTCAAATATCGCTATGAAAAAAAGAATTGATCCTGATTCTCTTCCCAAGAGAGCTCTGTCTAAATACACCGGAATGCTGGTAGAGAAACTGAGCCCTTATGTCGACTACAAACTCTATCCTACCGGCAGGCGTTTAGCGTTTGAGAAAGATAGTGTTCCTAAGTGTTACCTTATTAGAAGCGGGGCCGTCACTCTCCATCAGCAACCTGGTGACACTTTAATTGGTATGTTTGAAGCGCCTTCTATCAGAGGGGGAGTACAGCCCCAGGCCAATATTTTCTGTGCTAGCCTGGCACTCAGAGTCTCTATCCCTTCTGAAATAGCCGTACTGGACCACTGCCAGTTGCTGGAACTCATTGGCCAGCACGGGCTTTGGGAAATCTTCGCCATGCATCTGCAGGCTGTAACTAATGCCCTCTTTACACACACCTTGCAGTTATCACCATCCAGCTCGTTTGAGATAGTTCGCAACCAATTAATAGAGCTAATGAATGAGCCTAAGCTTTTGCGTGAAAGTTTACCTGCGGAAAAATATATACGTAGCAAAACTGGAATATCACGTAGCGGTACTATGCGCATTCTCTCTGAAATGAAAGCGGGTGGTTCTATCAAAATGGAGAATGGAATGCTTAAATCGATTGATAAAGTTTATGATATTAAATGAAATTGTACTTTAGCAAGGCTACTGACTTTTTTCATTGTCGGCATCCTTTCCTCTACCCCCGTTGATTTGATTTTTTATTAAGAGGCCAGCGAAATATAGCTCAAACAGTGCGTTAGTTTCGCCAGTCCAACCCTGGACCATTTCGCAAGTGAAAATTATTAACTTGCGTTGTAAAGTGCTCACGCAATACAACCTGACTAAAGAAATTAGTAATATTGCGGTTCATTTACAACACTCAGCCATATAAGTTTTTCTTTCGTAGTTAACTAAATGGAATGATAAATCTCAAACTCTATTAGCATGATGCTGATAAGGTTTGATATTTATTTTATATAAAAAAGGGACACAAAATGAATAATACATTTTTCAAAAAAGTGACGCTTGCATCTTTAGTTGCAGCAAGCGCTCTTGTTGGTTCTATGGCAAATGCTTCAGCAGAAGAAAACTCAAGTATCAAGGCTCTGCAAGTTTCAGGTTCTATTAGCGCTCCAGCTTGTGTAGTAGAAATGCCTTCTAACTCAGTAGATCTGGGTTCTCCTCTGATGGCTGACCTGAAAACTTCAGATCAAGCACCAGCACAGCTTTATACCCGTACTCTGCGCATTAACATCAATGAGTGTGAAACCATTAATGCAGAAATCTCTGTTATTGGTACCGCAGACTCCACAGACAGCACAATTCTGACCAATGGCGCGACAACAAATGCAGCGGCTAATGTTGGTATTGCTATGTGGAACCACGCTGACGGTGTCCAGTACAAGCTCGGCAGTGAACCAATTAAAGCAACTGCTCCAGTAAATAACCTGGATTTCGCATTAGTAAAATCTAGCGCAACTAGCACAGTGACTGCGGGCGACGTGTCTACAACCGCTCAAGTTAAAGTCACTTTCCTCTAATAGTTATTTGCTGATCAGTTTAAAAATAAGGGATTTATTATGAACAAAAAGATTTTAGCTCTTTCTTTGGCTATGGCATTTTCTGGCCTTGTGGGTATTAGCCATGCAGCACAAGAAGCAAGCGTTACTGACATTACCCTGACCGGCCAGGTTACTGATTACATTGCTTGTGAAGTGGATGCACCAGCTTCCGTGCAGTTTGATAACATCAGCATTTACGATATTGGTACTGTGGCATCAAAGAAACCTTATAAAAATAACGCTGGTGCTGTTTATGACATCATCTTGAGCAAATGTCCTGCTGGGCAGACTGTTTCTGTCACCATCATGGGTACCGCAGATGCTGAAAACAGCGATCTGATCGCACTGGATGCAGCACCTGGTAGCGCAAAACATGTAGCAATTAGCTTCTGGGACCAAAATCTACTTACCAGTGAGCATTTATTAATTGCAGCTAACACTGGCAGCTCACTGGTTCATAGCACAGAGAGCCAAGGGGGAGTTCGCATTCCTCTGTACGTTGCTCCAGCTCAAACTATTGATTCTGAAAAAGTTGTTTCTGGCACCATCAGCGCTACGACTAACGTTAAAGTTAACTTCCTTTAATTAGAAATTAGTCATCTGATGGCTGGCATTTTTGCCAGCCATTTTTATCTGTGGAATACATTATGAAATTACATTCTTTCGTCACGGCAGCTATTTTTGCACTGACCAGCCTGAGTTTTTCTTCCTATGCTACGGTTCAGCTTTCAGCAAACCGTGTTTATTATCATGCCAAAGATCCGGATATTAATCTTACGGTTAAAAATGCAGAAGACCGCGAGTACTTAGTTCAATCATGGGTTGATGCCAAAGGTAATCCACAACTTGAACAAAATGCAAAACTGCCTTTTATTGTTTCACCTCCTCTTTTCCATATGGCAAATAAAAGTGAAGCGATTGTTCAGGTGATGTATGCCGGTGACGGTTTGCCAACCGATCGTGAAAGCCTTTTGTGGTTAGATGTCAAAGCTATTCCAGCAATGACAGATGGCGAAAAGATCGTTAAAACCAAAGTCATGGTTGCGGTACTGACTCGTATTAAAGTCTTCTATCGTCCTGAGAACCTTCCAGGTAACCCGGAAGATGCTATCACCAATCTTTCCTGGAAGAGGTTGAGTAACGACACGGTAACAGTGACCAATAATTCTCCTTACTACGTTGTTATGAATAAAGTCTTAATTAATAACGAAGCGTTAAAAATATCTATTGAGGATAACAACACCGTAGTCGCCCCCCATGGCGAACAGACCTACAAAGTGAAATCTGCACCTGCTGGCGCGAAAGTTGTCTGGACCGCTATGAACGAATTTTCTGTTACTTCGCCTGAGAAAACAGCGACGCTCTAACCGTAGGTAAAACTGAAGCTTGCCATGTCGCTTATAATTGCTCGTGCCCTTATGAAACCTGCCTTAATTCGCAGTTCGTTATTTTTATCTATTTTAGCGTCAATATCTGCGGCTCAAGGGCAGGCTTATTTTGACCCAGGAATGATGCAGTCTTTGGGGGGAGCACCTGCCATTACCGATCTCAAAGCTGTATTGGCAAACCAGGTTAAAGAAGGCACTTATCGCGTTTATATTGAGGTGAATGGCAAAAAATTCGCGACGGAAGATATTCAATTCTCATTGCAAAAAGATGCGCTGGTCCCCTGTATTCCCGTTGAGATATACGCAAAAATCGGCGTTGATTCGTCTTCACATGATGTGAATATCAACCTGGACAAAGAAGAGCGTAGTTGTGTTTTACTGAGCGAAGCGGTGCCGGTTGCCACATCTTCGTTTGATTACCTGACTAAAAAATTATCGCTCTCTTTTCCGCAAACCACGCTGCGTACCTTGCTTAAAGATGAGATCCCCCCGGAGCTTTGGGATAACGGTATTGCCGCCTTGCTCATTGGTTATCAGGCGTCTGGTTCGCAAACCATCGAAAACAAACAGGATAGCTCTGCAGGTGGTGAAAATTTTGTGAATTTCAAAAATGGGCTGAATCTTGGTGCATGGCGTTTGCGCAATTTATCGACCCTCTCGCAAAGCAGTAGCTCCGGTACAGAAGTGGCAAGCCTCAGCACCTATGTTGAGCGTGCAATTCCTTCGTTAAAAAGTGAACTGGTGATGGGTGATGCCTACACCACTGGCGATCTGTTCGACAGCATTCGCATTAAAGGTGCGCAGCTGACTTCTGAAACCGAAATGATCCCAGACAGCATTAATGGTTTTTCGCCGGTGATCCGTGGCGTTGCGAATAGCAATGCAAAAGTCATTGTCCGGCAAAACAATAATATTATTTATCAAACCAATGTCGCCGCCGGCCCATTTGCTATTACGGATATGGCTCCCGTTTCATCTGGCGGATTATTAGATATCACCATTCAAGAAGCTGACGGCAGCGAAAAGCATTTTAGCCAGTCATTTTCTTCGATGTCTATTTTGCAGCGCCAGGGCTCATTAAAATATGGGCTTTCTGCCGGGAAATATTCTGAGGCAAAAATAAAGTCTGAGGAGCCTGATGTAGTCCAGGCAACAGCGGCTTATGGTTTACCCCATGGCGTGACTTTGCTCAGTGGCATACAAAATAGTAACGATTACCGAAGTTACGACCTCGGTGTGGGGCTGGATTTAGGTTTTCTCGGCGCACTCTCCGTTGATGTTGCAAAAGAAAACTCCACGCTTGTCTCGAGCCAGGAAAACCGCAGCGGGACTGCGACGCACCTTGCTTATGCTAACCATATGGATATTACCCGCAGCGATATCAACTTTAGCTACACCCAATATAGCGAAAGTTATGTTTCATTTGCTGATAACTACGGTACGGCAGATGAAAGCAAGGCACCCGAAAAACAGTTCACGTTGACGCTTAACCAGGCGCTGACTGACACCCAAACTCTGTTTATCTCTATGAACCAAACGGATTATAGAGACAGTGCAAGCTCAAAAATGTACCAGCTTGGATTTAGTACCCCGATCGGGTTATTAAATACTTCAATTACCCTGGGCCTGAACCAGGAATTTGATGAAGCAGGGAACGTCACGAATGACAAACAGATAATGGTGAACATCTCACTGCCGTTATCCATATTCAACAAAGAGGCAAAAAATTCCGCTTCATTAATGATGACTAATGACACCAAAGGGAATAGCAACCAGACATTGGGCTTAAATGGCAATATTATGGATTCCGATGTGTTCACCTATAACACGCAGTTGGGTTACAACATCAGGAAGGGCGAAGACGATGGCAGAAGTGCCAGTATTAATACCGACTATAAAGGGAGCTACGGTGAGCTTCAGGCGGGTTATAACCAGGATGAAAACCAGAAACAGTTTACTTACTCGCTTTCCGGGCAACTTATTGTGCATCGCCATGGCGCAACGATTGGCCAGTATTCGGACGGCGCGTTAGCGCTGGTAAGCGCACCTGGAGCTAAACATGTTGGGGTAAAAAATAACCTTGGTGTTTATACCGACTGGCGCGGCTATACCATCGTGCCTGAATTGTCTGCATACGATAATAATACGATTCAAATAGATGCTGACAGCGTGGGTGCCAACGTTTCATTTGAGAATATTTCAACCAACGTTATTCCCACTAAAGATGCCATCGTCCTTGCTAATTTCCCGGCGAACATTGGCCGTAAAGTCCTCTTTACTGTGACCAATGGCGGAAAAGAAATTCCCTTTGGCGCACAGGCAAGCCTCAACGACAGCGACAGAATGTTTTTCGTGGGTGAGGGTGGGCAACTGTTTATTACCGGTGCACCGGAAGAAGGTGACCTTAGTATTAGTACAGACGATAACCAGTCTTGCAAAGCGCATTACAAATTGCCGGTTGCGAGCGGGAAATTACCGATAACGATGATGAAACTAATCTGTGGGAATAGTTAAGATGCGTAGAACCTTAATAATCTTACTGCTGTCGGGGTTGGGCGTATTATTCCCCGCGCTCGCTTCAGCCTGCAATGTGCAAAGCCAATCGCGGCTTTCTATCGTGCTCAACGGATCGCTGCAAAAAGATCCTCTGCAGGCCAATGTGGGCGACACGCTGTATATGAAACGCGCCACGCTTTCCAGCCTTGCTCACCAACGCCTGGATATTAGCTGCGCCCCTTCGCAGCCGCAGGAACAGTTATCCATCAACGGTATTATGAACGGCAGCATGACGGGCGATAACGTTTACCCGACGTCGGTCGCCGGAATTGGTATTCGCCTTTCTTTATTGATTCGCCAGAAAGGAAATCACACCTCGCTGAACGCGCTGCCGGTTAACGAGCAGTTTGCGCTGGATGATAAAAGCGATTTAACCAGCGACGATGTGTTTATTAAAACCGAACTGGTCAAGACCGGCTCGATTGCGTCTTTAGGGCACATCAGCTACCAAAGTCCTTCTATATTGACGCTGACGCGATCCGCACTGCAGCAGTCTGTCAGCGTGGATTATACATTTAGCGCCACCCCTCCGGCGGGTTATTGCCGCTTCTCAGCGGCGAATGCCGCATTCAGCCTCATCCCTGTTGATGTTGCGACACTGAAAGCGCAGAAGACTGGAGAATCCACTCCGCTTGACGTTACTTATATTTGCACCGGTTCCCCGGAACACATCGAAATGACGTTTTTTGGCGTGGCAGAGGATTCTGGAAGGGGGATTTTGAAAAACACGCTGACTGCGGGTAACGCGACGGGTGTGGGTGTGCAGATCCTCTATCGCAATTTGCCTTTGGTTTTTGGCTCACCCGTGTCGCTCGACGATTTGCCGCTGGTAAATAACCAGAGTTCGATACCGCTGGCGGCGCGTTATATCGTGACTTCGCCTGAATTGAAGGCCGGGAAAGTCGACACCATTGCGACCATCAAACTTAACTTCTTGTAGACGAAAACGGTTGGGGAAACCCCAACCATTCTGGCAACCGCAGGGTTTAACGCGTTCTGTTTCTCATCGGCCGGGCAAGTTGTGCGCCTTCGCTATTAAAATAGCGGCTCGGCCAGATTTGCGCGGGCGGCAGGCCGATGGCATGCGCGATAAGCAGTTCGCCCTTGGCCCATGGGCGAGAGAGCGCATTCGCAAGAGTTGAAGATGCGAGGTTCGCTTCACGCGAAAGTGCAGCCAGCGAAGTGCCTTTCTTATGCAGCGCGGCAATAATATCGGCTTTGTGCCAGTCGGAATGTGTTGTCATTTTTTGCCTCCGCATACAGTTAATGTGCGGGAAGCCGTGAGGAAGGGCAGGAAGGTCGGGGTGTGTGAAGTTCTTTTCATTGTGCTTTTCCGTTGGTAGTTTTTAAAAGCTACCACTTAGAGCCGCAATTCTCTTTTGGTGGTAGCCCAGACAGGGATTGCAGTACCGGTACCAACGACCCGGCCTGACCGAAGTCAGCCCTGCCTGAGCCACCATTGAACGTCTAAATCTGAGAGTCTGATTTTTGACGGATGTAGCGAGGCACAACAAAGAAGAGATTAGTGCTCGTCCTTGATGTCGTTGATACTCCGGGCTGCAATTCCCGACTGCGGATGTGCCGCAGTGCACGCATAATACCGCAACGCTTAACCCACTGTCACTGATGGGTTTATGGGATTGCGAGGCTTCTTCCGGATTTGTATGAAACTCTGAAAAAATTTATAAATTCATTAACAAATCCAGAGGTTAAAGAGTAATTCGTGGGTGTTTGACTCCGCATTGCTTACGCCATCAAACCGATTTGCGCAGAGCTTCGCAGGAAGTTTTCTTTACTGGAAAATCCACCCATAACTCTTTCCAATATTTCCCCATAAACTATCCCCACATCACAATTTCGCTCAAAAACTATCACTGTCGCCAATAGATTTACCCTCGTTAATCCGTGAACCTAATCACATAAAACCAGCGAAATATCACGAACTAGCCCTTTTTTGTGGCGCATATCACTATTGAGGTTGGGATTTCCACTTCAAAGTGGAAAACAACGCGCTACAAACCTTTAACCCCCACCGATACCTTAGAGCCATATCAGTAAACGAGGTATGCAGTGTGAATAACGGAGCGGTAAAGGTTAATGACGCCGGAAGTACCGACGCCACACAACTTACGGAGCAAGTGTTGGCGTTTATCAGGACGCTGCTGGAAGGCCGGAACATCACGCCAAACGCAGTTCAGGAACAGATGCTGACATCCCACGTTCGCGCCATGGCGCACCGGTCACTGACCGGCGAACCGTTGCCAGAAGTTGAAGAAAGCCTGTTCGAGGAAATTTCTGCTGACTCTCTGGAAATGGCAAAAGCAGTCGTGGAACAGTTTGGCAATCTGCCGGTTGAAGAGGCGTGGTTGCTGTCAGTGCATTTCGAAGTCGCGAAAGACAATCTTTGAATAATCAGGAGATTCAAATGGAACAAATTACCGTAGTGATCGGCGACCGCCTGGGTAAAGGCCAGAAAGTGGCAGCAGGGATTGAGAAAGCAGGCGGCCGTGCCGTGGTTATTCCTGGTGTTGCCGCTGATATGAAACTTGGCGACGTGATGAAAGCTGAGAACGCCACATTCGGCATCTCTTTCTGTGGCAGCGGCGGCGCAGGTGCCATCACCGCGCAAACCAAACATGGCTACAAAGCCAAATACGGCATGCGTTCAGTTGAAGAGGGCGTGACTGCCATCAACGAAGGCAACAACGTGCTGGGCTTCGGCTTTATGGATAAAGAAGAACTGGGCGAGCGCTTAGTTCTGGCCTGGGCTAAGAAGTACGGTAACTAAGTATGAAAGAACACTTCTCCGAAACGGTGAGAGTGAAAGGTCGTGGCGACACGAAAGCCAAGGCCTTTGCTGATGCCCTGAATCATGTTCAGGGCTCGGTTATGAAGTCATCTCCCCACATTTTACTGCGTATTGAGCCACAGGATGTGCAGGTTGTTCAGGCGCGAGTACAGGTCAAGAAAGAGGCCTTTTTGTTCTTCTTTCTGAAACGTGAAAAACAGATGTTCAGCGTGGAGTTGGATGTTTCAGTCAACGTGACGGCGATTAATCTCGATAAAGTTGAATTCTCCACAACCTAAAAATCACACAGAAAGGACAGACAGATGTTCTTAATTATATTAATAAAATCGCTAATCATCGGCGGTCTGGTTGGCGTTGGAGTGGGCGCCGGGGCTGCACGTATGTTTCATGCGCCGACCACGCAAGGTATGGGCGCTTTTCGTACCCTCGGCGAGCTGAACTCTTGCGAAGGCGACCCGGCTTCACACTTCTCATTTGGTTTAGGTTTCTTCTTCAACGCCTGGGCGTCGTCCGTTGCGGCGGGTGCTTTTACTCAGGATGTTGACCACCGCATTATCCCACACTGGGGTGCGGCTGCGTTGATGATGAAAAATCGTAATGTTGCTGAGACCCTGCACGACCCGCGCAAAATGGCTGTCGCGTGCGGCATCATCGGCATGATTGTGGTGGCCTTCCTTAACACTACTGCGTCTGCCGTTCCCGCAGCATTACAGGTCACCGCAGTCAAAGTGCTGGTCCCTGCGGCGAACTTGCTGGTGACCATCATCATGCCAGTGATTTTCTGGCTGGCAGCGATTGATGCCGGTAAAAAATCAGGCTTCTGGGCCACTATTTTCGGTGGCTGTGCGCAACTGATTATGGGCAACGCCGTACCAGGCCTGGTGCTGGGCATCCTAATTGGTAAAGGCGTGGAAGAGAGCGGCTGGAACCACGTCACCAAAGTGATGATGGTGGCGATTATCGCGCTGTTTGTGCTGAGTGGCTTCTTCCGTGGCTTCGATATGAAGATGATCGAATCCTTCCATCTGACCGTGCCGGACTGGCTCAGTCTGATCCATAACTCGATGAGCGGAAAATAAGGGAGCCTGTGATGGAAACGAATAAAGGTTTTTGGTACGCCGACTGGTCATTCCCGATTTTCGTTGGCCTGCTTTCTTCCGGTGTGTTCGCCGGGACACACATGTATTACCTGTACGGCATTGGCGCATTTAACGAAGTGGCGTTTGTTTCCATGCTGCGTGCTGGGATTGATACCGGTGTGTATGGCGCAGTCGCCGCGTTTGGTGCCAGCTTCCTGTTTGCCCGCATCATTGAAGGTTCGCTGGTCGGGATTCTGGATATCGGCGGGGCGATTCAAACCGGCGTCGGTCTTGGCGTTCCGGCGCTGTTACTCGGCGCGGGTATTATCTTCCCGGTCGCAAACTTTGCGGCATCGCTGGTAACGGGCCTGGTGATTGGCCTGGCGATTGGTTATGTGATTATTCTGGCGCGTAAATTCACCGTCAACCAGAGCAACTCAACCTACGGCGCAGACGTCATGATGGGCGCGGGTAACGCATCCGGCCGCTTCCTGGGCCCGTTGATTATCCTCAGCGCAATGACCGCTTCTATTCCGATTGGTATTGGCTCGTTGATTGGTTCTCTGCTGTTTTATCTTTGGAATAAGCCGATTACCGGTGGCGCGATTCTTGGTGCGATGCTTTTTGGGGCATTCTTCCC
The DNA here is from genome assembly GCF_001654925.1 of Buttiauxella brennerae ATCC 51605. Lineage (GTDB taxonomy): Bacteria > Pseudomonadota > Gammaproteobacteria > Enterobacterales > Enterobacteriaceae > Buttiauxella > Buttiauxella brennerae. The sequence continues at coordinate 229,387 of NZ_LXER01000040.1, forward strand.
GATTGCTTTGTAGCCCTTTTTGGGCGGGAAGCGTATGCCTCCCGCCAGTCAGGAGAAAACCATGTTCGATTTAATCCTGCGCAACGCATGTCTTGTGGATGACACCGTTATCGACATCGCGTTGAAGGACGGAAAAATTGCAGCACTTGGCGAAATCACAGGTGAGGCGAAAGAAGAGCGCCAGCTCAATGGCGAATATTATGTCAGTGCAGGCTGGATTGATTCCCACGTCCACTGCTACCAAAAATCCCCGATTTATCACGACGACCCTGACAGCATTGGCATAAATACTGGCGTCACGACGGTTGTTGATGCCGGGAGCACGGGTGCTGATGATATTGATGAGTTTTACGAGCTGACGCGCAAAGCCACGACGGATGTTTACGCGTTACTGAACATTTCCCGCGTTGGACTGATTGCGCAGAACGAACTGTCGGATATGGCGAATATCGACAAAATCGCCGTGCGTGACGCGGTAAAGCGCCACCCTGGTTTTATCGTCGGCATCAAAGCGCGCATGAGCAGCAGCGTCGTCGGCGTGAACGGCATTAAACCGCTGGAGCGCGCGAAAGAAATCCAGCGTGAAAACGGTGATTTGCCGCTGATGGTACACATTGGCAATAACCCGCCAGACCTCGACGAAATTGCCGATTTGCTGACAACCGGCGACATCATTACCCACTGCTACAACGGCAAACCGAACCGCATTTTGACACCTGCCGGTGAATTGCGGGCATCAATTTCAAGCGCCATTCAGCGCGGCGTGCGCCTCGATGTGGGCCACGGTTCCGCCAGTTTCAGCTTTGAAGTGGCGAAAATTGCCATCGGCAAAGGGATTTTACCGCACACCATCAGCTCCGATATTTACTGCCGTAACCGCATTAATGGCCCGGTGCATAGCCTTGGCGTGGTGATGTCTAAATTCCTCTCCATTGGTATGTCACTTCCACAAGTGATTGATTGTGTTACCGCTCATGCCGCCGATGGTTTACGCCTGGCCAGTAAAGGGCGCTTGTCCGTTGGCCTTGATGGCGACCTGACCATTTTTACTCAACGCCGCCAGCCGACGGTCTTTACCGACTCAGAAAGCCAGACTCTCCAGGGTGAACAACTGTTGGTTGCACTCGCCGCAGTTCGTGCCGGGAAGTGGTTTGTTACCGAACAAGGGAAGGAAGAACATGTCTTCGATTTATGAGAAATACAATTTAAAACAAGTCATTAATGCTTCTGGCCGCATGACGGCGCTCGGTGTTTCTACCCCGCGCCCTGAAGTGGTCGAAGCCGTGACCACCGGCATGAATCATTACTTTGAAATGAAAGACCTGGTGAACAAAACCGGGGAATACATTGCTAAATTGCTCGAAGTTGAAGGCGCGACGGTTGTCTCTTGTGCATCAGCGGGGATCGCACAATCCGTGGCGGCTGTACTGGTAAAAGACAACGCCTGGCTGATTGAAAACCTGCACGCCGCACCCCTTGAAAACAACGAGATCGTGCTGCCGAAAGGCCACAACGTGAACTTCGGCGCACCGGTTGGCACCATGGTGAATCTCGGTGGCGGCAAAGTGGTTGAAGCGGGTTATGCAAACGAATGTTCAGCTGACCAACTGGCAGCGGCGATTTCCCCGCGCACCGCCGCCATTTTGTATATCAAATCGCACCACTCGGTACAGAAAAGCATGCTTAGCGTTGAGCAGGCCGTGGTCGTGGCTCGCAAACATAACCTGCCGCTCATTGTTGATGCTGCCGCGGAAGAAGATTTGCAGTGCTACTACCGTGCGGGTGCGGATCTGGTGATTTACAGCGGCGCGAAAGCGATTGAAGGGCCAACCAGCGGCCTGGTGATTGGCAAAACGCAGTATGTTGAATGGGTAAAACTGCAAACCGGCGGTATTGGCCGCGCCATGAAAGTCGGCAAAGAGGGCATTCTCGGCCTGACCTGCGCCATCGAACACTATTTAACGGCCGCCAAAGAAAGCGGTACGCAAATGGTCGAAAAAATGACGCCGTTTATCGACAGTCTCAACACCCTTGATGGCGTGAGTGCACGTGTGGTGTGGGACGCCGCAGGCCGTGATATCGCCCGTACAGAAATTAAGTTCGATGAGGTAGTTATTGGTATCGGCACTTCGGAATTAGTGAGCGCGCTGAAACAGGGCGAGTACGCGATTTTCTTCCGTGGCTACAAAGCCAATGAAGGGATTATTGAAGCCGATGTGCGCAGCGTCAGCCCACAACAGCTAGAGATTATTTATCACTGCATTAACGCACTGGTAAGCAAGGAGAAGCAGGCATGAAATTGACCCCGAATTTTTACCGCGACCGTGTGTGCCTGAATGTGCTGGCGGGTTCGAAAGAGAACGCGAAAGAGATTTATGACGCGGCGCAAGGCCATGTGCTGGTCGGCGTGCTTTCCAAAAACTACCCGGATGTCGCCAGTGCCGTGGCGGATATGCGTGAGTACGCGGCATTGATCGAGAATGCGCTGTCCGTAGGGCTTGGCGCGGGCGACCCAAATCAGTCGGCGATGGTCAGTGAAATCTCCCGCCAGGTACAACCGCAGCATGTAAACCAGGTGTTCACTGGCGTGGGCGCAAGCCGTGCGTTGCTTGGGCAAAACGAAAGCGTGGTCAATGGCCTGGTTTCCCCAACGGGAATGGTCGGGATGGTAAAAATTTCCACCGGCCCACTGAGTTCAGCTTCTTCTGACGGCATTGTGTCTGTTGATACAGCGATTGCTTTGCTTAAAGATATGGGCGGCAGCTCAATCAAATATTTCCCGATGGGTGGCCTGAAATACCGTGATGAGTTCCGGGCTGTGGCATTGGCCTGTGCGAAGCACGATTTCTGGCTGGAACCCACCGGTGGGATCGATCTTGAAAACTACGAAGAGATCCTGAAGATCGCTCTGGACGCGGGCGTGAGTAAAATTATTCCGCATATTTACAGCTCGATTATTGATAAAGCGAGCGGCAATACGCGCCCGGATGATGTGCGTACGTTGCTGGAAATGACGAAGAAGTTGGTCGGCTAAAATTTGCCCTCACCCTAACCCTCTCCCCCAGGGAGAGGGGATTAACCGAGTCTTTTTCTCCCTCCCCTGTGGGAGAGGGCCGGGGTGAGGGCACAAACAACAAGGATCTCAAATGCCTCCAGCACAAAACCAATTCGCCTGGCTTGGCACTTATCACCCCAACGGCGAAGGGCTGTACCGCTTTCATGTCGATGCAAAAACAGGTGCGCTGAACAACAAAACCTTAGTCAGCGCATTACCGAACGCAGCGCAACTGACAGCCTCGAAAGATGGCAAAACACTGTATGTCGCCTGCGAAGTAGACACCGGCATTGTTACCGCATTCCGTGTTGGCGAAAACGGGGACCTGCAAGAACTTAACCAGGTTTCATCGGGTGGTGCAGGGGCGGTTTATCTGTCACTCACGCCAAACGAACGGCACCTGCTGGTGGCCAATTACACCAGTGGTTCTGTTGCCGTGCTACCGGTGAAAGAGGACGGTAGCCTCGCTGAAGCCTGCGATGTCAAACAGGATACGGGGCCGGTGGGGGCAGCCAAACCCGAAGCCGCAGTGGAAGGCAGTTTTGCGGTGAGCGGCCACAAAGGTCCGCACGCGCATATGATTCGCACCGATCCCAGCGGGAAATATGTGTTTACCACCGATCTTGGGCTCGACAGGATCTACCAGTATCTTTTCGATGGCACCAACGGAAAACTCACGCCAAACGATCCTCCCTATATTGATGCTTCATCGAAAGGAGCTGGACCACGCCATTTTGTGTTTACCCCGGAAGGTGATGGTTTATGGCTGATCAACGAAGAGGCGTCTACGCTGACTCACTACCAAATCGATGTAAGCAAAGGAACTTTACGCGAAGGCGAGAGCATTTCATCTTTGCCGAAAGGGTTTAAGGGCACCAGCTTTGCTGCGGGTCTGGTGCTGAGCCACGACGGAAAACAGTTGTATGTTGCTAACCGTTTGCATAACAGCATTGGGCACTTTACGGTAACCTCAAAGGGTAAATTAATTCATCAGGATGATGTCTGGACGCGCGGTGATTACCCACGCAACTTAACTCTCGACCATACTGGACAGTATCTTTACGTCATGAATCAGCGCAGCGACAACATTACTCGCTTTAATGTTGCCCAATCGAGCGGAAGACTGACCTTTGTGGAAGATTACTGTGCGGCTGGAAGCCCGTCACAGATGATCCTGACACCTGCATAGTCGTTGCTGTACCGGGCGCGGGTTGTGCCTGTTTAATGAAAGGAAACGGAAGTGAGATTCCCCAACCAACGTCTGGCCCAGCTGTTTGAGATGCTACAAAACGAGACGCTGCCCCAGGATGAACTGGCGCGGCGTTTATCTGTTTCTACCCGTACGGTGCGGGCCGATATTACCGCCCTGAATGCATTGATGGCCGCACACGGCGCGCAATTTGTTCTGAACCGGGGTGCCGGATATCAGCTCAATATTGCCGATCGGTCGCTCTATCAAGAACTGGTGCAGCAGCCATCTCGCCAGTTGCGTATTCCGCGCAACTCCCCTGATCGAGTGCATTACCTCGTGGTGCGCTTTCTGACATCGGCATTCTCTTTAAAACTCGAAGATCTGGCGGAAGAGTGGTTTGTGAGCCGCGGGACATTGCAAAGTGATATGGCCGAAGTGCGCGAATGGCTGGCTCGCTACAATCTGACGATCGAAACCCGCCCACGCCACGGCATGAAGTTGTTTGGCAGTGAAATGTCAGTGCGCGCCTGTTTGACCGATTTGCTCTGGAAACTCACTCAGGAAGACAGTGAAAACCCACTGCTGACCGAAGAGGCGCTGAACGCCGGTGTGCCAGAGCAGCTGGCGGCAGAACTGCATAACTGTTTCACGCGTTGCCGTATTCGTCTGACTGATGAAAGTGAGCAGTTTATCCGCTTGTATTGTGCTGTTGCGGTCAGGCGCATCAGTGAGGGTTACCCGCTGCCGGAGTTTAGCGCTGAAAACGTCGACGAAGCGGTGCGCGAAGCAGCCCGGCAAATCACCGAGATTATTCAGCGACTTGCCGATAAACCGCTGTCTGATGCGGAAGAGCAGTGGTTGCAGGTGCATATCGCCTCGCGCCAGGTACAAGAAGTGGCGCCGAGCGCCATCAGTGCTGACGATGATGAAGCGCTGGTGAACTATATCCTGAGCTTTATTAATACCAACTATAACTACAACTTACTGACCGATAGGCAGTTGCATGCCGATTTGCTTACGCATATCAAAACCATGATCACCCGCGTGCGCTATCAGATAAACATTCCCAACCCACTGCTTGAAAACATTAAGCAGCATTATCCGATGGCCTACGACATGACGCTTGCGGCGGTGTCGAGCTGGGGCAAATACACACCTTATGTGATTAGCGAAAACGAAATTGGTTTCCTGGTGCTGCATATTGGCGTCGGTCTGGAGAGGCATTACAACATTGGCTATCAGCGCCATCCGCGTGTGCTGCTGGTTTGCGATACCGGGAACTCAACGGTACGCATGATTCAGGCGATGCTGTTGCGTAAATATCCGCAGATTGAGGTGACGCAGATCATTTCGCTGCGGGAGTATGAACAGCTTGATGAGGTTGAGGAAGATTTTGTTATCTCCACGGCGCGCATTAGCGATAAACAAAAGCCTACCGTTGTGGTTGCCCCGTTCCCGACAGAGTACCAGCTCGAACAGCTGGGCAAACTGGTGCTGGTGGATCGCACCCGCCCGTACATGCTGGATAAATTCTTCGATGCCAGCCATTTCCGGGTCATTGATGAGCCGATGAGCCAGCAGGAGTTGTTCAGCACCCTTTGCCAGCAGCTTGAACGGGAAGGCTATGTGGCGGCCGATTTTTACCCTTCGGTGGTCGAGCGCGAGGCCATCGTCAGCACCGTATTGGGCGAGGGAATTGCGTTGCCTCACTCGCTGGGGCTGATGGCGAACAAGACCGTGGTCTACACCGTGCTTGCACCACAGGGTATTCGTTGGGGTGATGAAACAGCACATGTCATTTTCTTACTGGCAATCAGCAAAAGCGAGTACGAAGAGGCGATGGCGATTTACGATCTGTTTGTCACTTTCCTGCGCGAAAGGGCGATGCCGCGTTTGCGGGATAGTCAGAGTTTTGAGGAGTTTAAAGCGGTGGCGATGGATTGTTTGAGCCGGTTTTAACAGTAAAACCACCTTCATCCCAGCCTTCTCCCAGAGGGAGAAGGAGAAAACCGGACAATTCCCTCTCCTGGGGGAGAGGGTTAGGGTGAGGGCGTTATACCAGAACTACTTCAGAATCGTAAACGCGGTCGTCACATGCTTCACGCCACTGACTCGGCTGGCAATATCAGCCGCAGCTTTCGCTTCTCTGTCGGTCAGCAGACCCAACAAGAACACTTCGCCATTCTCAGTCGTCACTTTCACATTTGTCGATTTCACCTGGTCGCTTGCCAGCAACTGCGAACGCACTTTGGTGGTAATCCAGGTATCATTTGAAGCCGTTCCCAGTCCAATCGGTGCCATGGTACGGATTTCGTTGTACACCTCGGTGGTACCATCAACGCCAAGTGCAATTTGCTTAGCCTGAGCTGACAAATTGGCGTTTGGTGACTGGCCTACCAACAGCACTTTGCCCTGATATGCAGTCACGTTAATGCGCGTTTCTTTCTTGATTTGTTCGTCTTTGGCCAGTGCGCTATTTACGCGCAATTCCAGCGTACCATCGTCAACCTGAGTACCGACGGAGCGTGGGTCTGTCGCCGTTTTCGTGGCAACAGCCGCACTACCAACCACAGCGGCAGCAACACAACCTTGTAGCACTAGCGCAGAAATAAGGACTGCGAGTGGCTTAAATGCCTTCATCTGTACTCCTTAATCGTCCTGGTGAGGGAATAACGTATTATCAATCAGATCGCATAGGCAGTTTATCGTCAGCATATGCATTTCCTGAATGCGTGCGCTACGGTGAGAAGGGATGCGAATCTCAACATCCTGTGGCCCTAATAGCCCGGCCAATTCCCCACCATCATAGCCAGTCAGCGCAACGATAGTCATGTCACGCGTCACAGCGGCTTCTACCGCTTTGACAATATCACGACTGTTGCCGCGGGTCGAAATGGCGAGCAAAACATCACCTGTTTGACCTAACGCACGTACTTGTTTGGCATACACTTCTTCGTGTAAACGATCGTTTGCGATTGCGGTTAAGACCACATTATCAGCATTAAGTGCAATGGCAGGTAAACTCGGTCGCTCAGTTTCAAAGCGGTTGATCATGCTGGCGGCAAAATGCTGGGCGTTAGCCGCAGACGTGCCGTTGCCACAGCAAAGAATTTTATTACCGTTAAGCAGCGACTGAACCAGTGTCATTGCTGCACGGGAGATAGCATCTGGCAGAGCTTCCGCTGCGGCAATCTGGGTTTGAATACTTTCCGTGAAGCAGACTCTGATTCTTTCGAGCACGTTAGTTTACCTGGTTACTTTAAACATCTGCGGTGAACGCGTTGGTTAACCACTCTATTTCATTGCCGGTGAAGGCTAACACATCGAAACGGCAATCCACAGTATCAAAACTTCCTGATGTGCGGGCTAACCAATACGAAGCAGCATGTAACAATTTCTGTTGCTTGCGCCGGGTAACGCTTGCGGCAGCGCTACCGAAGTGGTTTGAGCGGCGGTATCGCACTTCTACGAAGACGATAACCGCGCCGTGTTTCATGATGAGGTCGATTTCTCCACCACGAGAATGCACGTTGGCGGCAATGAAGCGCAGTCCTTTGCGTTCAAGAAAGTGGCGCGCCTGTGATTCGTAGTGCGCGCCAGCTTGTTGACGGGTCAGGATGCCGGAACGATTTGACCTTGACTGAATTGCAGCCAATTTAACTTCCTGTTAATGACACAATCCTGGGTTGCAGAAAGCGTGCCGGTATTGCCATTCACCTGATAGCCAGGGACCTGGCGGATTTGAGAGAAGTGATTTGCCAGTGACCACGCGTCCACGCCCATGGCGTAAAGACGTGCCAGTGAGTAATCGTTATTTACGCTACCCAGTGCTTGCTGCATCAGCGATGGGTTGTTGCCGGCAAGCATCGGGATTTCACTGAACTGCAAACCTTCCATTTCCAGACGGAAATCCGGGCCATTCACACCCTGCGAACTGCGCGAGCTGGCATACAGTTGTGCAGGGCTGCGGCTGCCGGTGCGCATCGCTATCATCGGTTTGATCAGCGCCACTTCGTCTGGCGTTGCCACGATATAAGCCGCATCAACGCCGCCGGAGGTGCCTGCGGTAATTTGTGCGTCGGTCGGTGGTGGTGGAATCGTCAGTCCGCCAATGGTTACGCCTGCCGGCTGAGCCGGAGCTGCGTTAACCGGGGTGCCGCTTAAAGCGATACCTGAACCGCTGTTAATCCCTTGTTTTAGCTCAGCAGTTGAACCGAACTTCTGCTGTAGTACCGTGCCACCACCGAGTTTCAGCCATTCATCGGCAAAAGCTTTAGTGACGCGATCGCCAAGGGCACTGCGCGGAACCAGCAATAGCGGAGCACGGTGACCTTGCTGCCAGATATGGCCGGCTGCATCACGCGCTTCGTCTTCCGGCGACAGGGCGAAATAGCAGATATTGGCGCGGTTCTGCACGTTTTCTGGCTGATTGAGTGCCAGGATATTCAACGGGGAAGTTGTTGTCGCCAGTTGGTCAACGTTGTTTTTAAGTAGTGGGCCGACCACTATTGTTGCGCCATCTTGCTGTGCCTGAGCGAGTATCTGCGCCAGTGGCTGCGTGGTGGTGTCGTAGACTTTAACTTCCGCTGATGGATTAGCGGGAGCAGTTGTAGCGGCCGCAGGCTGTGCTTGTGGTGCAGGCGCTGCTGGCGTTGCGGCAGGCTGTTGCGTTAAATCATCAACCGATGCCGCCGCCGGGCTTGCCACCATATTAGGGTCTGTAGGTTGTGGCAACGCGGCCTGAGTGGTGTCTACAGGCTGCCCGTTGGCATCCGCAACTTGCGCTGTGGCAGTAGTTTGCGCAACCGGTGCTGAACCCATATTTTTCGCCGCTTCAAAGCCTTGCTGGATAGTGCGGCCAAATACCGCAGCCTGACCGTTTAAAGGCAGCAACAGCGCGATTTTCTCTGTAGAAGCAGGTTTGTAGTTCTGCATGTTGCTCAGCTGCGCTGGCAACGCTTTCGCACCCGGGTTTTGCGGGTAACGCGTTTGCCAGTCTTTAATCCCGGCTTTGAGCATTTCGGGATCGTTGCGGTTGTCGTTCCACACGCGCTGCAGATCCAGCCAGCCTTGCAGTGTGTTTTCGTCAGCATTAATCACCAGCGAATTCATCTGTTCCGGCGTCATTTGAGACAGAGCCTGCCACGTACCGTCGATATTTTTCTGGTGTGCAGGGCCAGTCAGCATGGGCTCTTGTGCGATGTACGCACGCAGCAGTTCAAGCGACGGGCGGTTCTGGCTTGCGTCAATGACAGCCTGGTAATAACGCGCCTGCTGGTTTTTATTGAGCGAAGAAGGATCGATTTTGCTCAGGCGCGCGCTGGCGTCGGCAAAATCCTTCTGGGCAACCTTCACCTCGGCTGCCAGCAACGTCTGCTCACGCACCTGTTCTTCATTCATCTCTTTTGGCAGTTGATTGTAGAGATCAACCGCTTGCTGAGTTTTGCCTTCTTTTAACAGCGCATGAATGGCGAGTAATTGCCAGGTGGTCTTGCTATCATCGCTACTTTGCTGCATTTGTTGCAGGTAATACGCTGAATCAGCAGTTGCCTCGCCCTGAATATGGGCAGCGGACTGGTCTGGTGCTTTAGTGGTACAGCCGGCAAAAATTAGCGCGGCCAGCATAACAGGCAGACAACGCCCGGCTTTAGAACGAATAAATTTAGACGGTACCATTCTGTATCCAGTGTAATTTTTATCTCAGTGTTCAATATTAAATCGGCAATACGGATGAAACAATGAAACAACTCGAAACGGCGGCTATTTCTGCCAGCACGCTCTACATCGTTCCGACACCCATCGGTAACCTCGGCGATATCACACAGCGGGCATTAGCCGTGTTGCAAAGCGTTGACCTGATTGCCGCCGAAGATACTCGCCATACCGGTTTGCTGCTGCAACATTTTGCGATTAATGCGCGGATGTTCGCATTGCATGATCATAATGAGCAACAAAAAGCAGAAACCCTGCTGGCAAAGCTGCAAGAAGGGCAAAGCATCGCGCTCGTGTCTGATGCAGGAACGCCATTAATTAACGATCCTGGTTACCATCTGGTGCGTGCGTGTCGCGAAGCGGGTATTCGCGTGGTGCCGCTGCCAGGCCCGTGTGCCGCGATTGCTGCATTAAGTGCTGCCGGTTTGCCTTCTGACCGCTTCTGCTACGAAGGTTTTCTTCCTGCAAAATCCAAAGGCCGTCGTGATGCACTCAAAGCCATTGAGCAAGAACCACGTACGCTCATCTTCTATGAGTCTACGCATCGCCTGCTCGATAGTTTAGACGATATATGCGCTGTGCTCGGTGAATCACGCTATGTAGTGCTGGCGCGCGAGCTGACGAAAACCTGGGAATCGATTCACGGTGCACCGATTGGTGAGCTGGCGGCCTGGGTTAAAGAAGACGAAAACCGCCGTAAGGGCGAGATGGTTTTGATTGTCGAAGGCTTCAAAGCGCCTGCGGATGATGCTCTGCCAGCCGATGCACTGCGCACTCTGGCTCTGCTGCAAACAGAACTGCCACTGAAAAAAGCGGCAGCTCTGGCGGCTGAAATTCACGGCGTGAAGAAAAATGCGCTGTATAAATATGCCTTAGAAAACAGCGAGAAATAGCGTTTTCCGAGCAGGCTCGCACTCTGTCATTACCGGTATCAGTATTGTTAGTATGGTTTAAATAAGCGATGGTAATTTGCTCATACTTTAGTCTGTTCAGGATGAGCAAATTATGCCGGTGTTGATACGTGGGGATTCGAATATGATCGTAATGCCATTGTCTTATAGCCCTGCGGTGATCGATCGCTCCTTTGAAGTCGTTGATGAAATCACCCTCGCAGGAAAGCGGTTCCTGGTCATCTTTGATAAACAAACACCGCGCGCTGCAATTGTTAAAGCTGAAATCGAGGCAATTGATGGTGTTGCGCGTCATATTGCCGTGGCAATGTTGGAACTGGCCAATCAAAAAAGTATTGGCGATAACGTCATCTCGGTTGAGCGATTTTGGGAAGAAACAGATCTGCTTCAAGTTGAGGGGGTCTGTGTGGATCGCCGCTATCAGGAGGCCGGTCTAGCTACTCGATTATATGAAGCGTTAGTGATTAACTGCGGGATCATTCTGATGAGTGATAATACGCAGTACGAAGGTGGCAAGGCGTTATGGCAAAAGATTGCACGTGAATCAAAAGTGTTGACTGTCTTTGTTCTTGATACCGATTGCGGCAGATTTTACCCGTATGACGGCACAAAAGTAATTTACGATGGCGCGAGTATTCCGGAAGATAAAATCTGGAGTATCCACCCTGAATCATCACATTTTGGTGTGGTGCTTATCGCTGAAGATAAGAGAAAAATCGACAAACTTGCTTCCAGTTAAAAACCCGCTTTCACGGGTTTTAGACAGATAACAAACCCTACTTCGTGGCAACCGGTGTGGCTTCAATGACCAGTGTTTCCAGCGGTTTCAGCGTCACAATCACAGGCTTACTGTAATCACCCAGCAGGGTGGTATTTGTGCCATAGACAGGTTTCAGCGTGAAGTGTGTTGCTTCGCCATCCGGGATTTCAAAGCTCTTCGTCAAATCCAGATAATAGCTTTGCTCTTTGTCTGACGGGTTGCGTAAGCCGAGGATAGCTTTCTCTTTGCTCCACGATGCCCAACCATAAGTTTCAAGTTTCAGTTTCAGGAATTAATTTGTTGGCAGAACCGCACACGGTGACTTTACTGCGCACCACTTCTTTCATCGCGTCCATTCCGACACGCATGTAATAACGCGGGTCGTTGCCTTCCGGGTTTTCACCGAACCATTTTTTCACGGCGTCGGCAAAGGCGATTTTTAATTCGGTCGCGACATTCACTTTGCACACGCCAAGCTCAATGGCGCGTCTGACGTATTCATCTGGCACATCGCTTGCGCCATGCAGCACCAGCGGAATATCCACGACTTCACGAATTTCAGCCAGGCGCTGGAAATCAATTTTTGGGCGTTTGGTATAAAGGCCATGCGCCGTGCCGATAGCGACCGCCAGGCTGTCGATACCGGTGAGTTCGACAAAGCGACGCGCTTCTTGCGGGTCCGTCAGGAAGGCGCTTTCTTCGTCAACGTCCATATCGTCTTCCACACCGCCGAGGCGACCTAATTCTGCCTCCACGCTGCAATCATGGCGGTGGCAAAAATCGACCACTGATTTCACCAGACGCACATTCTCGGCAAGCGGGAAGTGGCTACCATCTATCATGGCGCTACGCACCCCGGCGTTCACTTTACGGCTGATATCTGCCAGTGACTCATGGTGGTCAAGATGCAGTGCCAGCGGCATGTCATAGCTTTCGGAATAGGCTTCGCACAATGCGAAGATCTCTTCAAAAGCGATATGTTTAAAAGTGCCCGGTGTGCCCGCAAGAATCACTGGCGACTGCATCTCTTTGCAGACTTCCAGAATCGCCTGGATAGTTTCTGCGTTGTGAATATTAAACGCAGGGACGGCGTAGCCACGGGCTTGCGCATCCTGCAGAAGATATTTGGTGGAGATAATGCTCATGTTGTAATCCTCTCAGCCTTTCCACGGATGAATAACGACACCTTTCACAACACGGTTTACCGTGCCGCTTGCGGAAGGGGTATCAGGGGTAATGCCCGCTTTGACGGATTCCGTCAGCGCGAAAATCTGCGCATACATCAGGAAACAGAAAGCCTGTTCAACGTCGATGAAATCGCGGGAAGGTGGCAGCCAGATATGTGGCCCCGACTCGACTTCCGGGCAAGGTGACGAGCAGATAGCAACGACGCACAGGGCCTGTTGGTCGCGGCGCAACTCAGCCAGTAAATCAAGGTCGTACTGGCGGGTATACGGGTGGCTTGAAATCATGACCACCACGAGCGTTTCGTTGTTGATCAGTGATTTAGGGCCATGACGGAACCCGGTTGGCGAGTCATAAAATGCTGCCAGTTTTCCCGCTGTGAGTTCCAGAACTTTCAGTGCGGATTCACGCGCAACACCTTGCAAGCCGCCGCTGCCGAGGTAGACGACACGTTTGAAAGGCAAATCACCGAACACGCTTTCGCTTAAGTCACCTTGTGAAGCAATGATTTCTTCGCAGCGCTTAGCCACATCCTGGAAAGTGCTGCTGTTGATAACATCTGGTGCAAACACGGCCAGGCAGCTTGCCATCATGGTGGTGATACTGCTGGTCATGGCGAAGCCACGATCGTGCGTTTCCGGTGGCATCAGCAGCGCATGTGAATTACCGCTGGTCGCGGCGTTCTGGTACAGGCTGCCGGCTTCATTACAGGTAATGACCAAGTGATAGCACTCTTTGACGAGCTGGTTGACTAAATCGACCGCCGCCACACTTTCCGGGCTGTTGCCAGAGCGTGCAAAAGAAACCAGCAGCGTCGGTTCTTGCTCGGACAAGTAATCAAGCGGGTTGGTGACAAGGTCGGTGGTCGGTACGGCAACAAAGTTTTTCCCGGTGTGGCGCGATAGCCACGGCGTAATAATATCGCCAATAAATGCGGAGGTTCCTGCACCCGTCAGGATAATTTTTAGCGAGGTGTTTTGCAGCAAAGGATCAAGGAATGCGTTGATACTGCTACGTTGATTACCGATATTTTTTAACGATCGGATCCAGCTTTCCGGCTGTTGGCGGATCTCTTTTTCAGTCCAGGTTAATGTGCCGGAAAGACAGGCAGATTGGGTTTCGCTCATAACTCAGTCCTTAGCAGTGCAAGATCATCGGAAGTAGCACAAAGCAGTACAGGACAATCTTTCGTTTTGTTTCATTTACTCAACTTTATGCTTAAATAAAATCTATAGAAAAGAAAACGAAAGGTCAATGTAAGAAAAACAATAAAACGAAAAATGTGATCCGGAAAACGATCTATTTTAGTTATTTTATTGATTTAAATGGTTATTTTTAAATAATGTATAGTTGAGGTTATTTTAAACGAAAGGAAAAGAAAGGTCTGTCGCGGGGCTGGCGACAGACAAAAGTGAGGAGCAACGAAAGTACTACAGGGGGAGAGCCTGGCCATTAATCCAGATATTTTGAAGACCTAACTGGGAATTAAGCGCAATCATATTGGCGCGTTTTCCCACCACCAGCGAACCCAGATCGTTATCTAAACCGAGCATTTTTGCGGGGTGCAGCGACGCCATGTGAATGGCATCTTCGGCAGAAACGCCCACGTTATCCACCAGGTTTCGCACCGCGGCATCAAGCGAAAGGGTGCTTCCGGCAAGCCCGCCACTTTCGGTGCGCACAATTCCCTCGCGCATTGTTACCGGGTGGCCACAAATTGAATAATCACCATCTGGCATTCCTGCGGCGCTCATGGCATCGGTAATCAGCAGAACGCGGGGTTTCGCGCAGCGACAACAGATATTCATGACTGCAGGGTGAACGTGATGCTCGTCGGCAATCAGTTCCAGCCAGGCCCGTTTATCGCTTAAACCGGCTCCGACCATACCAGGATTACGGTGATGCAAGCCTGTCATGCCGTTAAAGCAGTGCACCAGTCCGTCGGCCCCGGCATCAAATGCCTCAAGGGTTTGCTCGTAACTGGCGGCACTGTGGCCAAGCATGACCCGTATATCCCGGCTTTTAAGATGCCTGATGGTTTCCAGCGCCGTGGGTTTTTCCGGGGCCAGCGCCACCACCCGCAAGGTGTTTTGCGACACCTCAATTAAATGGTCCAGCTCAGCGATATTCAGCTCGCGGAACAACTCTGGCGGATGAGCGCCTTTGTTCTGTGGCGTAAAGTATGGCCCTTCGAGATAACTGCCCAGCACGGTTGAACCAGGCCCGCCGTGATAAAAGCGTTCTGCGATCCGCCGCAATGCGCGTTCAATGTTGGCAAGCGGTGCCGTGACGGTGGTGGGCAGCCAGCCGCCCACACCTTCGCGTGCCTTGTGCATCGCAAGCCGTGCAAGGACGCCAGGATCGTCGTCCATCACATCAACCCCGTCACCGCCGTGAACGTGAATATCAATGTATGCGGGGCACAACAGTTCAGCATCACGGGCCATCGTTCCTGAAGGGATAGGTTCGATGGCGACAATCGTTTCGTTATCAATCCGTAACTGGTGATCGTCCAGCCAGCCTTGTTCGGTGAGAACGCGCCTGGCTCGCAGCAGCGTGGTCATATTCCTTCCTCGACCGCCTCAGCTTCGCGATAACGCCCCATTTCATCGACCAGGCTGGTTAACCCGCGATGGCCACATTCCAGCGCCTGAAGGCGGAATTCTTTACTGCTCAGACCGTCGCGTTCCAGTACCATTTCCAGAAGTAGTTGCAGGTTGATACCCGTAATGACTTCACGGCCCGGCTGTTCTAATGCCATGGTGGAAGCGACGCGGAACGGGGTGCCACCGAGCAAATCAGTTAAAAACACCAGCCCTTCACTGTCATCTAATGCGCCAATAGCCTGTTCAAATTGCGAAGTGAGCAGCGCCGTAGAAGAGGTTTCTGGAAAGTCGATGGCGATAAACTGCTCTTGCTCACCAAGAATCTGTTTCATCGCTTTTTCCAGCCCGGAGGCAAAACCACCGTGGCCACTTAAAATAATACTTAACATATTGTTTTATCTCGCTTACAGGATGCCACTTACAGGAAGTGGGCAAACTTCCCGACAACACTCAGAATGACGGTGATACCGATAAGACGCAGCGGGCTCCAGCCACGGCGCACCAGCGCATACATACATAAGGTATAAACCAGTGGCAAAAAGGCCGGCATCAGTTTATCGATAACGTCCGTTTGCAGTTTCACCACCGCATCACCCGCGGTAATTTCAAGCGTAGTGGCCAGGCGAACATAGGTGGCGACCAGCGCCCCAATCACTGTCATGCCCACAATCGATGCGGCATGTCCCACTTTGCGAGTGTTGGCTTTGATAAGCGGGATGGCGGCCACACCCATGCGGTAAGCGTAATGCGCAAGACCGAAACGCAGGCCGAGATGCACCACGTTAAACAGCACGATGAAGATAACCGCGCCGAGTATTGAACCCTGTAACGCAAGGCTTGCCCCGATACCGCCACAAATAGGCAGCAAGGTCAGCCAGAACATCGCATCGCCAATCCCGCCCAGTGGTGCGCCGACGGCAATTTTTGTGCTCTGAATACTGTTCACATCCTGCTTTGAACGCTCCATCGCCAGAATAATGCCGATAACGAAGGTCACCAGGAACGGGTGCGTGTTGAAGAACCCCATGTGGCCTTTCATGGCTCGCGCCAGGTCGCTTTTATTGGTATGGATTTTTTTGAGTGCGGGTAGCAGGCCATATAGCCAACCGGACCCCTGCATACGTTCATAGTTGAATGATGCTTGTAATAGCATGGAGCGCCATGCCACGCGATTGATGTCTTTTCTGGTTAACTCTACACCGATGCTCTGGTCTTCATAGATGTTGTCATTGCCGTTAGTCAGGGAGGTTTCCGTAACGTCTGTATCTGGCAAAGTCTGGATATTAGATGCCATCTTCAAATTCCTCTTTCTGAGCGCTGGAAGGTTGCTGTGGAGCCGGGTCTTTGCGTAAGAAATCAATTAGCGCCATTGCTAATGCGGCAGCGGCAATCGCCAACACCGGCAGTTTTAGCCAGGCAGCAGCCACAAAGCCGAGAATGAAATAGGGGATATAAATGTTTTTCATCATGATTTTCAGCAGCACGGCAAAACCGATGGCTGGCATGATGCCGCCTGCCACACCCAGGCCGTCAATTAAGCGGGTGGGTAAAACATCGATCGCGGTTTTGGCATGTTCCGCACCAAAATAGATGGGCAAAAACGCGCACAAGAAATAGAACGTGCCGAGGGCCAGAAGGGCTAGATAGTTAACGCGTTCAATGCCATCCGTATCAGCTTGTGCCGCCATTTGGTCGCAGCGGGCCATTACACCGGACATAATAGAGAACAGGAAGGTAATCCCCATTTGTACCGCAACGGCAAATGGCACTGCTACGCCGACGGCAACTTCAGGTTTCACGCCAGTGGTAATAGCAAAAGTAGTGCCGACAATGGTCCCGATAATCACGTTTGGTGGCTGCGCACCAGCCAGAGGTGCAAGCCCCATCCAGACCAGTTCCAGCGTACCGCCACACAAAATACCGGTATGAAGGTCACCCAGAATCAAGCCAACCAGCGGCCCTAATACCACAGGGCGGTGCATGTGCGTCAGGCCGTTGAACATATCCAGTCCGGCAATAAAGGCCAGAATACCCAACGCTAATGCCTGTAATAAGCTAATTTCCATAGAAAATACCTCAAAGGAGTTTGTAGAGATCCTGAGCGGATTCCGTCGGCACACCCTGAACAAAACATTCTACTCCGGCCTTTTGCAGGCCATTAAAAGCAGCAATATCCTGGTCATCCACAGAGACGGTTTTCGCGATTTGTTGTTTGCCTTCTGCGTAGTGCATGTTGCCGACGTTAATCCGCTTCACAGGCACATCGCCTTTCACTAACGTCAGGAAATCGTCCGGGTTTTTACAAACCAGCAAGATTTTCTGGCGATCGGTTGCACGGTGAATATTGTCGATAACTTTTTGCAGCGACCAGAAACGCACGGCGATCCCTTCAGCCAGAACCATCTCCATCAGGTTTTGCTGTACCGAGTCTTCTGCAACTTCATCATTGGCAACGAGGACAAGGTTTGCCCCGGCAAAACCTACCCATTGAACGCCAACCTGGCCGTGGATCAGTCGCTCATCAATGCGGCTCAATACAATGTTTGGCATGTTATTTTCCTCTTATTATTTTGGGTTTAGTTTGATGACTGTGAGCCCAGACAGGCGGCATGGTACTGGCGCAACACGTCCTGGATATGGTCGATAATCAGTTCATGAGGTGTGGCTGCAATTTTTCCTTCACGGACCTTAACGTATTGAAGTGGCAGATACTGACTGATCAATGGCAAAGGAATAGATTCACCAGCCAAATTCGCAACAAGCTTTGAATACGATTCATCAATGTCATGATCCGGCCAGTAATAACGCACTCGATCCGAGTAGCTGTAGCCGCGGGCCAGTCGGCGGTCGCTGTCATTGCCGTGATAATGGTGTTTCCAGTATTCAGGGTGTTCGAGCATCACACTTTCAAGCACTTCACGCAGTCCAGAGCATTTGTGTGCCGGGCGTAATTCACGCTCGATGGCGGCCAGTGAAAACAGCGCTTCACGCAGTGCAAAGGTCAGTGCCGGGCCGACTTTCAAAATCGCAAAGTGGTTCTGCACCAGTTGCTGTAAGGCTTGTGGCGTCTGGTAATCGGTGGAGTGCGCTTCAAACACCATGGTGTCGAAAGCTTCAATCATCTGGCTTAAGAACAGTGATTTCTCAGGTTGGTAATCAATGACCTGCGTGTGATCGAATTCGACACCTGGCTGGACAACCAGCCCGATAATGCGTGGCCACAAATCGTTCAAACCTTGTAATTCAAAAGCATGACGATGGGCTTCAAGTGTGGCTTTGGCAGCCTGTGGCGTAGTGACGGCAAGTTCCGCCAGCGTTTCGTGTGCGCCGCCAGGGACCGGCACTTCGGTGCCGATAACGTAAACCAAATCAGAAGAGCCAAATTTCTCGATGCAGGTTTGCTCGGCGATTTTGGCCAGACGGGCTGCACGCATGGCAACAAGGGAATCGGTCAGCGGAACCAGGTCATCTGCACAAGACATGCTGCAATCGAGGTGGATCTTTTTGAAACCCGCAGCGACATAGCAACGAATCAGCTCATCAGCATGATTCATGGCTTCTTCGGCGGGCAGTGTTTGCCAGCGGTTTGGGCCAAGGTGATCGCCACCCAGAATGAGTTGCTCACGTGGGAAGTGGTACTTGTCGGCCATTTGCTGCGCAAAGCCACGGAAATCTTCCGGTGTCATGCCGGTGTAGCCACCGTTCTGGTCAACCTGGTTGGATGTCGCTTCTATTAATAAGAGAGATTTTGTATCCCGCCCATGGCGCATTGCCGCTTCGAGAACCAGCGGGTGAGCAGAACAAACGGCAAAAATGCCACATCGTGAATCCTGTTTATGGTCGGCCACAAACTCGGTTAAATGTTTCACTTTCCTCTCCGTATGGGTTGGGTGTTGGCTTGTCTTTCGATTTGTTTCATTTAATAGTGGTGTATCGTGCGATAAAAACAAAACGAAAGATAATAGAATTGAGATCTGTTTCGCAAAAGAAACATAATGAAAGCATATTTGACACAATCACAAGGAATGCAGCACGCGATGTAAAGTCTTGCTTTCCGCGAAAAGAAAGGTGTTAATAGGCGAAGTGAAATGAAACGAAAGGTTTTATGAAAGGATCATTTATGAATAATACTGACGCAGCAACGGACAAGCGTGTTACAGGTACAAGTGAAAGGCGTGAGCAGATCATCCAGCGCCTTCGTCAACAAGGAAGCGTACAGGTTAATGATCTCTCATCATTCTTTGGTGTTTCGACGGTGACGATCCGTAACGATCTGGCTTTTCTTGAAAAGCAGGGTGTGGCGGTGCGTGCCTACGGCGGGGCTTTGGTTTGCGATTCGGGCACGGCAGCGGTTGAACCGACCGTTGAGGATAAAAGTTCGCTAAATACGTCGTTGAAACGCAGCATTGCGCGTGAGGCGGCAGATCTCATTAAGCCTGGCCATCGTGTCATTCTTGACTCAGGCACCACCACTTATGAGATTGCGCGCCATATGCGCAACCATAAGGAAGTGATTGCGATGACCAACGGCATAAACGTGGCCAATGCATTGCTTGAGGCCGAAGGTGTGGAATTGCTGATGACCGGAGGGCATCTGCGCCGCCAGTCGCTGTCATTCTATGGCGACCAGGCCGATCAATCACTGCAAAACTATCACTTCGACATGCTGTTCCTCGGCGTGGATGCTATTGATCTTGAGCGTGGTGTCAGCACCCATAACGAAGATGAAGCGCGTCTAAACCGCCGGATGTGTGAAGTGGCTGAACGTATTATTGTGGTCACGGATTCGAGTAAATTTAACCGCTCCAGCCTGCATAAGATCATTGATACTCAACGAATTCATATGGTTATCACCGATGCAGGTATTCCTGAAGAGAGCCTGAACGGGCTGCGTAAAGGTGGCATTGAAGTGGTTTTGGTGGGCGATGCCTGATTGTAGAAGCGGTGGATGCTTGCGCTTATCTACCCTACAACGAGGGTTCTCCCGCCAATGTGGCGGGAGAACTGGCGGGAGAAATTTGTACTGGTTTTTTCTCTTACCCTGCCGCTAATTTATATCCCCGCAAACGACTCACGCTCAGCGCAATGGCTAATACCGTTGCGATAACCGCCAGCCACAGGCTGATATGTATGGCGCTGCTCTGCGCATAAATCGTCATCATCACACCGACAAACGCGGCCCCCAGACACTGGCCAAATGTGCGCATGATTGCCAGCACGCCTGAGGCGTATCCGCTGTTTTCACGCGATGCATTGGACAGCATCTCTCTGTTGTTGGGACTCTGGAAGCAGCCAAAACCTATTCCGCAAAGCAAACTACGCAGGCAAATATCCCACGCTTGAGCGTGTTCCGGCAGCATCGCCAACAGTGCGAGACCAACGGCAAAGATACACAACCCAACGGTTGAGATGATAACTCCCGAATAACGGTCTGCCAGACGCCCGGCGTGAGGGGCCGCGAGAATTATACCGATGGGCCACGGGGTGAATAGCAGAGCTGAAACCAACGCGCTGTACCCGTAAACGCTCTGGAACAGGAACGGCAAGGCAATGAACGTGATGCCCTGGCTGACAAACGAAGCCAGTGAAGTCAGTGCCGCCAGAGAAAACCGCGAAGAGGAAAAGATATTTAGCGGAAGCAATGGCTTAGTCACTCGGCGCTGAACCCAGACGAATGTAAGGCCGCTGAGAATCGCGATGCTCGCGAAAATCACAGCTGTGGTCAGGTCGTCGTTGCCGGGGTGGGTAAAAGCATCTGCCGCCATAATCAGCGCGCCTAATGTGACGGCCGATAACAAGGCTCCTGCATAATCGAACGGTTCACGTTTTAACGCCGGGTTATTGGGCACAACACGCAGCGTAAGTATTACCGCAATAATGCCCAGTGGAACGTTGATTGCAAACAGCCACTGCCAGCTCAACGTGGAAAGAATCGTGCCCCCGAGAATCGGCGCGATGGCAGTGCTAGTGCCAATCAGCAGCGCGTTCAGGCCAAGTATTCGCCCCAGCAAGCGATTAGGGAAAACTGAGCGCAGGATTGCCGGGCCAATGCTTAATGTTGCAGCACCACCAATACCCTGCAAAACCCGCATGATAACTAACATATCCAGTGAGGATGAGAGCGCACAGCCCACCGAGGCCAGCGTGAATAAGCTAAGGCCGAAGGCAAAAATAGTGCGAAACCCGATACGGCTGGAAAGGGCGGCAAATATCGCCAGTGTCATCGCTGCGGATAACAAATAGCCATTGGAAACCCAGACTGTGGCACCCAGTGAAGCGTCCAGCGAGCGGGCGATTTGTGGCAAGGCAATGTTGATCATCGAGCCATCAAACACCGCCATGGTGGTCATGGTCATGACGGCGGCCATCGCCAGACCTCGTTCGCGGCCTGGTAACCCTTCATCGCCGGGCTGATCGGTAAATAATGCCATTTTTAAAATTCTCTATCGCGGGGAATGGCAGAAATATAGACTTGCAGAAGACATGGCGGAAGACGCAGCATTTGCATTGATTACCTGCACCAAACGCCTTATCAAAATGAAGAGTGCGCACTCATGCCCAAAACACAGGGAATTTGCTGAATGACTGACCCCGATCTGAACTTACTTATCGCCCTTGATGTGCTGCTGGCCGAAGGCAGTGTAGCGGGCGCGGCTCGTCGTTTAGGGTTAAGTGCTTCGGCGATGAGCCGCACACTAACCCGTTTGCGCACCACTACCGGTGACCCACTGTTAGTTCGCGCCGGGCGTAATATGGTGCTGACTCCTTACGCGGAAGAAATCCGCGAGCGCACGCAAAATGCCGTCTTTGAAGCCCGAGCGATACTTCGCCCTTCATCGGATGCTTTTAATCTTGCAACACTTGAGCGCAGTTTTACCCTGCGTACTAACGCCGGGTTTATCGAGATATTTGGTGCTACGTTGATTGCTGCGGTAGCCGCTGTCGCGCCTTTAGTCCAACTGCGCTTTATGCCCAAACCAGAGAAAACAGCAAAGTATCTGCGTGAAGGTTTAATTGATCTTGAGATCGGTGTACTTGGGGAGATGGGCCCAGAAATACGATTAACGGCGCTTTATCGGGATAAGTTTGTCGGCGTAGTCAGGAAAGGCCACCCGCTTGAGCAAGAGGAAGATATTACCGCCGCGAAGTATGCTGCATTGGGGCATGTGGTGGTTTCCCGCCATGAACGAGGAACAGGCCCGGTCGATACGCTACTGGCGGAGCTTAATTTAGAACGCAAGATTGCGACTATGGTTCCGGGGTTCCCTGCGGCGCTGGCGGTGGCGCAGGCATCTGATTTAGTGGCTTTAATACCATCCACTTTCTTGCTAAACCAGCCGGGGCTGAACGGTAATTCAGGGGAAGCCAGGCTTTATGTGTTTGAGCTGCCGGTGAAAACCAATGAGATTACAGTGTCGTTGATGTGGCATCCGCGCTCGGAAGCAGACCCGGCGCATCGCTGGCTACGGCAGTTAGTGTTGAAGGTTTGCCGCGAGAAAGTTCCGGGGTTAGGCAATCATTGCCGTAATAAGAATACCCAAAATAATTCGAGTTGCAGAAAGGCGGCCAAGCCGTAAGACCCCGGGAGCACAGTAAACTATGTGACCGGGGCGCACGGGTGCAGCCAACGCATCTGCAGCTTGAAGTATGATGGGTATCAGGTCACTGGCGCCGGGTTGAAAACGGCGAGCGCATTATGCAATCCCCACTGATCCGAGAACGTTTTTTTACGGCCACTCGCCACATCAAGAATAAATTTGAACAACTCCCAGCCAACATCCTCAATGGTCGCTTCGCCCGTGGCGATCGTGCCCGCGTTGATATCCATTAAGTCATACCAGCGGTTTGCCAGTGCGGTACGCGTGGCCATTTTAATCACCGGAACTGCCAGCAAACCGTAAGGTGTGCCGCGACCGGTCGTGAACACTTGCACCGTAATACCTGATGCCACTTGTTGTGTGCCGCAGACGAAGTCACTGGCAGGCGTTGCCGCGAAAATCAGGCCGCGTTTGGTTGGGCGCTGCCCTGGGGAAAGCACTTCCACAATCGCGCTTTGACCCGATTTGGCAATGGAACCAAGTGCTTTTTCCACTACGTTTGCCAGGCCGCCTTTTTTGTTACCCGGTGATGGGTTGGCGCTGCGATCGGTTTTACCCATATCAAGATACTTATCGTACCAATCCATCTCTTCGAGCAGGCGCTTGCCCACTTCTTCGTTGATGGCACGTGGGGTGAGCAGGTGAATGGCATCGCGCACTTCGGTCACTTCAGAGAACATGACGGTTGCACCACAGCGCACCAGCAGGTCAGAGGCATAACCGACCGCCGGGTTAGCCGTGACGCCTGAGAACGCATCGCTGCCGCCACATTGCATACCAACAACCAGGTCAGATGCCGGGCAAGTTTCGCGTTGGCGCTGATTCAGTTTGACCAGATGGCGCTCAGCGACGTTAAGAATGTCATCGACCATCGATTTAAAACCGACGTGGTGTTCATCTTGCAGACGCACGATGCTGGCATCGCCAACATTAATCGGCTGCACGTCATCGGTGCCTTCCAGCAGGCGCTCTGGCTGCAATTTTTCGCAACCCAAGCCCACCACCATAATCTCGCCGCCAAAGTTTGGGTTCAGGGAAATATTATGGATGGTGCGAATAGGGATGACTGCGGCAGGGGCGTTGATCGCCACGCCACAACCGTAAAGGTGATTCAGGCCCACAACACCGTCGACATTCGGGTAGCGCGGCAGCAAATCACGTTCAATAATTTTGATGACATAATCCACCACCCCGGCAACGCAATGCACGCTGGTGGTGATGCCCAGCAGGTTCTTGGTGCCGACGCTGCCGTCCGCATTGCGGTAGCCTTCGAAGGTATAACCTTCCAGTGGTGGTAATGGCTCGGGTACTTTTGTGGCTAATGGCAAAGTATGGAGCGGCGGCGCTTTTGGTAATTCCACTAATGATTCGTCAATCCAGCTACCGCGTGGAATATCACGCACCGCATAGCCAATCACTTCACCATAACGAACAATTTCGCCATGCGCCGGGATATCAACCAGTGCAGCTTTATGCCCTTGTGGGATATGTTCGATAAGTTCTAATCCATCCGGAAAACGGGTTCCCGCTTTCAGCCCATTATCATTAACAATAATAGCGACATTATCTGTCTCATGAACTTTTATATAAAAAGAACCAGGGGGTTGTTGTTTAATTTCAATATTCGACATTGCCGCTATTCTCCAGAATTTTTTCTAATCGTGACTTCTCACAAGCTAAATAAAGAATGTCAGGCCACGAGAAATAAAAATGTGACCAAGATCACTTAATATTATGAGGCTATGTACGCAAGTCAGGGCAATCAATAAAATTGTGCAATACGCCCCACAAACATGTGCATAAGTTTAACTATTTGGCATTTTAAATGCTATAAATTGTGCGGATGCCTAATGCCCGTTTGTTCTGTGCTGGCTATACTGTGTTGCGAATGACAAACACCAGGTTAATTTCAGAGAGCGGTATTATCCCCAAAATATATTCGTGAAATATCGCTTCGTATAAATAAAAAATCCTTGAATTAAGTACCCGCAACAGAGGATGTAGAAAATGATTTTGGATACGGCAGTTGAGTCTAAAAAAGGTAAGAATACGCGATACTTAATATTATTAATTATCTTTATTGTGACGACGATAAACTACGCAGATCGCGCCACACTTTCTATTGCGGGTACTGAAGTTGCTAAAGAATTACAGCTCAGTGCAATCTCAATGGGCTATATTTTCTCAGCATTTGGTTGGGCTTACCTGCTGATGCAAATCCCTGGCGGCTGGTTACTTGACCGCTACGGCTCGAAAAAAGTTTACACCTACAGTCTGTTCTTCTGGTCACTGTTTACGTTCATGCAAGGCTTTGTGGATATGGTGCCGCTGGCATATGCGGGTATCTCCATGTTCATCATGCGCTTTATGCTCGGCTTCTCTGAAGCGCCTTCGTTCCCGGCTAACGCCCGTATTGTTGCGGCCTGGTTCCCGACAAAAGAACGCGGCACTGCTTCTGCGATTTTCAACTCCGCGCAGTATTTCTCGCTGGCACTGTTCTCACCATTACTCGGCTGGCTGACCTTCGCATGGGGTTGGGAGCATGTGTTTACCGTGATGGGCGGTATCGGTTTTGTGCTGACCTTCCTGTGGGTGAAGTTTATCCACAACCCGACTGACCACCCTCGTATGTCTAAAGAGGAACTGGATTACATCACCAAAGGTGGCGCAGTGGTCGATATGGACCACAAAAAACCAGGTGCGGTGGTTCAGGGGCCAAAACTGCATTACATCAAGCAATTGCTGACTAACCGCATGATGCTGGGTGTGTTCTTTGGTCAGTACTTTATTAACACCATTACCTGGTTCTTCCTGACCTGGTTCCCGATTTACCTGGTGCAAGATAAAGGCATGTCGATTCTGAAAGTGGGTATGGTCGCTTCAATCCCGGCGCTGTGTGGCTTCGCTGGTGGTGTGTTGGGCGGCGTCTTCTCCGATTCGTTAATCAAACGCGGTTACTCGCTGACCGTTGCTCGTAAGATACCGATTGTTCTCGGAATGCTGCTGGCTTCAACCATCATTCTTTGTAACTACACCGAGAGCACTGCTCTGGTGATCACCCTGATGGCATTCGCATTCTTCGGTAAAGGTTTTGGTGCGCTGGGCTGGCCGGTTATTGCCGACACGGCACCAAAAGAGATGGTTGGCCTGTGCGGTGCGGTGTTCAACGTGTTTGGTAACGTGGCTTCTATCGTGACTCCACTGGTGATTGGTTACCTGGTTTCTGAACTTCACTCCTTCAATGCGGCGCTGATCTTCGTTGGCTGTTCGGCGCTGATGGCAATGGTTTGTTATCTGTTCGTGGTTGGCGATATTAAACGTATGGAATTGCAGAAGTAATTCTCTCAACAGATAACTGAATAAATAAGGGCAACAGATGAATACCAACGTTTTCCCAAATAAATTCAAAGCAGCACTGGCAGCAAATCAGACTCAAATTGGTTGCTGGTCCGCACTGGCAAACCCTATCAGCACAGAAGTGCTGGGTCTGGCAGGTTTCGACTGGATTGTGCTCGATGGCGAACATGCGCCAAATGACATCACGACGTTTATCCCGCAGTTGATGGCACTTAAAGGCAGCGAAAGTGCTGCGGTGGTTCGCGCTCCAACTAACGACCCGGTGATCATCAAGCGTCTGCTGGATATCGGCTTCTATAACTTCCTGATCCCATTTGTGGAAACGCAGGAAGAGGCGGTTCTGGCGGTGTCTTCAACTCGCTATCCACCTGAAGGTATTCGTGGTGTGTCCGTTTCACACCGCGCCAATATGTTCGGCACCGTGCCTGATTACTTCGCGCAATCTAACAAGAACATCTCAATACTCGTGCAAATCGAAAGCCAGCAGGGTGTTGATAACGTTGATGCGATTGCCGCGACTGACGGCGTGGACGGTATTTTTGTCGGGCCAAGTGATTTGGCGGCGGCATTAGGCCATTTGGGTAACGCTTCCCACCCGGACGTTCAGCATTGCATTCAACACATCTTTGCCCGTGCCAAAGCGCACGGTAAACCAGCCGGTATTCTGGCACCGGCTGAAGCCGATGCGCGCCGTTATATGGAATGGGGTGCGACCTTTGTCGCCGTCGGTAGCGACTTAGGTTGCTTCCGCGCGGCAACACAGAAACTGGCTGATTCTTTTAAAAAATAACCACCATTTAAAGAGAGAGACTGAATTATGACACTGAAAGTTGGGTTTATTGGCCTGGGCATCATGGGCAAACCAATGAGTAAAAACCTCATCAAAGCCGGTTATTCCCTGGTGGTTGCCGACCGTAATGCAGAGGTGATTGCTGAAGTTATCGCGGCGGGTGCAGAAACTGCAGCGACGCCAAAAGAAATTGCTGAGCAGTGTGATGTGATCATCACCATGCTGCCGAACTCCCCGCACGTTAAAGAAGTCGCGCTGGGTAAAAACGGCATTATCGAAGGTGCAAAACCGGGCACCGTCGTTATCGACATGAGTTCTATCGCACCACTGGCAAGCCGTGAAATCAGCGAAGCGCTGAAAGCGAAAGGCATCGATATGCTGGATGCGCCAGTGAGTGGTGGCGAGCCAAAAGCTATCGAAGGCACGCTGTCTGTCATGGTTGGCGGTGATAAAGCGATTTTCGACAAGTATTACGACCTGCTGAAAGCGATGGCGGGTTCTGTGGTCCATACCGGTGATATCGGTGCGGGTAACGTGACCAAACTGGCAAATCAGGTGATTGTGGCGCTGAACATTGCTGCGATGTCCGAAGCGCTGGTGCTGGCAACGAAAGCGGGCGTGAAC
This sequence comes from Buttiauxella brennerae ATCC 51605, assembly GCF_001654925.1. Taxonomy (GTDB): domain Bacteria; phylum Pseudomonadota; class Gammaproteobacteria; order Enterobacterales; family Enterobacteriaceae; genus Buttiauxella; species Buttiauxella brennerae. The sequence goes on from NZ_LXER01000040.1 coordinate 257,177, forward strand.
CCGGAATTAGTCTTCCAGGCGATTCGTGGCGGCCTTGCGGGCAGCACCGTTCTGGAAGCGAAAGCGCCGATGGTCCTGGATCGCAACTTCAAGCCTGGTTTCCGTATTGATCTGCACATTAAGGATCTGGCGAACGCGCTGGATACGTCACACGGTGTCGGCGCGCAATTGCCGCTGACGGCTGCGGTGATGGAGATGATGCAAGCGCTGCGCGCAGATGGCCACGGTAATGACGACCACAGTGCAATCGCGTGCTACTACGAAAAACTGGCGAAAGTAGAAGTCAGCAAATAAAAGAGATGGGCATCCCCGGATGCCCGATTTTCTCGGCACTTTTTTGGCATGGACACATTATGAAAATCGTAATCGCACCCGACTCTTATAAAGAAAGCCTCTCAGCGGTTGATGTGGCGCAGGCCATTGAAAAAGGATTTCGCGAAATATTTCCTGATGCGGAATATATATCGGTCCCGGTTGCAGATGGCGGGGAAGGTACGGTCGATGCCATGATCAGTGCCACGCAGGGCAAGAAAATCACCACAACAGTGACCGGCCCGCTGGGCGAGCCAGTGACGGCGTACTGGGGAATGTCCGGCGATGGTAAAACTGCGTTTATCGAAATGGCCGAAGCCAGTGGGCTTTCACTGGTGCCAGTCGAGGATCGTAACCCTCTGATCACCACTTCGCATGGTACCGGAGAGCTGATTTTACGTGCTCTGGATAACGGTGCGCGCAACATTATTATCGGCATTGGTGGCAGTGCAACGAACGACGGTGGCGCGGGCATGGTTCAGGCGCTTGGTGCGAGACTGTGCGACGCTGTGGGCAAAGACATTAGCCATGGCGGCGGCAGTTTAATGAGCCTGAATAGCATTGATGTTTCAGGTCTGGATAGCCGTCTGGCAGATTGCGTGATTAATGTGGCCTGTGATGTGACCAACCCATTAATTGGCGACAACGGCGCATCGCGTATTTTCGGGCCACAAAAAGGTGCCGACGAAGCGATGATTGTTGAACTCGATGCTAACCTGGCTCATTTTGCCGATGTGATTAAAAAAGAGTTACACGTCGATGTGAAAAATGCGCCCGGTGCGGGTGCCGCAGGTGGCATGGGTGCAGCATTAATGGCGTTTCTTGGCGCGGAATTACGTAGTGGTGTAGAAATTGTGACGGAAGCGCTGCACCTTGAAGAACATATCCATGATTGCTCACTGGTGGTGACCGGTGAAGGGCGCATGGACAGCCAGAGTATTCGTGGCAAAGTGCCAGTAGGTGTGGCGGCTGTGGCGAAGAAGTACCGTAAACCGGTGATTGGAATTGCAGGGTCATTGACGACAGATGTGGCAGTCGTCCACCAATATGGCATCGACGCGGTGTTCAGCGTGCTGACCAGTATTGGTACGCTCGAAGAAGCGTTAAAAAATGCATTCGACAATATTTACCGTGCCTCGCGTAATGTTGCGGCGACGGTGGCGATGGGTATGAACATCACTCATTAATAAACTCTGAATATACCCTAAATAATTCGAGTTGCAGGTAGAGGTGACAGCGGCGGTGAAACCCTCTATACTTCGCGCCGAAGCTGACCAGACAGTCGCCGCTTCGTCGTCGTCCTTCTTCGGAAGGAGACAGGCGGAGGGGAGGAAAGTCCGGGCTCCATAGGGCAGGGTGCCAGGTAACGCCTGGGGGGGTAACCCACGACCAGTGCAACAGAGAGCAAACCGCCGATGGCCCACGCAAGTGGGATCAGGTAAGGGTGAAAGGGTGCGGTAAGAGCGCACCGCGCGGCTGGTAACAGTCCGTGGCACGGTAAACTCCACCCGGAGCAAGGCCAAATAGGGGTTCACAAGGTACGGCCCGTACTGAACCCGGGTAGGCTGCTTGAGCCAGTGAGCGATTGCTGGCCTAGATGAATGACTGTCCACGACAGAACCCGGCTTATCGGTCAGCTTCAACCATTCAGGAACGCCCCGCACAGTGTAAATTGTGCGGGGCGTTTTGTTTTATACAACTCTCTCCCTGGGGGAGAGGGTTGGGGTGAGGGCAAACAATTACTATAATCGACACCCAATCTCAGCCGGACTCCACACCGACATGATCAAATCCATCTTCATCGACAACTACCGCTCGGTGCGCAAACTCTTCATCGATCTGGGAAGGCCGAACGTGGTTTTTGGTCCGAATGGCTGCGGGAAGTCGAACATCTAAAAGCGATTCATTTAATCCACGGCGGAGTGTCAGAGAGTGGCTTCTTCTTCGGCCAGGCGCACACCAGCTTCGCTGACAATCGCTTCCAGCTCGGTCAGCATTTCATCGTAACTCAGTTCAGTTTCAAGGGACGTTGCCACAACAGTGGTTGCAACGGCCGCAGGAACGGTTTTTTTATCGTGTCGTTTCGCTGTTGATTTCTTACTCACACATCACTCCTGTATTACGCAATCTGCACTGGTCAGACCGGTAAATCTATCAGCAATGCGCGCAAGGGTGTATCAGCAACCAGCGTAATGTTAGCTTCGTCACGGATAAATGCGCCGTCGCCACAGGTAAGCCCTTCTTTTTCCTCAGCCGAGGTCACGGCGTGAACCGTGCCGTGAATGGACTGCAAATAAGCACGTGGGCCATGTAACTGGAAACTCAATTGCTGGCCTTTCTCCAGTTCAATTTGATGGATCCATACTTGTTGGCGCAGTTGCAGGCTCTCTTTACTGCCATCGGGTGATGCCAGTAATTGCTGTGGCTGGTCGGTAAGCATGATTTTCTGTACCAGTGAGTTTTCACGTTCCGGGCAGGCATCCAGCCACAGTTGCATGCGTGTCAGCGAGTTATCTTTGCTGAGGTTGTGCTCGCTGTAACTGAGCCCCGGCTGCGTGGACAGCAGCAGCGCTTCACCGGCTTTTGCCTGAACATGGTTACCTTCACTGTCGCGGTATTCCGCTTCACCTTCCAGAATCAAATTCAGAATGTCGACCTTCGGATATGTACGCGGCTGGAATGACGCGCCTGGCGCTAACACTTCCTGGTTGAGAACGCGCAACGAAGCATAGCCCAGCAATTTCGGGTCGAAATAGTGACCGAAAGAGAACGTATAGCGAGCCTGCAGCCATCCGTAGTCCGCTTTCCCGCATTGTTTGGCAGTTCTTGGCGTAATCATAATTAATTGACCTCTTTTTACACTCCACTCATGGTAAAGCTCTGGACGAAGCATTGTTAGCTAGTTAATCTGCTTGGTATGTTCAAATTTCCTGAATGAGAACGAGATGGCAAAAGAGAGAGCATTGACGCTGGAAGCATTGCGGGTCATGGACGCAATTGACCGACGTGGGAGTTTCGCCGCCGCCGCTGATGAGCTGGGGCGAGTGCCGTCGGCACTGAGTTACACCATGCAGAAGCTTGAAGAAGAACTGGATGTCGTGCTGTTTGACCGTTCAGGACATCGTACAAAATTTACTAATGTTGGGCGGATGTTACTCGAGCGCGGGCGAGTTTTGCTCGAAGCGGCTGAAAAACTCACGACCGATGCTGAAGCGCTGGCACGCGGCTGGGAAACGCATCTGACTATCGTCACTGAGGCGCTGGTGCCCACGGCGAAACTGTATCCGCTGGTGGAAAAACTTGCGGATAAAGCAGACACGCAGCTGTCGATTATTACCGAAGTGTTGGCCGGTTCGTGGGAGCGTTTAGAGCAGGGGCGGGCAGATATCGTGATTGCGCCGGATATGCATTTCCGTTCGTCTTCAGAGATTAACTCGCGCAAGCTTTATAAGGTGATGAGCGTTTACGTTGCCGCGCCAGATCACCCGATTCACAATGAACCAGAGCCACTTTCAGAAGTGACGCGCGTGAAGTATCGCGGGATTGCCGTCGCCGATACCGCGCGTGAACGCCCGGTGTTAACCGTGCAATTGCTGGATAAACAGCCGCGCCTTACAGTGAGCAGCATGGAAGATAAACGCCAGGCGCTATTGGCGGGGTTGGGTGTTGCGACGATGCCTTACCCGTTGGTGGAGCAGGATATTGCTGAAGGGCGACTGCGCGTGGTCAGCCCTGAATATACCAATGAAATTGATATTATTATGGCCTGGCGGCGCGATAGCATGGGCGAGGCGAAAGCCTGGTGTTTGCGTGAGATCCCGAAATATTTGAAGTAGTTGCTATGCCCTCACCCAGCCCTCTCCCCCAGGAGAGGGAGAAAACCGGACAATTCCCTCTCCCTTAGGGAGAGGGTGAGGGACAAAGCATTACTCGCTGACTAAACGGGCATCCATCGCTTTCGGATCAATACCAAATTTATTCGGGCCAGGCGTACCGTTCTGGCAGTTAAATGCCAGAATGATTAGCCAGCCTACAATCGGAATGAGCAACAATAACAGCCACCAGGCTGAACGATCTGTGTCGTGCAAGCGGCGGAACTGTACCGCCCAGTAAGGCAGGAAGATGAATACACCGTAAATGGTGGTAAGCGCCCCTTCATCTCCCGCAATCCGCAGGCCCAGCATCTTGTCCAGAATACTCAGCACCCCGGTCAGCACCAGGTTCACAAGAATGAACATCCAGTATTCTTTGCGGCGTGCACGGCCACTAAATCCAACGTAATTTCTTAAAACTTTGAAATACCAATCCATATGTAGCCTGCCTTAAGTAGTCATCAATCTCTTGATCTATTTCAAGAATAGCTGCGAATGGATTTCACGTAAATCATAGCCTCAGTGAATTTAATCAACCTTTGTTAAACCGTTCTTCTCGTCCATGCGGTTCGTTTAAATCCTGAGCCGGGCCGACAGAGATAATTCCGGTAGGGTTAATGGTTTTGTGGCTGCGATAGTAGTGGTTGCGGATATGGGCGAAATCGACGGTTTCGGCAATGCCTGGCATTTGGTAGATATCGCGCAGGAACCCGTACAGATTCAGGTAATCGCTAATGCGGTGTTTGTCGCATTTGAAGTGGGTGACGTAGACCGGGTCGAAGCGCACCAGTGTCGTCCACAGGCGAATATCAGCTTCGGTCAGTTGATCGCCGGTTAAGTAGCGATGCTGGCCAAGGATTTGCTCAACGCGAGCCAGCGACTCAAAGACTTTCGTCACCGCATCATCGTAGGCTTCCTGAGAGGTGGCAAAACCTGCTTTATACACGCCGTTGTTGATGGAGTCGTAAATCCAACCATTGAGCTCATCAATCTTGCTGCGCAGCGGTGTCGGGTAATAGTCGCCCGCCCGCGCACCTTGCGCATCAAACGCGGTATTGAGCATACGAATGATTTCGGCCGACTCGTTACTGACGATGGTCTGCGTTTTTTTGTCCCACAACACAGGCACGGTGACGCGCCCGGTGTAATCCGGATCGGCTTGCAAATAGAGCTGGTAGAGATATTCGTGCTGGTATAAGCCATCGCCAGTCGCATTTGGGAAGTCATCACCAAACGTCCAGCCATCTTGCAGCATAAGTGGGTGAACCACGGAAACGGAAATTAAGGACTCAAGGCCTTTTAACGCACGCATGATGAGTGCGCGGTGCGCCCAAGGGCAGGCGAGGGAGACATAAAGATGATAGCGATCTTTCTCGGCGGCAAAGCCACCTTTGCCCGTTGGACCCGGTTCGCCATCAGCAGTCAGCCAGTTACGAAATGCTGACTCTGAACGTTTGAAGTTGCCACCGGTCGATTTGGTGTCATACCAGACATCGTGCCAGACGCCGTCGATTAGCTGTCCCATGTTGATTCCTCTGTGGTCTTTAAAAACAAAAAAGCGAAGGGATTAACCTTCGCTTTTAGCAAAACTAAGTATAGAGCCTTACCAGTTTTTCTTCAGGATGCGGTCGATGCTGTATGCACCTGGTCCGAAGATAGCCAGCAACAGGTAACCACCTGCGATGGTGAAGTTTTTCATAAACATGGTTGAGTTCATGCCCTGGCTGAAATCACCGTGGAACAAGAACGCAGTCAGAATCGTGAACACCGCAGTGATAATCGCTGTGGTACGAGTAAAGAAACCGAACAGAATCGCCAGGCCGCCACCAAACTCAAGCAGAATGGTCAGAGGCAACAAGAACCCCGGAACGCCCATCGCTTCCATGTATTGTTGAGTACCGGCATAACCATTAATTTTGCCCCAGCCTGCAACGATGAACAGGATCGGCATCAAAACACGAGCTAACAGTACACCAGCATCATCTAATTTTTTCATTTTACTCTCCAGCGAATTTCTATTGGGTGCTATCAGCCCAGGGATGTTTGTCTTTGCAATTTCCGGTAGTTACCGTTGCTTGCGGTTGATGGAGAGGATAATAGACGGGACGTTACGTGATTGTTAGCAAGGAAAACTGTCGATGTTTTTCAAATTACTTGAGCAATAGCAGAAATAACAACGCCGCCTGGATTAGGCGGCGTTAAGAATTAATGCGATTGCTGCTGTACCGTGTTGCGGATAAGGCGCCAGGCGCTCCAGGCACCAAACCCACGCCTTGCCCAGCGCATCAGGAAGCTGGGGTGGCGCACGGTCCACACTGCCATCACGCTGCTGGCGATTAACGCATAGCTGCGTAAGCTCAGTAACGTGTTCCAGCCGCGGTCATACGCACCTGTTGCTTCCAGCCAGTCACGCCGGGTTGCACTGACATCCAGCCGTTGTTGCTGAATTTGGCTGAGTAGAAATGCTTTGCGCTTATCAAGCTCACGTTTGCTCATGGCTAGTCATCTTCCAGCAGTGCACGGTCGTTTTCGAGCTCACGGCGGGTATGGCGCAGCAGTGTGGACTGGCGAGACTTCCGCAGAGTCCAGATACCACCGATTAAAGCCAGTCCCAGTAAGACGACGGTCGTTGCGATCATAGCGTTCAGGCGATATTGCGGTTCAACCGCCCAGAACACCAGCACCACCAGACTCATTAACCCGAACGCAGCAAACAGCATGGTTAAGCCAAGCATCAGTAGCAGTTGAACGAGGTGTGCCTTCTCCTCTTCCAGTTCCACTACGGCAAGGCGCAAACGCGTTTCCACCATCCCAACGATGATGGTGACGAGGCGCTGACCAATGCCGAGGACGCTTTTGCCCGGCCCTTGAGGTTGATGGGATTCAGGCATAATTAGCGACGTGTCAGTAGAACGCCGAGCACGACACCAATCGCCGCCCCAATACCCACACCCGTCCACGGGTTCTCACGGACATAATCATCGGCTTTTGCCGCGGCTTCACGGGTTTGTTTAGCAATAACGTCACCGGTGTCGCCCAGGCGAACACGGCTTTCTTTCAGTGCTTTTTCAGCTTTGCCGCGTAGTTTTTCAAGTTCAGTCTGAGACTTATCCTTCGATGCACTCAGCACCTCTTCAAGGGTATCTGCCAGGGATTTCAACTCAGCGCGCAAATGTTCTGATGTAGTATCTTTTGACATAGTTCTCTCCAGGTGTTTGAGGTCAATCCTTGCCCATCCTGTTTCGGGTTGCAGGTTTTAGCCGCAAGACGAAATTTTAGGGGGTGTCTTAGTAATCACGGGCCTGCAACGTTTTCAGCTCATGTTCAGCTTCAGACAGTTTTTGCTCCCGCTTGGAAATTTTTTCAGCGTCGCCTTTATCGCGCGCTTCTTGAAGATCGGCTTTGCGCTCGGTGATTTCAGCTTTCTGTTCGTTAATTTTTTTCTGATGAGCTGCACGCAGGCTGCTGTCGGTGCAATTGGCACGAACTTCTTTCAATGCTTTGTTAAGTCCATCGACACGGTTTTTATTCTGGTGCTTCTCCGCATAGCCAATTTCACGTTGAATATCTTGCTCTTTTTCGCTGCACAGCGAGCTCGCATGTGCCACAGAAGTCAAAGATAACAAGGCAAGAGCCAGTACGGTACGGTAATTCATGTTTACAACCTTCCATTGTGAATGTGCATTTAGCCGCGAGGTTAAGGTCACACAAAATCCAGAAATTCTATGAATATGATGATTTGTAGCCGTTTAAGTAAAAACAAGCATAGACAGAAATTGAGTAAAAACCCAATCCACATTAACAAATTAGGATTTCTGGAAAGGGTTAACCGATGCGGATATTTTCGTTGAGTACACGCGTAAGCCAGGTGCTGGCGCTATCATCTTCTTCTTGTTGAGCGATGACATAGCCATGCGGCAGTGTTTTATACAACACGGCTTTAGCGGCTTCACTTTGCGCACTCGAATCAAATTTTATCAATAAAGAATTGTTGTCCGGGGTAATGCTTTTAAAGCGAATACCGTTGGCATCAAGGTGGTGCCAGACATAAAAACCATCAGGCATGCTGATGCCTTGCTGGCTGGAACGAATCTCCAGCGTGGACTCAGTCCGCTGCATTCCAGACCAGATAAGGACGCTTGCCACCGCAAGCGCGCCAACTAACATCGTGGCCTTAAGGCCACGAAAAATGTGTGTTTTCATCGTCATCCCTCTTAACTGCGGTTTCCGTATTTCTTACGCCAAAGCACAATCAACGAACCGATCAGGCCAATTACCAGCAACACGACTGGTAGTAGCATCAGGCAGGACATCAATGCATCTTCATATTTCAGGAATACCGGCGTTTTGCCGAGCAGGTATCCTAGCGAGGTGAGAATTAATACCCATAACAGGCCGCTCATCCAGTTGAAGAACTGGAAGCGAGCATTGTTCAGACCAGATAAACCAGCAATAGTTGGTAACAGGGTACGAACAAAAGCAATAAATCGACCAATCAACAACGCTGACAAGCCATGTTTATGGAACAGGTTGTGCGCTCGCTGGTGATAATGTGCCGGAAGGTGCGAAAGCCAGTTCTGCACGATTCGCGTGTTGCCAAGCCAGCGCCCTTGAATATAACTGAGCCAACAACCGAGGCTTGCGGCTGTTGTGAGTAACAGTAGTGTTTCCGGGAAACCCATGGCCCCTTTGGCAATCAGCACGCCGACCAAAACTAACAGACTATCGCCCGGCAGGAAGGCTGCCGGCAGCAGACCGTTTTCAAGGAATAGAATCATGAATAACACGAAGTAAAGCATGCCAATCATTCCTGGATTGGCGAGCGTTTCAAAATCCTGGCTCCACAGAGCGTTCAACAGTTGTGATAAAAGTTCCATTCAGTGTTCCTGGCACATCGGTTAAGACCGCTGATCAATGTCAGATAGGTAGAGTGCGGCTTTGTTATACCCCTCATACTTCAAATTGCATGTACGTTGGCTTTCCTGCGACTCGAATTATTTTGGGTATATGCCTTGTTGTAGTTGCCGCCTACAATCCACGGCTTGATGCCTGTTCGCGCCACAGCTCCGTGTGAATGCGCCAGGCAGGTGAATAGCAACGCTAGCACCGACTGTGAAATTGCATCTAATTGTAACAAAGCTCTGTCTAATGCGTCACAGTATTTGTGCTTTGTTGAGGATTGATTTTGATGAGTCGCAGAGGGGCTGGCGAGGGTATTTACAAACGCTGACACTATTGGTTGGTTTGCTTACCCTCGCGCGGGAAAATGACTATTTTTGACCGTTTGCCGCTGTATCGAGATGAATGACCGGATTATCGGCAAATAAGTAGCGGTCTGCGTTGAACTCGAAGTCATCGCTGGTTGCATCAAACAGCATCTGTTTGGTGTTTTCGAGGTGCTGCCACATTGCCACTTTTGCTGCATGCGGGTCTTTACGAATCAGCGCCTTAAGGATTTGGTCGTGATCTTCACACCAGTTGTCTACGGTGCGCTTATCAATATGTTCGTGAAGTTTTTTCCAGTACGGGTTGTGGATACGTTGGCTCCACATTTTTTCTACGATGGCAGCAAGGGCGCTATTTTGTGAGGCCAGCGCGACTTGAGTGTGGAAATGAAGGTCCCACTCGGAATCACGGAAACTTTCCTCGTTACGCGCCATTTCCTGAATTTCCATCAGTTTGACGATATCTTGCTTGGTCACCTGAGTGGCCGCAAATTCCGCGATATTACTTTCAATCAACTGGCGGGCTTGCAGCAGCTCAAACGGCCCAAAACTTGCGAACTCAAATTGTTCATCAGGCAGATTGGTGTATTTCGCCTGGTTCGCAATAACGTGGATGCCGGAGCCTTTGCGTACTTCGACGTAGCCTTCCACTTCCAGCATGATAATTGCTTCACGAACCACAGTGCGGCTCACGTTCTTTTCTTCAGCAATAAAGCGCTCTGCCGGGAGTTTTTCCCCGACCAGATAAACACCGTTTTCGATGCGTTGTTTAAGTTCAGCGGCTAATTGCTGATAAAGACGACGTGGTTCCATAACTTCCATCTGTAGCTCCGGGAAAGACCCTGCGGGTAACCTTATTTGTTATACCACTTTTCAAACTTCGGCTCCACATTGTAGATACACAAAAGCCGCCTGAGCGGCGGCTTTTGTTATGCAGATTGAGACACCGATTAAGCTAACGCTTGCTTCGGTTTTTGCGAGTCGTCAATCTCACTGATGGGTTTGTTTTGCAGCACGGTCCAGATAACGATAGCGCCAAGGATATCGAACACAGCCAGCGCAGCGAACAGTGGGCTGAAGCCTAAAGTATCAGCCAGTGCGCCAACAACCAGAGCAAACATGGTGCTCGCGGTCCAGGCTGCCATACCGGTCAAGCCATTCGCCGTTGCCACTTCGTTACGACCGAACACGTCAGAAGACAGAGTGATCAGTGCGCCAGACAGTGACTGGTGAGCAAAGCCGCCAACACACAGCAGAGCGATTGCAACGTACGGGCTGGTGAACAGGCCGATAGTACCTGGAGCAATCATCAGAATCGCACCCATGGTCACAACCAGTTTACGAGAAACAATCAGGTTCACACCGAATACGCGCTGGAACATAGGTGGCAGGTAGCCGCCAACGATACAACCCAGGTCAGCAAACAGCATTGGCAACCATGCAAACATCGCAATGTGTTTCAGGTCAAAGCCGTAGACTTTAAACATGAACAATGGGATCCAGGCGTTGAAAGTACCCCAGGCTGGTTCAGCAAGGAAACGTGGCAGAGCAATACCCCAGAACTGGCGGTTCTGCAGGATTTTCCAGGCGCTCATTTTTTTGCTGTTGTTAGTCTGGTGATGCGCTTCCTGGCCACCGATGATGTACTCACGTTCTTCTTCAGAAAGACGTTTCTGGTCACGTGGGTGTTTGTAGAAAATCAACCAGCACATCGCCCATGCAAAGCTCAGCACACCGGAGATGATGAAAGCCATCTGCCAGCTGTGCATCACAATCGCCCAGACCACTAATGGTGGAGCAATCATGCCGCCGATAGAGGAGCCGACGTTGAAGTAACCCACGGCAATAGAACGCTCTTTAGCCGGGAACCATTCGCTACTGGCTTTCAGGCCAGCTGGAATCATAGCCGCTTCAGCAGCACCCACTGCGCCACGAGCGATTGCCAGGCCACCCCAGCTCCCTGCCAGTGCAGTTGCACCACAGAAAATTGCCCATGCGACTGCAAAGAATGCGTAGCCCACTTTGGTACCCAAAACATCAAGCGCGTAACCTGCAACAGGCTGCATGATGGTGTAGCAAGCTGAGTAGGCAGCGATAATGTAGGAGTACTGCTGAGTGGAAATATGCAGCTCTGCCATCAAAGTTGGTGCAGCAGCCGCAATCGTATTACGTGTCAGATAACCCAGTATGGTACCCATGGTTACCAGGGCTATCATGTACCAGCGCAAGCCTTGAATCTTTCGCATTTTGAATTTCATCCCGTCTTATAAACAACCGCACATCATGCGGTCGTACGTCCGGCACTGCTGCCAGAGCGTTTGATCTATTAAGGGGTTCATATCCGGGGGTATTACCCAGTACGACCCGTACCTTGCCATATTTAAAAAATTGCCTGTGACAATTCCGGTTTCCGTACCGTGATGCGCTGTTATTGATGTCAGCGTCTGAAGTAAATCCATTACGACTGTATTGCGACGGCAGAAAGATAACTTGTCATACAGCTTCAAAAGTTGAGTGATATCACAAAAGTGTCGATCAGCTCACTCCAAGGGGGTAGGGGCTTGCAGGCCAGAACTGGCGCGGGATACGGCTTTGTTTTAAACACAATATTAACAATAAAAGTGTGGTTTTTGTGGTGTGCATCACAAAAATCCACTCGGACTCCAGAAATTGGTGTGATAACTTTATTTGCATTATGCGCAAGCATCGAACTGCTATGAACAGAGGAACCCTACAATGGCCCAGTTTATGACTGAAGATTTTCTGCTTGATACCGAATTTGCCCGCCGTTTGTATCATGAGTTTGCAGCCGACCAGCCTATTTTCGACTATCACTGCCACTTACAACCACAACAAGTTGCTGAAGATTACCGCTTCAAAAACCTGTATGACATCTGGTTAAAAGGTGATCACTACAAGTGGCGTGGAATGCGTGCTAACGGTGTGGAAGAGCGTTTGTGTACTGGTGATGCGTCTGACCGCGAGAAGTTCGATGCCTGGGCTGCAACTGTTCCGCACACTATCGGTAACCCGCTGTACCACTGGACTCACCTCGAACTGCGTCGTCCATTCGGTATCACTGGCAAACTGTTGTCTCCAACAACTGCTGATGAAATCTGGAACGAATGTAATGAACTGCTGGCTCAGGACAACTTCTCTGCTCGCGGTATCATGAAGCAGATGAACGTGAAAATGGTCGGTACGACTGATGACCCAATCGACGATCTGCGTTTCCACCGCCAAATTGCTCTGGACGCGTTTGAAACCAAAGTGCTGCCAAGCTGGCGCCCGGACAAAGCGTTCAACATTGAGCAAGGCACTTTCGTTGAATACATGGGCAAACTGGCTGAAGTGTCTGATACCGACATTCGCCGTTTCAGCGACCTGCAAACTGCACTGAGCAAGCGTCTGGACCACTTCGCAGCACACGGCTGTAAAGTATCCGACCACGCATTAGACGTTGTTCTGTTTGCAGAAGCAGACGAAGCGACTCTGGATGGCATCCTGGCGCGTCGTCTTTCCGGTGCGGCTCCAACTGAACACGAAACTGCACAGTTCAAAACTGCGGTTCTGGTTTGGCTGGCGGCTGAATACACCCGTCGCGGCTGGGTTCAGCAGTACCACATCGGTGCACTGCGTAACAACAACCTGCGTCAGTTCAAACTGCTGGGGCCGGATGTGGGCTTTGACTCCATCAATGACCGCCCGGTCGCGGAAGAGCTGTCTCGCCTGCTGAGCAAGCAAAACGAAAACAACGAACTGCCAAAAACTATCCTGTATTGCCTGAACCCACGCGATAACGAAGTGTTGGGCACCATGATTGGCAACTTCCAGGGCGAAGGTATGCCTGGAAAAATGCAGTTTGGTTCCGGTTGGTGGTTCAACGACCAGAAAGATGGCATGGAGCGTCAAATGACGCAGCTGGCGCAATTGGGTCTGTTAAGCCGCTTTGTGGGCATGCTGACTGACAGCCGTAGCTTCCTGTCATACACCCGCCACGAATACTTCCGTCGCATCCTGTGCCAGATGATTGGCCGTTGGGTGGAAGCGGGCGAAGCGCCAGCAGACATCAAACTGCTGGGCAGCATGGTAGAAAACATCTGCTTTAACAACGCCCGAGACTACTTTGGCATTGAACTGAACTAATCAGGCTCTGAGGTTGATATGCAATACATTAAGATCCATACGCAAGATAACGTCGCTGTTGCGTTAGTGGACCTGGCTGAAGGTGAAGTGGTAACCGTTGAAGGTGTAGAGGTGACTCTGCGCCAGCCGGTGCTTCGTGGCCATAAATTTGCGCTGGTTACCATTGCGCAAGGTGAGAACGTCGTTAAATACGGTTTGCCGATTGGCCATGCTTTGGCGACGATTGAAGCCGGGGAGCACATTCACTCACACAATGCGCGTACGAATCTGAACGATCTGGATGAGTATAGCTATCAACCTGATTTCCAGTCTCTGGCAAGCCAGGCTGCAGACCGCGATGTGAGCGTTTACCGCCGTGAAAACGGCTCGGTAGGCGTGCGTAATGAGTTGTGGATCCTGCCAACCGTGGGCTGTGTAAACGGCATCGCGCGTCAGATCCAAAACCGTTTCCTGAAACAGAATCACGACGCCGAAGATATTGACGGCGTGTTCCTGTTCAGCCATCCGTTCGGTTGTTCACAGCTGGGTGAAGATCACGTTAACACCCGCACCATGCTGCAAAACATGGTGCATCACCCAAATGCGGGTGCGGTGCTGGTGATTGGCCTGGGTTGTGAAAACAACCAGGTGAGTGCCTTCCGTGAAACGCTGGGTGAGTACGATGAATCCCGCGTGAAGTTTATGGTTTGCCAGCAGCAAGACGATGAAGTTGAAGCCGGCCTTGAGCAACTGCAAGAGCTTTACGAAGTCATGCGTCACGACAAACGTGAACCCGGTAAAATCAGTGAACTGAAGTTCGGCCTTGAGTGTGGCGGTTCCGATGGCCTGTCTGGCATCACCGCGAACCCAATGCTGGGCCGTTTCTCTGACTTTATGGTGGCTAACGGCGGCACCACAGTGCTGACCGAAGTACCAGAAATGTTTGGTGCGGAACGCATTCTGATGAGCCATTGCCGCGATGAAGCAACGTTTGAAAAAACCGTCACCATGGTGAACGACTTCAAACAGTACTTCATCGAACACAACCAGCCGATCTACGAGAACCCATCACCAGGGAACAAAGCTGGCGGTATCACGACGCTCGAAGAAAAATCCCTCGGCTGTACGCAAAAAGCCGGTGAGAGCGAAGTTGTTGATGTCCTGCGTTATGGCGAGCGCCTGAAAACGCCTGGCCTGAACCTGTTAAGCGCACCGGGTAACGATGCGGTTGCGACCAGTGCACTGGCTGGCGCAGGTTGCCATATGGTGCTGTTCAGCACCGGTCGCGGCACACCATACGGCGGTTTTGTACCAACAGTTAAAATCGCAACTAACAGTGAACTGGCAACTAAAAAGCCACACTGGATTGATTTTGACGCAGGCAAACTGCTGCACGGCACGGATATGAACACGCTGCTGACCGAATTTATCGACACCATTGTTGATATCGCGAACGGCAAAAAGACCTGTAACGAACGTAATGATTTCCGCGAATTAGCCATCTTTAAGAGCGGCGTTACGTTGTAAATAGCGTCTCAGGTGCTACCATGAAACGGCATTTTGATATTCGAAATGCCGTTTTTTTTCGCCTCGTTTTTACTCACAAGGATTTGTCATGACCGCGTATTGGGTTGCCCAGGGCGTCGGGGTTCTCGCCTTTGTGGTTGGTATTACCACGTTCATTAACCGCGATGAGCGGCGCTTCAAGCTACAACTGGCGGGTTACAGCGCCATCATCGGTATTCACTTCTTCTTGATGGGCGCCAGCCCGGCAGGCATGAGTGCTGAACTCAACGCAATCCGTACCGTTATCTCCCTGCGTACGCGGAGCCTATGGGTGATGAGCATTTTTATTGTGTTAACGCTGGGTTTGGGTCTGGCTAAATTTAACCATGCGATGGAATTACTGCCGATTGCCGGAACCGTAGCCAGTACCTGGGCATTATTCCGCTGCAAAGGGCTGACCACTCGCTGTGTGATGTGGTGCTCCACGGCTTGTTGGGTAACACATAATTTCTGGCTAGGGTCGATTGGCGGAACGTTAATCGAAGGGAGTTTTCTGGTGATGAACGGACTGAATATCATTCGTTTCTGGCGGATGCAACGGCGGGGCATTGACCCGTTTAAGGTCGAAAAAGAGGTCCAGCAACAAGAGGGATAACTCCCCGCCACGAAGGGCAGGGAGCTTTGAGCATTAACCGCGTAACGGATTATTGTCTGCCAGACGTGCATCTTCTGCCTGGCAAGCCGCTGCGGTAAACAGCACGTCGGTAGAGGAGTTCAGTGCGGTTTCGCAAGAATCCTGCAACACGCCGATGATAAAGCCGACTGCAACCACCTGCATGGCAATCTCATTCGGGATGCCAAACATGCCGCATGCCAGTGGAATCAGCAGCAGCGAACCACCTGCCACACCAGAAGCTCCGCAAGCACACAACGACGCCACCACACTCAGCAGCAGTGCGGTAGGCAAATCAACCGGCACGCCCAGAGTATTCACCGCAGCCAGTGTCAGCACGGTAATGGTGATTGCTGCACCTGCCATGTTGATGGTTGCGCCCAACGGGATGGAAACCGAGTAAGTATCGCGATCCAGATTCAGCTTCTCACACAGCGCCATGTTCACCGGAATGTTAGCCGCAGAACTACGGGTGAAGAAAGCAGTTACGCCGCTCTCACGCAGGCAAGCGAACACCAGTGGGTACGGGTTGCGACGGATTTTTACGAACACCAGCAGTGGGTTGATGACAAGCGCCACGCCGAACATACAGCCAACCAAAACCAGCAGCAGTTGTGCATAGCTCCATAGCGTTTCGAAGCCCGTTGTTGCAAGCGTTGATGCCACCAGACCGAAAATACCGATTGGGGCGAAGCGAATCACGACACGAACGATGAAGGTCACCGCATCAGAAACATCGTTAATCAGGTTTTTAGTGCTTTCATTACCGTGGCGCAGAGCAAAGCCCAGGCCCACAGCCCACACCAGAATCCCGATGTAGTTTGCATTCAGCAGCGCATGAATTGGGTTAGCAACCATGCTCAACAGCAAGTCGCGCAGAACTTCCACAATGCCTGACGGTGGCGTGATATCGGTCGCGCCGGTCACCAGATGCAAGGTAGAAGGGAACACGAAACTCACGACCACGGCGGTTAACGCGGCGGTGAATGTTCCCAGAAGATAAAGCACCAGAATCGGGCGGATGCTGGTTTTCTGGCCGTGCTTATGGTTCGCGATAGATGCCATCACCAGCATCAGAACCAGAACCGGTGCGACAGCTTTCAGTGCCCCAACGAATAATGTCCCGAGCAGACCGACGGCGATTGCCGCAGGTTTTGAAATTGCCGCCAGTGCGATGCCCAGCACCAGTCCTATCAGAATTTGTTTGACCAGACTGCCTTGTGCCAGGCGTTTAAGAATACCTGGAGATTGTGTAGCCATAAATAACCTTCCTGTGTTGTATGTCGTCCCATCCTGTGTCTGTACTCTGAGGTACTTTTCTGACCGGATGTAAAGAAATGTGTTTGCCTGGTCGAGTATAAGGAAATGTCGCAGGGTAGTAAGTAGTAATCACTGATTATTTCGGTGCAGGCTAGATTTTATAACTAAATATTAACAAATATGTGACATTAGCAACACTTCGTACAGTTGGCGCTATAAAAAGAAAAACCCCGCCATAGACGGGGTTCTCTCATTCCGGGAAGGGTTACTTCGCCAGGTTTTTCTGATCGTTACGGTAATTCACGATAGCGTTGATAATTAACGTTAACGCCAGAATACCGCCAACCACGCCCAGCGAAATCGCGATCGGGATATGGTAGAAATCGACAATCATCATCTTCACGCCGATAAACACCAGGATAATCGACAGGCCGTACTTCAACATGGAGAAGCGCTCAGCCACGCCAGCCAGCAAGAAGTACATCGCACGCAAGCCAAGGATTGCAAACAGGTTCGAAGTCAGCACGATGAACGGGTCAGTCGTTACCGCGAAGATAGCCGGAATACTGTCGACTGCGAAAATCACGTCGCTCAGCTCAACCAGAATCAGCACCAGCAGCAATGGCGTGGCGAACAAAATACCGTTCTTACGAATAAAGAAGTGCTCGCCTTCGATTTTATCCGTCATGCGCAGGTGGCTACGGATCCAGCGCACCAGCGGTTTGTCGCCAATGCCGCCTTCATCTTCTTTCGCCAGTGCCATCTTGATACCGGTGAACAGTAAGAACGCGCCAAAGACATACAGCAGCCATTCGAACTGAGAAATTAGCCAACTACCCGCGAAGATCATAACGGTACGCAGCACGATCGCGCCCAGTACACCGTAAACCAGCACACGGCGTTGCAACGCAGCAGGTACAGCAAAGTAGCTGAACAGCATCAGCCAGACGAAGACGTTATCCACCGCCAGCGCTTTTTCAATCAGATAACCGGTGAGGAAGGCGAGAGCTTGTGTATCCGCCACTTCACGGCCAGATGTTCCGGTGAGATACCACCAGAAGGCTGCGTTAAACAGCAGCGAAAGCGAAACCCAGACCAGGGACCAGACGGCCGCCTGCTTCATGGACATGGTGTGCGAGCCTTTACGCCCCTGAAGAAGGAGGTCGATAGCCAGCATGATGACGACCACGACGGCAAAACCGCCCCACAGTAATGGAGTGCCGACACTATTCATAAAATTATTCCTATAAAAACAAAAACGGCCAACGTCGGAAGACGCCAGCCGCTAATGCTTGCAACAGGGATCTCGCCTTCCGGCAAGGTCTCACTTACAACACGGAATGGTTTTTTGTATAAAAAGCCATTCGTATTGCTCGGTAACCGGGTGTTTGCACACCGTAATGACGATTAACCGACAATGAAGTTACTCCCCTTTGCGGGTAACAAAATATTACGATTGCTACAATCAGTCAACATCATGCCACCCCGCTTTTACACACCTTTACGCCGGTAGCTGCGAAGAGACATCATCCGCCGGGAATTTCACACCTGTCTGAGCGCGAATCTCGGTGCTCAGCGCCGCAATTGAGCGCGATGTGATTAAACCTGGATGATTGACTTCGTTACTGGTGACCAAACGCGCAAAGACTTCGGCTTCATAAAGCATAGTATTGATATGCTGTGGAAGCGTGAGATCTTGCGGTTTTCCGCCACGAGGAATAAAGGTGATGCGCTGGCATTCAGAGATCTTCTCAATCACCAAAGAGCCGGCTTCGCCCTGAATCTCGCTTGGTATAGTTGAATCGCTGACTTTTGAGTGCAGCAAGTTCACATCAAAATCGCCGTAATTCATCTGCACTGAACCGTGCGCATCGACACCACTTTCCAGCAGACTTGCTGTCGCGTGAACCGAATACGGTTCGCCCCACAGTGCAACCGCCGAGGCCAGCGTGTAAAAACCGATATCCATAATCGAGCCGTTCGAAAACGCCGGATTAAAGGTATTAGGGTTTTCGCCATCGAGATAACGCTGATAGCGCGAGGAATACTGGCAATAGTTGAGCAGCACTTTGCGGATCTTGCCGACTTTCGGCAATGCCTGTTGCAGCGCGATAAAGTTTGGCAGGCTGGCAGTTTTAAATGCCTCGAACAGCACCACCTGGTTTTCACGTGCGCAGGCAATCGCTGCTTCCACTTCACGCAAATTAGACGCTAGGGGCTTTTCGCAAATTACATGCTTTTTATGACTTAAAAACAGCAGCGTTTGTGGCGAATGCAGGGAATTAGGGCTGGCGATGTATACCGCATCAATGGCGTCACTCTTCGCCATCGCATCCAGATCGGTAAAGAGATGTTCCACCAGATAGTCATTGGCGAAGGTTTGCGCCTGTTCCAGCGAGCGGGAGTAGACCGCGGTGAGTTTATATTTGCCACTCTCGTGGGCAGCATCGACGAACTGACGGGTGATCCAGTTAGTTCCAATAACAGCGAGGCGTATCATAAACGGGTACTATCTCCGAAGGCTGATTATCCTGAAAGACTATCATGATGCCTGGGGAAAACCAGTGGTGGGAGTTGGAGATTTTGTAGTTATTTAGCTGTTGTGATTGGGTCAATTTATCGCTCTGGGTGGCTTCAAACGCACAACAGATTGAAGATTCGTTGTTTTTTTCAGCACTCAGCACGTAGAAGGTTGAATGGGGCTTGCAAGGTGATGAGCTACAGGTATAATCCACAACGTTTTCCGCATACCTCTTCGTGCCGAAGTGGCGAAATCGGTAGACGCAGTTGATTCAAAATCAACCGCCGCAAGGCGTGCCGGTTCGATTCCGGCCTTCGGCACCATATGTATGTAAATAGACCTCAACTGAGGTCTTTTTTTATGTCTAAAATCCAGCATTTACCTACCTTTCTCGCTATATTAACTCTCTCAAGGTCAACCGACTTCAACGTACATCTACCAACACATGTTGGTACAGATGATGGTATTTCCGGTTCGATAATGCTTGTACCAACAGGGAGGGGATAAGCATGGCTCTAACAGATATCAAAGTCAGAACAGCCAAACCAACGGATAAGCAATATAAGCTGACCGATGGCAACGGTATGCATCTTCTCGTCCACCCAAATGGTTCAAGATACTGGCGTCTTCAGTACCGCTTTGGCGGAAAGCAAAAAATGCTGGCTTTAGGGGTTTACCCTGACGTATCTCTTGCTGATGCCAGAGCTCGTCGCGATGAAGCTCGTAAGCTTTTGGCAAACAGCATCGATCCGGGAGACAAAAAGAAAAATGATAAAGTTGAACAGGAAGATGCGCGTACTTTTGAGGAGCTAGCTGTTGAGTGGCATGCCACAAATAAAAAGTGGTCGGAAGAACATAGCCGACGAGTGCTGAAAAGCTTAGAGGACAACCTCTTTCAGACAATTGGGACAAGAAATATCAAGGATCTGAGTACTCGAGATTTGCTTGTTCCAATAAAAGTAGTAGAAGCAACGGGGCGTTTAGAAGTGGCTTCGCGTCTTGAGCAACGTACAAATGCTATTATGCGTTACGCTGTGCAAAGTGGTTATATTGACTACAATCCCGCCCAAGAGATGGCTGGAGCGATTGCTACGGCGAAAAGGCAACATCGGGCAGCTTTGGAACTCAAACGTATCCCTGAGTTACTCCACTGCATTGATCGCTACACCGGTCGACCGCTAACACGTTTGGCTGTGGAGCTAACGCTATTGGTCTTTATACGTTCCAGTGAACTGCGTTTTGCGCGCTGGTCAGAGATCGATTTTGAAACATCTATGTGGACGATTCCAGCCGAGCGAGAAGCTATTGAAGGAGTAAAGCACTCGCAGCGTGGCTCAAAAATGCGTATGCCCCATCTGGTACCGCTTTCCCGACAGGCATTAAATATCTTGGAGCAGATAAAGACGTTCAGTGGTGATCATGAACTGATTTTTATTGGTGATCATAATCCTCGCAAACCGATGAGTGAAAACACGGTGAACAAATCTTTGCGAGTTATGGGATATGACACACAGGTTGAAGTTTGCGGCCATGGTTTCAGGACAATGGCGTGTAGTTCATTGATTGAGTCTGGATTGTGGTCGAGGGATGCAGTTGAGCGGCAGATGAGCCATATGGAGCGTAACTCTGTGCGTGCGGCTTATATTCATAAAGCCGAGCATCTTGATGAGCGCAGGCTGATGTTGCAGTGGTGGGCTGATTTTCTGGATGCTAATCGGGAAAGGGTAGTGAGTCCCTTTGATTTTGCGAAGATTAATTTGGGGAAATAGGCAGGGCGGTAGCCCCGCTAAGTCAAACTGACTTAGTAAAGCATAGTTATAAAATAAAAAGACATCCAGCCGTCAGAATGGCTGGATGTCTTTTTATTAAATGATGTTGATGGCGATCTACAGTATGTAATTTCGATTATATTGATCCTGTACATAAGTTTGCGTTATTACGTCACCTGACGCCAAAGCCGTGTCATACCTACTAGGGTTTACCCAGTTGATTTGTCAATTGGGGATGTGCGAAAAGGCAGTAGACAAGCTAGATCCTTAGCAGCCCCATTAGACGTAAGCCATTTGATTTTAGCAAAAACGAAGCTTCATCTTGCGATATATTCCATATCTCGGCGAGTTTAATAGCCACAGTATTTGCCTCCCATGGCATTACATGGACACCATCTATCTTCGCGAATGGACCATCACTCTCTGGGACCACTTGTTCACGTGGCATTAGTGCTGCCAGCTTTCGTCCATTAGCAGATTTCATCATCGTTGGCCCAACACTGAACCAACAACCGGCATCGATTGCACGTCGAAGCACGGAAGGAGAATCGGTGAACCAGTGAAGAACCGCTGTGCCAAACCCTGGGTTCGCTTCAAGAATATCTAAAACCTCCTTGGCGGCCCCCCGAGAATGAATGCTGAGAACTCGCCCTCCGAATCCTGCGCATTTCTCAACAATGGCTTTAAATATATTCTTTTGAAGTTCAAAGTAAGGCCTGTATCGTGCCGAACCATCCAGACCAACCTCGCCAATGGCAGTGCAATTCTCCATTTGTGATAGCAGCATTTCCAGTTCGATGTATTTTTTATCTGCTATCTCAGGGTGAAGACCTGGGGAAATCAAACATTTCTGAGTGGTGGCTAGTACTTTTGAAGTTGCTGCGTATGCTCTTGGGCTCGTTGTCACTAGCCAGACAAATTCAGTTCGCTGCAAAGCTTCGATGTAGACTTTCTTGGCATTCGGATAGAGATCTAAGTGGCAGTGGAAATCCATCAAATTATACCGTCCTTTCGGAGCAATGTAGCCAATTCAGCTAAACCCTGTTCAGCAACTTGACGATAATGAGGGCGATCCGCAGCTGACGCAAAGGCTAGTGTGGCTCCTAGGAAGGCATCAATCCCTTTCTTTTCGGCGGCGAGTACTGCACAAGCCACTGCCATTGGATCGTCCGCATTTGCTTTGCCTGCCACCGACAGATTTGTGAATTTATATCTTGTCGTATCAGAAATGCCCCAGCGCTGAATTGCAGCTTTACGAACCATACATGGCACGCATCGACCGCAGTGTGTTCGGTTGTAGGTACGGAAACGACCACAACTTGTCGAATCACATGCAAATCTTGTTAGCAGAGTTTGATCTGCACACTGTGCCAACATTTCTCCCTTCGTCATGAACCGATAGGGCATACACAATTGGGCATTGACGCCAACGGCATCAAGTAATTTTTGAAGGAAAGTCATGAACTGTGGATGTGTTGTTCTTGTGCTGAGACTAGCCATCCTTCCTGGAAGCAATGGAGGATTGATACTTATGAATCCATTTTCTGGTACCAAGATATCTGCCCGTTTGACTGACAGCAATGAAGTAGCGAGCACTGCAAGACCATAGAACGCCATGGAGCGTGCTCTGGTCGAAGTTTCTTTTTTACCACTGAAAACGACTTTATGACTCCACTGCTGATGCCAATCGCCCCCACCCAGTGCATTAGCATAGGCAACTTGTCGAGCAGAATCTTCAAAAGCAAGTTGTGACACAAAAATTGGCCTGCGCCCTGCAGTTGTAGCATCTATACCACCTATCAGGCTATCGAGGCCTCCAGAAAGTAAGGACACACAATCTCGGTCGCATTTCCGGAGCTTGCCTTTTGGTGGAGGTGGACCACCAGGCAAGAAGTGCAGTGTCCAAAAGTCACCAGAAAGAACTCGGAGCATTTCCTCAGCAATAGCTTTATTTGCTTCCCAAGGGGCTGGATCATTGAGTGTAATATATAGTTCAATTTGGCGAGTCCAACCATCCGCACTATTTTTGCGAATAACAGCAACATCTGATGCATAAACAGCAAAACAAAAAAGCATGAAATCCCACACTGGGATCGATGGGGCATAGCCAGCACTCTCTAGCTTACGCAGCCAACCAGAGGCAATACGTCCAACGTCGGGTCGTGATGATGCCTCTAGGAAGGTGAATGCACGAGTGCCTACTGGCACATTTTGGGGTAGCGAATTGATACTTGAGCAAAGAATTTTCATGATTCAGAGAACACCGTAAGGGCGTCTTGTAACGCCGAAGTCGCAATTTCTCGCATGGAATGTGAAGTACTGCCAGAACGTACCTTTCCCATCGATTTGTTAACAACAACCATAATGTAGTCAAGCACTTGTGCTAATCGCTGTTGTATGACACTGGGTACATATTTTAGCTTTTCAAAAACCCTTCCGAGTTCAAGTTGAACCCGGTTGTAAACATCGTACGCCACTGTGAATGCCATTACATTGGCAATCTGGTCATCCCCAAGATTGAAGATATCAGCAGTGGGATCTACTTCATAAAGATGAGAGATGGCCTGATTCATTGCATGCTTGGCTGACTCTTCGTCAACACTTCCACCCGTGGGCAGCAGCTTTTGTACAACTTCTAGTGCAGTATCATGGGCAGATAGATTTCTCTGTTTTACCGAAGCAACCCACGCATCGATATCAGGGTCGGTCCCATCTCGGGCTGTTGCCAGAAAGCCCCCTAATGAAGCAGAAGCTATAGCACTAGTGCGCATACGACTCGCCGCTTTTATTGATCCGCCCATACCTTTTTTAATGAAACTCGAAATACCTCGCCGTAAATCAGATCCACTACCAGATTGCACGAAACCCGTGAGAGCTCTTCGTGCTTCCTGATAACGCCCCGCTGGTGCTGCCGCCGGACTTTCTACATGCTGCGTTGTAGTGTTGTCATTCTCCGAGTCACTTTCATTTGCACCATCAGAGCCATCTTCGGGAGCTGGATTTGGTGATATAGGTTTGTCTGCATGGCTAGAGTCAATGCCAGTTTCAGCATCATCTAGCCATGGTGGATCAAATGATGCGCCAGAACCGGCTCCTGCGCTTGAGGTCGACGTACCCATTTATTTCTTCCTTGCATTTTCAATTGCACGTTTAACAGGTTTCGGAATCTGTTCGTCCCGTTCCCACTTAGATAAAACATCTTTCGCCCAGCTACACTCTGTCAAAGCTGAAACCAAGCCTGGGGCGAGCTGAGAAATAGGTGCCTGACTAATGAGTGCAGCGGCTCGAGCCCCGGTACTTGGGTGAATATGAGACACCTCGATAAGCATCAAGACCTCTTCGGCCTTTTGCCATAAACGGTTTGGTCGCCTAATTTCCCAGGCGCGAGCCATGGCAAGACCAGACTGCAGTTCACCAGCATCCATTATTTGCTGTTTTAATGCTTCGTTCGAATTTCGGGCTGCCACCAACGCATCACGTAATGCTTTACCTGCTACGTTCAGATCATCGGCACCAAAATCCCTAACGGTGCTATCTCTACTGAGGTGCAATATAGGTCGCATATCCATATCACCAAGCAGAGGTTTTAGCTGCAGCCACTCACGAACAAACTCTTTATCTCCAAATAGGGTGGGGAGCGTATTATCCGGGTCTTTAGCAGCCATCTCTGCGTCATGAAGAATGCTGACTCTTCCTTCGTTTTCGGCCGAAACCTTTTCTGCCAATGCATTCGCCGTAGCTTCGTCACACCGCTCGAGCAAATGCCACTTAGCCAGAATTTGTACATCCACATCAATGCCTTGTGGTTTAGCTAATGTCTTACGCAAAAACACTGTATTAAGAAATCGCTTAATCAGTCGTGGGTTGGCCTGGACTGTACTTGCACTAAAAAGTAATGGAGCCAACCTCTCAGCCAGCCCCATTAGGTCGAGCAACTCAGCATCCTCCTGTTCCACCAGCGTTTCGAGGAATGCAAGATCAACGGTTTTTCCCGTCCAAGTTTCTCGTAGTCGAGCTTCTACGCTGAGTTTAGCGTTCTCAAAACTCTCGGTTTCCAGCTGTCCGCTGCGGTGAGCACGTTCCAAAAATAGCAACGCGGTATATGCTTTAGTCTCGTTAGCGCCCAGTCTTGGTACTCTCAATGGAACTTGAATTAACTTGTCAAAATAATTGGTTGCGATATCGTCATCCAAACCAGTACCAGCAAAGTGGACACGGACGGCTCCACGAATAAACACATCGTCCGCGGCGATGACGAATGCACTTCGACGCAGAAACAGCAGCAACCGAATAGCCTCGAGCGTTGAAATAGCCGTCTTAGGTAGGCATCGATCAAGGTCATCGACAAAGACTACCAACGTGATATTCAGCTCGACGAGTAGCTCTTCCAAGGCTTCCCGAAAGGATTGTATTTCTTTTGGCAGCGAAACGGGTTTAGCTTCGTTCAAGAGTCCTTTGGTAGCTTCTGATGCATCTTTGGCGACTGCGATGCCTTCATTAAGTGATTCATTCTGCAATGCACCTTTTCCAGCCTCGACAACTTTTCCAATAAGACCGACCGGAACCCCTGTGATCAAGGTGGCTGCAACTTCTCCACC
Organism: Buttiauxella brennerae ATCC 51605; assembly: GCF_001654925.1. Lineage (GTDB taxonomy): Bacteria > Pseudomonadota > Gammaproteobacteria > Enterobacterales > Enterobacteriaceae > Buttiauxella > Buttiauxella brennerae. The sequence goes on from NZ_LXER01000040.1 coordinate 283,038, forward strand.
CAGTTGGGCCAACCGTAGAAAATTAATGCGCTTGACGAGGGATTTTGCCTTACCTAAAAGTCCACTATTCTGAGCGACTACAGCCTCAAGTACTGCATCTCCAACCGTCTGTAGCAGCGCAGTACGTGCATCTTCAAAGCCTTGGTAAAGCCATGGATTGAAAGTTATCACTACATGTTTTGGTCGTTCCTCAGAGGCAATTCCCATTCCGACAGTCTGTTCCAGCGATAACTCAGATGCGATCATCCGTACAAGTGACGATTTTCCTGCGCCCCAGCCTCCCGAGATCCCAATCGAGATTGGCTCCCCACCGGTATCTTGAATGAGCCCCGCACATGCTTTTGCTACTAGGCGAAAATTAACGTAATCAACGGTTGTCTCATTGTCATGCCACATTGACTTTCCTATTATTTCTTTATTCGTCAATCACTAGAACTGCCATATTAGGCAGATCATCCACGTGAAACCGACCACCCTGATGACAAAGCCTCAGCCTGTTGAAGTACTGTTTGTACGGCTGTTTCCTGAAGATCTGGTGGATAACCATACTTACGGAGAATACGCTTCACCAGCACTCGCATTCGAGCGCGTGCAGACTCGCGATGAGCCCAGTCAACGGACACGTTTTCACGCAGGCTCATTAGCAACTCATGAGCAATGAGTTTCAGTTTATCGTCACCCATAACTTGAATGGCGTCCTCGTTGTCAGCCAATGCGTCGTAGAAGGCAATCTCATCCTCAGACAAACCTTGTTCTTCACCCCGTTGGCGAGACGCACGGATGTCCTTGGCTAGCTTGATTAGTTCCTGCAGCACTTCGGCAGTGGTGATAGCATTGGCGTGGTATCGTGCCACCGAATCTTCCAGTCGCTCCGAGAAAGCTTTGGTCTGTACCACGTTGGCCTTGCTACGTGAGCGAATTCCATCGTTGAGCAGTTTACGCAGGGCTTCCAACGCAAGATTCTTCTTCTCCATCTGCTGTACTTCAGCGAGAAACTCGTCGGAGAGGATGGAAATATCCGGACTCTTAATACCCGCAGCAGCAAGTATGTCCACGATCTCGGTCGAGACAACAGCTCGGCTGACGATCTGTTGGATCGCCAATTCGCGCTCTTGCTGCGTCGCACCTGAACCATTACTACTTTTGACTAGAGCGGCACGTATTGCCTGGAAGAAACCGACTTCCTCCCGGATTTCTCGGGCCTCGTCGGATGCTGATGCCAAAGCGAATGCCTTGGACAGGGCTAGCACTGCATCCTGGTATCGACGATGCGCATTCTTCTTACCCTCTTTGGTGTTCTCTTTCGCCGCCAACTTTTGTTGCAGGTCGAGAATCCACTCTATGGCACCTGCCATCATCACAAGGCGTTCTTGTGGAGTGCCTGCCATCGCGGAGGCGTAGTCGTAACCGTGGTACATGTCCCGTACGACCTCGTACTTCTCAATCATCACCGAGATGGCCTGCGCTTCGTCAACGCCTGTGTTTTCCTGATCGTTCCGGGAATATTGCTGCAGGGCCGACTTCAAGTTTTGTGCGATGCCGATGTAATCGACGATTAGTCCTGCAGGCTTGTCGCGGAACACCCGATTCACGCGCGCAATTGCCTGCATCAACCCGTGGCCTTGCATTTGTTTATCCACGTACATGGTGTGCATGCACGGCGCATCAAAGCCGGTCAGCCACATATCCCGCACGATCACTAGCTTGAGTTGATCTTTGGGATCACGGGCTCGCTTGGCCAGCAGATCACGTCGGGCCTTGTTGCCTATGTGCTGTTGCCATGCCTGCGGATCGCTCGCCGCACCCGTCATTACAATCTTGACCGCGCCTGCGTTGTCATCAGTGCTGTGCCAGTCTGGGCGCAGTTTGACGATCTCGTCGTATAGCTTGACGCAGATGCGCCGGCTCATACACACCACCATCGCCTTGCCATTGAGTGCGGCCACGCGATCCTCAAAGTGGGTAACCATGTCCTTGGCAACTAAATTAAGGCGTTTATCACTGCCAACTAGTGCTTCAACCGTTGACCATTTCTTCTTTAAGCGCTCCTGGTCGGCTTCTGAGTCCTCCTCAGTCAATTCATTGACCTCTACGTCGATCTTCGGTTTCTCATCCTCGTCGAGTTCGATTCGCGCCAGACGGGATTCATAGTAGATCGGTACGGTCGCGCCATCCTCGACTGCCCTGCTGATGTCGTAAATATCGATATAGTTGCCGAATACCGCTGGGGTGTTTACATCACCTGCTTCTATAGGTGTACCGGTAAAACCGATGAAGGATGCATTAGGGAGGGCATCGCGCATGTACTTGGCAAATCCATAGGAGATTTCGCCAGTCTTCACGTCTACCTTGGCCTTGAAGCCATATTGGCTTCGGTGCGCTTCATCTGCGATGACCACCACGTTGCGCCGAGTGGTAAGTGGCTCCTCAATCTCGCCAAATTTTTGCAAAGTCGTGAAGATAACGCCACCTGATGCTCGGCTTAAAACTTTCTGCAGATCTTCGCGGCTCTCGGCTTGAATTGGCGTCTGTCGGATCAGATCACGGCACATCGAGAAAGTAGAGAAGAGCTGGTCGTCGAGATCGTTGCGGTCGGTTAGTACTACTAGCGTTGGGTTGGCCATGGCCGGATGCTTGACGAGTTGCCCTGCGTAGAATGCCATCAGCAGGCTTTTGCCGGAGCCTTGGGTGTGCCAGATGACACCAGCACGATGATTACCCTCTGGCGAGGATGCATTCACAGTGCTGTTGACCGCGTGTCGTACTGCGTGGAACTGGTGGTATCCTGCAATGATTTTGGCGAGCCCTGCTCCGGTTTCGGCAAAGACGGTGAAATCGCGTATTAAGGCCAGTAATCGTCGCTGTTCGAACACACCCTCGATTAATGTTGAAAGTTCTGGAGCTCCCTTTGGTGCAATATCCACGCCGTCGGTGGTGCGCCATGGCATGAAACGCTCAAGATCTGCCGACAACGATCCCACTCGGGCTGCAATGCCGTCCGATGTAACCAGGAGTGCGTTGGTGTTGAATAGAGAAGGAATTTCCTGCTTGTAGGTCTGGAGTTGGTTGAATGCCCCTAACAGATGCGCTCCGGCATTACCTGGTGCTTTTAGTTCGATTACACCTATTGGTAATCCGTTCACGAACACCACCACATCGGGCCGCCGCTTGTTCTCTCCATTGATCACCATGAACTGACTCACTGCCAACCAATCGTTCTTCTCCGGGTGCTCGAAGTCGATGAGTGCAATCTTGCACGCAGTCAGCGTGCCGTCGTCGGCGTAGTACTCAACATCCACACCTTCCGTTATCAATTTGTGGATACGGCGGTTTTCCTCGAGAAGAGATGGTAGTTCGGACTGCATCATGCGGCGCACAGCATCTTGGTGCGCCTCTAATGGCAAGCCAGGGTTCAGGCGTGCAACGGCATCCTCGAACCGACTCTTGAGCACGACCTCATTGTGACTTTCGCGTTCCGGTCGGCGTCCGTCAGGGCCGATGTCGTCCTCGCGTTCGATGCTGTAACCAAGAACGTGCATCTGCTCCAGTAGTGCTTGTTCTACGGCGGCTTCAGATAGAAATGCCATTATTGCTCTCCTGCTATTTTGGGCTTGTACATTTCTATTCCTCTTCTAATCCAAACAGACCACGCAGTTCGTTTATTTCTATCGCAAAGTTATTTCGATCTTCTTCATGGCGTACGGCTTCACCAATAATTTCGTATTCAAGCCGCCGATTAGGTGCTTCACCACGCGTCTTTCTGAAAATACAAAGACGAGTCGTATGGCCAACGCCATCCTCGCGAAAGCAAATCATCGGACGAAGACCGAAAATAAGTCCGTCTGCAATTACAAGCATCTGCCCAGGACGAAAATATTTCTCGGCGGAATCTAGCATTTGCTGATGGCTAATCTTGATGTTCTGGATTGTTCTTGTGGAGCTATGCCCTCTAAATATTTCACATCTTAGAGTTGTTCCATCAACCTGACTTAAATACCGAACAATCTGAATGTCTTCTAGGCCATCAAGGTCTGCAAGAACTTCCACTACATCTACATATGCATCGCTGATCCAATTTCGCGCCTGCGCCTCAGACTGCGCCGCGCTATGAGAGAAAGCATTCCTAGATTGGTTGAGCTCCTTCATCGCAGCAAGTGTTGCTGCCGGTGAAATTTTTGCGACTGAGGGATAAATACCTTCAGCACTCAGCTGGTTAGTGATCCTCTCGATGTTCTCAAGTCTTTTTGCGATACTATCAGTGAACAAATCCTTAAATTTCAGCGGATCTGCGACCTGAATATTTCTATGGCGGCATTCCGCTACGGCTAGCGCATGAAGGATATCGATTACCGACTCCCAAGTATCTCGAAGAAGGTGTAGACGTTGCAGATCACTCTCGTATCCATTTTCAAATCGGTAGAAATAGTAAGCAATCGGAGATGGGAATTGATTGCATACGGATTCTTTTATTCCTTCTTCACGCTGTTGTGTAAAGTCCGAAAATGCAGCTTCATAAGTGTCTGGACTCATAGTGAAAAGAACAAAACTTGGTCTCGGTTGATAACCAAGAATGTCGAGTATTCCGTCTGCTTGTTCTGAGTACTGCTCATCTAACCATTCGTTGTACGACGGACAGGCTTCATAATTGTTTGGATCAAGCTGAAGATTCATCCAGTCAAACTCCGACTTTGCATTCGGCATCCGGAATGTGTAACTCGCCGGAGATGAGTTTGGGCAACAAAGTATCACGCAGTTGGGCGAGCGTTGCGATTGCCTCCGCGTTCTTTTTGATGCTCATGAATACGGGCGTGACAACATGCGAGAAAGCACCCCACACAGCTTCATGCTTAGGTACTGTAAGCTTGAACCCAGCCACTGAGTCAGCCTGAACACGTTGCCGACCGGAGGTGCCGGTCATGCTTCGGATGGCTTGCTCCCGAAAAGCCGCATCGCGTGCTAATAAATACCCGAATTCCGGTGGCACTGGAGCCTTGGGACGCATCACGATGTATTCAGTAGAGCCCCAACCCACAGTGTTATCCGGCAAACACTGAACGAAAGCCGTTTTGCCATTTTCCAGACAAGGTGTAATTCGGGCTAGTAGGGTGTCGCCATTGCGAAACCGCATACCACTGCCGAACGGCCGCAATACCGGCGGCTCAGGCCAGCTTCCAGACGTCGGCAATGCAGCCATCTCGATGTAGGGCGCCTTCGTCCCTTTCCGCAATGGCAAAGAGGGATTGAACTCCACGAGTCGGCTCGCTGGTACGCTTTCCCATCCCTCCGGTATCTCCCCCAACGCCGAATCAACGAGCCGGTCGGGGAATAGGTCATAGAGGTGCGCGGGCAGACCGGGCAGGGATAGTCCGTGTTGCCAGCGCCTTTCTTGTTTGGCGCGTACTGGTTCGAAGTCCACGAACCACGCCTTGAACAAGGCGTGAGCCATAGCTTCCAGCGTTTCGTTCTGTCTTCGGTTGAGTTCAATCTTGTCGTCCAACGTGCTTAGAATGTGGGCGATGGCGCGTTGCTCTTCAGGCGGCGGCAATTCAATTTCAAGTCGTCCGAATGCTGATTTGTTTAAGATTGGCTGTGCCGATCCACTAGCTATGCCTCGAATTTCTGATTTTCTCAGACTGAGGTTGTAATAAATGAATAGTGGGGAGTCATCAGTGTCGATGACGATGCTGTTGATTTGCTGGTTCGTGATGCAATTGGCACCAGCTATCGCTGCCTTTCCCATGTTAGAACCGATGCACGAAACCATTACTGCGTTATTTGGAATGAAAGCATTTTTGACTGCTGATTGACCAGTAGCAGACAAAGTTCTTGCCGTAGTCGAAATAATGCGGGTGCCATCCATGTCCGATGGCGTAACGAAAGGGATACTCCCTCCAAAAGCACCAACAATGGTTGAAGGCGGCGTCCTGCCAGTGACAATGCGACCTAAAGCATCAAGTGTTTTTTTCTTCCACTTACTCCCCATATCCAAGCTCCTTAAGGTTGGCCTCAATTTCCGCATCCAACTTTGCCGATGTTGCCTGCTGTTCGTGCCACTGTGCAAAGAGCCGCGCCATCTTCTCTTCGAAGGGCTCACCATCATATTCGTGTTCCGCTGCGCCAACGTAACGGCCTGGTGTCAGAACATGGCCGTGCTTGCGAATTTCCTCTATCGATACAGATTTGCAGAAGCCTGTTACGTCAGCGTACTCACCCGCGCCCTCTTCCCCACGCCAAGAGTGGTAGGTGTCAGCAATTAGCTGAATTTCCTCATCGGTGAGTTCTCGCCGAGTGCGATCCACCAGCACGCCCAGCTTGCGGGCATCTATGAACAGCACTTTCCTGCTCCGGTCACTCTGGCTTTTGCCGGGATTCTTATTGCGAGTCAGGAACCACAGGCTGGCGGGAATCTGCGTGGAGTAAAAGAGCTGCCCAGGCAACGCCACCATACAATCCACCACATCGGCTTCAAGCATCGTCTTACGGATTTCTCCCTCACCGGATTGGTTGGAGCTCATGGAACCGTTTGCCAGCACCACGCCCGCTTTACCATTGGGCGCAAGGTGGTGGTAGATGTGCTGTAGCCACGCGTAGTTGGCATTGCCTACAGGCGGTGCACCGAATTTCCAGCGCACGTCTTCACGTAGGCGGTCGCCGCCCCAGTCTGAAATATTGAACGGCGGGTTGGCGAGGATGTAATCGGCCTTGAGATCGCGCAGTTCATCCTTATGGAAGCTGCCATCGTTGTTCCAGCGTATGTCGGAGTCGATGCCGCGCACTGCTAGGTTCATCTTGGCTAGTCGCCAAGTGGTATAGTTCGACTCTTGCCCGTAAATCGCAATGTCGCCAATACGACCACCGTGCTCATGCACAAACTTTTCTGATTGCACGAACATGCCACCCGAACCGCAGCATGGATCATAAACACGACCTGAGTAGGGTTCGAGCATCTCGACCAGAACGCGAACTACAGAACGCGGGGTGTAAAACTCGCCCCCACGCTTGCCTTCGGCTCCGGCAAATTGGCTGAGGAAATACTCGTACACGCGTCCGAGGATGTCCTTGGAGCGGTCACCTTCCTCGTTAAGTGCGATGCCGGAGATCAGGTCAATCAGTTCACCCAGCATTACTTTGTTGAGTGCTGGGCGGCCGTAATCCTTAGGTAGCACGCCCTTGAGCGATTCGTTGTCTTTCTCGATGGCGCGCATTGCATCGTCAATCAAGGTACCGACGGTGGGTAACTTAGCGTTGGCCTGCAGATGCGACCAGCGCGCCTCCTTCGGCACCCAGAACACGTTGTCAGCGAGATACTCGTCTTTGTCCTCGGCAGCCTGTACATCTTCCGCCAGTAGCGCATTGTGTTTGGCCTCGAAGGCGTCAGAGATGTACTTCAGGAAGATGAGTCCAAGTGCGACGTGTTTGTAGTCGGACGGTTCCATGTTGCCACGCAGTTTGTCGGCTGCCTTGAAAAGATCGGCCTCGAAGCCGAGGTTGCCGCCGTTGCCGTTCTTGGCGGTGTCTTTCTGTGCCATCGTTTCTTATCCTTGGTGTAATATCTTTGTTACTGGGATTTGATAGCCCGGTGCTAGCTTGGCGTTCTCAACGCCATACAGCGCCAGCGGATCGCTGAGCCACAGGCGGTACTGTTCTTCATTGAGCCGGTAGTCGGGCGAGCAGTCCACGCACCAGCGCAGTAGCATGTAGCCCGCCACTGCTGCGCGCACACACAGCCGGATCGAACCGTCGGTCATCCCGTAGTCCATCTTGATGAGCTCGGGGCGTTCTAGGCGAGGGTGCGGCACAAACTCCAGCTCGACGATGCGCATCCATTGGATGTCATTGTCCGATTGTTCATTGGCCTGCGCCTCCTCATTGAGCAAGCTCGGTGCTTCGATACGTGTAAGGACGAAATCGCGGAACTCGCTGCTTTTCCGATCAAAGGCACGAACGTGCCAGCGTAAGCCAGTATCTACTAAGGCTAATGGCACGATGACCCGTTCGGACTCACCATTGCTCATTGAGTGGTAACGGATAACGACTGGTTTTTTGGTATGGATTGCACGGCAGATTGGAGCAAGTACATCCATCTTGGGGGTGCTCAAAGTGGTGGGTGATTCGCAAGGTAACATTGGCTGCGATTCACCATTTATGCCATCACCGAAGCCTAGAGCCAGTGCCGATAGCACACGATGTGAAGCGTGCTTAAACAACGGGGAAAAGGCCAACCCAATGCGGTAAATCTTATGGCTACCGTCGAAAGTGATATTCTGTGGCGCGATATCCCTATACAGAGCTAGATCGCGTGTGGCCCCCGCAGGTGCCACACCGAAACGTTCGATTAGGTCGGGACGGCCAATCACACCGAAGAAGTAAAGCCGGAAATCGATATAGGCAAGTCGCTCGCGCTGGGCAAGAGTTAAATCCTCGACATGCTGAGAGTATGTGCTAACCATGCGCGCAGGCCAAAAGAGAAGAAAGTGTATTTCTGTAACTCATACCACACCAAAGATGTAATCAAATTGATGACATCATGCGCCTGAATTTGTTTATCTTCAAGACGTTTACTAACTTCGTAAATTTTATACTTAATTGGTCCATCACACTGATGGGGATAATTAATAGTGTCTCCGCCTCATACCATTTCCGATCGTTGTTCTGGTCGAATAACTCCACTATCGGGGTTTTTCCACCGCAATCAGTTGCCCGCAGCGCTCTGGTGGTGTCGGTAGCGCAGGTTTTCCCTGCGACTGACAGTTCTCGGAGAAGACATTAATTTGCAGCTGTAATGCTGTTAGGAAATACATTGTTCTTTTGTCGGGTAACTGGAAGCGTGTTGCCATTGATAGTGCTATACAGATTAAACGGGACAATAGCCTAACCGCTGAATGTCCCGGAAAAGTCAGGCTAGGTACGTGTCAGCTGTGGGGCGCAATCCACTCAATTGTCGTGGTCTACCGCTCAAGGAGCGATTCGGGACTTCATTACAACCGTGAAGCAATAGAGTATTTTTCTGTTCAATTTTGGTCATGTACAACAGTACCTGCTGCATATTATTAATACTCACCGGATCGTTGTAGTGAACCGGCATATTAATATCGGCTTCGTAGTTAGTTTTATACTCACAACGATAGTAACAGCCGTCATGTTCCGTGATTGCACGCCAGCATTCTCCGACCTTCTCCATCCAGAAAAAAGGTTTCTGGGTTTTATTACCATCCAGCCAGAAAGCCACATGCGCATGGAACAGGTGATCTTCGGTCCATTCAATTACCCAGAAATAACCCACCACTGCGGGGATACTCATCATTTCGTCCATCAGATGCCGGACATCAGACTCCATCTGCCGATGATCCGGATGGTGATATTTAAAGGTATTTTTTTGATAGAAAAGATCCAGCCGTATTACCCTCAGACAGGAATAGCGATTAACCATCGCGTTAATATGCATATCAAGGACAGATTTCAAAAACCAGTCCGGTGTCCAGTTACGTTTTTTCATAGCATTATTTCCTGATCACCCATAGCAGGGGCGGTTATTTAATTTAATATTTTGGAGGGATAACAATACACTGAAACAGGCATCGTTATGGTCATAGCCCTGTGTCTAACCATTATTATCTGCAATATACAAACTGCGTATATAATACGCAGCATTGAGAGTTGGAGGGTTGCAGGAATAGATGACAGAGAATTAAATGATTACAAACTGCATAAGATCATTGGAATAAAAAAAAGGGAGTGAGTATTAATTATATTAATTAACCTAAATTAAACTTTCTTTGTTTCTCTGGTCTTCCTTGGGAATAAGATCGGTAATACCGATCTGGAAGTAACTGGTTCATAACTCCTGACTGTGCATCCATTTCTTGATTTGAGGGCGGCGTTTCTTACCACCATACCGCAGGCAACCCACCGTACATCTGGTCATAATGAACGTAGGCAGTTGTATTACACGTGCTGGAGTTATCGAAGGCGGAAGACTTTCAACTTACTGGTGAATGCAACAGGCTTCCGGTTATCCGCGTGAGATATCATCTTCAAACCAGGGCGGTGGCGTTCTGATAGGTTGATGAAACATCAACAAGCACTGGCAGTTGTGACAATACAAGTCTTAATCTCCGATCATATCGACCTTGCGGGCTGGCACCATTTAGCCAGTGATACATTGTGCGATATAACACTTCTGCACTCCAATTTTCAGTCCTCACATTGGTCGAGTGGCCAGAATATAATTCTCAGTCAACGTTTTCAGTCCCCGATATGATTTTTGTTTTTCTGACATCCATTGTTTCAACGTTTCAGGAAGCGGTAAGTGCAGCGTATACCATTCTTCTAGATCCCGGCCTGAGACCAGTTCACACCAGCACAGCAGCGTAAGCGTCTGTCGAAAGCCAGGTTGCGTATGCAGCCGGAATAGCATTTGTAATTGTTCTG
>NZ_LXER01000041.1 GCF_001654925.1 Buttiauxella brennerae ATCC 51605
TGCAAGTAAAGGGGTTTTTATTCATGATGTTAAATGGTCTAACATCCTATTGAATCATGCTTTCCATCGGCGTGAAATAACAACCAATCTCATGACTAGTGGTATGAAGTGGAGTTCATTTCATCTCAATGATGAGGAAATGTCATTTATCAATTCTTTTAAGAGCAAAGTTAAGACGATATCGCACTACATTACCTCTAAACCAGGAATTGTAACTGCGGCGAATGATTTTTTTATAGTTAATAGCGATGTTAAAAATAAATACCATCTTGATAAATATGCAAAACCAATTATACAAAAAAGTGTATATGTTGGTGATCGCGTTAATTTGAATAGTGAACATGTTGTTAATATACAGAAATCAGGTTATCCCAGTTTTCTTCTAGATTTTGGTGATGAAGATAAAACCTTGAATAGTGGAGCGATAGAATACTTGAAACTAGGCGAGGAAAGGGATATTCATCTTCGCTATAAATGCAGAAATCGGCAGCCATGGTTTCGTATTCCTATTGTTCCTGTATCTGAGGCATTTATATTTAAACGTGTTTATAAACACCCTAAAATAATGAAAAATAGTGGTGATGTTTATACAACTGATGCGGCATATAATATTTCTCCTAAAGAAGGTACATGTATTAACTCTTTTATTTACTCAATGTATAACCCTCTCACATTATGTTTCTTTGAGCTTTATGGACGGCGATATGGTGGAGGGGTTCTGGAATTGATTCCTAGTGAGTTTAAAAGACTGCCATTACCTTATGTTGAAATTAATCCTCAGGAATTTGATTTATATTCAGACTATTTCTCTAATAAGAAATCAATTGATGATATATTAGCTAAGTATGGATATAATATATTAAAGGGATTTGTTACGAAGAAGGAGTATGGATTGTTGCTTGGCATATACAAAAAATTAGTTGACCGAAGGGTCAATATGAAAAGCATTTGACTTATTTAGAAACAAATCCACTTGCAAGATAGTGGATTTGTTCTTATTCAAATATAAGTATTCATTCTGAATGACATTTAACAATTGATATTCTAGTGCACTTACTGCAGTGGACTTTAAACTTAAATTATTTTTAAGGTGGTTACCTACCATTTCCGTAATAACCTATTACCACCTCAGCCAAATCATCTTCGACCGTATAAAAGTAACAAGCCGGAACTTTCAACACTTCTGCCAACTTACAAGCCAACGCAAAATCAGGCGTATGAATCCCACGCTCATATTGATTCATGCGCGCACTGGCTGTGGCTTCATCAATACCGGCAAGAATGCCCAACCGCTGCTGGGATAATCCGGCTTTAAGACGCGCTTCTTTTAAACGGTGCGGGAGCATGATGATCCTGAAAATTTGGAAACAGAATCACGATTTTGGTAGCTGCTAGTTGAAAATGTACTAAGTAATACTTAGTATTTGTGGCGATAAGTTGAACTGTTGACCTAAAACAAAGGAGTGGGTTAGATGGAAAGAATCGACATGCATCCGGCTGATATTATTGCAAAATTGAAGAAGCAGAATTCATCGCTTGCCGCCCTGTCTCGCCAAGCAGGTTTAAGCTCGTCTACGTTAGCAAATGCCCTTTCTCGACCATGGCCAAAAGGCGAGTTATTGATTGCAGGTGCGTTAGGAATTGAACCCTCGGAAATCTGGCCGAGCCGCTACTACGATAAGAATGGGAAGGTTATTGATCGTCAGAAATTAATGCGGTCAGCGAGAGTAAATTAAAATAATGTTGAGGCGCAATCTTTGCAGCTTGCGCCTAATCCCCCGCAACCACCCAGCCGGGTTCCCTTCCTAAATCCCCGGCTTAACAATCTTCTTCATCACTAAACTCCCGTTACTTCCACCACTGGACATAGATGCTGAGAATCAATTCCCGCGACTGGCAGTAGTAGCGATGCGCTGGAGATGGTGGTCAGAGTTTAAATTTAATAAGCACAAATAACAGACAAATTGTTTGGCGAATTAAAGCTAAATCGCCAGGAAAGCCCCTGGCGATAACTCATCCTCAACGACAAGAGAATTAAGTCGCAGGTCGTTCATTGATTATTAAATTTTCTCTATGATCCCGCTGAGATTTATTTTCCAAAGAGGATCTTCATGCTTACTATTGCAATACGGGAAAAAAATAGCCATTTCGCTCACGGCTTAAAAATTATTATTGAAAAGCTCTGCCAACGACGACACGAAAATTTTCACTTCTTAGCTTCAGAGCATCAGGACGTGGCTGACGTGGTATTTATATCCCTGGAAGAGGGCTGGATCAGCGCCGACTGCTATAAAATTCCGCAAACTACCCGGGCACAAAGGGTAATTCTTATTTGCCGCAAACAGGAGCACGAAAAGCTAATGTTTCGCCCCTGTCTGTACATGCTTCCCGTTATTTTTCGCGAAGATGAAATTGACGAAGTTGCCCGTAAAATCGCACACTGGACGGAGCCCGCAAGGCGTGGAAAAAACACGCGTGCGGTCCCGATAAACGTCTGTCACTACTGCACTACCCGACACTTCACAGTGGCAGAACGTGAGTTTCTCAGGCACACCGCCTGCGGCTATTCGCTGGCCGATGCCGCATTTCTGATGCATATTGATGAAGCTACCGCCACCCAGCATCGCCAGACTATTATGAGAAAACTCAATCTCCGCAATCAGTATGAATTAATTAATTTTATAAAAGCAAATCTGCTTTTTTTGTTGGCCTGATGGCTAATTTATTTATAGCCCATCGGTATTATAAATTATTCTACATTTAACAAGTTCTTGCCTGAAAAATAACCTTCATTAAGACATTTCCCATCCCCCATTAAGTGAAGACCAATATCAAAAAGTCTTTTATCCTGCCAAAATAACTTTCTTACGACATAATCAGAAACTGACGGGCTGCCAGTTTCTGATTATACCTTTTGTGCTCTTTACAGAGCGCTAAACAAAATGACTGTGAGTGAGCATTTGTATTTAGCTGCACGCAAAAGAAGATATCGTCGTAACAACAACGATGCTCCCCACCATTTAGACTGTGTGTCGATACCGATGGTCTTTGACCGTCTCGAATATTTACAGCAAAAGATCCAAACCGAGAGCCTGCACAAGCCCGTCGACATGGTACTGGTCACCCACGACAAGTACCTTTCACTGGCGTTGACTCAATATCTTTTTAAACGCCTCAACACGCGAGTTTGCGCCAGCCTTGCAGAATTGAAGAACTGGTTTGAGCAAACTCCGCTACCACACATTGTTATCGATCTGGACTGCGTGATGCAGCCGATCATTGATGTGCTGAATACCATACGCCGATGGCACTTAGAGCGGCCAGGGATCAACATTACCCTGCTGACCGCTAACCGCAGCCCGGAACAAACCTGTTTTATTGTTGCTGCCGCCGCCTGTCGGGTGATCGAACGCCGCCTTGAGACAGCGTTTTTATGCAGTTTATTGATGCAACAACCTTGTTCCGTGCCGCCGGTTCAGGCTTACTACACCCGCGAAAACGACACACTTTCCCACCGGGAGTGGAATATCCTGATGGAGGTCGCCAAAGGACATTCTTTAAAGCTAATAGCCCACACATTAAAGAAGCCTTATCACTATGTCGTTTATACCCAGGGAAGGGTGACCGCGCGCGTGGGTCTCAGCAGCCGAAAGTCGCTCATCCATCTGCTGCATGACTTATCGGTGACAACTTTCGGGGAAATAACCCAGGCTAACTTACTGAATTTCGAGTGAAAGCTAAGAAAATACTTATTTTCAATGTTTGTATTTTGTTAAATTAGATCATGTAATTAACAATTATAACTTTTCCTGGAATTGTCCGATCTCCTGCATAGCGCAGGTGCAACCGCTTTTTCTCGTGGCGAAGGGAATTATCTACTTAACAAATAATAAACACTTAACACTAAAGACTATTTTTATTTTTTAAAAAAACTTTTAAACTTAATATTTAAATTAGAGCGGAAGTTCTCTCCAGTTAACAATTCATCAGCCTTATGAGACAGAACTTAATATTGCCACTCCCCCCTGTCGGAAACGTCAGACTTTCTCTTATATAGTATGGATGTATAATCACACCTCCTATTTATCCATTGGAAAAACGTTCACAGCATAGTAATAAAATATGTTTATCATGGAGCCCATCGCTAATCAGAAATAAATAATTTAAAGGACGAAATAATCTTCAGGGAGAATCCTGCATCCACACAGATAAAAATAATCCTGACATCATTTCATAACTTTCGCTGCCAGTGACCTTGCGTCAACGCGATGTTTTCCTCAAACAATCCGAGGCAAAAAAAATGAAACCTGCATCCGTAATCATTATGGACGAGCATCCTATTGTCCGCATGTCGATAGAAGTGCTGCTACAGAAAAATAAAAATATCAGTGTCGTGCTGAAAACCGACGATGGCCATGAGGTCATTGATTATATGCGCACCCACCCGGTATCCCTGGTGATACTGGATATTGAGCTGCCGGGCATCGATGGCTTTACTTTACTCAAAAGAATCAAAAGTATACAGGAAGATACTAAAATACTCTTCCTGTCTTCGAAATCCGAGAGATTTTATGCCGGACGCGCAATTCAGGCTGGCGCTAACGGCTTTGTCAGCAAGAGAAAAGAGCAGGAAGATATCTTTAATGCGGTGGAAATGTTGTTAGCAGGATATTCGTTCTTTCCTTCTGACACGCTACATTTCATCAGCCACCCTAAATCACGCAAGGGTGATATTGATGATATGCCGCTATCTAATCGCGAGGTTACCGTATTACGCTATCTCGCTAATGGTTTATCAAATAAAGAAATTGCCGAGCAGTTATTATTGAGTAACAAAACAATTAGCGCTCATAAAGCCAATATATTTTCGAAACTGCAGGTTACTTCCATAGTCGAGTTAATCGATTATGCGCGGGTCAAAGAATTATTATAGATGGCTCGCCGCTGCAAACGAAAAAACCGGGAAGAAGATCCCGGTTTTTCCTTTTGAGTAATGAACATCCAGCAACTTAATAATAATTAATCATAAAAGTCGCATCCGCATCCGCTTTACCCGCATTTGGGTTATCCGCTATCGCAATGTAGTTGGCAAAAAAGATCAGCGAGGCGTTGCCGTTACTGTCTACCGCCACATCCTGGCTTGCCTGGTCCAGCGGCAACCGGGATTTATCTTTATCAAGCAGCTCTACCGCCACGTTGGTGGCGCTGCTTGTGTCATTGAGCGCCAGTAAATCCGGACTACCGGCGACTTTTTTACCTGAAAAAGTGATAGACGCCGAGCCCGGCGGGCAGCCGTTGAGCTTAAGGGTAAACGGCATACTCTGCGTGGTGCTGCCCGTGGTGCGAAGCTGTTTGGTGGGCCATGTGCCGAGCTGCACAGTTTTGTTGTTATCGCCCGTTTCCACGTAACAGCTAAAATCCACTACTCTACCCCGCAGCTCGATGTTGACCTCCCCGAGCGGAGAATCGGCCAGCGCGTTGCCCGCTACCAGCACGCCTGCCAGCGCAAATATCCTCACATTCTTAGTCATAGTCCACCCGCAAGTAGCCGCGCGCAGTAAACACTCCTTCCGCCGGTTTTTTCCCCGTCACGCTAACTGGCCACGCACGTATATTGACCCGTGCAGCCGCCGCGTCGTCGAGACGGAAGTTTATCTTGCTGGCCATGTTGTTCGGCGTGAGCGGAATGCCGCTGTCGTTTGCCACGATAAAGCCGACGTCGCTGTTATCGGAGACCATCATATCGCCGGAGAGTTTCTCCGCCTCGAGGCGCAGCGACAGATAGGCCTGCGCTTCGACGTTGGTGCACTTGATAGCCACCGTTTTGGTTTGCGGCGTCACGCTCTGCGGGCGGTTTCCTGCACCGGCCTGGCTGAATAACGCCGCCCCGATATCCCCAAAATCAAACTCAACGATTTGCCCGGCGTTGATTTCACAGGTCTGCGGCACTTCCACTTTGCCGCTGTAGCTAATGGTGTAAACCGGCGTGTTCAGCGGGTCGGTGTTGCGCGTGGTGACATACACCGTAAACATGGTCTGCTTAGGGATCGGCACCATATTGATAAAACGGCGCATCACTTTCAGGCGAAAAACCAAATTCGAGTCATTGACCGGGAACGGCTTCTGTTTAGAGACGTTCGGGTGACTCCCCATCTGGATGTAGTTGCGTGGGGGATAAAAAACGCCCGCGTAGCTGTCGGTTATCTTCATTCCGCCATTGAGATAATCATTTATCTTCAGATAGTTGTACCCATCCAACGTTTCCTGAACGGGCAGCGTGGTGACGTAGCTACGCATCGTGGTATTCCCGCTCGTGCCGGACGGACAGGTCGCGTTGACGCCGACCCATTGCGATTTCTCCGCAAGGGTCACGATTTGTCCCACCTGGTTGTTCGAACTGTTAAAGGTATTTGAAAGATCGTATGAGATCTCCGTCGGCACGCCGTTAGCATTCCGGCAGACCGTAGCATGAGCTGGAACCGCGCAGGCCAGCAGCACGAGCCCCAGCAGATAAACGTTTAATTTCATTTTCATATCCTATGAACAGGTGGCGGTTGCCATTACAACAGCCTGCTTCAGGCTCTCTTCCGGCAGCGAATAAGGTGCGAAGCACTGCGATCCTTTACCGTTACCCCACTGGATAAGCAATTTGCCTTTCAGAGGCAGGCCGCTGAGGTAGATTTGCCCTTCGTCACCCACCATGCTCGTCGCCCCGCTGGTTTCTTCGCGTACCACCGAGCCAAACGGCACCGGACGTGCACCGCGTTTCACGGTAATAATCGCCCGCACGCCGATTCGCGTACTGAACGCCGCCCGCACTAGCGCTCCCTGAGTAGGCACCACACTGCTGACGTTGTTTTCGATATCGGTGTGGTTATCCATCGAGTTGGTGTCCAGCGCGATGCGGTTGTAGCGATAGACCGTGGCGTATGGCATCACAGCGTAACCGCGCCAGTCGGTTTTCACGCCGGTCTGGTTTTCGACGTTCACGCCTGAGGCACCGGGCGCTTTGATGAGCACATTGGTATCGCCGAGCGGCTGGCTGAAGGTCACGCCATCAGCATGGCCAACGATGCCGCCGGACATCTGCCAGTTCAGATCGTGCTGGTCGCGGTCATAGTTGTAGCCGACGCCAAGCGTGCCGTAAGTTGCCTGCCAGTTCGCATTGGCGCTGCCGCTGTAACCGCTGGTACTACTGCGGCCCTGCGTCACGCTGTAGTTTAGGTTGCGCCCCTCAAGCAGAGTGCCGCCCACGCCGGTCTGGAAAGTGTTATCTCCAGCGGAGTTGCGGCTGGCTGCGAAGGTGGCATAAGCGCGATCGATCGCGCTGTCGCGCGAATAGCCGTGCCCCAGCAGCGTGCTGAACGGCACGGACAGGTTAAAAGCGACAATTCTGTCGGTATCATCAATCCCTACGGATTTGCTCCACGACGCCGAGACGGAATAGCTGATACCGCGCCAGCCGCTGGCATATCCTGCCTGATACCAGGTGTTGTTTCCGTCGGTCCCCCAGTAAGTTTGCTGGCTGCCGGAAACGTAGAGCGAGCCGTAGTCGCCCAATGCCTGGGAGATATTCACCTGGAAGCGCCCGCGCTTGCTGTAACGCAGGTTGTGATAGCTCTGCACCACCGGTTCTTTATGCTGATTGCCGTCCTGGTCTTCGTACTCATAGCCTTCCATATTTTTGTACGCCACTTCGTCGAGGGTATAGAAACCGCGTGTGGAGTAGCGATAGCCGAGCAGTTGGAAGTTGGTGCCGTAGTCGCTCAGTGATTTGGCGTACAGGAACCGCAGCGATTGGCCCTGATGCTCGCTGTCGTCGGCGAGTTTGCTGCGCGCGTGGGTCACATCCATGGAGATGGCCCCCCATTCGCCGAGGTTTTTACCCAGGCCCAGCGCGGCGGCGGTGTAACGCTCCGCGAGCTGCGTGCCGCCATAGGCCGTGTAGCCGTTGGGTAGACCGGCAATCAGCGTCGCCTGGGTGAAGAACGGCGTGTCCTGCTGGCTGTTGCCGCTGCGGAAATCCCCGGCCACAAGGTCGTACTTGAGCCGGCCTTCACGCTGTAAAAGCGGAACGGTGGAGTACGGCACGGAATACTTCTGCTGGCTGCCGTCTTTTTCTTCCAGCGTCACTTCCAGATCGCCGCTGGAGGAGGTCGGGTTCAGGTCGCTAATGGCAAATGCACCGGGCGATACGTAGCTCTGATAAATCACAAAGCCGTTCTGCCGGATGGTGATTTTGGCATTAGTCCGCGCGATGCCGCGCACCGTTGGCGCGTAACCTTGCAGGCTGTCCGGATACATACTGTCGGACGAATAAAGGCGTGCCCCGCGAAAGCCCAGGCTGTCGAAGACGTCGGTGCCGGTATTGCTGTCGCCCAGCACCATCTCGCCTTTGAGCGGGATTATCGTGCGCTGCAGGTAAGTGCTGATGTTTTTCCAGCTGTTTGTCCGGTAGCCGTCGCCGCTGGTGTAGCTCCAGGCGCCGTTGTTGCGCAGACGCCAGGGCCCATAGTTCAGGCCGCTTTGCAGGCTGAGATAATAGTTGTCGTCGTTGCTGCCACGGTTGCCCGTGAAGGAGTAGTTCGCCAGCATCGCCGGAATACCCTCATCCCACTGTTCGGGTGGAATATAACCGCGTGCGCTGTTTAGCAGCGAAGCCTGCGGAAGGCTGATGTCGAGGCGCAGTTTGGCAAAATCAAACGTGGTTTCCGCGCCCGGAATCGCTTCGTCCAGCGGTACACATTCACCGGCTTTGTATTTCACCAGGTCCGGGTAAGCGAGCATGTTTAGCCCCAGGCGTTTAAGCCAGTCCACGTCGAGACAGGGCGTCAGCCCGCCGGTTTTGACCGTTTCGCCCGGTCGCACAGCTGTTGCTTCAACAAAGCGCAGGTCTTCCGTTGCGATAAATTCCTCGTTGCGCCAGATGTCCACCCGATACTCGCCCGGCGCCTGATGGCTGCCTTTTTCAAAGCGCGATAAATCCGCCACGGCTGCGTCGTCCTCGGACAAAAAGCGCGGGTTAAAGTAGCTTTCCCCGGCGCTGATCCCCGGGCATAGGGCGGCCACGATCGTCGCCGCAAGCGGCATGAGCGACTTTTTCATCATTTCCCTGCATCCCTTTTGCGATCAGGTTGCATTACTGCATCCTGCCTGCCTGCACAGGCGTGACCGCACCGTAGTCATTCACGGTCTGGAAGGAGACGCTCCCCTGGGCATCCGCAGGTACGGCCACCTGCGCCACACTTTTCGGCGCAACCATGGTGTTCGGCAGCTTCTCTTTGCCGACTTTCAGGTTGACGGTGGAGACGTAATACGGCGAAGGATTGTAAATGCTCAGATGCTCGCCGCTGCGGCTGAATCGCACCTGCTTCAGCGCTTCTTCTGGCTGCATCTGTAAATTTTTCGGGCGCACAAAAAGTTTGATGCGCGAGAGAATGGCCAGTTGCAGCACGTTGCTGCTGTCGACGGTGTTTTTATCCACCGAAGGGATGGCTTTAACATTCATCCAGAAAATAGATTCACGGTCGACTGGCAGCGGTGGCCCGACGTAAATAATACGCAAGGTGTTTTCACTTTTCGGCTCGCTGACAAACAGCGGCGGCGTGACGATAAAACTTTTGTCTTTCGCACCGAGGTTATTTTCTACCCATGAGTTCACCAAATAACGCTCTTTGGTGTCGCTATTGGTAATAGAGAGTGAAGTCTGCTTTGCATCGGCGGGATAAATAACGCGCGTCGCGCCCAGGCCAATACCCCCTGCCGCCTGAGCAGAAAATGAGGTTAATAACAGACAAAGCACTGCGGCTACGCCCGATTTAAAAAGAGTATTCATCACGACAGATACCATCTAATTACAGGGTGAATAACGGTGACTCACGGATAAACCAGCGTGAACCAGACGTCTGAATGAATATTTCCCGGCTGCACATGTTCTGAAACCGAGCGGTAGCGGGCGGTGAAATGAAAAGTCATTTCCTGGGTTTTAATTGGGGCGAAATATCCCGGTGCAGTATTGGGAATAATAAGCTGCTGTTCGCTGTCAAATAAGGCAAGCCCAATTCCCGCACTGGCGTCGTTGCCATTAATACTGGTTTGCGCCAAAAAAACCTGTGGGTCTTCAACGGGTGTTGCCCCTTGAAAAGCGATGCCTACATGTTCCGAGACTTCAGCGAGACACTCGGTCAGCCGGATAGCAAAAGGGATGCTCATGGGCGCAAAGCTGCCGACATCCTGAAATAGAGTGCTGCGGTAATGCCCCATCTGCACGGTCATCTCCTGGCTTTCCGGCGCAACCGTACAGGCACCGTTCACCAGCATCCCTTGCATTTGCACTTTCCCGCCGTCAATCACCACTACCCGTTTCGCCAGTACCGGGCTTCCCACTGCCAGTAACAGGAGGAACAGGATTTTCCTTATCATGTCTGTCTTCTCAGCATTCAGCCTCTTCCGTGAGGCCCGGTTCATCCATGTACCTTTTGTTACTCGTATTTCATTACGAAGGTAGCGTCCGCGTTTGCCTGGCCCGCTGTAGCGGTGGCAGCTGTTGCTTTATAGCGCGCGGTGAACGGCAGGGTGTTGGTGCCGTCGGTCAAGTTCTGAGCGGTAGAGAAAGTTGCGCCGTCTGGAGTCAGCACTTTGGAAGCGCGGTCGAGGATTTCGATACCCACGCCAGAAGCGGTGGTGGAGTTGTCACCGGAGTTAATCGCAAGCAGAGTAGGATCGGTCGCGTCAGTCTGGCCCGCGAATGCAGCAGAAGCGGTCGCCGCTACGGTGCTGTCACAATCGTTCAGCACGATGGTGAAAGGGATCTGAGCAGAAGTATCACCGGCTTTGGTGAAGGACGCTGTGCGATACTGGCCCAGTTTTACAATCTGATCAGAAGACTGAGTGCTGACGGCACAGGCCGCATTCACCAGCTCACCTTTAAAGTGAACGGTACCGCCGTTAACGGTAACTGGGGTAGTGATTGGATCTTCCGCGTGAGCCACGCCGCTCATCAGGGCTATGCCAGCGACCATAGAAAGAGCGATTTTGCTGAATTTCATGAGTATTCCTTCAAGTATTTAGCGCACATCCGGATAATGCTTCCCTCATTATTCCGTTTGAATCATCATCGGCCTGCAAAAGGCCCGTTGAGAACTCCCCCATCCCTGTGGAGATAGTTAATTTACTATTCTTTAATTAAAGAGATTGCTGAAACGACACTCACCAGCCTGATAAACAAGCCAGTGCTCTCCGATAAAGCTCAGAAATAAATTTAATTAATCGAATATTAAAAACGCCATCTGGCGACGAGGGATAAATTAAAAGATATACGGGTTAAATAATACCCGCGAAATCTTTAAGTTTACTAAGCTCGGTCCTAATAACCCCTAAGAAATAACTGGTGCTTTAAACCTTAATTTCTCTTATTTAACGATCAACCAGAGTTAATTCAGGGCATTGCGCTGATTTATACCGCACCGATTTTCTTAGAAGTAAATTTGGATTTCAGAGAATGATGACTGCCCTCAGGACTTCGCTAGAGAACAAATTGGAAAGCGTTCGCCAGCGTAGATGAGCTCAAGCCAGTCGCTCGCGAAAGCGCTGCCAGCGACGTACCTTTCTTACATCAATAATCCCCGGCTTAACGATTTCCTTCTTTATTACGCTCCAGCCACCCATCACGCAGTCCACGAGCGGGTCGACATGTAGTGGTCAACAAAGACATCATCGCGCAGCGTACATATATATAGGTAAACCGGTTCGCATACGTTTCACAGGTTTGCGGTGTTTAAGCTGATAACACAACTGCGAATCGACGCCGGCCGAAAGCAGGTAGTACCGAAAGCCCGAAGTGTACTTATAAAGGAACGATGTGTGCGGGGGTCATCGTGGCTCGGCTGTAACAACTGTTCACTTGCGAGAAGCCGGATACATCCACGCGCGATGTTGCCGCCATCAAAAGCCTTGCACTCCATGTCACCAATTTCTTACGCCTTCTATATATAGAAGGAAGAACAGGAGATGGCATGTTTAAGGCAGATCTCGCGGTTAGGAACGAGAACCTCGGCTTCGCGAAGGATATAAATGAACGGTGAGGCAGAAAAATGCGCCTTCATGGAGCGTTTCTGGTGTTGCAGATGACGTTATTACTGACTTTGAGGTGAGTTTATCAAAGGGTACTCGATCAGTTTTGTGGATAACTTTGTGTGTAACTGCGTATAAGGTGGGGTTTTGCTGTGGAATGCAGCAGTCAGTCAAATTAACGCATATTTAGGGTTGCAGCCTCCGGAGAACTCCCTAT
>NZ_LXER01000042.1 GCF_001654925.1 Buttiauxella brennerae ATCC 51605
TATTGCTCTTTAAAAATCCGGAACAAGCTGAAAATTGAAACGACATGTCGTCTCATTCCTCCGTAATAAGGAATGGGAATACGATATGTTCGAGTCTCTCAAATTTTCACAACATACGATTGTGTCTTACGAGACATCTTCGGGTTGTGAGGTTAAGCGACTAAGCGTACACGGTGGATGCCCTGGCAGTCAGAGGCGATGAAGGACGTGCTAATCTGCGATAAGCGTCGGTAAGGTGATATGAACCGTTATAACCGACGATTTCCGAATGGGGAAACCCAGTGCAATTCGTTGCACTATCGTTAAGTGAATACATAGCTTAACGAAGCGAACCGAGGGAACTGAAACATCTAAGTACCTCGAGGAAAAGAAATCAACCGAGATTCCCCCAGTAGCGGCGAGCGAACGGGGAACAGCCCAGAGTCTGAATCAGTTTGTGCATTAGTGGAAGCGTCTGGAAAGTCGCAGGGTACAGGGTGATACTCCCGTACACAAAAATGCACTTGCTGTGAACTCGAAGAGTAGGGCGGGACACGTGGTATCCTGTCTGAATATGGGGGGACCATCCTCCAAGGCTAAATACTCCTGACTGACCGATAGCGAACAAGTACCGTGAGGGAAAGGCGAAAAGAACCCCGGCGAGGGGAGTGAAACAGAACCTGAAACCGTGTACGTACAAGCAGTGGGAGCCTCTTTTATGGGGTGACTGCGTACCTTTTGTATAATGGGTCAGCGACTTATATTCTGTAGCAAGGTTAACCGTATAGGGGAGCCGCAGGGAAACCGAGTCTTAACTGGGCGTTAAGTTGCAGGGTATAGACCCGAAACCCGGTGATCTAGCCATGGGCAGGTTGAAGGTTGGGTAACACTAACTGGAGGACCGAACCGACTAATGTTGAAAAATTAGCGGATGACTTGTGGCTGGGGGTGAAAGGCCAATCAAACCGGGAGATAGCTGGTTCTCCCCGAAAGCTATTTAGGTAGCGCCTCGTGAACTCATCTTCGGGGGTAGAGCACTGTTTCGGCTAGGGGGCCATCCCGGCTTACCAACCCGATGCAAACTACGAATACCGAAGAATGTTATCACGGGAGACACACGGCGGGTGCTAACGTCCGTCGTGAAGAGGGAAACAACCCAGACCGCCAGCTAAGGTCCCAAAGTCATGGTTAAGTGGGAAACGATGTGGGAAGGCACAGACAGCCAGGATGTTGGCTTAGAAGCAGCCATCATTTAAAGAAAGCGTAATAGCTCACTGGTCGAGTCGGCCTGCGCGGAAGATGTAACGGGGCTAAACCATGCACCGAAGCTGCGGCAGCGACACTTAGGTGTTGTTGGGTAGGGGAGCGTTCTGTAAGCCGTCGAAGCTTGCCTGTGAGGGCAGGTGGAGGTATCAGAAGTGCGAATGCTGACATAAGTAACGATAAAGCGGGTGAAAAACCCGCTCGCCGGAAGACCAAGGGTTCCTGTCCAACGTTAATCGGGGCAGGGTGAGTCGACCCCTAAGGCGAGGCCGAAAGGCGTAGTCGATGGGAAACAGGTTAATATTCCTGTACTCGGTGTGACTGCGAAGGGGGGACGGAGAGGGCTATGTTAGCCGGGCGACGGTTGTCCCGGTTTAAGCATGTAGGCGGAGAGTTTAGGTAAATCCGGACTCTTATCTAACGCTGAGGTGTGATGACGAGGTACTACGGTACTGAAGTAACAAATGCCGCACTTCCAGGAAAAGCCTCTAAGCATCAGGTCACATCAAATCGTACCCCAAACCGACACAGGTGGTCAGGTAGAGAATACCAAGGCGCTTGAGAGAACTCGGGTGAAGGAACTAGGCAAAATGGTGCCGTAACTTCGGGAGAAGGCACGCTGTCGGTAGGTGAAGTCCCTCGCGGATGGAGCTGAAGGCAGTCGAAGATACCAGCTGGCTGCAACTGTTTATTAAAAACACAGCACTGTGCAAACACGAAAGTGGACGTATACGGTGTGACGCCTGCCCGGTGCCGGAAGGTTAATTGATGGGGTTAAGCGCAAGCTGAAGCTCTTGATCGAAGCCCCGGTAAACGGCGGCCGTAACTATAACGGTCCTAAGGTAGCGAAATTCCTTGTCGGGTAAGTTCCGACCTGCACGAATGGCGTAATGATGGCCAGGCTGTCTCCACCCGAGACTCAGTGAAATTGAAATCGCTGTGAAGATGCAGTGTACCCGCGGCAAGACGGAAAGACCCCGTGAACCTTTACTATAGCTTGACACTGAACACTGGTCCTTGATGTGTAGGATAGGTGGGAGGCTTTGAAGCGAGGACGCCAGTTCTTGTGGAGCCAACCTTGAAATACCACCCTTTAATGGCTGGTGTTCTAACGTAGACCCGTAATCCGGGTTGCGGACAGTGTCTGGTGGGTAGTTTGACTGGGGCGGTCTCCTCCTAAAGCGTAACGGAGGAGCACGAAGGTTAGCTAATCACGGTCGGACATCGTGAGGTTAGTGCAAAGGCATAAGCTAGCTTGACTGCGAGAGTGACGGCTCGAGCAGGTGCGAAAGCAGGTCTTAGTGATCCGGTGGTTCTGAATGGAAGGGCCATCGCTCAACGGATAAAAGGTACTCCGGGGATAACAGGCTGATACCGCCCAAGAGTTCATATCGACGGCGGTGTTTGGCACCTCGATGTCGGCTCATCACATCCTGGGGCTGAAGTAGGTCCCAAGGGTATGGCTGTTCGCCATTTAAAGTGGTACGCGAGCTGGGTTTAGAACGTCGTGAGACAGTTCGGTCCCTATCTGCCGTGGGCGCTGGAGAATTGAGGGGGGCTGCTCCTAGTACGAGAGGACCGGAGTGGACGCATCACTGGTGTTCGGGTTGTCATGCCAATGGCATTGCCCGGTAGCTAAATGCGGAAAAGATAAGCGCTGAAAGCATCTAAGCGCGAAACTTGCCCCGAGATGAATTCTCCCTGGGAACTTGATTCCCCTGAAGGAACGTTGAAGACTACGACGTTGATAGGCTGGGTGTGTAAGCGTAGCGATACGTTGAGCTAACCAGTACTAATGATCCGTGAGGCTTAACCTTACAACACCGAAGGTGTTTTGGTTGAGAGACTAGAATATTTAATTTTCAGCTTGAACCGAGATTTTAAGTCGATGGTTACAGATAAAACTGTGACGGTTGATGAAACAGAATA
>NZ_LXER01000043.1 GCF_001654925.1 Buttiauxella brennerae ATCC 51605
TATAGTCATTCGGTCCCTGAGAATTACACTTTGAAGTGATTCAGGGTATGCGCTTACTGGTTACGAATATTGAGCGAGAATCATGTGATGATCGCCGCTTTTCTTTCGAGCCAGTAGGTGCTCCACGTTCGCTAACGAATACTCAGGGCATGCAGATAAACTGCTGGCTATATTTCTTTCGAAGAGCGTGGAATGCATACCAATCCCCGATAAAAAGGAGTTGGTGATGACTGTGACTAATCAATTTGCTGCGCACGTTGGTCTGGACTGGGCTGATAAAAAACACGATGTCTGTGTTCAGTTTAAAAACGGTGAACGCGTATTCGATGTGATTGAACATACAGCAGAAGCGCTTGATGCCTGGCTTACTGAGTTACACCAGAAAGTAAAAGGTAGAATCGCAATTGCTCTCGAACTGAAGAAGGGCCCCGTGGTATATGCTCTTCAAAAATATCCCTTTATCACCGTTTTCCCCGTCCACGCTTTGTCCCTGGCTCGTTACCGGCAAGCCTTCTCGCCCAGCGGCGCTAAAGATGATCCGCAGGATGCCGAGCTGGCATTAGAGTTAATGCTGCGTTACCCCCAGAAGATAAAAGCTATTGAACCCGACAATGCGGATATTCGGTTACTTCAGCAACTGGTTGAGCAACGTCGTCAGTTGGTTGAAGATAAACGACGCTTTGTGAACCGGATAATTAACACGCTTAAACAGTATTATCCTCAGCCACTGGAGTGGTTCTCACATCGGGGTAGCTTACTGTTGTGTGAGCTGATTATCCGGTGGCCCAGTCTGCAACAACTGAAACGAGCCAGGCGCGACACGATCCGCAACTTTCTGAATGCCAGAGGTGGCCGCGCAATGGCCCTTACCGAGCAACGTGTTGCGAGTATTGATAACGCGATCCCATTGACGACAGACCCGAGTGTTATAGAGGCTAATGCTTTGATGGCAACAGCACTGGCGACACAAATTAAAGTCGTGAGTGAAATCATCAAAACCTATGACGAACGAATCGAAACGCTGTTTGACACATTGCCAGATGCGGGGCTGTTCAAATCACTTCCGGGCATGGGGCCGTGTATGGGCCCACGGATGCTTGCTGCACTTGGTGATAACCGTGACCGGTTTAACAGCGCTGAAGAAATTCAAAACTACGCAGGTATTGCACCGGTGACAGAACGAAGTGGCCAGAAATCCTGGGTTCACTGGCGATGGCAGTGTGCCAAGTTCGTCAGGCAGACTTTTGTTGAATGGGCTGCCAAGACGGTTAACTCATCATACTGGGCCAGACTTTATTATCAGGGACTGCGAGAAAAAGGAAAATCTCACCAATCTGCAATCCGGGCTCTGGCATTCAAATGGATAAGGATCATTTACCGCTGCTGGAAGACCAGAACCCGGTACGACGAAGCGAAATATTTGCTGGCATTGGAAGCGCGAAAGTCGCCCTTACTGAAGCCATAAAAAGCTTGTCGAATGTCTCAGGGCGTGAAGCGGAAGTT
>NZ_LXER01000044.1 GCF_001654925.1 Buttiauxella brennerae ATCC 51605
TTGTAGATTCAATCTGTCAACGCAACACCCCTTTCAATGATCTCTTTCGGTGTTTTGAACTTCAGTGTCTTTCTCGGTCTGTTGTTTAGCTGAGCTGCAACCTGATCCAGCTCATGTTGAGTATATTGGGCAAGACATGTCTTTTTAGGAAAGTACTGTCGAATTAGCCCATTAGTGTTCTCGTTTGTTCCCCGCTGCCAGGGACTCTGAGGATCGCAGAAGTAAACTTTAACTCCGGTGCTGCCAGTAAATTCCAGATGCCTGGCCAGCTCCATTCCTCTGTCCCATGTCAGTGATTGCCGGAGTTCAGGCGGCAAGCTCAGGAATTTGTCGGTAAGAGCCTGATTCACTGAGAAAGAATCTTTGCCCCTGAGCCTAAGGATGATCGTATAACGTGATTTTCGGTCTACAAGTGTGGCTATATGCGAGTTTTTTGTGCCTGATACTAAATCGCCTTCCCAGTGCCCCAGAGAGCGTCTGTTATCGATATGCCGGGAGCGTTCGTGAATTGGCGTTCCGTTCACTATGTTGATCGTGCCTCTTTCACCTTTGCGGGTATGGCGTCTGCCATGACGAAGGCTATGCGACCGGCGCAGATGCTGTACATTCAGGTGGTGTAGCGCTTCACGGCTACGAAAGTACAGGGTTTTATAAATTGTCTCAGGTGATATTCGCAGTGTTTTTTGACGCGGCTTCGTTCGCCTTAACCATCCTGATATTTGCTCTGGAGACCACTTCATCTCCAGCTTTTCCAGGACAAGCTCCCGCAACGGTAAATTCTGATCCAGTAAGCACGGTTTTGGTCTTTTCGCCATTCTGTTGGCCCGGTTATTAGCATCAACAGCTTTGTAATAGCGCCTGCCTCGATTACGCTGAACTTCACGTGAGATCGTCGAAGGACTACGATTCAGCGCAGTCGCTATCGCACGAATGCTCATTTTGGCTGACAAACCAGCTCGTATTTCCTCGCGCTCAGACAGCGTCAGGTGAGCTACAGCCCGCTTACGCTCATTGGGTTTTATGCCGCCAGTATCTCTTAACATGGTGAAGATTGTTCCTGGTTTCGAACCCAGGATATTAGCTATCTCACTGAAGCCTGTTCCGTTCTTCCACAGTTCAAAAACAGATGCTTTTTCCTTTGCTGTAAATGTCCGTCTCATTCAAAAACCCTCCGCAACCCCATGTTTTCACATGACTGTTGCGTTGACCAATTGAATCTACA
>NZ_LXER01000045.1 GCF_001654925.1 Buttiauxella brennerae ATCC 51605
CTAAATAGCTGCGCGGAATAGTAGATCACGTTGAGGGAACTCAGCCCGGATTGTGCGATCTGATCAATCGCCAAACCAACCAAAATCACCAACCGGACTGAGCGATGCCGATCATAGCACCCATACCCCGTACCGAACGACGCCTGATGCAGAAAACTATCCATAAAACGCGCGATAAAAATCATGCCCGCAGACTCATCGCCATGCTGATGTTACACCGGGGAGACCGTGTCAGCGATGTCGCCAGAACACTCTGCTGCGCCCGCTCATCCGTCGGACGCTGGATTAACTGGTTTACGTTGTCGGGTGTCGAAGGCCTGACATCCTTACCCGCAGGACGCTCCCGTCGCTGGCCTTTTGAGCACATCTGTACCTTATTACGGGAACTGATAAAGCACTCTCCCGCTGATTTTGGCTATCAGCGTTCACGCTGGAGCACCGAACTTCTGGCAATAAAAATCAATGAGATAACCGGTTGCCGGTTACACGCCGGAACCGTCCGTCGCTGGCTGCCGTCAGCGGGGCTTGTGTGGTGCAGAGCGGCACCGACCCTGCGCATCCGTGACCCGCACAAAGATGAAAAGATGGCGGCAATCCGCAAAGCGCTGGACGAATGCAGTGCAGAACATCCGGTATTTTATGAAGATGAAGTGGATATTCACCTCAATCCCAAAATCGGTGCAGACTGGCAGTTGCGTGGACAGCAGAAGCGCGTGGTAACGCCGGGGCAGAATGAAAAATACTACCTGGCCGGAGCGCTGCACAGCGGTACGGGTAAAGTCAGCTACGTTGGCGGAAACAGTAAAAGTTCGACGCTGTTTATTAGCCTGCTTAAACACCTGAAAGCCACGTACCGACGGGCAAAAACGGTCACACTTATCGTGGATAACTACATCATCCACAAGAGCCGTGAAACACAGCGCTGGCTGAAAGAGAACCAAAAGTTCAGAGTAATTTATCAGCCGGTCTACTCACCGTGGGTGAACCACGTTGAGCGTTTATGGCAGGCGCTTCACGACACGATAACCCGCAACCATCAGTGCCGTTCGATGTGGCAGTTGCTGAGAAAGGTTCACCATTTTATGAAAACCGTCAGTCCATTCCCGGGAGGTAAACATGGTCTGGCAAAAGTGTAGCGGTATTAGGCGCAGCTATTTAG
>NZ_LXER01000046.1 GCF_001654925.1 Buttiauxella brennerae ATCC 51605
TTTTTCGTACTCGCTGAGTACCCGTCATTAAACCTGTAATTTGCCTGCCGGTAATAGAATCATGGACAGCAGGTTATCCCATGGAGTTACATCATGAGTCTGACTGATACGCTGAAGAACACCCTGCCTGCACTAACTGAAGGCGGGCTGAACCGCTACCGTCTGGATATTCCTTCCTGCACATCCTTATTGGATGTGGAAGAGTTCAGCGGCAAAGAATTTATGAGTGCTCTGTATTATTACACCGTCCTGTTTACCAGTAGCGATCTCAACATTGATGCCCGCCAGATGCTGAGCAAATCAGCAACTCTGACCATGGGGGCAGGTGATTTGTTCGCCCTGACTGACCGAAAAGTGGTTCACGGTGTGGTCACGCATTTTAAGCGTATCAGGGGTTCACGCGATCAGGCGACTTACCAGATTATTATTGAGCCGTTTCTGGAACTGCTAAAAAACCAGTTCCGTACCCATCGCTTCTTTGTCAACAAGTCGGTACCGGAAGTGGTCACTGAGGTCCTCCAGGAGCATGGACTGAAAGGCTGGGAGTATGAATTTACCCTCAAGGCCGACTACCCGAAGCGGGAGCAGATTAACCAGTATCAGGAAAATGACCTCGCGTTTATCGAACGCCTGCTGGCCGAAGTGGGGATATTTTATTTCTTCACTCTGCAGCCGGATACCCAGACCGAAGTGGTGCACTTTGCGGACAAGCAGAGCGCCTGGACGTTCGGTAAGAAACTGCCGCTGAACAGCCCGTCAGGGACGAATGATAACGCGGTGGATTCCGTGTGGGATGTGCATGTCTGGCACAACGTGGTGGAACGCTCTGTGACGGCGAATGACTACAACCACCGGGAAGCCCAGAATGTCCTGTCCTCGGTGCCGGCAGACATGACCCGCGGTGACGGGGACGGTGTCACCTACGGGGAGGTGTATCACCACCGCCCGCGCCATCTTGAGCGGGGTGACAAAATTACCCCTGCGGCAGAAACCGCCAACTTCTGGGCGCGTCTGGAGCATGAACGCTTCCTGTCAAACCAGACGACGGTGACCGGCAGCAGCACCGACCACACCCTCGGCCCGGCCCAGGT
>NZ_LXER01000047.1 GCF_001654925.1 Buttiauxella brennerae ATCC 51605
GCGCCTACAGTACGGCCGCCTTCACGGATTGCGAAACGCAGACCGTCGTCCATCGCGATTGGGTGGATCAGGGTAACAACCATCTGAATGTTGTCGCCCGGCATTACCATCTCAACGCCTTCTGGCAGTTCGATGGTGCCAGTCACGTCAGTTGTACGGAAGTAGAACTGTGGACGGTAGCCTTTGAAGAACGGAGTATGACGACCGCCTTCATCTTTGGACAGGATATAAACTTCAGATTCGAACTGGGTGTGCGGCTTGATTGAGCCTGGCTTAGCCAGAACCTGACCACGTTCGATATCTTCACGTTTAATACCACGCAGCAGAACACCAACGTTCTCACCAGCACGGCCTTCGTCCAGCAGTTTGCGGAACATTTCAACGCCAGTACAGGTTGATTTCACGGTATCTTTGATACCAACGATTTCAACTTCTTCACCAACTTTAACGATACCACGCTCTACACGGCCGGTAACAACTGTACCACGGCCGGAGATGGAGAATACGTCTTCGATTGGCAGCAGGAATGGCTTGTCGATAGCACGCTCTGGTTCTGGGATGTAGTTATCCAGGTGACCAGCCAGCTCGATGATTTTAGCTTCCCACTCTGCTTCGCCTTCCAGCGCTTTCAGAGCTGAACCACGAACAACTGGGATGTCGTCGCCTGGGAAGTCATAAGCAGACAGAAGTTCACGAACTTCCATTTCTACCAGTTCCAGCAGCTCTTCGTCATCAACCATGTCGCATTTGTTCATGAACACGATCATGAATGGAACGCCAACCTGACGACCCAGCAGGATGTGCTCACGAGTCTGTGGCATTGGGCCATCAGTCGCAGCAACAACCAGGATAGCGCCGTCCATCTGAGCAGCACCGGTGATCATGTTTTTAACGTAGTCGGCGTGCCCTGGGCAGTCAACGTGCGCATAGTGGCGAGTCGGGGTGTCATATTCAACGTGGGAAGTGTTGATGGTGATACCACGAGCTTTTTCTTCTGGTGCGTTATCGATCTGGTCGAAAGCACGAGCAGAACCACCGTAGGTTTTAGCCAGAACGGTAGTGATTGCTGCAGTCAGAGT
>NZ_LXER01000049.1 GCF_001654925.1 Buttiauxella brennerae ATCC 51605
GTAGTGGTCAACAAAAACTGGCCACAGCTTTAGAGTTTTTCCAGAACAATCGTTCTGATTCATTCGGCGTCAAACCACCATTATATTGATGAGGTCTGAGCTGGCTGTAATATCCTGTGATGTAATTCGTTATTGCCGTGCTGGCTTCGCTAAAATTCGCGTAGCCATTATCCGGTACCCACTCTGTTTTCAGGCTTCTGAAGAACCGTTCCATTGGGCTGTTATCCCAGCAATTTCCCCGGCGACTCAGGCTTTGCTTTATCTGATATCTCCACAGTAACTGTCTGAAATTCCTGCTGGTATAGTGACTGCCTTGATCCGAGTGATACAGTAAATTAGCCGGTTTTCCCCGTGCTTCCCAGGCCATCGACAGGGCTTTACCTGTCAGTGCAGAATCAGGGAAAAATGACATCGCCCAGCCAACCGGTTTACGGGAAAACAAATCGAGTACAACAGCCAGATAAGCCCAGCGTTTTCCCGTCCAGATATAAGTCACATCACCGCACCAGGCCTGATTAGGCTCGGTAACAGCAAACTGGCGATCCAGATAATTAGGGATCTCAATGTGTTCCTTAGACGCCTTCTTATAACGATGGTCAGGTTGCTGACAGCTGATAATATTG
The DNA here is from genome assembly GCF_001654925.1 of Buttiauxella brennerae ATCC 51605. Lineage (GTDB taxonomy): Bacteria > Pseudomonadota > Gammaproteobacteria > Enterobacterales > Enterobacteriaceae > Buttiauxella > Buttiauxella brennerae. Next base: position 624 of record NZ_LXER01000049.1, read on the forward strand.
AGCGCTTTCATCAGCTTTGTTGCCCGCCAGCGGCTCAGTTTTATACCTTTGGTGGTGACCATTGCGGCAATGCTTCGCGCTCCTGCTGAACCGTTACTTTCGCGATAAACTTCACGCACAAGGCTCAGTAATGCCACTCTCGTGGCGTCAGGCTTCCTGGGCTGCCGCCAGTATTTATAACTGCTGCGATGAACCCCAAACACGTTGCACACAACGGCAACAGGAAACCGCGCCCTGAGTTTCTCAACTAAT
>NZ_LXER01000050.1 GCF_001654925.1 Buttiauxella brennerae ATCC 51605
CCAGCAACTGGGTTACACACCAACCGGGATGCTGACGCAGCAGCGAGCCGGAAGTCAAACTGAACCGGACGACCGTAATAAAGACCTGCAACGCCAGTGGCTGTACGACAAAGCTTACAACCTGACAATGATTGCAGACTCACTGCGCGGTACCGCAGTTCACACCCTGACGGCGAACCACCAGATAAGTCACGCCACCTGGACCGGCAGCAGCAGTGTGCCAGTGCGCGAAGAACGCTTCACCTATGACCAGAACCTCAATATCACCCGCCGCCAGACCTGGGTTAATGACGTACTGGAAAGCGAAGCCTACCAGCAACAGCAGCATAGCCGGGTTGCATCGCGGGAGCACAAAGCCTGGCGGCGCACCACCTCACGCATCAACCCCGACAGCGGGAAACCGGAAGACGGAAAATTTGTCCGGGTGGTGAACGAACACAACATCACCTGGAAATATGATGTTAACGGTCGTCTCGTGGAAAAACTGGTGGATAAAGGCGGCTACCGCCCTCTCCAGTGGCGCTACCGCTGGGATGCCCGAAGCCAGCTCTCCGCACTGGAAACCCCGGACGGCGAACGCTGGGAATACCGCTACGACCCGTCTGGCAGGCGCATCAGCAAACGCTGCACCAACCGCCAGAAAACCGGTTACGACTTCCACTGGAATGGCGACCAGCTGACCGAAGAAATCCCGGTGTATGCCGGTGGCACCCCGGCATATGACGACAGTATTCGCTGGATTTACGAGCCAGGCAG
>NZ_LXER01000051.1 GCF_001654925.1 Buttiauxella brennerae ATCC 51605
CTAAACAGTGCCTGCGACCTTCAGTGTTTTTATTTTTCAGATGACATTGTGCTGCAAGTGCCCACACTTTCTTCCGAGCTTCTGGATAATCATTTATACTTCCCCTGTTAACAAGATTTTCTGAATCATCAGCTACTTCTTGCCATGTTTTTATTTTATAACCTATAGCTAACTCTCCAATCCTAGAAAATGCTACATATATACATTTTTGATAAGAGAAGATATAAAATTGTTCAAAAGCTTTTGCTAGATAACTTGGAATATGGTCGCGCTTACCCATCGTCCCATTTATGCACAAGGCTCTCTGTAATAAATTCATCAACTCAAATAACTTTGTGAAATTATCGGTATCGCATTTTTTGCTTATATGCTCAAGGACTATATTAGAATATGCTTTGACCGCTTCGATGCCACACTTGTATTCTTTACGGTCATTTGACCATACGATATCTGCAATTCGGCCTTTCAATGCCAAGTTATTAATAAAATTAACAATATCTGAAAGCAGTGAGTTATAATCACTTTTTATATCTTGAGGCGTGAGCATTTTATTTTCTGCATCTTGCCATCTTGGATGCCAAGTATCGGCCGGATCGTCAGATGACATTCGCATTGAACATAGCGTCGCTAAGAGTTTATATGCTCTGTGAGCAGAGTGGTCATCGCGGTTTAAAGCTGTAGATGCTAATTTGCTTAGTTCAAGCCACATATTTAAACCACACAGTTCTT
>NZ_LXER01000052.1 GCF_001654925.1 Buttiauxella brennerae ATCC 51605
TGCGCTCGTCGGGCGACAGCAGGGTGGTCATCTCATAGGAAAAATCATAGATTGGCAAAAAGGCTTTGATCCGACCACCAATCCGTTGATGCAAATACACAGCGCGCCGTAATGCAGGTTGATCGTCCTGGTTAGGATCGATGGCAACCAGCATATTTTGATATTTGGCCATACAGGGTCTCCTTACATCTGTCACCGCAGTCTGTAAGTAAAAGATAACCCATATATGCTGAATGAAACAGGGGATTACCTTTGCCAGATCAATAAATCAGATAAATTTAGCGATCCGGCAAAGGCTTATACGAAGGGGAGTCAATCAGGCAACGTTACGGGAATGTCCGGCCAGTACTGCCAGCGCGTCACCGTTTTCAATCGTGATGTATTTGCCTTTCACCGCCAGCATGCCGCTTTTCTGGAAACGCCCCAGCAGACGGCTGATGGTTTCTACCGTCAGGCCCAGATAGTTGCCGATATCGCCACGGGTCATCGTCAGACGGAACTCACGCGGTGAGAAACCACGCTGTGCGAAACGGCGTGACAGATTGTAGATAAAGGCCGCCAGGCGCTCCTCGGCGTTTTTCTTCGACAGCAACAGGATCATATCCTGATCGCCTTTGATTTCGCCGCTCATTAGACGCATCATTTGCTGACGCAGGTTCGGCATTTTGCCAGACAGGTCATCGAGGGTTTCAAAGGGGATCTCACAGACCATGGACGTTTCC
>NZ_LXER01000053.1 GCF_001654925.1 Buttiauxella brennerae ATCC 51605
GATGCAGCAGTTTTGCTTCCACGCCCAATTCCTGAGCCGCCACCTGCAAGAAGTGGCGAGTAAGACGTGGAATATCTTCGCGGCGTTCACGCAGCGGGGGCAAATGCACGCGAATAACGTTCAGGCGATGGAACAAATCCTCACGGAATTTCCCTTCCTGCACGCGCAACTCAAGGTTCTGGTGGGTCGCGGCAATGATTCGTACATCGACTTTTACCGGTGCATAACCGCCAACGCGATAAAACTGACCATCGGCCAACACGCGCAGTAAGCGAGTTTGCACATCCATCGGCATATCGCCGATTTCATCGAGGAACAACGTGCCACCGTCGGCTTGCTCAAAACGGCCCTGGCGAATTTGATTCGCACCGGTAAACGCGCCTTTCTCGTGACCAAACAGCTCAGACTCAATCAAATCCTTCGGGATTGCGGCCATGTTCAGCGCAATAAAAGGTGATTTCACGCGTGGGCTATGGCGATGCAGAGCGTGTGCAACCAACTCCTTACCGGTACCCGATTCGCCGTTGATCAACACACTTATTGATGAACGGGAGAGGCGGCCAATAATTCGAAACACATCCTGCATAGCTGGCGCTTCACCAATAATATCGGTCGTTGGCCCATTAACCTGCACATTGCGCGGCTGCTGTTGCTCCAGATAATGGCTGATGGCGCGTTCAACAAGCGCGACCGCTTCATCAATAT
>NZ_LXER01000054.1 GCF_001654925.1 Buttiauxella brennerae ATCC 51605
GCCTTCCTCCTCGCTGAAAGTACTTTACAACCCGAAGGCCTTCTTCATACACGCGGCATGGCTGCATCAGGCTTGCGCCCATTGTGCAATATTCCCCACTGCTGCCTCCCGTAGGAGTCTGGACCGTGTCTCAGTTCCAGTGTGGCTGGTCATCCTCTCAGACCAGCTAGGGATCGTCGCCTAGGTGAGCCATTACCTCACCTACTAGCTAATCCCATCTGGGCACATCTGATGGCAAGAGGCCCGAAGGTCCCCCTCTTTGGTCCGAAGACGTTATGCGGTATTAGCTACCGTTTCCAGTAGTTATCCCCCTCCATCAGGCAGTTTCCCAGACATTACTCACCCGTCCGCCGCTCGTCACCCAGGAGCAAGCTCCCTGTGCTACCGCTCGACTTGCATGTGTTAGGCCTGCCGCCAGCGTTCAATCTGAGCCATGATCAAACTCTTCAATTAAAAGCTTGATTTGCTTCAACTCGTGAAGCGGTGCTCAAAAATTAACTTTCGTAATAATTCAACTAAATGAATTACTGCTTGGTCACTCTTCAAGACTTGATATTTTTTTGTACCCGAAGGTACTTGAGATATCAATCCTGCGAGTGCCCACACAGATTGTCTGATAAATTGTTAAAGAGCAGTGAGTTGCGCGCTTTCGCTTGCTAACTCGAGGTGGCGTATATTACGCTTTCCTCTTTCAGAGTCAA
>NZ_LXER01000055.1 GCF_001654925.1 Buttiauxella brennerae ATCC 51605
ATAGCAACACGCGCCAGAGTGACGGCGTGAAGAGCGAACGGCCATCAAGCACTTCGCCAACGGGTTTGAGTTTTTCGAGCGGAAGATCGCTCGACTGGCTGACCGACATGACGATACCGACAGCTTCGCGTTGCTTACCAAACGGTACCTGAACGCGGCAGCCTGCGCTAACCTGTACGCCTTCTGGCAGCAGATAGTCGAAGGTACGGGCCAGCGGAACCGGCAGTGCAACGTGGGCTACGGGCATGAAAGCATCCAGGCTGAAAAAAATGACGTATTAGTGTACACTGTGTGCTTGCAAAATTGCGGATCAGTTTGCACCGGCTGAGTAATTTCTGTATGATTCGCCGCCTTTGATGCGCAGTTTTTGGTGTCAAAAAACCTAATTTATCAACTTCGCGCGGTGTCTGGCGTTAGGGCTGGAAGAGCGGCGCGGCCTTATACCGAGGTTTACCATGAAAAAAGATATCCATCCTAAATACGAAGAAATTACTGCAAACTGCTCTTGCGGTAATTTATCAAGATTCGCTCTACCGTGGGTCATGATCTGAACCTGGACGTATGTGGCGAATGCCACCCGTTCTACACTGGCAAGCAGCGTGATGTTGCTACCGGTGGCCGCGTTGACCGCTTTAACAAGCGCTTCAGCGTACCAGGCGCGAAAAATAAGTTT
>NZ_LXER01000056.1 GCF_001654925.1 Buttiauxella brennerae ATCC 51605
TTAATTTCTGGCCAATATTCTCACATACAGTATGTGCTGATGAAATAGTAGTGTTGATGAAATAGTTACGATCATTTAAAGCATAAATGTAAAATCTGAATTCGTACATTTTAAGAATGAATGAAACACGAATTTTCACTTAAATTACATCAAGTTAAGTTTGAAAACGGCATTTTGCACTAGATGAATTATTATGTAAAATACACGACAGGATTTTACATGGATGATTTAAATGGAAAACAATACCGTTCTACAATCTAATTCCTCTCGACCCCCGTTGAATAACCTTTACATTTGGCTACTGGTTCTTTGTCCGATATTTTTCATTCCAATAAAATATTTGCAGATATATTCAAACCCTGTAATTTTCATTTCACTTGAACTTATAAGTTACGCCCTGGCTATAATATTATTTATTAAGGACCGAATCAGTTTAACCGCGGCAGGATATACAAAATTACCACATTGGATATGGATATTTTTCTCCCCTGTTTATTATTGGAAAAGGGATAATATTACCAAAAGTAATCATACTATTTTCTGGTGTGGCCTGATTATACCTCTTATTTGTGCTACCTTAACATTCCCTATA
>NZ_LXER01000057.1 GCF_001654925.1 Buttiauxella brennerae ATCC 51605
CAACTTTCTTTCCCAGCCCCTGGTCAGGGTTGATGGAAGCCAGAATTCCACCCTGTAAAGTCGGCATTTTGGGCACCTCGCTCAGCGGAATCGACGCCGCGATGGCCGTAGTGATACAGCATGGTGAGTTTGTACAGACAGATGACGGACACCTTGAATTTCTACTCGATGAAGGCAGCGAAGGGCTGGAGATCGTCTTGATGTCACGCTCGGGGATCCTGCCAGAAGCTGATTTTTACTGCCCGCTCCCCTATGAACCTTTATGCATCGTCACCGCGCAGGCGGTGGAAAAAGAGATTACCGCGGGATCAGAGGGCCTGCTCGACAGGATCTTCCGTCTGATGGCGGAAGAACTTGAGCTAGCCGACCCGTCGTGGAGCAGGTTGATCGGACTGAGCACGCTGGATGCAGACAGTTTTGCCCACGCCTGGTTTGCCGATCGCCGTAAAAACGATCCTTTCCGCTGGGCCTATGCCAACCTGATTGAAGTTGAGCGCAACAAGCGCGACAGGCGAACGGTGCCCTGGCGTTATGCCATTCTGCGACTGCATGAAGCCGT
>NZ_LXER01000058.1 GCF_001654925.1 Buttiauxella brennerae ATCC 51605
GCCACCACGTCGCCGTGATATTCATGGCCATTAACGCTGACGACGACTTTATCGCCCACCTGCGCATCACCACTCACCACACCGGAGATCAGGGTCGGCATACGGGATTCGCTAGCATTGACGGTGTTGTCACCCGCTACGGTATCGATAGTGACGGCGTTATGCGCAAGGGTGTCCAGCACCACAGTTTTGTGCTCGACCGCAATCGCGGTATTACCGGAGGCATCCACACCGGTGACCATCACCTGTACGTCATTGTTGCCTTCGTTCAGCGCTGCCGTCGGCACCGGCACTTCATAGCGCAGCTGGCCGTTTGCATCTGCCACCACGTCGCCGTGATATTCATGGCCATTAACGCTGACGACGACTTTATCGCCCACCTGCGCATCACCGGACACCTCTCCGCTGATGAGCGTTGGCATACGCGATTCGCTGGTGTTAACGGTGTCATCGCCAGCAACCGTTTCGATAGTCAGGGCATTGCTTGCCTGGGTGTCCAGCACCACCGTGGT
>NZ_LXER01000059.1 GCF_001654925.1 Buttiauxella brennerae ATCC 51605
ATCGAAGGCAAGTCGATTCGATAACTCTTGAATTTTAATCTGTAAAGGCTACCCGATTGAAAAGGTTCTAAAGCCATTAAATGATATTCCCATACCTGTTGCCAATGCTTGCCCGCTTTTGTAATCAACCTTGAAACTGTTGTCAATGCCACACCAAAAATCGAAATGAAAAATAAAGTAAAATATTGTAACCCATTGATTAAATGACCTTCTTCAGGATTAATCATACTATTTAGCATCACTCCCCAACCAGTGAAGAGAACTGCTGTAATAGCTTATAGATAATTTAATCGGGACCAATAAAGGTTTATTTCGTACTCCCTGATGTGATGAGCTTTTTCGTAAGCTTCTTTTATTTTTTCTTTATCCTCTACCGTAAAGAAAGTATTAGTGCTATTGAAGTCTTTATTTAAAAGCTTATTGAAATAATCTCGATATAGATTAAAATGCACGACTAAATTTTGTGAAATGCCTCTACTATCTACAGGTTCTCTAACGTT
>NZ_LXER01000060.1 GCF_001654925.1 Buttiauxella brennerae ATCC 51605
CTCTGATATCAAAAAGATGAAAGATCTCGAGGACGAAAATCGTCGTCTCAAACAGATGTTTGCCGATCTCAGTCTTGAATGCCGGGCCCTGAAAGACGTTATCGAAAAAAAGCTTTAAAACCAGCGATAAAGCGTGAACTCGTCAGCTATCTGACGGCGCAATTTGCCATGAGTTTACGCCAGGCTTGCAGGACGTTATCGCTGAGCAGGACGGTGTATTTTTACCAGCCCGATATCCGGCGGGATGAACCGGTGATCCAGATGCTGACTGAGCTGGCAGAGCGCTACCCGCGTTATGGTTTTAAGAAGCTTTTTCAGTTACTGCGCAGGCAGGGTAACGCCTGGAACCATAAACGCGTTCACCGGATTTACTGCCTGCTGAAACTGAATTTTCGTCGTAAGGGAAAACAGCGGCTGCCAGTGCGTAACCCTGCACCACTGGCGACGCCGCAAGCGTTAAACCAGAGTTGGTCCATCGATTTTATGCACGATGCG
>NZ_LXER01000061.1 GCF_001654925.1 Buttiauxella brennerae ATCC 51605
ACCGTCTTTCACAGATTTACTGTATTGCGCTTAGCATCAGCACGCTGATGATATTTCGCAGAATCCTTGATGATAACGCCCAGTTTTTCTTAGATATCAGTATTCCCCTGGCGTTAGCTTCCGGGATCATCGGCAATTATTTACAAGAAGTGGTGAGTGAGAGCCTACTAAAATTCCGGCGATGGAAAGATAGTAGCTACGTTAACATTCTCTCTTTTTTTATCACCCTGGGTATTATCGCACTCTTTAGTGGCGTCATTAAACTAGGCGCGGCCATCTGGTTAAAAGATGGGATGGACTTCCTCAGTAGTTTATCCCTGTATTTTTATCCCAAAGATTTCTTACATGGCATTTCATACGTATTGTTGCGCACTGTGCCATGGTTCTTTGGCCTCCACGGTTATTATCTTTTTTTGGATATTGATGTTGCTTTTACCGCCGCGCAAAAAATAAATATCAGTGACTGGCATACCCTCCGCCACCC
>NZ_LXER01000062.1 GCF_001654925.1 Buttiauxella brennerae ATCC 51605
CTTCCAGATCAGCTTCGGTCAGATCGTGATAATCAAGGGAGAGATCGGCCACGCGCTCTTGTTTCCACAGTCCCAGCGGATCGAGATTCGCATGCTGGTGTCCGCGGAAGCGGTAGGCGTTGATCAATTGCAGGACTTTAACCTGCTTCACGTTGGTATCAGGGTCAGAAACTGAAGAGGTATAACGTGAGGCATCCTTCGCGAGACGACGGAAATAATCACGTGTTTTGGAATGGAATTGATCCGGTTTCATACCGGTCACCGGTAGCTGCTGGAACATCGAGCGCCAGTTTTCATCTACCGAATCAGGATCGGTTAAGAAGTCTTCATAGAGCTGTTCTATCCAGCTCTGGTTGGAGCCAGAGAGGTAAGAAGAGTCCAGCCAGGCTTTCATTGCGCCGTTCTGCATCGTGATCCCTTAAGCATTGGTATGCTTATTCGCCGTGGATAACTACACCGTACACCGCCAGGCGCACGTACCAGGG
>NZ_LXER01000063.1 GCF_001654925.1 Buttiauxella brennerae ATCC 51605
AAAGGTAAAGGTGGCAAGAGTAGTAATTTCCACTTTTGCGCCCTTCTCCCACACGCTATTACTGCCTGGTGCCTCGCCTGGATTTACCCACCACTTGCTGCTCCAGTAATAACCGTTGTAACGCACTACGGTGCCTGTTTCAGAATAAGACATGGATGGATCATAAGGTTGCGAATTAATCACCTTATCGTCTTTTACCGCCACCATGACCACGACATTACCCGGGAAGTTATTCTGGTTTGCACTGCTATACGCCATCCAGGTATTGCCATTATCCTTCGATAACATCTGGCTGGTGTCGAGTCCGCTGATGGTATTCGTTTGATCATTTGCAGCTAGTGTTCCCGCGGACGCGGTAAACGGGGTACAGGCTAACGCCATTAATAGCGCCAGCGTATGTTTTTTAAAATGCATGTTAAAATCCCTCTTAAATATATATGGCAATTATGATTAACAGTGGCCAAATATCGTATAAC
>NZ_LXER01000064.1 GCF_001654925.1 Buttiauxella brennerae ATCC 51605
GACTCAGTGATGCCTATGTCAAACCTGACGCCGTCAGTCATGCCGATGCAAACGCTGACGGATTCCGTGATGCCTATGTCAAACCTGACGCCGTCAGTGATGCCGATGCAAACGCTGACAGATTCTGTGATGCCAGTGTCAAAGCTGACGCCATCGGTTATGCCAATGCAGACGCTCACCGACTCAGTGATGCCTATGTCAAACCTGACGCCGTCAGTTATGCCAATGCAAACGCTGACGGATTCGGTGATGCCAGTGTCAGATCTGACACCATCGGTGATGCCGATGCAGACACTCACGGATTCTGTGATGCCAAATGCTGAGCTGACGCCATCGGTCATGCCGATGCAGACGCTGACGGATTCTGTGATGCCAGTGTCAAACCTGACGCCATCGGTGATGCCGATGCAAACGCTGACAGATTCCGTGATGCCAGTGTCAAACCTGACGCCGTCGATTATGCCAATG
>NZ_LXER01000065.1 GCF_001654925.1 Buttiauxella brennerae ATCC 51605
ACAAGAGCAGGAATTATTAAAATGGCGGTAAGACTCCTCACGATCCATATCCTCCAAACATATTTACTAAAAAAGCGGTCAATGAAAAGTACGCTTGACTTATTCACCATGTAACAGACTGTAAACCCTGCCGTATAGAGTTTGTAATGTCAATGGTGCGGTTTTGAGCAAATATAAAAAAGATTACCTTACTCTGACAATATCATCCAATCTGTTTGTAAAAGCGGGCGAAAGTCTTTCTATTCGCATCTTTCAGCCTGTGGCATCACTTTTAATGCCCTGCCCTGCAAACCAGACTGAACCCTTACCAGAGCTGTTAATGCTGTCTATGAGTGTCATTAATTCATCGCTATTACGATGAGGCTGAAGGTCATCGAACAGGGTAAGTTGTAATACTGCCGCGCTGCGAAAATCGGTGAGAATTACACCTGCGCGTTGATAACGATGCCCCGGGATGAATATTGT
>NZ_LXER01000066.1 GCF_001654925.1 Buttiauxella brennerae ATCC 51605
CAATCTTAGGCTTTTATTAACGTTACTTCGTCATACGTTGTTTTATAGGAAGCATGAGTGGATTCGAAGCTTGCTTTCGCATGCTCTAATTCCAGCGATCCACCGAGCGTGACGATAGCATTCGCAGTGCGAAGCCCTGCCTTTAATAATCCCATGTTGTGCCTTGTATGGTTAAACCTGGATTGCTTTTATTATCAGGTGGGAATTGCCATACATTTCAGTAAACGTTTTCCACCTTTCGACAAGGGCTCCACGATTAACTTTGTACGAAACACGCAATTTTTTCCCATGATATCTTGTGTATTCTTTATCTTGGATCTGAGGAGCAAAGTAAATAAGTAACGAGTCAGGATCGATAACAAATAGATCCAGATCGTACAAAGTGTGCATGTCACAACGCAATAATAGCCCATTGCTTACGTGGTTGTGTGTATCATTTTTGTATGGAGTGATGTGCGCTGC
>NZ_LXER01000067.1 GCF_001654925.1 Buttiauxella brennerae ATCC 51605
AAATCGTAGCCCAGACTTTTCGCATCCACCACGGGGCGGTCGAAAGAAATCACGTTTTCGCCACTGCCCGGTAAAACCGGTCCGAACACCACAACGGCGGCGCATTGCCGTTGTAAATCATCTACAAAAGCTGCCTGTTCGATGTCATTATCCACATACTGGACGATCAGCGTTTTGTTGAGCACTTTCATTGCGCGCGCAAACGCGGGAAGTATACGCGCGCCACTGCTTTCATCACGTGAGGAAAGCACCACGCCGATATGGCTTGATGATTGACTCGCCAGGTTTTGCGCGGCAAAGCTGGGGCGGTAGTTGAGTTCTTCTACGGCCCGTAATACCGCCTCACGGCTCTCTTCGCGAACACCTCGGGTCCCCGTTAGCACGCGGGAAACCGTTGCTCTGGAAACATTGGCTAGTCGAGATACATCATCAATCG
>NZ_LXER01000068.1 GCF_001654925.1 Buttiauxella brennerae ATCC 51605
TGTGCATCACCGGATACCTCTCCGCTGATGAGCGTTGGCATACGGGATTCGCTGGCGTTGACGGTGTTGTCACCCGCCACCGTTTCGATGGTCAGGGCATTATGTGCCTGGGTATCGAGCACCACATTTTGGTGCTCAACCGCAATCGCGGTGTTACCGGAGGCATCCACACCGGTGACCATTACCTGTACGTCATTGTTGCCTTCATTCAGCGCCGCGGTTGGTACCGGCACTTCATAGCGCAGCTGGCCGTTGGCATCGACCACAACCTGGCCGTTGAAATCATGCCCGTTGACGCTGACTACCACGTGGTCACCCACCTGCGCATCACCGCTCACCACGCCGGAGATCATCGTCGGCATACGGGATTCGCTGGCGTTGACGGTGTTGTCACCCGCCACCGTTTCGATGGTCAGGGC
>NZ_LXER01000069.1 GCF_001654925.1 Buttiauxella brennerae ATCC 51605
TTAACCGCATCAGCGAAGATGCGCACTGTTTTTACCATTACGACCGCTACGGCAGGCTGACGGAAAAGGACGAACGGCGCATCCACCCGCGCGGCAGCATCACGCACCACTACGGCTATGACCACCAGCACCGGCTGACGCATTACCGGCGGATGCAGAACGGCAACATGCTGACGGAGAGCCGTTATGCTTATGATCCGCTGGGCCGCCGCATCCGCAAACAGGTGTGGCAGGGAGAGGCATATGATGGCGGCTGGTACGTGCCGACAGAGCCGGCGGAAAGCGTGTGGTACGGCCAGGAGGGCGACCGCCTGACCACCATGCAGACGGATAAGTCGCGTATCCAGACGGTGTACCTGCCGGGAAGTTTCACGCCTCTGCTGCGGGTGGAGACGGCAACAGCCG
>NZ_LXER01000070.1 GCF_001654925.1 Buttiauxella brennerae ATCC 51605
GCGTGTTACGCGTAGTACGTCATCGTGGATTCCAGATTTGTGCGATGAACATGGAAACCGCCGCCGATCCGCAGAACATAAATATTGAATTGACCGTTGCCAGCCCCAGGTCTGTCGAATTACTGTTTAGCCAGCTAAGCAAACTGGTTGACGTAGCTCGTGTCGAGATCCAGCAACGTACAACGACATCACAACAAATACGCGCCTGAGCGCAAAAGGAAGAAAAATGACGACGAAAAAAGCTGATTACATTTGGTCCAATGGCGAGATGATTCGTTGGGAAGACGCGAAGGTTCACGTGATGTCCCACGCATTACACTACGGTACTTCAGTCTTTGAAGGGATCCGTTGCTACGACTCGCACAAAGGGCCAGTGGTGTTCCGCCATCGCGAACACA
>NZ_LXER01000071.1 GCF_001654925.1 Buttiauxella brennerae ATCC 51605
GGTAATGCTCCGGCTATCCCAACGGAGGCAATGATCAACGTTAATGTTAACCCGCCCCACTGGCGTGTTCGACACGATCCAGACCCAAAAAACCACCGTACAATAATCCCCAGACAACCAACGGATAGACGACTGCCCATACCGCGATATATCGCCCCCTGCGTGGCATTGCATTCCAGAACATCGGAACAATGGAAGCCAGGCCAATCAGCAGCGCCAGATTAATGCGCCAGCGCTGATCGTGCGGATAAAGCCCATACATAAATTGCCCAAAACGTGCATGGATAAACACCCAGCAAGCGCCTTCTTTGGTGCAATCAGCTCGGCTATCACCGACCCAGTTTGCCTGGAAAATCGTCCAGTTTAACAATGGTGGGATCAGCTCCCACAT
>NZ_LXER01000072.1 GCF_001654925.1 Buttiauxella brennerae ATCC 51605
GAACTTGCGTAGTGCTCACACAGATTGTCTGATAGAAAACGAGCAGTAAAACCTTATAGGCTTGTAGCTCAGGTGGTTAGAGCGCACCCCTGATAAGGGTGAGGTCGGTGGTTCAAGTCCACTCAGGCCTACCAAACTTCTCTCCATGCTGTGTTGCGACCCCGCTCACATACGTTAGTATGCTTCGCGGTGACGTGCCTTGCCTGAAGAGAAGTTAAAGGTAAATCAAAGGTTTTACGAAATCGATGGGGCTATAGCTCAGCTGGGAGAGCGCCTGCCTTGCACGCAGGAGGTCAGCGGTTCGATCCCGCTTAGCTCCACCATCATTTCATGCTCAAAAAATACTTCCAAGTGTGCTGGCAACAGTATGCTGCGAAG
>NZ_LXER01000073.1 GCF_001654925.1 Buttiauxella brennerae ATCC 51605
TAGGTTTCATTGTCACCAAAAATGAATTTATTTGACTGCTACAATGAATTAGAATTTTATGTGTGTTTTTTATAAAAATAGAAAGCCATAATGACGACGATAAATAATGCGGTTAAAGAAAGTGTTAGTCTATTTTTCCTGCAGAAAAATAAGTGTTGTCGCATATGTAATTTTCCTTCATTTTTTACAATATGAATAAAATTGCTTGGTCTCATAGACATTATCGTGACCGTTGGTGTCAGGGTGTTGAATATTTATAAGCACCATGTCGTCGGCATCACAACGTAGACCATTTTTAGTGATAAATTCATAAGCCTTTTTTGATAGTACATTGAAACAGTCTGTGATATGTCAGGATTCATTATGTA
>NZ_LXER01000074.1 GCF_001654925.1 Buttiauxella brennerae ATCC 51605
GTTTGTGGTGCCCGTTGATGACGCTGAGTTTGGACAGCGGCCGGTTGCCGTTGTTGAGACTAATGCGGAATGTGATTTTAACGAGATTGCCGCCTGGCTTGACGGCAAGTTGCCTCGTTTTCAGCGGCCAGTGCGTTGGATAGCGCTGCCGCAGGAGTTAAAACAAGGCGGGATTAAAATCTCCCGCCATAGGCTAATGGAATGGGCAGCAGGGGCATAACCCCTGCAATCTATTACTTATCGTTCTTAAGCGCTTTGAGTGCGTTAGCCACTCCCGCGCCGTATTCAGGATGGACCTGGCTGAACAGACAAATCTGTCGCGCCTGAATACTTTCCGGCACGTCTTTCATCTCCCCGGCGATACGCG
>NZ_LXER01000075.1 GCF_001654925.1 Buttiauxella brennerae ATCC 51605
CTGCTTTTGGGGCAGCAACTTCCGCATTTTTTTTCGCGACTGACTGTTTATGCGCCAGTGACGCCGCTTGCTGGCCGCGGGCGTCCTGATAACCGCCGACATAACGACCAATCCGGCCTTCGCCTTCGAAGATCCAGCATTCGGTCACGGTATTATCCACGAATTGACGATCGTGGCTGACCAGCATTACGGTGCCCTGGTAGCCGTCGATAAGCTCTTCCAGCAGTTCGAGGGTTTCCACATCCAGGTCGTTGGTCGGTTCATCGAGGATCAGCAGGTTGCTGGGCTTGAGGAACAGACGCGCCAGCAGCAGGCGGTTACGCTCCCCGCCGGACAGCGCACGCACCGGCGTCATGG
>NZ_LXER01000076.1 GCF_001654925.1 Buttiauxella brennerae ATCC 51605
ATCATTCCTGTTCCTCATCAAGTTTTCTCTCATATTTTCTTTTTATATATTTCGCCGAATTTTCTATATAAGGGTAAACTGTACTTTCATTTATATTCATTTTATCGAGATCCTCAAGTATTGTTTCTTTGTCATCATGACTAATAATTATCCGTTCAATCATGATCTCTGGAGTTCCAAAGTCTGGCATAATCATCTCTGTACCAAAAAGCAGAAATGAGCCAGATTGAGAAACAATTCTGCCATTGCTTTTCTTACCTTTAACACAAACAATATTTTTTAGATCATTAGGAATTATTTTATGAAGGAAATAAGCTTTATCTTCTTTTATAAAATGAAGCAATCGTCC
>NZ_LXER01000077.1 GCF_001654925.1 Buttiauxella brennerae ATCC 51605
TGTAGTGGCACACTGAATTTGGCCACCTGAATAGAGGTGATATCATCACCTCATAGTCAAAACAGGTGACATTATGACCGGACGTAACAGACGCAATTTTAGCCCTGAGTTTCGCCTCGAGGCTGCCCAGCTTGTACTCGATCAGCATTACACCGTTGCCGCCGCTGCCACTGCGATGAATGTCGGCAAATCCACGATGGATAAATGGGTTCGACAATTGAAAGAAGAGCGAGCGGGAAAATCACCCATAGCTTCACCCATGACACCTGAGCAGATTGAGATACGTGAGTTGAAGAAAAAACTTCAACGCGTTGAAATGGAAAGGG
>NZ_LXER01000078.1 GCF_001654925.1 Buttiauxella brennerae ATCC 51605
AAAGAAGATAAGCGTTATCTGGCAGAAAACTTCATCGCTTTCTTTAACCGTGATTATCGCAAAGTGGCGGAGTTGCACGTGGATTCTGGCTGGGTGCCACCGGATACCAACGTTGAAGATTTTGAGTTTGCGATTCGCACTGTGTGTGAACCTATCTTCGAGAAACCGCTGGCAGAGATTTCCTTTGGACACGTGTTACTGAACCTGTTCAACACGGCACGGCGCTTTAATATGGAAGTCCAGCCGCAGCTCGTTTTGCTCCAGAAAACGCTTCTTTATGTTGAAGGGCTCGGAAGACAGCTTTATCCCG
>NZ_LXER01000079.1 GCF_001654925.1 Buttiauxella brennerae ATCC 51605
ACCGAGCGTTTCCGCCAGAACCACAGATGCGCCGCCGTGCAACAGGCCGAACGGCTGGCGGGTACGATTATCGACTGGCATGGTGGCTTCAAGATCGTTTTCACCAATGCGGGTGAAAACGATGCCAACATGTTCAACCATGTTGTTCGCGCCCATTTTATTGAGCGCTTCCAGGTTTACTTCACGTCGCCAGATCATCCCAGAATCTCCAGTAGTGCCTGTAGCGGATGACGCACGCCGTTGCCCTCCACGCGTTTTACCTGGCTGCGGCACGAATAACCGGTTGCCAGGCAACGTTGGCGAGGCTC
>NZ_LXER01000080.1 GCF_001654925.1 Buttiauxella brennerae ATCC 51605
GTGCTCAATTGCCGTGGTGGCGTTACCGGCATTGTCAGTGCCGGTGATCATCACCTGCACATCGTTGCTGCCTTCGTTCAGGGTCGCCGTCGGCACCGGTACTTCGTAACGCAGCTGGCCGTTTTCATCGGTCACCGTGCCGTAGAAGTTCTGGCCGTTAACGCTGACCACCACATGGTCGCCTGCATGTGCATCACCGGATACCTCTCCGCTGATGAGCGTTGGCATACGGGATTCGCTGGCGTTGACGGTGTTGTCACCCGCCACCGTTTCGATGGTCAGGGC
>NZ_LXER01000081.1 GCF_001654925.1 Buttiauxella brennerae ATCC 51605
CTTCACACCACTGGCGCGTTATGAGAAAGGACTGTTGCACTATGCGGTAACCGATACGGTCGGTCGTATTCAGGAATTACTGACCGAAGACGGCACCATCGTCTGGCGCGGTAAGCAACAGCTCTGGGGTCGGGAAGAAAGTGCGAATGATGACAAGCTGAGTTGCAGACTGCGCTTTCCGGGGCAATACGAAGATACAGAATCCGGGTTGCACTACAACCGCTTCCGTTACTATGATAGTGAAACGGGACAGTACATTTCGGCAGACCCGATAGGGCTGG
>NZ_LXER01000082.1 GCF_001654925.1 Buttiauxella brennerae ATCC 51605
ACCGTGCATCATTGTGGCGATTCGCCGCGACGATCATATTCTGCTCGCCCAACACACACGCCATCGCGGCGGGATTTATACCGTGCTGGCGGGGTTCGTCGAAGTCGGGGAAACCCTCGAGCAAGCCGTGGCCCGTGAAGTGATGGAAGAAAGCAGTATCCGCGTGAAAAACTTACGTTACGTCACCTCGCAACCCTGGCCATTCCCGCAATCGCTGATGACCGCGTTTATGGCGGAATATCACAGCGGTGAGATTAAAATT
>NZ_LXER01000083.1 GCF_001654925.1 Buttiauxella brennerae ATCC 51605
AAGCCTCGTTGATTTTCCGTTCACCCGTGCGTTCAGTTATCTCTTTCATTCCCGAAAACGGTGAACGTATCAAGGAGAGAACGCCCTCTCCTTGATAATCCTGGCGCCCGGTCATTAAATTGCCGCTGCGCGGTAAACCCCAGCTTATCCCCAACATCAGGGTCGTTCGCGACTCGCTCCCGGCGGATCGCTCTCTTTCGCTGCTCCCGGCAGCTCAACCCTGA
>NZ_LXER01000084.1 GCF_001654925.1 Buttiauxella brennerae ATCC 51605
AAACCCGCGTAGTGCTCACACAGATTGTCTGATAGAAGTAAATGAGCAAAAAGCGATATCCTGCAAAGGATCATTCGTGTCCCCATCGTCTAGAGGCCCAGGACACTGCCCTTTCACGGCTGTAACAGGGGTTCGAATCCCCTTGGGGACGCCATCTTCGATAATGATGTGAAAGACATTATCAATAAATATCTCAAAACTGACTTTCGAGTCACGTTTGAGA
>NZ_LXER01000085.1 GCF_001654925.1 Buttiauxella brennerae ATCC 51605
CCAGTTGCCATGCTTTCAGTTCGCCCATCAGGCCACGAGTGAAGCGCTCGGTCAGCCCGGCGGTGGTGCGGTGCGTCACATAATCCTGTTGGGCATCGAACTGGTATTCGGTGCGTCGGCCGTTGAGGGTTTCGGCAGTAATGCGCCCGGCCTCGTCATATTCATAGATGACAGTGGCATCATCGTTCTTCGCTTCGACCAGACGGCAGAGGGGGTCATGGC
>NZ_LXER01000086.1 GCF_001654925.1 Buttiauxella brennerae ATCC 51605
GGTGTATATGTGATATTAACGATCCGAAATCCCTTAGGGAGGCGATAAAGCACTGCTTAACTTTAAATCCACTCGATATAAAGAATGACTTTGATCTTTTCTTATCCTCAGAAGTCATGGCGAGTTCCTATCAAAGAATTTTGATGAAATAACCGCCTTATATCAGGTGTCCATAAATTTGATTGGTTTCTTTCTAATATTAAAAATGGACTAA
>NZ_LXER01000087.1 GCF_001654925.1 Buttiauxella brennerae ATCC 51605
CTCGGGTCTTCGGTGATACGCATTGCTTTGCCCATCGCTTCAAGGCGGCTCAGCATTGCATTCACCAATGGCAACGGCGTGGCGAGCTGTTGGCTAATTTGCGTGGCATCCATGCGCCCTTGTAGCGCCAGTGCATCACGAATCTCAATTAAGCTCGCCATACCTTCTCCTTAGTGGCAATCGCCAGCGGTGCTTTTACAGCAGGCC
>NZ_LXER01000088.1 GCF_001654925.1 Buttiauxella brennerae ATCC 51605
CAGCGCATGAGTCGGGACCGGGACTTCGTAACGCAACTGACCGTTGGCATCCGCCACCACGTCGCCACGGTATTCATGGCCGTTAACGCTGACGACGACTTTATCGCCCGCCTGCGCATCACCGCTCACCACACCCGAGATCAGGGTCGGCATACGGGATTCGGCGGCATTCACCACGTTGTCACCGGCCACGGTCTGAATGATCGC